>NZ_JAFBDO010000001.1 GCF_016908295.1 Thalassobacillus pellis
TGGACACCCTTGCCTTTGGCTAACAGCTACAACGACCTTCGCCGTTCGGGACTTGAACCCTAGAGTATATGCCCATGCCGGGCACACATAAAAAAAGATCAGACGTTTTCGCCTGATCTTTTTGTAAATGCTTTATTGTTCTTCTGGATTGCCGTAAAGCTCTTCCAATGGTTTCGTGATAATACGGCTTACATCATTGATGACTGTATTCAACTGTTGTTCTTTTTCCATAAGCTTAGAGATCTGCTCATGCTGTTGAACCAGCTGAACTACTTGTTGTGCTTGCTGTACTTCTTCCTCCGTAATCTCTTCCCCTTGCATTTGTTTCTGCTGAAGGTTGATTTGAGTTTCGCGGAAGTTATCGAACATTTTTTTAGCAGCTTCGTCAGCCATTACCGCTTCATATGCTTCCTTCAAACCTTGAAATTCATTACTTTCTCGGATGGATTTCTCCAAGTCATACGCGTTATCATAAATATTTGCCATTTTTAAAAAAACCTCCTAATTGATTGGCGTACTTTGATTCCTCCCCCACTATAACAAACGAATAGAGCTCTGTATAGGATAAGGGGGATTATCCGAAAATTATGACGAGCACACCCTGAATTATTCCAATTAAACCACCCAGCAACGCTCCTAAATAAGTGATCATTTTGAATTCACGGCGGGAAATACCAAGCACCATATCTTCAAGCCTCTCAACTGAAAAAGTATCTACCTGCTCCTGAACGATCTCTGCCAGATGCATTTTTTCCATCATATTTTCAATCTTGTCAGAAATAAGTTCGGTAAGTTTCTCTACCAGTACCGGAATTCCTTCTTGGATAATTGTTGAGCGGTATGGCTTTACCCATTCTTTGACCGACTTGTCCAGCCAGCTTTCTACTGGAAGAAATTCAGCTACGGTTCTGCCCAGCGTACGTTTGATAGTGTTTTTCCCTATTTTATCTTCCAGGTTCCCTATCGGCTCTTCCATCCACGTATGCAATTCTTTTTCCAGCAATTCAGAGAGCCAAGCCCTGGTTTCAGGGGCACGTACATACTGTAAAATGGCTGGGTGAGCGCGTTCCGTCAGTCCTTGTGGTGTCATAAAGGAGGCAATCATATTACCCAGGAACCCCTGGCCGCCAAGGTAATCTTCTATCAAATCAGCTATTTTCTGTTTGCCTTCCCAGCTTTCTATATAATTCTCCAATTTTCCTTGAATATGGATAGACAGCTGCTCTGCCCCTTGGAATGCTTTTCTCCGCCACCTGTCAGGCATGATATCGCCGATTTTTTCATGACGGTAACCTTCCATTATTTCTTCATAGCGGTTCTCAACCCAGAATGCTGTTTTGCGCTTGATACCCGCAGCCTCGACTTCTATATCCATTTTTTTCAAAAGTTCTTTGATTGTTGTTTCCTGACTTAGAAAATGTTTTGCTTCTGACTGGCTCCACCGAATCATTTGCTGTTGAAACTCATGATTCTTAAGCTTCTTCCGCAACCCTTCCGCCGTAAGCAAATGCTTGACGACCATCCTTCCAAGCTGACGGGCAAGCTCCCCTTGCCGTTTCGGAATCAAGCCTGGTGTAAAGGGAAGCCGGTATCCTTTTATATAAATGGGGCGGTACGGACGGAATAACATCCGTATGGCTAATGAGTTCGTCAGCCCACCGATCAATGCCCCGATAGCCATCATTAATAGGATCATGATTATCGTATCCATTAGATCAACCTCATTTCTTATCCATCCTCAAGTATAATCCATTTGTCTTCTTTTCTAAAAGTTTTACTAATGTATGAAGATAGATCTCCAATCATATATTTTTATTAGAACTCGTCTTTTCGTGCTTTGAACTTGAAAATTTCCACTACGTCGCGGAACTAAATTCCAAGTCTTTCATAAACGTGTTAAAAAGAGGAGGGCCGTCCATGTTCTTTGCTATCCGTTTTTACCCTAGCGCCCACGCCCGCATGATTGTCCCTAAAGCCTATGGCAGGGAATTTCACCCGATTCACTCGGTGTCATTTGGGGATAGAACCTGCCCTGTCCAATGCCTGACCCATAACCAGGAAGACAATTTCATTCTCATTTCTTCAGCTGTAGAAAAACGGCTTACGCTGCCGAGACATCGGATGGCCAGTTTCCACTTGAATGGCGAAAATGCCACATGCACGATTCCATTCGGGGTTTTCACCGCAGGTTTTCAAAAACGCGGACCACTTTTAGGGACAAGGACAAAATATTTTGAAGCACTTAGTAATGCAGGACGGAATCATGGTTACCAAAGTGTTTTTTTCGGGCAACAGCACCTGAATTCGCTTCCTTCTTATATGACCGGCTACATTTATGACCAGAATATCTGGAGGAAAATTGAATCTCCTCTTCCTGAAGTAGTTCATAACCGTATTCCTAACCGGAAAGCGGAAAATCATCCAAAAGTGGCTAATGCATTTCGATCATTGCGGAAGAAGACACATATTTTTAATCCAGGGTTCTTCAATAAATGGTCGGTATTCAAACAGTTGAAACAGAGCGATCATCTTGATCATCTTTTACCAAAGACCGTTTTCCACCCTTCGGAAGCTATGATTGCTGATATGCTGGAAAAAGAAAATATCTATATAAAATCTTCCCACGGCAGTAAAGGAGAAGGATTGATCCGCGTCCAGAAAACAGACACCGGTTCCATACATGTAACCGAATCGGAGGCGCTTCAATCCCAAACTTTTGCAGATGTCCATTCTTTTTTTTCCTCCTATTTCCCTCAAGGAAGCGAGGGATATCTGCTTCAGCCACAGATCAGGTTGTTTGAGATTGACGAACAGCCTGTTGATTTCCGTGTTCACACCAATAAAGATGAGACAGGAAAATGGCGTGCCACAGTCATGGCAGCACGCCTGGGATCAAAAGGACAGCCGACAACTCACCTGACCTACGGGGCACAGGTTAAACTGGTAGAGGAAATATTCCCTGAAAAGAAAGCTGCTCAAATCACAAAGCGGCTGGAATCTGCAGCATTGGAAACGAGCTATGAGCTTGACCGTCATTATCATCAGCAACTAGGTGAGCTTGGACTCGATATAGGTATCGACCAGGATGACTCACTCTGGCTATTTGAGGCAAATGCCAAGCCGGGTTATTTCATTTTCGAGCACCCTATTCTCTGGAACCAAATCGAGGATTACTTTTCCTACATTTATCGTTACAGCTATTATTTAATGACGAAAAGATCTTAATTGGCATGAATTACCCGTTATGGCTAAAACTAATGCTAGTAACGGGAGGTGAGCAGATGCGTAAGCGAAAAGAAAACCGTGCACCGGAAGGTAAAGGAAAATACGAGCTCGATGTCGATCGAATGATTAATGAAGGCATGGCAGGAGGAAAAGTGTTCCGTCATGGCCAAATAGATGAAGCGCACGAAATCCCTAAACAGAAGAAATGACTTTAATCCTTTAACAAAGTTAAACCTTTTAAAGGGTAAAAAAAGGGTCTGCCTCTAAAGGTCTTTTGGAAGACTTTTGGGCAGCCCCTTTTGTTATCTGCTTTTTACAATCATCTGAACTGCTTCATTAATCAGTTCTTCAGCAGAATCTTCATTTTCATGAGTAGTACGGATACACTTTTCCAGGTTTTTCGCTACTATATAGCCAACGGCGCGATCCATGGCTGTTCGTGCAGCTGACAACTGAGTGATGACATCCCTGCAGTCTTTTTCTTCATCCATCATTTTCAAAACACCACGTACTTGTCCTTCAATTCTCTTCAATCTGTTCTTCATTTCCTGATTGTAATGATCCATTTTTGTTTCCATTGTCATCCCTCCAATTTCACTGAGGTCAAATTATAATTCTGTTTAAGCTGGAGCTTGTAAGTGACTTTTCCTTGGATGCAGCAGACATATTCCATATAATAAAGAATAATCCAACAAAAAGGAAGAGACAAATGGCGATTATTGAAAAATTAAAAGAGTTGTACCCTTCATTGATCGAGCGTAAAAAAGAGCAAGAAATACCTAAAAATCATGCATGGTTTCTAACTTCGGATGACGAAATCATTGGGATTGACAGAGATGAGCTTGATGGTCAGGAAGCAGACATGCTCGGAATTTTCCTTACCCCTTACCATTGGGAAAAACCTGAAAATACCGAGCGCGAACAACAATGGGCAGATCTGTTGTTTCATGAAAAATTGGACAATCGCTTATTGGAAAATCCACCGATCCAGTACAGGTTCGTCTTCTTTATAATATCAGAAAATCCGATGGAATCAGAAAGCTTCCAGGAAGCAGTTCAAGGACTTTTTCCTACTGCGATGCCGTTAATTTGGGAAGACGAAAATACTGGATTTATTATCGAGGAAGCTGATGAAAATTTTGAAGAAAGCCACTCCTATGAGCAAATTATCGATGTACTCATGAGTGATTTTTATGTGAAGCTGTCTTTTTTTGTCAGCGACTTTTTCACCGACATCAAACAGGCACCTGCTCATTTTAACTGGAGCCGTCAATGCTCTCAGGTTGCACAAAAACACCTGAAACTGTCTGTCGCAGATCACTTGGATGTCATCCCTTTCCTTTTTCTCGATAAACTTTCTGATCGGACAAGCGAGAATATTATAGAAGCTATTTTAAAAGATGCGAAGGATGATCATGAGTTGTTAAAGACGATACAAGTCTTTCTCGAATGTAATTCAAATGCAACCCTGACATCGAAACAGCTGTATATGCATCGGAACAGCCTGCAATATCGCGTGGATAAATTCATTGAAAAGACGGGAATAGACGTTAGGCAGTTCAAAGAAGGTATGCTTGTCTACCTTGCCATGTTGTTACAGGACAAGAATTGACAAGTTGCACAAAACTCAGAAAATTCTTTGTGCACTTCGTCCATTTACCAAACAAACCTTCTTCGGTAGACTGTAAACATATCGTAAAAACGCTTACATTACTAAGGAGGAATTGTTTCATGGCAGAATTAGTACTCGATCATATTGATAAGGTTTATGACAAGAAAGTAAAAGCTGTAGAAGATTTCAATCTACATATCAACGACAAAGAGTTTGTCGTCTTCGTTGGTCCATCAGGCTGTGGTAAATCCACAACCTTGCGAATGATTGCCGGTCTGGAAGAAATCACAGACGGCGATTTCTATATCGGTGACCGCCGCATGAACGATGTTGCCCCGAAAGATAGAGATATTGCGATGGTTTTCCAGAACTATGCCCTATATCCGCATATGAACGTGTATGACAATATGGCGTTCGGTTTGAAACTACGTAAAATGGATAAAAAAGAAATCGAGCGTCGTGTCCAGGATGCTGCCAAAATTCTTGGATTGGAAGCATTGCTTGACCGTAAGCCAAAAGCCCTATCCGGTGGTCAGCGTCAGCGTGTCGCCCTCGGCCGTGCTATTGTACGTGATGCAAAAGTTTTCCTGATGGATGAACCGCTTTCCAACCTTGATGCAAAATTACGTGTACAAATGCGTGCGGAAATCCAAAAGCTTCACCAGCGTCTGCAAACGACTACGATTTACGTTACGCACGACCAGACAGAAGCAATGACGATGGCAACTCGCCTCGTTGTTATGAAAGATGGGTACATCCAGCAAGTCGGTGCTCCTAAAGAAGTTTATGATAAACCAGCGAATGTCTTTGTCGGTGGATTCATCGGATCTCCTGCAATGAACTTCCTGACTGGTACGTTGAGCGATGGCAGTATCGAAATCGGTGATGTTAAAATTAAGGTACCTGAAGGAAAAATGAAACCGCTTCGAGCTCAAAACTATGTAGACAAAGAAATCATTCTGGGTATCCGTCCGGAAGACCTGCATGACGAGCCACTATTTGTAGATGCTAACCAGGATGCAAAAATCACTGCCCACATCGAAGTTGCTGAGCTGATGGGATCTGAATCCTATCTATATTCAAAAGTTTATGACCAGGACTTTATTGCGCGTGTAGATTCCCGCACAGATATCAATGGCGGCGAAGACATCGAGCTTGCCCTTGATATGAATAAAGCTCACTTTTTCGATAGCGAAACAGAAGAACGCATTGATTAATACAAAAGCCAAGTTAAACGGCGAAAGGCTAACCTTCAGTGGTTAGCCTTTTTCTATGGGCTCTTCCTCGATGACAACTACTTCATCCCTGTCACAACTTTTACATCTGAGTACATGTATACAATGATCCGACTTCACGGATTGCCTATCCCCATCAACCATTTTGGTAATCCCGACATCAAGGTAAGGGCTGTAATCATCCAAATAATCGACAAGCTTCCCTTGATCATCCATTAGATTTTTGCATGCCGGACATTGTTGTTCCAAATGTTTCAGCCCATTGCAATAGGAACAAACCTTCATTGAGCGCTCCTCCACCATCTATCATTATAGTATATGAAAATGGAAAGAGAAGTGGCTCGCCACTTCTCTTGTTTACCATGCTTATCGTTGTTGAGGTTGTCCGCTGAATTGTTGTTCAGCCATTTGTACTAGACGCTTAGTGATTTCTCCACCTACAGAACCGTTAGCACGGGAAGTAGTGTCAGCACCAAGTTGTACACCGAATTCTTGAGCGATTTCGTATTTCATTTGGTCTAGAGCTTGTTGTACACCAGGTACAAGCAATTGGTTAGATTGGTTTTGAGCCATTTTGTCTCACCTCCTGTGTAATTGTAGTTTGACCACAATTTCAGGAAGTATCACAAAAATAATTTGGTAAATTAGGGAAAAACTCACCCTACTTGGCGTTCGGTTTTGTCATAGCTTTCGGGTCTACGTACTCTTCAAACTGGTCTTCTGTTAAAATACCAAGCTCGACAGCGGTCTCTTTCAATGTCTGATCTTTTTCAAAAGCGGTTTTTGCAATTTTCGCTGCATTTTCATAACCTATATGGGGATTAAGGGCTGTCACCAGCATCAAGGAATCCTTCAGGTACTGCTCAATTTTTCCATGTTCCGGTTCTATTCCACTTACACATCGTTCATCAAACGATACCATGCTGTCTGCTAATAATTGAGCAGACTGGAGGAAATTATATGCGATAACCGGCTTAAATACATTCAGTTCAAAGTTCCCTTGACTTGCTGCAAATCCAATCGTTGCATCATTCCCCATCACTTGAGCCGCCACCATTGTCACTGCTTCACTTTGCGTTGGGTTGACTTTACCTGGCATTATCGAACTTCCAGGTTCGTTAGCCGGAATTGTGATTTCTCCGATTCCACAGCGAGGACCGCTTGCCAGCCAGCGCACATCATTTGCTATTTTCATGATATCTGCAGCTAGGGCTTTTAAGGCACCATGCGTATGGACAAGCTCATCATGAGAAGTCAGTGCATGGAATTTATTAGGAGCCGAAACGAATTCTTTTCCTGTTTCCTCTTTTATTTTTTTTACTACTAATTCCGCGAAATCAGGATGGGCGTTAAGGCCGGTCCCAACTGCGGTGCCGCCTAAAGCGAGTTCCTTCACATAAGAGAGACTGTCCTCAAGCATGCTTTCTGTTTTTTCCAGCATCCGGTGCCAACCGCTTATTTCCTGCCCAAGCGTAAGTGGAGTGGCATCCTGGAGATGAGTGCGCCCGATTTTAACAATATCGTGAAACGCTTCCATCTTTTCTTTCAATGTACTTTTAAGCTGTCTTAACGCAGGAAGTACAGTGTCTTCTACTTTAAGTACAGAAGCGATATGCATGGCAGTGGGATAAGTATCATTCGAGCTCTGCGATTTATTGACATCATCGTTTGGATGAAGACGTGTTTCACTTCCTTGCTCTTTCAGCCATTCGCTCCCAACATAAGCTATCACTTCATTGACATTCATGTTTGACTGCGTACCACTGCCAGTCTGCCAGACAACTAAAGGAAAATGTTCTTCCAGTTTTCCCTTAAGAATTTGATCAGCAGCATAACCGATAGCATCCGCACGTTCCTGTTCTAATAAACCAAGCTCACTGTTCGCACGTGCAGCGCTTTTTTTCAAAATAGCAAAACCTTCGATCACTTCCACAGGCATTTTTTCATTACCGATAGGAAAGTTTTCTTTACTGCGTTGTGTTTGGGCTGCCCAGTATTTCTCTTTCGGAACTTTCATTTCACCGAGTGTGTCTTTTTCGATACGATAGTCCATATATATCCTCCCTCAATTATACGAAATTAACTCCTTTCCTATTGTAACAAATTTCAACATTATCCCACTAACAGAACCAAAGTGAATTTTTCAAAAATATTTCTTTCAGACTATTTACATTTTTCTGAATTGGGCGTATATTAAAGATAACAATTAAGAAAGGAGGCAGGAAGATACTACATAAAACGCTAAGGAGGGATATATTAGACGTTTTGTAGATGATTTTCTTGCTCGATCTCTTTCGAAAATGGGAAAATAGTGGTAAGGGAGCCCTGTGGGAGGGCTCCCTTTTTCGTATGGAAATGTTATGAAAAGTTCACATCCCCTCTTAAATTCCTTCAATAATTCTTTCCGAAATTTTATATAATGGTAATGAGAAAATCAGGGAAGGAGCCATCCCCATGCCAAATGTATGGACTCATATTCATTTTGCCGAAGATATACTGGACAGTGTCGAACACCCAGATTCATTCGGTTTGGTCACGAATTTTGTCAATCTGGGTGCCCAGGGACCGGATCCATTTTTTTATCACCGTTTCTGGCCCTTCTTAAAAAATAAAGAAGTCGACCAGGTAGGGATGAAACTCCATACAGAAAAGTGCGGTGATTTCCTGCTTGACCTTATTGAAGCAGGCAGGACTGCTCCATTACCAGTCCGAGCTTATATTGCTGGTTTTGTCACCCACCATATTTTAGACCGAAACACCCATCCCTACATCCATTACCGGGCAGGCTATGAAGGTAATAATCATCAACGTCTGGAAACGATTATCGATACCATTATTCTGGAACGGATTCGAAACATCAAAACATGGAAAACTCCCGTATACAAAGAAATCGATGTTGGTAAGCACCTGAATCGTGGAGTGATTAAAGTTGTAGAAGAGGCAATCAAGCGCCACTTTCCTGTTCTTGTCGAAGACTTACCAGCTAAATTCATTCAGCAATCCTATCGTGACATGAAACTCGCTTTAAAAATTCTATACGATCCTTACGGCTGGAAAAACAAACTCCTCCGGTCACTCGTATCACCGTTCTCCCACCGCCCTGTATCAGGCGATGTAGACTATTTGAACGAATGCCATACGGAATGGAAGCACCCGGCAACCGGTGAAATAAGGATTGACTCTTTTTTTGAACTGTATGATAACGCCAGAAAAGAAGGAATGGAAATCCTGACTCTTCTCCTCCATTACTGGAACGAGAAAGAAGCCATACTTTTTAATGAAATTGAATCCTTATTAAGCGATATTTCTTATGATACAGGAGAGCCGCTCCACCGAAAACTGACCAATCAGTGGAGCCAGCCAATTGTTTAGATCAACCAGCGCTTTAACTGCTGTTCTCTAACGAAAAAAGACGATTCCTTCCCGTCACTATGCTTTCGGAGGAATCGTCTTTATTTGTTTTTATGAATGAATATCAATTGTGTCCTTTAATCGAGTCATGTCCTTGGCATCTTCCACACCTTTATCAACGTCCACACGCTGTAAGAGTATCAGACCAACAACAAAAAAAGTAACCAAAGCAAGAATTCCATACCTGCTCGAACCTGTCAACTGACCGACGATTGCAAAGAGGAATGGACCAAAAATTGCCGCAAATTTTGAGGAAATCCCATAAAACCCGTAAAATTCCGCGTGTCTATCATCCGGTACCATCCTGCCAAAAATAGAACGGCTCAGGGACTGTGCCCCTCCCTGCACCATTCCTACACAGGTTGCCAAAATATAAAAATGAAGGGCGCTGGTCATGAAATAACCGATAACCACAATGATGATATAGACGATTAAGGATAAGCTGAGCGCTCGCTTCGCGGTTATTTTAGATGCGAGCCATCCGAATACGAACGTGAATGGAATTCCCACGAACTGTGTAATCAGTAAAGCAAGAATAAGGTCATTACTGTTGATTCCGATATCTCTTCCATAGATAGTCGCCATTTTAATGATGGTGGAAATGCCGTCATTATATAACCAGAAGGCAAGGAGGAATATAAACAGCTGTTTGTATTGATTAATTTCCCGAAAGGTCTGGCCAACTCTTTGGAAACCAATCGCTGCGTAGGATTTTGTCCTTTTTTGCTTCACTTTCTTTTCTTCGAGGATATTTTTAAAAAGCGGTATGGAAAATACCAGCCACCAGAGGCCGACGGAAACAAACGATAACTTAGTGGCTAAAAGTGTGCTTGAAATCCCAAACAACTCTGGCTTCATGATCATCGCCAGGTTTATGGCAAGAAGAACCCCACCTCCGATGTAACCAAAGGCAAATCCCCAGGCAGAAACTTTATCAATCGTCTTTTCATCTGCAACTTCCGGTAAAAATGCATCATAGAATACATTTCCCCCAGAGAAACCGATTGTCCCCAAAACCATCAGCAGGGATGCCAGTAAATACTGGCCCTCTCCCACAAAAGCCATAAGGATACTGGCTATCATTCCCATGAAGGCAAAGAACATCAGGAATTTTTTCTTGGCTGCGGAATAGTCACTTATTGCCCCAAGAATAGGTGCAAGCACTGCAACTATCAACACCGCAATCGATTGCGTGTAGCCCCAATAACTGCTGGCCAGGGTATCATCGAGCCCGGCCGCTGCTACATCATAATAAAAAATCGGTAAGACTGCTGCCATCATCGTCGTAGCGAATGCGGAATTGCCGAAGTCATAAAAGACCCAGCTTAAAATCGGTTTCTTTTTCATGTTTTTCCCCCATCAAGACAATGACTTGTATATCGTATATACTAAGCATAGCAAATTCTCAACAGTTCATGCTCACTTTTTTCAGAATAATCATAAAAATATACAACAAAAGGGGATAGTAATGAAGGTAGCTGTTTTTGGTGCAACTGGCCGTGTAGGAAATAGTTTTATAAACCTTGTCCATGCTCACAAATCATGGAATTTGAATGCTTTAGTCAGAAATACTTCACAAGCGGGGATGGTATCCGGCAAGGCTGGCATCGTTGAAGGCAATGCCAAAAGCCTAAAAGATGTAAGAACTGTTCTGACGGGATGTGACGTCGTCTTCAGCGCGCTCAATACAGATAAAAACGATACACTGTCAAAAGCGGTACCGTTGATTATAACGGCAATGAAGGAACGGGAAATAAAAAGAATTGTGACAGTCGGAACTGCAGGCATTCTGGACAGCAGATTGGAGAAAGGTAAATACAGATTTCAAACTTCAGAAAGTAAACGTAAATCTACGTTCGCGGCAGAGGAACACCTGAAAGCCTATCAAATACTTAAAGAAAGCAACCTGGACTGGACAATCATCTGCCCGACCTACCTGCCTGATGGAGATGCCCTTGGCGGAGTACGATATGAAAAAAATCTTCTACCTGAAAACGGCAAAAAAATAACAGTAGGAGACACTGCAAACTTTGCTGTGGAAGTGATCGAACAGAAACAGTTTATCCGTAGCCGTGTCGGTATTTGCTACTAAGAAGCATGTGTTTCCGGAAGAAGCCGGATTGTGTCTTCTGAGGAAGCAAAGGTCATGTTCTTTTCGTATGAAAAAAAGAAGACTTTTGCATTGTTGATTGCTAATTTGGGCAGGGAAAGTATGAGACTCCTGCAGGAGAGTCAAGACTGACGAAGCCCGAGGAGACTTGTCGTCTTCCCTGCAGAAAGAGAATCGTTTGGTCAAGCGATATTCTTGACCAAGTTAGCTGAGGTCGTGCCCGCGGCAAGCATCCGCTGGCAAGCGATTAGTGAGAATCAACAACAAACTTTAACATTTCCTTTCGATTATAAAGGGCTTTTTTAGTCGCTTCAATCGTTCTCTAGCCATACTTTTCCCGTATCAACAATATGAAAACAAGAGGCTGCCCGTAAGTCTATTTTTGACTTATGGACAACCCCAATCCTTTAAATCAGACACTCTTCCTGTAATTATTGTTTACTTGGAAGCAGTCCAAAAAATTCTTCCAATGTCTTTTCCTGCTGGTGTATTTCCTCTGCTGTCTCTTTCCCTACATAACGAAGGTGCCACGGTTCATATGAATAACCGGTAATATCTGATTTACCTTTCGGATAGCGAATTACAAATCCATACTCATAGGCATGTTTAGCCAGCCACTCTCCTTCTGCTGTCTGACTGAAGCTCTGCTCCAATTTAAAAGCCATCTGGGCAGAAGTAACATCCATAGCAAGTCCTGTTTGGTGCTCACTTGTGCCTGGCTTAGCCGAAAATTGATTGGCCCACTCCTGTCCCCTCGTCTTCACATTATTTTGGTAAATGCTTTTCTGCCGTTCATACGAACGATATCCAGATGCTCCAACTAGCTCAAGACCTGCCTGGCGGGCCCCTTGAAATAATTCCTCTAAAGCCTTGGCTGCTTCTTTCCTCATCTGTTTCTTCGGATGAAACTCGTCAAAATAGAACGGAACATCCGGAACTACCAGATTTTTTGGAACAAACCCATCAGGTAGTTTCCGATTTTTATTTACTACTACCTGAAAGCTATTAGGTTCCTCAACTACAACCATTCCACTATTTCCTTTATCTGAATTCGGTTCTTTACCCGAAACAGGCGTATCATCCGTTGTTTCATTTTTATTTTTGTTGGCATGATTCGTGTCCTCTTGCTCCTTTTCTTTCATTCCTGATTGTTTCTCAGCGTTATCACTGGAGGTTAACTGAGAAGAGTTGGTTTCTTCACCGAAACCTGCACAACCTGCTAATAATACCGTCAGAGAGAGAACTGTACTGGTTATCATCCTGTCCATTTCTTATGTTCCTTTCAAAAACCACTTTTCTCCCACTATAACATGGAAAATCCATACATGTAAGCAGATTCCCTATCATTCAATAATCTTAATTTCCAAGGCAAGTCTCTTAGAAAAACTTGGCTCGCCAAGTCTTTATGGCGAAAGCCTTCGTTTTACTTATACTTTAACCTTTAACAAATTTAAACTTTCATAAAGTGAAAAAAGACCGGCTGGACTCAGTGAATCCATCGGTCTTTACTATCATATCTAGTTAGACTTACTCCCAAGTATATGGCACATATTCTTTACTTAAGCGATCAAATCGGTCACGATCTTCCATTTCAATGGCGTCATTAATTTCAGCGTCAAGTCGCGTTTTATTAAACTGGTAGCTTAACTCATCTAGGATCAAACGCGAAGCTAGTTGAAGACCGAAGGATAGCTCTCGCTTTGCATAAATAGTTTTATCTCTAAAAACAGGGCTTCTTCGCAACACGTAATTAATTTTTTGCTTTTTCATGTGGCCTACCCCCTAAATGCTTTTTTCTATTATGCAGGATTTGAAGAGGTTTTGCAACAATTTTCTGAATATTTAATTTACTATTCCCTCTTACACCCATTTTAAACCTGTCCATACACCTATTTCAATTGTAATTTATGGGAATTAAATATTTCTATTTACCCTTATTTTTTAAGCGTTATCCATTAATTTGGAAAAAATTTATCTTGATTTCATAGAAAAGTAGCATAGACTACGACTTGTCTATTCTATGAGCGACAACACGGTTATTTGTACCGAGTACCTGGATAAATAGGCTGCTCTTATGTTGAATATAGAACTATCATTCCGAAATGTACTAATTCGACCTTTGGAAAAGGGGGATGAGACAAAAGGAGCTGTCCCACTTGGAACAGCTCCTATCCTGAAGAAATAATATTATTGTTGTCCTTTGACAATCATTTCCGCCACATTAATAGTACGGATCGCTTGATTACGGACAGCTTCTTCCACATCTTCTTTCATGTTGCCTTCACCATCGACGCTAACACTTGTTCCATAAGGGTTGCCGCCTGCAGTGAAGGCTGCGTCGTTGGTGTATCCTGGTGCTGCGACGAGCACGCCCCAGTGGAACATGCTTGTGTACAGATTCAACAAGGTGGCTTCTTGTCCGCCATGTGGGTTTTGTGCAGATGTCATGGCGCTTGCTACTTTATTGACTAGTTTACCTTGGAACCATAGTCCGCCAGCCATGTCCATAAGCTGTTTGAATTGAGATGGGACATTACCGAAGCGTGTAGGCACACTGAAAATATAAGCGTCTGCCCAGTCCAGATCATCCACAGTTGCTTCCTGGACGTCTTTTGTTTCTTCATAATGCTTCTTCCATGCAGGATTTTGTTCAATTGCTGACATTGGGGCAGTTTCCGCAACTTTAACTAGTTTGACTTCCGCTCCTTCTTGCTTCGCTGCGTCTTCCGCCCATTTTGCCATTTGATAGTTAGTACCGGTAGAACTGTAATAAATGACTGCTAATTTTACATTTGCCACTCTTATCTCTCCTTTTCACATTTCATTTTATCGTTTCCGGCAGCCTGGGTAATTATTCCGGCTGCTACATTTCCACTATATACCCTCTTATAATTTTATTCAAACTAAAGACTCTTTAATTCAAGATATTTTTTATATACGGTTTTATTTTCATAAAAAATTCCCAGGTTCCTTCAATCATCTACGGAGTTCTCCCGGGAATCTCATGCTAGTTTGTGTCAACTATTTTTCCGTTTTCAATAAAAAGGATGCGGTCAGCGAGCTTTTCAGCCTCTTCTCTGTTGTGGGTAACGAGTATCATAGGGATCTGCCACTTTTCTTTCAATTGAAGCACTTGTTCATGGCACTGGTAACGACTTTCTTCATCGAGAGCGGAAAACGGCTCGTCCATAAGCAATAAATCAGGCCGATAAGCAAGTGCCCGCACTAAAGCGACCCGCTGCTTTTCCCCTCCTGAAATCTCATGAGGATATTTTTTCTGCAAGTGCCCTATTGACACCATGTCCACCAATTTATTTATATGGCTTCGAGACTCTGCTGTATTTTCGTCCCTTATGCCATATTGAATATTTTTTTTCACAGTCATATGAGGAAAAAGTGCGTAATCCTGAAATACATAACCGATATTTCTTCGCTGCGTTGGATGGTGGATAGTCCCTTGGTGGTACAAGGTTCTTTCGTTTAACTTGATCCAGCCGTCAGCAGGTTTGGATAGCCCTGCAAGCAGCTGTAAAATTGTAGTTTTTCCAGCACCGGAGCGCCCAAATAAGACCACTAGTTCATTGTCGACATTCAGATCGATATCCAATAGATAATAGTCCAGCTGTTTTTTGAAACTGGCAGTAAGCAATACGTTCACCTCTTCCCGGGATCATTCAGCCAAGGTTTTTTGCTCCAATTATTAAGCCAGTAGATTGTCGTAAAACCAATCAGCACAATGATGATCACCCATAATAAAGCCTGCTGTTCATTGCCGGACTCTACAGAAAAATAAATGGCAAGGGGCAGCGTATCTGTCACCCCAGGGATATAACCGGCAACCATCAGTGTGGCTCCAAATTCCCCAAGACCTCTGGCAAACGATAGGACGAGACCGGCGAGGAGTCCTGGCCACGCCAAGGGAAAGGAAATAGTCCAGAATACTTTCCACCTGCTCGCGCCCATCGTATAAGCAGCATTTTCAAGTGTCCGATCATATCTTAAAAATGCTGCTGACGCGCTTTGGTACATTAATGGAAAAGAAACTACTATTGCAGCGATCACAGCGGCATACCACGTAAAAATGATTTGAAAATTAAACCATTCCAACAGTAGACTGCCTAACGGGCCGTTTTTCCCGAATAAATATAACAAACCGAACCCTACTACGGTTGGCGGCAGAACCAATGGAAGCATGAACAACGCCTCCAGTACCTGTTTACCGAAAAACTGTCTCCTGACGATTCCCCTTGCCAGAAATGTTCCGGTAAGAAATACAATCGCCGTTGAAATAGAGGCTATCTTTAAGGACAGCCATAATGGTGAAAAATCCATTAACAACACCCAGCCTTATCCGTCAAAACCATATTGTTCGTAGATTTCTTTTACTTGTTCACTCTTCATATAGGTAAGAAATTCCCTTGCAGCTTCCTTTTGGTCTGAGGAGGCAATCACTGCTCCAAAATAATGGATCGGAGAATGCAGTTCTTCCCGAATGAGAATTGCTGTCTGAAGCCCATCCAATGCGGCAACATCGCTGCGATAAACAAGACCTGCATCAACGTTACCGGATTCGACGTAAGCAGCTACCTGCCGGACATTTTTAGCATAAACCGCCTTAGATTGAACTTCCTTCCATAATCCTTTTTGTTTCAACGCTTCTTTCGCATATTTTCCAGCAGGGACACTTGCCGGATCACCGATCGCAAATTTTGTCACGTGCGAGGAGGCAAGATCGCTTAGGTCAAGTGACTTTTCTCCCTCTGGAGGAACTGCAAGCACCAGTCGATTATCCAGAACCGTCCGAACACTCTTACTTGTGACCAGCCCTTTTTCCAATGCATAATCCATCCACTTTTCACTGGCTGATAAATAAACGTCGCCAGGTGCGCCTTTTTCAATTTGACGGGCGAGTTTACCTGATGAATTAAAATTCATGATCAGATCATAATCTGTTTTCTCTTCAAAATTTACTGCTATCTCTTTCAAAACACTTGTCAGGCTTGAAGCAGCAGATATTCGCAGGGACGTCTTCTTGTCCCCTGCGGTCGACTGACACCCCATTAACAATACGATTAACAGGGCAGTTATGATTACCTTCTTCATTGTTTTTCCACCTTATGTAGACGCTATTACTGCTCTCATTATAACGAAAAACCAACTCCTATGAATAGCAAGACCTCCATCGCACAAAAGCAAGAAGCGTTTTGTTCTACCAACAAGCTTGTACCAAATTTTATCCTGACACTTTTTTATCACTGCAAAGGTATGTTAAAACCATCAATTTTTCTTAGACACCAGAATAAGACCGCGTACGTTTTCCCGCACACGGTCTTAGTAAAATAATTACACTACCATTCCGTAATATGGAGGATAAGTCCAATAAGATTCCTCCCACCCTCGTTGAATAGCCAGTTCTTCAAATGATTGGGCCTGACTGCCAAAGAAATTGATCAAAGCCTCTTCAGGCGTCTGGGAATCTGGATCATAGGAAATCAATACAGGCTTAGAAAATTTCATCCCTTTGATCGAACCTTCTACAACAACGGTTTCCTGAAAGACCATACCTTCACCCCTTTAATAAAAAGTAACGCAATGGAAAAAATAAATGCTTGTTCCCTATTTACCCCAGTCACAAAATATAAACCATCTTCGTTATCTTTCCCCTCGGAAACTTTATTGCTTTTTATCAATACGTGTGCTGCCGGCAATCATTGTTTCTCTAGACTCAATATGTATGGCTTTGTTAAGCTATGAATGCTAATAATCAAGGTTGGACTAATTTTCCATTTTTCCCGTTATCGGAGGCGGAAATGATGAGCGAATACGAAAACTTAAAAAAAGGTGAAAAAGGAGCCTGGGTCAGCATTGCAGCATACCTTGTCCTGGCAGCTGTCAAACTGATCATTGCCGCCATCGGAGGATCTGCCGCCCTGCGTGCTGATGGGTTGAATAATACTACCGATGTCATTGCATCCATTGCGGTCTTAATCGGGTTAAGAATCTCCAGAAAACCGCCTGACGAAGACCATCACTATGGTCACTTTCGTGCAGAAACCATTGCCTCTCTAATTGCAGCCTTCATCATGATGACAGTTGGATTAGAAGTGATCATTGGTACAGTGGAAAATTTATGGCATCAGAATTTCGAGGAACCGAGTATACTTACCGCCTGGACTGCACTTATAGCTGCCTTTGTCATGCTCGGTGTCTACCGTTATAACTTGAAGCTGTCCAAAAAAATAAAAAGCGCTTCATTATATGCGGCCGCCCAGGATAATCGTTCGGATGCCCTTGTAAGTATCGGCGCTTTTATCGGGATTCTTGGTGCCCAGTTCGGTATTTTCTGGCTGGACCCATTAGCCGGGTTTATCGTAGGTTTGATCATTTGTAAAACGGCATGGGATATTTTCCGTGATTCCACTCATACGCTTACAGATGGCTTTGATGAAGAAATGCTTGCAGAAATCAAACAGTTGATTGCAAAGAATCCAGGTGTATGGTCCATAAAAGACGTCAAGGGGAGACTACAGGGTAACATCGTACTGATTGATGCGACGATACATGTTGACCCCGAGATAAGTGTCGAGGAAGGCCATACCATTACCGATGAAATTGAAGAGATGCTCGAAGAAGAATTGAACATCAAGCATGCCCAAATCCATATCGAACCATATAAACAATAGAACGGATCCCTCTTTCCCTTTTAATTGAGAGACTTCTGAGAAACTGAAGGTTTAGATAAGGTATGAACTTTAAAAAACGGTCTGTCTGGAATTTAATGTCCAGACAGACCGTTTTGTCAAAATAACTGAATTCCGGTCTTTTTGACCAAGAAGGCTTGAGGCCGTGCCCGCGGCAAGCATCCGCAGGCAAGTGATTTGTGAATCAACAACCAACAATACTGCTCCTTTAGCGTTTTTTATGCATGGAACTGGTTCAGGAGAGCATCAATATGCTGCCACCCAAATGCGGTTTCCTGATATGTACCGTCGCCGATCGTAACTATCTCTGCTTCTACACGCTTGGCACCATATTTACGATAAAACTTGCTGGCAGGATTTTTTGTCAGCACCCATACAAGGAGTGAATCATAACCATGTACTTTCATTTCCTTTGAAAATGCATGGAGCAGCAAACCACCTAATCCTTTTTTTTGATAGTCATCCAATAAGTAAAGCGTATAGATTTCACCGTCATAGCCGTAACGTTTTGTCCGTTCCCTGCCGCCGGATATGAACCCTACTATCTCTTCTCTATCATTTTCCAACACAAGTACAAACTGTCCATTCAGAGGTACTTTCAAAACTGTTTCCCACAGGGCAGTCCTGTTTTCCACTGTAATGTTACTCATATCTTGTTCATCGATAACATCTTTATAAACGGATTTCCAGCTGCTTACATGAACATCTGCTATCTTCCTTGCATCCTTATAGACTGCTTTTCTTACATTGAACATTGGCACGTATCATCCCTTCTGGTTTGATTATGGCTGCTCTATGTCAAAACTAGAAAAACAAGGATGGATGACCGCTGTTGGCCATCCTCCTCTTTTCAACATTGGAAAGATACAATCCGGTTCGTATCTGTTCCGAAATAGACCCAACGTCTTTGGCGTGGACGCCAACGATATCCTGCTACGGAAGTCCTTCCAATGAAAACAGGATAGAACCAGAACCTTTGGCCATTTCTTAGCCATACGCGTGTAAATCGGAATAAACAGCCGTAGAACGACCCTGGATCTACCGCAAAAAGGCCCGGGGATTGCTGGGCACTGAATTGTGGCTCATCTGATGGCGGCGGCGGAAGCTGGATGGACTGCGATCCTCCACCAGGAAAACCTCCTGGACCCTGCCCCGGAAATCCGCCCGGGCCCTGGCCGGGAAAGCCACCTTGACCTGGGAAACCTCCCTGTCCCTGGCCTGGAAAACCTCCTATCCCACCAAATCCTGGCAGGTTAGAAAAGAACCCTCCTTGTTGTCGATGCATACGATCATACTCCTTTATTGAGATAATCCCTACAATATATGCATCCCAGCAAGGCGTGTGACTATATCCATCTGTGTCCGATTACTGGAAGATCAGTTTCACAATGTCATCAGAAAAACGGTAGTAATGGCACCAATGACAACCAGAATGATGTTTAATCCTGCCCAGGCAAGTCCGATAGCAATAATTCCAGCAGTTATCCCAATGTGTGGAGATTCGGGCTTTACATTTATGATACCCGGAAAAATAAGTGCCCCTAAAGCTGCATAAGGGATGGCATTCAACCATCGGTCCACCCAGCCTGGGAAACGCAGTTTATCAACAATAAAAGCTGGAACCACCCTTGGAATTGCTGTCACTAAGGCCATCCCGACAATAATCCAGATCATGGCTTATCCTCCTTTAACAAACCGATACCGCTTAAACCCCCGATTAAAGTGCCCAAGACAATCGCCCATCCGTCACTCATACCATTAACAGAAAATATAAAATTCGTCGCCATGGCAATAACAGCAACAACTGCAACTTTGGATTCTTTTTTGATAGATGGGATTAGCAAGCCGATAAACATAGCATACAAAGCAATTCCCATACTCTGGCTCAATCGCGCTGGAAGGATATCTCCAAGTACCCCGCCTAAATATGACCCACCGATCCAAGCAACATAAGCAGTCAGAATCAGGGAACCAAAGAACCATACACCATATTGCTCTTTTGCTTCCTTTTTATGAAGGGAGGATACAGTAAAAGTCTCATCAGTAAGCCCGAGGGATAATGGAACTTTCCACTTTAATGCAATTCCCCGTAACCGATTCATGAAAGATAAGCTCATGACAAAATGCCTGAAATTAAGCACGAACGTCGCGATTATCAGCTCTGCCGCTCCAGTACCTATGGCTATCATATTGGCAGCCATAAACTGTGCAGCACCAGCAAATACTAATATACTCATTAATGTCAATTCTATATTGGACAAACCAGATTGACGGGCAAGTACTCCATAAGTGACTGCAATGGGAAGATAGCCAAGCATAATCGGCAGTCCTGCGACAAACCCTCTTTTTACCATGTGCTTTCTTGTTATGTAATTGTCTGCTTCTATATCCATTACTTTTGGTTCCATACCTCTACCTCCGGAACAATAAAAATCCATAACACTTTTAATCATAACGGAATTTTTCAAATGGCGCGATTGCTTTTATTTACCATTTTTAAAATGCTCCATGCATAATACTTCCATTGACAAAAACCTATTCTTTATTTTATATTAAATGACATACTTTACAACATAAAAGCGTTTAAGTATAAAAGAAGTGTCAAGAATTCCGAAGTAGGGTCCATGGAACAGTTACAGAGACTGGATGGCAGCTGTGAATCCAGGTTGCATGTTTCCTGAATTACAGAATTCTATTTACAGCGGCATTTTCTTTTTCTTAGAGTGGATGACATTTTCATCAATCAGGGTGGTACCGCGGAGTGAACTTCGTCCCTATTCGGGATGAAGTTTTTTATTGTCATGAGGTTATAAAAATGGATTGTTGTGGATAACCCTTTTGCAGAGGGGTTTCATCCAGCTCCAGCGCCTACCCCCTGGGGCATAAGCCCTTCCTCTCTGTGACACAGATCGTCACGACGAGGCTTGGCTTATGCTTGGCGGGGGTGACAAGGCGCTTTCGCTTTAGTCTCATCCAGCTCCAGCGCCTACCCCCTGGGGCATAAGCCCTTCCTCTCTGTGACACAGATCGTCACGACGAGGCTTGGCTTATGCTTGCGGGGGTGAACAAGGCGCTTTCGCTTTAGTCTATAGGGAGGAATCAGCATGTTACATTTACAGCCCAAGAAATTACCAAGCATGGCCGAAGCAATTATATTATTGATTCTCATCGTAAGTGTTATCAGTTATTTTATTATTCGTTTACAAACTGTTCCCCATATTCCAATCTTAATCGGGTTAATGATTATGCTCAGTTATGGATTATTCAAAGGTTTCTCATTTAAAATGCTCCAGAATGGTATGATTCAGGGGGCACAAACCGGCATGGGAGCTGTATTGATTTTCTTCTTGATTGGTATTCTGATCAGCAGCTGGATGGTCAGCGGTACCATTCCCGCTTTGATGGATGTTGCTTTCCTGATGACAGGCGGCCCATGGTTTTTAGCATTGGTGTTTGCCATTACTGCCATTGTAGGGGTTGCCCTTGGAAGTTCGTTCACCACAAGTGCCACAATCGGTGTAGCTTTACTTGGGGTTGCTTCGTCCTTAGATGCTTCTTTAGCCATGACAGCTGGTGCTATCGTATCCGGGGCATTTTTCGGAGATAAAATGTCGCCACTATCCGATACGACTAATCTGGCATCAACTGTCGTAAAAGTAGACTTATTTGACCACATCAAAAATATGGCCTGGACAACTGTCCCTGCCTTTATTCTGTCATTTATTCTTTTTGCATTTTTATCACCATCTGAAAACGCAGAAAGTGCAGGAAGCATTAACAGTATTCAGCAGGCACTTTCTGAGTCTGGGCTTATTCACTGGAGTTCATGGCTTCCGCTGATTATTTTAATCGGTGCGACCCTTTTTAAAGTTCCTGCTTTTATTTCACTCGCGATCACAAGTATTACAGCAACTGTCCTTGCAGGGATCCGCGGGGTGATGCCCTGGACCGATTTATGGAATACATGGTTTGATGGCTTCACTGCTGAAACCGGTAACGATGCCGTCAACAGCATGTTATCCAGAGGTGGAATGAACAGTATGCTGTTCACCATTTCCCTTGTGATTTTAGCCCTGGCTCTCGGAGGATTGTTTTTCGTAACGGGTGTGATTCCAGCAGTCCTTAACAGCATCCAACAGTCCTTACAGACAATCAGAACAATCACTTTATCTACAGCGCTTACCGCAATTGGAATCAATATATTCATAGGAGAGCAGTACCTGTCGATTCTGCTGACAGGCGAAGCTTATCAAGATATTTATGACAAGGCTGACCTGGCCAGGAAAAATCTGTCGAGGACACTGGAAGATGCAGGAACGGTCATCAATCCGCTCGTTCCTTGGAGTGTTTGTGGTGTATTCCTTGCGGATGTACTGGGTGTAGCTGTCATCGACTATCTGCCATTTGCGTTCTTTTGCTTATTAAGCCCTGTGCTTACTATTTTGTTCGGTTTAACGGGAAAAACAATTGAACGAAAAGCTTGAGTTCCGTGTATAACTTCCATCATTCGTATAAGACTAAAAGAAAACGAGGAGTTCGGATATATGGATAAGCACACGGAACATTTACAGGACGGTTGGAAAATGGACCATGCGGTCGCTGATGTCGTACTGGATGATCTTGCCTTCTATCAGACCTTGATCGTTAATGTATGTATGATTGGAAAAGAAAATTCAAACGACTGGGTGTTGATTGATACCGGAATCAGACATTATGGGGAACGGATCATGGAAATGGCACGGAAGCGATTTGGCGGCCACCCGCCAAAAGCGATTATTTTGACACACGGACACTTTGACCACGTCGGTTCTGCAGTCTACCTTGCCAAACATTGGGATGTCCCGATATTTGTCCATCCCATGGAATGGGATTACGTAACAGGGAAACGCGATTACCCCGTGGGAGATGCTACTGTCGGTGGAGGTTTTTTTGCATTGATTTCTCCTTTTTATCCTACGAAGGCTGTTAATTTGGCACGTTATGTGGAGAAACTTCCGGAAGATGGTTCACTCCCTCATCTTCCGGACTGGAAGTATGTCCATACACCAGGCCATACCCCCGGCCACATCGCATTATTCCGGGAGAAAGACCGGGCGCTGATTGCCGGTGATGCCTTCATAACAGTCAAACAAGAATCAGCCTTTGGTGTGTTTACCCAACACCAGAAAGTGCACGGACCGCCTGCTTACTTTACTCCGAACTGGAAAGAGGCGGAAAAGTCGGTGCAAAAGCTGGCAGAACTAAAGCCCTCAGTCGCCATCACCGGACATGGGCTGGCCATGGAAGGGGAACGGCTGAATAAACAGCTTCAGGAGCTGGCCGCAAACTTCAAAGAGCTTGCAATACCAAAGCACAAACGGAATGTCCATTAGTCTTGTTACGGGTTAAAAACCTCTGGATGGAGAAGAGAGGCCAACTTCTCAATCCCTTCCAATAACCGCGGGGATGGACGGCAATATAGCGATTCTTCTAAAACATGAATATCATTTCTCTTCACGGCCTTCATGTTTTCCCAGCCCGGTCTTTTTTTTATAAGATCCGGGTTCATTTTTTCTTCTTTCACCCCTACCCAAACCATGCAAATCTGGTCAGGATCACGCATGCGCACATCTTCCCAGTCCGTCTGGACACTTGCTTCATTCTCCGTTGCGAAGATATTCTCCGCCCCGGCAAGCGCACTTACTTCGGTCAGCCAATTGATTTTTCCCGGGGTAAAAATCGGCTTCGGCCACCATTCCCAATAAAGTTTCGGCTTAACCTCAATCCCTTCAGCCAATTTACTGAAATGAGTGATGGCATCTCTGAATACCTGCGCTTTATGTTTACCTTTATTCTCTTCCCCTAACGCGTGCCCGACAGCTTCCACATCCAATGCGATTTCCTCAAGAGAATTCGGATTGAGAATGATGTATGGAATGTTTCTATCTTCCAAGCCTTTAATATTCTTTTCCATTCCAGGCACACTCAGTGAAGCTAGCACCAAATCAGGATCCAACGACTCCAGCTTGTCCATATCTATATCCAGATCCGGGCCCAGCCTAGGAAGACTGTTGGTGCTTTCCGGCCAATCAGAATAATCATCTATCCCAACAAGCAAATCTACTTTATCCAGATAAGCCACAAGTTCTGTGTTACTAGGGCATATGGATACTAAACGCATCTTCTTTCCTCCTTATTTCAGACTTCTATCGTATTTCCTTTTCTTTCATTATAGCTTATATTGAGGGAGACTCTAAATGCAACGGAAAGGATGAGGGTATGCGACCTGTCTTACTGGAAACCAGAAATGGATACGTAGAATATTCCTATGAAGGACAAGGACCACCGCTATTGGTGTTAAAAGGCGGGCATTGCAGCAGATATACGGACCTGTCACATGGCAGCCTAATCCATGAAGGGTACTCCCTGCTAACCGTCTCACGCCCCGGTTATGATAAAACGGAAGTAAAGACAGGGAAAACTCCGGAGGCATTTGCAGATACTTTAATAGAAGTTCTGGATCACCTCCACATAAAAAAATTGCCGGTCATTGCCATTTCTGCAGCCGGACCAACTGGCATTGCGCTTGCCTCCAAATATCCAGAACGAGTGGACAAGTTGGTGATGGAAGCTGCACTTGTCACTCCCTGGGACAAAAACTATAAACGAAAAGGCAGGCTGCTCTTTGGCCGCGGGGAAGCTGTGACTTGGAAGCTGTTAAAATTGTTGCTCCGCATACATCCGGACTATGTGATGCGTATGATTCTGACTGAGCTGACAACGGAAGACCCTAATGCCCTGTTGCAAAAACTTTCAAGGCGGGACCGACGTTTCCTTTATGAAATGCTGGATACTTCCAGATCCGGTAGAGGCTTTTCTGCAGATATGAATCATCAAGTTTCCGATCTTTCCAAAATCACTGTACCAGTGCTCGGTCTTTATGCTAAAAAAGACCGAAGTGTAAGCTACACCAATGCTGTACTCTTGAAATCTTCGGTTCCTCAAAGTGACATCTATGACGTAAATGCTGACAGCCATTTGATTTGGATTGGAGATGCCGCACAGGAAGTATGGCAGAAACGCCTCGAATTTTTAAAAATGACAAGTTAATTTTAAAAAACCTTGCCGTCATGCAAGAAAGCCAAGGTTATCGGTCAATAAAAAAACAGTCTGTATGGAGCTTTATGTCCATACAGACTGTTTTGTCTATTTCTAGAATTTTATGGTGATGCGAATCTAGTTCAGCGCCCCCCTTAAGGTCTTAATCCTCCTCTTTGGGAAGAAGAACGTCACGACCAAGCTTAGATTAAGGTTATCGAGGGTGCACAACAAGCTTCCATTTTTGTTCTTATTCGATTGGCCAATGTTGCGGTTTATAGTGCCATACAGTTATAACACGGTTGATTCCACGATGAGCAAGAGGCCGTGCCGGCGTCAAGCATCCGCCGGCAAGCGATTCGTAAATGTTACAGGTTGTCTTGATCTGTCAAAATAACAGGACCATCTGCCGTAATTGCTACTGTATGCTCATATTGTGCAGAAAGCGAACCGTCAACGGTACGGGCGGTCCAGTTATTTGTATCCATTTTACTTTCCCAACCACCGATATTCACCATCGGTTCGATCGTTATAACCATTCCTTCTTTCAATCGTGCCCCTTTACCTGCCTCTCCGAAATGAGGGATATAAGGATCTTCATGTATCGTTTCTCCTATTCCATGACCAGTAAAATCCCGGACAACAGAGTACCCTTCTCCTTCTACGTAGCTCTGAATGGCATGACCGATGTCACCGATACGGTTTCCGACCCTGGCCTTCTCGATCCCTTTGTAAAGGGATGTCTTAGTTACATCCAATAGTTGCTTCGCTTCTTCACTGATATTGCCGACTGGATGTGTCCAGGCAGAGTCAGCAAGACCTCCATTCAGTCGAATGACCATATCGACAGTTACAATATCGCCGTCTTCTAAATTATCCGTTCGCGGAAAACCATGACAAATCTCGTCATTAATAGATGCACATGTAGCAAACTCATATCCTTGATACCCTTTCTGTTCCGCTGTGGCTCCGTGTTTTTTCAAGTACTCCTCAACGAAATTTTCGATATCCATTGTGCTTATCCCTGGTTTGATATATGTTTCTAATTCTTTATGAACGTTTGCTAAAAGCTTTCCTGCTTCATGCATTAATTCGATTTCTCTTTTACTTTTACGTTTAATCATTTTGCAGCCCCTTCCTTCCACTATTCATATATGCAATCGAAACCACTGTTGATGATAACGGAAATCACGTTTTTTTGCTACCTTCCTTACTATCAAGGTAGTTCCTTAATGACCCGGCAAGGGTTTCCTGCCGCAAATACATTATCAGGAACATCTTTTGTGACGACACTGCCAGCACCAATCACACTGTTGTTCCCTATCTTGACACCTGGATTAATGATCGCTCCTCCGCCAATCCAGACATCATCTCCAATCGTTATCGGTTTCCCAAACTCTAAGCCGGTTTTTCTTGTTTTTACATCCATTGGATGGGTAGCGGTATAAAGCTGTACTTTTGGTCCAAGCATGACCCGATTCCCAATGGTTATCTGACATACATCGAGAAACACACAATCAAAATTCGCGAAAAAGTTTTCACCCACAAAAATATTATAGCCATAATCACAGTAGAACGGCGGTTCGATTTTTATATCCTCCCCAGTTTTACCGAATAACTCCTTGATCCATATATCACGGTGATCCGTATCATGCTCGCTGGATTGATTAAAATCCTGCATCAATTTTCTTGCACGCGTGCGGTCGTGTATCAATTCTTCGTCCCAAGACTCATATAATTCTCCTGCAAGCATTTTCTCTTTTTCATTCATGAGCTTAATCTCCTTATGTTCAGGCATTTATGTATTTACTTTACCATAAATATAGGCTACGATTTGATTCAATACTCAACAGAATAGGTGGTTGATCACAATGTTAATCAAACGTCTTACACCTGATGACGCGGCAAATTACTGGGAACTTCGACTTGAAGCATTACAGAACGCTCCTGATGCATTTATCACAACTTATGGTGAGGCAAAGGCACGGGAAAATCCCATCGAACACGCTGCTGGCCGCATGAGTAATAAAGGTAACTATACATATGGCGCATATTTAGCCAATGAAATGATCGGTTCGGTGACAATGCTCAGGCAGGAACATCCTAAGTACGCCCATAAGGCAGATATCCTTGCTATGTATGTCTCACCGAGGGGCAGAGGACATGGCGCCGGGAAAAAAATGCTGCAAAAAGCTATGGAGGATGCCGCGCGTGACGGAATTGAAAAACTGATGTTGGCGGTCGTGTCCACTAATACCCCAGCTGTAAAGCTTTATGAATCAGTCGGATTTAAAAAATTCGGCGTTGAAGAAAATGCCGTCAAAAATGCTGAGGGTTACCTTGACGAAGACCTGATGGTATATTTCCTGTAAGAAATCTCTACTTAATGCGTTGATTAATTAGCTAATAAATTTCTGATGGAAAACCAGGCGGGGCTGAACTTCTTTTTCTAAGGAATGGCTTGACGGGTTTCCACGGCAAAAGCAGGCTTCTTGTCCGATATAAAGAAATTGAACTCTATTATTACCTTAACCATAAGTTTGAAACGAATTCCCTAATTAAAACGTATGTTAGTTAGTTGTAGAAGGAAGGGGAATAGCATGATTACCATTAATAATGTCACGAAAAAATTTCCGGGAAACACAGCAGTCAGCAACTTGGATCTTACTATTCCGGACGGAAAAATATTCGGATTTCTCGGACCGAATGGTGCCGGCAAATCCACTACCATTAAAATGATTACTGGTATTCTCCCTATTGATGAAGGAGAAATCACCATCAATGGTTTTAACATTGCCTCACACCCAATGGAAGCGAAAAAAATCTTCGGCTACGTACCAGACCGTCCAGATGTCTTCCTGCGGTTAAAAGGAATCGAATACTTAAACTTTATTGGCGATGTCTATGATATACCTAAGGATATCAGACAGGAAAAGATCGAATATTTAACGAAAAGCTTCGGTATTTACGGATCATTAAGCGATCACATCCAGACTTATTCCCATGGTATGCGGCAAAAAATCGTCATTAGCGGTGTGCTGCTCCATGACCCGGATGTATGGATACTAGATGAACCTCTGTCAGGCCTTGATCCAAAGTCGTCTTATACCTTGAAGGAAATGATGCGCGAACATGCTGATAAAGG
Organism: Thalassobacillus pellis; assembly: GCF_016908295.1. Taxonomy (GTDB): domain Bacteria; phylum Bacillota; class Bacilli; order Bacillales; family Halobacillaceae; genus Thalassobacillus; species Thalassobacillus pellis. The sequence goes on from NZ_JAFBDO010000001.1 coordinate 28,517, forward strand.
AAACACCGTCTTCTTTTCCACCCATGTGCTTGAAGTTGTCGAGCAGCTTTGCGATGAAGTAGCCATCATCAATTACGGGAAACTCGAGTTTCGTGGGAACATGAAGGAACTGAAGGAACAATTCGAAGCGGAACAGACATTGGAGAAATTATTCCTGGAGCTGACCAGCCATGAATAAAACGCTTTTGTTAGCACGTACAATGCTGAAAATGCAGTATTCCATGGCAGGAAAAAGCTCCAGCGAAAAATTCGGCATTATTCTTGTCATAATAATGGTAATCCCTTTTGGCGGAATGTTTTTCTGGTTCGTCGATTCGTTAATCGGCAGTATGTATGAGCAGCTTTCAGCAACTAACAATCAAAACATTATTCTTGGACTCCTTTTTATCAGCATGACGTTTCTTTTGCTATTTGTGAGCCTTGCTTCCATTCTGAGCTCCTTTTACTTTTCTGAGGATATTGAAGGGTTCATGACTTACCCCTTCCATCCATATCAGCTGATGGCCGGTAAAGCAGCGGCACCATTTCTTTCCCTTTACCTGACCTCAGGGGTGCTGATGGTTCCCATCCTCTTGTTTTATGGAATTCATAGCGAAGCTGGGGTTCTTTATTACCTTGCTGCATTTCTTATTTTTATCGTTTTTCCCATCATACCTTTTACCGTGATGGCCGTCATATTGATGTTTTTTATGCGATACGCCAATATTGCAAAGAACAAAGACAGGACGAAGTTGTTTGCCGGACTGCTAACTTTCGTGTTTGTAATTGGCATAAATATCGTTCTTCGTTTGAATCAGGACACAGGCCAGACAGCAGCTGATATTACTGCGCTTATCCAGGAACAGGATGGTTTCTTGAAACTGATTACAGCTTTGATTCCAACAGCCTATTTCAGTACCAAGAGTCTGACTGATCCTTTTTCACTGACTGGAAGTTCATTTCTGCTAATAATGTACGGACTTACGTTTATAGCCGCTGTCATTTTCTTCAGTACCGGACAGAAGCTTTATTTCAAAGGCGTCCAGGGACTGACAGCCGGTAACAAGAATAGATTCAACAAAGCTAAAATAACGGCAGCTATAAAGCCACAGCCATTATTTATCAGTCTTATAAAAAAAGAGCTGAAGATTATATTCAGGACCCCAACATTTTTCATGCAATGTGTCGCTCAAAGCTTATTCGGCCCTGTTTTCTTAATCGTCATCCTTATATTTGAAAACTCTTCCGGTGCCCTGGGCTCTATCGGCACCTTATTAGAACAATTCGAAGGAAAAACTTCCATTCTGATCTTGTTCATCTTTTCGTTGCTCATTTTAGGTGCCAACCCCGCCTCCTACTCATCGATTTCACGGGATGGGAAAAGCTGGTCCTTTAATCTTCATATGCCGATGAGAAGCACCACCGTCGTTTACAGCAAAGTGGTAACCGCCTGGCTAATCAACTTATTATCGTTAATTCTATTAGCTGCAGTTGGTATATTTATGGCAAAACTCCCCCTTGTTTTACTAGTCATTTGGATTGTTTTATCCCTTATGGCCAGCTGGTTCACAAGCCTGGTCGGAACAATATTTGATTTGCACTCTCCAAAATTGAATTGGACGGATGAACAGGAAATTTTTAAGGCGAGGATTATCGGATTGATTGCATTACTATTAGAACTTGGTACCTTTGGGATAATGGTGTTCCTTCTATGGCATTTGGATACGGTGAACGGAATCTGGGCTGCTGCGCTTGTTTTGGGGGGATTTCTGGCTCTCGTAATCGGACTATGTCATTTTATTCTTCATAAAACCATACACCGCCATTTTCAGCGCTCATGAAAATTCAGAAAGGAGAGAAGGGTTTTATGCCTGTGATCGTTAGAATAAGTACCTGGCTCTCCCTATTATTTGTTATCACGCTATTCGCCATGACAATTTATTATTATCCATCTCTGCCGGAAGCATTTCCACGTCATTTTAATGCAAGTGGGAAACCTGATGCTTATGCTGGAAAAGGATTTGCATTCTTCCTGCCTTCAATTGGATTATTTTTGTTCGGTTTATTTACCGTTATTCTACGCATCCCACAAATCATCAACCTACCAAACTCAGTGAAACCAGCTGATGAAGAAATTTACCGTCAGGAATCGCAAAAATTAACAGCCTGGCTGCAGCTCGAATGTCTTCTTGGGTTTGTCTATACTCATTGGCAGAGTATCCAGGTCGCCTTTGGGAAGGCCGACGGTCTCGGCAGCTGGTATCTAATAGTATTTCTCGGAGCAGTATTTGGAACAGTAGGGTTCTATATACTGAAGCTGATAAAGATTAAAAAAACCGCTTGAAAATTAATTTCAGGCGGTTTTTCTTATTTCACGATCATCACGGGGCAATTGGCTCGTTTGGCTACCTTATGGCTGACGCTTCCAAGCACCATTTCCTGTAAAGTGTTCAATCCCCTGCTCCCGATGATAACGATATCGAATTTTTCTCCATTAGCGTATTTAACAATGGAAGGACCAGGCTCCCCGCGTTTTACTACTATTTCATACGCTACACCTTTTTCTTCCAAGTGTGTTTCGATCGGCTTTAGTCTTTCTAACCGTTTCCTGTCAATTGTTGCTTGATTTCCCTCAGCAAGCACGTCATGCTTAGACGTTTCCCCGTCTATTACATAGATAACAGAAACCTTGGCATCCTGCTGCAGTCGTGCCAATTCAGCAGCTTTTTCTGCCGTGCGGATCGAGTGTGCCGATCCATCAGCAGCTATTAGAATCTTCTGGAACATGCTTTTCCCCTTTTCCCGAATATAATATGATTCTATTTTATCACTTTAACGCTGGTATTTCTTTAAGTTTTTTGAGGTATCCACCCCATAAAAAGGACTAAATTAGGTTCTGGTCATTATGACAGAGTATATGAAAGAGATTTGGAGAATGATCTTCATTTATACGCTTACATGCGATTACCACTAATTATATATCCGTGTTATAATCACCTTCGTTCATGCCGGAAACAGCACTGTTACGGACAGTGCTAAGACTTTAAAATTTGGAAAAGAGGTGCAGTATTGAACGTAGAAAAAATTAAACAAGATTGGTTTGGAAATGTGAAGAATGATGTGCTTTCAGGAATGGTCGTTGCGATGGCCTTGATTCCAGAAGCGATTGCATTCTCTATTATTGCTGGTGTAGACCCGATGGTTGGTCTTTATGCTTCCTTCTGTATTGCCGTAATTATTGCCTTTATGGGCGGACGGCCTGCGATGATTTCTGCTGCAACGGGGGCAATGGCGTTATTGATGGTGACATTAGTCGCTGAGCATGGTCTGGAATACCTGCTTGCAGCTACTATTTTGACAGGGGTCATTCAATTTGTTTTAGGAGCATTAAAAATCGGGCAATTTATGAAATTCATCCCCCGATCGGTAATGGTAGGCTTTGTGAATGCCCTTGGAATTCTGATATTTATGGCTCAACTGCCACATCTTGCTGGTGCCGGATGGCCGATGTATGCTCTAGTCATCGGTTCATTAGGAATCATTTATTTGTTTCCGCGTATTACCAAAGCTGTCCCAGCTCCGCTTGTTGCCATTGTGGTAATGACAGTCCTGGTCATGACGACCGGAATCAATACGAGCACTGTTGGTGATATGGGTGAGCTATCCAGCACATTACCATTTTTCTTAATCCCGGAAATTCCGTTAACATGGGAAACATTACACATCATTTTCCCAACCGCATTGGCATTAGCATTTGTCGGATTGCTGGAATCTTTGCTTACTTCCCAAATTGTAGATGACATGACAGATACGACCAGTGATAAGAACAGAGAAGCGCGCGGCCAGGGCATTGCCAATGTTGTAGCAGGCTTCTTCGGTGGGATGGCAGGATGCGCAATGATTGGACAATCAGTCATCAATGTAAAGTCTGGCGGACGGGGAAGGTTATCCACCCTTGTAGCTGGAGTATTCCTGATGGTGCTGATTATCGTTCTGAACGATATCCTTGTTCAAATTCCCATGGCCGTACTTGTAGGTGTCATGATCATGGTTTCCATTGGAACATTCGACTGGAGTTCTTTGACAAAACTTCACATCATGCCGAAAACCGATGCTGCCGTCATGATTGTTACGGTAGTCACAGTAGTTAAAACACATGATTTATCAAAAGGCGTACTGGCTGGTGTTCTCCTGAGCGCTATTTTCTTTGTAGCAAAAATCTCTTCTGTACACGTAGAGAAAAAATTCGAAGAAACCACGCGCATGGTCGTATACAAAGTCAAAGGACAAGTATTCTTTGCATCCGTAGATAATCTCATTAAGCATTTTGAATATAGTATCGATGCCGACTATATCAAAGTTGATTTCAGCCACTCCCACATTTGGGATGATTCCGCTGTAGCTGCCATCGATAAGCTGGTATTAAAATTCCGGGAGCATGGTAAAGAAGTAGAAATCGCAGGTTTGAATGAAGACAGTTCAAAGCTTGTCAAAAGACTAGGCGTATATCATAAACCAAATGCTACCCTATCTAATCATTAAACAAAAAGCAGCCCCCTGAGGAGGCTGCTTTTTTAGATATGTCAGATGGTTAGCGTCAGAAATCTTTTTTTCGTTCTATATTCCTCTACAATCGACCGACCTCTCTTTATGCTCGTTCCATGGCCGTTTACGATCGCCAACCTCTTCTTTATGCTTGTTCCATGGCCGTTTATGCTCGCCAACCTCTACTTTATGTTCATTCCATAGACGTTTATGCTCGTTGACCACATTTCAATTTTCAAATTAACATACTGGGAACTCTGTACTCACTTGATTTGCTTAAGCTTTTCTAATATCTCGTCGTACTCCCTTTCTAAAGCAGAAACATCCTCCCCAGGTCTCGGCACGCTGATTCTGCTGATCAACTCAGTCAGCTTTGTTTCGAGGGTCATCTTATCGTACAAGGTTTCATTCACTTGGGCAGGTCTATTTTGGGAATCAAGATATTCGTTATAACTCCCATCAAACGAAGTTACAGTTTTATTTTCCATTATCCAGAGTTTCGTGGCAGTCGCCTCAACAAAACGGCGGTCATGGGATACATAAAGAATCGTACCGGGATAATCCTGGACAAGATTTTCTAACGCTTCCATCGCTTCGAAGTCGATATGATTTGTCGGCTCATCAAGTACAAGGACGTTGAAATCTCCTGTCAATAGGCGGGCAAGCGCAACCTTCACCCTTTCCCCGCCGCTCAGGATTCCGATTTTTTTATGGACCTCATCCTGCGTGAACCTTAGTCTCCCTAATATGACCCGCAGGAAGTGTTCAGGCAAACTGCTTGATTCACTGACATATTCAAAAACCGTTTTAGTTTCTGGCAGTTTTTCTAGGGTCTGGTCGAAGTGACCGATATTTGCCTGTTTGGAAAATGTTATATCCCCATCCTTCCTTAGAAGCTGCTTGAGGAGAGTGGTTTTCCCACAGCCATTATCACCGATAAGCGCCGTCTTACTGCCTGTTTTCAGCTTTAATACAGGGATGGTAAAAAGATCAGTTATTTCTAAGTCCTTGGCTGTAAAAATATTTTTACTATGAATCGGCTCAGCCAGTACATAATCCATTTTCATTTCATCCCATTCAAAAGGCTTATCGACTTTTTCGAGTCGTTCTATCCGGCGCTCAATTACTTTCGTCACTCTTTCGACTTTCTTCTGTTTCCCTGCCGCCTTATTTTTACCAAGCTGCCATTCTGAATTACTCATCCGTGCCGGAGGCTTACGCATCCCTTTTGCCTGGGTTCGCTTAGCAGTCAGCCGCTCCGTCAATCGTTTCTTTTCCCTCAAATAATTTTCATACTCCATATATTGCTGCTTTCTTTCTAGTTCCTTTAGCTCCGTGTAAAAGCTGTAATCACCACTATAAACAGACATTTTCCCTGCTTCTAACTCCCAGATAGTGGTACATACATTATCCAATAGAGCGCGGTCATGGGAAACGATAACAAAAGCTCCTTTATGCTGTTTCAACTTTTGTTCCAACAGTTCTATTCTCCGCCAATCAAGGTTATTAGTCGGTTCATCAAGAAATAGTAGTTGTTTACCTTCTGAGAAAATACATGATAATTTTTCCATTGTTTTCTCGCCACCACTCATACTACCCCAATTTACCTGGGCAGATTCCGGGGAATCAAGCTGCCGAAACCAGCTCCATTCAGAATAAAAATCAACATTAGCCGAGCTTTCCTCCTCTTCCAAAAGACACCGTAAAAGCAGTGTTTTTCCCACCCCATTTTTACCAACAAGTCCAATTCTGTCTCCTTGATGGATGCTTAGTTCCCCTATATCCAATAGCGTACGCTCTCCAATGCTGTATACAATATTCATTGCTCTCATTAATTGCATAAAAAAACCTCCCTGGCTCATCTTTCCAGAGGGGTGAGGATCTGTTACCATACCAATTCAAAAAGGACATACGAAAACACTAACCGGCTTTCGTATAGGCAGCAAACAATGATATCCTTTTTTGGACAGACTAACCCCTTGTCTGGAACGAGCAAATTTTAAACTTATTCATAACTCGTTTAGCAATAGGATTAGTACTTCATTGCCCTAAACTTCAGTCCCTTCTTTTTTCGTTGCATCTATTATATGATTATATTTACGAAGGATGCAACAGAATTTTTTGAAAATGAGGTGAAACCTATGGGGAAGGTAATATTGTTTATTGCTATGAGCCTTGATGGTTATATTTCTCAAGAAAATGAAGAAATCGACTGGCTGTGGAAAGAAGAGAATTACGATTATGAGAAATTCTACGCTTCTATTGACACTGTCATCCTGGGGAGAAAAACATATGACCAGGTTCTAGAACGGTACGATGAGTTCCCCTACCGGATGAAGGATGTATACGTGGTTTCCAATTTGCAGGAGGGAAACGAGGAATATGCAAGATTTATACAGCCGGAACAAATCCGCCCATTGGTCAACTTACTTAAAGAAGATCAGGATAAAAACATTTGGATTGTCGGTGGAGCTAAGTTGATTCAACACTTTATACAAAAACAACTGATCGACGAATTTCAGATCACTATCCAGCCAACCCTGCTCGGGTCAGGAATACCATTATTCCCACCAGGCGGCATCGAACAGCAGCTGGAATTATATGAGGTGAAGCCTCATCCAACAGGAATGCTGATGCTTACATACCATAAAAAATAGAAAGGAGTGAGCCTATGCAGAAGAAATGGCTGGAATGGGCAAAAGAAATCCAGGCAATTGCCCAGGCAGGACTAACATATACGACTGATCCTTTTGATGAGGAACGATTTGAACAGCTGCGAAATCTAAGTGTGGAAATATTGCAAAGTTACACCGATGAACCATTTGAAAAAATCCACCACTTATTTACAAATGAGACAGGCTATCAGACTCCGAAAGTCGACATCAGGGCTGTCGTTTTCGACAATGATAAGCTGTTATTTGTGAAAGAAAAGGCAGATGGGAAATGGGCACTTCCAGGCGGATGGGCGGATATAAACTTGTCCCCTAAAGAAATTGCAGTTAAAGAAGTAAAAGAAGAAGCGGGAATTGATGTCACAGCCAACAAATTATCAGGAATCATCGATATGCACAAACACCCCCATCCTCCAAATCCCTACCATATTTATAAGATACTTATTCAGTGCTCATGGAGCGGAGGAAGTTTGCAGAAGGGACTGGAAACAGACAATGCTTTATTTTTCCCTCAGGATCAATTACCGGAACTCTCGCTGCAAAGGAATACTTACGAACAAGTTCATAAACTTTTCGCTAACAGAAACGAGAATCTCCCAATATTTTTAGATTGAAACAGCCCCTCCAAATAATGGAAGGGGCTTCGATTGTTTACTTCTTGATCATATCGTATAGCTTATACACTTTTCCATTTTCAATTTCCTCAGGATTGATCCAAATATCCTTTAATACAGCAGCCACTGTCTCTGGACTGCGTAACTTCCCTTCTTCTTTCATCTCCTTGAACTTTTCAATATCCTCGAACTCCTCCTTGGAAGCACTACGGATGACGCTTTGCATATCGGTATCCATTACACCAGGGCTGAACGCTACTATATGATGATTCTTACCCTGATTTTTGAACTCTTCAGCTGTCGTTTCCGTGAATCTATTGATGGCTGCTTTGGTGCTGCTATATACACTCCACCCATGAACAGCTCGATCAGCAGCACCTGAAGTTATGTTAATAATAGTAGCTTGCATATCCTGCCTATTTGCTTCCTCCAGAAGCCGGTTGGTAAGTAAAACAGGCGCTGTAAGATTGACCTGTATATGTTTTATCACCTCTTCCTGTCCCATACTCCCGACAGGCGCAACCGGTTCAATCATGCCGGCATTATTGATAAGGTAAAACTTATCTGCCAAGCTGAAATAATCATCAATTAAACGGTCAGCACAATTCAATACTTGGTTATTATCACTTAAATCACAGGATAGATGGTAGTAGTTTCCTTGCTGCTTATCTGCATATTGCTTCAAACTGTCATTCCCAGAACGGGAAATGCCAATGACACTGACTCCCGACTCCAAAAATGTTTTCGCTGCCGCTTCTCCAAGCCCCCTGGAATCTCCAGTTATAATTGTATAATGCATTTTCAAATGCCTCCTTATTAAATGTTAGTATTCTTTTTCCTTTCCTCATCTTAAGCAAACACAAGGTGCTTACCCTTTACATAGAACAACTGTCCGTATATGATGATAAAAGTGTATGCCATTGCAACTAAGTAAGGAGTAAGATTATGAAGTATCTGTTATTATTCATCATTTACCTTATAGGCATTGTTGTTTCCAGCCTTGGCCTTGCATTGATCATCAAATCAGGACTGGGCGTAGGGCCTGGGGATAGTGTTGCTGTAGGGATTGCCATGCATTCGCCAATTACAGTTGGAAATGTATTAATTATCAGCTTTGTAATTCTGTTGCTGATAAATGCCTGGATTGAAAAAAAACGACCGGTATTTGAATCTCTCCTTCCGATCATCATTCGTGGATGGACATTGGATTTATTTCTTTACACCACATTTGAAGGTGCTGATTTTGAAGTATGGTGGTCAAAATGGCTCGTCTTTACGATTGGACTTCTTGCCATGGGAATTGGGATTGCCGTTTATCTTAGGACACCATTTCCAAGAATACCGCTTGATCATTTTATGATGATTATGAACAAAAAAACAAAACAATCCAAAAGTTCAGTCCGGATTTTTTCGGAATCCTTCCTGGCGCTTATCGGCTACTTGCTAGGTGCCCCGGTAGGAATAGGAACTTTATTAGTAGCACTACTGCTTGGACCGATCATCAATATCTTTTATGTATTATGCAGACCCCTTATTAAATTATGGGGACTGCATCAAAAACAAACCCTCATGTAAAAGACTCGCTGCCTCCAGCGAGTCTTTTTCCATGTGGTGACAACTCTTGGTTTCCACGAGCCTTTTTCTTGTAGCCAGGAGCATAAAGACCCTTCCCTTTCCGCGGACGAGTGCCCGAGCTTCCTCGCGAAACCCACGCTCGGCGATCTCGGCTCCCTCGTTCTTCCGCAGGAGTGGAAGGGTCCTCGCTCCTTGGGGATCACTTAAAAAGGAAAAAAATCTACTTCCTTTAAGTCGCCCTTGCTAAATTAAAGACAATCTTTTTTATGTTCTGGCAAGCAGCAGTCATCAACGCTATTTTCCTTCACTTTTTCCTTACAAAAAGCAATTATGCAGCCCGTGCAGTTCTTTTAAATTTAAGATGCTACGCTCGACTTTCATGTTGTTGTTCTTTCCCTCATTGCAACAAAAAATCCTCGCCTGAACAGATTCTTATCATTAGGATACAAATATAGCACGCTATGCAAAAATGGGAGAAATCAGAAAAAATCAGCCTGCAAGTTTCTCGAGATCCTGAAAGACTCGCTGTCTCCAGCGAGTCTTTTGTATTATGCTTGCACTTTTTTTCCTCTACGCTCGACAGGCAGGCCAATTAAGTCTCTCTTTATTAAGAATTGCAGCCCTAATATCACTGCAAAAACTGCCAGACCAATGATGTCAGACATGGTGCCAGGATAAATGAGTGTTAAACCTCCGGCAACGGAAGCGATTCTCTCAAACCATAACATTCTACGGAACCAATATCCGATTAAGCCTGCTCCGATCGCTAACATTCCACAAACTGCCGTAAACACCACCCATAACGTTTCCATGAAGGTGGTATCAATCATTAATAACCTCGGTTCTAATACAAACATGTATGGAATGATGAAAGCAGCAATCGCAAGCTTGGCAGCATTAACCCCGGTCCTGATCGGCTCTGAGCTGGCAATACCAGAAGCCGCAAAGGCAGCCAGTGCTACAGGCGGAGTGATGTCCGCTACAATTCCAAAATAGAAAACAAACAAGTGTGCCGGAAGATCAGCTACTCCTAACAATATAATTGCAGGTGCAGCAATGGTGGATGTTATGACATAGTTTGCGGTAGTCGGTGAACCCATTCCCAGAATGATAGCAGCAAGCATCGTAAAGAACAGGGTAAGCAATATTTCACCATTTGCTAATGTCACCAGGCTGTTTGCCAATTTCAATCCGAGACCTGTTTTTGTCACAACCCCTACGATGATACCAGCAGCAGCTGTCGCAGCTACTACTCCTAATGCTGTACGGGCACCATCAACAAGGGCATCGACCGACTCCATGAAATTGCCGTCAAAAAGATAGCTTACTAGAATTGTTGCAATTGTCGCCGCAACTAAAGATTGTGTGATAGAAAATCCGCCTGTGGCCATTCCGTAGATAGCATAGCCGACAAGGACCACTCCAAATACGATTGGGTATAATTTACGGAACTTTTCTCTTCTGAGCAAGCCTACTAAAATTGTGGTCAGAATACCATAGATAGCGGCCCTCATTACACTCAACCCACTACTGAGGTACAGTACAATAGCTACAATTGGCAATAGGAGGTAAAGCTGTTTGAACACTTGCTTACGGTCCGGCATTTGTTCATCCGGCAAGCCGCTTAAACCAGTACGTTTAGCTTCGAAATGTGTCATGATCCATACCCCTGTAAAATATAGCAGGGCAGGAATTGCCGCCGCTTTGGCGATACTCCAATAATCCATTCCAATAAATTCGATCATCAGGAAGGCAGCCGCACCCATGATTGGGGGCATAAGTTGTCCTCCTGTTGACGCAGCGGCTTCCACTCCACCGGCAAATTCGCGTCGGTAACCCAGTTTTCTCATCATTGGTATGGTGAAGGAACCGGATGTCACAACATTGGCTACAGAGCTTCCGCTGATCGTTCCCTGTAAGGCACTTGAAAAAATAGCTACTTTAGCAGGTCCGCCTGTACGTTTACCTGCCAATGTGACAGCCAGATCATTAAAGTACTGACCGACACCAGTTTTTATCAAAAATGCACCGAACAATAGGAACAGGAAAATGAAAGTGGATGATACCGCAATTGGTGTTCCTAATATCCCTTCTGTGGTAAAGAACATCGATTGGACAATATTGTCTAAATCGACGCCCCGATGAATGAGAAACCCTGGCATCTGACGCCCCCAGTAAGCGTAAGCCAGGAAAGCAGCAGCAATAATAGTAATCGGCAATCCTACTGAGCGTCGTGTTGCTTCCAAAACAAGAATAACTGCTAAAAGTCCGACATAAAAATCGAGGGTTGAAATACTCCCTGCCCTCATAATAATTTGTTCGTAAAAGAGCGGCCAATAAGCACCCACTCCAAGACCCAATAAGGCAAGTACAATATCATACCAGGCAATCTTCCCTTTTTCACGGTTTTTTCTTGTTGCTGGAAATAGCAAGAATATAAGTACCAGACCAAATCCTACGTGGATGGAACGATGAATTTGTGCAGGTAAAGGGTAAATAGTTGTCGTATATAATTGATAAATGGAAAATGCTAATAATCCAAAGAAAACAATTTTCGCCATAATACCAGTCAAATCTCTGACCGATGATTCAGGATCATACTTTGCCATGATTTCTTTTTGTTTTTCAACAGATAGCGATTCATGTTGTTCACTCATGTACTTTCACTCCTCCCAAAAGTTGCCACTTACTTACATGCTGGGGTTTTATTTTGACAATAGTACCTGCCCCAACATATTCTTTCAAAAGATAAGTCCGGCTATCATGGACAATTTTATGTGCTGCCCTCACTTCTCCTACCGAAAGCGTGATAGACTGGTGGGAGCCATTCAATCCGGTAATATAATACTTTCCATTACGTAATTCGAATTGTTCTCTCTTCCCTGCGTTCGAGGGCATGCCGACAGCAGTATCCTCATAAATCAACTTAACAGGATAGAGCTTATCATTCTTGATTTTAAATTCCTCTATCACTTCACTAAGATGAATGGAATGTGTATATTTTAATTGGAAGGTATCTCCTTCCGCAATTGGAATTGCCATTAAGAGTTCATCTTCTTTAGGCTTTTGAAATCCGAGAACATAATGATAGGGGATAAAAAGCCAGACAAGAAGGATTAATACTAACCCAATAGCAGCTGAAATCCATTTCCTTTTTGTCCTCATAAGCCTTCCCTTCCAACATGAAAAGACGAGGCTGCCCACCAGCCCATGCACCTCCAAAAATACAGAAATATAAACCGCATTTTTGGAGGTGTCTGGCACTTTTTTCTTGGACACCCTCATCCATAATGAATAAATTCAATCATGATTAAACATTACTGTTCATCATAATACTTTTTCGCCCCTGGATGGAGCTCAATTCCTATGCCCTCCTGAGCACTTTCTACGGTAATTTGTTTACCTTTACTATGTGTGATTTTATCGGTGTTTTCAAAAATAGATTTGGTAATATTATAAACAAGATCTTCACTTAAATCAGATTTTGCTACCATCATTGCCTGAACTGCTACAGTATCAACAGCCTCTTCAAGCCCATAGGTTCCAGCAGGGATTTGATCCTTGGAGTAAAAAGGAACTTTATCCATTAATTCCTGAATTTTCCCCTCACCGAATTTGACGATATTGATATCAGTTGTTGCTGCAAGACTTTCAACAGCACCAGTTGGTGTGCCAGAGGTAATGAATGCTGCATCTATGGTTCCATCCTGGATTCCAGAGGTAGAATCACCAAACTCTAAATCACGCTTTTGGATGTCATCCATTGTCAGCCCATGAATTTCCAGAATGTTTTTGGCATTAGCATAGGTACCTGAACCAACTGCACCTACAGAAACAACTTTTCCTTTCATATCTTCTACCGTTTCAATGCCAGAGTCTTTCGTAGTTACGATCTGGATCGTTTCAGGATATAATGTTCCGATTGCCTGAAAACCTTCAATCGCCTTATCAAACATTACTTCCCCATTTGCTGCATAGGAAGCAATATCTGTTTGTGTAAACGCTAATTGCCCGTCTCCTTCACTCAGCTTCTTCATATTCTCAACAGAAGCACCGGTTGATACCGCATTAGCTTCTGCCCCATCAACATTTGAATTAATGATTGTAGCAAAGCTTCCACCTAACGGGTAATATGTTCCTTGCGTTCCACCAGTAAGTATATTCAAGAAAACAGTACCGCCATCTTCTCCGCCTTCTCCACCTGTATCACCACTATCGGCAGCCCCGCCTCCACAAGCAGCAAGTACAACCGAAAGCGCTAACATTAAAGACATTAATAACATCCAATTTTTTCTTTTCACAAATATTGCCCCCTTTAAAGTTAATCTAAGCAAGATTATATTAGCAAAATTTGATGAAATATTCAAACATTTCATCCTACTAAAGCCATGGAGAATTTTGAGGAACATGTCCAGACCATGACACTAATAACCCACTAAATCATACGTCCTGTCTATAGATTCAGGACTTTTATCTGTCCTCTCCTCTATAGTTCACCAAGATGGACGTATTATCCTTTTTCCCAATTTACATTCTTCATCCCATTTTCATGAAGATCCATTTCAATCTCTTCTTCATAGCCGAGCTTTTTCAATATTTGTTCTTCCGTCAGAGGTACAGACACTGCACCGTGCCCTTTGGCTAACTCTTTATCAGCAAGCTTCTCTGCAAGCTTCTCCCAAAAAGTATACTCGTCATAAGGCTCCACATAGTTATGAAGCAATTCCGATTCGTAATTGACATTTAAATCATTGAAACCAAATTCCTCATTCTTTTCTATCAAGCCTTCCATTCCTGCTTCCTTATAATAAGATAGTACATGATCCCTTACTGCCTCGAATTCTTCATTCAAGTCCTCTCTTGTGGAGTTAGCCACCCATGTCCCCAAAAACACGGACTCTACCAGTTTCTGATATTGTGCGGGTGTCAATTCAATCTTTACTTTTTTCATAAGAGCCCTCCATTCTTCTTGTCTTTATCTTTATATTACCTAAAATAATGGTGCAAGGATAGTTGGCTGGTAAGTTTCATGTAAATTTATTGAGAGAGGGTGTGCTTATGACCTCGATGGGGTAAGTGCTTAAGCAGTATGAAGCCCGCTGAAAGGGATTACCATCCATTTATATAGTCCTGGCAGCAAAAAAAGCGGCCTATCCTATAGAAGGCCGCTCCTTCGCTATATTATTATTATGCGTCTTGCTCGATGACTTTTTGAAACAACGATTTTTCATCTGAAATTGCTGCGTCTTTTTCATATGCTTCCTGCAGCTTCCTGGTAACTTCTCCAGGCGTTCCGTCTCCGATTATTTTACCATCCACTGATACAACAGGCATGATTTCCATTATGCTGCTGGTAGTGAACATCTCATCGGCGAATTGAATATCTTCCAAATGAAAAGCAGTTTCATCAAATGGAATGCCCAAATCTTTACAAAATTGCTCCACACGCATCCGGACACATCCATGGAGAATGTTTTTCTGGGCAGGATGGGTATATACTTTTCCATTTCGGACAAGGTACACATTCGAAGAGCTCCCTTCTGTGACCACCCCGTCTTTATGAAGCAGCGCTTCTACACACCCCTGCTCTTTCGCTTCCTGTTTAGCCAGGACGTTCGGAAGCAGATTCAAGCTTTTGATATAACAATAGTCCCAGCGAATATCCGGCTGTGACAGGACTGGAATACCCTCGAGCATTGCATCCATCATGCGAGGGATTTCCTTCACGTAAGCATAGAAGTTCGGCTGGATATCATCTGGAAAAGCATGGTCTCTCGCAGCAGAGCCTCGTGTAATCTGCAGGTAAACCTTCGCATCCACGTCAACCTTATTCCTTGCAAGGAGACCCTCCAGTCGTTCCTTTATTTCACGTTTTGTAAAAGGAATTCGAATTTTAATAGCCTCAGCTGATCGGTAAAGACGATCAATATGTTCATCTAATAAATAGAAATTCCCATCATAAATCCGAATAACTTCATATACACCATCACCAAATTGCAGTCCTCTTTCCTCGAAAGGATACAATAATTCTTCCTGGTTCACAAAGTCCTTTTCTGTCAAAATGACAGGTTTTATTGTCATAGTATTCTCTCCTTTGCTGCCTCCTACAATTATCTGCCTACTTATAATTGTAGCAAAATCACGACCTTAATATCCAAAGATTAATATGCTTTAAGCCTCTTCTTTAAAAGACGAAGGACTGTGGGAAACAATGGTTCCATAATCCCTGCCCTCGCATAAATCCAGCATTATATTCGGATGATCAAAATTAAAGATATGAACTGGGAGTTGATGATCCCTCGCAAGTAATAATGCCGACTGGTCCATAACCTGAATATTTTTCATCAATATGTCATTATAATTTAAGTTTCCGTACATTTTTGCATTACTATCCTTGAAAGGGTCAGCAGTAAATACACCATCAACCCCTTGCTTAGCGACCAGAATCGCATCGCAGTCAAGTTCGACCGCCCGCTGTACTGCCGGATAGTCGGTAGTGACAAATGGCTGCCCGTTCCCTCCGGCACAAATAACTATAAATCCTTTATCAAGATGGTGCATCGCTTTCAAACGGATATACGGTTCGGCCACAGAGGATATCGGAATCGATGTCATGACACGTACTTCAGTTTTCGTCTTGCTTTTCAATACTCCGCGCAACATCAAGCTATTGATCACTGTTCCCATTGTACCAATATTATCAGCTTCGACACGGTCTATTCCCCACGCTTCAGCTGTTCTTCCCCGGAAGATATTTCCTCCGCCAACAACAACAGTAACTTCAATTCCTGCATCCACAAGATTCAATATCTCATTGGAAATATGGTCTAAATGTTCATGGTCAAAATTTTCATTATTTTCCCCACCCAAAGCACCGCCGCTTATTTTCACCAAAACTCGTTGGTATCTCACCTTTGATCACCCTCCAAGCTCTTAGCTGCATTGTATATTTTTAAAATGAAAAAGAATGGATTATCAGAAAAAACGCATGCACTCGTCCTTGCGAGAATGCATTAGTTTTTCTAATACTTGGAAATGAAAAATTTTCACAACGTTGATGGACTTCTTTGCAAAAATTTTTAAATTCCCCTAACGTATAAAAAAAGAGCAAAGACGTCAGCCGCCTATGCTCTTAAAAATAGAAACGATTGAACCAGGGAAATAAGCTTTTCCTTGCACTTTTCCATTCCAATCGCTCCTTACCATTCAGATTTGTTAAATCATTATAGCATATTCAGCATAATTAAAAAGGATTTCTTTCTCCGTGCCTTTTTTACACTCGTACATTCGGGGATAATCCTTAACTTATAAATGGTTTATATTAGTAATACGTAAGAAAAAAGAAATAACAAATAGGTATTTTTACCTGTTTTTCGTGAGCGTATTATCCCAAAAACCATGCGACATATTTCCTTTTTTCCTTTTTTGGTATAATATGAAAATCACAAAGGCTAAATTGTCGAATAATATTCATGAATAACCAAATAATGGGGTCTGATCAATGCATATAGGGAATCGCATCCAAATCATGAGAAACAATCGTAACTTAACCTTGAAGCAAACAGCAGACACTATTACTTCCACCAGTTACCTGGCGAAGATTGAAGAAGGGAACTACCCTCCAAAACCACATGTGCTGCAAGCTTTAGAAAGAAAGTTCGAAATAGCTCAAGGATTTCTAACAAACTATGAACACCGGGACGAAGATGCGGAATACATCCTTCGTCTGTTACAATCAAACATCGTGCTCCACCCCGATAAAGCTAAGGAAGTTATTGATGTCATTGAAGAGAATTACTATGAATACTTATCACCTATTAATCTAGAAGCCACTTATTTATGTTTAAAATGCGCATACTTTTACAAAATCAACGACACAAAATCCGCCATCGATCTTTATGAAACCTATCTTATCCATTACATAGATGAGACCGAGCTTCGGTCATACCCGAAGCTAGTAAGAGAGAGCTTCAACTATATGATGGCCTTAAAGACATTTTCAGAAAATAAGATTAAAGATTGCACCTATTATATGGAAATGTTTGTAGATTCCGTGGAACAAAGTCCAATGAAAGCTGCCGTAATCTATAATATAGCACTCTTATATGGAAAACTTAATCTTCATAGTAAAGCCATACAATTTGGCCTTAAAGCAAAGTTCATGTTTGAATACACCAAAAAATATGAATTACTGCTATGTAAAACAAATAATCTATTAGCTGCACAGCATTTGGAATCTGGTCTATATGAAGAGGCTCTTCAGTACCTCAATCAAGCGGAGTTACCTGCTAGCAGGTATGGTTATACTAATTTGCTGTCACTGATTTACCATAATAAAGGCTTGATTTACACAGATTTAGAAAACTATACAGAAGCCAAAAACTTTTTTCAGAAAGCTATTAATTTGGAGCTCACTGAAGGAAGAAACCCATTACCAGTCACTTATAAATCCTTCATTGACTTACTTGTTATTAGTGAAGAAAAAGAACTTGGTATAGAGTTATATGAAAGTATGATTAATAATGAAAAACTCCACCTCGACCAACACCAAATTACAATTTTATTCACAAACTTCATTTTGAAATATTTAAACGAGGAAAAATATATGACTGAACTTCATAATGCTATTGAACATTATGAAAATACTCAGGAAAAGAATATTTTGTATGACGTGTACCACTCTCTCGGTGATTATTATTATCAAGAGAGTGACTATAAACAAGCAAGTTTTTACTTCAAGAAAGCTTTAAAAATAAAAGAATGAGGAGTGAAAGAGATGAAAATGAAATTTGGAAAACTTTTATGCACAGTCGGTTTTATCGCAATTTTCTCCATTGGATTAGCTACTAATAATAATACAGAATTAGCGTCAGACAGAACAGCGGTTGGAGGGCTTAACTCTGTCGAACTTATTCCTGGTGACAGAACTGCAGTCGGTGGACTGAACTCCATTGAACTTATTGCTGGTGATAGGACTGCAGTTGGTGGTTTGAACTCTGTTGATCTCGTTGCGGATCGTACAGCCGTTGGAGGGCTGAACTCCGTTGAGCTTATTGCTGGTGACAGAACTGCAGTCGGTGGTTTGAACTCTGTTGATCTTGTTGCGGATCGTACAGCCGTTGGCGGACTGAACTCCGTCGAGCTTATTGCTGGTGATAGAACTGCAGTCGGTGGTTTGAACTCTGTTGATCTCGTTGCGGATCGTACAGCCGTTGGCGGACTGAACTCCGTCGAGCTTATTGCTGGTGACAGAACTGCAGTTGGTGGTTTGAACTCTGTTGATCTCGTTGCGGATCGTACAGCCGTTGGCGGTTTAAATTCCTCAGAATTAGTTTAAGGATATAATAAAAAAAGGAAGGGGCTCCCCTTCCTTTTTTTATGTTCCAGAACTGAATGATGCTTTAATTTCTTTCCTCAGCCATTCCTTCTCAAGCGCCGGTATCTTTTCATTCAATCTTGCCACCATCAAAGGTGTCATCCATGGTTTTACATCGGCAAATCGAAATGGCGCTTCTTCGAAATAGCATTCCAGATAGACAGCAAACAGCTCTCTCCTGATTGCGGTGAACGCATCTTTTCTTTCTTCGGGATAGTTATCGGGCAGTACAGCAAAATTCAGGATGATGATGGTCCGGGCCACATCTGCTTCAGGAGGGCCTTGGCAACCTGTCAGCCAATCAATTACCACTGACTTTTGCCCCGTCCATAATACATTACCAGGATGGTAATCCATATGACAAAGCCGGTCTCCCGTAGATTTTTGGCTGATATCCTTGAGGAGTTGCTCTTTTTCTCGTTCATTTATTTCCTCGGATTTAAGAATTTCTTTTTCCAGTTCCGCTACCAAGCCAGGCAGTCCCTCCCCCGTTTGGGTATGCATATGCTGGTGCAATAATGCGAACTCTTCTGCTGCTTCTTCAACAGTAACATGCTCCTTAATCATTAAATCAAGTAAAGAGTCTCCCTTTATATGTTCATATACGATGGATTGCCTTCCCTGTATTGTTCTTATTCCAAAATATTCTGGTGTTTCAAGGTCTATTTCTTGTAATAATTTTGCTGCTTTCGCTTCTTTTTCAATTGTTTTTAATTGGACATGTTCATTGAACTTTTTGATTACTTTATTATCCTCTTTAATTAGCTCTGAAGTATTGCCTTCACCAATTTTCAATTTATGGAAGCCACCTCTCTTTCCTACTCATTTAAAAATTTCCATTTCTATCCATGGTTTTCCGGTTATAGCCGAATAATGATTTTTTACTCTTCTTTCTATTTCCCTGAAGCTTCTCGAATCGTTTACGTATCCCTTTAGATTATTCCATAACTAATTCCGTATTCCTCTGTATTTGTAAAAAATATCTTTATATAATGGAAAAGCTAGGTGTTCTTCTCGTAAGCACCTAGCCAATGATAACCCGTTCTGTCGGGTAATGATACGTTTCTTTCACTTCTTTTCCCCTTATAATGAATAATAATGAAAAGATTCCAATCCTTCCAATAAACATCAATATCATAATTACTATTTTTCCACCTGTACTTAAACCGGCTGTTATCCCGGTAGATAATCCTGTTGTACCGAAAGCAGAGCATACTTCAAAAACGATATTCACCAATGGGAGGGCTTCCTCTATGATTGATAATAGTATCACAGCTGTCCCACATATAAAAGCAGCAGTAATGATGACGATATACGAACGCATGATATCATTTTGATGGATTTCCCGGTCGAAAATCCTGATATTGGTTCTGCCTCTTGCAAATGCAATAATACTCATTATTGCTATCGAAAAAGTCGTCGTACGTATACCTCCTCCTACACTGCTTGGTGATGCACCAATAAACATTAATACTGCAAGTCCAAGGAGGGTTCCTTCTGAAAATTCTGCCACATCCATTGTGGCAAGACCTCCGTTCCTGGCTGTTACCGACTGAAATAAAGCATAAAAAAGACTTTCATGCCACGGTTTTCCTTGAAAGAAATGATCATATTCAAGTAATAGTATAAAAAACATTCCAAAGAATACAAGTGCAAAAAATGTTGTCGTAGTAAGTTTTGTATAAAGCGAAAAACGATAATTATCACCTTTATAAGTCAAATACTCTTTCAGTTCAATCAAAACAGGAAAACCAATAGCTCCAAGAATCAGTAGCAGAATATTAATGAACTGGACAAAATAATCATCATGAAAGGGAACCAGGGATGCCCCGGTAATATCAAACCCCGCATTTGTTGTAGCACTTACAGCAGCAAACGCCCCATGAAGATAGGCTTCCTGCCATGACTCAAAATACTGCAAAAAATAAGTTCCTAACACTAGAAAACCAATAAATTCTATCACAAGTATCAAAACAAGAATTTGTTTCATCAATCGCACTAACCCGAAAAGAGTGGAACGATTTTGATCAGTCATTATCAATTGTCGCTCTTTAAAGCCGATCTTCTTTCCAAATGCTAACCAAATAAACGTGCCCAGAGTCATAATTCCGATACCGCCAAACTGGAGGATAAACATCAAAATAAAGTACCCTGTTGTGCTGAAAGTATCAGCAGTTGAAACAACGGTAAGTCCTGTTACACTAATAGCACTGACAGCAGTAAACAATGCATCTACCAAGGACAGGTCGACCCCTTCATCGTGGGCAATTGGGAGACTAATCAAAACAGTAGATACAAATACTGCTGTCAAATAATAGAGAACAATCAATTGCACGGATGTTAATCTTTTTATTTTCTGAAGTGGCTTATCTGTGTGGTAGGTCATCGTTTCACCGTCATTTCTAATACAGATTCCTTACCTCGCTGGGTTAGCTTAAGAAATATCCTAAAATGGCAAGGCCTAAACCTCCACCATAGCTAATCAATGTATAGATTACTACTGTTTTCCACCTTCTTGCCAGATGTAATTTCCATAATTCCAAATGGAGAGTAGAAAAAGTTGTTAATGCCCCCATAACTCCTGCACCAGTAAAAAGGTAGGTCATTTCCTGCATCTCCCCACCTAAAAAGTATCCTAGCAAAAAGGAACCGATTAAATTTACGGTCAAGGTGTGGAGTGGGATAGTGAATTTATAATTTTTTGTAAAATAATCACTTAGCAACATACGGAATACTGCCCCGATAAACCCTCCGGTCCCGACCAAAAGTATTTCTTTTATCATGGGGAAACCTCTCTCGTTTTTGCGAGCCTATATCCAAAGCCGGCAAAAAGAAATCCACCCAAAACACTGGAAAATAAGTATAGGAGACCAAGGAAGAATTCATCCTGCTGAAACAATTCCATCGTTTCAACACTAAGAGTGGAGAACGTAGTAAACGCCCCTAAGAGTCCTGTTCCCAGAGCTTTTTGCAACTGAATGGCACCTTTCCTCCTTGGAACAAAACCGTAAGTGAGCAAAGCAAGAACAAAAGCTCCCATTAAATTCACTGCTAACGTACTAAATGGGAAATGTTGATTGGGTACATATAAAAACTCCCCAAAGCTGTACCTCAGTATAGCTCCAATAAAACCTCCTAACCCTACCCAAAAATAAACCATATCTTAAGCTCCTATCTTCCTAAATAGATAATCCATATTATAGCAGTGTAAATGAGGATGTAAAACATAATAAAAACCTCAGCGTATTAAAACGCTGAGGTTATCTGAGGTAAATATCATTTTATTGGTATCCATATTTCAGATTCATAGTCCGGACTGGAAGGATCACCTTCTGTATAAACCTCCATACCTGGTGCTTCAGCATGTTCATAGCCACTTGAGGGAAACCATTCGGAAAATATGCGTTTCCACGTTTCTTGTATAGCCCCCGGCATCGGACCTCGCACTTCAAAAGCAGCCCATTTTGCAGCAGGTATTTCTAATGTTTCCATTCCTTCCGGCGGCTCAGCCTGTGAAGAAGCCGCTATCCAGTAGTCCATCTTGGGTGAACTGGCTGCGTCCAAATCTTTTTCAACACATACCCCCAGTATACCCTTTACCGTTTCATCATTGAGTTGGAATAAGACTTGATCTGTTCCCTCTTTATTAACTTTCTCCCACATCACCGGAATGCCCGTTAAATTCTCTTCGCACTCCAATGAGAATTCTTTCTTGATTCCCACTACTTGAAATTTTTCCTTTTCCACAATGTGATAGTCCATCGGTTTTGCTCCCTTCAAATTCACCTGGATTATCAGGCGGTTATAGGATGTCAGCCTCCCATTATGCCTCCGAGCATCCATCGGTGAAAGTTGATGTTGTCTGCGGAAGGCTTTTGAAAAGGCTTCGGGAGTGTCATAGCCATATTTATAAGCAATGTCGATTATTTTCAAATCGCTGCTCGCCAGCTCTTGTGCCGCGAGTGATAACCGGCGTTTTCTCAAATATTCTCCCACGGACATTTCTGTCAGGACAGAAAACGTTCGCTGGAAATGAAAAGCAGAAACATTCGCCTGACTTGCAATTTCTTCAATCGACATATTCTCATGAATATTGGCTTCCATGTAGTCTATCGCTTTCTGCAAAGCATCCACCCATGCCATGTAATGTCACTCCCTTATCCCAATGGTATCACGCAATACAGAGGGGCTTCCTGTCCGTTTCTGCTTTCTTTTGTCAGGTTCTTTTCTTCCACTTGATAAACAAAAAAGTCAGGAGGTTATACAGGATGGCCACTACGACAAGCGTTAACATCCTTTCCTGTTTTGATCCATCTGCGAAAATTACCGGCCCCAAGCCAAAAAATGTAATAGCTGCATAGCCTGCAATAAAAATTGCATATATAAAAACCTTCATAGTAATCCCCCGAAACTCATATTTTAACTAATATGAATTTTATCATGCTTTCGGGTAGGTTTCCTGTAAAAACGTAACAGATTGCCTGATCAATGCTTTAATAATCTCTACATCGACATCAGCAAGTTTGTTTATGTAAACACAGGCTTTCCCTGACTTATGCTTACCTAACTGATTAAGCAGTTTTTCTCTCTCAGGGTCCCCTGTGGCGAAGTAAAGACTGAAATTTGCTTTACGTGGAGAAAATCCCACCAAGGGTGCATCCCCCTCATGCCCTGATTCGTACTTGTAATGGTAGGACCCGAACCCAATGATGCTTGGCCCCCACATTTTCGCCTCGTAGCCAGTTGTATCTGTAAAAATATCCAGCAGTTTATAAGCATCCTCACGCTTCTTTGGGTTCTCGACATTTTCTATAAATTCCAGAACGTCACGATCGTTTTCTTTCGTTTTCAGTTCATACATTCCATTCACTCCTTCCCCATGTATTGATTACTTATTTCAAGTCGAATGGGAAAAACTCCTTCAATTCTTTTCGAAATTAATTACGGGTAAGATTAGCAGACAACATTTTTTTATCGTTGATACCGAAAAAGTATGGCTGGGAAACGATTCCTTTCCGCAGGTAAGACGGCAAGTCTCCTCGGGCTTGCCCTGCGGGGCCTCGTCATCCTTGCCTCTCCTGCAGGAGCCTCATCGTTTCCCTGTCCCAATTGGCAATCAACAATCTAAAGATCTTCTTTTTTACATATTAGAAAAATTTGGCTTGTCGCCAATTCTTTATGGCGACAAGCCTTAGTTTTACTTATACTTTAATCCTTTAACAATATTAAACTTTTTTAAAGTACGAAAAAACCACAAAGAAAAGTCAACTTCTTTGTGGTTTTTCTTTTCAAAGAGGCCTTTTGGGACAGCCCCATCTGCACTTATAAAAACTTCTTCTGCACTTTTTTGCCGCTATAACTGAACATGACTCTTTTCTTCTCCACAACCGTTTCCATATGGACCGGGCGTCCCCACAGCTGATGAATATATGGCAGCGTCCGCTCCAAATATTCCAAATCAAGCTCGACATCTTCATAATGATGGGCAAGGTATAATTCACCGTTTTTCAAGAAGTCTCCGTCCTGAACAGTGATATATGGGAAACCACCGTTTACTCGCATCGTCACAAGCTGTTCACGGACTGCTTCATAATCCTTATCAGAGATTTTGTAGTCCCTGCCTTGTTTTTGGAATAGATATAGGTCTTCGTTTCTGCATAAATCTTTCGTCAAATAATTTCGGATGAAAGATATGTCAGATTCTATTTCGCGAACCTCAAACATTTTTTCACGGCCAGATCCTGGCTTGACACCCCGTTTTTCCATCTCTTTCGTCGGATTGTCATAACGCCTTTCAATATCTTCAAAAATCTTCAAACCTAAATAATAAGGGTTTATTTGTGTCCTGGATGGCTGGACGACGCCTGCATTCAGTTTGGCAAATTCAACAGCTTCATCACTGGTGAGATCCATTTCCCTCAAAATTCGTGAGTGCCAGAACGAAGCCCACCCTTCATTCATGATTTTGGTTTCCAGCTGCGGCCAGAAATAAAGCATTTCCTGGCGCATCATCGTGAGCACATCACGCTGCCACGGTTCTAACTCACGACTGTATTGCTCGATAAATAACAACAAATCTTTTTCCGGGCGTGGCGGAAACTTCTTTTTTCTTTTCACCGGCTCTGTTTTCGGTGCCTGCCCTATCTTCCATAAATCATCATATGGGGTTGTTTTTGGGGCAGATTCAATCTCCTCTTCTTCCTCTTCCACATCCTGCCAGGTCCACTCCAGTTTTGGCCGCACTAAGGATGGATCGATATGTTCCTGAATTGCGAGTATAGCGTTTAAGAAGTCCTCTACTTCAGACTTCCCATATTTTTTTTCATACGCTGAAATCCGCTCTGCCGTCGCCGACATGCTTTCCACCATATCGCGATTCGTATTCTGGAAACGGACGTTATTTTTAAAGAAGTCACAATGAGCAAGCACATGAGCAACAATTAATTTATTTTGAATCAGACTGTTTGAGTTCAACAAAAAAGCATAGCAAGGGTTGGAATTGATGACTAGCTCATAGATTTTACTCAATCCTAAATCATACTGAAGCTTCATTTTATGATACTGTTTTCCAAAACTCCAATGGGAAAAACGTGTCGGCATGCCATAAGCGCCAAATGTATAAATGATATCAGCGGGGCAGATTTCATAGCGCATCGGGTAAAAGTCCAGGCCAAACCCATGTGCTATTTCAGTTATCTCACTGATTGCCCTGTTAAGCTGCTTTTGATCCTCTGGTTTCAATCGAGTCTCCCCCTTTAACCTATTATTCCTAATGTATGAGTACATCGAACAAATGATGAAAGGTAATGGCAGGAGGGGGGGAGACTATGTAGGTTAAAAGTAATTTAAAAATTCTATTCCAAAGTAAAAAAATGACTATTATTGAAGATTTTATGTTATATTTAATAGGTATATAAACTCATGACAAAAGGAGTGTTTCTATGAAGGTACGATTGAAAAATGAAGCAGGAGTGACAAAAGAGGTTAAAGCCGGTTTTAGTTGGACAACATTTTTCTTTGGCTTTTTTCCAGCCCTATTCAGAGGTGATTTAAAATGGGCAGCGATCATGTTTATAACCGCAGCATTAGTCGGGGCATTTACATTAGGGTTTGGCGCCTGGATTCCGGGAATTATTTTTTCTTTTGTCTATAACAAGATTTATATTAAAGATCTAATGGAAAAAGGGTATCGTCCATCTGATGAGGACTCACGTACTGAACTGCAAACCAGGGGAATTATCTCATCTGCAGAAAATAACATCGGGGCATAACAGCTACCAGGAAATAAAAAAATGCCCTCTGCAAAAATACAGAGAGGGCATTTTTTATAATGTCAGGATAAATTTTGACTCCAATCGATTGTCGCTTCGCCTTCCAGATAACGCTCGGCATCCATTGCCGCCATACAGCCTGTACCTGCTGCTGTTACAGCCTGACGGTACTTGCTGTCCTGTACGTCTCCGCAAGCAAATAAACCGGGAACATTCGTATCGGTGGTACCAGGTGTGACCTGGATATAGCCGTTTTCGTCCGTATCAACCTTCCCCATCAAGAATTCTGTGTTCGGGTTGTGGCCGATTGCGACGAAAATCCCATCTGCATCAATCACTTCTTCTTCTCCTGTATCGTTATCCCTTACCTTAAGTCCAGATACTTTCATCCCGTCAGACATGACTTCAATGGGGGTCTTGTTCATACTCCAGGTGATTTTTTCGTTGTTGCGGGCACGATCCTGCATGATTTTAGAAGCACGAAGCTCATGACGACGGTGGATGACATTAACCTCATCAGCGAACTTAGTCAGGAAGTTGGACTCCTCCATCGCGGAATCTCCTCCACCGACAATCAACACTTTCTTGTTTCGGAAAAAGAAGCCATCACAGGTTGCGCAGGTACTCACACCTTTCCCCATGTTTTCTTTTTCACCTGGTATGCCTAACAGTTTAGCAGAGGCACCGGTGGAAACGATCAGTGTATCAGCTTCCAGTTCTCCAAGCCCGTCAACGGACAGCTTGAATGGACGGTTTTCCGTATCAACATCCGTGACCCAGCCACGTTCAAATTTTGCACCGAATCGCTCTGCCTGTTTTTTCATATTATCCATCAATTCCGGACCCATGATACCATCAGGAAATCCCGGGTAGTTTTCCACTTCGGTTGTCAGTGTCAATTGACCGCCTGGTTCGGGTCCTTCAATGACGAGCGGTTCCATGTTCGCTCTTGCCAAATAAACTGCTGCTGTCAATCCAGCAGGTCCTGTGCCTAAAATAATTGCTTTATGTGCCATCCAATCCCTCCTACATTGCCTTTTTCATTGGGTTTTGTTATAAGTATAACCCAAAGACACAAATCTATGGGTTTACATACCTACTATACCTATTATCCTGCCTGATAAAAATCGAAACATGGAACAATACATACACTGATTTGTACTGCAAATTTATCATAAAAACAGACACCTTTCTGAAAAAAGGTTTTATTAAAACTTAAAAGAAGAGACACCCACTGCTGGGTGCCCCTTTTTGTTAATGGGTTTTTGGTTCAAATGTTTTACAGTCAGTTTCTCTGCTATTTTCAGCCTCTTCCCCTTTATGGCTGACCACATAGATTTCAGATGCTCCACAACGGTTTCCATGCGCATGATGCACACAGTTATTGACCTCACATAAGACATCCTGTGCCATGTTACCCACCTCCCATTATTATTCTTTCCGATTCAACTGACAACTACCACTTTCTCGCCGCAATAACTTTTTACCAATTTTAAAAGCACCCCACCTTTGATGGGGTGCCTTTGGCAGGCTTATTCAGCATCAGGGAAGATGCGCTCGGCCATTTTTCCAAATTCGCGGAAGAAACCTTCGACCGGCTCACCGTTATTAACGTCATTGATATAATTGTTTGTTAAATCCACAAAATCAGGATTTGTAGAAACATAAACGTCATTGATATCCTGATCTGTCTGTTTTACAATCTTAACGATTTGTTTTTTCATCTCCTTGCTCACGCGGTCTTCATTCTGATTACGGGTGTTTTGAGCCCCGTTTTCATTATTGAATTGCTCACCAAGTTCAGCATTTTCCTTGTTGTTATTGTTTGCGGAATTTTTGTTACCATTATTGTTTCCTTTTTCCCCATCTCTTATTACAGCCACATAAGCCTTGTCGCGGGTGGTTAAGACATATGCACGCTTCACGCCTTTTACATCCTGGCTGATACGCTCAGCCGCCCTTTCAGCAACCTGAAAGTTAGTGTTATGGATCATGCCACGATCGTTATCGACATTGTCTACTCTGTTGCCGCCTTCATACATATCATCCGCTTCACGTTCAAATCGAGTATTTTCTACACCATTATAGTTTCCATTACCTGCCCCTTCTTCTTGTTCCGCCTGGCAGGCAACAAGCGCTGAAGTGGCTAACAGACCAAATGCTAAAGCTTTTAACTTCATGATGAATTCCTCCTTAGAATACGTTACCGTTAGTATGCAACCGAATTACATACTTATACCGCAGTTTCCAAGAAGAACTAGCACATAAAAAAAGACTGGCTATAATCCAGTCTTTTACTTAAATCGGTAAACTCCACCACATATTCAGAAATATCATATACACGGTCAATAAAGCATTGGCAAATAAAACAACAGCCGGCAGCACTTTATATATCGTCTTTATTTTTGTAAAAGCCATTCGTAAAAATACGATCGATGCAATCATAAAAATATAATATGTAATGAATAATAGCCAATAATTGTTAAAAGGACTGTTTAATCCAATCTCAAAAACAACAGCAAGCCAAACCCATACGCCTGCAAAAGAAACAACTGAAATAGACAGCCAACGATCATTATTGTCCCGTAAATAAATGATTCCTAAAATGCCAGCTATTAAAGCAATTGCTCCGAATACTTCTGTGATAATGACCATCACCCTGAGTGCTGTGTCTGTTCCTGCAACGGTGAAGCTGATCAACAGGAAGAAAGCACATAAAACTGCACTCCCTAAAATAACCCAAAACAAGAGTTGGAGCTTGTTCCCCATGACTGATTTCCTCTCTTTCCACTTAAGAAGCGACAAACCATCTTGACCACTCATTATCTCACCCCTATTTGTTTACAAATCATGAAAATTATATCATACTTCATTTCCACTTTTATGTTAGAAAAACTTGGCTTGTCGCCAAGTCCTTATGGCGAAAGCCTTAGTTTTACTTATACTTTATTCTTAAACAAAGTTACATTTTCTTAAAGTGTAAAAACGAATATCCGGCATATCTGCCGGTTATTCGCTTTTCTCCTGAGATACGCTCAACGATTGGACTTTTGTTTTGCTTTTGGTCCTTTTTTGGAACGATAATCTTTCCCTTTATTCTGATCGCCTGAAGCGATTTCTTTTCCGAATTCTTCATTCATCCTGCCGCCCGGTAATTTGCCGGTGCGCTTTGGAGAGCTTTGATTTTTACTACCTTTACTGCCGTTTTTACTGGTCATATATGAAGCTCCTTTCCATGGATTACCCTTATTTTCTGTCTTTAAACGTGTTTCATTCCGACAACACTTGGCAATTTTAGTATCAATCGTCTTGAAAAGTTAATTGCTTGCTGGACATAATAAGTGTAACCCTTCGCAATAGAAAGGGATGATGTAAAATGATTAATACGGACTATGATAAGGCTCTATACTATACCATATGGGGTCAATGGGATGATCTTCTGATATTAATGGTTCGGACGAATGACCAGTTTTTATCTAAAAAAATTGAGACGTTCCTCCATGCTTTTCACTACCATCCCAGCGAGCAAATGGTCCTTGATTCTCATGAAGATTTACTCCACTATATTGATCATGCCATGGCTACGACAACCCCGGCTGTGATGATATAAAGAGAGGCTGGCCTTCATCGGGCCAGCTAACCTCTTATAAATACTTAACTCCAAATAAAGCTGCCTGCGTACGATCCTGTACTTCCAATTTTGAAAAAAGGTTCGACACATGCGTTTTTACAGTCTTTTCTGTTATAAATAAACTGGTTGCGATTTCTTTATTACTTTTTCCCTGCATAATTTCCCTGAGTACGTCGAGCTCTCTTTTTGTCAGTTCCTTCAACCTTTCTGCTTCTCTTTCATGATTAGCTCCTGTCACATGGGTCATCAGCTGTGCTGCCGCTTTTGAATCAATCATGGTTTCTCCTTGATAAACTTTATGAATCACTTTTACGAGCTGGTCAGGGTCTATATCTTTCAATTGATATCCGTTTGCCCCTGCGCGGATTGCCGGTATGACGGTATCGTAATCTGAAAAGCTTGTCAGCATAATGATTTTCATGTCCGGATAACGCTTTCTGATTTCCTTTGTTGTATCAATGCCGTCCATTCCTGGCATTTGTACATCAAGTAAAACGACATCAGCCCATTTCTCATTAAGTATCTCCATTACTTCTTGCCCACTTCCAGCCTCCCCAACTACCTCGATATCGTCCTGCGTTTGAAAATAAAAAACAAGCCCTTTTCTGACAACTTTATGATCATCCGCTATCAGGACCTTGATAGTCGTCATTTTCCTCCACCTCCAACGGAACTTCTACATCAATTACTGTTCCCTGGTTCTTTTTGCTTTTAATAATCAAATTTCCATTATAAAGTGCTACTCGTTCCTTCATTCCCTTCAAACCGAAAGAAGGAGAGTGGCATGCCTGATCGGTGTCGAATCCACAGCCCTGGTCCTTTATGGTGAGCAGTACTTTGCTGGCTGTCTTATGCAGATTAACTGCTGCTGATTCAGTACGGGCGTGCTTGTGCACATTATGTAAAGCTTCCTGTCCGATTCTTAATAGCATCTCTTCGATTACATAAGGCAGTGTGATTGTCCCCTCCGACTCGCCTTCCACTTTCAAGCCCAGCAACTTTCCGTACTTTATTAACTCTAGAAGTACACCCTGCTTCAGGTCAACCGCCTTTTGCTGCGCGATCATCATTCGCATTTCTTTCATTGCTTGGGAAGATAATTCATGAATATACTCCACCTTTTCCTCCAGATCTGTACCTTTTGCCTGTGGAATAGATGATTTAGAAGTAAGAACGATGGAAAAAAGGAGCTGACTGATGGAGTCATGTAAATCTTGAGCCAGGCGGGATCTTTCTTCTACACGTGCTAAGTCCTTTTCTTTATTGTTGACAATAATTCTACGGTAGTAAATATTAATGTATTCCATTAAAAGAGTAAAAACTTCTTTTTCGGTTTCAGAAAAGGCAATTTCCCGTTGCATCAGGAGCTGATGACGTACATCCACTAATGCGGAAAGGATGGATGGTTTCTTTTCAGCTAGTACCTCTTTCTCTTTCCATTCTATATGATCAGGTTGAAAAAGCATTCTCAATTTTTCAGCTGTTTGGTCAAGTAACTCTTGAAGTTCAGAGACAGTTTGCAATTCTTGAGTAATTGCATGGGCTGTGCTCAGTAATTCGCTGCGATTCTTTTGCTGTTCATATTGTTCGATTCTTTCCAGTGCAGATCCAATTTGAAAGGCTACTGCCTCCAGTAGTTCAAGCTCTTCCGTATACGTTTCTTGATGGGGTGCAGCAACATTCAACAGTCCAAAGGTTCTGTCAGGCGTTTTCAATGGTACTGTCGCATGGTGAGTGATTGCATTGGTTTCCTTATCGCCTCTTTCAAGCACTAGTTCAATTCTTTTACAGCCAATCACACTAGTAGCTTTGTTCAGTTCGTTTCGCTTAAACCTTGAAACACAATAACAGTCCTCCCCGCACATGACTGCTTTTTCATTCCGAAGTAAGGCAGGTGGAAGTCCATGATCTGCAGCAATACTGACTGCGCCATGTTGCTCCAAAAACAGCCACCCGGCCTCAAAATGGGTCATGCTGATAAACTGTTCAAGGACATTATTTAACATGACGTTTCTGTCTGTCGACTGATTCAGTAACTCAGCAATGTTTTTCAATGTTTCCATCCGGTCTGCTCGAAAAGAATTCATGTGCGATCCCCCCTGGTTTAATCTATACATGATTATATCAGTATTCCACACCCCGGGATATCCAGAAATTGGATGTCCCGGGGTGTATTTTCTTATTATGTAAAAATGACTGCCGAAGCTAGCCCGGCAGTCTTTGTATCTCTATGGTCTTGGATAATTCTGAATCATTGGATGAAGATGCAGTTCATCAATCAGCATATGCTTTGGCGCGCTGGCCATATGAACGATGGATGCAGCAATATCTTCCACTTTCAGCCATTTTTCTTTTTCAGGAAGTCCCTGCTTGCTGGCAGCGAAATACGTATCGACCATACCAGGATTAATGGTGCCTACGCGGATGCCACTTTCCCTGACCTCCTGAGCCACAGACCCCATGAAGCCTTGAACGGCATATTTCGTTGATGTGTACAAAGCACCGCCTTCCGGTATCGTATAGCGGGATACATCAGAAGCGACTGTAATGATAGTACCGAATTCCTGCTTTTTCATAATAGGAATAACCGCTTTTGTGGCAAGGAATACACCTTCTACGTTGACAGCATAGGTCTTTCTCCATTCCTCAATCGTTACATCTTCCAGCTGCTTAAATTCACCGACTCCTGCGTTATTGATAAGAATATCAACTTTCCCGTATGCCTTTTGTGTTGCCTGGACAACTTTTTCCACATCATTCTCGTTACTCACATCAGCTATAAAGGATTGGACGTGCTCAAATCCCTCATCCCTCAATTCCTGACCGGTACGGTGGATATCTTCCGAGCTTCCTAAGATAGAAAGCTTTACCCCCTCCTGTGCCAATTGGCGGGCTGCCTCTCTTCCTATTCCGCGGGAAGCCCCGGTCACGATTGCTGTCTGATCTTTTAACATCGACTCATCCTTTCTCACGTTCTTTCAGGTTTTACAATTGTATCAAGTTTATAATCCAGTTCAAATAAATCTCTGCGGCGATCATGCAGCTGTCTTACAGTTCCGGATTTGCGCTGCCTTCGCAATATTTCCAGGTCGACATCCCCGACCACGACCGTTTCCACATTAGCATTACATTCTCCTACGATTCCATCACGAGCAAATTCAAAATCAGACGGGGTAAAAATACCGGACTGAGCGTATTGAATGTCCATATTTTCCACCTGCGTCATATTACCGACCGTGCCGGCGATGACCGTATAAACCTGATTCTCCACGGCACGAGCCTGGGCACAATAACGGACTCGCAGATATCCCTGCCGATCATCGGTGCAGAATGGTACGAAAATTATGTTTGCTCCTTGATCGACTGCATAACGGGCCAGTTCCGGGAATTGAATGTCATAACAGATTTGGATAGCGATTTTCCCGCAATCCGTATCAAACACTTTCACAGCATCCCCTGGCTGGATTCCCCACCATTTACGTTCATTAGGGGTTACATGAATTTTATATTGCTTTTCAATTGTTCCATCTCTCCGGAACAGATAAGAAATATTATAAATATGGTCGTCTTCTTCCACAAAATGCGAACCGCCAATAACATTAACATTGTATTTTACTGCGAGGCCAGTAAACAGCTCAATATAGTCTTCCGTAAATTCCGACAAACGCCTGACTGCTTTTGAAGGAACCTTCTCATCCAGGAACGACATAAGCTGGGTGGTGAAAATTTCCGGAAAAACGGCAAAATCAGAACCAAAATCAGCAGCCACGTCTACGTAGTATTCACACTGGCGCGCAAATTCCTCAAATGTATCAATATCTTTCATCATGTATTGAATGACCATGATTCTGACAGGAAAGCTTGTCTTGAAATGACGCTTTGACCTGGCCCGGTAATCGACATTATTCCATTCCATCAATGTCGCATACTTCGACGATTGCTTGTCATCGGGCAGATAATTCGGATTAATCCGCATAATGGAAAATCCATTCATGATCTGGAATGTAAGTACTGGATCATAGATGTTTTTATTAATTACTTCCTCTACATACTCCCGGGGACTTAATTCATCTTCGTATTTATGATAATTCGGGATTCTGCCTCCGATAATGATACTTTTCAAGTTAAGTTCACGGGCGAGGTCCTTCCTGGCTTCATACAGCCTGCGTCCTATTTTCATACCACGGAATTCTGGATGAACCATTATTTCAATGCCATACAAGTTATAGCCTTCATCATCATGGTTCGTGATATATCCTTCATCGGTAATATCGTCCCAGGTATGTTTATCGTCATATTCATCAAAGTTTACTATCAAGCTGGAGCAGCTGCCGATTATGTCACCATCGTATTCAACGACGAACTGCCCTTCCGCAAAATGGCGGAGATGGCTTTCCAAGTGTTCTCTTTTCCACGGCTCCATATTAGGAAAACAAACCTTTTGAAGTTCCAATAATTCTTCAATATCTTTATCCTGCAGGTTTCTGACCCGCAGTTTTTTCTCAAATTGAGATAAATCGAGTTTAGACATAGGAATGATCCTTTCCACAATTTGCTTTCTCTTCTTATTCCCATCGTACTGAAAAATCAATCAGCTTGTCTAGTTTCCACCACCTGTGAAAATTAGTTTTTAGGGAAAATATTTTTTTCGAGTAAGAATGAAGCATCCCATCCATAATAAGAAAAAGGAGGCGATAATATGGCAGAACAAGTGGTTGCAGTAAGAAAAAATGGAGATGGAGATATCGTTGAATTAAAACTCTCGTCCGGCCAGATCGTCGATTACAAACAGGCACAGATGATGGCTGAGAACGAAGAAATTGAACACGTCAACACCTTTAAAGGCAGAGACGGCGACAAACATTTACGAAGTGATGCAGACGGAGATCCAAGTAATAACCTCGATAACCTTCCAACCTTCTGAACACAGCAGAAGATAGGTACAATTCGAAAGTTACCATTTCCTGGTTCTCCTGGGGTGGATAAATATGGTTCTCCCGGGGTGCCAAAAAATGCCAAAAAAGGACCGGGTATTTTCCTGGTCCTTTTTATGTTATAGTTATGTAATGTTTAGGTAAATTTGTCCTAATTTGTTCCTTCATCATTTACAATGGAAGCATATTCATCATTTTATATAAGGAGTGGGGTCATGAACTGGAGGTTTTTAGGCAAGATTGCCGTAGCCCTCTTGGCCGTGTTACTGATTACTGCTTAAATGATGCTATAGAGAAAACTTATTAAGCCATTATTTTTTATTATATTTGATATGATTGCCGTGATTGCTGTAATAACCTTACTGCAGTCACGGTTTTTTATGATTCACCGCTTTGCCTGCTTTAATGATGTTGGTGAGTTCTTGAGACAGCTCTACCTCGCCGTTCAATAGGTCATCCATGTGTTTCGAATCACCCTCAAACACTTTCACACCTTCATCGAGAACAAGCATACGGCTGCAGAGCTGCTTCAGTTCATACCAGTCATGACTGATGAACACGAGGGTCATCCCGTTTTGATGAAGGCACTGCAGCCACTCTAAAATATCCACTTTGGCTGCGATGTCAATTCCGACTGTGGGTTCATCCAATAAACATATCCTTGGCTCATGGAGCAAGCCAATACAAAGATTCAATTTTCGCTTCCATCCTCCTGATAGATCTTTTGTCCGCTTATCCATCACTTGATTAAGCCGCAAGATTTCCACCATACGATTGACATGTTGTGTATCCACCTTGTTCGATGCCAGACGGCTCCAAGCCGGTATTTGCTCCTTCACTTTCAACTCATCAAATAAGGCAATTTCCTGGGGAACATATCCAATCTGGCTCCGAACTTGCTTCAAGTTATGGCTGTACGGTTTACCTTCAAACCTCAGCTCTCCTGAGCTGGGCTTCAATACCGATGCTAATACCTTGAGAAGCGTTGATTTTCCAGCGCCATTCGGACCGATCACCCCAATACTGTCACCTTCTCTGATTTGCATGGATACGTCTTTGAGAATCGACTTACGCTTTATGCTACTACTGACCTTATCAACCAGGATCATTGTTTTCCCTCCTGTATTCATCCAGTACATACCATTTTTGGGTCATCCACTGTGCTAAAGTGTCTCTTCCTGCTTTCCTAATGGACAAATAAAAAAAATGCGCACAAGATGCCAAAGCTGATGGCGAAATACAATCGCCTTTTATGGATTAATTTACTTAGTATTAATAAAAACAATTGGAAGCCTGCCAGGATAATAAGTGTTTTATATACAAAACCTGTATAAGTGGCAAAAGAAAAATCATAGTAAAACAATAGAAAAACAAACCCGGGCAACATTACAATAAACGATACAGTTATATGCAATAGCACCGAAGAAGCATCGTAAAAGTGTATATGTCCGGTAAATTGGGAAATGCGCTGATACAGTCCAGATTCTTTATCAGCAAAAAGCTGCCTTTTTAATGCCACCCCTACTCCCATCGCATATATAAGGAAAAAGGATAAGATACCTTTTATCTCCGGCTTAAGGGTTGTCTCTTTGGCTTCCCTGCCCTCTCCGACCCACACAAAATCCATTCGGAAAAGCGGCTCAGGCTCCCAGTACTGATCGGCAAATTCGAATGCCTTATCCCAAGTAAATTCACTATTATATTCTTCAACAAATTCCGCTGCCTTGCTGTTCATCATCAATCGCATGGCTTCTGCAGCTATCTTTTCCTTGGCAAAACCATCGAGACCAGATGAATCCGAACGCAGCCACGTTATCACAGGGTCAGCTTCGCCTGTTTTTAACTGCTTCTCAAATCCTTTTTCAATGATAAAAGCTGCTTCCACTTCCCCGGTATTGACCATTTTTCCCCCTTCCATTTCTGTAACTGGTATAACCTTCAGGCGCTCATGCTCAGAAATTCGTTTCAAAACAAGCTTTGAAAAATCAGTCTTGTCCTGATCCGCCCAGGCAATAGGAATCCTGCTTTCGGTTATCGCCAGGCTCATGAATGGCAGCAACAACATTAGGACAAGGGAAGGGAAAGTGATAAGAAATAACAGAAACCTCCATTTCTTTATCAACAGTAAAGCTTGTACTTTAAGCTGAATTCCCATCGTGTACCACCCTCTTCCTTGCTGTCAGCCATCCTGCAATCAGGAGTAATGTTCCCCACCCAACTGGGACCAGAATATATGTATAAGACGGATTTTCAAACCAACGATAGAAATGGCTCCATGGTAAAAATCCTATAGATCTTCCAATCCATCCTGGAAGGTATATAGCAGGGATCAATATACCGCTTGTTAACAGGAGTGGCAGACACCAGAACAAATGCCACAGTGCTGCCCGCCCTTTTCCAGAAGTTAAGGTCATGCAGCAAGCAGCAAACACCCCCTGCAAGACGGCGTGTATCAACAACATGAGATGAAAGGAAAGTCCTCCAACCGATAGCTCTTCACTTTTCATGGTAATAATAAAAAAGTAAGCTTCATTGCAGCTGAAAGTAAATAGCAGGATTACAAATACCTGGACAAGAAAAATTTTGCTGTACATAATATTCATGCTAAGAAGACGCTCCCCAACTCCATCAAAGAATAATGATTGTCGAGAGAAAATAAACAAGCTTATTGCAAGCCATGAACCAACGAGCCACCATGCAATGTCGGCATGTTCTTCCCATCCGATCAACGCTCCCCGTTCCACAGTCTCTTTACTAAATAATTCATTCCTATCCAGTGCTGCAAGTGTGAATGTTACGATGACCTGCTGCAAAAGCTGTTGGTTGTTACCAGTCTCATTCATTGGTTCAATCGCCAGCTCATAAGCGGTATTCACTCCGCTTTGAGCTGCAGATATGTATGCCGCTCCACTGTCCAGTAACAGATGGATCATCGAAGCTTCCATCGGATAATCCTGATTCAGTCTTACCTCAATTGGTGTATTTGTGCCGTTCCGGAGATCTGCAGTAAATCCTCTCGGTATGATAATGACTCCAGCAACTTCATGAGAATTTAGACTCGCTTCCGCTTCCTCTGAACTCATCGGTAATATAGCCAGTTGTTCATCTAAGCTCTCATCTTCCTGCAATTGACTGAGCAAGGATTTTGTCTCAAATGTGTTATCATAGTCCACGATTGCTGTACGGATTTTCCCATTTTCTCCGCTTATAAACCCTGCTGCCGAATAACCGATAAGACCAAGAAGGATAAAGGGACTGCTCATACAAATAAAAAGAAGGAGCGGACGCTTAGCCACCGCTCTGATTTCTAGTAAAAACAGCGATATGCCTTGCATCACGATCCTCCCCTAACTTCAATCAGAAGCTTCCAAGTCCCCCAAAGCTTCCAAACATATTCATGTAGTATTCCTGTACATTATTTTCGATTTCTTTCATAATCGATTCCAGCTCCTGGTCACTTGTTTCTGCCAGGTTGACTGTGTTCTCTGCGGCTAACTCAGGAAAATCAAAATCACTGGTAAAAGTAGTAGCAGTATCCACTTGGAATTCAACAGTACCTGCGACAGGTCCTATCATCGGATCTTTCATGCCAAGATCTAATCCTAAGACTACCTGACGATTCACCGTTTCCTTTTCCGTTTTCGTTTCTGTATTTAAATAACCGCCAATTTCAGGTACAGGCAGGCCAGCAAATGCATCACCCTCCAGGTTGACGTCGAATGTCGTTTCCGTGTTCCCTTCTGCCAAAATGGATGATAATGCTACACTAACAGTCGAGGACTCGCCTGTTTCCGTTAGCTTGAATGCTATATCCTGTTCTATATTCCACTTCTCCTCTTTTTTCTTGCCGTTTTCTTGATAGT
Organism: Thalassobacillus pellis; assembly: GCF_016908295.1. GTDB lineage: Bacteria > Bacillota > Bacilli > Bacillales > Halobacillaceae > Thalassobacillus > Thalassobacillus pellis. The sequence continues at coordinate 66,977 of NZ_JAFBDO010000001.1, forward strand.
TTACATGGAAAGAGCTCTTTTCACCTTCCTGTTTCACAGACATATCTATCGTGGAAGTATAGGAATTTTTATCTTCCTCTGCATAAGAAGTGTGTAAGGCAACAGAAGCAGTTGGAACATCCTTTGCAGGTTTGATATCAAATGCTATCTCCCGATTAACCACAAGGTCTCCATCAAGATATGCTGTTAATTTGACTCCTTCTGGCAGCTGTAGCTGATCGATGCCTGCAATTAGTTCATCTAATGAAGATTTGCCTTCCTTGACTGCGTTCTCAGCTTGTCCCTCAGGCAGATTGAAAGACAACTGGTTTTCGAATAGTTTCCATATTCGCTCGTCTTTTTTCATCTTCTCAACGAGGACCGTTATCAAGTCCTTCGCTTCTTCCTCAGAAAGTGTAACGGTTACTTTATCCAATTCTTTTCCTTCAAAGTTAACGCCTTTTTCCAGTGCAAACTGGTCACTTTCCAGTTCCTTTACAAGGGCAATTGCATAGTCCGAAACGATTTCCTCTGCTTCTTCTGCAGTCAGTCCAGAAGTCTGGTATTCTGCTAAATTAGGAATTTCATTCATATCTACAGGCTGGCCACTTCTTGCTAATAGTTCCCCAAGTTTATTATTTTGCAGGGAAAAGTATTTTTCATATAAAAAAGGTACCTTCACAGCCGTTTTCTCATCTGTTTGATATATTTCTGCATTTCCGAGGCTTTGACCCTGAAGAAGCAGGTCAAATGCCATAAACGTGTCTTTTGTTTCAGGATCGAGCATTTGTGTTGTTTCCAGCTGAGCCGAAGATATTAGCCCTTGAATCATCGGCAGCATAGCACCTAGATTCTGGCCGCCTTCCGTAATATCCACATCGGCTTTAATAGTAGATTCGGTCTTAAATGCTTCCTTAAGCATCTTCTCCTGAACCTCTTCCATATCACCGGAAAACTCGTCCATCAGATTCATCTGTTTTTCTAATGTATTCTTTTCGGCACTTAAATATCTTGCCATCGGGTTATTATTCTTCAACATACCGAAGGCTGTTGCGCCGATCCCCGCTACCAGTACCACTGTTACAATGACAAAAACCCAGCTTTTCACTCCACTGAATCTTTTCTTTGCAGCAGGGCTTGTCCCCTTTTCACTACGCATTCTTTTTCCCCCTGACCGTTTAAATGATTATAACTATATGTACGAAGAAACTGGTGGAAAGTTGCATGAAATCAGCAATTTTTTCCAATATAAGTATACTACGGAAATACATAAATAGGAATATGAAGTTACGTCAGGGAAAGAAAGAGACGGAACATATATGTGAAGATACTACAATCTATTTAGAAAACGCGCATTTACGCCGGTAAGCTTCTTTGTAAATTCTTTTTCTTTCTCAATATATAAAAAAGTGCACCTGGACGGTCCAGATGCACTTTTTCTGTGAGTAGCTTATTTTTCATGTTTTCCATTTTTCTTACCCTTGCCGTGCGGATGGTCTTTTTTCTTACCCTTGCCGTGAGGGTGGTCCTTTTTCTTCTCTTTACCGGAAGGGTGGTGCCCCTTTTCTTTTCCATTCACTGGTAATTCGTTCTTATCTTTATTCATGCGGGAATGAGAATGATCCTCCCCCTTTTGCCGGTCTGACGGCTTCGAGCTTTGAGGAGTATCATTCCCTTTTTCTTTCCCTATTCCGTTACCTTTACCAGGATGCCCATCTTTGAACTTTTCGAGTCCTTTTCCTTTACCTGGATGTTCATCGTTGAATTTTTCAGTTCCCTTTCCTTTACCGGGGTGTTCTGGCTTGTTACCAGGGTCAGGTTTATTACCATTCTTGGGGTCATTTTCAGGAGTAAAGTGATCAGGGCTATTCCATTTCTGTTCCTTTGCATTAGTGGAAGGTGCTTCTTCGTTATAAAATGATTGTATGATTTCTTTATCAGCTTTATCGAGGTTGACCTGTTCTTTTTTCGTCTCTACTTTTTGCTTTTTAGAGTCGGACAAAGAATCTGCCATTATCTTGTTCACTGACTCATTACTCTTTTCGGCCTTTCTGCGAAGACTTTCCGGAATGATGAATGTAGCAATTGACAGCGTGGAAAAACGTTCATCCATATAATCCTCTATTTGCTTTGTGAAGTTACCTTTACGTGTTTCATCAACATAGCTGATCCCTACCAGTACGCTGTTTCTTGCGTTAAGATAGCCTTCTTTTCGGCTGGTTTCAACAATGGAAGCGATCACTTTTTCTACCGGATCCTTTTCCCAGTTTGATAATACCTCAATAATATGGGCAGCATCTTCATTACCGGGAATCAACTCCAGCACTTTCCTGTTTTCGTTAACTTTCATTTCAATACTAGGATTGATATCGAGGTTGACGTATGCGTAGGTCTGATTGCCATCATACCAGGAATAAATAGGGAATATAGCTATCAATAATACAGCAACCATGGCAACCAATTTAACTTGCCCTCGACCGAATAGTCTTTGAAAGAAGTTGACCATACCCTCATATTTAGGTTCAAAAATTGCTTCCGAACCTATTTCTGCACCATCAATACGTTTTGCTTTCTGGAGGGTACCTAATTCCGTCATAACAATCGTATAACGGCGGTGATGTTCCATGACAATCCCTTTTTTCACATACCCACCCCCTTAATATAATCTTGAAGGTACACATAATCTCCACTCATCAGAATGACCATTGCCAGAATGAATTTACGATTGCGTTCAAGCGTTTTTTTGCTCACTTCCACACGGTCAATGAGATCCTTGATCGGGAGCCTTCCCTTTTCCAGTACTTTTTCTCTGAGAGCTTCATCGTCATGAATCTGCCTCGCCACTTTAACAGCAGAATCACGGGCATCCCTGTGTTGCGGTGATACCTCTGTAAGCTCTTTGAAAGAAAGCCTGTACTGTTTCAGTTTAATCTGAAAGTCTTTGATCTCTTCTCTGCGGTACCATGCTTCTGTTTCGCGTTCGTAATGTTCTTTAGCAGCTATTACTTCCGAAGGGTTTTCCATTTGCTCCTCATTCTCATATTCTTCATCAAGGGAAGCAGCCACCAAGTGCTTTTGTTCGTTACGGATGTAATCGATGACCTTCCTTTTGATGACTAAACGGGCAAATGACAGAAAGGAACTGCCCCTATCGGAGGAAAACGAATCTATCGCTTCATTAAAAGCCAATAGACCAATACTGAATTCATCATCTGAGTTTTGATCGATATACCTCTTGCAAACTTCGGAAACATTTTTGGCGATAAAAGGTTGATATTGCTTTAAAAGGTGATTACGAATTTCTTCGTCTCCCTGCTTAGCCAGATCTACTTGTTCATCCAGGGAGGTGTCAGTTCTTTTTGAAAACAAACTCCTGATCAACCTTTATCACCTCCAGCTATTAAGAAATTTCGAATCGTTATTCGTTTTTTTGGGTGTAATATTAAAATTTTTTCATTTATATTACAAAAAGATTTCAACCATGCCATGTTTCCAATGTTCACCTTTATATTAAGGGGAATAGACTATTCGTTTTAATTCGACATGGCTATCTTACCTAAAATATGCCTATGTATCTAGCACAGGATGTTTACATTTTATTAAATAATCATTTCAAAAAATAGACCATTATACCCCTTACGGTTTTTATCCATGAAAAAAGCCCCCACCTTTTTAGGGAGGGCTTCCTATATTTTTTCATTTATTTATCCAATATGGTTCTTTTTGGTATTTTCGATAAATTTCTTCTTCTAATTCTTCTGTAATTTCCTGGTGTTTATCATAATTTGGTCCTGCTTCAATCGTTTCAAGGCTCAGATCGATATAAAAGTTGTTATCGACCCAGTCAATGGATTGCAGCCAGGCCGGGGAAAGCAATACTTGGAAATTAGTGGACCATTCGCTTGTATTAACGACTAGATAGCGAATTTTCCATGTCTCGTCATCCACGATAATGTCACTTATATAGCCAGCTTTTCCATCTTTCCCGTGGACAATTCCATGTTTCACTGCGCCTTTGATTTCCTCAATACTCCTTAGTTTATCATCGCCTGTATACTTACCTTCTTCAATTGGCGGATTATTTTCTTTTGCGGCAAGCATTTCCTTCTGGCCTGGCTCAGGCATAGTAGCAAGTGGAGAACCGTAACCTCCCCATAAATAGTCGCCTGCCCAATATTGTTTCCAACCAAAGAAATCCGTCAATTCCATTTCTTTCTCACGGGAAAAGGCCTGTTTTTCCTCAAGACTCGCATTATTTCTGATATCCTCTTTTTTATCTCGAATATAAATGGCTTGCTCTTCAGGCACGACAGAGTCAAACCCTGAAGGAGACACAACCACTTTTTTACCAGGCAGCCATTTTCTTGTGTCTACAACTAAATAGCGAACCGCCCACTTATGGTCATCGAAATAAAGATCTTTTACTTTACCCAGCTCTCCATCTTCAGCCAAGATATTATAATGCTCCAGCTTACTTACATGGTAAAGCATGCAATCACTCCTAAAAGGTATCGTTTACTAAAAATTTACCACGTGACATGCTGTGTAAAACTTAGAATACCCCGTGTCACAGTGTTTATTCTTATGATGTAACAGGTATAGAAACAATAGATTGTGAGTCGAAAGGAGGGGATGACTATGAAAGCAGTATTGCTCAATACCAGTTTAAAACCAGGTACAGATACCAGTGATACTGAGGAATTACTGCATGAGACCGCCCAGCTGCTGCAGGCAGAGCATATAGATACAAATCGGATCCACTTGAGGGATTTCCATATATCCTTTGGAATTACCAGCCGGTTGGACGGAGACGATGACTGGCCGTTCATCTTTGATAAAATAAAAGAAGCAGACATTGTAATTATTGGAACCCCTATTGCTATGGGCGAGAAAAGTAGTATCGCCTCTTTGATCCTGGAAAGATTACAAGGCTATCATGATATGACTAACCCGAAAGGACAAACACTATTCTATAATAAAGTTGCCGGTGTCATTGTAGCTGGCGGTAATGAAGATGGAGCCCGGTTGGCGGCACAATCTATTTTTTATCGTCTGTCAATGCTGGGTTTCACAATACCCCCGCACGCTCATGCTGCTTTTGAAAATTGGGAGGAAGAAAATGAGGAAATGGAAAAGGATGAAGTAACTTCATTTCAAAATATCGAACGGATGACTTATAATCTAATTCATTTCGCAGAACTGTTTCATTTCCACCCGATTCCAACGTTGGGAAATACCATCAAACCTTAAACTTCCTTTTGGGGGAACAAAAAGGGGCTGCCCCATAAGTCTTTGATAGACTAATCGGGGCAGCCTTATCTGTATTGCTGATACCGGAAAAGCGGGGCTGGGAAACGATTCCCTTTCCACGGGGAAGACGACAAGTCTCCTCGGGCTTTGCCCTGCGGGGGTGGGACAACCCCTTTTCTAATCGCTTTTTTGATAATAATAGTCAATTGGTACTGCTAATCCAACCTTCCCATGTTCATCATGCCTGAGAGTAGCAAACACGACACCGATCACCTTACCATTTTCGTTAATGACCGGACTTCCACTGTTTCCTTTGTATATCGGTGCATCCAGCATCAGCACGGGCTGCGACCAATCATCAAGTTCTGTATAGCCGATAATGCTCCCTTTGTTTGCTATTCCAGTAAAACGAAGGGGGTTCCCAATAAAATAAATCGATGCTGCTTCTGTGAAGGATGTCTCGGTTGCAAGCTCCAGATACGGCAGCCCATTCCCTTCAACATCCAATACTGCCAAATCAACTTCCGGATAAGCTGCCTCTATTTCGGCTTGGTATAAGCCTTCCTCTGGAAATGCCACTGATATTCTTTTTTCTCCCTCAATGACATGATGATTCGTTATTATTTTGCCATCTGGTGTAATAGCAAACCCTGTGCCTTTGCTTTGGCCGGCTTCAATGACGACTATTGATTTTTTATATTCCTGGATATCAGCATCATTCGACAGCTTGGCGGACGTGACGAGGAAGTCAATTGCAGGAATAGAAAAAGTCTGAGGAATAACAGCTCCCAGGTTTACTACCATAATTATTGCAATCAACCAAAACGCCCACTTCGGGAATGGGCGTTTCGGTTCTGCTTCTTCTGCCTGTTCTTTGGCTAATGCTTTTCTCTTTTCTTCCTGGACTAATTCGTATAGTTCCTCTTCATCCATTTCTTCATAAAGATCTTCATCAATGATATCTCTTTTTTGATCATCGCTGTTCATGGCGGCAACACCTCAGATTGGATGGGAACATTACATAGCCTTTGCTTTCAGCTTACCTTTCTGCATTTGATACATTTGATAATAAAGCCCCTTCTCGGCAATCAGCTGATCATGTGTTCCCTTTTCTTTCATTGTACCATGACTGAGAACAATAATTTGATCTGCTTGTTGAATGGTGGATAGACGATGAGCAATTACTAAGGTGGTTCTGCCCTTCTTCAACACTTGTAAAGCATCCTGGATTAATTGTTCCGTTTCAGTATCTATATTGGCAGTCGCTTCATCAAGTATAAGAATAGCCGGATCAAACGCAAGGGCTCGGGCAAAAGATATTAACTGCCGCTCCCCCATGGATAACGTGCTTCCTTTTTCCTTGACTGGTTCGTCATACTTACCAGGGAGCTTTTCAATGAAACGGTCAGCGCCTACTGCTTTCAAAGCATCAATCGCCATTTCCCGGGAAATGTTTGGATCATTCATCGTTACATTCGACAAAATAGTACCCGTAAATAAGAATGGATCCTGAAGAACGATTCCCATATGGCTTCGAACCTGCTGGCGTGACCACTCATGAATCGATTGATTATCAATGGTTATTCTCCCTTTCTGCGGATCGTAGTAACGGAACAGCAGATTCATGATCGAACTTTTACCTGACCCAGTATGGCCGACAAAGGCCGCTGTCTGACCGGCTTTCACTTCAAAATTAATATCCTTCAAGACATACTCATCACCTTCATAAGCAAAAGAAACATGATCAAACTTTACTTCACCTTTATAACGTGGAAGATTTTCCTCATCCACCGTTTCTCCGTCTTCTGCCATAAGGTCAAATACGCGTCCTGCAGACACCCTGGCCTGTTCCAGCTGTGGAAGCTGATGAACGAGGTCGTTGACAGGCTGGAATAATCGATTCAGATAATCAACAAATGCATACAGCACACCGACAGTAATCAACCCTTCTGCCCCGAGTGCTTGAGAGCCGAAATACCAAATAAACGCTACAAAAGCCAAATTACGAAGAACGTTGACTAGATTATGGGAAGTCAGGGCGCTCAAGCGAATTAATTTCCGCTGATAAGTGAAGTGCTTATCATTTAAGGATTCAAATTCCTCTGACGTCTGATTCTGTCGCCGGAAAGCCTGAATGATGGACATGCCCTGTATTGCCTCGTTGATGTTCCCATTCATATCACTGACAGTGGACCTTACAACCTTGTTGTACTTCCCGCCAAAGTGTTTATAAACCCGCATCCACGCCATAATGATCGGCAATAGTAAAAGGCAGATAAGGGCAAGCCGTAAATCCAGCAAAAACAAAGCAACGTAGATACCGGTCATATAGACGATACTTGTCACGAATGTAGCCAGTACACGGACATACAATTCCCGTATCGCTTCCGTATCGTTTGTAACCCTTGCGACGATTTTCCCTGCTGGCTGATTGATGAAATAATTAATCGGCAGCCGTTGAATATGCTGAAATACATCCTTTCTCATTTTCTGTATGATACGATTTGATGTCTTTTGCAGCAAATAGGTATTCCCAAATTGAAACACCGATGCAATCAATAACAATGCCACATACAAGGCAAGCAATTTGAAAATAGCTGGTCGTTCAGGCGCGAAAAAACCATATAATTCTTCCAATGAAAGCTTTTCCGCCTGGGCAGTGACTGTGCCGTCAGGAGTTTCAATAATTACTTTCCCTTCGTTTATATTCCGGCTTCCTGTCGTAGGAACAGCGTCTTCAATAAAATAATAGCTGCGTCCCACTTGGAGGATGGTCGCTTTATCAGAAGAATTATCTTCCTCTAGCAAATGGTCTTCCCGTTTGTAAAGTCCTCCCTCATACGTCACTGTAAAATCATCTTTTTCACTGACTTGATGCCATTGCGACTCAATTCCGACTACATGCTGGTCAATGAGCCGTTTGGCGATGAAAGGGCCGGTCAGTTCCAATGCAACCGCGATGATCAGACATATCAGTCCAATCCCGATGCTTTTTCTGAATTTCCATGCATATTGAAATAACTTTCTTTCCGTTGAGCCTTTCATCAGGAAACCTGCCCCCTTTCTTCCAATTGCTGCGACTCATACTGGGTTTTATACCAGCCATTCAATGCCATCAATTGTTGATGAGTCCCCTCTTCCATTATCTTTCCTTCATCCATGACAATAATATGGTCAGCATGGACAACCGCAGAAAGACGATGTGCTGCAATAAACGTGGTTTTTCCTCTCCGTTCTTCCTTCAAATGCTGTATGATGTTCGCTTCCGTTTTACCATCCACAGCAGACATGGCATCATCAAGAATCAAAATTTCCGGGTCCATGATAAATGCTCGTGCGATAGCTACTCTCTGCTTTTGTCCTCCAGATAAGGTGACACCGCTTTCGCCGACTTTTGTGTCTAAACCTTTCTGAAGATTTTTGATATCATCCAGAAAGTGGGCAAGCTCCATGACACGAAAAATCTCTTCATCGCTGGCATCGTCTTTTCCAAATTGAATATTTTCCCGGACCGTTTTCGAAAACAATATTTGCTCTTGAGGCACATAACCAATCCAAGACCTGGTCATATCAAGAGAAAAATCGTTTATATCGACTCCCGATATGGTAAGTTTTCCACTCATACCGGAGTATTCCCGTAATAACTGACGGAACAGGGTCGTTTTACCTGCACCGGTTTTTCCGACCACTCCGATCGTCTGACCACGTTCAATGTTTAGATTCACTTTTTCAAGACGGTTAATTTCGTTATCCGGATATTTGAAATCAACATTTTCAAATAGAATTCGTTCAGGTCTCTTCGCGATTTTAGGTGATTCTGGTTCTTTTACATCAGGTGCATAATCGATTGTTTCATTCACCCTGTCCAGTGAAGCATTTCCACGCTGCATGACATTAATCAATTCCCCAACTGCAAACATCGGCCAAATTAACATTCCGAGATAAACGTTAAAGGAGACTAACTCCCCGAGTGTAAGCACATTTTGGAATACCAGAGAAGTCCCATATCCAAGTCCAATCGTGTAGGAGATGCCTACTAGAACCTTTATTGTCGGTTCAAATAAAGCATCAATTTTAGCAACTTCAACATTCTTCTTGTACACGTCCTCTGTCATCTTGTGGAACCGTTGTTCATCTTGTTTTTCCTGCACAAAAGCCCGAATCACCCGTACACCTTTCACTGATTCCAGAACATCGTCATTCATATCGCCAAAAGCGGTTTGTGCTTTCATAAACCGCTCATGAATGACTTTTCCGTAGCGATTCATGACAATCGCCATAATCGGCAAAGGCAGCAGTGCAGCCAATGTAAGCTTCCAGCTGATTGTGAACCCCATCACGGCAATCAATAGAAGCATAAAAATTGAGGAGTCTACCGCTGTTAAAATGCCAAAACCTGCTGTCATATTGAGCGCTTTCAAATCGTTCGTAGCACGGGCCATCAGATCTCCCGTCCGGAACTTTCCAAAGAATGTCGGGGTCATTTTCAGAAAATGATTCATCAGCCGTGAGCGCATCGTTTTTTCCATGATGACTGCCCCGCCGAACAACATGTAATCCCAAAAAAAGTTTATAGTATAACTGGCGATGATCAATCCTCCATATATGAAAAGGATTTCCAACATCCGCTCAGAAGTCAAATCGTTGAACTGTATTTCATCAATTGCCATCCCGACAAGTTTAGGCGGAATGATATCGATGATACTTGCGATAACCAGCGCTACAATTGCAAAGGTATATCGCTTCCAATATTGCTTAAAAAACCAGCTTAACTTTCCAAACACTCCAAACATTATCTCACATCCTTTCGTTTATACACTGACTAGCCGCTATCTTTCCAATCTTCTACTACCTGCCTGAGTTGCGTGATTTTTTCCATCTTTTTTTCCTCCTTTATTTATTCAGCCCATTTTCAACTCTTTAAAAAAGAGCCTTTATATAAAGCATAGTAATGCTTCATACCTAAATCAGAAATAACCCATAGTCACTCGTACTTCCATGAATGCGTCATTCTTCTTATACTTGGAACTTAAAAATTTTCACTGCGTCGAGAAGCTTCCTCGCTTAAATTTTATGCCTTTTACCAATGTATAAAAAAAGAGCATACGCCTCTCGCGCATGCTCTACACACATAAAAAGGCCACGAAGTGATACGCAGCCTAAGTAACTTTCAACGTAATATAAAATACTGTTAAAGCAAAATACAGCGCGGCCACGCTCGATATGAAATTGATTCAGCAACAACAATAAGTGCAATCCGCTTTTTCATCGTCGTGACCTCCTTTGCTTTATTGGTTATTTAATTATATAGTTTTCAAAAAATTTAATCAATACCATCCTCAAAATAAGTGAAAACTTTCGTTCAAGTGGCTTCTATTCCGTTTCCAAAAACAATCGTAAAAGCAAGAATCGATAGAAGAATAAGGATAAAAACTATGGAGATCGGACGGGAAACGTTTGCCTTTTGTACTTCTGCCCATTTTACCGGTCTGATTCCACTGAGGGAAAATATAATCATTGCTGATAAAAGGATGGATGACATATTCAGCAGTACTAATAGGATGGAACCATATGCATGGCTCCACACGCCATCACCGAGCGAAATACCCAGAGCTACAGTAGGAGGAAGCAATGCTATAGCAACCATAATTCCAACCAAGTTCCCTGGAAAGTGATTCAAAAAAGCCAGTGCTCCAGCAACTCCTGAAGCAATACCCAAAAATATATCGGGAATGGTAACTTCTGTGCGAGCTAAATATTGTTCAGTCTTTATTTCCACCCCATATACATAACCAAATAATACGGAAATACCAAGCACAAGGAAGAAACCTAACAGGAAGACTGTGATTGCTTTTCCGATTCTTCTATAATCACCTAAAATGGATGCAAAGGCAATTGCGATGACAGGACCAATTAAAGGGGCAATGACCATTGCAGCAATTACAACAGCCTCACTGTTCTTAAGAAAGCCGACTGTTGCTACAATCGCAGAAACTACAATCATAATCGTATAGTTTAGTGTGATTGTACTATTATCTTCGATAGCTGTAAGCAACTCATGACGGCTTGCCCTTAATAGTCTGCTGTCCTCCCCATCTCCTTCTTCGCCTTCTTCCTCTGCTTTTTTCTTATCGAGTGTATCCTTGGAAAAGTAAGCATCGACAGGTACTAGCAGCGTTTCCGTTTCTTGCTCATGTGTAAGGCCTTCAAGGTAGTTTAAGATATCTTCCACTTCATGGTTGCTGACTATGATTCGTACCCTGGTTCTTCCTTCTTTTTCCTCTGTCATCCAACTGGATTGCTGTTCGAACTCTTGAAGCTTTTCAAAAACTTCCCCACTTTTTTGAGATGGGATATATACGTCGATAACCTTAAATTCCATTTCTGTTATTTCCCTTCAGCAGCTAATTATTTATAGCTTTCCTAGGACAATGAAAATTTACACACCTTCTAAGTCCAAATTTTCGATAGTTTTTGATAAAATGAAGCTAGTGAATCAAGGAGGGATTAGATGTATTTAGATGAAGTATTGGAACAGAACAGGAAATTCGTCGAAGAAGAAAGTTACATTCCTTATCAGACTGACAAATTCCCTGATAAACGGATAGTTGTCCTCAGCTGTATGGACACAAGACTTGTGGAACTATTGCCACGAGCACTGAATGTTAAAAATGGGGACATTAAAATGGTCAAAAATGCCGGGGCAATACTGACCCATCCGTTTGGAAGTGTCATGCGCAGTCTAATGGTTGCTGTTTACGAGTTGCAGGCCGATGAGATTTTCATCATTGGACACCATGACTGCGGAATGAAACATTATAATGGTGAACAAACGATCAGTAAGATGAAAGAGCAGGGTGTCAAAGATGAAGTCTTTGAAACGCTAGAGTATGCTGGTGTGGACGTCAAGAATTGGCTCCAAGGATTTGAGCGTGTGGAGGATTCTGTTCAAAACAGTGTCGACATGGTACGTAACCATCCATTGCTGCCAAAGAAAACCCCAGTCCATGGTCTTGTCATCGACCCAGGAACTGGTCGGTTGGATTTAGTCACTCGAGGTTATGAATAACACTTAAAAATGGAGGCTGTTTGACAGTACATAAACTGACAAACAGCCTTTTTTTATGCGTTCTTTTTTGTTTTGTTATTTGTAGAAGCTTTTTTCTTGGATGTTGTTGTTTTCTTTTTTGTTGTTTTTCCTTTGCCTGTTCCTTTGCCTGTTCCTTTGTTAGCTTTATCCAGTGAAGCTTGGAGAGCATCCATCAGATTGGTAACATTATCCGGCTTTTTCTTATCTTTAGCTGTCGCCACCTGGTCCTGATTCTTCCGTTCCTCGATAAGCTCCAGTAAGGCATTCCGGTAATCATCCTGGTATTTACCCGGGTCAAATTCGGTCGTTAACTGGTCAATTAACATCTTCGCCGTGTCTAATTCCTTTTTAACAGTTTCCTCCTCTTCAGGTACATTCGGAACATCAACCGTATTCCTCACTTCATCCGGGTAATGTATCGTTTCCATCACCAGTGTATTCTGATAGACACGTATGACAGCAAGCTGCTCCTTTGATCGGATCATGATTTTTGCCACACCGATTTTTCCAGTATCCTGTAAGGCCTGCCGTAAAAGGACATAGGCTTTAGATCCCCCTTCATTTGGGGATAAATAATAGCTTCTCTCAAAATAAATCGGATCGATCTCCTCCAATTTTACAAAGTCAACGATCTCAACAGATTTATCGGTATTTTCCTTTTTCAGTTCAGCGACTTCCTCTTCATCAAGCATGACAAATTTGTTTTTGGCATATTCATATGCCTTCACAATTTCCTGCTGTTCCACTTCCCGTTCGCAGACCGGGCACACCTTCTCATATTTGATTGGCGACTGGCATTCTTTATGAAGCTGACGCAGTTTGACGTCTTTATTTTCCGTAGCTGCATGCAGCTTGATAGGGATATTGACCAACCCGAAGCTGACCGTCCCTTTCCACATCGTATGCATCGTTCCACCTCTTTTTTTACTTAGTGTGTGCTTCCTGGGTTGTTTTATGTTTAGCATCTCGGCGATTTCACAAACTAATGTAATCATTGGAGGTGATCTGCCTTGAAGAAACCAGAAAAAGTTATGAAACCAATCTTATCTGAAAAAATTCCTTCTGGCCGCGAATGGCTCTATGAAGTGAAATACGATGGTTTTCGCTGTCTGCTTCATTGGAAAAAAGACGATATCCAACTCATTAGCCGAAACGGGATTTCATTTACAGATCAATTCCCCGAAATTATCTCTTTTTGTGAAGATAAAACTGATGAAATATCTGACCTCCTGCCGCTTAGCCTTGATGGAGAGCTGGTTATATTAAATACAGAACTGCAGGCTAATTTTTCCATGCTGCAAAAACGTTCACGCATGCGCAGCAAAAAAAGCATTGAGCAGATTAGTCGTGACAGACCTGCACACTTTCTTGCATTTGACCTGCTTGATACAAAAAAAGCTATTTATCAACACAGAAAAAAGAACCTCGTAAAAGTATTCCAATCGTTGAACCTTCCACGGGAAATTTCCATGGAATCACCACTGGGTTACGTCCAATCCTCTGATAATTATGAAACATTGTTCCGTAAGCTGGATGAGCATATGGGTGAGGGGATTGTCGCCAAGAATAAACACTCCCATTACCGGGAAGGGAAGCGACCGGACTGGTTGAAAATAAAAAATTGGCGGACCCTTACGGGCATATTGACAAGCTTCCATCCTTCAAACGATTATTTCGGAATAGCCGTGTATGATGATGGAAATCTACTTTCAATTGGTAAATGTAAACATGGACTGGATGATAAAGACCGGGATACATTAAGGAAATTCGTAAGGGAGCAAGGGGAAAAACAAGGGCAAACCTACCTCCTTCCTCCTGCTATATGTATGGATATCCATTGCCTTGGGATCCACGATAAAGAGCTGCGCGAGCCATCCTTTGCAGCATTCAGGCTGGATCAAGAAGTGGAAGCTTGCACCAGAGATAAACTTAACTGGCAGTTGAGTATGCCGCCTGAAATAAATTACACGAACCTTGATAAACTGCTTTATCCTGAAAGTGGCGTGACAAAACAATTACTGATCGGATATTTGCGAGAGGTTTATCCCTATATGAAACCATTCCTGGACAATCGTATCCTTACTGTCATACGGTTTCCCGATGGTGTGAAGGGGGAGGCATTTTACCAGAAACACCTGCCTGAATATGCTCCAGATTTCATTAAAGCAACCAAGGAAAAAACGCAGCTGATAGATTCTGTAGAAGCTTTAGCCTGGTTTGGTAATCAGGCTGCTATCGAGTATCACGTTCCTTTCCAACAAAGTAATAGCAAATATCCGTCGGAAATAGTTTTTGACCTGGATCCTCCTGATGATAACAGCTTTGACATGGCAGTAAATGCTGCCACCCAGCTGCATGCTATATTTAATAACTTAGGTCTCCATCATTTCGTAAAAACTTCAGGTGGAAAAGGCCTTCAGGTATACCTGCCACTGCCCGAAAATACGCTCAGTTATGAAGAAACAGCAAAATTCACAGAAATCATTGCTGAAACCTTGGTTCAGTATGATCCAGATTCATTTACAACAGAACGGTTGAAGAAAAACCGCCATGGCAGGCTGTATGTCGATCATATCCAGCATGCTCCAGGGAAAACAATCATTGCTCCCTACTCTCCCCGCGGGCGAGAACAGGCTAGCGTAGCAACGCCCATATATTGGGCAGAATTACCCGAAATCAGTGACCCATCCATATTTACCATTCATAATACATTGGATCGTCTTCACGAAAAAGGCTGTCCGTTCCGTACTTTTCATGAAGTTAAAAACAAACAGCCGATGAATGTGTTCGATAGGTTTATAAAGTAAAATGCAACCATTTGCCCATTTAACTCATCTGGACGTTTCTATCACGGGCAACCGTACATTTATAAGGCACAGAGACAAACTCCCATGCATATGCGCTTTGCTCTCATATTCTATTAGTACCTACGGGTAATAATCTAATTAAGGAGTGTAAAAAGAATATGAGCTGTAAATGCAAAAAAGACAATTGTGTCTGCGAAAAAGTAAGAAAGATTCTTGCCGCTCAGGAAGCTGTAGCAAATAATGACTGTTGCCGCAGTGGATCTTGTGAATTGTCCATCAGGGATCTCGTTTCCCCAACTGGAAATGGCAATGACACAATACCTTTCATGCTATTGTGCGGTTGTGAGAATACTTTCGCCGGCTTACTCCCTTACTTCGCATGGGGCGTGAGAAGAGATAACGACTGCTTTGGTCCAATCCCTTCCCCGTTCTTCCGTGTGAAAAAGTTCAAGGATGACTGCTGTGCGGTACTTGAGCTGCTGTTCCCTAGCTTGTGTGACGAAACACCAGACTCCATCTCCGACTTGTTCTTGTTTGATGGCTGGTTCAGCACTGGGGTATGTGTCGAAGTAGACCTGAGCTGCTTCACTGGCATCACCTGCTTCCCGCCGACTACACCAGTACCTGCAAACTCCGCTCAAGTGTCAAAAGGACTTCGTGCTGTCAATGCCCTTCGCGCTGACAAAAATGCAATGGTCGGCCTGGCTAACAGACACTAAGAACATGTGAATTACACGTGTGGCTCACAGCATTTTCCCCTTTCATTAAAATAAAATCGGCAGCTCATTGGCTGCCTCAGCTTGTGGAGAAACCCCTGTTTTTTCCGCAAGCTTTTTTTCTTACCGCCAGGAGCGAAGGACCCTTCCCTTTCCGCGGACGAGCGCCCGAGCTTCCTCGCGAAACCCACGCTCGGCGATCTCGGCTCCCTCGTTCTTCCGCAGGAGTGGAAGGGTCCTCGCCCTTTGGAATTTCTTTAAAACAGAAAAAGACTCTCCTTCACTTTCTCTTTTCCACGCAAATGACAATGGGGTGGAGTCGGTAAAGAGCACTCTCTCCGCCATCATACGGTGGTTCATAGCCTGAAGCACGATTTCATCGAAGACTTCCTGAAAGATGTCGGTCTCTTTAAAACGTGTTCGGCGATTCCAACTGATCGTGGAATGATGAGGAACTTGGTCCGTTAAGTTTAGCCCTAAAAACCAACGATACGCAACGTTGGTCAGAATTTGTCGTTCCAAATCACGTTCGGAACGGATGCCATAAAAATAACCGATGAACATCAATTTGAATTGGGAAAAATACCAAAAAAAATCAGGTTGTCGAGACTTTTCGACAACCTGATTTTTTTGATTATTATCCTATTATATCTATCCAGATTTTAATTGCTGTCCCTAATATCAACAACGCCAGAATCCATTGTAACAGCTTGGTATTCACTTTCTTCCCGAAGTTAGCCCCAAGTGGTGAGGCGATCAGGCTGGCTATAATCATAACTGCAGCAGGCAGGTACAAAATCTGCCCGGTCAATAGTTTTCCGGTTGTTGCACCGATGGAAGATATGAAAGTGATTGCCAGGGAAGTGGCAATTGTCATTCTCGTTGGGATTTTCAGGACAAGAAGCATGATCGGTACCAGAATAAACGCACCAGCGGCTCCAACAATTCCTGCCCCTATTCCAACAAGAAAAGCTAGTAATGCAGCCAGCCATTTATTGAATGTCACCTTTTCCAATTCAATATCATCAAGGCCATTTTTAGGAACAAACATCATAACTGCAGCAATAGTTGCCAGCAATCCATATACGAGATTGACACCAGCATCAGACATGAATTGTGAACCATAACCACCAATAAAGCTTCCTATTAAAATACTTATCCCCATATAGATAATAAGTGTTTTACTTAAATAGCCGCCTTTGCGATAAGCCCATACCCCGCCAATAGTTGCAAATAACACTTGAACGGCGCTGATACCAGCTACTTCATGGGCAGTGAATCCTGCCAACCCTACCAAGGGGGGTATATATAATAACATGGGGTACTTAATGATTGATCCTCCAATCCCTACCATTCCTGATAAAAAGGAACCGACGAAACCAATCATGAAAATAATAATAAAGAAATAAATACTAAAGTCCATCAAACTCCCCCTAATAAAAGTGGCCCATTAAAGTGGGCCACCCGTTAAGCTTTTTTGATCCAGAATTTAAATACACCGTCTTCTTCAGAATCTTTCATTAGTTCGTGCCCACCCGATTTTGCCCAGGCAGTCAGATCACTTTTAGCGCCTTTATCAGTAGCATGCACTTCTAATACTTCGCCTGAACTGATATCTCCTATCGCTTTTTTTGTTTTTACAATCGGCATTGGACATGCCAACCCTTTTGCGTCTAATACTTTAGCTATTTCCATAAATGAAGCTCCTCCTTTTTTTATCCTTCGACCGCACAACGGTTCGGACCTGTTTCCATTTCTTTTTGTTCCTCCGTATCTGGAGAGATTTTACCAAGATTGGTTTTTCGAATATTTTCATACGCATTTGGCTGTGGTGGAAGATTTTCTGTTACCATCTTTTTGAATTCTTCCGTATCATCCACCTGTAATCCTGAATTTCTTTCATATAGGTCTCCTAATCGTGCGGAGACTTCCCCATTTTCATGCAGCTCTTCTGCAAATGAGTAATGTGCAGGCAGAACGGTAAGGTTATATGATAACTCTTTGTAACGAGAGTAAAGGGTTTCACGGAGATCTTTTACCCAATCATCTGCTAGACCAGCAAGGTCTGGACGGCCGATTGATTTAACAAACAGGATGTCACCTGTAAGCAAATACTTATCATCAATAATTAAAGAAGTACTGCCAATCGTATGCCCTGGTGAATAGATAGGCTGGACTTTGATTTTTGTTTTACCGACAGTGATATCGTTACCTTCTTTCAAAGGTGCATAATCAAACGTCACTTCTTCCGCATCTTTAGGAGGCAGATGATACGTTCCCCCTGCTATTTCTGCTAGTTTCCGACCACCGGATATATGATCTGCGTGTAAATGGGTATCAAGAAGATGAGTGATGGCAGTCCCGCGTTCTTTGGCGAACTTTTCATAAATATCAGTCATCCTGTTGGCATCCACGATAGCTGCTTCACCGTCGGACTCAATGACATAGGAGAGACAGCCCTTACCAAGCCGTACGAACTGATACAGGCTTCCCCCATCACTTAAATCAGCGATTTTCACTGGTTCCAGATGTTCGCTCCAGGCCTTCATTCCGCCTTCAAGACTATAAGCATTTTGATAGCCGGCTTCATCAAGTAAATCAGCCACCATTACAGAAGACCCGCCTTTGGCACATACAACAATGACTTCTTGATTTTTGTCTAGTTTTTCATCCAGAGATTCAACCCCATCAAGGAGATTGAAATACGGTTCATTAATGATTTCTGCCTTACCACCTTCTATTTTCCAATCCTCAAATTGCTCAGTATTCCTTACGTCCAAAATAAGCGTTTCTTCTTGATTTACTATTTTCTCCGCCAATTCTCTGGTTGTAATTGTTTTAGCCATATTTTTCCCTCCTATTTATTGGCTTTTATCTGTCGGGCCCGCCCACTCAGCCATACCTGGTACTACATTTATAACGTTACGGAAGCCATTCTTAACCAGCTTCCGGGCAGCTAAGTCACTCCGGCTGCCGGAACGGCAAATGACATGAAGCTCTTTTTCTTTATCAAGTTCATTCATACGATTCTCTAACTCTCCAAGGGGTATATTTACTGCCCCAGGTATATGGCCAAATGCGTATTCTGCAGGCTCTCTTACATCAAGGATGTCAATTGGCGCTTCTGAATCAAATTTACTTTTCAACTCATTCAGTTTCAGTACTTGTTCATGCTTATTGGATTCATTTATTTCTTCATCACTTACTTTTCTTAAATAATGTTTCAGTACATCCCCTTCTTCAAAGGTGCCAAGGTACTGATGGCCAGTACTCTCCGCCCAAGCTTTCAAATCAGCAGTTGATCCCTTATCTGTTGCCTGTACTTCCACCACGTGTCCGGATTCTAAGTTAGTGATTGCTTTTTTTGTTTTAACGATTGGCATTGGGCATGCCAGCCCTTTTGCATCTAAAATCATATTTGCCGTTATCTTCATGTCCTTTCCTCCTTTATTGATATAGGGGTATGGGTATATTGGGATTTAAAAAAATTTAGATGAATAAGTTAATGTTTCCTTCTTCAGCGTCCCCGATATAAGCGGCAACACCCGCATAATCAATGCCATTAAGCAGTTCTTCTTTTTGAAGGCCTAATAAATCCATGGTCATCGTACATGCGATCAGTTTTACATCCTGCTCCTGTGCCATCTCAACCAATTGTGGTAATGGCATGGCATTGTGCTTTTTCATGACATTTTTAATTAATTTTGGTCCCATGCCAAGATAATTCATTTTAGAAAGCTCCATTTTGTCTGCACCTCTAGGCATCATTTTTCCAAACATCTTTTCCATAAACCCTTTTTTAACAGAGACAAGTGCGTCTTTACGCAAAGCATTCAATCCCCAGAAAGTGTGAAAAATGGTTACCTCATGGTCATAGGCAGTAGCTCCATTAGCAATGATATAAGCCGCCATAGCTTTGTCGTAATCTCCACTAAACAATACAATGGTAGTTTTCTTTTTTTCAGTCATATATAAATTCCTCCTATAATTAAATACACATACGTGTAGGGGTATAATAAAACGTAAAAAAATAAAGAACTATTAATTATTACCTGCTTCTCACCAATAAATCGACAGCTTCTTGAATAAGATCTTCGGAGCTCTCTCCTTTATCCTCCTGCTCACGGATACATTGTTCTAAGTTGGAACTGACAATGAGTGCAGCAGTACGATCAAGGGCATTTCTTACCGCCGATAATTGCGTAACGACTTCCCTGCATTCCTTTTCTTCGTCGAGCATTTTCAGCAATCCTCTTAGTTGTCCTTCTATCCTTTTCATTCTATTGGTAATTTTCTTATCGTAGATCATCCCCGACTCTCCTTTTTAAGTTATTAGCAATGACTTCCCATTTGCCATGTGTGTTTGTACCTGCTCTATTCCTTTTTATTACGGAAGAAGCCGTCAATTATATTCAACTGAGCTTGATGAAATGTCATCAACGATTACAATGATATACCTATAGGGGTATATTGTCAACATGTAAGATCCTAGTTATTTTTTCATAAAATGAGTAAGTGTTTTTTCTTAGATTGTCGCCACTCTCTCAATAGCGCAGAAAAGAAAAAAAGCACGCCCCGCTAATGCAGGCTCGTGCTTTTTCTGTTTAATAATCAAATTCATCGGGATGAGGGCCAGTACGCCCTTTTTCATCAAGATTCAATTCATCGATACGTTTAATTTCTTCTTCTGTCAGTTCGAAATCGAAAATATCAGCGTTTTGCTGTTGTCTATCTTTATTGGTGGACTTTGGTATGGCCACAATATCATTTTGGAAATCCCAGCGCAAAATAATTTGGGCAGGAGTCTTTTCATATTTTTCGGCAAGTTCTTTTAACACAGGGGCATCGAAATATTTCCCTTTGGCAAGTGGTGACCATGCTTCAACCTGTATTCCATTTGCCGCACAGAACTCCCTTGTCTGCTGTTGGTGTAACTCCGGATGAAGTTCGATCTGGTTGACCATTGGCGTGATTTCCGCATCTTTCATTAGTTCTTCTAAGTGGTGTGGAAGGAAGTTACTGACACCGATTGCTTTCACTTTTCCATCTTTATAAAGTTTTTCTAACGCTTTCCAAGTGTCCGTGAACTTTCCAGGTACCGGCCAATGAATCAGGTACAGATCGATATAATCCAATCCTAGTTTATTCAGGCTTCGATCAAATGCCTCAAGCGTGTTCTCATACCCTTGTTCATCGTTCCAAACTTTTGTAGTGATAAACAGGTCTTCACGAGGGATGTCACTTTCTTTGATTGCTTTTCCGACCCCTTCTTCATTTCCATAAAAAGAAGCGGTATCAATGTGCCGATAACCAAGCTCAATAGCTGATTTAACGGCCTCGACAACCTCTTTTCCATCTTCCATTTTATAGACTCCAAGACCGAGTCTTGGCATTTCTACATCATTGTGAAGCTTAGCGGTACTTGTCAAACTCAAAACTGATCGCTCTCCTTCCAAAATCAAAATTTTGCACACTAGGCTTGTACCCTTCTAACCTCAGACTCTAACCTAATTAGAAAAACTTGGCTTGACACCAAGTCCTTATGGCCAAAGCCTTAATTTTAATTATACTTTAATCCTTTAACAAAGTTAAACTATCATAAAGTGCAAAAAGAACCGCAACCAAGATGGGTTGCGGTTACCACGTTATCTAGTCTGATAACTGCTTGGTTGAATACGATTTAACAGAAAATCGGAAGGCGCTTTTCCTATCATATACAAGCGGTGCAGCGGTCGTGTCATGGCCACATACAGCATTTTGATATCAAGCTGCTCTTCTTCGTATGTGTTTTGGTCAGCTACTAAAAAGACGACATCGAACTCCAACCCTTTTGCTAAGTATGATGGAAGTATCATCTTATTACTCATCTTTTCCTTTTCATCAAGAAGCAGAAAATCCATTTTCAAGGCTTTAATTTCCTTATGGACTCTTTTTGCCTCTTCCATCGTTTTGGTTACTATTGCAAAGCTTCTCATCTCATTTTTCATTTCCGTATTGACTACATTTTTAAATTCATCTGCCCACCTGTCTGTCTTTCGCAGGAAAGATGGCTTTTCTCCCCTTCGAACTACTGGTTCAGCAAGAGGTAAATCATCTTTCATCAGTGCAAGCAGCTGATTTGCAAGATGCATTATTTCTGTTGTGGTTCGATACGTTTTCTGCAAGGTAAGATAGCTTGGTTCTCGAAAAATATCCGCTTTTAAAGTCTCCCAATTTTTCAGACCCCGGTATCCATAAATCCCCTGTGCCAGATCTCCCACTATGGTAAAGAGCTCGGTTTGAAAAGCTCTCCGTAAACTGTATATTTCGAAATAGCTGTAATCCTGCGCCTCATCGATGACTACCTTCTTCGCCTGATTGTCTTTATTAACACCGAACAAGAAGGTATGGAGGTATAACAACGCTGCAAGATCCTCAGACTGAATCTTTTTTTTGTGAAGATACTTACGGGTGAATTCTCTTAAATATACTTTATGGCTGTTATCGATCTCTGACTCCTTGAAGATCTGCTCAAATACTTCTTTGTTTTCGAATAAGCGAAGATATACATTGAACAGCTTTGGGCTCGGGTATTGTTTCATATATTTAGCTACTGCAGTTTTGGATTCTTTCTCAATCCGTGCAAGCTTTTCCTGCTTTTTATCCATCAAAAAACTGACCCGGACCTTGCGCTGGTCTGGATCTTTCATATCGAATAAGGCGCGGTCAAGCGCCTGATCATACTTATCTTTCACCTTTTTAAGCATGACCTTCTTCTTTCTTCTTAATTCACTTTGTAAAATAGCTTTGATTTTTTGGACTCTAATCTTGTAGGGGAAATAATGATAGTCTTCTAAAAATAACCGTTTGATGTTCTGTCCGCTTTTTATTTTGAAATCCGCAACCATAAAATCTTTATCGATCAAAAAATCTTTTTTAACGAGCTGTAAATATTTATCCATAGCTTGTTTGTAGGCTGGAGATCCTTTGAATTCTGCCATCCACATTTCTAACTGATTATCTCTGGATGTGCTTTCGATAATGGATGTCAGACTCTCATGCTGGGTTATCAATCTGCCTTTCACTTTCGTGACCTCGTACACAAAATCTGCATAAGTGGTCTGTTTTGCGCGGTGAACACCGAGTTCAGGCAATACCTCGGATATATACTGAATAAATAATCTGTTTGGGGCAAGGATCAGCATTTCTTCCGGTTTGAAGATATCTTTCATTGTATAAAGAAAGTAAGAAATTCGATGCAGGGCAATGGTCGTCTTCCCACTTCCGGCAGCACCCTGAACGATGATCGGTTTTCTGAGATCTGCGCGAATCACCTGATTTTGTTCTTCCTGGATGGTGGACACAATTTCACTTAGCCGGCTGTCGGCATTTTGTGCCAGTGATTCCTGCAGCAGCTCGTCCTTTGTGGTTAAGTCAACATCACGAAAATCTTTCAATTTTCCATCTTCGATCTGGTATTGCCTCTTCAAGCTTACGTTGCCTTCATACCACTCGCCGTGGGCTTCGTAGCTGATTTCTCCAAGTCTGCCCTCATAATAGACATGTGCAAGCGGAGAACGCCAATCAAGGATAATCGGTAACTGCGTTTCACGATCGAACAAGGATACTTTTCCAATATAAAAAACTTCTTCTTCCGGTTTTTCTTTTCTCTGAAAGTTGATGCGGGCAAAATATGGCTTCTTACGGAGGCGTTTGAGGTTCTCTAGCTGTTCCTTCGACATCTTCATGAAACTGGAGTGGGTCAGCATTTCCTGGTATCGGAGACTGCTGTCTTTAAAATCAAGCTTTCCGAGAGTCTCTTCCTGTTTTTTCTTTAAAGCTTCCTGGTCCACTTCCTGAGCGGCAATCACTGTGTCCATGTAAGCCTTCGTAAAATCAAGACGTTCCAATTCCTGTGAATAATCCGGATGGTTCTCCATCAGTCATTCTCCCTTCCATAAAAAAATGGAATGACGTAGATGCACTGCGGTTTTTCAAAGCAACATTACTACGATACCATAACCCACTCACCTAAAACAATCTTTTTTGCTAATTTTCAAAAAACATACTGGAAGGGATTTAATAATGAATCAGGGCTGTTTAGTAATTTTCTCGATTATCGGCATTATACCAGGGGGTTTTGCACGTGGAGCCTGCTTTGGTAGCTGTCACCTGGTTTTATCCGGGCTGATCTTAGGGAGGGTAAGCTCTATGAACATCAGCGATAACAGCCGGAGTCCGACTGGATATATCGCTATGATACCGATCAGGTCTCCTACAGCGCCGAGTGAATCAGTGAAAAGCATCCATAGGGCGAGCAGCAGCATTAATGCTGCGCTGATATTACCTGTTGTACCATTGACCGGCTTCCATGATTTTATCGAAAGGCTGGTCTCACTTTCTTTTTTTTGAAAGCATACATAATGGAATGGTCTCAACCTGAACCAATTGGATGCAGTCACAAGTTCATCCCTATCTTTGATTTCTTTTTTACAATAATGGCACAAGATATGTTTCATGTCATTTACCTCCAGGGGATTTGTCTATTTCCATTATAGCTAAAAATGCTGGATAAAAGAAAAGTCTGCCGGATTTCACACGGCAGACAGTTTCGCAGTTATTTATTTTTCATGAGCTTGAAGCAGTTCTACGACACGGTCCTTCACTTCTTGGCTTTGATAGTTCTCCATGTTTTTCAGAATCTTTGATTTTTCGTTCATAAGCGCTGCGATTTCACGGAATAGTGATTCCTCCGTTAACTCTTCTTCCTCGAGTTTTCTGGCAAATCCCTGTGCTACGAACGAGTCCGCATTCAAAATCTGGTCTCCGCGGCTGGCATGTTTTGATAAAGGAATCAACAGCATCGGCTTCCTGAGTGCCAAAAATTCAAAAATTGCATTTGAACCTGCCCGGGAAACAATGTAATCAGTCGCTGCTAATAAATCTTTTAGTTCGTCGGTTACGTATTCGAACTGGACGTAACCCGTTCTGTCTATTGAAGAATCAATATTTCCTTTTCCGCAGATATGAATGATCTGCAGTTTAGGCAGCAGGGTATCCAACTGCCCTCGGATAGACTCATTGATTTTCCTTGACCCCGTGCTTCCTCCCATTACCATGAGCACTGGTTTTGTGTTCTTAAAATTGCAAAGGGAAAGCCCTTCTGCTTTATCCCCGGTAAACAGTTCTTCACGGATAACTGCTCCTAGGTACTCTTTTTTCCCCTCAGGCAGGTATTTCATCGTTTCCGGAAACGTAGCCAGTATTTTTTGGGCAAATGGAATTGCCAGTTTATTAGCAAGGCCTGGGGTGTAATCCGATTCATGGATGATCGCCGGTACGCGGTTCATCCATGCAGCCGCAACAACTGGAACGGAAACAAACCCGCCTTTAGAAAAGACAACACCCGGCTTTTTCTTACGGATAATATTCCATGCCTCTATAGTACCTTTCAACACCTTAAAAGGATCTTTCAAATTCTCTTTTGACATGTAACGGCGCAATTTTCCCGTTGAAATGGCATGATAATGCACACCATCCATCGACTCGATCAGCTGGCGTTCAATCCCAGCATGGGAACCGATATAATCTACTTCATAACCCTGTGACAGGAATTCAGGAATCAGCGCTAAATTGACAATCACATGCCCCGCTGTCCCGCCACCAGTGAATAAAATCCTTTTACTGCTCATGTGCTAACGTCCTTTCTCCATGTTCCTCTAACTCGAACTTGTCATCTATGTGAATTGTATCAGAAATACCTCTAATATATGTACGAAAAAAAGCAAAATAATTAGGGGGCTGTAAGAACAAAAGCGCAAGCGCCTTGTCCACCCGCGACAAGCTTAAGAAGAGCCTCGCCGTGACGGGTTTTGTCACAGAGAGGATCGGCTTAAGACCTCGAGGGGGTAGGCGCTAGAGCTGGATGAAACAAAAGCACAAGCGCCTTGGTCACCCCCGACAAGCTTAAGAAGAGCCTCGTCGTGACGGGCTTTGTCACAGAGAGGGTCGGCTTAAGACCTCGAGGGGGGAGGCGCTGCAGCTGGATGAAATCTCTTTTCCCAACATCCACTTTTGTAATTTCCTAAATAGCAAAAATTCTAACCCGAACATTTATATGTCCGGGTGTAGTTAAGACATCATAACCGCTTCACCTGTTTTACTGCGCTTTCCATGGACACGGTCTTAGTTTACTTCCAGGATTTTTGGTCCGTGGTGTACCCACACGAGTCTTCCGATATTGGCTGTGCTAGAAATTCTTTACATCAGTTGGTCTGAATTTTTCCTGAAATCTCTTAAAATTTATTTCTCTGAATCGAGATTGAAAACAACCAGACGTTCCTCAGTCAAATCCTCTATGACATATTTTGGTCCTTCTTTTCCCCAGCCGCTGTTTTTGACTCCGCCATATGGCATTAGATCAACCCGGTACTGGGAAGAATCATTGATCATCAAACCGCCGACTTCCACATGTCTAGCTGCATAGAAGGCAGTCTCTAGATTTTTCGTGAAAATGCCGCCTTGAAGACCGTAGCGTGACTCATTCAATTCATCTATGCAGTTTTTCAAATCGGAGAATGGAATAATCGTCGCTACTGGGGCAAATACTTCCTCGCATACCACTTTCATATTCTTTTCCACATTGGTAAGAAGTGTAGGGTGAAGCAGCGCGCCTTCACGCTTAGCACCTTCTATTACTTCGGCGCCATGGTGAACAGCTTCATTTACCCATTCCTCTGCCCGCTCAGCTTCCTCTTCACTGATCATTGGGCCAACGTCCGTTTCAGGATCCATCGGGTCGCCCACCTTAAGTCCTTTAACAGCATGGACTAATTTTTCCTGAAATTCATCCTTTACATCTTCATGTACGTAAATCCGCTGTACAGAAATGCATACTTGTCCGGCAAAAGCGAAACTCTTTTGGGCAATGTTGTCTGCAGCTTTATCAATGTCGGCTTCTTTATCCACAATCACTGGTGAATTGTTGCCCAACTCAAGAATGAGCTTATTAAGTCCGGTATTCTGTTTCAGTTTCAAGCCTATCTCCGCACTTCCAGTGAACGTATAGGCGTTGATACGTTTATCTTCCATCATTTGTTGCCCAACTTCAGAACCAGACCCGACAATTACATTCAAGAAGCCATCAGGAAGGCCAGCTTCCTGGAATAATTCCGCAAGCTTTAAGGCGGAGACTGGTGTTTTACTTGCTGGTTTCAGTACTACAGCGTTCCCGGCAGCAATAGCTGGGGCAATTTTATGTGCGACAAGGTTAATCGGAAAATTGAATGGCGTAATTGCACCGATGACTCCGACTGGCACCTTTAGCGTATAAGCCATTCTGTTTTCAGAACCAGGAGCCGCGTCTACAGGTACTCCTTCTCCATGAATCCGTTTTGCTTCTTCAGCAGAAAGCTCAAATGTTTGGGTAGCACGGTCAACTTCTGTTCGGGCTTGCTTAAGGGGCTTACCGGCTTCGATGGATAAATTCTCCGCAAGGGTATCTTTGTTTTCTTGCAACAGCTCGCTCACTCTTTTTAGAATTTGATAGCGCTTATAGGGTGGCATTTGCTTATCTTTAAAAGCAGATTGCGCAGCTTCCGTTGCTTCGTCGACTTCCTTTTCACCTGCTTTTGCTATTTTCACATAAGTTTGCTGGGTATATTTATTTACAACATCAATTTTGTCGTCTGTCTGAATCCAATTTCCGTTGATGAACACTTTATAATCCTGAACCATGTTCCCACTCCTTTATTAAATTTCACTCCTAGTTACTTTACCTCTTAAAGGAACTGGTGAAACTTTCAAGTAGTGCAAGCCCGCAAAGGAAAGCCTTAATAATTACGAACAAAAGCGGAAGCGCCTGTTCATTCCCGACAAGCTTAATACTAGCCGTGCCTTACTTTTTCACAGAGAGAGTCGGCTTAAGCCAAAAAGGGCATTCACGACCATCCATTTTTATAATTGCCCTGCCAGAAAAAAGACGTCATCCTGAAATCAGGATAACGTCTCTTTCAGACCTTTATAGAAATAGACCAGCAATGGTTGCAGATAAGGCTGATCCAAGTGTTGCACCAATCAGAAGTTTCATACCAAAGCCTGAGACTTTTCCACCTTTTGCAGGGTCGATCCCCTGAACTGTCCCAGCGATGATACCAATAGAAGAGAAATTTGCAAAACTTGTAAGGAAAACAGTTACGATACCTACTGTTTTTTCAGATACAGAATCAAGCATGGTTTGGAATTCAAGCATCGCAACGAATTCGTTTGTTACGATTTTCGTACCCATGATGGCTCCTGCTTCAACGATTTCAGAGGCAGGAATCCCCATCAGGAAGGCAAGCGGTGCAATAACATACCCCAGGGCTTCCTGTAATGTAAAGCCGTTAAATATCGCTGCGAAAACCCAGTTTGCTAATTCTAGTGACGCAATGAAGGCAATCAGCATAGTTGCAACGATCAATGCGATTCGGCCCCCATCGAGCGCACCATTTCCCATTGCTTCAAAAAAGCTGTTTGCATTGGAAACGTCTTTGATGTCAACAACATCTTCTTCTTTGTCCACTTTAACAGGAGCAATCAAAGAAGCCACAATCAATGCACTGAACATGTTCAAAGGCAGTGCGACCAGAATGTATTTTGCCGGAAGCATTCCGATATAAGCCCCGACGATTGAAGCTGATACGGAACCCATTGCCGAAGCACTTACGATATACAGACGGTTGTCATTCAGCCTTCTGAACTGTGACTGAATGGCAAGAAGGGCTTCAGATTGGCCAAAGAAGATACTGTTTACAGCATTGAAAGATTCAACTTTCGGTAATCCTGTAATATATGAAAGGCCAAAACCGATATATTTGATAATAAACGGCAGGATTTTTAAATAAGTAAGTACAGATAAAATCGTTGCGAAGAAAATGATCAATAGCAGGACATTGAAAAAGAAGACACTTCCGCCCTCATCAACAGCGATTCCTCCAAGAACAAAATTTACACCGGCAGAACCGAATTCAATTAACTTATTAAACCCGGCAGAAATCGCCTCTATAATAATTCTTCCGATCTCCGTGTTGAACATGAACCAGGTAGTCAGGAGCTGCAGAACCAGCATGATTCCTATTCCACGGTAATTGATGTTCTTTTTATCGTTCGACAACAAAAATGATATACCCAAAATCACTATGACTGCCAAAATACCTAAAAGTATATCCACATTATTTCCTCCCTTAAAAGTTAGCCGTCAACCAAAAAAAGGCCAAGTATGAAAATGCTTTCATACCTATTTCCATATAGGAGTTTAACAGGTTGTCAGACGTCATGCAAGCAAATTCTTCGACAAATTAGTAATAATCTCTTAGTAACCCTTCCCGTTTTACCTAGAAATAAAGCCGCAACTTCCAAAAAATTTAAGAACAAAATTCTTAAGACCTCCAAAAATAGAAAAGCTGCTCCTAAATCCTTGCTGGAGCAGCCCTCCTTCCTGTTATCTTTTTTGGATAAACATTTGTGTCCAGTATGTGCCGTAGCTGCCACCTTCCGCATAGCCAACTCCTATATGGGTCATATTACCATTTAGTATGTTTTTTCGGTGACCCGGACTATTCATCCATCCGTTGACGACTTCTTGAGGGGTACGCTGGCCCGCTGCAATATTTTCAGCCGCACGTCTGTAGGAAATATTGAAATCTCTCATCATCGTAAATGGAGAACCATACGTCGGTGAATGATGGGAAAAGTAATTTCTTTGTGCCATATCTCGCGACTTGTAGCGAGCTACCCTGGAAAGCTGCCAGTCTTCACGAAGAGCGGGCAATCCTCTCTGTGTCCGTTCTCTGTTCGTTAGATCGATAACCTGCTGTTCTACTGACTTGGTTTGTCGTTTCAACGGTATCGTCACTCTATCCCCTGGGTAAATCAAATCAGGATTACTGAAATGCCTGTTAGCATCGATGATTTCTGATAAACCAATCTGATAACGGCGGGAAATTTTCCAGAGAGTGTCCCCTTTTTTAACGATATAGACGTCAGTCCGTTGGGCGCTTACCGTATCGTCGACCTGTACTCCTAAACAACAAAATAGCATGAAGACCCCTGCAAATAACCATTTGTTCACTATATACTCGCTCCCTCATGTTTGCTTACCAATATAGTTTTCCTCATTCATCCCTTTTCATGTAAAAATTGATAAATAAAAAAACGCCCTACCATAAAATTAAGCTGGTAAGGCGGTGGGGAGCTGCTTTTCAGTTTACAATGGAACGATCGACTTCATTCCTATCCTATTTTGGCAGGCTTTCAGTTGATCTCTTGTAATGAAACACTTGCTTAAAAGAGTAGCGTTTACAGTCTGTATGATACTCCATAGAACCAGTCAAACGGTACATAATGAAGCACCAAATCCTGGCTTGAACATCTTCTATTTAGTTATTTAGACGAAAAAGGTAGTGGAAAAGTTTCATAAAAACCATTTTTCATTTAATTGATAATGCCATGCTGCTGAATGACAATTTCAATGTCAGGATTGAAAGTTACATTTTCCAGATAATTCTTTTTATCAAGCTGCTTCCATACATCTGGATAATAGGCGGCAACCCTACGTCCGATTCCGAATACATCACTATTTGTATCCTTGAGCTTGGCGAAAATTTCTTCAGATTTTTGGGTCAGCTGTTTTTTGAGTTCTTTCTTTATTTTCTTTACCTCTTTTACAGTTTCCAAATGGTTTTTAGGGTATTCGATGACATCCACCCGCATATGCAGCTTAATGTCAGCAGTTACATTAGAACCTGAAGTAGTCACATTGATCCTGCTATTTGATCTATACACGTGGATAGTTGCATAGTTCATAATTCGTTGTTTTCCATCTTCTCGGACTTTGAAAGTCATTCTGGCTGTTTTACCCTTCTGACCGTTTAACAGCATCATTAAAACTGCTTCTTCCTGATCTAAATCTTTCCCTGTATAAGATCTTTCATTGAACAAGGCAAGCCCATCATACTCAATTAAACTTGCCTCCTCATTTACTCGAAGTAGTGGCAGGACAAAATCCTGCCCAGGCTCAAACATCTCCGCACAAATCAACTGTAGATTTTCGCCTGGAGAATGAGTAGTATTTTCCATTGCTTGTAATAGTCCACCAAGATATTTGCTAATTCTTGATTCCTGCTCAATTTTCAATCGGATAGCTTCCGATGCTTCCCCTTTAACGACAGCGATTTTTGCATTTAAATTACTTCGAGGATCACGATAGAAGACATCAAGAGGTGGATAAAGATCCTGCTTTGCCAGCTCTTCTCCTACTAAAAGAACTTCAAGCTTTGATGCAGCAAAGGAATTGGATATTTTCCGGTCTATTTTATCCCTGGTATCCCTTGGAGTACGACCAATGGCAGAAACTACCTGGATTCGCTCCTGTCCGGCCCCGTCACTGCTTCTGAGAATTGTCGGAAGCGAAACGGTCGTATTGATTTGTCCATCTTCCATCAGATCAAACCCTGCCGTCAGAACGAGTTTCACGTTTTTAAAATTTCGTTGATCCCAACAGCCCGTTAATAGGATGATGCATATTATCACAAGCCACCCCTTTTTTAACATGAGCTTTCACTTCCTTGTTCCTTCTTTTTTCTGACCCAGGCAATGATTAAAATGAAAATAGGAAGAATACCGGAAAAGAGATATCCCCCTCGGGAAATCCAGGTGCTAAACTTTATAATCGATTCCTCCTCATTCCCAGGTAAAAATGTCACAAATAAAATAAGAAAGGCTGAAACAATAAGTGCCGGAAGCTGCCTTTTCGCATTAAACAGCGAGCTGAAACCTATTCCGGACATGTAGAGATAGCTTGTAAATGAGGTAGTGACCGAAACTATCCATATGGAAAGGAAAAACAAGTCAATCCTGCTTACCACCGTAAATTCAAAGGCCTTTAACATGTATAAAAGTGGTGCAGGCACTAACTTCAGCTCTTCCGATCCAAAAAATGTAAAACTGATAAAAACCGTGAAAAGGTAAAAAAATAAAACAAATCCATGTGCAGTCATTATCGTCCACAGTTTTTCTTTATCCGTTCCTTTAACGACTGGGTAAACCAGTAATATAACTACAAAACCCAGAAAAGAAATAGCCCCAGCATTCATACCTTGTAAGATTTTCATAATGCCTTCCGTGCCTATCGGAAACAAATAAATCAGCTGTATTTCTCTCAATACGTAACTGAACCCTATGATCAGAAATACCAACAGCACGGATAAGATCGTATAAACTCGAGCAAGTACTGTAATGGAACTGGAAGCTATATAAAGACCGGCAAGAATCATGAGAACGATCAGCACAGACCGAGGTGTCAACGGTAAGATCCAGATGTTGATCATCCGAACATAGAGTATAAGCACCAGTGACGCCACAAAGATAAAATAAACAGAGTACATTAAGGATACACATTTCCCAAGGAATTTTCCTAACAAAATTCCTATATAATCAAATAGATGCTTGTCGGGAAACCGCTTAGCAAGCAGCCAGATTAAAATAAGCAGCACTGCAATAACTAGCCCCGCCCCAATGAGAGAAATCCAACCGTCCTTTCCGGCAGCTTTATGCAAATCATAGGGCAGGGATAAAATCCCTACCCCGATCTGGGTCTGAATAATAACGAAGAAGAATTGCCTGCGGGAGAGTTTCTGTTTCTTTTGATTTTTCTGATTACCGTTTGGCCGACTGGTATTAGTTCGTGGTTGAGAATTATTTCCTCTTCTGCTGTCTTTCAATTTTCGTCCACTCCCTTGATTCCCCTATAGCTTTTGATTTCACAGGTTTTGCATCTTTTGGTCTCTTATCAAGCCAGAATAATGGCAACCGGACGAAAGTGTCTTTTAAGTCCTTAATCCGTAATGGAGCAACTGGAGCAAAGTAAGGAGTTCCAAAGGATTCCAGTTTGCAGAGATGAATCAAGATGAAGAGCATACCGAACACGATTCCCACAAACCCAAGTGTTCCTGCAAAAAATATCAGTGGAAACGTTAGTATTCTTAAGGTCGTACTCAACTCATAGGACGGCACCACAAAAGACGCAATGGCAGTCAATGCTACAACGATTACCATCAAATTAGAAATCAAACCAGCCTGCACTACAGCATCACCAATAACGAGACCACCGACAATACCGATGGTCTGCCCAATCGGCTGAGGCAGTCTGATCCCTGATTCACGGATAAGTTCCACAATAATTACCATGATCAGGGCTTCAACAATTGGCGGATAAGCGATTTCGTTTATCGAGCCTTTAACAGGCAATATCAAATCATCAGGTAACACTTCATAATGAAAACCGATTATGGCAATATAGAATGCCGGTAATCCGATAGCGATGATAAAACTCATCAGCCGGATAAGCCGGATGAATGTACCTGAGATCCATCTGGAATTATAATCATCCGGAGACTGATAGAACATAAAAAAAGTTACAGGTAAAACCAAGGCAGTAGGGCTTCCTTCAGCCATGAGAAGAACACGCCCATCCATAAGATTAGCAACAGCCCGGTCAGGTCGTTCAGTACTCATCATCTGCGGAAACGGTGAAAAAGGTGCATCTTCAATGAATTCTTCCATGTATCCCGGACTGAAAATGGCATCTGAGGTCACGGATTTAATTCGATTTGTCACTTGTTCGATAATGTTTGGGTCTGCTATACCATCCATAAATGCAAGGACTATATTCGTATTGGTTTTTTTTCCAACCCTGAAATATTGGAAGGTCAAATCACGATGCATCAGCCGCTTCCTGATTAAATTGATATTTATCATGACGTTTTCTACAAAACCTTCATGGGACCCACGTACAACTCTCTCGTTTATAGGTTCCTCTACTGAACGATTGAATTGGGAGGTAACTTCAAATTGCGTGAGTGTCGTACTTCCCTCCTGGACATACACTGCATGACCGGTAAGAAGCGTTTTCAGTGCCTCTTCAAGATTTTCCGTATGCTTGCCATGAGGGAGGTCAAGAACCTCCTCCCATCTCCCTGATTCAATTTGAGAGAAAATTTTCTTCTGAAGCTTTTCCTGATCCGCAAGGGACTCATAGTACAGAAGAGCGGCTTTGCCATCATTCAAGATTCTAACCTTTAAATCGCTGCTATTTTTTAATGCTTTAGTCAGATAGTCGATATTTGCAGACAGTTTTAAAAAACTCGGCTGCTGAGGCTCCTTCACAGAAGGACCGGATGCCTTTTCTTGTTGTCCTTCACCAGTCTGGAAAATTTTTCTGAAAAAGCCCATGGCACTCACCGCCCCTGTAAACGTAGTGTTTCTTAGTATGAGCGTAATTGGTCGATTTACTCTATTTTGGAAAAATCTTTTGCAAGAACTAAAGCGTAAGTGCCTTGGTCACCCCCGACAAGCTTAAGAAAAGACTCGCCGTGACGGGCTTTGTCACAGAGAGGATTGACTTAAAACCTCGAGGGGGTAGGCGCTGAAGCTGGATGAGACTAAAGCGTAAGCGCCTCGTCCACCCCCGACAAGCTTAAGACAAGACTCATTCAGACGGTCCCGATATGTTCATTTATTGTCCATTTTTAATTTCGGTACAAATTAAAAAGCACTCCAATTTAATGGAGTGCTCAACCTGTAAAGAAAGCCCTATTTTTCTTATGCTATTTTTGGTCACCGGAAGCTGGCGACCCTTTGGATTTCCTTACCATGGTAAAATAACCCGTTACTTGCTTAATCGGTCATTCATTCGACAATGCTCTCGCTCTTTTTGTACAGGCATCCATGGCCTTAATAACTGCATTACGGAAGTTCTCACTTTCGAGTGTGGTCACCGCTTCAATCGTTGACCCTCCCGGGGTACATACATCATCTTTCAGCTTACCTGGATGTTCACCAGTTTCAAGCACCATTTTCGCTGCTCCCAGCACAGCTTGGGATGCAAGCTTGTACGCTTGCTGCCGGGGAATCTTTTGTTGGACAGCGGCATCTGCCATCGCTTCAATGAACATATACACATATGCCGGAGCAGAACCACTGATAGCAGGAATTGCATCCATCAGTTCTTCTTTTATGATTTCCGCTTTACCGAAGCTTTCGAAGATTCTTATCACTTCTTCCATTTCGTCTTCTTCAACGAAATCATTCGGGCAAAGGACACTCATACCCTCCCCGACGAGTGATGGAGTATTCGGCATTGAACGCACCACTTTGACTTTATGATCAAAGGAATTTTTCATTTTATCCAAAGTTATACCTGCTGCAATTGTAATGATGACAGCATCCTCTTTCACATACGAGCGTATTTCCTGAATGATACCTTCGTACAAATAAGGTTTGATAGCCAAAAATAAAATATCGCTCTCACTGGCAACCTGCTTGTTGTCATGAGTAGTATCGATCTCGTATTTTTCAGCAGCATCATCGATGGTTTCATCTGTGACAGCGGTAGCTGCAATTTGTCCAGGTTTTACGATTCCGTTAGCAAGCATTCCCTGGATCATAGCTGTCGCCATATTGCCACAGCCAATAAAGCCGATTTGCTTATCCATTTTGACCGACTCTCCTTCCGTTCATACGTTTTTCCATTATAGAATAAGTAAGCGTTCTTTAACAATTATTAATTTATGTTGAATCGACAATATTCGTTGCATCTCTGGTTTCTATACTATTCCCTTGAAGGGATAAAAATACCTTCAGTTGCAGCTGATAAATTTATGTCGAATGAAAACA
Source organism: Thalassobacillus pellis (assembly GCF_016908295.1). GTDB lineage: Bacteria > Bacillota > Bacilli > Bacillales > Halobacillaceae > Thalassobacillus > Thalassobacillus pellis. The sequence continues at coordinate 102,511 of NZ_JAFBDO010000001.1, forward strand.
TTGGAAATATAAGCATGTTTTTCTTAGAAAAGGTTTACAAATCCACTTCTGTTCATTATAATAAAGCATGTAATGTTCATATCATAGCGATTCACCAAAAATATCATAGCTGCTACGAGAAAAGCCGAGCTGGTTAAGCTCGGCTTTTCTCGTTATTGTCCCCCACCTCTTCATCCGTGCCTTTTACTGCTCTCAGCAGATTCTGTACTTTCTTTTTCGCCCCTTTACTTACTGTTACATAAAGTGTATCTCCTGCATGGATTTCGGTCTGGCCATATGGAGTGATTAGATCACCATCGCGAATAATCGCATTGATTAATGCCTTATCAGGAAAATCAAGATTCTCAAGTGTTTCACCTACGATGTAGTTGTTTTCGGTAACCTCATATTCCAGCATTTCCACATTCGCCTTCCCAATCGAAATCACTTCAAGGGAATGAATCGGGTTGACCGTTTTGTCCGATACAAGGTGCAGCTTCTCCGCCAGCCAGGTGATGGATGAACCCTGAATGAGTGCTGACAATAAGACAATGAAAAAGACCATATTAAAAAAGATCTGGCTATTTTCAATTCCTGCAAGCATTGGAAAGATAGCCAGAACGATCGGAACAGCACCACGCAAACCAGCCCAGGAAAGAAAAACCTTTTCTTTATTGGTAAATTTAAAAAATATTAAGCTGATATAAGTAGCAATCGGTCTGGCAACGAACATTAGGGCAAAGGACAGAAGCAGACCTTTTCCCATAAGTTCGATCGTAAACACGTCAGATGGGAATACGAACAAACCAAGGATGATGAACATAAGAATTTGTGCCATCCATCCGAAGCCTTCATTAAAACGTAAAATCGAATAACGGTAAGCAAGCTCCGCATTGCCTATCACTACTGCAGTTATGTATACTGCCAGCAAACCACTTGCCTGAAATAAAGAAGCGATACTATAGGACATAAGCGCAAAGGCTAGTGCGAATAATGGATAAAGACCGCTTGAGTCCAGATTAATCCGATTCAATGACATGCTTCCTATATACCCAAGCAACAGACCAACTACAAGTCCGGCGCCCATTTGCCAAAAGAAGCTGCCGATCAAGGCCCATATATTCGTAGCATCTCCTGTTAAGAGCTGAATGAATGTTATCGTCAGGAAAACTGCCATAGGATCGTTTGTGCCTGACTCTGCTTCAAGCGTAGATTCCAGTTTGTTGCGGATGTTTTTACCTTTTAGAACTGCAAAAACTGCTGCAGCATCGGTAGAACCGACAATGGACCCAATCAAGAACGCCTCCATCCAGGAAATATCCAGAACTAATTTCGCAAATAGAGCAACAATCCCGGAAGTTAACAGCACACCAAGGGAGGCCAGCGTAACAGAAGGAGATACCACTGGCTTGATAGAATCCCATTTTGTGAGCATACCACCTTCAAAAAGTATGATGACAAGCGCGATGACTCCGACTATCTGAGCAACTTCTGCATTATCAAAATAAATAATTTTCAATCCGTCTGAGCCAACCACCATTCCTACAATAATAAATAAAACAAGGGATGGAACGCCAAGCCTTGAGGAGAATTTGGTGACAATGACACTGATAATCAATAATAATGCCATCAAAAAGATGAATTGGTTGGATTCAAGAATCTCTTGTATCAATCGACCACGTCCTTCATAAATTACGACTACTAATAATTATAACTTCTCATCCTATATTTTTGAAAAAATTGAACTTTGATATCAGCTGGAAGCCCCCGACATTCTTAGGCTAAGCCTGGGAAGCTTTCTAAAGATTGCTTCAAAAGCTATCTGGAGGCTTCTAGTTTTGTAATGCTTATATAAAAAGAAAAAAACCAGCTCAGAGTTGAGCTGGTTCATACGGGTAATTTATCTTCTTCTTTACCTTCTTCACTCAAAAACTTCTGCATTGCATAAAGCACGTCAGCTTTCTTTCTAAGAACATAATAACGGAATTTCGGATGTTCAATCTTTTTATATACCTGCATCAGGCTCGAATGACGATTATACTGGTTGACTTCGCCATAGCCGAACAGACTCGATACTTTCACCAATTGCTCAATCATCTGCAGGCAGCGTTTGTTATCAGATGTCAGATTGTCACCGTCTGAAAAATGGAAAGGATATATATTATAGCGAGATGGTGAATATTTTTCATCAATCAATTCAAGCGCTTTCCGATAGGCAGAAGAACATATGGTACCGCCGCTTTCACCTTTTGAGAAAAAATCGTCTTCGCTTACGACTTTGGCTTCGGTATGGTGGGCAATGAATTCTATATCTACCGTCTCATATTTCGATTTCAAGAAGCGGTTCATCCAGAAAAAGAAACTCCTGGCCATATATTTTTCCCAAAGTCCCATGGAGCCACTCGTATCCATCATCGCGATAACCACTGCTTTTGACTCCGGTTTTACGACATCATTCCATGTTTTATAACGGACATCCTCCGGGTAAATCGGTGCAAAAGACGATGTTCCCTTCATGGCATTGCGTTTGAAAGCCTCGAGCATCGTACGTCTTTTGTCAATGTTACCTGTCAGCCCGATTTTCCTGACATCACTGAACTCTATATCGGTTGTCACAATATTATCTTTTTCCTTTTCTTCCAGATTCGGAAGCTTCAGCTCGCTGAATAGCGCTTCTTCCAGTTCAGCAAGGCTTACTTCTGCTTCATAATAATCCTCGCCTGCCTGGTCGCCGGCTCCTTGACCTTTACCAGCACCTTTATCTGCGGAACCATCTCTTGCCACCACATCACCAACTTGACTGTCTCCATCACCTTGCCCGACATGCTTATTCTTGTCATGATTGTACCTTATCTTATACTCATCCAAGGAACGAATCGGAATTTTAACAACATGCTTCCCTTTTGACATGATGATATTTTCTTCGGTAATCAAATCAGGGAGTTGATTTTTCATGGCCTCCTGAACTTTTTCCTGATGGCGCTTCTGGTCGTCATATCCTTTTCGGTGGAGGGACCAATTTTCTTCTGCAATCACAAAATTCTTATTCTCTTCAGCCAACGTCATCCCCTCCTGCTATAGTATTACTCTATACTATGCAGGTTTGTCGATTTTGATTAAATATTCAGAATATTAACTTGTAAAAATAGATGGTATATCTAACAGACAGCCTCTACGACAGGGATACGGCTGTCTGTTAAACACATTCTGTTTCAATTGTTCCTATCATTTTCCTCATCTTCCTGCTCTGCTTTGAACTGTGTCAAAAGGTCATCACTTGCCTTAGCTTCAGTGGTGACTTCCGTAACTCCTAAAAACGACCAGCCATTGACTTCCACCCATTCCATGAACTCTTCCAGAAACTGTTCGTGCGTGATATCAATATTATAGATAGCACCATTGATGGCAATCGTTTTCTTAGGATACAACACCATATTAAACGACTTTGGGGACTTCATGTTGGCCCACCTCCGTATTTTTATTCTTTTCTATGTATAAGGAAAACTCGCATTCACTCGATCTTCTGTAAATGCGTTAGTTTTTCTTATACTTGGAACTTAAAAATTCTCATTGAAAAGCTTCATTGCAAAATTTTATGATTTTTTGAGTATAAAAAAGGGGCTGTCCCCTATGTGACTTCGTTTCCGGGACAGCCCCTGCCATAATCAGCCTTCAAGCAATAAATCGTATGGGTCTTCAATCAGTTCTTTAACACGGACAAGGAATTGTACTGCTTCCTTACCATCAACTATCCTATGATCATAGGATAGCGCGATATACATCATCGGTCGGACTTCAATCGTGTCATCCGGCATGACAACCGCACGCTTCTGAATGTTATGCAACCCGAGGATACCTACCTGTGGAGCATTTAAAATCGGCGTGGACAGCATCGATCCAAAAGTACCACCATTGGTGATCGTGAAAGATCCTCCTTGCAGTTCATCCAGCTGAAGCTCTTTATTAATGGCTTTTTTGGCAAGGCGTGAAATATCTTTTTCAATACCTGCAAAGCCTAAACGATCAGCATCCCGTACTACAGGAACTACCAGACCTTCGTCAGTGGAAACCGCCATTCCGATGTCATAGAATTTCTTTTTGACAATTTCGTTTCCTTGGATCTCAGCATTTAACAACGGAAAATCTTTTAGTGCGCCAACGACGGCTTTTGTAAAGAAGGACATGAAACCAAGCTTGATATCATGTTTCTTCTGGAATTCTTCTTTACGCTCACTGCGCAGCTTCATGACAGCAGACATATCTACTTCATTGAATGTGGTGAGCATGGCAGAATTCTGCTGCGCTTCGACGAGACGTTTAGCAATTGTCTGACGGCGGCGGGACATTTTGACTCGTTCCACAGGCTTTTCGAATTCTGTTTTTTCGTTTTTCGTCTCTTGTTTCTTTTCTTGCTTAGGTGCCGCCTGCTTCGTATCTTCAGACTTGGATCCCTTTGCAGCATCCTCAACATCTTCAGGACGGATGCGGCCTAATGGATCGCGGGCAGTAATTTCACTCAGGTCAAGTCCAAGTTCGCGTGCACGTTTCCTTGCAGCTGGAGTTGCTACAATATCTCCTTTTCCGCCTTCTTCTTTACTTGATTCTGTTTCTTTATCCTCTTTGGAAGCTTCTTCTTTTTTAGCTTCCTGTTTCTCTTCTTTTGGTTCTGATTTTTGTTCGGACTCTTCTTTTTGCTCAGATTTTTCGGAGGAATCCTCAGAAGATCCGCCAGCTTCGCCGTTTTCATCGACTTTGGCAATGACATCTCCAACTTCTACGTCGTCTCCTGCTTCCTTCAGGACTTCGGCAATAACACCACTATGGTCGGCATTCACCTCTACGTTCACCTTATCTGTTTCCAGTTCAAGGATAGGGTCGCCTTTTTCTACCTTGTCCCCTTTTTTCACCAGCCACTCGGCAATGGTACCTTCTGTAATGGATTCAGCTAATTCCGGGACTTTAATTTCCTTCACGTGAATTTCCTCCTTTAGACATCATAAGCGCTTCATTGATAATACGTTTTTGCTCAGTCTTGTGGATGTTTGGCTCACCTACTGACGGAGAGGCGCGGTGTGGGCGTCCGACATAACGGTGGATTTGTCCTTTTTTAAGCATTTTGTGCAGAATTCCTTCTACGTAATACCAGCTGCCCATATTTTGCGGCTCTTCCTGTACCCAGACAAGCTCTTCAAGGTTAGGATACTTATCCAGGATTTCCTGCAGCCGTTCTTCAGGGAATGGATAAATCTGTTCGACTCTCACTCCAGCAATATGATCGAGATTCTGGCCTTCTGCCTTCTCAACTGCATCTTCTATATCGACCATGATTTTTCCGCTTCCTAATAGTAAAGTCTTCACTTTCTTATTATTTTGACTCAAGCCTGGCTGCTCAGCAATCGTTTCAAATTTACCATTGCTGAAGCATTCTCCTGGATCTGCAATACGCTGGTTACGGAGCAGGCTCTTCGGTGTCATTAATACCAATGGACGGGCTTCTTCTTTTCCACTGATAGCAGCTTGTCTGCGCAATAGATGGAAGTATTGCGCTGCAGAAGTGACATTGGCAACCGTCCAGTTGTTTTCTGCTGCCAGCTGCAAGAAACGCTCAAGACGGGCACTGGAATGCTCCGGTCCTTGTCCTTCATAACCATGAGGGAGCAGGAAGACCATACTTGTCTTTTCTCCCCATTTCGCACGTCCTGCGGCAACGAACTGGTCAAAAATGACTTGGCCGGCATTGGCGAAGTCACCGAACTGCGCTTCCCAAAGAACCAGTGATTCTGGCGCCTGGACACTATAACCATATTCAAATCCAATGACACCTGCTTCTGATAAAGGACTGTTGTGAATAGCGAAAGAAGCATTCGCCTGTTCCAATCCATGTAGCGGGTTGTATGTTTCTCCCGTTTCTACGTCATGGAGTACCATATGACGGTGCGCGAATGTTCCCCGCTCACTGTCCTGACCTGTCAATCGGATCGGCAGGCCATCTTCCAGGATAGACGCAAAAGCAAGTGCTTCTGCTGTAGCCCAGTCAACTTTTCCATCATCTTCAAGCATTTTGGCTCTGCGCTGAAGAATCTTTTCAAGCTTTTTAAATCCATTGAAGCCTTCCGGACGCTTCAGCATACCTTCGTTCAATGCTTTCAAACGGTCTAAATCAATTGCTGTCTCAATTTCGTCAAGCGATCGCTCAACCCCTTGCGGCCATTTTGCAACATCTGCTTCCACCGTTTCATTTTCTTTCATATTTTGGTAGACCTTACGGAGGTTGCTTTCCACTTCCTCCAGCATTTGCTTAAAGTCTTCTTCTTCCACAACGCCTTCTTTAACCAGTGTTTCCCGGTATATATTAGCTGCTGTTGGATGGTTATCGATTTCATGGTACAGGTGCGGCTGAGTAGCACGCGGCTCGTCCATCTCATTATGACCATAACGGCGGTAACCTACCAGGTCGATCAGGATGTCTTTATGGAATTTAACCCGATACTCATACGCTAACGCGGCTGCAGAAAGACAAGCAATTGGGTCATCCGCATTCACGTGAATGACCGGGATTTCAAATCCTTTTGCCAAGTCACTGGCATAACGTGTCGAGCGGCCGTGTTCGCGGTTGGTAGTGAAACCTACCAGGTTATTCGCAATTAAATGAACGGTTCCACCTGTGCGGTAACCAGGGAGGTCACTCATATTCAGGGTTTCTGCTACTACCCCTTCACCGATGAATGCAGCATCCCCGTGAATAAGTATTCCGAACGCTTTATCCTGGTGATGTTCCGGAAGACCTGCTTTTACTCTGTCGTCCTGGGCAGCTCTTGTAAACCCTTCTACTACTGGATTGACATATTCCAGATGGGATGGGTTGTGAGCAAGAGTCACACGAGTTGATTGCTGCTCCCCATTCTTAATTTCACGACGGGCACCGAAGTGATATTTCACATCACCCGTCCATCCATAGTTGATCCCCATGGAGCCTTCAGACGGTACAAGCGCCTTATCAGGAGAATGGTGAAATTCTGAAAAAATTTGCTCATACGGTTTCCCTAATATATGGGCAAGCACATTCAGTCGTCCCCTGTGAGCCATGCCCATCATGATATGCTCTGTTTCATCGGCATAGGAAGACTGGATGATATGTTCAAGCATCGGTACCATGACGTCAAGTCCTTCGATAGAAAAACGTTTTTGACCGACGAACGTCTTGGCTAAAAAGTTTTCAAACCCTTCCACATCTACTAACCGCTTCAAAAGCTGCTTCTTTTCTTCATTACTCAACGAAAGCAAATAGGAGCCAGAATCAATTTTATCTTGCAGCCATCTGCGCTCATCTTCCAGATTTACATGATCATATTCAAACGAAATGGTCCCTGCATAACGTTCTTTTAATGTACGGACAACCTGCAACGCATTTTTCAATTTGAGTGGAGAATCAGGCCAGACCCACCTTGCCGGGATGGACTCCAAATCCTCTTCTGTCAAATCGTACGTTTTTGGATCAAGCAGTTCCGAATATCTTTCTGATCCGCCGACTGCATATATATCAGCTTCCAGATGCCCATGACGACGAATAGCCTCAACAAGTTTATATGCTGAGGTGACTTTTGCTATATCTTGTTCGGATGGTTCACCAGAGACTTGTTCGCTTCCACTGGCCCCGTTCATCCATTTCGGAGCACCATGCTGTTCGAACATTTCCCTTAGAGAAGGGTCGACAGCATCCGGGTCTTCCGAATATGTTTCATATTGTTCTTCTATATAACCCATGTTTGGACCATGAAAGTTTTCCCAAAATCTTTCGTGTGACCCATTGTTTGACACGTTGATTACCCCCATGTAGATGTGATCATTAGTTGTTTCGTAAACGATTCCAAGTCTAACTTATATTATTATAGGTTTTATCAGGTTAATTCTTCAAGAATTATACCTTATATAATTCAAGGAAAACAACATGTCTATTATAACAAGAAGACGCACCACTGGGTACGCCTAATTGCAAATTTCCGACAATCCTCACCATAATTCTTTTTTCCAATTATAATAAGTGGATGTTTAAACCCCTTATTCATCTGGATTATGCTGTTCAGGGTCTGGTTCCTTACCTTTATCCTTTACTTTTTCGTTCGTATTCATCCGCTCCATCACTCTGCCGTGGTGCTTTATTTCTTCCATGTCCTTAGCCATAGAACTGTTCTTCGGCTTATCCTTTTCCATTCTCTTTTCACCCATCTTGCCACCGCCTTTCTGATTAAAGGTGTTAATCCAGCTGTTTCTTTCCATCTTAACGAAGCTTTATCATTACTATACCTCTGCTTGAAAAAATCAAACCGCCGGTTGCTGATTCTCAAAAACCGCTTGCCGTGGATGATTAGCGCGGGCGTCACCTCTCGCACTTCTTGGAATCAACCATCTATGAGGGGGGGGCGCTGAAACGGGATGAAGACTGCTCCAAAGAATTAATAAGACAAAGAAAAAACGGTTTGTATGAATACATCCATACAAACCGTTCATTTTAAATTATACCTTTGATCATCTGTTCAGCAAGCTTCCGACATAACGTAACAGCTCATTTGCAGAGCTTGAATTGTACCCATATTCATCAATCAAGGTTGCAATAACTTCGTTCATTTTCTTCAATTGCTGTTCATCCGGAGTTTTTGTGGATGTCGTGATTTTAACAATATCCTTCAAGTCAGCAAACAATTTCTTCTGGATAGCTTCTCGTAAACGTTCGTGGGAATGGTAATCGAATTTCTTCCCTTTCCTTGCGTAAGCACTGATTCGGATAAGAATTTCTTCCCGAAAAGCTTTTTTGGCATTTTCCGAAATTCCAATCTGTTCTTCAATGGAGCGCATCAATTTTTCATCCGGATTCAGCTCTTCCCCTGTCAGAGGGTCCCTGATTTTCGATTTATTACAATAGGCTTCAACATTATCAAGGTAGTTATCCATAAGAGTGACCGCTGATTCTTCGTATGAATATACAAACGCTTTTTGTACTTCCTTCTTAGCTAATTCATCATACTCTTTCCGGGCGATTGAAATGAAGTTCAAATAACGCTCTTTATCGTCCTTCGAAATAGACGCATGACTATCCAATCCATCCTTCAAGGAGCGCAATACATCCAGTGCATTGATCGACGTCATTTCTTTTTTGATGATCGTTGAAGAAATCCTGTTAATGACATAACGCGGGTCAATACCGCTCATCCCTTCATCGGAGTATTCCCGCTGAAGTTCTTCAACATCAACGTCACTGAAGCCTTCTACAGATTCACCGTCATAGAGACGCATCTTTTTCAGTAAATCCACCTGTCCCCTGGTGGAGTCTTTCAGCCTGGTCAGAATGGTGAACATTGCCGCAACCCTTAACGTATGCGGAGCAATATGAACATCCTTAATGTCACTCTGGCGAATCATTTTTTCGTAGATGCGTTCTTCCTGGCTCACCTTTAAGTTATAAGGCACCGGCATAACAATCATTCGCGAATGAAGAGCTTCATTTTTCTTATTGGCAATAAATGACCGGTATTCCGCTTCATTGGTATGGGCTACGATCAGCTCATCGGCAGAAATCAATGCAAACCTGCCAGCCTTGAAATTCCCTTCCTGAGTCAGCGAAAGCAAGTGCCAGAGGAATTTCTCATCACATTTCAGCATCTCCTGGAATTCCATCATACCGCGGTTGGCTTTATTCAACTCCCCGTCAAAACGGTAAGCGCGGGGATCAGATTCGGAACCATATTCCGCAATCGTGGAAAAGTCGATGGACCCGGTTAAATCTGCAATATCCTGTGACTTCGGATCTGACGGACTAAAGGTTCCAATGCCGCAGCGTTTATCCTCTGAGAAAAAGATCCGCTCGACAAGTACATCTTCTATCCTTCCCCCGTATTCCTCCTCCAGGCGCATCATGTTAAGTGGAGACAGATTCCCCTCTATCCTTATCCCGTATTCATCCTGAAAGTCGGCTCTTAAATGGTGTGGAATCAGATGAAGCGGATCCTCATGCATCGGGCACCCTTTTATGGCAAAAATCGCTCCTTCATCTGTATGAGAAAAGTCTTCCAGACCACGCTTCAAAATGTTGACAAGCGTTGATTTACCACCACTCACGGGTCCCATTAATAATAAAATCCGTTTGCGGACATCAAGCCTTTTAGCCGCCGGGTGAAAATATTCTTCCACCAGCTTTTCCATCGAATCTTCCAGCCCATAAATTTCATGCTCGAAAAATTTGTACTTATGATGACCGTTTTCCTCTTCAATACCAGCTGACTTAATCATATTATAAACGCGAGAATGTGCAGATTGGGCAAGATATGGACGTTCCTTCAACAACTCAAGATAATCAGAAAATGTCCCTTCCCATTTCAGCTTCTCCTCTTCTTCCCGGTAACTCTGAATTTTTTTCAAAATATCCACTGTACGACCTCCCCTGTCGATAATGGGCAAAAGCTGATTAATACAGTCTATGTAGGTACAGCACAAGTGATGAATAGATTAAAGAAAAACACTAGATTCTGGACAACTATCATCCCCTGAATGGATGGCCAGACAGCTTGTTTAAGGAAAACAAAAGTGCATGCGCCTTGTCCACCCCCGATAAGCCCAAGGGGGAGGAGCTCTACAAAAGGGGGATCCACAACCATCCAATTTCTAGACAGCAAAAAAAAGACTGACCAAAGAAATGGTCAGTCATCCATCCAGCCCTTTTCCTGCTGATATTGCTTCCGCCTTAGAAGCCCCAGTAAAAGAAATACAATGAATAAAATAATATTAAGTACACGGAAATCATCATAAATGAATGCAAGCACAGCCCAGATCGCCGCACTGACAAAAAACAAAACACTTGAAATAAGGGTTTGGCTCACTAGGGATTCCTCCCCTCGATTGTTTTGGCAGACCAGGACGTTTATTTGTCTTCTATCATAAAGCCTGCGTTCTGAATTGGCAATCAGCGGGCGGCATTGTAGTTATCTTGTAATAATGTATTCACTTTTTTTATTCCTAGAAGTAACAATTAGTAATCCATGCAGAATAGTCTGAATACCTTCTTTGACACATAATTCCCCCCCTTGTTAAACTAAAACTATACGTTTTAATTAGCTAAAGTAGTAATTCTAATAGAGAAGAGGTTCATCATGACAGATACTTGGTATTATGTAGATACAGGACATGCTACTCCAGCTTTCAACATGGCCATGGATGAAATGCTCCTCGAATGGCACAGTAAAGGGGAAATCCCTCCTGTTTTACGCTTTTACGGCTGGTCTCCCGCCGGACTCTCCATAGGCTATTTCCAAAAGGTAAATGGGAAAATAGACGTCGACGGGGTAAACCGTCATGGATTCGAATTGGTACGACGCCAGACTGGCGGTCGGGCAGTTCTTCACGATCAGGAACTTACCTATAGTGTCATAGTTTCAGAAGATCATCCAGACATGCCAAAATCGGTCAAAGAAGCCTATCTGGTCATATCAAAAGGGTTGCTTCACGGCTTCAGAAACCTTGGCATTCAAGCTGATTTTGCCATTCCAGAGGAAAGATTAGAAACAACTGGGTCTGCAGTCTGCTTTGAAGAGCCTTCCTGGTACGAATTGATTGTCGATGGCAAAAAAGCAGCCGGAAGTGCTCAGACCAGAAAAAAAGGCGTTATTCTTCAACATGGATCGATTCCGTTTCACGTCGACGATGGTAAACTGTTCGATATGTTCCTATATCCAAATGACCGTGTGAAAGAACGAGCACGCCGAGCTTTCGGTGACAAAGCTGTCGCAATCAACGAAATACTCACCGACCCCGTCGATTTCAATCAAGTGAAAGATGCTTTTAAACGAGGATTTGCATCTGGACTTGATATCAAATTAGAGCCTTTTGAACTTTCCAGTAAGCAATGGGAAGCCGTTGAAAAATTGGCAGATGAACGATACAGAAACGATAGCTGGAATTTTTCCCGTTAAACTACATTGAAGGAGTGTCAGCAATGGCTAAAAAAGAAGAGTACATAAGAAAACCGGAATGGCTGAAGATTAAGATCAATACCAACAAATCGTATAATCGTTTGAAAAAGTTGATGCGTGACAAGAAATTGAACACAGTCTGTGAAGAAGCCCGCTGTCCTAACATCCACGAATGCTGGAGTGAAAGAAAAACAGCTACGTTTATGATTCTCGGTGATACGTGTACACGAGGCTGCCGATTCTGTGCAGTAAAAACCGGTCTTCCGAACGAACTTGACTGGGGCGAGCCGGAGCGAGTGGCTGAATCTGTTGAAATAATGGATCTCAAGCATGTGGTGGTAACGGCAGTTGCACGGGATGACTTGACGGATGGCGGAGCAGCGGTTTTTGCTGAAACAGTCAAGGCAATCCGCAGGCGTGTCCCAGGTTGTACGGTAGAAACACTTCCTTCTGATATGAAAGGCGATTATGAAAGCCTGCACACATTAATGGAAGGAAAACCGGATATCTTCAACCATAATATCGAAACCGTCCGCCGTTTGACGAAACGAGTACGTGCCCGTGCCATGTATGATCAATCCCTGACATTGCTGAAAAGAGTTAAGGAAATTGCTCCAGATACACCAACGAAATCAAGCATTATGGTCGGACTTGGCGAAACAAAAGAAGAAATCGTCGAGGCCATGGATGATTTACTGGCACACAATGTGGATATTATGACAATCGGCCAATATCTGCAGCCGACTAAAAAACATTTGAACGTAGAACGTTATTATCACCCTGATGAGTTTGAAGAGCTGAAGCAAATCGCTATGGAAAAAGGATTCAGGCACTGTGAAGCAGGTCCTATGGTCCGGTCTTCTTATCATGCCGATGAACAAGTGAACGAAACATCCGCTCAGCGTCGTATTAAATATATGAAAGGTTACGAATCTCAAGGCGAAGAATTGGATAACGTGAAATTCTAAAATTTGGGAGCCAGGGTATTATAGTACTTTGCCGAAACACCAGCTACCTGCTATAATAAATCCTGAAGAGTTTAAAGGAGGCGGCAACACATGAAGTTAGCATTAATCATCGGAGTCAGCGTAATGTTTTTGACATCTATCTTTACAGCTGGATATGACGAAAAGCCAGGTACACCACAAAAGAAATAAATACTTAAATCAAGCCCGAATCCAATAAGATTCGGGCTTTTCCTATATCATCACAAAAAAGAACGCTGGATAAATTCCAGCGTCCTGGCGCATTGCTGTCCAGTTGAAGAGCCAGCTTTCTTTTTCACTTTAAACCCGGAAAATTCTGTTGTCGTAACGCTTCATAAATCATGATGGCAGCAGAATTCGAAAGGTTGAGCGACCGCATCTTACTTGTCATGTGAATCCGTAAGCATTGGTCTTCTTTACCTGCTAGTAACTCTTTTGGAATACCATCTGTTTCCCTTCCGAACACAAAAAACAATTCTTCTTCTGAATCACTGTAATCAAAGTCAGTATAGTGTTTGCTTCCAAAATTCTCAATATAGTAAAAGCTGCCTTTGGGATGAGCCTCATATAATTCATCGAGACTATCATAATAATGGATATTGACATCGTGCCAATAATCAAGGCCAGCACGTCGCAGCATTTTATCTTCTGTTGAAAAGCCAAGCGGGCGAATCAGATGAAGCGTTGTGTCTGTAGCCATGCAGGTTCTGGAAATATTTCCAGTGTTGGCAGGAATCTCTGGTTGGAACAATACTACATGTATAGCCATTTCTTTCACCTCTGGTTGTTGATTGACCTGCCTATTATAACACAATCTAACCGCCAATCCGGAAAAATTTATACTTGATATTCGGCGTATAGGCGGTCGAATCCTCATATGACCAATAACGGTGCCTGCTGTTGGTCGTATGGGCATTAACAAGCGGCATGCCCTCACTGTTCTTCATTACTACAATCGTATTATGATTCCACCTGCCATCTCCTTCAAAGTCATAACAAATCACATCTCCCGGTATCAAATCCTTCGGGGAATCCATTTCCTGCACCTTCAACCCTTGGCGCGCTCCGCTTAAGTACCACCTGAAAGCATGGGCGACAGCCCAGCTGTAACTCCATGACCGGTCATTATACCACCAGCCTTTCCCCCTATTCGGTGCTCCCCACATCGGCACTCCGCCAGCTCTCAGGCATTGAGAAATAAAATTGGTACAGTCATTCGTAAAATGACGGTAGGCAGGATTGTAGCTGTCCCACCAACGTTCGGCATATCTGACAGCACTCCGGCGGTCATAAGTGAATCGCAGGGAACCTGCTCTTTCGAGTGGAATCGGTTCATATTTTACTTCGTCATGGATCTCTTCCGTCTTTTCTTCCCTGAATTCATGGGTGAGCAGTTTACCATTTTTCCATATTGCCTGACAGTCAATTTCCGCTTCTTCTACATAGATATCCTGCTTTTTCCTAATGACAAAATACATTTTAAGATGATAGTTCCAGTTTGTCGACTTATCTCGGGAATGAATACGGTGGTAGGGCTGAACCTGACCTGATATCCGCACAATCCGGTAACCGTTTTTTTTATGTAACTGATATTTTTTATACAGCCAGGGCACAGCCTCCAGCTTTTCTTGTGAGCTCAATATGTCCATCCAGAAGTCTCGCAGGAATTTTCCACTCGCCATCAGCACCACCCTCCCCTTTTCAGTTTATGAAAAGAAAAAGGGCTTCAAAACAAAAAAAGAGCGTAAAAGATTATATCATATCTTTTACGCCAGCTAATTCTCTTTAAAAACCATTTGTGGACTTTCCAAATCAAGCAAATGCCTCTTTTTATCAAGACCGCCATTATAACCGACCAGTTTTCCGTTAGTACCGATGACGCGGTGGCACGGGATTATGATAGTAAGCGGATTACGATTAACAGCACCACCAACTGCCCTGATTGCTTTTGGCGCCTGGATGGCCCTCGCAATTTCCTTATAAGATCTCGTTTCCCCATAAGGAATTTCTTCATACAAAGCATTCCATACTTTTTGTTGAAATGGAGTGCCATGGAAATGAAAGTCTATTGAAAAATGCTCACGTTCGCCCTGGAAATACTCGATGAATTCCTTTACGATTTCTCTCATCTTCTCTTCATCCCGAACGAACTCAGGGCAAAGGTAGTATTTTTTTGCCCAAATATGATGATGTCTGGCCAGATGATCGTAATTACCAAAGTCTGCCCGGCAGAGTCCCTTCTCATCAGCAATCACCGTTATAGGTCCGATGGGGGTTTCTAACTCATCATAATATAGAAAGGAACGTTTACCCATAAACAACCCCTTCCGGTAAAAAAGTTTGTTTCATTATACTAGAGTTAACATATAATTGGAAGGTCCTCCTAGATTAAATTCGCTGAAAACCAAGCCCTTTTTCCATCTCATAAATCACCTGTTCATCCACTTCCCCGTCCAAAGCCTCTTCAATAGCTTCAAACACCCCAGGAGAACCAATTTTTCCCAGGCTCCATGCTGCAGTTCCTCGTATAACTGGACGGGGGTCTTCTTTCATCAGCCTTATCAGTTGTGGGACAGCTGCTTCCTCTTTAAAATGTCCCAGGGCAAGGATAGCATTCCTCTGAATCGGCTTCTTCCCTCTCCAAGAACCAGCAATTGGTCCGAATTTTTCTTTAAACTCTCGATTGGATATCGACAATAACGGTACCAATTTTGGTTTTACTACCTCTGGATCCGGCTCAAATTCCTCATGCAAATGAAAATCCTTGCGTTTGTTTTTCGGGCATACCGTCTGGCATGTATCACAGCCATAAAGCCTGTTGCCAATTTTCCCCCTGAACTCATCCGGAAGAAAACCTTTGGTTTGGGTAAGGAAGGCAATGCATTTGTTCGCATCGAGCTGCCCTCCCTGAACCAATGCTCCAGTCGGGCAGGCATCGACGCAAATATTACAGTCACCACAGCTGTCCTCGACGGGACTGTCAGGAGAAAACGGGATGTTGGTCACCAGCTCTCCTAAATAAACATAGGATCCATACTCTGGTGTAATAATGGCACAGTTTTTTCCGCTGAAACCTATCCCCGCCCGTTCTGCCACAGCGCGATCAGCCAGCTCTCCTGTATCCACCATTGATTTGATATTCGCTTCCGGGAACTTTTCCAACAAAAACTTCCCTAGCTTCTGCAGACGATCACGTAGGACATCGTGATAATCCTGCCCCCACGAAGCACGGCAGAAAATACCACGCCGCTCCCCTTTTTTGCCTCTCGGAGCATCCTTCATTTTGGAGGGATAGGCTAAGGCAATCGAGATGATGGACTGTGCTTCAGGCAGAAGCCTTTCCGGTTCTGTCCGTTCTTCGATGGTCCCTTTTTCAAAACCGGATTGATAGGAAAGGTCCTGCTGACGCTTCAAACGGGCTTTTAATTCTCCGAACACATCAGCTGAAGCAAACCCGATTTTATCAATACCGATTTCTTTACTGTAAGCAATAACTTCATCTTTAAACTGATGGTAATCCATATCCTATCCCTCCTTTCCATATATTATCGTCGTAAGTCTTTCACTTTAGCTGTCCGCATCCTGTTGAGTGTTGCTGCTATTTCAAAACGTCTAGGACGAGCAAGCTCCCCAGGATGCTGGTCCTTAAACGGAGCAAAGGATGCAAGTCCTTGCTCGTCCAGCTGTTGTTCTATATTATCCAATAACTGCGAAAGAGAAATTTCCTCTTTCAGCATGTCCTTCTTTTCCATGACGAGAAGCATATCAGCAATCATCCGTGTCTGTGACGGGTCAACAAGCTGCTCTACATAGTGAAGGGAAATATCTGTCTTGCCCATCATGATATGAGTTTTGCTTTTGGCCTGTACCTTTGACTTCTTCCCTCTTTGTGTTTGCAGGCTATTTGGCATGAACCTACGCTCAGGCACCTGCCCAAAGCTTTCTTCAAGTTCCACTTCACGCTGATGGGGATGTTTTTCAGCTATATCCTTCGCCTTTTCGGTAACATTATAAGGAAGATACTGATCCATCATGATCACCTGGTCAGCTGCATCAAAATAGTCACCAGAGCCACCCATGACCAGAATCGTTGAAACATCCAAATCTTCCTTCATCTTCTTGACCTTATCAATGAACGGGGTGATTGGTTCTTTTTCTTTCACCACAAGTTCCTGCATCCGTTCATCGCGGATCATAAAATTGGTGGCACTCGTATCTTCATCAATCAATAATGTGCTTGCACCTGCTTCCAAAGCTTCTACGACATTCGCTGCCTGTGAGGTACTGCCACTGGCATTCTCGGTTGAAAATCGTGTCGTATCCGTCCCATGAGGAAGATTTTTAATGAACGGGGAGATATTAACAGTAGATACCTTCCGTCCATCCTCAGCCCGGACTTTGACTGCAGAAGGGTCAGTAAGGACATACTCCCGTCCATCCCCTTTAATATGAGGATACACCCCGCGCTCTATCGCATTCAAGAGGGTACTTTTACCATGATAACCTCCACCTACAATCAGAACGATACCTTTTTTAAGAGCCATTCCAGTCACTGGCTCGTCACGATGAGGAAGGTCTATGCTAACTCGATTCACCTCCGGGCTTTCAAAAGGAATGGCATCCTCCATCGGCCGTTCACTTATGCCACTTTTCCTTGGAAGTACGGAACCATCTGCTACGAAGGTTATCCAGTTATTTTTCTTCATTTCTTCCCGAATAACACTGTGCTGGTCCGCCAGCTTAACAGCATTTTCGATCTCCGTATCACGAATGTGGAAAATAGACTTATCAAGAATTTCAGGGATAACATCAAAAAATAACTTTTCAGCCTGTTTACCATTGATTCGCCGCCCATTAGCAGGCAACCCAACGGTCAGACATATGATCGTATGGTCATTATTCAAATCCACCGCTGTTCGTTCTAAAACTTCCTGGCCAGGGCGGTCTATCGAAACCATTCCGCTTTTACCTGACCCTTTGACATTTGAATTGGTATGGTTGATTACATTGGCAATATAACGATTAATCACATCTTCAGCATAGATTCTGCGATTTTTGTCCTGAAGCCATTCGGGTTTCATTGCTCGTTTATTGTAAGGAACCTTGATTCTGATTTTTGAAGGGGCTGCAAATGGATCCCCCTGAACATAGTCAATCATCAGGTGAAAGTTTGAAAAGGAGTAACTTCCCTGTATTTGCTTATATCCTTTATAACTTTTTCCGTCAATTTGGCGTAATTGCTGCTGAAGTCGTTTCATCATACATCCTCTCCAATCTTTACATTATTAAGATTTCCTTATAAATGTATCCAATAAGCACACATAAAAAACGCAATGCTTCGTCTCCAAGGAACGAAACACTGCGTTGGCTCACATAATCAGATAGTACTCGGTTAAAATCTATCAAAGAGCGGGTGATGGGAATCGAACCCACATCATCAGCTTGGAAGGCTGAGGTTTTACCACTAAACTACACCCGCATGTTAGTAAATGAATGTTGCTATTGATTGGCTCACGAACAGTCATGCCTCTTCCTCTGCATGCATTTGCTTCGAAGTAGTATCCGTCGAGGCAACTCGCAGTCGATTCGGTGGAAGCTTTGCTCGTGGCTGAGGTTTTACCACTAAACTACACCCGCATATAAAAGAATACTGCATCTGCTTCGAAGTCATGTCTATCGTGTACTTGATGAAGTGATGTTATATATTATAACAATCGATGTTTTCTTGTGCAATGAATAACATAAGATTTTTTGTCGAAATGAAGGATTTTTTTTGATGAGTAAGGCGCTAGAAAATAAGCGCCTTCTAATTTTAATTAGCTTTTAATTGCCTAATGCTTTCCAGCCGCTCTTGCAATCTTACCAAAGAGGGATGTTTGCTAGAACGTCCGCTTGATCCTTCATCGGCAAGAACCTCGAGAGCCTTATGAATGACATCTATTTCTTTATCATAGGATTCCTCTTCCCGATATATAGCAGATAGACGTTCGTAAGGAAAAACACCGACAAATCCTTCATCGACGTTTTTTAAATAAAGTTGCTTAGCAGCTTCAATGTTCCCTTCATTTTCAAATTCTACTGCTTTGATATTTCTCATAATCTGTGAATTATGTTCAGCGCCGGTAATCGATTGATTATCTAAATCAGACCCATCTTGGGATGAAAACCTGCCCGTTTTGAAGAACTCGATTATCTTCTCTAACATTTTACTCATCTCCCCTTTACCAGAATATTCTCGACTATTTCTTGGTAAGAATTGTATCTTACTATTGAATTCTTTTCCATAGGAATTTGGAAAGGGAAGTTCCCTATTTCTTAATACACAATTTATTAACAAAGTTTAGGTTATAGTAATATTACACCTGTCAAGAGAACGGATGAAGGGACATGGCGAATTCTTTGTCCATCATTTGGCCAGAAGAACGGACACCAAGAGCTGGTGAGAATTTTAATATATGCGGCTTAATAGAGCATGAATCCCGTATGATATGGGGGAAGGAAATCCAACAGCTCCAATTATGATTATACAAGACAATCCTAGGGCACGTGAATATTCTAGATAAGCTATATAAACACTATTTTCATTGATGGTTTATCGCTAAATTAGTACTTTATATTAAAGTACTATTATACGCAAAAAAGCCAATGCTCTGAATAACTCAAAGCACTGACTTTTTTGAATTGTTAGTACCGGTGGCCGGGGTCGAACCGGCACTCCCGAAGGAACACGATTTTGAGTCGTTAAAAAACCCTTACCGTTCCCCTATTCGAGTAGAACTCGATGATATCAACGTTCATATAGCATCATGCGTTACCTCCGAAGCATAACCTTCGACGATTACGTGACTTTTGTTTGATTATATCTGAAATTGTGTACGCATACAAGCGTTATTTCATGCGGTGATTTTGGTCTTCAACATTCTCAAACATATGTAAACAGTCTTTTTCTCCTTTATAAACTCGATCAACCATAGTGAGAGAACGGCTTTGGTCTATAATAAGAGTTTACTATCGTTTACATCCAACGAACTACCGTTCAATCTCATTAGCATCTGAAGCCCATCGAGGACTAACTTCCAAACTCAAGGGGGGCGATTTTTCTTTTACCTATTCGACATAATTAAATGAATGATAATATACCAAAAAAGATGGTAAATATTAACCCTACAATGGATACGGGAACTGACCACTTATTTTGCTTTTCTATTCTTTCTAAATATTCTTTCCTGATTTGTATAGAAGTGGACATCTCATCGAGTTTTCTCATAATCGATTTTTTATCGTCCTTCTCTAAAAAAGCCACTATATCGTTCATTATATTTCTATCCGCTTGTGGTAACTCTGAAAAGGGTGAAAGTTCTTCGTTTTCTTTTATGAATCTATCAATTTTATCTTTCCATTCTTTAATTTTTTCCTTGCTAAGCTTTTCCCCGTCATTTGTATGTAGTTTAACTAAGTATTCTCTTAGTAATTCATTTAACCTAAACCTATAATTATCATTTTCGAGTGTTAAATTATTAGTTCCTTTATAAAGATTATAAATATCGTCTAACGAAGCAATAGTTTCCATTTCCAATCCTTCATCTAGTACTTTATAGAAGTTTTCCTTCTTCTTTTTTTTCCTTTCATTTCTAACCTTAAATAATTTTTGAAATGACATTACGTAAGTCGCAAGAGCAAGAACTAATGTACTAACAAATGAATATGAGTCAAATAAGTGAATCAACTTAATGCTCCTTTCGATTTTTGAATTTGTAGTCATAACTTAAAAGTATTGACCATGATAATGCTTCCTGATAAAATCGCACCATCAGACGTAATCATAACTTACAGTCATAAATGGAGGGTTAAAATGACACGATACGGATACGCAAGGGTATCGACCAAAGGACAGGATGTAAACGCACAAATTAAGCAGCTTGACGAAGAAGGTGTCAATTACATATATCAAGAAAAGTTTACGGGCACAACCAAAGAACGTCCCGAGTTTGAACGAGTCCTTACCGTTCTGGAAGAGGGCGACACATTAGTCGTTACTAAGCTCGACAGGTTTGCGAGATCAGCACACGAAGCTCTCGGTATAGTTAAAGACTTATTTGATCGTGGAATACGGGTTCATATATTAAACATGGGAGTTGTAGAAAACACTCCGACAGGTAAGCTTATTTTTACGATAATGTCGGGTTTTGCGGAGTTTGAACGAGATATGATTGTTGAGCGTACTCAAGAAGGGAAAGCCATCGCAAAACAAAGTGAGGACTTTCGAGAAGGTCGTCCGAATAAATACGGCAAGAAGCAAGTGGAACACGCTCTCGGATTACTAGACTCGCATTCTTATACCGAGGTGGAACGAATGACGGGGATCTCTCGCTCCACTTTGACACGAGCTAAACGAAAAGCAAAAGCAGAAACGAAATAAGGAAGAGAGTTCGGCGGTACGACGATAAGGTCTGCCGTCTTTCTTATGCCCCCAAAGCCCCCTCCTTACATTCACTACAACTGACCCCAAGAAATTGCGAGATATAATTTTAAACTCAGGGGTATAAATGCAAAATTCATTCATAGGAAAGTATATCGACAGTACCTCCATCTCTGTATAACAGTTTCCATGTTTCTCTATCCATTTTTCCCATGGCTATTAACTGCACAATAAATTCAACCCATGTGTCTTGATACACGTAGTCTCCATGAACTTCGTCATAATGGCAATAGGAGGTGTTCGTTTCAAATTCATCTGTTTCACTATTACTATTTGGACGCACAGAGAAAATACTGTACAAACAGGTATGGTCATATTGCTTAAAATCTATAGTAACCCTGTTATTAACTTGTTCAACTACATCGCTCGGCTTAAGTCTGCCCGGATTAATTACTTCTTTTCTCACTACTTTATCTTTAACTATCGTTACCAAATGTTCATAGCTCGCTCTGTCTTCGTCTGATAAGCTATCCCACTTCACAAATTCCACAGATAAATCATTTCTATCTGTGTTTGAAATTTTAAGGACTTGTATTAGCTTTATACTAAATTCTTGAGAATTAAATATCTCTTCATCGAGTGAGTTTCTATAATCCTCTATATACTTCTTTAGCTCATTCACTTCTTTAGATAAGAGCTTTCTATTAGATTGACGCTGCTCTTCTGTTCTAAAGCTAGAAAATTGCAATGAAAATGCTAGACTTTCATTCAAAGCATATTTTTCACCGAACAACTCCATTAAAGTATTCTCATAGTTATACAGTAAAGATTGACATTCTCCAAAGATAATATTACCAATCTCATCTTTTTCAACGTGCCTATGCTCTATTTTGTTGCGTAGACCGATGAAAAACTCTAGATTATCCTTTACAGCAAAATCCAGCTGATTATACTTATTTATACAAGTTTTTAATTCCCATGCTTTCTTTTCTCCATCCACTCTTATGTACCTAGTGCCTTCTTTATAATAATATTTATCACCTATTGTGTGATTAAAATGTGCATGAAACAGACGTGTCCAAGCCATAATCATTAAAGTAATATAGTTTTCAACCCGAAAAAGTGCTCTAGGTTTGTTATAAACTTCGACCGCCAGTAAAGCAGATTCAATAGAACTCTCCAATAATGTCTTTGTTTTTCCACGTCGTAACAATTAACTACATCTCCTTTAGTTATCAGACATTTCCACCCAGAATTTTACCATATATTAGATATATAGTTCATTAAAGTACACTAGAGTAGAGTTTGTAAACCTATAAAACTGACACCAAAATAAAGGCTGCAATTTCAAATGTTTTTGCAACTCAACGTCTATACCAAGGAGTTATCATTTCACTCTCATACCCACATATGGATTTAATAGTTTCCTCTAAAAAATACATCCCTTGCAAGTAAACTGTATATTTTGAATCTGTATCTACCTTGTAAAAGTTTTTCTTCTTCACAGGATGGACAAAGTTGTTTCTAAAATCTACAAACATAAATACTCCGTCATTCTTATAGTTTTCTATTAGCTCTTCAGACAATGGTACTATTATCTCTCTAGAAATATTCAATTGATAACAAAGAAGTTTAAGTATATCTGAAAATCGTAGTTTCTTATATGCGTCCTTTTCGAGAATCAACTCTTGGGAGACTAGATAAGTCCAAGCTAATTGCTCTAGAGATACCTGAGTCGAGATAATGGCATTCTCAGTAAAAGAGGTACTTTTAATTTCTAAATACCAGTTCAATGTTATTTTTAATACATCTTCCCATACCTCTTCATTCAGTTTTGTTGCTACACGTGAGAAACAAGTGTTGAAATTCTCAATATCACCAAAAGGAACCCATCCATGAACATCTTGGAAATGAGATTGTCGATCATTTTTCATAGTGTATTTCTCCCATACCTTTCTACCTTCTTTAAAACCTAATTGGATAGGAATGAACACACTTTGACCTGAACCAAAAGAAAGATACCATTCAACATTTTCCACTAAATTATTGATTTCATCTGTTTTAAAGCTCTCATTTGATTTTTTGGATATAGTACCGACATGAGTAATGTCATATGATCGGTTTCTTTTCAAATTATCATAATGCTTAGTCGTATCCTTATCAGGTCTAAACTTAAATTCAACTTTCCAATCATCGTATTCAAACATATATTCTTTATTATTTAAATATGTTGAACCAATATGACTACAGTTGAAAATAAAAATTACAACCTCGTCCACTAAAGTGGTTTCAGATTTAATTTCGTCTAGAAAAATTCTAAATCCATCAATGTTATTATCATCGTTATATGTAATTTCTCCTCCACTCTCACTTAACAAATATTCATCTAAGGAAATATCATAATCAAGCAAGCTGGGTTTTTCCCGTTCTTCAAAACCCTCACCCAGATTCAAGTCTTCTACAGCAAACAGGTGAATTCGTGGATAAGGCGACATACTGAAGATAATATCTGCTCTTGTATAGATAGTATCCTCCTCATATGATAGAGATATTTTGTCGTTGTAGATTTTAAATAAATCAGGACTTAACAAATGTTTATATAAATCATCATTGTTACTCATATATTCACCATACCTTTTTCTGTTTATAATTTTATTACTTTGATTCACCCTCCCAATTCGATGCGATAACGTTCTTTCTCACCAAGTGCGTAATATTCGCAATAAAATCCACGAACTATTATCGACTAACTCAACGCCCCCCTCAACACGAATTATTTCGTGAAGATTTCGTTTAACACACTTTAAGTACTAATTTCGTTGGAACATCAGGAAAAATAAGGATTGGAACAGACCAAATTTTCGTTCGTGCCACTCCGCCTTTGTGTAGACTATCCGAAAAGAATCTAATTCATATCCTTCGTTCCTGAAGAATTTTAATCATTGTTCCGATCATCGATATTTACTTCTCTAGTTAACTTGCACTTTATCGGAAAGCTAAACCCTTACTACAATAAACAACTCATAGCACACGAGAAACCTCTGAGGTTAAGACTTAATGAAGTAAGAGTAATTAAATCCGCTAATTAGGAGACCAACTAGAAAATTAGTAGTACTTAGCTATGATTTCGGGTTCAATATTTTCCGTAGCCTTTACCGTATTTCGGACGTACTTGGAAGTAGTGCAGGTCTGGATGTTTCCTGATTTAAATCTGTGGGTGGCTTCAGCTGTTATACTGCCTCTCATAGCTTTCATCCTTAAGGGCGGGTTTCGATCCATCGTTGGGATTTGCTTCTTAGGGGTGGTGCTTCCGTCTTTCTTGGTCCTGACTATTTATTTTCCCTTGCAGTATGCCCACTTTGGCAATTTATTGCCGGTAGGTGGTTTTACGATCAAAGAGATGGTCATTTCAACTAGGAACATGGTGTTAAGCTATTTGAGATTCGAATTAACATTGTTTTATTATGGATTTATAAAAATGGCAGAAAGATCTCAGAAATGGGCGCATCTGGGGAACGCCGTAACTATATTTACTTATCTGGCGTTAAGCATAATTTCTTTTGCTTATTTTCCAGCATCCTATATAAAAAATGCAGAATGGGCTACCTTAATTATGTGGAAAATAGTTGAGTTCCCTTTTCTGGAGCGTTTCGAATATATCGGTGTCACCACCTGGATGATGGTAATCATGCCTATATTGTGTTTGTTTTTATGGGCGGCTAGCCGAAATATGAAGCATCTTTTTCCCCATCTTCAGCAAAAAACTGCTTTATATATGGGGTTACTGCTCATGTTTTTAGCTGTAGGATTTATACAAACACGATCTCAAATAAGCCTATTAAATTCAATTACTTCACAGTTTGGAATATTTTTTTTAGGTAGTTATATTCCCTTGCTCTATATACTAACGTTACGTAGAAGGAAGTAGGATACTTTGAAAAAAATAGCCCTTTTAACCATCGCAACGCTTCTTTTCTTAACATCCTGTGTCATGCAGACGGAAATCGTGGATGATATTGCTCTTGTCACCGCCGCTGGTTTCGATGAAGGGAACGGAGACAAACTATTGGCCACACTCTCTGTCCCTTTTTACAGGTCGAATACCGATGTCACCAACAATATATATCAAACAAAAGCTTATTTTACCAAAGATGCAATCGACTTGGGTAGTGGTAAGTCTGAACGCCCCATGGTCATCGGACAGAGTGAAGTGGCTATTTTCAGCAAGGCTCTGGCAGAGAAAGGACTAATGGAATATTTGGATACCTACCAGCGAGATCCCAGCATTAGTACACGTTTATTTGTTGGATTAGCCAAAGATAAAAGTGCTTCGTTATTTAGAGGGGAAACTTCTTTACCCAAGGATAATGGAGCCTTAATCAGAGGAATGCTCAAACATAACATTGAAAGGAATTTTCTTCCGAAGACAAATTTGCATGTCTTTCTGTTTGACTACTACCAAAAAGGCAAGGATCCATTTCTTCCCATTATTGCGAAAGAACAAGGCTTATTCACCCTTGATGGTCTAGGTTTTTTTAAGAAATCAATATATAAAGGATCAATTGATTATGGATACGACACAATGGTTTTTCGACAACTAAAGGAATCCTTTAGCCATGGTTCCTATACCATAAAGATTAGTGACAAAAAGATAGCTTCTCTTCAAAATATATCCTCCCGAAAAAAAGTAAAAGTCGACTTTGGAAAGTCCAAGCCGGTCATTAATTTCAACATTCGTATGGAGGGGTATATGCGTGAGTATTCAGGTAATACAATAAACAAAAAAGTGATACAATCCATTACTTCCCATATGGAAAAGCAATTTCAAAAAACCTCGGCAGATTTGCTTACGAAGTTTGAAGAATGGGAGGTCGATCCACTAGGCCTAGGAAATGAAATAAGGAAATACAAACGTGATTGGAAGGAACATGAATGGAGGAACATTTATGATAAGGTAGATATTCAAGTGACAATCCATATAACAATCAAGGAAACTGGAGTAATTGCATAGACATTAGGTGAATCTTGACAGATAGAGCTGCGTTATAAATTAAGAAATTTATAATTGTAAAAGGCAGTCAAGAAAGGGAATTAGAGGCGCAAGTCAATTTTTAGATTTGCGCCTTTTGGTGTAGGTAATGCATCATTTACTCCATTACATTAATCTTCATTTTGATACCTTTAACAAATAATCTTCTAATTGATGGAAAGTGCTTGAGAACCCTTCCCGAACCATGTCTTGTGATTCCCCAAAGGTTTTAAGTTCCTCTTCAGTTACTGATATAGGAGTCACTGTAGCTGCAACAGTTGTTTTTCCTTTCTCATCGTTAAACGTTATGCTATTAAGGGTCTCCAACGGCCACTTTGTGTTAAACGGGGCACGTATAATATTACCTTCCTCATCAGAAAAGAAACTGGTATAAACAATATGCTCTGGTACAATAATTTCTCTGTATACAAACTTAACCCACATCTCATCACCTTCGGGAGGTTTCTGGCTGTAATGAAAGACACCACCTACGGCGAAATCTGATTTAAAAACATTAAACGTCCACCCTTTTGGCCCCCACCAGTTCTGTAAATGTTCTGATTCTGTGAACGCCTTAAACACCAGTTCACGTGGAGCATTGAAAGTACGAGTGATTTTGACTTGAGTTGACATTGTGTTTCCTCCCAACTTTTTGTCTTCCCTTTCTTTTAACACACTCCAAGAAATACCAACTTCCCTCCCTGAATATTACGGTATTCTTTCAACCTAAAGCATATGGCCTTGATTGGCTTTGGGAAGGGGAATTCATTCCGCAATTTCACACAATGCTTTGCGAAATAAATTAACTACTGAAGAAACCACTGTTCTCATTAAATACCATTTTACAGTCAAAAATATGTCTCTTTAACATAAATATTCCTTTTTAAGAATATACCATCACCGGAATATTCCAGTCAATGAATTAAATCGTTTATATTAATCTAACATGGATAACAGAAAAGTTAAGCTCTTTTTGATGTATATCATCTCTAAATGATGATATACATCACTACCTAAATTCTTACCGGTAAGGTATTTTCAAATAGGGATGCTATCTTGAAAAAATGTAACCTTTCATACCATTAAAACGATAAATATGATGTAACAAAAGGAAAAGGAAAGGAATTTGCCTATGTCTCATTTATTTGTTGTCAATGTAGAAGCTGCTATTGTCAGAGGCCAGGAATTTTTGATTATTAAACGTGCAGAAAAAGAAGTTCATGCTGGAGGCTTGTATTCGCTCGTAGGTGGGAAAATGGACTTCGATGCGAGCAGCTTACAAGTATTGGAAGAAAACGTAAAAAGAGAGGTAGCAGAGGAAATAGGAGTGGCATTGCACGACCCATTAACGTATATACATAGCAATACGTTCAAGGCTGGGGATACCCAAGTCTTAAATATTGTATTTTTAAGTGAACATTTTAACGGACTTCCTTACGTAAAGAGTAAAGAAGAAATTTCAGAAGTCACCTGGATGGACGGACAAGAGATTTTGCAATCGAGCGTCATTCCGACATGGACCAAAAACAGTGTGGAATTATCCATTAGATCGTTAAAACAGAAAAGAGGGCTGGAACAATGAAAATTACGTTAAAGAATAACGAAACACTCGCATACAAAGTACGACCGGGAGGAGATTTGAACCTGCTTTTGATCCACGGAAATATGGCTTCTTCCGAACAATGGGATGTATTCATGGATCAGTTGCCTCCGGCCTATACTGTATACGCCATCGATCTACGGGGGTATGGCAAATCCACCTATCTTACTCCTATCCAATCCATCGGAGACTTCTCCGAAGACATCAAATTATGGATGGATGAATTAGGAATCAAGACTACGCATGTGATGGGCTGGTCGAATGGCGGTGGAGTAGCCATGCAATTGGCGGCCGATTATCCGGAGCGTGTCGAGAAAGTCGTCTTGTTAGCATCGATGTCCACGCGAGGATACCCGGTTTATCATACTGATGGCCAGCGCTTACATACCAGAGAAGAGATAGCATCAAGCCCCGGGCTGGAGATGCTGGAACAGGCGCAAAAGAATAACAACCGTCTCTTTTATAAAGCCGCTATGGATCAAATGCTTTATACCAACAAGCAACCGAAGGAGAATAGATATGAAAAATATATCGATGTTGCTCTGGAACAACGCAATATCATGGATGTTGCCTTTGCGGCGAACCGATTCAATATCAGCACCATTTCTAATGGCGTGGTGAACGGTTCTGGAGGGGTAAATCGGATTACTGCGCCAGTTTTGGTGTTATGGGGAAAAGAGGATCGCATAACCACAGAAAAAATGACCAAAGAAACCCTTTTGGACCTCGAGGAAAATGGCGTCGAAGTAACTTACTGCCTTTTAGACACAGGGCATGCGGCATTGATCGATAATCAGGAAGCAGTGCAGGAAAAAGTAATGAAGTTTTTAAATGACTCTCCTTTGTAGATTACGTTTCGAATAGATTCACTCCATATGAAGAGGAGATATAAGATGCCTAAGTTGAAATTAGTGAAATTTCAAATATATGACTTTGAAGATTACTTTAGCCTTGTATCAGATAAACAAGTAATGGCTCAAATAACGGAAAGAGCGATTCCGCTGGAAGAAGCCCAAGTAAACTACGAAAAGTTATTAATGCGTAATTCGAAGCATGAGATATTAGGATCCTATAAAATACATGACACAAATACCAGCGAATTCGTGGGTCTTGGTCATTTGACGTGGAATGAGGATTGTAAAAAAGAAGCCGAGATAGGGTATATGTTAGTCCCTAAACACTGGGGAAAAAGGTATGGAACAGAAATTGCCAAAGAATTGTTACATCTTGCTAAACAAACCGATATAAAAAGATTGACAGCTACCATTGATCCCCAAAATAAAGCCTCTAGAAAGATTCTCATTAATCTAGCATTTACTTCTGAAAAGATCGGTGAGATCGACGGTTTACCCGGAGAAATTCTAAGTAAAAGTTTATAGCGGCCAAAGGTTGAAGGAGGGCTTGGCATCGAATATGTAAGGGATTATGTGATGTATATGGCGATTTTTGGGATGTGTAGTTTTATGTGGTTTGGCTGGGCACAGGAGAATCCCAGAAAAGGCTGGCGGAAGTATATTGGATCGGCCGCGGTGGCAGCACTCTTGGTAGGTTTAATCGGAATCTACTTAAGTGTGACCAATTGGCACGAACCCACGGCCTTATCTACTACCACTGCCTACCATCAGTATCTACTGGTCGTTACAATCGAGTTTCTTTTGGCAGGGATCGGGGCCTTCCTATTGATAAAGCGAAAAAAGAAGGACTATATCGCTCCATGGATTGCAGGTATGGTAGGTATCCATTTTTTCTGGTTAACCAGTATTTTTAATGATGGCAGCTTATCTATTTTAGCAGTACTGCTGATTGCTGTGGCCTTGGTTTCCTTATTCCTATCAAAAAAACTGCAAGTGGCGAACAGTGCTATCACCGGGGTTGGTTCAGGGACGGTGCTGTTTGGTTTTGCGATTGCAGGATGGATCCGATTCCTCCTTGTATAAACGTAGAAAACCTTTATCCACATGCTTGCAGACGATAAGGTTTTCCTTAATAGATTCATATAATTTTCGGAATCACTCGACTAATGTTAGAACGCAGCAACACTTTCGAAAGCGCGACTCATGCATAAAAAAAACAGCAAAAAAGGGAGGAGTTTACTTGTTAAAAAACAGCTTGATCACATTGGCCGTCCTTAGTTTGACTCCTTTTCCCGCAGCCTCCGCAGAGACTGTTCTTGGCTCTACAGACCAGGGAGAGACGGTAACAAGCCAGGAATATAGCCAAAATAAAAAAGACCGGATCTTACCGGAGGAATTTGGAGAGGCCTTTTTACAAGGACACTACTTCAAAATTTATCAGCAAACGAGTGAATCATTTCGGCAAAATGTTTCGTTTGCCGATTTTAAAAGCTTAGGGACCTCCTTCAACTGGGGAGTGACCACCTATGAGCTGAAAACGAGCTTTCGGATCAATAAACACCAGACGCGTTATGTCTGGGTTAATGGAGAAGCGTCCAAAGGCATCCAGCTCGTATTCGATAAGCATGGCACGATTCAAGAGCTTTACTTAACCCCATTGGTATCTTATCCAGAGACGGATCACATCTATACGAGCAACACGTACACCATGCCGATTAAAGAAGAATGGTTTGTCTTTTGGGGAGGAACGAATCAGTTGATCAATTATCATTATGTGTATGAAAACCAAAGGTATGCTTATGATTTAGTAAGGAAAAAGCATGGAAGCACCCATCATGGAACCCCAACGAAAAATAAGCATTTCTACGCTTTCGGCGAAGAAGTAGCTGCGCCGGCGGATGGGAGAGTCCTACAAGTGGTCGATGGAATAAAAGATAATGTACCGGGAAAAAGGAATACGGAACAACCTTTAGGAAATTACGTGATTGTTGCCCACGATAATGGGGAGTACAGCCTGTTGGCCCATTTCAAGCAAGGTTCGATAGAAGTGGATCCTGGGGACCGTGTGGAAAGAGGAGAATTATTAGGCTTATGCGGTAATTCAGGAAATTCGAGCGAACCGCATATTCATTTTCAGGTTATGGATTCTCCGGATGTATTCGAAGGAAGCGCGATTCGTATACGATTTCAACAAAGAACTTCCCCTATACAAGGGGAGTTTGTTGAACCGATCGATTAATCATCCACTAATTTACAAACCTCTTATTCAAGAATGGGAGAAGATGGGAGACGCAAAAAGGAGAGAATGAATTGGACAATAATAATCGGTTAGATGATTCTCCATTCCATTATCGAGTTAACGAAAATTAGTAATGGCAAAGATAACTGGTAACTTCAAAAGAGGAAGTGAGCGGAATCATTCGACAAAATAGCCCCTCCTTTCCTCGCTGGGGATTGTGCTCAATTTCCATCCCATCGAAGATAGAAACAGTTTTCGAAAGCTTACATTCGGGTCAAGAAAGCTTTTCTTCAAAAGGAAACTAGGAAAACAACCGCACACAAACGTTTACATTTATGGATACTTAGAAGTACTCCTTTTGGGTTTTAAAAAAATTACAGACGGGGAGTTAGGAATATGAAAATAACACAAGTGTCCGAAAATATTTGGAGTTTAAGAACGTGGGCGATTATCCCGATTCATGTTTGGGTAGTGACGGAGGAAGACGGGCTTACCTTGGTGGACGCTGGAATTCCAACAATGGGAAAAGGCATTCGAAAGTTCCTGAAGCAATTAAAAGCTGGACCCTTGAAGCGAATCTTACTGACTCACGGGCATTCGGACCATGTGGGGGCTTTAAATAAAGTCTTACAAGAACAACCCGTGCCAGTCTATGCGCATCGAATGGAGATTCCTTATATGGAAGGGGAAATCACCTATCCTGGTCGAAAAAAGCCTGCACAATCGATTGAAAAACATCTTGCCCAGCCTCTAAAGGAGGACGAAAATGGCAACCTACTCCGAATGGGGGCATTAACGCCTTATATCACACCGGGACATTCACCGGGACACGTCGTTTATTATCATGAAAAAGATCAAGTATTGTTAGCAGGAGATCTATTCACTTCAAAAAACGGAAAGCTTCACAGACCCATTCCTATGTTCACGGCTGATATGGAAAAAGCAATCAGAAGTAGTGAAGTAGTACGCCAGTTAAAACCAAAACGACTAGAAGTATGCCATGGAAATCCAGTACTCCATCCAGTAGAAGATTTAGATAATTATATCGATAGGACGCTTACAAAACAAAAAGTTCTCAAGAGTTAATAAGAATACACTTCATTACACGGCCTCTACTTTTTTGCAACTTGAAAAATCACAAAGGATGTTTATCATGGAAAACCTCTGATAATCATCACTACTCCATCTTTTATATTTACGGTAATGTAAGAGAACACCTATGGAAAAACCTTTAAGGGACTCGGATCCGTCTGTTGGTTTGTCAGCAACTCCCGTCCCCTGGAGAATACAAAATCAATCACAGAAAGAAGAGGATAGACATGGCTTCCATTCCATACGGTTATCTCCTGCCTGCGCTACTTGTCCTCTGGTGTCAAGGCGCTGTATGGCTGCCTCGCACGTGGGCCCGTGTGAGGCCACCGTTCGGTTTGCCATTTACCGTCAATGAATTGCCGGGCTTTGCCCTGGTCATTTTTTTGGGGCCGACATGGCTGGCGTTTAGCACTGGGGATATTGATTCCATTGCCGAATGGTGCGCGTTCGGGTTAACCATAGTCGCGTCCTTAGGTCTAATCGGGCAAATCTACTTCGGACTGCAGGCATCTTCCACTATCCACCGTGCGCTTGACAGAGGATTTGGGAAAACAGATTGGCGTACTTCTATACCTCCTCGAATGGCGTTACAATTAGGAAGGTCCTTTACCCCTATTGCCTTGCTCGGACCTTTTTTGATACGACGGCATGATGTACGACGCATCGCAAACATCCCCTACGGGAACGCAGGACTAAGAAATTTACTCGATATCTACCAGCCCCGATCCCTGCCTACCAGTGCTCCTGTATTGGTCCACCTCCACGGCGGAGCGTTTGTCCGTGGGAAGAAAAACCGGGAAGGGCTTCCGCTTCTATATCGATTGGCGAGTAAGGGGTTCTTAGGCATCAGTGCCAACTACCGCCTCCGGCCTTCCGCCACTTTTCCGGACCAGTTGATCGATATCAAAAAAGTCATCGCCTGGATACGGGAATACGGCCAGGAATATGGCGCTGATCCTTCCCAGATTTTCATCGCTGGGAGCTCAGCAGGGGCGAACTTGGCGGCGCTGGCGGCCCTTACCCCGAATGACCCATCCTTGCAGCCAGGGTTCGAGGAAGTGGACACAGCGGTCGATGCTGCCATTTGCCTGTATGGCTATTATGGCTCCGTCGACCTCCACGCAGGAGTCCCTTCCTCTCCGCTGGCATACACCAATCCAGAGGCCCCGCCGTTTTTCCTTGCCCATGGCGATCGGGACACGATCGTACCTGTTGAAGAAGCTCGGCACTTCCAGGCTCATCTCCGTCATGCTTCCTCCCAGCCGGTCATTTACGCGGAACTTCCAGGGGCAGAACATGTTTTTGATCTTTTTCATTCGATTCGTAATGAGGCAATCCTGCATGGCATCGAAGCATTCACTGCATGGGTACGGGCAAACAACGGGAACAACTTCCCTCGTTGATCCCTTCAGGATAAGAGTATAGGGAGGCTCCCACAAAAAAGTCCGCCCCCTTTTTACGGGTAGTTTCCATCGTTTAGGCACCTCTCTATGATCAAAAGTCTTCAAGGTACTGCCTGATTATTCTGGCATTGAAAAGATTTAACCTCCAGTTTGTTTGCCCAGGATAAGTAAAGATGTGCCATAATCGGAAGGAATATCGTAAAAAATAAGAAATACAGAATAACCGTATCCTTTTCAAAATAATCTAATAGGATAGAAATAATCATGACCCCTAAAATACTTCCTATCTGGCGTACAAGATTTACTAAAGAGGAGATCTCATTGTGGTACATTTTATTAGTCGCCATAAATGCTACGTTCATTAATACAGGAGCAATTGCTCCAGAGAAACCTAAAACGATGAAGCTGAATGAAAGGAAAAGGGGGACGGCTAATATCGTAAAGTAAACGAACAGAAGCATGCTTCCTATAACCAAAGCAAATAGGCAAAGCTGTTGTGTTAATGTTTTCCCAAGTTTATTAACTAATATTGGTGATAAGAATGAAGATAGGAGCATGGCTGATACGGTTAAGGGTAAAAATTTAATTCCTGTCTCAAGGGAAGATAAAAATAAGCTGTCTTGAAAATAAATAGAAAGGAAGTACATAATTCCATAAATCGAAAAGTTGTACGTAAATCCATTCATTAAGCTTGAAATATTCAATTTTGAAAACATTTTCCGGTGGATCACATGTGTGAGATTCTGATGGAAGTTCCTACCGTAAACACAGCCAAAAATCAGTAGAATCATGATTCCTACTATGAACAAAAATGGCGATTGACTAATCATTTTGTACTCATGCGTAACATATACAGAGGTTAAAATAAGCAGCATAACAATGATTTGTTCTTTCATGAACATAGGGGTCTTTTCTTTGTTTGAATCTTTAACCGATATCAATGCTGTCACAATAACAAGTAAAGTAAACGGCACATTGATAAAGAAAACACTTTGCCATCCCCAGGCTTCATTTAAAAACCCATAGGAGAAAAAGCAAACCCTATGCCTGAAGTACCTGACCAAATTCCAAACGCAATGGCTCTTTTTTGAGGATCTGATACTGTTGAAGATAAAAGGGTTGTTGCAATGGGGGCGAACAATGCCGCACCAACCCCCTGAATGATCCGAGAAATGAGTAGTCCCTGATAGGTCGCTGCTAAACCACAAAATAATGAACCAAACATAAAAATGGTAATCCCTGCAATAAAGGCATGTTTTGGGCCTAGTCGTTTACTAATCCTAGCAAAAAACATGATTAGCGAGGCAAACGTTAAAACATAGCTGTTTACAACCCATGTAGTTTCGGAAATCGTCAAATCCAACTGCTGTCGTAAGCTTGGAATAATAATGCTGACAATATTAGTATCTAAAATAATTAAAAAGGTGCCAATACAAATACTTACTAAACTGATAACCTCTTGCCGTGTAAATGTCATTAACCCCACACTTCCTTCATTTCAAAAAATTTTGAATTGTATTTAGTTTACTTCAAAATAATTTGAAATGTCAAGGAGGAATGGGTATAATAAATTTATGAAAACTAATCATCGTGTAACAGACGTCTTTAAAGTACTCCAGGATCCAATACGAATTCGAATTATTGAGATGTTGCGATTTGATCAGGAAAGGAGAGAATATTTACCGGATACAATTGAGGCAAAAAACGGATTTTGTCCAATGGATGTTTTGGCTATTTTACATGCTGAAGACATTAACATTTCCAATACCAAATTGTCTTACCATCTCAAAGAACTAAAAGACAACTCCATGATTTATTTAGTAAAGGAAGGAAAGCGTAATTTTTATCTATTTAACAGCGATAGCTTAGAAACGATCATACGCTGGATTAATAGCATCGTTCGATAACTGCCAATCCTTAATAAAGTAAAGGCGACCGACTATATTGAAGACAGTTGATTAAAGAATGGTCGAAAGCATGATCTGAGTAGCTCGCTTAAATAATGGTGAAGTTCGGAAAAGTATCAGAGAGAAACTATCATGACATTGGACACTTTTACTAGCAGGGAAGCATCCATTCTTTGAATGAGCTTTTTTCGCTCTCTGCTTTATTTTTTTCTTTTAGAAGAGAGGTTCCGCTTGAAACGCTTTTTGTTTATTGAACAATCGCCCCCGATCGTTGTTGAAGACTTGATTTCAAGATATCTACAATGAAATATCTGAGTAAGTCGAATGTTCATCATCTTTAATTAACCTAATTTAATCTCCCCATCAATAAAGTGTTGTAATAATAACCGTCACATAACAACTTGTCTTTTTGTAATATACCTTCTACCATAAAACCATATTTTTTATAAAGGTTTATAGCTTTTTCATTTGTCTCGAGAACCTTTAAATTAATCTTCTTTATACCATTTGCATCTGCCCATCTAACAGATTCTTCTAAAAAGATCTTTCCTATTCCATATCCCCAATAAGCCTTTAAAACACCTACACCAAACTCTACCTTATGGGAAGTTCTCTTTAATTCATTTCCTTCGCATCTTGAGAAACCAACAATAACCCCCTTAGTTTGAGCAACTAAAAAAAGATTGTTATGGCTTTTGGAGTCATTCTTGATAATTTCCTTAAAAGCTTCTTCGTCTATGTATGACTCTCCTTGAACTCTATCTAAATTTTCAGTTTCACCATCAATCTGTAACCTTACTTTAGACAGAGCTTTCGCATCTTTCAATTCGGCAGACCTTACTATGTAATAAAGGTTACCAACATCAAATTCTTTTGAGTCTACTATCAATTGATTTTTCCTCCTAAGGCGTATATAAATACTTTTCATTTGGAGTCTTAAGTTCTTCAGTAAGCTCCTTCATATTGTGCTCAATCACCTTTTTTCTAATAAAATCACTATCTTCTTGTTTCCATTGTTCTACTATATTCATAATTACAGTGAGCCTCCTTTTTGTTCTACCTGGCTTATAAGAAATATTTAATGCACAACACCCCCAATCCTGGAACAAAATGGCAAAACTAACCGGATACGATTCATTATACATTAGCACCTTTTTTTTTCTTAAACAAATGGATCCCATCCCGAATTTTTAACCCAGGTTGATAAATCAAGCAATTCGGGATGAATTTTACGTAGGGAAGGAATGTCAGCTTGATACCCATCAGTTTCTAACCATTTAAACATTTTATTTTTCTGAAATTGATCCCTGGCAGCCTCCAAAACTTCACATGGCGTATCAAATACTTGACTAAATACTTTCGCCACTTCTGAAAGCGTCACTTCGTCCCCGGCAATTTCAATGGCCATTCCCTTGTATTTTTCCGGGGTGTTAAAGGCAATTGCAGCAAA
Source organism: Thalassobacillus pellis (assembly GCF_016908295.1). GTDB lineage: Bacteria > Bacillota > Bacilli > Bacillales > Halobacillaceae > Thalassobacillus > Thalassobacillus pellis. The sequence continues at coordinate 139,429 of NZ_JAFBDO010000001.1, forward strand.
CGCCCCAATATCTTGCACCGAAATGATTTGTAATTTCGTATTCACATCTATAAATCCCTGAATCATCAACTTTTGTTCATAAACTTGACTAAATCCTATAAAGTTTTCCATGAAACCAGCCGGCCGGAGAATCGTAAAAGGTAAACCAATAGCACGTATATATTTCTCAATTTCCCACTTTGTTTCAAAATGGGGAACCCCACCATCTCTTTCAGCGCCACCGGCCGAGCCATAAACAAAATGTGAAACGCCCACCTGTTTGGCAACATCCGCTACTGTTTTCCCTTGTTGGATCTCTTTTTCGTGATTCTTAGAATACAAAGGTTGAACACTATAAACACCGTAAACCCCCCGCATAGCTTCCAAGAGAGATTGTTTATTATCCATGTTCGCTTGAACGACTGTGGCGCCTTTTTTTTGCAGTTCTTGTGCAGCCGATTGATCCGGGCGCCGCGAAACCGCGCGCACGGGCCATCCATCAGCTAATAAGTTCCTGGCAACTGCACCTCCCTGTTTTCCCGTTGCACCCAACACTAAAATGGTTTTGTCTGATTTTGTCATGTAGAAATCCTCCTTGTATTTTGTCATCCCTGCCTACATTTCAGTCGGCAGGGTCAAGCCCGGCATCGAGAAGAAGAACAAAAATCGGCGCTGTTGCATATCCAATCCAATTCAAGAAGAGATTCATCCTATACATCCGCTTTAATAGACAACTTTTGATTAATTAACACTATGTTGTTTACAATGCCATTATAGAAGAATACAAGAAACATACAATAACCAATGTTTTACGATATGTATGATAAACGACACTTTATTTAAATTTGTTACTTATTTTATAAAAGAGGGTTGAAAAAATGGCTAAGAAAACAGACCTACGAGTAAAAAGGACGAGAAAACTCATTAACGACGCATTCTTGAAGTTTATCGAAGAGAAGGGCTTTGAGGCAATGACCATTCAAGAGATCGCAGATGAAGCGTTAATCAACCGTGCAACTTTCTATCTTCACTATGATGACAAGTATGACCTTCTGGAAAAAATGAGTGCTGACGTCATCCAGGAATTGACCAGCGTCATCAATCCGCCTTTCGTCCAGGCAGATCAAGAAGTGAATATTGAGAGGTTAAAAGGCAGTGTCACCAATGTTTACCAATGTATACAAAAACATCAAATGTTCTATCAAGTCATGCTCGGTGAAAATGGAATCAATGGCTTCAGGAACAATTTAGAAGAAGTGATTCGTGAGAAGTTTGACAGGCACATAAAAGAAGTCGTGAAGGATCCAAACCAATTCCAAATCCCGGAAGATCTCCTTCTCCATTTTATCAGTGCTGCCTTTGTAGCTGTCATCCAATGGTGGTTAAACCAAGAGGAGAAGCCTACACCTGAAGAGATGGCCAACCAGCTCACCAAACTCATCACTCAAGGACCAATACAAACTGCCGGCGTCAAAATCGAATGATAGTATTTTTAAGAAAGAGTCAGGTATCGTTTCAGAAGCATTGATAATCTGACAGGAGACTTTATCATCGTTTGGAATAATCATTTTCATATTGATCCTATTTATAGGTAAACTTGGTCTGGTGACATTAGCATTTTCATTAGTTAAACAGAAAAAGGAAAATTTATGTTTCAATTGTGTATTGAGAACTACAACCAATACTCAACTTTACCGTTCACCATCCTGGTAGGTTATTCATAGATATTGGCCCTTTTGTGAATTAAAAATAGCAACCTCTTATTCCAGATAACTGCCCTTATCTGGAAGACTCAGTTTCGAGATATCTGCCTTAAAAAATATAAAATATGCTCTTTGCAAATAAAATCGCCACACGCACAAATCCCCCCTTAAGTAATAAATTCCACAAAAACGTTACAGACTTGCTTAGGATTCAATTTACATATTTGGTTAACCTAATCCAAATTTAAATATACTGAGCTTAAAAATACATCTCAAAAATTCTCAGTCGGCACGAAATCGGCACAAAGAGAAAATATAAAAATAACCCTTGATATAATCGTTGTTATATCAAGGGTTATAGCGTATTAACCGATAGAACCTTCCATTTCGAACTTAATCAGACGGTTCATTTCAACTGCATATTCCATTGGCAGTTCTTTCGTAAACGGTTCAATGAAGCCCATAACAATCATTTCAGTCGCTTCTTCTTCGGAGATACCACGGCTCATGAGATAGAACAATTGCTCTTCAGAAACTTTGGAAACTTTCGCTTCGTGTTCCAGGGAGATGTTCTCATTCATAATTTCGTTATATGGGATCGTATCCGAAGTTGACTGATTATCCATGATTAGAGTATCACATTCCACGTTTGAACGTGCTCCTTCCGCTTTGCGTCCAAATTGGACAATACCACGGTAGGTAACTTTACCTCCATGTTTGGAGATAGACTTCGATACGATGGAGGAAGACGTATTCGGCGCCAGGTGAATCATTTTCGCTCCGGCGTCCTGATGCTGACCTTTACCGGCTAGCGCAATGGACAACGTCATGCCACGAGCTCCTTCACCCTTCAGGATTACTGCTGGATACTTCATCGTCAGCTTGGAACCAAGGTTACCGTCAACCCATTCCATGGTAGCATTCGCATCCGCAGTGGCACGTTTGGTTACGAGGTTATAGACGTTATTTGCCCAGTTCTGAATAGTTGTATAACGGCAATAAGCATTTTTCTTAACGAAAATTTCAACTACTGCACTATGAAGAGAGTTCGTCGTATAGACTGGTGCTGTACACCCTTCCACATAATGCACAGATGCATCTTCGTCGACAATGATCAGCGTACGCTCAAACTGTCCCATATTTTCAGAGTTGATACGGAAATAAGCTTGAAGCGGGGTGTCTACTTTCGCTCCTTTTGGAACATAGATGAAAGAGCCACCAGACCAGACTGCGGAGTTTAAAGCCGCAAACTTGTTATCAGACGGGGGAATCACTTTTCCGAAATATTCACGGAATAGATCTTCATTTTCCTTAAGTGCGGAATCCGTATCTTTAAAGACAATCCCTTGTTTTTCCAAATCTTCCTGCATGTTATGATAAACAACTTCTGACTCATACTGTGCAGACACACCTGCCAGGTATTTCTGCTCAGCTTCTGGGATACCCAGTTTGTCGAATGTGTTCTTGATTTCTTCAGGTACTTCATCCCAGGAGCGCTCTGAACGTTCTGATGGCTTCACATAGTAAGTGATTTCGTCAAAATCAAGCTCCGCAAGATCTCCGCCCCATTGCGGCATCGGCATTTTATAGAAATGCTCCAATGACTTAAGACGGAATTCAAGCATCCACTCCGGCTCATCTTTATAACGAGAGATCTCTTCTACGATCTCTTTTGTCAGTCCTCTTTGAGTACGGAAAATGGAAATATCCTTCTCATGAAACCCATACTTATAATCTTCGATTTCTGGCGCTTTTTTGGCCATAATCAAATACCTCCTTTTGGTGTTTACCAGAAACTAGGCTTGCCCTTGTTCGTCAACACCTTTTTCCATAGCCTTCCATGCTAACGTAGCACATTTGATCCGGGCAGGGAACTTCGAAACGCCTTGAAGAGCTTCAATATCTCCCAGATCAATATCCTTTTCCTCAACTTCTTTCCCTTGCATCATATCTGAAAAGATCTTTGACATTGTCAAAGCTTCTTCTACACTTCTCCCTTTGACGGCTTGCGTCATCATGGATGCAGAAGACATGCTGATAGAACAGCCTTCCCCATCGAATTTTGCGTCTTTCACTTTTCCTTCTTCCACCTGCAGCTGCAATTGAATGCGATCACCGCAAGTGGGATTGTTCATATCGATAGCCAAGTGCTCCCCATCGATATTTCCCCGGTTACGAGGATTCTTATAATGATCCATGATGACTTGTCTATAGAGTGTATCAAGGTTGTTAAAAGACATCACCAAAATACTCCTTTGTTTTTTGTAGTCCATCGACAAGTCGATCGATGTCTTGTTCTGTGTTGTATAAATAGAAACTTGCACGGGCTGTTGCTGAAACATCGAGCCATCTCATTAATGGCTGTGCACAATGGTGACCGGCACGGACAGCAATACCTTCCGCATCAAGAACTGTTGCCACATCATGGGGATGGACGTCTTCTAAATTAAATGTAACAAGACCAGCTCTTTCTTCAGGCCCATAGATGGTCAGACCTGGAACTTCTTTCATTCGTTCCTGTGCATATGCAGCTAATTTATGCTCGTGTGCTTCTATTTGTTCTAATCCAACATCGTTCAGAAAATCGATAGCTGCACCCAAACCTATTGCTCCACCTATAATTGGAGTACCCCCTTCAAATTTCCAAGGAAGCTCTTTCCAGGTAGAATCATAGAGGTTGACGAAATCAATCATTTCCCCGCCGAACTCGAACGGTTCCATATCATTCAGCAGCTCTCGTTTTCCATAAAGGACACCAATTCCAGTAGGTCCACACATCTTGTGACCGGAGAAAGCATAGAAGTCGCAGTCCAGATCCTGAACGTCTACGTTGATATGAGGAGCGCTTTGGGCTCCATCAACCAACATGACAGCATTATGCCTGTGCGCGATTTCAGCTATTTCCTTCACAGGATTGATAGTACCTAGTACATTTGATACTTGCATGACAGCTACAATCCTTGTGTTTTCCGTAACTGTTTCTTCAACGTCCTTCAAGTCAATTGTACCATTTTCTTGAAGAGGAAGATACTTCAAAGTAGCGCCAGTGGCTTTAGCTGCCTGCTGCCAGGGAATGATGTTGCTGTGGTGCTCCATTGGTGTGATGACGATTTCATCGCCTTCCCCCAACTTCTCCCGACCGTAACTGGAAGCTACTGTATTGATTGCAGTAGTAGTACCACGAGTGAAGATGACTTCCTGGGTGCTTGATGCATTAATGAATCGACGGACTTTTTCCCGCGCTCCTTCATATTCATCAGTTGCTTTAGTCCCAAGTGTGTGAACGCCACGATGCACATTAGAATTATAATTGCGATAGTATTCTTCGAGTTTCTCAATCACCTGTACAGGCTTTTGGGAAGTAGCTGATGAATCAAGGTAAACTAACGGATGTCCGTTGACCTCCTGATCCAAAATCGGAAAGGACTGGCGGACTGTTTTTATATCCATCAATTAACTTTCCTTTCAATAACCTGTACCAGCTGCTCCTTGACTGCCTCAATTGGCAATTGTTTTACAACCGGAGCCAAGAAGCCATGGATGACTAGTCGCTCCGCTTCTTTTTGAGACATACCACGACTCATTAAATAGAAGAGCTGCATCGGATCTACACGTCCGACAGATGCAGCATGGCCTGCGGTTACGTCATCTTCATCAATCAGGAGGATCGGGTTAGCGTCTCCGCGTGCATCTTTGCTGAGCATCAATACACGGGACTCTTGCTCTGCATTTGATTTGGAAGCCCCATGTTCAATTTTTCCGATACCATTGAAAATGGAGGTAGCTGCATCCTTCATAACACCATGCTGAAGGATATACCCTTCTGAAGCTTTGCCATAATGGACGATTTTAGCAGTAAAGTTTTGTTTTTGGGAACCTCGGCCAACAGAAACGGTTTTTGCATTTCCATGAGAGTTTTCCCCCATAAGGTAAGTGAAATTTTCAGAAATGGTAAAACCATCGTTCATTTGGCCAAGCGCCCATTCGATTGTAGCATCCCGGTCAGCCACACCACGACGATTCAGGTAAGTCGTCGTTCCAGCGCCAAGAGTATCAACTGCACCAAAGGAAACTTTCGCATTATCATGAGCGAATACTTCTGTAAGGATATTCGTAACTGCTTCTTCCTCTTCCTTATTATTAGAAAGATAATTTTCTACATACGTTACGGAACTGTTTTTGTCCGCTACAACAATGACATGGTTAAATAGTGCAGCTTCCGGATCTTCCTGCCAGAAGATCGCTTGAAGCGGTTCCTCTACTTGAAGATTTTCAGGCACATAGACAAACACACCGCCATTCATTAGTGCTGCATGGAGGGCAGTCAGACGATGTTCATCAACCTGGATGCCGTCTTTCATATAATATTTTTCAACGAGGTCGCTGTTTTCCTTCATTGCTGTGAAAATGTCTGTGAAGATAACCCCTTTTTCTTTCAATTCTTCCGAAAGAGAAGCATAAGCGACACGTTGATCACGTTGTATGACGAGGTTTTGATTTTCTTTATCCTTGTCAACGAAATCCTTGATTTGTTCAGGGAGTTCGTCCAGTGAATCAAGCTTGTCTCCTCTTACATCATGAGTGAATTTAGTGAAATTCCAACGATTGATTTTGGTTTTATCAGGCTTAGGCATTGGCAGTCGTTCTGCTTGTTCCAATGCATCCAGACGAAGGGTCTTCATCCATTCTGGTTCATGTAAGCCTTCAGAAAATTTACGGACATAATCTTTATCGTATCCTAGTGAGATTTCTACTGTCATGGTATCCCTCCTATCTGTTTACGCTTGCTGGCCTACTGTTTCATCTTCTATTCCAAGCTCCTGCTTGATCCAGTCATAACCTTCTTCTTCCAGACGCTGTGCAAGTTCTGGTCCGCCGGATTTGACAATACGCCCCTGCATCATAACGTGAACTTTGTCAGGAGTGATATAGTTCAATAAACGCTGGTAGTGTGTAATGATCAAGCAGCCGAAGTCTTCACTGCGCATTTGATTGATCCCTTTGGAAACTACTTTCAATGCATCGATATCCAGACCGGAGTCGATTTCATCCAGAATAGCAATAGCTGGCTTGAGCATCATCAATTGAAGAATTTCATTCCGCTTTTTCTCCCCGCCTGAGAAACCTTCATTAAGATAACGCTGTGCCATGTTTTTATCCATGTCAAGGACGTCCATCGTATCGTCCATTTCTTTAATGAACTTCATCAAGGAAATCTCATCGCCTTCTTCACGACGGGAGTTGATGGAAGAACGTAAGAAATCGGAGTTAGTGACACCACTGATTTCACTTGGATATTGCATAGCCAGGAAAAGCCCGGCCTGTGCTCGCTCATCCACTTCCATTTCAAGCACATCTTTACCGTCGATGTATACTTCCCCTTCCGTCACTTCATATTTGGGATGGCCCATGATAGCTGAAGCTAAAGTGGACTTTCCTGTACCATTTGGTCCCATTACCGCATGAAATTCTCCACCATTAATCGTAAGGTTCACTCCGCTTAAAATTTCATCACCTTCGATTGCTACGTGAAGATTTTTGATTTCTAAAGTTGATCCTGCCATAACTAATACCTCCATATCTATGATCAATGTTTTTTGATTTGGATCAAAAATCCATTCTCAATCTATTCTCATTACAATCTTATATCAAATCGAATCTGTTATCAACTTTTTCAGACTGTATTCCACAAGGTCAATACAAGGCCTACCGCCTTTGCAGCCTGAATTTCAGGATAACATGTTTTTTCCTTATTATATAGTAACTCCTTTTAATTAGAGGAGACGCTAAACGTATTATAACCTGATATCATCAAAAAATCAGGTGACTGGTGCCACCTGATTCCTGAATTTATTATTTATGCAATTGACGATCTACTTCAGCCACTATTTTACGGCTCTCTTCGTATTCCTTTTGACGACGCTTTTCAACTTCTAAACGCTGATCTAATTTATTGCTATATTCTGCATATCCCATTCCATGAGATTGCTGCATAGCTTTCTCCATTTCAGAGGTATAATTCAGCTTGAGTTGGTCGTTAATAATAAATCAATCCTTTCAGAATTTTTGTACAGTTTTAACCTTAACACAAATATTCTACCCGAACCAAAATTGGATTAAACTTATTTTGGCCGCTAAAGCGATAAAGAGTATTTTTATCAAAGGTTTAGTGGGGCCGTAAATACAATACATCCAATTTACTTCCAAATACTCCTTGTTTCATAAGTTGCATCAATGGGGTGCCGCAGATAGTTCCTGATAGGCCTCCTGGACAAGGGTTACAGCCTGACTCATTGCCGCTCCACCGCCGAAAGCTGCAGAAACACCACAAGCCTCCATGATTTCCTGTTCACTGGCACCTTGATCAATACAACCTTTCGTATGGTAGATCATGCAATATTCATCCTGAGCCACAATACTTATACCAAGAGCAATCAGTTGTTTTTCCTTTTTCGAAAGATTTCCTTCTTCAAAACACGCTTCAGAAAAAGCGTTGAAATGCCTTGCGAGTTCAGGCATTTTTTCCGTAAAAGTACCAATGCCGTGTTTATATTCCTGTAAGTAGGCTTCTGTAAATGTCATTTTTTGTTCTTCCATTGAAAAGAACCTCCCAGGTTGTAATTTTCTACTGCTAGTATAAGCAATATCGATAACTTTATCCTGTCCGTCCTGCTGCTTTTTTTACCAGATACCAATTAATCTCCTTTAAGCGGAAAATGTTGTACTTTTTTACATAAGATAAAAGAACACTGTACCTTTGTTCCGCGGATATTACTGCTTCTTCTTTACTGCCGGAAAAATGCTTCCAACAATATTAACGGGGGAAAAGAAATGAATAGAAGATTGGTTTTTCAGAATATCTCCCGGGATCAGATGGATTTCCACGAGGTATTCAACTGTATCTATAGCTTTATGAAAGAAGAACCTATAGGCAAATATAAATTGATGATCGGCACAGATTCCCAGGTACACAAAAATGCCACCGTCTTTATTACAGGTATAGTTGTACAAAGGATGAGTCAAGGGGTCTGGGCATGCTTCAGAAAAGAAGTGGTGCCACGAAAAATGGATGTTTTAGGAGAAAGGATTTCGTTTGAGACTGCACTTACAGAAGAGGTTGCCAGTCTTTTCACAGGAGATTTAAAGGAGAAACTAATTTCCATTGTTCTTCCCTATATATACAAGGGCGCAAGTTTTGATTTGGAGGGGCATCTGGACATAGGCTCAGAAGAACGCAACAGGACCAGAATTTATGTTAATGAAATGATGTCAAGACTTCGATCACTAGGACTCGTACCCAAGATTAAACCGGAAGCGATCGTTGCGAGCGGGTATGCTAACAAGTATACTAAATGATGTACGAAGAATTTGAACACACAAAGAAAGGAGCTTCCTTCTATGGACGAAGCACCCCTTTTTGAACTTCCTGATATTCATACGGGTGAATCATATCATCTGGAAAAAGACCTGGGTAAAATTATCGTGCTGACATTTTGGACATCCTGGTGCCCGGATTGTGCAAAAGATCTCCCCCTAAAAGAAAAGCTCCATCAATCGATGGATGCAGATAAAGTTAAAATGATTACAATTAATGTGACAGGAAGAGAACGTGAGCAGGGTGAAGGAACAAGATTCGCCGAAAAGTTCCTGTCTCAGCTGACTCTGAAAGATGTCGATCGCACCGTCTATGATCAATATGGATGTACAGGGGTACCAACAACAATAATTATCACCCAAGAAGGTGATATTGCTGCCCATTTAAATGACCAGACATCTTTTTTGACAATTGTCGAAAAAATTGGCAACATGCTCTCCTGATTATCTTCCCAACAGAAATAATGACTCCAGGAAGAGGATATCCCTGTAGGCTCCTTGAATTTGAATTAAATGCGTCGGTATTTTAGTCAATTGTTTTTTTCCTTCCAATACTTCGGCTATTACCTCCGGATGACCTTTCAGAGTCACCCTTCTTCCTAAATAATCGCGGGCCCGCTCTGTTTCGATATGATTATTCGTTACACAGATCTGAACAGTCTGATGCAGATTGTCAAAACAAATCAAAAGTGAACGCTTCTTCCATCTAGGCAGCAAATCCTTCCTGCAGGCAACCTGCTCCTGCCATGCAAGCACATGCTCTTGTAACATAATAAATCCCCCATTGGTTTTTGATTAACATGTGTTTCGCCAAGGGAGCTTAATTCACCTTCTTAATTAAATCAGATTCGTTCGTTATTTCTCGGGAAATAATGAGCAGAGTTGACGTATTGTGACACCAGTTTATACATGTAAGGAACTGAATGGAATGCATACACTTTTTCCACTACTCTCGGTCCTGATGTTATTAACAGACAAGGGACACTTTCAATTTGATACTGTTTCATAAATTCAGGATGAAGTGTTGCATTCAATTCATAAAAAATTGCTTTATCCCACGTTTTTTCTATAGTCTCGAGCATTTTCCGGGCAACCTTGCATGTGCCGCAAAAAGGACTGTGGATAAAAGTCAGAATATATCCGCCCATCACTATTTTCTCGTTTGAATTAAATATATTTAGTTCTTCCATTTTAATACTCCCCTATTAAAGCAAATAAATCGGCTTGACTTGGAAATGCTGACTTAATAACGCCCTGGCCAATTCCGGTTCTGGTGTGGTGGCGACCTCTCGATAACCTTTGTTGATATACATATGTTCTGCATGAGGCAATTCCTGAGTCAATTGTCTTCTTAATTTATTACCTGAATAATCTTCATCAACCAGAATATAAACCGGGCGGTGGTCCAGGCTATAATCGAAAATCAATTCTTCCATTCTTTCGACACCTAGTGTTCCATGTGTACATATAATTTCAACTTCTTCATCCAGAATTTTTGATATCTGCCTTTTATCGGTTATGCCCTCGACAATCAATATAGGCTTTTTATCTTCGATATTCATCACTGTTCCCACCCGTTATTTTTAGTTGCCTGGCGATTTTAAAACAGACCATGCTCATGAAAAAGCATGGTCTGGAATCTTTCTTTATAATCTCATTAACACCAACCGTTCTGGTCGCAATCGACATATTGCCCGACTTTAGGCGCCTTCGATTGTTTGGCCGGCTGACGAGCATGTTTCCGTTGTACTGCAGTATTTCCGTTATCCCTTTTTTCCCGGGAGGTTCCGGATTGATTCGTATGTTCCATAAGGTCACCTCCTACTGGGTAGGGTGTCCAAATGGATTGGAATTAATCTTCTGTAATCATTTCCTCATACTGTTCTGCAGTCATTAACTCGTCCATTTCGGACTGATTGGAAGGTTCGACAATAACCATCCATGCTTTCTCGTATGGAGATTCATTTACAAACTCAGGACTATCTTCCAGATCTTCATTAACCTCGACAACTTTTCCGCTTACTGGTGCATATAACTCGGATACAGTCTTAACGGACTCTACACTGCCAAATGGCTCGTCCGCTTCCAATTCTTCGCCAACTTCAGGGAGCTCAACGAAAACGATATCCCCAAGTTCAGATTGGGCAAAATCTGTAATTCCGATACGGACTTTCCCGCCTTCTTCTTTCACCCATTCGTGTTCTTCTGAATAACGTAAATCTTTTGGTAAACTCATTAGTACCCCTCCAAATTATAATAGTTATAAACAACAAACCACTATTAACATAAAAGCATTACGCTTTTATTTCCAATCATCTGCTCAGAATGTGAATACCCGTCATTTCCAAGTATTCTCGAATTCCGCTTCTTTAAACCCGACTGTTATATTCTTGCCATCAGTTATTATTGGTCGCTTAATCAGCATTCCATCAGAGGCTAACCAGGATACCATCTCATCTTCGTTTGCATCCTTAAGCTTATCTTTCATTCCGAGTTCCCGATATTTTTTACCACTGGTATTAAAAAACTTTCTGGCGGGAAGATTACTTTTTTCTATAAAGTCTTTCAACTGTGACTCTGACGGCGGATGTTCCACAATATGTACGGTTTCATAGTCCACTCCATTTCCATCGAGCCACTTTTTGGCTTTTTTGCATGTTCCACAGTTTGGATACCAATAAAAGGTCACTGCCACAAGTTTCGACCTCCTTTTGACTGACTTCCCCTCCATTCTACCATAACTGCCAGAAGTTTTTCAGTTAACAATAGCGATTCTATGTAAAGCTTACTATGGCGGTAAACCAGTATCGGAATGTTCCACAAAAAACAAGTGCCTCGGATGCTATGTTACGCAGCCGACGCACCTGAAACTTCTCTATAAAGACGTTATACGATATATTTTTCTTCGTTTATTAAAGCACAAGCAATTTCTCGTTTTTTGCTGATGACATTGACAGGTGTATGTCTTGTCAGTTTTCTCAACGCTCCAAGCATGATTCTTAACGTATCCCCTGTCTCAGAGGCGATTAAAGTTTCTTTTGCGTGGGCTTCAATACGGTTAAAAGCTTCCTGGACGTATACCTGGGTATATAAAAGTTTCTGCTTTTCTTTTTCTGCCCCTGCTTTTTCAAGCGCTTTTTCCGTACGGAGAACTGCAGATTCCATATTATAAACTTCTGCTACGATATCAGCGATATTAACAAGCAGTTCTTGTTCGTATTCTAATTTTTCACCGTATTTTTGTGCAGCAAGCCCTGCTGCTACTAGTGCAATTTTCTTTGCGTTTTTCACAAGGTACTTTTCTTGTTCCAATGCACCTTCTCCGGGCTCTTCCGGCATCATCATCATTAATTCTTCCTGAAGGGATTGAGCCTTTTGAAGTAAAGGCAATTCACCTTTCATAGCCTTTTTCAAAAGTGTACCCGGGACCAGCAGGCGATTGATTTCATTTGTACCTTCAAATATTCTGTTGATTCTCGAATCCCTGTACATCCGTTCTACCTCATACTCCTGCATAAAGCCGTAACCACCATGGATCTGCACTGCTTCATCAACAGCAAAGTCGAGCAGTTCTGTTCCAAACACTTTATTTAAAGAACATTCAATCGCATACTCAGCAATTACCTTAGCAACTGCTTTTCCATCCTTAAGTTCTTCATTCGAAAGCTTTCCCATGCTTTGTTCGAAAAGCCCGACCGTCCGGTAAACAGCACTTTCATTCGCATAGGTATTGGCTGCAACAGAAGAAAGCTTTTCCTGAATCAACGGAAAACTCGATATTGCCTTTTGGAATTGTTTCCGCTGGTTGGCGTATTTGACTGCCAGTTCAATTGCGCGTTTGGAACCGCCGACTCCGCCAATTGCAAGTTTATAGCGGCCAACATTCAAGATATTAAATGCGATGACATGCCCACGACCGATTTCTCCCAAAACATTTTCAACTGGCACTTCAGCATCCTCCAGAATCAAAGTACGTGTAGAAGAGCTCTTAATACCCATTTTCTTTTCTTCAGGACCTGTGGAAACCCCTGGGTATTCTCTCTCAACAATAAATGCAGTAAATTTGTCTCCATCAATTTTGGCATAAACCACAAAGACATCCGCAAATGCCGAGTTAGTGATCCATTGCTTTTCACCATTCAAAATATAATGCGTTCCTGCTTCATTCAATTTTGCAGTCGTTTTTGCCCCTAATGCATCGGAGCCGGAACCTGGTTCTGTTAATGCATACGCAGCCAGCAATTCACCAGTAGCAAGCTTGGGAAGATATTTTTGTTTCTGAGCTTCATTACCGAAAAAAACAATGGGGAGTGAACCGATACCCACGTGGGCACCATGGGTGACAGAAAAGCCTCCTGCACGCGAGAATTTTTCTGTAATCAAAGAGGAGCTGACTTTATCCAATCCTAAACCGCCATATTCCTCTGGCACATCGACGCCTAAGAGACCAAGCTCCCCTGCCTTTTTCAAAAGTGCAACGGAGTGTTCGAATTCATGGTTTTCCAGTTGATCTATTTTAGGCAAAACATCCCCAAGCACGAAATCTTCAGTGGTTTTGGCTATCATCAAGTGTTCGTCTGAAAAGTCTTCAGGTGTCAACACATCTTCAGCCGCAATGTCTTCAATTAAAAATCCTCCGCCTTTAAAGACCTTTTCCTTTGTTTCCCCCATTTACATTTCCTCCCTTATATTAATTCGAAAACGCCAGCAGCTCCCATTCCTCCGCCAATACACATCGTTACTACGCCAAATTGCTCGTTTCTCCGTTTCATTTCATGGATAAGACTGAGGGTCAATTTCGTTCCCGAGCATCCCAGCGGATGTCCCAGGGCAATTGCACCTCCATTTACGTTTACTTTATCCATGTCAAGGCCAAGCTCCTGAATTACCCGGAGAGACTGGGAAGCAAATGCTTCATTCAACTCAATCAGGCCGATATCTTCCTGTGTAAGTCCCGCTAGTTTTAATGCTTTTGGAATTGCAGCTATCGGTCCTACGCCCATAATTTCCGGTTCAACCCCAGCCACTGCGAATGCTCTGAATTTAACCAATGGCTTAAGACCTTCAGCTTCCGCTTTTTTTCGATCCATAACGAGAACAGATGCCGCACCGTCACTCATCTGCGAAGAATTACCGGCTGTTACAGAACCATCAATTGAAAAAGCTGGTTTTAGTTGGGATAATACTTCCACCGTCGTACCTGGCCGGACGCCTTCATCCTCAGAGAACAGGGTTTTTCTCTCGTTTATTTTATTGTCTGAACCAACCTCACGTTCCGTTACCTCCACGGGTACAATTTCTTCCTCAAACTTACCTGCTCGGATCGCTGCATAAGCCCGTTTATGGCTTTCTGCCGCAAACGTGTCTTGATCTTCGCGTGAAATACCAAATCGCTTAGCAACTTCTTCCGCTGTATGACCCATTGACATATAATAACCAGGTGCATTTTCCACTATTTGAATATTAGGTTTAATCACGTGTCCAGGTACAGGGACCATACTCATTGATTCTGCTCCACCAGCCAATACCGTATCGCTATGCCCAACCATTATTCTCTCCGCTGCAAAAGCAATGCTTTGCAGACCGGAAGAGCAATACCGATTAATGGTGATTCCAGGAATAGTATGGGGCAGCCCTGCAAGCGCACCAATATTCCTTGCCATATTCATCCCTTGTTCGGCTTCAGGGATGGCGCACCCAATGATAAGGTCATCGATGTTCCCTTCATAATTCCCAGCACGTTTTAAAGTTTCTTTTATCGTTAACGCAGCCAAATCATCAGGGCGCGTATTTGTCAACGTACCTTTCTTAGCTTTGCCGACAGGCGTTCTCGCCCCGGCAACGATTACTGCTTCTTTCATTCTTCCTTCCCCCTTCGGTCAGAGTTGTTTCCGAGGCTAATTGCGAAGTGGTTTTCCTTTCATCAACATATGCTGCATCCGCTGCTGTGTTTTAGGTTCCCCAACCAAACTTAAAAATGCTTCCCGTTCAAGATCCAATAAGTACTGCTCATCTACGAACGTACCTTCTTTCAAACGTCCTCCTGCCAGGACAAATGCCAGTTTTTCGGCAATTTTCAAATCATGTTCCGATGCATAACCGCCAAGACCTAAAGATTTTGCCCCAAGCAACATCGTGGCGTAACCTTGTTCTCCTACTACAGGTATTTTCGTCCGTTTTGGAGCAGTATACCCGGAGCGTGCCAGCCCAAGAACTTTTTGTTTCGCATCGTGGAGGAGGTGATCTCCGTTTACACTGAGTGCATCACTAGCATCAAGGTAACCATTCTCGCGGGCTTCTTCCCCGGAGGTAGATACCTTTGCCATAGCGATTTTTTCAAAAACGGTGTTCGCAACTTTTTGTAAATCAAAATCGATTCCTTGCGGGATATTACGGAGGTGCTTCAAATATAATTCTTTATTACCGCCTCCTCCAGGTATGAGGCCGACCCCTGTTTCAACAAGGCCCATATAGGTTTCCTGAGAAGCCTGTATGGCAGCAGCCGGAAGACAGACCTCCGCTCCTCCTCCCAAAGTCATCCCAAAAGGAGCAGCAACTACTGGTTTGTCAGAGTACTTTATTCTCATCATCGCTTCTTGGAATTTTTTGACCACTAACTCGATTTCGAAAAAATTGAAGTCCTGTGCTTCTATCAAAATCATGCCGATATTGGCACCTACACAGAAGTTTTTGCCCTGGTTTCCGATCACAAGCCCTTCATAGTTACGTTCCACTTCTTCCAGGGAGAAGTTGATCATCTGAATAATATCCAATCCAATCGCGTTGCTTTGTGAGTGGAATTCTAACCCGGCTACACCATCTCCTAAATCTATCAGGCTTGCTCCAGTGTTTTTCTTAATCACTTCATTTGTTTCCTTAAGAAGTTTTAAATTAAATTCTTTTTCATTAATTTTTTTAAAACGGTACTCGTTGAAATGATAAAAGAAAACGCTGCCATTTTCCTGCTTATAAAACTTTTCATGCCCGTTGGCTAGCATATGCTCCAGCCAGTCAGGGAGAGTGTGACCTTCTTTTTTCATCCGGTCAGTGGATTGTTTTACCCCAAGAGCATCCCACATTTCAAATGGACCCAGTTCCCAGCCAAATCCCCACTTCATTGCATTATCGATGGAAGGAATGTCGTCTGCTATTTCTCCAAGCAGATCAGCAGAATAGATCAGAACCGGCTTTATGATTGACCACAGTAAATCGCCTGCACGATCACCTTCTGAATAAACCAGTGACTTCAGCTTCCTTTTTGTCCCCTTTTCCTGTTTGGCCATTTCTGTTGCTTTTGTTTTAAGCTTGTTCCGCGGTTCATAATCCATTTTTGAAGGATTAAGTTGTAATATTTCACTGCCTTCTTTACCTTTCTTTTTCAAGAAAAATCCCTGGCCTGACTTTGAACCAAGCCAGCCATTATTTTGCATCTGTTTCATGAAATCCGGTATTTCAAAGACTTTTTGTTCTTGGCCATCCACCTTTTTATGGACATTGTCTGCCACATGTATGAAGGTATCCAGACCGACAACATCGAGTGTACGGAAGGTTGCACTTTTTGGTCTGCCAATCATCGGACCTGTTACAGAATCGATTTCTCCGACGCTATAGCCTTTTTCAAGCATTTCACGGACTGTAACCATCAGTCCGTATGTACCGATCCTGTTTGCTATGAAATTAGGAGTATCTTTTGCTTCCACAACTCCCTTTCCTAGAATATCTTCGCCAAACTTTTTCATAAACTTCACTATATCTGAATCTGTATCTTTGGTAGGAATGATTTCCAGCAGTTTTAAATAACGCGGCGGATTAAAAAAGTGTGTCCCTAAAAAATGTTTCTTGAAGTCATCTGACCTGCCATCCGCCATCGCCTCAATAGAAATACCTGAAGTATTGGAGCTGACGATCGTTCCCTGCTTTCGGTAATCTTCCACTTTGGAATAGACCTTTCGTTTAATATCAAGATTTTCCACAACAACTTCAATGATCCAATCAACTTCCGCTAATTTCTCCATGTGATCATCCATATTACCAACCTGTATCAGTTCAAGGTTTTGTTTACTTGTTAATGGGGAAGGTTTTTGTTTCAATAATGCTTGTTTATTACCTGCAGCGATTTTGTTCCTTACTGCAGGATCCTCCAGCGACATACCTTTTTGTTTCTCTTTATCAGTCAATTTTCCTGGCACGATATCCAGCATCAATGTCTGAATGCCGACATTCGCCAGATGGGCTGCTATTCCAGCCCCCATGACGCCGGATCCAAGTACCGCTGCACGCTTGATCTTACGGTTCATTCTTTAGTCCCCCTAACCAGTTTGAATGAATACTCATTCATTTTTTGGATAAAAAAAGAAACCCTTCCATTTCCAATATCTAATTTAACTATAAAATATTTTCAGATATTTCGCAATCCTTTTTCATTTCAACATCAGGAAATTTTTTGCAGATTTAACGATTTATATAATGCTCCCTGAAAATCTGGCCAATAATGAAAATACCCAGAGCTGAACGATAAAATCGTCAGACTCGGGTATTTGTTGATTCCTATTAAAAGACACAGCAGTTCTTCAGTATCACTTTATATACTGCTTTAATTCATTTACCAAATACACCTTTCAAAACAAAGGCTACGTTTGCAGGACGCTCTGCCAACCGGCGCATAAAGTACCCGTACCAGTCGTTTCCATAAGGTACATAAACACGCATCTTGTATCCTTCGGCAACTAATTCCTCCTGGCGCTCCACCCGGATACCATAAAGCATCTGGAACTCAAACAGGTCATTCGAGATATTATGCTCTTTCACCAGCTTTTTTGTATACTCAATCATAGCATCATCGTGTGTAGCAACGGCTGTATAATTCCCGTTCAGTAAATGCATCTTGATGATTTTCTTGAAATTATCATCGACATCCTTCTTCTCAGGGAACGCAACTTTCGGAGACTCTTTATAAGCCCCTTTGACAAGGCGGAGGTTGGGGTTGTATTCATCCAGTTCTTCGATATCCTTTGCAGTACGATAAAGATACGCCTGCAGGACAGTACCGACGTTGTCATATTCAGAGCGTAATTCCTTAAATATATCAATCGTTTTTTGGCATCGTTCATAATCTTCCATATCAATGGTAATGAAGACTTCATATTCTTTACCTGCTTTAAGAATACGGCGCATATTCTCCATAACCAGATCTTGGGAAATATCAAGCCCCATTGATGTCATTTTTAAAGAAAGCTGGGAATCAAGATTATCTTCCGAAATCGCTTTGATTGCTTCTATGCAATCATCGGCTGCTTTTCTTGCTTCGTGTTCACTATCAATGAATTCACCCAGATGATCAATAGTGACCGACATGCCTTTCTCATTCAGTTTCTGTATCGAACGGACTGCATCAGGGATAGTTTCACCTGCAACAAACCGTCCAGCCCCAAAACGCAGACCATATCGTTTAGCAAGCTTAGTGAAAAATCTATTTTTTGATAAAAACAAGAAAAAGTTTCTCAGCAACTGCTCCATGATGATCCCCCTCAAAAACTTTCCTCTATACTAAGATTGTTATTTTTTTGTAAACGAATACACAAATCCATTTTATCACTTTTTGTTGGAAGTGGGTATATTTTCGCAAAATTAATCGAATAGTCGGAGTACTACCATAACGCCGCCTATCACTTACCCTCAAGGCAGGTATCTGCTTCAGTCCAAGTGTAATTCCCAGTGAACCCTCATAGTAAACAATTTTTGGGATAAACTAAGGCGGAAATAAATAAAGGAGGGACCAAATATGGAACAACAAAATCAGCCTGCTATGCAGCAGGCACAACCGATGCCACAACCGCCAAACATGGTCACCAGTAAAGATCAGCTTTATATCACAGATATGCTGTCATGGAATCTGAATGCCTGTAAGAAAGCCCACTTCTATGCCCAACAATGTCAGGATCCTCAGTTGAAAGCTGCTCTAGATGAGGCTGGTCAGATGCATGAACGTCATTACAATAAAATTTTGGGACATCTGAATAACCAGACTTCCCCATTAAATTAAGGGAGTGGAAATGATGAATCAACAAAATCAGCAAAGTCAAAAAATCCAAAATCCTGAAACAACTGTGCCGAAAACCCCGCAGATGAATGAACGTGATTTCGTGAACGATCAGTTGACTACAGAAAAATACATGACAGCCTCCTATAACGTGGCACTGAATGAGGCCAGTAATGAGGCATTATACACCGACCTGGCAACCATTTTCAAAGAGACACAGGATTGTCAGCGAAACCTCTACAACCTGATGTTTAAAAACGGATGGTATGCTCTTGAAGCAGCCGATCAGCAGAAGACACAACAGGCTTACCAGCAATTCACCGGATATAAAAACCAGCTTCCATACGGGACTCAATAACATAGAAGGCAAAAAATCCTGGAAGATTGATTCTTCCAGGATTTTTTCATTACCCTACTGGTTCATACCCTTGTTCTTCGATGGCATCCTTCATTTTTTCTTTCGTGACGAATGCTTCATCGTATTTGACATCTACTTTCCCGGAGTCCAGATGTACTTCTACTCCATGTACACCTTCTAACTCTTCAAGAGCACCCTTTACTGCCTGTTCACAGTGACCACAAGTCATACCGTTAACTTCTAAAGTTAATTCCATCTACCTCATCCTTTCCATTCCATTTTTAGTTATAATTTAACTCGCTTCAAACGAAGTGAGTTTGAAACCACACTTACGGAACTGAATGCCATTGCTGCCCCGGCGATCCAAGGAGCAAGCAGACCTGCTGCAGCAATGGGAATCCCAGCTGTATTATAGGCAAGTGCCCAAAATAGATTCTGTCGAATGTTTTTCATCGTCAGGTGGCTTAACTGGATTGCCTTAGGAATCAAAGTAAGTTCACCGCCCAGTATGGTTACATCGGCAGCCTCAATAGCGACATCCGTACCTGTTCCAATGGCGATTCCGACGTCGGCAAGCGCCAAAGCAGGTGCATCATTAATACCATCCCCAATCATGGCAACCCGCTTTCCTTCCTGCTGAAGCTCTTTTACTTTTTCAGCCTTTTCTTCCGGAACTACTTCAGCAATGACTCGGTCGATACCGAGCTGGGAGGCAATGGCATTTGCAGTCCTTTCATTATCACCAGTCAGCATTACCAATTCTATATTGGCTTCTTTTAACAACTTCAATGCCTCGTTAGCAGATGGTTTGATTGTATCGGCTACTGCAATCACGCCTGAAAGTTCGTTGTCGACAGCAATCAGCATAGCTGTTTTTCCTTCTTGCTCCATTTTTTTCATTACTTCTTCATATTTGACGTATTCCACGTTAAGGCGATGAAATAACTTCCTTGTTCCGATTGCAACATTTTTATCATTTATGACAGCCTGGATACCCTGTCCGGGAATCGCTTGAAATTCAGACGCTTCATATAAACCTTTTCCCTTTTCAGCAGTATAGGCAACAATCGCATCTGCTAAAGGGTGTTCTGAACCTCGCTCCGCACTTGCTGCGAGCACCAATGTTTCTTCGCTGCCTTCAAAATCAGTGACCTCTGGAGTTCCTTTTGTCAATGTACCTGTCTTATCAAATATAATTGTATCCACTTTATGGGTACTTTCTAAATGCTCTCCACCTTTAAACAAAATTCCCTGCTCTGCTCCTTTGCCAGTTCCAACCATGATGGAAGTCGGGGTAGCCAGCCCAAGCGCACATGGGCAGGCAATGACCAGAACTGCAATGGAAGCTTCCAGAGCCATCGCTAAATTACCTGGTGTGATAAGAGTAAGCCATATAATAAAGGTAATGAGAGCTATTCCCACCACGATAGGAACAAAATAACCCGAAATTACATCAGCCATGCGCTGGATCGGTGCTTTTGAGCCTTGTGCTTCTTCCACTACCCGAATAATTCCCGATAAAGCCGTATCCTTCCCTACTTTGGTGGCTTTCATTTGGATACTGCCATTTTTATTGATAGTAGACCCGATTAACGAATCACTTGCTGTTTTTTCAACGGGAATGGATTCTCCAGTAATCATCGACTCATCAACAGAAGTTTGACCCTTAATGATTTCTCCATCCACAGGGATTTTTTCTCCTGGTTTGACAACAATTATATCCCCTGCCACTACCTGTTCAAGAGGAATATTTATTTCTTCTCCATTCCGCAGTACCTTCGCTTCTTTCGCCTGAAGGTTTAGTAAGCTTGATATTGCCTGAGTCGTTCTGCCTTTTGCCAGAGCTTCAAAGTATTTACCCACTAGAATCAAAGTGATTAAAATGGCACTCGTTTCAAAATACAAATGTGGATGATAATTCGGATTGCCAATAGTCAGAGACGTTTCCACCAAGCTGTAAAAATAAGCTGCACTTGTTCCTAAAGCAACCAGGACATCCATATTAGCGCTTTTATTTTTCAGGCTTTTGTAGGCACCCTGGTAAAACTGCCAGCCAATGATGAACTGTACAGGTGTTGCTAAAACAAGCTGTACCCATGGATTCAATAGCATATGTGGAACAGGTAAACCGAAAAGGTGATCGAACATGGTCAAAAGTAGAGGGAAAGACAAAAGCGCCGATATATATAATTTTATCCGTTTACTTTTTAGCTCTTCCTCTTTGCGGTTCGCTTTCTCTTCTCTGTCTTCCTTTAATCGGGCATCATAGCCGAGCTTTTGAATTCTATTGATAATGACATCGGCATCTACTACCCCCGCCTCGTATTCTACAGCTGCAGTTTCATTTGTTAAATTGACACTGGCGTTCTGAATGCCTTCTGTCTTATTCAGCACCTTTTCTATCCTTGCCGAGCAGGCAGAGCAAGTCATACCGGTTATATCAAACTCAGCCTTCTCGGTTCTTACGCCATACCCCAGCTTTTCAATTTTTGCTGTTATTTCTTCTGGGGTTGTAGTCTCAGGATTATAAGCGATTTTAGCATTTTCCATGGTGAGGTTGACTTTCGCATCTACCCCCTCCATTTTATTCAGAACTTTCTCGATTCGGCTGGAGCAGGCAGCACATGTCATTCCTGTTATATCAACAGCTATTTGCCTTTGAGTTTTCTCAGCCATTTAACATTCTCCTCAAAAATTATTTTGCAAACTGCTTCATTACTTTCATCAATTCCTCAATGGATTCATTTCCATTTCCTGCCTTGATTGCATGACTGACACAATGCTTCGTATGGCGTTCCATCAATGAAAAACCCACTTGATTAAGGGCTTTGTCTATGGCCGATATCTGAACCAGGATATCGACGCAATAACGATCTTCCTCAACCATTTTCTGAATGCCCCTGACCTGCCCTTCAATACGTTTTAAACGGTTAACGAGACTTTGCTTTTCATCTGCAGTTCTGGAAAGCACAGGTTTTTTTTCATTATTTTGATGTACTTCTCGCTCCATATTCACACCTCAATTTGATTTTAATTAAACTATACCCCTGTTAGGTATTATGTGTCAAGTCGATTGATTTAATATCAGAAAAACTTGGCTTGTCGCAAATTTCTTATGGCGAAAGCCTTCGTTTTTCTTATACTTTAATCCTTTAACAAAGATAATTAAAAATGCAAAAAAATAGAGCGACTTCTGCCGCTCCATCTTACTTCGCTTCATTGATTGCTGATATCATCCGTTCTTCAATACTACCTGCTATTTGATTAAGCTTGGAATCGTCCACGAATTCAATCAATTTTGTCGGTTTGGGCATGCCTATTTTGGTGATTCCGTCACTTTCATATACAACAACTTTACAAGGAAGAAAATAACTTACTAATTCATTTTTCTCTAATACCTTTTTTGCTTCCTCGGGATTGCAAACTTCGAGGATTCTCATCGACTGGTTGTGATCGAAACCTTTATTTTTCAATGTTTTTTTGACATCAAAATCCCAAAGGACGCCAAAACCTGCATTTTTCAATGAAGCCTCGACCTCTTTCACAGCCTCATCCAAGTTGTGTTTGGTATTTACAGTATAATGAAACATTCCATCCCTCCAAAATTGCTTTATATTACCCATACCCCGATGCGTATTCATTCAAAACTTTTTTATACGATTCTTTTATTATAAATCCCATTACTTGCTGAAAGCAATTTGGTTATCCTATGATAATGAAAAGAAAAGGAGGATATTTCATGAAGATTACGGATGAAGCTAAAGCAGATGTCCTTGATATATTAGAACAGTATAATTCAGATGGCATCCGGCTGTTTTTGGCAGGCATTGGCTGAGGTGGCCCGCAGATTGGACTGTCCCTGGATGGGGCAGAAAAAGAGGACAACATGGAAATTATCAATGGAATAAAGATAGCGATTGATCCACAACTTAATGGAATGACAGATACTCTACGACTTGAAAAACGGCCGCATGGCCTTGTTCTTGCAGGGATACCTGCGGGGGATTGTTAAAGACTTAAAGCCGCCTGATGGATAGTGGCGGCTAGTCTTTTTGCAATTAAAATTTATGCCTTCTTAATGCGAAAGCGGAAGCGCCTTATATACCCCCGCCAAGTTTAAGCCAAGCCTTGCCGTGATGTTCTTTGCCACAAAGCGGAAAGGTTTAATACCTCGATTAGATAGGCGTTTTTTTATTTCCTTATTTTCCTGAATAAATTAAAAACCGTGCTCCAGTGATGATACACTGAGGTACGGTTCTAATTACAAAACTGTTTGATAGCCTGCTGTAGTGATCCGATATGCCTTATGTCCATTGAGGCTCCGAGTTCATTTATACGTTTTGCTTGAGAGGGTTTTATACCAACTACTGCTACCTCCACTCCCATGTAAATGATAGATTGCACAAGTTTCTGTAATACATGGACTCCGTCTCCGTTAAGTTCACCTACGGCTGTAAAATCAAATAAAACACAGTCAATCCCTGTCTGCTGCACTGCATCGAGCGTATTACTTTCAATGGCATATAGCTTTTCAACTGATATATCTCCAAATAAGGGAATCAAAGCGGTTTCTTCTGTCAATTCAATAAATGGCGCAGACAAACGATTGTTAATCTCTATAGATTTCTGCAATTTATCCTTTTCTTCCAGCAGCTCGAAGTTCGTAGCTTGCAGTCTTGTCCTTAACTGCTGCAATGAGTCGCTAATTCCACGGATACCCTCGCCTTTTTCCATAAGAATTATATCAGCCTGCAAATCGTTAATCCAATTGGCAAATAGATCAATGAGAATCGGGGCATCCCCATAATCAACTGCGTTTAAATTTACTTCCATTTTTGTTTTGGGAACACTAGGGATTATCCCTTTCTGAACTTTGGAAATGCTTCCTTCGTCCAACAAGTCTAAAAGGTTGGCTGACAGCCTGGTCAATTCAGCCATTTCAGGTGAATAACACTGGATGTTGTAATGCTTATCTATCCTGATAAACGGAAGCGGAAAGAAGTGTTCAACTTGTCTCATCAATGATCTCTTCTCCCCTTTGATTGTGTAGACGTGATAAATCATTCAGTCCTCTTATTACATAAATTCGATCAGAGATGAAGTCCAGCAAATCGAATTTCCTTGTTATCCTGCCACCGATCAGGATTGCAGGCTTCCATTCCAATTGGCTGAAACGATGTGCAAATTGCTTTACAGCCGGCAGACGGTACGAAAGGGCTGCAGAAATACCGATCACATCCGGACGCCAGCGATTGATTTGATCAATGGCATGATCAATAGGAAGATTAGGCCCAAGATACCTGACATGCCACCCCATCTCCCGATAAAAACCGGCCACCATTTTCAACCCTAAATAATGCTGTTCTTTTTCAACACCGAGCAACAGCACTTTGTTTCCTGCTTTATCATTATTCGATTCCTTTTCCGTAAAACGATCATCCAATCGGGATACGACATAATCACATATAGCTGTCGCTAAATGTTCATCCGCCACTGTTATTTCATTGGTTTCCCATAAGACACCGACATGATACATAGCCGGGGTGATGATATCTTCATATAAATAAAGCCTCGGATGTTCGTTTAAAAGCTCGTCGATAAATGCAACTGCCTCGTCTTCACGTCCTTGAAGAAAAAGTTCAGCCAGTTGCTCGTGACGATTTTCCATCAAAATAATCACCTCAGATTATGAAGGGCTTTCCAAAAGCTGAATACCTTCCTGTAAATACATAATATACGTTTGTCTTTCTTTAACGCTTTCAAATTCTACCTTGTCCATTCTTTGAATTAGTCGCTTATAATTATCAACAATCAAGTCAGTCCTGACACCTCTTGATGTGAGAATGTTATTCAGCCAGAGTGTATAATCCTTGAAAAAAGCCCCGCTGCCCATCTGGTATGCAGTCTCAAGATGGTCCAGGTGATGGAAATTATCTTCGATCGTCCGTTCTTTCCCATGCTCCCCGAACTTGTCAATCAAGTTAGGAAAACTGGTATAAATATCTTCTACTACTAAATCCACAAGCTTTGACTTTTCAATGCTTTTCATTCAGCTACAACCTTGTACTTGGAAACTTTTGGAACAATTCCGGCAAGTTCTTGATCGGGATAGTTTTTTTCCAATTCATGTATTCTCTTGAATTCATCACTTCTTGCCCATGCAAGGTAATGTTCTTTAGATTCCCATTCCATATGGACGGTCAACTCTCCGGACCGTTTATCATTTTGGAGTAACTGAAAGGAAAGAAATCCCTGTGCATTATCAACAGATCGGCTTCTGTTTCGATATATGGCAATCAGCTCCTCCGCCTTATGGGCAGGTACAATAACAGTCGAATCAACAATATACATAATTATCTCCTTTATAACCTAACGAATTATCTAATAAGGATTTTATCATACATCCTAATACCTGTATAATTAAGAGCCTTTTTATACATGTCTCTGCTATTCTGAAAATAATACACTATTGTGAGAGTACTATCATTTATTCATCTCCCATTGCATCACCAGGACAAAAGCGGAAGCGGCCTTATTCACCATCGACCGGCATTAGAGGGTTATCCGTAACCATCCTTAAATTTCCATTAGAGCAAAAAAAGCTTGCAGGAGAACGTGTCTCCTGCAAGCTGGCCGAGGGTTACTAAACTGCTGCTACTTCTTCAATTACTTTAGATTCTTCATGATCAAGCATATTTTTATTAACGACCTCAGTGATTTCTTTATTCATGTTACTATTCAGATCCTTTGCTTCTTCTTTATCACCGACAATGTATAGACGCTCCCATTGGCGGTCTTTCGCAAGTTTATCCAGCTTTGGTGCAAGGCTTTTATACCAGCGATAACGGTTAGCTTCAAAGCGCTCTTTGAACTGGTCCTGTTTCGTACTCTTTCCACCTGACCCCATGGAAGGTTCCGCACGGTGTGGACCGGTGTGCTGCCGCCAATCTTCGGTATCCAGATCCAATTCGAACAATTGGGTGTCCTTTAACGTACCTAATTCCGTATCAAGAACTTTGATTGCTTCTTTTTGCGTTAAAATGATTCCTGTTTTCGGGAAGTTACTATACATTTCCCTTAATTGATCAAGTTTTGCTGTTTCTTCCCAATAAAATTCTGTTTCTACAGGCATCTGAAAGCGTTCTGCGAACCATACTGACTCATCCGCTGTCGCAAAGATGACCAAACTCTTACTAAAATTCTGTTCATTGTTATGAACGAAATTCTCTACTTTTTCCTTTATCGCCCAAAAATTGCGTTTTTCATCTGAATCACCATCTTCCTGAAGATAGCTTTCAAAATTGTTCAAACCATTCTTCAGGTGAATTTTCCACTCTCCACCCTGTTGATCCGGGTCGGAAGGATCCGTATTTAAATACATACTGAACACGCGTTGTGGTTTTTCTAAATATACACTTTCCAGCTTTTTAATTTGCTTATTCATATCCATAAGACTCGATCTACTCCTTTACAATGTCAGTTTGTTCTACTACCTATGTAACCGGCACACCCGAGCCTCAAACATGTATACGATATAAAGTTACGCTAATGTATAAAGTAATGCCTGCAGAGAGACAATGAGGTTTCTCTGCAAGCTAAAAACCAAAAGATTTTTCGACACGAATATACATGCGATTACAAATTGTAATATAAATTTAATTTATTGCAAACTTCTTGCGCACGTGAAATATCCGCGGCGATTTCTGCGTGTTTTCCCAGAAATTATATAGTGATACGGTTAATGAAATAGGATTTTAGTGATAGAATAAAAAAATGAATCAAAGGTGGGAGTTTGATTGCAGAGCATAAAGTCTATACACTAATAAAAAGAATCCCCCATGAAGGAGATACACGAATGAAAGCTGCGGAATTACTCAACCAAATCCAACATCTAAGTCCTAGCAACCCTTCTGATACCTATAACATGGAAATCGCAGATATTGCCTGTGATTCGCGTGAAGTAAAACCGGGGTCATTATTCGTTGCTATAAAAGGACATACCGTAGACGGTCATAATTACATAAACATGGCTATGGACCGGGGGGCTTCCTTAATTATTGGTGAACAAGAAGTTGGAGACACCTCCCTTCCCTATGTGCGGGTTCCTGACAGCAGAAAAGCACTTGCTCAGGCCGCGAAAGCCTATTATATGACTAATAAACGCTCCCCGGTTCTTATTGGAATAACTGGAACAAATGGAAAAACAACCACTTCTTATATGTTAAAAAATATTTTTGAACAGTCTGGTCACACCTGCTCTATTTTCGGGACTGTTTCTTATATTGTAAATAAACAGGCTCATGAGTCATTCAATTCCACTCCTGATCCGTTGACACTTTATAAATTCTTAGCTGAAAGTAATGATGACATAGCTATCCTCGAGGTTTCTTCCCATGGAATAAAGCAGGAGCGTGTTCATGCTTTGGAATTTGATCACTTGATTTTTACAAACCTTGGGCATGATCACCTTGACTATCACCATTCGATGGAAGATTATTTTGAAACAAAAGCAAGTTTATTCGAACAGTTGAAGAGTAATGGAAAAGCTGTCATCTATACCGGTCAGGATTGGGGAAAAACACTTGCCAGCCGTTTAAGAAAGCAGGGAAAACGAGTATACACAGCCGATTCTGATATTAGTGACGACATCATCATTGATGCTGATGGACAAAAAATCATAATTGGAAGTGAAGAAATATCATTACAACTTCAGCTGCCTGGACGTCATAATTTTCATAATGCCACTTTTGCTGCTTTTACTTCCTATTTAGCAGGAGTAGATTGGGATTCAATCCGACATACCCTAGAAGCAAAACTGCATGTGCCAGGCAGATTCGAGCAATATGAACACCCAAGTGGGGCAACAGTGATTGTCGATTACGCCCATACGGCCGACGCCCTTGAAAATATTCTTTCGACAGCACATGCCGGTGGAGCACACCGAATCTTTCATGTTTTCGGATTCCGGGGAGGAAGAGATCAAAGCAAGCGTAAAGCCATGATTGAAACGACTGCTTCCTATTCTTCCCTCTATATACTGACTGCCGATGACTTGAATGAGGTAAGCAGTTCAACAATGGAAAAAGAGCTCCAGTACCTTCAGGAGAAATATGGTACTGAAAGTGGACAAGTGATTTATGACCGCACAGAAGCAATAAAGTTTGCTTGGGACCGTGCTCAACAAGGCGACTGGATCGTCATAACAGGTAAAGGCCATGAAAATTACCAGCAAAGATATAAATTTGCTGTCGAGTCAGATGTAGCGTGTATTAAATTCTTTCGCCACTTTTCCAAACACCCTAATAAAAAATTGATTCAAAGCTGACTACCATCGACCATAAAGTCTGCTCTCTTATTAGAGCAGGCTTTTCTTGTACATCTTAATTAATACTATAACATATCTACATCCATATATTGTAAACTTTTATATACTTCTCATAAGAAAAGGGCCCACTTTTTTCGGTGTGGCCCTTTCCTGTTAATTTTTCGCTCGTTCATCTGCAGCTTTTGCGCGCTCTTGTGCTTCTCTGTCCTGCTGATCCGCCAATTCTCGTGAAAATTCCACATCGATACCATCACTATCTTTTTCATATTTTGGCGTCTGAGGTAAGGAGGCATCATTCTTTCCATTTGCCTTTCTACGGTCATCTCTTCCCATGTCATCCACCTCTTTTCTTATATTCTCGGCTTTATTTTGCGTAAAAAAGATTGCTGTCATTCTTAATTGTTGAAACTTGCCAATGATTACGCAATAATAAAGAAAAATGAACAGAAGTGTTTCCTAGGGTTCCGCAGCAAAGGTTGTGCTGGGCTGGTCCAAGAGGAAGCCCACAGTAATACTGTGACACGGAGGGACAAAAGCCCGGGAGATATCAAGATATGATATCTCTTTTTTTATTTTTGAAATAGAGGTGAGAAGAATGAAGGCAACTTGGTACAAGGTAGTACTTGCTGCTTTATTTGAAGTCGGGTGGGTTATAGGATTGAAGCATTCCAATAACAGTTGGGAATGGATCGGCACAGGAATTGCTATTGCTGTCAGCTTCTATTATTTGGTTACAGCTGGAAAAAACCTTCCTGTAGGAACGGTATATGCTGTTTTCGTCGGTCTCGGTACTACCGGAACCGTCATCTGTGAAATTTTATTTTTTGGAGTACCTGCCGACGCAGATAAACTTATGTGGATTGCCCTTTTAGTTATGGGAATAATCGGATTAAAACTGGTTACTGACATTTCGGAAGGAAAGGAGAAAGAAATAAATTGAGCTGGCTCTATTTAATATTAGCAGGCGGATTCGAAATGACAGGGATTACGATGATTAACAAACTCAACAAGGATCGTTCCTTCCTTGCCTTACTGTATATGATTATTCCAATGGCCGCGAGTTTTTTATTCCTGTCGAAAGCAATGGATGAATTGCCAATGGGAACTGCTTATGCTGTCTGGACGGGCATCGGAGCCTGCGGCAGTACAATATTAGGAATGCTTTTCTTCCGAGAGCCGGCAGACTGGAAGCGGATGTTATGCCTCTTCATAATTATCTTTGCCACAGTCGGACTGAAATTATCTTCCTGAAAAAAAGCTGTCCCAAAACGCCTCTTTAAAATTAAAAACCACCAAGAAGTTTACTTTCTTTGCGGTTTTTTCGTACTTTAGGTAAGTTCAACTTTGTTAAAGGATTAAAGTATAAAAAAAGGCTGCCCCTATAAGTTTTTTCAGACTTATAGGGGCAGCCCTTTGTATTAATACCCCACTTCAACAGACGCATTTACAATATACATCAGATCGTTGGAATCATTTTTATCTTCGAGTACTATACCACTTGTAGTAGCCATACCACCTTCAACTACTTCTACGGAAACATTTCCATATGGTATCGTCTCTTTCACTTCCTTTTCGTCCAATTGATTATGGTCCTTGGGAATTGCCAATTTCACATTCACTTTCATATTATCCAGTGACTGTTCTGGGAGGGCCTGTTCGACCCCTGGCATAGAATTGAAATGAATCGCGTCCTTCACTGCACGTACGGAAGCCTTTGTGACATTCTGGCCGTGAACGTCAATCCCCATTCCTGTTTGAATGAATAATACTTTATCCAATCTCATCACTCCTCCTAGTTAAAAATAGATATTGTATCCTGATTCTCTTGTCACTTTTTTTGCCTTCATTCATTCCATATCCTTGTTTCTCCCTAGCAAATCATATTTTCTGATAAATAATATATTTGTAATATTTGTCATATTATGAGGCGTCTTTCTCCCAATTCCCCCACCATTATCGCATTTCCCAAAAATCCGCTTTTAAAATTAAATGTAATATATTCCAGTACTGGCATCACAGTCTTTTCGACCTAGTTTCTGCCTGATTATTTCGGGTATCCAAAGATTAAGGTCATCAGCAAAGATGGACGTTCACGCAAAGGAGGTATCGCATGGGTACTACTGAAAAAATCAAAAACAATTCCGGAACCAGCAGTTTGGCAGGGAGTGTTGCGCTAGCAGCGTCATCGTTGCTTCACCCAAAAGTCCGAAAGGGTGTCAAAAAAGGTGCGAGTAAATCTACCTCTTATATGAGTAAAAAATTCCCTCGCTTCTCAAGAGCGGTTAAACGAGCTGATGACCCAGTGGATTTTAAAGAAGAAGCAGAAGATGAAATCCACGATGAAATCACGGATCGGATGCGTGAAAATTTCAAAAGAAAGCTCCAGTCCAAAGTGAATGATGCATCCGAAAGTTTACAAGCCGCTAAGGAGGAAAACGCTGAAAAAGTTCATTCCAATGCAGAAGATGTACAGGAAAAAGCACAAAATGCATTGTTGAAATTTCGTGAAAAGCTAGCCGGAGTTAAAGAAGCCGGTGAAGATTTTCAGGAAAAAATGAATGATAAAGGAACTTCCAGCAACAGCATTGATGGCGTGAATGATATTAAAGGGGCTAAAGACATTAAAAGTTCAACCAATATCAAAAGTTCTAACCAGATCAAAGGGCCTCAAAATATCAAACACCCTTCAAATACAAAATCTACCAGTTAAATCATTATCAGAAAGGGGTATTTACAAATGGCAGTACAGAAGACAACGGATAGTTCCAGTCTTGCAGAAGTTATTGACAGAATTTTGGATAAGGGTATTGTAATTGATGCCTTCGCACGCGTTTCTGTAGTGGGAATCGAGCTCGTAACGGTAGAAGCTAGAGTCGTCATTGCAAGTGTCGACACCTGGTTACGTTATGCAGAAGCTGTCGGATTACTGCGTGATGAAGTAGAAGAAGAAGGATTATCTAACAGGCTGTCTGCACGAACAGATAGCACATCAAGCTCTGGGCAAACCAACGAACGAAGTGAATTCAGCATTTAGCATGACGAGAGTCAGAGTGTGATGCTCTGACTCTCCTCTCTGCTTTATTGTATTTATTGAAGGAGGATTTTTTCATGAAGGTAATGGACGAAGTAAACCAATTTTTCAATGAACACATAGCTCCTCCCCATAAAATCATTTCCGTCAGGGAGCGGGAAGAGGATGACAAGGAAGGTTATCGTGCTCTGGTTGAGGTCATTGAAGAGAAAGAATATATGAAAAAGTACGCCAATGACCAGATGGTTGGCCTATATGAAGTGTTTTTAAATAAAGAGTCGGAGGTCACTGGATTTTCGCGGATCAGCCTCCGGTATCGTAGTGACTTGGAAGAGCAATCCTGATGCGGGGTGAACATTCATGACTGTATTGAAGGAAGTCAGACAACAACCACATATCTCCAATGAGGTCTACAAAAATTCCTCTTATCATCAGGGGCTGATCAAGCGGTCGCTCAGCTATCTTTCCTCTGGTTACCCTATCCATTTCACCGGTCCATCAGGTATTGGCAAGACGACACTTGCATTGCACATCGCCAAACAGCGTAAGCGTCCAGTGTTATTGCTTAATGGGAATAAAGCATTATCAAATGAGGATTTAATTGGTGCATTTACCGGTTACACCAGTAATAAGGTGAAAGACAATTTCATACGCACAGTTTATAAGACGGAGGAAAACCTTACAGAATCGTGGTCAGAAGGAAGATTACTTGAAGCGGTGAAAAAAGGTTACACGGTCGTTTACGACGAATTCACCCGGTCACAGCCGGAGACGAACAACTTATTCCTGTCTATTCTGGAAGAAAAAATTCTGCCTCTTTATGGTACAAAACAAAAGGAGTCCTATGTTAGAGTTCACCCGGAATTCTCCGTCATATTCACAAGTAATCCAGCTGAGTACGCAGGGGTATTCCGATCCCAAGATGCTTTGCTTGACCGAATGATAACCTTGCCGCTTGAACAAATGGATGAAAAGGCAGAAATCGCAGCAGTATCAAGTAAAACAGGTATACCCTTCCAGGAGGCTGGAGCGATCGTCAAGTTTGTTTCCAAAGTAAGGGAGTTTTGTGAAACACAAGAGCATGGGCAAGGACCAAGCTTGAGGTCGTCAATAATGATTGCTGATTTGGCACAACGATCTGAAATACCGATAGATGGCGGTGATGAGACATTTCAGCAGCTATGTATGGACGTCACAGCCTTTCCGCTTCAGACGTGTCTGGAGAAAAAAGACCTGAGCGAGATAAAAAAGAAGTTACTGACAGAATGTAAAAAAATTAAAGTTGGTGAATGATAATGGACAATGGAATTTATGTATTCTGTGGAATTCAGACAAATGAGGAACATGATTTTGGCACCATTGATTTCGAAGGGGAAACCCGCGAAATCTACACGATCTCTTATAAAGATGCATCCATGGTTGTAACGGAAGTTCCGATGAAAATTTATCACCCAAGCAAAGGAAATTTGATGATGCATCAGCAGGTGATTAACCGTGTAATGGAGAAAATGGATACTGTGGTACCTATCAGCTTCGGGAATGTTTTCCAGACAAAAGAGGATGTCGCTGTCCTGCTCGAAAACCTGTATCCACAGCTTGAGAAACTTTTTCCTCAACTCAAAGGTAAAATGGAATTGGGTCTTAAAGTAATCGGCAAAAAGGATTGGCTGGAAAATGAAATTCATAAAAACCCTGAAGTAACGAAACAGAAAGAAACCGTAAAGAATAAATCAGAAGCAGCTGGTTATTTTGACCGTATTCAGCTCGGGGAAATGGCACAAAAGTTTTTCCAGCAGCTGCAGCATGATGTGGAACAGAACATTCATGAGAATTTGAAACCGATTGCGGAAGCCACAGAAGTGAACGATCCCATTGGTGAAAAGATGCTATTGAATGCTTCGTACCTGGTTGATAAGGAAAAAGAAGCACAGTTTGACGAAAAAATTAACGAACTTCATGATCAATGGCAGGATAAGGTCGAATTCAAATATACCGGCCCATGGCCAGCTTATAATTTCATTAATATTAAACTAAAAGTGGAGGAAACTTCATGATCCACAAATTATTCACTTCCCCATTGAATCTTGTCGTCAAAGTCGGAGAAAAGGTAAAAGAAGAAGTGGATAAAGAATATTATGATCTGGAACACATTCAAAGAAAACTGGTTCAACTTCAAATGATGTATGAACTAGATGAAATATCGGAGGAAGATTTCAAGACACAGGAGAACGAATTACTACTACGTTATGAGGAAGCTAAGAGAAGAGAAATGGAACAATGGAATGAACTGACCAAGCGCTCTGAAAAGTGAGGAAGACGCAATGGATAATTTGATTTATTTATATGGAATAGTGCCCGAAAATGAAATATCGGCAGCTCCTCTCCCCTCTTTTAAAGGACTGGATAATGAACATGCTGCCTACACCATTTCTATTAATGGTATAAATGCTGTTGTTTGTAATCTGGATGAGGCGGGTTATAAGGAAACTGAACTTGAGAAAAAAACGAATGACCCGCAATGGCTGCATGAAAAAGCTTTCCATCACCATGAAGTACTGTTGGATCTGAATAACCGTTATACGGTTATCCCGATGAAATTCTGCACCATTTATGAAAACGCAGACAGTTTATGGAATAAGCTTGAACCGCTTGAACAGAAGATTGCAGAACAGTTGAAATGGCTTAAAAATAAAGAAGAATGGAACATGAAAATATATTGTGACGACGAAAAGCTGCGTGAGAGCGTCGCCGCTCACAATTTAACCATAGAAGCAAAGAAGAAGGAAATAGAAGAAATGAGTCCTGGAAGACAGTTCCTGGAAAAGAAACGACTTGACCAGCTGATCGACCAGGAAGCATTAAAAGAAAAGGAAACATTTTCTGCCCGCGTTCATGAGCAACTGACGGAAATGTGTGAAGATACATCTGTAAAGAAAAACTGGAACAAAAAGGTGACTGGCCGAAACGACGAAATGTGTTGGAATAGTGTTTACCTGCTCTCCACTGAAAACGTGGAAGAATATTTATCTGAGATTAAGTCTTTACAAGATAAGTGGACACGGGACGGCTGGCACCTGGAGATTACTGGACCATGGCCGGCCTACCATTTTGCCAGTCTTACCTGAAGCGAGGGATATTATGTCCTATAGACAAGAATTTGAAAATAAAGATGTAGCCCTGATTGATATTTTAGATGTGGTCCTGGATAAGGGTGTTGCGATACAGGGGGACATTCTTATTTCGATAGCTGGAATCGATCTTGTTTACCTGGACTTACGCATACTTCTATCATCCGTTGAAACGCTTGTCCAGGCAAAACAGGCTTCTGACAGGCAATTATCGTCTAAGCAATTTGACAGGGAAAAGGAGGAATTGAACCGTGCCATCCGTGAAACCTGAAGAGTTATCCCAAAAGAGTGGACGAATTAACCTTGACCCTGAAGGTGCAGAGCAAGGACTTGCCCAGTTAGTTCTTACTGTCATCGAACTTCTTAGACAGTTAGTCGAGCGGCAGGCATTACGCAGGGTTGATGGAGGAACCCTTACTGAAGAAGAAATCGAAAGACTGGGAGTCGCTCTTATGAATTTAGAAGTGAAAATGGATGAACTGAAAGACATTTTCGAATTAGAAGATGATGATTTGAACATTGATTTAGGACCATTAGGGAACTTACTTTAAGTAAGGAGGCGTTAACATGGCTATTGAGCAATCCACCCAGTCGAGTAACCTAGTCGATGTATTGGAGACCGTTTTGGATAAAGGTGTAGTTATTGCCGGAGATATCCGTGTAGGACTAGCTGACATAGAGCTGCTGTCGATAAAGATCCGGTTGATCATTGCATCTGTTGATAAAGCGAAAGAAATCGGAATGGACTGGTGGGAAACGGACCCTTACCTCAGTTCTAAAGCAGCCGACGAAAATCAGGAACAATTGAAGAAAGAAAATGAACAACTGCAAAAACGAATTGATGCGCTTGAAGATAAAATAGCGCATGACAATCGTTTCATATAAATCATTCATTTTTTATAAGGAGGAATTAATAATGGAAAAACAACAAGCAAAGAAAGCACTAAAAAAACGTGGAGTGATGACAGGAACATTAGTGGGTGGAGTAATCGGGGCAACAGCAAGTTTATTACTGGCACCAAAAGCAGGTAAAGAATTACGAAGCGATATTTCTGCCCAGACTAACGCTGTAAAAGACAAAAGCAAACAGTTCAGTGGTAATACAAAAACAAAACTTTCAAATTTAAAAAATAGCACCAGTGAAAGATCACAGAAATTAGCGAAGAAATTTAAGAAATCGAAAGACCAGGACGCTGCAGATGAGGCTGCTGCAACACAGGAGTCTTCTTCAGAAAGTGTGGCTGCTGATACAGACAATTCCTTTCAGGAGAATCCCTCAGCCAGTACAGAAACAACCATCTCAACAGATGACGACACAACAAAATAATTAGCCATCATCACCAAAGGAGGTAACAATGAATGGATAAACAGTCCAGTAAAGATGATGTACTTTCCATGTTCATCCGGGCGGCAAATAACCATGATTTATCGCTCGACATCACAATAAATGTCAACGGCTCTTTGGTGACAGGCACTACCACCTCTGCCCAGAGCTACTTTGAAAAAATGAGTGAAAACTTCAAAGATGGCAATGATATTGCAGAAGCATTGAGCGGCCAATTGATGGATGCAAGTGAAACAGCCAGCAATAATGATTCTGATGAAGTTAATTATATCCATCTTAAGGACGCCCAGGTATACTGCGGCGACAGTGACCCTACTCCCTCTAAAGGAAAATTTCTATGGCGCGGGAAACTGTCCGAAGTCGATGGCTTCTTCCTTGGTACAATTGCCAAAGATAATAAAAAGAAAAGCTCGTCATAATAATACTTGGGGAATCGTCATGATTCCCTTTTTTTGTTTAAGACAAGATGTGCTATAATTGCTTTCACTATTCTTTAAAGGGAGCTGCACCATGCTTACATTTGTTGATAAAATAGCTATAGCCGAATCTTTTTCGGAATTAAATAGGAAAGATATTTCTTTAGGAAGGGTGAACTTTCACTATGATGACAGTTTATTTGATAAAACGATTGTCATTCAGCATCTTCACCCCAACGGAAATGGTTTCGTATATACTGGAGATTCAACCAAATATAACGCCAATGATAAAGGCCTTGTAAACATTAGAGATTTCACAGCTGAAGATTTAAAAGAAATCATTCAGTTTTCCATCAATTATCTATCAAACGATGTCCAGTCTTCTCATTTTCAGCAGTGGACCGGGCCGGATAATGAAATTTTGACTCTTGTTCAAGAGGATTATTTTTGGAACATTTATACCGGAGAGATGCTTGAAGAAAGCTTCGAGACCTATAATGAGGCAGAGTCCTACCTGAAGGAAGAAGGGTTTCAAAGACAGTAATGTTTCACAATTGGCTGGTAGAAGGAAGGTGCGCAGTCTTTAGCAGATTCCTTATCTCCTGCCGCTGATTTCTTTCGCTGCACAATGACTATTGAAAAAGCCGAACAATGTGTACTCCACACTGCTCGGCTTCCTTTCTGGATAAAATTTTGTGGACTCTATTTTGCAGAGTATTTCGAAACATCATCTGTTTCCTCCATCCACACTTCCCCATTTTTATATGTCATTTGTTCCGGATAGCGCAGATCTATGACTTCCTCCTGCACTTTTTGGGAAGGTGCTGCCGTCGTTAAGGACACAATAATATTCGTCAGTATCGCAGCAGTTGCTCCAAACACTCCAGCACCCGTATCAATTATGCCAAGTATCGTAAAGCCGCCATATTTAGCTGCAAAAATATAGGCAAGTGTAACAGAGAGACCTACGACCATACCAGCGATGACACCCGGACCATTCGACCTCTTCCACCATACCCCAAGAAGCAGGGCTGGAAAAAACGAACCGGATGCTAAAGCAAATGCCCATGCGACAATTTGGGTGATTGCGCCTGGCGGGTTCAAAGCTAGAAGGCCGGCAAATACCGTAGCTAAAACAATCGACCAACGGCCAACAAGCAGCCTTTTTCTCTCACTGGCATTGGGATTGATCGACCTGAAATAAATATCGTGAGAAAGTGCAGCAGAAATTGATATCATCAGCCCGCCTGCGGTAGATAAGGCTGCTGCCATTGCTCCTGCCGCGGTCAATCCAATAATAAAGACACCTAAATTGGCAATTTCAGGAGTGGCCATAACGACAATATCATTACTAATGACTATTTCTGTCCATTGCAAAATGCCATCACTATTGGCATCTGCTACAGAGAGGCGACCTGTATCTACCCATGCAGCTGTCCAAGCTGGCAAATCATTAATAGATGCACCAGCCACCTGTGTCATTAGGATAAATCGTGAAAAAGCTGCGTAGGCAGGTGCCGACAAATAGAGCAAACCGATAAACAGAAGCGCCCATGCCCCACTCCATCTTGCTGCCTTCATGGTTGATACAGTATAAAAACGAACTATAACATGAGGAAGCCCTGCTGTACCTGCCATCAATGTAAACATGAGAGCGAGAAATTGCCATTTAGTGGCTTCTGTAAATGGTGTAACATATTCCGTTACTCCAAGCTCCTGGTCTAATATCTGTAATTCACTGATTACCTCACCATAGGAAATCCATGGCATAGGGTTTCCTGTAATCTGGAGAGCCATAAAGATTACAGGGATAAGATAAGCAATAATTAATACGAGGTATTGTGCTACTTGAGTCCAGGTTATCCCCTTCATTCCCCCAAGTGCAGAATAAAACGCTATCAACACAACCCCAATCATTGTACCGATAGCAGCATCAACTTCTATCAGCCGACCGATGACTACACCAGATCCTGACAATTGGCCTACGGAATAGGTGAAGCTGATGATGATTGTAGCTATCGCTGCTATTAATCGAGCTGCATTACTCTGGTACCTGTCTCCAATAAATTCAGGCACGGTATAGCGTCCATATTTCCTGAGCTGTGGAGCTAACAGGAAAGTCAATAACAGATAACCTCCTGTCCACCCCATAATATAAGCAAGGCCATCATATCCTAACACCATGATGGTTCCTGCCATTCCTATAAAAGAGGCAGCACTCATCCAGTCTGCACCGATAGCCATACCGTTAAAGACAGGAGGGACACCACGTCCTGCCACATAAAAATCTGAAGTTTGCTTCGCTTTGTTATATACGGCAATTCCTATGTAAAGTCCAAATGTCGCTATGATTAAAGCAAATGACACGAGAAACTGGTTGTCCATTCATGTTCCTCCTCAAAGTCTGGATTTGTTTCCCATTTTTAATGATCGACTTTCTTCTTTGAATGATTTCCTCATTCTTGTCTGGGTCTATTCCATATTTTTTGTCGATTTTATCGCTTACTATGGCGTTTATGAAGAGAAGTATGATGAATGTCAACACAGCTCCCTGAGCTCCCATATAGTAATGGACAGGAATGTTATTAATTGTGAAATTTGATAAAGTATCAGCGAAAAAGACCACCACAAATGAAACGAGAAAACCGATAGCAAGGTAAAGGATAATCATCGTTGTTCTTGCTCGGAAATAGTTATCAGCAACTCTTTTCTCAATCTTTTTCATCTTTGTTTCACCTCCCTCTACATATCAATCAGCCACGCAGATTAAAAATAAAACGGACAGTTTCCCAAAAAGGCAGCGGAACCATAATGATCTTAATCAACATAAAAATAAATAAGGAAAAGAAAGGAATCGCTAAAAAAACAGGCTTGCGTTTATTTAGAGCGAATATCACCGAGACAATTGTAATGACAGCGAATAAGAATACCCAAACCATTTTTTTAACCCCTTATTGTAAGCGTTATCATTTTTAGGAATAAAAGCGCAAGCGCCTCGTTCACCCCCGACAAGCTTAAGCCAAGCCTCGCCGTGACGGGCTTTGTCACAAAGAGGATCGGCTTAAGACCTCGAGGGGGTAGGCGCTGAAGCTGGATGCAGCCAGCTGTAGAGATTTATCCAAGAACATACATTTTTGAACAAATAAAGAAATTCCCTCATAAAGTGACGGAATTTTTTGTATGTTGTCATTATTCTAAAAATAACCTATGCTTGTCAACCTTTATGCTTTTGGAACTAAAAACTCCCACTTAAACAGTGGGAGTTGACGAAGTTATATTTTTTCTACCACGTAAGCTTTTTTATCGCGGAAGTGTTTTTCTCCATCTTGTTCAGAATGCTCAAAGAAACCCTCAAATTCATTAATCACCTTATATTCTCTGGCTGGTTCAGTAAAAAGCTGCGAACCATTATTGGACAGGAGCAATACATTTTTTGTTGACACAAAACTGTCCAGCTCCTGTGCAGAATAATTACTTCCTGGCTTCAATGTATTAAAACCACTTTTTGTCATTTTTGATGACTCCTTTCCACTTTTTTTATTGCAGTTCCCACTAGATCACGGAATAAAACATCATCACGAAAGAATGGAAATAGTTCTCTGACATGCCCTTCCATCAGCTGATGCAAAATAAAGATGTAAAGGGAAAGGTGGTGTATGTGAGATGCAGAGAAGGAATATTCGGTGGCTGCCAATGATCGCTTCCATCGGGATCGGCGCAGCAACTTACAGCATGATGACAGGACAAGGCGGTCAATTGCAAAACATGGTTTCAGGAATGACGAACATGGCTGGGCGAAAATGACCAAGGGGAATAACTTGACAAATGTCAAGTTTTTATAAATAAAACGGACTCTTCCGGGGAGTCCGTTTTTCATTGGATAAATAATCAACATAATTGCAACACTAATAGTGGAGGTGTCTTTCATGTCTAAAAAAGAAAAAAACAAAGGGAAAAGAACTGCTTCATCTGTAAATGCACAGGGGCTCTCTGAAGGTGTGGCTGACCAGCAGCCTGATTCACAACTAGAGCAGCGCGCAAAAAAGAAGAACACAAAGATTTAAGCTATGCCCCAAAATAGCTGCCTTTCTGAAGGCGGAAGAAGCTAAGCCCTCTCAGCAGCTATTAAAGCTTGTTGATTCACACGGCAGAGGATGCTAACTGACTAATACGATCGCCCAGCAATGAAATATGCTTGTCCGTTGTCATAATACGATCGCCCGGCGGTGAAATATGCTCGCCAGAACGCTTGCCGGCGGATGCTTTCCGCGGGCACGGCCTGAAGCTAACTTGGTCAAGAAGGTCGCTTGACCAAGTGAATCTTCGGCTCGTGCTGTTCCCGCAGGCGTCATCGCCTCTCGCTTGATAAATTACTGCATCAACAACAGCAACCGGAACTATTCCCATCAGGTCTGAATAAACAACATAACTCTTCCGATAACAAGTGATTGATCGTATCTTCATTAATAGCATAATAACTCCAGGTTCCTTTTTCAGTACGGCTGATCAAATCCGCATCAAGCATTATCTTTAAATGGTAACTAAGCTTGGATTGGGTCATTCCTATTTTTGGTTGCAAATCGCAGACACAGGATGTCCCGTCCGTGCAAAGGATATGAAGTATTTCCAGACGCTTCTCATCTGCCAGTGCCTTAAATTTCTGCTTATATAATAAAAATTGCTGTTCCATTTTACTATCTGTAACTGGTATTTCTTTCATATAATTATCACCTTAAATCAATTTTATTTGATTAAATTATACCACAAATCCATGCAAATTATTTTAATAAGGATTTGGGCAACTAAGTGACATTTTCAACCGCCTGAAAAATAATGGAGTTCTGATGAGGATTTATATACTCCCGCAGAGGAGAACCAACTGAAAAACATAAGAAACAGGCAGCCGAGATATATTCCCGACAACCTGCAACGCAATTGCTCATTCTCATTAATCTAAATCAAGATCGGTAACGGCACCTTTTGCAGAAGAGGAAACCAGACGAGCATATTTAGCCAGTACCCCTGTTTTATATTTGAGTTCAGGGGTTTTCCACGCTTGCTTTCTTTGTTCGTATTCTTCTTCTGTTATCTCGAAATTAATCTGTTGGGTATCGCTGTCAATTGTTATTATATCACCATTCTGGAGCAGTCCGATCGGGCCACCGACATGTGCTTCCGGGGCCACATGCCCGATAACGAAGCCATGGGAACCTCCGGAAAAACGCCCATCCGTCAACAAGGCTACTTTTCCTCCTAACCCTCTGCCAACGATCATGGCAGTGATGGAAAGCATTTCAGGCATGCCTGGTCCACCTTTTGGTCCGACATGGCGTATGACAAGGACATCGCCTTCTACTATCTCACCTGCTTCGATCGCCTTTGTGGCCTCTGCTTCACTGTCATATACTCGGGCAGGGCCCTCGAAGCGGCTGATTTTCTGTCCGGACATCTTCGCTACTGCTCCCTCTGGGGCCAGATTCCCCCGCAAGAGCACCAGCGGTCCATTTGGTTTGATTGGATCCTCTAAAGAATGAATTACTTTCTGACCTTCTGTTAAGGATGGAGCCTCTGCCAAGTTTTCTGCAACAGTCTTTCCTGTAACCGTCAGGCAATCTCCATGAAGTAAACCATGTTCATGAAGCAATTTCATAACGGCAGGTACACCTCCACATTCGTACAAGTCCTGCATCACATATTTACCGCTCGGCTTCATATCAGCTATATGAGGGACGTTTTGCCTTACTCGTTCAAAATCATCCAATGACAGGTCAACTCCTGCTGAGTGAGCCATTGCAGTAAGATGTAAAAAGGCATTTGTGGAACCTCCCAGCGCCATTACTACAGTGATTGCATTCTCAAAAGCCTTT
Source organism: Thalassobacillus pellis (assembly GCF_016908295.1). GTDB lineage: Bacteria > Bacillota > Bacilli > Bacillales > Halobacillaceae > Thalassobacillus > Thalassobacillus pellis. Next base: position 181,994 of record NZ_JAFBDO010000001.1, read on the forward strand.
TTCGTCATGATATCTCTTGGGTAGATATCGTTTTCCAATAAGTCGATCACCATTTCTCCAGCTTGCCTGCACTCGTCATGTTTATAATCATTGACAGCTGGCGTGGAAGAAGACCCAGGGATACTCATTCCCAATGCCTCCACTGCAGATGCCATGGTATTAGCGGTATACATTCCTCCACATGCACCCGCTCCTGGACAAGCGTGACATTCCACTTGATGGAGTTCTTCATCATTAATGGTGCCCTGCTGATATTGCCCGACTGCTTCAAAGGAAGATACTATATCAATGTCTTTCCCTTGAAGTTTTCCCGGCTGGATCGTACCTCCATATACATACACAGACGGAATGTTCATACGCCCGATTGCCATCAGGCATGCAGGGGTAGTTTTATCACAGCCTCCGATTGCTACAACACCATCAAGACGTTCTGCATTGGTCACAGTCTCAATAGAATCAGCGATAACTTCACGGCTTGGCAAAGAATAATGCATCCCCTCATGCCCCATAGCGATGCCATCCGAAACAGTGATTGTATTGAAAATCAACGGTGCTCCACCATTGTCTGCCGCACCACCCTTGGCTTCTCTTGCCAGGTCATCGATATGTACGTTACAAGGAGTAACTTCACTCCACGTACTTGCAATTCCGATCATCGGTTTTTTAAAATCCTCATCTTCAAAGCCCACAGCTCTCAGCATGGAACGGTTAGGTACCCGGTTAACACCTTCACTGATTACTTTACTCCTGATTCGCAAATCTTTTTTCGTTTCCATGGTTTCATCCTCCCCTGGTAGATTTAAATATGATTAAGTCGGACGATCAATTACATCGAGAGACTATTATTATGTATGATACTAATTTGTGCGCCGGTTCGCAATGAATTTTCTGAATATATCAAGTTTTATCATAATTAAAGCGCTTCCATCTGGTTTTTAGTGTTATCTTCATATAGATAGGCTCTATTTTCCGGATAAAATATGCCTGGCTTTCGATGGCTGTAAACAACAGCGCACGAAAGCCAGGCAGGTATCTACGGTTTTAAAATTACTTTGATACAGTTATCTTCATGGTGATTGAAAATATGATATCCATGTCCTGCCTCTTCTAAAGACAGCTTATGGGAAATGATCTCTTTAGGGTCGAAAACACCATCCACTATCTTTTCATAAAGCTTCTGCATTAATGGTATCACCGGTGCCTGTCCCATCTTCAATGTAATGTTTCGCGAGAAAAAGGCACCAAGCGGGAACAAATTGTAGTTCGCGCCATATACCCCCGTCAACTGGACAGTACCCGTTTTCTTAACCGCTTTGGTCGCTATCTGAATCGGACCTAGTGTTCCACCTTGGAGTTTCAGCTTTTGCTCTAAAAATTCAAGAGGTGACTTTTTCCCATCCATACCGACACAATCAATAACAACCTCTGCCCCTCCTTTGGTGATTTCCTTCAAGTGTTCACCCATATCAGGATACTTGGTGAATTCAAAAATTTCCACATTATTCATTCTCTTTGCAAGAGCCATTCGATAGTCGAGATAGTCAATAGCAATGACCCGTTCTGCTCCTTTCAACCATGCGAACTTCTGTGCCATCAGGCCAACAGGTCCGCAGCCTAGAACGATTACGGTGTCGCCTTCCTTCACGCCTGCATGCTCGACACTCCAGTAGGCTGTCGGCAATACATCGGATAAAAATAACAGGGCATCATCCTCTAATTCACAGTTTTCCGGTATAAGAAAAGGCGTATAGTTTCCAAAGGGAACCTTTAAATATTCTGCCTGACCCCCCGGGTGATTACCAAATTTTTCTGTATAACCGAAATAACCACCCGAATCATAATGAGGATTTGAATTATCGCACTGACTGGTCTGATCATGCTGGCAATAATAACAATGACCGCATGATACATTAAACGGTATGACCACTCTGTCTCCTTTTTTAACTTTCGTAACCTCAGGTCCAGTTTCTTCCACAATTCCCATCGGTTCATGACCGATGATATACCCTTTCGGAAGCGGAAAATTCCCCTGGTAAAGATGCAAATCAGAGCCACAAATTGCAGTTGAAGTGATTTTTACAATAATATCGTCAGATTTTTCAATTTTAGGATCTGCCACCTGATCAACAGCGACATTTTTAGGACCCTGGTATGTTACTGCCTTCATAATTACACTCCCGTCTAGTTAATATCTTTAGTATTTTCTACCGGCTGTCATTCATCACAGGACATATCTTCCATCATCCAGTAATAATATAGACTCTCTTTACTTATATTTGGGTATGGGATAGAATTCCACTATTTACATACGGTATTAAATTAAAATAATTATAAAAAAACATTGATTTTTCATTGAGAAGTGTTATCATTATTTTAGAATTTAATTTTTAAAAAAGGTGGTTTTATAATGGGGAAAGAAAATAAAAAACTAACTACCAGCTGGGGAGCTCCAGTTGGTGACAACCAGAATTCCATCACCGCTGGGTCTCGCGGGCCGACATTAATTCAGGATGTTCACCTTTTGGAAAAACTTGCCCATTTCAATAGAGAGCGTGTTCCCGAACGTGTAGTACATGCAAAAGGCGCAGGTGCACATGGCTATTTCGAAGTGACTAATGATCTTACTAAATATACAAAAGCCGATTTTCTGTCGGAAGTAGGGAAGCGTACTCCTCTCTTTATCCGATTCTCTACAGTCGCCGGTGAAAATGGCTCTGCTGATACTGTCCGTGATCCACGTGGTTTTGCAGTCAAATTTTATACAGACGAAGGAAATTATGATCTTGTCGGGAATAATACTCCTGTTTTCTTTATTCGTGATGCTATCAAGTTTCCTGACTTTATCCATACACAAAAACGTCACCCGAAAACGCATTTGAAAAATCCGAATGCCATTTGGGATTTCTGGTCGTTATCACCGGAATCGCTTCATCAAGTTACTATCTTGATGTCAGACCGCGGAATTCCTGCTACTTATCGTCATATGCACGGCTTTGGAAGTCATACGTTCAAATGGACAAATGCCGAAGGAGACGGAGTTTGGGTCAAATATCATTTTAAAACGGAGCAAGGAGTCAAAAATCTTACAGAAGAAGTAGCCACTAAGATAGCTGGGGAAAATCCTGATTATCACACAGAAGACTTGTTCAATGCTATCGAAAAAGGGGACTACCCTGCCTGGAAGTTATATGTGCAAATCATGCCCCTTGAAGATGCAGATACTTATCGTTTTGATCCTTTTGATGTAACGAAAGTGTGGTCACAAAAGGATTATCCATTAATAGAAGTCGGCCGGATGGTGCTTGATCGAAATCCGGAAAATTATTTCGCTGAAGTCGAGCAGGCTACGTTCTCACCCGGGACCCTTGTACCAGGCATCGATGTTTCTCCGGATAAAATGCTGCAAGGACGCTTATTCGCTTATCATGATGCGCACCGTTATCGTGTTGGAGCAAATCATCAGGCCCTGCCGATCAATCGAGCACGTAATGAAGTGAACACCTATCAGCGTGACGGCCAAATGCGTTTTGACGATAATGGAGGTGATTCTGTCTATTATGAGCCAAACAGTGCCAGGGGACCGAAAGAATCACCAGAGGACAAACAAGCAGCCTATCCGGTGTCCGGTGTAGCAGAAAGTGTCGCTTATGACCACCATGACCACTATACACAGGCTGGAGACTTATATCGTCTGATGACTGTTGAAGAGCAGGAGCGGCTTATTTCCAACATCGTCCACGCAATGAGTCCTGTGGAAAGCGACGAAATCAAGCAGCGACAAATTCAGCACTTTTATAAAGCAGACCCTGAATACGGTAAGCGAGTTGCTGCAGGACTCGGATTATCTATCAAGCAAGAAGCCTGATGCGTTTTCAATTAAAAATAAATTTTCTCAATTAAAGAAAATTGGTTTGTCGCCAAAGTGTAAAAAAACTACCGTATTCACTCATGGATGCGGTAGTTTTTTCTTATACTTGGAACTTTTACATTTTCACCACGTCGAAAAACTCATTTACGCATTCTTACATATTAAAAGCTGCCACCATCTGCGGAGTATAATTTACCGCATGGGTTATGGCAGCTTTTATCATCCTTCCGGTTGTGGGTCTTGTTCATCGATTACCCAGTTTTGAGTATGATCTGTTTCCACAATTCCAATTGTTACATCGGTAATATCTTCGTCTTCTTGGACTTTTTCAATCACACGGAACTTGATATCATCTGCCTGATCGAGAGAGAGGCCTTCCTTTAACTCAATATAACCTTCGACATGGAAGTTTCCACCCTCCTGGAGAACTCTTAATTTGCGGATATCCACCACATCATCATCCTGAAGAATAAGTGAGGCGACACGTTCCTCCACCATTTTCGGTGCAGCGATTCCGATCAACCCGAGTGTATTTTCATACCCTATTTTTATTGCAATGATAAAGAGAAGAATACCGATCAGCATGGTCCCTACTCCATCCAGATAATATAAACCTGTCCAGTAGGAGGCTAAAACAGTAATTAAGGCCAAAAGGGCACCGAATGTAGCTACAATATCCTCCCAGAACACAAGTCTGGTGGGAGGTGCGGCGTAACGGACATTCTTGAATGCTGCTGGCACAATTTTAAACCCTGAGGCTTCGGCACGTGATTCTTTGACCACCTCTTTCATTGCTTTAATTAATACATAACCGTCAACAATGATGGCGGCTGCCAGTATAAGCAAATTCAGCCATAGACTAGTGGAGGCCTCTGGGTGCTGAATTATTTCCCACCCTTTTAATACTGTCTCATAAGCCATAATTGCTATCACCACTACGGCTACCAACACAAATAAATTCACTACTCGTCCAAACCCTGTGGGAAAACGCTTTGTCGGCTCCTTTTCTGCCAGGGCACTCCCAAAGAAAACGAGTCCCTGATTTGTCGCATCAGCAGTAGAGTGGATGGCCGTTGCCATCATAGCCCCACTGCCGCTGACAAAGGCAGCGATAAATTTAATAATTGCAAGACCGGTATTCCCGGCAGCAGCGACCCCTGAGGAAACATTTCCTTTCTTTAGCAATCGTATGAATCCCATGCAACCATACTCCTTCTTTTTACTCTTTTGCTTATTATGGACTGATTGAGGGAGGATAATGTATTGTACTTCACCCGCTCATCTTTTCAATAAAAAGGTGTTTATAAAAGCTTATCATGTAACTTCATTTACATATGGACCATAAACTAATATATTAATAATGGGTAGATCTCCTGTGAGATAGTACGAGTGATATCGTACACCGTTTGGGAAATCACTTTGAATGTCATCAAGATTGTTGTAAACTTCACAAGGAGACAATTTTTCAAATGGGAATGATTAAATGAATAACAAACAAAAAATATACGATAAACTGATGGAAATCGTAAGAGAAGAAAATGTCAAAGTGGATGAAATGCTTAAAAACCATTTATATACGAAGTTAGGAGGAACAGCTGACTTCTTTATTACACCTACCACATATCAGGAAGTTCAGAACGTGGTAAGGTTTTCTAATGAAGAAAACGTGCCTTTTATGCTGCTTGGTAACGGATCCAACCTGATCATCAAGGACGGTGGCATAAGGGGAATCGTGATAAACCTTAAACATTTAGACGATATCTCTACAGATGGCCATACCCTGGTCGCACAGAGTGGTGCAAGGATTATAGATGCCTCTCGTCATGCCTTGCAAAAATATTTATCTGGATTAGAATTCGCCTGTGGTATTCCAGGAACTGTCGGGGGAGCACTTTATATGAACGCTGGAGCTTACGGCGGGGAAATCAAGGATGTTCTTGATTATGCCTACGTAGTGGATAAAGAAGGCAATCTTGTTAAACGGCTGGCTTCAGAGTTGGACTTAGATTACCGTACAAGCAATATCCCTGATAATGGGGACATCGTTCTGGAAGCGACTTTCACCTTAAAACCAGGCAAATATGAAGATATCAAAGCAGTAATGGATGATTTGACGTACAAACGAGAATCCAAGCAGCCATTGGAATACCCTTCTTGCGGCAGCGTATTTAAACGTCCTCCAGGGTATTTTGCAGGAAAATTAATTCAGGACAGTGATCTCCAAGGAACGAATTTCGGAGGAGCGGAGGTCTCTACAAAACATGCTGGATTTATCGTAAACAAAGATAACGCCACCACTTCTGATTATATTTCATTGATTGAACACGTCCAAAAGACTGTAAAAGAAAAATTTGGCGTCACATTGGAAAGAGAAGTCAGAATTATTGGCGAAGATCCTGAAAAATAACCGTAAAAAACCCGTACATTCGCTAATGTGCGGGTTTTTTGTGCGACTAAACAGGACAAAAGTCCGGATATATTTCTGCAAAAGGACAGTAGTTCGACAAAACCAGGCATAAAAACCTACGTAAAACAAGAAATTTGTAGAAAATTTTGTTGTTTATAATTGTATAAATCGCGGTATAGGCTAATTAACAACTGTCTGTAAAGTTTGGGGCCTACTTTTTACAAACCAGGGAGGCGTAGTTGTGAAAATCAAGGTAAGAAGTTGGAGGATGCTGACCAAGCAGGACAAAATATTCATATTAAAAGCCGTTAGCCAAAGATCGAGGTTGAACAAAAGTGCATAAATACTTAAGAAAAAAGAGAGCCGATCGGGAATGAAGTCCATTTCCATATCGACTCTCTTTTACATTAACGCATGCATATTCCCTCCTCCTGATTACCATGCTAGTAAGGAGGTGAGCTCGCGTGTACTTTAATTTTTTTGCAGGACTTATTCTACCTTGCTTATTCGGAATATACATATATCGGAAAGCACCCGTCATTTTACTTACAGCTTATATTTTTACTGCCTTATTATCCGTTTCATTCAACCAGCTCGGGATGCAATCAGGGCTATGGAAAGTTGTTCCCAAGCCTGAAGTGATCCTCTTTGAGTCCCTCTTCCTTGACTTAGGATACTTTGCGGTCTTCGGAGCATTCTTTACTTATTTCCTTTATTTTAAAAAGTGGAAACGGGTATATGTATATGGAGCTATTCTTCTGTTAATGAATGGGTTTGAACTTATAGCACTGTATATGGAGAAGGTTTTATATTCTGCCCCCTGGAACGTATACTACACCTTCTTTACGTACTTAGCCTGTATGATAACCGTAGACAGCTATGGCTATGTACTGAAAAAACTGCGTGTTTACCCATATTAGCTATAGGATGTTAAAAGCATTGGCAACGCCCTACTCGTTTCGAGAATTCACGAATACCATTCAGCAGGGAGAATTTTTAGGAGTTCTTTTTGAGGTGGGTGCTTTGGGGGCTTACCTTTTACGAATCCTCTTACTATTAGCAATAATAATTGGATTGAACAACATTAAAAAACCACCAATATATGTATTGGTGGAGACGGTGGGAATCGAACCCACGTCCAGAGATATCGGCACTCAGGCTTCTACAAGCGTAGTCGGTATATTATAATTCGCTACCTGTTCAGCCTACCAACAGGCTTCCCAGGCGCTAGCCTGATTAGTCTCTTCGTTTCTCCTCAGGCGGTGGAGAAACGCGTAGTCCGCTTCAGTTTGAGACCCTTCGATCTGGCACACGGACAATGCCAGGAAGGATCAGCTCAAGTCAGCTTACGCTGCTAGAGCTAGGTTATCGTTAGATTCGCCAGTTATATTTAGGCAAATGACGTTTAACGAGTCGTCGCCTCGACTTGCAACCTGAGCTCGACCTATCCCTGTCGAATCCGTAACGTCCCCGTCAGGATTAATAAGAATAGGCTGGCTACTATTCATTTGTAGAATCAATGTCTTTAACGACATATTCCATTATAACACAGTTTCTCTTTTGTTCAAAGAAAATGCCTGGTTACATATCCATTATTTAGTAACGATCTTTCAATGCGCGATCAATATCACGCTTCATCTGTTTTTCTTTCAGCACCTGGCGTTTATCATATTTCTTCTTACCTTTACCAAGACCAAGCAGTACTTTCGCAACACCGTTCTTGATATAGATTTTCAATGGAACGAGGGAATACCCTTCCTGCTGGGTAGCACCGATCAAGCGATCGATTTCTTTACGATGCAGCAGAAGTTTCCTTGTCCTTGTCGGTTCATGATTATAACGATTACCTTGTTCATAAGGAGAAATATGCATGTTATGAAGGAATACTTCCCCTTTGCGAATCGTTGCGAAGCTATCTTTCAAATTGACCCGTTTAGCTCGAATCGATTTAATCTCCGTGCCTTGCAGAACCATGCCGGCTTCAAAAGTTTCTTCGATAAAATAGTCATGACTGGCTTTTCGGTTTTGTGCGATAGCGTTTCCTTTACCTTTTGGCATAATGGTTCCTCCTCTAATTGCCGTATTGATAATTGTATCAAAAAAGGACCCTTTTTCCAATAAAGTGCGTTGCAATAGACAATGGCACGAATCGTGTGAGATATTATTTTTGGAAATATTTCGAAAAGGGGCCTGCAGCTATGGATCAACGCTATACAATAAGAAGTCTGCATCTGCATGACATGGAGAAATTAAAGAAAATGGATACTGGGATCGAAAATGATTATATCATTCGCATTTTCAAACGTTTGGTATCGGCTGCAGAACATGGTGTTGTTGGTTTGTTTTCTGATGAGGACTTGGTCAGCCTTGCAGGTTATACAATTTTTGCAGATGAATTTGCTATGCTGGGCCGGCTCCGGACAGATCGCAACTATAGTGGCCAAGGCTATTCCACAAAAGTATTACAGCATATCATTGACTATTCAAACAGAAAAGCTAATATAAGCTGGATTGGAGCGAACACGCAAATACATAATACACCGGCGCGCAAAGTCATTGAAAAAGCCGGGCTCAACGCAGGGCCTACTCACTTCTATACTGTATTGAAATCACCGGAACAGGTAACGGGAACAAAAGGCCCTGTCTGGGAAAAGGTGGATACTTTCAATGAGAAATCAAGTCTGTTGGCTTCCCTCCACTTTACTGCCCTCGATGCGTTTCCTTATGAGTGTTACTATCCTCTCCCTTTTGATCAACAGCTGTTTACTAATAATTATCTAGAAGAATGTACCTTTTATGTCAATTCTGCGACAGACCGCTTTGTCATACTGCGAAATGACTTAAAAGGTGATTTATACTCCCATGTGAAATACCTTTGGGATGATCATTACGAACAGCCTGGTTTTTTTGAAACAATTCAGTACCATTTAAAAACCATCTCTCCAGAGACTGCAGGTGCATGGATCGACTTCTCACAAGATGGATTTAAGAATATTCCAGATAAGACTCCTTACGAGATTCAGAAACCGTGGATTCTTTATGGGAAGTGGTTATAAAAAGGCTGCCATATACCCGGCAGCCTCAGATTGTAATGAAAACAGTTATCTTTCTGCCAACTATATTTAGTGCGTGAGGGTGAAATCACGCGGTAAGTAAAAAGTATGGCATTCACGATCTTGACCATAACTTCAGGCCTCGCCCGCAGCAGTATCCCAATGGCAAATGTCTGGCGAGCATATTCTAGTCACGGGCGATTTGTTCTAACTGGCATTATGGGTAGCATTCCTGAACTACCTGCTTCCATTAAAAGTAACTGACAAAAAATAAAAAGCTATCGAATCTTTCTCGATAGCTTGAAGCAGCCAGTTAACTGGCTGCCTTCTTTGTTATTTCTTTTTCTTATTGCTTTTTTTTCTTTGTTTCAAACCTTTATTATTATAAAATGGTTTGTTTTTCTTTTTTCCTTTGCCATTCTTTTTCTCTTTTCCACTTTTATTCTCGGAGGTACGGTTCGCACTTCGTGTTTTAATCACTTTTGGACGGTCAGAGAAATTACGTTCTTTCCGTGGTTTCATGCCAACAATTTCAAAGTCGACCACACGCTCTTCTAAATTGACATTCGTCACCCGGACAGTGACTTCATCGCCAATGCGGAATACATTACCTGTCCGTTCCCCGATCATGGCATAATGCCGCTCGTCAAATCGGTAGTAATCATCCGTCAAATAACTGACATGGACAAGTCCTTCGACGGTGTTAGGCAGTTCCACGAACAAGCCAAAGCTGGTGACAGAGCTGATGACTCCTTCAAATTCTTCACCGATTTTATCCTGCATGAATTCCGCTTTTTTCAAATCATCCGTTTCGCGTTCTGCATCGACAGCAGCACGTTCCATTTCAGAAGAATGACGAGCAATTTCCGGCATTTGTTCTTTCCAATGCTGACGGGTTTTGTAATCAAGTTTATTTTCGACAGCGTATGTTCTTATCAGCCTGTGCACAATCAAATCAGGATAACGTCTGATCGGTGAGGTGAAATGCGTATAAAAATCTGTCGCAAGTCCAAAGTGACCAATGCTTTGCGGATCATACTTCGCCTGTTGCATAGAACGGAGCATCAGCTTCGAAATGATCATTTCCTCCTGAGTGCCTTCGATGCTCTCCAGTACTTTCTGTAACGCTTGTGGATGGATTTCATTCGATGTACCTCTAACGACATATCCAAGGTTTGCAACAAATTCGAAGAAATGCTGCAGTTTATCAGGGTCAGGGTCCTGGTGAATCCGGTGGATAAATGGAACGTCCATCCAGTGAAAATGTTCAGCAACCGTTTCATTTGCAGCCAGCATGTACTCTTCAATCAATCGCTCTGCGACAGAACGTTCCCGAAGCTTGACATCGACTGCTTTTCCTTGCTCATCGACAATGACTCCTGCTTCTTTGAAGTCAAAGTCAATCGCTCCGCGCCCCATTCGTTTTTTCCGGAGTATGGCAGCAAGCTTGGCCATTTCGGTGAACATTGGCACAAGCTCTTTATACCTCTCCATCAGTTCTGCATCCTGGTCTTCTAAAATTTTATTGACGTCTTTATAGGTCATCCGCTCATTCGTCCGGATCACACTCTGGAAAATTTCATGGCCGACTACTTCTCCGTTAGAGTCAATTTCCATTTCACAGGAAAGTGTCAATCGGTCCACCTGCGGATTCAGTGAACATATACCATTCGATAAACGATGCGGAATCATCGGGATGACCCTGTCGACAAGATAGACACTTGTTGCACGCTCCCGTGCTTCCTTATCGATTGGTGAACCTTCCGGCACATAATAAGTGACGTCGGCAATGTGGACTCCTAATTTATAATTGCCATTCTCAAGCTTTTTCACAGTAACAGCGTCATCAAGATCCTTTGCATCTGCACCGTCAATGGTGACGATCATCTCATTGCGTAAATCACGGCGGTTCTTGATTTCCTCTTCAGATATTTCATCCGGTACTTCCTTTGCCTGTTCGAGCACTTCCTCTGGAAAATCAATTTTTATGCCATGCTTATAAATGATCGAAATAATATCAATGCCTGGATCATTCTTGTGACCAAGAATTTCTTCCACTTCTCCTTCGGCGCTCATCCGATCTTCCGGGTATTTGGTTATATTAACAATGACCTTATGGCCATCTGCGGCACCATTCGTTGCCCCTTTAGGAATAAAAATATCATTGGGGATCCGTTTATCGTCGGCAATGACAAATCCGAAGTTACGGCTTGCCTGATACGTGCCAACTACTTTCGTCGTTGCTCTTTCCACAATTCTAATGACCGTTCCCTCCGGCCTTTGTCCGGTTTCATCTCTTTTTTCAACCCGAACAAGAACCTGATCGTTATTCATTGCTGAGTTCAGGTCCGAATGATGGATATAAATATCGTCCTTTCCTTCCTCATCAGGAATCAAAAATGCGAAACCCTTCGCGTGCATTTGAATACGTCCACGGATAAGGTTCATTTTTTCCGGTAGGCCGAACCGGTTTTTACGTGTCCTGACAAGCTCTCCCTGTTCTTCCAGTTCGTTCATAGTTTTTATGAGGTCAGAGAAGTCATCGGCTCCATCGAGCAGCAGCGTTTCTTCTAATTCTTGAACAGAAAGTGGCTTGGTTGCTGATTCATGGAAATAATCCAGTACTTTATTTTTCATTTCGTTACTCAAAACGCTTCATCCTCCTTCTAATGTTCCGTGACATTTCCGGCCTCTCCCCATTCAGCTCCAGTCTAATGACTCCAGGAAATCAAGTATATCCTCATGGAGTTTTTCCTTTTCTTTATCCATTGTGATGACATGTCCGGAGTTTTCATACCATTTTATATCTTTTTGATCGGATTCAACATTTTCATAAATATAGTTGGCACTTTCCGTATTGATCATCTCATCTTTAGCTGCCTGGACTACGAGCGTCGGGGTGTATATATGGTCGATATTGTCATGAACTTCATTAATGAATTTACCGAGCTGTTTAAACATATCCTGAGACTGCTCAAGCAGCTCCTCCACTTCAGTTTCGATTGTTTGTTTGTCTTTTCCTTCTAATTGTTTGTATTCCCTTGCTTTGAATTTATATCCTTGGGTCAATTGTTCTTCATTATCAAAAAACATCGGAGCACACATGGATATTACTCCTCTTAAACGCTCTGAATAAGCAAGTTTAAGTCCAAGAACGCCTCCAAGGGAAAGACCAGCCACTGCAATCTTCTCATAGCCAAGATCCTTCAGATGCTCCATGGCCTGCTGTACATCTTCCCACCATTGGTCAGGTGTTGCCTTTGTAAGCTCTTCTGGTGGCAGCCCATGCCCGCGATAGATCGGTGCATGACTTGTGTACCCATGTTTTTGCAAGAACCTTCCTAACATACGTACATCTGCAGAATGTCCTGTGAAACCATGTAATAATAATACCGCGCGTTCTCCTTCTTCAAACGTGAAGGGTTGTGGTTGTTTGATTTTCACGAGTTATCTCTCCTTGTCTTTGTAATTCCCTATTTGGGCAGTTTTCATTCTGTCTTTACACAACGTTTTCATATTAGCAGATTTATTTTTAACCATCACAGAGTCTGCCTATTATCAATAATTTCTGTTGACAAAAGAAAAACCGCACTATTATCAGCGCGGCTTCCCTGTATTCCCGTATTCAGCTTTAACTCAGAACATAAGCGGCCAGGAAGGAGAAAACGAAAAACAATACCCCCGTTACAATGGTAGCTTTGTGGAGTACAGCATCTATACCTCTCGCTTTTTGCTTCCCGAACAATTGCTCAGCCCCACCGGAAATGGCACCCGAAAGGCCTGCGCTTTTACCGGATTGAAGAAGGACCAAAACGATGAGAACGATTGTATCAATAGTCAATAAAGTAATTGCAAGTGTTTGCATGATGTGACTGACACCTCCTAAGACGCACACAAATACATAATGATAATGTAGCACAAATTCCCATTCTCATCAACATAATTTCCTCCCCCCTATGTGAGTGTTTTTGATAGAATACCAAACATGAATTAATCGTTTTTGATTGATTATGATTGTTTTTGATTGATTTATGAAAGGGCTTCCTTTATTATGGAGCATAGAGAGATATAAAAGGAGCTGATTCTATTGTTGACTCCGGAACGGCATCAATTGATATTAGATTTGCTCTACGAGAAAAAGGCAATCAATATTCAGGAACTTGTTGCAGAAACAGCGGCATCTGAATCAACTATACGGCGAGATCTCAGTCAGTTAGAAAGTGACGGGAAACTAAGGAGAGTGCATGGAGGCGCCTCAATAAAAAGCTCTGCCAGCGAAGAGCCAAGTATGATCGAGAAAACCAAAAAACATCATAGAGAAAAGCTTGCTATCGCCAAATATGCAGCTTCCCTGGTACGTGATGGGGATAGTGTATTTCTTGACGCAGGGAGCACAACATACGAAATGATTCCATTTTTAAGCGGAAAGGAAATCGTGGTGGTTACAAACGGGATTAATCATATAGACGCGTTGACGGACAACTATATCAACACGTACACCATTGGCGGTCATATCAAAGCAACCACCCGGGCTGTAATAGGTGCACACGCAGTTGAAAGCTTGAAGCAATACCGTTTTGAAAAAAGCTTTCTCGGCATCAACGGGGTCCATCCCGAAGAGGGATATACAACCCCTGATCCTGAAGAAGCAATCGTTAAACGGACAGCGTTGCAATTATCAGGCGAGTCATTCGTTCTTGCTGATGCATCTAAATTTAATGAAATAACTTTTTCAAAGGTAGCCGCCATTGAACAAGCCGGTATTATCACAAATGCCGCAGGTACCGCATTAGAACAGCTTAAAGAGTATACAGAAATAAAGGTGGTAGACACATGATCCATACATGCACACTAAACCCATCCATTGATTATGTCATGCATTTGGAAGGATTTGAGACTGGACAACTGAACCGTGCTACGAAGACTTTTTACTATCCTGGCGGGAAAGGAATCAATGTTTCCAGAATGCTAAGCCGGTTTGATACTGCTACAACAGCTTTAGGATTTGCCGGGGGTTTTACCGGGCAATTCATCAAATCTTTCCTCGAGGAGGAAGGAATTCATGAAAAGTTTATCGATACAGGTGATTACACGAGGATTAATGTCAAACTAAAAGCAGACGAAGAGTCGGAAATAAATGGGCCAGGACCACAAATCACCAGGGAACAACAAGAGCAGTTATTGCAGCAAATCAAGGAATTACATTCGGACGACAAGTTAGTCCTTGCCGGGAGTGTTCCAGCTTCTTTGAGTAATGATATCTATATAAAAATTGCAGAAATTTGCAAGGAAATGAGCGTACCCCTGATTGCAGACACTTCTGGTGCAGCCTTAGAACAGCTAATCGGTTATCCTGCATTTCTCTTGAAACCGAATCATCACGAACTCGGGCAGTTGTTTCAAACGTCTATCGAAACTAAGAAGCAAGCTGCAAGCTATGCGAAGAAACTCATTGAACGAGGAGCAAAGCACGTTATTGTATCCATGGGTGGTGAAGGAGCAGTTTTTGTGAGTGACAAATATTCTTACTATGCCACTGTGCCAAAAGGTGAAGTGAAAAATTCAGTCGGAGCTGGTGACTCGCTGGTTTCCGGTTTTCTGGCCGCATACACGAAAGGGTCTTCTTTGGAAGAGGCTTTCCGATTCGGCGTGGCGTCCGGCAGTGCTACTGCCTTCAGTGACGACCTTTGTAAACAGGATGATGTCGAAGCATTGTTGAGCGAAGTTCATATCAGCCCAATCATATAAGGAGGTAACAAACATGAAAATTACAGATTTATTGAAGAAGGATACAATCATATTGAATCTGTCCTCCCGCTCGAAACCCGGAGTCATCGATGAATTGATTAACAAGCTGGATGAGGCCGGCCGTTTAAATGACAGAGATGGATTCAAGAAGGCAATTTTAGCCCGCGAAGAACAAAGCACAACTGGAATCGGTGAAGGAATCGCTATTCCTCACGCTAAAACAAGCGCAGTCAAAGAACCTTCCATCGTATTTGGAAGAACTCAGGAAGGTTTAGACTATGAATCATTGGATGGACAACCAACACACCTTTTCTTTATGATTGCAGCTTCTGAAGGGGCTAACCAGACTCACCTGGAAACCCTGTCTCGATTATCTTCCTTTTTAATGGATAAAAACTTCCGTAATAAACTGGAATCAGCAAAGTCAGAAGATGACATAATTGAGGCAATCAACGCCAAAGAGGCAGAAGAAGAGGATGAAGAATCGGATGATGAAACTTCAGAAAGCAAAATTCTCGCGATAACTGCCTGCCCAACCGGCATCGCCCACACCTACATGGCGGCAGACAAATTGAAGGATACCGCTAAAGAAATGGGCATCAATATCAAAGTACAGACAAACGGTTCCAGTGGAGTCAAAAACCGTTTAACAGAAAAAGACATCGCTGAAGCAGACGCCATCATCATCGCTGCCGATACTAAAGTGGAAACAGCTCCATTCAAAGGTAAACCTGTCATCGAAGTACCTGTCGCAAAAGCAATACATGAACCAGAAAAGTTATTGGAACGTGCAGTAAAAAAAGATGCTCCCATACACCAGGGAAGTGGATCATCCGAACGTTCAGAAAAAGAAGGCGGCCAACGCTCAGGTATCTATAAACATTTGATGAACGGGGTATCTAATATGCTTCCGTTCGTTGTCGGCGGGGGAATATTAATTGCGATCTCCTTTCTATTCGGTATCAATGCGGCGGACCCGGAAAGTGAACAGTACAACCGTTTCGCTGAAATGCTCAGCATCATTGGAGGCGGTAAAGCGTTTTTCTTACTAGTACCTGTACTGGCTGGTTTCATAGCATCAAGTATAGCTGACCGTCCCGGCTTTGCTCCAGGTATGGTAGGCGGCTTGATTGCAATCACGACAGGTGTAGCAGAAGCTAGTGGCGGCTCAGGATTTCTTGGTGGTCTGATTGCTGGTTTTCTTGCTGGTTACTTGACCCTCGGTATCAAAAAGGTGCTCACTGGCCTGCCTGATATGCTTGATGGTTTAAAAACTGTATTGTTTTACCCTGTATTGTCCATTTTTGCCACAGGAATGATCATGCTGATGATCAACCCTCCTTTGACTCAGCTTTATACGTCTGTTCTGGGCTGGCTGGAAGGTATGGGTGGAACCAACCTCGCATTGGTAGGACTCCTTCTTGGAGGTATGATGGCACTTGATATGGGAGGTCCGATCAACAAAGCGGCATATACGTTTGGACTTGCCATGATAGATGCAGAAAACTATGAATTCATCGCAGCCATCATGGCTGGCGGAATGGTACCGCCACTTGCGATGGGAATTGCTACCTTGATTTTCAAGCATAAGTTCACTAAACAAGAGCGTGAAGCAGGAAAGACAGCCTTACCATTAGGAGCGTTTTTTATCACAGAGGGTGCGATTCCGTTCGCAGCTGCCGATCCTGCACGTGTCATCCCATCAGTTGTTATCGGCTCTGCCATTGCAGGTTCATTAACAATGGTTTTCAGCATCGAATTATTCGCCCCGCATGGCGGCATTTTCGTCTTCCCGCTCGTCGAAGGCGGATGGTATCTGTACACGCTGGCTATCTTAGTTGGTGCATTTGTCAGTGCAATTATAGTAGGATTCTTGAAAAAAGACTTAAGAAAAGCTTAAACTAGTATAGATAGAGGTATTAAACTAAGAAATACTTTTGAGGAGGAAGAAACATGCAGGAAAAGACTTTTACCATTACATCTTCGGACGGTGTCCATGCTCGTCCAGCTACCGTGCTTGTCCAAAAAGCCGGTCAATTCCAATCAGATATTAATATGCACTACAAAGGTAAAGCTGTGAACTTAAAGTCAATCATGGGCATCATGAGCCTCGGTATTCCTTCTGGGGCAGAAATTGAAATCACTGCAGAAGGAAAAGATGAAGAAGAAGCTATTCAACAGCTAGCCGATACAATGAAAAACGAAGGCCTGGGGGAATAACAACATGAGTCACATCAAGGGAATTGCAGCTTCCAGCGGTATAGCGATCGCGAAAGTGTACCGTCTGGAAGCTCCAGACCTTTCCTACGAAAAAAGAACAATCGATGTACCGGAAAATGAGGTTAAGCGTCTTCATGAAGCACTCGATATTTCCAAGTCGGAATTAGAAAAAATAAAAGAACACACAAAAAAATCTCTCGGTGATGAACATGCCGAGATTTTTTCCGCACACCTGCTTGTCCTGAGCGATCCAGAACTGATTCAGCCGATTGAGGATAAAATCAAGTCCGATAATGTTAATGCTGAGGCAGCACTAGAGGAAACAGCTAATATGTTCATTGACCTCTTCAAAAATATGGACAACGAATATATGCGCGAGCGTGCAGCTGATATTCAGGACGTTACCAAAAGGGTAATGGCACATCTGATCGGTGTCACGTTCCCTGATCCGGCACTTATCAATGAAGAAGTAGTCATTGTCGCTGATGATTTGACTCCATCTGATACAGCGCAGCTAAACAAACAGTTTGTTAAGGGCTTCACGACTGACATCGGTGGCAGAACTTCCCACTCTGCTATTATGGCACGTTCTCTTGAAATTCCTGCTGTTGTCGGCACGAAAGAAATTACCGGGAAAGCTCAAAAAGGCACAATGATTATCGTGGATGGTATCGACGGAGATGTAATCGTTGACCCATCTGAACAGGATCTGGACAAATACCGTGATAAGATGGCACGATTTGAAGAGCAGAAGCAAGAATGGGCCAAGCTGAAAGATGAAGCCACAGTTACTTCTGAAGGAACGCATGTCGAGCTTGCTGCCAATATCGGTACCCCGGAAGATGTACAAGGGGTGCTCGATAATGGAGGTGAAGGTGTCGGTCTTTACCGAACTGAATTCTTATACATGGGGAAAAATCAGCTCCCTACCGAAGAGGAGCAATTTGATGCCTATAAATCTGTGCTCGAACAAATGGGAGATAAGCCTGTAGTCGTCCGGACACTTGATATTGGCGGAGACAAGGAACTGGATTACTTAGAGCTTCCTAAAGAATTAAATCCGTTTCTTGGATTCCGAGCCATTCGCCTTTGCTTAGAACGGGATGATATTTTCCGTACGCAGCTCAGAGCCTTGCTTCGGGCCAGTGTTCATGGCAATTTAAAAATCATGTTCCCGATGATTGCAACGCTTGAGGAGTTCCGTGAAGCGAAAAATATTTTGAACGAAGAAAAGCTAAAATTGCAAGAAGAAGGTAAAGACGTTTCAGAAAATATCGAAGTAGGAATCATGGTAGAAATTCCTTCTACTGCCATGATTGCCCGCCGCTTTGCAAAAGAAGTCGACTTCTTCAGTATCGGCACCAATGATTTAATACAATATACAATGGCGGCCGATCGAATGAATGAGCGCGTCTCCTATTTGTATCAACCTTATAACCCTGCAATTTTAAACCTTATTAACAATGTCATCGAGGCTGCCCATGCTGAGGGTAAATGGGCAGGAATGTGCGGTGAAATGGCAGGTGACTCTATTGCCATTCCAATCCTTCTGGGATTAGGATTGGATGAATTCAGTATGAGCGCCACATCCATCCTTCCAGCGCGTACACAGTTAAAGGACTTATCTAAAGAAGAAATGGCTTCGGTCAAAGATACTCTGCTGTCAATGGGGACTGCAGATGAAGTCGTCGCATTTATAAAAGAAAAAACAAATCAGTAATAGTAATTTGGAATGTATTGTGCCAAACTAAATGGGAAAGAAGGGGAGCGGCCTCCCCTTCTTTTTTAAAAGGTCTTTTATTACTAATTATTTTCACAGAAAGTGGTGCCCGGGTATGACCCTCACAATTATTATGATCGTCACTGTATTAATTGTTTTAGGTATAGCTGCTGCTTTTGCGTTTGCTATAAACTCAGGATATAACTATAAGCATACCGTTGATCCTCTCCCTGAAGAAGAGGATGACAGTAGCATTAATCCCCCAAAAGATCATACGGATCGATGAAAATTCCATAATATGTTCCATACAAAAAAAGATCTTAGGCCAGCATGCATCACTGTGCCTAAGATCTTTTGATTATTCATGGAAATCAAGTCCTGAATGTACTTCCTCCACGTACCCTGCCCTGATGACGTAATCTCCGAAATGTTCATTTTCTTTACGATTTTTTGCATATTGGAATAAAATCGGACGCAAAGTTTCCAGTATTTCTTCTTCCCCTATGTTTTCCCGGTATAGTTTGTTCAAGCGATCTCCGGCAAAACCAGCTCCCAGGTACATATTGTATTTTCCTGGTCCTTTTCCGATAAATCCGATTTCTCCTAGTGCTGGACGAGAACATCCATTAGGACAGCCTGACATACGAATGATGATATCCTCGTTTTCAAGTCCAGCCTCCTGGAGAATTACTTCGATTTTATCTAACAGGCTGGGGAGGTACCTTTCAGATTCTGCCATTGCCAATCCGCAAGTCGGCAAGGCTACGCAAGACATGGAGTTCCTCCTTAAAGCGGAATTCTCCTTTCCGTCCGTAAGTCCATACTTGTTCACAAGTTCAATGATTTTTGGTTTCATTTCTCCGGTAACGTTAGCAATTATAAGGTTTTGATTGGGCGTGAGACGAAAATCTCCAGTATGCACCTTGGCAATTTCCCGCAAACCTGTCTTTAATTGCCTTTCTTCTGTGTCACTTACCCGCCCATTTTGGATGAATAATGTCAAGTGCCATTTCCCATCGCCTTTTTCCCAGCCATAACGATCGCCGTTATGCTCAAAATAATATGGACGGGAATCCTCCAATTTCCAGCCAAGCCTATTATTAAGCTCTTCTGTAATCCAATCGAGGCCTCTTGCATCAATCGTATATTTAAACCTGGCGTTCTTCCGCTCGGAACGGTTCCCATAATCACGCTGAATCGTGATGATTTTCTCTGCAACTTCTTCAATGTTTTCTTTCGGACAATATCCAATGACTCGAGAAAGCTGGGGATATGTGCTCGTATCCCCATGAGTCATTCCCATACCTCCGCCAACTGCCACATTGAATCCCTGAAGTTTCCCATCTTCCATAATGGAAATAAACCCTAAGTCTTGAGAGAAAACATCAATGTCATTGGAAGGTGGGACGGCAATACCGATTTTGAATTTCCGCGGCAGATAGTGCCGACCGTACATTGGCTCTTCTTCTCCACGGCTGTCAGCGACTTTTTCTTCATCCATCCATATTTCATGATAGGCTTTCGTTTTTGGCAGGAGATAATCACTTAAACTCTTGGATATCTCATGAACTTCTTCATGGATTTCTGACTGATAAGGCTGGGCATTGCACATGATATTCCGGTTTACGTCGCCGCATGCTGCAATCGTATCGAGCAACACGCTATTGATAGCTTGCAGGCTCTTTTTCATATTCCATTTAAGCACGCCATGCAATTGGAATGTCTGGCGTGTTGTCAGTTTAAGAGTTCCATTGGCGTAATCGTTTGCTATTTCATCCATCGTCAGCCACTGCTGCGGACTCGCCACACCACCAGGGAGTCGGACACGGACCATGAATTGATAGGCTGGTTCCAGCTTCTGGCGCTTCCGTTCGTTTCTTACATCCCTGTCATCCTGCTGATAACTGCCATGGAATTTCAGTAACTTCGTATCATCCTCGGCGATGCTCGCTGTGATTGGATCTTGAAAACTTTCAGCAATAGTTCCTCTTAAGTAATTGCTATCTTCTTTAATTCGCTCCATATCGCTGGGGGGACCGTCCGGGAGTACCACTCTTTTGTCTGTCATCCTAAAACCCCTTTCCTAAAATCAATAAACGTCACGTTGATAACGTTTCTGTTTACGCATGTCAGCAAGATAGACTTCTGCTTCTTCTTTACTCAGCCCGCCTTCTTCCTGAAGAATAGATAACAATGCGTCTTGAACATCACTAGCCATATATTTTTCGTCACCACAGACGTAAATTACTGCTCCTTCAGCAATCCACTGATAAACTTCTTTCCTCTTTTCGAGAATTTTATGCTGCACGTATACTTTCTCTTTTTGATCCCTGGAAAAGGCAACATCCATTCTTGTGAGGACGCCTTCTTTCAGCCATTGCTGCCATTCAATCTGATAGAGGAAATCAGAAGAAAAATGCTGTTCACCAAAGAACAACCACGAACTTCCTTGTGCTCCAATTTCCTCGCGTTCTTCCATAAATGCTCGAAAAGGAGCAACCCCTGTTCCGGCACCAATCATGATAATTGGGGTGTCTGTTTCGTCCGGCAGTTTGAAGTTAGGGTTCGGCTGTATATATATCGGCAGTGTATCACCTGGCTGGGAACGTTCGGCACATTGCCCGGAGCATACTCCAGTCCGTTCACGGCCGTGGGCATCATATCGGAGCGCGCCGACAGTCAGGTGAACTTCTTCCGGATTTGCCGCTGAACTGCTGGCAATGGAATATAAGCGCGCAGGAATTTTACGCAGTATTTTAGTCCATTGCACTGCCGGAATTCCTTTTAGGTCAAATTCGCGGACAAGGTCGAGAAGATCTCTTCCTTCTAAATATGACCGCAGCTCACTTCTCTCAGTAACAGCGAGGAAATCTTTTAATTTTTCATTTTCAAATTGTTCTGCTGCCTGTTCAAGCAGTGGCTTTGTCAGCTTCGTAATTTCATAATGGGAAATTAATGCTTCCCGTAATGGTTTAGCTTCTCCCTGTTTATCTACCGTAACTTGTTCTTCTGGATTCCAATTCATTTCTTCCAATAGGTGGTCCACAAGGACACTATCGTTTTCCGGATAAATTCCGACGCTGTCCCCTGGAGAAAATTCTAGATTGGAACCCTCCAGATCAAGCTCGAGGTGGCGGGTTTCCTTATTAGAACCACGACCATTCAAATTCAAATTTTCCAGGATTTCTGCTCTGAAAGGGTTCTTTTTCGAATAAACCGACTCCTGGCTAGTAGTTTCGCCGGCTGACTGTAGCATGGATGCCGCCTGGGCTCCTCCCTGGTTGTCACTCAACTTTCCGAAGACACCGTCAAACCATTCGCCGGCGGAATCTTCATAATCGACATCACAATCCACACGAGGATACAGCCGCTCGGCTCCTAACTCTTCCAGTCGTTCATCGAAATCTTTCCCGGTCTGGCAGAAAAATTCATAAGAACTATCACCCAAGGCAAGGACGGAAAAACGTACATTATCTAACTTAGGCGCCCGTTTACTATAAAGAAATTCATAGAAAGACAACGCATTATCAGGTGGGTCTCCTTCCCCGTGGGTGCTTGCAATGATCAGCAAATCTTCCACTTTTTTAATAGATTTTGGCTTAAAATCATCCATCGAAGAAAGTGTGACTTGAAAATCCTTCTCTTCTAATTTCTTTGACAGATCTTCTGCCAAAGATTGACCATTTCCCGTCTGTGAACCAAATAAAATCGTGACCTGACGGGTGGCTGGTTGAACCTGCCCATTTGCTGCTGGTGAAACCGCCCCTTTTTCCTGGAGTGGCGGCTCAGCCACAGCTGCTGTCGTATTGGATGCGGCCAGGCACCCACTTAACCATGCTTTCTGTACTTCTGACAACGTCGGAAGCAGGCGGTTAAGATGTTCAATCTGTTTCTCATCAAACGGACTATTCGTTACCTGTAACTGCAAAAGTACCCACCTCACTACAAAAATATTCTATTATGACCTCTCACACCTGTGGTATGATAAAGTTCTTTTTATTTATAAAAACGGTCGAGGGCTACTACCATAGCACCCATTTTGGCGTCTTCCGGCTGTAGGACATGATCTATCCCATGTTGTTCAAGTTCTTGGGCTGTTACCTTGCCTACAGCTACAGCAAGAACGTGGCTGTTGAAAGACGCTGACAGATGGTCTGTTTTCATTACGTTTTCAAACAAGTTCCTTACCTGGGTCTTACTTGTAAAAATAGCTGCGTCCAAGGAACGCTGGATAATTTGTTGACGAAACCTGGAAATAACCTTAGTATCCGGCTTTTGATAGGAATATGGCTTGGAAAGAACAACTGTGTGACCGTCTTTTTCTAATGTGTTTTTTATTTTAATGTCATCCTGGTTATAGGCCTGCAGGAAAATATTTAGGTTTCCTGTTGTGCCTGCTGATAAATCGGAGAGCAGCCCATCCATCGTCCCATCTTTTGAAGTCAGACTTGGCGATAAGGAAAACTCTTTACACCATTGCAGCGTCTTTTTTCCTCGAACTGCAAGCTTACTTTCAGCCAGTTTTTCAACAAATGCTGTTAATAATCCATGCTTCTCCGCTTCATTGGCTAATGTACTTGCCCCTATTCCTGTCGTAAGGATCACCCAGTCAAATGGAGCTTCCAGAAAGGTACGTACATCATTCAGACTGGTTTGTTCATTCAAATGACGTTGTCCTTGAAGCGGATACTTCAAAGGTGTACCGCCTTTTTTCTCAACCATGGTACTGATTGTGTCAGCGCTGCGATCAGCAGCAATGCCGACACGTTTTCCAGTTAAACCTGTCATGTCCTCCCCCTCTCTTGACACAGATGTTTCAGCCAATTGATTGTCTGCTGCTGTCTTTCGTAATTGAAATAATCAGAATGGAGAAGTTCTCTTAAAAGTTGTTTCTGTTTTGCTTTCGGAAACCCGGAATGCTTGATTAACTGACGGCAATCCGATAAAAAGTCCACGTATTGCTCATAGTCCTCATCAAACTGTTCTTCCAGATCTTTCTTTATTTTTGAAGCAAGCATCGGACTTGCCCCATTAGTGGAAACAGTAATAGTTAAATCTCCTCTTGTCACATTAGCGGGGAACTGAACATTCCCTCGCCTGGCATCTGCAGTATCATTGAATAATAGATTGTCGCTGGATGTCTCTGCTACCTCTGCATTAACCGAAGGATTATCCGTGGCTGCTACGACCATGAAAGCTTTCTCACTATCTGCCTGTTCATAGCACTTACTCTTCCAATCCACTTCGGATAAATTCCACATCTGGTAGAGTTCCGGGCAAATTTCCGGACTCACTATGGTAACCATAGCGCCATAGTTTCTTAATGTACGAGCCCTTTTAGCGGCCACTTTTCCACCACCGGCAATGACCACTATTTCTCCATGGACACTTATCATCAGTGGAATAGCTTTATCCTTATCTTGCAATACTCTGTTCTTCATCAAGTTATTCCTTCTTCATATTTCTGCTCCATAGCCTCCTGAACACGGTCTGCTAATGCATCTATCATGAAAGGGTGACTGCCAAGATAATTGCACAAGCTTACTGAATGGCCATTTTCCCTTAAATCGTTCACTTTCTTTTCCATCGAGTGAATCAGCACACCTGTAAACCAGAGATACGGAACGACGATGGTTTGGGAAAAATCGCTTTCTATCGAAGCCTGCAGCCCTTCATCAAAGGAAGGTGAACACGCCGCTAAATAGCAGACATTAACGGAAGCATCACTAATTTTGGTTTGAAGCTTTTCTTTGATTTGCTCCATAGACTTCGGCGTTTCTGGGTTATGGCTTCCTCTACCGACAAGCAGAAGGTTTGTTCCTGGATATATCGTTGCTTTTGTCTCTTCCACCCGATCAACCAAAACTTCTATAATTCGATCCTGAACACCCAGCGGCTTGCCATAAACAATTTGAATATCGGGGTAACGAATTTGAGCCTGAGCGATTGCTTCCGGGATATCTTGATAATAATGCCCAGCGCTTAACAAAAGGACAGGTACGACAGTTATTTCACTGGCCCCTTGCTGCACCAATCGCGCGAAGCCCTCATTCATATCTGGATCTGCAATTTCTAAAAAACAAATTTCCTGCAAAGGGACATCTATTCTCTTCTTAACGGTCTCTATACAGGAAACAGCTTCATTTCTTGCCTCTTGAAGTCTACTTCCGTGACAGACATATAAAATACCTAGCATGGAATCCCTCCCTAAAGCCTCACCCGACCACAGAATGGGCGGGAATGCCTTCTTCCACTTCCAGCTGTTCAAACCACTGAAGCTGTTCGCGCAGTTTTACTACCTCCCCAACTATGATCATGGAAGGATTTTTGATTTCCCTGGACTTTTCGATAATGTCTTCCAAGGTTCCCGTTACTGTTTTCTGGCTTTCTGTGGTCCCAGCTTGAACAAGCGCTATCGGCGTCTCTAGATCTCGGCCATGACGGATTAGCCGGTTACATATCTCCGGCAGCTTCCTGACACCCATATAGATACACAATGTATCCATACTTTTCACCACATGTTCCCAATATTTTTCTTCGTCTGTTCCAAGCTTGCTGACTCCTGAAATAAAAGTAACAGATGAACTGTAGTTACGATGGGTTACAGGAATTCCTGCATACGCCGGGGCAGCTATACCCGAAGTAATACCAGGAACAATTTCAAAAGGTATGTTCCTTTTTGCTAATGCCTGTGCTTCCTCACCTCCGCGACCGAAGATAAAGGGATCCCCTCCTTTAAGCCGCGTGACCGTTTTACCCTGTAAAGCGTATTTACACAAGAGGCCATTGATGGTTTCCTGGCTTAAGGAGTGATTATCCGGGCTTTTCCCGCAATAGATGAGCTCTGCATGGTCAGGCGCCTCATACAGTAACTCTTCGTTGATCAACCGATCGTATAAAATCACGTCAGATTGTTGAATAGACTTTAAACCTTTTACCGTTATCAGCTCCAGGTCACCTGGACCGGCACCGACCAAAAATACTTTTTTCATGCTTGATCACTCACTCCTTCATCCATTTAAATACTCGCCTGCTCATTCCAGGACTCAGTACTTATATCCATCCTTTTTCCTCAAGATAGTGAAGAACCTGCTCTGTGCACTCCTCTTCACTCCATTCTCCTGTATGCAGTGTCAGTTCTGGTGATTCAGGTGATTCGTAGGGAGAATCAATCCCTGTAAATCCTTTGATTTCTCCGCTTCTTGCTTTTTTATAGAGTCCTTTTGGATCCCTCACTTCGCATTCATCGAGCGGGCAATCCACATGGACTTCCAGAAATTCATCTGCGGGGAGAATATTCCGTACTCGATCCCGATCTTCCTGATAAGGAGAAATAAAAGCGGTCAATACGATTGTGCCACTGTCTGCAAACAATTTTGCCACTTCACCGATTCTCCGGATATTTTCCTTACGGTCCTCCGGGCTAAATCCAAGATCGGCGTTCAACCCATGGCGAATATTGTCACCATCGAGAACATAGGCGTTAATTCCTTTTTCATACAGCCGCTTGTTCACAGTATTTGCGATGCTCGATTTTCCAGAACCTGAAAGGCCTGTCAGCCAGATCACTCCGCTGCGATGACCATTTTTTTGACGGTAATCTTTTTTCTGCACTGTCGCCTCATGCCACACAATATTAGATGCCAATATCGCTCACCCTTTCTGTCCCTGACTTACAACTTCACTGCGCTGCAGTCCTTTGATAAGCGTTTCGGCAACTTCAGGACGACTAAAAGTTTTCGGAGGTTTTTCGCCATTTCGAAGCAGTTCGCGTACCTTGGTGCCGGACAAAATAACGTGCTGGTCATCATCATGCGGGCATGTTTTATGGGAAACCATCGCTTCACAAGCTAGACAGTAAAAGCTATGTTCGAAGAATAGGGGCGTGATTCCCAGTTCATCTTCCTCAAAATTACTGAAGATTTTTTGAGAGTCATAGGTTCCGTAATAATTACCGACACCAGCATGGTCACGCCCTACAATGAAGTGCGTGCACCCGAAGTTTTTACGTACCAGGGCATGGAAAATTGCTTCCCTTGGGCCGGCATAACGCATGGCAGCATTAAAGACTGCGAGCACAACACGGTTGGCTGGATAATAGTTTTTCAATAAGACCTGGTAACTTTCCATCCTCACGTCACTTGGAATATCATCACTTTTCGTTTCGCCTACCAGCGGGTTGAGGAACAGCCCATCAACTGTTTCCAGTGATGCTTTCTGGATGTATTCATGGGCTCGGTGTACAGGATTTCTTGTCTGGAATCCAACAACTTTTTTCCAGCCCAATTGCTTAAATAAATCTCTTGATTCAGCCGGGTCTAAATAAAATTTATCGTCATGCTCCCGGGAAGGACGTGTAAGTAATTGGATTTTACCTGCAACATAGAAATCAGGACGGTCATATAGTTTTTTTACACCTGGATGATTGGTTTCCGTTGTTCGGTAGACATTTTCTGCTTCCTGGACCTTATCGGGCTGATAAACTTCCTCTATTTCAATCAGGCCATAAACGGTCCCGTCTTTTTGCAGTTCTGCCACATCCCCCTGTTCCAAACGATCAGCCTGCTCCTCATCTACTGGCAATGTAATCGGAATACTCCATGGTGTTCCATCAGCCAGCCGCATATTTTTCACAACAGATTGATAGTCTTCCTGATTCAAAAATCCTTCAATCGGGCTGTATGCCCCTGTCGCAATCAGCTCCAAATCGCTGAGAGCCATAGGATCTAATTCAATGCTAGCCGTTGGATCCGAGAAGTTTCCTTCCAATCGATTTACAAGTTTTCCTCCATGAGGTTGAATAAGTGCCATATTGCAATTCCTCCTTAAAATGGATCGTATTATTTTTCATTTCCTGATGGGACATGAAGTCCACATTCCGTTTTATTAAATCCACTCCATCTTCCGGCCCTTGAATCTTCGGAATCTTCTACTGCAAAAGTACATGGCATACAGCCGATGCTCGGATAACCTTGATCATGTAACTCGTTATAATCCAAGTTGTTCTGCCGAATATAGTCCCAGACATTATCCCAGGTCCAGTAAATAAGCGGACAGACTTTTACGGAATGGAATCGTTCGTCCTTATTTACAAAGTCTGTGTTGCTTCGGCTGGCAGATTGATCTCTGCGAAGTCCCGAAATCCAAGCATCCACACCATAGAGGGCATCTTCAAGAGGCTTGATTTTCCGGATATAGCAGCACTGGTTCGGCTCTCTTTTCCAAAGTGCTGAGCCATATTCTTTCGCCTGCTCATCGACAGTAAGTTCGGGCTGTTTCATCGTGATATTTAGTGCAGGATATTTTTGTTTAACTTTTTCAATCAATTCATACGTTTCAGGAAAATGCAGCCCTGTATCAAGAAAGACTATTTCCGCATCCTTTTTCACTTTTGATATCAAATCAACCAACACAATTCCTTCTGCTCCAAAACTGCAGGCATAAACGAGTGACTCTTTATAAGTGTCATAAGCCCACTGCAGAATCCTTAAAGCTCCTTTGGTATCATCTTCTGGATCCCATCCTTCAAAAGGGTCCCCAGGAAAGTGCTCATAAGTAATCGTATTGCTCTCCATTTTCTCCCCCCTCCGGGATAATCGAATCGTAGAAATAAAAAACCTCTCTACTTAAATGAATAAGAAGAGAGGAATATTCAGCAATAAATTGCAAAATTTCCACCTTCTTATCTTTCAAACGCCTGCTTGCGCCTGCTGGAATTGGCACAGTGTCCGAAATGATGATACCCGAACCCGTTGCCGAGGCTTCGAAGGGCCAGTCCCTCCACCTCTCTAGATAAGAATGCCGATAAGTTAACTTGGTTTTTTAAAAAGTATTGGTACACATGTTATGGGCATTTGGAAAAAATGTCAATAGGTACTTTGAATATTCATACTTTTTACACGATTTTTTTAAACGCAGTTGACAAACGTTGGAAACTGCTTTACATTTATATCTATTATTCATCACACCATACGAATCCTTATAAAGAGCCGGGGGAGGAAACTGGTCCTACGATCCGCAGCAACCTCTTGCTATCAGGAAGGTGCTCAGTCCAGCAGACAATTTGTCTGGAAAATAAGGAGAGGACATCGATTTTATACCTCTTCTTTTGAAGAGGTTTTTTTATTGCTTCTATCAAGCCTAGATAAGAAAATATTATGCTTTAATTCCGAGTATAATGATCTGATTAGTAATATTTTGTGAAATGAGGAGAGGATGGAAATGAGAAAGCTGGTTATTTTCGCTTTAGTGGGATTTTTTGCCCAATTAATTGATGGGGCCCTTGGAATGTCATTCGGTTTAAGCTCATCATCACTGTTAATCGCATATGGACTTGCCCCGGCTGTGGTTTCATCTTCGATACATATGTCCGAAATTGCGACAACCGCCGTTTCCGGCATTTCTCATTATAAATTTGGCAACCTGGATAAAACACTCGTCCTGCCCTTGGTTGTGCCCGGTGCAATCAGTGCTTTTCTAGGAGCTGCTTTTCTCAGCAGTTTGCCTGGCGAAGTGATCAAGCCATTTATTTCTGTCTTCTTGCTTTTGCTCGGAATTTATATCGTAGTACGTTTTCTGTCGTTAAGAAGTACTCCTGAAAGTTCAAAAAGGTCGCCTTTGAAGAAACGTTTTCTTTATCCTTTGGGTGCAGTGGCAGGATTTTTTGATGCAGTGGGCGGTGGCGGCTGGGGGCCAATCAATACACCTATTCTTCTTTCTCAAAAAGGTGCGACCCCACGTAAAGTGATTGGTACTGTTGATACAAGCGAATTCGCTATTACCATTTCCGCGACACTCGGTTTTTTATTATTTTTGGGCTGGGAACAGTTCAGCTGGATATGGGTTCTGGCTTTCATGATCGGCGGCGTTATAGCAGCCCCAATTGCAGCATGGCTTGTCAGAATAGTACCATCGTTTATTTTGGGTGTTTTGGCAGGAGGTTTCATTATTCTGACTAATGTCCGAACACTGCTTACGACTGGAAATATAAGCAATGATGTTTTGACTGTTATTTACGCTGTACTCCTGCTTGGCTGGCTGGCTGTTATCGTCACTTCTATCCGAAAAAATATCCGTTTTCAAAGAAGGCGGGAAAATACCGTTAACTGATATTTTTCAGATAACAGGTAATACACTAAGTTTTACAACGATTGCATTCTTGCCCTTCAGCTGTCAAAATGAATACAGGAAAGATGAGATTGAAAAGAAAGCTTAGGTGAGAATGTGATAGAAGTAAGAACTTCCAATGTTACGGATGATGAGTCTAATAAAGGAGTTTTCGCCACTCGTAACATAGAAAAAGACAAATTGATTCATGTAGCCCCTGTACTTCCTTACCCGAATGAACAGCATAAGTACATTGAGAAGACGCATTTAGCTGATTACGTTTTTGAATATGGGAAGAATCATACGGCTTTTCTCTTAGGGTATGGAATGATGTTTAATCATTCTTATCAGCCTAACGCCTATTACGAAATCAATTTTGAAAATCATTCATTTGACTTTTATGCGTATACCGACATAAAAGCGGGAGAGGAAATCTTTATTAACTATAATGGGGAAGTCAATGACGAAGATCCACTATGGTTTAATGAAGAGAAAAACGAGAATGAGAGTTAAACATCCTTTTTTGGATGTCGGGTTGTCGAGAAATTTCGACAGCCCTATTTTAATTCTTTCTTCCCCTTCTGACCAATCTGAAAAAGAGTGATGGAAATTGATCTAGAAAAGAGGAACACGTATCTATGCCAAAAGAAAAAACCACCAAGAAAAATTAATTTCTTCGTGGTTTGTTTCGTTTCAGGGCTTTGGGACAGCCTCTTTTTTGCAAGTGTTACTTCCTTTTTGAATCGGGAACAATCGTGCAAATGCCTCGTTCACCCCCGACAAGCTTAAGCCAAGACATCAATTATTTACCCATCATTTTGTTTACTTTTTCTTAGTTGTTATCGATTCATTATTACACAATTTATCACAATCTCTATCTTTTTAATCTGGCTTGATAGGTTTGGTTCCATTCCTATCTTGTATCCCGGTCAAGTAATGGACTATCGTTTGATGCCAATCTGTCTGCCCACTTGTTTAGGCTGGGTTAAATGTTCATGTTCCTGTCGCAACGAGTCAATTCTATTTGCAACTGTATCCGGAAAAGGGGCTGGTATCCCTTTATCCGTATCGATTCCCATTAACATTTGTTCACTTGTTGCCAACTGCTCACCGGCATCATTTTTCATCGTATAGAAAACGTGAAGTCTTTTGGCATCATCATCCAGCAACTGTACAGTGACATGAATAGTTTCATCTTTTCTGGCTTCTTTTAAATAACAAAGATGTGTTTCGAGTGTGAAGATTGTATAGGCATATGATTCCCGTGCCGATTCATCTAAACCGATATACTCCATCAGTTTATCGACAGAGTGACTGAATACAGCCGCATAAGCCGCATCGTTCATATGACCGTTATAGTCTACCCATTCGGAACGAACATGGTCCTTAAAGTGAAATGACATACCCTCACCCCTCTTTCACTATGCTGTTGGATTCTGGCCAATATTCTTCAACTAACCCCAATAATTTAACGAGAAATTCATTGCGTTTTCTTTCAAGCTCAGCTATTTCCTGATCACCTGCGTAGCTCTCACAGCCTTCAATGACACGTTCCTTTAAATCTTCGGTCAATTCCGGAGCTTCAAGCTTTGTCCAAGGGAGTTTCAATGCAGGGCCAAATTGTTCGAGCATATGCCTCATCCCCTGTTCACCTCCAGCAAGATGGAAAGTTAAGAACGGCCCCATCTGTGCCCATCTTAATCCAGCTCCATAGATAATGGCCTTATCTACTTCTTCTGTGGTGGCTATACCGTCATTGACAAGATGCAACGCTTCACGCCAAAGAGCTTCCATTAAACGGTCTGCCACATGACCGTCAATCTCTTTCTCTACTACTAGCGGCTTCATGGCAATCGACTCAAAGAACTGAGTTGCCTTTTCAATGGTAATTTTTTCTGTTGCCTTCCCCCCTACCACTTCAACAAGTGGTAGAAGATAAACTGGATTGAATGGGTGAGCTACAATGAATCTTTCTGGATAACGCATACCATCCTGTAAGATGCTCGGCTTGATCCCGGAAGTACTTGACCCGATCATCGCTTCAGGTTTTGCATGATGGTCTATATCTTTAAGAACACTTTTTTTCAGTTCTTCTCGTTCCGGGACATTTTCCTGGATATAGCCACTTTCAGCGACTGCTTCCTCTAGTGTGCTGGCAAAGCAGAGGCGGTTTTGTGAAGCCCCATCAGCAAGCCCGATCTTTTCTAATGATGGCCATGCTTGCTTGACAGCCTGACGCGTCCTGCTTTCTGCACCTTCTGCTGGATCAAACGCGATCACATCGTATCCTTGGGCTAAAAACCTGGCAATCCAGCCATTTCCAATAACGCCTGTTCCGACCACTGAAACTTTATTTACTGTTTCTATTGTCTTAGCCATTTACTTTCCTCCCCCATCAGGGTTTCTCAAGCCGAATTGTTCACGGGCTTCCTGTGGACTCATCACTTCGATATCGTTGCCATGAAGCATATGAACTGCTTTATCTACAAGCTGGTCATTACGGGCCATAACCCCTTTTTTCAGATAAATGTTATCCTCCAAGCCAACACGAACATTACCGCCAAGCATGGCAGATTGTGCTGCAATTGGCATTTGCATCCGACCTATACCGAAGGCAGACCAATGGGCATTTTCAGGAAGGCGATTCTTCATATAGAGAATCGTTTCTGCATCAGCTTCCGCTCCCCATGGAATTCCCAGACAGAATTGAAACATTGGATTTCCATCTATAAGGCCTTCCTTGATCAGCTGATTAGCAAAACGGACATGACCAGTATCAAAGCATTCTAATTCTGGCTTTACACCACTTTCCTGTATTAACTTCGCCTGGTCCCGCAGCCAGTCAGTCGGGCTAAGATAAACCATGTTTCCGAAATTGGTACTTCCGCAATCAAGGGTGCACATTTCCGGAAGCAGTTCACCAACAGGCTCATGCCGTTCATGAGGGGGTTGCATATCTGTGCCTGTTCCTCCAGCTGCCGGCGTATTAAGGCTAGGTATAAAATCACCGCCGCCACCGGAAGTTATATTGATGATGATATCTGTTTCTGATTCGCGAATACGATCCACGATTTCACGGTAATGTTCGATGTCATGACTGATACCACCTGTTTTCGGGTCACGTGCATGGACATGAGCTACCGTAGCCCCGGCCTTGGCTGATTCAATAGCTGCTTCTGCGATTTCTTTTGGTGTCACTGGGACATGAGGGTTCTTTTCCGTTGTTTCTCCGGCACCAGTAACAGCTGACGTTAACAACACTTTCCTTTTCATAGATGTTTCCTCCTTATATATATCTAGTCTTTATTTTACTGTACCATCCAGACGGTTTTTATCACAATACAAACTGTACCATCCAGACGGTTACTAAATCAAGGGGGGAGACTGAAATATCGCTTTTTCGTTCCTACGTCAGATGGAATAACCTTTTATATGACAAGGAAGAAAGCAGCGAAAATTTTTAAGTCCATCAAAAAAACCCCATCCGTAATGGATGAAGTTTAATTATTCTTCCGTCCAGGCCATCAAGGTCCGGTAGACTTCCTCTTTTTTTTCCTTTTCAATTTGGTAAATGTCGAATAATTCCGATAACCACATCCCATCAATGGCTAAACGGATAATGGTGGCTTTGACTGGATCTAATCCATCGTTTTCGATGTTATGCTGCCACTGCTTATAAGCTTCTCGAATCGGTTCCAGTAAATCAGAATTCACCGCTTTAGCTGCAAGTAATCCGGCATTCATGTCTTTATTCTGATAGCTTTGATTAAACGTTACGTCTAAAAAGGAGCGGGTCCACTTTCCTTTTTCCTCTGCATCCTCTTTCGCATTCTTACTTATTTTCTCACGATAATTACCAGCTAGATGTTCTACCATCCCCTGTACCAATGCTTCTTTAGAAGGAAAATGGTAAAGTAAGCCACCTTTGCTTATTCCCGCTTCCTCAGCAACAGCTTCTAAAGTTAAATTAAAAATACCTCTGTCCGTAACAATTTTGGATGCGGCTTCCAATATATCTAACTTACGAGAATTTCTACCCATGTTAATCCCCTTTATTTATTTTTGTAAAAAGTATATTAATAAAACAAAACCTTATTAGTAGAACAAAGGTTGGATTTATGCCTATTACTATACTATTTGGACGGTTTTGTTTCAAGATTGGAACAGTTAATTCGAAAAATTTGTAAAAAATCCTCGATAATTGTAATACGATTTTTACAGGTATTTTAAAGACATTGTCGAAAACAAAAATATAAGTGATGGTCCCGATACTCACAATTACTACAGAAGGAAGGTGAATGCTATTTTCAAGAATAGTTTATTGAACTTAATTCCAAATAAAGAGCAAAATGTTTGTGAGAAGAAGCTTTCCAAGGTTATGAAACGCCTTAATATTGAAGATTTCGATTTCAACTGGGACCGCAGCAGCTGCTATATTGAATTTAAATTTCAGGAGCAGGCCTACAAGCTAGAGCATTCTATTGAAAAGGCCAGAAAAAGAGGAATACTGTTAAAAAATGGAATGGATTGTTTAATTGCGTTGACACAATCTCTTGAAGATTTATGCGTTATTATTGATAGAGGTACTTATGATTTCGAGACATGGATTTCTGGCATGAAAGTGATGCCTGCCGACCAAAATGTCCCTGAATATGAGGAAGAATTGCAACTGGAATATGAGTCTCTTGGTGAGCAGGATTATATCGACTATGATAAAGATGAGCAGTTTATCCCTTTCACTTCGAGAAAAATGGATCGAAACAGAGTTATTCAGCGCACATACAGTAAATAAAGAAAAGTGCTGTCTTCCTGGTCTTTGATAGACTAAAAGAAGACAGCACTTTTTGCTTTTCAACTCCACATGTTCAGTTCCCTGTCATCATGAGCTATTAGAGGTGTTTTCCTCTTTTTTCATCAGAATCTCCATCCTAAAAAAATATAGCCGATGACTCCAATAAACGCCGCAGCCAGGCCTATCACAAAAATCACTTTGTTACGCTTGGCAGGGCTGTCTCGATTTCGTTTCGATATTATACTTATCACAGCAATGATAGCGGCTAAAACACCAATCCAAAACCCATCCATCCATAATCCTCCTAATCTGTAATTACTACCAGCATATAAAAAGAATGCCGGTATGCTTCCGGCATTCTTTTTAGGCTTGTTATTTATTCAAGTTGTAAAATGCTTTGCCGCCGGCATAAATACCAGTTCCAAGGAGCTGATCTTCGATGCGAAGCAGCTGGTTGTATTTCGCTACACGGTCGGTTCGAGACGGTGCACCTGTCTTGATTTGACCAGCATTTGTCGCAACAGAAATATCCGCAATTGTGGAATCTTCTGTTTCACCGGAACGGTGGGAAATAACTGCAGTATATCCTGCTTGTTTCGCCATTTCAATCGCTTCAAAGGTTTCGGTCAGCGTACCGATCTGGTTCACTTTAATCAGGATGGAATTCCCGATACCTTCTTCAATTCCGCGGCTGAGCTTCTTCGTATTGGTGACGAATAAGTCATCTCCGACAAGTTGCACACGGTCACCGATACGCTCGGTCAGCTTCTTGAATCCTTCCCAGTCGTTTTCGTCGAGTCCGTCTTCAATAGACACGATAGGGTACTTGCTGACAAGCTCTTCATACCAGTCAACCATCTCTTCAGATGTACGTACCACACCTTCACCTTTTAAGTTATAT
The DNA here is from genome assembly GCF_016908295.1 of Thalassobacillus pellis. Taxonomy (GTDB): domain Bacteria; phylum Bacillota; class Bacilli; order Bacillales; family Halobacillaceae; genus Thalassobacillus; species Thalassobacillus pellis. The sequence goes on from NZ_JAFBDO010000001.1 coordinate 217,809, forward strand.
TTACCATCTTCGTATACTTCCGAAGCTGCAACATCCATCGCCAGTTTAACTTCTTCATCTGGCTTATAGCCTGCTGCTTCGATAGCTTCGATAATAGTAGATAGTGCTTCTTCATTGGACTGAAGGTTCGGTGCAAATCCGCCTTCATCACCTACCCCAGTGTTGTAGCCTTTATTTTTCAACACTTTTTTCAGGGAATGGAAAATTTCTGCTCCCATACGTACTGCTTCACTGAAGTTTGGTGCACCGACCGGCATGATCATGAATTCCTGGATATCGACGTTGTTATCCGCATGCTCCCCGCCATTCAAAATGTTCATCATAGGAGTCGGAAGTGTTTTAGAGCTGAAGCCTCCAAGGTATTTGAACAATGGCAGGCCGACGAAATCAGCTGCTGCATGAGCTGCTGCCATGGATACGCCAAGGATGGCATTTGCACCTAGTTCTCCTTTGTTTTCCGTTCCATCAAGCTCAATCATCAAGGCATCAATAACCACTTGCTGAGTCACATCAAGTCCTAGAAGCTCAGGCCCGATTTTTTCGTTGACGTTCCTTACAGCTTGCTGAACACCTTTGCCTAGGTAACGATCTTTGTCTCCATCACGCAGCTCAACAGCTTCGTATTCACCAGTAGAAGCACCGCTTGGTACTAATGCGGAACCAAATGCTCCGGATTCTGTGTAAACTTCTACCTCAATTGTCGGGTTACCACGGGAGTCCAGTACTTCACGTGCGTACACATCTGTAATATATGGCATAGAAATTCTCCTTTTCATGAAAAAATTATTTTTTGATCAGGGATGTTCCTGTCATTTCTTTTGGCAGTGCAACTTCAAGCAAATCGAGTAATGTTGGGGATAAATCTGCTAAAATGCCACCTTTGCGAAGCTCAATGCCTTCTTTTGTGACAATGACTGGTACAGGATTAGTAGTATGAGCAGTCATCGGTCCGCCTTCCGGTGTGATGACTTCATCGGAATTACCATGATCTGCAGTGATGATGGCATGTCCGCCTTTTTCATGGATTTTATCGACTACTTTACCTAAGCATTCGTCTACAGCCTCAATCGCTTTGATTGTCGGTTCAAGCATACCTGAGTGGCCAACCATATCCGGGTTGGCGAAGTTCAAGATGATAGCGTTATGCTTGTCTGCATCTAGGTCCTTCAACAAGGCATCTGTTACTTCGTATGCACTCATTTCCGGTTTTTGATCATACGTAGGCACTTTTGGTGAATCGATCAAAATTCGTTCTTCCCCAGGAAATTCCTGTTCACGTCCGCCACTCATGAAGAATGTGACATGGGGATACTTTTCTGTTTCAGCAATTCGGAGTTGTTTCAAATCATTTTGCGCCAAAACTTCTCCAACCGTGTTATCCAGGTTGACAGGTTCATAGGCAACTTTACCATCAACGGTTTCGCTGAACTGGGTCAGACCAACAAAATATAGGTTTTTCGGCGCTTTGTCTCCCCGTTCAAAATCACGGAAATCCTCATTGGCAAACGTGCGTGAAATCTGGATGGCACGATCCGGTCGGAAATTATAAAAAATAACAGAGTCTTCATCCTGGATCTGCGCTTTTGGATTTCCATCCTCATCTACGATAACAGATGGGATGACGAATTCATCATAGATTTCATTAGCGTAGGAATCCTCCACTACTTCCATGGCACTCTTGTAAGTCGGACCTTCTCCATAAACCATAGCATCATAAGACTTTTTCACACGGTCCCAACGCTTGTCACGATCCATGGAATAATAACGCCCGGAAATCGTTGCGAACTCACCAGTGCCGAGTTCTTTCATCATGTCTTCTGTCTGTTTGATGAATTGTTTAGCAGACTGTTGTCCAACATCACGGCCATCAAGGAAACCATGGACATATACTTTTTCTATTTTATAATCGGCCGCCATTTTCAGCAAGGCGAAAAGGTGATCGATATGGCTGTGAACCCCTCCAGAAGATAGCAGACCGAATATATGCAAGGCTTTGTCATGCTCTTTTGCATGCTGGATTGCATTGACAAATGCCTCATTCTCATAAAAGTTGCCTTCTTTTATAGACAAGTTGACACGAGTAAGGCTCTGATAGACGATTCTGCCCGCTCCAATGTTCAAATGGCCGACCTCAGAGTTTCCCATTTGTCCTTCAGGAAGACCGACCGCTTCCCCAGATGCCTCCAGCTGGGAATGTGGAAACTGATTCCAATAGCGGTCAAAGTTTGGTGTCTTGGCTTGTTTGACTGCGTTTCCCATTTCTTCATCCCGCAGTGCAAAGCCATCTAAGATGATTAGTGCTGCAAGTTTGTTGTTACTCATGCTTACCTGCCTCCACAAGTTTTAGGAATGACTCAGCTTCCAGGCTGGCACCGCCCACAAGTGCGCCATCAATATCAGACTGTCCAAGTAGCTCGTCCACATTTGCCGGCTTTACGCTGCCGCCGTATTGGATACGGACTGCTTCTGCTGCAGCTTCTGAAGAGAAGTCCTTCACAACATTACGGATATGCGTACACACTTCATTGGCATCCTCAGCGGAAGCGGTCTTTCCGGTACCAATCGCCCAGATTGGCTCATATGCGATAATCACTTGTTTTACCTGGTCATCGCTTAAACTTTCTAATGCATTTTTCACTTGGCTTTCAACATGGTCCTTGGTTTGATTGCTTTCGCGCTGTTCCAAGGTTTCCCCAACACAAATAATCGGTGTTAATCCATGCTTGAATGCAGCATGCACCTTCTTATTGACATCTTCATCTGTTTCTTTGAAAATTTCGCGACGCTCCGAGTGTCCTAAAACAACATAAGTGACACCAAGATCTTTCAACATCACCGGGCTGACTTCACCGGTAAAAGCACCGCTTTCTTCAAAGTGCATATTCTGCGCTCCGACCTTCAATGGAGTTCCCTCTGTCTTTTCGACCAATGATTGCAGGAAAGGAAATGGTGCACAGACAACAGATTCTACCTGCTCTTCTGATGGTACTTCGTTTTTTGCTTTCTCAACAAATTGATCTGCTTCACTTATTACCTTGTTCATCTTCCAGTTACCTGCAATTACCTGCTTACGCATACGCTCACCTCTCCCAATTATTTATCGTTCAATAAAGATACGCCGGGAAGTTCTTTTCCTTCCATGAATTCCAATGATGCTCCCCCGCCTGTTGATACATGATCCATTTTTCCTGCATAACCGAACTTTTCGACTGCTGCTGCAGAGTCTCCGCCACCGATGACAGTATAACCTTCTGTTTCGGCAAGTGCTTCTGCCACAGCTTTCGTTCCGTTAGCAAAAATTTCGAATTCAAAAACGCCCATCGGTCCATTCCAGATAATCAGCTTGGAATCCTTCACGACCTCGGTGTATTTTTCGCGGGTTTTTGGACCAATGTCCAATGCTTCCCAGTCTGAAGGAATACTGTCGATTGTCACTTCCTTCGTGTTTGCTTCACGGGAGAAATCATCAGCCACAATGACATCTTCAGGCATCAGGAAGTTGACCCCGTTTTTCTCCGCTTTTTGCATGAATTCTTTTGCTAAGTCAATTTTATCTTCTTCTAGTAATGATTTGCCGATTTCATAGCCTTTCGCTTTCAAAAAGGTATAAGCCAATCCTCCGCCAATGATCAAGTTGTCCACTTTATCTAACAGATTATCGATGACACCAATTTTGTCCTTCACTTTTGCACCACCGATAATGGCCGTGAACGGACGATCCGGATCAGATAGTGCCTGTCCAAGAACTTTCAATTCTTTTTCCATCAATAAACCGGCAGCTGCAGGCAGGTGTTCAGCAACACCAGCCGTTGAAGCATGGGCACGATGTGCGGCACCGAATGCATCATTGACATATACGTCAGCCATATTGGCGAATTCTTTCGCAAGATTATCATCATTTTTTTCCTCACCAGGATGAAAACGGACGTTTTCAATCAATAAAACATCTCCGTCTTTCATATCTTTGATAGCGCGGTTAACTTCATCTCCATAGACTTCATCGGTTTTCGTCACCGTCTGGCCAAGCAAATCGCTTAAACGGGCCGCGACTGAATCAAGGCGGAGCTCCTCATGTACTTCGCCTTTTGGGCGGCCAAGGTGGCTTGCTAAAATGACTTTTGCGTTGTTCTGGACAAGATGCAGAATTGTCGGTAATGCCGCTTTAATACGAGTATCGTCGGTAACTTCACCTTCCGCCATCGGCACGTTGAAATCCACCCGGCAAAATACTTTTTTTCCATTAACATCGATGTCACGAATCGTCTTCTTATTCAAGGTCAGGACCTCCTTTTGATTGACTTTCCCTTTTATATACTTCCTTGCTTTAGGTATATATCCTTCTCCTATTTTCACGAAGGTCAGAAAAACTTGGCTTGTCGCTAAGTCCTTATGGCGAAAGCCTTAGTTTTACTTATACTTTAATCCTTTAAAAAAGGTAACTTACTTAAAGTACAAGGAAAAGGAGGAGGATTACGGACCTCCCCCTTTGGTTTGTTACTTATGAGCAGACCCTAATCTGTATTAAAGTCCTTTTTCTTTAAGAAATGCAGCCAAATCTACACAACGGCTGGAATAACCAAATTCGTTATCGTACCAGGAAACAACTTTCACCATGTTGTCTTCCAATACCATAGTAGAAATAGCGTCAATTACAGAAGAGTTGGTATTACCATTATAGTCGCGGGAAACAAGCGGCTCTTCACTGTAACCAAGGATGCCTTTAAGCTCTCCTTCAGCAGCTTCTTTCAATGCAGCATTCACATCTTCTGCTGTAACGTTCTGATCTAACTCCGCAACAAGGTCCACAAGTGAAACGTTTGGAGTCGGTACACGCATTGCCATACCGTTCAATTTACCATTAAGATCAGGAAGAACTTTTCCTACCACTTTAGCTGCACCTGTAGTTGTCGGGATGATGTTTTGAGCTGCTGCACGGGCACGGCGGTAATCTTTATGAGGCAAATCAAGGATTTGCTGGTCATTCGTGTAAGAGTGAACAGTTGTCATCAAGCCGCGCTTCAAGCCGAACTTGTCGTTAAGCACTTTAGCAAATGGTGCAAGGCAGTTCGTTGTGCAAGAAGCGTTTGAAATTACATGATGACTGGATGGATCATAATCTTGTTCATTTACACCCATCACTACTGTAAGATCTTCTTCTTTTGCTGGAGCGGAAATGATTACTTTCTTAGCTCCTGCATCCATATGCTTCTTCGCATCAGCACGGTTAGTGAAGCGGCCAGTTGATTCGATGACTACCTCAACACCAAGGTCTCCCCAACCAAGCTGAGCTGGATCTTTTTCAGAAAGTACTTGAATCTCTTTGCCACCAACGACAAGATTCGTGCCGTTGACAGTAACTTTTTCTTCTAGTTCCCCATGAACGGTGTCATATTGTAATAGATGCGCCAGCATGTTAGCATCTGTCAAGTCATTTACTGCTACAACTTCCACATCGTCATTCTGAAGGGAAGCGCGGAAAACGTTACGTCCGATACGTCCAAAACCATTAATACCAACTTTTACTGTCATACTGAAATTCCTCCTTGAATTTAATTGTTACTTTATTTAAAGGGACGAATCCCTTAAAAGCTTTTGTGCTGCACCTTCATCGGTGACAAGAACATTGCTCTTACCTGGCTTGAAGTAAGACGCTATGGCATCTGCCTTGGATTCTCCGCCGGCGACGGCAATCACATGCTGAGAAACGGAAAGATCTTCAAGCTGCAGACCTACTGTCCTGACTTTGTGGACGATTTCACCTTTTTGATTAAAGTAATAACCGAAGGCTTCTCCGACAGCCTGGCCTTGCTTGATTTTCTCCATTTGCTCTGGTGGAGTCTTTCTTCTCTCGGCCATCGTAACAGCATTGCCTATTCCATGAATGACCGTATCCGCATTCTTGATCAGGTCAAGCACTTCTTTGACAGATGGCTCTTCCGTAATGGTAGAATAAGATTCCTCGCTGATGGGATCAGGCACATATAATAGCCGGTAATCCCCTCTCGCTTTCTTAGCCATCTCTGCACAAATGGTGTTTGCCTGGTTTTCCACTCTTTCCCCCAGTCCTCCCCGTGCAGGGACAAACAAGAAACTCGGGGCATTTTTGAATGGAGTCATCATTTCGGCAACAGCTGCCATCGTAGAACCTCCCGTAATCGCTACCGTCTGTTCTGCCGTCAATTTGTTCTTCAGGTAAGACACACAAGCTTTTCCCAATTCCTGTTTTACCCATGGCAGTTCATCACTGTCCCCGGGAACTACAACAACATGGTCTAAATGTAATTTTTCCCTTAACCTGTTTTCTAAAACGTCTATACCTGAAACGTCTTTGATAAAATCGGCAAGCTGCTCCAAAATTCCCTTCCCTTCATAGGTCAAATGCATCCCCTTTAAAGTGACCTCGATGAAACCTTGCTGGTTCAAGAAGTCTACCTCGCTTCGTACCGTCCGCTCTGCGATTGCCATGTTATCTGCCAGGCTTCTTCGACCGACAGGTTCCATCAGCTGTATGAAATGCAGAATCTGATACCTGCGCTGCATAATTTCGAGAAGATCAGGGAAAAGTTTCTTTTGTAGATCAATTAAAGCCCTCATGGAAAAGCTCCTTCAATTTCTAATCTTCCTAACCGGGATGTTTTTGTCCCGACCAGTCATAATATGTCCCACGTAGAGCAAAAAAATATTTCTTTCAGTTTTCATACTACCAGTACCATCTTATAGTCGCAAGCAGAAACAAATAGAAAGTTATTGTAAGCGTTTTTTCAAAGAAAACAAATCTATCTGCTCGCAATTCAGCTCTTCTCCTTCTATAACTACCACTGGAATTTCAATTTGATAACGCTCCAGTAATTCGTCATCCTGATAGATATCCTTCTCTATAATTGTAAAATCATGCTCATATTTCAATATTTCCAATAATTCTTTTGCTTCATCACACAAACAGCAGTTTTCCTTTGTATAAAGTATGACTTTCTTCATGACCTTCCCTCCGACTCTTAATTCTATTCCATTTTACCATAGCCTGTTCCATCAGTCTTTTATGACATCTGAGTAATTTGGCCTGTCGCCAAGCGCCTATCGCGAAAACCCTGGTTATCCTTATCCTTTAACAAAGTTAACCTTTCTCAAAGCAAAAAAAAGACGCTAAGATGCGCGTCCTTCTTTTTTGTCGTAAAAGCCTAGGTTTATTTTCTGTTCTTTTGTTTTTAAAAATCGTGTAAGCTCTTCGCCGGCACGTTCTGCGGTGTTTCGTTTCAAGGAATCATAGTTGAAAGACAATCGGGAGCGAGAAGCCATATCATAGACATGTATTCGCCTGTCTTCTGAGATTCGTTCTGTATACAAGATTTTATAGCGAATTATTTTCGTCGTAAACACCCCATTTATAAGTGGTACTCGACAAGATTTTCTCTCTATTATAGAATAACATGTTTTGGTAGTAATAAAAACATTCGTTCGATTACGTTTCCATTACAGCCTCATGTCTTGTATAACACAGGTTTCATCAATAGGGAGAAAGCCCTCTTTTAAATAATCCTCCGGTTAAGGCTAAAATCAATGCTTATTGTGTCGATATAACGAGTATTAAAACCTCACACATTTACTAACTTCGGCATGAAAGTATAGGTGATTTAATTGGATAAGTCGTCATTAATTGGAGTAATACTTGGATTGATTGCAGTATTTGTCGGGATGATATTAAAAGGGGTAAGCCTTTCAGCACTTATCAATCCGGCAGCTATTTTGATTATCCTTCTGGGGACAGTTGCCGCTGTGACAATCGCATTTCCTTCCAGTGAATTGAAACGGATTCCACAATTGTTCGGAATCCTGTTTAAAGAAAAAGACACACTGACCATTGAAGAATTGATACCGATGTTTTCTAACTGGGCCACTATCGCACGAAAGGAAGGTCTGCTTGCTTTGGAAGCTCAGCTTCATGAGATTGAGGATGATTTTTTAAGGAATGGTATCGGCATGGCTGTCGATGGACAAGTAGCTGAATTTATCCGTGACGTAATGACCGAGGACATCGAAGCGATGGAAGAAAGACATTCAGCCGGTGCATCGATTTTCACTCAGGCAGGGACATACGCTCCTACCTTGGGAGTACTGGGAGCAGTAGTAGGATTGATAGCAGCACTGAGCCATATGGACAACACAGAAGAGTTAGGGGTAGCCATCTCAGCAGCATTCGTCGCTACCTTTTTAGGAATTTTCACAGGTTATGTACTGTGGCATCCATTTGCAAATAAGTTGAAGCGGAAATCCCGTCAGGAGGTAAAAGTGAAAGAAGTGATTATTGAAGGTGTTCTTTCTGTACTTCAAGGGGAGTCTCCTCGGGCTATTGAGCAAAAGCTATCTACCTATTTGACCAACAAAGATCGGCAAAGAATCATAAGTGAGGGTGAGCTGACGGATGTCTAGACGTAAAAAACGCAGGAAACAAGAAGAAGAACACATGGATGAGTCTTGGCTCGTACCCTATGCAGATATACTCACCTTGTTGCTAGCCTTATTTATCGTCCTGTTTGCCGCAAGCTCAATAGATGCCCAGAAATTCCAGCAGATTGCCTCCTCCTTCAACAACGTACTAGATGGAGGAAGCTCCATTATGGAATATCAGGCTCCTAAACAGCCGGAACTTGAATCCCTTCCTATAGTAGAAGAAGAAAAAAAACCACTAGAAGAAAAGTCGGATAAACAGAAAGACAAAGAAGAATTAGAAGAATTACAGAGGAAGATTAATAAGTATATAAAGCAAAATAAGCTCGATGATGCCTTGCAGACAAAGCTGACCGAAGAAGGTCTCCTGGTGACATTGCAAGATGGAGCACTATTTGACTCCGCCAGCGCCAAAGTCCGTGCCGAAGATGCCGAGCTCGCCAGGGAAATCTCCGAATTACTGGTGTTAAATCCTCCCAGGAAAATTATTATCAGCGGTCATACAGACAATGTCCCAATCAATAACCATGAATTTGAAAGCAACTGGCACCTGAGTGTCATGCGCTCAGTGAATTTCATGAAGATACTCCTGGAAAATGAAAAACTGAACCCCAGTTATTTCAGCGCACGAGGGTTAGGAGAGTATGAGCCAATTGCCACCAATGAAACAGTAGAAGGCAGGGCCAAAAATCGCCGTGTTGAAATCCTTATCCTGCCTCATGCTGATCTGCAGCCCTAGTAGACTATCAGCGTTTTTTTTGGGTGCTGCTTTTCTGTGGAAAGGAAATCGTTTAAGACCACTGAAAAAGTTCTCTGTAATCTTAAAAAGTTGTTAAAGATTGTTGTTGATTCTCACAAATCGCTTACCGGCGGATGTTTTTTTTATAAAAATGAAGAATTTTTGCATTGTTGATTGCTAGCTTTAGCAGGGAATCGTTTCCCAGCCATACTTTTCCTCTATCAATAATGAAAAACAAAGGTCTGACAATAAGTCTATTTCATTTCATATGGATAAGATTTTTTGTACAGACTTTTTTCTCGCATTAAAAAAGACCTTCTGGCTGCATAAAGCAGCCAGAAGGTCTTTTCTTTGCATTTATAAGCGCACCCGAGAGGATTCGAACCTCCGACAGACGTAGAACCGGAATCTACCGCTCTATCCAACTGAGCTACGGGCGCAAATTGACATGCAATATTCATTATAATGACTGGAAGCGAAAAACGCAAGAAGAATTTTTTGTAAGATTATTTCTCTTATTTTCACTTTTTTTCGAGAAAAAAGAGAAGAAATTCATAATTTTCAGAATTACCGTATAATAATATTCAGCACCAAACTAGATTCACTTCTGCAAAGGAGGCTTTTTATGGCTGAGCAACTTCCCATTTTGGAAGTAGATAATTTACATACACACTTTTTTACTAAGTCCGGCGTTGTCAAAGCTGTTGATGGCGTAAGTTTTTCCGTCAAGCCTGGGGAAACATTAGGAATTGTCGGGGAGTCTGGTTCCGGAAAAAGCATCACTGCCATGTCTGTGATGAAACTTGTCCCCTCTCCACCAGGCAGAATTGTTGATGGAGATGTAAGATTCAATGGAGACAGTCTTCTCCCTAAAACCGAAAAAGAGATGAGGAAAATAAGAGGGAAAGACATTTCGATGATTTTCCAGGATCCGATGACCTCCCTCAATCCCGTTTTCTCTGTTGAAAAGCAGATGTTGGAGACCATCCTTACCCACGAGGACATGAACAAGCATCAGGCAAGAAAGCGAGCAGTTGAACTTCTTGACCTTGTTGGAATCCCTGATGCGAAGAAACGACTAAAGAACTATCCTCACGAATTCAGTGGAGGCATGAGACAGCGTGTCATGATAGCCATGGCACTTGCCTGCAACCCAAAGGTGCTGATAGCCGATGAACCGACTACAGCACTCGATGTGACCATACAGGCACAGATCCTTGCTTTGTTAAAAAGACTTCAAAAGGAATTAGGAATGGCAATCATCATGATCACTCATGACCTCGGCGTTGTAGCAGAAGTTTGTGACCGAGTAATGGTCATGTATGGAGGGAAGCCGGTTGAATTTGCGTCTGTCAAGGAACTATTTGATGGGCCGAAACATCCATATACATGGGGACTGCTATCTTCCATTCCACAAATCCACAACCGTAAAGAAAGACTGGAGGCAATCCAGGGGCTTCCTCCTGACCTGCGTCACCTGCCGGAAGGGTGCAGTTTTGCCCCAAGATGTACGCATGTTAAGGATTCCTGTCTGCACATTGACCCAGCATTGCTTGAGGATGACACCGATCATTTCGTCCGGTGCTTGTTGTATGAAGAGGAAGAGAAGGTGATACAACCATGAGTGAACTATTACGTGTCGAAAATTTAAAAAAACACTTCCCGATTACAAAAGGGGCCATTATTCCGAAGCAAGTAGGAGCAGTACAGGCAGTAGATGGTATTTCTCTTACAGTTAAACAGGGGGAGACTCTGGGCCTTGTTGGTGAAAGCGGCTGTGGGAAATCAACAGCCGGAAGGACAATCCTGAAACTGCTTGACCCAACTGAAGGCAGTATTTATTACAAAGGCAAAGACATCACGGATGTAAAAGGCGAAGATTTAAGGAAGTTAAGAAAAGAAATGCAGCTCATTTTCCAAGATCCCTACGCGTCCTTAAATCCGAGGAAGACGATTGCACAAACAGTTACAGAACCGATGAAAATTTTTGGAATGCCTAAAGAAAAACGGCAGCAGAAGCTCGACAAATTGTTAGAAGTTGTTGGCCTGGATTCCTATCACAAGAACAGATATCCGCACGAATTCAGCGGCGGCCAACGTCAACGGATTGGTATCGCCAGAGCACTTGCCCTGGACCCTGAACTGATCATATGTGATGAGCCGGTCTCGGCGCTTGATGTTTCCATTCAGGCGCAGGTGATCAACTTAATGGAAGACCTGCAAAAAGAGTTCAATCTCACTTATATTTTCATCGCCCATGATTTGAGTGTTGTACATCATATCAGTGACAGGGTAGCCGTCATGTATCTGGGTGAAATTGTAGAAACCGGAGAAGTTGAGGAATTATACGGGAACCCGAAACATCCGTATACCAAGGCGCTGCTTTCTTCCATTCCAGAAGCCAATCCTGACAAAAAGCGGGAACGCATCATGCTTGAAGGAGACTTGCCATCCCCATCTAATCCGCCAAAGGGATGCAAATTCCATACCCGATGCCCGATTGCTGAGGATATATGCAAGGAAAAACGCCCGGTGCTGAAACAGGTTCCAGGAGGAGAACATCAGGTAGCATGCCATCTTGTTAAGGAGGTGGTAGGAGACATACAGTCAACGCCTGTCTAATACTTAACTCACTAAATTATCAAAGGGGGAACTATTTTGAAGAACAAAGCATTATGGATGTTATTTTCTTTATTCGCATTGATGCTACTCGTAGTGGCTGGCTGCAGCGGCAACGATGAAGCCAGTTCAGAGGGAGATTCCGACACTGAAAAAGCAGCGGAAGGAAACGGGGATAATACATTTGTTTTCGGTCGTGGAGCTGACTCTACCCAGCTCGATCCATCTAAGGTTACAGACGGTGAATCTATTTATGTTACGAACCAGATTTATGACACTTTAGTCCGTTATAAACAGGAAGGTACGGAAGTCAAGCCTGCCCTGGCAACGGAATGGAAAGTAAGCGATGACGGTTTGAAGTGGACATTCCAGCTTCGTGAAGGCGTAAAGTTCCATGACGGCACTGACTTCACAGCAGAAGATGTGGTGTTTAACTTTGAACGCTGGACAGAAAGTGCTGAATATGTCTACTACGGCTACATGTTTGGGGCTACGGAAGACGATATGGGCGGTATTATTGAAAAGGTGGAAGCTACAGGTGATTATGAAGTCACATTTACATTAAGTGAGCCGAATGCTCCTTTCTTGAATACGTTGGCTATGCCTCCATTTGGTATCGCAAGTCCTGATGCTATTAAAAAACATGGTGAGGAATACTTCAAAAACCCTGTTGGTACGGGACCATTTGTCTTTGAAGAGTGGATTCCAGATAACAAGATCACTTTAAGTAAAAACGAGAACTACTTTGGTGAGGTAGCTAAAGTGGACGAAGTAGTCTTCCGAGTCATACCAGATAACGGGGCCCGTTTTATGGAACTTCAGGCTGGTTCTATCGATGCCATGAATGGTATGAATCCTCAAGACCTTGATACAGCGGAACAGGATGTGAACTTACAAATTATTCGCCGTCCTTCCATGAATGTTTCTTACATGGCTATGAATACTCAAAAAGGACCTTTGCAGGATAAGAAAGTTCGTCAGGCAATCAACTTAGCAATTGATAAAAAGAAATTACTTACGTTGTTCGAAGGAATTGGAAAGCCGGCAAAGAATCCGCTGCCTCCATCTCTATGGGGATATAACGACGAAATTGAAGATTATGGCTACGATGTAGAAAAAGCTAAACAACTGCTGGCTGAAGCAGGATATGCAGATGGTATGGAATTGACCCTTTATACAATGTCGAATCCTCGTCCATACCTTCCTCAGCCGAAATTTGCTGCACAAGCTATTCAGGAAATGCTGAAAGATGTCAACATCAACGTAGAAATCGTTGAAAATGAGTGGGATGCTCATTTAAGTGCAACTGAAAATGGTGAACATGACATGGCCTTCCTTGGCTGGACAGGAGATAACGGCGATCCGGACAACTTCTTATATGTACTCTTGGATAAGGATAATGCTAAAAAAGGATCAGCCGGAAATATCGCTTTCTACAAAAACGACGAATTGCATGACATCCTGAAAAAAGCACAAACCGAGCTTGATCAGGAAAAACGTGTTGAATTGTACAAAGAAGCACAGGTAATCATCCATGAGGATGCTCCTTGGTTCCCAATTGCACATACAACGCCACCACTTGCTGTATCTAAAGATGTGAAGAATTACATTCCTCATCCAACAGGAAGTGAACCGTTCAACCATTTAGAATTGAAATGATTAAGGTAAAAGGAAGGGACTAAGACTCCCTTCCCTCTTCCCCAAAGAAAATGCAATGGAAAAATCTGGCTCATGACTGGTGATTGAATATCATAATATCTCCGTGGGAACATGCTTGTTCCTTGTAAATGAGCCAGTATTTTTCTAAATATGGAGGAATAACAGTATGCTCAATTACATTATTAGACGTCTCGTTTCTCTCATTCCTGTTCTTATTGGCGTCTCCATTCTGGCCTTCTCTCTCATGCACCTTGTTCCAGGGGATCCGGCAAGAAGCATACTGGGAGAAAAAGCAACAGAAGCGCAGTTAGAGGCATTGAGGGAAGAATTGAATTTGAATGACCCTTATATCGTCCAGTACGGACGTTTCATGGGACAGATTGCCCAAGGCGATCTCGGAAATTCCATTACATCCAAAGAGGCTGTGATTGTTGAAATCGGCTCCAGGTTACCAGCAACTCTTGAACTCACGCTATTTGCAATGGGAATTGCAGTTTTGGTTGGAGTATTGGCCGGGGTCATTGCGGCTGTCAAACAGTATTCCTGGTTCGACAACATCAGTATGTCCGGTGCTTTATTCGGTGTCTCGATGCCTATCTTTTGGCTTGGATTAATGATGATATGGTTATTCGCTGTTGAACTGAATTGGTTGCCGCCATCCGGAAGGCTATCCAATGATATTGAGTTGCAGACCATCACCAACCTATACTTGTTAGACAGTATACTGACTTTAAATGGAGAAGCTTTCGTAAATGCATTCAGGCACTTATTGATGCCAGGGATAGCTCTTGCCACCATCCCGATGGCTATCATTGCACGGATGACGCGCTCCAGTATGCTGGAGGTAATGAAACAAGACTACATACGCACTGCCAATGCGAAAGGGTTAGCCAGCAGACTGGTTGTCTTCCAGCATGCCCTGAAAAATGCTGCCCTTCCCGTTCTCACTGTCATTGGATTGCAATTTGGATTTCTGCTCGGTGGAGCCGTACTGACAGAAACGATTTTCTCTTGGCCAGGAGTCGGTCGTTATGTGATGGATGCGATACTAAGCAGGGACTACCCTGTTGTCCAGAGTACCATTTTGATTGTGGCTGTCATTTTTGTTTTGGTGAATCTGATCACTGATCTCCTCTATACATTGTTCGATCCTAGAATAAAACTGGATTAGGAAAGGATGTGGAAACCTTGGCTGCAGAAGCAAAAGCGGATCAATTAGATCCCGCATTAAAACAAAAGAAAAATTCTAGTCTCTGGTTGGATTCCTTATCCAGGGTTGTAAAAAGTAAGACATCTCTAATGGGTTTGATCATCATTTCCTTATTGATTATTGTCGCTATCTTTGCTCCGCAAATAGCAACCCATTCTCCTACAGAACAGAACATCATTGAACGTTACCAGGCTCCATCAGGCGAGCATTGGCTTGGAACGGACGAGCTGGGAAGAGATATTTTCTCAAGACTTGTTTTCGGTGCCAGAATTACTATTAAAATCGGCGTCATTTGTGTAGGAATTTCCATGGTGACAGGAGTATTGCTCGGTTGTGTTGCCGGATATTTCGGCCGCTGGGTGGACCAGGTCATCATGCGGATCATCGACATTATGATGGCTTTTCCAAGCATCCTTCTCGCAATCGCTCTGGTTGCCGTACTTGGAAAAAGTTTGACCAATGCCATGATTGCCGTCGGGATCGTAGGGGTGCCGCATTTCGCAAGGATTGTCCGCTCCACGGTCCTATCAGTTAAAGAGACGGAATACATTGAGGCCTCCCGTGTTATCGGGGCTAAAAATGGACGGATTTTATTTTCACATGTACTGCCAAACTGCCTTGCTCCCATTATTGTACAAGCGACTTTAACAGTCGGAACAGCTATTTTGGATGCTGCAGGACTCAGCTTCCTGGGCTTAGGTGCCCAGCCGCCGACTCCGGAATGGGGAGCTATGCTAAGTGACGGCCGGTCTGCTTTGCAGACAGCGCCTTGGGTAGTCATGTTCCCGGGACTTGCCATATTCCTGGTAGTACTGGGATTCAATTTGTTCGGTGACGGACTGCGGGATGCATTAGACCCTCGTCTAAAGCAATAATTCAGAAATGGCTGCTCAAAAGCCTTCCTTAATGAGTAAACTCGAATAAACTAAACTGAAACAGGCGGACGGTAACCGCCTGTTTCAGTTTTTTTGTTGGGTTATCCCAATAAATTTATTTCACAATTTTTGGGACATCCCTTTTTGTTATAGTAGATCAGCCTATTAAGGCTTCTGCAAAAACCACCTTTTATTTTTCAGAATATTTAAGTAGAATAATAGTATATGGTTTATAAGTCATAGGTCCGATAACAGTTTTAAGCGTTGGGGGTATTTATGTGAGAAAATATACGATCATCATCCTTTGTTTTGTCATCAGTTTTGGTCTTATGGGGTTCCATGCTTATGAAACCTCCAGTCAATCGCTGTATATGTACCCTAACCTCCCGGCACCAATCGGAAAGGAACCTATGCTGATAACTTCAGCAGGCCAGTCAGTTGAAGGGGGTATCATTAAAAAGCTGGCAAACCAGCTGCATTTAGAAAATGACTATCGACCGCGTGCCTTAGCCAGTGACCTTTATGAATACAAAACATTAGTCATAGTTGTCGGCTATAGTTATAACGGATTGTTACATAAAGGCAGACAATTCAAGCAGGAACAGAAACGGATTAAGGAACTGATGGTTGAAGCTGAGAAGAGTAACCTTCCAGTCGTTGTATTCGATTTGGATATGCAGATCCGTGATTACAAAGAAACATGGGCAATGGTTGATCAGATACTGCCTTACACCGATTATTTTATTGGACGTCGTTATGATGAAACTCCTAAAGAACTAATGGAAAAGATCGAGAGGCATCGCCTGGCTTCCACATTTGTAAATGAAATACAAGACATGAAAATCCCTTTCAATTCAGTATTCAGGTAACTAGAGTAAATATAGTCCGGGAGACCTGGAAAATAGCCTCTTTAAGGAAGTGAAACAGCATGAATCAAAAGAACAATCCTTTTTGGGGTACTATCGGCTTCGTGTTGATTTTTTATGGAATGTTATTTCCAGCCTTGACGACAGATTGGTCACTATATATTTTCGAGGAAATCAACCGCAGTCTAAATGAAGAGGACAGTGGCAAACTGCTGGTGACCGCCTTTTCCTATATAACCAGAAATACCATCACTTTTTCCATGGTGTTTTTCGGTGCTCTCTTTCTTGCAGGCTATATCACTGGAAGCATCGCTACCCTTCGCTTTCAGGCTGTTTATATCGCAATAGCTCTTTCCGCTTTATTCGGAATTAACTTTCTTTACAAAGAATACTATTCTTTCCTCCCCTATCTGCTTACAATCGGGGCAATATTGTTTTTCAGTTCGTACCTGCCCAAACAACGTTATTTTGTATGGACCTTTTTGATATTACTGACCTTGACTACCATATCTTTTCAATGGCTGAATCTTATCCCGTCCTTAAGTGATTACGGCTTTGGTCAGAATGATATCTCTGTCAGTTTAAAGGCAGTCGATGACTTTTTGACGGATCATAACCTGTTTAACACAATTACCTTACTTTTCTTCCTGATCTTTTTCGTAATCGCTGTCATATTTACAACGTTGATACATCTTTTCAGCAAACAAATCGCAACGCTCAAGCTGTATCAGGCACAAGGAAAAGAACTTCAGAGAATCAGGAACGACCTGATAGAATCGAAAGTTTATCAGGAAATGCATACCCTTGTCCATGATTTAAAGACGCCCCTGGTTTCTGTAGAGGGCCTTCTATCATTGATGGAAATGAAGGTTCCGGATACCGATGAAAAAACAAAAAGCTATTATAATAGAATCAGCCGTTCCATTACGAGGATGAAAGACATGATTTCAGATATCCTCTACGAAGATGTACGCAAAGAATTACCAGCTCAACAATTGATGGATTACGTACTAAGCCACCTGTCTACCGATGACTTGCCGATACAGTTTGAAATGAATATTGCGAAAGATGTCCCTCTGCTCCACGTGAATAAAATCAGATTTGCTCGAGCGATTTCCAATATCCTTGAAAATTCAATGATTTACTTAACGGACCGTGGCGGCAAAATATCAATTGAGATATACCAAGAGAATGGACAAACCTATATTCAAATTGAAGATAACGGTCCTGGAATTGAACAAGCAAACCTCGTCAACATTTGGCAAGAAGGATTCAGCACGAAAAACTCCTCAGGGATTGGTCTACCGTTTGTGAAACGAGTGGTGGAAAACCATCTAGGAAACATAGAAGTTGTCAGTAAACCCGGTTCTCATACAAGGACGACTATAACCCTGCCTAATCCATCCAGAAAGGAAACCGTATCATGATATTGATCATCGATGACAACGAAGATATTCGTTTTACTTTAAAGGAAATATGTGAGTTCTCCGAATGGCCGTCCATGGAGGCACCGAACGGCAAGAAAGGAGTCGAAATGTTAAAAGCTCTTGAACCTGACCTTGTTTTGGTGGATTACCACATGCCAGGCTGGGACGGCTTGAAAACTGTAAAAGAAATTCGAAAACACGATAAGAATATCCCGATCATTGTATTAACAGTAGAAGAGCGCCAATCGGTTGCAAATAACTTCCTTGAGGCAGGAGCAACGGACTTTGCCATGAAGCCGATTAAAGCACCTGATCTCATTTCACGAATCAAACTGAATTTGAAGTATGCTAAACTGTCCCATAATGATCAGGAAATGTTCGTAGAAAAAGGGATTAATAAAGACACGATGAAATCGATCAAGCAATTCTTATATGAACAGGAAAATCCCGTGACCATCAATGACATCCAGGCTCAACTGCCTATTGCTTACCAAACTGTCCACCGCTATTTACACCATATGGTTGAAAAAGGAGATGTCGAAGTAGTAAGTGATTATGGCAGCAGGGGCCGGCCTAAAAATAAATATCAATTGATTTAAAACCAGCCGCCTTGCTACGTTTATTATGTAAGTTTTAGGGAATCATGGTAGAAGGAATTTTTGACTGATACCGTCGAAAGCTTTTGTTTGACCTTTATTGACCTTCGATGTATCATAAACGTATCACAATCTTTCACTAATTTAAAATCAGTGATGAGGAGGAATTTCATTGAATCTAGTACCTACAGTCATAGAACAAACAAATCGCGGAGAACGTGCTTATGACATTTATTCACGTTTGCTGAAAGACCGTATTATCATGTTAGGAAGCGCCATCGATGACAATGTTTCCAATTCCATCGTAGCTCAGCTTTTATTCCTGGCAGCAGATGATCCGGAAAAAGATATCTCCCTATACATCAACTCACCTGGCGGCTCCATTACAGCCGGCATGGCGATCTATGATACGATGCAGTTCATCAAGCCTAATGTTTCTACAATCTGTATCGGTATGGCAGCTTCCATGGGGGCGTTCCTCCTGGCAGCTGGGGAAAAAGGAAAACGTTACGCGCTTCCGAACAGTGAAGTAATGATTCATCAGCCATTAGGCGGAACGCAAGGACAAGCAGCTGATATTGAAATTCATGCCCGCCGGATCCTTGAAATGCGTGACAAAATCAACAAAATCCTTTCTGATCGTACTGGCCAGCCAATGGAAGTTATCGAGCGCGATACAGATCGTGACAACTTCATGCCGGCTGATAAAGCAAAAGAATACGGATTGATCGACAAAGTGATGGAAAACAAACCATCTTCCTGATAACAGACAAAAAAACCGACCATTTTTAAAGGGCTCAGAAGAACTGCTAACTTTTTGAGTTTTGGACTAAGAAGTAGCCGGATGGAACGATTTTCGTTCCATCCGGCTACTTTTGTTATAAGTAAGAGTGGCTTTCCTCTTATTCTTCCATGAGTTTCAATATTCTTTTTATATTGACGTTTAAGATAGCCATTGCCCCTTGCCCTCGCATGCCTCGAAGACCCTAGAATAAAAAAAGAGTGATTCTCTTTTATAAAATAAAGAAATTCACTCTTTTTTGTTTGACCTCTGTTCATTCCACGATGAGCGTTCGGTGGTGACGCCTGCGGGAACAGCGCGAGCCGAAGATCCACTTGGTCAAGTGATTTTCTTGACCAAGTTAGCTGAGGCCGTGCCCGCGGCAAGCATCCACCGCTAAGCAATTCGTGAGAATCATCAATAAACTTTAAAAGTTATTCTAGATTAGAAAGGACTTTTTCAGTAGCCTCCATTTTCGGCGGGTTTTTTTATATCTAATATCATCATCCTACTTCCCATGATAGAATAAGAATTAGTTTGTCTGAGTAAAGATGGAAAGGGTTTTAACATGATTACAAAAAAGCAACAACATATACTCTCTCCTGCCTTTGACCCATGGGAAGCATACATGGATGTGGAAGAGCATGGAGAAATGACGCTGTCTAACATAGAATTCACAACTACTACATTATGTAACATGAGGTGCGCTCATTGTGCTGTAGGAGATTCCCTGCAGGCTAAAGATCCAGAGGGTCTTCCCTTGGAACTTTTATTAAGCCGCCTGGATGAAATACCTCATCTACGGACATTAAGTATCACTGGCGGAGAACCGATGATGTCTAAAAAATCGGTCAACAATTACGTTGTTCCTCTGCTTAAATACGCCCATGATCGTGGTGTGAAAACCCAAATCAACTCTAATCTCACACTCCCCAATTCAAGATATGATGTCATCCTCCCTTATTTGGATGTGCTGCATATTTCTCATAACTGGGGAACAATTGATGAATTTGCAGAAACCGGATTTGCAAAAATGGAACGTAAGCCGGCTGTAGCTAATAGAATCAAATACTTTGAGCGGATGGTCGAAAATTCCAAGCAGCTATCTCGTGAGGGGGTTCTGGTATCAGCGGAAACGATGCTCAACAGACGTACGTTTCCTTACTTGGAATCCATTCATGAACACATAGTGGAAATGGAATGTGCCAGACATGAAGTACACCCAATGTACCCAGTCAAATTTGCTAAAAATATGGAAACTTTAAATCTTAGAGAGATGCGAGAGGCCATTACAAAATTGCTGGATATACAAAATAAAAATGTTTGGATGCTTTTTGGCACCCTGCCTTTTTATCCGTGCAGCAATGATATAGAAGAGCTGGAGTTATTGAAACGCCTTCAGAGAGAAAAAAATGTTACGGTAAGAAACGACCCGGATGGACGTTCCCGTTTGAACGTCAACATTTTCGACGGAGAAGTGATCGTAACTGATTTTGGGGATGAGCCCCCACTTGGGAATATCGCTGACATGTCTCTGCCTGCTATTTATGAAAAATGGCTGGGAAGTCATACGGCAAAAGCACTTAATTGCCATTGTCCGGCTGTCAAATGCCTTGGTCCCAACGCACTTGTCAAAGATGTCTATTACAAGGATATTAATTTCCAGGAACGAAAAAATAATATCATTTATTAAGAAAAGGCTGCCTTTAGGGGGCAGCCTTAATGCTTCTTCATTGTTCAATTATTCACAAAAAGACCAACAAAAAACTATTCTTTTTTAATAAAATTGACAAGCTGGTCCATCGCTATTTCTTCATCAGTTCCATCGGCGATTAATGTTATCTGTTCATCTGTCCCGACAGCTAAGCTCATCAGCCCCATAATACTTTTGGCATTCACACGCTTTTCATCTTTTTCAATAAACACATCTGATTTGAAACGATTAGCCAGTTGTACGAATTGTGCTGCTGGTCTAGCTTGCAATCCTGTCTCTAATTCAATCGTAATCGACCGTTCAACCACCTGCATTCTCCTCTCTCTTTATCGCTTTCTTCATGGAAAGCGTTACCATTCTGATTATAGAAAAAACGCTCTCAATGAAAGCGTTTTTTTGATTGCATTCATTATAGCATGAAAAACTGCCGGATAACACGAATAATATGTCAATTTCATGTATGATTACCGCTTTTTTCTGGAAAATCAACCTCTCCACGACGGACTTTATCAGCAAATTCATCGATTTTCCTCAGTCGATGGTTAATACCTGATTTACTGATTTTCCCGGTCGATACCAGTTCACCAAGCTCTTTTAAGGAAACCTCCTGATGCAAAAGCCGAAGCATCGCTATTTCCTGGAGCTTATCAGGTAATGCTTCCAGTCCAACTGTTTTCTCAATAAACTTAATGTTTTCAACCTGGCGGAATGCTGCCCCGATCGTTTTATTTAAATTGGCAGTCTCGCAATTCACAAGGCGATTGACAGAATTCCTCATATCCCGGACGATTCGGACATCCTCAAACTTGAATAATGCCTGATGGGCACCGATATTGCTTAAGAATTCCGTAATCTTTTCCGCTTCCTTGATATAAGTTATATAACCTTTTTTCCGTTCAAGCGTCCGGGCTCTAAGATTGAACTCATTCATCAATTCACACAAGGCTTCGTTATGTTCCTGGTAGGCTGTATATATCTCTAAATGGTACGAGGATGTCTCCGGGTTGTTGACAGAGCCACCTGCAAGAAATGCACCGCGTAAATAGGCACGCTTGCAGCAGGTATCCTGTTTATATCGTTCGGATATTTTACGGTTGAATGTAAAGGGACCTCCGTTTAAGATATCCAATTCTTCGAGAAGGCCTTTCACTTCATCCTTCAAGCGGACTATATAGACATTATTCTTTTTCAGACGCATTTTTTTTCGGACGAGCAGCTCCACCCGGTGTGGGTAGACCTTCTTAATTAATGTATATAATCGACGGGCAATTGCAGCGTTTTCCGTCTGGACATCCAGTACGTAATTCTTATCGGAGTTCAGGGAAACCGAACCGTTCATCCGGATCAATGCTGCAAGTTCCGAGTACACACAACAGTCCTCTACATGAGCATTGGTCAACTCTTTTTTTATCTCCGAAGCAAAAGACATACGCTCACCTCCTCTGTTAAAACAACCTATCTTTATATCATCTTATAAAGCAGGCTGGCAATCTTTGCTGTATCATGACGCAGCATTGGCTGAGAATGATCAATGATGTCTTCTTCAATCACTTCTACTTCCATTTCACGAATACGTTCATTATCATAAACAACTGGCTCTGCCTGTTCCTGGGCATAGACTTTACGCATATCTTGTTCAATCGGTTTGTTATGGACGATTATCGAATGGACACAGCCCTGGCCGATATGGTTGTGGATCGCCTGGACATGATCGCCTGCAGTGTACCCATCTGTCTCTCCATGCTGGGTCATAACATTGCAAACATAAGTGACTTTTCCATCGGTATTGCGCAAAGCGTCTGATATTTCAGGAATAATGATATTCGGCAATGTACTTGTATACAGACTGCCAGGCGCAATGACGACAATATCTGCCTGTTTGATCGCTTCCACTGCTTCCGGTAGCGGCTGGACAGGATCCGGCTCTAAAAAGACGCGTTTGATCCTTTTTTCCTGTTTAGGAATGTTGGATTCCCCAGAAACAAGTGTCCCGTCTTCCATTTCAGCATGCAGGTACATATTCTGATTGGCTATAGGATAAATTTTCCCCTTTACATTCAGAACCCGGGAAATCTCCTTGATACCGGTGAAAAAATCCCCTTTCATCGATGTCAAGGCTGCTAACAGTAGGTTACCCATGGAATGTCCGGACAATCCATTTCCATTTTTAAACCGATGCTGAAACAACTCAAGCAGCATCGGTTCGGCATCCGAAAGTGCAGCTATGACGTTACGGATGTCTCCGGGAGCAGGAATAGCCATTTCTGTCCGGAGACGACCCGAGCTTCCTCCATCATCCGCTACCGTTACAATGGCCGACAAGTCTATCGGGTAATTCTTTAAACCGCGGAGCAAAACAGGCATCCCTGTGCCTCCTCCAAGTACGACGACTTGCGGACGTTTATTCGTAGACATTACTTACCCTTCCTTTTGTCGATATCCCGATGACTGACGTGTGTGACAAAGTCAGTAGAGAAATGCTTTTGCAAATGTTCAGCGATCGCTACCGAGCGATGCTGGCCTCCTGTGCATCCGATACCGACGATCAATTGGCTTTTACCTTCCCGTTTATATTGCGGCAGCATGAACTGCAGCAAGTCAATCAGCTTCTCCATGAATTTCTGGCTGTCTGACCATTTGAACACATACGAAGATACCTCTGTATTTAAACCAGTAAGCGGCTGCATGTGCTCGACGTAATGGGGGTTCGGTAAAAACCTGACATCGAATATCAGATCAGCATCAATGGGAACACCGTATTTAAAACCGAACGAAACCATTTGGACAGAGAAGATTTCCCTTTTCTTTTGGGTATTCGCATAGGTCTCGATAATCTGTTCCCTAAGCTCCCTTGGCTTCAGATCACTTGTGTCAATAATGGTCTGTGCTCTGCCTCGAAGTTCATCAAGCATCCGTCGTTCCTGCTTTATCCCTTCCATCGGCAAGCCTTCTTTAGCGAGTGGGTGAGAACGACGCGTCTCTTTGTAGCGAGAAACCAGGGATTGGTCCTGAGCATCTAAAAATAATATGTGTTCCTGCAGCCAAGGCTCATCAACAAGCTTATCAAGCACTTCAAGTAAGGAATCGAAAAATTCCCTTCCCCGTAAATCCATTACGAGAGCTACATTCTCAATATTATTGGAAGAATCTTTCATTAGCTCAAGAAACTTTGGAAGCAGTGCAGGAGGTAAGTTATCGACACAGAAGAAACCAAGATCTTCAAAACTCTGGACTGCAACCGTTTTTCCGGCTCCAGACATTCCTGTGATGATGACTAATTGTGTTTCCTGCTCTTTTTTCATATCTTGTTTCTCTCCTTATTAATTACAGGCCTTTTTAGCCCCTTATTTCAAGACTGCTCATTCTGCACCAGCAGGATCAAGATCGATGTCAAGCAACTTGTAATCAGGGGTATAGACAAATGTTCCGTATATTTGCTGATCATTATCAAGTATATGTTCGAATATCGAACGATCTCCTTCGGCCATCGGCTTTTTTAAAACTTCATCCACAGCCACCCACTCGAGTTCACCCTCTTCACTTTCACCCAAAAGGTTGCCATGAAAATCTTCACAATAAAAAGTGAACATCATCCATTCCTGGACTGTTTCGTTTCCATCCCTGACAATAAAAGTGAAGGACCCCTTCAATTCAGGCTGCTCTATCGACAACCCTGTTTCTTCTCTGAATTCCCTGACTACTGATTCCTTGATGGACTCACCTGGTTCCATTTTACCTCCTGGAGCCACATACCATCCACGTCTGGGTTTTTTTAACATCAGTATCTTATCGTCAACTTTCAAAATACAATTCGTCACCCGTTGCATTCCGTCACCTCATTCTCTTCCGAGGACATCTCGCTCTATTATACTATGAATCGCATTACGGTAACAATGTAGCAAATTCCAAAAAAAATACACAGGCGCACATGCACCTGTGTGTGAAATAGATTTATCTATTAAAAGGGGGTCAATTAATTATAATAATTGTACCCCAAAATTGTTTCAGGCGTGTTACAGGAGGGTTAAGATGCAATTACTATTCGAGCTATCCCTGCTTTTTATATTCTAATTTTTTACTGTATTCAATTCCTCCATAAGGTTCTCGATATAGTGCTGGGCAGATTGTGCTGCAATACTTCCATCTCCGGTAGCAGTGACAATCTGGCGAAGCATTTTTTCACGGATATCGCCTGCTGCAAAAATTCCTGGAACTTTTGTTTCCATCTTCTCATCAGTGATGATATAACCCTGGTCATTGGTGATGCCCAGACTTGCAAATGGCCCACTTAATGGAATCATACCGATATAGATGAAAACTCCATCCGTATTGAAGTCGTACTCTTCCCCTGTCTTTTTGTTTTCCAACGTGACACTGCCAACTTTTCCATCCTTGTCATTAATTGATTTTAAAACAGTATCCCAGATGAACTCGACTTTTTCATTATCGAAAGCGCGCTGCTGTAAAATCGGCTGCGCCCGCAGTTCATCGCGTCGGTGAATGATAGTGACTTTACTGGCAAAGCGAGTCAGGTATACACCTTCTTCGACAGCGGAATCGCCGCCTCCAATAACGACCAGCTCTTTATCACGGAAAAATGCACCATCACAAACAGCACAGTAGGAAACACCGCGGCCGCCAAGCTCTTTTTCGCCAGGTACGCCGATTTCTTTGTATTTAGCACCAGTACCAATGATGACAGCACGTGCTTTATATTCTTTATTACCGGCTACGACAGTTTTGTATTCTTTACCGTCAATGATTTCCTTGATATCGCCATAAGCATATTCTGCTCCGAATTTCTTCGCATGTTCAAACATTTTATTAGATAGATCCGGGCCAAGAATACTTTCATAGCCTGGATAGTTTTCCACATCTTCTGTATTTGCCATCTGACCGCCCGGAATGCCTCGCTCGATCATAAGTGTATCGAGGTTAGCACGAGAAGTATAGACAGCGGCTGTCATGCCCGCCGGGCCAGCTCCTGCAATGATGACATCATAAATTCGCTCTTCCATATTTTCCACCCCTCATTGAACAATGACTCTAGCCGTTGTTATCTGCTTTATCATAATCATCCTATTAAACAGACTGCTCTTGCGTCTATTAATATGCTCATGCAAAAAAAAAGGAACGTCATATCCCCAGAAAATCAGGAAACGTTCCATGGTCCACCTTCCTCGCTCATTTCCGGATACTTCCGGCAGCCCTGTTCCCATAAGTGAAGGGCCTTGGATGGATTACCGGTATGATACGTAGCAATACTGTGCCATTTATAAAAGGCTTTTGCTTGTTTGACACCTCTCGATCGTATCGAGCGGAACCTTTCGCATGCCTCATGATAATAACCGGTCCTCGTCATTGCCTGGGCAATGAACAGCTTCTGCTGATCATGGATGGGATAGATATTGCGGATAATTTCAATGTGTGCTTCGCTTTTTTCGATTTCTTTCCGTTCCTTGTAGAATATCGCCAGGTTGACATGGCTGTATAAATTATTCTGCTCGTTTTCCAGCCATTGCAGTTCAAGCTCGATCGCTTCCTGTTCGTCTCCCTGTTTAAAAAGGGCAAAGCTGTATTCATGCCTGGCAGCAGTGTAATGAGGGAATAATTGCATCATTTCCTCAAGCAGCACAATAGCCTTATCCCACTCTTTATGCTCCAGGTGATATAGTGCCGTCTCTTGATACACTAACAGTTCATCTTCATCGTCCAGCATCCATTCATCATCATCTTCTTCATCCTCGATGGAAGTAAACAATTCAAGCAGCTGCTCTGCTGCCTCCTGGAAATCCCCCTGCTCGGTTTTTTCCAAATAGGCTTCTGCATATTTCCTGGCATCCGTAAATAAACCGAGATGGGCATAATTATTTGCAATCAGATAATAACAGTCCACATATTCTTTTCCGAAGACGGATAATACCTCCGTCAATAATTGGTTCGCTTTATGATAGGAGCCTACTTCTGTATAGACCACAGATAGCTGACAGGAATAGAGTGGCTCATCCGGAGTCATATCAATCGCTTTCTTCAGCCATTTTTCCGCTGATTGGAAATTTCGTTTCTGAAAAGCCTGAACACCATGGGTGAAATAAAACTCACCAGTCGGTAAGAATGGAATCACCTTATTATTCGCTTGTGTTGCTTTTGCCTTTTCAGATGTGGGCATACATATCCTCCTATCACGTTTCAGTACGTATGAAAGTATATCATACATAAAAAGCTTGCAATAGAGGTATTTTGACAAAATCCGTAAAATTAATACAGGTTACTTGTCGTGTCTTGTCACAAGAACATCCAAAACTTTGTCGAAAGGCACATCTCGATCCGTTAATAAAAGGAACAAGTGGAATAACAAGTCTGCTGACTCCATAGATAGTTCTTCCGGATCGTTATTCTTGGCAGCAATAATCACTTCTCCAGCTTCTTCTCCAATTTTTTTAGCGATGCGGTCTACACCCTCCTGGAATAGCGCTGCCGTATAGGAATCTTCCGGACTTTCAGCTTTTCTCTTGGCCAGCACTTCTTGGAGGAGATCGAGAATCGCATATCTATTTTCTGGTATCTGTGCTTGACTATCCGTCAATTTTTCCGAAAAACAGGTATAGTCGCCTTTATGACAGGCCGGTCCACTTGGGATGACCTGCACGAGAAGAGCATCCTGATCACAGTCATAATGGATGCTTGTAACTTTTTGTGTGTTCCCCGACGATTCTCCTTTATGCCACAATTCCTCGCGGGAACGACTGTAAAAAACCGTTTCTCCTAGATCAAGTGTTTTCTGCAAAGAGGTCTTATTCATATAAGCAAGGGTCAGGACAGTTTTGCTTCTTGCATCCTGCACTATCGCTGGGACGAGTCCGTCCTTATCGTAATTGACTTCTTCCAAGTTCATCGTACCACCACTCCTTCTTTCGCAAGGTAATCTTTCACATTCTGGATCGATGTCTCTTTATAATGAAAAATAGAGGCAGCTAGAGCTGCGTCCGCATCCGCCTGTTTAAATACCTCATGGAAATGTTCGGCATCTCCGGCTCCGCCTGAAGCGATTACCGGCACATTAACAACCCCCTGGACAGCCTGAAGCAGCTTAATGTCAAAGCCCGTTTTCTCTCCGTCTTTGTCCATGGAAGTAAGCAGGATTTCTCCGGCCCCTAGTCTCACCGCTTCCCTTGCCCACTCTTCGATAAGCCAATCTGTCGCCGTTCGTCCTCCATGGGTGTAAACTCGCCATGTATCAACTGAGGCATCATATTTGGCATCGATCGCGACGACAATACATTGGGTACCAAAAAAATCAGCACTTTCCCTGATCAGCTCCGGGCGCTTTACTGCTGCAGAATTCAGCGAAACTTTATCCGCTCCTGCTCGGAGAATCGCCTTGATATCCTCGAGTGAACCAATTCCCCCGCCAACTGTAAATGGAATAGCCAATTCGGCAGCAACCTGGCGGACCACCTCGATCATCGTTTTCCTGCCTTCATGGCTGGCAGAGATGTCCAGGAATACCAGCTCATCTGCTCCTTGCTCATCATAGACTTTGGCAAGCTCGACAGGATCACCGGCATCACGAATATCAATGAACTGGATGCCTTTAACAACTCGTCCTTCTTTGACATCAAGACAAGGAATAATCCTTTTGGTTAGCATTACTCTTCCTCCTTCAAAGCATCTGCCAGACTGAACTTTCCAGTATAAAGCGCTTTGCCGACAATCGATCCGATGACATGCCTATCCTGATACTGTTTCAATGTCTGCAGATCCTCGATGCCTTTAATACCTCCGGAAGCTATTACATCTGTATCTGTTTCTTCTGCTAGTCGGACAATCTCATTCGTATTAGGTCCGGAAAGCATTCCATCTTTGGCAATATCCGTGTAAATGAATGTCTCTGCCCCTGCATCTGCCAATTCTTTACCCAGATCAACAGCGGCGACTTCTGAACGCTTGAGCCATCCTTCTGTTGCCACATAGCCATCTTTTGCATCGATACCGATGACAATTTGTTCCCCGAAGTCTGCCAGCAGCTGTTTTGTCAGCGGCAGATCACGTATTGCCAGGGAACCGATGATCACTCTGTCCACACCTTTATCCAAATAAAAACGGACATCCTGTTCTGAACGGATGCCTCCTCCGATTTGCACCTGACATTCTAATTCTTCGGCAACTTTTATGACATGCTCCGCATTCTTCCTGGATCCTTCTTTCGCACCGTCTAAATCGACCATATGAATCCATGTAGCACCTGTTTCAGCAAATTGCTTCGCAACTTCAAATGGGTTTTCTCCATAAACGGTTTCTTTATTGAAATCTCCCTGCTCAAGGCGGACACACTTCCCATTCCGCATGTCAATGGCAGGAAATATCGTAAAACTCATCACACTCGCCCTCCCTGTGGCTGTACTATGCGCTTACAAAAGTTCTCCAGCAGTTTCATACCGGCATGGCTGCTTTTTTCTGGATGGAACTGGCTTGCAAATAAAGAATCCTTCCCGACAATACCAGGAACTTCAACGTGGTAATCTGCTGTTGAGAGTAAAATGGATGTGTCTTTCGTAAATACATAATAAGAATGGACGAAATATACATATTCCTCACCAATGCCGGTGAGCAATGGATGACCTGGCTGCCGGATATTAAGCCGATTCCACCCCATATGAGGCACTTTATATTTATGTCCTTCCTCGTCAATGCCAGGAAACTTTACGATTCTCCCCGGTAACAGACCTAGTCCTTTAGTCTCTCCGTTCTCTTCGCTTTCTTCAAATAAAAGCTGCATGCCAAGACAGATGCCATATATCGGGACACCGGCTTTTGCCTTTTCCTTAATAAATGGAATGAATCCATGTGCTTCCAATGCTTTGATGGCGTCCGGAAATGCACCAACTCCAGGCAAAATGTAACCATCACAATGTTCTATTTCTTCCGGATGTTCGCCAAATTGATAGGGAACTTGCAGGCGCTCCAGTGCCTTGGAGACACTGAACAGGTTCCCCATCCCATAATCGATGATTCCAATCATAATTAAAGACTTCCCTTCGTGCTTGGTACTCCAGTAATCCTTGGGTCTACCTGCGTCGCTTCATCCAGGGACCTTGCCAGCGCTTTAAACATCGCTTCGACGATATGATGAGTATTATGACCGTGATGAAGAACGATATGTAGATTAATTCGCGCTTCTAACGCAAACTTCCAGAAGAACTCATATACATTCTCCGTATCAAATGTCCCTAACTTTGAAGCAGGAAGCTCGGCTTTCCACTCGAGGTGCGGGCGATCGCTCAAATCGACTGCGACTGTCACTAATGTTTCATCCATCGGAAGCGTCATGGAACCATATCGCTTAATGCCTGTTTTATCTCCTACTGCTTGGC
Source organism: Thalassobacillus pellis (assembly GCF_016908295.1). GTDB lineage: Bacteria > Bacillota > Bacilli > Bacillales > Halobacillaceae > Thalassobacillus > Thalassobacillus pellis. The sequence goes on from NZ_JAFBDO010000001.1 coordinate 248,114, forward strand.
GGAAAGCTTGACCCAGACAAATACCGATATCTTCGGTGAGATGATGGTCATCAACCTCTATATCCCCATGCCCTCTCACTGTAAGATCAAACAGTCCGTGCTTGGAGAACAACTCCAGCATATGGGACATAAACGGAACCTGTACATCCAGTTCTGGCAATCCGGAACCATCAAGGTTGATCTGTAAATCAATATCCGTTTCCCTTGTTTTTCGCTCAATGGCTGCAGTCCTGTTGTTACTTGTCATTGTTCGTCCTCCTTCCGCTTCTCGACTGCCCGTGCGTGAGCTTCCAACCCTTCCATTCTGGCAAAACGGGCAATTTTTTTATGATTTTCCTCCCACGCCTGTCGGCTGTAAGAAATGATACTTGACTTTTTAACAAAATCATCGACATTCAACGGACTGGAAAAGCGGGCAGTTCCATTAGTCGGTAACACATGATTCGGTCCGGCAAAATAATCGCCGATTGGCTCGCTGCTATACCTGCCAAGAAATATCGCTCCTGCATGTTTGATAGATGGCAGGACGTCAAACGGCATTTCCGTTATTATTTCGAGATGTTCCGGCGCTATTTCATTGACCGTATCTACTGCCTCACTCAGTGATTCACATAAAATGATGGCACCATAATTTTCGATGCTTTTCAGGGCGACTTCCTGCCTTGGAAGAGACTGCAACTGTTTTTCGAGTTCCATTTGCACCCCTTCTGCTAATACCTCACTTGTGGTCACAAGCAAGCTGGATGAACGGGCATCATGCTCAGCCTGCGACAATAAGTCAGAGGCAACTTCAGCAGGACGCGCTGTTTCATCTGCAAGAATGACAATCTCACTTGGCCCGGCGATCATATCGATGGCAACGTCCCCGAACACTTCCCGCTTAGCCAGCGCTACAAAAATGTTACCTGGCCCAACAATTTTATCGACAGGTGGTATGGATGTTGTTCCATATGCAAGGCCTGCCACAGCCTGAGCACCACCAGCTTTATAGATCTCATCCACTCCTACTATATCAGCGGCAACCAGCACGCCTGCCGGAATATTCCCGTTCTCGTCAGGTGGTGTTGTCATAGCGATTCTGTTGACACCGGCAGCCTTTGCGGGAATGACATTCATAAATACAGAGGACGGATAAGCAGCAGTTCCCCCGGGTACATAGACACCAACAGCATCAATTGGAGTGATTTTCTGACCTAATATCGTTCCACTTTCCTCCGCATTAAACCAGGATTGCCTGACCTGTTTTTCGTGGAAATTTCTAATATTCTCAGCTGCTTCTCGCAAAACGGCAATCATTTCATCATCCATATCCTGATAGGCGTTAGTAATTTCTTCCTCGGTTATCTTCAGGTTTTCCAGTATGGCGCCGTCAAACTTTTTCGTATAATGAAAAATTGCTTCATCCTGACGTTCCCGTACATCGGCTATGATCGCTTGCACTGCCTTCCGCTGCTCTTCCGTTCCGGCATCGACACTGCGCTTAAAAGTCTGCATATCTGCTTTACGGAGCAGCTTCATTTGACTTCCTCCCCTATGACTATACTTAATTGCCTGACCATTTCATCTATTTCATCGCTTTTTAATCGAAAACTGACTGGGTTGACGATAAGTCTCGAGGTGATCTCCGTTATTTTTTCATACTCGACCAGCCCGTTTTCACGCAATGTACGTCCAGTTGAGACAATATCAACAATTCTATCCGCAAGGCCAATCAATGGTGCAAGTTCTATTGAGCCGTTCAACGGTATGATTTCTATTTGTTCCCCTTGCTCGCGAAAATAATCTGCAGCTACTTTCGGATATTTGGTAGCAATTTTCGGAGCTATTCTGCTAAGTGGCTGATCTGGAAGTCCCGCAACCGCGATATAACATGGACTGATGCCTAAGTCGAGCACTTCATATACATCCCTATCCTGTTCGAGCAGCACATCCTTACCGGCAATTCCTATGTCTGCAGTCCCATATTCGACGTAAGTGACCACGTCCATCGGTTTTGCCATCATGATCCGCAAGTTCTGTTCGGGAAAATCAAGAATTAATTTTCTTGAATCCTCCTGATCTGTAAGAAGATCATACCCCGCCTGCTGCATCAGTCCTGCCGCTTCCTCAAAGATACGCCCTTTCGGCATGGCAATTGTCAAGGGTTTAGGCATCAAGACCACCTCCTGATTGCGTCAAATCAATAGTATCTGCTAATTCTGCTTTGAATTTTTCCAAGTCTGGAATTTGATCCGTATGCTGAAGCAGTACGCTTTTCCCTTCCTTTCTAAGGGCGGCTGCCTGTTTTATACCTTGAGAAAAGCTGTCATTATCGAAGATCACACCGATTCGCTGCTCTTCAGGAGCTTTTGCACCAAGCGCTTCCACAAGGCGCTCTAAGTGAATCGCAAATCCTGTGGCAGAGGCATTCAATTGAAAGGATGGCAGCAGCTTATCATAACGGCCGCCATTACAAAGCAGGGAACCGAGGTCAGGTGCATATCCTTCGAACAGAATTCCGGTATAATAATTCATATGACTGATTAAATTCAAATCAAAGCTGACATACTGTTCCACCTGATACTCCTTTAGTATACGATACAACTGTTTCAGTTCATTGATCGCCTGGAGACACTCCTGATTCCGTGCCAGGGACTTGCTTTTATCAAAAATTTCATCCTCTCCACGGAGCTTCATCAGATCCATTAGTGACTCTTTCTCCTGTCTTTGAATAGGCAGAGCCTCAACCGCCTTCTGGTAGCCTACATAGTTCTTTCGATAAAGGTAACCCATCAGTTCTTCGATCGTCGCCTCATCATTCTGTAGAAATTCGCTGAAAAATGCTTGTACATAACCAATATGCCCGATTGTAATTTGGAAATCTTTCAATCCAGCATGCTGCAATGAAAAAATCAAAAGGGCGATCACTTCGGCATCCCCATAAGAGGAATGATCACCAATCAATTCCGTCCCCACCTGTTCAAACTGAGCAGGCTTCCCGCCTTCCGTCTGCTGCGCACGAAAAACCGGGCCATCATAAGCCAGACGAAGCGGATACTCTGCGTTTCTCAATTGGGAAGCTGCCACACGGGCAATCGGTGCTGTCATATCCGGTCTTAAAACCAGGGAATGACCCTGCTGGTCAAGAAGCTTGAATAATTGCTGATTTAGTGTTGCACTCGCTTCGCCAACAGTTTCGTAATATTCAAGTAACGGAGTATCAATGAACGCATAACCGAACTCTGTAATAGTTTCTGTAAGCAGCTCTATTGTCTGCTTTTTCTGGTTATAAAAAAAGGGAAGCGTATCCCGCATCCCAAGTGGCTTTTCAAACATCAACCGTTTTGCCAATGGTGTGCATCCTTTCTCCCGTAAAATTTTCGAAATCCTTTATCGTGCTAACATGATAGCGTATTAAAGAAACATCGTCAAACACCTTTTACTGGACATCTACCCTGAAAGTCCATAATTTCAACATTATGAAGCGGTTATTATTAAAGTTAACTATACCTGTTTTTTTTACACCCTGCTACACCTGGTCGTCTGTCATCTGTTCGATTTTTAAAATACAGCCATCAAAAAAGTAGTTGACTTCCTCACTAAATGTTATATATTTATAACATATAGTTATATTATTTTAACATTCTAACGGGAGGTTTCCACGGTGAAAAATAAACATCTTTTATGGATGGTCAGCATAACTGCCAGCTTAGTGCTCTTAGGATTAGTTTTTAGGCTCATCGGTTTAGGGAAGGCAAGGGATTTGACGGAAGTGTATTATTTAGGTGTCCTGATCGTTATATTCCTGCTGGTTATTGTGCCTGTTTTTATTAAATTGCTCCGCGATAACAGAGAGGGGATTCCCTTCAACGATGAACGCTCGAACAGAATCAAAATGTTTGCTGCGGGAAATGCTTACTTTCACTCCTTCCCTTTATGGTTAGGACTGCTTGCCTTCCATAAGCACTTCGATCAAGATGACCTGCTGATGACAGGTCTGGCTGGAATGGTTATCCTTTTTGGGATCAATTGGCTTTACATGAATAGAAAGAAAGGATTTACAGAATGAAAACCCGCATCAAAGAATTGCGGGCACGTTATTCCTTAACACAGGCAGAGCTGGCCAGGAGAGTTGGCGTCAGAAGAGAAACCATCGTGTTTTTAGAAAAAGGAGAATATAATCCATCCCTGAAATTAGCCGTCAAAATATGCCGGGAGCTTAATACCCCAGTAGAAGAGCTGTTTCTCTTCGAGGACAACGAATTAGATAAATAATCACAAAAGTTCGGCCGTATGACCAAAATATGATCGCCTAGCTGTGCTCGCTCCTGAAGGATTATCCACCCATCCATTTTTATAAAACCTTAGCCAAAGACAAAACGGACTGTATGGAATTTCATGTCCATACAGTCCGTTTGTTTCTACAACTTTAGTTTTCAGTATCCTTCGATTTCCGTGGCGATTTTTTTGTTTTCCCCAAAGTGCCTGATCATTGTTTTACCTGTTCTATCGGTTTTACCGCTTCCTGTAAGCGCTGATTCAATTCTTCTGTATATTCTTTTCTCTTTGCATCTGTCCAACCAAGCTTTTCGCTCATAAAGGAAATGACAAGCTCCTTGTGCTTATGAACCCATTCGATATCGAAAAACATTGCCCCGGTTCTTCGGATGAAAAAGTCCACAGGTTTATATGCTGCCTCCCACTCCATTGCATAACGGAGCATAGCAATGACAAGTGGGTCTTTTCCCGATTTTTTTGTTTCTCCTTTTTCTTCATCAAAGAACTTGAATACCTGATCAACGTTTGATCCGTACATATCAGCCCAGTGTCTGGCAGCTTCCTCTGTTAGTCCCAGGCGAATTCCTTCCTTGGTTTTTTCCTCTAAAAATTTTTCAAAGCCTTTTGATCCACCGACATCGCCACCTGATATTGGCATATGCTTCGTTTCTGAATCGGTATAATGAATTCCCTCTTCTTTGGCGAACATATCACGCACAAGATCAATGGCAGTCTGCGACATTTTACGGTATCCTGTCAGTTTACCGCCTGCAATAGAAATCAACCCAGAATCCGATACGAAAATTTCATCTTTTCGGGATATTTCAGATGGGTCTTTTCCTTCTTCATGAATGAGAGGACGAAGTCCAGCCCAGCTTGATTCTACATCCTCCTGCGTAATTTCAAGTGTTGGGAACATATAATGGATAGCTTCAAGCAAGTACTTCCGATCATCTTCTGTCATTGTTGGATGGGAGGTGACTTCCTTGTAATCCGTATCTGTGGTGCCGACGTATGTTTTACCGTCCCGGGGAATCGCAAATATCATACGGCCATCTGGCGTGTCAAAATAAATTGCCTGGTTGAGCGGAAAACGTTGTGCATCAAATACTAAATGCACACCTTTCGTCAAGTGCAGGGTTTTACCTTTTTTTGAGCCATCCATTTCCCGCAGCTCATCCACCCACGGGCCACCGGCATTAATTATTTTCTTTGCGTGAATAGTATACTGTTGATTTGAAATCTGGTCCTCAACGACAGCTCCGGAAAGATTGCCATCCTCCCGGTAAATAAAATCCACCACTTTTACATAATTAAGTGCAGATGCCCCGTGTTCAACGGCCCTTTTCATAACCTCGAGTGTAAGTCTGGCATCATCCGTTTTATATTCTACATAAAATCCTGCCCCTTTTAAGTTTTCGCGCTTAATTAGTGGCTCCCGTTCGATAGCTTCCTCAGGTGTAAGCATCGTCCGTCTTTCTTTTTTCTTCACACCGGCAAGGTAATCATATACCCGAAGGCCGAGACTGGTTGTGAATGGACCAAAGTTTCCTCCTTCATGGAAGGGCAGCATCATCCACTCAGGCGTGGTTACATGCGGTCCATTTTCATAAACAATCTCCCGTTCTTTTCCGACCTCTGCTACCATTTTTACTTCAAACTGTTTCAAATAACGAAGACCGCCATGTACCAATTTTGTAGAACGGCTGGAAGTGCCTGCTGCAAAATCCTGCATTTCTACTACTGCTGTTCGCATTCCCCTGGATGCTGCATCTAAAGCGAGACCTGCACCTGTTATGCCGCCTCCGATAATTAATACATCAACCTGTTCACTGCTCAGATTTCCAAGTACCTCTTGCCGTTTATAACTGGAAAACTTGCTCACTTCAAACCTCTCCTTTTGCTAAAACTAGGATGCGATTGGCATTTACTATTATTTTTATACCCTTGAAATCTCCTATTCATGTAAGAGGAAATGCATTTAGATAAACTTGGCTTGTCGCCAACTCCTTATGGCGAAAGCCTTCGTTATACTTCTACTTTATTCCTTTAACAAAGTTAAACTTTCTTAAAGTACAAAAAAAGCCAATATAAAAAGAGACCACAACTATCTTTATAGCTGTTACCTATAAAGAAGTGTGGTCTCTCCGTTTCTCCAACCGAATCCTATTAACTTCTTCATTAATTATAACAAGGCTTTTTCCTTTGGGCAATGATTAAGGTTTAAAAACCCGGGCAGCTTCTACAGCCTTCTGCCATCCCCGGTAAAGGCTGTCGCTTTCAGATTCCACCATATCAACGTCAAACACTTTTTCCACTTCCCACTGGGCAGCTATCTCCTCTTTACTTTCCCAAAAGCCGACAGCAAGTCCTGCGAGATAAGCGGCACCCAAGGCAGTCGTTTCATTTACCTTCGGCCTCTCAACAGGAACTTGAAGAATATCACTTTGAAATTGCATCAGAAAATCATTCTTCACTGCGCCGCCATCCACACGAAGCTGTTTCAAGTCAATACCGGAGTCGTCTGCCATTGCATCAGCCACGTCCTTTGTCTGATAGGCGAGCGACTCCAGTGTAGCACGGACAAAATGCTCCCTGGAGGTGCCACGAGTAATGCCAAACACCGATCCCCGCGCCTCACTGTCCCAATAAGGCGTTCCAAGACCGACAAAAGCAGGAACGACATAAACTCCGTCAGTGGAATCAACTTTACGGGCAAAATCCTCACTTTGAGGGGAGCTTTCAATCATTTTCAACCCGTCTCGCAGCCATTGAATTGCTGAACCTGCTACGAATATACTGCCTTCAAGGGCATACTCCACTTTACCGTCCACTCCCCATGCAAGGGTCGTCAACAAGCCATTTTCTGAAACAACCGGTTTTTCCCCGGTATTCATCAGCATAAAACACCCTGTACCATAAGTGTTTTTTCCCATGCCTTTATCAAAACAAGCCTGTCCAAATAACGCCGCCTGCTGATCTCCTGCTATTCCAGCTATCGGAATATTTTCACCGAAGAAATGATAGTCTACTGTTTTCGCGTACACTTCCGATGACTGTTTCACTTCCGGAAGCATGCTTTCTGGCACTCCTAAAATATCAAGAAGCTCCTGATCCCATTCCAGTTCGTAGATATTATACATCAACGTCCGTGAAGCATTGGAATAATCGGTAATGTGAGCTTTCCCTCCTGACAACTTGTACACAAGCCATGAGTCGATCGTTCCAAATAACAGCTCGCCATTTTCTGCTTTCTGCCTGGCTCCTTCTACGTTATCAAGTATCCATTTAACCTTTGTTCCCGAAAAATAAGGATCGAGCAGCAGCCCTGTTTTATCCCGGAATGTCTCGTTATGCCCTTGCTCACGCAGTCTATTACATATATCCTGTGTCTGGCGGGATTGCCATACAATAGCTTTATAAATAGGTCGGCCAGTATTTTTATCCCAAACGACCGTTGTTTCGCGCTGGTTGGTAATTCCGATTCCTGCTACCTGTTCGGGCTCGATTTGCGCTCTGGTCAATGTATCGGAAATACAGGCAAGTGTTGATGTCCAGATTTCCCCTGCATCATGCTCCACCCAGCCAGGTTTTTGGAAGTATTGCTGGAATTCCTTTTGTGCTGTCTGTACAATTTCTCCGGCATGGTTGAATAAAATCGCCCGGGAGCTAGTGGTTCCCTGATCCAATGATAAAATGTATTTTTCCATTCCCCATGTCCTCCTCTGATATTTGTTCTACTATGTAGCCCATTCGAAGCGGAAAGTCTATATTCCTGCCTTACCCGGCAATAAGAGAAACTTGGCTTGTCGTCAAGACCTTATGGCGAAAGCCTTAGTTTCACTTTTACTTTGACTCTTTAACAAAGTTAGACTTTTTTAAAGGGTAAAAAAATCCACACCAACTGCGTTTCAGCGCTTGCTGACTATGCAGATGTGTGGATCTCCGTTTCTCCAGCCACTATCTTAACTTGTATATAGTTTAAACTACTAAAAAATGAAAACGGTGTCAATCAAATTGCCATAAATCAGAGCGGGAGGTGGATACAGCTGATGCTCCAGCTTCTAACGCCTGGTCAATTTCATTCTTGTTACGGATCAGCCCGCCAGCAATGATGGGAATATGTAATTCTGCTTTAATACGGGCGATCTGATCTGGAAGGACACCCGGCAGCACTTCCACGTACTCAGGTTTTGTCCGTTTAATGAGTTTCATATTGTAATCGATGGCATGGCTGTCAATCAGGAACATGCGCTGGATAGCGGTCATATTGTATTTTTTAGCCTGTCGGATTACGCTCATTCTTGTAGAAATGACACCGTCCGGCTTGATTTCCCGTCCTAGAAATTCCATACCATACTCATCCGTTTTCAACCCCTGGATCATATCGGTATGGAGAAAAATTTTCTTATTATATTTCCGACAATATTTCACCATACTTTTAAGCAGAGCAATACGGGAATCTAGAATAACAATGTAGCGGGTATCACTTTCAAGCAGGGATTGGAAGTCTTTCATATTCTTCACCGCAGGAAGTACCGTCTGATCAATCATAGCCGCCCCCCTCCTGGTCTTGAAAAAAGAGATCGTTTGCTTTTCGCTTTTCCATTTCCTCTTTCGTATAGATGATCCGCATCGGGTTACCACCTGCAAAGCATCCAGCAGGAACGTCTTTATGTACCAATGTACCTGCAGAAACGATTGCTCCATCTCCAATCGTTGTACCTGGAAGGATGGTTGTATTTGCCCCGATCATCACTTCATCTCCGATACAGACATCGCCAAGTCGGTATTCTTTGATTAAATATTCATGAGCAAGGATGGTGGTGTTATACCCTATGACGCTATTTTTACCGACGGAGATTTTTTCCGGAAACATAATATCCACCATTACCATTAAGGCGAAAGCAGTCTGTTCTCCGATATCCATCTTTAAAAATTTCCGATATAACTGATTTTTCACCTGTAAAAATGGCGTATATCTTGCCAGCTGTATAACGGCAAAATTTTTCACCACTTTTAAAAAAGGAACCGTCTTATAGATATGCCAAAGCGAGTTGGCATTTTCGACACGATGCCGTTCCGTCCTGCGCATGAATCATCCTCCTAGGATATCCAATAAATCTTGCATCTCCAACAGCATATAATCAGGATTAAGCTCGTCTAAAATCTCCCTGCCTTTGATGGTCCATGCCACTCCAGCTGTTTTCGTTCCGGCATTTTTTCCTGCAAGGATATCATGGGTATTATCCCCAACCATTAATGTTTCAGCTGCCTCTGCATTCAATGCAGCCATGGCCTGTTCAATTGGTTCTGGATGGGGCTTGGCGTTAACGACATCATCAAGTGTAACGACGACCTCAAACATGCCGTTCAGCCCAGTCAGTTCCAGTCCCATATTAACAGTCTGTCTCATTTTCGTTGTAACAATGCCAAGTCGGTACCCTTTCTCACGCAGTGCCTGAATCGTTTCGACAACGCCCGGATAGGCTTCAACAAAATCATCGTGATGACTGATGTTATGTTCCCGATAAACATTTACCAACTCCTCCACTTTTTCCGGATCGATTTTTTCCATGCTATCCCTAAGCGGGGGTCCGATAAAAGTCAGAATTTCATTTCTTGAGTAGGGGCGTCTGCCATATTCTTTAGTTGTATGCATAAAGGATTCAATAATCAGCTCATTCGTATCAATCAAAGTACCATCTAAATCAAAAAGAATTGTATTTACGTTCATGGAGTGTGTCCTCTCTTTCCTGTTGTAGCCTGTTCCAAATGAAACCAACTGCTGCTGTCAATAAAATAGCTGTTACCAAACGAAAAGCAAGCAGTGGCAGAACTGGGATTCCAAGCGGGATGAAAATCAATGTATCTTCTATGACAGCATGGCAGGAAACAAGGAATATCATTGCCAGGTACATATCTTTTTTTGATACTCCGTCTTCTTTAACTGCCTGGATCATTAATCCTGCACCGTAGGCCAGACCAATAGTAAGACCTGCTGCGAGTGTCATGGAAGTATTACGTTCCATACCTAAAAATTTTGTAAAAGGGGCAACCCAGCTTGAAAAAATGTTGAGCCAGCCTTTTTCACGCAAATATTGCATGAAGATCATCAGTGGAATGACAATCAATGCCAACTGGACTATACCCATAAGTGCTGTCTGCAGCCCTTGGACAATGATTTCCCCCCACCCTTGAGGCATGCTATTTGTCTGAGGAGTAAGGCCATAGTCTGCCTGGTCACCTCCACCGTTCCACACGATGTTGATAGTCAGTCCTGAGATAAATGCAAGTCCCAGTCGTATCCCGATAACAAACCACCAGCCGACCCCGACCCGGGATGCGACTGTGGTTTCAATAAGAAGATTGTGCGAAAACGATAGCATCACTGCCAGGATGAATACCTCTTTAACGGTAAAATCAAAGGAAATAATGGCTGCAATTCCTGCATAGAGATTCAAAAAGTTGCCGAGAACAAGGGGAACTGCCGCCTGACCGGGAAGCCCAAGAAATTTCATTACTGGAGCAATCAGGTCGATGACCCAAGGGAGAATCGGTGTATATCGCAGGATAGTGACAATCAATGTAACAGGAAAAATCACTTTTCCTAATGTCCATGTTACATTCAAGCCTTGTATCCATCCACGCTGTAATATTCCTGTCACGGTAGCTCCCCCTCTATTTTGCTTTTTTGCCGTTATAGTGCTTATCTGCAAGATTTGTCTTTCTACGATAGATGATTGCCGTTACTGCAAAGATAATTAATACGACAGAAATTGCCTGGGCTGTTCGGATTTCTCCAAACAGGTAGAGACTGTCTGTACGCATCCCTTCTATGAAGAATCGGCCGAAAGAATACCAGATAACATAGCTTAAGAACACTTCTCCTCGTAATGGATTATAACGCCTTAACACCACTAACAATACTACACCAAGGAAATTCCATACCGATTCGTATAGAAACGTTGGGTGATAAAGTGTTCCATCAATGCACATCTGATTATTAATAAATGCTGGTAAGTATTGCATGAAACTATTATAAAAACTTTCTGAAACTGGGCCGCCATGTGCTTCCTGGTTCATAAAATTTCCCCAACGGCCAATAGCCTGTCCTAATAGAATACTCGGGGCGGCGATATCCAGCAGCATCCATACAGAGATCTGCTTTACTCTTGCATAAATGATGGCGGTGATAACAGACCCGATTAAAGCTCCATGAATAGCTATGCCGCCTTCCCAAATAGCAAAAACGTCCCACCATCTTCCTCCTGTATACCGCTCCCATTCGAATAGGACATAATAAATACGCGCCGATATGATAGCGACAGGAATGGCAATGACAACACCATCAATCATCAGATCCTTTTTCAGTCCGAGACGCTCTGTTTCCCTGATAGCAAGCCAAAGGCCAAGATAAGCACCAAATGCGATGATTACCCCATACCAATACACGGTCAGTGGACCGAGTTCTAAAAATACACGACTTAACGGTTCAGCACTACACCTCACAACTATCCCATCCTATTCTTCCAAATGTTTATCTTTATCGATTACGTTAGTCAGCCTTTGGGAAAACTCCTCGGCAGCATTAACCCCCATTCGCTTCAGACGGAAATTCATCGCTGCTACTTCAATAATGACAGCCAGGTTCCGCCCAGGGCGCACTGGTATCGTCGCTTTCGGAATATCAACGTCCATAATACGCATGGTATCCTCATCAAGTCCAAGTCGGTCATACTGCTTTTTCTGGTCCCAAAGCTCCAAATTAATGACCATGGAAATACGTTTATAATTACGTATCGCCCCTGCCCCGAACAAAGTCATGACATTGATAATGCCAAGTCCCCGTATCTCAAGCAGATGTTCAATCAATGGGGGACTATTTCCAATTAAGGTATCAAAGTCCTCCTGGCGAATCTCGACGCTATCGTCTGCTACAAGCCGATGTCCTCGCTTCACCAGCTCCAGAGCTGTCTCACTCTTACCGACACCGCTTTGCCCGGTAATCATTACCCCAATCCCATAAATATCTACTAATACCCCATGGATTGCAGTGAATGGAGCAAATTTTGTTTCCAAAAAGTTTGTTAATCGGCTGATCACCCGTGTCGTTTTGTAAGGGGAACGCATTAAGGGTACCCCGGCTTCCTTGGCGGCATGATACAGTTCTTCCGGAATATCCATACCTCGTGTAATGACGATCCCTGGTGTAATATCCGTGCACAATTTTTCTGCCCGATCACGTCGTTTTTCCGTGGTTAATTCATTGAAGTACGAAAGCTCAGTTTTCCCCAGCAACTGGAGACGGTCCTTTGAATAGAACTTAAAGTAACCAGTGATTTCTACGCCAGGTCGGGAAATATCACTCATATGTATCTCACGGTGGACACCGTCTTCACCAGTAACAATTTCAAGATCAAAGCGATCCAACAGATCCTGAGTACGAACTTTAGCCATGTCGCAGCCTCCTTTATATCATCTCAATCACTGTATCCTATTGTAGCATTTTTTCCATTCCTCTTGTCCATAAAACGTCCACTCCTGTAAGAAACAGTCAAATAGAAAACGAAAAGCTTGCAATGGCCACTGAAAAAGTCCTTTTTGATCTAAAAAAGCTTATAAAGTCTATTGATTTTCACGAATCGCTTAGCGGTGTATCCTTGCCGGGGTCACGGCCTCAAGCCTTCCTGGTCAAGAAGATCACTTGACCAAGTGGATCTTCGGCTCGCGGTGTTCCTGCAGTCGTCACCACTGAACGCTCATTGTGTAAAAACAAAGGTAAAAATAAAAAGAGTGATTTGCTTTGTTTTATCAAAGCAAATCACTCATTTTTGTACAATGGAAACAATACATAAAATTGCGGGGTCTTTACCGTCAATTTAAAAAATATTGAAACTCATGGAGGAAGAAAGCCTCTTATTTATAACAATAATAGCCGGATGGAAAGATTAATCGTTCCATCCGGTTATTTTTTTAATCCCTAACTCAAAAAGTTGGCAGTTCTTCAGCAGCTTCGAAATATCCAAGTGGTTTCTCTACAAGCTGGAATAACTTTTTCAGTCATTTTTAATAAAACTGTTCAAAAGCAAGTTAAGCAGAGATATAACGATCGCTGCAAGTATTGCTGTGAAAAAGCCCGCTATTTCAAAAATACTTCCAAGAATTGCGTCCGTCAGCAGGAGCGTGATGGCATTGATAACGAACAGGAATAATCCAAGGGAAAGAATCGTAATCGGCAATGTCAGAACTACTAAAATCGGTCGGACGATTGCATTCAGAATGGACAAGATAAATGCAGCTGACAATGCACCAAAGATGCCACCAATTACTACGCCATCGAACAGGAAGGAAACAATCAGGATTGCGATTGTATTGACAATGATATGAAGCAGCCAGCTTTTCATTATTCCACTCCCCTTTCATTCGGCATAATGAAAATAGCGGCAATGTAGACGAGAATCAGCGGCGCAACGGGTATGGTCAAAACGACATACACCAGGCGCACCAATGTCGAATCCACATTGAAATAATTCGAGACCCCACCTAGGACACCAGCCAGCATACGGTCAGTCTTTGATCTGGCCAATTTCTTTTCCATGGCTAACCCTCCTTCTGTTATTGGACGGTAACGGAACCAGTTTTGGTTTCTGCCTCTAAATGGTATACGTTCTCATGCGTTTCATTGATTGTGAAAGAAAGCTCTTTTTTCACCATTTCTTTTTTCTCTTTATAGATTTTGGCATTATCCATGTTGCAGTTCAGGCTTCCCATGCTCGTTTTCAGCTTTCCATCCACCTTGACATTATGCGGCAGGTGAACCTTCACACTGCCGGTTGTAGTCTGAAAAAAGCCGGTGTGTGCTTTTCCACCGTAGTATTCACAAGTAACGCTTCCGGTAATCGCGGAAGCATCAACTTTGCCAAAGTCTCCACTCAGCTTGACGGAACCGTTTACGGTATCAGCCTCTATATTTTCCAAAGCACTTTTCCTTACTTGGACAGAACCGTTTGATGTTTCTGTATCCGCATTTTGACCGGTCATGCTATCGAGCAAAATAGAGCCATTGGTGGTTTTTAGATCCGAATCACGAACAGACAGGTTTTCAGCAGTTATCGATCCGTTGAATAGCTTTACAAATAACCTTTGATATTGCTGTTCGGGCACATAAAGGGTAATATCCACTTTCATTTTTTTAGAGGTTAGGGCGAAGTGAAGCGACTCGTCAGCAACTTTAAAGTCAACATCATTTAAGAATTGCTGTCTTGCTTTATTTGAATCCTCCGTCTGGTAGACCTTGGCCTCACATTCCAAACGCACCGATGGTTCTTTCCATGATTTCACTTCTAACGATCCGTTCGGGACAGAAACTGCTATATTATCAAACGGATCCCCTTCATTTTGAAAAATATGGGAGACAACTGTATACTCTCCAAAGTTAAGGTCCAAATCAGCGGTTTTCAGCTTGGTGAATGCCTGTTCCATATAGCCGAAAAGCTTTCGCTTCTTTTTCGGAGCTTGTTTTTGTTCTGATTGTTTATCCCGGCCTTCCCATTTTACTTCTGTCGAGACGGAGTGCTCCAATTGCTTGAGACGCTCAGCTCCCTCCTCTGCTGTGATGGTACCTTCTTCAATCATCTTTAATACCTGCAATTTTTCCTGTTCCATAACTTGTCGCCCCTTTCTGCCTGCATAGGCACCTTTCCCTTAATTATACCTCGAAAATCATCTGATGTTCGGTACTTACTGATTAAAAAAATCACCCCATCATGTCAGCATACTTTGGCCGACATGACAGGGTGATTTTGGTCATTCTTCAAGTTTCCAGCGATAAAAACGTTCATACCGTAAATGTTCGAGTTCCTCATTTTCATTGAAGTCTGGCTTGTTTTTGATCAAACTCATCATTCCGGACGCTTGGGATAAATGGGTTTCAATAGCTGCCATTTTTTTATCCCAGTAAGGCTTTACATCATGAATGATATCCGGCTTTCCTAATGTCTTTTCAAAATTGGTAGCAATTGCCTGAGCCCACAATTCAGGCCTGACATCCTCTTCCATGTCAGCTACTGCTTGAATTGCAGCTGCTCCGAGTGCATCGTGATCCGGATGGACCGCATAGCCCGGGTAGTGGGTAATCACCAACGTTGGACGTATTTCTTGCAATATCTCTTTCAGGTGGGCGGCTACCTGCTCTCGCTGCTCGAATTCCAGGGTTTTATCCCGATAACCGAGCAGTCGGTAATCAATATCAAGTGCTTTACAAGCCTTCTTCAATTCTTCTTTTCGAAAAGTGGACAGGGTTTCACGATTGGCAAATGTGGGACTCCCCATATTACGACCCATTTCTCCGAGTGTTCCGCACAAGTAGGTGACCGGGATGTCTTGCTCGCGGTATTTGGAAATCGTCCCTGAAGCTCCGAATGATTCATCATCAGGATGGGGGTAGATGACTACGACATGTTCATGTGACATATTAATCCTCCTTTGACTCATGGGTGAAAGGAGTTTCACTTATTTCCAGGGCTACCATAAGCCTGCCTTCCCGGTCGTGACCCGCCATTAGGAGACGGTTTTGATCATCCACTTCATAATCGGTGACACCTTCCGCATAGACCCAACCAAGGTCAAGTTTCAAGCCGATTCGGTAGGAACCGCCTGTCCCAACTATTTTTCCATGCTCATATTTTACATGGGCATTTCTTATAAAAGCCCCTACATTATAAGCATTTTCATCAAAATGACTTGCATATGCGCCATTTGTGGTCTCTAAATGTACATATACATCTTTTCCTGCAAATTGGTTGATGGCTTGTTGCACCTTTTCTCGATCTATTGCTTCCATTGTGCAAGACTCCTCCCGTTAAACAATCTCCTGTTTACGATACAGAATACCAGCCTGCTCCGTCAAAAGATGCACTCATCTGGCAACTTTTTCTTTTTCGTTCATACGCTCTTTCATCCTGGCACGATCACGCTCCAGTACAGGCTTTAAATAATGGCCGGTATGGGAATCTTCTTGCTCGGCAACTTCTTCCGGAGTGCCTGTTGCAATAATCTGGCCACCCTTTTCTCCTCCCTCTGGACCAAGGTCGAGAATATGGTCAGCTGCTTTGATGACATCAAGGTTATGCTCAATGATCAAGACAGAATCTCCATTATCAACCAAGCGCTGAAGCACCTCCAGGAGACGAGCGATATCGTCAACGTGAAGGCCGGTGGTTGGTTCATCCAGGATATAGAATGACTTTCCTGTAGAACGGCGGTGCAATTCACTGGCAAGCTTGACTCGCTGCGCTTCCCCGCCAGACAATGTCGTCGCTGGCTGCCCGAGTTTAATATAGCCAAGGCCGACATCATAGATCGTCTGCAGCTTCCGCCTGATCTTTGGGATATTACTGAAGAAATCGAGGGCTTCTTCAATAGTCATTCCAAGTACTTCAGCAATATTTTTTCCTTTATACTTCACTTCTAGCGTTTCCCGGTTGTAACGTTTCCCATGACATACTTCACAAGGCACATAGACATCCGGCAGAAAATGCATTTCAATTTTGATAATCCCATCCCCGCGGCAGGCTTCACAACGGCCGCCTTTGACATTAAAGCTGAAACGGCCTTTTTTATAGCCTCTGATTTTCGCTTCATTTGTCTGAGCAAATACGTCCCGGACATCATCGAATACACCCGTATACGTAGCCGGGTTAGATCTCGGCGTTCTGCCGATCGGAGACTGGTCTATATCGATTACTTTTTCCAGCTGATCGATGCCTTTGATTTCCTTATGCTTCCCTGGTTTCTGTTTACCCCGATGAAGTCTCATCGATAAGGATTTATAAAGGATTTCATTAATGAGGGTGCTTTTACCTGACCCCGATACGCCTGTTACAGCAGTAAACAGACCGAGTGGAATCTGTGCATTTACTTTTTTCAAATTGTTCTCTTCTGCACCCTTGATTTCAAGGAAACGTCCGTCCGGCTGCCTACGTTTATGAGGCAGCGGAATGAATTTCTTTCCAGACAGATATTGACCGGTCAATGACTTTCGGTCCTTCATCACTTGTTTAGGTGTACCCTGGGCGACAATCTCTCCACCGTGAGCACCAGCACCAGGGCCGATGTCAATAAGGTGATCCGCAGCAAGCATCGTATCTTCATCATGTTCTACTACAATCAACGTATTATCAAGATCACGCATCCGTTGAAGTGTGGAAATCAAGCGATCATTATCACGCTGATGCAATCCAATCGAAGGCTCATCAAGAACATAAAGTACCCCAGTCAAAGCAGAACCTATCTGGGTAGCAAGCCTGATACGCTGCGCTTCACCGCCGGATAGCGTTCCAGCCGCCCTGGAAAGGTTCAGATAATCCAAACCGACATTGATCAAGAATGTCAGCCGCTCACATATTTCTTTCAGAATCATTCTGGCAATCTGTTCTTCTTTTTCGGAAAGCTCCAGGCTTTCGAAAAATTCTTTTGCTTCCGTAACGGCAAAAGCCGTGGTTTCGCCGATATGTCTGCCATTAATGAGGACAGCCAGCGCTTCTTCCTTCAAGCGATTCCCTTTACACTTTGGACAAGGCTTTTGGGCCATATATTTTTCCATTTGCTCGCGAATAAAATCCGAGCTTGTTTCCCGGTAACGGCGGGAAATATTGGTAAGTACCCCTTCAAAGTAAATATGATTTTCCCTAATCCTGCCGAAATCGTTCTCGTAGCGGAAGTAGATTTTTTCATTTCCGCTCCCATGAAGAATTTTATCCATCTGCTTCTTAGGAATATCCTTTACAGGGATATCCATATCAATCCCGTAATGAGTACAAACACTTTCCAACAGCTTAGGATAGTACTGCGAGCTATTTGGTTCCCACGCCGCAATCGCGTTTTCATGTAAAGATAATGTCCAGTCAGGAATCACGAGGTCAAGGTCAACTTCCAGCTGTGTTCCGAGCCCGTCACACCGCTGACAGGCACCGTACGGGCTGTTAAAGGAAAACATCCTTGGTTCAAGCTCGCCAATGGAGAAGCCGCAAATTGGACAGGCGTGATTTTCGCTGAACAACAGTTCTTCGTCACCAATAACATCGACGATCACTTGGCCTTCACCAAGCCGCAGTGCTGTCTCCAGAGAATCAGACAACCGTGATTCCACGCCTTTCTTGACAACAATCCTGTCCACAACTACTTCAATCGAATGCTTTTTATTTTTTTCAAGGTTTATTTCCTCGGAAATCTCACGCATTTCACCGTCAACACGAAGACGGACATACCCTTCCTGCTGAAGCTTTTCAAAAACTTTAACATGTTCGCCTTTTCGTCCGGAAACAACCGGTGCCAAAATTTGCATTTTCGTCCGTTCTTCATATTCCAGAATTCGGTCGACCATCTGCTGAACTGTCTGTGAGCTTATTTCAATTCCGTGCTTTGGACAGGTCGGGCGGCCGACTCTGGCAAACAACAAACGCAAATAGTCGTAGATTTCCGTCACCGTCCCGACCGTCGATCTTGGATTACGGCTTGTCGTCTTCTGATCGATGGAAATCGCCGGTGACAGCCCTTCGATTGCATCGACATCCGGCTTGTCCATCTGACCGAGGAATTGACGTGCATAAGCAGATAATGATTCCACATACCTGCGTTGTCCTTCCGCATAGACGGTATCAAAGGCCAGGGATGATTTCCCTGACCCTGACAACCCGGTCAATACAACAAGCTTGTTTTTAGGTATTTCCACATCTATATTTTTAAGATTATGGGCTCTTGCCCCTTTAATACTGATTGTTTTGCTGGCCATTGCGCCATCATCCTTCCGCTTTAAGTTCCAGAAGTACGTCACGAAGCTCTGCAGCACGCTCAAAATCAAGTTCCCGTGCAGCTTTCTTCATTTCTTTTTCCATATTCTCAATTGTCTGCTCGCGCTCTTTTTTGCTCATTTCAGAAGGTTTCGGTGCTGCTTCGTAACTTTCTTCCTCTTCAGCAGCCATTGTCGCACGAATGACATCCCGTACTTCCTTCTTAATTGTCTTCGGCGTAATGTCATACTTTTCGTTATGGGCAATTTGCTTTTCTCGGCGACGCTGAGTTTCTTCAATGGCAGCACCCATGGAATCGGTAATTTTATCGGCATACATGATGACTTGCCCATTCTCATTACGTGCTGCTCGTCCACTTGTCTGTATGAGAGAACGGTGAGAACGCAAGAAACCTTCTTTGTCCGCATCAAGAATCGCCACAAGAGAAACTTCCGGTATATCGAGCCCCTCACGAAGAAGGTTGATTCCTACAAGAACATCATACTTACCGACACGGAGATCGCGGATGATTTCAATCCGCTCCAGTGTTTTTATTTCCGAATGGAGATAAGCGACTTTGATTCCGATCTCTTTCAGATAATCGGTCAAATCCTCGGACATTTTTTTCGTCAAGGTAGTAACCAATACCCGCTCATTCTTCTCTTTACGCATGTTGATCTCACCAATCAGATCATCAATCTGGCCTTTAATCGGCCTTACATCGATGACCGGATCAAGCAATCCGGTAGGACGAATGATCTGCTCGACCATTTTCGGAGTATGTTCCAGCTCATACGGCCCCGGTGTTGCAGATACATACAAGCGCTGATGAGATTTTTCTTCAAACTCTTCAAACATCAGCGGACGGTTATCCAGAGCAGATGGAAGCCGGAATCCGTGATCTACCAAAACCTGCTTACGTGCCCGGTCCCCGTTATACATACCGCGAACCTGCGGCAGTGTGACATGAGACTCATCGATCATCATCAGGTAATCTTCCGGAAAATAATCGAGAAGGGTATAAGGAGTTGCCCCAGCATCCCGAAGCGTCAAATGTCTGGAATAGTTTTCAATTCCAGAACAGAAACCCATCTCCCGCATCATTTCCAGGTCATAATTCGTCCGCTGCTCCAAACGCTGGGCTTCCAGTAATTTACCATCATCGCGGAACTTCTTAAGCTGTTCTTCCAGTTCTCTTTCAATATTCTTGATTGCAATCTTCATTTTTTCTTCCCGGGTTACGAAGTGGGATGCCGGGAAAATGGCAACATGCTCACGGTCGCCGATGATTTCACCAGTTAGCACATCAATTTCTCTAATCCTGTCGATTTCATCTCCAAAAAACTCGACCCGCATTGCGTGCTCTTCCCGGGAAGCCGGAATGATTTCCACAGAATCTCCTCGAACTCGGAACGTACCACGCTGGAAATCAATATCATTACGCGCATACTGAATATCAACAAGTTCTCTAAGCAGGTCGTCCCGTTCTTTTTCCATCCCTACCCGGATAGAAAGCACCTGGCTTTTATATTCTTCCGGATTACCCAAGCCATAGATGCACGATACACTCGCAACAATAATGACATCGTTCCGCTCAAATAAAGCGGATGTGGCCGAGTGGCGCAGCTTATCAATCTCATCATTGATACTCGCATCCTTCTCAATAAACGTATCCGAAGAAGGGACATACGCCTCCGGCTGATAGTAGTCATAATAGCTGACAAAATATTCAACAGCATTATTCGGAAAAAACTCCTTAAACTCACTATATAGCTGACCAGCCAACGTCTTATTATGTGCAATGATAAGCGTAGGCTTATTGACCTGCTGAATCACATTGGACATGGTGAACGTCTTACCAGTACCAGTTGCACCCAGCAATGTCTGGTGCTTTTTTCCACGGTTGACTCCATCCACCAATTCCTTGATTGCCTGGGGCTGGTCCCCCTCTGGCTGATACTGCGAAACAAGCTCGAATTTATTCTCCACCATGCAACCTCCGTTCCTAGAATGTACAAGACTAGTTTACCACAATAATAACTGATTTTAACATGAATACGAACAAATATTCGAGATATGCTCCTGGAATTGTTTTCCGGTAAAACACCCGCTGCTGAGACTGTATTTGAGCTTTGAGTACGTTTTATTCCTGCCTCCGGTGATTTCCTGTGCCCGTCCGCCGATTCTTCGCCTCTTTCGCTGATTTACCGCGCTGGTCCGCTGATTCTTCGCCTGCCTCCGCTGATTCTACCACCTCTTCCGCGTATTTCCCGCCCTGACCGCCCCGCTTCTCGCTTTTTCGTTATAAAACAAAAAAGTGACACCCGCTTTTGGGTGTCACTTCCGAATAGGCTGCTAGCCACTGTAATTCTGGTCATATTGATTAACTTCGAACAGGTCAATTAATTCGATATCCGGGTTTTTATCCTTGAACCAGCGCAGGGAAAAGTCGTTTTTAAAGAGGACGACTGGGCTGCCTTCGCGATCTTTCACTAACATGTTTCGTTCATCGAATAAAGATTCATCTACCTGGTCTTCTCTCAGCCAGCGCGGAAGCCGTTCTCCCAGTGGCTGCAATTCTACTTCGACGTTATATTCGTTTTTCATGCGGTACTCAAATACATCGTATTGCAGCTGGCCTACAGCTCCGAGGATGTAATCTTCGAATCGGTAACGCTTGAAAAGTTGGATGGCGCCCTCCTGGACAAGCTGTTCAATTCCTTTTTTGAATTGTTTGGATTTCATGACGTTTTTGGCGGTCACTTTTTTGAATTCCTCGGGCGGGAATTGCGGTAATTCGTCGTATTCAAAGGTTGTTTTTCCAGTTAAAATTGTATCGCCGATACGGTAGACATTCGGGTCATAAATTCCGATAATATCGCCGGCGTAGGCTTCATCTATCGTTCCTCTTGAGGAAGCGACAAATTGCTGGGATTGAGCAAGCTTAAATGATTTCCCGGTCCTGCCGAGCGTCACGTTCATACCACGTTCAAATTTTCCTGAACAGACCCGGACAAATGCTACACGATCGCGGTGCTGCGGATTCATATTCGCCTGTATTTTGAAGATGAATCCGGAAAATTCCGGGTGATCCGGTGAGACGATTCCCTCTGTGGAACGGCGCGGTGCTGGAGCTGGCGCCATATCGATGAAGGTATCAAAAAATCCTTCGACACCGAATGGTGCAAGCGCACTTCCAAAAAATACAGGTGTCTGCTCGCCGCGCATCACTTTCTCCATGTCGAATTGGTCTCCAGCTTCGTCAAGCAGCAAAAGTTCATCAAGGGTTTCCTGGTACGTCGGATGCTCCACCAGTTCCTTGTGAGCAGGGTTTTCCAGTTCGGAATAGGGAATATTGATTTCTTCTTCATTACCGGTGTACGCGATGAACTGCTCGTGGTGACGATCAAATACGCCTTTGAAACGTTTGCCCATCCCTGCTGGCCATGTCATCGGATAAGTTTCGATATCGAGCACTTCTTCGATCTCTTCCATCAAATCAAATGGTTCTCTACCTTCACGGTCCAATTTATTGATGAACGTAAAGATTGGTATGCCCCGCATTTTACATACTTTAAACAGCTTTAGAGTCTGAGCCTCAATACCTTTCGTTGCATCAATGATCATGACGACACTGTCCACAGCAGTCAAGGTCCGGTACGTATCTTCACTGAAATCTTCATGCCCGGGAGTATCCAGAATGTTAACCTGGTAATCTCGGTATGGGAAGTTCATTACACTTGATGTAACGGAAATTCCCCGTTGTTTTTCGATTTCCATCCAGTCGGAGGTCGCAAATTTGCCTGACTTCTTCCCTTTTACAGTACCTGCTGAACGGATGAGATTACCGAACACAAGCAATTTTTCAGTCAGTGTTGTTTTCCCGGCATCCGGGTGGGAAATAATTGCAAAAGTCCGGCGTTTATTCATTTCATGATTAATGGTCATGTTTATATCCTCCTGTATATCTTTCTGAACATATTTTTTTAGTGTTGGGCAGGATATAAAATCACATTGGTCCATTCAACTCCATTTTATATAAATTCATCATTAGTAAAACTTGGCAAGTTCATATGGCGAAAGCCTTCGTTTTACTTATAGGTTAATCCTTTAACAAAGTTAAACTTTCTTAAAGTGAAAAAATAGACCACTCCCATCCAGACATCCAGCCTGAGGAGTGATCTTCCTTATAAAACAACTCCACTTCTTGAAAAATAGCACAGTTCCGTTGTAAAATCAATCGCTTGTACAGGAAGCCAGCTTATTTATCATCAGGCCCATCTACCCTTAAAATGGCAACGGCACCTTTTTCCGCGTGATTGAATTGGTGGGTTACAATTGGATAGTCTCCTGCTTCCTTAACTGTAAATTCAACGATAGCTCCACCACTGGCTGGAAGGAGGACTGTCTGCAGCCCTTGCATATGATTGAAAGGATTTCCATCAATATATACGTCATCAAAAATAGTACCTACTACATGGAAAGAACTCATTTCGTTCGGACCCACATTGTTGACATACATACGGATTCTGTCACCGACATTTGCTATTAACGGCTCTTTCTTTAAAGTAAAAGTGTCTCCATTGGTGTTGCGCCCATTGTCATCCAAGGATTTAGTAGAAAAAGCTACATGACTTGGTTCTCCGCTGGCAAAATCCTCTAAGTCGTTATATTTGTACCATTCATTCTGTAGTATGACGAACTCTCGATCAATGCCCCCATCATTTGGATAACCATTTTCCGGCTTAACGATAATGGTGCCATGCATGCCGTTTGCGATATGCGATAAGACCGGTTTTGTACCACAGTGGTACATAAACACACCTGGTTTAGAAGCGGTATATCGGAAGGTTCCTTGTTCATCGGGCATGATATCAGCGAAATTTTTAGAAGGTGCCGTATGGACAGCATGAAAATCCATGCTGTGTGGAATGGAAGGGTCAGTGTTTTTCAATGTAAAATTGATCAAATCCCCTTCCTTTACGATGACCACCGGTCCAGGGGCCTGCCCGTTGAATGTCCAGGCTTTATAAAAGTGGTTCTCAGCAATCTCTATGTCTGTGATTTGGGCGGTCATTTCCACGTTCACTTCCTTCTCCCCTACCCTCTCCACAACCAAAGGTACCGGCTCCTGGTTGACTCCTTTATGTGGAGTGATCGCTTCTGTCTTGTCTGAAGAAACTGCTTCTACCTGCCCTTTTTCGCCAGCTTTCGTATCTCCCTGTTCCACACCACAACCTGTCATCAAACCGACCAGCAATATCATTCCTGTAACGACGGCCAACTTGATCATGTTTTCCACCTCGTTTAAGTTGTTGTATTTTCCTGAAAAGAGGAGGAGGCAGTGTGACCATGGCTATCTTAAGCAGGTAAATCAATTTCCTCATCTTCTCCCTTCTATTGTATTCCGCACGCGCAAGAACCATTGTGACAAACTTCACAATTAAAGCTGGCATTTGTGTCTACTTAGTGAAAACAGTTATTACTCCATAGAAAAATAGGATTTGATGAAGAAGAAAAGAAAATATTACTTCATAAAATCTGAAAATGATCCGTATTATTACTATACCTTGGGCCGAAGTATTTTTTTCGGGGAAGAAAGCAACTATTCTATCATGGAGGTGAAAGCTCAATGAAAAAAATCATTCTGTTTGCAGATCCGGGAATAGACGATTCCTTTGCCATAATGTATGCTTTGTTAAATCCTGAGATTGACCTGCTCGCTATTGTATCCAGCTATGGAAACGTTACGAAACAACAAGCCACCGATAACATCGCCTATCTGTTGGAATTAGCGGGAAGGTCAGATATCCCGATAATTGGCGGAGCCAACAGCCCATTATCCGGCGAAATACCAACTTACTACCCGGAAATACACGGCCCGGAAGGATTAGGTCCTATCAAACCTCCGGAAGGCTTCTCAGGAGAGCTGACTAATTTTTCGGAGCTGTACAACATCATCAAAGAAAATGATGATATCACAATCGTGGATGTTGGAAGAAATACATCCTTAGCGAACCTCTACCTGCTTGGGGAAAACATCGCAGAGGAAATCTCCGCCTTTTATATCATGGGTGGGGCGTTTTTAGTCCCCGGAAATGTAACTGCCTCAGCTGAAGCTAATTTTTATGGAGATCCAGTAGCATCCAATTTGCTTGTGAGTAAGCTGGATAACCTTTATATTGTTCCATTGAACGTTTCAAACAAGGCGATCATTACCATGGAGCATATCAATACAATATTGCAGATGAGCAATAATCCGCTGATAAATATCATAGATGACATTATGCAATTTTATATGGCAGCATATGAAAAATTGATCCCGGGATTAAATGGAGCTCCCCTGCATGATGTACTTACCCTTTCTCTTATGATAAACCCTGCGATGGGACGGGTGGTCAGAAAAGATGTAGATGTACTGCTGACCGATGAGGGAAGAGGAACTTCCATAGCTGATTTTAGAGAAAGGGCTGAACCTGCTGATAAGAATATTTTCATCTATCTAACTTTCGATTATTACTGGTTCGTCAATGATTTTATCAGAGTGATGAGCTCCCCACTTAACCAATGAAATAAACCGGAAACTATATGTCACAAAAGCGAGAAATGGCTTCTTATCGTTGCAAAGTTTTGCATAATGGAATGACTGCCATCCACTTTTACCTCTTTTAACGAAAGTCGGTTTGCTTGTTCAGAAATTTGTTCAGCAAACTTCATATCCCTTTTCATCCAATTGGAGAAGGCTTTCTCAGGGTCATCGTATTTTTGGAGGATTCTGTCAATCCATTCCCTTTTAGAAAAGTGATTCACCTGGAATTCCGGAGCTGGCACAAACCAAATAGCCTGTTTAGGATCCATAAGTAACGGTGCGACTTTGTCAGGGAGTAGCGCAGCTCCTTCTACTAAAATCTTTGATTTCTTTGGCAATGATAGTAAATCCTCGACTATTAAAGAAAATTGTTCCTCGTAAACAGTCATTACTTCCTCTACTTGTTCTTCTACAGGAATGGAACAAAATTGGACAGACCAGACTTCATCCCATGATAAATCCCTAATTTTGAACATGGAAGGATGGTTTTCCGGATCGCTTCTTGACATATGATCGTCATAGCAGTCATCGCATTTGTAGTAGGTAAAGTCGTACTGCTCAACCAGTTTCCTTGCAAGAGTTGTTTTTCCGGCACATGGGGAACCACCTATCCAATAAACATGGGAAAGTTCATGTTTTAAATCTGCCATCAAATTCTCCTCTCGATACATATTCAAAATACCTAAGATTGTCTTTAGATATAAACCATACCACAGTCCGCTTTTCCAGCTTAACTGATTAAGCCCATAGACAAAATCATTTTATAACCCAATGGAGCTGTTAAAGCTTGTAGTTGATCCTCACGAATCGCTTGCCGGCGGATGCTTGCCGCGGGCACGGCCTCAGCTAACTTGGTCAAAAAGATCACTTGACCAAGTAGATCTTCGGCTCGTGCTGTACCCGCAGGCGTCACCACCTCTCGCTCATCGCGGAATCAACAATGAAATAACCGTAAGCTGTTCTAAACGTAATATGTGGTCAGTCTAAAAGAGTTACTTCCATGGAATTACTAGAAAAATCAACATTCATCCGTCCTTCCGTGAACGCATTAGTTTTTCGAAATAAACATCAAAAGGTTCTTAGTTTCCAACAAACCACTTTTGAATTAATCTCCACTTTTCTTCTGCCTTATTTTATTTGACGAGTTTGTTAATACTGGTCATATCCCTCTCCATAAGTCCCCATGCATTTTCACCCTATTGACGGAGAGAAAAGATTCTGTTTCCCTGCTATAATGGATACTAAAATCATGAAATCAGTTAGGAAGCTAAATTATGCAAACTCATTTGATTGAACCGAGTGATATAAAAAAAATAACAGGAAACACATTCTTTGAACGTGGAAAACGTTATTATAACGGCGGAAGGGTCCATGGCCTCACCTTTAATCCGACAATAAATTCGTGGCGGGCCGTCGTCACGGGAACGGAGGATTATGAAGTAAGGGTCTTCTTTTTTGAGAATGAAGACCTGGAAGCCAAGTGCGAATGTCCTGCGTATGACAGCTATTACAGCTGCAAGCATATTGCTGCTGTATTATGGGCTATTCGAAAACGGGCACTGCAGGAACATGGCTTGGCTGAACCACCAACTTCCGGGACTTATGAATCTCAATATCTGCCGATCGATCGGGACAATTTTTCCAAAAGATTGACAGAAGTCTTTGTAAACCGCCAGGATACGGAGTTATATGAGGATGAACGAGAGACGCTGCAAGTCCAGTATCATCTTCACTTGATTCATAAACTGGGTAAAAGTGTGCTTGCAGTTGAAATCAGACTTGGACTTAATTATCTGTATGTCATTAAAAATATTGAAGACCTGATTCACCACTACTTGAAGAAAAAAGCGTACCCGATTACGAGCAGGTTCAGCTACCGTCCGGAGGATCACCGTTTCTCTGAAGAAGATGCCCGAATTTTGCAGCTGCTAAATCACATGCAGGTACAAGAACAATTCTACCAGGACCCTTTTTGGAGCCAACGAACCAAAGACAGCAAAATGGTGACAATTCCTCCTGCCTATATGAAAAAACTGCTAGCCGAACTCAAACAACGAGACAGCGTTTTATATGAAGGGAAACAGGAATTCGCGGATTGGTCACTCCATGACCATCTTCCTGACTTGGACATCCACCTGACTAAGGATGAATCAAATTACCAGCTCCACCTGGCTGATCTAAAAAAGTTCCAGTTTTTGTCCGCTTATGAAGTTTTATATCGAGACGGACAATTTTATCAAGTAAGTAAACTGGAAAGAGACACATACCAGGCGGTCATGAGTGTGCTGCCTTACCGTTCAAATGGAAGTCATATTATTACACCCGCATACATGGAGCGCGTCATTTCCGATGTGATTCCTGCACTTTCCTCGATTGCGGATGTCCATTATTCTGAAGCTGTTGAACAATCACTAATTAGAGAGCCGCTTCGGGCAGAGGTTTATCTTGATTTTGCCAATGGGGCTTTGGCAGCTGATCTCCGATTTTATTACGGAGACATTCTGATCCGCCCCCTCCTTGGTTCCAAACAGCAGGAGGACGTCATTATCCAACGGGAAACGGAAGAGGAAAATGCCATCATGCACATCATTGAATCCGGTGAGTTCAAGTTTGATGGAGAGCGGGTCTACCTGGACGATGAAGCGGAGATATTCTTTTTCCTGATGGAACGTCTGCCTGACCTGAAACAGCATGCGGATGTCTACCTGTCTGGGGCAGTGCAGAATATCCTGAAATTTTCCGATACGGAATTGTCCCCTGTAGTTGAAATGGCAGAACAGGGAAACTGGCTCGATATCGCATTTAATATGGAAGGGATCACTTCAGAAGACGTTTCTAACGTCATGAAAGCCATCGTCGAAAAGAAGCGTTATTATAAATTGTCTGAAGGTTCTCTTCTATCCCTGACTTCCTCAGCATTTGACCGGTTCAGGGATTTGGCAGAGGAATTTGAGCTGAATGCTGAGGATATTCATTCCAACAGCATCCAGCTGCCACAGGCACGGAGCATTCAGGTTGATGAGGTACTGCACACCAGTGATAAAGAACGGAACGATTTATTTGACGCGTTGATCAGCCGTCTCCGTAACCCGTCTGTCTTCGATATTCAGCTTCCAGAGGGTCTGAATGCCGAACTTCGTGATTATCAGCTGACAGGCTACCGGTGGATGAAAACTTTATCCTATTACCGGTTCGGCGGCATACTGGCGGACGACATGGGTCTCGGTAAGACATTACAAAGTATTGCTTATCTGCTTTCTGAAAAACAAGCCGGCAATATGGATGAGCCTGCCCTGATAGTTACTCCTGCTTCCCTGGTATTCAACTGGAAAAAAGAAATCGAACGCTTTGCACCTTCTCTATCGGTCAAAACAATTTCGGGTGATCCGGAAACAAGAGGCCAGCTGCTGGAAGAAAAAGTTGAGACACACGATATTTGGATAACTTCCTATCCTTTGCTTCGCCAGGATATTGCATCCTACAAGGAAAAGAAATTCCACGTAATGATTCTGGATGAAGCTCAGGCCATCAAAAACGAAGCGACGAAAACAGCACAGGCAACGCGAGCAATAATGGCGTCCCACAGGTTCGCTCTAAGTGGGACGCCAATCGAAAACTCCTTGAACGAGCTTTGGTCGATTTTCCGGACAATCATGCCTGGGTTTTACACTAATAAAAAGAAATTCCTGGAAATGAAGCCGGAGAAAATCGCCCGGATTACTCGCCCGTTCATCTTACGCCGTTTGAAAAAGGATGTACTGGCAGAACTGCCGGATAAGATTGAAACAACACAATATTCCGAACTGACAACAGATCAAAAACAAATTTATCTTGCTTATCTCGAAAAAATCCAGTCAGATATCAAAGAAACCATTGCAGAAAAAGGCTTCCAGCGCGGGAAACTTGAGATTCTTGCTGGTTTGACCAGACTGCGGCAGATCTGCTGTCACCCGGGACTTTTTGTGGAAGATTATAAAGGGCGGTCAGGTAAACTGGAACAGTTAAAGGAATTGGTGATGGAACTGAAGGAAGGCGGTCACCGGATACTGATCTTTTCCCAATTTGCCAGCATGCTGAAAATGATGCACGAAGAATTAGAAGGGCTTGGAATAAACAGCTTTTATTTGGATGGCAGCACGAAGTCAGAAGATAGATTGAATCAAGTAGAACAATTTAATAATGGAGACAGAGATGCCTTTTTCATTTCCTTGAAAGCAGGAGGCACCGGGCTTAACCTGACAGGTGCTGATACAGTCATCCTGTATGACCTATGGTGGAATCCTGCAATTGAGGAGCAGGCTGCTGGA
Source organism: Thalassobacillus pellis (assembly GCF_016908295.1). Taxonomy (GTDB): domain Bacteria; phylum Bacillota; class Bacilli; order Bacillales; family Halobacillaceae; genus Thalassobacillus; species Thalassobacillus pellis. Next base: position 278,059 of record NZ_JAFBDO010000001.1, read on the forward strand.
CGGGCACACCGAATCGGTCAGAAAAAAGTCGTCCAGGTGATCCGCCTGCTTGCTGAAGGTACCATCGAAGAGCGTATTCATCAGCTACAGCAGAAGAAAAGGGATCTTGTTGACCAGATCATCCAGCCTGGAGAAACAATGCTGACAAGCCTGAAAGAAGAAGAAATCAAACAACTGTTGGATATGTAATAAAAACTTCCCCGGGACATCCAGATTTTGGATGTCCCGGGGAAGGCTTTTTTTAGGCTTTCTTCAGTTTGAACCAGTAACCTCCGAGGATACTTCCGCCTATCACCATAGTTGTCGTTGATACAGCCATATGAAGGGATGACATTACCACCACATTCTTAGTGACCACAATAGCCACCCCTACAACAGCATTTAAAATGATGGAAATAAGGTACAGCCACGCAAGCTGAAGGTGATATTGGAGTTTTGAAGAATATATCAGGAACCATATTGCCCCTACAGCGACCACCACTGTTGCAACCCAGTGCAGAGAATAAATGACGTTCGCCAGCTGAGGGGATTCTATCAAATATTCTTGGGCGGGGAGCCTCAACACAACACTTGAAGCAGCACTATGTTTGAAAAATGCTCCGAGAATAATCTGAAAAATATATCCAATAAACCCTATTGTAAATGCCCGGTAACTCATAGTTACCGACTTGCGTTGGTTCGGTTCAAGAGGTGTTTCCCTTCTGTGCAGGCTGTAACTCAGGAGAACCATCGTCAATAGCAGTAACTGGCTGAAAGTCACATCGAATGTCGTAAAACCAGGTGGGGTTCCAAGTAGTACATTCAGTCCTCCAATCATTGATTGAAACAACAGCAGGCCAAAGCTGAGATAAGTAAGCCAGCGTACGGCTTTTGAATCACGATATTTTATAAGGGCGCCGATGGCATTCACAAGAATCACAAGCCCGAGCATCGTTGTAAACATACGGTGGGAATATTCGATTATCACATGATAATCGGTAAAATCTGGAATTACCGACCCATTACATAAAGGCCAATGCGTTCCACAGGCGTCTCCAGAGTCTGTCGCCACAACTAAATTCCCTAATATAAGTGCAATGAACGTAAATATAACGGTAAAAATCGAGAATTTTCGCATCATCTTACCCTCTCTGTATATCGGTCAATCCAACGGGTGGATGTTTTCTCCTAGTACTTGTCTTATAGAAATCATATCATGATATTCTATCATAGCAGAACAAATAACCCCTAAATCAACGATGAACTTTTTGTGAATGTAGTTCCTGTTTTCTGACTTTTTACTATACAGATTGTTTCACCATCTTCCCAAAGGGAACCAACAAAAGGAAAGGAGAATGATGCATGACCTATCAAGCCTATGTATTCGATGCATATGGAACCTTGTTCGACGTTCATTCCGTAATGGAAAAACTCCAGAAGAAATTTCCTGAAAAAAGTGGAAAGATCAGTGAAGAATGGCGAGTGAGACAAGTCCGTTATTTTATGATCCGCCAATTAATCAACGGCTATCAGCCATTTGACAAAATTACACGCTGGTCCCTTCAGGATGCCCTGAACATAAACCACGCGGATTACACTGAAGATGACGTAAGCGAATTGATGGAAGCCTATGAAAATTTAAAGCCGTTCAGGGAAGTGAATAGCATGATTCATAGCCTGGAGGGGAACTCCCTGAACATCTTTTCCAATGGAACAAAAGGGATGCTTGAACCATTGCTCAATAATAATTCTCTTGAAAAAGCTTTTACCATGTTCAGCGCCGATGAACCGAAAATCTACAAGCCAGCACCAGAAGCGTATGCTTATGCCCATAATAAGCTTGAAATCAGAGACAAAGAATCAATTTTGTTTCTTTCCAGCAATCCCTGGGACATTGCCGGTGCAAAAAATTACGGATTCACCACAGCATGGGTAAACCGTGGTGAAAATAAATGGCCGGAGCTTGGCCTGAGGCCTGATTATGAATGCAAAAATTTGAATGAAATCGTTGACCTATAGTATATTTCACCCGGCTCGACAGAGGAGAGCCGGGATTTTTACTATTAGGTAGACCGGCGTGCTGCTTGCTGAATCGGATCCCATACACTGTTGTATGGAGGAGCATAGGAAAGGTCGAGGTCGAGCAATTCTTTTATCGTCATTTCATGATAAAGAGCTGTCGCAAGAACATCAATCCGTTTATCGACACCTTCCTTACCGATTATCTGCGCACCTAATACTTTTTGGTTCTCCCTATGAAAAACAATCTTCAGCTCCAGCTTTTCTGCATCAGGATAGTATCCAGCACTGTCGGTGGATGTAATCCGTATTGTTTCAATTGGAAAGTTCAATTTACCAGCCTCACGTTCTGATAAACCTGTGCGCCCTAGGGTCAATGAACAAAATTTAATAATGGATGACCCGACCACCCCTTTGAATGATGTCGGCTTATCAACCATATTCAGCCCTGCAATCCTTCCCTGTTTATTTGCGTGAGTGCCAAGCGGAATATAATCCTGTTTTTCCTTGATGCGGTGATATTGAGTTGCACAGTCACCAGCTGCGTATACATCTTTAATATTTGTCTCCATATACGCATTTACTAAAATTGCGTCTTTAATGGTGAGGTAGATTCCTGTGCCATGGAGAAAGGAAGTGTTAGGTGCCACCCCCGCGGCTACCAGGACAAGGTCAGTATCGTATTCCCCTTTATTGGTAATCACCTGTTTTACCTGTTTATCTCCCTGGAACCCTTCCACGGACTCTTCCAGAGTCAGGACGATATTATTGTTCTGTGCCTCATCATGGATGAGCTCAGCCATATCCGAATCAAAAATTTTCGCAATCTGAGAGCCTCTATCAATGATACGGACACTCTTTCCCAATTTTACAAAGCTTTCAGCCATTTCAAGTCCAATATAACCACCGCCGATAATGGTTACATTTTCGATATCCTTTTGGCAATGTTTCATGATGGCACGGGCATCTGGTATAGTTTTCAGGTGGTAGACCCCCGGCAAATCAGCGCCTTCCCACGGTGGACAGACTGGGCTTGCGCCGGTAGCTATCAGAAGTCTGTCATAGCTTTCTTCAAATTCCTCACCAGTATCCAGATTGGTGACGAAAACCTTTTTCAACTGACAATCAACAGCCGTTACTTCATGCCGTATACGAGCATCTATCCCATATTTTTCCCTGAATGTTTCTGGAGTCCGGGCAATCAGGTCATCCGTAGAATTGATTTCCCCGCTGATTACATAAGGAAGTCCACACTGCCCGTAGGAATAAATGCTTCCCTTTTCGAAAGTTACAATCTCTGCATTATCACTGTTTCTGACAATCTGCATTGCTGCACTCATGCCGGCAGCATCTCCACCTATAATCACATACTTCATTTACATCACCTCTAGTAAAAGCACTATAGTAAACCATCCTATGGCTTAATTTTTTTCATTTCCTCTTGAAATATAGCTGGTAACCCTCGAGCAGTCGCTTTACAGAAAACTTCTTCTCCAGTGAATGGGTGTTCAAATCTAATTATTGCTGCATGAAGAGCATGTCTTGGAAGAATTGTTTTGCTCCCATACAGTTCATCCCCTACAACGGGATGATTCAGATAGCTCATATGGACTCTGATTTGATGGGTTCTCCCCGTTTGCAATTGTAATTTTACTAAACTGACATCTTCTGAAGCGACATATCGAAGCACTTCATATTCGGTTGTCGCTTGTTGACCGCGGGGAGACACTCTCCGTCGTTTGGAGTGGTGACGATCTTTCCCGATAGGCTGATCGATTATACCGGAAGGCTTTTCCAGCTTCCCATGGACCTGTGCAAGGTAAGTCCTTTTTATAGAACGAGCTTCCAATTCTCGATCGAGTAAGTGGACAGCAAGCGGGTGTTTAGCAAAAATTACTGCGCCTGAAGTTTCCCTGTCCAAGCGGTGGATATGCCTTACCTTAGCCTTAAGTCCTCTTTGTTGGTAATGATACGCGATGCCGTTAGCAAGCGTACCCTCCTGGCCAGGCTCATTCGGATGTGTATCTACTCCGGCAGGTTTATTGACGACAATGAGATGAGAGTCTTCATAGAGGACTTCGATATCCATTGGTGAGAGGCTGACACCATAGTCCTCTTCCTGAAATAGCCGGATCAGTAACCGGTCATTCTCCTGTAATTCCAATGACCATCGCACCTGTTCTCCATTCACTTCCACATCCTTATTCATTCGAAGTTCATGCAGGAGTTTTTTTGGGATTTTCCAGACTGTTTTCAAAACCTTTTCTACCGTTTGACCACTCCATTCCTCTGGAACTCTCCACTCAAACCATTCTTCTTCATTCGTTACAGCCATCCGGTCACCTTCTTTCATGGTTATATTCTCCCTCATTCATCAGAAATAGTTTAACCTATCCTTACTGCGGTTACCTAAACTATATAAAACATGAGGAGGTATGTTTTGATGAGTCACGAAAAATACGCTAGTGTAATCGAAACTTTACATGAATGTATGGAAGCGTGCAACCACTGTTATACATCATGCCTGCAGGAAGACAATGTAAAAATGATGGCTGAATGCATTCGTCTAGATCGAGAATGTGCTGATATTTGTGCTTTCTTTGAACAATCCCTTTCGAGAGATACCCCATTTGTACAGGAGCTTGCCCGATTATGTGCAAAGGCATGCCGCGATTGTGGAGAAGAATGCGCCAAACATGACCACGATCACTGCCAGAAATGTGCGGAAGCATGCCGAAAATGCGCAGACGAATGTGAAAAGCTGATATCTTAACAGACAGGGGAAAGAAGTTACTATTCACCCGGGTTAAGTTACATTTTGTTATGAAGCTTTAACAGATAAAGGAATCACACAACCATCCATTCTTATTTTTACCAGCAAAAAAAGCTGCTCCCAACATTTGAGGCAATTGAAAAAGTGATTTTCTTTAAGTCAAAGAAAATCACTTTTTAGAATGGTCTATAACATTTGGAACAGCTTTTATTTATTGAGAAGTAAACAGATCAGCCAGCCAATGGAAGTAAGTATCCGTCTGAACAGACTGTGAATAAGTTGTGCTTAATGACTTAGGAAGAGTTCTCCCTTGAGCAAGGGGGATAAGTTTTATTTTATCCAGAGTTTCAGGATAAGCTTTTAGCAAAAGTGCCCCACTCCGGGTCACTTCTTTCGTGATTGTCGCATGCTTTGGTTTTGTAAAATGATAATCTTTTGGAAGTGTATATTGTCTGCCAGCAGATTGGAAAGTAGAACCTTTTGCTATCAAGCTCGTTTCAAAATTTTCAAATCCGTAATTGAATAATTTAACAGCATCGGAATAGGAGCGTTCGGCAGTTTGGGAATTCAAAACCACTGCAATCAAGGATGTCCCTTTTCTTTCTGCAGAAGTGACCAGCGTATATCCAGATTGTCCTACCCATCCACTTTTGATGCCTGTTACTCCCTCGTATCGCCAAAACATTTTGTTGTGGTTGATCAGGGTCGTTTCCCATCCCTTTCCTTTCCATTCCAGGGTTTTCGTGCTGGCAATCTCTTTAAAGATCTGATTTTTCATCGCATATTTAGCAATTTTCGCCATATCGTATGCGGTAGTATAATGATTGATGTTAAACAGTCCATGAGGATTTACAAAGTGGGATTTTGTCACCCCTACCTTGTTTACAACAAAATCATTCATCATTGCTGAGAAACTCTCCACGTCGCCTGCAATATGTTCTGCAATAGCGACCGCGGCATCATTACCGGAATTAATGATCATACCCTGTATCAATTTTTTCAAGGGTACTTGCTCACCTTCCAAAAGGTAAACCGTTGTTCCAGATACATTTCTTGCGTTACTGCTTACTGTTACCATTTCATTCAAGTTCCCTTTTTCAATAGCAATAATACCTGTGATGATTTTTGTGATACTTGCAGGATACATAATTTTTCTGCTGTCTTTTTCGTATAAAACCTTCCCGGTTTTAGCGTCAATAAGGATTGCGGTTTCACTATCAAGGGAAAGAGAATCTTCTTCCGCATTTATCTGTTGTGGAAAAAAAGATACCGTTATAGCTGCAATGATTAGTAGAATATATTTTTTCATATTGGTAATTCCCCTTACGGTGATGTTTATTTACCAATATGATTATATATGAATAATCTGATGAAAATAAAAGGTTTATAATGGAAATAAAGCTCTGAACCCGCATAGATCAAGGAATTATAAAATTAATTCTATACTCATTGGTAAGGAAGTCAGTTTTCCCCAAAAGCACAGATCACTTTTTCCGGAAACTTCAGGACCGTGCCGTGCCCACAGGAACATATAAATATTTGCTACGCTCTAATTCTCCTAGTGATGCCTTTTACATTACTTATTAAGCTCCGATCCTTAATATTGGAAATTTCCATAATAAGGGGGCAATTCCCCCATACCCCCTTTTGCTGTTAAACTGCCTCTGCCAACCTTATAGGATCTGGTCCAAGAACCCTTTTTTGAACCCTTACTCCAATGCTCGGTAAAACTTACCAAATAAACCTCATCATTTATTTCTTCTGCACTAGTTTCTCTTATTACTTGATAACCCTCAATGATGCTTGTTCGCTTACCGATTTCCTCAGGAAAAGATTCTATGTCAAAACCTTTATTGTTTGTTACGAAATCAACTGCATCTTCCTTTGTAAAAGGAGGCATCGTCGGAGAACTTATTTACAAAAAACCCCAGATAGCTATTAAGAAAGCGATCGGGATTACCAAAAACAACTTCATCCTTTTGTTTTTCCAAATATTCTTGTACATCCACCTATCAATAATTCCATAATGAATCGCAGCAGCCATCCCGCAATACGCTAGTAATATATCCTGAAAGAAAACGCCATTTACTAAACCGAAAGCTCCAAGTATTAAAATATACAACCAGTGCTGATTCCTGAACCATTTTCTTTGCAGGAACTCTATTCCAGCAGCAACCAGGTTTCCATAGATTAAAATAATTGCACCTACATAAACAAAATAGATGAAAAACCAACTAACGAATCGATTCCCTTGATTATAGATAGTATTTGTGTCTTGTATTATGTAAAGTAATGATAAAAGTAATGAAAAAACCGTAGTAGTAACGAATGTTGCTATAAATTTTCTTAACATAATATTTTTTATCTTTGTTTCCATATCCTCTTCCCCAATCAAATTTCCCTGCTTACAAGTTTCTTTCACCTGTCTCATAATGGCTGTTCTTTTATCTTAATAGCTAAACTCTCATTTATGGAAAGTATGATTATCTAGTATTCAAATGAGCACGATTGTGTACTGATAATAAAATTAAAGTTTCAACTTCAAGCCTTCGTGTGTGGCTTTAAACCCCAAGCGTTCATAGAATCGCAAAGCATCCGGCCGCCCTTTATCAGTTGTCAGTTGAATTAAATGGCAGCCACGATCTTTTGCACGTTTAATTGCCCACTGGATAAGATGGGTTCCTACACCACTATTACGAGCAGAAGGTGCTGTTCTTACTCCTTCAATTGTTGCTCTCCATCCACCCTGGTGTGTTATGTATGGGATAAATGTTAGTTGCTGAACACCAATTATATTATTATTTCTATATGCTACTATTAATTCGTTATTTGGATCAGCTGTAATAGCATGAAATGCTTGTAAGTAACTCTTTGGAAGGGGCTGTTCATACCTCTCTCTTTTACTTCCTAATACATCGTCGGCCAGCATTTCCACTATTTTATCCAAATCTTCCTCTGTAGCTATTCTAAACTTAACTATTGTTTCATCCATAAACTCCCTCCTTTTAAAATATCAGAGTAAAACTTTTAATTACTCCAACTTTATATTACCGCTCCACATCTTTCATGATATTTTTTAAAATTTATCGAACATTTAACAAAAGGGATTGCCTCTTTTCTGAGTATTCAGTTGCTCCAATCGAGCAGGGTCCAAATTTCACCGGCCACTTCATTTGGGCAATCTGTGTGAATTGTGGTATGTCCAGCTTTCCGAAGTAGACGATTCTCCCCACGGGGAACGGTGTTTGCCAGTTTGGTATAGATGATTTTTTTAGCCTGGTTAAAAGGATCAAGTGTTTCCCGGAGAAAGGACTCACTCGTAATGGGGGTCATGAAGGGATCGATTCCCAGCCCGGTTAACACGGTTAACGGAATATCCGGCAGGTCTCCTCCTTCACGGATTTCCTCATAGAGTTCGCTGTTTAAGTTTTTTCTTTCCAACATCGTTTTTGTTAATGTATGGAGATGATATTCAATCAATGGTTTCCGAATAGAAGCTGGCCAGGTGGCAAACATCTTCTCGAATAGTCTATGAAAAGATTTTTTGTAAGTAAAAAGGGCTCGAAGAATAACAGCACTCTGATGAAACAGGTATCGTTTATTGAACTTGGGGGTATTGGTGAGAAAATCTTCATGAGGCGGTTCCAACAGAAGCATCCCGGCTACTTCATCCGGAAATCGCTGGGCATACCGTTGTGCGTATAACCCGCCCAATGAGTGACCGACGAACAAATAGGGAGCAGTTACACCAGCGGCATTCAAAAGAGTGCGCAATTCATCCGTGACCTCCTGAGCACTTCGCGGCAGCTTGACCTGTTCGCTCCAGCCTGTACCCGCTCGATCATAAATTACGGATGTGGTACGCTGACTAATTTTATTATGGAGATTCAAATAATCCAGTCCGACCATGCCGGCTGCCGGTAAAAATACAACTGCCGGACTCCCCGATCCAGCACAGTCAAGCAATAAGTCCCTTCCTTCTACGTTATAGTGACTTCCCACCGGTGCCCCATTGTTCCATAGTGTACCGCTTTTATGCTTTTGTGCAGCTTTTTTCATCAAAATAGCAAACCTCCATTCTTCTCATGCTCTAGTGACAAATCATCTCCGAAACCTGATTCGATCCTTATCTGAGGGAACTCCTTTATAGATGGTTTCCCATTCCCCGTCTCGAAATATTTCGTAACTCTCAAAAGCACATGGGAGCCCTTTTGCGGAAAATAAATTACTGCTGTCCATCAGCTGGAAGTGCAAGTGCGGTGCTGTTGAATTACCAGAGTGACCAACTTCTCCTAATACTGCTCCTCTTTTCACACGTTGACCAGCTGCAACGGTAATGGATCCTCTTTTCAAATGCGCCAACCCGGCATAGATATCGTTATGGCATTTCATAACGATATAATTGCCAGCAACCGCCTGGATGCCATCTTTGAAAGGACGATAGGAATATGCATTTTTGAGCCTAATAAAAAAATCAGGAACCACATGAGCTCTTGATCTTTCCTGATAACCGTCTTCCGCAACTATAATTTCCCCATCACATGGGGCGTGTACTTCTTTCCCCCATCCATAAGTCTTATCCAGTGGGACACCCAGGAAGAGGTATCGCAACGTACTTGTGTAATAAAATGGATTCCCTTTTCGCTTATGGTCCACCTGTACAAAATCAAAAGCATACCTCTCTCCTAATAGATTCGTACCATGACTGGGGACTTTTTTTCCTGGTGTGTTTGGTGTCATCCATTCCCCTCTTAAAGGGAGCTCGACAATAACTGGTTCCTCAAAATCTTTCATAAGACCACTCCTGGGCTTGGTATCTAGTTCCTAAACTTTACTGCATAACCACAAAAGGAATTAATATAAATTCGTCCGCCACGTATTCTATTTATAAAAGATTTTCCTGAGTTCCTTAAGGTGCCCATCCAGTTCAGCAATAATATGGTCATAATCCAAGTCCTTACGCTCTGTATTTCTGATATCCTCCAGTATTTGATTTGTAAAACCAATATTCGCCCAGTAAATAAGCTGCCTGCACCTTTTTACGTCCAGACCTTCTTTAAAGCTATCTGCATCAGCTATCTCAAACATTGACTCATAGCATAAAGATTGTTTCCTGCCAGCTCTTTTTTCCAACTCTTTCTGGATTTCTTCTGACATAGGAGTGGCAGTCATATTAATGAATTCAAAAATCCAAGGATGCTTTTGCATCAGCTCTATTTGGAGAAGATAGGATTGCCGTAATCTTTCAATCGTATCTTTTTCATCAAAGTTCATGACTTCAAGGTACTCTTTATTGACCATTTCTGAACAGTAATCATAAAGGTAGAGAAAGAGATCCTTTTTGTTATTTACATAGTGGAACATTAACCCCTTAGAGATTCCAGCCTCTTTGGCCATTATGTTTGTTGAGGCTTCATCAAAACCATTCTTTGCAAACTCCTTTAATGCTGCATTTAAAATAGCATCTCTCCGGCAGGAATCCAGATTATCCATTTTTGAAAGCATGTTAATCCCCTTTACTAACGTACATTTACCTAATAGGTAAACATAATTATACTCGTATTTACCTGTCAGGTCAATGACTATATTCCTGAAGCTGCAACGAAAGAACAACCCTTTTGAATGAACACTAATGCTTCTTATCTGCAATCTGTTTTCGCAGATTCTGTAAGTGCAAAAAAGGAGCTTGTTATATATAAGCCCCTCTTTCTGCAATATCATCCTCCACTCACAATGGAGCAAAAGATAACCGTTATACAGGAAATATTCTCCTTTAATTTGTTGCTTTTTCCCCTTTGATTCTAGATTTCGGAAACAGTATGCCTAGTTCATAATGTTCATCTTCATACATGGACCGCTGTATAAAGCGAAGCTCTCCCTGCTCATCGCGGATTTCCATTTTGCATAAGGCACGATTTTTTTGCAGTGCATGATAAAATTCCTCTTCGTTTGTGACTCTCATTTGGTTAATGCGTTCAATATGTTCCCCGACCAGAAGCCCGATTTTATCCGCCGGACTTCCAGGGATAATGCCTATAACGGGAAGGCCGCTATCATTTGCTACAAAAATTGTTCGTTTTTTGGCTTTTGAACGATAAAGCAATTTAAGAAATTCCCTGCCTGCAACAGCCAGGACTATAGATGCAGCCGTTAGCCATTCCTGCCAATAAGACCCTATCGCTAACCCACCTGCAGCAAGCGCCAATACTAATAATCTGCTCCCAATCCATTTAGCAGCGTACTCTGGAGGCTGTCCTTTAGCATTCCAGTCAAAACCAGTAAGAAAGGGTACGAGCATAAGGCCATAGCTTCCCCCTCCAAGGTCAAATAATGGCCACCACGGAGCAAAGGCAGTAATTGCCCCTCCAGGAATCAGAACAAAACAGGGAACCATCCCTATTCTCTTCAAACGATGCTGTCCGACCCTCTTTCCGCGTGAACTGGTGACCATCTCAGGAAATGCTTTATTTTGTTTCATCCGTATTAGCCAAAGTGCCTCAACCACCAGTAATACTGACATCACCAGGGTAATTCCTGTCAATGATACTGACTCGGCCATTTCTTTCCAGTCCAGTGGCAGGAAAGTGAACTCCACTGTCCCCATAATTATTATCAGAAGGCAGCTGGTTCCAAATGTGTAAGCAGCAGATAACCAGTTAAGCTTCGTCATGAGATATAGCAAAATGGTAGTTACAGTAAGCACCATTACCAAAGGATAAGGGAAAACAAATCCCAAACCGACAGAAATAATGGACAGGACTATACCTGCAATCAATCCGATTCTCCACGTGCCCTGCCATTCTGAAAAAATGTCGAATGCCCTTGTTCCAAACATTTTTCTTTCTTTTCTGATCCTGCTGGTAGAGATAAAAATGATATATATAAAGAACCAATAAAATAACGGCTGCAAAAGCAGTCGGGCAAAACCATACAGTATTTCAAGCCAGCCACCCAATGAAAACTCCTCCTCTTTATAGAAACGAAAAAATCCGCAGTCTAGGACTACGGATATATTTCGCTTATAACTTGTCGAATTCCTGCTATTATTGGCTGAACAAAACTTCCAGAGCTTTTTCCATTTGCTTGTCATTTTCGTCATTTCGTACTTCTTCGATGATTTGTGCCTCAAGTTTACCGCCTGTTTTCTGATCGACTTCTCCGGTCACCTTCAGGTTATGGTCTTTTTGGAAAGCTTTTACTGCTGAAACGGTGGCTTCCCCGAAGTAACCATCAGTTCTCCCGACATCATAACCGAGTCCTTTCAGCATGATCTGGATATTTTTAATTTTTTCGTCATTATCATCATACTTGAGTACTTCCTCGACCTCCACTGGGTTCGTATAGAAATACGCAGGCTGCTTCACCTTCACTGTCGGTTCGATTCCCTTATCATGAATCCAGTTACCATCAGGGGTCAGCCATTTGTAGATGGTCAGTTTGATGGTACTTCCATCGCCCATCGGTATGGCCTGCTGGACTGTTCCTTTCCCAAATGTCTTTTCACCAACAAGTTCATAACCACCGGCTTCCTTCATGGCTGCTGCCAGTATTTCAGATGCCGAAGCACTTCCTTCATTCATCAATACGGTGATTGGATAATCTTTTTTCTCTTCCAGCTCCGAGTAATAACGGGACTTCTCTCCGTTCCTGTCCTCTACCTGAACAAGCGGCTTATCTTTTGGAATAAAGTTTTTCAATATTTCCTGCACGTCGGTAAACAGTCCCCCTGGATTACCGCGGACATCGATTATCAACCCATCCATTCCTTTCTCTTCCAGATCTTTTAATGCCTTGTTGAATTCCTTGGCAGTGTTTTCAGAAAAAGAAGTAATTTCGATAACTCCAGCTTTTTTACCATCTTGTTTTTTCATGCTGGCATGTACGGTTTCAAGTGGGATTTCATCACGTACGATGTCGATGGTCAACGGGTCTGAAACGCCTGGCCTCTTGACCTGCAAGGTTACTTCGGACCCTTTTTCGCCGCGAATCTTCAGAACCGTTTCATAAAGATCCAATCCTTCCACACTTTTCCCATCTACTTTTAAAATCTGGTCATTTGGTTTTAATCCTGCTTTTTCTGCAGGGGAGCCCTTGATCGGGGACACAATCGTTACTTTCCCCTCAACCATACTGACTTCTGCACCGATCCCTTCAAAGGAAGATTCGATGGTATGGTTGAATTGCTCCATTGTTTCCTTGTCCATATAAACACTATAAGGGTCTTCCAGTGTATCAAGCATACCTTGGATAGCTCCCTCAACTAATTTCTTTTTATCGATTTCTTCCACATAATTTTCTTGTATGGTAGAAAACGCCTGTTCCACTTTCTGTAAATCTTCGCTTCCACTTTTTCCACTGTTATTCTGCGCGAACTTCTCTATCAGACTTTTTTGCTCCGCTTCACTTAAATCAGCGAAACCTTCTACTTTTTCCTGGCTTGCTTGATCCGTACTGGCAGATTCTGATTGTGCTATTTTTATCCCGATGTATGATCCTGCTGCTCCAAGTAATAACGCCACAACCATTAATATCGCGACATAACGTGGTTTTAAATTCATCGCATTCACCCTTCTATAAGTAAGATCCTCTGGTGTACGTTAAAGTTGCATAAAAAGGCATCACACCGAAATGTGCGATGCCTTTAATATATGTTATGCCATAAATACCCTCTGCATGTCCACTATAAATTGAAAAATTTTCAATTGATTTTACAGTTCGATACTTTATGACAAGATTCTGCTTCCTTCTCCGTCTTACATTGTGTAGCCATATTCTCCCCGTTCCTCATCACGTGCTACCATGCCATCTTCAATGGCTATGACCCGCTTCCGCATACTGTTGACGATATCCTGGCTGTGGGTCGCCATAACGACTGTCGTTCCGGTTGCATTGATTTCCTCGAGAATATTCATGATCTCCCAGGAAGTATCCGGGTCCAGGTTACCTGTCGGTTCATCTGCAATCAAAAGTTTCGGGTGATTCACAAGCGCCCTGGCAATGGAAACACGCTGTTGTTCGCCGCCTGATAATTCATCAGGAATAAAGCGGGCTTTGTTTTTTAAGCGTACCTGATCAAGGACATCCATGACACGCTTACGGATATTTTTTGGGCTTTCTTCTATCACTTCTAACGCAAATGCAATATTTTCATAAACTGTCAGTTTCGGGAGCAGTTTGAAATCCTGATAAACGACCCCGATCTTTCTTCGCAATTTAGGTACTTTTCGTTCTTTCAGCTTGGAGATATCGGTATCATCGATGATGACTTTCCCTTTTGTCGGCTTCTCTTCTCGGAACATCAGCCTGGTGAAGGTTGATTTACCTGCACCACTTGGGCCGACAATATAGACAAATTCACCTCGTCCAATATGTATATCTACGCCATTCAGAGCTGTTACTCCATTGGAATATGTTTTATAAACAGATTTCATTTCGATCATATATATCACCTTTATTTTACAATGTTGTATTTCATTAGTTGTTCGTCCAAATTAACACAAAACGTCTATTTCATTATAACATCTATTTTCATGTTTTTTCGGCAAAAAATTATTACAGTTTCTTTTCATTTTCATCCGTTTTTTTACATACGAAAAGCCTGACCTCTGGCCAGACTTTCCTCGGTAAGTATTCATCTTTTCGCTAAATGCTTACTTTTTCGTAGCCAGCCAGCTGGCAATTAGTTCAGCGTCTTCTCCGGTCGCTTGTCCCGCAGGCATTGAGCCTTTACCATTTTTAATGATGTTCAGGATTTCTTCTTTAGAATACTTCGCTCCAACTTCTTGGAGGGAAGGTCCAGCTCCACCTGAAAGGTCAGCACCGTGACAGCTTGCGCAGTTTTGTTGGAATGCTTTTTCTGCTGCTGCTACGTCCACTTCACCACTGGTCCCGCCAGAATCTCCTCCGGTGTCACCGCCGCCATTGCCTCCGGATCCGCCTTCCTCTCCACCGCCGCCACAGGCGCTGAGTACAAGTGCAGACCCAAATAAAATGGCCATTAAGGTTTTCTTCATTCCGTTACTCCCCCAATCGAAGTAATTTGTTGTGATAGCACAAACCCCTATCATGGATATTATAACCAAGTTACGAAGTTTTAAAACCCTCACCGAGGACTTCTGTCGCATTCATAGCAACGACGAACGCCCCTGGATCGATCATTTTGACGCTTTTTGTCAATTTGGTGAATTCATTCTGCTGAACAACACACATAATGATTTTACGACTCTGATCCGTGTAACCGCCAGAAGCTTCCATGACGGTCACTCCCCGGTCTATTTCGTTTAAAATCGCTTTCCTTATATCTTCTACATAATCGGAAATAATCATTACATTTTTCGACGTGTTCAAGCCGACCTGCACAAAATCAATTGTTCTGCTGGTGGCAAACAGGCCGATCAGTGCGTAGAGACCTTCTTCCACGGAGAACACAAACGCGGAGGTAATGACGATCATCCCGTCTAACAATGCCAGTGAAACACCTAATGGCAGGTGAGTATACTTATGAAGCACCTGTGCTGCTAAATCGATACCACCCGTGGAAGCACGTCCACGAAACACAATGCCAAGGCCTAACCCTACTCCCATTCCGCCAAATATTGCTCCAAGGAGTGGATTTGGAGTCGCTGGATCGAGACCACTTGTTAAGTAAACAAAAAATGGCAGCAGAATTGTACCCACAAAGGACTTTAGACCAAAATTTTTCCCAAGTATGATGACACCAATCAGGAATAACGGAACGTTCAGCAGCCCTTGTACCAGCCCTGGTTCCCAGCCAAAAACACCTTTCGTAATCGTGCTGATACCAGCGACACCACCCGATGCGATATTATTCGGGAGCAGAAACACATTAAATGCCAATGCTACAAAAAAGGAACCGAGTATTACCAGTCCATATTCAATAAGATTTCTTGTCGCTGTCGACATTGGCTGCCTTCGGTATTTTTTAGCCATCATCATTGATATTCACTCCATCTATGTCTGAATCATTGGTTGTTTTTTAAAAAACGAGCTCACGAAATTGGAGTATAACACTCGGCATGGAAGGTGTAAACGCCAGCAAAATGACGTATTAACACGTTAAAGGAATGATTGTAAAATACCATTGGACAGGCTTTACCCATCCAATGGTTTACTTACAATCTTAACGATTCTTCATCAATGATCCAATTCAGGATTTCAATGACATCCTCACGCATATCTTCCCTTGCTAATGCCATCTCAATAGTCGTTTTAATGAAGCCCAGCTGATCACCGACATCGTAGCGTTTCCCTTCAAATTCATAGGCAAACACCGGCTTAAAGGTGTTCAAGCGTCCGATCGCATCAGTCAACTGTATTTCTCCTCCGGCGCCTTTCTCCTGATCCTCCAGAAGTTCAAGTATCTGCGGTGTCAAAATATAACGTCCCATGATGGCAAGATTAGACGGCGCTTCCCCAAGTGGTGGCTTTTCGATGAAACTTTTAACTTTGATGCTTCTGCCATCCTGTGATTCAGGATCAATGATACCATAGCGGTTAGTTTCGTTATCTGGCACTTGTTTAACACCGATGATAGACGATTTCTTCTGTTCATACTGATCGATCATCTGCTTGAGACAAGGGGTATCCCCCATTACGATATCGTCTCCTAGCAAAACGGCAAATGGTTCATCATTAATGAACTTTCGCGCACACCAGACTGCATGACCGAGACCTTTTGGTTCCTTCTGTCTAATATAGTGGATATCGACCTTGGAAGGCTCCTTGACTTTTTCAAGCAGGTCCATTTTCCCTCTTTTATATAGACTTTCTTCCAGTTCAAATGCATGATCGAAGTGATCTTCTATCGCACGTTTGCCTTTGCCCGTTACGATGATGATATCCTCAATACCAGACTCCACTGCTTCTTCAACGATATACTGTATCGTCGGTTTATCTACGATCGGCAGCATCTCCTTAGGCATCGCTTTCGTAGCAGGAAGAAAACGGGTGCCAAGCCCTGCTGCCGGGATAATTGCTTTTTTTACTTTCATCTTACACCGCCTCCCTATGTAACTTTTTATGTTAGCTTAAATATAGCAAAACAATCGGTCACTCACCAGTTTTCATGCAGCTTTCTTATCATTGGCAGACAAGCTTCCGGCCACAAATGCCGCTAAGGAGAGCACGATTGGAAGAACTACGGTATGCATTCCGAAAGCATTCGGATAATAATTGTGGAAAATAATATAAGAAAGAATACCGACAAGCATGGAAGAAAATGCTCCATATTTATTGCCTTTTGTCCAATACAGCCCCATTACCACCGGCCATATGAAGGCCGCTTCCAGACCGCCAAATGCAAATAAATTCAGCCAGATTAACAAATCGGGCGGGTTCAAAGCTGAGAGAAATACGAATATCCCTAATACTGCAGTCGTCGTAAAACTGAGTATCCTTACTTTACTGATAGTGGCTTCCGGATCGATATAATTTAAATAAATGTCCTTTACGACAGCTGAGCTTACAATCAACAGCAAAGAATCGACCGTCGACATGATGGCTGCCATTGGTGCAGCTAAAACGACACCCGCCAGCCAGGCAGGAAGGACTTCGAGAGCGATAAGCGGCATCACTTTATCCCCTACATCGATCCCAGGGAGAATAGGCCGGGCAAACACACCGATCAAATGCATGTTCAGCATAATGAAACCGACTACCACCGTACCGATCAACAGCGCTCTGTGCATGGCACGGGAATTTTTATAGGACATTGCACGGACAGTAATATGAGGCAGACCAACAACTCCTACCCCTACCAAAATCCAGAATGATGACACATAAGTAGCGGTCAAATCGCCATCCGCCCCATAGGGAGTTATGAGATTCGGATTTTCCGCCTGAAGATCAGCGATAATGTTCCCGATTCCTCCCCCGGCAATAATTGTACCAATTAGTAAAATCAACGTACCGAACAGCATAACAATCCCCTGGACAGTATCCGTCAAAGCAACGGCGCGAAAGCCGCCAATGATGACGTAGATCAGTACAGATATTGCAAAAATGAATAAAGCGGAAGTATAGCTTAATCCAGTTAATGATTGAATCATTCTGGCACCGCCAACCCATTGGGCGGCCATAGCTGAAAACAGGAAGATGATAATGCTGAATGCCGCGATTAACACCACCCATTTACTTTGATACCGTTCTTTTAAAAAGTCGATCAGAGTAACCGCATTATAACGTCTCGCAACGATGGAGAATTTTTTCCCCAAAACCATCAGGACGAAATAACCGGTTACCACCTGTGACATAGCAAGCAGCACCCAGCCGAGCCCTTCCGTATATGCTACACCAGGACCCCCGATGAAGCTGCTGGCACTTCCATATGTAGCAATCATCGTCATTGCGAGAATCAAACCGCCCAGTTGTCGTCCCCCAAGAAAGTATTCTGATAAAAATGATTCCTCTGAAGCGCGCATCGATTTACTTGCCCAATACCCAGTAATAAAAATCAGGATTAAAAAAATAATCAAAGGAAGCATGACCGTCCAATTCATTCGTCATTCCCTCCCTCTTCATCAAAAGGAACCTCAACGAACCAAAGCTTTACAACAATCCAAACCAGTACGACCATCACAACGAATCCGAGGACACAGCTGTAAAAAAACCATGCTGGCAATCCAAATACATATTCATATTCTTGTGGAGATTCCGAGCCCATTCCATAGGCGAACCCGAACCACCAGAGGAAGTTGAAAATAGCCAGTCCGACACCGATCAATGCTTCTCTGTTTGCTATCCGGAAACGGTAGTCCTTGTTATCTGGCAGCATCAGCCTCTCCTCCTTTTATGTAGTACTTATCTTAATTGTAATTGTTACGGATATATACTTCACTATTCTTGCATCTAAAAAATGATATTCAGGCTTGTAATTGCTGTTTTATTATTCAAACCTGCGTCAAATCCGACCTAATTTGGTGAGGATCTATTTCATACAGAAAGGCCTCGCTCCCAATTATAGAGCGAGGCCCGGCAAACCCTTTATTTCATTTGCGAACGTAGATAAGCATCAATAAATGGGTTAATATCTCCATCCATGACAGCCTGGGTGTTCCCGATATCCAGATTTGTCCGATGATCCTTGACCATGGAATATGGGTGGAATACATAGGAGCGAATTTGACTTCCCCAACCAATTTCCTTTTGCTCACCGCGGATATCATCAAGCTCCTGTTGTTGGCGTTCTATTTCCAATTGATACAGCTTTGCTTTAAGCATTTTCATTGCCTGTTCACGGTTTTTTATCTGGGATCGTTCCGATTGGCAAGTAACAACCGTGTTTGTCGGTAAATGTGTAATCCGGACAGCAGAATCTGTCGTGTTGACGTGCTGACCACCGGCACCGCTTGAACGGTATGTGTCGATTTTCAAATCTTCCGTTTTAATATCTATTTCTATTTCATCATCGAACTCCGGCATGACTTCACACGACACAAAAGACGTATGTCTGCGCCCAGATGAATCAAACGGGGAAATACGGACCAAGCGGTGGACTCCTTTTTCAGCTTTCAAATAACCATAAGCGTTATGGCCTTTAATCATCAGCGTTACGCTTTTCACCCCAGCTTCATCCCCGGGGAGGTAATCCATGGTCTCCACTTTGAAGCCTTTGCTCTCCGCCCAGCGTGTATACATCCTTAGCAGCATACTGGCCCAGTCCTGGGATTCTGTTCCCCCAGCACCTGGGTGAAGCTCAAGAATAGCATTATTTTTATCATACGGTTCACTGAGCAATAGATTCAGCTCAAATTCGTCCAGACCCTGACGAAGTCTTTTCACTTCTTCCTCAAGTTCAGCACCAAGCTCTGCGTCGTTTTCTTCTTTGACAAGTTCATAGGAGACCTCTAAGTTTTCATGTGTTTCTTCATGCTTTTCAAGGGTCTGAACCATATCCTTCAAACCATTGACTTCATTGATCACTTTTTGGGCATTATTCTGATCGTCCCAGAACCCCGGGGCTGTCATTTCCTCTTCAAGCTCTGCTATCCGTGCCTTTTTATGATCGACGTCAAAGAGACCCCCTGAAGTCCGCTAATTGCTTAGCCATATTATCTAATTTATGCCGAATTTCCGCCATATCCATAATAATCACCTCGTTAAATTTGTTTCATGTATAGGACAAGGAAGACACCCTCTTCTACATGAGAGAGTGCCTGTAAAAAAGTAAAATGCTTATCTGCCATGACAATTCTTATATTTTTTACCGCTGCCACAAGGACAAGGATCGTTTCTTCCGACATCCTCTTTCTTAACATACGGCTGTCTTGTCTTTTTCTCTTCGCTTTGCTGGCCGCCGGATACTGCTTTTGCTCCCTGGGCCACTTCCTGGCGTTGAAGGTTGTTGCGCACCTGAGCTTTCATGACGTAACGAGAAACTTCTTCCTCGATGTTCTGGACCATTTGCTCAAACATGCTGAAGCCTTCCATTTGGTATTCGCGCAAAGGATCATTCTGGCCATAAGCACGCAGGTGGATACCCTGGCGCAGCTGGTCCATCTGATCAATGTGATCCATCCACTTCTGGTCAACAGTACGAAGCAGTATAACACGCTCGAATTCACGCATTTGATCTTCTTCAAGCTCTTCTTCTTTTTCATCATAATTCGCTTTAACTTTCTTTTCAATCAACTCAACCATCTCTTCAGGGTCTTTCCCTTTCAATTCATCAACACTTAAATCGTCTTCATTGAGAAGGTTTGCCCTGCAATAATCAACAATTGCATCTAATTCCCAATTCTCATCAAGTTCATCTGTTGTATGAGCCTGTACAGTCCGCTCAATAGTCGAATGAATCATTTCCTCGATAATTTCCCGAAGATTCGCTGAATCGAGTACCTCGTAACGCTGTTTGTAGATTACTTCACGCTGCTGACGAAGGACATCGTCATAGGAAAGTACAGTTTTCCGGGCATCGAAGTTATTACCTTCTACACGTTTTTGCGCTGATTCAACAGCCCTGGACACCATCTTA
Source organism: Thalassobacillus pellis (assembly GCF_016908295.1). Classification (GTDB taxonomy): domain Bacteria; phylum Bacillota; class Bacilli; order Bacillales; family Halobacillaceae; genus Thalassobacillus; species Thalassobacillus pellis. The sequence continues at coordinate 298,821 of NZ_JAFBDO010000001.1, forward strand.
CTTTCAATCGGCTGACTGTCATCCATACCAAAACGATCCATCATGGTACGCATGTTATCTGAACCAAAGCGGCGCATCAGCTCGTCTTCCATCGAAAGATAGAACAAGGACATACCCGGATCACCCTGACGACCGGAACGTCCACGGAGCTGGTTATCAATCCTGCGGGATTCGTGACGCTCTGTGCCGATAACAGCCAGTCCTCCAAGATCACGCACGCCTTCACCAAGCTTGATGTCTGTACCACGCCCGGCCATATTTGTAGCGATTGTAACAGCGCCTTTCTGTCCGGCATTTTCAATGATTTCAGCTTCTCTAAAGTGGTTTTTCGCGTTCAGGACATTATGATTTACTCCTGCTTTCTTCAAATAGCGGGAAATCAGCTCGGAGGTTTCAACCGCAACCGTTCCGACTAGCACCGGCTGCCCTTTCTCATAGCGTTCTTTGATTTCTTCCACGACGGCACGAAATTTACCTTCCATTGATTTGTAGACCAAATCCGCTTTGTCATCACGGACAATCGGTTTATTCGTCGGTATAGCGATTACCCGCATGTTATAGATGTTCAGGAATTCTTCTTCTTCCGTTTTCGCGGTACCGGTCATCCCGGAAAGCTTTTCATACATACGGAAAAAGTTCTGGAAAGTAATTGAAGCAAGAGTCATACTTTCATTTTGGATTTCCAGTCCTTCTTTCGCTTCGATAGCCTGATGGAGACCATCACTATAACGGCGTCCCTTCATCAGACGTCCGGTGAATTGGTCCACGATGACCACTTCCCCTTCATCTACCACATAATCAGTATCCCGCTGCATCGCAGCGTGAGCTTTCAGAGCCTGGTTAATGTGGTGGATCAAAGAGACATTAGACAAATCGAACAAGTTATCAATGGAGAAGTAGCGCTCTGCCTTGTTAATGCCTTCCTCAGTCAATTGTACGCCTTTTGTTTTTTCATCATACGAATAATCTTCTTCATGAGCCAGAAGGCGAACGAATGCATTGGCCTTGACGTATAAGTCAGCAGACTTTTGGGCCGTTCCGGAAATGATCAATGGAGTACGGGCCTCATCAATAAGGATGGAATCCACTTCATCAATGATGGCGAACGGTAAGTTGCGTTGAACCATTTGTTCCTTATAAAGAACCATGTTGTCACGCAGATAATCGAAACCAAACTCATTGTTGGTACCATAAGTGATGTCAGCGTTATATGCTTCACGCTTTTCGTCTTTTGTCATGCCGTTCAGATTCAATCCTACTGTCATTCCCAGAAATTCGAATAGTTCCCCCATTTCACGAGCATCACGACTGGCAAGATAGTCGTTGACTGTGATGATGTGAACCCCTTTGCCATTCAAGGCGTTCAGGTAAGCAGGCATTGTGGAAGCAAGTGTTTTACCTTCCCCTGTTTTCATTTCTGCAATATTACCTTCGTGAAGCGCAATTGCACCTAGTAACTGGACATTGAAGGGGCGCATTTCAAGGACACGCTTCGCCCCTTCCCGCACTACAGCGAACGCTTCAGGAAGAAGATCATCCAGGCTTTCTCCGTCCTGGAATCGTTGTCTGAATTCTGTTGTTTTATTTCGCAGACCATCGTCTGATAATTTTTCCATATCCGGCTCCAACGCTTCAATTTCATCGGCTTTCTTCTGCAGCCGGGTCAGTTGACGCGAGTTGCCGTCTCCAAATATTTTCTTAAGTGTTCCAAGCATTGCAACCGCTCCTCTATTAAATTGGTGATATCTCGGTTGAAAATAGTATAGTCCACATTTAATAATAACACTTAAATTACCGGCATGACAACAAAGGTCACCCAACACCATCAACGGGCTGACATAGTGAGACAGTCACCATAGATATAGTGGAAATCCAATCAGAAATGAGAGCATCCCGAGGATGGGGTGCTCTCATTCTGGAGACGTATAGAGGAAGTGTAGCGGGGCCGCCTTGAGGAAGTTTTTACAACCGGCTATTAGAAAACGCAGCGGTACGTTCTCTTAACAGTAAACGATGCTCATATCCTAACTGCCTCCGGTCCAAATCATAGACGCGTTTGTTAGTAGCCGCAATAATTTCGACAAGCTGAGCAATTGTTTTCTCCTGCTGTTTCAGCTTATGGTATAGTTCATCATAACTTTCACTATAAGTATTCAGTGTACACGCCTCCTTTAGTAACGAATTATTGTCGGCATTTATAGTTATACCACCTGCATTCTGTTTCGGCGAATGACCGTTCTTCAAAAACATTTGTCATTTCTTGTCGAAAAAGACCTTTTTTTAGATGAAAACAGCACTTTTTGCGTTATTTTTGGTTCCGTTCTTTAAGAACGGGATTTTTTTCAATTTTATGTACTTGTATCTTATATTTCCCAGTCATATAAAAAGAGCGGCCCTATGTCAGGCCGCTCTGGGAATTACTTATTCAGCTGGGCTCTATCAAACCGTAACGGCCGTCCCGTCTACGGTAAACGACGTTCGTTTCATTTGTTTCAGCGTTTGTATATACGTAAAAGTTATGTCCTAACATATCCATCTGAAGCACAGCTTCCTCAGAATCCATCGGTTTCAGATCAAAGCTTTTCTGCCTTACGATCTCTATATCACTATCATCTTCAAGCTGTTGTTCCTGCGCCGCTTCTTTTTCCAGTTCCGCAAAAACATATTTTGGAGCACCCTCCTGGCGGAACTTGCGGTTAACCTTTGTTTTATGCTTTCGTATTTGTCGTTCTAGTTTATCAACCACAAGGTCGATGGCAGCGTAGAGGTCGGTATGACGCTCCTCAGCTCGAAGTAACAGGTTTTTCATCGGGATGGTTACTTCAATTTCCTGCTCATCATTGTAGACACTCAAATTCACATGGACCTCGGAAGTTACTGGTTCATCAAAGTAGCGTTCAAGCTTTCCTACCTTTTTCTCCACGTAATCACTGATTGCCTCGGTCACTTCTAGATTTTCACCACGAATGTTGTATTTCATATAGAAGTGTCCTCCTTTCATCCTTATGTGATTATTATTCTATCATACCCTGGCCTATTCCTGCATAAACTTTCGAAATTTTTCGAATAGTTAGTGTCGAAAAATGCCGAATGATGCAGAATAACCTGTAAACCGGGCTTAATTCTAGTTTATCCTAATTTATAGAACATGGACGTGCTATTTGTGAACAACTATGTAAATTTAAAAGACCTGCGCTGAAAATAGCGCAGGTCTAATGGATAATATAAGGACGAACAATTTGCTGGACGCGGTTTTTCCAATTTTCATAGCAAGGTATAACGGACTTCACCAGCAATTCTCTTTTTTCGGAATTAGTTGGGCGGTGAAACCATTCCGATAAAAGAAGGATGATTTCCCTGAAATCGTCAAGAAGATTTCCTCCCCCAAACAGATCTGTAAGGTATTCATGGGATTTGCTTAGTCGCTCAAATGCATGCAGAATATCTAAAAAAATCCTCTGAGCTTCCGGCGGTGCTTCTTGAGAAATGTTTTCTGCTAAATAACCAAAACCCTCTGACAATACATCTAATACTTTATTATATTCCATCAGTATTTGATGGTGGGTATCTTCCAATTCCGGCAAATAATCACCTATTTCTTTTTATCTAAAAACATACCATCACTGCCAGAAACGTTCTTATAAGGGTTGGTATATTTTTGATTTGAACTCTTTTGTTTTTTTACATTTTTCATTTCCATTTTCAATTCAGTAAACAAAAAATTCAGACGCTGCTGAATACGTGGTTCCAACGTAAGTATTTCTTTCATTCGGGTTTTGTCCACATCAGTTACAGGCTGGGTAAGCAAGTAAATCCTTTCCTCTCTCTCACTCAACACACCGTTTATATCTTCAAGTAACTGAGTTCGATTGCTGCTGTTGATTTTCTGATTCAGTTTGGAGTATAGCTGGATCGTCAGCTCGTAAAACTCCTCCAATACACTCATTTACGCATTGCCCCCCTGTCCATGCTGCAGCTGACGCGTCTGCCTCAGGACCTCTTTCCATGTATCCCTGAACTCTGTTACCAACTCCAACGCTTCGCCAAGCATCCTCGCATCATTGTAGATATTAGCATCCATCAGTCGATGATTGATAAATTCATAGATCGGGAGAATTTCCTGAGATACAGAAGCGTTTGGATCAATTGTTATCATCAGCTCCCGTATAATATTCTGAGCTTTTTGGATGTTCCTGTTCTTCGCCTCGAAATCCTCATTATCTACCGCTTTTTTTGCCAGTTTGATAAACTTAAGGCAGCCGTTATATAACATTAGGGTTAATTCACCTGGTGATGCGGTTTCTACTGAATTGTTTTGATAAGCTTGAATTGACATGGTGATCACTCCTTACTGATTAAGTGACTCGACTCAACTGAATTGCTGCATCAAGTAATTGGATTGGGAATTCATCCTTTGAATCGCTTTTTCCATCGCTGTAAACTGGGACCAGTAACGGTTTTCAATTTGAGTAAGACGATCCTCGAACGCATCCATCCTCTGGTTAATGTTCTTCAGCTGTCTACCAAGAACAAACGTGTTATCAACACTGGTAGTTTTTCCAGCCTTGTTTTCAATTGCAGTAGCCGCACGTTCAATAGTATCTTCTAGTCTACGGATGATTCCTTGCCGAGAACCCTCCCCTTCCTTGGAAAATAAGCTATGTACAGCTTCCGGGTTTTCACGCAGAGCCTTACGCAATTTATCTTCATCGATCAGCAGCTTTCCGCCATCCAGGTAATTGGAAGTGGTGGTTATACCAATTTCTGACAGATGACTGTAGGTACCTGCTCCTTCCACGGTGTTGTACCAATTGCTTCGCATCTCTGACAGAGCACCACGGATGATAGGATCACCGCTGAGCATCCCCTTTTTCGCTTTTTCTTCCCACAGCTCAATTTCACGTTCTTCCATAGCCTCTTTCTGTAAATCAGTAAGGGGGCGATATTCCCGGTTGCGACGTTCGCTGACCTGATCATTCAGTTTTTCAACAATTTCATTATATTTAGCAACAAATTCCGTGATTTTTTCAACGGATGCATCAATGTCATTCGTCACATTTATTTTTGCTTGGCCATCCGTTGTATTGTGGAAATTGAAGGTAACATCATTCAAGGTGTAATTGTTTTCGTAAGATTCGATTGTAAGGGCGCCATTATACTTGAATACTGCGTTCTGGCCGCCTGCCTCCAAGGTCTCGGCCATACCGAGTGTGTTAGTGAAAAAAGCTGCAGAAGCTGCATCAAAGCTTATTTCCTGGCCACCTTTATTGAAATCCCCTGTTTCCGTACGTTCAAGCACCACTTTATCTGCCTGGGAATCATAGAAAGCTCTGACACCGTTATCTGCATCTGTGATCCTTTGTAAAACATCATTCAGCGAATCTGTATCACTGACTGAAAAAGTATGTGTCAGCTGTTCACCATTTTTGTTCCATGTATAAAAAGTAAAGTCCCCAGTTTCAAGGGGGTTCGCCAAAACACCGGTCTGATCCTTGAATGCTTTGTCTGGATCGAAGTTCTGACCAGCTGCAGTAACTTTACTGCTTACATTAATCGCTACGCTGGCCAATTGTGTTACTTCGACGCTGTAGCTTCCACCAGAAGCACTGGCAGCTGCTGTTGCTGTCACAGCAGCTGCCTGAGTAGATGTCGTACTTTTTGTATTGTATGTTTTCTCAAGCTTCATATTGAGGGTCAGATTATCAAGTTCGAGAAGTTGCTTATTAACATCCCTATAGGCATCCCTCTGCCAGGTAAGCCATATTTTGTCTTGTTCCATTTTGTCGAGTGGTATCCGTTCGGCAGACATCAAATCTTTTACTATCTTATCGATGTCCATACCCGACGCTAATCCGCCTATACGCATTTCCCTTGCACCACCTTAAATCCTGTTATCGACGATGAAGCCGAGCTGCTCTGCCATAGCTGCATAAATATCGAGCAGCCGTTTCGGGGGTATTTCCTTTACCACTTCTTTCGTCCTTGAATCGATCAAAGTCACATAATATTCATCAAGTTTTTCATGAAATTCGAATTTCAATGATGTCTTAGAGGGAAGCAGAAATTCATTGAGCCCTTCTACAATACCTTTTGCTTTCTCTTTTTGAATCTCGTCTTGTTCCTCCTGTGGTTCATTTGTCTGCTTTATTTCCTCAGTTTGAACCTTTTTATCCTGTAATGAAGTTATACTTGATGTATGACTTGGCTGCTGCAGGAGTTTAGAACCTGGAAGTGTTTTATCAATGTTCACAACCGTCCACTCCTTTATGATTTAGCTTTTATATCGGAATATTACTAAGGAATTTTAGGGAATTAATTAAAAAACTATCTTCGCTGGATAAAAGAGCTGAAAGAAGGGAACTCACAGGCCAAAAACCGGCTTTTTTATCTTCCTCTAAAGTTTGACCTGAAGAACTGTGTCAACCTTCCCTTATAAAAACAAAAGGAAGAGATGGACAAATCACTTGAAATGGATAAAAAAAGTCTGTATGAAAATTAAAATTCCACACAGACCGCTTTTTTCTATCTTCCTCAGATATTCAGTTTTTCAGCGATCTCGATTTTTACCCGAAGTATTTTCCGTAACAGGATACCTCTCCACTATCTTTGAGGGATGTTATTGACTTTTGAGCAAGTCCATCCATTCATCTGGAGTTTTCATGGCATCTTCGTTTTCCGCGATGATTTTCTGATAGATCTCCTGCCGATAAATATCCACGTTCTTAGGGGCAGAAATTCCGATTTTCACCTGGTCACCATCTACAGCGATTACTTTCACCTCAATATCGTCGCCTATTTTCAACGATTCATTTACTTTTCGATTCAGCACGAGCATCGGCGTCTGCCTCCTTCAAAGAAGCCTCAAGCAAATGTTTTGTATGATAGCCATTATCATTAAGTATCAATTGTTTTCCTTTATTAACTCGATGATTAATGATTAGAGGGGCCTGCAGGTTCGCTGTAGTTTTTGCAAATGGATTTCGCAAAGTCAACACAGCGAGAACCAGCACATCTTTGCTGGAGGATATCTCCAGCAAGTCCAGGGAGGCGTCATCAATATTGAATTCATAGGAATGAAAAAATAAATATGGATTTGTCACAATCAATGAAATCTGCTCATTTATAATAGATTGCAGTACTTGATAATTCCCCTCCCCGTCAAGGCTTAGTAAGACAAAATGCTTTTCATTTTCGAAGCCTGGAAGGCCGGCAGGAAATTCTATCACCTGGGATTGCTCTATGGTTATTTCACCAAAATATTTCGTCTGTATTTTCATATTTTTTCACCCTTATATTTCAGTTTCAAAACGGTATCCTTTATACATTAAATTTGTAAATTCTATCTGCAAATCAGCATATTGTTCAATAGAAAAAGAGATGCTTCCAGGTTGATAGCCAAATTGCGGCGGTCGTGGTGTGATATTAATTTTTGGCTTGTTGGGGGTAGTATGAATGTCAGGTTCGGTACTTTCATAATTCAACTGAACCAGTTCCTGCCATGGTGTTGCCCCGGGCTGATAATCAAATTCCCAAACGGCATTCCGTTCTCCCTGGGCAGCGATCGGGTTTCCACCTTGTTCAATTCTCATCAGTTCATCACCTTCCCGGGCAATTCTTGCTAACCCTTCCATTGCAATCTGTCTTGCATGGTCAGCAGTTTCCCTCGTTCGGACAAACGAACTCTTCAATCCAAGATTGTGCCATGCCTTTGTCTGATCAATCGTCAATTTACCAGAGTATTGCCTTATCGACATATCCGCTTTCGGCTGCTGGATACTCATTTCCGCTTTTTCCTGCTGAATCGACAATCGAGCACTTTGGGTATGAATAGCAATTCTTGTGGGTTGGCTTGTTATTCTGATTTGAGGTAATTGCAAGCGTGGCACCCCATTTCTTTCAACATAAAATAATGGAAACGTAAAATGCCGGGTACTTCCACTGTCTTACAGATACATAAATAGGTATCTGTATGACGTTAAAGCACCGGCATTCTGAATAATCATCTATCTCAGAAAATCCATTAACGTCGGCTGAATGATTCTTGCTCCTACACCTAATGCAGCTCGATGGACACTTTCCTGTGTTTTCAGATTAGTAATTACTTTTTCGATGTCTGCATCTTCATTTTCAGATAAAATACGCGTTGCTGTCACTTCTTGCTGTGCCAGCCGGTCTTCCACAAGGTCGACCCTGTTCATGCGTGCACCAAGATCGGCGCGTTCGTTGATGATATTATTGATATGACTGTCTACCGTTTCGACCATCCTGTCAAGAGCATCTTCGCCACCCTCTTCAAGAGCAGTTTGCAATGCATTCAGGTCATTAAATAAATTCTCAGAGAAAACATTGGTCGGATTTATATTCGCTTTCAACAGCACACCTTTTGAAATTTCAATATTGACTGCTTCCTGATTTTCTGACACTGCTGGATTACTTTCCAGGTTGACTGGTGGATTCAAGGTATCACTGCCGTTGAAAATATACTTGTTATTCACTTTTGTGTTGGCGATATCGACGATGTGCTCCTTCAGCTGCGCAATTTCTTTTGCAATGTTTCCACGCTGCTCATCACTATATGTATCATTGCTTGACTGGATTGTCAGTTCGCGGACCCGTTGCATCGCCTGCGTAGCTTTATCAAGCGCTGCATCTGAGTTATCCATCCAGTTGTGCATCTCACCTAAGTTCCGCTTGAACTGCTCTACTTCTGTCAGCTGGGTACGGTAGTTCATTCCCTTCATCGCAACCACTGGATCATCTGAGGGTCGGCTGATTTTCTTTCCTGTAGCAAGCTGCTCCTGGTATTTCCCCATTCGTGCATAACTGTCACTTAAGTTTCGGAGCATATTATTAGTAAGCATGCTTTGTGTTACACGCATCGATTAATCACCTACCTTCCTACTAAGCCCATTTGATTTATGATGCGGTCAAGCATCTCATCAACGGCCGTCATACTTCTGGCTGCCGCATTATACGCATGCTGGAATTTGATCATATTGGTCATTTCTTCGTCTAATGAAACAGCACTGACCGATTGTCTGCGCTGATTTACTGCCTGTTCTAGGGTAACGGAATTATCAGCCATTCGGTTGGATTCTTGTGCCTGGACTGCCATCCCCCCGATTACAGCTTCATAAAATGATTTGACACTGGAATTTTCACCAAGAAGGTCTAAAGGCGCATCCTTTACATCCGCCAAGTTCAGTGCATTCTCCCCATTACCTGCATGAGCTTCCCCATTTATAATTTCAGCTGCGGCTATGTTTCCCGGATCCTTTTTAATGGCATCAGTAAGATCTATCGTTTCAGCATATCCGTTCACCACTTCGCCCTCAGGTATACCAGCAGGAAGTTTGAAGAAGTCTGTCCCCCCAATGAAGTCACCGGTTTTGATATCATTAAGTGAAGCTCCAGAACGATGTACTTCATTGAAATCACGGGCAAAAGCAGTTGCCATCCTGTCAAGATTCGAGAGCATTTCCGGATAGGTACCATTCACTATTCCGGATTCGGTTGTATAACCGAAAGCTTCTTTCAATGCCAGAAGCTTGCCTTGAGAAGAAAAGGAAGAAATATTCCCACTATCGCCAACGGTAACGGAACCGAATACTTCCGCCCCATTAACTTCTGTATAATTGACAGTAAGTGGTTTGACACTGCTCTCGCCTGTTTGCGGATCGGCCTTGACTAGAGAATATCGGTCTGATCCATTAATCAGCGTAATATTCGCTTTACCCATCGCCATCTTGCTCGCCTGGCCATCGCTGCTCTCGTAAGAGACTTCCACATGGATAAGCCCCGATAATTGATCGATCAGTCGATCCCGCTCGTCGTACAAGTCATTCGGAAGCAATCCATGGGGTTCTACATCACTGATCTGTTTATTCAGGGCATCGATTTGTACCAGTAAGGAATTAACTTCCTTGGTGGTTACATCCATTTCATTCTGCAAATCTTTTTGTATACTTTTTAATGAATCTGACAAGTAATTGAATGTCTTTGCGACTGCGATACCACGCTGTTGCACAACCGACCTGGCTCCGGCGTCTTCCGGATTAGTCGCCAGATCCTGTAATGATTGCCAAAATCGGTCCATTGTTTTCGATAATCCATTTTCACTCGGCTCATTCATTATTTCTTCCATTTTTTGCATGCTGTTAGCTTTGGTTTCCCAATAGCCTGCTTTATTATGTTCGCCGCGGAATTGAATATCTAAAAACTCTTCCCGGACACGTTCAATGGAGCCTGCCTGTACCCCGCTTCCCACCTGTCCTGGAATCTCTGGACGGTTACGGGAAGCAGGAGGAAAAGGAGCAGTCTGTTCAAAATTCACGCGCTGACGCGTATAGCCAGGTGTATTGGCATTGGCGATATTATGTCCGGTCGTATATAAAGCGGACTGTTGTGTGAACAACCCGCGTTTGGCTACCTCTAAGCCATGAAAAGTTGACATGGTATGCTGACTCCTCTCTTATGCTTTTGAATCGAAGACCGAACGTTTTTCTGAATTATTCGCTCCAGTCGGTGTTCCATAATTCATATTCTTCAAAGAAGGCTGCAGCATATTCATGGAAAACTCAATGAATTGCAGTGACTGCCTCGTCAGATCGTTGTTTAATTTCTCCTGTTGCTTTAATTCGGACAGTGTATAGATGAACTGCTCTGAAACGTCCTTGAGCTTCTGTTTGTCCTCTATGTTCTCCAAATTTCCAATCATGTCAGTAACACTTGGCTGTCCAATCGAAAAATTGTTTTGCTGATACCAGTCTGAAACCTTTTCCATCCGGTCTTTCTCAAGTTTGCTGATAGCCTGCGAATGTTTTTTTTCTTTTAATAACAGACTCTGAAGCTCACTGATATCCCCTTTTTTTAATGCCTCCGTCTTTGCTTTTGAAATCTTAAGGAGACTTTCGTGAAGCTGGAGAAGCTGCTCCATTTTCATGATGATCGCATTGATGGACATTGCCATGTCCTCCTTTATTACTTACGGTTGTTCCAGAATTCAATCATTTTTTTTGCAGCTGCTTCAGAATCGACCTTGTAGCTTCCGTTATCGATTGCCTGTTTCAATTCTGCCACCTTTTTTTCCCGTTCGGCTTGTACTTTCGTACTCTCCTGCAATTGTTTTGCCTGACTGGAAATTTGGATGTTATCTTCCTGCAATACCGCCTTTTTCACTTCGGCCTGTTTGTTTACTGGCTTCTGGTATGGGTTGAAGTTCGACTGATTCGTCCCATTGATTTTCATTCCGGTTCACCTCTTTCCTTCATGATCCGATGTATCTGTCTGCCATATATATCGACAGCTTCATCCGATAGTTTAATGGTGCTTTCTACCCTTTTGAATACTATAATAGGCATGTTTCTGTAGAGACTTTTCTCTACTTTCCTTATCGAGACTGGCAATCTCATCAGCATATTTGAGTTCTTTACGAAACGTACCGATACAGGATTCACATAGTTTTCCATCCTGAATGGGATTTCCACATGACTCACACGCGTAACTTAGATTCGGAAACTGAGATTTTCTGAGCCGCTTCTGTTTGACAAACTTCATGATCAGCCCTTTATCCACACCAGTAGCTTTCTCAACTTCATCCATGGTGGCCTGACGATTTTCCCTTTTACGTATGAAGTTATATACCGTGTTGAAAGCAGCTTCTTCTTCTTTATAACATGCAGTGCAGACAGTCTGCGTAGCCTTGACAAATAGTTGTCCACATCGAGGACAATTTGCTAGTTCTCCCACAATTATTCCTCCCCGTGATCCTTCATAGCCATTATATCGGCATCTTAAATAAAATAAAAAGAGATTCCAGTCAACTTCTGATCAATGTCAATGCATACACTTCCTTGACCCCTGCCTCTTTCAGCAGGCTGGCTGCATGCCTGATTGTTGTTCCCGTTGTATAGATGTCGTCCACAAGAATGACCGGACTTATTACTGATCGTGTAAGCCGAAACGGGTTTTGGGCAGTAACCCGTTCAGTCCTGCTTTTTTTCGATTGTTTTTCACTATGAATTCTTGTTAAGGCATGTACCATTGGGATATCCAGAAAACCAGCCAAAGATTCCGCCTGGTTAAACCCCCTTTCCAGCATCCTTTCTTTGCTTAGCGGGATGGGAATGGCAACCGCTTCCAAATTTTTATAATGCTGATTAAAAACTCTTGCCAGCTCATATTGGAATACTTTTCCTAAAAGGTAATCACCACGATACTTCCACCGGTTGATGATATCCTTGATAGCCTGGTTATAGCTAAAGATAGAAATATTTTTATTCAGGATATCGCTATTCCCACCCCAACTCTGGCAATCTAAACACAGATCCGGTTTATCCATTGGCCGGCAGCACTTGGGGCATACTGGTTCTGTCAGGAATATCAGCTTATTCCGGCAATCATCGCAAACAGGATTCCGTTTATCAGGCAGGAATAGGTTTGACCAGAAAGTTTGCTGCATAAAAACTTCATGGCAATTAATGCAATGCATCCACGATCTTCCTTCCCCGCTTGTTCATCCGCTTTATCATTTCCACTGCTCCCTCCATAGCATCGGTTTTTCCCTGATGGAAGAAAACGACCTCACCATGTGGGTCGGTTGGACTTCTGCCTGCCCGCCCGGCGATTTGTACGAGAGCAGCCTGATCGAATACGGTATGACCGCTGTCCAGAATGATCACATCGACAGAAGGAAATGTGACTCCTCTTTCCAGGATAGTGGTAGTCACTAAAACCTCGTATACTTTATTTCTGAAAAGCTCAATTTTTTCTTTGCGATCTGGATCAGAAGCATGGACGGCAGTGATGGAGCTAAAGGTAGCATGAAGAAGTCTTTCAACAAGAGCAGCGTCAGAAATGGTCGGTACAAATATGAGTAGCTGACGTGTTACTACACCTCGTTTATCGAGCCACGCCTTCACTTTTTCAGGTAACCGCTCCTGTTTCAGAGAAGAACGTAAGTTGAAGCAGCCAACAAAAGAGGGCACAGGAAGGGGATGGCCGTGGAAACGTCGGGGCACAAATACAGTTGGAAGCTTCTTACTGTCTATCTCTTTTAATTGCTTAGGACGAGGAGTGGCTGTCAAATAGATGATTCCAGCAGTCTCTTTAGCCGCCCTCCTCGTTGCAAACGGAAGCGAAACATCGGCATGATAGGGAAATGCATCCACCTCATCAATGACCATTACATCAAAAGCCCGGGCAAATCGAAGCAGTTGATGTGTGGTGGCCAAAATAAATTGGGCATCTGCCTGCTTTACAGGACTGTCTCCGAACAAGGCCTGAATTTTCACGTTCGGAAAAGCAGACTCAAAACGAGGAAGTAACTCCCTTACTACGTCAGTACGGGGCGTGGCAAGGCAGACGCGCTTCCCTTGGGCAAAAGCCGTCGCCAACCCGGGAAATATCATTTCCGTTTTTCCAGCTCCACACACTGCCCAAACAAGTAAGCGGGCGCTTCCTTTTGCCATTACTTCATTAATTTTTTCTGCTGCGTCAGCCTGAAACGAGGTCAATCTCCCTTTCCAGACACAAGCTTCCTTGACCTTCTCCCATTGGACAGAAGGAACGAATAAATATAGCGGAGTACATTCTGAAACTCTCCCCATAACGATACATTTTCTGCAATACAAGCACTTCTTCCCTTGATCACCACAAGGCATATATGCAAATAAATACTTTTTTTGATTGCCGCAGCGTCTGCAGCGATAACCCCACCAATGCTTTTCTATTGCTGGGACTTTCGTGAAATGTGCATTGATAAAAGATAAGCTTTCTTCCGGAAGTTCATATGGAAGAAAAAGTTTCCCGGAAAGGAGATGACTGAGAGGCTTTTCCACGTGTGTAACCTGAGGGATAGTTTGTTGAGGAATCCATGATAAATCAGGGCTGAAATAATCATGGATAGAGGATATGAACTTATTCAATTTTTAAAATCTCTCCATTCAGGAAAAGGAGGTGTGTTTACCTCCTTTTCTCTATTTTTTATACCAACCAAGTCCAATTGCACCTTCACCGACATGTGTACCTATTACAGGACCGAAATAGCTGATGACCACTTCTGTATTCGGATAACGACTCTCCAACTCTTTTTTTATTCCTTCAGCGTCTTCATGACAATTTCCGTGAATAACTGTCGCTTTGACAACATCCGTCTCGTCCACATCCTCTTCAAACAATAAGAGCAGCCTTTTCAATGCTTTTTTGCGAGTACGGATTTTTTCGAATGGAACTATTTTTTTGTCAACGAAATGAAGAACAGGTTTAACCTGAAGAAGACTGCCGACGATTTTTTGCGCGCCGCTAAGCCGCCCTCCTTTATACAGGTTCGTTAAATCATCCACCATAAAATAGGCATTGATCGACTTTTTCATCTCTTCAAGCCTGGCAAGAATCTGCTGTGGAGTCGCTCCATTGTTAGCCATTTCAGCCGCTTCCAACACATAAAAACCCTGGACAAAACAACTAGACTCCGAATCAAAAACGTGGACTTCCACATCATCGACCATATTACCGGCAGTGATGGTACCCTGATAAGTACCACTGATTCCACTCGACAAATGAATAGCAACCACAGCATCAAAATCCCGGGCTAGCTCTTCTATTTTTTCCGTTACAAGTCCAGTTGATGGCTGGGATGTCTTCGGAAGTTCATCCTGTGTATGGAGCATATCGTAGAAATCTTCCGCCTGAATGTCTATCTCTTCCCGGTATGCTTCATTTTGAAATATGACGTTGAGCGGCACCATATGAATGTTGTTCTGTTCTCTCATATAAGAAGGTATGTAGGCTGTACTGTCAGTTAACACTGCCGTCTTCATTTTTACCCAGCTCCTTGTATTTATCTTGTATGAGACTGTTACCTCTCATTTTACAACAACCTATCCCATAATTCACCAATGTTTTTTTACATACTAGTAGGAGAACAAAGGGGGCATGCTTCCGGTTAGACAAGGAAATTGAATACCGGGCAGGCGGCCGAGAACACCGAAAAATACGCCTTGGGGCTTAGAAAATAATTAGCCTCCTGCAGGTTATCCGAAGAAACAATTTTTTGTAGACTTAGTTTGTACGTCAAACCTTTAAAAATAATTTCAAATGGAGGACTATGATGTGAAAATACCGTTACATATGAAGAAATTATGTTTTATGCTTCTGTGCATGATGTTTGTCATACCGATGTTTTGCCTACCTTTTTCGGTACAAGCTGCTCATCCATTTACAACCGAAGATGTGGACAAATTTGTCACGAATTATCTAGAACGTAATGGATTACCTGGTGCAGCCATTGTAATCGTAAAAGATGGCAAATTAGTCTATGAAAATGGATATGGTCACGATTCAAAAGGCGAACCCCTAACAGAAAAGTCATCAATGAGAATTGCTTCCGTATCCAAATCATTTACAGCCTTTGCTGTTTTACAACTCGTTGATGAAGGAAAAATCCAATTGGATTACCCAGTAGTAGAATATATACCTGAAGTTAATCTTGATGATGCTAGATGGAAAGAAGTAACGGTACGTCAACTATTGAATCATACATCCGGGATGCCTGATCCAATCATTGTAGAGCCAGCGAATACGTTAAAAGAAGGTGTGGCACGTATGAGTGATTGGAAATTACAATCCCCTCCTGGGGAGAAATATGTCTATAGTAATGCCAACTATTGGACGTTAGCTTATCTTGTAGAAAAAATTAGCGGGATGGAGTTTGGTGACTATCTTCATCAGGAGGTTTTTTCACCGCTTGGTATGAATGATTCACTCGCTACTGTAAACTCTGGAGACCCTGTTCAGGGACTACCTAAAGGATATGTAACCGCCTATGGAACAGCCATACCTTGGACAGAGATGGAGCAAATGAATATGGGGGCTGGAAGCGTTGTAACCACAGCATCTGATATGGGGAAATGGCTCGCTATGCACACAAACACAGGAAAAAACAAAGCAGGAGAGCAATTATTATCAAACGAATTGTTGAAAGCGTCTTATTCCCCACAACCGGGAAGTGCTAAATATGGACTTGGTTGGTCGTTAAGCTCTCCGAATGTCAAACCAGCAAGGATTTCCCATAGCGGTGCCGTATCTACGTATCAAGCGCAGCAGGACATCGTTCCAAGTAGTGGGTATGCAGTTGCCGTTTTACTCAATAGCTTTACCCCCACCCTGGAGCATGCTTATGAGATTAGTTCAGGGATTATCCAACTGACGGAGGGAGAAGAACCCGAAATCAAAGCGTCCGTCCCTACCATCATTGACTTATCACTAGGTGCCCTCACATTGATTTATGTGGTTTTAGGGATCAGAGGAATTGTGCGAAGTAAGAAATGGTCCAATAAACGGAAACATCATCCGGCTTGGAGATTTTATCTACGGTTACTTCCTCAACTGCTGCCTGTGATAGGGATCGGATGGTTGTTTTTTATTGTTCCAACGTTACAAAATAACAGTTCAACAACGTTAGATGCATTCGGTCTTTTTCCAGCTGCGATGATCTTATTGGCAATTGTTTTTATTATTGGATTACTCCTTACAATTTGGAGGATACATTATCGAATAAGATGAAATAAGGGTATCCTCCTTAGATGAAAGATAGGCATGAGTCAAAAACTAAGACTGTCGAAAACTATTTCGACAGTCTTAGTAACACCCGATGCTCTATGAATATTTTTATTACAATACTTCAACCCAACCGTTTTTGATTGCGGTCACTACTGCTTGTGTCCGATCATTTACATTCATTTTCTGTAAGATGTTACTGACATGGTTCTTAACAGTTTTCTCACTGATATACAGAGATTCCGCTACTCCCCGGTTGCTTTTGCCATCAGCCAGAAGCTGAAGCACTTCGCATTCCCGTCTTGTTAGTAAGTGAAGGGGTTTACGGTATTCAATCGCTCTTAAAGACTGACTATTATCAGTTGTCTCAGACAATCGGCGATATTCAGCGACCAGATTATGGGTAACTTTAGGGTGCAAGTAGGAGCCGCCATCACTGACGACCTTAATTGCTTCGATCAATGCATCTGAGTCCATTTCTTTCAACAGATACCCCTGTGCACCAGTCTTTAGTGCATGGGTGACATAATTCTCATCATCATGGATGGAAAGTATAATAACTTTCAGGTCTGGATAGCGTTTGATAAGTTCTGCAGTCGCTTCTACACCGTTCATGTTCGGCATGTTGATATCCATTAAAACAACATCGGGATCATTCTGTTCAATAAGATGCACAGCAGTATCCCCATCGTCCCCTTCTGCCACTACTTCAAAGCTTGCTTCAAAATCCAATATACGTTTTACGCCTTCACGGAATAGTTTATGGTCATCAATCAGTACTATTTTGGTTGTCATCATCTTTTCCTCCCCTATCCCTTATTGCAGGTTTTATTACATGTGTATTTTCCCTGACTTTTTTCCTAAAAAGCTTCAATTTGAAATGTCCTTAAAAAAAGATAAGCCTATTTACCTGTTCGTCATATTCATTATAAAGGATTCGTCCGGATTTAGGTAGGGTTACCTAAAATTACCTATTTAAAGGAATTTGAATGATTAGCACAGTTCCCTTTCCTATCTTGGAATCAATCGTAAGCTCTCCTTCGAGCATGTCGATCCGCTCTCGCATCCCCACCAGCCCGAACGACTTGTCTTTTTTGACAGTGGTATCGAATCCTTTGCCATTGTCTTTGATCACCAATATAGCCGCTGAAGGCTTCAATTCGACTTTCACTTGGACTTCCTCTGCTTCTGCATGTTTTACCGCATTTTGAACCGCTTCCTGGACAAGGCGGAACAATGCCACTTCGTATTTACTGTCAAGCCTTCTTTCTCGTCCGATTGTTGTGAATTTAACTTCCAGACCTTTGTTGTATTCTTTGACGGTGTTTAAGTACTTTTTCAAGGTTGGAATAATTCCTAAATCATCCAAAGCCATAGGACGGAGATCATAGATGATTCGACGCACTTCATATAGCGCTGATTTCACCATCTGCTTGACGCTTTTAATTTCCTCCAGCGCTTCTTCAACGCCCCGTTCCCGGAAGGTTCGGTCGACAAGGTCAGAACGGATCATCACATTTGCCAGCATCTGGGCAGGACCATCGTGGATCTCACGGGAAAGTTTTCTTCTTTCCTCTTCCTGTGCTTCAATGATCTGCAATCCGAATTCCTGCTTTACCTTAGCGTCCTCCAATGCTTCCGTGACCTGACGGAAATCCTCATCTAAGTAGTTCAGCACAACAGAGATTTTCCCTACTAGTCCCTCTGCCCGCTGAACAGTCGAATCCAGGTTCCTCAACCTTAGTTCCAAGTCGTCACGTCTTTCCCGCAACTGCTTTTCTTTTTCTCTTTTGACGGATAGTTCCATTTGCAGATTGTGGGTCTGCTCATAGACCTCGCGTATTTGTGTTTCTGAATATTGATCGAAATGCTTGCTTACTTCAGAAAGACGCATCCGGGATAAACGCACCTTTTGTTCCAGCTTATCCCCTTCATCGATGAGCGAAATGACCTGTCTCTTAGTCTCCTGCAGCTCATTATGAAGCTTTTCAAATTCCATACGGGACTCTTCCCCTATGTGAAAAATTTCATCCTTGCTGTTGGCGACATTTTCAATCATTTCTTCGATGACATGATCAAGTGCTTTTTCCTCAATTCTCATATCATTCATCATCCGTCTCCTCCATCAATATTCACATAATCATTCGATGTACCTAAGCATTTTTATGAGGGTGATTATATTTTTACCAAAAATTCTCTTATGATGATTTGCCGGGATGTCTTTTGCCTTTTATAATTAATAACTTAGGGAGGCTGAAATGTCATGTTAAAAAGCTATTATACAGTAAAATTAGAGGGATCCGAAGAAATCAACATACAAAAGTCACGATTTATCGGCTACGTAAGAAGATGTGAAACAGAGCAGGAAGCTCAAGATTTCATCCAGGAAATCAAAGGGAAACACCGCGATGCCAATCATAATTGTTCGGCCTATATGATTGGCGAGCATGACTTGATACAAAAAGCAAGTGACGACGGGGAGCCTAGCGGTACTGCCGGTGTCCCAATGCTTGAAGTATTAAAGAGAAAAGGCTTGAAGGATACAGCTATCGTAGTTACAAGATATTTCGGCGGCACTAAACTCGGGGCTGGCGGGTTAATCCGAGCATATTCCGGTGCGGCATCTGCGGCTATTGAAGCAACTGGAATCGTGAAGAGACAGTTAATGCAGGAAATAGTTATCAAAGTGGATTATAAACTACTCGGAAAATTGGAAAATGCTGTACGAAATTCGGTATATCATCTTCAAAAGGTTAACTATCTTGAAAATGTGGAATTAGTAGTATATGTAGAGTCTGGGCAGGAAGACACATTCAAAATTTGGATTATTGATCTGACAGGTGACCAGGCAGAAATAGCCATTGGAAAAACAAGCTATTTAGAAACAAGTATGTCACCGTAAAAAGGTCTCACAAAGCTCACTTCCTATTGGAAAAAGGAGAACATTACTATGAAATATAAGAAAATAAAAATGACCGGATTGGCTTTTTTACTGGTAATCTTCACAGGAGTGGGAGCGGCAGCCGGTTATGCCCTTTTTTTAACTGATAAAGCAAAACAAGCAGCAACCGAATCACGCATGGAACTGGAACGGGGAGAAAAGTCAGACAAACGAAAAAATGCTGTACACCCGGAATACGACAATATATCTGTTCTGTTTGTAGGGGTTGATAATAGTGATACTCGTGACAAGGAAGGAAATGCATTAGCTGATGCTTTGATATTAGCCACATTTAATGAAGACAATAAATCAGTTAAACTAGTCAGCATACCGCGAGACTCTCTTGTCAAAATTCCGGAAGTAGGTTATCGGGATAAGATCACCCATGCTCATGCCTACGGGGGTATTGATGCTACGGTGAAAACAGTGGAAAAACTATTCGATATTCCAGTCGATTACTACGTCCGAGTAAATTTCAATTCTTTCACTGAAATAGTCAATGCCCTTGGCGGTATAAAATATAATGTGCCCTACGATCTGACAGAACAAAATAGTGAGGATACAGCAGGTGCTATTGAACTGGAGAAAGGTTATCAAAGACTCAACGGGGAAGAAGCCCTTGCGCTTGCCCGTACCCGTCAATATGACAGTGATCTTGCAAGAGGTCAGCGTCAGATGAACCTGCTTAAAGCTATTATAGAAAAGGCTAAAAAACCAGGCGCTATTTCCGACTACGCGGAAATCATCGATTCAATCAGTGAAAACATGAAAACGAATTTGACCTTCGAAGAAATGGTTGCTTTTAAAGATTATTTTCTGAACAAAGACAGTCTTGAATTTGAAGAAATGCAGCTGAAAGGTGAAGGAATGATACTGGAAAGCGGCTGGTATTACTCTGTAAATGAATCGAGTCTGAAAAACATTAAACAAGAACTGAAATCTCACTTGGATATAACCACTAAATCCTATGCGAACGAAAATAAACAAAACGTCGAAGAAAATGCTTCTGGCAAGGCAGATTCTTTTTAATCAGACAAATTATTTCCCCGGAAATGAAATTAACTGCATTCTGTCGATTAACGTAAAAAAGCACGAGCCTCTTATTGGGCCGTGCCTTTTTAGTTATCGTTTGTAACGGTACCCCTTTATCCAATTTAGTATTGGACGATAGCTTTGATCAATTAATCCAGTCATTTCCACGATTAATTCCACTATCAACAACAGTACTACCATCATCATGATGGAACCGAACATCGTAGCTTGTGAGAAGAAAAGTGCTGCAAGACTGAATAATGCACTCATGGCATATATCATCAATACCGCTTGCGGATGACTGTACCCTAACCTTAATAAACAGTGATGCAAATGGGATTTATCTGGCGCACACCAGGATTTCTTCTGAATTCTCCTGCGAACGATTGCAAGCAGTGTATCAGAAATCGGCACTCCCAAAATCAGAATAGGAATAATGAACGAGTAGAATGTAACATTCTTAAATCCAAGCAGTGATAAAACACTGATCATGAACCCTAAGAACATTGCACCCGTATCACCCATGAATATTTTGGCAGGGTAAAAATTATATAACAAAAATCCTAACGTGCTTCCAAACATGATAAGTCCAGCGTAGACCACAAACACATTACCAATGGAAATCGCAAGAGCAGAAATGGTCAGTAATGCAATTGCAGAGACACCGGCAGCCAGCCCATCTAATCCATCAACAAGGTTAATCGCATTCGTAATTCCGACAATCCATAAAACCGTAATCGGAATACTCATATATCCAAACTCAAACTCTCCCCCAAACGGGAGGTTAATGAATTCAACCTTGACTCCTCCTAAAACAACTATAAAAGAAGCCAAAATTTGTCCGCCTGCCTTATAAATAGGGGAAAGCTGGATTAAATCATCCAACACGCCGGTGATAACAATAACAACAGCCCCGGCAAATACCGGCCAGGCATAACTGCTTTCCGGAAAAAATAACAGAAAGCCTAATGCAAAACTGATAAAAATCGCCAAGCCCCCAAGGCGAGGCATTATTCTGGCATGAACTTTTCTTTCACTTGGCTGATCTACCGCTCCGATCTTCATTGCCACTTTTTTAATAACAGGGGTGATAAAGATGGAGGCTAGGAAGCAGAATAATAAAGCTTTATATTCCATAATCGCCCCTCCTCGTGGTTAGTATACCCGTTCAAATTCGATGAAGAATAACAATTTATGCCAAGTTTCACTCTCGTGATTATACCATAATAAGACAACACTTATGCATTATTTTATTTCTTCCCGAATTGTATCAAAAGAAACCTCCTGCTTCTATAATTATTTAGTCGTTGTTCAGAGTGATAAGTTACTTCATATTTCTTATTGAAAAACAAAAAAATCAGTGACGGATACTTCCCGTACTGATGTCAGTTAAACAATATTTTATTTTTTTCCTTCTTTTTTGATGAAGACTTCGATTTCTTCGATGCTGAGCCCAAGCTGTTTTGCTTCTTTTATTAAAACAATCCATTCATCGTCCAACCGTTCGTCTTCCGTAACTCTGGTCATTTAAATGCCTCCAATACCCATTCTGGACTCAGTTTCTAAACAACTAGGATTCTTTATGACCATCTTCATGCTTCCAGGCAAGCAGCTGTTCTAATGATACTTCCATGGTTCCCGAAATCTTTTTCAGGACAATTAGGGACGGGTTTTTCTGAATTCCCCTTTCAATATTGCTCAAATAAGACTTTGACACACCAGACCTTTTAGCCAGAGCACTTAAAGTCATCCTTTTTTCCATACGAAGCTGCCGTATGCGCTCCCCAATCATCACTGACCACTCCTTTGACTTGTCGTTCTCTAAAAAGAACTAATCGCTAAAAAAATTGGACAAATTAAAATTGCCCAAGCATATATAAAAGGAAAAGTCTCCTCCAAAGCAAATCGTTCATTATAACGAAATCTTATTAGTAGTATAAATTATTCTATATAAAAACAAAAACACCAAATTCTGCTTATTTTCCATTATAAGCCACAATTTCTCTTTAAATTGCAAAAAGACGTCGATTTCCTTCTATTTTTGCAAAAAAATAAACCCCAGCGAATAGTGTCGCCCGGATTTATTTTTTGCTGTTAATTTCCTGGAAAATCATAAAAGAACTTAGCCGTAATTGACCCATCCGTATTCTGTTCAATATCCGTTACGTGGATACCAGAATCAGCCGGAACAGGGTTATCTTCTCTCCAGAAGTAATAGGAACCTGTATGGACAATACCGGAGTTCGGCGTGATTTTATCTCCAGTAGTGAAAAAATCAGCTTCATCTCCACGGTTGTTGTTATGTTCTAAATCGTATTCACCATCTGCCTGCATGACGGAAAGTCCATAGTGGGTGACCAGGGATCCATCAGCAGCGGTCTGTGACTGGTTATATTGGAAACGTTTATTCATCCAGTTTTCGACATTGTTAGGGCGGAAGCCCGCAGTTTTATATTTATTGATGACATTTTCATCAATATGCCATGCGACAAGTCCTTCTGCATTTTCTCCGACCCGGGCAAGCCCTTTATTGAAGCCTTCTTGCTGCACATTTTCAAATAAGAAATATTCCGTACCATTGGAACCCGGGACTTCCATTTTGACCACATCTTCTTCCTCGTTGACAGGGTTTAATGTCAATTCCTGAACACCATCTGCTGGTGTGACCTCAATCGGATCCAGCCATCCCAGGAATATTTTCGAGAATGGATCAAATCCTGTAGGAGAGTTACCAGAATATGCTGGCGCATTCGGGTATCGCATCCAGGAACCGCCTGCCATCATGGAGAAGTTTCCGACTCCTTCAGATGTGTAGCCAGTATCATAAAAGTCCGGCAATCCTAATGCATGTCCAAATTCATGGGCGAAAACACCAGGCTGGGCAGGATATGGTCCTTCCTTCAATTCATCTTTGTACGTATCCGTCGCAAAATCATACCCTGCGACGTTTCCGCCTATTTCCGGTTCCACCGTATAATTGTTCACAACAACACCATCATAGGTCAAATCTTCTTTAATGGTTTTGGCTATCCATTCGGATTGGGACATACCTGCTTTGACATCTGCCGGTACTCCATCATCATAATATGGGCCATAGTATAATGCGCTTAATATTCCCCATTTGTGGGACCAGATTTGGGCCGGGTCTCGGCTGAATTCCGCTCCTGTACCTTCATGGACAACAAAGATGTTCGGCACCTCTCCGTCTTCAGCATATTTAGAGAAATCAACATTTGGATCAGCTGCTTTTAAGAGATCACGCATCAACTCTCCCATATGAGCATCGCCATTGGCATTTCCAAATAAATATGTGCCGCCATTAGCATGCTCACCAGTTTGATCCAGATAATAAGAAGCACCTCTTGGGAGCTCGACCCAGCCTACATCAACAAGGCTGTCATATGTAGTCAGTGTTACCTTCCCGTAACTGGACTCTGAATAGATATTCTGCATCGTACTGTTGGTCGGCACTTTTTCCCCTTTATACTCTGCGTATTTCTGGAACGGCTCATACTCATAAGGATTATATTCCGTACCGAAGATCAAATCCTGAAAATAATCGGCTGGAACACGTTTCTGCAAGGATCCTTTCGGCTGGTCATCGTCCGGGAACTTAGCGAGCAAGACCAGCATCGGAATGTCGCCTTCTGCTTTTTCATAGGCAATATGATCTCCAGCTGCCTGCTTGAATTTGGTACCTTGATTAGCATAATGCTTTTGGGCTGGGTCATTCTTCGCAAGATTCACGTCAGCTTTTTTTGCCTGTTCAGCTAGTTCAGGTGCTGCTGGGACATAATGCCCCGGCTTAATATGGTAGTCCGCAGATGCCTGGATACCCTGTGTACCCCCTTCTGCGAATCCTGTCGCAAGTCCTGAAACAAGCAACAGTGATGCTGCTGCAGAAGATAAAAACTTTTTGTTCAACATTGGTGTTCCCCCCCTTAAATATGAAACTGAATAAATTATAGAATATTCTGATATATTTAGGAATACGAAATAGTTAAATTAAGGAAATACACCTATAATGTTCACACCATTTGACACAGGCTAAGAAATCTACATACAGTGTCAAATACCTACTATTCAGGACAAATTACCCGGAAATTTTACACTAAAAAATCTCTTTAATGACACCTGTGAAAAAGCTATTTATAGTAATAGCTTCTGGTTTATTCTCACGAATCGCTTGTCGGTGAATGCTTGCCGCGGGAACGGCCTCAGCTAACTTAGTCAAGAAATCTTCAGCTCGTGCTGTTCCCGCAGGCGTCACCACCTCTCGTTCATCGTGGTTTCATAAATGAAATAACTGTTTGCTACTATAAACTTCAACAGTGGCCAAAATAGAATAATGACTTTCGTTAATTCATTTTTTAAACGATAAACTTATGTAAAGAAAACAACTTTCTTTTATTTCGTACACGGCATGGAGAAAGCGAAAGAATGAATCCCTTAATATTAAACAGAAAACGATCTGTATGGACACAAAACTCCATACAGACCGTTTATTAAAAACATATCTTATCTATACCTTTTATTTTAAAATGGATTCCTTCTCCGATGATTATTTCAACCTGACATCAATTTCCACTCATCAGTCAACAGTTTAAAGCGGTCCTTATCACCATCATCCAACGCCTGGTCTATCATCCGCTTCAGGTTTTCTCTTTCCAGGCTATGAAAAAAATTATCCATTTCTTTTTGCGAAACTTCTTCATAACCCATATCTTTTCTAAAATAAGGATGTACAATGGAATTCAAATGAGTAAGGAAGTCACCCAGCTGCAAAAGGTCGGTTATAGCTACATAAATTAATTTACTGCCACGCTGAAATACAAAGATATCATAAACATTATGGACCTTTTGTCTTTTACGATCGATGATAATCTCCCTGGATTCTAAGGGAACAAACTGGTACAGCTTCCCATCAATATGCATGGAAAAATACTGGTAGGCCAGAACAATCCGAATGAATTTTTCATCCTCTTTGACATAATAGGGCTTCAACATTTTGACAGACAACACTTCTGACCACCCCTTCTCCCTTAATCTGAATTTTCAGTATTTTCTTATATTATGACTGATTTGTCAACAAATGAAAAGAAAATAATTATGGAAAAGTTAAAAAAATAAAACAGGTTGACTCTGTTTGTACAGAAATCACCTGTTTTTACTTGTCATTTTTATTTTGTTGTAATTTCCATTTATTGAATTCCAGAAATTCTCTGAATTGCTCTTTTGTTACGCCGGAATCCATAGCGGATTGAACCAATTTCAACCAATCCTCATCAAGGGATTCAAAAGAAGCTGAATCTGATTCTTCATTGAGGAAATGGTTAATCGATACACCCAGCACATCACTGATTTTTTCCAGAAATTGGATGGATGGATTTGTTTGACGATTTCTTTCAATTGAACTTAAGTATGATTTGGCAACTCCAGCTCTTTCCGCTAATTCAGACATGGACAAACCTTTGGCAATTCGAAGTTTCTTTATACGAGTACCTATCAAACCAGTCACCTACTTTCACTGAAATTATATCACAGTGTAAATAGGCGGTTCTACATCAATCCCGGAAAATCGTACAAATTGGCTTTTCCTGATCTGTTTTTCTGCTTTGAGCTCTTAAAAATGTCTTCACTTCTTTTTTCGACAAACCTAAGGCACGGGCTTCTTCCATCAGCAAAATCCACTCAACGTCCAATAATCCGTTCCGCCGATTTCTGTTCATGAATGACCCCTCCATCATTCATCACCTTAGGCAGCTCGGCGATCATAGCCCTGATTAATATGTAATTGACGTTAACATCTGTCAGGCCTTAGACCCGTAGCTTTGCGTCCTTACCTTTTGATAAGTTTGCCCTTTCAATGCGATAGAATTTTCTGATAACTTGATTGTACTACGTAAATACGACAAAATCTAGTACATTTTTATTACAAATTACACGTAAAAAGACCTAGTTTTTGAAATTTCTAGGTCTTATCATCAGGAAACATGTAATAGCGGTAAATATTTTGATCATTTTCGACAGAGATCTGGAAAGATTCAATATCCACTTCATTAAAAAAAGTTCCATCTGTTTGGACAAAGCTTATTTTTAATGGCATTGTTTCTTCATCCGTTTTTGGGGGTGGATCGGGATTTTTCAATTCCACCATCCATTCATAGTCGAACCTTTCGATAATTGCATACTGAAAACCAAGCGGGACTCCATCCAAGGAAACTTGCTTTAATTGGTTTATATTACGGCCGACATCTTGCATAATAGCCCTTCTTTCAAATTAGAGGATATTACAATTTTCCCGGAATGAAGAGACGGAAAACCCGATAAGGGGTCAGGCACACCATATTATGGCTTGCCTGACCCCTAAAGAAGTCTAAACAAGTTTATTCAGCTGGTCATCGATGAATTGCTTGAGTGTGTGGAGGCGTTTTTTGCTTTCTTCCATGGTCGCTGATGTAACCGCGTAATAGAATTTGATTTTCGGTTCTGTTCCAGATGGGCGGAGGCAGAACCAACAATCGTCTTCTAAAATGAATTTCAGGACATTCTCTTTTGGGAGGGAAATGTCACTCTCCTGCCCTGTATCCACTTCCATTCGTTTAGAAGAAGCATAATCTTCAACAGCAACGACTCTAAGATCGTCTACTTTTTCAATAGAAAGATTTCGAAAATCTTCCATGATGGATTTGATTTTTTCGGCCCCTTCTTTTCCCTCAAGCTTTATCGATTTCAAGTCTTCCAGATAGTATCCATAACGGTCAAATAAGTTATGGAGAGCTTCAAGAAGTGTCTTTCCTTTTGTTTTCCAGAACACGCCTATTTCCGCTGCGAGCATTGCCGCCTGAACAGCATCTTTATCACGGGCAAAGTCTTTTACCAAATAGCCATAGCTTTCTTCATAACCGAATAGGAATTCATATTCGCCCGTCCGTTCATATTCCCTGATTTTTTCGCCAATATATTTGAAACCTGTCAATGTATCAAGAGTTTCTATTTCATAATGGGACGCAATTTTGCGGCCAAATTCGGATGTAACGATCGTTTTGATCAGAATTCCATTGTCTGGTAGATCGCTTTGCTGTGACAAGAGATAATCGAGCATAAGTGCCCCCAGCTGATTACCTGTCAAAACAGTATAACTGCCATTGCCATCAGGAACTGCGACCCCCAAACGATCAGCATCCGGATCTGTTCCGATCAGGACATCTGCACCGATTTTTCTTCCTTGCTCAATTGCCATTTCAAAAGCCTGGTGTTCTTCCGGATTCGGAGATGAAACCGTCGGAAATTCCGGATCAGGCTCGGCTTGTTCCTCGACTATATGGATGTTTTTTAATCCTGCCTGTTTAAATCCTTCTTCGACTAAAAAGCTTGCAGTTCCGTGCAGTGGGGTGAATACTACTTGGAAGTCATCAGCCATATCATAGGTGATATGCGGATTCAAATTAACTGAGCGAAGTTCTTTCAAGTAAGCGTCATCGACATGTTTATCGATCCATTCAAGCAGCCCTTTTTCCTCGAGTTCATCTTGATCAGCGGCAGCGATCGTCAATTCATTCTCTACCTGATTAACAAGTCGAACGAGTTCTCCTGCCTGTACCGGCGGCATTTGTCCACCGTCTTCATTGTAAACTTTAAATCCATTGTATTCTGGCGGATTATGACTGGCTGTGATAACGATTCCTCCAGCGGCATGTAAAAAACGTACTGCAAAAGATAGTTCAGGGGTCGGACGTAGAGATGTAAAGACATATGATTTAATACCATTTGCACCGAGTACGCGGGCTGCTTCAACGGCAAATGTCTTGGAGTTATAGCGGGAATCGTAAGCGATGGCAATTCCTCGCTCTTTCCACTCCTGCCCCTGTTCTGTTATGTATCTGGCCAGACCTTCAGCCGCTCGGCGAATTGTGTAGATATTCATCCTGTTGGTGCCTGGACCAAGCTTCCCACGCATGCCACCTGTTCCGAATTCCAGATTTTTGTAAAAAGCATCTTCTAAGGATTGTTCATCGGACTGAATACTGTCCAGCTGGGATTTTAAATCTGCTTCCAACGTGTCGAATTCATTCCAGCGGTGATACGATGTATGCCAGGTCATAATATCATCCTTTACTGTTAGTATTTTATTTGGACATTATATCAAAAAAAGGCAGGATTTTTGCTTATATTTGAAAATCCCTTACGATACGTGCAAAACACACATAAATCGACAAACTAATAACTTCCCTATTTCAGCCTTTTTTTTTATAAAACAACATCCAGATATTTTCCTTTTCCCGAATACCTGGATGTTAACCTGAATTTTTCCTATTTTGTCGGCCAGGATACGACCATATTTGCTTTTCCTTCCATTTCAAAGCTTTCAATTGTAGAAGGCAGAATGAAATGGTCTCCTTTTTTGAAAGAATAGCGCCCATTACCTACAAGGACAGCACCTTTTCCGTCAATAACACTTACAAGGGTATAGTTTTTGTAATGCATCTCAGGGGAGCGGCCATTCAGATCCCACAAAAGTACACCAAAGTATTCTTCTTCCAGTAATGTTTCCTGTTTAAGCCCCTTGTCGCTCGTTGCAGTACGGTTCAATTCGGGATCCTCATGGGGAACCGTTGTAACGTCAAGAGATTTGTCGAGATGAAGCTCTCGCTTTTTTCCATCATTTCCAACACGGTCATAGTCATATACACGATAAGTAATATCAGAGCTTTGCTGGGTTTCCAGAATCTGTACGCCAGCACCAATGGCATGAATCGTGCCACTTGGGACGTAGAAAAAGTCACCAGGGTTTACTTTGATGGACCGGAGCAAGCTGTCCCACTCTCCGTGTTCTACCATCTGTGTAAGCTCTTCTTTTGTTTTGGCGTGGTGGCCAAACACAATTTCAGCGTCTTCTTCACAATCAATGACATACCAGCACTCTGTTTTTCCATAGGCTTCGTTTTCCTGTTCTCGTGCGTATGTATCATCCGGATGAACTTGAACGGACAGGTCTTTTTTTGAATCCAGGATTTTTACCAGGAGGGGAAAATCTTCACCTTCCTGATCAGCAAAAAGCTCCCTATGCTCCTCCCATGCCTCCGTTAACGTTTTTCCTTTCAAGGGCCCATTCAGTATTTCGTTCGGTCCATTGGAATGTGCGGAAATTCCCCAGCATTCACCGGTTTCGTCTGAGGGAATCTCATAATCGAAAATTTCATGCAGTTTTGTACCGCCCCAAATTCTTTCTTTGAATACTGGCTTTAAAAAAATCGGTTCGTTATACATCACTTTTGCTCCTTTGCCTGTCTATTGGATACCTACATTGAATTGTAATATATCAGGAGAAATATACAAGGGAAGACAATCGAAAGAACCGATTCCAGCTGGAATCAGTTCCTTCTTTTGTCTTTGTGGCTTACTTTTTCGATAAACTGATATAATCAACTTCTACTGCTCCAGCTTTTCTGGAAAGTTCAATGGTATTAACTCCTTTTTCCAGATGAACAGTTTCAGAAGATATCTCCCAGTCACCTTGTTCATTCGGAAGATAAGCAACTTCTCTGGCAAGCTCACCATTGACCATAATGTGATGGCTGCTCATTTGCTCGGTATTGTTCTTGTAGGAGACACTCAATTTGTAATCGCCTGTCTCACCAACTTTGATTCTATATGCGACAGCGCTGTTCTTTTCATCCATGTCACCAATTGTTTGTCCGTTTGACGCAGCAATATCATTTATTGTCCTTGCTTCTTCTATTTCTGCGTGTTCAGCCTCATACCTCAGAACAGAAGGGTTTTTTTCGACAAGCTCGATGTAATCAAGCTCGGTAAATAACTTTCCTTTGGAAATGCGGATAGTATTGCTTGCTTGTTCAAGGCTTACATCCATCTCTGCGAAACGCCAGTTATCCCATCCATAACTTTTATAAGAGATTTCACCGATATCCTTACCATTCAATGCAATGTGATGTGTCGCTTGTTTCCCCATTCCATTTGAATATCTGACCTTTAAGGTATATTCACCAGGGGGGACGTCAACATCAAACGCTACATAGCTGTCTTCGTAATCAATATAACCTACTTTTTTACCGCCAGAAGCTGCCGTATTTTCCACAATCTTCGCTTGATGTACATACGCATTTTCTGCTTCAAACTGATAGCCTGGCGGAAATCCCGGGGTCAAGGTTCCTGGCTGTTCGCCAGAAGGTACTTTTAATAAAGTTTCCGTTGAAACCGGGGTGCCGAAATTAGGTGTTCCATCTTCATTCCAGGAGAACTTCTGCATGCGGACGTTCCTGTTCCAGCCTGCACCTTCATATTTCGCGGCATGATAAATGATCCAATTTTCCGTACCGTCCGGTGATTGAAAAAATCCGTTATGCCCTGGCCCAAAAACTCCTGCTTCCGGCCGTTTTTCGAACACAGGTTCAGGGCTCTTCTCCCATGCGGATGGCTCGAGTGGGTTGTTCCCTGTAAAAGTCAACATTCCTAAATTGTAATCGTCAGTCCAGCTGCCACTTGCGGAATAGATTAAGAACAGGTCCCCCTGGTCATTCTTTAAAAATTGCGGTCCTTCATTTACATGGGGGAAACCGACCGTTTCCCAGTCATATTCTGGATGTGATAACTCCACCCTATCCCCTGATACATTCCAAGGATTAGTCATCGGAGCAATGTAAATATTCTGACTTACATTTACATCTCCTTCCCACCCTGACCACGCGAAGTAATACTGGCCTTCATATTTCAAAATGGTTCCATCAATCGACCACTTATCCGCTGGTGTGGTAATTTTTCCGTAGCTTGTACCTTCAGGGTAGGAGTATTCGCTGAAAGGATCAGATGTTTCCGATTGTAGCACATACATCCGCTGTTTTCCCATATCTCCAGCAGAAGCTGCAAAATAGATATACCATTTCCCGTCTATAAAATGAATCTCCGGTGCCCAGATGTGCTCACTGTTTGGCGCTCCTTCCTCTGGCTTCCAGACGACTTTGCTCGGCGCGTCTTTCAATCCGCTGATAGTCTTTGATTTCCAGATGGTGATATTGTTTCCGGTTGTCTGTGTGTAGTAATAATAACCGTCGGAGTGTCTTACAATCCAAGGATCAGCACCGTCGCCGATAATGGGGTTTTCAAAAAGTTCTATGGGGACTTCCTCATAATAAAAGGTTATATGGCCAATGTCAGGCTGATTCCCTCCATTATTCATTGGTGCGGACAGGTTTTTTCCCATCGTCTCCCCCTTGCTATAGGTATAAAGATGACCTCCATTACCGCCTTTGACAAAAACATATTTGACTCTCAGCTTAGAGTTCCAATTGAATGATTTTGCATCATTAAAATGAAGTGTAATCATCCCATTATGATAGTTGCCGCTTTTGGGTGAGCCATTCTCAATTTCAAGTTTCCATTGTTTAAGCCCATCCAACTTAGAAGGCAGCTGCTCGTTACCTGGGCGGTCGTTTCCTTCAATGATGACTGGGTTTTCTGCAGCATAACTTTCCATATCTCCACTCCAGATCAATAGAGGCAGCATCAAGGCGATAACCAGCAGCTTTTTTACAACTTTTTTCATTTACAGACTCCTTTACAAGAGAATTAATTTCCACACAGCTACTTACACCATCGCTTTACATCCGGTCCAGGAACCTCCGGAATGCATCCTGCCCTTCCGTGTTACGTTTAAATACACCGGCATGCTCGAGTACTGTTGAAAAAGTTTTTCCTATCTCTTGCTGTAAAACCTGTCTGATGTTGTCCTCCTTCAAATCAGGATGTTCCTCCACAATTCTCTTGGCCCAATCGACATGCTTGACGGTCCTTTCATCTTCTTTTCCTGCAGTGTCAAGATCACCAGCCAGCATGTAGCTGCTGAGTGCATCGATTTCCTCCACCAGGCGGCCAGGAAGGACAGCAAGGCCCATGACTTCAATCAGTCCAATATTTTCTTTTTTTATATGGTGGACTTCCTGGTGGGGATGATAAATGCCTAAGGGGTATTCCTCACTGGTACGGTTATTCCGAAGAACCAGATCAAGTTCGTAAAGTTTACCCCTTCTTCTTGCAATCGGTGTGATGGTATTGTGCGCATTTCCTTTTGTTTCTGCTAATATACCAACTGATTCATCGCTGTAGCCTCTCCATTTTTCAAGAATCCTGCCGGCGAGCTCAGAGACCTGGCCACGGTTTTCTCCCTGAAGCCTGATGACAGACATCGGCCATTTAACAATGCCAGCTTTGATATTTTCAAATCCTTTAATCGTTACGGTTTCCTCAATCGGAGCTTTAGCCATTGGAAAGTCGTGATGACCGGCCTGAAAATGGTCATGACTCAGGATTGAGCCCCCGACAATCGGAAGGTCTGCATTCGAACCGACAAAATAATGGGGCAGTTGTTCAACAAAATGAAGCAGGCGATCAAAGCCTTCTTTTGATATTTCCATTGGGCGATGTTCGCGAGAAAGGACAATAGCATGCTCATTATAATAAACGTAAGGGGAATATTGCAGATACCAACGCTCTTCCTCCAGCTCCATGGGGATGATACGATGATTTTGCCTGGCAGGATGGTCCAAGCGGCCGGCATACCCGACATTCTCCTTACATAGTAGACATTTCGGATAGGAAACAGACGTATTTGCCTTTGCAGCTGCGATAGCCTTCGGGTCCTTCTCCGGTTTGGACAGATTGATGGTAATTTCCAGATCACCGTAAATAGTCGGGCTGTACCAGTGGACATTTTTGGCAATTCTGTCTGTCCTGATATAATGAGCAGATTTGGCAAGCTCGTAGAAAAATTCGGTTGCAGCAACTGGCCCTTCCGTTTGATAATAATGATAGAATGTTTTATTGACCTCTGAAGGGCGTGGGAGCAGCTTATCCATAATGCGAGGGTCAAACAAATCACGTTCGGTTACTGTATTTTCTGGTAAAATACCCTTTGCAGCTGCATAATCAAGCATGTTTTCCAGGATATCGATTGGAGTCTCCAAACGTTCCTCAGGTGTGAGGGCTGGTTGAAAATCATGGAGTTGAAATAACTCAAGAAGTCCATTCCTGATATAATCAGTATCCCATACAGAAATCATTTCTTTTTGCAGCCCATATCGAATCAGCCTGTCAATTTCCCGATAGATATCCACATTCATATAATCACCTCGTTTTACTTAATCTTCGTAACCGTCCGGATGGTCCTGGAACCAATGCCATGCCGTCCGGATCATCTCTTCCATATCTGAATGCTGCGGATGCCAGCCAAGCTCATTGAGTGCTTTTTCCGAAGAAGCGACCAATTGTGCAGGGTCTCCTGAACGTCGAGGTGCTATTTCAGCCGGTATATCGTGTCCCGTCACTCTTCTCGCTGCATCGATCACTTCTTTTACCGTAAAGCCCTGGCCATTCCCGAGGTTGAACACATCACTCTGTCCATCCTTACTTAACTTCTTAATCGCCAGAAGGTGCGCATCAACAAGGTCGGTAACATGAATATAGTCACGGACACAGGTGCCATCTTTCGTTTCATAGTCATTGCCAAAGACGAGTATCTTATCACGTTTGTCTAAGGCTACCTGGAGAATGATTGGGATAAGATGGGTTTCCGGCCTGTGATCTTCCCCGATTCTGCCTTCCGGGTCCGCACCTGCCACATTGAAATAACGAAGGATAATATGCTTGATACCATGTGCTTTTTCTGCCCATTTCAACATTTTTTCAATGGCGAGTTTCGTTTCCCCATATGGATTTGTAGGGGCCGTAGTATCCGTTTCCTGAATGGGCACCTGTTGTGGCTCCCCGTATGTTGCAGCGGTCGAGGAGAAGACGATTTTACTTACATGGTTTGCTGCCATGACACGAAGCAGGCAGACCGCCCCATAAACATTATTATCGTAATATTTAAGTGGATCCTCGACACTCTCTCCTACAAGAGAATCTGCAGCAAAGTGGATGACAGCATCGATATCATTTTTCTGGAAAACATCATTTAAAAAATCTTCATCCCGGAGATCTCCCTGATAAAACCTGGCTCCATCCAGCACCGACTGCTTATGTCCTTTTTGTAAATTATCTACTACAATAACTTCTTCACCTTTGTCTATTAATTGCGCGACAGCATGGCTTCCAATGTATCCTGCTCCGCCGCAAACTAGTACTGCCATGATATTTCCTCCTTCTACAGCATTTTTGCTCCATCACCGATTTCAACGACATAAAAATCTGCTGACAGACCTGTTCTTTGTTTGTATTTTTCCCGAACATTTTCTATGAAACTATCTCTAATGTCATTCGGGACAATACTTATCGTACAGCCTCCGAATCCAGCTCCAGTCATCCTGGATCCAATTGCACCTTCTTCCCATGCGGCTTCTGCCAGGGCATCCAGTTCTTTGCCTGTCACCTCATAATCATCCCGCAATGATTTATGGGATTCGTTCATCAACCTTCCAAAACCTTCGATGTCACCATCATTCAGTTTTTCGACTGCTTTGACAGTCCGGTCGTTTTCATAAACAGCATGCCTGGCGCGCTTTTGGACCACCTTATCCGAAATCAGATGTTTGTGCTGTTCGAACTTTTCCGGGGTCAAATCTCCAAGGGTGTTTATATCCAGTGCGCTTCTGAGCTCCTGGACTGCTGTTTCACACTGTGTCCTTCGTTCATTGTACTTGGAGTCAGCAAGGCCTCTGCGTTTATTTGTATTGGTAATAATCAGACTTTCTTTTTCTAAGGAAATCGGAGTATGTTTATAATTCAATGTATCACAATCTAGTAGAATGGCATGGTCTTTTTTTCCAAGTCCGATGGCAAACTGATCCATAATACCACAGTTTACACCAACGAACTCGTTCTCTGCTTTTTGTGCCAGTTTTACCATTTCCACCATATCCACATCCAGCCCATACAGTTCTTTTAATAGCACAGCAGTCGCCAGCTCGATGGAAGCTGAAGAGGAAAGACCAGCGCCGTTTGGAATATTGCCATAAAACGCCACATCAAAGCCATGCTCCAGTTTGTATCCTGCCTCTTGAAAAACAGCGGTCACCCCTTTTGGATAATTGGCCCAATCGTGCTCGAGGACATATTCAAGCTGATGAACTTGGGCTTCTATAATTCCAGCATCAGCAAAGTTCATAGAATAAAGCTTGATTTTCCCATCCTCCCGTTTTCGGGCTACTGCATAGGTCCCCACGCTCAATGCGCACGGAAAAACATGGCCGCCATTATAGTCGGTATGTTCCCCGATCAAATTGACCCGGCCTGGTGCGAAAAAGGAAAACAACTCCCCGTGGCCGCCGAACTGATTGATAAATGCATTTTTTAATTGCTCCATCCTGCCCACCTCTTATCGTAATCTTTTATAAGGAATGGTAGATTCCCATCTACCATATTGTAACACACTTACTTAATTAATTTAATTAATTATGTTATCTATCCTTCGTCCATTCTTTAAATCGCTGACCAACACGATTCTCATTTCTTACGAGCTTTCCATGTTCGTCCATTTCCAATGTATAAAGACCGAATGGCATCAGCTCTTCTTCCGCACTTTTGCCGGAAGTGCGATATTCCCAGTCCACTAAGTCAAAAAATGGGAACCACGTATATCCGATAACATTGACTCCTTCCTTTCTTAAAGAAAAGCAAGCTTCTGCCGATTCATCAAGCCAGTCTATTCTTTCTGTTTCTGAACCCCTGAAGCTGGTTTCCGTGATCATGATAGGAGCTTTATATCTTCTCTCTGCTTCACGGATAATGTCCTTCATTTCTTCTCCGGTTCCCAGAATGTGCGGATAGGTAATGAACCCATGCTTGTCCCTTCTCACCTCATGGACACTGAACTGAGGATAATAATTGATCCCAACAATATCAAACTGGCAATTATTATGCTGGAACCATTCCAGTTGTTCAGGAGTTACACCATATTGCATCATCAGGCCAAACAAGGAATGCTCTTCACTGATTTGCCCATTTAACAGCTCCCACATAACAAAGCGGTTTTCATTCCAAAGATCCGTCTCGGTCTGAAGTGCATCATCTTCAGTGACATATTTTTTAGTTGCATCCACATGTACCATTGCCGCATTCGAGTCTATGGATTTGATGGCAGAAATCGTTTTAATGATACCTTTACCAAGCTGGATGATAAGATGGTAAAATCCCTGCAAACCAGTTTGGTAAGGCGGCCATACACCATTCAGACCGCAAAATTCCGCGTTGACATAAGGTTCATTGAGAGGAGTATAATGGGTAACGATATCGCTGTACCTTTCGGCAAATGCCTTCGCATAATTAGCGACACAGTCAGGATACCTGCCATTACTGAACTCATTTTTCAGCCAATGAGGCGTGCCATAATGCATCAGATCGATGATCGGGACAAGCTCCTTATTTTCCCGGAAGTAATCCATTACTTGATCGACCCATCTCCAGTCGAATTCCCCTTCTTCTTTTTCCACTTTGTACCAGGGTATCCCATAACGGATCATTGTTGCCCCGGATTTACGAGCCAGGTCCAAATCTTCCTTCCAGTTTTGATAATGCTGGGTAAGTGTATATTCATCCAAGGGGCGTTCCCCTCTTTCTACCTGGGTGACAAAAGTATCTTCGATGCCTACTGCCCATGTAAATTCATTTTCTAACTTCAAATCTCCCACCCCTATGAAAAAATCGGATGGCAAAATACCATCCGATATTTGATTATTTTTGATCGTTTACTGCTTTGATTTTGTTTAATTCGCATTTCGGTTTCCGGTCATACGTCAACAGTCCATTGATTTCCTGTTCAACATCTGTCAGCTGGGTATAGCAGTAGCCTTGCAAGACCGGAGATTGCTGCAGTGCCGTCGTCTGTTTGCGATACTCTTCCACAAGATCTTCACTTGAAGTGACAGAGGAATAACCCCAGCCTTTTTCTCCGATTTCATAGGCGATTCCGCCATACTCAGTAACAAGGATAGGCTCGCCTTGATATCGGAAACCTTCCGCATAGACAGGACGATCAGCCGGCGTTGTGACAGTTGCTGACTCGATATCTTTGAAATAATCCGTCATGATGTCTGCAGAACGATAATTATGGACTCCGCAAATGTCTGAAATCGTATGTTCCCATCCTTCATTAGACAGGACCGGACGTGTTGTATCCAATGACTTAGTCAGATAATACATACCGAGAGAATGGTGCTGCTGCTGCTTTTCATGAGCAACACGAGAGATACCCCAGCTTTCGTTCAAAGGTACCCAGGCAACAATACATGGATGACTGTAATCGCGCTTCACGGCTTCTCCCCATTCAGAAGATATGCGGCGAACAGCATCTTCACTATACTCTGCGGCATTGGCCATTTCCCCCCAGACAAGGAAGCCTAATTTATCCGCCCAATACAAATAACGGGGGTCTTCCACCTTCTGGTGTTTACGCGCGCCGTTAAAGCCCATTTTCTTAGCGAGTACGATATCTTCTTTCAAGTCATCATCCGTCGGCGCAGTCAAAAGTGCTTCCGGGAAATAGCCCTGATCAAGCACAAGCTTCTGATAATAAGGTTTATTGTTCAAACGAAATTCCCCATCATCGATGGAAACCTTGCGCATCCCAAAATAACTGTCGACTTTGTCTGTTGTTTTACCGTCTTTGACAAGCTTTAATTCCACATCAAACAGGTTCGGTGATTCTGGCGTCCAATACCAGCCGGAATGGTGGATATTACTTCGGTCAGTGAAACGATTGCGAAGGTTGTAACTGCGCTTCAAGTATTTTTCAAAAACCTTGGAGCGCTCGGAAATGATGGTATTGCCATCAAATTTTATCGTCACTTCAAGCTCCACATCTTCACCGTTATGCTCTGAAAAATCTGCCTCCAGCTCGATGTCCCCGCGGTCGATATGTGGTGTCCAACGAATATAATCCAGTCGTGTTTGATCTACAGGCTCCATCCATACTGTCTGCCAGATTCCTGTCGTGCGTGTGTAGAATATCGACTCAGGCTTTTCATGCCAGTACTGCTTTCCCCTTGGGATCGTTTCATCAGTGGAAGGATCCTCGACACGAACAACAAGATCGTTGCCCCCTGATTGAAGCGCATGGGTGATATTAGCATGAAATGGCGTGTTACCGCCTTCATGGAAAGTGACCAATTCTCCATTCACATACACCCAGGCCCGATAATCAACAGCACCAAAATGGAGCAGCAGTTCTTTTCCTTCCCATGCTTCTGGAAAATCGAATTCACGGTGGTACCATACAACATCATGGAAGCTCGGATCGTTGATGCCGCTTTTTTCTGTCTGATAGGCAAACGGTACGACAATTTTCTTTTCTTTAGGAAAAGCATGATACCATTTCTCTTGTAAACCCTTGTTTCCATCATCGAATGAAAAATTCCATTCCCCGTTCAAGTTGACCCAATCCTCACGCACAAATTGCGGGCGTGGGTATTCGTTTCGAATGTTACTCATTGTTCTCCTCCTATACAGTGACTACTTGATACCTGTCTGTGTAATTCCTTTGATCAGCTGCTTTTGGCCAATCAGGAAAATAATGATAATTGGAACAGTTGCTATAGATGTCAACGCCATCAGCTTTCCATATGAAGATACGAAGCTCCCCTGCTGCATGATTGCGATACCTGTAGTTATCGTCCGCATTTCTGGTGAGCTCGTTGCCACTAATGGCCAAAGGAAGTCGTTGTAAATGGTCATAAAAGAGAAGATACCAAGTGTCCACATGATCGGCCTTGCTGATGGTACCACTACTTTCATGAAAATCTGCCACTTATTGGCGCCATCCAAGTGAGCTGCTTCCTCCAATTCTTTCGGGAAACCTTTGAAGAATTGATACAGTAGGAAAACACCGAATGCATTA
This sequence comes from Thalassobacillus pellis, assembly GCF_016908295.1. Classification (GTDB taxonomy): domain Bacteria; phylum Bacillota; class Bacilli; order Bacillales; family Halobacillaceae; genus Thalassobacillus; species Thalassobacillus pellis. The sequence continues at coordinate 338,195 of NZ_JAFBDO010000001.1, forward strand.
GCCGTATATGGGAAGATCAAAACGGCATAAGTGTCCAAAAGCCCAGCATTACTAAACTGCATATACAATGGAAGGAATGTAATAACCCATGGAATCATCAATGTACTGATGAACAATGGCAATAGAATTTTCTTAAAAGGAACATCCAGTCTTGCAAGTGCGTATGCCGCCATGGCATCGATGAAAACAATTAACAGAGAGCCGGTGATACCAGCAAATAAGGAGTTGAACATCCACCTTAGTACCGGAACATTCAGTCCTTGACCAAGCAGCGTGTACGCATAATTTTCAAAAGTGAATTCCTTAGGCAGCCAGTTCAGCCCGCCGGCAATTGCTTCAAAATCAGATTTGAAGGATGTAGAAAACATCCAGAATAATGGTGCAATGAATAGGACAGCAATGACGGATGCCAGTAAAATCAATAAAAGTGTTTTAGTTCTTCTGCGCATTACTGTTCACCACCCTTTTTCGCAGGATTAGAAATCTTGAATTGAATGATGGATACAATGATCATTATTAATGCCATGATAATCGCCATCGCGGAAGCTGATCCAAGCTGCCGCTGTTCGAATGCCTGTTCTACTATACCCATTAATAGCACCTCAGTGGAGTCACCTGGTCCTCCTCCTGTCATTAAATACGGCTGACCGTAAATGTTGAAGGAAGCAATCGTGGAAGTGATGATGACAAAAAGCATGATCGGACGGATCGAAGGAAGCGTGATATGGATGAATTTCTGCCATGCGCTTGCTCCATCAATCGAGCTTGCTTCATAGAGATCCTCTGGGACTTCGTTCAAGGCATTGATGAAAATAATCATATTAAAACCGATCGTCCACCACAACGTAGCAGCCACGATGGAGATCCATGCATACGGCATCGTAGTGAGCCATGGTATCGGATCGAATCCCATCTTGGTCAGGTAGTTGTTGATCAAACCGGAGTTCGTATCAAGCAGCCATAGCCAAATGATTGCGATAACCGATACGGAAATAGAATATGGTATGAAGTAGACGGTACGGAAAAAACCTCTTAATTTGGCAGGCATGCTGTTAACCAGCAAGGCCAGTCCTAATCCGATAATTACTAATAATGGAACAGAATAAATGACGAATTGGAATGTATTCCATAGTCCTTCAAAAAACAATGAGCTTAAGTATGAATCAGGATTGAAAATTGCGATATAATTATCCAGCCCGACAAAAGGGCGGTCATTGGATAGCAGACCATAGTCATGGAAGCTGATATACAATCCGTAAAGAAGCGGTATGACCAAAAAAGCCATGAACATGATGAAATAAGGCAGGACAAATAACGCAGATGTAAAAGAAGACTTTCTTTTGTTCATGATTTACTACCTTCCTTCTGATACAAAGAATTCGTTCTTAAAAACAGGGGTGATAATAGACAAGGGCAGGTGAGGACCTGCCCTTGTTTAGTTATTTCAAATACTGTTGCGCTTGTTTTTGTGCTTCTTCCAGCGCTTCTTTTGCTTCTTTTTGGCCAAGAAGCACTTCATTCACTGCATTGTAAAGCGGATCAGAAATTTGACCCCAGTTTTCCACTTTAGGAGAGAACACAGCATTGTCAAACTGCTTCGCCACTTCTGGCTGTTGTTTCAACTTCTGGAACTCTTCACTTTCATAAGTCGCTTTGGCAGCAGGCGCTTGTCCAGATTCAGCCCAAGCCATTCCATTTTCACTTACGTAGTTCAGGAAGTTAGTGATCCCATCAACTTTCTTATCATCAACTGCTTTAGGAATAACAAAGTTGTGAGAGTTGGCGAATACTGCCTGTTGTTCGGTACCAAGCTGTGGTACAGGTGCTACACCATAATTGATGCCTGAATCTTCCCATTGGTTCATCATCCAAGGACCATTTAAGTGCATCGCATTTTTACCTTGCAAGAATAGTGTAACTTCACCATCCTGTTGGACATTGGCAGGAGACACTTCATATTTCTCTATCAAGTCACGTTCAAACTGCAATGCCTCTACAACAGGTTCTGAAGTATATTGCAGTTCACCATTCTCCAGCAATCTTCCTCCATTTTGGTTGACGATTGTTGGGAAGATGAATTGCTGCGGCCATAGTGTCGGCACGACAAAGCCCCACTGCTGCTCATCTTTATTCGTAAGTTTTTGAGCATACTCCAGGAATTCTTCTCTGTTTTTAGGCGGTTTGTTCGGATCAAGGCCAGCTTTTTCAAACAAGTCCTTGTTCCAGTAGAACATAAGCGGATGGATATCTAATGGCACCCCGTATAATGTTCCATCCACTGTGGCATTCTCCCACCCTTTTGGATGATAGGCATCTTTTTGAATCTTATCGCCTACAATATCATCCAAGCTTTTAAGTACGTCTTTATTGGCATAAGTTAGTATCTGATCCCCATGCATGATGAGGAAATCAGGCATGTTCTTTTCTCCATTAACAGCCAGGTCTACCGTTTTATAGTATTCAGACTGTGGAACGATTTGCAGTGTTACTTCGTATTTGTCTTGAGATTTGTTATACTCTTCAACTATTTCCTTCATTTTTGGCCCATCAGGACCTGAGAAAGGCGCCCAGAAGGTCAATTCATTTGCATTGCCTGATCCTCCTCCAGAATCTTCACCGTTAGAACAAGCAGCCAGTGCAAATACCAGCAAACCAGCAAATAGTACAGACAACCATTTCTTGCCTTTTAACATTACATTGCCCCCTATTAAAATAGTATTCAGAAACCGCTTTCACATAGATTAAAAAAATAACAGCGATTTTAGTTAATTAAATAAATTAACTAACTTCCTATTTCCCAGATTACTATTAAACGAGTTTTCTGTCAACAGCTTATCTAGTTAAAATGTCTGGTCGCTCAATCTTTTTGTTACCCATATCGATTTCCTGATAAACCCAATTATCAGTATGGGTTAAAAATTCTATGCCATCTTCTTTTACCAGTATCGTATCTTCCGATTTCACCCCTGGCAGAGATGGATTCCATGCATAAGCTTGATTTGCTTTAATGACGTAGGGTGTTTCTGGGTCTGCAAGAAATTCACGGGAAGCATATCCAGTCAACCCGCCTTGATGCAACAGTTTCCAATCTTCAGGAAAACCCTCTTTCTCATATTGAGCGATCCCTGCTTTAACGACGTCGCCTGCTGTATTTCCAGGTACTGTAGCAAAGTTCATTGCAGCATCAATCCGTGCAACAGCAGCTTTATTTGCAATTGTTTCTTCAGGGAGCTCACCAAAATGCACAAAGCGCGTAACGTTCGCCACCAGACCACCTCGTTCTGCGCAAAGGACTATCATCGCTTTTTTATCCAATACTTTTCCTGTAGGAATTGGATGGCGATAACGATGAATACGATCATCAGTCGCAACAAGGATAACCTGCGGCTTGATACCTTGTGGAAGAACTTTTGCAGCAAGCTCAGCTTCAATTTCGTACTCTGTCTGACCTGGTTTAACCGTACGGCATAATTCTTCTACTGCACTGGCTGCGGACTGGCATAAGTCACGATAACTGGTTATTTCCTGTTCACTCAGGACAGAGCGGATGAGGCCTAGATCTTCTTCCACAACCTCCCAGTCTTTATATGGGGTGTCTGTCGTCATAACCATTCCGCTGGAAACTTCATCAATAAGGACGTCTGTGTTTTTGAACCAGTCAAGAGCAGAAACTATCACATCGAACGGAATTTGAGAGCATTCTTCCTCTATTAATCTTCTTTTCTCCATTTCCGAAGTGATCAAGTAGGCATCCTTACGGGTGATGATCAAATCTGCAACCCCTTGTTCTGTTGCCTGGACAATATGATTATACCTGCCTTCTGTCACCCATGAGAAGTTGTTCCTCTTCCTTATCAGGATGCCATCAGCACCCTTTTCCTCCAAATAATTTCTCACTTTTTCAATATTCATAGATATCCTCCTGAGCTTCTGTTAATTTATCGCTGGTGCTTCCTGCATATCTACTCCCGGGACGCTGCCTTCCACCACAGGCCATCCATTCTCCCAAATGATTGGGTCAATCATCAGTGGTCTTCTGCTCGCACCAGTCCAAAGCAGCGGGTCTTCTTTTTCAATTGCGTGGTAAACAATCCAGTGCTGTCCTTCGTCATCCTTTATGATGGCATTGTGACCCGGCCCGGCGTATGTATCATTGCATTCGAGAACCAACGTGCCCCCATTTTCCAGCAATTTATTGCCTTGCTTGTCAACGTAGGGGCCTTTAAAAGATTCAGAACGTCCCACAGCTACGTTGTACGTGCTGCTTTCCCCTTCACAGCAGGAACCCCGCGAACCAAAGAAATAGTAGTAACCTTCATGTCTTATGATATAAGGAGCTTCATAATCAGTTCCGGCAAGCTGAAATGGTTCGCCATTTACCGCTTTTCCATCACCCGTTAATTCGACTCCATAGATGCCGTGGAAGCTTCCCCATACTAGATATGGCTTTTTTTCATGAACATAAAAGAAAGGATCTATCGAATTCTTGACACCGATACCTTCACTATCAAAAATCATTCCTTCGTCCTTGAAAGGGCCTTCCGGCTTGTCAGAAGTGGCTAACCCGATACCAGGATTCCCGTCCCCCCAAATCGACAGAGAATAGTAAAGATAATACTTGTTTTTATAGTAAGCAATTTCCGGAGCCCAAAGTGATCCTGTCCCTTTCCAGGAAGGTTTTGTTTCAAATGCCTCCCCGACATATACCCAGTCCACTAGATTTTCTGATCGGACAATCGGCACAAGCTTCGTATCGGGATCCTCTCCCCAGGCATCCTCTGTACCATAAGCATAGTAATAGCCATCATCAGCTCTAATGATTGTTGGATCCGCGAGAACCGGCTCAAACACAGGGTTTTGATATTTTTCAACGGATAGATTTGTAAAAATCGCATAAGCCGCTCCAAGCACTGCTACTCCAATGCCTATCCACAACAGTAATAGTTTTCTCCCCATAGCATCCCCCTGAAAAAAAATAATAAAAAATCGACTTACTTAATTAAATTAACTATCTTTATGTTATTATAGGAAATAGGATATTTCAATTCTTTTCTAAAATATAGACTTCTCATATACATTGGAGGAATACGAGGATGCAAGTAAAAGGAAGCTTCCAACTCATGAAGTCGCTGAATCGCTCTGTAATCTTGAATAAAATTAGGACTGACGGACCGATTTCACGAGCCGAACTCGCTAAGTCAACTAAATTGACCCCGCCTACCGTCAGCAGTATCGTAAAAGAATTGCTGGAAACGGGCATGATAATGGAAAGCTCACAAGGTGCTTCCAAAGGCGGAAGAAAACCCACGATGCTGGTCATCAATGCAAGCAACTTTTATATCATCGGACTTGACGTGGGACCCACGCTATTAAAATCAGTATTGACCGACCTTAATGGAACATTGGTTCACCAACACGAAATACCGATTCCTTTACCAACTTCCAATCAAGAGTTACTTGAGCTGATGAGGGATGCCGTTCAAAATCTGCTGGATACCGAGGAAAAAGAACAGGATAAGATAATCGGAATCGGCGTCGGTATGCATGGAGTAGTAGACGTCCAAGAAGGAGTGTCTTTATTCGCACCAAACCTCCAGCTTCGTGATGTTCCTATCAAAAGTTACCTGGAAGAGGTTTTTCACATTCATGTCGTCGTGGAAAATGATGCCCGTGCCATGGCACTTGGTGAATTATGGTTCGGACATGGAAATGGGGCAAATAATATTGTAACGGTTAACCTTGGTCGAGGAATAGGTGCTGGTATCATTATTAATGGGGAACTTTTTCACGGGGAAAATTCGATTGCCGGAGAAATCGGCCATATGACTATTGATATTCGCGGACCCAAATGCAGCTGCGGAAATTACGGCTGCCTGCAGACCCTTGCATCGGGCCCGGCCATTTCTGAACGGGCAGCAAAAGAGATAGCGATCGGAAAACAAAGCTTGCTGCAAGAGATGGTCGATGATAACCTCGAGGAAATTGGGGGAAGGCTTATCCATGAAGCTGCCAAAAAAGGGGATCAGCTCAGCATCGACATATTAAGTGAAGCTGGCATGTTCCTGGGAATTGGGTTGACTAACCTTATCCATACCTTGAACCCAACAAGAATCATTATTGGCGGAGGCGTTTCTCAGGCAGGAGAGTTTATACTCGACAGCATCAAAACGGCTATCCAGAAGCGTGGGTTGACTAATTCTGCCAAAAACACAGAAGTATTACTGTCTGAATTAGGTGCGCATGCTACGGCTCTTGGTGCCGTTTCCCTGATTCTTGTAGAGATGTTTTCTGTAGCGAAAACAGAATAAATCAAAAGCGCAAGCGCCTTGCTCACCCCCGACCAGCTTAAGACAAACCTCGTCGTGACGGTTTTTGTCACAGAGAGGATTGTCTTAAGACCTCAGCGCAAGGGCTATCCGCGCCTACTAAAAAAAGCAAGGACAGAATTTTTCTGCCCTTGCTTTCTTTTTATTTCAACCGCTGCTTGGATTCTGCTGCTGCATCTTCCATTGCTTGTTTTGCATCCTTCTGCCCGAGTAGAACAAGGTTTACTTGTTCGTATAAAGGTTTGGACACCTGTCCCCAATTTGGAACTTTTGGAGGGAATTGTACATAGTCAAACTGCTTCGCTACGTTTGGCTGATGTTTCAGTTCCTTAAATTCTTCACTTTCATAGACGGCTTTTGATGCTGGTGCCTGTCCTGCTTCCGCCCATGCCATGCTGTGTTCGCTGACATAGTTCAAAAATTCCTTGATCCCTTTAATTTTTTCTTCACTTTCCAATGATGCTGGCATTGCAAAGTTGTGGGAGTTCGCATAAACCGCCTGCTTCTCTGTACCCAGCTGCGGAATCGGCGCGCTTCCAAAGTCAATATTAGATTCTTTGAACTGGTTGATCATCCACGGCCCATTCAGGATCATGCCTGCTTTCTGCTGCAAGAACAATGGTGTCGGGCTGTCTTGAACATCACTAGGTGCTACTTCATATTTTTCAATCAAATCACGCTGAAACTTAAGAGCTTCAATAACCGGCTCGGAATTATAGTTTACTTCATTAGAATCTGTCATGAGCTGGCCGCCATTTTGATAAACAATGGTCGGGAAAATAAAATCCTGCAGTCCACCAGTCGGAACCACAAAGCCATATTGACCCTTTTCCTTGTTAGTCAATGCTTTTGCATATTTCAGGAATTCTTCCCGATTAGTCGGTGGCTGTTCCGGATCAAGTCCGGCTTCTTTAAACAACTTTTTATTCCAATACATGATCAATGGATGTACATCCAAAGGAATTCCGTACAGCTTATCGTTATATTTGGCGCCCTCCCAGGCGTTCTTGTTATAATTGTCAGGATTGACAAGATCACCTGTAATTCCGTCTAGTTCTTTTAAGATATCTTTATCGGCATAAGTAGGTAAATGATCTGCATGGACGATAAATAAATCCGGAACGTTTTTCTGGTCATTTAAAGCAAGGTCCAATGTTGTGTAATAGTCCTCGTTAGGCTTAATCTGGAAATTCACTGTGTATTCGTCTTGAGATTCATTGAATTTATCAACGATTTTTTTCATATTAGGACCATCCGGGCCAGAAAACGGTGCCCAAAAGGAAATTTCTTTTTCTCCTCCTGCACTTTCCCCGCCTTCATCTCCTCCGGACGAACATCCAGCCATGATACCTAATAACATGAGTGTAAAAATAAGTCCTTTTAGAATTTTCATGTTCTTCTCTCCCTCTGATAAATTTTTATAGTTTATGTTCCTTATAAAGGAACGTTGTTCCATCATTAGTATTAAAAAATATTATAATTTCCCCAATAACTTCGATATATCTCTAGCTGCATGCTTTACTACAGGGATATACTCGTTGACTGCTTCATCTGTCATCTGACCGGCAGTACCAGTAATACTTATGGCATACACGGGCTTCTCTTGATGATCCCATATAGGAACGGCGATGCACCTGACCCCCGGCTCATGCTCTTCATTATCCAAAGCGTATCCTCGGCTTCTGATCTGGCGAAACTCCTCTGTCAGGTTGTCTGCATCGGTAAACGTATTTTCCGTAAACATGGTCAGAGGTTTTTTTTGAAAATAAGTCCTGCGTTCTTCTTCACCAAAATAAGCAGCCAGTGCTTTACCTACACCTGTACAATGGAGAGGTGCCCTTCTTCCCAGCTGAGAATAGATCCGGATAGTCGCAGGTTTTTCTACCTTGTCAATATATAACACTTCAAAGGCATCCAAAGCCACAAGATGGGTTATTTTTCCAGTTTCTTCAGTAAGATATTCTAAAATGGGACGTGCTTCTTCCACTACATTCAAATTATCTACCACGGAATGATGCATTTCTATAAATTTAAGCCCCAGACGGTAGACGCTAGTTTCTTCCACCTGTTTGACATAACCATGCTTTTCCATAGTAGCAAGCAGCCTATGGACAGTGCTTTTCGCCACATCCAGCCGGTTAGCGATTTCTGTAACACCAAGTCCCTTTGGATGTTCTTTCAAAAAATTTAAAATTGTTAATGCACGATCTACCGATTGAATCATGGCCATCCACCTTCGTTCCGCATTGTGAAACCGCTTTCCTTATTGTGTAATAAGATTATCCGAATATAGAAAGCTTGTCAAGTCCACTTTTGAATTTTCTGAATAATAGTGTGAGGCGCAGAAGCCCCCTCGTGCCTGTCCCGAAAGCATATGCAAAGAAAAAAAGCTGCCGAGATATTCTCGACAGCCTGAAGCGATTCACCCTGAAGGGAGTCGCCTGAAAATTACTTATGAAGACAATGCCTCTGTCAATGGTGGCACAATCTGTTTTTTACGGGAAACGACACCTTCAAGAATAGCTTTGTTTTCGGATAAAGTCACATCGAATGCTTTTTCTACCGCCCCTGACTTGTTACCAAGTACAAGTACCGTTGAATCGTTGGATAAAATGTCTGTTACAACAAAAACAAACAAATCGAGGCCGTTTTCATCAATGGATTTCTGCATTTCAGACTCTAGTTCAGGTTGGTTGGCCAGTATTTCATCGGTATCAACCGTGTTGACCTGCGCAACCTCCACATTAGCCCCACTCATATCAAAATTCTTAGCATCAAGTGTAATCAATTCCGCCATAGATTTATCACTGAGGTCAGCACCTGCCTTCAGCATGTCCAATCCGTAGGCTTCAGCATCCACTCCAGCTATGTCAGCAAGTTCCTTCGCTGCTGCCACATCCTCGTCAGTACAAGTAGGAGACTTGAACAAGAGAGAATCGGAAATTATTGCAGAAACCATTAAACCGGCTATCTGTTTAGTTATTTCTACATCATTTTCTTTGTAAAGCTTTTTCAGAATTGTTGCTGTGCAGCCTACCGGTTCACCACGGTAATAAACTGGATCCTTCGTTTCAAAATTGGAAATCCGATGATGGTCAATAACCTCGCTTACGCGGACCTTTTCAATGTCATCGACACTTTGTTGACGTTCATTGTGGTCAACCAGGATGACCTCCTCCACTTCATCAGCAGCTGTTTCAATCATACGAGGCGCATCGACTCCGAATTTATCAAGGGCAAATTGCGTCTCGCCATTTACCTCTCCAAGACGGACAGCCTCCACGTCTTCCCCAAGCTTCGATTTCAAGTCTGCATAGACGAGTGCAGAAGTAATTGTGTCTGTATCAGGATTTTTGTGACCGAAAATAAGCTTTTTACCCATGTAAAAACTCCTTTGTTAAATATATGTACGGGGTTATTATATCACCTGTGAGGCAAGGCACGCCAATAATTGGTGTGCTTGTACCGTTTCCGAAGTAAACCGCCATAAATGAAGATTTCAGATACTCTCATTCTTAGAAAACACGTGATTTTTTACATTTTTTGTGTAAAACTCACTGCGAACAGATCCTCAAGAATCCTGATTTCCTGACAGCTTATTTTTTCGCAAGGGCTAGAGCACCTTTTATTCCTGCTTCGTTGGTAAGTCCTGGCGGGACGATATATTCATTGATATGGTCAGCATCAAGCTTCGGAGAGCTGACGTATCCCCCCAGCATATCCATAACATTCTTCCGGATCAGCCCGAATAAATGCTCTTGCTGCATGACGCCGCCGCCCATGACAATGCGCTCTGGTGACAGAATATAAATATAACTGACAAGCGCCTGGGCAAGATAATGAGCCTCCATTTCCCAGACAGCTGGATCACCACTTAGGTCCTTTCCGGCTTTTCCCCACCTTTTTTCGATGGCAGGTCCAGAGGCCATGCCTTCCAGACAGTCACCGTGATAGGGGCAAATACCTGTAAACTCATCGTTTTCATGTCGCTTTACGACAATATGGCCCATTTCCGGATGGGACAATCCTTTTAACGTGGTTCCATTGACGACGGCTCCTGCTCCGACGCCAGTTCCGACAGTAATATACAAGCAGCTGTCTGCATCTTTCGCATTTCCCCATTGAGATTCAGACAGGGCAGCCACATTGACATCGGTATCAACTACCACTGGAACACCAAGATTTTTCCTAATCTCCCCAGCGAGAGGAAAGTCAACCCAATCAATTTTTGGTGTCTTCTGGATGGTGCCATATGAGTCACCATTTTCATCCAAATCAATCGGTCCAAAACTTCCTATGCCCATGCGTTCAACACCCTTGCCGGCAAAAAAATCATAAACTTTTGGCATGGTAATTTGTGGACTTTCTGTAGGAATCGTTGTTTTCTCAAATACTTCCCCATACTCATTGCCGACGGCACACACAAATTTCGTGCCGCCAGCTTCAATTGCTCCCAGCTTCATTCGGTTCATCCTTCCCTGTAAAAATCTTCTCCTATGAATCTACTTTACTGGATAGGTTTTGAAAACTCTAGTGAATGCACCCATTTTTTAATGTCCATGCTTCCACCTTGGCACTCCCTTGCAGGGAAATCTTTAAGTCACGGGAGGCAGGATCAGCAAACATCCGCATGGTGAATACTTCCTGTCCATTATTCACAAACATTTCCAAAGATGAATGGTCAAGGAAAATTCGTAAATGGCTGAGTCCTTCAGTGAGATAGCAGCTTCTTGTCTCGATTTTTCCATCAACGACGCTCGGCCTGGAAACGGTCATCAACCCTTTTTCCTGATCGAATGTTATCTCTACTTCATCGAGCAGATTAAGGTCAAGCTTCTTCATATGACCCGTCAGCTGAACCTCTGATCTGCGCTCAATGTCACCTCTCCAATTATCTGCAATTGTGTGTTCATACGTTTTTTCAACTCTTAAATCCTTCAACTCCTCCACAGGCCATTGATAGATTCTATCATCAATAAGCTGCAGTTCCCGAGGAAGAGTCAAATTGTGAACCCATTTATAAGGGATCGTCGGCTGATTTTCTTCATTCTGGCCTGGGACTCCCATCCAGCCGATCATAATTCTTCTTCCTTTGTCATCCTCGGTGGTTTGCGGGGCGTAGAAATCAAATCCGCGGTCTAATTCTGTGAAACTTCCATGGGAATAAGATGCAGTATCGTAATTTAACCTTCCTGTGAAATAACCAGTTTGATAGGAATTATTATAATGGATACCATTTGCTTCTAACCCCTGTGGAGAAAAAAGAAGAATATCTTTTCCATTCAATGAAAATAAATCCGGACATTCCCACATGTACCCCAGTTTGCCGAACGCCTCATCCTCATTGGAATGGAGCTTCCCTTTCAACATCCACGATTTCAAATCCTCAGAAGTATATAATACTGCAGCCCCGAGCTTTTCCTCTGTCTGTGCACCAATTACCATGTACCACTTTTCTCCATGCTTCCACACTTTTGGGTCGCGAAAATGGGCTGTATACCCTTTTGGCAAATGAATCTGTACCCCTTTTTTAGTAAAATGTATGCCATCATTGGACTCAGCAAGACATTGGTATGTCGCTCTTTCACCATGTTCATTTTTTACATTTCCAGTATAGAAAATTTTCATTTTACTCTCATGAGAAATGGCACTTCCCGAATAACAGCCGTTTTCATCAAACCAGTCACTGGGTGTAAGTGCGATCGGTTCCAGATGCCAGTCCACGAGGTTTTCAGACGTGAAATGCCCCCAGAACTTGGCGCCATGACCGGTATGGAAAGGCATCCACTGGAAAAACATATGATAGATGCCCTTCCACTGAATCCAGCCGTTCGGATCATTCAATAATCCGACTGGAGGCATTAAATGGTAGCCTTGCCGGTAAGGATCCTTTTCAACGATTTCTTTATTATCTTCGATCGCCTGGTATGCTTGTTGGCGTAATCGCTCATCTTGCGTCATAACCGTACTCCCCTAACAATTCTATTATCAGAAAAACTTGGCTTGCCGCCAAGTCCTTTTGGCTAAAGCCTTTGTTTTACATATACTATAATTCTTCAACTAAATTAAACTTTCCTATAGTGCCAGAAAAATCACTCTACTCGTCCTTCCGTGAATATGTCAGCTTTTTATATTTAAAACTTCACTGCTTCGAAGAACTTCTTCGCAAAAATTTTACTAATGTGAATAAAGAGAAGAGACCTGTTATCTTTCAGGTCTCCCTATATGATCATTTATTGTTTTCAAGCATCTTATCATTGAAGCCGAACATGTAAGTCAGTCCGAATGCTACTCCAATGGCCACTAGGTTGACGATGACATACATAAAGAATTGGCCGTTCAAATATAGCAAGGAACCCGGGATGACCGTGATTGCCATACCTGTCGCTTTCAAACCAGTGATGGCTGCCAGAAATCCACCGGCTCCCCCACCGATCAGTGCCATGATGAATGGTTTCCCATAACGGAGGTTGACACCAAAAATGGCTGGCTCCGTTATGCCAAGGAATGCCGATAAAGCTGATGGGTAGGATAATGCCTTCAAATTCTTCGATCCAGTCTTGATACCTACCGCCAGCGCGGCTCCCCCTTGTGCTGCAATCGAAGCGGTGATGATCGGGTTATACGGATTATAGCCGAGGCGCTCCAGCAATTGAATTTCAAGGAAATTGAAAATGTGATGGACGCCTGTCACGACGATAATCTGGTTAAAGAACCCGATGATCAGTCCGCTTAAGCCTAGTGGCAGTCCCAGGATGAACTGGGTACCTGTGAAAATCCACTCTTCTACAGTGTGGAATACTGGCCCGATGACAAACAGGGCTCCTGCAATCATGATCAGTAATACAAGGAAAGGCGTCACAATGAGATCCAAAGCTTCCGGGACACGCTTGCGCAGCACTTTTTCTAATTTAGCACCGATGATACCAGTGATGAATGCCGGCAATACGGATCCTTGATAACCTACAACAGGGATAAATCCAAGGAAATAAATCGGCTCAGCACTACCACTTGCGACTTCCCATGCATTTGGAAGTGACGGAGAAACCAGCATTAAACCGAGAACCATCCCCAGCACGGGAGTTCCACCGAATACACGGAACGTAGACCAGGCAACTAAAGCTGGCAGAAAGATGAAGGCTGTATCCGTGAGCACCTGGGTAAACAGGATGAAGTTTTCGGAAATACTGTCAGGTGTCAGACCAAAAAATGCCAATATCTGCTCCTGTGTGACAAGGCCGCGCAGCCCCATAAACAACCCGGTAGCTACAAGCACCGGAATAATCGGCACGAATACATCACCGAAAGTACGAATAGCTCTTTGGAAGGTATTTCCCTGTTTCTTTGCCTCTTCCTTCATCTCAGCTTTAGATGAACCTGAGACACCTTGATTGGTCACTTCTTCATATATTCGGTTTACGGTACCTGTACCGAATATAATCTGGTATTGGCCTGAATTATAAAAGGCACCTTTTACTTTGTCGATTTCCTCTATAGCGGTTACATCCACCTTGTCTTTGTCGTGAACCATCACCCGTAACCTGGTTGCACAATGGGCAATGGACTGGATATTTTCTTCTCCTCCAACAGCTGCGATGACTTCCTTTGCTATCTGTGAATTACTGGCCATATGAATCCTCCTTCATTAGTTTTCGCAACATATGTGTAATCGATTCCACATTGTTTAAATAAAAAATGAAAACCATTACATTTTATTTTAAAAATTTTTATAAGGAATCGATTCCACAACACTTTAAAAAAATAATAGAAAGCAGATTATTATTTTTTTTAGAGTGATAAGTGGCGTGAAATCGATTACACAATATTCATTGTCTAGTACTATACACTATCTCTCATTATCAGTCTATAGTTTTGCGTAAATTTTTCATTGATGTTCTTATACTTTAATTGATCGAGCAACAACTGGGCAGATTTGCTGCCAGCATCTCTATTGAAATAATCAACGGTCGTCAATGACGGCGATACATACTGTGACATCACTGAAGCACCAATTCCGGCAACTGCCATATCTCCAGGGATATTGTAGCCCTGCTCTTTAAGGTATTCCATTGTACCTATAGCCATTCTGTCTGTAACGACGAATATAGCCGATGGAAGATTTCCATGGCTTTCTTTCGTTATTTTTTTCATGCTTTCATATCCGGATTCAATACTGAAATTTCCCTCTTGCATCCAAGAAGGATCAACCGATAATCCGTGCTTTTCCATCGTTTCAAGATACCCTTTTCTTCTCATTACACCAACTGCAGGGTCATCTTCCCCTACTCCGATAAAAGCGATTTTACTGTGACCTTTGTTTACGAGCATATTGGTAACGTCAACCGCAGCATGGTAATCATCATAGACGATTGATGTAATTCCTGGCAGATCCTGCCCAAGGGAAATGAATGGAAGGTTCACTTCCTTGATTGTAGAAAGGAGCTGATCGTTGATATTCGTAGCGAGCAAAATGATACCGTCTACATGCCTGCTCTGCAGGAGACGAATATATTCAATTTCTTTCTCTTTTTTTAATTCAGTATCCGTAAGCAGTATTTGAAAACCTTCCCGGGAAACGACTTCATTGATTCCGGCAACAACTCGACTTGCTGTTTCCGTACTGATTTTCGGAAGAATCACTCCGATAACTCCAGAACGCTTTGTCCTTAAAGATTTAGCGGAAACACTCGGAATGTAGCCTGTTTTCTCGACGATATCCAGTATTCGTTTACGTACTTCTTCGCTGACATAACCGCTATTGTTCAAAACCCGGGACACGGTCGTACGGGACACATTAGCCATTTTCGCGATGTCATTAATCGTAGTCATACCCGTTCCTCCATCAATGTACAAGTTACCTATGTACATATTATGGGAAAACATAGGAAATGTCTATCCTCCAATGCCTTACACTTCGATGGAATTTTCTAAAAAGCGATCTGTTCCCCGTCTAGCTCAATATACCTTTCCACAGCTACAGCTTCATTCAGTGGCCCGCGGCCATCAAAATAGGCATCTTCTTCATATAAATTTTTCAATTGTACTGTCCCCTGGAACATTTCTCCTTCCATGCTTTCCATTCTTACAAAAAACAATTCCCGGCTTGCAAAATATTGTTTCAGATCTTCACCGACTTTCACTTCATTCACCATGATAAACCAGTTCCATTCCTGCGATTCATGGACAATAAGCAAAGCTCTTTCAAATATTAGCGATTCTTCTTCTGGCATTATGACAGATCGTAAAGGGAACGAAGGCATCCAAATTCCTCCTTTTAAAAATTTCTATTCGACAGGAAAATTAGTATTCCTTCCTTAAAAGAAAAATCTGTCGAAAAGATGGCTCACCGGCAGAACATAAAAATTAGGGAAGAAATCTATCGGCCGGTGACAAACTCCTTGGAAGTGTTTCAATGATCTTTATCAGAAAAACTTGATTTGTCGCCAAGTCCTTATGGGGAAGCCTTAGTTTTACTTACATTTTAATCATTTATCGAAGTTAAACTATCTTGAAGTACAAAATAGGATAGATGTCATATTTATTTTTCAAATAAATCAAGCCGCATTTTTTTGAAAAGTTCTACATAAATACAAAAATAATCGGTATTAATTGTCGAAATTTTTAATATGACAAATAAAACACATTCGTTTATGATAAGATAGTACTTATTATTTTTAAAAAAAGGAGCATCCAAATGGCAAAAGGAAACAAAAAATATGATTACAATCTAGACCAAGTCAAACAACTTCTCGATGAAACAGACAAAAACTACCGCCAGATTGCTGCTGAAACAGGCTGCCCTTATTCCAATGTCGTGTATCATGGACGTAAAATCAGAGGGAAAAGGTACAAAACGGGTGTGCGGGAAGCTTATACATCAGCAACTTCCAATGTAGTATCAGAAGATAAGCAAAAGACATTGCTGATTGACCCATCCAATTCGAATCCCAAGGACTCAACAGAAAGTGAAAGTTCTTCTTCCTTTCAAATCACCAACGCTAATATCCCAATAGAGGATGCGGAAGTGAAAGCTCGTAACATGATTGAAGCAGCACGGGTGCTTGGTGTCAAAGATCTGACCATACAAATTAAGAGCAACGATCAATAATACTGCACAAAAAAGGAAACCTGAACAATTTGCGTTCGGGTTTCCTTTTTACGTTCCGAAAGTATAAAGTTCTTTCACGGCTGTTGAGGTTCTTCTGGATCAGGTGCTGATTCTTTTGGTTCTTCTTTTTCTGTATCGCCTTCATCATCGGCAGGCTGTTCGGGAACTTCTTCCTCTTCTTGATTGCCTTCTTCAGAAGTGGGATCGTCTTCAGGATTTTCATTTTCTTGATTTGAACCTTCATTTGGTGCTTCTTCTTCTGAAGGAGCCGGGGTTTCCTCGCCATCACTCTCTTCTGGCTCAGCGGGCTCAGGACTTGTTGGGTTCTCACTGGAGTTTTTTCCAGTTTTCTCTTCTTCCTCTTTTGGTGGCGATGTTGGATTCCTGACAGTATCTTCCCAGTTGGAAGAAGAAGGTGGATGGTAATGATCTGATTCATCCGTATCCACTGGATCGGACTCATAATCGATAGCTTCGTTTTCATGCTCATCCAAACTAGGTTCCATAACTTCTTCCGTTTCCTCTGTTATTACTTCTTCCTGCTCACCTTCTCTGCGGGGGCTGACTTCCATCACCTTTTCCTCTGATGTTTTATTGATCGGATATGGTTTGATGGCGTGCTCCTCAGCCTCCATTGCATACGAATACTCTGCCTTGGCGGTAAGTATTGTCTTACCGCTCTTAATGCTTTTCACAATGAAAAAACCACTGACCGCCAATCCCAATACTAAAAACACAGTTGCTGTGATAGCGACAGCTTCCTTGTTTACATCCATTTACTTCAGCTCCATTCCATTCATTCCTGTCAAGCTGAGCTGCCTGTTTTTTTCCTACTCCTTATTTCGGCAGAGTCATCACTTTGTTTAAATCATTGTTTTTACTATAGAAATAATAATCGGCAGTGATATGGCACTTAATATCGTAGAGGAAAGTACAACCTGGGATGAAAACTCCGGTTCATTGTCATATTCAATTGCAAGCATCACAACATTTACTGCGGTCGGTACTGCACTGGATATAATAAGAACTTGTGCCATCGTACCGGAAATTCCTAAAATCCAGACAATTAAAAATGCGAGCACGGGGGCTAATGCCAGACGCATCAAGTTCGTAAAAAGGACCTGGTTGATTTTAATTTTCCAATCGATCATAGCTAATTGAAAGCCTAATACGAGCAAGGCAACAGGCACATACCCATTGGAAATATAATTGATAGGAGTAAGGAGCGGTTCAGGAATTGTGATACCCGTAAGCCTGATGATAACAGCCAGTATAATAGCATAGATCACCGGCACCTTGCTTAACTCACTAAAAAATTCCTTCTTCGATAATAGTCCGGCATTCGCAGTAGCAATACCAAAGGTAAACATGAGTAATGTCTGCACCATGACAACGATAACCTGAATTGAGAGTGCCTGGGAATCATCCGGGAATACCAGCATGATCAGCGGCAGGCCGAAATTTGCACAATTGTAGAAAACAATACTGTTTGTAACTGTCGATGCCCTTCGATTATTCAGATGGCGAGCTTTGACAAATAAATAGGAAAGTACCATCAAAACACCTGTGAAAATCATTAAAAATAAAATCGTGTCCCCGATCAGCCGGTAGGCAATATTGATGCCATACAGACTTTTGAAAACAAGGACTGGAATAAATACCACAAATAATAATTTCGAGAAAACTTTGACCTCAAATTGATACTTTTTTTGGATCAATATTCCTGTGAGAACTATTAAAAATATAGGGATTATATTTGAAAGTAAAATGCTGAAAAACATACCCAACCTATATCCTCCTTCCATACTGATGACTACTTAAGGAATCTAAGGCTGGTTTTCACCGATGCGAAAAAAATGCCGAACAAATGTCAGCCTGTCCGGCATTTCTTAGAAACTTAAGAATTGTACTCCTTTATCATTTGATGCACTTTCTGTACTTCCTGATCAGGAACCTGCAGGTAATAAATACCATCTATTCTTGTACCATTGCCCTTCATTTGATAGGTTTCTGTATTTTTCCGAGCACTACGGTAATCAGTTGCCAGCATACGCATAGCAGCAAAATTCATGTTTGTACTCACATTGTTCCCAAGTACATCCATAATGTCACCGATTTTATTAACTCCGCCAAAACTTGCACCTTTTTCAATGATCCCTTCAATCACTTGGCGCTGCCGCTCATTACGACCAGCATCCCCCTGAGGATCCTGTTTACGCATTCGTACAAATGCCAATGCTTCCTGACCGCCCAGGTGCAATTCGCCTTTTGGAAATTCATAGCTTCCATTCGTAAAAGCAAGATCATTATTGACGGTCACTCCCCCGACCGCACTTACAAGCTGAGCTAATCCTTCCATATTCATGCGGACATAATAATCAAGCTCAATATCAAGAAAGCTTTCGACAGTCTTGACACTCATTTCACTCCCGCCAAATGCATAAGAATGGTTGATTTTATCCGAAAACCCTTTCCCTATAATTTTGGTACGGGTATCTCGCGGGATACTTACCATTTGCATCCGGTCATTGTTCGGGTCCAGTGTCAGCACGATCATCGTATCTGAACGGCCTCGGTCGTCTTCCCGTTCATCGACACCGAGCAGCAGAATATTGAGAGGCTTCTTTTTCTCAATTTTTTTCTTGGTCAGTTCTGTATCTATAGAAGAAACAGGATTATGAAGTTTATTATCAACCGTACTCTTGACATTATGGAAGATCGAGTAAGCGTACGCTCCTCCACCAACAATAAGAAGCGCAATAACTAAAAGGGTTATTTTCCACCATCTCCCCTTTTTTCGCTGCTTCATTTTTTGTTCTTTGCGACTCATAGGTCCACCTCATTATAAGTAATAAAACTTCTTTTCTATTATACGGAATTTGTAGAATATTGTATAGAGGATAAGCAGGACTATATTCCAACTTTTTACTTGGCTCGAGGTCCAAGTGAAAAGTTGGACCCCTCTTTCGTTTTCACGCCTTAGAAGACTGGATCAATCTCTTCGACTTTATAAAAACGTCAATTTTTTAAAAGGTGCAGCCTTACAGGTTTGTATTTGGTCTATTCAAGCAATACTTGTACTACTTAGACTGTTGTCTTTTATAGAGATAACATATTGTTTTTTCATTATTCAAGACTTAGTGACATTCCTATAGAAGGAGGAGAGTAGATGAGACTTGCGAGATTGATTTTTTCTTTCGTGATAACCCTTCCTTTACTATGTGCTGGTATGGCACTGACGTACTTATCATTGTTCCATTCTCATGATATTTATGACAAACAGGTAAGTGAAATCGTCAAGGAAGAATACGAACTGTCGACAGAACACAGTAAAGCTGAGGAGGAATTTCGTCCAATCGAAGAAGCCTCTATCCCCAAAGAAAGAGGGAAAGGATATAACTTGGCAAGTAAGCAAAACGAGGAATCAGCCTCCGCGATCATTGATTCTTACCGACCAAAGCTGGAAGAGCTGAAACAAGAGGTATACGAACGGACAGAACAACTAATTGCACAGGCTCAGAAGGAGTACGACGAAAAAATAGACAATAGTGAAGAGATTTCATACGGATATTTTTATCAGAAGTATACCCAGGCTGCAAAAGACTTGGAGAAGGTTACAGACAAGGCTTTTAAGGATTTGTATCAGTCGCTACAATCCGAACTATCTGCCCAAGATTATGATAAAAGACTTGCAGATGAATTGAAACAGGAATACCAGGATACAAAGAAATCATTAGTGACAGCAATCACCAATAAAGTTGCAGCTGAATTTTAATAATCCCCCAAAGGCATCTCCATATGGATACCATCTGGGGGATTAATTATTGCATGCTTTCAATAGACTGTTTAAGGACATGGACAGCGGTTACACAATCATTTAATGAAGACCATTCTTTCGGGTTATGGCTCGTTCCATTCGCACTTCTTACAAACAACATTCCCATTGGTACATAACGGCCTATAATCATAGCATCATGGCCCGCCCCACTGGGAAGGAGCTTCTGTTCCAGCCCATTTTGCCCAGCTGCTGTCATCAATTTTTCTTTTAGTCTCTCATTGACCGGTACTGGTGCCACTCGGTGTGTTATGGCACTTTCGACTTTCACGCTATAATGGTTTGCAATATTTGCAGCACGGGCTTTAGTCTTTTCTATAAGCAAATCCCGTGTATCCTCCTTTATATCACGGATGTCTACGTGCAGCTCAACCCTCCCCGGGATGACATTTACTCCATTCGGGTCAACTTCAAGCTTTCCAACTGTTGCAACAGCTGATTCACTTACCTGTTCAGGGAGCGAATTCACTTCAAGAATGAATTTACTTGCTGCCAATAATGCATCCTGACGGTCGTCCATCGGTGTATTTCCTGCATGACCGGCAACTCCTTCGAAAATGAATTTCAGCCAGCATGGCCCTGCGATACCTGATACTATTCCTACAGGCTGATTCCCTTTTTCCAATTGCTTTCCCTGCTCGATATGGACTTCTATAAATGCATGAATACTTTCAAAATCCCACTTTGTGGCAGCTAGCTTTGTGAAATCCAGACCATCCTGCTCCAATACTTTTTCAAAAGAAGTTCCTTCAAGATCAGATAAAGAGGAGAGCATTTCCCAATCGAGATCACCGACTACCGCTTTACTGCCAGTCAAGCCAGTATTGAATCTTGAACCCTCTTCGTCGGAAAAAATGACGATTTCATATGGAATGTCAGGCTGAAATCCGATTTGCTTCCACGACTCAGCGACCTCTAAAGCTGCCAGTACACCGAGCACACCATCAAAGTGGCCCCCATTCGGTACCGTATCGAGGTGAGAACCAGATAAAATAGAAGCATGTTGGGTATGCCTGCCTTCCATTCTGCCAAATACATTACCTGCTTCATCTTCCCTGACACTCAGTCCTGCTTCACGCATCCACTTTTTGACCAGTTCTTTTGCTTGTCTTTCCTCTCTCGAATACCCCAGGCGTCTCGAACCGCCCTCCGGGGTTTGTCCAATTTCTGAAATAAGTCCAAAACGCTTCGCTAAACGGCTGCCCTTTACACCAGCATAGTCTAAAGAATAATTATAATTTTGAATCAATCGACTTTCTAAGTCGTTCATATTTTCACCACCCCTTTTCACATTGGTCCATAGTTGATCAACTGGGCAATAATTAAAAATACGACACATAAGCTGTACCAGATGATAAGTAACGGCCAAATAAACTTGATCCACTTTTCCCAGCGGATGCCGCCCATTGCAAGTGTGGCCATAAAATAGCCGGACGTTGGGTAGAATATGTTCGAAAAACCGTCTCCCATTAAAAAAGCTAATACAGCCGTCTGCCTGGTTACCCCTGATAAATCTGCCAGACCTGTCATAATCGGCATGGAAACCATTGCCTGTCCACTACCTGATGGAATTAAGAAATTCAATAAACCTTGGACGATCATCATGAATACAGCAGTCATCGAATCTGGAATAACACTTACCATCTCTCCAAAAGCGTAGATGATTGTATCCATAATCTGTCCTTCTTCTAGCACTACCGCAACAGCTCGGGCGATACCGACTACCATAGCGCCTAAGAGGATCTTTTTAAAACCTTCATTAAATGATTCAGCAATTTCGCTCGACCTTAACCCTGCTACTAAACCGGTAACGACCCCGATGATAGCGTATAGCCCTGTAAGTTCTCTGAAATACCAGCCATAATTCACCAATCCAAAAATAAGTATCCCAAAGAAAATGAGTAGTGTGATCGAGGCAAGCACCTGCCTGGTGGAAGCCTTACTTGCCGTATTGTCCTCCAGGTGGGTTGGCGTTTCCTCAGAACTTTCTTCATAAACAATGCTTTGCTCAGGATTTTCCTTTACTTTTTTTCCATAACGCCATACATACAAAATACCAACTATTAAAATTACAACTAAAATGACTGCCCTGTATCCGATTCCTGAATAAAAAGGGAGTTCTGCAATTTCCTGCGCTGTCCCCAAGTTAGCAGGTACCGTCAATGCTATGGCAAACCCTGCTATGGTTGAAACGAGTACGATACCGCCAGCTGTAATTTTGTCGAAACCCAACTTTAAGATAAGCGGTAGAATTGCAGGCAAATAGACGAGGCTCAATTCAACCTGACCGGTAATAGTCGTAAATAGGGAAAAAGGAACCATCAGGGTCGGAATAATCCATAATCCCTTATTGGAAAATGTATGTGCCAGCTTATTTACCCCTATGTCAATTACCCCTGTCCGTTCGATGACAGCAAACATGCCTCCAATCATGATGATCCCAAAAATGATTTCAGCGGACTGGATCAAACCCATCGGGATGGAAAGCATGAATTCCATCCATCCAATCGGCGAGGAAGCGATGTATTCGAATGTCCCTGGCTGTAATATTGCTGCCCCGCTCTCATTTTTCACCCTTTCAAATTGCCCGGCAGGTACAAGATAAGTAGCAATTGAACCAAGCAGAATCATTCCAAACAAGATGACATAAATATGGGGGACCTTTTCCCTTGGCTTTTCTCTTCCATCTACCTGGGGATCTTGCTTGTTTTTCATGTGTTCCCTCCTATTTCATTTTTTATAATTATACATAATAGTGCATCTCCTTTACTTACATACTAAAATAAATAACACCAATTGCAAGCAATCTATTCAAATTCATGAATTTTCATAAAAAAATCTCAGGAACCGCCAACAATGGTTGTTCCTGAGAAATGGAGATTTATTATAGCATTTCATAAGATGGCGGTAACCAGCGGCCACGCTCCTTTTTGTTGACTGCATATATTTCACCTGTCTGATGAATATTCCGATCTACTATGTAATCGACAATAAATTGGGCAACTTGTTCAGAAGAACCCACATCCCAGTATGCAGCTTCTTCTTCAGTTGCGGCTTCCTTTTTTGCTTTTTCGATATGGGGTCTGGTCATATCTGTCAGAGCTGCTGGTGCAAGTGCATTCACCTTTATACCATCTCGCTTCAATTCCTTGGCTAGTGTCCAGGTCATCCCCAGAATCGCAGCCTTAGCAGCACTGTAATTAACCTGGCCGATATTTCCTACCAGCCCTGCCAATGAAGTCATTTGCAGGAGGAACCCTTGCCTTTTCGTTTCTTTAAAGTATCGAATAACCGGCTGACTGCAGATGAAAGTTCCTGTTACATGGGTATCGATCACTTCCTGAAAATCTCTCAGACCCATCCGATGGGCGATCTGATCACGGGTAACACCGGCATTATTGATGATACCAGTTACATCACCAAAATTATCAACTGCAGCAGCAGTCAATCGTTCTCCCATGTCTGTTTCCGTCACAGATCCCGCCACACCGACACCCCGTCCGCCTGTTTGTTCGATCTCGCTGATAACTTTTTCTACGTTTGTGGAGGATCTTCCATTAACTACCACGGAAGCTCCCGCTTCAGCCAAAGCCAGTGCGGTACTTCTGCCAATTCCACGCGTTGAGCCTGTCACAATCACCACTTCGTCCTGCAGTTTATTCATGTTAATCCCCCCGTACTGTTACTTTACCGTGACTTACCTGAACATCGTCCTGATTTTTGACAAACAGTTCAATTGTGATGGATTCAGCTGGTGCTTGTAAGACTTTTCCACCTACTCTAACTGTATCACCTTTAAAAAGCGGCCTGGAAAAAGTGGTAACGAATTCGTGGACTTCCACGTGCTTACCTAGCCAATTTGTAACAGCAGCCGTCATTACTCCCATTGTCCACATTCCGTGAATGACTTCTGCCGGAAACCCTGCAGCCTTTGCTTCCTTTTCATCCAAATGAATGGAATTCCAATCCTGGGATGCTTCTGCGAATTTCTTTATTTCTGTTTTAGTGATAGGACCAATTTCAAACATGGGAAAAACGGTGTTCTCTCGATTTCTCGCCACTCTTAATTATCCCCTTTGATCATCAATGTCGTTTCTGCAATGGCATGTATCTCCTCGTGAAAAGAGATGGTTAATGTGTGATCTAAAAACTGTACGCGTCCTATTGATATATGTTTTATTGCCATCTTGTCCAGTACCAGCTTGCATTCATATGCCCTATCGGCTATAAGTGGCCGCCTGTAGTAAAAACGCTGTCGGGTATGGATTATCCCATCCATATTATAAAGCCATGGGATATCAAACACCCTCCAAAAAGTGACTGGCATAGTAGCAGGCAAGGGAATATTTTCATACCCCTCTGCCAAGGCAGCTTCATAGCTGAAATAGACGTCATCCTTCAATTGGACAGCTTCAGCAAATTGGGCTGCTTCTTTTTGAGTGAAAAGAATGGTTTTAGCATTTAGCTCAGTTCCCTGCCATTTATTATCAATCATGTGCTTACAGCCTTTCCAGCAAAGTAGCAAGGCCAAGTCCGCCACCTATGCCAAGCGTTGCCAGACCACGTTCTGATTGGTTTCGTTCCAGTTCCCTGACCAGGCGAGCAACCAGAATAGCACCAGAAGCACCGTATGGATGTCCCAGAGCTAGGGCACCTCCTGATATGTTCACCTTTTCATATGCAATATCTAACTTTTTCACAGAGGCAATAACCTGGGAAGCGAATGCTTCATTAAATTCGACGATATCGATATCTTTTTCCTGAATACGCTGCCTTTCGAACAACTTTTTTACAGCAGGTACTGGCCCGGTTCCAAGTAAATTAGGATCAACGCCCGCCGCAACAGCATCGACAAATCTGGCCAGTGGTTTCAACTTTAGTGCAAGACATTTTTCTAAGCCCATAACCAATACTACAGCTGCTCCGTCATTCATGGGGCAGGCATTTCCAGCTGTGACTGTCCCACCTTCGCGAAACACGGGAGATAAAAGGGACAGCTTTTCCATCGAAGTATCCGGTCGCGGACATTCATCTTGTGCTACACCTTCTATAGGCAGGATTTCGCTTTCAAAAACCCCTTCCTGCCGGGCTTTGGTTGTCTTTTGATGGCTTTGGAACGCATAGGCATCCTGCTCTTCTCGTGTCACCTGGTAAGCTTCTGCAACATTTTCCGCAGCAGCACACATGTCCGGATCTCCGATCGATTCAGGCGAAAACCTTGCCCTTGTAAAAACAGCAGGTCCATTCTTGTCGAACAAGGAAGAGGGCTTTTCAACCTTCCATGGTGCCCGGCTCGTACTTTCCACTCCCCCTGCAATATAAATTTCCCCAGCTCCAGCCTGGACAAGACGTGCCGCCTGGTTAATAGCCTCTAAGCCCGAACCACATTGGCGATCGACCGTTACACCTGGGACAGTTATAGGAAGCCCTGCTTCCAGTGCGGAAAGTCGGGCAATATTTCCGCCTGGGCCAACCACATTGCCAAGAACGACATCGTCTACGGAATGTCCATCAATGTCAAATTCGCGGACTAAGTGTCTAATTAGCGGAGCGACTAATTTTTCTGGAGGCAGGTGGGCAAACTGTCCTCCGATTTTTCCAATTGCAGTCCGTTTCACCGCTGTGATAACTGCTTCGTTCATCTCACTTTCCCCTGAATTTTCATAGCTTCTACCCACTCCTTCATTTGTTTACGGGCAACTTTCCCGCTGGCAGTATAAAAGAAGTCATCAACGTATATCCATTTCTTTGGACACTTGTACCTTGGCAGGTATTTCTTGCAAAGTTGTTCCAGCACCCTCACGGATACGGGGCTTCGCTGCTTATAGACTGCTGTCACTTGCTCTCCCCAATATGTATCAGGCAATCCAAGGACAATGACCTCCTCAATTTCGGAGTGCCGGTTGATCACCTGTTCGACTTCTTCCGGGTAAATATTAAGTCCGCCACTGATGATCATATTTTTATTCCGACCGATAAGCACCATCTGCCCTTCACTTGATCGGTAAGCGAGATCGCCCACTGTCGCCCATTCCCCATCAAAAACTTCTGAGTCTTTTTCAGGAAGATTCTTATATCCGGCAAACGTCCAGGGACTTTTCACATAAATCGTTCCAACCTCATTAATGTCCGCTTCATAGCCCTGTTTATTTCTGATCGATATTTCAACCTTGGGGAAAGACTCACCGATTACTCCTTCAGGAATATGAGAATCAGCGGCTCTTTGCACGCTGACGAAACTTAATTCGGATGCACCATAAAATTCAAAAATAGATGCATTCGGAAACATGCGGGCAGCTTCCTGCTTTGAACGCTTATGCCAACTGGCACCAGAAGAAATGATGGTATGTAATGATTTCAGCTCATCTTCTTGTTTTATTCTTTTTAGTGCTTCAAACATAGTCGGCACGATATATAAGACCGTAATCGGCTCTTGTTCTAGCTGACACCACACCTTTTCCGGTTCAAAGGAGTCGCATAAGTGAAGTGTCGCTCCAATGTGAAGCGCTTGAACTGCTGCATATAAAAAATGGGAGTGGACAAGCGGTCCAGGGACCAACAGATGGTCTTTATCACATAACGAAAATATGCTAGCCCCTTCTGAAAAGCAATCCGCCCAGGAAGCATGAGTCCGCATATAGCCTTTCGGTTTCCCAGTAGTTCCTGAAGTATAGCCGATATAAAATATATCTTCCTTATCAGCTGCAGTTTTTTCGAATCCCTTCAGCTGGTCCTCAAGAGCAATCAGTTCCAAAAATGATATCGACTTTGCCGTTTGCAGAAAAGGAAAGCGATTAATATATTTCTCGCTGTAGACAACGAGATCTGGTTCAGCATCCTTCCAGATATCAAACAATTGTGGCTCCGTCCATTTAGGGTCAAAAGGAATGGCTATAGCGCCCATATCGCTAACCGCTATGAACAGTTTCAGCCAATCTGGATTGTTTTCAAGCAAAATACCTACTTTGAGACCTTTATATTTTGGAAAAAGATTTGCAATCCGGCGCTGACAGGCAGTTATTTGTTGCTGGAGCTGTTTATAAGTGAGTTGCTGGTTATCTGCTTGTATCGCTATGCGATCTGGCGTGAAAGCCGCTAATTCATGTATCTGCTCACCGATAATCCCCATTATCGTCCCCTCACATTCATTTTGTCTGTATTAGGTGGTTCCAATCGATTAAGTATTTCAATGTCGTTAAAAGGGATCATACCTCATCAAAATGAAGATTATTTAAACTTAATAACTGTATCATCCGCTATGCCGCTTTTGTCTGACCTGCCGGTTTGTCTTTTCCTATCAATGGGTAGACCCGGTTAATTTGGGCAGCAAGCATCGACGCAATGACAATTTTAAGAATATCTCCCGGAATATAAATCAGCGCTGTCCAGGCAGCCTTTGATAGCGGAGTATTTGTAATGAAAGAAAGATACGTGACTCCACACAGATAGACAAACAGTATACCGCCGATAAAGTTAAAAACCATCAAATACCAGACGTTCAAACGATTCCAACATTTTTCTACTAAGTAACCGATGATAAAGGCAGCTATCGGGTAACTCAGGATGTATCCTCCAGATGGTCCAAAAAATACTCCCAGCCCTCCCCTTCCTCCGGAAAGAAGTGGTACACCGATGGCAATCAACAAAATAAAAATGAACAGGCTAAGTGCTCCCCGCTTCGCACCTAAAATAGATCCTGCAAGCATCAGTCCAAGTGTCTGAGCTGTTATCGGGACAGGAGTAAATGGTGTTACAATCGGCGGAAACAGCCCCAGAGCCCCAATCATTGCTGCAAATAAGGAAGCATAAACCATCGAACGTAATTTCATTTAGTTACACCTACTTCTAATATGATATGTATTATGATTAGCAGAATAGCGAACTTTGTCTATTTCGTCAACCTTAAAATAATATAGTTAACAATATATTCACAAACATTGTACCCTGATTATTGCTCCGAAAAGAGCTCTTTATAATCTTAAGAAACTGTTGAATTTTATCGTTGATTTTCACGAATCGCTTGCCGGCGAATGCTTGCCGCGGGCACGGCCACAAGCCTTCTTGGTCAAGAAAACCACTTGACCGAGTGGATCTTCGGCTCGCGGTGTTCCCGCAGGCGTCATCGCCTTTCGCTCCTCTTAGAATCAACCATGACATAACAGTATAACGTTATAAATTTAAACATTGACCAATATAAAAGTAGTATTTCCTAACTTGCCCCTACCAGATTAAGAAAAGCCTAGCCGTGAGATTCTCTTTCATAGAAAAGATCGTTAAGACCTAAAGGGAGGAAGGCGCTGATGGATAACCTCTCCAAAACCCTCCTTTTTTTCTTATACTTGGAACTATAAAATATTCACTACGACGAAAAGCTTCTTTGCACTAATGTATAAAAAACTGCACATAGACAAAAAGGTCTGCGTGGAGATAAACTCCATACAGACCTTTTTTAAAGATTACACTTTTTCAGAACCTTCCCTTTATAGCAATGTCTATTTTGAAGCGAAGGTTTATTATATTTTATTTTAGTAGATAAGCACGGGTTTCGTAGGGCTGCAATGTGATAGAATTTATATCTTCCTCTGGATGGACGTAATAATTGTTGATTAATAAATTAACAGTTTCATATTCCACTTCTTGAGGAAGCTCTACATCTATATTCTCTTCAGCAAAGTTGCTGACTACAAGCAGCTTTTCATCCCCCAACGTGCGTAAATAAGCATAAATTTTCGGATGATCACCTAGAAGCAACTGGTAATCTCCGTAGACAATAATATCGTGATTTTTCCTTAACTCAATTAATTTTTGATAGAAATAAAATACGGAATCAGTATCTTCCAATGCTTGCTTTGCATGGATTGAAGAATAATTCGGGTTGACCGCCAGCCATGGATCGCCATTGGTGAAACCTGCATTGTCACTACCGTTCCACTGCATCGGAGTACGGGCATTATCACGAGATTTAACATAAATGGCTTCCATTAGTTCATCTGGATCTGCGCCTTGCTCCACTTTTTCTTTATACATATTCAGGGTTTCGATGTCCCTGTAATCTTCAATACTCGGAAACTTCACATTGGTCATACCAAGCTCTTCCCCTTGATAAATATAAGGAGTGCCCTTCAGTAAATGAAGCGTGGCTGCCAGCATTTTTGCCGACACAACGCGATACTCCTCAGAATCGTTACCAAAACGGGAGACGATTCGCGGCTGATCGTGGTTGTTCCAGTACAAACTGTTCCAGCCGCTTTCTTCAAGCTGATGCTGCCAGCGTGTGAAAATATCTTTCAACTCTACCAGTGACCAAGGTTTCACATCCCATTTACCCCCAAGGCCGGAATCCAAATCAACATGGTCGAAATTGAACACCATATTCAGTTCATCACGATCTTCCCCAGTATACAATGCCCCTTGCTCTGGTGTGACGCCAGGCATTTCACCAACGGTCATGACATCGTAACCGGAAAGCACCTGTTCATGCATTTCCTTTAAGTATTCATGAATTTTAGGTCCATTCATAAAATATGGTGCCCCATTGCCATACCTTTTCCCTGCATCCACTTCTCCATCTGGATAATTTTGGTCTTTGGAAATGAAATTGATGACATCCATCCGAAAACCATCTATTCCTCGATCGAGCCACCACTTCATCATGTCATAAACCTCAGTCCGGAGTTTTGGATTTTCCCAATTCAGATCAGGCTGCTTTTTTGAAAATAAATGTAAGTAATAATCGTCTGTTGCTTCGTTGTACTCCCAAGCAGAGCCACTGAAAGCCGCCTCCCAGTTGGTCGGTTCTCTTCCGTCTTTGCCAGGGCGCCAAATATAATAGTCTCTGTACGGATTTTCTTCGGATTGCTTCGCTTCGACAAACCACTTGTGCTCATCGGAAGTATGATTGACTACTAAATCCATAATCAATTTCATGCCATGACGGTGGACTTCATCAAGCAGCCGTTCCATATCCTCCATTGTGCCGAATTCATCCATGATACTCTGGTAATCACGAATGTCATATCCATTATCGTCATTAGGAGAGTCATAAACCGGGGACAGCCAAATCACATCGATCCCCAGCTTTTTCAAGTATCCCAATTTTTCGATGATGCCTGGGATATCACCCACACCGTCATCATTACTGTCATTGAAGCTTCTCGGATATATCTGATAAACAACACTTTCTTTCCACCAAGCTCGGTTCATAATATTCTCCTTCCTTTATCATTTATGAGATTCTTATTTTAGTGACCCTTTCATGACACCACTGATGATCCACTTTTGCGCGAAGATATAGACAAGGACCATCGGAGCTAGTGCCATCAAGTAGGAGGCGAATGCCAGGTTATAATCCGTACTGAACTGCGACTGGAAGATATATTGGACCAGAGGCAGTGTCGCTGCGTCCCTGTCACTCAATATGACGAGTGGAAGCATAAAGTCGTTCCAGGCCCATAATGTTGTCAAAATCCCGACTGTGGCATTCATCGGTGTCAATAACGGAAAAATGACACGCCAGAATACCTGCCAGCGGCTCGCACCATCAATGATAGCCGCTTCTTCTAGTTCTTTTGGGATTGATTTGATATAACCTACATAAATGAACACGTTAAATGCGAGACCATAGACGACATATAGCATAATCAGTCCAGTCAGGTTATCCATTCCCCAGTTGCTTGTCTGTTTGACAATTGGCAGCATGATGATCGGAAATGGAATGAACATGGCACTGACAAAATAGTAGAATAAGAACTTGTAGAACCGTTTATGCATATTACGGGCAATAGCATAGGCAACAAGGGAATTCGTCAACAGCGTCAAAACAACGACCGAGGCTGTTATAATCAGGCTGTTAGTGAAAGCATTGAAAAAGTTGGTAAGCTGGATGGCTTCTGTAAAGTTCTGCCACCGCCACGTTTCAGGTAAAGCAAGCAAATTGCCTGCCATTTCCTGGGGTGTTTTCAATGCAATCGTAATGGTGAGATATAACGGAAACAAAACAAGCAAGGAGCCGATGATCAACAATATGGTCACTGGCCAATTCGTCTTTTTTCCACCCATTATGCCTGCACCTCTCTTTTTTGAAGAATTCGGATCTGAATGATAGAAACAATCAAAATGATGATAAAGTAGATGACAGCGTTAGCAGATTGATAGGCAAATTCCCCGCCCTGAAAACCGCCACGGTAAATCAGCAAAGAAATCGATTCCGTTGATTGGCCGGGGCCACCGCCTGTCAATGCGATGATATGGTCAAATACCATGAGGAAGTTCTTCATGGCCAGAACCATGTTGATCGTGAAAAATGGGGCAATCAACGGGAATGTGATCTTCCAGAATTTTTTCCATGGGCCAGCTCCATCGATGCTTGCCGCTTCATAGAGGTCATCCTGTATTGTCACGAGACCTGCCAAGTAAAGAATGGTATTAAAAGCTACTGCCTGCCACACAGCGACTATCACGATTCCGACCCAAGCAGTGTCCGGATCCCCAAGGATATTTTGGGACAATGCATTCAGGCCGATATTTTCAGCGATGTCAGGAATGAAGTGCGTAAAGATAAAATTGAAAATATAACCGATTATCAGGATACTCAAGATATTTGGCAGAAAGTAGACCGCCCGGAGCGTTTTCTGAAACTTGATTTT
The DNA here is from genome assembly GCF_016908295.1 of Thalassobacillus pellis. Lineage (GTDB taxonomy): Bacteria > Bacillota > Bacilli > Bacillales > Halobacillaceae > Thalassobacillus > Thalassobacillus pellis. The sequence continues at coordinate 370,109 of NZ_JAFBDO010000001.1, forward strand.
CGAATTTAATCCCACGGCAACCATTAGACTGAATATATTTACAAGAATGGTTGAAACGATAGCAAACTTGAAGGTGAAAATATACGCATGCCAGGCACGGTCATCCTGAAAAACATTCAGGTAATTTTTAAAGCCGACAAAGCTCCATTCACCATATCCTCTCCAATCGGTGAAACTGTAAAAAATCCCTTGAAGTGCTGGATAGGTGTGAAAGACGAAGAATAGAATAAGGGCCGGGATGGTCATCCAAAAGTATGCACGGTTATTCGATTTCATCACCTGTTCTCCTTTCTATAATTAGAAAAAATAGGAGGACACCAGAGCGATGTCCTCATCGATCATTATCTGTTCTGAACTTTCTCCCATTCCTCATCCATATTCTTCAGGAATTCTTCCTTATTTTTGTTGATCAGAAATTCCTGGATAAGGTTTTGTGCCTGCATACCGGAAGGGTAATAATGATCCGGATAGCTAGTCAGTTTTCCATTTTCAAAGTTTTCTTTGATACCTGCAAAAACTGGGTCATCCTGGTAAATACCTTTCAAAGCAGAGAAAGCTTTTTGCTCATCAATGTACTGCTGGGCTTGTTCATCTTCCATCATATATTTCAGGAAGGTCATAACATCTTCGTTATCGCCTGCTTTTTTGGAGGCTGTAAGAAGAACGTCCACACCAGAAACAAGTTCATTTTTCGCTGGATCGTTTGTAACAGGCATCGCGAATACGCCAAGATTGATGTCAGGATTAATTTTTTTGATTTCCGGGATAGCCCAGTTACCTTGGAGGTAGTAAAGGCTTTCACCATTTGCAAAAGCTTTGTTTCCGTCCCCGTAAGCAACGCCAAAATTGTCTTTATGTCCATACTCCAGCAAAGTCAGCATCTTAGTTGCAACCTTGTCGTAGTCCTCCTGGAAGGATGCTTTTCCGGCATTTTTCTTCTTCGCGAAGTCCTCACCAGCTACGTTTGCTGCAATCGAGTTCCACGGAATCATCCCTGTCCAGGCATCTTTTAGTGTGAAATAAATAGGGGTAATTCCTGCGTTTTTTGCTTTTTCCAAAGTAGCAATGAATTGATCCCATGTCTGCGGTACTTCAAGTCCCAATTCTTTCATCAGGTCTTTGTTGTAGATGACCGCATTCGCGTTAGTAGCATATGGAAGGCCATACAAGGCATCTTCTTCACTACCAACAAGGTCATTTACCATTTTCTTATATGCAGGCTGTACTTTTTCAGCCATTTCAGTTCCGGAAAAATCATGCAGCATACCCGCACGGGCTATTTCCCCGTATGTAGCGTTTCCGCCTATGGACATGATTTCAGGCATATCACCTTTTGTCATTCGAGTTTTCAGTACGGTTTCTGCTTCCGGAGGTGCATTCAGTTCAATGTTGATATCCGGGTGCTTTTCCTCAAAGTCCTTGATCAGCTTTTTATAGGTTTCGATGCTTTCCGATTTGTTGGAAAAGACTTCAATCGCATCATCAGAATCTCCCGAACCTGAACTGCACCCCACAAGTGTTACTGCACTTGCTGCTGCCACCAGGGAAGTAAGCAGCATCTTCTTCGTTTTCTTCAACATAAAATCCATCCTTTCTTTAATTCTGCATACGAAGGGAACGTAAACGTTTTCGTAAACAGATAAAAAAATATTTACAGCTTTTTAACTGATTCTCTCACGACTAGTTCGTGGCGCATGATGCGGCTTTGTGTGCTTTTGACTTTATCCTTCAGCATATGGAAAATCATTTCTGACGCGTTAGCTCCCATTTCGGAGAATGGCTGGGCGATCGTTGTCAGAGGCGGAATCATCATCTCTGCTGTCGGAAGATTATCGTAACCGATGATGGAGATATCTTCAGGTACTTTTCTTCCCATTTTATGAAGGACTGACATCGCTCCTATCGCAATATCGTCGCTGGCGGCAAAAATTGCTGTCAAATTACGGGATTGTTCCAGGAGACGTACTACTCCTCCCTTTCCATCGATGAATGAAAAGCCATCCTGGTAAACTACATCATCTTCACCTGCCTGCAGCCCATTATGTTGCATTGCCTCTTTAAAACCTTCTACCCTCGGCCGTCCGGCTATCAAGTCATGCTGGTTCCCGCTGATCATCCCGATTCGTGTATGTCCATTTTCAATCAAATGATTTACTGCTGTGTATGCAGCGTTGCAGTCATCTACTTTGACATATGGAACTTGATGTTTGTAAGACATCGTTGAAACGAGAACCAGGGGGATATCCATACTTTTAATCGTCTCATAATACTCTTCACACAAGGATTCACTGACAAAAATCAGCCCATCAACCCGCTTCTCATGGAGAAGTTTTAAGTATTTGTGTGTGCGGATGCCATCTTCTGCCGTGTGGCATACAATGACGCTTGAATTATTCTGATGAGCAACATCTTCGATACCACGGAGAATTTCAGAAGAAAGCATGCTGGAAACATCCGGAAACAATACACCGATCGTTTGTGTGTTCCTGCTGATCATACTGCGCGCAACAGCGTTCGGCTTATAGCCGAGTTCCTCGATCACTTGTTGGACCTTCATACGTGTTTTTTCGGTATATCCTGGCTGATTGTTCAATATCCTCGAAACAGTAGCTATCGATACGTTTGCTTGTTTTGCTACATCCTTAATCGTTACCATGTTGTAATCCTCTCTTAAATCAAGTAAACGTTTACGTTGGATTAATCATACCACGTATAAGAAAACCCTTTCAATATTTTTTTGAATTTTTTCACGTCTATCAGAAATTTTGCCTAATAACACTACTTTTGTCTCAGATAATTGGTTCTAAATATTCTGAAAAGTTTCTTTTTTAAACTTTATAATTGGAAGTATATTACCAAAAGGAGGAAGTTTTTTGAAGAAAAAATATGTAATTCCTGCAGCAATTCTATCTTCATCTCTATTGATTGCACCGTTGACCGATTTTCCTGCTCATGCCATCGACAAAGAAATACATACGGAAGCGGTTTCAAACCATAAGGCTCCAGTTAAGGGTAATAAACCTTTTTTCGTAACGGATTTACAATCGGAGAAGCAACCCGCCACCAATGCTGAAACAGCAGTGGAGTATCTAAAGAAAAACAAGCATAAATATCAAATCGAAAAACCCGAGAAAACCCTCAGAGTAAAGCAAGTGAAAAAGGACAAAGTCGGTATGACCCATGTCCGCTTACAGCAAACCAAAAACAATGTCCCTGTTGAAGGTAATCAAGTAATTGTCCATTATGATAAAAATAATAAAGTTACCGCTGTAAATGGTGAATTCAACGAAAAGATAGAAGAAGATCAAATTTCAACTGACCCTGCCCTTTCCATAGATAAAAGCGTAGCACTTGCTGAACAGGCGGTTAAAGCACCAGAAGAACTTGTCTCACCTCCTGAAACAGAACTTGTCCTCTATCCTTTTGAAGAAGAAGTTTATCTTGCATATAAAGTAAATTTAAATTTCCTTGGGGAAAAGCCGGGAAACTGGTTTGTGTATATCGACGCGAATAACGGGCAGGTCATAGACAAGTATAATGCCCTGATGCACGCAAATGGATTTATACGTGCCAGTGGTTCAGGAATTGGTGTGTTAGGTGATCACAGAAAGCTTCACATCACCCACAAAAATGATAAGCAAACAGGAGAAGGAACGAAGTTTTATTTATATGACAACTCCCATCAAGGACTGGAGGGAATTTTCACATACGATCTTAAGAACCAGTGGGGAGCCGGAGAATTAGCATTTCCTGGAAAGCTTTACAGTAATGAAAGCGCCTCTTTTAAAGATGAATACGATGAAGCAGCCGTAGATGCTCACTATAATTCTGAAGAAGTATATGAGTATTTCCTGGAAGAACATGACCGTAATTCCATTGATGGTGAAGGGATGGCGATCAAGTCTACTGTCCATTTCGGGGAAAACTATAATAACGCCTTCTGGAATGGCGAGCAAATGACCTATGGGGATGGAGATGGAGAATTTTTCATTCCGTTGTCTGCAGGACTGGATGTCGCTGCACATGAGATGACACACGGAGTTACGTCCCATACGGCAGGCCTTCGCTATCGTTTTCAATCAGGTGCTTTAAATGAAGCTTTTTCTGATATATTCGGCGCTCTTGTCGATAAAGAGGATTGGGAAGTCGGAGAAGATATTATGGCTGATGCTGCCAAGGCATCAGGAAGGACATCTCTTCGCAGTTTAAGTAATCCCAGCAAGTATCCAGTCGGAGAAGAATACGTACCATATGGCGATGGAAGCGGCATGTATCCTTCCCACATGGACGAATACTATGACCTGCCGCGTGAACTCGATAATGGCGGAGTCCATATCAATTCTTCCATTATTAATCATGCAGCCTACCTGACTGGTGAAAAAATTGGTAAAGATAAACTCGGACAGATTTATTATCGGGCACTGACTGTCTATCTAACACCAAATTCCGATTTCAGCAATGCCAGAAGTGCATTGATCCAGTCTGCTGAAGACATTTATGGTGAAGGAAGCCCCGAAGCACAGGCAACCGCCTATGGATATGACCAAGTCGGCATAACCGAATAAACCTATACCCCGGGACATCCAGAAACTGGATGTCCCGGGGTATGTTACTTTTTGAGGGATATTGTTAAAGTTTCCAGGCGAAAAGGCTGATAGATATTAATAATCTTACATAAATAATATACAAACCTATCAATCTCCCTTAATATTCCTTCAGTAACATACAAGGTGAATATGCGGAAGGGAGAGATAGAAATGAAAAAGTTTGCATCAATATTGATGATTGCACTGGTGTTCACTACATACCTGTTCAGCGGAAGCACTGCTTCAGCCGATGAAATGGTAACCATGAAAGAAAAGAAACAGGTATTAAATATCGCCCATCGAGGAGCCTCTGGCTACGCGCCGGAAAATACCATGGCTGCCTTTGATAAAGCAGTCGAAATGAAAGCCGATATGTTTGAGCTTGATGTGCAAATGAGTAAGGATGGTAAGCTTGTTGTCATCCATGACACGACAGTTGACCGAACAACCGATGGAACTGGTAATGTCAGGGATCTTACTTATGAAGAGTTAAAAAAACTGGATGCCGGCAGTTGGTTCAATGAAGAATTTGCGGGAGAAAAAATACCTACACTAGGGGAAGTACTCGATGCATACCGCGGAAAAATCGGTATTCTGATTGAGGTAAAGTCTCCATCCTTATACCCTGGAATTGAGCAGAAAATTGCCGATGAACTAATCGAACGTAATCTTCATAAACCAGCAAATGAAAAAATTATCGTCCAATCTTTTAATCACGAGTCAATGGCGAAATTCCACCATTTGCTACCTTCTGTTCCTGTCGGTGTACTGGTAGGTTACAGCCCTGATGGCATCTCAGATGAACAATTAATGGACTTTGCCTCTTACGCAGACTATGTCAATCCTAGTAAAAGTATGGTTACAAGTGAGTTAGTTGATCGTATCCACGCTTTTGGAATGAAAACACATCCTTGGACAGTCAGAGACCGTAACTCAGCGGACTTCCTTTTACAAGCAGGAGTAGATGGCATCATAACCGATTATCCAGATTATGTTGATTTCGATTAATTAGAAAAACTTGCCTTCACTCGTCTTTCCGTGAAGGCGCTGGATGCTACAAAAGCGGAAGCGCCTTGCTCACCCCCGACATGCTTAAGCAAAGCCTCGACGTGAAGGTTTTTTGTCACGAAAGGGATTGGCTTAAGACCTTGAGGGGGTAGGCGCTGGAGCTGGATGCAGCCCGCTTTAAAATTTACCAACTAAAAAACCGCCCGGGACATCCAATTGCTGAATGTATCCGGGCGGTTTCTTATTGATAGCAGTCGTAATAGACTTCTTATCACTCATAATTATATATCAATTAGAATAACCGGCACCTTCAAAGTTCGATACTATGTATTCTATTATCTCTTCCGACGATTGGATTTCTTTCGTTTCTGTTTTTTGAATCAATACCTGCAGCAGTTCCTGCAACTTATTCTGCTCCTCCAATTACTCCCCTCCCTTTCTTCTATCCGATATTTTGTCGATACATAGAATATACCACATATTTTAAGGAAATAATGTAGTATTTTGTAAAAATATTTCGACAAAACAATCCGGAGAAGTAAATAAATAGAAACCCATGAAGGAACAGAGGAAAAAGAACTTTTAAAATTAATCTATAATAAACCGTAGTTCATATCATTACTCTTCGGTGGCCAAGAGTAAATAGGAAGGAGCTTTGCTAACTTTCCTCCTGACCTATATGAGACTTTTTCAATTCCTGATGAAAGTCAAAGCATTCTTCACATATGTGGAACATGGAAAGGCCTTCAGCCACATATACCATATCTACCTCGTAAAATTCCCTCTTACAATGATGGCAATCATCTTTTGAATCTCTCATCATGTCCCATAAATCATCCTGAAAAATCCTTTCTTCATTATCGTCATACATATTGATTCTCCTTTCTAAACCTGTCTCAGTAAAATGAATAATACTCCTTTGCTTTTGAAGAAGCGAATCTGTAAAATTTGTTTTAATTGAGAGATTATTGATAGAAAAGTTTACTTTTCAGCGGCAAAAAAATAAATTTCACCTCGAAACTTTAATTAAAATACCAAAAGTCTATATTACTATTCATAAATAAATTATCCATTTAATGGAATTGGAACAAATAAAGGTTAAGGGCTTTATGTTCGCTAAATTATATGATAGTTTAATATAGTGGGAAGATGCCCTCCCAATTAATAAGTGCCTGTCCTTAAATCTCACCGAACTTTTTTCTGCCATTTACCAACCATCAACTCTGCGTTTAGGGCACATATGTAAGACAAGGGAATAATACACTTAAGTTAAGTAAGCGCTAACAAATTTTAAAAAGGAGGAAAACACCATGAAATTGACGACCAAGATTTTTATTGGACTTATACTTGGTGCCGCTGTCGGTTTAGCTCTTCATTTTTGGGCACCGGACTTATTTGAAACATTGGATGCTTGGTTTTTCAATCCATTGGGTACGATTTTTCTTAACCTGATCAAGATGTTAGTTGTTCCTATCGTATTCTTTTCCATTACTTTAGGGGTAGCATCTCTCGGGGACCCCAAAAAATTGGGACGTATTGGCGGGAAGACGATTGCCTTTTTCCTTGTTACCACTACCATTGCTATTTCAATTGCTATTTCCCTGGCTTATCTATTCCAGCCGGGCAGTGGAGATTTTGATACGTCCGGAGCGAATTATGAAAGTCAGGAAGCTCCAGGTGTAGTAGAAACGTTCACAAACATCATACCAACTAACCCTGTCCAGGCTATGACTGAGGGTAATATGCTGCAAATTATCGCTTTCGCTATCTTTATCGGCTTTGCGCTTGCAATGCTGGGCAGAAAAACAGAAGGTGTCATGAAGCTGGTTGAGCAAGGTAATGAAATTATGATGTTCCTTGTCAACCTGATCATGCGTTTTGCCCCATACGGTGCATTTGGTCTACTTGCTTCCGCAATCGGTACAATGGGCCTCGACGGTGCAGCTGCAATGGCAGCCTATATGCTTGTCGTACTGCTTGCATTGTTCGTACACTTAGTTGTGGTTTATGGATCTGCCGTTTCGATTCTCGGTAAAATGAATCCTATTAAATTCTTTAAAGGGTTCTTTCCTGCATTCACGGTTGGATTCAGTACTTCCAGCAGTAGTTCCACACTGCCAGTATCTATGAAAACAGCACAGGAAAACCTGAATGTTCCAAAACCAATCAGCAGCTTCGTACAACCGCTGGGTGCCACCATCAATATGGACGGTACAGCTATCATGCAAGGGGTTGCCACTATCTTTATCGCACAGGTTTACGGCACTGACTTGGCATTTACCCAGCTAGTCATGGTAGTAATCGTTGCTGTGTTAGCTAGTATCGGTACAGCAGGTGTACCAGGTGTCGGCTTGATTATGCTGGCAATGGTATTGAATCAGGTCGCATTGCCTGTCGAAGGTATCGCGTTGATCATTGGTATTGACCGTTTGCTTGATATGACTCGTACAGCAGTCAACATTACCGGTGATGCTGCCTGTGCAGTAGTTATCACAGAGTCAGAGAAAAAACATGGAATTTCCGAACAAAAGCCGGCAGAGCAAATTGCTGAATAATAGAATAACATGCACAAAGAGCAGGCCAAAGCAGCCTGCTCTTTTTTGTTTGATGATATGTGTGCAGATTTGTCGCACCCCAGGGGAACCATATTCTGGTTCTCCAGGGGTGTCTTCTTGAATACCCCGTGAGAACCAGAAAATGTAATTTGTCAGGATGAATGATTAGTATTTTCCTGGATTGGAATTGTAACAAACTTTTTGTAGCCTTCAATTCCATTGAAATATTGGGGGATCTTCGAGGTTGTAAGAAGTGGGTGTTTAGTTTGGAGAGATAAATATTGTGGATAGCTGCTCCATTTATAGGACTCAGGATTGTCCGTTAAATTAGCCCTGCATGGATTCAGGTGGATATAACGACTTACCTGGAGAAAGGCTTGCAAATCCTTTAGAGGTTGGCCCTTAAAACGACCTTGAAATAGATGGCCAACAAATCCATATTTCTTGTTAAAAAACCTAGCATATTGGGAATGGGTTTCTCTCATGAAATATCTGGGTGGAAAATTGTAGGTTTCAATAAGAAGATGAACGTGGTTTGGCATGAGGCAATAGGCGTGGAGTTCGAAGGGATATCCTTTCTTACTACGGTAAAGCAGTTCTAAATAATAATAGCGATCAGCATCCTCCTCAAAAATATTATTTTTCCGATTTCCTCTCGCAGTTATATGATACATAGCACCCGGAAACCAATGACGTTTTACTGTTGGCAATAATTTCACAGCCCCTTCGTAAATTTATTTACAACCTATTCTATATTCGCAATGGATAGAAAAAATCCTGCATAAACGAAAAATAAAATTTCACCCCAGGAGAACCATATTCTGGTTCTCCTGGGGTAGCTTCTAGAATACCCCGTGAGAACCAATATCTGGTTCTTACGGGGTGACATTGGTAATATCTGGTTCTAGCGGGGTAAGTTTATTCTTTATACATAGGTTGGTTTTTTCTGGAATTCTGGCAGCATATCGCCGTGGGCTTCGATTAAATCATCGCATAAGGAGACGATGTCATCGATGGAAAGTTCCGCAGCAGTGTGTGGATCGAGCATGGCAGCCTGATAAATGTGTTCCCGATTTCCTGACATGGCTGCTTCAATCGTCATAAGCTGTGTATTGATATTGGTGCGGTTCAAAGCGGCAAGCTGTTCAGGAAGTTCACCTACATAACAAGGCGTAATACCATTCCTGTCCACCAGGCTCGGAACTTCTACCACTGCTTTTGCAGGAAGGTTGCTGATCAGGCCACCTTCGTTAAGCACATTTCCGTGCAGACGGAATGGCTGATCGGTTTCCATTGCTTCGATGATATAGGAAGCATACTCATGTGAACGTTCATGCGTAAGGTTTTGATTGTTTACAATCTCCTCCCGCATTTTTTCCCAGTCTCTTATTTGATTGACACAGCGGCGCGGATACTCATCCAGTGGAATATTGAATTTTTCAATGAGTTCAGGATAGTTTTTCTTAATGAAATAAGGATGATATTCAGCATTATGCTCCGATGATTCTGTAACATAGTAGCCGAATCGGTTCATCAGTTCGAACCGAACCATATCTTCATGCTTTTCCTGCTGCTTTATGGCTGCACGTTTTTTAATTTCAGGGTAAAGATCCTTCCCATCTTTTGACACTTCCAGCAGCCAGGCCAGGTGGTTGATTCCTGCAATTTTCCATTGTACCCCTTCGTCATCTAAATCAAGAGCTTCGAATAACTTTGGAACAGCTGCCTGGACACTATGGCAGAGGCCGACAGTCTTCACATTTGTATAGCGCAGCATTGCTCCAGTCAACGCAGCCATCGGGTTTGTATAATTCAAGAACCACGCATCCGGACACACCTCTTCGATATCCTTCGCAAAATCCAGCATTACCGGAATAGTCCGAAGCGCCCGGAATATACCTCCAATTCCAATTGTGTCGCCGATCGTCTGCCGCAGGCCATATTTTTTGGGAATTTCAAAATCAATCACTGTACTAGGCTCATAGCCACCGACCTGGATGGCATTGACGACATACTTCGCTCCCCGCAATGCTTCTTTCCTGTTCGTATAAGCACGAATGGTTACATTGCTTCCCAGACTTGTTTTCAAGTTATTCAACATATTTTCCGAATCCTCAAGCCGCTGATGATCAATATCAAACAGGGCAAATTCAAACCCGTCGACACTTGGTGTGAGCATACAATCACCCAGTACGTTTTTTGCGAAAATAGTACTTCCCGCTCCTAGAAATGTAATCTTAGACATAAAACAAACCTCTCCTTTACCCTTTTACAGATCCTGATGAAAGACCTGCCACAAAATATTTTTGTAAACACAAGAACAATATGGTCATTGGTAACATCGACATCAAGGCAGCTGAAGCCACCAGATTCAAATTACTCTGATTTTGTCCAAAAAAGCTCGCCAATGCTACAGTAAGTGTCTGGACATCATTATCCTGTAAGAAGAAAATCGCAAACTGATAATCATTCCAAATGAATACACAGGAAATGATTAACACCGTAGCTGTCACAGGCTTAAGCAAGGGAAATACCACCTTGAAGAATGTTACCAATGTACTCGCGCCGTCAATTTTTGCTGCCTCTTCCAGTTCTTTCGGAATAGTGGACCGAATAAACCCTGCGTAAAGAAAAATAGTCAATGGCAGAAAGGCAGCCAGATTATTTAAAATGGCAATTTCGTGGGTATTCATCATCCCTATATCCACCACCATTTTGTACAATGGAACCAATGCTGTCAGCGGAGGAATTACCATGATCGAAATGAACAGGAAATAAACACCTTTATTTAGCTTCGTATTTCTCCTGGCCAGTGGGTATGCTGCCATGGAGCCCAGGAATATTAACAAGATGGCTGCCCCTGCCGTGATAATGGCAGTATTGACAAAAGCTGTACCTAAATTTGCTTTTTCCCATGCTTCCACAAAATTTGAAAATTGAAGGGTTTCTGGCACTGCCCACTTGGAACTGAAATCATTATTTGCCTTCAAGGAAGTGGTAATCATAATGTAAAACGGTATCAGATGGAACAAGGTGACCACCAATGCCACAATGGTTAACACCCATCTCATAGTTGTTTTTTTCTTTTTCACTAAGCATCGGTCTCCTTTCTTTTAAAATAGATCAGAGCCATCAGACTTAGAACCAGAATGATGATTGCCATTAAAACCCCTTGTGTGGCTGCATATCCAGCGTCCTGCCTGCTGAAATACAAGTCATACATAAATGTAGACATGGATTGGGAGGCATTCCCAGGTCCTCCACCTGTCAGGGCGATGATGACATCAAACAATTTAAGTCCACCGATGATATTAAGGACAACATTAATAGTAATCGCCGGCATCAGCAGAGGAAGAGTAATATTCCTGAACTGTTGAAAGGCTGATGCCCCATCGATGTCAGCTGCTTCATAATAATCTTTGGAAATACTCTGCAAGCCGGCCAGGTAGATGACCATCGCGATCCCCACATATTGATACGTATTAACAAAAACGATGATCCAAGTATTCAAGTCTGGATTTCCAAGGGCATTGATTTTATCAAATCCGAAAAATACCAGCGCATCATTCAACGCTCCTCCCTGATAAGCGAAAAAGAAATACCAGATATATCCCATCACCAATGGACTGATGATGACGGGAAGATAAATAATCGTACGTGTCAAGGATTTCATGCGGATGCTCTGATTCAACAATAATGCATACAACAAACCGATGAGGTTTTGAAAAATTGTACTCCCTATTCCGTATAACAAAGTATTTTTGACTACTAACCATGTATCAGGATCCTGGAGCATGCGTCTATATTGATCCAGTCCCACCCAGTTTTTCGTTTGGGAAAACCCATTCCAGTCGGTGAAAGAAACTCTTATACCATTCAAAAAGGGATATAAAATAAACATACATACGACAATCAATGCCGGCAGATACATCCACCAAAGGGAGTTCTGATTCTTACGCTTTCGAACCGCTGTCTTCCTGCGAGAAACTGACCGGAGGGTGCCTCTGACCATCTCACTCATGATTGGCAACCCTCCCGGAAAATGACAATGCGTATAGAGATCCTTCAATACACTTTCTGCGCTGTTTTGAATTACTCATCATTGCTTTCTCAGCCTTGTGTATTCTTTACTCATTTTTTCGGATACCTCTTCTGGAGTCATGGATCCGGACAGTAATTCTTGCCCTGTGGAACCCATTACATCCCACATCCCGCTCGGAAGATATACTCGGTCAAAATAAGGATAAACTTTAATATCTTTGAATTTTTTGTAATATTCCGAATAATAATTATCTGCTTCTACATTTGCCAATCCTGCTGGTAAGGAAGTTCCCTCTGCAATTTTTTTGGCAATCTCTGGCTGGGCCAGAAATGCAATGAATTTTTTTGCCTCTTCTAAATTCTCAGAGTCCTTCCATGCAGCCACAGTATGCCGTTCTCCACCGATCCAGCTCGGCTTGTCGCCTTCGTGAATCGCCGGCATCGGAACTACCCCTACTTGTACTTCTGGATTCAGTTCTTCCACAGCGGGACCTATGGAACCTCCGCCAAACGTAAAGCCGATTTTCCCTTGAGCCATCAGTTGTGCCTGCTGCTGTATTTGTGCTGTCAATGCATCCTCATTAAGTAAGCCGTCCTCTTGCATCTGTTTTAACTTTTCGGGTAAAAAAGTATAATGCGACCAATCAAATGTCCCGTCCAGGAGTTCCTTTTCATAATTATGCTGTTCATCAGTAATCAGCAATGGGGTGGAAAATTGGTCAAAATACTGACCGAATGCAGACTTGTCTGAGCCATGGAACCACAATGGTGTCACTTTTCCATCACTTTTTTCTTTAATTTGATAGAGCGCATCCATAAATTCGTCAAAGGTCGTCGGTGGTTCAATGCCATATTTCTTTAAAAGATTAGCATTATATGTAATGCCGTCCTTCGCCTGGTTTAACGGAAAAGCATATACTTTTCCTTGATCATTTTTCAATATCTCATTCAATGCAGGATCCAGATTCTTCACCCAATCCATATCACTTAAATCAGCAACATATTCTCCATAGCGTGCTTTCGCCCAACCGTGCGTATCAAATAAATCAGGCATATCGTTAGCCGCCATCTTGACCCTCAGCATTTGCTCGTACCCATCACCGGGAAAGTTACCCTCAATATCAATATTCGGGTTCTCTTCTTCAAATGTTGTAATAGCTTCTTTGATAACTGCTTTGTCTTCTTCAGTCGTAGCAGTAGAATAGAAGGTCAGTGTCGTAGAATCTCCATCGCCAGAAGCACTATTCGAACATCCAGCTATAATCATCGCAAAACAAGCGATTACAATTGCAATCCACGGATTATTCTTCAATCAAGACTCCTCCTTGAAATATAAATATCCATATCGGTTGTTCCCTGTATTTTTATAGGTCAATATTCTTGTTCCTGCCTGCTGTTTCCGTTATAATCTGACTAGCTGTATAGTTTATTTTTCCTAATAAACTATCAGCTTCTCATCTGGTACACCTGCTTATCGACGCCGATCTTTAAAGCAGGTGTACTGTTTTTATGTGGACGATCTACATGCACAATTTCTATACCATCACCTCCTTAAATATTTCTATCAAAAGCTCCCTCCCTTCCTTATACTAAAGTTTCTTTGAGCCCGTGTTTTGAATAAAGGTATTTTTCCCCGCAGCTGTCTCTTACTACCAATTCAGTCGGCACAGTAACTTTCAAAGGGATGTCCCTGCCTTTCAGACGATCAAGCATCAGTTTCACACCTAACCGGCCCATTTCTTCTGTTTGGACCTTGACCGTTGTTAAAGGGGTACTGGCGAACTGCGCCAGGGGGATATCATTAAAACTTACTATCGCAACATCTTCAGGTATAGAAAACCCTTTTTCCTGTAAAGCACGCATTGCCCCAACAGCCATGGCATCACTTGCACAAAAGAATGCTTCAGGCAAATCTCCTTTTTCAATTGCTTTCTTCATCAATTCATAACCATCTGCCATGAAAAATTCCCCAATAAAATAGGCATCTGGATTAAATAATCCCTTTTCTTTCATCACCTTTTTAAATGTCCAAGCACGCTTATCCTCGAATTCTACTTTGCTGTCATTCAAGTGTTCGCGCTCCTGGCCGCCAATGAAGCCGATTTTTTTATATCCTAAATTCAGCAAGTGGCAGATCGCCCGCAGGGAAGCCTTCTCAAAATCAAAAACAACTGAATCATACTTGTCTTCGTCTACATCATGATTGATATAAACAATGTTTTGGATGTCCTCTCCCAATTTTTTCAGAACATCCGCACCTATTCTGCCTACAACGATAAGGTTTTTGATATCATCACTTAACTTTATAGAATGTAAATTACTTAAACGGTATATTTCGGTTGTGGCGATGCCTTTCTCTGCAAATTCCTGTTCAATTCCCTGTCTAATCGAAAGAAAAAAGGAGTCATTTAGTTCTTCATCCAAGGAATGACATAAAAGGATTCCTATTTTTGCTGAGCTCTCGCTGTTACCCTGTGTTTTTGCGCTGCGCCTTTCCTGCATCGTTTTGTAGCCCAGCTCTTTTGCCACCTCAAGGACCTTCTGTCGTGTTTCTTTCGCAACGGACAATGTTTCATCGTTATTCAGAACTCTTGATACCGTTGCACTAGAAACTTTCGATCTGGAAGCTATTTCCTTTATAGTCGTCATGATAGATTCCATCCTTTGTATAAGCTAGTAAATTTTTTACTAAAGTTTACTATGATGTGAATTATCTTAACAGATTAATAAAACGCTTTCAATATATAATTTAAAATATTTTGACAATTGAATATTAGTTATGCTTGTAAATGCTGTTAAATTACCATTTCATCTTGGATGATTTTTCTCTAATCCTTATTATTTTTTACTAAATTCGATCTAAAATGCTAGATATGCTTACTAAACTTTTACTTAAAAATAAAAACACTCTTGTACCTCCGAGATACAAGAGTAATAGCTTTCAATATATATTTCATTATCACAATCAATTTGACTTATCTGTCACTTATCAAATACCGGTGCTTTTTGCTTTTCAGTACTTGGAACTAACCCTTCCACTGTTGGCCATCCATCTTTCCAGATAATTGGATCGATCATCAATGGCCGTCTGGTTGCACCATTTGGCAGATAGGAATCATCATATTCTATTGCATGATAGATTAACCAATCCGTACCTTCATCATCTTTGACCACCGATGTATGCCCAGGACCGACGAATACCTTTCCTTCTTCACTCGGCATATTTCCGGTCATTACCAGAGTCCCTTTACTTTGAAGCAAACCATTTCCATCTTTATCAACATACGGTCCAAGCAGAGAATCGGACTTGCCAACCACTACATGATAACCGCTTTTCTCCCCTTCGCAGCAGCTGCCCGCCGAACCAAACAGATAAAAGGAATTATTGCGTCTGATGACATAGGCTGCTTCCAGCTCGTTTCCTGCGATATGACGCTTTTCTCCTGCAACATCTAAACCATCCTTAGTAAGTTCAACCGCAAATATTCCATGGAAACTGCCCCAAAACAAATACGGTGTTCCATCTTCTTTTACATAAACCATGGGATCGATAGAGTTACCGACACCGATGTCTGCACTTGTAAAAACCGGTCCCTGGTCTTCAAATGGCCCGACGGGAGTATCTGATGTTGCTACGCCGATTCCTGGATTCGTATCGCCCCAAATGGATAAAGAGTAATATAGTTTATATTTCCCATTAAAAAATTCTATATCTGGTGCCCAGATTCCGCCAACATTTTTCCATGTTGGCTTTTTTTCAAAAGCTTCTCCGACATATTCCCAGTTCGTAAGGTCTTTGGATTTTACAATGGGGACAAGCTTTGGACCTTTCCCGTCCCCCCAATCATCCTCCGTCCCGTAAGCATAGAAGTATCCATCCTCTCCTCTGATGACGGAAGGATCAGCAAGCACGGGTTCAAATACCGGGTTGGTATAGTGAGCTGTTTCTGCAGTTTTTGAAAGTGCGAACACAGTTCCAAGGACACCGATAAGAATCACCGCCAAAAAAACATATAATATCGATTTACTTATTTTCATTTCTATCCTCTAATTCCCTTCGCTGGATAAATTCTTTTCGATAGATGGAAGGAGTCTTACCCTTCTCCCTGGAAAAAACCCTTGTAAAATAATGTACGGACCGAAAGCCGGTATTCTCGGCAATCTCCTTGATCGGCAAGGATGTTTTCGCTAAAAGTGCCGAAGCTCCCTTTACTTGTTCCTTCCTTTTAAACGCAGAGAATGACTCCCCGCTTTCCTTTACAAATAGACGGGACAAGTGTCTAGCTGAAATATGCAAATATTTGGCGACATCCTCCAAACGATAAGGCTGAGAAAGATTATCCTTGATAAAAAGCTGCGCATTGTAAATCAGTGACGTATTATAATTGGCTGTTCCTGGTTGGGAATTGGAAGGTCTCCTGGTAAATTGTTTGTAAAGTGCATGCAACAAAGACTCAGACAATTGGGAGACAAATGGAATATTGTCGTGAGAACTGATGGCTGCTTCCATAACAAGGGCTTCCCAAATGAACGATATGGAAGAGCTTGTACCTGTTTCCACCAACACATTATCTTTGGTCAATTCTTCTTTCCAGCTGCCTTTATTCCCTGCCCCAGTGTCAAATGCTACAAAAAAAAGAGTCAGGCCATATTTGCTTTTAATCTGATGAAGTCTGTATGGCCGTGAACAAAAAGCGACGCCTTCTTTTAATGGAAACACTTTTCCATCTTCGATATAAGTCCCTTCTCCATCCAGAACATAACAGACTTCAAAAAAAGAATGCTTATGTACAGGGTTATCGTAATGTTTTTCCATGGCACCCCAATAATATATTTGAAATTCTGTGTCCGCAGTCTGCACCCATTTGATATGCTGGTTCAGAAACTTTTCCCCTTTTTTAAAATCTTCACCGACAAGCATGATGTCTCCCTCCCTTGTCCTAAAAGTACAAAGGTCTGGCGTGAAAATCTAAAGACCGACAAGCCCGATTTCTCTTAAAATGGACAGTAACAAATTGAAAATGGAGGTTTTCATATGATCTCGGAAAAGGATGTAGCATTTTACCAGGAGAATGGATATTTGCTTGTGAAAAATGTATTCAACCACGAGGAAGTCACGAGAATGCAAAAGGGTGTCGATGGGATTATCCAGCGTGCCACGGAGGCTGAATTAGACCGGAATCATGCCTGGCAAGGAGATTACCTGCCAAAAAGGGAATTAAAAAAGCTTGTGCTGAAAGGATTTCATGATATTCACTATCAGGACGCTTCCTTCACCGCTGCTTTGTCTCATCCAAACATGAATGCCATCTTAACTGAATTGATTGGTCCAAATGTCCAGCTCCACCACTCAAAAATGCTGGTCAAACCGCCGGAAAATGGTGCAGCCTTTCCTATGCATCAGGATTATCCGTATTTCCCTCATAAAAACCATACAATGCTTGCTGCCAGTGTCCATCTAGATGATGCTGATTTGGAAAATGGCTGCCTCCATGTCGTTCCTGGTTCCCATCATCAAGGCCCCATTCCTCATCGCGGACAGCATTACCTCGATGCGAAGGAATATCCGATTGATCAAGGAAAAGCTTGTCCGGCCAAAGCCGGTGATGTGTTATTTTTCAATTACCTGACCATTCATGGATCGAAGCCGAATACCAGTGACCGGACACGTCGTAATGTCCTGTTCCAATTGCGCGACCCGGAAGATCCGCCAGTGAACAATGAACACGTCAACTGGGGACAGGGCCTCATGGTCTGTGGTCAAAATCCAACCTACCGCGAATACAACATCCAAAAAATGCTCCAACAAGCCTGATTTTTCCACCCCGGGAGAACCAATATTTGGTTCTCCCGGGGTGGAATAAAAAGTTACATTAGAACCATATTTTAAAGGTTTTTACTTCGTAGGGCTTGATGGAAAAGCTGATTTGGTTTTCCTTATAGTCTGCTTCCCCGATTTCTTCTTCGATCATATTACATTCCACTGCTTTCTTAATTTGTTCCCCGAAGCGCACTTTGACATCCTGATTCCGATGCTGTTTATACTCATATAACCGGATGACTGCTGCTTGACCGTCCTCTTCTTTCTTCACTGTTTCCAGCCAGACATTATCATGGGAAATATCAGCAAATTGATAGGCTATAGGCAGTTTCCCGTCCGTGTTAGGCGCTACTTCATATCCAAGAAGTGGATCATTCAATGCATAGGCTGTTTCAACCACACCATTTTCCTTCCAGCTGCCACTGTGCGGAAATAGGCTGTAAGTAAACGAGTGGCTGCCTCTGTCCGCTGTTTCATCCGGGCTGATTGCCGACTTGATCAGGGTCAGCCTGATCACATTGTCTTTTACATCATGACCATACTTACAGTCATTCAGCAGGCTTACGCCATAGTTCCCTTCTGACAGGTCGACCCATTTATGACCGACTGTTTCAAACTTGGCATAATCCCAGCTAGTGTTCCAGTGCGTCGGCCGCTCAATGTTTCCAAACTGAATATCATAGGTTGCACTCGTAGCCCGTATATCTACCGGAAAAGCTGTTTTCAGCAGGGTCTGCTGTTCCTGCCAGTCGATTTCCGTATCAAAATCTATTCGGCGGGAGTCTTTGTAAATGCGAATCGTCTGCACGATCGTAGAATCATAGAATTTCCACGTTAGTTTCAAACTTCCCCGGAGCGGTCCTTCTTCGATCACTTCAGTATTGGTAAGGTTGCTGATTTCCCGCATTTTTTCCTGGTAATACAAATCAATGTCCCAGGCATCAAATTTCATCGGTTTATCTTCAAACGCCTGGAATACATTCGCTCTCGATTGTTCCGCCAGCACTTCACGGCCATTTTCTTTATCATAGATGGATATTATCTGGCCTTGTGCGTTCAGCTTGATCTGGTAGAAGTCATTTTCCAGATGATCTTTTCTGACGGACACACTGCTTGTTTCGTCTGGAGCTATATGTTCAAAGGTAAATGTTTCATAACCGAGCGATGGAACGGAGTCAGCTTTAACTAACAGTTTACGTTCTCCGTTTTCCTCGATAACTTGTCCACTAGCTTCCTTGCCTCCCGGACCGGCAAGGACAGTCTCTCCTGTTACATGTTCGGAAAGTGGCAGGCTGATGTAATCACTCCGCTCTATTGGAAGGGAGTTAAAAACAGCCACTCCACGTTTTTCTGTTTTCACCTGATTTAACATCCCGTGAACAGCCTCATCCTGGACATTCTTCCCTGCATTTCGGACTTCCGCATAATCAGTCCTGGCGTCCTCGTTGACCTGGCGGATAGAGGAGCCCGGAAGAATATCATGGAACTGGTTCAGAAGAAGCTTTTCCCAGCCACGGTTCAATTCTTCCTGTTTGTAATGCTGCTGTCCTGTCAACAAATCATGCATGACACCGAAAAGCTCCGCGCGATGGTAGATGATTTCTGCCTCCCGGTTGGCTTTCTTCAAAGCTGCCTGAGAAGTATAGGTGCCGCGGTGATATTCCAGATAAAGTTCCCCATCCCATACAGGCAGGTCTTTTTTCTTCATCCGCTCTCCCAGTCGTTCAAAGTATGGCTCGGCTTTGCCGATTTCCACCTCAGGCATGCCTGGCAGGTTTTTCATCGCTTTTGCGGACTCGATCATTTCCTTCGTCGGGCCGCCTCCGCCATCTCCCCATCCAAAAGCAAGCAACAGTTCATCGTTAATGTCCTTTTGTTTATAAGAATCCCATATTCCTTTGACACTGCTCGGCTCAACCATTCCGTTATAGGTATAAATCACGCTGTCGTCTTCCGGCGTAGTGATGAAATGGGTTAGAATTCCGGTACCATCGATTCCCCGCCAGTTGAAGGTATCATACGGAAAACGATTATATTGGCTCCAGCTGATTTTTGTCGTCATGAAATATTCGATGCCGCTTTTCTTCATAATCTGTGGCAGTGCCCACGTGTACCCGAAGACATCCGGGAGCCAGACAACATTCGTCTCGACCCCAAATTCCTCTTTCATGAAACGTTTGCCAAACAAAATCTGCCGGATCAGCGACTCTCCACTTGGAACGTTCGTATCTGGTTCGATCCACATTCCACCTGTGATTTCCCATTCTCCTGAGCTGATCTTTTCTTTCACTTTTTCAAAAATATCCGGGTAATCCTCTTTCAAGTATTGATACAACTGCGGAGAAGTATGGATATAGCGGTACTCGGGATATTGCCTCATCAGGTGTAGTACGGTTGAAAAGGTCCGGGATGCTTTTTCCCTTGTGTGGCAAAGCCTCCATAGCCATGCCATATCGATATGAGAGTGACCAAGTGCGACGACCTTGGGTTTCAATTCTTCCAGTTCGCCAAGCTTATCCACTTCCGTCTTTAAATAACGATAGGCTTCAGCGATAGATTGATAGTATTCATCTGATCCCTTTTTCAAAAAGTCTATGAAAAGGAATGATTGATTGAGATGCTTCACCAATTCCGAGCGGCGCAGATCATTTTCGTCAAGTTCCTGGATTGCTTTCCGTACCGTGTCCGCAAGATAATAAAATTTCTCTGTCGTCTCATCGATCAGGACGAGCTCGGCTTTCTTGAAACGACGTCGGTCCGGTACATCCAGCACGCCACTCCAAGCCTTGAGCGCAATATGAAGCGATGAATGTTTCAAATGCTCTGGTGGAATCCATGCTTCTTCATGCCAGACATCAATCCCTTGAAGGGGGGAACCGTTTACATACAACAGTGTCTCCGCAGTTGATCCACCTCCATCCCTTGGGCCAACCAGGAACCGCAGCGAAACCTTTTCATCTTTCCAGGATTCAGGAACAGGTACGGTCGCCCGGAACCAGGCGTCCACGTCATATCCGCCCCAGAAATCTCCGACGGAAAATTCAGCCCATTCCTTGTCGTCAAAGTCAATGGCCGCTGCTCCCTTGCAGTCTCCTTCTAAAAATTTGAACGTCGGTATTTCCTGTTTTTTACGGTGGATTGTCTGTTTGATTTCCTGTAATTGATTAGCAATTTTTTCTTCTGTAAATAACATCATTACACCTCAAATGCGTTGATTTCCTGTTTATATCTGTTGGTGAATACCCCGGCATCTGGCTGGCGGATATCATTCCATTTACGATTTTCCCCGTTGAATTGCGGAAGCCAGGCGGCATGGGCTTCAAACATTTCGTCACACATCTGCCAAACCTCTTCGGTATTACAAACCGCGGCAGTCAGCGGGTCGTGAAGCACGGCAAGCTTCACCATTTCTTTATCCCCTCGAAGTGCCGCTTCTACAGCCATTTCCTGAACATTGATGCTGGATCGGCAGGTGGCTGCACATGGCAGTGGAAGATTCCCGATTGTAACCGGATGGATTCCTGTCTGATCAACATAGCAGGGGAGTTCAACTGTACTTCCACCAGGCAGGTTCATAATATATCCATTGTTCCCTACGTTAAGATGCCCACGGTATGTCCTGCCAGTTTCCAATGCTTCGATTATGTAAGAAGCATGCTCATCCGTCCTGTCCCCAAGTGTGATCTTCCTGCTGGCAGCCTTCCTGCGATACGCTCCATCTTTTGCTTTGCAATCCTCCAGGTAGCCGGCAGTTATGCCACCTATCCAGTCACTCTGGTCAATCCAGCGATCCAATTCCTCCGGGCGTTTCCGATACCAGGGAAGATATTCACTTAAATGACCGTTAGTTTCTGTAGAAAAATACCCAAACCGCTTTAACACATCCATCCGGCACGGCTCTTTTTCCACAATTTCCGGATGGCTCTGAAAAGTTTCATATAGATTTGGAATCATATCTTCTCCTTGATGATCGACCTGGATATACCACGTCTGATGGTTGATTCCGGCTGCAGTGATCGACAATTCCTTTTCTGGTACACCCAGTGCTTTTGCGATCAATCGTGAGCCTCCCTGTACCCCATGACAGAGCCCGATAACTGAAATGCCTCCAGCCCTGCGCAATGCCCAAGTATTCATTGCCATTGGATTGGCATAATTCAGGAGAAGAGCCTGGGGCGCCACTTCTCTCATATCTTCCGCAATATCCAGTAATGCGGGAATGGTCCGCAAGGCGTAAAAAACTCCTCCTGGACCAATCGTGTCGCCTACGCATTGATCCACATTGTATTTCAATGGAATGGTTATATCCTTTTCATAGGCACTTAACCCTCCGACACGGATCGTGCAAATCACGTAGTCCGCACCGGTTAGGGCTTCTCTCTGATCCATTGTTTCGAAAACTGTTGCTGGAAGGCTGTTTTCCGTAATCATATTTCTGCAAAGACCAGCGATAAAAGACAAATTATCCGGATTTTTATCCATCAGGCGGAATTCCGTGTCCTGAAACTCCTCCACGGACAAGATATCCATCATCAAGCGGCGGGTGAATTCCAGGCTCCCTGCTCCAATCATTGCGATTTTCAGCACATGAGACAGCTCCTTTTGTTATAACAAAGAGACAAACCGATTATTTACGGACATTCTTTGCATTTCCTGTATTGATCCTTTTGATTTCATCCAATTCCGCCTTTGGCTTACGGTCATAAGTGAGCAAGCCATTGATTTCCTGCTCTACGTCTGTCAGCTGGGTATAACAGAACCCTTGTACGAGCGGAGATTCCAATAAGGCACTCACTACATCTTCATAGCGCCGGATAAAGTCTTCCTCATTCGATGCTGATGTGTATCCCCACCCTTTTTGACTCCCACTTTCAAAAGCAATCCCGCCAAATTCCGATACATGAATCGGCTCCCCGTCATAGGAAAAACCAGGTATGTACAGATGACGATCACTCGGCATGAAAGACAAAATACTTTCGAGGGACTTATAACGATTTTTCAGGACTTCTTTTTCCCCTTCATAATCATGGATGGAAAGGATGTCTGATTTAACATGCTCCCAGCCGTCATTGGCGATGACCGGGCGGGTAGCATCCAGCGATTTCGTCAAATGATACATCGCAAGCGCATGCTGCTGGTGGCGAAGGTCTTTTTTCAAACGAGGCACACCCCAGCTTTCATTAAGCGGTACCCAGACGACAATCGATGGATGGTTGTAATCACGCTCAACGGCTTCCTGCCATTCGGAGGTTATCCTGGCAACCGATCGATCAGAATAGGTGTGGCTGTTGGCCATTTCTCCCCAGATGAGCAGCCCCATTTTATCCGCCCAGTATAAGTACAGCGGTTCTTCTACTTTTTGGTGTTTACGGACCCCATTGAAGCCCATCGCTTTCGTCAGCTCAATGTCCTTTCTGATAGCTGCTTCATCCGGAGCAGTCAATAAACTTTCCGGATAATAGCCTTGATCAAGTACCAATTTCATATAGTAAGGAGCGCCATTAAGAAGAACCTTGCCGTCCTGGATGGTGATACTCCTCATCCCAAAATAGGTGGAAACTTCATCGAGAACTTCTCCAGCTTTTGTCAAACGAATGGTCATGTCGTAGAGGTTTGGCTGTTCCGGACTCCAGTGCTTTCCTTCCCCACGCTGGAAATCCTCCAGTGTTATCGTCTGTACAGCTTTATTTGGAATTTGTTCCACTTGGACAGTGGTGCTGGCGATATGCTGTCCTTTGAAGGTAATTTCCATCTCGATTAGCTGATCAGGGGACGGATGATCAATGACGTATTCAGCACAAATTGTCCCTGCTTCGGTATCAGGCGTCAGTTTAAGCCGCTGAAGATGCGACATGCCAACGTTTTCCAGCCAGACAGTCTGCCATATTCCGCTTGTCCTCGTATAAAAAATATCTTTTGAGTTTTCTTCCCAAAATTGTTTGCCGCGTGGCTGCTCCAAATCGGTGGAGAAGTCCTCGCAACGAACGACAAGATCATTTTCATTTCCGATCAATAAGTCCGTAATATCCACATAAAAAGGAGTGTGGCCCCCTTCATGGGAAACGGCGAATTCCCCATTCACCCAGACGGCCGCCCGATAATCGACGGCGCCGAAATGAAGGAGAACCCGATTTCTCTCCCACTGCTCCGGGACTTCGAACTTCCGGTGGTACCAGAAAACATCGTGAAAAGTGGTGTCTTCAATCCCGCTCAGTTTTGTCTGGAAGGCGTATGGGACATTGATTTTGCTGGGGAAACTATGGCTTCTGAACCATTTTTCTTTAAGGCCAAGATCCTTGTCATCAAAAGTAAAGTTCCATTCGCCATTCAAGTTCAGCCAATTTTTCCGCTTGAAATCCGGCCTTGAATGTTCTGCACGTGGTCTCATATACGCTCTCCTTTATGACTTGACCTGTGCAATTTCGTCCATTTTCACCGCATCCCCGGTCTCCGCTGATTCATAAAATCCATTGATGATTTTCTGAATCACCACTCCTTGTCCCGGTGTACTGATCGGTGCTTCCCCGGTCAGGCAGCTATTCACAAAGCCTTCAATTTCCAGCTCATGATAGCCTTTTTTCGGTAAATATGCCGGGGAGATATCAATCAAGGAATCGTGTTTTTCCTGGTAGATTTTCAACGGGAATGCATCGGCTCCGCCTTTGTCACCCATCAACGACACATTCATCACATCGTTTTTCTCTACGTTTGCGGCAAAGGCAGATTCCAGTATAAGGCTGGCTCCATTTTTAAAGCGGATCATCCCCCTTGCCATGTCCTCGATGGAAAAGCCTTCCCAATCCCAATCTCCCATCAGTCCGACCCCTTTACGGTTACCGATTTTCTGATAGGTGGCACCAAAAACCGATTCCGGTTCAGGATAATCCATTAAGTAAAGGGCCGCATCAAGCATGTGGACACCGATATCTATCAGCGGTCCACCCCCCTGAAGCTCTTTATTGGTAAATACCCCCCAGCCAGGAATCCCCCGTCTGCGGACTGCACGGATATTTGCTGCATATATCTCTCCAAGTTCTCCTGCAGCTGTGAATCGCTTCAATGCCATAATTTCAGGTGCAAAGCGAAAATGAAAGCCATACGTAAGGATTTTGCCGTGCTTCCTTGCCGTTTCCGCCATTGCCGTCGCTTCCGCCACATTCATAGCAGGCGGCTTCTCACACAGAACGTGACAGCCTGCCTGGAGAGCAGCGATGGCTGCTGCAGCATGGAATTTGTTTGGCGTACACACGCTGATAGCATCCAGCTCGCATTCCTCCAGCATTTTTTCGTAATCCGTATAGACATAAGGGATAGAAAACTTCTCCGCGCATGCTTCTGCAGTTTCCTTAACTACATCTGCGACAGCTGTTATTTCCACTTTATCCCCCTGCTTTATGTAGTTGGGGAGATGTACGTTGCTGGCAATGCCGCCAGCCCCGATGATTCCTACTTTCAGTTTTTCACTCATTGGTTCAAGACTCCTTCCATTTGTTTGCTGGTGATTCTGCTTTCTTTTTCATGGGAAAGTGCTGCCGCTTCGTTGATCCACGTCAGCTGGCGGGCATCCTCATTCTGGATGGAAGGTTCTTTGTTATTAAGGATGGCATCCACCCATTGTTCAATCGGCAAGGCTTGCGCTTCTGGTAAGTCGGCAGGATAATGCCATCCTTCCTCTCTTGTTTTTTTACTATTGATTCGTACTTTATCCTCTTCGATCAATAGGGAGCCTTCTGTTCCGTATAGCTCCAGCTGGAAAGGACTTCCGCTCGATACAAACCCGGTTTCTATTACACCAAGCGCCCCTGATTGATATTCCACAATCACAACAGCCTGGTCATCCACACCTCGCTGATAATAAGTGTTCAGCCTTGCCGTAACGGCATTAGCCTTTCCTGCCAGCCGGTTCAGCAGGTAGATAGGATGTGCCCCCAGATCAATCAGCGCTCCGCCTCCTGTTTCACTTTCATTGAAAAAGTGTTCTGGCAGCCATCCATTCAGATGTGTGGCTGTCGGGACCGCCCCATTATGAGCCATACGGCACCGGATGGAGGTCAAATCACCGAGCAGGCCTTCATCAACAGCCGCTTGTGCGTAAAGATAATAAGGTTCTGTCAGTCTTGGCAGGGAAACCATCAGCTGTATACCGTTTTTCCGGACAGCCTCCTGAATTTCATCGCACTCTTTTACAGTCAAGGCAAGTACTTTTTCCGTGAAAATGTGTTTGCCGTGATTAGCCGCCTCAAGCAGTATGTCTCTATGGACACTAGTTGGCGTATCAACGATAACCCCGTCGATTCCGTTATCTTTCCATATGGTGTTGAGATCCTCTTCAAACGGGACACCCAGCTTTTCCGCCCAGGCTTTTCCTCTTTCCGTGTCCTCATCCCACACAACTTGGATCTTCAGTTCAGGATGCCTGGCAGCCTGAGCCGCATAATCTTCCGCATGTACATGCCACTTACTTAACAAAGCGATATTAAGCATTGGATCACTCCATTTCTATATAATTATAATTCTCATTTTCCTGAGAGCGGAACCGATGTTACAGGTTTGTTAACTTGTCTCGGAATTTGTTTGCACACTTGCCTGTACGGTAACATTACTGCGCTTCTGCCTGGTATCTTTGGCGCGTCCGCTGATTTCTCTGCTCCCTACTTCAGCCGTTATTCAATCAACTTCACACACGATTATTTCAACGCCGCATTTTTCAATTGCCTTCAAAACTTGCTTGTCTGCAAGCTCGCTTGTGATCAAAATATCGATATCGCTAAACGAACAAAACGAAATAAGTCCAGGCCGTTTCAGTTTACTATGATCGGCGAGCAGCACTTTCTTTTCTCCGGCGGCGACCATCGCCTGCTTGATTTCCGCTTCGTACAGGTCAGAGGTGGTAAAGCCTTGGTTTTTTGATATACCTGACGTTCCTAAGAATACGTAATCAGCGTTGTATTTTTCCAGTTCAGTTTCTGTCTGGGGTCCGAAAACGCTCATGGAGTTGCGCTTCAGCTTTCCCCCGAGCAAATAAATCGATATGCTATCGTTCTTGCTTACTTCTTCCACCACATTCAAAGCGTTGGAAATGACCATCAGGTTCTCCACGTTTTTCAGATGCCTCGCACTGTACCAGGTGGTCGAACCAGCATCCATAATGACGATTTGATTGTCCTTAACCAGCTCGGCAGCAGCCTTCCCGATTTTGTCCTTTTCCTTTGAAAAGTGAAACTGCCGTTGTCCGACAGGAGGAATCAGGGAAAAATCCATGGAAAGATCTTCGGTTAAAATTGCTCCTCCGTAGTTTTTCTGGACCAATCCGTCTTTTTCCAACGAGCTTAAATCTCTCCGGATTGTTTCCTCGGAAACTTTAAATTCTTTAACTAAATCTGCAACTTTGACACTGCGTTTTTCCTTAAGGATATGTTTGATTTTGTTCCTTCTCTCGACCAGTATCATCTGTATCAGCCTCCATCTCCATCATGCGCCCCGCAAAAGATGACGTTTAATCCGTCCACTCCAATAAATTGGTCTCTACTATCGGCTCCCCGGCATCTTTTGGTACTCGGAAAGTTTTGATTTCACAAGGTTTGAACTTCGCAGTAATTTCCCTGTCCCACTTCGGCAAATGGATGGTCGCCATCGTGCCGTTATTGGAGGTTTCATACGCCCGGATGATCAAGTCATCATTTTCCTCCGCCTGTTTCACTGAACTGACTATGATATTGTCCATTTCAACATGTAAAAAAGAATCCTTCTGCTTCAACGGGCCATCATGATAGGTTTCAATGATCGTGGTCGGCCGTTGATTCAGTTCGGCTGCCCGTTTTACTGTTCCTGCTGACTCCCAGCTGTCCCTGTGGGGAAGCAAGGTGTAGGTGAAGGTCTGAATTCCCTGGTCGACGAAGGCATAATGTTCATCTGCTGACGGTTGTTTTGGGTCATGATGCGCAAAAATCGGGCTTCGCAGCACTGTAACTGCCAGCTCTTTACCATGGATATCGAAGCTGTATTTGGCGTCATTCAAAATGCTTAAGCCATAGGATTCGCCTGTACCAGGATGAGTGCCTGAGGTGTCAATCCAGCTCTGACCAGGCTCTTCCTCGCCGTTATTTTCTCTGACAATATGCCCATAAGGGATTTCGTAAGTGGATTTCCGGAAAATCAGATCGACCGGGAACATCAATTTTAATGCCTTGAACTGTTCCTGCCAGTTGACGGTTACGTGGACATCGATATGATTAAGCTCCCGGTACATCGTAAAGTCCTGGACTATCGTTGACTTCTGGTACTCACTTTCAACTCGGATGACTGATTTTACTGGACCATGCTCTACTCGCTTTACACTTTTTGCCCGGAAGGTTCCGCATTTCTTATTGAAATGAAGCACATTATGGGACCAGGTATCGCTGACATCTTCCATGACAACCGGCCTTGCAGCAGGCTGTTCAAATAGCTCCACCTGGGCGTCTTTATCATACAAGCTGACCACAAATCCCGTCTCTGGATCAATTTCAAGTTTAAAATTGTTGTTTTCCAGCCGGTGATCACTTGCCTGGACAGTTTTGTCGCCAGACCTTTCCTGGATGTCTGTTTTCTTCAGCTTATACACTCTGTAACCAAGCGGCGGAAGATCGGCAATAAAGCTGATTCTGCTCCTGCCATTTGACGTCGCCCACGACTGGACTGTCTGCATGGCTACTTCCTTACCTTCCTCATCGGTGAGAATATCACCCGGCTTCCATCCCCCAACTTCCTGTTCAACGTTAACTTTACTTGGCCAAGAATGTGGATTGAACACAACGATCGGCTTCATGCCCTCCTCCTGCTCAATCCCAATTTTCCATGAGAGGGATTGAATCGCATAATTCAGTCCTCTGCTGCCGATGGACATCGCTTCTCCATGGAGATCTCGGGCATCATCATAAGCTACTTGAAGACTGGTACCAGCCAAGATGTCATGGAACTGGTTGAACAGAACATTTTTCCATGCCCGGTCGTATTCTTTCGGATAAGGCTGACCTGTTATCCAGCTGGCAACAGCAGAAAATTTTTCTGCCTGCAGCAGCATATTTTCTGCCTGCCGGTTCCATTTTTTGATGCCGGAATGAACGGCGTAACAGCCGCTCGCGTGATGCTGTAAATCATCATGGACGACCGGATATGGCAAATCCCTTTTACTCAGCTGTTCGAAAAAGCGATTCGGGGTGCTGAGTACTAATTCAGGAAATTCGGGGTCTTCATTCAAACGGTTGATGCTCTCGAGGTTTTCAACAGTCGGGCCACCGCCGTGGTTTCCGACACCGTAAAAACACATCAGCTCATCAAAAGGTTTGGTCAACTCCCCGGCATTCCGCTTAACATGCTTATCCAGTTCCTTTCCCCAGGTACAATATTCAAATGGAATCCGGAAGGTAAGCACACGGGATCCATCATCTGACTCCCACCAGAACAGCCTTCCCGGCAGACCTTTTTCCTGTGGGTTCGGCCGCATAAAAATATACTGATCCATTCCGCTTTTTTTCAAAATTTGCGGCAGCATACCATGATGACCGAAGCTATCCACGTTGTAGCCTACTTTAGCGGTTACGCCGAACTTTTCTTTGAAATAACGCTGCCCGTACAATCCCTGCCTGACAAATGATTCCCCGCCCGGAATGTTGCAGTCCGGCTGGACCCACCAGCCCCCAACGATTTCCCATCTGCCTTCGTTAATCCTCTGTTTGATTTCCTCAAACATTTCGGGGTCATTATTTTCCACCCATTCATAATTGGCTGCAGAACTGGAAGTGAAAACAAAATCATCATATTCGTTCATCCGATCCAGTGCTGACCGGAACGTCGCTTTTGTTTCCTGAAAGCCTTCCTGCCATTGCCAAAGCCACACCGGGTCCAAATGGGCATTGCCTATCATGTGTAACCTTCCTTCTTTCACTATTGATCCTCTCCTATCAAATATCACTGTTTACTTAAGTGGGAAATGGTGCTGAAAAACATTCACTTCACCTTTATCTACTGCATGCTCGGCGAAGAGATACATCGCCAGGGACCATGATTGGCCACCGTAACCCATCGGCCGTCCAGATTGGCCATGAAACCATTCATTGAATTCCCACTCCGCCTGTTTGCCGGTTTTGTTCATTTCAGCCAAACGCTCGAGCTGCTTTTCCGCCTCATTTCGTCTTCCTGCCTTTATGAGTGCAGCTACATAGAAAGCCCCGATAAATGGCCAGGCACCACCATTATGGTAATGATGCGGCTGGTTGAGGTTCCTGACTCGGTAATAATCGCGCCAGTCCTTGTCACCTGGATAAAGCACCGGATACAATGCCTGAACAGGAAATGGTTCATTCAGGCCGCATCCATGGATATAATCCAGGATTTTATCAGCCTTTTCCTGGTCAGCCACCCCGAAAATGATGGCCAGAAGGTTTGCGAGCGTGTCAAAACGATCGGCGTAATCTCGGAATGCCATATACGGCAGATAAAAAGGACGCTCTACAAGCTCAGTTTCCACCCTTTTCAGCGGATAGAGCCATTCCTTACGCTCCGTTGAAATCCAGTCATAATCATTCGGCTCTTCTGGACCGACCCATAATAGGGTATTGATCTTCTTATGGACGTCTTTCGCATTTTCAAAATAAAATTCCCCGCCAAGTCCAAGAGCATCAGCCATTTTCCCCATGGATTCCCACGCGGCATAATACAGCACGTTATCAAACAGGACATTATAACGGTTAGCGAACAAATCAGCCCAGTCCATAGCTTCATGAACCTCTAACAGACCGCACTCATTGGAATCCTGATAACGGAGCCACAGCAGTGCTTTTTCCAGGCTTGGCCATGCTTCCCGCAGTTCCTCCAGGTCGCCAGTGATTTCATATTGATAAAAGTGACCGATGATGTACCAGAGGTTTCCATCGACACACCCGGCATGGATGCTGTCTTCAATGGCGTGGCCTTCGCTTCCCCCTACCTCAAGCTTGCCTCCGTGAGCGATCAAAGCAGGGTCATCCACATTGGTAAAACCGACATTGTGCGGAATTTTTCCGAGATCCGTTTGGAACTTGCGCAGTGTTTCCAGGGAACGCCTATGTATGGCTGCCCCTTCTTTATCTTCGCAGAGCAGCAGTCCGAACCCGCAGATCATGCTGTCTCTGGCCCAAACCTGCTGGTAGGCTTGATTGGACCCTAACAAGCCGAGTTCTCCTCCGTTGGATATCAGTTTTTCTTCTGCTTTCTGTCGTCCTTTTTCGATTAAAATTTTTTTCGTTAATTCAGTCATTTTGCAACCTCCTCATGATGCACTTTCTTAAGTGCCCACTCAGCCAGCGGCAGTAAAATAGTACCGGCTATCCGTTTTGGATGTCTTTTCACCTTTTCCAAAGATTCCTCAAGCTGGTTCAATGTCTTAGCATACGGCTCGTTTCTTTCGGTTGCCTTCAAAATGTTCAAAGAGCGCTGACCGACCCAGTACCATTCCCCGAGCAGATCGATCCAAGGCAAAAGATCATTACGGAGCTCATAATTACCCATGAAATTCTTCAGATGATAGCATGCAGCATCCACTTCCTGTAAATAATCCTCCAGCTCATCAACTGCCCGGTTGCCTAATACAGGTTTCCCTGCCTGCAGTTGATGGAAGGCATTGTCCGTTAAATGTTCAAGCTTTTCCGCCTCTGAAAACCCGAGACAGGAATGGAGCGAGTTTTCGGCAAATTTCCTTAAGTAAGGGGAGGAATCTCCGGCAATTTTCTGTAATGCCTTTTCCCAAGAATCCCAGGGCACATAATGAACAGGATCACGAAAATAATCAGCGAACGTCAGCAGTGGGATTTTTGATGCTTCTGGCTCGATCATCGTGTTGATGACAAACCCTTTACTCGCCTGTGTCAAATTACTTCCCCTTCCAGTAATCGGCCCGATGTGCATTTCCGGCTGCATAGCGAGATCATTGACGGGATAGTTATCCCAAATAATCGGCTGTCGCTTGACGGCGTTTCCGAAAGCATCGACTTCATCTGCAGGCATTGTCGGTGAACAGATTTCCGGTCCTGTGTAAAAAATATCAACTTCGGGATACAGTCCATCGCCGAGCTCATGAATATAACTGCTGAACGGAGAGCTGCCATGATAATCAGTCGGACACATCATCAGACTGCAGTCCTGATCAAGCGATTTCAGCCAATCATATAAGTCATTGCAGACGAACTGATGGGCCTCTGCATAGGATCGGAATTTCTGCTTTTCTTCTTCATAACGGAATTCCGATGAGATATCATCCAATAAAATGCAAAATGTCCGTACCCCAATATCGTAAAAAGTACGGAATTTTGCTTTGATGATATTCATATCTTCCTGGGAGGCATAATTCATCGATACCCCTGAGCCCAGAGAGAAACAGAATTCGATGCCAGCTTCCTTGGAGATCTGGATTGTTTCCCTGAATCGCTCCATCACTTCGTCCGGATACGGAGCCCGCCAATGATTACGATGGAGCCGGTCATTTTTAGGACCGTAAATATAGAGATTGAAGTCTTGTTCTCCCAAAAACTGAATCATATCGTTTCTTTGCGGAAATGTATAAAAATTGCCGTAGAACCCTTCAATGACGCCTCTTATTTCAAATGGTGTATCCATAATTACTCCTTTCATATTTAAAATTTGTCTGCAATACCAGCCAGATAAGAGGTCAGGAAACAACGCTTTCCAAGGGTAAGCAGCAAGCACCCTCCGCTCGTTCCTCGCGCGCGGGGTCTCGCTTTGCTTACTTTCCCGTAGGAGTCTCGTCATTTCCCTTCCCTTAATAACAATATAATTAGACCATGGAAGCTTCCTAATAACTCTGCCCATACCAACCATTAAAGTTCGGATTTCAAGGTCTGGTGGTTTGGGGCTGATCTTGTGATGTTTCGTGTTTTTTCCTTATGTACTGGGAAATGACATGATTGACGAACATATGGACATCCTCGACAATCCCGTAATCATCTGAAGGAATAACAATGGCGAGGTCCGAATAGTCCTTCATTTTCCCTTGTCTGTTCCCGATAAGAGAAGCTGTGGCAGCTCCCTTCTCCTGGGCGAATGCAAGCGCATTGCTGACATTTTCCGATTGACCGGACACGGACAGGCCAATCAAAAGGTCGCCTGGATCGAGGCGGTTTTTCAGCTGCTCGACAAAAATTGCTCCATAGCTGATGTCATTTCCGAGAGCAGATACCCAAGCCATGTTATCCGCCAGACTGGTCACCTTAAAGCGTTTGCTGTCAGCTACATTCACTCCCTTGCCAAAATCACATGCCCAGTGAGCGGCAGTGGCAGCACTTCCTCCATTACCGATTACAAACACTTGTTTATCTGCAGTTAGCACTTTGTCCAGTTCCGCATAAAGAGCTGCAATTTTCTCAAAATCAAGCCCGTCCACTGTTTCTATGAAGTCCCTTTTATACGTCTGGTAATAATCCCGAAACACCATTTCTCCTCCTAACCCATTACAAGGCTGGCAGCACCAACAAGAGCAGCCTGGTAGCCGAGCCCAGTCGTAATAATAGGAATCGTTTTGTTACAGTCATCAATCACCCCTTCAGTCACAATCCGTCTTATTGCTGATTCATAAAGGTCGAAAGAAAGACTTACCCCTCCTCCAATGATGATTGCGCCTGGATTGAAGATGTTGATACAATAGGAGAATGCCCTCCCAAGGTACGTTCCTGCTTGTTCATAAATATCGATCGCTTCAGGCACACCTTGTCTGGCAGCATTGGCAAGACTTTCAGCTGAAAGTTCTCTTTGTCCATTTTTAAAAAATCGGGCAAGTGACGACTCTGGCTCGTTTCGTATGACAGTGGCAGCAGCCCGTGTAATTGCTGTGCCTGAGGCATGCGCCTCAAGACAGCCATTATTTCCGCAGCCACAAGGCAATCCTTTATCCCAGTCGACCATCACATGGCCGATTTCCCCTGCAAGCTGATGCTCACCTGCAACGACCTCATTATTAATAACTAATCCGCCGCCAATTCCTGTACTGATCGTCACCCACAGAAAACTGTCGTAATACTTTCCTTTTCCAAACTTTTGCTCACCACCGGCACAAGCATTGACATCATTGGCGACCTCCACTGGGATTTCCGGCCATTTTTCCTGAAGGAATGATCGGACGTTAACGTTTCTCCAGCCAAGGAATGGAGCGAAAACCAACTTTCCCGCAGACGGATCGGCAAGGCCCGGCACATTGACACCGATGCCGATAAGTGACTTTATATCCGCACCGAGTGCTCCCAGGCATAAGTTGAGAGCCTCGACAGCCTTCAACAAATGTGCCTCTGGATCAGATTCCGGATTGGTAGGGAATTGGCGGTGTATTTTCACATTGCCCGCTCTATCTGCTAACCCGACAAGTGTTTTGGTACCGCCAATATCAATTCCGGCTGCATATGGAGTGTATTCGCTCGTCTTTTGTTCAGCCGCAGACATTGTCTTGGCATACCCGAGTTGTGCACGGTCACTCATATGGCCACTCCTTAAAAACCTATGATTCACACTTTCTTAACGTGGATGCGTCACTTGGTTGAGGGACTTTTACGTTAAAAAAATGTATACTTTCCGAACGTACTAAAAAGTATTAACCTTTACTTCCTGAAGTAATGTTCATGCCTTCAATAAAGTAGCGCTGGAAGATAAAGAACAGCACGATTACCGGAAGAAGTACCATCAAAGAACCTGCCATCAGGTAGTTCCATTGAGTGGATATTTCCCCTTTGAACACCTGCAGGCCGATCTGTAAAGAGTAAAGAGACTCATCATTAACATAGAGTAAAGGCCCAAGAAAGTCGTTCCAGGCTCCGTTGAAGGAAAAGATCGCAACGGTGGCAATAGCGGGCTTTGCCAGTGGAACAGCAATTTTCCACCAAATATAGAAGTGGTTCGCTCCATCGATTTTCGCCGCTTCGATCAGCTCATTCGGAATCGTCAGAAAGAATTGACGGAGCAGAAAGATGAAAAAGGCGCTTCCGAACAATGATGGCACAATGAGGGGCAGGTAGGTGTTCAGCCAGCCCAGTTTTGAAAATACGATATACTGCGGAATCATCGTAACGAAACCTGGAATCATCATGGTGGCGAGAACCAGTGCGAACAGGACGTTTTTGAACCGGAACTTCACTTTAGCGAATCCGTAAGCTACAAAGGAATTCGAGAAAACACTCCCGATGACACAGCATGCTGTAATGAAAAGTGTATTCAGCGTATAGCGGGTGAAGGGAGCTGACTTCCACGTTTCCACATAGTTCTGGAAATGGAAATCCTCCGGTATGAAAGTCGGCGGGAATTGCATGATTTCCCGCATGGATTTAAGGGATGTTGCAAGCATCCACCAAACAGGCGACAGGATTAGCAGGCTTCCCAATATAAGAATTGTTGTGACCACTATCTGCATGATTCTTTTTCGTACTTTCACACTCTGGAAGTAACTTGATCTTTTATCGGCAAATGTACTCATTATTTATCCTCCCCTTCATAATGTACCCACCGAGGAGCGAGCTTGATATTAATCAGCGTCAGAATCAGGATGATGACAAACAGCACCCAGGACATTCCCATGGCATATCCCATGTCGAACGATTCAAAGGCGTTGTTCCACATGTGGAGATTGAAAAAAACAAGGGAATTAGCAGGCCCACCGTTACCACTCTCTGTCATAACGTATGCTTCCTGGAAAACCTGGAACCCACCGATGAGGCTGGTCACAAGATCAAAGAAAATGACTGGTGTGATCATCGGCAAGGTAATGTGACGGAAACGGTGAAACGCATTCGCTCCATCAATTTCTGCTGCTTCATATAACGTTTTCGGGACACCTTGAAGGCTGGCTAAATAAAGAAGCATTCCTCCGCCCAGGCTCCAAAGTTTCATGAAAATCAAAGCCGGCTTCGTCCATTGCGGGTCAAATAACCATGCAGGTCCCTGAATGCCTACGAAAGCGAGCAATGTGTTGATAAGACCAGTCGATGGAGCAAGTAATTGCATCCAAAGCAAGTAAACGCCGACGCCGGACAGGACTGCAGGCAGGTAGAAAATCGTCCGGTAGAACCTCATTCCAGGCACGCCCTGGTTCAACAGAACCGCAAGCAGTACGGCCCCTGCAGTAGTCAAGGGTACAGAAAAGGCGACATAATAAAGAGTGTTATACAGCGATGTCCAGAATAAGGAATCCTGTGTGAACATTTTTATGTAATTTTCAAATCCAATGAATTCCATTTGTGACGTGACATCGTAGTTGGTGAAGCTGGCGTAAAGCGAAAACAGCAGCGGCCCGGCTGTAATAAACAAGAAACCAATGATCCATGGTGTCAAAAACACAAAACCCTGCAGCTCTTCTTTCCGCTGGATAGTCATATGCTTGTGGGCTTTTTTGGTTTTCGTTTTAGAGATAGCAGTCCTTTCTACTTTTTCCATCTTTCCATCTCCTTTGAAGTAAATAGGAAGGAGTGGACTAATTCTAGCCACTCCTTCATGATGCAACTTTCTGCTATTAGTTCTGCTTCACTAACTCCTCCACTTTTTTCTGCGCTTCTGCCAGAGCTTCCTCTGGAGATTTGGTGCCGAGCAAGACTTCTTCCACGATAGGGTTGACGGTGTTCAAGTATTCTGGAGCAGCCAACGGAATAGGCGTCAATACGGTGTTATCCATGTTCTCGACTGCCAATTCGTAAACTTTCTTATCTAAACCTTCCAACTCTTTAGCTGCCGCTTCTGCTCCGGCAATGTTGGCGACATTGTCAAAGTTTTTGACTGCCCAATATTTTTGTGCCTCTTTTCCAGTCAGGTACTTAATGAATTCCACTGCCTCTTCAGGGGTGTCCGAACCTTTAGGAACTTCCGCTACGAAGCCGCCGCCCCAGCTTGTATGTCCGGATCCTTCTTCTCTCGCTGGAAGTTTAGCAACGCCAACATTCATGTCCCCGCCGTAATCCCGGATCTGGGTATAGAAAGTCGCTACATCTGTAAACATCGCAATCTTTCCAGCCAGGAATGGGTGTGCCTGCTGGTTACCGAACTCGGCTTTGAAACGGTTTACCGTGTCACGGCCATATTTTTCTGTAAAGCTGTTGATCCACTTAAGGGCTTCCACGTTTGCTTTCCCATCGATGACCACTTCATTATCTTTATTCAAGTAAGCTTCACCATCTGCGTTAAGCATCCAAAGGTCAGCACCTACGTTCCATAATGGGTAGAAACCGATCCGCTCATAACGGTCGCCGTTTTTGACAGTAAGCTTTTCTGCATACTGCTCGACCTCTTCCCATGTTTCCGGTGGCTGGTTCGGATCAAGGCCTGCTTCTTTGAACATATCTTTGTTATAGAATAAAACCCTTGTATCCGTGTTGAACGGTACCGCGTATGGATCTCCTTCATACAAGACGGTATTCCAAAGTTCAGGGAAGAACTTGTCCTTAAAGTTTTCATCCGTGATATACTCGGATAAGTTCTCCGCTTGTTCTTTTGTGGCACGGTGTTTCACTGTATTGATATCATTGATGACCACATCAGGAGGGTTTCCTGCTGCAACTGCTGCAAGCTCTTTCGTCCAGATATCTCCCCACGGAAGGTAAGTATGTTTGACATAAATTTCTTCCTGGGATTTGTTGAAATCATCAATGATTTTTTCGATGATCGGCCTTCTTGTTTCAGAACCCCAGAACGTCCAAAAATCTACTACTACCTTTCCTTCTGCTTCTTTCGGTGTCTCTGAGCTAGCTGATTCACTGCCGGAACAAGCGGTCAACACAGTGCTGAGCATCAATACCAGTACCAGAAACAATTTCAATGACTGCTTTTTCATATTTTTCCCCTTTCCAATGATAGATTTAATCGACCTATCCCACCGTTCCTCTGGCTGCGCGTTTGTGGTTTTATGTATCTTTTAGTTGTTATTGTGTGGGATTTGGTATGATTTAAATCTATTATTATTGAAAGCGGTAACAATGTCAACAATTTTCTGACAACTTTTTAAATATTTTAGGAAAATTCTACAAAAGTCCAAACAAACCAAACTATTGACCTACCTTCTCCTGCTCAAAAGCCTCAAAACGCCTCACACCAATGAAATACACATAGTAGATGAGCTGTGCGCTGGCACCACCAGCGAGCAAAATGCCGAGGCCAGTCCATAATAAAAGCAAACCTGTCAACAATAGTAGTCCAAGGAGAACAATCAGCGTCAAATACCAGTTTTTCAGGCCGAAAACCAGTCCGCCCAAGAATGATTTATACCACGAAAAATCACTTGTCTGATAAACAGGGACAGCAAAAATCGCACCGATTTGAAATAACAAAAACAGGACAAATAACCCATACGTGAGGATAAGAGCTACCTCACCTTCCTGGGCGCGCAAAAACAAGAAGTCGATGAACAGGATAAACTCGCATATAACAATCGGTAAGCCAATGAGGTAACTTCGACCAAAACCTGTCCTGAAAGCATCCCAGAATGTACGGAAAATTGGGACTTCCACATCTTCTGAATTCCAGACTTTTACGACTTGAAACATGGCATATGTACTAGGCAATAGTGTAATCACAGGTAAGGAAAAGAGCAGCCATATTACATTCAAAATTGCAATTCGCGTGATCCACTGTGCGATATAGGATAATGTTGAAGTTAGTTGTTGCATCATGTTATAAACTCCTCATCTGGTGTGGAATAATTGGAACAAAAGCGGAAGCGCTATAGAAAAAACTTGGCTTGTCCCCAAGTTCTTATGGCGAAAGCCTTCGTTTTACTTATACTTTAATCCTTTAACAAAATTAAACTTTCTTAAAGGATCAGAAAAACTCGTTAATGTACAAAAGACAAGGGATAACCGTGCAACAACCCACATCCAGTTATTGACTGATATCCCTTAATCGATTCTTTTATATTTTTTCTTTTACTTCGAAACGGAAACCCACTGCCTTTGTTCGGATGATTTTTCAACTGCTTCGAGTACAGCCTGATTTTTTACGCCATCCTCGAAATCAGGATAAGGAGCACTCTCTTCAAAAAATGCATGTAATAGATTAATAAAGGTGTGTTCATATCCGATAATGTGGCCAGCAGGCCAGTATGCACCGGCATACGGGTGTACTTCTTCCGTACAATTGACTGTGCGGAAGCCTTGAAGTCCTTCCTCGTCATCCGAAAAATAGACATCAAGTTTATTCATATCTTCCATATCCCAGCGAAGCGAGCCCTTTTCCCCGTTGATTTCGAATTTGTTTTTATTCCTGTTTCCTCCGGCAAATCTTGTTGCTTCAAACGTACCGAGCGTGCCGTTTTCAAATCGGCTGATGAAAGCAACAGCATCATCCACGGTCACTTCCCCGTAACCGGAAGCATCCGAGGAAGCACTCAGCCCACCAGACATTTCCCCGGCAGGACGTTCCTTGATGAATGTTTCTGTCGTGCCGACGATTTCCTCGAATTCCCCGATAAGGAACCTGGCCAGGTCAATGCTATGGGCGCCGATGTCCCCTAACGCCCCGGATCCAGATACCTCTTTTTTTAAACGCCAGATCAATGGAAAATCAGGATCCATAATGAAATCCTGCAGGTAATTGGCACGAAAATGATAGATACGTCCGAGGCGCCCATCCTCCAACAGCTTTTTGGCAAACTGAACCGCTGGGGCAAAGCGATAATTATGGCAGATCAGGTGTTTGACGTTATTTTCCTTTACTGCCTCATGCATTTCTTTCGCCTGTTCCAGTGACAGCGCAAGCGGTTTTTCCGTGATGACATGCTTGCCCGCCTTCGCTGCAGCTATCGCAATTTCGGCATGGGTGTGATTCGGAGTAACAATATCCACCACATCGATATCTTTCCGTTCCACCAGTTTTCTCCAATCTGTCTCATATGACTCCCAGCCCATTCTGTCGGCGGCATCTTTGACGGCTGCTTCTTTCCTGCCGGCTACTGCCTTCAAAACAGGTTTGATTTTCCCATCAAAATAGAATGGCAGATCCCTGTAGGCATGGCTATGGGCCTTCCCCATAAATTGATAGCCGACCATGCCGATTCGTACCTCTTTTTTCATGTAACCTTCACGCCCTTCCTTGCTTGAACTGTAAATTCCGCTTATCAGACTTTGCGCTCTTTTTAACCAGTTTTTCAAATAAAGGCAGAGATATCATCAGCCACAGATAAGCGATGGTACTTCCATAGAAGAATAGCAGAAGCCCCGGGGACATGCTCATCAAATAATAGATGCCATAGCCGAGAAACACCATAAGCAAGCCCCGTAATGGGGAGGAAAACGCAGTCAGAACCGCCAGCTTCATATACTGATGCCATTTGAGTTCGTGATGGACATACAGCGGAAAGAAATACGCTACAGTCAAAAGGTAGAAGGCTGCCAGGATAAATACGAGGATTTTCAATGTCTGCTGCTGGCCGAAATCATAAATGAACAGGTCAAAATAAAGGACATATCCGACAATGACAAGACCTAGTCCAGCAATATTTGATTTCAGGAATTCTTTCTTATAAAAGCCCCAGAACTGTTTGAAAATCGACTTTCCCAGCTGTCCCTTCATCCATTTCCGCATGATGGCGAACATGGCTGCAGTGGAGGGGAGGAATCCAAGAACGACCAGGCCTGTCAATGTAAATGCTATCCACAGCAAATTAATATAGGCCATTTTCATGATCCACTCGGAGACGCGCACCAATCCATTTTTCCATCCCATTATATACAGCTCCTTCTCTAAGATGCTTGTCTGCTATTCTATCATATTGTCAATTGAAGATTCTTTTCGGCAAAGTCCCGGCAGATTTCCAGGCTGTCGTAGGGTGTGCTTGTGGACTTGTCAATTTCCACCGTGACCCATCCGTCGTATTGGATATCTCGTAAAAATTGCACTACGTCTTCCAGTTCTTTTGATAATGTCCCAAGTCCAAGCTCACAGAAAATCGGCATCTGTTCATTCCCTTCGAGAATCGGGAATGTTTCTGCATCGGCCCCTTCCGGTGATATATCTTTCAAATGTACATAGGCGATCCGGTCTTTATACTTCTTCATCACTTTTAATGGATCCATTCCTGCCCTTGCGAGGTGGGCAGTATCCGGGCAGAAGAAGACATAATTCGGGTCAGTCAATTCCATTATTGTATCGAGCTCATATTCTGTTTCGATTTCTGTCCCGAGGTGCGGGTGGACGCATGCTTTAACGCCAAGCTCATGGCATTTCTTGGCCGCCTGGTTGATCGTTTCGGCTGCAATCTTCAATTCTTCTAAACTCGTACCTTCTTTATTACGTGGCCCACCCGGCCCAAACACAATCCGGTCACTTCCGGCCGCAACTAAGAATTTTGCTACCTGTTCGTTCCGGTTAATGATGTGCTGACGCTTGCTTAAATCGGTGAAATTCCCTCCACCGTACAAAGCAGACAGCTGAAAACCGTAACGATTCAACAGCGCGTTGAACTTTTCGATATCGTCTTCGTAAGCCAGCGCCAGGTGAGTGAATGTTTCGCAAGCCGTATAACCAAGCTCCGACGCTTCCTTCAGCCCCTTCAGTAAATCTTCTCCCCATGTAATCAAATGACAGGAAACTTTCATGCATTACACGCTCCCTACTAATAGATTCATAACTTCACTTCAATGATTGCCCGCTTATTCAAGCTGCTGCAGTCAACCACATAAAGAGAGTCACCTTTACTTTCCACGGTTACTGTTTCTCCATCTACCCCCACATATCCTGGTTCTTTTTCCGAATAAAAAGCGAATTTACCGCCTTCCTTAATGGTGACGGACAGCTGATCCTGCGTAGCATAGTTCTTTTCAAAGGTTGCCGGTGTTATGTACTTATCCAGCATTCCAACAGGCGTCACAGGAGATGTTTTCGGCAGGAACAAATAAAGGTTGTACCCTTCCTCTTCCAATGTAAGTGTCTGCATATCTTCACACATCATTTCCGAAGCTTGCTCGTTGAAATAATCATAGACAATATACTTGTCAGCATGACATCCGTAAACATCAGCAGGGCTGATTGTCGTTTCGACTGGTTGATGGCTGTCGCTGATATTGAACACGCCTAGTATTCCGGCATCCCCAGCAGTATTTTGCACTTTCAGGGCTTTTTGTTCGTGAACAGGATCAA
This sequence comes from Thalassobacillus pellis, assembly GCF_016908295.1. Classification (GTDB taxonomy): domain Bacteria; phylum Bacillota; class Bacilli; order Bacillales; family Halobacillaceae; genus Thalassobacillus; species Thalassobacillus pellis. The sequence goes on from NZ_JAFBDO010000001.1 coordinate 412,249, forward strand.
CGGTTAGCATATCTTTCGTTGGTTTTCCCGGCTGGTCACAGCGGATGATCCGTCCATTTCTAAAAATCAGCGGCCAGACTACTGCAGGGTCTGTTTTGCCGACAGGATCACTTGTATAGATCGGACCTCCGCTCACAGCCCTTAACACTGCATGACGCCCGGCATCCTTATGCATTGTCCAGAACATATCCCAGTCACCGTAATAAATCTCTCCATGCCAAAATGAGTTGTAGACATTCTGCAGCGCGTGCTCACCGAAGCCTTCCTCATCTTCCGGCACAAAATCATCACTGCTTCTGGAAACGGCTGAAATTGGCCTGTTCCAAACATTTTCCTGAGCCATACCCATACAGTTGATCAAGCTATGGTTAAAATGTACCCCCACCGATGCTTCCAATGCCTGGTGAGACTCCCTCGAGGCCTGTCCGACAGGGAGCTGGTACATGGTAAAATTATTGATTCCGCTCTGGGCGTCGACTTTCACAAAATCGATTCCCTGTTTACGCAGCTCTCCGTGCCATGCATTCCAGAAACCATAGCCTTTGGCTTTATCCGGGTAAGGGATCGATTTTTGACTGTTCGTTTCGTAAATATAAGGAGTCATTTCCTTCGCCAATTCACTGCCTGGGACGACCCCTCCCCAGTAACCTGCAAATGTATGCCATACACCGACAGCCTCTACGCCCAGATCACTTTTTAGTTTGGAAGTCACTGGGGCAAGGCCTTCCGGAAATTTTTCAGGATCCGTACCGAAAGATTGCAGACGGCCATCCTTCAGGTCGGACCAGCCGTCATCAATCAGCACCCACTTTACTGGAAGGTCATGGCTGTGAAGCTCTTCGGCTTTTTCAAGTATCCCTTCCGCGTTGACTTCCTGGTAAAATGCATCCCAGCTGCACCAGCCGAAATAGTCGAGCTGTTCAGGATACGTACGTTCATCAATCGTTCTCGCTTCGCCGTGAAGCCGTGCAACTTTTTTGGTCAACTGTCTCGAGAGTTCAAATGGGTCATTATCTTTTCCCAGCAGAAAGATGGAAAATTCACCTTGATTTCGTCCGCCATCGTAAGAAGAGGAAGTGATTTCAAAGCCTTCGTCATGGCCACGCAGTTCGGATTTGAAGGTAGCATCAGGGACAGGCAGGATTTGAAAGTAATTGTCTGCCGTTTTCCATAACATGGATTGCGTCCGTGGCGGCATTGTCCGCACATCCTTGTCAAAGTGAGGGCGTGTCCACCAGTCTTTATGAAGATAATGAGCGACAAGACTTTCCTCATTTTCCAGTGGATTAAATTTGATTCTGATTGCTGCTTCAGGAGCCAGATAATTATTTCTGGCGAACAATCGTTCACTGTGGAGAACCACACTCCCCGACGCCAGCACAAATGATTGATAGCAGCGGAGCTTCAGTGAAAAACTGATTTCACCTTCCAGCTCATATAACTTTTCATACTCCGTCCAGCTGCCAAACTGATCCGTATGTTCACTCATTTTGCTGTCCTTATGAGTCAATCTTTCTGGCTTTCCAGTATCACGGGCAATCTCGATTTCAAAACCGGAAAGGACCTGTTGATCTGCCTGCAAGAGTTCCAGGCTGCCTTTATTATTTTGTAACTGAAACATGATAGCTCCCCTTCGTATTGGATGAAGGCTTCAAGTTCAAGTTGTAAAGTTCGATGAGGTTATCCCTGAAAATACAATCCGCGTACTCACAGGCATCAGCCTCCGTCATGTCTCCACCATCCACTTTATTTTCAAGTACTTCTGCCACTACTTTTCTGGCAAGCTTGGCATGAGCATAAGTGCCTTCCACCTGGCTGTAGTCTCCGCCAAATCCGATCAGCTTTGATTGGGGAATCATTTCAATCGCTTTCGCAAGAATATCCTTCGTTGCTGTCGGTGAGATGATATAGCACCATGTCAAATCTCCATAAACATTCGGAAAGTTTTTCACTATCGATAAAAACTCATCGTAATACGGATATCCGCCGTGTAACAGAACGAATTTCGCTTCTTTGTATTCAAGTAATAATGGAATAAGATCAGATACTTTCGAATTGGTAATGATATTACCATTATCGGAAACGCTTGGCTCCTGGTGGCCTGTATGAATCTGGATCGGCATGTCATGTTTGATGGACTGTTGGATGACGCGGTGAATCAGGTAATCATGCAGCGGCTTTGCTTCTTCCGGAGACAGTTTTTCATTAAGATGATAGCTTTTCAGTTTATTGAAGGAAACAGAAGCTTCGTGATGCGTCGGCTTATCCACCTTCAGTGACCGCCAGTAAGCGGCGCCGATTTTCGTAGCTGCCATCCCTTCCTTCACGTAACGTTCCGTAATGAGATCGACTGCCTTCAGTAAATCATCAAATTCATGGATCGATTCCCCTGCCTGTTTTTCAATTGCTTCCAGGGCAGGACGGGAAATAATATTGAAGGTATGGTCCATGAACATAACCGGACGGAACAAATCAAAATCAACATTTGTTGAAAAAATCAGCGTGAAGGCGAGATCAATTCCCGCCTTGTCACGCAAAATTTTATGATAGAGTTCCGAGTCATCCGTAGCCGCTCGTACTTTTTTGTTTAATGCGATGATTCCTTCCTTTGACCAGTCTTCCATTCCATAAAGATCCTCGACAGCCCAGCGCAGCATTTGTGCGTATGTTGTATTTTTCGTCTTATTCCAGTATTTCAAGAAAGTTTCTGCTTTTTCCTCCACGGACATTGGGTTATCGTCCGCAAAAAAGGAGGGATCGATCCCTGCTGTTATCAAGTCTGAGCGTAAATAATGCAGCAGGTCGAAAAAATCAGCCTCCATCTTCTGTCGTTCTCGAAGTGGAATCAGATGTTCATGTCCATCAATGATACGAATATTGTTTATATGCTGTGCAATCGAATTCACTTTAAAATCTCCTTTAGAAGACGGAATCCATCTCCCTTGTTTTTATTACTCGATTTCTAATTCAGGATAACCATTAGATACCAGCTTCTTGAATCGTTCCAGTGCCTGTTCGTACGATTCTCCATTATCAATAGCGGCAGATGCAGCATCATAGAATAGTGTAGAAATCGCATTCTGGTCTTCGCCAGCCTCATGCGGCGGAATATCCTGTACGAGCTCATAATACTGTTTCAGGATTTTCTGGTCACCGAAGAATTCATGAGTGTACGTGTCCAATTTCTTTTCATAGACTGACTTGAGCGCAGGCATATTACCGGTTTCCTCCAGGTTCTTTGTCTGCCATTCTTCGCCGGAAATGTAACGGATGAATTCATAGGCAAGCTCTTTATTGTCAGATCCTTCATAAATGGCTCGGAACGTACCGCCTTCGTAATAACCGCTCGGAGTTTTGGCAAGTCCATACTTTCCTTTTGCCTGTCCTCCATCATTATTGACCATGAAACCACCCCAGGCAGGCATTGCAAACATGATGACACCGCCTTCATTCAACGCGTCACCCCAGCCGCCGGAGAAATATGGCAGCTTCGCATCGACGTTCTTTTCCCTGATTTGCTTCATATCCATGAAAATATCTTTCCAGGCTGGATCGATAACTAACTTACCATTCTGAATCCATTTTTCCTGATGCTGCTTTTCAACATTGAATACGTCTCCATAGTGAGAAAGCAGGTGTACCTTGCCGCCGCTTTCCTCATAGACCTTCTGGCCAAGCTCAATCACTTTATCCCAGCTGGAGACCATTTCAGAAACTTTCTCCGGGTCATCTGTTCCTAAATACTTTTTAGCCAGATCTCTGTGATACCAGAACGCTCCTGGAGAAGAGTGATCAGAGACCGCTTTGACATTACCGTCTTTCCCTTCACCCAGTGATTTTACGTATGGAACATAATTCTCTACCCTGTCTTCAATTTTCCCCATTTCTGACAGGTTGGCAACGAATTCCTGGTTGATGAACCTTCCCATATAACTTCTTTCCAGGTCGAAAATATCCGGTACATCGGTCCTGCTCTGGATAGCTGTCATCAGTTTCGTCTGGTATTGGTCACCAGGGAAAACTTCAACATTCACCGTTACATTCGGATATTTTTCTTCAAAGCTTTTGGCCATTCCTTCCACACCGCCGAAGAATGTCCATATATCCAGTTCTCCTTTAAAGTCCTCTGGCTTCATGTTTTCATTGTTCAATTCCTGATCGGATCCTCCACTTGTTTCCTCGCCGCCTGAACAGCCGACAAGGGTTCCAATAGCAAAAATAAACACAAGCATCGTGAATAATAGATTTTTCTTATTCAATGTTTTTTCTCCTCCTTCAGGTTTATATCTTAAGCTTTTGGCAGAACGGACTTCTAATGGAATTCCGGATACCGCCCCCTTTCATTTACTAGTTTCTTCCTATTTAAATTAGTTGTTTTTTAACAGATGTTCTTGTGTTATTGCTTAAGTGCTCCTGCCATAACATTTCCGATGATTTTCTTCGAAGCTAGTGCGAAGACGATCAGAATCGGCACGATAGAAATGGCAATACCGACGTACTGGGCACCGTAATCAACGCTGAATTGATTCCTTACACTCGCAATCATGACAGGAAGCGGCTGGAGACTGTTATCAAACAGGATGATCATCGGTTGTAAGAATTCGTTCCATTTACCGATGAACAGGAAAATCCCCAATGTTGCAATGGCCGGTGTCATTAATGGCAAGGCAATCCGGTGGAAAATCTGCAGTTCGTTACAACCGTCAATACGTCCGGACTCAAGCATTTCCTTTGGCACAGCTGAGTCTGCAACCTGCTTCAGGAAGAAGAGACCGAATGCATTGTTGGCTGCCGGAACAATCAATGGCCAGTAAGTATTGATTAAACCGAACATGTTCATCAGTTTAAAGAAACCGATGATACCAAGCTGACCTGGAATCATCATCGTTGCCAGGACGAAAGCGAATAGGGGACCGTTGAACTTGAAGTCAAACTTTGAGAACCCGTAACCACTTAAAGCGGAAAAATAAAGTCCGATGGCTGTGGCACTGCATGTAATGATCAAACTGTTCAAGAAACCGCGCCAAATTGGAACTACTTCGACAAGACGTTTATAGTTTTCAATGAAATGATCACCAGGCAGCAGCAACAATTTCCGCGTTATATCTGCATTCGTATGGGTCGAAGTGATCAGCATGCTGTAGAACGGCAGAAGGCAGATCCCAGCTGCTAAAATGAGCATGATCCAGATGAAGATTTTAATCAAAAGACTGTTGCGGTTCTTCCGTTTCGTCTCCGCATCGAGTTGACTGACTGTCTTGGTATTTCCAGTTGAAATGGAGTAATCCTTCACTTCTTACCCCTCCTTTTTCTCTTTCAGCTTCGTCATCCACATGGAGAAGGCTGTCGCAATCGCAATCAGGACGAAAATACCGTAAGCGATAGCTGCGCCGTACCCATATTCGTATCGGACGAATGCTGCTTCATATAGATGCATGACCATCGTCAGCGTAGAGTTTTCCGGACCTTTACCGATCATAAGCGGCTGGTCGAATATCTGCATACCCCCGATAACAGATGTGATCATTGTAAAAATCAACACCGGGCGTAACAGCGGCAGGGTTATTTTGATGGCCGTTTGGAACTTGTTGGCGCCGTCGATTTCTGCTGCTTCGTAAAGATCTTCTGGAATCGACTGCAAGCCTGCAAGGAAAACGAGCATGTTGAAACCGAACCATTGCCACATCAGGATGGATGCTACAATCAACTGGGAAAGGAATGGACTGTTGAACCAGTAGACAGGATCCTCGACGATTCCCAGTGCCATCAAAAGCTTGTTCATGCTTCCATTCTGCCAATCGAACATCAACGCGAACAATACCCCCATCGTTACGGGTGTGACCATGTTCGGAAAGTAGAAAATAGCGTGAAACAGATGCTTCCCGCGAATGAATTTTTCATGTAAGATCAGCGCCAAAGTAAGCGCAATGGTCAACTGCGGGATAATGGACAGTATCCAAATGATCAGCGTGTTGTAAATCGACTTGAAAAACAACGTATCCTGCAGCAGTCTTTCATAGTTGGCCAGCCCGATGAAAGTCGGTGTATTGAAACCGCTCCAATCGGTGAAGCTCAAATAAAAAGAATACAGGATCGGCCCAAGGTCAAAAATGAAAAAGACAAGAAAAAATGGAGCAATGAACAAATAACCGTACGGGCTTTTATCTATTCTGCGTGAGAACATGCAAGGAAATCTCCCTTCTATACATTCAAAGTAACTTCATACAAGAATCTCGGACGATCAGTTTCGGCTCAATCAGCATCCGGCGTTTCATTGGAGCATCCTTGTGCTTCATTTTCATGACCAGTCCGTCTGCCGCTTCAAGTCCAATTTGGTAAAGCGGCTGGTTGACTGTCGTTAATGGCGGATAGACCCAGCTGGCAATCTCGATATCATCGAAGCCGACAATGGAAAAATCTCTCGGAACCCGGAACCCTAGCTCATGGGCATATAAAAGCGCCCCGATGGCTGTTTCATCATTCGATGCGATGACTGCTGTCATCCCACCGATGTTAATCAGATCACGCATCGCTTTGTAACCCCCGTCTTTGGACCAGTCAGACGGGACGGTCCATGAAGGTTCGTACGTCAACCCATTTTCCTCAAGAGCCATTCTGTATCCTTTGGCTCGCTGGTGGGTCGCAGTGAAATCGTCTGGCCCGCCAATAAAAGCAATATTCCGATGACCAATCCGGTTAAGGTAGCGGACGACCTCCTTGATGCCGTGTTCATTGTTGACATCGACAGAGAAAATATCTGCATTCTCAGCAATATCTCCCCCATCCCCGACCAATGCGACAGGAATGGTCAATTCACGAATTCGTCTGAACAGCTCGTCCGATCGCTTCGTAAAACTAATCAGTATCAAACCATCAACCTGCCTTTCCTGGGCCAGGTTCAGGAAACCGAATTCCCCCTGATGGTTAGACGTTCCACTGTAATAGACACATTGATAATTGTTCTGGTTGGCAACTTTTTCGATTCCTCTCAAGATTCCTGAATAAAAAATGTTCGCAATGTCATCTACGACAATCCCGATTGTCTGGGTGCTGTTTTTTACCAGTCTCCTGGCATTTACATTTGGGTGATAATCTAATTCCTGAATCGCTGCCTTCAATGCTTCTTCTGTCCTTTTTTTGATCGGCTGTCCATTTAAATAACGGGAAACCGTGCTTTTTGAAGTATTGGCCAGGCGAGCAACATCATTTATTGTCGGATTCACTTTCTCCACTCCTCGACTCTGAATGTGCAAACGCTTTCTGTGATGCTTGAAATAAAACCGCTCCCATTCATTAAAAAGGAATTTGCTAATATCAGAATTCCCAGTATCAGCCAGTATTGTATGAACGGAAGAGCGGGTATAAAGACTATCATTTCATGCATCAATCTATTGATTTGCCGTAAAATTGGAACGTTCCCATTTTTACTACTTATCTAGCAATTTACATTACTAATAGGGAAATTTCAATAGTTAATGACAAAAAAATCAGAAAAATCTTAATTCTAGTGAAACATGCCGTTATCTTCCTGTTTTCCCAGCACTATTGAGAACGTTCCTTGACAGTCGAAAAGAGACTTGGCCGAAGTTAATCAGGGCCTTTGAGAATGAATACTACAGCACTCAGTGTACAAGTTTATTCATGCCTTCAAAGCATGCATTTACTGTCTTGACACTATCGTTTTCATCCTCCAGGCCCGTCAATCTATTAGACAATCATACTTCCCATTCAATAAGATTCGTTTCAGTTACAGCCTGGGAAGAATCCTTCGGAACCCGAAATGTCTTAATTTCACAGGCGCCAATATCTGTCGTAATGCTTCTTCCGATTCCGTGCAGGTCGATGGTGACTGTTGTGGCCACTTTATCCGTTTCGTAAAAGCGCACGATCATATCATCGTTGTCTTCCGCCTTTTTCATAGCAGTTATGATGACATTGTCCTGATCTACACTGGCGAAGGAGTTCACCTGCGGCAGTGAACCTTTATGATAGGTTTCCAAAAGGGCCGTAGGGCGGCGGTTGATTTCAGCAGCATGCTTCACCGTACCTGCCTGCTCCCAGCTGTCCGTATGTGGCAGCAGTGTGTAACGGAAATGCTGGATACCCTGATCGATAAAGGAATAATAGCCATCCGGATCAGGAATGAGCGGATCATGGTGGGCATAGATCGGGCTTCTGAGAACGGTGATGTTCATCTCATTTCCATCCACGTCGTAGCTGTATTTGGCATCGTTTGCAATACTTAATCCGTACCTTCCTCCCGTTTCTTTTATTGTGCCGGACACATCAATCCAGCTTTGCCCTGGCTGCTCTTCACCATTTGTTTCCCGAACGGCATGGCCGTATGGTACCGCATAAGTTGCTCGGCGGTGGGTCACATTAACTGGATACTTCAGCTTAAGTGCCTTGAAGTTTTCTCTCCAATCGATGCTGACTTTAACATCGATATAATGAAGGTCCTTATACATGGCGAATTCCTGGACAAACTTCGACTGGCCGTACTCACTGATAACCCGTATGACAGACTTTACCGGACCATGCTCCACCCGCTTGATACTTACCGGTTTAAATTCACCTAACTCCTTGTCATAACGGATGACATCGTGGGACCAGGTATCGCTCGTATCCTCGATAACGACTGGGCGGGCTGCTTCTCCGGCGAAGACTTCGAATTGCTCCTGCTTATCAAACAAGCTTCGGATAAAGCCGGTTTCCGGATTGATTTCCAGGCGATAGCGTTCATTTTCTAAGGAATTGTCATTCGCCTTAACAGCAGGCTGGTCTTTCCTGCTATGATTGGAAACCACTTTATAGACACGGTAGCCAAGGGAAGGAACTTCCGCAATGAAACTCAAGCGGTTCCGCCCATTAGCCGTTGCGGTTGACTGTACGACCTGAATCGGCACCTCATTGCCATTTTCATCCGTCAGCAGCTGATCTTCCTTCAGCCGGGTAAACTCGATCTCCACATTCGTTTTCACATCCCAGGAATGAGGGTTGAAAACGACGATTGGCGTCATGCCTTCTTCCTGTTCAATATCAATGTCCCAGGAGAGCGACTGGACAGCATAGTTCAAGCCACGTTCACCTATGGTCATCGCTTCCCCATGCATATTCCGGGCATCCTCGTAAGCCGATTCCAGACTGGTTCCAGCTAAAATATCGTGAAACTGATTGAAAAGCACATTCTTCCATGCCTTCCCGTAGTCATTGGGGTATGGCTGCCCTGTCGTCCGCTCCGCAATAACAGAGAATTTCTCGGCGGCAGCAAGCAGATTTTCCGCTTCCCTGTTCCATTTTTTCACAGGTGAATGAACCGAGTAGCAACCTTTCGCATGGTTCTGCAAATCGTGATGGACGACAGGCAGCGGTGTTTCTTTTTCTTTTACAGATTCAAAAAATTGATTCGGAGAGCTGAACAACAGTGTCGGTGTGTCTTCCTGCTCATTGAGACGCTTGATGCTTTCTATGTTTTCAATCGTCGGGCCTCCGCCATGGTTCCCGACACCATAAAAACTCATCAGCTCATCTACTGGTTCTTTGATTTCCTTGGCACAGCGATGAACATGTTTTTCTAAATCTTTCCCCCAGGTTGTATATTCAAATGGAATCTGGAAGGTCATGACCTGTGAGCCATCATCTGATTCCCACCAGAACAACCGGCCAGGCAATCCTTTTTCATGAGGGCCAGGACGCATGAATACATAGTGGTCCATGCCGCTTTTCTTCAATATTTGAGGAAGCATTCCGGCATGCCCGAAACTGTCGACATTGTATCCGACGTTAGCTGTGACCCCGAATTTTTCCTGGAAGTAGCGCTGACCATAGAGCCCTTGTCTTGCAAACGACTCCCCGCTCGGAATGTTGCAGTCCGGCTGCAGCCACCATCCTCCGCAAATCTGCCAGCGGCCTTCTTTGACTCGCTCTTTTATTTCCTGGAACATTTCAGGATGATTGTTTTCCACCCATTCATACATCACAGCTGAACTTGATGTGAAAACAAAATCATCGTATTCCTTCAGCCGATCCAGTGCTGAGCGGAAGGTTGCTTTCGTTTCCTGGAACCCTTCCTGCCATTGCCATAGCCAGACAGGATCCAAGTGAGCGTTCCCGATCATATGCAACGTTTTTTCTTTCATTGTGACTCCTCCTTTTTTTCTATCATGTACATCCTTGGAGATAAGAAATATACTAACTTTCCGCGGGCAAGCAGCAAGCTCCTCCGAAAAAGTACTTTCTAATCTAAAAGAACAAAGTTTGTTGTATTAGGGAAATATAAAATTTCGCAAAAAGTCCTGGGCATAGTGAAAATTTTTAAATGACAAGTATACGAAAATTGTTCTTTTTAGATTGACCGTTGCTGCCACCGATGAGCGATAGGTGGTGACGCCTGCGGGAACAGCGCGAGCCGAAGATCCACTTGGGCAAGTGACTTTCTTGACCAAGTTAGCTGAGGCCGTGCCCGCGGCAAGCATCCACCGACAAGCGATTCATGAGACACATTTTAATTCTACCTTCCATAGATCTTCAGTTGTTCAGTGGCTTCGGCATGCGGTATCCCTAGTATTTCCATCCAACAGATTCAGTCTTACTCAAGCAGTTATCCTTCAGAAAACATCTGTCTATTTATCTATCAGGGACAGGAACTTTTTCCATATCAAGCTTCAACTCTACCGGGACAACTGGGAGACTACCACTCCTATTTTCCAGATATTCCAGCCAGTCATGCGTGTTTTTCCCATGGTCCACCCCGGTAATCCTCACAAGTTCCGTATGGGCCTGTTCAGCTAAAAGGGAGCGGTTGTCATGCAGATAGGATACGAGAATCCGATACCCTTCCATACTTCCGCACCTGGCAAGGGCACGGGCTATGCTCAAATCCAGCATAGCCTGGCGTTCTTTAAAGTAATCGACATCAAAGCCGGAAGATTTTTGCTGGTTACAGATGGTTCCATGCGCATATAACTTTTCCAGAATAGGAATGCATTCCTGATCGGCAAGTCGTTCCACCCCATAACAGACAGCATCGATATAATAGAATGTCCCTTTGTACATATCCTTCAGATTTTCTACCGAAGGGTCGATTCTTTCAGCAATCTTCCTCCAGACAGGCAGGCTTCGCTTATCTTTAGTCATGCCGATTGTATAGATCAGGTAGACGACGTCAGGCATGGCTCCCTGGTCCGGCGGCAGCTGTGTATGACGGATGATGTTGTCACGCTCAGGTAATTTCTCGCCGGCCAGTGCCTTATCAATTTCTCTTAAAAGTACAGGAACACCGTAGTCAGACTCATACATAGCCAGTGCCTGGGCGAGGACCAGCTGTCTTTTCCTGCATTCGGATTTCTCTGCCTCATCCAACGCCCGTTTTAAAAACGGTATGACTCTTGGGCCTGCCGTACAAACCTCAACGAATGGGATCTTTTCCGTAAATACTTCATCTATTTCCATATCCGCATAAAGATAAAGCGGCGTGTCACCTGTGAGGGAATCAACCAATGATTGAAGCTCCTCATCCGTATAGGAGTGATTCTTCACTTGGCGTTCCACAATCCCTTCTGGCAAAATATCCGCTGAAACAAGCCGTTTTTGTAATTGCTTCACATCGATTTCATGAGGAAGCTGCCGATTCTTTACCGCCTGTGCAGCAGCAAGAGCCGCTACCCCGCCAAGGTTTTCAAGGTCAGCCTGCATCCGGATGGCTGCGAATCCGTCATGCGTGGCGGAAATCGCTTTTCCGGCAACAATCATACCAGTAAGCCCTTTCGGCAACAGCATCCGGTATGGCACTTCGATTTCCAGGTTGGGAGGAATCAGCCCAAGATGCATCCAGTCCGCACCATTCTTCCCTTTCATATCATGGTTGCTGAAATGAATATTGATGACATCCTCCCATTTCCGATGCCGAAGCTGATCGGTCAATGACATGACCACATCTCCGAGGATATGTCGTGTTTCCCTTGAGGCCACATAGATGCCGTGATCATGGACATCACGGTTCCGCTTCCTCCTTCTGCCGGCCAAAATCGCCCGGGTATAATCTTCGATGTCAGAGACATGAACCATACTCGTAAAATTATTCTGGCTCCTTCCTGGTTTGGCGAACTGGGCAAGGGAATACCACATGACGATATGGTCCCGTTCTGAACCATAAATGTAATCAGCACCTGCAAACGCAGCGACATCCCCGTCTCCACTTGCGTCAATGACCGTTTCAGCAAGGACAGCGTATGTCCCCCATTTCGAAGCAGCAACTACTCCGCACACCCTGCTTCCTTCCATGATGGTTCCGATTGTTACGGCATGAAAGTAGGTGTTCACTCCCGCTGCTTCCGCTTCCTTCAATAAAGCATACATCTTGGCTTCGATATTCCACTTTGGACTTTTATGATTGATTCGCTTATGGATGTCATTGACCCAGCTGGTGATTTCTTTGTTGAACCCCCCGCGACGTCCGAACCAATAGCTGTCGACAGCACCAAAGGTGGCAGTCCCGCCAAGCCCCGGATTCATTTCCAACAGGATGGTGTCCATACCTTCCCTGGCAGCTGTAATCGCAGCGTTTGCTCCGCTTGTCCCTCCGCCCACGACCAGGACGTCTGTTTCCTTTAAAACCGGAATGTCTGATCCTTCCACGAATTTCCGACTATAAGTCCGTCCCCGCTGCGGCTGATCGAGTTCCTTTACAGTTAAGAGGGAGTCTTGAAGTTCAGGCTCCTCTGCGCTTTCCTTTGTCCCGGAAGGTATCTGAACCTGTTTGTCCCATACCTTAATCAGCTGATGGGCAAACTGTTCACCAAAAGCAGCAGACGTTACGGGATTCTGGAATACTTCCTCAGCGTTTGTTATCGGTGCAAGCTCACTCAGGCACCAGACTCTTGGATCTTCACTGGCAAAATCAGCTATTGCGGCTGATTTTGTACCGAGATGACCGGCATTCTTCTTCATCTGTTCTGTCACTGGCGATTGTAATTCATAAGAGGAAGCAGCCAGGTAAGCATTTTTAAATGCCTCTTGGGAATGAATGAAATGCTCGGCAAGCTGAATCGTTGTATGGCGTGAAGCGATTTCCCGCTCCATAGCAGCCTCCATTGTGTTTTGTTTATTATTAAAATCGAGTTCGAACTCGAGGTACACATGGCCATTTTCCAGATATCCCTTATGAATCCGGACAATGTTGTCTTTGATACCGAGGGATTCAGGGACAGAAACCTCATCTTCATCCATACGATCGGTACGGTACATTTCCAACGTCTTCCGGTAACTGGTCTTCGTTTCTACGGGCTTGAATTCCTGACCTGTCAGCTTGATGACGCTGCCGGTTTCCGTAGCATCAATAATTAATTTTGTACGGATAACCTGACGGCCGGATTTGTTCCCGATAATGAGAAGTTTCTTCCCATCACTGTCTGTAGAAAGCCCGACAGGCTGGCTTGCATATAGCAGCTCTACCTTTTCATCAAGGAGTGCATCCTCCAGGTTTCGCTTCACTCCATCAGGATATAAAGGAGTTTCTGCGGAAGTGAAATCGTTCCCTAACGCTTTTTCTATTACTGCTGGAACTGTATCGCCGGATATACCACTGATCCACGGCCGAAGTGTAGCGGTCACTTCTCTTCCCAGATAGGTCCGAGGCTCCACCAGTACTGTATTCTTGCCATTTTCAGCCAATACTTTAGCAGCTGAGACACCGGCAAAGGAACCACCGACAACTACTGCATCCACGTCATATAAAACAGGCAGCTTCTTATCGCCTATCCGGACTTTTTTGTATCCCTGTACCAAAGACGACACCTCACATTTAATTGCGAATTAACGGGAACGTTCCCATTATTAGGAAAAAATTAAAGGTCGTTATTACTTCTCTATTATTTGAAGGAGACTGTCTAAATTGGCCGCAGCAAGCTCCATCGGATCGCCTTCGAAATCCTCTTGTTCAATGACAAACCAATCAACACCGTTTCCTTTACCTACCTGAACATAATCATTCAGATCAAGCTCTCCGGCACCGATGGTAGTGCTCACTTTTTTATCTCCTTTAGTAGCCAGGTCCTTCAGGTGGAGAGAAAGGCAGCGGTCAGCGTATTTATTCATAAGATCGCGCGGGTCATATCCGGCATACTCCGCCCAGAAACAGTCCAGTTCCATTTTCACAAGGGCTGAATCGGTGTTTTCAAACAACAGATCAAAACCTGTTGTTCCATCAAAGGTCTCGAATTCAAAGTCATGGTTATGATATCCAAACGTAAATCCTGCTTGTCTGCATTTTTCGCCGATTTCGTTCAACGTGTCAGCCGTTTTCAAATATTCCTCCCGGGAGCTTCTCATTTCCTTTGGTAATGCCGGGCAGATGATCAGGTTGTTCCCGATCGTTTCCTGCTGGCGAAGCGTCTTTTCGAAATTATCTCCCAGAAGAAGATCGATACCTACATGGGCTCCTGCAGGCTTCATTCCTTTTTCGTCTAAAGCGGACCTGATTTCCTCCGGAGTGAATGTGAAAAATCCTGCAAACTGGACGCTTTTATAACCGAAATCACCCAGCTGACGTAATGTTCCTGGTAAATCCTTTTCTGCCTGTTCTCTGACTGAAAATAATTGCAATCCGATATTTTCCATCTGGATTCCCTCATTTCTACAGATTTAGAATTTTTTATGCATATCAAGCAGTTCCGGACGTTGGACCGTACCTTCAAGCGGGTAGTGCCTTCCTTCATTTGACGCGATATGGATACCGTGCATGATTTCAAGGACATGGAAGGTCAAATCACTGTTTGCCCGGTGCGGCCTGTCCTCGATAATCGACTCTGCCATATCCGCAAGGCCGATGCCACGGCTGTTTTCTGTATAGCCATGGGTAAGCGGGACGTCATGGAACTCTTTCTCTTCTTTTCTGCGGAATTTGACCGGACCGCCGAAAGTATTCGGGTCTGGGACGCTGAGTGTACCTGTTTCCCCATAAATCTCTATTCGCGGCAGATTATTCCCCCAGGAATCGAAACTGGTTACCAGTGATGCTACTGCTCCGCTTTCGAAGTCGAGGACACCTGCGATGTGGGTCGGAATCGCTACCGGTATTTTCCTGCCTGTCGGTGTTTCCCGTTCCTCAAATGATGTGCTTGCTGATCCGGTCACTCGTTTCACCGTTCCCATCATTGTAATCAGGGCTGTTAAATAATACGGTCCCATATCAAACATCGGCCCGCCTCCGACCTGATAAAAGAAATCCGGATTCGGATGCCATGCTTCGACACCGCTGCTCATGAAAAAGGCATTTGCGGCGACGGGACGGCCGATCCATCCATCTTCGACCAGCTTGATGCATGTCTGAATACCTCCGCCGAGAAATGTATCCGGGGCACCGCCTACTTTCAGTCCTTTTGCTTTTGCCGTTTCAGCGACTTTCCGGCCATCCTCCAGCGAAATGGCGAGTGGTTTTTCCACATATACGTGCTTTCCAGCCTCCAGCGCCTGCAGGCTTACTTCACCGTGTACGGCTGGAATCGTCAAATTCAGGACGATGTCAATGGCCTCGTCGGCAAGAAGTTCTTCCACCGTGTATGCTTTCGGCACGGAAAACTCCTCTGCTTTTGCACGCGCTTTGTCCATATCCAAATCGGAAACAGCATAGATTTCGAGTGACTGGAAATGCTGACAGTTTGTCAGGTAAATCGTGCTGATATTTCCGCACCCGATGACACCTACTTTCAATTTACTCACTGGTTATGTACCTCCTTGAATTGCATCCTTTAAATTGAGACCGCTTTCAAAAATGGTTCCTATTTTTACCTGTTTTCTAAGGCCAGTAAAGCTACAGAAAAGCTTGCATAATCACCGATGCTTTCTCCAAGTCCTGTCGGTGTTATTTCACAGACAGAAAGGGAAAGGTCGATTGTTTCTTTTTTCAATTCTTCGTAAAGAAGCGGTTCCAGTAATTCCTGCTGGCGTCCGTAAATGCTGCCGATAATCACTTTTTCCGGGTTCAAGATATCAATCAGTGTAGACACACCTCTGCCCAGCTGTTTTCCTACTATATGAAATACTTCAAGTGCAGTCTTATCGCCTTCATTGGCAGCCATAGCGACTTTTTTTGCTGTTATAGCTTCGAGCTCATCTTTCGTCTGGCAGTAAGATGGAGCGTTCCCCTCAGCAATCGCCTGTTCCGCTTTTTGAATGGCGAGCCTTGCGATTCCTCCCCCGCTGCAGTAGCCTTCAAAGGAACCTGCCTTGCCAAAGCCGACTGGTCCATCATTTTCTAACCGGATATGTCCGACTTCACCAGCCAGGTCATTCGTTCCGGAATATAACCTGCCATCCAGAATCAGCCCGGCCCCCATACCAGTTCCGAAGGTAAGGAAAATCATATTGGATGTTCCCTTCCCTGCTCCCCAGCGCCACTCTGCCATCGCACCTGCGTTGGCGTCATTTTGAAGAGCGACAGGAGTGTCAAACCTTTTTTCTAACCTGGATACAATCTCAATGTTATCCCAGCCAGGAAGGTTTGGAGGGGACAGGATGACGCCCTTTCTGCTGTTAAGCGGCCCGCCACAGCTGATTCCGATTGCTTCAACCTTATTCGCATCATGTTCAGTCATGATGTCTTCCAGTATTTCTGATAGACGATCGATGACTTCATATGGGGTTCCAGAAGTAGGAAATTCTCTTCTCGTGAGAATATTCAGTCCTTCCTCACTCCATTCCGCCAGTGACGCAGCGCATTTTGTTCCTCCAATGTCCATTCCAGCAAGCAGCTTCATGATCCGAAAAACTCCTTTTCCAACAGAATACAGAGGGCATGATAAATTGGCAGGTGGCGTTCCTGTATATCCAGGGTTTCCTGCCATGGCACACGGATGGTCACATCGCATAAGTCTTTCATTTTCCCGCCACTTTCGCCGGTCAACCCTACGGTAGTCAGTCCCATCGCTTTCGCAACTTTCATGGCATTGACTACATTTCTGGAATTTCCGGATGTACTGATTCCGAGAACGACGTCGTGCTCTTCTCCATAACCATAGACCTGCTGGGCAAATACCATATCAGGAGAAACATCGTTATTGAATGCGGTACTTAATGCGGCATGGCTCGCAAGGGAGATTGCGGGCAGTGCCTCCTGCAGGTGATCTGCCATAAACTCCCCGTCTTCAGGGAAATCTGCCGCTAATTTTTCCCTGAAGGAGGAAGTGACCGGCCGTTTCAAGGCGAAACCTTTCATCAGTTCGCCGACAATATGATCACAATCCGCGGCACTTCCGCCGTTTCCACATAACAATAACTTGCCGCTATTTTGATAACTGGAAATCAAAAGCTGTGCCGTGCGTTCGATATCCTTCCTGCATCCCTCAAGGTCATTGTATTTATCGATCAGTCTGGTTATTTCCTTATCCATAGAACCCCTCCTTCACCATCAACTGCTTTCTTCAAAGACTGCCAGTTCATCAGCGACTGGTGTGACGATCACTTCGATACCAGCTTCCTTGATTTGTTTCAGGATGTCCTTGTCAACCAGGTCGCTGGTTACAAGAATATCGACGTCCTTGAACTGGGCAAACGAAACTAGACCTTCTTTATTGAATTTACTGTGATCGGCAAGGATCACAATTTTATTCCCGGCATCGACCATCGCCCCTTTGACGGCCGCTTCATACAAATCAAAGCTTGTGAACCCCCGTTTCGGCGAAATGCCGGACGTACCGAGAAAGGTATAAGCAGCATTGTATTTGGCAAGCTCTGCTTCCGCCTGCGGTCCTACCATACTCATCGTCTTTTTCCTAAGCTTCCCGCCGAGCACGAATACGTCGGTATCATTCTTGCTGCACTCTTCTGCAATATTGAGGGCATTGGATATGACCATAAGTCCTGACCGATCCTGAAGGTTACGTGACAGGTGCCATGTCGTCGTCCCGGCATCAATGATGATGATCTGTTCATCTTCAACAAGCTCCCCGGCTTTTTCACCAATCAGTTTTTTCTCTTTATAATGTTTCTGCTGCCGCTCTTCCACTGGCGCCGGGTCAAACTTTTTCAGCTCTTCGACAAGGATGGCACCGCCGTAATTTTTTTTGACGAGCCCATCCTTTTCCAGCTTGCTCAAATCACGTCGAATCGTTTCTTCGGAGACGCTGAATTCCTTAGCGAGGTCTGATGCCTTTACACTTCTTTTTTCTGCGAGTATCGCCTTAATTTTATTTCTTCTTTCATCTACAATCATTTTTCTGCCCCCTTTCTCCTATTCGGACAAATGATCAAAAGCAAGCTCAATGAAATCCGGGGAACCGAAGCTGCCGGACTTCAGCACGAACAAATATGGAGGAGTCTTATGGGAGAGACAGGACGGAACGCCGGGCTGGATCTCTTTCCAGATCCTTATTCCTTTGATGCCAAGGGCCTGGCAAACTTTTGCAGATGTATCGCCTCCGGCTATTACGAACCTTCGCTGCCCTGTCCTTTCCAATACGTTTAATGTGATTTCCGCAATCTGATCGGAAATGAGCCTGGAAACTGCCGTGTTATCATACCCCTGCTTTAACCCATCTTCCTTGGTCTCCCGGACTTTCTCCGGGTCATTACTGGAATGGAGGATAACATGATGCCCTTGCACCATTTTAGTGGTAATTGCTTCCTTCAATTCTGAAATGACCGTATCAGGATCTGCATGTCTCAGGAAAGAAAGAGTATCAAATTCTACCGTATGAAAGCCTTGTTCTTTCATGTAGGCAACCTGCCCGATCGTCTGCGGTGTCAGGCTGCCTGCAGCACAAAACAATCCTTTTCCTTCCATCCATTCAGGAAATGGAAGCTCATTATCCCCTTTACTTTCTTTCGCTTTCACCTTCGGGATTTCCTCTCCAAGTGCCGAACTTCCACACAGGATTTTTTCATCCTGGACAGCAAAGGCGATCTTTGCAAGGTCCTCCTGGCTGGTCACATCCAATATCAGGTAGTTGACCTCACCGCTATTTTTCACCCGGCGGATTTCATCACGAAGCACTTCCCGCCCCTGACTGAGCACGTTGTGGTGAAGCGCGCCTACTTTTCTCTCAGTCTGGTTTTTTAAGATTTCCGTCAAATCAGATTCTGTCATCGGATGGACAGGATCATTTTTGAACTGGGAGGATGCAAGTGCCGTACCATTTACGTAATGAATCGAGTTTTCAGTAAGCCGGCCATTTTTGGGAAAACCGACGACCACTACCGCGAATTCTTCCTCCAGCGCATCCAGCATCGCATCGAATTCCGCTCCGATATTTCCTCTGAACACCGAGCATGTTTTATTGAAAAACTGATACGCCCCAGCTTTTTGCATCGATTTTGTCGCCTGAAACACTTTTTCATAAGCGGTCCTGGCGTCATCCAGCCTGCTGTCCGTATCAAAAATCAATACGTCCGGGCGGTCAGCCAGTATTTCATCGAGGACATTCCGGGAAAAGCTGTGAACATCCGCACTGTACCCGGACGAACGGAACATCACGCCGATATCGTTCGAGCCGGTAATATCGTCTGCAATGACACCAATCATGAGCCCTCCCACCTCCTTCGCGGTTTATAGCCTGCATGGTGCAGAAACTCGTGGACTTTATAATAAGGGAGTTTATTCAAATCAATACCTGCCGATTTTGCCTCCACCAGCATTTTGCTGGCGAACTCCAGTGTCTGAAGCGCCATCCGTGCCTCCTTGATCGATTCATCGAAAACCAGCACGCCGTGGTTCTCGAGCAGAAGGACATTCGCCTTCTCGGCATGTTTCTCCACCGCTTTTCCGAGAGCCTCTGAACCCGGATGCTCATATGGCACACGTTCGACCCGTTCTAGATAATACATCGACTCGACAAACAATTCTGAGGGGATTGCTATATCCGAGCACGCAATCAGCGTACTGTAAAACGGCGATGCGTGCAGGACCGCTGTTATTTCCGGTCGCCTGCTGTATATCGCTGTATGCATCGGAACTTCTTTTGACGGCTTCTTATCTGACGTGGCGTTACTTCCGGAGAGGG
This sequence comes from Thalassobacillus pellis, assembly GCF_016908295.1. GTDB lineage: Bacteria > Bacillota > Bacilli > Bacillales > Halobacillaceae > Thalassobacillus > Thalassobacillus pellis. Next base: position 432,243 of record NZ_JAFBDO010000001.1, read on the forward strand.
AGCAGGCAACAAAATCATCGCCACCGAGTTCTCCCATATAAGTGCCACTTGCCGTTATCAAAAATTCGTTTTCTGATGAACGTGCGCTGATGTTGCCGGCATTGCCCCAGGCAAGGTCATTATCCATCATGTATTTCCCGACTTCCTGAAGCTGTGTGATCAATCCTGCTTCTTCACTCATATCTGCCACCTCACAATTTCAAATCCCCGGCAAATTCTGCTGCTTCCTGGGCAGCGTAAAGAATGACACCGACGGACCAGGCATGAGATAAAGTAAGCAGCATTCCTTTTGGCTGAAAGCAGTTTGTATTGTAGTAACGTTCTGTGACCATGCCTTTATATGCATTGAAATCTCCGTCTTCTCTTGCAATACATTGGAGGAAACAGGCAAGATTGTCCCGGGTACGGTCTAGATAATAGTCATCTTCAGTATACTTCCACAGCCGGAGCATTTCCGGAACGCAGAACAACCCATAATTATGAAGATGCTGGTTGGATGGCGATGCCTGATCTGCCCCGCGGGAACGGAAGTCCAGCTGATTCAGCATCGTGAATTCAGGAAAAGCAAGGTTATATGTCCACCGGAAGGTCATCATCCAATCGGCTGCATGCCTGGCCAGTTCAAGCCACTTAACATCTTTGTCGTTTTCATATAACAATACATAAGCAACAACGGCGTTATAGGCGTCTTCTGAAGTCGGTGTCAGATGAACATCCTCCGGAGCTCCGTAAATGAATTCCTCCCGGAGGAATTTTTCATAATAAGCCCCTGCTTTAACCCCAGCCTGCAGGTAGCTTTCATTCTCAAAATAACGTGCACCTTCAAGTAAGGCAGCAATCCACAGAACACCACCGGCACCGTCCCATTCTTCTACCTCACCGGTTTCCGAATGGTAATAGGATCCGAAATTCCCATCACCCCGCTGGCATTTCACCGCGAAATCAAGGTTCGCCCGGGCTGCTTTTTCCCAGTCAGGGTGTGACTGATTATGGGTACGTTCAAAGGTAAGTGCACGGGTCATGAACAATGTCGCTTCCGACACGGTTCTCGCCTGCAGCCATTTATTGTTTGGATTCCAGCCGGTACCCCAGCCTTTGCCAACCTTCCACTCAGCCCAGAAAATGCCTATCGGAGAAAGCCCCTCTGCGATCTTGTCCATGACATTTACAGAAGCCTCCGTATAGGAAGGAATTTGTTTATTTCGGCCATAAGTCATCAAAGCGTACGCATATTGGGCACCGCTTACCCAGCCGACATGCATATGGGGACGGTCGCCCTGCCCGCCGACATTACCATTGAATTCACGGTCGAATGCCGCCGTTTCCTTTAAAATGTGATGCTCCTCATCATAATGCCATTCATGAAGGCCATGTGCGGTCAGTTCGGCCGCTTTTTCCAGGTCCACCCATGGATTCAGGGGATAATCGCTTTGGTGCTCCCGGTAAAGCTCTCTGACGAACGGATCGTAGCTATGTAGATCAGGACTTCCTGTGTAGATTTTATAGGAAACCGTCACTTGCTCACCGTTTTTCCAGGTGTGGTTCAGGCAATCCGCCGGATGAGGATCAACCGGACTATGGAAAGTAATCGGCTCTTCCCGATACGGATAATTCAGCCAGATTGCCGTACCATCGGCATTCCCCTGAAAACCTAAACCACTCAGACCAAGGTCTGACACTTCCTCTGTAAACAAAGCACCACATAGCTGCTCATTCCAGGCAAAAACAGCCGGAAGAGCTGCCCGGTCGGATCTAAACGCCCAGTAGTCAGACTCGAGGGCATCGACATCGCCACCTGCATAGTCGTAGCGCGGGTACATACGCGTGTTGTGGGAGAAGCGGTTTTCCTTATAAAAAGCACCAGGAATCATCCATGTCGGCTGCCCGCCTCCAAGGAGGTCGCAGCGGATTTGGATGCCTGTTTCAAGTCCATCTTCACCGATATATTCCACTTTCATTTTCACATCCACATAGGAACAGGATTTGTCCCTTTCCGTAAGAATAGCTTCTACACGAAAGTGCGCGGATTGTCCTGTCAGCAGCAGGCCATTTTCCACTTCCTGGACATTTGCGATGCTTACATGTTCATTTTCCTCCAGGCTTGTAGTCTGGAGAAGTGAACGAAGCTTAAGCCCCGCGTTTTTCCCGTCCAGAAAAGTTGGGGAGAACGTCAACTCATAACCTGCTTCTTCTGTCTGCTGGATGTATGTTCTGGTTTCCATTTCGTATTCCTCCCAGCGAAATTGCTTTATTGATTACTGCATTGTACCAAAAGCGTAAGCGCCTTGCTCGCCCCCGACAAGCTTAAGACGAGCCTCGCCGTGACGCTTTCTGTCACAGAGAGGATTGGCTTAAGACCTCGAGGGGGTAGGCGCTGAAGCTGGATGTACCAAAAGCGTAAGCGCCTTGCTCGCCCCTGACAAGCTTAAGACGAGCCTCGCCGTGACGCTTTCTGTCACAGAGAGGATTGGCTTAAGACCTCGAGGGGGCAGGAGCTGAAGCTAGCGTAATCCACAGTCGTTACTTTTTATTCATACTGGAAGCTGTCTGCTTTATCGGAGCTTTGGACGAAATTATCCATCTTATCAATGACCGTCGCCTCCACAGCTTCAAGAGCGCGCGCCTTTTCATCAGCAGGCAGGTCCTTACATTCCTGGTTAGTCATTCTTTCTTCCCTGCCCAGGGCTTCCAAAAAGCTGACTTCAAGATCGGTCGCGATGTTCACCTTACTTACACCGCCATCTTCCAAACGCATTGCACCCTGCATCATTTCTGCCGGGACTCCTGAACCTCCATGAAGCACCAAATGAACGGGTGTCAATTTACGGATTGCGCGCAAGCGGTCCAAGTCGATCTTCGGCTGGCGTGTTTTATAAACCCCATGGGCCGTTCCGACCGATACTGCCAATGCGTCCGCTTTTGTTTCATTGACAAATTGCAGCGCTTCTTCCGGGTCTGTATACAACTCTTCATCCTTATCGGTTTCGATGAAATCAGTCGTTCCAATCTGCCCAAGCTCCGCCTCGACAGAAACACCTTTGGAATGGGCGTAATCTGCCGCTTCCTTACTTATTTCGATATTCTTATCCAGTGGATGCTCGGAAGCATCAATCATCACAGACGTGAATCCTGCTTCAATTGCTTCCTTAATTACACTCAAATCCTTGGTATGATCAAGGTGCAGCACAGTTGGAACCGTGATTTTTTCATCCTCCATCGCCTGATAAAAAGCTTCGCCGACTTCCTTCGGTGTAATATGATAGCGGTTCAATTCCTTCTGGGAAATCTGCACGATCATCGGTGATTGGCGCTTTTGACCTGCCCGTAAAATCGCAGGAATCATATCTGTATATCTGGCAGCAAAGGAGCCGATGGCATAACTGCCTTTTTCTGCTTCCTCCAGTGCTTTTTTCAATGTCACAACGTTTTTGAATTCTACTTTCTTTGTCATTTACATATCTCCTTTTATTTGGGTTACCGGGTTGTCCGGTAAAAGTTTCGAAGCGGCTGCTGCAGCGGCAGGTACCCTTCCTCAAAAATCCGGCTATAACGACGATGGTTATCTTCATCTGGAGTCACTTGTTTCCGCCTCGTTTCCCTGACGATATCAAGGACTTCTTCCGTATTCTCATACAGCCCGCAGCCTCTCCCCGCTACCAGAGCTGCTCCAAGCAGGGTCACTTCTGATATTTCAGGAATCGTCAGTTTACAATTGGTGACATCGGCTTTAATCTGCATCCACGTTTTGTTGTTGGTACCTCCGCCAACGCTGATCAACCGGGAGACTTCCCCGAGATCCATCTCCATTGCCGCTTTTTTCATATAATTCAGTTCGTAGGCGGTCCCTTCAAGCAGTGCTTTATAGAGGTCCCCTTTTCCATGAGATGCTCTCAAACCGATAAACGCACCTTTTGCATCCGGATCAGGGGCAGGCGAACCGCTGCCGGCTAAATACGGGTAATAAAGAATTCCGGTCGGCGTCTGGTCTCCCTGGTCAATCAGCTGCTCCATCGCTTCATAGGAAATCATCTCCTGATTAGAAAATTGGTCGCGCAGCCATTCCACCGAACCTCCGGAAGACTGGATGCCACCCATCCAAAAATACTTCCCTGGAATGACATGGCAGCCAAAATTGAAGCCCGACTGGTATTCCGCTTCACCTAATTCCCGTTCCGATATGGAGCCGACTAATGCTTCTGCCGTTCCGATCGAATTGAGCGTTACACCAGGGTCGGCCACTCCTGCTGCTAGCATCGTGCAGACATGGTCATGGCCGGAAACTGCGACAGGGATACCTTGTTCCACCACATTTCCAGCAGATGTATTGCCCACCGGATTCCCGCTCGGCAGTGCATCCGGGAAAACACCATCCGGAAGATTGAATTGCTCTATTAATGGGGTATTCCATGTTTTTTTATCAATCTGGAAAGCGAACGTCCTTGCGGCAAGCGTGTAATCGGTTGCAATTTCTCCTGTCAGCTTATAGGCGATATAGTCTGATGTCGACACCCACACCATATTCTCCGTGATACCGGTGCCGTTTTCTTTCAGCCATAACAGCTTCGCGAGACCATGTTTGTAGCTGTTATGAAGGCCGGTCTTTTGAAACTGTGCGAGAGGATCGATGGTTTCTCCAATCCTTGCTGAAATGGCTTCGGTCCGCCGGTCAAACCAGGGAATGATGTGTGAGTTCGCTTTCCCGGTGCTTCTGTCCAATAAAACCCCACTCTCTGCCATACTCGTTACACCAATGGCAGCTATTGTTTCATCGTAAGCGCTTGTGGCTTCCTGAATGGCCCTCGTCGTTATTTCCCACATCTCTTCCGGATTATAATAGGAATGGCCCGACTGATCCCGGTGGACGATATTTTTTTGAATCGACAGCTTTATCAGCGAGCCGTTTTCACGGAAAAGGCCTGCTTTAATATGGGTGGTACCGATATCGATGCCGAGCAGGCTCATCCGTAAACCCTTTCAACCGTCGCCTGCACACTCTCCATACCTAAAAGCGGGCTGGAAAGGAATTTTTTCTGCTTATCGGCCGGGAGCGTTTCGACCACTTTTGCCATAGACGCCTGGGCGAGTACCACGACATCCACTTCCTCTGCAAATTGCGAAAGCACCTCCGCAAGCACGCGATCATGACCTTCCTTATCGCCTTCCGTCAGCCTCTGATATGCTTCATCGGCGAGTTTCTCGTGAAGCTCGATATTTTTCCCGAGCTCTTGTGCCTTTTCTTCCAATAGCCGCTTTGTCGGGGCTAAGGTGGTGAAGAGGGTTGCGACAACACCGATTTTGCTGCCTGATCGGATTGCTTCCTCCGCCATCGCTTCATCGATGCGTACGACCGGAATCGACACTTTTTCCTTCATCTCTTGAACGACTTCTCCAACAGAGGAACACGCATTTAAAATCACGTCGGCTCCTGTTTCTTCGGCAAAAGCCGCATATTGCACCAGCCGGTTTCTTACCTTGCTGATATCTCCCTCTGTTTCAATAAGTTGCGGTAAAATGGAATCATCAACGAAATTGTGTACTTTAAAGCCTGGAAGTTTTTCCGCGGCGAGTTTTTTTAACGGCTCCACTGTCACAGGGGTGGTATGAAGAATCGCAATTTTTTTATTCATGGACACGACTCCTTTTGTCAGCTTTTTGTGTAGTTTTGTGATTTTTAGTGGTTTTTTGTGATTTATTCCATTATGAATTAACTAAAACCACACGTCAACAAGACGACACAATTTTCGAAACATTTTAGCCGATTTTTTTGTATTGGGGCTATACGGTCATATGAAAAGTTGATAAAGTTAACAGTTAATAAAAGAATGAAGGAGGTTTTAGCATGGATACAGACATGCTGGTGAAGCTTTATGATTTGGAAAAATATGAGCAAAAACACATCTCACAGCTAAAGCAGCTGGAGTCTGAAGGTATCGCCATTAAACGTGCCTTGCCGCTTGATAAACAGCTGATCGTCGCTTACATAAAAGAGCATTTCAACGATGGATGGGCCAATGAAGCAGAGGCTGCGCTATACAACCAGCCGGCATCATGCTTTATAGCGGTAAAAAATAATCAGGTTTGCGGGTTTGCCTGTTACGACGCAACAGCGAAAGGATACTTCGGCCCGCTCGGCGTCTCCAAGACATTAAGAGGCAAGGGAGTCGGTACACTTTTGACAAAAGAATGCCTGCTCGCAATGAAAGAGCAGGGATACGGCTACGGGATCATCGGCTGGGTGTCCGGAACGACCATCGATTATTATCATAAAAAATTCGGTGCGATCCCCATTGAGAATTCCCACCCCGGCGTGTATGCGAGGATGATCGATAAATAATCCAAGGAGGTTTTTTGTATGCGATTTCATTTACGAGGCGATATTTCAAGGTTAGCGAAGGGACTAGAACTTCTCACGATGGAACTCGATGTAAATTTCGAGGAAGGCGGCGTCCCCATCGAGATTATTCAGAGTAAAGGACCGATTGAAGTCTCTTACCAGGACGGACATGGCAAGATCACTTACGAGAAACCTATTCATTTTTACCGAGCCTTCGGGCTGTTTCTGGAACATTTCCAAAAAGGAAAAGCCTTTTCCGAGAAAGAAGTTCCCCAGTTCACGATGAACGGAATTATGCTTGATGTTTCCCGGAATGCAGTCATGAAAGTAGAGGAAGTCCACAGCCTGCTTCGTAAAATGGCCCTGATGGGACTCGACACCGTCATGCTTTATACCGAAGACACCTATGAAATCAAAGAATATCCGTACTTTGGCTATATGAGAGGCCGATATACCGAAGAAGAGCTGAAGGTATGCGATGATTACGCACACGCTCTTGGTATCGAGATGATTCCCTGCATTCAGACCCTTGCCCATTTGAAAGAAGCGTTAAAATGGAATTATGCCTCTGACATCCAAGATACAGACGATATACTTTTAGCCGGGGAAGAGAAAACATATCACTTCATCAAAGACATGATCACTTCCGCCAGTCGCCCTTTCCGCACTTCCAGGATACATATCGGAATGGACGAAGCCCATGCCCTCGGTTTAGGGAAATATTTAGAGAAAAATGGCTATCAGGACCGTTTCTCGATCATGAACGCACATTTAAAGGAAGTTGTCGCCATTACCGATGAACTTGAACTGCATCCAATGATTTGGAGCGACATGTATTTCCGGCTCGGTTCAAAGACAGGTGGCTATTACGACCTGGAAGCTGAAATCCCACAAGAAGTGATGGATGCAATTCCAGCAAACCTTCAGCTTGTTTACTGGGACTATTACCATACGGATGAAAACTTTTATCAGACATTTATCGAAAAACATCAGGAATTCGGGGCGGATCCGATTTTTGCCGGCGGCGTCTGGACATGGAACGGAATCGCGCCCAATTACGGCCTGGCACGTAAAACGACAGATGCCGCTCTTTCTGCTTGCAAGCAAACTGGTGTAAAGGAAGTATTTGCAACAATGTGGGGCGACAACGGGGCAGAAACACCAATGATGGCGGCAATCGCAGGCCTGCAATTGTTTGCCGAACACGGCTATTCCCGTGAAGTAGATCCCGTTCGGCTTGCTGAACGATTCCGTTTTTGCACTGGCGGGGAATGGGAAGATTTCCTATTGCTGAATGAATTCGACGAAACACCTGGTGTCATGGAAAACAACTTGAAAGAATCACACTCATCCAAATTCCTCCTCTGGCAGGATGTACTGATCGGTTTATATGATGCCAATATCGAAGGCTTGCCAATGAATGAGCATTATCAGCGTTTAACTCAGCGGCTTGAGGAAGCAAAAAAACGTAACCCAGGCTGGTCAACGTTGTTTGCTTTCTATCATCAGCTTGCAAAAGTACTAAGTGTAAAAGCAGAAATCGGCATTCACCTGAAAAAAGCATATGATGCGTTTGACAAGGATAAGATTGCGTCCATGGTGAAACAACTCGGTGATTTGCGGGAAGATGTAGAGGTCTTAAGACGTGCCCACCGGAAGTTATGGCTCGATACCAACAAGGCATTCGGCTGGGAAGTGCTGGACATCCGGTACGGCGGCGTGATTACCAGGCTTGACACTGCTGATGATCGGTTGACTGATTGGCTTGATGGAAACATTACAAAAATCGAAGAATTAGAAGAAGAAAGACTTTATCATGATGCACCTTGGAAAATGCCAGAAGGAGCCTTAGGCCGGAACGTCTATCATCGCATTGTGACGGCTTCCACTTTTTCCGGATAGCTGCAAATTGGTTAGTTGAAACACAAACTCGCCCGCACTTTTCGAGTTTGTGTTTCATGAATTAAAAGAAAAAAATTAAGCTCCACGGAGAAACCGTCTTTCTTCGTGGAGCTTTTCCTTTCTCCCCCCAGGAGCGAATGACCCTTCCCTTTCCGCGGACGAGCGCCCGAGCTTCCTCGGAGAGCAAAGAACACTTTCTTACGGGAACTTTCGTTTCTGCGGTTTCCGGTTGGCCCCAGCTTTTTTATCTATCCAAAACACAGCGGAATCCGGTGTTTCCTGTTGAACTGTCCGGCGTATTGGAGCTTCTTGCTGCGACGCGGTAACGGTTGCAGTAGGAATCGTGGCATAAATAAGACCCGCCGCGTATCACTTTCGCCGATCCCTTCTCCGGCCCTTTCGGATTGGTTGCGAATTTCTCATGTTGGCGCTGAAACCAGTCTGCGCACCATTCCCATACATTCCCAGACATCTCATAAAGTCCATAGCCATTTGGCGGGAAAGCTTTTACAGGTGCTGTTCCGATAAACCCATCATCTTCTGTATTATTCAACGGAAATTCACCCTGCCAGATATTGCACATATGCTTTCCATCGACAAGCAGATCATCACCCCAGGGGCACCTATTTTTTTCCAATCCGCCTCGTGCGGCGTATTCCCATTCTGCTTCTGTCGGCAGCCGCTTTCCTGCCCAGGCACAAAATGCCATTGCATCATTCCAGGAAACATGGATGACCGGATGATCCATCTTTGCTTCGATTGAGGAGTCCGGCCCTTCAGGATGGCGCCAGTCTGCTCCTTCTACAGCGAACCACCATGGTGTAGCCTGGAGCTGTCTGTCCTTTCTTTTCAAATCGGCCGGTAAAAAGAGATGGAACACGAACGACCAGTTAAACTTTTCAGCATCGGTAACATATCCGGTTTCTTCCACAAAGACTGCAAATTCCCTATTTGTCACAGCGTAGGAATCGATGGAGAAGGAATCTACAGTAACATCACGAACTGGCCCTTCCCCATCTGCCGGAAAGCCTTCCAAATCGTCCGTGCCCATTCGAAAAGTTCCGCCGTCGACATTGACCATTTTTTCTGTGAACCTGGTGGATGTTCCCTTCAACTTGTCAGCTTCAAAAGTTTGGACAACTGCGCCTTCTTTCCTTTCTCTGCTAGCCGCACAGCATGGTGAAATTTCTTTATTATTCTTCATGAAATATCATTCCTTCTAGTTATCTATTTTGTGATCCCACGAAGTTTTCTTACCTGTCCGCAGGGCGTCCGCTACAAGTATACGCTCTCTTTGGCTTCGAGTGATTTTTTCTCGAATTTCTTTCAGGTCAAAGTTATCCATGATACGATCGCTGAACTCATTCAGTACATGCTTATAATTTTTGTTTTCTGCCAGATTGTTTATCTCTTGCGGGTCTGTCTCCAAATCGAACAGAAGGGGATTATGCTCATGAACATGAACATACTTATACCGGCCTTTTCTCAGCATGACCATCGGCTGAATAGGGCCTTCCCCGTAATACTCGCAAATTGCTTCGTCTTTCCAATTATCGTCGTGTCCTTCCCTCAACAATTTCGCAAAACTGTCGCCATCCATTTCTGCTGTCCATTCGTCACGATCGGGGACATCGGCGAGCTCCATGATGGTCGCTGCCAAATCCACAAGGGATACCACCTTTTGGACGCGTTTGCCTTGCGGAAACATGCCGGGTCTCGATATAATCAGCGGAACTTTGGCAGCCGGGTCATAAAAAGTCCGTTTAAACCACATACCATGCTCTCCAAGCATTTCACCATGATCGCTTGTCACCATGATGATCGTGTTGTCCATCATTTCCAACCGCTCAAGTTCACGGACAATCTGCCCGACTTTATCATCAAAATAAGTCACCATACCATAATAAGCACGGCGGTTTTTATGTATTTCTTCCTCCGTCAGCTTACAAATATCACGTTCATGGTGCTTCTGTATCCACTGATTAAACGGATGCATGTCATCAAGCGGCCCTTCCGGAATCTCAGGCATCGGAATATCGGCATCTTCATACATTCGCCAGTATTCATCCGTAATGTGAAAAGGATCGTGAGGATGGAAATAAGAAGAGCACAGAAAGAACGGCCGTTGATTTTTCGTCCGTTTGAACGTACGGATTTGCTCTAGCGTGCGGTGAACGACTTTTTCATCATAATCAAGATTATTGTTGAGCTCAGAAACACCCGGGTTTTTTAAACGCTCCACCCCGGTTCCGTGGTTGTGGTAAACTCCTTCAGACCAGTCCGGTGTCAGGTCAAAGGCAGCTGTGTGGATTTCGGTCGTAACCCTTTTTTCAAATCCGTGAAGCTGATCCGGACCGACGAAGTGCATCTTTCCTGCCAAAACAGTTTCATAGCCCCCTCTCCTGAGATGATGCAGGAAAGTCGGTGTATCGGCAGAAAGCTCAGAGCCATTATCAAAAATTTCTATCTCACTTATGTGCTTCCCAGACACAAACGATGCTCGCGACGGCGCACAAATCGGCGAATTGCAATACGCATTATCAAAAGTAACCCCGCTCTCTACCAGGCGGTCGATGTTCGGCGTCTTTACCGCCGGATGTCCCAGAGCAGCCACAACGTCTGGGGCCATCTGATCGGCCATGATCAGGACAATATTTGGTTTATTTTCATTCATTCCTATCACTTCCCTATTAAAAATCCAGTATCCTCTTAAACTTCCTGTTAGTTTATTACTTATGGCAGGGCTAGTCAACGCTGCTTTCTAAAAATTCAAACAAATGGGTGGCAGATCTGCCATTTATACTAGTGTTTAGAAGTTTATAAGCCTTCCGTACCTTGTCATCAGACAGAGAAAGTATTAAGGTACATACTTCATTGTCAAATACATAGGAAGAGAAGGTGATAGGATGAAATTATTTGATCTGCACGGTAAAACAGCTCTAGTGACTGGGGGAAACCGTGGACTAGGCGGTGGCATGGCTGAAGGCTTGGCAGAAGCAGGCGCAGATATCGCGATTGTCCAAAGATCTGCAGAAGAAACAGAAGTTGCTCAATCTATCAGACAACTCGGCAGGAAATGCCAAACATTCTCCTTTGACCTGGCTGACTTTAATAAAATCTCCGAACTCGTTCAAAAAGTTGAAAAAGAGTTCGGACAGATTGATATTCTGGTAAACAACGCGGGTGTACAGCGACGCTCCCCTTCTGAAAGTTTTTCAGAACAAGACTGGGATTTAGTAATGGACGTTAACGCGAAGTCTGTATTTTTTCTATGTCAGGCTGTTGGCAGGAAAATGATCGAGCGAGGGTACGGGAAAATTATCAACATAGCCTCTTTGCTCTCTTTCCAGGGCGGATTAAATGTCCCTGCATACGCAGCAGGAAAAGGAGCCGTCGCACAGTTCACTAAATCTTTATCAAATGAATGGGCCTCCAAAAACGTCAATGTGAATGCTATCGCGCCTGGTTATATGAGTACAGATATGAACACAGCCCTAATCAATGACGACACAAGAAACAGGCAGATTTTAGAGAGGATCCCTGCTGGCCGGTGGGGAAAACCCGAAGATATGGCAGGAGCAGCCGTTTTTCTGGCTTCCCATGCCTCTGATTATGTTAATGGAGAAATAATAACGGTAGATGGTGGATGGATGGGCAGATAATGCTTTTATAATTAGAACGATGTGCCTGTCCACCTATGGCAAGCTTAAACGAAGCCATGCCGTTACGGCGTTTGTCACAGAGAAGACCGGCAAGGGCTAGCAATCCTATTAAAATATCACAGACGAGTAAACAGCCCTGCCGCATCCTTAACAGGAAATCGGCAGGGCTGTTTTTGCTATTTATTCTTTATTGGATTTTTTCGGGTGGATCTGAGCGATGACAGGGTCATGGTCGCTCGCCCGCCCATGTGCTTCGGAAAAGTCTGCATTGATATTCACCGTATCAATTTTCGTACGGTGAGCCAGATTGTTGGTGACCAGAATATGGTCAAGCACCTGGGAATTCCCCTGGTAAATATATGTGTACCGTTCATCTGCTGGAAGTTTTTCCATCATGTTCGTGAGAATGTCGCCTTCTAATAGCTCAATCGGCGCAGAGAATGGGAAATCATTCAAGTCACCGAGCACAACGACGTTTGCCTTTGGATCGACTTCCAGTACGTCCTGTACAAATCCATTAACAACTTCAGCCTGTTCCAGACGCTGTTCTTCGCTTCCCAGTACAACTGGGTGCTCTGCTCCAAACAAGGCGCCATCCCCGCCTTTTGAATTAAAATGGTTGGCAACTACAATCACTCGCTCCCCGTTAAACATGAATTCAGCTGCCAAAGGTTTTCTAGAATCCTCGAAAGCTTCGTTCGTTGGATCGATACGGCCAGGGTTCAAGGTCAAGCCATCTTCCCCATATTCTACAGCCGTCGTTGCTTCACCATCTGGCTTATCGGGCATACGGACCCGCTCAGGATTATAAAGGAAACCGACACGGATGTTTCCACCCGGCTGACCGCCATCTTCCTTGTTTTCAGGAGCAATGTCCGTAAACTTATAAGTTGGTCCGCCTGCTGCTTCAATGGCATCGATCAAAGTGCGGTAGCTTTCATCTGCTTCGACAGTGCCATCATCTGTCGGACCGCTGTTATCCTGCACTTCCACCAGTCCAATGATATCCGGTGCGTTCATATTATGGACCATTGTTTCAGCAATCCGCCCCACTTTTTCCGGGTCGGTTCCGGCATGGAAATTTTCCATGTTATACGTGGCTACCGTCATTTTCGGCTTCAATCCTTTTAACTTGGTAACTTCCGGTTCTGTACCTCCATCCTGGAGTTCAGGAAAATCGCCGGTCGGCCGGATTTTGAAATTGCTGTAATCATAACTGACCACGCCAGTAATGCTTCCTTCGAAATAATCACCAGTTTTAGCGGTCAGATCATATCCTTCGACGTCAATCAGCATCCGCTCCGGATTGTAGTCATCCGGGGAAATCAACAATCCGCCAGCATCTGTCCGCAGCTGATCTTCACTGGTTGTCACAAAAACCGGCAGTTCATCGTATTTGATGGGTCCGCTGACTGTTGCATCATTCAGCTGAATCAGCATTCCTTCCAGGCTTTCATAAAAATCCAATCCATCCACAGCCGGGTCAAATTCAGTCATAGCATCGTTTTCAATAATTTCTGTCGGCTGCACCCTGTCTTCTGCAACGACCACCGGTTCGGGAATTGCAGCACCTGTATCCGTAACCGTTACATCGGCAGCAGTGATTTGTGTCGTTAGGAGGTCTTCCGCATCATCATAGCCATCCTCCCGCCACTCCTTCACTTCCCCTGTCACCGATACAACATCGCCGAATTCCACTCCTGAGTTTCTTTTGTATACATAAATCCCTTCTGAGGTGGCGATATCGTCATCCGGAACCTGTGTCTGCATGTAGAACCCATCGTTGCCATCAAGTTTCGTGACAACTCCCTCAACATTTTCTACTTTATAGTTTTCATAAGGGGAGGTATGCCCTGCAGCCTGGATATCATGGATGTCCACTTCGTCCAATGGCTCAAGAATGGTGTAGTTGAATACCGCGACTTCACTCGTTTCTCCGTTGTTCCGGACAGCGACTGCCTTGATCGTCGTATCTGCTGTAAGTTCAATTGGTTGTTCATATAATGTACTTGCGGCCGTCGGTGTTGTTCCGTCAGTTGTGTATCGGATTTCTGCTTCTGGTTCATACGTTTTCAGTTCCACTTTTGTCCCCTCGAATACACCGCCGGACTCTGGGTCAGCTGTCACCGAAAATAAGACATCGATGACATCATCGGAATTTCTAGGGACCAGTTTATATTCACCATAACTGTATTCCACCACACCTTGGATGCGTTCATACGTTTCACCCGTTTCGAGTAAACCTTCCTGAACCGGAGTGATGGTAAATGTTCCGCTCGCGTCTTTCGCTGTGTAATCCCCGTATTGGTTAACATCTGTAATTTCAACATCGCGAACAGCTACGAATTCGCCTTCGATCGTTTCCCCATTTCCTTCAGAAAAATCAGTTGCTGTGACAGACTGGGGTTCGGGGACACCTTTCCCTGCCTCAACAACCTTTACATTTGCGGAAGAAGTAAGGATCTGCTGCATGCCATAGTAATCAGACATTTCCCCTTGCACTTCCACGACATCCCCCGGCTGCATATTCAAACCAGGTGCCCGGACAATAATCCCAGCTGTTTCGTCTTTTATGTAAAGGTTTGTCTGCCCTCCGGCTTCAAAGGAAGCAGTCGCTGTTCCTTTCACTCTAACTACCGAACCATTTTCAACGTCTCTTGCTTCTGCTATTGATTGCAGTTCAACCGGATCTGTTTCGGGCATTTCATAGATTCCCAGATAATCAAAGGTATCTTTTGCAAAACTGTCCCATTCGATAGAAGGATCAAAAGCATCCGAAGGTTCGGAATCACCTTCCGTAACATCTGCATTGCGCACCAATGTCACATCGATCCCAAACTCAGCCGTACTTCCAACCTGGCCAATGGAATCAACAATATCTTCCTGCTGTTTCAGGACCACGGCATCGTTTCCATTAAAATTGGTAACGCCACTGACTGCATCCGCAACCCCCTGGAGCTGCTCTCCTGCAGAGTTATGAACGACTACATAAACCTCCCCGCTTTCAAGCATTCCCGAGAGTGTAAACGTACTCGTAGTACTTGTACTACCATTTGAATATAGCTCTATCGTATACTGCGATAAATCGACAGGGCTGCCAGTCCCATTATAGATTTCCAGAGCTTTATTATAACCGCTACCCTCTACATACTCCGAAAATAGCAGATTGTCAGCTGGATCTTCAGCCTGAGCCGGCATGACCGGACCGGCCATTGTACCAAGCAGCATGACAAAAATAAGCATAAGGCTTAAGATTCGACTAGTAATGACTCTTTTCATGCACATAACCTCCATTTATACAAAATTTTGGTAAGTAAGCTTGCAACTTAAGTATAGAAGATTTTCAAAAAACCTCCTATTGATTTCCTGTAAAAAAGACAAGATAGGCCAAATATCACACCCCAGGAGAACCAGAAAATTCCACCCCGGGAGAACCAGTATTTGGGAGTTGCAACATCCGTTCATCGTAGAAAGAAATGTGAATCCTTTTCCTGTATAATTTCGTATAATCAAGGAGAGGAGGAGATAACATGTTTAAAAAACTATTAGCAAGTGTAGGCATTGGTGCTGCAAAGGTTGATACGCAATTAGAGAAGGATCAATTTGTGCCAGGTGAAGACGTTCACGGTAAAGTGGTCATAAAAGGCGGCGATGTGGAGCAATCCATCGATTCCATCCACATTTTTCTCATGACGGAAGCCATCCGTGAAGTGGATGACAGAAAAGTGAAAGAAAAAGTGGTGCTCGAGAAATATCCAATTTCCAATCAGTTGACTGTCAAAGAGGGAGAAACAAAAGAACTGCCATTTTCTATCAAACTTCCTTATCATGTGCCTGCCTCCCTTGGAAGACTTCCAATCTGGTTTGAAACTGGACTGGAGATTCCAATGGCTCTTGACCCCGAAGATAGAGATCCGATCAAAATAGCCCCGCACCCCTACATTAATAAAGTATTAGACGCATTGGAAAATAACCTGGGCTTTCACCTTAGAAAAGTGGAAATGGAAGCATCTAAACGCTTCGGATATGTGCAGGAATTCGAATTCACCCCGCGGGGAGAGTATCGCTCCTACTTAGATGAACTGGAAGTGATTTTCTTTTTACAGGAAAATCATGTCGATGTCATGCTTGAAGTAGACCGCCGTGCCCGAGGACTAGGAGGATTATTTGCTGAGGCATTAGAAATGGACGAAAGCCGGACGAAAGTCACGCTTACAAGCGGGGAACTGAATGGACCGTCAAGTGCTGTCGCACAGAAGCTGCAGCAAGCAATCGATCAATATAAAAAATAACGCATATGAGCTTTTGTTATGGTATGTGTAATAACTTGTAAAAAAGAGAATAGATTGAAAAACGTCTAGGTTCTGAGATCCTAGACGTTTTTTAATAGTTTATTACGTTAAACTCTCTACAGTCGGATGGACATCCTTCCCATCTATTCGTAGTCCTACTCCTTTTATAAATTTTGCTGCTACCGCCAAAATTTCGTATATTCCGCTTTATCTTCCCTATTAAATTCAATCATTTTCTTAAGCAATTCATAATTTACAGGCTCTTTCCAGAGTATCCGAAACAACCCCTTCGTAGAGCTGTAGCCAGCTTGTTTAATATCGTCGGCAAATTGTGCAATGCCTGCTTCTTCAGGAGACACACTCAAATGGTGTTTAGCTGTGGAAAAGCCGATGATAAATGTGCCGTGATCGGAAAACATTGGCGTATTCCACTTAATTTCTGGTTCCAAATTCGGAAATTCATTAATAACCCACGCCAAAATTTCCTTGGTTCGGTCACGGTGATCTGGGTCATCGATACCTGCTAAGTATGTTTCAAAAACTTCCATGTCGTTCCCTCCTATAGTAATGATCCCTTGTTCCATTAAATCATCGAAAAGTTACTAATATTATACCACTATCCTTTTAAAGAGAGGGGGATCTCAGTGGGGCGAAAAGTTCGGCTGGATCCACATAATTTATAATCGTGCGCCTCATTGGACAAAGATCGCGATTACCTCGAAACAAAGATGCCTTACTTAATATTTTGGTAAACAAACTTTCATGTATGTTAATCTAAATTTACAGAACTTATTTGGAGGAAATACCTTATGTCTAATGAATATAACCTAGCTAATTCTGACTTTCATTCCTTAAGGACAGCCTCACAGAAGATGTTTGAAGTAATCAGTAAGCAGTTAAACGTCAATACAGCGTATGTAACAAAACGAGGGAAAAATGAAATGACCGTGCTCAGTTCCTATAATGAAAAGGAACAAATCATCCCCGAAGGATATTCTGTGGAGTATGGCGGTACATATTGTCGTCTGATCATTTCGAATGAAGAAGACGTGATGACCACTGCTAACCTGACAAAGGATGAAATCACCCGCCAGCTCGAAGTTACCGACCTGTTAAATGTGAAAGGTTTTCTTGGAGTGACCTTAAAAAACATGAAAGGCGAAGTTTTCGGAACCTTGTGTGTCATGGATAAAGAAGAAAAAGATTTCTCTGACGAAGATATCGAATATTTGAAATCGATGGCAGAGGTCATTTCCTATTTGATAGAGCTTGACCAGACGAAATTCAACATGGCATATATGAATGTGCCGATCGTACCAATCACAAAAGGTGTTTCTATCCTCACCATTCAAGGTATTATTGATGATTTCCGTGCTGAAAAAATCATGAGAGTGGTTCTGGATTATGCAGCGAGCAATGAAATTGACCACTTCATCATCGACCTTACCGGACTGGTCATTGTCGAAGGGATGTTCCCAAGAGTATTGATCGATATCGTGAACGCCCTTGAAGTTATGGGAAGCAAGACAATTATGACCGGGATCTCCCCTCAAGTTGCCCAACACGAATATTTCGATCTCCAGCAATTACGTGAAAAAACAAAAACTGTCGCAAACCTCGAATCTGCGCTGGAATACATCGGGTTCCAGCTTATCGAACGAGAAACAACACAATAAACTGTATAACTGCATAATTGGTAATATCTGTTTCTCGCGGGGTGCTAAAGAAAGCACCCCGCGAGAAACATTTTTTACCAGTACTAAACAGAGCAGCAGTGGAATATTCCTCTGCTGCTCTTTTGCTTAGGATTTAATATATCGTCCGTGCCAGGGTGTCGTCGATTCCTGATTTACGGTAAAAATACGTATTAATGATGTCGCGCCAGTCTTTGGCGTTTTCTTTTTGAATGTCGAGACGTGCCGCAACATCCTCATACCTTTTCTCATCTATTTTTCCTTTCAAACTTTCCCACTGTTCAATCAGCCCATTTACTCTCTCTACTCCTTCAAAATGAGTATTATAAATATGCTGAATGACTGTCTCGCCCGATTTTAATTGGTGCGTATAGGGCACATGGTGAAAAAATAAGAGCAGTTCATCGGGGCATTTCTCCAATGATTCGTAAATTTCGGCATTTCCCGGGAAATATTGCGCAGTATATCCTGTACCTGAGGCGACTGTTCGATCGACACCGATTCCATGGCAGTCAGCAAAATGGTACGTCCCCCAGACGGAATACTCATAACCATCCACGTTCGGGCCATAATGGTGACTTGGGTTGACCATCCAGCCGACACCAAGTGGTGCAGTATAGCTTTCATAAATGCTCCATGAATCTAGCAGCATTTTGCTGATGGTTTCCACGACCTCCGAATCAGTTCCGAATGTCAGTTTGATCCATTCTTCAGAAATGCTTTCGGCTGTCAGCTTCGGGTTCCAAATTAAGCGGCCGTAGCCATAAAAGTTCGCCTGCGCCAGTGGATGTCCCGTCCAGTTCATGTCTCTCCCAATGTTAGACACAGCAGTTATGCCACTGTAACGGTTACCAAACACCTCACCGCTGACCACTTTTTTAACCGTCGATCCTTCCCCACGGGCATAAGTATCAAAATCAAGGATTTCCTTCCACTGGGGAATCAAATAACAGAGGTGCTTTTGCTGCCCGGTGTACTCCTGGGTAACCTGGAACTCGAGCACATGATTAGTGGCTTCCAACCCGCCGAACAACGGTGAAACCGGCTCCCGAACCTGGAAATCCATCGGTCCGTTCTTGATTTGCAGGACGACATTTTCCAAAAACTCCCCATCCAGAGGTTTAAAATGATCATACGCTGCTTTTGCCCTGTCCGTGGATCGGTCACGCCAATCCTGAAGGCAATTGTAGACAAAGCAGCGCCAGAACACGATTCCGTCAAACGGCTGGAGTGCTTCAGCGAGCATGTTCGCTCCATCTGCATGGTTTCGATTGTACGTGAACGGCCCAGGTCGATGCTCCGAATCAGCCTTAACGACATATCCTCCAAAGTCAGGGATATAATCGTAGATTTCTTTCGTTTTTTCGCGCCACCACTCTCGGACTTTTTCATTGAGAGGGTCTGCAGTATCAAGATTTCCAAGCTGTATCGGGCTGGCATAATTGATGCTAAGGAAGGTTTTTATGCCGTAGGCCCTAAAGATATCGGCAACTTGTTTCACGTCCGGCAAAAGCTTTTTCGTTATCAGTTCCGTTTCTACCGCATGGACATTCACGTTATTGATAGCAATGGCATTGATTCCGATTGACGACAACAGGCGTGCATAATCCTTGATTCGTCCAAGGTTATTCGTAAACTCATTTCCTTCATAAAAGATTGATCTTCCAGCGTAGCCGCGTTCAATACTGCCATCCATGTTATCCCATTCGTTGATCATACGCAGCTGGTTTGCAGGATTTTCTATAACGTCCAGTTTGTCGATCGGAGCTTCCATCTGCATCAGCCGAAGCAGGTGGAAGGTTCCGTACAAGACGCCTTTGTCTGATTTTCCAATCACTAAAATCTGTGACGTATCGCCTGCCGATACGGTCTTGAGACGGAAGCCGTCGTCGTTAAGTTGTACTGCTGTATCGCCTAGCTCATAACCGGCCGCTTCTATTTCCTCGAATGCACCGAGCACAACTGCTCCTGAAGTATCCACCGTGTTATTTATTTCTGGAATTACATCAAGCATTGCTTGAAATGCGCGCTTCAGTTCATCCATTGCTGATTTAATTACCTGCGTATTGCCCAGCGATATGATTTGTCCACAGAACTTCCGGTATGTTTCTTCCGTATCACCACCCGATATGGGCCGATACCCAAGCCAGGCTTCGTAACTTGTTTTATAGATCGGGTCAAAATCAAAATCTTTCACGTTATTACGCTTGTCTAAAACATTCATTGTATTCCTCCTAAACCTCTCCTGCTATTTCATCCGCCGACGGTCGAAGTTTTGTCCAGCAGTTTCAGCTGGGGCAGTTTTTTCCAGACTGTCGAGAATCCCCAATAAATACATGATACCGAGCGCCCGGTCATACAGCCCGTAACCCGGCCTGGCACGCTCTCCCCAAATCATCCGGCCGTGATCAGGACGTATGTATCCTGTAAACCCTGTCTCTTTAAGAGCCCGCATGACTTCAACTAAGTCCTGGGAGCCTTCTCTGCTCCGATGGGAAGTTTCATAAAAGTCACCATTTTCCAAGATGGCGATATTCCTGATATGGACGAATGGAACCCTGTCCATTTTCGAAAAATGACGAATGATCGCCGGCAGATCGTTTACCCGATTGGCACCGAGGGAGCCTGTACACAAAGTCAGTCCATTGTACGGACTGTCGACCATAGCGGCGATACGCTCCAGATCTTCCTTGTTTTTGACGATACGAGGCAAACCGAAGACGGACCAAGGTGGATCGTCAGGATGAATGGCCATTCGTACGTCGAATTCCTCCGCGACCGGAATGACTTTTTCTAAAAAATAGTGCAGATTAGTTCGTAAATCATCTTCGGTAATACCTTGATATAATTCAAATAAGTGCTTGATTTGCTGGAGGCGCTGCGGTTCCCACCCTGGCAGGGAAAATCCATTGGAATTCCCCTCCATATTTTCCAGAAGGGCCATCGGTTCAATATTCTCTATTCTCTCTCGTTCGTACGATAATACCGTTGACCCGTCAGGGAGTTCTTTTGCCAGTTCGGAACGTGTCCAGTCAAAAATCGGCATGAAATTGTAACAGATGACCTTAACCCCAGCTTTAGCCAAGTTGCGGATGGTCTGCTGGTAGTTCTCGATGTATTTATCGCGACTGGGAAGCCCAAGCTTGATGTCTTCATGGATATTGACGCTTTCAATCACTTCTAATCCGAGCCCTTTCCCCGTTACCTCCCGTTTCAAGGCGCTGATCCGCTCATACGGCCACACCTCGCCAACCGGAATATCGGCCAGTGCTGAAACAACACCTTCGACGCCCGGAATCTGTCTTATCTGGTCCAGCGTGACACTGTCATCGTCACTGCCAAACCAACGAAATATCATTTTCATATCCAGGTTAGCTCCTTCAGTTTCAAATTATAAGTCACAAGTATTCGGTTTATTCCTTTTCCGCTCCAAGCACAATCCCTTTGACAAAATAGCGCTGAATGAACGGATAGACGATCAGCATTGGCACCGCTGCAATGAAAATCTGCGCTGCCTGAACGGTACGCTGGGACAGGTTACGTAAAATCTCTGCATTCAAAGCCATTTTACTGAAATCCTGCTGGACGATTACTGTCTGCAGGAACGTAGATAATGGATAATTGCGGGCATCTGTCATATAGATCAGCCCGTCAAACCACGAATTCCAGTGGAAAACCATCGTAAACAGGGAAATGGTCGCAATCGCCGGCACTGAAATCGGCAAATAGATCCGCAGGAAAATCTGGAAATGATTCGCCCCATCGATGAACGCCGCTTCTTCCAGTGACTTCGGAACCGAGGTTCGGAAAAAATTAAGCAATAGTATCAAATTGAACGCGTTGATCGCTGTCGGAAGTACGAGTGCCCACATCGTATCCGTCAAATTAAGCTGGGTAACGATGATATAAGTAGGTACCAGCCCGCCATTGAATAACATGGTAAAAACGAAAAACCAGGTATAGATTTTCCTGCCCTTGAATTCGCTATCTGATTTTGACAGTGAATAGGCAGCACATAGTAATAGTGACATGGAAACGGCAGTACCGAGTATGACCCGGACCACCGAGATCATTAATGATCTGATGAAGTTTTCATTCCCGACCGTTTTTTCGTAGGCATCCAGAGTGAAGTCAACCGGGAAGAAGGTAACGGCGTTCGCTGCAGCTGCCGCACTCCCACTTAACGACACGGCCAGAATGTGAACAAGCGGAAGCAGGCAAAGAACCGCGGCTAACAACAGGAAGGTATAATTGAAAATCGTAAAAATCTTATACGCTTTTGTATTGTGTCGCATGCATTTTTCCTCCTAAAAGATTCGGTAATCCGCATATTTGTAAGCCAGTCTGTATCCTAGAACAACAAGCACGAAGCTGATAAGGGATTTGAACAAGCCTACTGCAGTACCATAACTGAAATCTCCGTTAATCAAGCCGACACGATAAACATATGTATCGATGATGTCACCTGTTTCGTATACGAGTGGATTGTACAGGTTGAAAATTTGGTCAAAGCCGGCATTCAGGATATTTCCTAAAGAAAGAGTTGCAACGACGATAATGATCGGCAGCATGGATGGAATAGTGACGAACAGCGTCTGCTTCCAGCGGTTCGCTCCGTCCATGATAGCTGCTTCATATAAAGTCGGATTGACTGCCGTTACTGCTGCCAGGAAAACAATTGTATTGAAACCCGTTTCTTTCCAGATATCACTGATGATTACCGTTGGACGGAACCACGTGTTGTCCCCGAGGAAAAAGATCGGATCGATACCAATCAGCCCGATCACCTGATTGACAAGTCCGCCATCTGGAGAAAGCATATCCATCAAAATACCGCCAAGGATAACCCAGGACAGGAAGTGAGGCAGATAAATAATCGTCTGCACGGTCCGCTTAAACGTCATTTTATAAACTTCATTCAGCAATAAAGCAAACACGAGCGGGACCAGTACTTGAAAAATGATTTTCAAAACTGAAATGACCAATGTATTCCAGATGACCTGTCTGGCATCATCATAAGCGAACATCGTCCGGAAGTGATCCAGGCCAACCCAAGGTGAATTGAAAAAACCAAGCCACGGTTTATAATCCTGGAATGCCATTACCAGGCCGCCCATCGGGGCATATTGGAAAATGAGTGCCACAACGACTGCTGGAAACACCAATGCATGCAGCTGCCAGTTTCGCTTCATGTTCCACTTCTGACGCTTTTTCTTAGGCTTTGGCTGCTTATCTGGTTTTTGCGAAACAGCCTTATTAGGGTTTTTGTCAGCTTTTTCAACAAGGTAAGGTGATTTGTCTTCATCTCCCTGTGGTAGAGGTTTTTCAAGCCCCATGATTTCTAACCTCCTATGAATGGAAATAAGAACTGAATGGTGCGAACAATTTTGGTTATACGATTGTCCGCACCGTCAGTCCTTGCAAAACTATTCAGTAGAATCGTCCTTATTTGCCCTGGACGGAATCGTACCAGGCATTCACTTCTTCCGTGATTTTGTCACCGCCGGAAGACTTCCATTTTTCGACGAATTCATCAAATGCATCCACTGGCAGGTTGCCGTAGATGATATCCGCGTAATACTCCTGCTCCATTTTTTCCAGAAGCTCTCCACGTTCCTGCATGGTTTTGGTCGGTGGACCAGTCCATTTATTTTCGATGCGAATCTCATTCTGCTGATTGACGATCGCACCAGCTTCCAAGTACTCTTCCGTACCTCCAACGAACCTCGCTTCATAAGGATTTTTCGCATCCCTTCCGGTTGCATGGAGATCTTCTAAAAGATCATACAGCATGTACGGAATGGTCGGTACATCGGTCGGAAGGAAATATTTACCCGGATTAATGTACGGTTCACCAGTGACTTTCTCAATCGTTTCCTGGTCATAGACAGGTTTTCCATCCTGCATTACGTAGTCATAACCCTCGAACATACCTTTTTCAAAGTATTTGGAATCACCAAGTGTGTAGCCGTAGATAGCATCCCAGTATTCAAAAAACTTGTCCATGTGTTCAAAATCTTTACTGAATAGGAACTGTCCAGTAGTCAGACCTTCCCCTTTACGGCCGATCTGGCCGTCTTCACTTCCAGGAAGCGGATATGGCTGCACGTTTGCACCTTCGATATTCTTTTCAGCGTCATTGATCGGCCAGCCGTCAGCCCATGGTGGAGCGGCGATAATCCCGGATTTTCCTGCAACGAAGTCTTCGATTGCCGCCTGTTCATCCAAAATTCCGATTTCTTTATCCAAATAACCTTTTTCATACCATTCATTCAGCCTTGCCAGTGCATCTTTTGCATTTGGCTGAATAGAGCCATAAACAAGCTCTCCTTTTTCATTTTCACTCCATAGTTTTGGTAGGTAATCCCCTTCCGCTCCGAAAATGAAGCTTCCATCGGCGAGCCATGTAGCAAGACCGTTTTTCGAAGCCAGTGTGATTCCCATGGTGTCATCTTTTCCATTGCCATCAGGATCCTGTGTGGAGAAGACTTCCATGACATGCTCCAGTTCTTTGATTGTTTTTGGGGCCTCCAGATTGAACTTGTCCAGCCAGTCCTGGCGGATCCAAAGCAGGGAGTCAGAACCATTACCACCTGAGAAACGTGGAATACCATAGCGTTTGCCATCCACTGTCGCTTGATAGAAAGCTTCAGGGAACTTTTTGAAAATTTTCTTCAGGCGTGGAGATGCATGTTTTTCAATCGCTTCGTCCACCTGCATTACTTTACCTGACTCGATCAGGTCAGCAATCAGCTGTCCATCTGATACGAGAAATACATCAGGAAGATCTTTTCCAGCAGACATGGACAGGCGGATTTTCGTATTGTACTGCTCGTCACTTGGCACCGTCCATAACGTATTGAAATTGATGCCCAGGTCTTCCTCCGCCCAGCGAGTGACAACGTTATTGTTCACGTCTTCGCCTTTCTTGAACTTTGTATCATCCTTCATTGTCCGGACTGTCGTAATTTCCACAACACCATCCTTGCTTTCCCCGTCATCCTGGGATTCAGCGTCAGACGGCTTTTCCATCATACAACCCGTCATCATACCCAGCGATAAAATCGCAATCATCAACAAAAACAGGTAATTTTTTCGCATCCTTCTCCTCCTTAAAGATGTGTAAATTCCATAATGATGTGTAGCAGACTAGCCATGAAACCCTTAAGCACTGTTACGTGTCTTGGTTCAGGTGATAAACAAACAAAGAAATGAAAACTATCGATCTTTTGATTAAGTATAGGGATGTTCCTTATGATAGCGTTTACAATAAACCTTTTAAAAAAGTACTTCTCCCGGGGATTTTATGGCATCTCCTCACTCCCTCCATGTTTGATTTATTAGAAAAACTTGGCTTGTCGCCAAGTCCTTATGGCGAAAGCCTTCGTTTTACTTAAACTTTAATCCTTTAACAAAGTTAAACTTTGGTAAAAACTCACTTGAAATAATCTGGATATGCTTTTTCAAGTTCGCCTTTTTCAATAGCCACCAGTTGCAAATGCTCCGCCATTGCTGCCTCTGCCCCATCTGCATCCTTCTGCAAAATCAAATCCTGAATGTTTCGATGCTGGGACACAACGACATTCCAATTCAGGTTGGAGCCAATCCGCAGTACGCGTAACCGGATAAAATGATTGTTCATCTGCTGGATCGTATTCCAAATTCTGAGCTTGTTACATCCGGCAAATAAAATCCGGTGAAACTCTTCATCGAGCTCAAGCAGCGTCGCGTAATTTTCCTTTTTCAGGCACATCTCCTGCATCGTTACGTTTGTTTCCAGCTGGAACAATTCTTCTTCATCGAGCACCTCACATGCCTGTCTGACGATTGCCCGCTCTATATTCTCCCGAAGGAACCTGGCTTCTTCCACATGGTCAAGGTCAATCAACGAAACGAAGGTCCCCCTCTGCGGGAAAATCTCCAGCAGTTCCTCCTGGGAAAGTCTGAGAAAAGCCTCCCGGATTGGGGTTCGGCTGACTGTAAGCACCTCGGACATTTCCTTCTCGGAAATCTTCCTTCCCGGTCTCAAATCTAGTTTAAGTATCTTTTCTTTCAATAGTTTATAAGTATAATCTCTGGTAGATTCCTTGCTCTTTTGTTCGTAAACGGCCAAATTATTCACCTCTGTTTTTGCTGCCAAGTAGTATATTAGCATACTAGTATGGTAGTTATGATGCTATTATAATACGAAGGCAGTCACAATTCAACACAATTTTCAAAAAATTAAGAAAAAGATCCCCTGGAGAAACATATATTGCCACCCTATTGCCGCCCCAGGAGAACCAGTTATTAGGAGACCCCCCATTTATTGGCTGGGAAGGAGTTGTTTTTTTGTCTGATCGCCTTTTTCTTTTGCTCCTGCTGGCTGGGCATCTTCCTTCACCTGTGTCGCCAATTTTTTCTGTTTCGCTAAAATTAACCGGAAGCTCCTCATGGAACCATTCATAAACAGATAACCAAGCAGCGAGATGCCGAAAAAAGGGATCAATCCTTGGAATCTTATCATCACAAAGTAGAGGACAAGAGCACCTGCGCCCATGCTCGCGGTGACAAGGGGATTCGCAACTCCGATTACGAAGGCGTGCTTAAAGTATTGGAAAAATTTAAGCTCAAAATGGACATAAACAGGCAAAACGTACATGACTGTGATAAGGTAAATCACCGTAACTATCATCAACATCACCATGCTGCCGAAATAAGCGACCCCTTCCAGCCCGGCGACATATTTATAATCAACAAACAGCACCAATCCAGCCACGCCGATTACAAACCCAAGCTTGTTCGCCCGCAGGTATTCTTTTCGGAAAGTAGCGGCAAATGTCGAAAATATCGATGCATCTGTATCTTTCAGCCGCCATTTCCGAATCACTGTAAACAAAGCTACGGAAGCAGGTGCAACACCAAAAACGATTAATCCTAGTAATGAAAACAACAGCCACAATACGTTCACGTAAGCCAGTTTCGTAATCCAATCCGCAATTTGATAAATTTTCCCCATTGTGCCATCCGGTTTCATAGGAATGCCCCTTTCTTTGCTGTAGTCCCTGGTTAAACGCCTGAGTAGGACATGAAGCCGCCATCGACCGGCACACTGATGCCCGTCACAAATCCACTCGCCTCCTCATCGACAAGCCAAAGCAACGTACCGAGCAAATCTTCCGGCTTTCCGAGCCGTCTCATCGGCGTGTGGGCAATAATTTTCTTCGTTCGGTCCGTGTAAGACCCATCTTCATTGGTAAGCAGCCGCTCATTCTGTTGTGTCAAAAAGAAGCCGGGAGCGATTGCGTTGACGCGAATGCCGCGTTCAGCCATATGGACAGCGACCCACTGGGTCAGATTTTCGATTCCTGCTTTTGCCGCACTGTATGCCGGCACCTTGGTCATCGGGCTTGGTGCGCTCATGGAGGAAATGTTAATGATAGTGCCGCCGTCCTCCACCATATATTTGGAGAACACTTGCGATGGCAAAAGCGTTCCGATGATATTCAAATTGAAGACAAATTCAAAGCCTTCTTTCGTCAGGTCAAAAAAGGTCGTGATTTCTTCATTGGCAAGATCAGAAAGCTCTAGCTTTTCCTTAGTGGTCGAGCCTTTCGGGTGGTTGCCGCCTGCACCGTTGATCAGCACGTCACAGCGGCCATATGTATCCATTACCTTTGTTGCTGCATTTTTGACACTGTCAAGGTCGACTACATCGCATTGGAGCGCAAGTGCAGCGCCACCTTCTTCTTTGATATCAGCCACTACTTTTTCCGCTTTTTCAAACGTCCGGTTCAAAATGGCGACCTTCATGCCTTGCCTGCCTAACTCCCTGGCCATACAGCCGCACAGAACACCCCCGCCGCCTGTAACGACGGCGACTTTCCCGGTTAAATTTTCATTTTTAGGTAGCATTTCATTTCTCCTTTCAAGCTTGATCAAATTGCTTACTTAACAGATGCTGCATGCTTTAATCCGAAAAAATCTCTCGCATTATAGTAGCTGATATCCTGGACCATTTTCCCGAGCAGTTCATCGTCCCAGGGTACCTCCCCATCAACCACCCATGTGCCGATCAGATTGCAGAGGATTCTGCGAAAATATTCGTGCCTGGTAAACGACAGGAAACTGCGTGAATCGGTCAGCATTCCGACAAAGCTGCTTAGGACTCCTATGTTCGCAAGGTCTGTCATCTGGCGGACCATGCCGTCTTTGTGATCGTTAAACCACCAGCCGGAACCCATTTGCACTTTCCCTTTTACCTCTCCGCCTTGAAAGTTACCAGCGGCAGTCGCGACGATATAATTGTGCGTCGGGTTGAGTGAATAAAGCACCGTTTTCGGCAGACTGTCCGTCTTATCCAAAGAATCAAGAAACTGATTCAGCGGCTTGGCCAATTCAAAATCATTAATCGAATCAAAACCCGTATTAGGCCCCAGCTTATCGAACATTCGGGAGTTCGCGCTTCGAATTGGCCCGATATGAAGCTGCATCACCCAGTCATTCTCATGGTATAACTCACCGAGATACCGCAGTGTGAACGTTTTATACTTGTCCTCTTCTTTTGCAGTAAGCGGCTTTCCATTCAGTGCTTTTGCAAAAATATCCGCAGCTTCTTCTTCAGAACAATCTTCATAAGGGAGATAATTCAACCCGTGGTCCGAAATCCTGCAGCCTGCTTCATGGAAAAACGCTACTCGCTTTTTTATCCCCTTTAAAAATTCCCGGTAATCTTCAATGCGGTTTCCCGTCTGCTGGGAAAGCTTATGGATATATTCCAAAAAGTTCGGTGCACTGATTTCAAGCAATGGATCCGGCCGGAAAGACGGCAGTACACTCGTTGCCAGGTCGGCCTGCTTTCTGATTGTGGTATGATACGCCAGCTCATCAAGCGGGTCATCCGTGGTTCCGATCATTTCGACATTCGACCTTGCGATGATTTGCTGTACAGGAAAATCCTCCTGCTGCAGTAAGTCATTGCAGCGATGCCAGATGTCGTCTGCTGTTCGTTCATTTAAAAGCTCATCAATTCCGAAATACCGCTTCAACTCCAGATGCGACCAGTGATACAAAGGGTTTCCGATCAAACGTGGAACCGCATTGGCCCACGCCTGAAATTTTTCATAATCGGTCGCATCTCCGGTGATATAGCGTTCATCAATGCCCATATAACGCATAGCCCGCCACTTGTAATGATCCCCATGCAGCCAGATTTCTGCAAGATTGCTGAACTTTTTATTCTCAGCGATTTCCTGCGGGCTCAAATGACAGTGATAATCGATAATCGGCATATCCTTGGCGTACTCATGATAAAGAACCTTCGCCGGTTCATTCTGAAGTAAAAAATCATCATGTATGAAAGCTGACACTATATTCCCTCCTTGCTTTCCTTATCCTGATCGAAGCTCAAATGGTCACTTCTGTGGCACATGAAACTCAATCAGGTGGTTATCGGGGTCCTGGCAGAATATTTGTGCAAAACCGCTTCTGCTGTTCGGCTTTTCGTCCACTTTGATGCCGCGATTCTTCAAATGCTCCAATGTCTGATCATAACTTTTTACACGGATGGCAAAATGGCTCTCCTTCGATTCAAGCTGGTCAGATTTCCTGATGGTTTCCGAATGCGGGTAAACGATCAGATGAAGCTGCTGCTTATCTCCAATCTGATACCAGGCTCCTGGGAAGTCAAAGTCCGGTCGGTCGATTTCCTGAAAGCCCAGTACCTCCCCGTAAAATTCTTTCGATTTCTCCAGATCTGTTACCGACAAACTGACATGATGCAAGTAATCTATTTCTATCAAGCTAGCCCTCCTCTACTTTTGAAAAAGAGATTCCACTGTAATCGCTTTTTCCTGAACCTCGACCGCAAGCTCTGCCGCCTTGAAGGCGTGCTCCTGGGTCATGGCATTCTCCGTGCCATGCAGGCAATCAAGAATGAACGCCCCAAAAAAAGGAAATCCGACTTTACCGGATAAATCAAAATGCTTTTCCCCGTCCTGATTGACGAGGTACAGATGGTTCCCTGTGTCACTCTTTGCGATATCGATATATTTTCTTACCTCGATATAGCCTTCCGTCCCGTAGATGACGACACGGCCGTCACCCCAGGTTCCAAGACCATCCGGGGTCAGCCAGTCGACACGGAAATAAAAGGTCGCTCCATTATCGGCAATAAGTGTCGCATCTCCAAAATCCTGAAAATCAGGATGGTCCGGGAAAGTGTAATTGGCAACTTTGCTGTGAAGTACCTTCGCATCCTTTGCCCCCGTATAATGAAGAAACTGTTCAATCTGATGACTGCCGATATCACACAGTATCCCGCCAAATCGCTCCGGATCAAAGAACCATTCCGGCCTGCTTCCCGCATTCGCCCGGTGCGGTCCTGTACCAGTGACCTGGACAACCTTGCCAATCGCCCCTTCTTCGATCAGCTGACCTGCGAATACCGCACTTTCTACGTGCAGACGCTCACTATAGTAAACGCCCCACTTCAGCCCGGTCTCCTGGGTCTTTTTTCTCGCCAGTTCCACATCCTCCCGACGTGTAAAAGCCGGCTTATCGGCGAAATAATGCTTGCCATGGTCAAGGGCACGCATGCCGACACCCGCCCGGTCTGATGGAATACTCGCACAGGCGACCAGCTGGATGGACGTATCTTGCAATATTTCTTCTTCCGATGATGCTGCCTCCACCTGTGGAAAGGCTTCCCGGAACTGTTCAACTTTTTTCGGGTCAGGATCATAGACATACGCTAGCTCAGCGCCTGCTTCCATCAGCCCGTTACACATCCCAAAAATATGACCGTGATCAAGTCCGATTGCCGCAAATTTGAACGCACCTGGATTGACGACTTTGTTCACTTCCCCTTTAGGGGCATAATTCATTCCATCATTTCTGCTCACTATGCGATCGCCTCCTAATAATTTCCACCAGTAGTGATTTCATTGTCAGAGAAATTCTCTACGGCTTTCTTCTTTTCAAAAAAGTATGTAGCATTTTTCAAGACGCCGTCCCGCTGGTAAAAAGGACTTTCCTTCGTAAGCGGCAGCTTCACCGTGCTGCCTGTGCTGGCCGCCTGGTAAATGGCCATGATCAGCTCAAGCGTTTTTCTTCCATCTATTCCATTGATCAGGACATCTGTCCCTCCTTCGATGGCAGTCAGAAAGTCGTTGATCTGGCCGGTGTGACCTTCATGGTGCAGCTTCGGAAAGTCGCTGAATTCCTGTTCCAGTTCTTTTTCCAATTCAGCATTACCATTCTCGGTCGGAAAACCATTTTCCCGCGCCACCTCTGCCTTCACTTTCCAGGGAACCGACACCTTCGCCTTTTCTCCTTGAAAAGCAAGCTGCTGCTCCTCGCCATGATGGATGACCGAACTTGTCACCTGGGCAAGCGCCCCGTTTGCATATTTTAAAAGCGCAACGGAGATATCCTCCACTTCCGCATTGTCATGTAGCATGTTGCTGCTCATCGCACCGACTTCCACAGGCATATCCATCATCCATTGGAGCATGTCAATATGGTGAACCGCATGATTCAGCGTACAGCCGCCGCCTTCTTTTTCATATGTTCCGCGCCACCATAAGTCATAGTAGCTGTTGCCACGCCACCAGAACGAATCCACCTGCACATGGGCGATTCTTCCGATCAACTCCTTATCCAGGACATTTTTCAAACTCATGATCGGCGTTCGGAAGCGATTCTGGGCAACGACTGATAATATCTTCCCGCTCTCCTTCTGCGCCTCAATCATTTCATCACATTCCTTCAGGGACGATGCCATCGGTTTCTCAACAAGCACATGCTTCCCGGCCCGCAAAAAATCGACTGTGATATCCTTATGGGTGTAAGGCGGTGTACAAATCGACACAGCATCAATAGTTGGATCATCCAGGAGTGACTTGTAATCGCTTACTATTTTCGCTTTAAGCTGGTTCGTCTGGGCAAGATCCATCGCCTTTTCCGGATAAATATCCGCTAGCGCTACCAGCTTACACTTATCATCCAATTCCAGCATACTCTTTACATGTGTCCGGGCAATCGAGCCCGTCCCGATCAGGGCAATATTAATCACAGACTTCTTCCTTCCTTTTTATATAATTTTCATGTGAAACACTTCTTCTGACATTCTAGTATGGTAGTTAAAACTAGTATATACCTAATATTTTATATTTTCAAAAAATTTTATAGAAAAATTGAGGCGTCCGGTAATAAAATAGGACGCCTGCAGGGCCATTTATATTTTGCAGAAAACCAATCTATTTATCGATTAAGTCCAATAAGCCTTATTTTAATAAGGTCCGCGAATATTTTCGTGGACTTTCTCTTTATAAAAGTCTCTCAATCTATGATGTTCTTCCTTACTAAAGGCTGGAACTTCGAGCGCCTGGAGATTATCTTCCACTTGTTCGGCGTTTTTGAACCCTGGAATCACCGTTGACACAGCCTCATGATCAAGAATCCATCTCAAGGCAGCACGGGTCATGCTTCCGCGATTTTCGGCAATCCATTCCAGTTCCCTGCTTAGACCGACACCTTTGGAGAACTCAATTCCGGCAAACGTTTCACCGACGTTGAACTGTTCACCATTACGGTTGAAGTTACGATGATCGTCATTTTCAAATTCTGTATTTTCATTAAATTTACCGGTAAGAAGTCCACTCGCAAGCGGAACTCTCGCAATGATTCCGACTCCTCTTCTCTTTGCTTCAGGGAACAATCGCTCGGTCAATTTCTGCCGGAACACATTAAAAATGACCTGCAAAGTATCCACTTTCGTGTTTTCCAGGCAATACAAACCTTCTTCCTCCGTTTCTACGCTTACACCGTAGTAACGGATTTTCCCTTCCTGCTTCAATTTTTCCAGCACTTCAAAGACGCTGCCTTCTTTTAAAACCTCAAGCGGCGGGCAGTGAATCTGATACAGATCGAGCACGTCACGGTCCAGTCTCTTCAATGTATTTTCCAGATAATTACGGACAGCTTTTTCCGAGTAGTTATCCAAATCGTGGATATCCCCAGCTCGGCAGAACTTGGAAGCGATGTGAATCTCATTCTCTATGCCTTTCGTTGCCTGGGCGAGCAATTCCTCGCTATGCCCATCCCCATAGACATCTGCCGTATCGAAAAAATTAACCCCGGCTTCTATGGCGTGTTCGAGTCCTGCAAGAGAAGCGTCATCGTTCGTTTTCCCCCACGCACCGCCAATCGCCCATGTTCCAAAGCTTAGTTCGCTGATACGTAAATCCGTGTTTCCTAATTGTCTATAATTCACGTTCTATCCCTTCCTTTCTAGTTATAATTTACTCCAAAGCGAAAAGTGGTTTGGCTCTTATATTCCTCTCCTTTTTTTAAAACAATCGACGGGAAATCCGAATGATGGATGGCGTCAGGCGGGTACTGGGTTTCGAGGCAAATACCCAGATAATTCTCGGCATCGACTCCCCTGATTTGAAAATCACCTTCCAGCATATTACTCGTATAGACAACAACGCTCGGCTGATCGGTTTCCATGGTAAGCTTCCGCCCGCTAATAGAATCTGTAAGCTCGATTCCTCCAGTCAGTAAAAAAGGATGGTCGTAACCATTTCCAGCTAGCTTATTTTGCGGATCAGCCGATTTGACGCCTGCTTCTATTTTCTGACCATTCCGGAAATCAAACGCGGTACCTGTGACATCCACACGTTTTCCAGTAGGAAGCAGTTCCTCATCCAGCTCCAGGAATTCATTGCTCGCGATCTTCAATTCGTGCTGCAATATATCCCTTTTCACATCGCCGCTTAAATTAAAATAAGAATGATTCGTCAGATTAAGTAAGGTATCCTGATCGGTGGTCCCGGCATAGATGATATTCAGCTCATTGTCGTTATTCAGGCTATAGGTGACCGATACATCGACATGACCCGGGTACCCTTCCTCGCCATCACGGCTCCTATAAGAAAATTTCACTCCCACCTCGTCTGCTGTTTCAAAAGGTTCCCCTTCCCAGACAACATTCCAGAATCCGTTTGGACCGCCATGGAGATGATTCTCCCCATCGTTTTTCGGCAAATCATATTCCTTTCCGTTCAACTCAAAACTCGCACCACGGATCCTTCCGGCTACTCTCCCAACCACACTGCCAAAATACGGCGAGTGCTCGAGATAATCCTGGAAATCGTCAAAGCCAAGAACAATATTTTCTGAAACACCGTCTACATCAGGGGCCATGATTTTTGTAATCACGCAGCCATAATCGAGGCAGGTCACTTCGATCCCTTTTTTATTTCCGAATGTGTAGGCATGGACATCTCTATCATCCATCTTTCCAAAAAACTGTTTCGTCACATGCGTCGTTGATTTCATTATCATTCAATCCTCCAAGGTGTATTTTAAGCGAGTGATGTTCCAATCGTGTAAGGGTTTTCAATATTTGGTATGAAACTAGAGTCATTAAAATAAATTATAGCAATATTCACTTAA
Source organism: Thalassobacillus pellis (assembly GCF_016908295.1). Lineage (GTDB taxonomy): Bacteria > Bacillota > Bacilli > Bacillales > Halobacillaceae > Thalassobacillus > Thalassobacillus pellis. The sequence continues at coordinate 466,567 of NZ_JAFBDO010000001.1, forward strand.
TTTATCTAGTAAACAAACAAACTTAACTATTGGTTTTCTACACCCGAGTCTGTACCTGACCTAAAAAGTTTACAATTAGAAAAGGACCCCGGAAATGAGGTCCTTTTGAGTGTATTAACGTAGAAGTTGTAGTACGCCTTGTGGCTGTTGGTTTGCTTGCGCGAGCATAGCTTGTGCTGCTTGTGCAAGAATGGAATTCTTTGTTTGGTTCATCATTTCTTTCGCCATCGTGCGAACATTTACTTTCATAAATGACCAGACTATATCTTCACCCTCCAGCTTGCTGGTAGGGGTCGGGCACTTCGGGTTAACAATGTTGAACCTCATTGTATCACCTACGGATTTCATCATCATGAGCTATGCTTTTAGATGGTATATCCTAGTCGTTGAACCTTCTCCACTCTTTCGAGACAGGAGCTTGGCTGCTGATTGCCCAATCTTTTCTTTTGTCAGCCATCACGCTTGTCGTTTCCAACTACGTTGTGGCAAGAAAAAGCTCTTAGGGGTTTCCAGCAATTCACCCGATTATAATCGCTGACCGTTACCAGTCAGGACGACTGTGCTTCTTGCTGCTTAGGCAGCTGAAGCATAATCTACGTCACGGATACGAGATTCCGCAGCAGTTAAGTTTTCCGAAGATGTTCCAAGGTTGTTGATAGTGTGATCTAAACGGTTTTGGTAAGCACCAAGTTTAGAACGTTCAGACGAAACAGTCTCAATTGCATTGTTAATTTTTGTAATTGCTGAATCTGCCCCTTCTTGGGTTGTAACATCTATTTGAGATATTCCTAGATTTTCTGCATCCATTGCATTAATAGCTAAGCTAAGGTTTTGCCCTTCATTTGCGCCTATTTGGAAAGTTAAAGAGTCAGACACTGTAATATCAACATCTTTATCCACTGCTGTTACTTCGAATGATATGCCATTATCTAATTTAACATTATTACCATCTAAACTGAAGCCGATATTAGCACTAGATGCATCTTGAATATCTCCAGCTACTAAATCAACATCAGTACCAGTACCACTTAACCCACTAGCAACATCGGTTGTTGAAGTTAATGCGTTAGTCGTACTTTCTGTTACTGTTACTGTTTGGTCAGAGCCAACCTCTGTACTTTCTACAATAAATTTGTCGTTATCACTATCATATTTAGCAGTAACTCCTGCTACACTATTAGAAATACGATCTGCAACATCAGATAGTTTTTCCCCTGCTTCAATAGTAACTACTGTTTTCGATCCATTTACATCAATTTCCAATGTACCATTACCAGAAACTGTATCTGTACCTGTAGTTGTAGCTATTTCTACTTTTGCTTTTTCAGCTAGTGCAACTGAACCCGTTGCTAAATTTATATTATAAGTACCAGCTGCAGTATTAGAAGAAGTTTGAAGACTGCTAATCTGGTCTCCATTATCAACCTTTGCACCTATTGCACCAGTTAATAATTTCTTTGTATTAAATTCAGTGTTATTGGCTATTCTGTCAACTTCATCTGTTAATTGATCAATTTCCTTTTGAATTTCACTACGATCACTTGCTGTATTTGTATCATTAGCTGACTGTACAGACAGTTCACGCATACGCTGAAGAATAGAATGTGTCTCATTCAATGCACCTTCAGCTGTCTGGATAAGTGAAATACCATCCTGTGCGTTCTTAGCTGCCATATCAAGACCGCGAATCTGACCACGCATTTTTTCAGAGATTGCCAGCCCCGCTGCGTCATCCCCAGCTTTGTTAATACGAAGACCGGAAGACAACTTCTCCATTGAGTTACCCATTGCATTGTTTGCCTGCCCCAATTGACGATACGTGTTAAGAGCAGCGATGTTGTGATTAATTCTCATTTCTTATTACCTCCATGTGTTTGTTGATACGAGGCACGTCCATTTGCCTCGCTCTATAATAACTCTGGTTTCAGAGTCACTACCTTAGTTCACCTCGGATAATCTTGTACTCTTTGGGGGCGTTGACCCGCAGGCGCAGATAATTATCCATGCTTGCATCTGCTTTGACTACTTCAATTTCAATTTCTTTACCGTCTTGGTCGACGATGTATAGCTTTTCGCCTGGTTTTCTTCCTAACGTCAGCGCCATGGCTTATCATCCTCCCTGATGATTACATTCCTTATATCGGACTTGCTTGATAGATTGTTAATATTAATTTGATTTATTTTTTAGAGTTACATTAGAAGAACTTGGCTTGTCGCCATGTCCTTATGGCGAAAGCCTTAGTTTTACTTATACTTTAATCCTTTAACAAAGTATTAAGAAAGGCAAAGCCTCTATTTAAAGAAGCTTTGCCTCATGAATTTATTCAAAGTTAATTTTTTCAAACCGGCCATTTTGTACTGAGTCTCTTGCTTTCATACACATCAACCCGCTCAGCAAACCATCTTCCAATGGAGATTTTGATACAGCTTTTCCTCCTTTCATTACCTCAATGAAGTTTTGCACCAAAGCCGAATCTCCTCCAAAGTGAGTCTTACCTTCTGTGTCGATTTCATGGGTTTCTACTATATCTGTGTGGTGCTGGTAGATACTTAGTTTGTTTTTATAGAAATCAAATTCCATTGTTCCTTTATGTCCCATTAACCTTGCCCCTCGTACTCCAGCTTTCTTTCGGACAAAAAAGTTCTGGGAATAGGACACATGCATGCCGGTTTCATATTGGATCAGGGCGCTTGCTGAGTCATGGTTTCCTGTATCTTCTGCAAAACAGCAATACTCACCTTGGGGAACTTCCCCTTTTTTCCTTTTTAATACGGCGCTTTCCAGGCATGTATCCTGCTCACTGCAATCCACGCACTTCAGGCTGGCTGGTTTATCACCTGTAAAAATCTGCTTAGATTCCATTGCTGAAATCCTAGTAGGCTTAAGGTCTAATAAATAATTGATATAGTCAAAGTCATGGGTTGCTTTTTGCAAAAATAAACCGCCTGTCTGTTCTTCATTCCGATACCAGTTCTGAAAATACACCGTCCCATATGTCACATTGTTGGTAGCCTGTACGTGTTCGATTGTTCCTAGTTTTCCTTCTTCAATAAGTGCTTTGGCATGCTTCAAGATAGGAGTGAACCTTAACGGGAATGAAACGACAACCTGGGGTTTATATTTTTCGTTGGCTTTTTTCAACTGTAATAGTTGCTGATGATTGATAGCAACGGGCTTTTCTAAAAAAATCGGTATATTGCTTGGAAATACTTTCATAGCCATTTCGGTATGTAAATCGCATCTCGTTCCAATGATGATGCCGTCTAATTTTTGATCCTCCAGCATCTCCTCAGGAGTTTTATAAAAGGAAATATTCTCAGCTTCATCGCCTAATTTTTCTTTGACAGCTTCTTGATTAATTTCAGTAATAGCAGTAATTTCGCAGGATGGATCGCATTGTTGTAATTCTTTTATGACGTGACTCGCCCTGAGTCCGTAGCCTATTACGCCTATATTCATTGCACCATCCCCTTACCCAAACTTTCCGTTGCCTGAAGTTCCCCTCTGCACATAGATAGGACAACATCTCCGGCATCATTAATAACAATAATGTCAGCATCTTTTCCAGGATGGATCGATCCTTTTCGATGGTACACACCAATTTTCTTCGCAGGATTGACAGCGGTGATTTTTGTCAGAACGGAAACATCATGATCGATCCAATTGGCAAAATTTCTCCTTGCTTCATGCATGTGTAATGTACTGCCTGCAAGAGATCCCTCTTCATTTAATGCTTTCCCGCTCCTGACAAAAACCTCCTGACCACCCAACTGATATACTCCATCCACCAGGTTTTTCGCACGCATCGCATCGGTGATTAGGATAAATTTATCAGATCCTTTCAGGTTGTATGCTAACTTAATCATCTCAGGGGCCACGTGTATTTTGTCAAAAATAACTTCAACACTCGTATCTGGTGACAACAAGGCTGCTCCTGCCGCACCTGGTTCCCTATGGTGAAGGCCAGACATCCCATTAAATAAATGCGTGGCATGGGAAACTCCTTGAAAAGTTGCTTCAGTCAACATTTCATAGTTGCCATTGGTGTGTCCCATGGAAACAGTAATACCTTTATTATTCAAGTATTTAATCAAAGTAAAGTCCTTATCTTTTTCAGGGGCAAGTGTTACTAATTTAATAGATTCACCCGAGAGTTCCTGCCACCGTTGAAATTTTTCCACATCTGGCACCTTGATATGTTCAGCACGCTGTGCTCCCCGCTTTTCCTTATTGATAAATGGGCCTTCCAGATGAAACCCTAACAGCTCAGCCCCACTATTATTACTGGAACGAATGTGATGTGCTGCGTTTACCAAAGCACGATCGATCAGACTCTCGGAGCTAGTCATGGTAGTTGCTAAAAAGGAAGTGGTTCCTTCCGAAGGTAATACCTTACACATTTCAAGCAAGGCTTCCGATGTACCATCCATCACATCATGGCCGCTTGCTCCATGAATATGGATGTCAATCATTCCAGGGACAACCCATCCGAGCCCGCGGCAGTCAATGGTCCGGATATTCTCTTTCGTAATTGTACGATTAGCTGAAACCTCCATGATTTTCCCGTTCGAAATATAGATGGAGCCTCCCCGGATTTCCTCTTCCCCGGTATAAATATCAGCATTTTCTAAAATAACATCTTCCATGGCTATCCTTCCTTTAATACTGGCGTTTTGGATGAAGCTTTCATGGCTGCGCCAAAAAGAGCTGAGCTATCTCCTAATTTGCTTTTTTCAAGTTTGTTAATCCAAGCCTCCTGGATTGGATGCTTACATAATTTCTCGTATTGCAATTGGATAAGTTTATAAAAAGCTGGCTGGTTGCTGATTACTCCTCCACCAATCACAATTTTATGTGGATCAAGGGTAGCAGTAACCATAAATAAACCCAAGGCAATGTGATAGGCTTTCTTCTCGAAAAATCGCGTTAATTCTTTCTTACCTTCCTGCCAAAGCTTCATTCCTTCTCGAAGTGAAGCGATGCCATATTGCGCCTTAAGCTCCTTTTCCATGGCTGAGCCGGAAGCACAGGCTTCTAATGTTCTTCCATTTACAGGGTAGAAGCCTATCTCCCCTGCCATCCCTTCCCCTCTCAACGGTTTCCCTTCAAAGATAATGCTAGCCGATAAGCCTGTACTGACCGTCACGTATATCAACATTTCTTTTTCCAACACCCTGGCTCCCCATTCCCCTAGAGCAGCTGCCACTACATCATGCTCCATCGTAATACTGCTTCCAGGGAAGCTTTCGATCAACCGCTGCTTTAACGGGAAATTCCGCCACGGCAGATTGTTCTGATATACGGCTATGCCATTTTCTATATCTACTTTCCCTGGTACAGTCACTCCAAGGTTTGAGATGTTGCCAGATTCCAATCCTGCCGTTTGAATAGCAGTCTGCATACTTCCCAACAATGATAGATACATATTTTCAGAGGAAGAGGCATCGCTCTTTTTTGTTATTTGTGATAACCACTCCTGGTTTTCATTCATTACACCTGCAGCTATCTTCGTACCGCCAATGTCTACTGCCAATGAATAATTCACACTTAGATCCCCGTTTCTAAATTAAATTTTCAATTTCACAACCTGAGTCAGGTTTCTCGGTTCATCGGGATTCAGACCTAACGCCTTTGCTTTGTAAAAAGCCAAGAGCTGAAGATAAGGCATATAAAGGGCAGCAGCTTCATCAGATGGAGCATCTCCAGGAATAAGCAGTTCCGTATCTCCGTTAACTTGAGACTCTTTCCCTTTAAGTACGACCACTTTCGCACCTTTGTTTTTAATATCGGTTACCAGGCTGCTGTCGTAGGCTTCTGAAGTTTCAGACGTAAGCAACACGACTACGGTGGAAGAATCCACTATGGATATTGGGCCATGACGGAATTCCAGATTAGAATAGCTTTCACATTCGGTCTGTGTCATTTCTTTTATTTTCAAAGTAGCTTCTTTGGCTATTCCGTTGAAGACACTCGCACCCAGATATATGAACCTTTTATAATTTGTATCGTTCGCTAATGCTTTCAGAGATTCCTCTTTCTTCATCAATGAAGATGATAAATCCGGAATTTTACTTAATTCCTTTTTCTTAATTTCCTTTCCGCCAACATGCGCCGCATATAACTGGAGGGCATACAGCATACTGGAAAAGGACTGGGTCATCACTACACTTTTTTCATTAATATGATCCAGTAGAATTACCTCATCCGAAAGTTCTCCTGAATCACTGGATTGATTACAGGTAATAGCCAGCGTATCAATATAATCAATGTCTTTCACATATTCCAAAGCCTTTACTGCCTCCGATGTCGTTCCAGAACGAGATATGACAATGAGCTGGTAAGAGTAATGCTCTGAAAAAACACTGCCGAAATCCATGAATATCTCAGAGGATGGTACAGCAATAGCCGTTTTTCCAGTAGTTTTCTGAAAGTACTTTGCTGCAGAATGAGCTAAATAAAAAGAAGTGCCGCAACCGGTAAACACAAATACATCATAATTTCTTTTTCCATCGTACTTTTTCTTATCCATCACCTCATACGTCAATTTCAATGCGTGATCCTGCTCCGTAATTTCTTTCCATGTATATGTCTCCATATTCTCACCTCTACCCAATTTTTTTGACACTGATTTTCTGTTGTAAATCCAAGTAATCTTGCCGGTTTACCCGCCCTGCCTTGGTCTGTAATGCATTAGCAATTCCGGCAGCCATACCGTTCAGAAGAGCCAGCTCGATATCATCACTGTCTTGCAGAACTCCTCCAATCCCGGCAAAAGTGGCATCTCCACTGCCGACACTATTAACTGACTTAATTTCAGGAATTATTGCTTGGTAAATTCCTGTATCACCTACAGCAATTGCCCCTTCCTTTCCTAACGTAACGAATACATATTTGACTCCTTTTTGATGGATAAGCTTTGCTTCAGCTATGACATCTTCCAGATTGTCTAATTTCCTTCCGCAAAAATCTTCAAGCTCTTTCTTATTTGGTTTGATTATTTCAGGCTCGATTTCCAGACACTTTTTCAGCGGTTCCCCGCTGGTATCAACACCACAAAAGATACCTTTAGCCTGAAGTTCTTCCACTAGAGTTTTATAAGAGTCAGCCGGCAATCCTGATGGCAGACTTCCTGAGAAAAGGACCAAACTACTTTCATTTGCTATTTCTTTTAAATGACTGATAAATCTTTTCCATTCCTTCTCCGAAACAGCTGGCCCATTTTCTAAAATCTCTGTCTCGACTTTTCCGCTTTCATCGATAATGTTCAGGCATGTACGTGAGTTTTGGCTTATTTCAGACCATTGCTGATTTACAGGGAACTCTTTCAACCTTTCAATGATCAGCCTGCCATCTGACCCGCCAATCAGACCAGTGACTGTCACATCATTCCCTAAGGTGGACAAAACTTTCGCAACGTTGACACCCTTCCCGCCAGCTTCTGTGGCAGCCTTTTTTACTCGGTTTGCCGTTCCAACTGTCAGGTTATCAAGCCAGTATGTTTTATCGATTGCTGCGTTCAAGGTAACGGTTGTGATCAAGACCGCTTCCCCCTTTATTTGCCGATCCAAGTAATGAAATTTTTTGCGCTACCACTTTAGATACTTCATCCATTGCAGGAACAAAGTATTTTCTAGGATCACTTACATCAGGATCCTCGCTTAGAACCTTTCTTAAAGCCTCCACAAATACCACTTTCAATTCGGTTGAAAAATTCACTTTAGCAACTCCGTATTTCAATGCTTCCATAACACTGACATCGGGCACGCCTGATGCACCATGCATGACAATAGGTACATCAACCATTTTATTAATCTGTTCTAACAAATCAAAACGCAGCTTCGGTTCCTTCTTGTACAACCCGTGAGCAGTACCGAATGCTGGAGCAAAAAAATCGATGTCCGTCTCCTCGACAAATGTTTTAGCATCAGAAGGCTGGGTGAACATGGCATACTCCTCACTAACCTCCAGGTCATCTTCCACTCCGCCGATTGTACCGAGTTCAGCTTCCACCGGGACACCCATCGGCTTGGCGGCAGCTACCACGCGTTTGACCAGCTCGATATTTTCCTCAAAAGGGAGGTGAGAGCCATCAATCATGATGGAGGTATATCCTGCGCGCAGACATTTCATTGCCGTTTCGAAAGAGTCCCCATGATCTAAATGAAGCGCAATTGGTATTTTTGCTTTTTCAGCGGTTGCTTTTATCATCTGGACTGCCCGATCGATTCCAAGATACTTCACGGTCCCAGGAGTCGTTTGCAAAATGATAGGGGCAGCTAATTTCTCTGCCTGTCGGACTACTGCTTCCAATATTTCCAAATTATGTACCGCAAAAGCACCTATTCCATAATTGTTTCGATAAGCATCTGTCATAATTTCCTTACTTGTCACAAAAGCCATGTTAGTTTTCATCCTTTCCCTATATCCCGTTATCCGGTTGATGGGTCAACATCATCTAAAAAAAATAAAAGCCTACACAGAGTCAGATCAACTCTGTGTAAAATCTGCATCTGTCTCCACGGACAATCGACTTACAATACTCTACTGGGCGCCTCATACTGTCATACGCAATTCTTTCCAGCAATAATGCCGGGCTCCCTTCATGGACATTAAGTTGACTTGCTTCGTGTTCCAGTATCAGAACTGGCTCAAACGTTTCTTTCGCAGAGCTTACGACCACATTAAAATCATTGGCAAGGATATCGTACAAAGGTGTTTTGCCCACTAGTTTCATTTTTTCTAAATCGTCAACCCGATTTACCGGCAAATAGGAGGTTTCTAATATAATAGGTTCATCATTTGCACAACGCAGTCTTTTCAGCATAATGACTTCTTCGTCTTTGTTTATCTGTAAAGCGGATGCAATCTTCTGAGGGGCCTTTACCTGCTCCAGCTCTAACAGAATATCCTTTGGCCGCAATCCCTTGTCTTTAAGCACCTGGCTGAAGCTGTAGAATCCAGACAGCGACTGCTCTATTTTTGGTTTGTTGACAAAGGTCCCCGTCCCCTGGACACGATATAGCGTACCTTCCTGCACCAGGTCCTCGATTGCTTTTTTGACAGTATTACGACTGACATTATATTGCTCCCGCAGTTGATGTTCGGAAGGAATCTTATCCCCAGGTTTCCAAATATTATTTTCAATATTTTCGATGATGATTTCTTTCAGCTGATGATACAATGGCACAAAACTAGTAGAATCAAGCACTTTCACTTTTTAACTCATCCTCTCTTTCCAAGGCGTCCATATATTAATGTAAATGTTATCATAAATAGTTTAAGGTTACCTGTCTATTTTAACTGTCGATTGATTCCTGGCCGCTTCTTCTACTATTCTTTGATTGATTTCGTTTCTTTTATTGATCAGCCAACTGCTTTTTAGTGGAACTTGTTCAAAAGTCAGCGGCTCCTCTAAAGAGTTTTCGATCAGTTCTATTACCTGTTCTTTTCCAAGATAGGTTTCTAATAACTGCAATGCCCTTAAATCCTGTAAAGCTTCGTAAAAAACCTTTATTCTTATAGAATTTATCGGGCCATTTTCACCAGGGTATACTAAAAAAGCGTCCCCTGATGGAAAACCATGCCCAGCATCGGTATTCAGGAAGGGATTGATGTGCTCGCGGGACAATTTTGAAAACCAGAAATTGTATCCCCAATGCAGAAAACCTTTGATATTAAACTTATAAAGCTGGAACCCGATAATCCGGTTACGTGCTGAAGGAAAATTAAAAAAGCGGTTGGAAACTTTTTTATATTGTTTACAGCAGTAGTAGGTCCAAAGATCAGGGACCTCCTGTTCCAAAAAAGTGTTAATGTGATCGCTGGCCGGGATTGGCTGCTTTACAATACCCTTTTTGTAATAGTCATAGTCCGATAAAGCATCAATTACAGGATAATCAGACAGGTAGGAATGTATAAACTTACTGGCTTCCTTATAAGCAAAAAGGTTATCTCTATCAGGCTCATCAGAAACATGAAAATAAACGTTTTCAACTAAATTATGTTCTTTTATAAAAGTAATTAATTCGGGGAGAAACTGGGATAAGAAAGTTTTATATTCTATTCCAGCTGCCTCCGTTTCCCAACCAAATATTACTTTCTTCTGGCCATTTTCAACTGCGATTATTTTGGGAGCATGCTTTGCCCCCCACTGGGTAAAAAAGTGAGAGAACTCAAAGTATACAATTCCTTTTTCCTGTGCGATTTCTATCCATTTTCTTAAATTGGAAAAATCAAATGAATAGCTGGAACCTTTCTTTTCAACATCAATCAATTGAACAGTCGGCCGCTCTGCCCCTATTTCTGTATCTAAAGGCGGGGTGAATAACGGTGTCAATATCATATTGACGCCATGTGCCACTGCATTTTGTAAATAGGTATCAATCAATTTCCAGTGATCTTTGCTGAATACAGGTACATCATAGTGGACCGCGAGGCAATCAGCGTGAAACCATTCCGTATGAATCAACTGCTGATCAGGCAGCCTTGCATCCAATATTTCCAAGTGAAAAGTTTCTCTGGCAAGTACGTCGTTGCCGGAACGGAAAATGACATGAATCGGATATACTCCTGATGTTTCATCTTCGGGTATATTCACGCTGAACCATAACGCGCGCCATTGATTGGGCAGACCCGCAACCACTCTATCCTTTTCAGGGTAAAGAGGATCGGGATATAGACCTGGTGTTGTTCGCAGCACATTGGAATCATGGTCATGATAACTCGGCAGTTCGGAAGGAACCACCCCGACAGAATGGAACTCAATCGCTTCGCTAATTTCAGATTCCACCATAACCTTTAACTCAGGAAGCAATTCACCATTATTACGATAAGCTACTTGAAAAGAAAACGTTTCAGCCTTAAGAGCTGTACCACCTGTATAAGGAGCTGCTTTTAACTCTTCATCAGGGAACACTTTTTCTAACGAGCTTACACATTTTGTCTCTAAATGTACCAAGCTTATGCCACCTTTCCCAACTTACCCTGTTGATCTCGTTTATTGATTCTAATAATTTAAATACTTTTAATAAAACAGCCTATCCTTTTGATCCCGTAAATGTAATCCCTTCGATAAAGTGACGCTGCAGTACGATAAAAATGACAATTACCGGCCATAAGGCCAGAACGGCGCCCGCCATAAGAATGGGATAATCTGTGACATACTGGCCTTTCAGGTAAGCAAGCCCTGCAGATAATGGCATCTTTTCCATCGAATTGTTGACGATCAGCGGCCACATCAATGATTTCCAGCTGAAAAGCACCGTCGTAATGGACAAAGCAATCAGCCCTGGCTTTGCCAGTGGAAGCATGATTCTCCAGAATATTTGAAAATGGTTGCACCCATCAATTCTGGCTGATTCCTCTAACTCTTTCGGAAGCGACATGAAGAACTGCCTCATCAAGAACGTTCCAAAAGCACTGAACAAACCTGGCATGATTAATGCTTGCAACGTATTTAACCATCCAAAAGATTCCATAAGGAAAAATTGCGGTATCAGGAAAGCCTGTGGAGGAATCATTAGGACAGATAAAAATAAAATAAACAACCCGTTTCTTCCCGGAAAGTCGATTCTTGCAAAGGCGTAACCTGCCATCGAGCAAAGAATCAACTGGCCGATCAGAATTCCCCCGGTCATAACAATCGTGTTGAAATAAAAGCTGGAAAATGGCAGAGAGGTGAAAATTTCTGTATAGTTTTCCCACTGGATTTCCTCTGGAAAAATAACCGGTGGCACCTGAGTAGATTCTCCAACTGTCTTAATAGATGTCAACAGCATCCATATGAACGGACCTACCATTGCCAAAGCTCCTATAATCAACAATATATGTACAATAATATTACTTTTCTTCGTTTGCTTTTTTGAAGCGGACTTGCCCAAGTTAACTCCTCCTTTCTTAAACTACTGTCATGTCATCAGTCATAATGAACCCATTTCTTCTGGAGTTTTACCTGGATGATGGTTACCACAAATATCAATAAGAAAATCAAGATTGCAATCGCAGAGGCGAATCCTTTATCGTTCATTTTGAATGCCTGTTCAAAGAATAGAACGACAAGTGTACGTGTATCCTGATAAGCAGGACTTGTTGGTTCAATCATCATAAAGATTAAATCGAACACCTGTAATGCTTCAATAAGAGAAATGATTGTCACGAAGAAAATGGTTGGAGTCAATAACGGAAGTGTAATCGTAAAAAACTTCCTTACTGCTCCAGCACCATCGATAGATGCTGCTTCATATAGAGAGTTTGGAATCCCTTGTAAACCTGATAAAAAGAAAATCATATAATACCCAATCTGCATCCAGACACTGACTATGATGATCGAATATAAAGCTAAATCAGGATTTGTCAGCCAATTTGGCCCTTCAATGGAGAAAATACCAAGTACATAGTTGATCAGCCCATATTCAGCGGTGTACAGCCATTTCCACACCATTGCAATCGCAGCCGGAATGGTAACAACCGGAAGGAAGTAGAGAGTACGGTAAATGGACAATCCTTTAATTTTCTGATTCAACAATAAGGCTACAAAAATGGCTATGGCGATACTCAGCGGCACAGACAATACGGAGAAAATGAGTGTGTTTTTTAATGCAGTGATTAAATCAGGATCTTCTAATATCCGCTTATAATTGGAAAGGCCTCCCCATTCATAATTCCCGAATGCCTTCCAAGTGTTAAGGCTGAAATAAAAAGTCTGAATACTTGGCCATATGTATAACACTAAAAGCCCTATCAAGGTTGGCGCTATCATTGCATAGCCCCAGAAATAATCTCCTCTTTTTAAAGGGCTTATTCTTTTCCGTTTCCTTTTATTCATAACTGGTTTCGAACTCATAACGACTCACCTCAATAGGAGGGCTACCTCAAAATTTATAGAGATAGCCCATATTAGTTACTTGTTCAAGATTTCTTCCATTTCTTTAGCAAGATCTTTTGCTACTTCTTCTACACTTGCTTCTCCTGTCCAAGCTTTAGGGAAATACTCCTGCTCCAGGGTTTGCCATTCTGTTGTATTAGGAGCAGACGGATAAGGGACTGCATATTCCAAACTGTCAATGAACACTTGTAAATTCATTTCAGGGATAGCCTTGACCCAATCTTCCTGCATACCTTCATAGGCAGGAATGAAACTTCCTGCTTCAGAAAACATTTTATTAGCTTCCTCAGAAGCCAGATATTCCACTAGTTTCCATGCAGCATCCGGGTGTTCTGTATTGGCAGCAATCACATGACCGATACCATGGATAATCGTTGCGCGTTGTTCATTCTTAGGTAATTCCGCAACATCAATTTTGCCTTTTAATGTTTCATTCTCATGAAAAACTTTTGCCATCCAGGAGCCGTCGTAAAGCATTGCAACTTTACCTGATTCAAACATAGCCCTTGGAGTCGTATCCGTCATTTGTGCTAAGGTCGGGGATGCTTCATGTTCATGAATAAGGTCGGTCCAGAATTTCAAACCCTTAATCGTTTCAGGCTCATCGTACCCTGAATCCTTCATATCATCGGACACGACATATCCACCAGCTTGATAGATTGTATTGTAGTAGTTAGACTGATTGTTTAATTTTGCTGCAATGCCATAAATACCTTCTTCCTTGTTGGTCAGTTTCTTTGCAGCTTTTTCAAGGTCATCCCAATCCCACGTGTCGTCCGGGTATGCAACGCCAGCTTTATCGAAAAGTTCCTTGTTGTAAAAAAGTGCTACTGTATCAAAATCTTTTGGGATGGCATACTGCGTATCTTCGTAATTATAAAGGTCGACCAAAGACTGCGGAAATTTATCTATCTTTACATCGCTTTTTTCCATGTATTTATCCAGGGGAAGTAAAATATCATTGGAAGCATACTTAATAATGTTTGGACCGTTCATCCAAAAAACATCAGGCAACACACTTCCAGTGGCAGCAGTTTCCAACTTAGTCCAGTATTGCTCCCAAGGAGTCGGTTGCAGCTTGACGTTGATATCCGGGTTTTCCTCTTCAAACTTTTTAACAACCGGCTCATAGGCATCTACTTGAGCTTCATCCCACATACCCAGAGTTATGGTAACGCTTTCAGAATTTCCGCCATCTCCTCCTGTATCATTAGCACTGGAAGAACATGCAGCAAGGACAGATAAGAGAACAATCAAAGATAATGATAAAATTTTACGCAAAATTAACAGCTCCTCTTTGGTAAAATATTTAATAAGGCCAACCTATACTTTTCTTCTTACACCAGCGAAAGATCAGCAGCCAATGGGTTAATATGTATCATATTTATCTGCTCGGATTCCCCCCTCCCCAATTACCCCTAAGGAATCGATTACCAACTATTACCTATTCCATTATACAATTGACGGGTTGATGGGTCAACTTAATTTTCAGAAAATTAACTCCTCTTCTTTTTTTAAGGGAACTCCCTTGATTCCAAAAAAGCTTGCTCAAGGGAGTTCCCTTTTACCAATTCTATGAGTCTAATTCAAAGAAGATACCCGGTTCAATTTAGGAGGTTCGATGACTTCCTGTGCTTTCAGGTAGTCCAAGAATGCCCAATAATCTACTTGAATCCGAACAGGGTCTTTGTATTCCAGGAATGTCTCATACCCATCACCATTCCTTATCAAGTAGGCAAGTGCAGCTACACGATAGGAGCGGTCAGGTTCTAGCGTTTTCCCATTAATCACAACATCTTCAGGGGATACTCTTTGTCCTACCGGTTTGCTATCGTCATACGCATAACGTACATTATGAGAAACAGCCAGCGGATGGAATGACACACTGCCATCGCTCTCTTTGCGCCATTGTTCCTCAAGAATCTGATCAATTTCTGCTCCTGTCAACGTCACATTGACAACAGGGTTAGCATATCCATGAGCCTCAAATTGCTCCCTGAATAATACAGTCCCATCACTGTCTGCAGGATTGCTTCCACTTTCATAAAGCAAATCACCATCAAGCGGACTCTCCGCCGTCAAAGCAAAATCTGCAGGTTTTTTCTTTCCTTTTTTACCAGCAGCATAATGGGCATCAGCTGCAACATTAGCTAGTGTACTCTCCCCATCAGCACTACGTTCTCTGGTAAGATCTCCGGTAATTTTAGCAACCGGCTCTGATCCGGCTTCTTCGCTGCGTTCTTTCCAGTAGGAGACCATTTGTTCAATTTCAGGATCCTTTGGAACATCCCTTGTTACTGGATGGTTCGTAGAAGTAGTTTTCTCACGTACAACATCTTTTGTCTCAGGATCAATCATGAGATTTATTTCACTGATCAGCTTTCCATGATTAGCTCCCTCTACTACTGGACGTGGATTTCCATTTGGGTCCTCAATGGAACAGTTGAAAGACGCGTGCCAATGTCCTGTCACAATAGCGTCAATTTCCGGAGAAGCTTCCTTTGCAAAGTCAATTACAGGTCCATATGGATCTTTGCATTGGTTATAGTAATGAAAATCTGAACCGCCCTCATGTACGACAGTAACAATCGTTTCTACTCCTAACTCTTTGAGTTCCTTCGTATAGCGGTTTGCAGATTCTACTAGACCATCAGCAGTTAGTGCTCCCTCTTGAAAAGAGGTCGTACCCAGGATGGTTGTCGGGGTTGTCAAACCTATAAATCCTACAGGAATTGTACCACCCTTGCCGTCAGGAATCTGCTTAATTTCATATGGCTTAAGTACAAGTTTACCGGATTGAGCATCACGTATGTTAGCACTGAGATAATTATAATCTGCACCCTGAAACACTTCCCCGGTAGAGTCCTCAAAGCACATATCTCTTCCCGGTTTGCCGACACACTTCCCATTCATCATATGTTTTTCAAGGAATTCCGCTGTCCGGTCAAATTCATGGTTACCTGCAACAGACAAGTCGAGACCTAAAGCATTAAAAAATTCGATCGTCGGCTCATCCTTGAAAACTTCAACCATAAATGGCCAGCCGCTGAAGTCATCACCAGCTGATAGTCTGATAGAGTTACTATGGCCCTCTTCCAATCGGTCGAGATGGGTTGCCATATAAGCTGCACCACCAACCGTCAATTGGCCATCAGGTGTATCCAGCTTACCATGATGGTTATTTTCTGGTTCTAAATAACCGTGGAAATCCGTTATGCCGAGTAACTGCAAATTAACTAGTTCAGACTCTCCTTCTGCAGAAGCTTCTTGATCATGATTAGTTTCCGCTTCTGCAGTTAAGTTTGCGCCTACTGTCACAAACGAAATGAAAACGATTACAAAAAATGAAACTATAAACAACTTTACTGGACTTTTTTTCAATCGAACTCCTCCCATTTAATGTATTGTAAGAGTCGAAAATCGAAAAACGTGTAGATTTCACCTCTTTTCTGTGGTAATTTCTGTTAACATTCAACACGTAAAATTATACCGTCATTAGGTTGATGGGTCAACCTAATTTTCAGAATATTTTCAAATAAGAAAACGTCCCTCCGATCAGCTTAAATAAAGCTGTCACAGTATTGTATTTTGTCATAAAAAGAGCTTTTTTAAGCCTCAGAGTGCAGAATGATTAAGCCGTAAAGAGGCATACACAACCTATAAAAAAAGACAGGCAAAGTCGGCCTGTCTCCTAAGGATTAATATTAACTTGTCTGTTCTGTTCAATCGACTTGTAACACGCTTCAATTACGCGCATATTGGCAATTGTATTTTCCATGGTATGGGCAACATGCTTATCGTCATTCAGGATTGCTTCGGAAAAATGCTCCACCTGGAAGCGGTATTGATCACCCATGATGGCTTCTTCACGAATTGAATTACCGCTCTCGATCCGGATAATCCCTTCGCCACCTCGGGCATCTGGCCGGTAAGCACGCGGTACCTGGATCTTTCCTTTGGTTCCGACAATCTCATATTCATCCCTTCCAGCCATGTCGAAGCTGCTTTCGAACACTGCCTTTTTCCCAGAAGCAAAATCCAGATAACCAATGGATGTCGTTTCCACTTCGTAATCAGTGTCGATCTTAGCATGGACATGGACACTCTCTGGCTCTTCCCCGAGAATCTGACGGATCGAATGGATCCCATAGCAGCCAACATCATAAATACTGCCGCCACCTTTTTCTTTTTGAACGCGGATATTTTCTTTGCGTTTGTCCTCATCCATAAAGAATGAAAATGCTGCCTGCATATATACAGGATCTCCGATTTCACCTGATGCGATAACTTCCTTGGCCCGCTCGTGCTGGGGATGGAAATAATACATGAATGCTTCCATCAATAAAACACCATTTTCCTCACAAACTTTTTTCATTTCTTCTGCTTCTTCGGCATTGATTCCTATCGGTTTTTCACACAAAACATGCTTGCCTTTGTGAGCTGCCTTGATTGTCCACTCCTTATGTAAATGGTTAGGGAGCGGAATATAGACAGCGTCGATTTCCGGGTCTTCCAGCAACTTGTCATAGCTGTCATAAACAGAGGATATCTCGAACCGGCTTGCAATTCCTTCGGCTTTCCCGACGTCACTTCCTGTTGCAATCGCAGCAACTTCTGCGTTTCTTGCCCGGGTGATTGCCGGTATCAACTCTTTTTGCGCAATACCCGCCGTACTTAATACGCCCCAACGAATTTTTCTCATAGAAACCTCCTCGTATTTAGTGGTAGTTATTAATCTATCAGAAAACGCACGTGTTGTCTTATCATAAAAAAACAGGCCCCACAGCCAGGGACCAAATTGTTTCCCTTCCACTTATTTTTCGGTGGAAGCCAATACTTTATCGCCGCTCTCTTCGAAATAATAACCAACAGCTCCTAAGACACCTGCATTCATACCAAGTTCAGATTTCACTATATTCACCCTATCAACCATACTTGGTATCCCTCTCTGGTTTACGGTCTTTTTTATTTCAGGTAATAGGATATCAGAAAGGTTCATAACACCCCCGCCGAAAACGATGACTCCTGTATTCAGGATATGAACCATGTTAGTCACACCGACTCCTAAGTATGTTGCTGTTTCTTTTAATAGTTTTTGAGAAAACGTATCCCCTTTTAGTGAAGCCTTCCCGATTTCTTCAGCTGAGGGACTATCCGTTTCAGTGAAAAATTCACTATATTCACCATTTCTCAATTTTTCCTTTGCGGTCTTCGCAATCGCAGTACCTGATGCAAGGTTTTCCAGACAACCTCTATTTCCGCAGCCGCATTTCGAACCATTTACATCAATAGAAATGTGCCCGAATTCACCTGCACTGTCTCCTTCACCTGTAATCAAGCGACCGTCGCTGATAATTCCGGCTCCTATTCCTGTACTGACTGTGATATATACGAGGTTTTCGGCACCTTTTCCCGCTCCCCAAATTCTTTCTGCAATAGCAGCTGCATTGGCATCATTGACGAGATGTACCGGAAGTTCGAATTCACTTTCCAGCAGTTCCCCGATTGGCATGTTTCTCCAGCCGGTATTATTAGCAAAGATTACTTCTTTATTTTGCATATTAATCACTCCGGCTGCAGCAATTCCTATTCCTAGCAGTCTATTTTTATTTACTTGACTCTCTCTTATCAGTTTATGAACAGAAGAGACCACTTGTTGATAGACCACGTCTGGGCCTTTCGCTGCCAGTGTCTCTACCTCTAAATTGCTTAAAATATCCCCGTCTTTTGTAATCAATGCTGCCAGGATCTTGGTACCGCCTAAATCAATTCCAATTGCTAATTCTCTTCTCTCTGCCATCAATTTTCTCTCCAATCGAATGGGAAAAAATGATCCATGATGCATGAAGTCATGGTTAACTGCAAATCTGTGTGAAAGGGATGGGGTGGGATTTCTGGTGATACGAATCCATTATAATTAATCGCTTCTAAGGCATGGGCAATTTTGTCCCAGGCAATATCTCCTGCTAATAAAGGGACAAAGCCATCCATATTTCCGACGGATGTTTTAAAATCTTTGATATGAACCGCTACAATTTTTTCAGCAAGTATTTTAATCCATTGTTCTGGAAATCCGGTATAAACGACATTGCCAATATCTAAGTAGACTCCTGCATAAGGGGAATTTATCTCTTCTATAAAGCGCGCCATTTCCAGTGGGCTTAACAGAAACTTATTCCACACATTTTCGATTCCGATTCGGATTTTCTTTTCTTCTGCGAATGCTGATAATTCTCTCATCGCCTCCAATGACCGTTCGTAAGCTGTATCATAGGAAACTTCTTCAGTTACGATCCCAGGCACGACTAACACTGTTTTCGCTTCACATTGATCAGCAATCCTGATCATTTTTTCGACAACTTGCATCCCTTTTTGCCTGACAGCTTTGTTTTCCGAAGTTAACGGATACTTCCAGAGCATGTCCGTGGAAATACTGAAGATGTCTATGTCATATTTGCCTGCTGTTTCTTTTATATTCATCACTTCTTCTTCCGTCGAATCCAGCTTAAGTATGGCGTCCTCTTTTTCTTCTACATTAAACTCTATTCCCTTAAATCCTGAAGCTTTTGCTTTCTTTATTATCTCTTCTGCATGAAGACCGTCTGGAAAACACCAGGCATTAATTCCTTTGTTCATTGTTTCATCCCCTTTTTCCAGAATTTACAGCCACTTCCCTTGCCAGGATAGCTGTTTTCAATGTATCGACCACTTCTTTTTCTTTTATGAAGCTTCTTTCATTCATTAAAAAGCAATGGATAAAATGTCTGAGTTCGTTGTAAAAGGGGTTCTGGTTCAGCTTATCTTTTGCTATCATTTTCGACTTCCCCAGTTTGTTCCTGAACACCCAGGGGATCTCCCTGTTGTCATCGTAATCAACAAAGCCATCACTGCCATCAATTTCGACGCGCTGTCGTAATCCGCCACGATCTACACTGCTCCATGTCCCGTCCAGGGTTATCAATGGGCCACCGTCAGCCTGAAGGACGATATGGACTGCTTTAATATTTTCATCAGAAATGATATGGCACGACAATATTTCCGGTTTTCCAAAGTTCCATACAATAAAGTCCAAATCATGAATGATAAAATCAAGGAAAAGACCGCCGCTTTTCTGTTCGTCTTTATACCAGTCCTGCCCGATAAGAGAGGGATAATGGACAGACCTCGACAGGCGTACTATTTTAGGTTCCCCGAGATCTTTATTCAAAAGCAGCTCGTGAATTTCCTGATAGGCAGTCATGAATCGGCAAACCTGGGCAATGAACAGCTGCACTCCTTTCTTTCTGCAAACGTCAAACATCACCTTCGCATCTGCTACGGTTAACGCAATCGGCTTCTCGCAGATGATATTTTTTCCTGCGTTTGCAGCTTGAACGACCGTTTCCAGGTGGAGAAAATTCGGCAGGCAGATGTCGATTGCTGCAATATCCGGGTCACTACAAACCTCCTCCATATCTGTTACAGCACAGGCTCCGACTTCGTCAGCCAGTACTCTTGCCCTTTCGATATCGATATCGACGATTGTTTTTATCCGGACATCCTCCATCTGGCTATATGCAGCAGCGTGGATTGCTGCAATATTTCCAGCCCCAATGATTGCAATATTATACATATAGGCACAACCTTTTTCAGCGATTTGTAACAGACTGTTTTTTCTCACCGGATCGATAAGCAGACAGGGCGACTTCAAGTGCCCTTAATCCGTCTTCTCCAGTGATAGCAGGTTGTCTGCCGGACTTGACTGCCTCTGTGAAATCGACGATCAGTCCTTCATCCATATCATCGCCCCAAAATTCCCAGCTCACCCCGTCTTTATCACTGTACACATCTACTTTTTGATCGAACGCGTTTACTGTCAGCGTCCCTTCTGTTCCGATGATTTCCAGCGTCACATCTCCCCAGGTAGGGTAGGCATCATTCCTAGACCAGCTGCAATCAAGGGTAGCAAATACATCGTTTTCGAAGTTCATCGTCAGTATGCCGCAGTCGTCAATCGTCTGTTCAGATATCAGGTTGTCGTATTCGGCATAAACGTCTGTCACTTCTGCATCCATGAACCAGCGCAGCAGGTCGACAACGTGCACGGTGTGATCCATTACCGCACCCCCTCCTGACAAGTCCTTATCGATGAACCAGCCGCCTGGATTGGTGCCGCGATTAGTCCCTTTGACAGCCAGAATCCTGCCTAGCTCTTCATTATCAATCAGTTCTTTTGCCCGCTTAACGGGAGTGCTGTATCTGACTGGAAAAGCTATTTGAAGGAATACATCATTATCGCGGCAGCTGGAAATGATTTTTTCAGCATCCTCTATGGTAGTTGCAATCGGCTTTTCACAAAGAATACTCTTTTTAGCCTCTGCTGCCGCAGTGACATGCTCCCTGTGCTTCACATTCTCCGAGGTGATGATGACCGCTTCGATCGCTGTTCCCAGAAGATCCTGATAGTTATCAAAAAAGGTTGTCTGATACTTTTCTGCCGCAGCTTTACCACGTGTAACGTCTTCATCGAAAACTCCTGCCAGTTCCAGACCTTCCTGATTCTGAATAGCATTTGCATAGCTGTAGGCATGTCCATGGGCAAAACTTATGATTCCGATTTTCATCAAGCATTCCTCCATTCATTCAAGATATATCAGCAGTAGTGTTAAGCATTACAGGTTTTCCTGATTCGCAGGACAGTTGGGCTGCCGTCGCGATTTCAATAGCATGCAACCCATCTTCAGCAGAGACAATCGGATCGCTTCCGTTCTTGATGCAGGAAATGAAGTGCTTCAATTCGTCACGATAAGGGTTAGAGACAAGCGGACTTTCAGGAACTTCAACCCCGCCTGCTCCTGCTTCTTTTACTCTCGGTGTGTGCTTCAATGGAGTGATTTTTGCACTGTCATAATTTATGATCCCTTCCGTTCCGGCAACTTCGATTCCAGAGGAAAATCCTTGATGAGCCCATGTCCCTTCTAAGTGTGCGAGAAGTCCACTTTTAAACCTTAGTGTTACGAGGGCATAGTCGATAATCAATTGATCGGCGTCTTTCCTTTTTATCTTTTTTGCAAATACTCGCTCTACTTCGCCAAAAGTTGCTCTCAGGTAATCAAAGTCGTGTAGAAGCAGATCCAAAATCAGTCCGCCGCTTTTTTCAAAATCGCCATACCAATTTTGCCATGCTTTAGGGAAGGCACCGCCGCGAGTAGTGCGTACTACTGCTGGTTTTCCTATCTTTCCTGCCTTGACAATCTCCTTGATTCGATTGTATTCCTGGAAAAACCGGACGACATGTCCAACAAACAGCTTTACACCGCGTTTTTTGCAATGGTCGATCATTTCTCTTGCTTCCTCTGTACTCCTGGCCAGCGGCTTTTCACAAATGACATTTTCCACTTTTTCCGCTGCCTTCATAGCGTATTCTTTGTGCAGGTAAGTTGGAAGGCAAACATCAATGGCATCAATATCATTTAATTCATCCATAGCCGTTTCAAGGGAATGAAATGATGCTGCACCAGTTGCTTCAGCTAACTTGTCAGCAGCTTCCTCCCGGATATCGACAATTCCTGCTAATTCAACCCCAGGCAGACTATGATAAGCCTCCGCATGTACCGAACCCATTGTGCCGGCACCGAGCAATAAAACCCTTACCATTACTCATCTCTCCCATCTATCATTCTTTAATAGCTCCGGACATGAAGCCTCTAATGAAGTATTTCTGTACAAAACTGAACATCACCGCAATCGGAAAGGTCGAAATGACACTTGCCGCCATCATCAGCTGCCAATAGACAATATTTTGACCAGCAAAATCGGTCAATGCAAGACTGATTGGCCTTAAATGTGAGTCAGAAATGAAAATCAATGGTATCAACAAGTCATTCCAGGCCATGATGAACGCATAAATCCCTGCCATTGCGATTCCAGATGCTGATAATGGCATGACTATTTTAATGACTCCCCTGATACGGGAACATCCATCTATTGCAGCAGCCTGCTCCAGTGTTTCCGGGACACTTTTCAAATATCCATGTAACAGCCAGACGGCCATAGGCAAGGTCAATGCACAATTTGTGATGATCACGCCAAATAAAGAGTTTAATAAATTATAATTTTGAGCCAGCTGATACAATCCAACGATCAATACGATCGGGGAAAACATTTGGGTGACCAAAACGATGAACAGCATACTGTTCCGGCCGAAAAATGAGAAACGTGATATCCCATAAGCCGCCGGGAATGCCAGTACTATCGTGATAATTGCTGTGGAAGATGCTATGATCAGACTATTGAAAAAGGGTTGACTGAACTGGTAATCCCCACCCCAAACCTCGCTGAAGTTACCCCACTGCGGATTTGCTGGAAACCATTCCGGCGGCCAATTGAATATCCCTTCATATGTCTGGAGAGAAGTAGCTAACATAATCCATATCGGAAATAGCAGGATTATGAATATTACCCATAAGGCAATGTGAGTCGGCAGGTTTCTCCATCGTTTAGTCATTCGGATTCACCTCTCTTTTCCACTAAAGTTCTTCCTGTCTCATCAACAAGCGTTTGTAAAGCAGCGTACAGATCGTCAAAATGATAAAGATAACAACAGCGATCGCTGCCCCCATCCCTAAATCAAAAGCACCAAAAGAAAGTTTATAAGCTTGTACAATTAATGTCTGGGTGGCATCGACTGGACCGCCATGAGTCATCGGCCAGATGACTCCAAAAGAGTTGAACGTCCAAATACCGGACATGGTGGTGGCTACCAATATAATCGGCTTCATCATTGGAAGCGTCACACGGGTAAGCTTCTGGAACCTGTTCGCTCCATCCATACTGGCGGACTCATGCAGTTCTACAGGTATAGACTGAAGGCCGGCTAAAAACATCATCGCTAAAAACGGGATGCCAAGCCACATGTCGGTAATAGCGGTAGCGATAAAAGCAGATAATTTATGACCGAGAAATACATATGGCTCCTGCAAGATATTCACCTGCATCAGGATGTAATTCAACATTCCAAATTGTCCATCGAAAATCCAACGCCATGTTACGGCAGCTACAACCATCGGCGTGACCCATGGGATCATTAACAGGATGGTGTATAATTTTTTGAAGGCAATATCTTTAGCAAGTAATAAAGCTATTCCCAGAGCTGCTGCTGTTTTGCCGAGGACAGACAAGCCTGTCCAAATGCCAGTCCTCGCTGTTGTCTGCCAAAACTCAACGGAACTGAACAAGGTAATGTAATTTTCCAAACCGATGAATTGTACCCCAAGGTCTGGCCGGGTCATTATGTTATTGGTCATAGAAATATACATAATTCTTCCGATTGGATAAGCTACCATAATCAGCATGAACAAAACGAGTGGCAGTAAATAAAAGAACGCTGATTTTTCTGGAGAAAAATATAATCCCAGCTTTTTCTTTTTCTTTACTGTCAGCTTCGAATTACTTGCTTTGGAATAGGAAGTTATTTTAGACACCTCTTTTCTGGCGTAAATAAAGGAGGCAGACAGCCACCTCCTTTATTTAAAGTTTATTTAGGTTCGAGCTTCTTCTCTTTGATTTCTTTTACTGCGTCATCTAATACGGCTTGTGGGTCTTCACCAGCTAACGCACGTTGCACGGCTGTCGTGATGACGTCCTGGAATGGCTCCCAAACTGACGGTTTCGGCTGCGGCTCGCCATACTCGATCATTTCTACAAAAGTAGAGAAGTAAGGATCTTCCTTGAAGAAAGGCTTTTTCGCTTCTTCTTTTAAAAGCGGTAATGAACCATTGCTTTTATCAAATTTCGTCTGTTCCTCCAATGAAGTCATGAATTCAATGAATTTCCATGCTTCTTCAGGATGTTCCGTTTTAGAGGAAACCATGATTGAATCTGATACCAGTGTGTTGGCCATTTTCTTCCCTTTTGGTAACGGAGCAGATTTATAAGGGGTTTCCTTGTTGTCCGGATCTACACCCATCAACGATTTCCCCCATGGCCCGATTACGTACATAGCGATTTTTCCTTCTTTGAATAGCACGGGTAATAGCTCGCGATTATATTCGACTGGGTTCGGGACAACTTCATGTTTCGTATAAAAATCCGTATAGTATTCCAGTGCCTCCACTGCTTCCGGTGAATTGAGTGTGACATTTCCTTCCTCATCAAAGACCTGCCCGCCATTTTGATATAAGTAATTGAAATATTGAGTGGTGGTGGAAACATGAGCAGCACCCGAAATGGCGAACCCATACATTCCTTCATTTTCTGTCTGGACTTTTTTCGCTGTCTCGACCAGTTCATCCCAGGTCTTAGGAGGCTCTTCAATTAAATCAGATCTGTAAATCAGAGACCGTGAAGAAAACGCCCGTGGAATTGCGTAGATTTCCCCTTTGTATTTAACAGATTTCTGCAATGCTTCTGGGTATTCCTTGATTTTTTCAGAGGCCATATCTGTAATAGGCATAATTCCGTCCATATCAGCAAATGCAGTAATCCACCGGCTTCCTCCCGCGAATACGTCCGGAGAAGATCCACCGTTGAAACCAGTAACAAGCTTCTGGTAAGCATTATCCCAGCCAACTGCCTCAAGCTTCACCTTAATATCCGGGTTTTCCTCTTCAAACCTATCAATGATTCCTTGCACCCTGTCTCTCGTATCAGGGTTGTCTGCACCAGGTTTCAAATAAGTAATTTCAACGGGGCCATCTCCCCCGCCGCCATCAGACTGACCGGAACACGCTGCTAATAGGAAAGCGATACCTAACATCACCAATAGCCTTTTCATCTTCTCCCTCATCCCCTTTATAGTTTTTTAAGTAAACAAGCTTCAACATGCGTCTACAGCGGTACTTCAAAAATTTCCTCCAGGGCAACAGAAGCCGCTCCTTTTAATTGGAAATCACCCCCCAAGGTGGTAGGCTGTATTTCAAGCCCATCCGTAAAAATATCGAAAGCAAGTTCTTTCACCTTTTCTCTGACTCTAGTAATGAAGTAGGAGTCCTTGTCTAACGACCCCCATCCAATCAAAATCACATCAGGGTTGAATAAATTGACTAATGATACAATTCCATTGGCCATATATTCCACAGGTTCTTCCAGTACGCTGATTGCCAGCTCATCATTTTGGTGAAGCGCTTTCAAAAAATCGTTTTGAGATATATCTAATGTCTTCGAATTCTTATGAGAAACCATGGTGGTCGGTGAACCTTTTTCAAGATGATCCAAAATGCGATTGTAGATGGACGGCCAACTTACATAATTCTCTAAACAGCCTCTATTGCCACATTCACAGAGAATACCATTCTTATCGATGGAAATATGACCAAATTCACCCGCTCCACCATGTGACCCCCTAAAGATGGAATCTTCAAAAACAATCCCAGAACCTATTCCGTCACCCATTTGAATATAGATAAGATTTTTCCGGCTCCCATATTTGCCGTATTTATTTTCAGCAAGTGCAATGGCATTCGCATCATTATCAATCCATACTTTCAGGCCGAATCGTTCTTCTGCCATCTCTTTCAAGGGCACATTTGTCAGATGCAATTTGGCGTTATTTCGAATGATCCCTTTCTTTGCATCAACAATTCCCGGGGTTATTATTGAAATCCCAAGACATAAGGATAAGTCCTCACATTCTGCGATATAGTCACTTATTCGATCCAACGTGTAACTAATTGCATTAGCACTTTTTTGGAAATCCCCTGGATACATCTTTTTTTCCTTAACCTGTGCATCCATGTTCACTTTCCCAATCCCTATACAAGAGTTAGTGATAGAAACTCCTATGATATATTTACTGTCTGGGGCAAACTCTACATAAACCGGCTTCCTGCCACCGCTTGATTCTCCAATGCCTCCGACTGTCACAATCCCCTCATTCAATAGTCCATTCACTGCAGAAGTAACGGTTGTCGGACTCAATTTAGTCATTTTTGCTATATCACTTCTTGAAATCGGTCCTTTTTCTCTAATCGTTTTGAGAATGATATATTGATTAATTTCCTGCATCAATTTCAATCCGCCAGTTTTTTTCATCGTCCCCTCCTATTCATCCATACTTACTTTTTCCATTGACTTTATTAAGTTTGTGGGTTCACTATAACACTACTTCGTCGATAAATAAATACAATTTTCAAAATATTTTTAAAACATTTTATGGAAACAGGACTTTGATATTGCAATATTCCTACTCGCGTACAGACTCGAACTTACTTTTCCAACATGAAAACTAAAATAAAACCAGCATGACACCCTACGACACCTATCTCTCGATAATAAGAGTGGATGTCTAATACTGGAAGAACCGGTTCTCGAAAAGAGAAAAATAATGTCAAATCTATTACCGCAATCATTTGAGGAAGTGTTGAATCAATACGAAAAAATGATCCACTATCATATTTGCAGGCTGCGTATCAGCGACCCGGAACAGGAATTTTTCCAGGAAGGCGCAATTGCTTTATGGGAGGCTTATGAATCCTTTGATCCAGCTAAGGGAGCATTCGCCCAGTTTGCTAACTATAAAATCCGAAACCGTTTTATTGATCTCATCCGTAAAAACTCCAACGCCGCTGAAAAACAGAAGGAATACGTCGAGAGGCACTCCACTATCGAGTTCAACAGCACGTATGATCAGCCGGAGGATTATTTGCTATGGCGTCAGCTTCGGGACAGCCTGACGCCAAATCAGTGGAAATACTTGCAGCTGCATATCATTGAAGATCTTCCGCTCGCCGTTATTGCAAAAATCGAAGGTACTACCATCGATGCCGTTAAAAGCTGGGGAAAACAAGCCAAGAAGAAAGCAAGACGACTTAAAATACTGTAAAAAAATGGGGATGAAAAACTGAATAAGCATAAAGTAATCCGAACAGTGACATTGAATTAGTTCGGATTATTTGTGTGCCAAGAGATGTTTTTTAACCATCACTCCGTCCAAACACTTCGCTTTCCGCGGGCACGGCCTAAGCTAACTTGGTCAAGAAGAACCCTCGCTTTCCGTGGATGAACATCCGAATCTGCTCATGAAAACCGCACGGCGGGGTCTCGGACCGCCCATTTTCCCGCTGGAATCTCGGATTATTCGCCCTCCCGAAATAGAAAAAGCCTTCACTTAAATTCTTAAAGTTAAGTGAAGGCCTTTTTTATATTTTTGCCTCGTAATATATCCCTGCTGACTGACTCGACATGCTAAATTAGCACGCTTTTTTTTGTAATCATTCAATCGTTTCCAGTAACTTGTATGCTTCTTCTTTTGTTTTAACATGCAGGAGTTCATTACGGAATTGTTCATCCATCAGGCGTCGGGAGAGCATCTGCAGGATTTTTAAGTGATCTTCTCCTTGGCGCTCTTTTGGAACTGCCAGCATGAATATAAGCTTGGCGTCTGTTCCATCAAGACTTTCCCAATCGACACCGGTGCGTTTAATCCCAAACACAACGGCCGGTTTTTTAACGGCAGCTGACTTTCCGTGGGGAATGGCTATGTTCATTCCTAATCCTGTAGTGCTCTGCTGTTCCCGTTCTAAAATTGCTTCTTTGAAAACGGAACGGTTCTCTATGATATCTTGCTTATCCAGAATTCCGATCAATTCATCGATGACCCCTTCTCGAGTAGAACTGGATAAATCAATATCAATCAAATCAGGGGTGGTAATATCAGTCAGCTTTTTAATTTCCTTTGTTTCAGGCTGTACTTGCCGCTCTTCTGTATTAGCCAAATCTGCAGCTTTAGAATTTGATTCTTCTTCCTCTGGAACGCCTGCTACAGCTACATCCTTTTTCAAGAAATTGACCATAAATGCTGTCACGACTACCCCAACGATTGCGGCGACGAAAAACATTACCACGTTATCAACTGCACCTAATACTGCAACTATCGGTCCGCCGTGAGCGACACGGTCGCCAACACTGCTGAGCATGGCGATGACAGAGCCGACCATCGAACCGACCATGATGCTCGGTATGACACGGAGTGGGTCTTGTGCGGCAAACGGAATGGCACCTTCTGTAATTCCGAATAGCCCCATCGTAAAGGAGGCTTTTCCGGTTTCCCGTTCTGCCTGCTGATACTTCCGTTTATTCAAGAAAGTGGCGAGTCCCATACCTAACGGCGGGATACAGATGGCGACAGCGATCGGTCCCATAATTTCGTAGTTTCCTTCTGCGATCATGGCAGCTCCGAACAGGAAGGCAACCTTATTGAATGGCCCGCCCATATCGATAGCGATCATGGCGCCAAGAATCATGGCAAGCACAATCGAGCTTGTACCCTGCATACCTTCAAGCCACTGGGTAAGACCTTCAAATACAGCTGCTACCGGTGCTCCGATCACAAATATGAACAATAACCCGACGATTAATGAGCCGAATATCGGAATGAAAATGATCGGCATGACCGGTTGGACAGCTTTTGGCACTTTCAGCTTTTTAATTGCAAGTGTGACGTAGCCTGCCAAAAATCCGGCAATGATTCCGCCGATAAAACCAGCGCCAGCTTCACTGCCGTAAAAACTTCCGTTTGCGGCGATATATCCTCCAATTACACCTGGAGCCAGTCCTGGACGGTCAGCGATACTGACAGCTATGAATCCGGCAAGAATCGGCACCATAAAGGTGAATGATGCTGCACCCAGGCTCTCAATTTTCTTCCAGAAAGAATCTTCCGGAATAACGATTCCCCCGGCAGTCTGATCTCCTCCGATTGCAAGTGCCAATGCGATGAGTAATCCACCGACAACGATGAACGGAATCATATAGGAAACACCATTCATCAAATGGCGGTACACCGGATTTTCTTTCTCCTTACGCTTTTTCTTGATTTCATCGGCTGTCTGCATCCCCGCTTTGTAAATGGGTGCATCGCCATCCTGGATTTTACCGATCAATTCTTTTGGCTTTCGGATTCCTTCCTGAACACCGACAACAAGCAGTGGTTTACCGATAAAACGTTCTTTGCTCACTTCTTTGTCACTTGCGATGATGATGCCATCCGCTTCTTCAATATCCTGATCGCTCAGGGTGTTTTCGACACCTATCGATCCTTGCGTTTCGACCTTGATATCAACTCCCATTTCCTCTCCAGCTTTCTGGAAATTTTCGGCAGCCATGTACGTATGGGCAATGCCGACAGGACAAGCTGTTACAGCTAAGACTTTCATTATGTTTCCCCCTCACATCCTACGTTATATATTCATTGTAAGACAGTTTTCCCTATAAAAAATAATTCATTTTTACCGGAGCTTTGGTAAAAATGAATTATTAGCAGAGTAAATCTGACACCTGGGTAACATTTTTCGCCATAGATAATTTTTCTACAAGCCCTGGGCTATCTGCGAATCCGGAAATCGTCTGCATAATTCCCTTCATATGAGATTGGTCCTCTTTCGCGATAGCGAGCAGAAAGACGACGGACACCATTTCTCCACCCCATTCCAACGGAGATGCCAAAGTTGCAACAGCGATGACAGAGTGCCGCACTTCTTCCGACTGGGCGTGTGGAATGGCGATTCCGCCGCCAATCGAAGTTGCGGCTGAGCGTTCTCTCACTAACGCACCATGCAAAAAGGAAGGCGTCACTTTTCCAGCATTCACCAGACTTTTCGCCAGCAGTTCAACGACTTCAAACCGATGCACTTTTTCTACATTAAGGAAAATGAATTTTTCATCCAAAGAGCTCGGCAGAAGTGATCTTTTATGCTTACTTTCGGTTTCCATCGTTTGGAGAAATTCATCCAGCTGCTTTTTATCACGCTCTTCAAGCAGCGGGGAGACCACAAGCAGCGGAACCGAAATCCCCGGCAATTCTTTTGTTGAAATGATGAGATCGGCCGATTTTTCCTCGAGAACATCTTCCACTTCCCATTCACCGACACAGTCAATGATGTCAAACCCTTTATAGGATTGTTCCAATTTTGCCTGCAATAGATGCGACATGCCCACACCGAGGTTACAGACGACGAGCACTTTCTTTGCGGTATCCCGTTTTCCCTGCACCCGTTCGACCGAGGCTTGAAAATGAAGGACGAGATAGGCAGCTTCCTCCTCTGGAAAAATGAGTTCATATTCCTCCTTCACCTGTTCAAGTGCCAGCATCACCATACTGAACATATACGGATACATCTTCTTGATTTCTGCTGTCATCGGATTGTGAATCGTAAACCCGTATCGGAGCCGGCTGATGGACGGTCCAAGGTGGGTATATAGTCCATCAAGCAAAATCTGGTCCATGGAAAAATCGACCATGGTCAGCTGCTTCATCCGGCTGACCAGCAAAGAAACAACCTGGCGTGCCACTTTATCCGGCCAGGTTCCAGAATGGTTGATCGAGGTACTGATCAAATGCCAGGTAAAATAGATATGTTCTTCTTCCGGAAATTTAAGTCGAAGTGCTTTTTCAAGCCTTTTTAAAAACCATGCGGCAATGCCATACTCCTCTGTTTTGGAAACAGATTCTTCCTCAGGTGTACGTACAGAAACAGACGCCCGCTGACTTGTCCTGGTAATCATAATCAAAGCGTGGATCAGCAATCCATCGAACTCGGATTCACTTTTAATGATGGAAAAATGATGCTGCATATCTTCCAGGAATTCACGGACCAGTTTTACTTCATAAGCAGAAAACAGGTTGAGTATTTCCTGGTTGCTTTCTGCAGCTGAAGAAGCGATTTCAGGAAGCCGTGCAAGCGCATTACGTTTTTGCAATTCTTCCCCTTCAATGAGATGGCCCAGCCGCTGTCTGGATACGAGCTCAAGGCCAAACTTTTCAAGCCATCTGGAGATCTGCTGCAGGTCATTTTTTATCGTTGTTTTGTTCGTATAATACCGTTTCGCAAGATCATTCAGACTATAAGGCTTGCTGCTCACTAATAGGAGGTAGGTGAGTTCAATCAAACGGTCTTCTGGTGACTTCGTTTCTGCCTGGTATAAGCTATCGAAAAGACGGGATTTTTCCTCTGATGAAATAGACAAACTCACACCAATTCCAGGCTTTCGGATTAGAGAGCTTGAGGTAAAAGATTGAATATAATCTTCAATCACCTTTAAATCATTACGCACCGTTTTTTCCGAGCAATCCAGTTCCTCTGCCAAATCATTCACCTGAAGAAACCCATTCGTTTCTAATGCAAGCTTTCTTATAAGGTCTTTTTGCCTATCATTCATTGTGAGCACCTGCCAATAGTCATGATACCTCATTTTACCCTATGGCAGGATTTTCGACAAAATCAGCGCTTCTTTATTAGAGTCTTTTTTCAATATATGGTTTCATGACAGTTAGCCATCCATTGGCCATCAGCATGTCGCCGCGAGAGTTCATATGTACCCCGTCCGTTGTGAGCGCATGCCCATTTGCTGCTTTCAAATAGTCAACGAACGTATGGTGTAACGGCACTAAAAAGGCGTCGTACACCTCTGCTACATCCTGCACTACCTCTACATAATCTTTTAATTTCTGGTTGCCCGCTGATTCGATGTTTTCTTCGATTATCGTCGGCTCCATTAAAACAAGCGTAGCATCTGTCTTTGATTTCACTTCATCCAACAACTGTTTATAAATTTTTTCAAACTGGTAGGCATCCACCTGCTCCATATCCGGGTTGTCCAGCTGACGCCAAACATCATTGATTCCGATTGATACAGATAACAAATCTGGTTGAAGATTGATTACGTCTTCCTGCCAGCGCTCTGCAAGGTCAGTAATCCGATTGCCGCTGATACCTTTGTTAAAAAATTCAAGATCAGCTTCGGGATGAGCCACCCGCAAATAATCGCAAATCAACCGGACATAACCTTTCCCCAGCTGTTCTTCATCCTCGAACTTTCCCGATTCCGTAATGCTGTCCCCGATAAATACAACCTTCATCGAATCCCCCCATTCTATTAATTATTAATAAATGTATCAGAAAATTAAGCAAAATAAAAAGCCTGAGAACTCAGGCTCAGGATTTCGAGAAACCTTTATGTTTTGTCTAACTTGCAGCCAGGAACAAGAACCCTCCCCTTTCCGCGGACGAGCGCCCGAGCTTCCTCACAAAGCCCACGCTCGGCGATCTCGGCTCACTCGTTCTTCCGCTGGAGTGGGAGGGTCATGCTCCTAGCACTTTAAAATTTTCTGGTGTTGGGGATCTACTGTTCAAATTTTTTTGCGTATTAACAAAGCTATCAAGACTTTCTCATCAATCTGAAAGCCCGAGAATACATTCTCACCCTATATGAGAAACATCCTTTACATCTTCCTGTTTGGCTATTTTCCTGAAATGGAAGCCATGCACCACCAGCCAGGCGATGAGTACGCCAATCCAATCCTTCACCAGATCGATTACTGTAAACGACCGTCCTACCACAAATAACTGATGGAACTCGTCCACTAACCCATAGGTCATTGCTATTAGCGCTGCCAGAAAGCTAGTCATTCTGGACAATTTATGATTGGCCATCAGTGCAGCGACTAGGAGCAAATAAAGAATGGCGAACTCTATCAAGTGCAGACTTTCCAGAAAATCCCCACCACTCATGGCATCATCCCCAAAAATCTCTTAATTTCCGTAATCGGGTGGCTGGACTGAATCCAAATTAAAATCATATAAACAATTGGGAGCATAGTTATTAATATCCTTCGCATGACCATACCTTCCTTTAATTCCCAGATACAACCAGTATGGAAAATATGCCTGAAAATATACTCCTATGCTTCCCTTATCCCTCATCCTCCCCTAGACTGGAAGAAAGCAAGGTATTTTACCAGCGGGAAGAGGTGCTTCTCTATGAACCATCAGGCAACATTACATGTAAAAGGCAGTTGGCTTCTACTCCGATTGATAGCCGTCATATCTTCAAGTGTCGCCACAATCGTTTCCACCGTGCTTCCTCTGCTATTATATTATCCGATGCCAAAAGACAAATTAGTGCTATTATTTCTTCTTTTAATCTTGGGGGCTTTTGTGATTCACGGCGTACTCACCCACATCCTGAATGACTATGCAGATCATTTATCAGGAACTGATGCACGCAGTCCTGCTATTCTGTCTGGTGGAAGCCGGGTTATCCAGGATGGTCACTTTTCAGCAGACGCCCTCTGGAAATTCGGTAAAGGACTAATGGTATTGCTTGGTGTCATTGTCTGCGCTTTTGTACTGTTCGGATATTTGAAACTAGCGATCTTGTTAGCAATCGGATTATGGGGTTCCATCACTTACTCGCTCCCCCCACTGCAGCTGAGCTACCGGCCATTTGCTGGTGAATGGCTGGCCACTTTTCCATCCGTGTTGTTTTTAGGATTGGCAGGTGCCTGGCTTGCTATCGGTGAAATTCCAGTTTGGGCACTTCAAAACGCAACAATAAACGCTCTGTTTTGCATCGCCTGGGTGATGGTCCACCATATTCCGGACCGGGAAGCAGACAAACAAGCCACACCTCAAAAACGGACAAGCGTCGTTTGGGCTGTAGAGAAGTTCGGTGTGGAATTCAGCCGTCTTCCTGCTTTAGTTTACTTTTCTTTAACAGGCATCCTTGCAGTCTGGCTGGGGAGTGATCGCATGCTTGCGGCATTTGGCCTACTGGTGCTCACAGGAACAGCGATCTTCCTGGTCATCAAAATGGACATCCAAAACCACCAACAAGTATCAGCCCATGAAAAAATAATTCTCATCCTCGCTATGCTCAACGCCCTAATGCTCGGAATATTTATCTAATCACACAACACACCCCGGGAGAACCAGTTTCTGGTTCTCCCGGGGTGTGTTTTGGGTTTGTCTAGCTAATTTCTTCCTTTTCCAGTTCAGTTTCCAATGATTCATTCATACTCCCTGTCCGGTAACCAAGCAGGTCAACACTGACATAATGGAACCCAAGAGAAGTAAGATAGGCATGTATATTGTCACTATGATCGAGTAATTCAGAAATTTCTTTCTGATCTACTTCAATTCGTGCTACGCTTCCATGATGGCGAATACGCACTCTATCAAAGCCTAGTTTCATTATGAATTTTTCTGCCTCATTGACTTGCTGTATTTTACGTCGATTCAGTTTTGTCCCATATGGAATTCTGGAAGCCAGACTGCAGGAGGCAGGTTTATTCCAAACTGGAAGATTTAGTTCTTTTGAAAGCTCACGGACTTCCTTTTTATATAATTTTGCTTCCTGCAGTACACTGCGAACGCCTGCTTCGGTTCTTGCCTGTAAACCCGGTCGGAAATCTTCAAGGTCATCCATGATCATACCATCGAGAACATAGTTATAGCCTAATTCTTCTGCTAAATGATTTAAATGAGTATACAGTAATTTCTTACTGTAATACCAGCTGTCAGGCGTATTTCTGACAATGTTTTCGTCCTCCAGCTCTTTGATTTCTGCCTTGTGAACGTTGACTCCAATCATTTCTGCAAGTTTGACAGCACCGTCAAACTCCTCTTCGCGGAATAATTCAGAAGCGACAACAACAGCGAGAACATTGGAGGATCCTAATTCCTGCTGTGCCCGTTTTACTACCAATGTACTATCTACTCCGCCGGAAAAAGCTACGATTATCCGATCCATTCCCCTGAGAATTTCTCCCAGATGTTTATTTTTATCACTAATAGATTTTTTCATTTTTTCGCCTCCCTTTACATTTAATTGAATGCTCTATATCGTCTCAGCTAATCTCCAAATAGCAAACTCCTGATTTTTATGTTTTTCAGAGGCAGTTATTGATCCATCCGCTGTTTCAATCAGTTTTTGATAGATTTCCTCTCCGATTTCGTCAATAGTATTTAGACCTTCAATTATTTTACCTGCATCTACATCGATGTGTTCCTGCATCATTTTATAAACTTGTGGATTTGTGCCAATTTTTATGACTGGAGCAATTGGTGAACCTGTTGGTGAGCCTTTTCCTGTTGAGAATAAAACAATCTGTGCTCCTCCTGCCGTTAGCCCAGACACCGACTCGACATCATAACCTGGCGTATCCATAAAAATAAAGCCTTTTTCAGTTGGTGACTCAGCGTAACCGATTACTTCCCTTAAAGGTGAACTTCCGCCTTTTTTAATACAACCTAATGATTTCTCTTCTAATGTTGTTAACCCTCCCGTCATATTCCCCGGGGAAGGGTTTGCCGACCTGATGTCTTCCCCTGTTTCTCTGATTCTAGCTTCATAGTCATTGACAATCTTTAAAAACTCTTGCCCTACTTCCGCATTTATTGCTTGATTTGCCAAAATATGCTCTGCTCCAATTGCTTCTGTTGTTTCTGCTAAAACACTTGTCCCGCCATCATTTACAATTGCATCAGAAAATGAGCCAATTGCCGGGTTTGCTGTAATACCTGACCAGGCATCTGATCCGCCACAATTCAGTCCCACGATTAACTCGCTCACGTCGGCTGTAACCCGTTTTTCTGCCTTGCTTTTTTTCACTGCTTTTTCTAACCAATCCTTCCCTTCTTTAAGGAGGGTAGCGATGGATGTAGATTTATTAAAATGAAGAGCCTCGACATGGTGATTTTGTTCCTGTAAGTATTCCTTGACTTCATTGGCAATGCTATTTTCCCCGATCCCCAAAAGGAGGGCGGCGCTTACATTGGGATGTCCAGCAGTTCCTATCAAAGTGCGGACAGTCTGTTTCAGATCCTCTTCATATTGGGATTCCCCGCCTTGTTGTATGACGGGGATAACCCCCGGGACAAGCTGTGCTATTTTTTTTGTAAAACTGCTCAACTCCCCTGCTGTATTGATAACAATTACGTGATTTCTAACTCCAATATTTCCGTTTGCTCTCCGATAACCTTTAAATGTTTTCATAGGATGACATCCTTCCTTAGAGTAGTAATACTGTAACAGCGAGCACATTCGGTTTAATGGGCTTAATGAAATCAGCTTTTAATATGTGCAGCACTGCTCCGTTCACTGCTTTTTAAACCACGTACATTAAAAACGTGGACATGGTACCCTGGAAGAATCTTCTCTGTTGACATCCCCATACACTCGCCATATTTGATAATTTTTGCATTTTCACTTATATAGGAAAGGCATATTTTATGGCCGTAACCGATCGTCTCCATTACTTTTATCTTTTCATTCACTCCCTGAATGGAAAGAGTCTCACCTGCCTTAATTGTTCGCAGGGCTACAGCTACATTATCTTTTTCATTTAACAGAATTGCATTATACTTTTGCTGCATCAAGCTTCCTCCTTAGCAGATCAGAATGTAGTTCCTACATGAGGAATCGAAAATTCACCCAAACCGTACTCTTCCAGTGCAGTTTTTTTTCCTGAACTGATTTTAATCAGTTCCTCTATGACATTTCTCGATTGTATATCAGCATCTTCTTCTGTGACCATATAATCAACCAGCTCTTCAAACGCTCCTCCATCTGCACTTTTCGGAGTAAGGGTCATGGAAGGTAGTGCTATCGATCCTGTCAGAGTTCCTCTGCTGCTCACTACTAATGCAATATTGCAGCCACATGAAATCATATTTGACAGCGTTTCAACTAGATTGCTAGAAGCCTTTGTTAAATAAAGCCCACACTCTTCAGCATTCTCACTATAAGCAAGCAGGCCTTTGATAGTAGATGTACCAGCTAATTTTGCTTCAAGAGCAGCTAAGTCTTTTTCCTCCTTGGAAAAATTACGGGCGGCATGTACCTTACTATTTGTTTCTTTCCAGCGTTTACGATAGGATTCTTCCCCAAGATTAGAAAGTTCAGCTCTTACTTCCTTCTTTTCCGACCGTTCCGAAAGCAATGGGCCAGCCGGTGCTAACGTATCGGTAATCCCCATAATGACTGTTGCATCATGTGCGACTAAGGAATCGATAACTTTACCTACAACAGGATGAACTTTCTCTAAAGATTCCTCATCGATATCAACGCTCACAACCCCAACAGTCAAATTAGATAGGGGGAGTCGCTCTCTTTTGTCCGATAATTCTTTTGCCCAACGCTCCGCTATATGGACACCTTTTTGTAAAGTATTTTCCCCTCCTCCTAACTGCTGAATTCCTATTCCTTCAACTGGCTTCGTTTTAGGGATACTATCTAGTAATCCAGAAATCTGGTTTGTTTCACACCCGAGGCCTACGAGAAGTGCCGAATAAAGATTAGGATTGGAAGCAACTCCTACCAGCATATCTTTTGTCACTTGAAAATCATCACCTAATTGGGCGCATCCATTTGAATGGATGATCGGTACTGTTCCAGGCACTTTACTCGATATGTCATTAGCAATGACACTGGAACATATAACCGAACACACAACACCGATATAATTCCTTGTCCCGGCAGTTCCTTCCTTTCTTAAGTAACCCTCAAAATAATATTTTTCCATTTGTTTAACCTCACCTTTCTTTGTTACAAACTGCATTACGAGTGAGTGATGAAAAAACGAGAAAGCCAGGTCTTCTAAGGTTCATTTAAAAGTTTTTTCCTGCAATAAGGTTTCAACTTTATCTTTCAATTCATTATTAATTGGAAGACATGGAAGCCTGACTCCTGTTTCATTTCCCAAGACCATCTGATGAACAGCCTCTTTAATGGCTAAAAACAGCGGATCACTATATTTATAAATCGGCATAAGCTTTGCCAACTTTTGATGTAACTGAATAGATTGTGCGTATTCTTCCTTATGAAAGTGCTCAAATAGTTTTACAGACAATCGTGGTGCAAACGTAGCCGTACCATTGATCGAACCCTGTGCTCCAATTTGCAAAGATGGAAGCAGGTGTTCATCAAAAGCAGAAAATACGGAAAAGTCAGGCCGAACCTGTTTACAAGATAGGATTACTTCTCTTATATGTCCGATATCCATGACCGTTTCTTTTACTCCGACAATGTTTTTACGGGCTTCAGCCAGACGGCATATCAGTCTGCTGGATAGATTCTGTCCTGTTAATTGAGGAATGTTATATAGCATCAAAGGAATAGACAGATTATCCGCAATAGTTGTGAAGTATTGGAACAATTGATCCTCTGAATAATTCCAGTAATAGGGATTAACAATCAAGACCCCATCTGCACCAACAGATTCTGCGTGCTGTGACAGGTCAATCGTTTCTTTTAAAGATGAACTTCCCGTACCAATGAGTATAGGTATCCTTCCGTTTACATGTTCAATCATTTTCTCAGCAAATTGCTTTCGTTCTTCCTTTGTCAGAGCTGAAAATTCCCCGGTACTTCCCATATATAAAAGGCCATGAACCCCTTGATTAATAAGAAAGTCTGTCAACTTGTTATTCGCTTCCCAATCAAATTCCTCATTCTGGTCAAATAAAGTAACTACTGGCGGGATAATCCCCTGAAAAATAGGTTTTTTATTATCCAAAACCGCCCCTCCGATCTATAGAAGACTTTTAAGAGTGAATTTTTCTACTAGTCGATTGCTGCTAATTGGTTTGTTAACCTGCCAAGATTTGCAATTTCAATAGTCACTTCATCTCCATCCTTAAGCCAATATCTTTCCTTTTCCGGGTAGCCCAGGATCACACCTTCAGGGGTCCCGGTCATAATGATATCTCCCGGATAAAGAGTCATATGATCGGAAAGATAGGCAATAATCTCTTTACAGGAA
Organism: Thalassobacillus pellis; assembly: GCF_016908295.1. Classification (GTDB taxonomy): domain Bacteria; phylum Bacillota; class Bacilli; order Bacillales; family Halobacillaceae; genus Thalassobacillus; species Thalassobacillus pellis. Next base: position 505,969 of record NZ_JAFBDO010000001.1, read on the forward strand.
AAAATCATATCGGAGGTGTTGGAGGATTGCCGTAATTCTCCATTTACTTTTGTAGTGATATTCAGCTGATCTGGATTTGAAATTTCATCTTTGCTGACAAGGTATGGCCCAATAGGTGCAAATCCATCACAGGTTTTGCCAAGAAGCCACTGCGGTGTCTTAGTCTGCAGATCTCTTGCTGATAAGTCATTGCCGATACAATAGCCATAAACATACGAAAGGGCATCTTCCGTCCTAACTTGATTCGCCTTTCTTCCTATAATAATTGTTAATTCAGCTTCATAATCAACCTGTTCTGACCTGGCTGGCAGAGTAATCTTTGTCCTATGGCCGGCAAGTGCGTTATTAAACTTGCTAAAAATAATCGGGGCCTCCGGAATCGGCATGTTTGACTCAATCGCATGCTTCCTATAATTCAATCCAATACAAATGATTTTCTGAGGGTTCGTGACACACGGAGCTAACTCAAGGGTATCTTCCTGATAAAAGAAAAATGACTCGTCTCCCTGCAAGGCCCGCTGAGTCAATTCATTCAGCAGCTCTTTCCCTTTCTCCTCTGAATAAATAAGTTCAGATGCAGAGACAGGCACCGCTGAAAACCCCGGGTAGTTATTTTTAGCCTTTTCTACATCTAGAATTCCCCTTTCAGTCTTAACCCCCAATTTCTCCGAATTCGTTGCATGAAATATAACTGTTTTCATTCTTAACTTCCCTCCAATAATCACAAGAGATATGGGGCATTGACTCCCCATATCTCCCTGCGTTCAGTCTTAAGGTTTTATATAAACAGTTTTAATCGAGGTAAAGAATTCCTTAGCGGCAGAGCCCTGCTCTCGTGGGCCATAGCTGGAATCTTTCACTCCTCCAAATGGGGCTTGCAGTTCTACTCCTGCCGTTTCAAAATTGACTCGGACTAAGCCGGCCTCCATTTCATCAATAAATTCAAACATGTTATCGGTATTTTTCGTAAAAATAGAAGCACTCAAGCCAAATGGAACGTCATTGGCGACTTCTAAAGCTTCCTCAATTGTGCTTACTTTCAATAAAGACAGCACCGGGCCAAAAATTTCCTCCTGGGCAATGGTCATTCCTGGTCTTACATCCTCGAAAATCGTTGGATTCACATAAAACCCATTTTCCAATTCGGGATCTTTTGGCCTGTCTCCCCCTAAAAGGAGAGTAGCCCCTTCTGTTTTTCCTTTTTCTATATAGGAAAGAACTGTGTCTAACTGAGCTTCATTCACACAAGGTCCCATCCATATGTCATCATCCATTCCATTACCGATTGTGATTTCTCGGGTTCTTTGTAGTAATTTTTCTTTAAACTGAGCGTAAATTCCTTCCTGGACAATTACCCGGCTTGTGGCTGTGCATTTTTGTCCGGTAGAACGAAGACCTCCGCTGATTGTTGCTTCAACTGCCTCATCCAGGTCTGCATCATCAGCAATAATAATTGGATTTTTCCCGCCCATTTCCAGCTGGTATTTTGCCCCACGTGCTACCGCACCTTCTGCAACGCTTTTTCCTACGCTATTTGAACCAGTGAAAGTGATACCGTTTACATCAGGATGATCAATAATTCCCTGACCAACTATAGACCCTCTTCCAGTGACCAAATTAACGACACCTTCAGGTAAACCAGCTTCCTCCATACACTCGATAACTTTTGCTGCAGTAACAGCCGCTTCCTGAGCAGGCTTTATAACCACTGTATTTCCATAGATTAACGCTGGTGCCATCTTCCAGACGGGAATGGCCACAGGGAAATTCCAAGGAGTGATAATTCCTACAACCCCTAATGGGACGCGATCAGTATACATCAAAGCTTTCCTGTTTGAAGCAGGAATCACATCACCTGTTTCTCTCATGCCTTCCCCCGCGTAGTAACGGAGAATGGCAATTCCCCTTGATGTTTCACCTTTTGCCTCCGGTAGTGTTTTTCCCATTTCTTTCGTCAGTGTTTCTGCAATTTCTTCGTGTCTTCTCTCCATTACATCTGCTATTTTGTAAAGATAATTACCACGCTCTGCCCCTGAAAGTTGTCTCCAGGTTTTTTTTGCGTGCTTGGCTGCCTTGACAGCATGGTCGACATCTTCCCGGGTAGAATTCTGGACGTAGCCAATCTTCTCCTTTGAATTAGCTGGGTTAATACTGGCAATAAGATCTTCTGAAGTGGAGGCTATCCATTGATTATTAATAAAATTTTGATAAGTCATTTCTGTTGTTTGAACAGTCATTATTTTTCCATCCTTTCTTTTAAAACATGTGATCCTGCTGTTTTAGAACTTCCAATTCTGTCTCTTTATGAGACTAATATACAGGCTGGCTGACTTGGCTCTTTACGTTGCTTACCAGCTTGCCAATACCAGGTACTTCAATTTCGATTTTGTCTCCGTTCTGAAGTGTGAATTCATTAGGGGGTACGATGCAGGTTCCTGTTAAGAGAACAGTTCCATCAAACACAGTGTTATCCTTTAATAGATAAGAAACGAGCTCCTCAAATCTCCTTTTCATTTGTCCTGTATTGGCTGAACCTTCAAATTGTTTCTCCTGATTACGATATATCCGACAGATGATCTTAAGATTATATGGATCTTCAACAGTTTCTGTCAGACGAATAGCCGGACCGATCGCACAAGAGTTTTTCCACACTTTGGCCTGTGGCAGATAAAGTGGGTTTTCTCCCTCTATGTCACGGCAGCTCATATCGTTTCCAACTGTAAAACCCAAGATTTCCCCCTTCTTGCTAAGCACGAGTCCAACCTCCGGCTCTGGTATTTGCCAATTGGAATCGCTTCTTAAATAAACATCCTCTTCTGGGCCAACTGTTCGTTTATCCGTGGATTTAAAGAAAATCTCCGGTCTCTCAGCCTCATAAACCTTATCGTAGAATGTGGTAGCATCAAGCTTTCCATCCGTAGATTCATAATTTCGCCCATCTCGACTTTTTTCATAGGTAACGCCCGATGCCCAAACCTCCTGAGCTTTAATCGGAACAAGTAATTTAAGATCCTCGTAAGGAACATCATGTGGTATAGACTGAGTAATGACATCCTCGACTAGCTGGAGAGGAGTAGAGTTTTTTTCCTCAGCCAACCGAATCATTTCCATAAAATCTCGATAAGGCAAGCTGTAAACTTCGTTTTCATTTGTTACTGCAGCTAAAACAGGTACTTTTTCATTATTTAAATATCGTATAATACGCAATTCTTCACCCTCCACTTTTTGTTTTATATTATAAAACCAAGTTTTGATAAATAGTTATACTCCATGCAAGTCATGAGTAGTTGAAAATTTAGAATCTCTTAAATGAGCTGTGGTTATGACCCATTTGAGCTGATATCTGATCGCCAGTCATTTTTAACTGAGCCACGATAGTTTCCTCATCCTCCATGTGCAATCTTGCAGATGGCATGGAAAGGCTGATAGCCGCAATAACCTGATTCATATGATCCTTGACTGGAACAGCAAAACAGCACACCCCTGGCTCATTTTCTTCTTTTTCATAGCCATATCCTTGTCTTTTTACTTGGTCTAATTCTTCCCTGAAAGCTTTTTCGTTGGTGATAGTATTAGGGGGTTGTTTTATATAATCATAGCTTTCAAGAATTCTGTTTAATTCTTCTTCCTTCTTAAAGGCTACCAGTACTTTTCCGACCGCACTGCAGTGAACGGGGATCCTTCTCCCAATACGGGAATAAAGAATCGTTCCTGAGGATCCTTCTACTTTGTCGATATATACTCCTTCCTTACCATCCAAGATTACTAAATTTATTGTATGGCCGGTTTTCATGGAAAGATCAATTAAATGCCTCTTAGCCGTAGTACGAATATCCAGGTTATGGATAACGATATTTCCCCGTTCAAAAAGCTTCATCCCCAGACGATACTTTCCATTTTCTGTATTCTGTTCAATATAGTGATGTTTTTGAAGCGTTTTCAGTAAAGAATGTATGGTACTTTTATTTAAATGCATGCGATCGCTTATTTCGGTGATTTTGAGTTCTGGGGAATACTCATCAAACAAATTTAAAATGGCGAGTGCTCTGTCCACAGATTGTATGATCGGCATAGTTTTATCATCCTTTTTGACTTAGTTGTTAGTTCCATATTATCACATAGGGATATGAAATTTGTGGACATAAAGTCGGGTATATAGACTTACGGCACTTGAATAGCTTCAGATGGGATCCCCAGTCCTTCTGCACCTCTTTCGGAAACTTTAAGGTCAGGGCTATAACGTTTAATGACATCAAGTCCGATTCGAGCTCGACGAACTCGCTCTCTAGATAAAGCTATGGAAGTATCCTTAATGTGGGTGCCCGACGGATAAATATTAGGCGCATTTCTCAAACCGAATTTAATATATACCGGCGCGGCGACACGTATGATTTCGGGAATCTCATAGTGTCTGATGAAACCACCGATATCATCAGGAACCTCCACATAAATATCTAACGGAATGTCGACAACTTGCCGAATTGCCGAAAGACGTGCAAGGGTCAGGTCAGTCGGTACATTAAAAGTATCAGCTCCATGGTTTTCCATCATACGAATGGAAACTGGATTGGACTGCCCCATCTGTACAGAGACTTTGACAACTAAATCATGTGGCAGTTCCCCTGATTTTTTAAATTCATTGACTAACCAGAGGAGTCCCTCATCAGCAACCAATATACTACGGATACCAAATTGGCAGGCACGCTTAACATCTTCTATAGAATATATAAGCTGATCCATTCCCTGGACCCGCTGGCCTGTAATTTTCCCCCCACTGGACCAAGGCATGGCATTGATATCCCAGCTCCCACGCGGACCGACGAACAAACTAACTTCTAAATCCTCCTGTCTTCCTAAATCGGCAATTTTCGTTAGTTCTTCATCGGTTAACAGCATAATGCCGCTCCCCTGGGAAATGCGATGAATGGAAACATCATATTCTCTGCATGCGTCTAAAACAGCCTCTAAAGATCCCGGGCCTTCCACACTCGGAATTTCTACCCGGTATTGTGCCCCGTCAGGGAATGTTTTTGTAGAACTGGGCAGGTCGTGACAATCGGAATCGGGAAAACCTAGTTCCCTTATTTTTTGTCTGGTTTTGTCCACATTAGCAGCTCCCTTTATTCGTAATGACATCATAGAATGATAAATCTAACTCGTGAGGCTTTGTTAACACTTCCATGTCTTCTCTTTTTTCAGCTTCTGAAAGCATACTTTCAGAAATCCATATATCCTTAATATGAAGGGTGTTACTTATTCGAATGAGCCTTACCTTACTCAGATCGAACGCATTACATGTTTTGATTGCCGCTTTTACAGCAAGTTCTCCCGTTTCCAAAAACATAGGGACCTTGACTGTATCCACTACTGTGCTGGTCAGCGCGTTGGCATAGCCTTGTGCCAGATCAATACTTTCATATACTTTCTTAGTTGTGATATCGGCAAGACCGATTCCATTAGCATTGCCATGCGTTTTTTCCGTCAGGCTGAGCACGACTACCCTTTTCGCATTGATCCCCCCACTGGCATATGGAGTAGCAAATCTTCCCGTAATATTTGGATCCATTCCATCGCCGGAAATATCTTTCCCTAATTCATCGACAACAAGGACATCTGCTTTATCAAAAAGTATGCTTGGCATAAGATTTTTTGCTTCACTAAGCAATTTTGGTTCTGCCTCAAACATTTTCTCGGCAGGGATAGCGACGATTTTAGTAGGTCTGTCATAGGCATTTTCGATTGTTCCCAGTCCAAAAATAATCGGAGCTTTATTTAAAACGATTTTGGCCATCTCGGGCACATGCTCTGCCATATATTTGAATCCGTAGGAATGCGCAGCCTCAGCACCTTTTTGCTTTCCAAGTCCAATCGTAATCATCTTCATTAATCCGCTTTCCACTGGTCCCCGAAATGCGGTATGCGGTTTGATTCGGTTAATGACAATGATTTTATCTGCCTCATAAGCGTTCTTATCCGTGTAGATGGGGAGTCCGTTCGGCAGACTCCCTATCTCCACAACATCCATACTGGACCTGATTGGTGCACCTATAACATCCTCGATTACACCTAATTGCTCCAGCACGTTGATTTGACCTTCAGCGGTTGCCCCACCGTGACTGCCCATTGCCGGTACAATAAAAGGGGATCCCCCTGCCGATTTAACTGCCTGCACCACTTCTCTTGTCAAAATGGGCAGATCAGCCACCCCACGGCTGCCGACAGCTATTGCCACTTGATCTCCTTCCGAGATGAGAGGCAGGACGCCAGCTTCCTGGATTTGCTTCCTTACTTCTCCTGCCACATCGAAAATTTCCGTATCATCAAACATTTGCCTTACCTTTATCATCCGTGGTAGCGAGATGTCCTGAACTAACTTATTAACATTATCCATAAGTTACCCCCATCAGTTCTGGCTGCGGATTTCTTTCAACTGTTCATTCATTTGCTGATATAATTCTTCTCCATATTTCTTGGAATATTTGTCTATGACCGGCTGGATCTGTTTTTTAATTTTTTCTTTTTCTTTTTGTGGGAATTCGTTTACTTTTATCCCTTTTTCCTTTAACTCTTGAAGTGCCTCTTCATTTGCCTTCCGGTTTGCTTTTCTTTGGTATTCACCTGCTTCTATAGCAGCTTCCTTAATAATTTTCTGCTCCTCTTCGGAAAGATCTTCCCAAGTCATCTGACTTATTAAAAATATGAATGGTGTATAAACATGCCTGGTTAGACTTAAGTAGTCCTGCACTTCATAGAATTTGTTGGATAAGATAGTAGCCAAAGGGTTTTCCTGTCCATCAATCGTATGTCCTTCTAACGCCGTGAATACTTCGGAAAAAGGCATCGGCGTCGGGTTAGAACCAAGTTCTTGAAAAACATCCAAATGTACCTCATTCTGCATCGTCCGTATTTTCAGTCCTTTAAAATCCTTTATACTTTCAACAGGATGGACACTATTCGTAAGGTTTCGGAAACCATTTTCCCAATAGGCTAATCCCACCAGGCCATGCTGAGGTAATTCTTCTAGTACCTTTTTCCCTACAGGACCATCAAGTACAGCGTCTGCTTCCTCGCCATTGTTAAACAAGAACGGAAAATCGAAAATACCAAATTGCTTGATAGTTCCTACCATCGGTGATGTTGATGGAATAGTAATGTCCAAAGTTCCTGCCTGGAGTCCCCCTACCATTTTCTGGTCATCCCCTAGCTGGGCATTGAAATAAGCATCAATGGTAATTTTTCCGTCTGTCTTTTCTTCTACTATTTCTTTGAATTTAACTAGTCCTTGCCCCTCTGGATGTTCTTTAGGCAGCCCTATTCCAGCTCGAAGGGTGCGCTCCTGTATACCCGATTCATTTCCCCCGGCTTCTGTACTGCTGCATGCGCCAAGTAATAGTAAACAAGGAACCGCTAACCCAACTAATAGACTTTTCAGCTTTTTCTTCATTCATTTCCCTCCATTTATGAATTTGATAGAAGCTCGTAACGCCTTTCACTATCGTTTGGATGAAGACTAAGTTTTCCTTTTACCTTTTCATTAACCAGATATTTAGGATATTGCTCGTGTAGAAGCACATCAGCTACACCCATCGCCACTTTTGAACGCATTTCCTTTTCAGCTTCCTCTGAGTACCAAGCCATGTGCGGAGTCAGAATTACATTTTCCATTGCAAGAAACGGATGGTCACGCCCTATAGGCTCTGTCTCCACAACATCCAAAGCAGCACCAGCAATATGATTGTTTTCCAATGCAGAAATAAGGGAAGCTTCATCAATGACAGGACCTCTGGAAGTATTAATGACAAAGGCATGCTTCTTCATCCTTTTGAATTCTGCTTCCGATAGCAGGCCTTTGGTGCTATCGGTAAGAGGAGCATGAACGGAAATGATGTCGGATCCCTGGCATAGCTCTTCAAGCGAAACCAATTCTACCCCCTTTTTTTCCGCCTCTTCTTCAGAAAAGTAAGGATCACAAGCAAGGACGCTTAGTCCTAGAGGTTTTACTTTTTCCGCTAACGCTTGAGGAATTTTTCCAAATCCCAACAGACCCAGCGTTCGGCCTCTCAATCTATGAATGGGCCTGGTCTTTTTAAAGTCCCAGTGATTGTCCTTGGTTTCTTTGTCAGCTAATGGTATTTTTCTAGCCCAGCTTAACAGTAACCCCAGGGTGTGATCAGATACTTCGTCCATGCAATAATCTGGAACATTCGTTACACAGATTCCCTTGTCCGTCGCAGCATCGACAGCAATCGTATTCACCCCAACCCCATATCGGGCGATGACCTTGCAATTTTGCAAAGATTCGATGACACTTCTACTGATCGGGGCGTACTGGTTAATAATAGCGTCAGCATCACGGCAATGAGCAATCACCTCACTTTCCGACTTGCACTGAACAGGAATGACCTCCACTTGTTCGTGTTCCAAAATCTCCAGCTCGTAATTTAAACTTTCAAACTCCCAATCTGTCACGACTACTTTCCATTTGCTCATAATAGTTTCTTTCCTTTCGTCGTTGAGTTAAGGTATTTTGTTATTTAAATTAAGTAAACCATTCAAGGGGAACAGTAACGATTTCCGGGAAAAGAATCAGTAAAAAGAGCACTGTTACATGGACCAATAAGAATGGCCAAATCCCTTTTGTCAATTCGACTATACTGATTTTACTTATCCCGCAGGCTACATATAAGACGGTTCCAACCGGCGGTGTAATCAGACCTATACTTAGGTTGATAATCATCACAATGCCGAAATACACCGGATCAATACTAGCCATTTCAGCGATTGGTAACAGCACCGGCGTAAAAATTAAAATCGCAGGAGTTAAATCCATTACACATCCAATTAGCAAGAGTAACACCGATATTACAATCATGAGCAGCGTTTGATTGTCCATGAAAGGCGATAACAAATTAGCCATATCTTGAGGAAGATGAGCAACAGTGATCAGCCAGGCAGCAACTATTGCAGCCGCCGCTACCAACATGACGACACTGGTCGTTTTTGCGGAAGAAACAAAAACTTCATAGAGATCGCTTATTTTTAATTCCTTATAGACAAACATTCCGATTACTAAAGCGAAAAAAACAGCGACCACGGATGCTTCAGTTGGTGTAAAAACGCCAGCCCGGATTCCTCCGATGATGACTACAGGTAATGTCAAAGCCCAAAGGGTCGGCTTGGTCACCTGCCATATTTCCTTCAAACTCTTACGTTTTGGCAATTCACTTTCATCGTTTCTTCCGGAAATTAAAAGCCAAACCGCTCCTAAGCCACCAGCCATGAGAATTCCAGGAACAATCCCCCCCATGAATAATTGCGATATGGAGACACTACCTGTTACTCCAAAAAGAATCATTGGAATACTCGGTGGAATGACAACAGCTATGATTCCTGCCGCTGCCACTAAACCTGTGGCTCTGTTTTTGTTATAACTGCGCGATGTCATCATCGGAATAAGGATAGCCCCTAGTGCAGCTGTATCTGCTACTGCCGATCCCGATAAACCAGCAAACAAGACACTGGCAATTATAGCGACATAGCCAAGACCTCCTCGAATATGCCCTACCAATGCCATTGCAAAGTCAACGACTCGTTTGGAAATCCCTCCAGCATTCATCAACTCCCCTGCCAGAATAAAGAAAGGAATTGCCATCAGGGAAAAACTGTTTGCTCCACTGATCAGATTCTGTGCTACGATTTGGCTGTCAACCATCCCCAGCAAAAACATCAAGGCTACTGCACTTAAAATAAGTGCAAAAGCAATCGGAACACCAAGGGTTAATGCCCCGAATAACGATCCCAAGAAAACACCTAAGGCCATTCATATCACCCGCTTCCTAGTTAATTTTTTCAAACTTATAATCCGTTTGTTCTTGTTGCTCAGCAGCTAAAGATCCCTCCTTCTCACCTTTTACCAGAGTTCTCACCAGCCTGACCAGAACAATGCCCCCCATTGCAATGCTTGCGATAATTCCAACACCATAAACATAACCAAGAGGGATATTGGTTGCTGGCGAAAGCCGCTGCATAGTCAGTAGTGTCATGGACCAGCTTCCTTTGAGGAAGAGACCTAATGTACAAAGGACAAGGAGATTGCTGATGACAAAAAACACCTTCTTAGCCTTTGGTGGCAGAATACTTGTTACAAGATCCATATTTAAATGCATATTGTCTTTTAATGCAGCAATCGCACCTAGAAAAACAAGCCACACGAACAAATACCGAGACATTTCTGATGACCAGGTAATCCCCGAATTAAAGGCATAACGCAACACCACATTGGCAAATACCAGTACAAACATCGTTGCCAGACAAATAAATATCGCAACACTCAAAGTATGATGCAGTGCTTTTCCTACCTTGTTTAACATTCAACCCCTCCTCTACTCTGCTGCTTTTCTAATACGCTCGACAAGATCCTTGGCCCAAGGGTATTTCTTGTAATGTTCTTCATATAAAGGCTCTACTGCTTGTTTCATCTTTTCTTTGAATTCCTTGGTTGGTGTGATAAATTTCATCCCTTGCTCCTGTAAATACTTCTTATCCTCTTCATAGCTTTTCGCTAGGAGTTCCCATTCATGATTGGCCGACTTTTTCGCGGCACTTTCAATAATTTTTTGCTGTTTTTTAGATAAGCCGTTCCAAAAATTACTGTTAATAACATAAAGGTTTGGGCTGAACATATGTCTTGATTCCAGTTCATGGGTCTGCACTTCATACCACTTGGAAGCCCTCACAGTTGCAATAGGGTTATCCTGCCCATCAATTACTCCCTGCTCCAAAGCGGAAAATACTTCAGAAATAGGCATTGGAGTTACATTGGTGCCTAAAGCTTTTCCGACATTGATATATGAATCAATTTTTGGCATCCGTAGACGTAGTCCCTTAAAATCTTCCATGCTTTTAATTGGCTGATTACTGGAAAACATTCGGAAACCATTGGCACTCCATGCTAGCGGATGAACCCCGTGTTCCTTTTCCAGATTAGTCATTAACTCTTCACCGATAGGTCCTGTCAGTACTTTCTTTACATGTTCAAAGTCTTCGAATAAAAACGGCCACTCGGGAACACCCATCTTAGGAAGGGTATTCTGCATGATCATCCCCGGGATTCCCATCTCAATCGTCCCGTTACGAACGCCGTCATAAAACTCTTGCTCTGCACCCAATTGACTGTTTGGATAGACCTCTACCTTAATCTTTCCATTTGACTCTTCTTCAACGACAGGCTTAAATACTTCCTTAAGGGCAATGTTTTGAGGATGATCTGGCGCGAAGTAATTCGCAACCTTGATAGTTTTCGTTCCACCTCCATCTCCTGAAGCACTGTTATTACTACACCCTGCCAGCAAAACAGTGAAAGCAAACAACGAAATAAACACATACATAAGACTAGATTTAAGTTTCATCGTCTCCTCCTCTTGTTTTATAATATAAAACCAAGTTTTGATATTTGCGTATTACTGCGTCTAGGGGTGTTCAAAACATAGTTGAGCATCAAGTGAAATCGCTTTCAAATAATTTTCTGTTATGCCTCAATTATGAGTAGCTTCCTTATTCATGGTATATGGGATAGTGGCATCTTCTTTAACAGCTTGGGGAACCACGCCTTCAGCTGCATCTGTACATCCGATAAAACGATTAGAAGAAGCGACTGTTTTTTGCCTGTTTCTCATGACTGTCTTTCTTTGAGTTCCAAGCTCTATTCTGTTCTTCTCCCAGTCTTCCTGGACGTATGCTATTTCTCCATCATCAAATCTTCTTTCGTCGAGCAGATCAATTCTTCTGGAGCGGAAGCGTAAATGTAACACATCTCCTTGCTGAAGATATAAAATGCCACCCTCGTGATAGGCTTCTGGTGTCATATGTCCAATTGCCGCCCCATAAGAGACCCCGGAATAACGTCCATCGCTGATCAGGATAACAAGTTTTCTTAACTGGCGATTCGCATTAATATGCTGCATCGGAGTAAACATCTCTGGCATCCCAAATGCTTCTGGACCCTGCCCTGCAATAATAACCGACATTTTCAGAATTTCTTCATCAACCATACGGTCAAAAAGTTGATTATAAGTTAACAGCGAGGCTTCTGAGTAAGTATCTGGATTATTATGAGACCACATATTCAACAAATGCTCATATGGAAATGATTTCTGATCCCTTAATTTACTTAACAACTTGTCATCAAGAAGCTGCTGGTTCGCTTCTTCTTCATTCTCAAAATAAAGGACAAACGAAATCTTTTCGTCAAACTGATTTAATTGCTGTGTCGACATCCCGCTGATTTTTACGACAGCGCTTTCAAAAAAGTTGCCTGATAACACATCGACGCCGCTAAACTTCCGTCTTGGTTTGCTTAGGATAATGGGGTTTTCTTTCACGCCATCTGCGCTTAGACCTTCTGTGTTACTTAATCGTTCCTTCCAGGTTTCCCCCGTGACAGTCAGGGCATGGATATCCATTGGAACACCATTTTCCATGAGTTCGTAAAATAGTGTCTCCGTACCTCGGATAGCACCAGTACAGCACTGCTGAGCCAATGCGTAAATATCCCTGCCTTCTGTAAGACTGTAATTAAATAAATCAGGAATAGGGTGCGTTTGATGAATTTTTTCTACATCCCAAAGGTTGAATTGGTAACCTGCATAAATCATGGCTCCTACGATATGCATCATTAAATTGGATGAGCCCCCACCAGAACTGTGAATACGGATCGCATTCGCCATATTGACTCCAACTAACTCGGCAACACTGCACTCGGACCGATTGATGATGGAGAACAAAGACTCGATTGCCGGGTTTAATTGCTCCTGGGTAGGGGGTTCCGTTAATATTTCCAGGTTCGGATGGGCTAGTCCAAGACCCGCCATGACATCCCTCGAACTATTTCCTGTGCCATGGAAAGCGCAAATCCCGCCGGCCGCATCGCATGTATTGACAGCAAGTCGTTTTTCAAAATAATCATGCCGCTCAGCAGAAATGATACCGCTTTCAACAGCACGTGTTAAAACACCCTGAAATTGAGTATTAGAACTGCACTGCAGGATATAATTTAGTGCATCGTATAAATCATCGGTGATATTTTGTTCACCCTTTTGTGATGCCAATTCTGCAACCGCCTTCAATTCATCTTGTAAATCTTGCGGGATTTCTCCCCCTTTTAGTACGTGGGATGGAGCAAAAGATGCGAATACCGGAGCTTCTTCACGCAGGCGTCGTACCCGATCCAACAACGCCAGTCCACTTAAAACACCCAATGGCTGCTTATCGCATCCCTGAATAACAAAAGCACCATGATAACTATGGGCTTCCATCTGGTTAACCACCATCTCCGCGATAGCATTCCGACTCTGCAGAGAATAGGACATCCCCATATTACTTTGCGCTGTACCATCACATAAAACAGGCGTACTGAAGTAAAAGGGAACACCCCCTTCCTCCCAAATTTTCAGAGCTGCTCTTGAAACAGTCTGTATGTCTAAAATGTGGGCAGGATGATCTGAAGATCCTCCTATGATTGCTATACGCGGGGCATTCTGATGCAGACGATTGTAAATTTCCCCAAGTGTCCAGTCAGCGGCCGATACCTGATCCCCTAAAACCTTTTTTGCCCGGTCCAGCAATCCTGCTACTGTAATCGGTTCATTGGCTTTCCCTTGCACATTGTCCCGATAAGGGTTAATCGGATTATTTATTCGAGGCATAACCTTATCTTCCGACTTTCCCATAAACATCCCTCCATCAATATTCGTATTATTGTTTTACATTATAAAACTTAGTTTTATATAAATTTCATGTAAAATATTACATTAGCTTACAAATTGAGTCAATGACTTTTGGGAATTTTCTTACAATTTAGGGAAATTACTACAAAAGACCCCTGACGCACGGTAATTTATACTATTATGCAGGTTAAACATGAGATTATATGTTGCGCCACACTTCTTGATAAACCGCTTTCAAAGGGATGTTTTGTAGTTCCGCAATTTTCCGACAATCTTCATATTCCGGAGATCTCTGTATCAATTCCCCTTGGTATAGTCCTTCTTTCACTGTTACTTCGCCCCACTTTGTAGAGACACTCAAAAACCTTCGTTCCAAACGATGTACCGTGATAGGAAAATAACGGATGCCCAACGTTGTTGTTTCTTGAAATAAGATGGCGCTGACTTTGTCTAGTTTCTCTTTATTACATAAAATCTGCAGCATTACGCCTGGCCGGTTTTTTTTCATGTAAATAGGGATGTAGAATACATCATTCACTCCTGCATCAAACAATAAATCCATGACATGGCCCAGCCACTCTCCTGGGATATCATCTAAGTTCACTTCTATTTTAAGCATCTTCTCATCCATATGTTCTTTTTTGTGGGAAAATGGCTCCATTCTATTGGACCTCCTCGATGAATTAGTAAGTTTTCCCGAGCACTACACGCAGGACATTTGGGTGATCCCTAAATTCTTTTGTTCCTGCTCCATAGCCGATAGCTTCTATCTTCATAGAAGGAATGGTTCCAAAAGACTGAGCAAGGGCGGACACAATACCCGCGCCTGTAGGGGTTGTTAATTCTCCCTCCACTTTACTCTGCTGCAACGGTTTCCCCTTTAAGATTTCTAATGTAGCAGGGGCGGGAACAGGGTAGATACCATGGTCAATATGAATTTTTCCGGTTCCTGCAGGAATTGGAGAAGAAACTATACGATCAACCTCTAACTGATTAATAGCTACTGCACTTCCAATAATATCGATAATCGAATCAATGGCTCCGACCTCGTGAAAGTGGACTTTTTCAAAGGGAATATCGTGGATCTTCGCCTCTGCCCTTCCTATTTCTTCAAAAATACGCAACGACATTTCAGTCACCTTCTCATTGAAACCGGCAGCTTTTATCATTTTCACTATATCGGTATGATGTCTATGGTGATGGTGGTGGTCACCACTAGTACCATCAGCATTGGTATGCACATAAAATTTCTTAGCAGAAATGCCGTTTTTCACTACTTTTTTCCATTCAAGCTGGTATTCCGATTCGATATCCAGCTTTTTTAATTCTTTCTCAATAATTTCCGGGTCCACACCTGCATCAACCAATGCCCCGATTGTCATGTCACCGCTTATCCCTGAAAAACAATCGAAATATAAGGTTTTCATTATAATGTCACCTGCTTCTCTTTTATTCGCTGGATTAATGCTGCATTGTAACCTGCCCCAAAGCCATTATCGATATTGACCACACTGATACCAGGGGCACACGCATTCAGCATGGAGAGTAAGGCGGACAGCCCCTGAAAGTTAGCTCCGTAGCCGACACTCGTTGGAACCGCATAGATTGGATGATTTACAAGACCACCCAGGACGCTCGCCAATGCCCCCTCCATTCCCGCAACAACCACAGAGGCAGATGCCCCCTTTATGGTTTCCAGATTTTCAAATAAACGATGAATCCCGGCTACCCCTACATCGTAAAAACGTTTTACTTGGCAGCCAAATACTTCAGCCGTTACCGCTGCTTCCTCGGCAACAGCCAAATCCGATGTTCCAGCACAAACTATAGCAACATACTCATCTGCTAGACTGCTAGACAGATTCTGACTTTTTACATAAAGAGCTTTTGCCATCTCGTTATAACTGAATTCCGGAAGGGTGTTTATAATAATTTCTGCTTTTTCCGGAGGAATACGGGTCGCAAGAACATTTTTGTTTGTCTGGACAAGGCGATGCAAAATGATTTGAATCTGCTCAACCGTTTTTCCTTCCCCAAACACGACTTCTGGGAAGCCGGTTCTCTCCTGCCGATGATGATCAAGCTTTGCAAAACCAAGTTCTTCATAAGATTGCAGTAAGGATTTGGCATCTTCGATGTTAAGCTCACCAGAGTGTACCTTTTCCAAAATGATTTCAATAGATTCCTTGTTAGCCATAAACTCTTCTCCACCTATCCTTGTAATAGATTATAACCATAAGGTAAATAAACCCTCGTTAATTCCCAAATTATATACATAGTAGAAACCAAACCCTGTACTAATAAGGCCTGTCATCTTCGTAAGTGTATCGTTCAGGCGGTTTCTGCCGGCACTAAGCACGAAAGGCACCCCAATAATAGTTGTAAACAGCAGCATTCCGACAATCGTACCTAAGCCGAAAACAAGTATGTAAATAACACCCTCCCAAAGGCTCGAAACCGTTGATGCTGTTAATAAAACCATTGTTGCACTTCCAGCCAGGCCATGAACGAAACCAATGATTAGAGGTTTGATAAAAACCGGGCTGCTTGCTTTTCCCTTCTCACCATGCATATGAATTTTCCGATAACCAAACATGCCTTTTACCCCTAAATAAATCAGCATCACGCCAACCAGGAATTCAAATGACATCGCCCAGACTTCAACAATCTCGACTTTTAGTACGATAACTGTCAAACCAACACAAAGCAGTGTAAGTGTATGACCGACACCCCAGCTAACTCCGGTTAGCGATGAACGTCTCAATGTTTTTGTTTCGCTTGCGATATTTGAAACGGCAATCACATGATCCGGCTCCAGGGAATGCTTCACTCCTAACAAAAAACCAAATAACCACATTGATATAAAACTGATTTCCATTAAGTAAACGCCCCCAATTTACAAATATAGATTATGAATAGATTTCACAGCAGCAATCTAGTAAATCACCTCCAACCGTTCCGTATTCAGAACTTTTACAATATTCTACCATATTTTCTAGAAATGGAAATTAATTATTAAGATTAGGGGCATCTTCTTTAAAGTTCTGTGGTACAACCAATCATAAGTGCATGAGAAGATTAAAACAGAATCCATAAAAAAAGTGAGCAGTAATTCCTGCCCACTTCCTTCTTCCTAAAAACAGCAAAACAACACACCCCGGGAGAACCAATTTCTGGTTCTCCCGGGGTGTGTTGTGTGTGATCTTACTTCAGGATACTTCTTCTTCGGAAATGCGGCCTTTGCTGTCTTCGATGATTTTTTTTGCTTTGGCGTAATCCTCATCCACCACTTCGAATGACAGAAGTTGTGGCTTATGGGTGTGAGCCTCATCTTCGGCGCGGACTAATCTTTTAAACAGTTCCACCAGATTGTTGTTGTCTTCCGGTATTTCTTCGACCGTCACATTCTCCACTCGAAGGGCCTGTAATCTGGCAGTGACTCCTTCTGCATGGTTTTCGTTTTCAAAATAGGCATTTACTCTTCGCATGTGTATCCCATCCTATCTATCATATTGTCTTATCTTTATATTTCCACAAACCAATGCTTGCTAAGCGGGAAATCAATAATATTTTGAAAAACATTCATTTTTTCCTTTACAAGCACGTATACTCCTATGATTCACTACATTTGTCCAGAAAGGAGTACATACGTTTCAAAAAAGAACCATCAATACGGTACAAGGAGTGACAGCTATGCAATACTGTGCAAATTGCCAGGCCCCACACCCAGATGGAAAGTTTTGCGGTAATTGCGGAAAGCTTTTTAAACCGCTGGATACTTCAGCCATCCCCACTGAAACTCCCAGACCCAGCCCAGCCTACACACCATCGGCTTTGGATGCAGATGTCGGAGCACAGCCTTTACAAACCACTCCCCATGGAGGCTATACGACGAGGGATACCTACCACGGTTCCACTTTTAATTTCAAACAGTCTGGAAAAAGTTATTTCGAATATTTTAAGGCAGCTGGTAAAAATCCGACAGCTGTCCTTCAAAGTACAGCTCATGATATTTTCGCTAATGCCAGAATAACTTTTCTCTTGTTCATTATCTTTTCCGGATTGATGATGTACTATATCACTAAGACGATGACGAGTTTCTTTGATGTGTTTGGGTTCGGCTTTAACGTGCCGTTCATGGCCGTATTTTTTCCGGTGGCAATAGTTGCAGGTATCGTTCTTCTGCTCGTGAGTGTAACGATTTTCCTGCTTACCAAAATCAACAACAATCAGCCGCCGACATTCAAGGAAGTATTCGGCAGTCTCATCACGTTTTTGACGATTCCTACACTGCTGCTTGCGCTCACTTGCCTTTTTTTAGTAGCAGGACTTGTGTCTTTAGTGCCATTCGCTAACGCCCTTACCGGTTTTGGGATTGCTGCTGCCGTTCCTTTTACGTTGTATTCCCTGCATCAAAAACAGTCTCTTGGTATCGATCCTTTTCTCCACACCTTGTTTACTTACCTTGTCTTATTCCTATTAACACGGATGATCATCATGCAAGTCGTCTCAAGCATTACCAATATGTTCAATCCTTTCTGAATTTAAAAATCCCTCATAATGGGGTTACCGAAAAATAGGAGATTATAAAAGTGCGGTCTTTATGGAGTTTTACGTACATAAAGACCGTTTTTGCATTAATTAAAGCTTATTGCGAAAATAGAGTGACATTTTTGTAAAGCAACGAAACAATCTCTCTTAAGATCAGCCACTGTTAGATATTTTTAGTTGCTTCAACAATGAGCTAGAGGCTATGACGCTTGCGGGAACAGCACGAGCCAAGATCCACTTGGACAAGCGAACTCCTTGACCAAGTTAGCTGAGGTCGTGCATGCGGCAAGCGATTCGTGATTCACAAAAAAAGAGATGACCGAAGTCACCTCCTATTCTCTCACCGTATCCAATATGTCGATTCTGGAAATCTTTAAATCCCCGTTTTCATCCACAATTAAATGGTACAATTTTTCTCTATCATAGTCAGTCCGCTCACCTTCATGAGTGAAAATAAATTGCTCATGCATATGGACGCTTATTCCTTCAGCAGTATCTTCGACTGCCAAGGGTTCGTTTACCGTGAAGTTAAATTCGAATGTGTCTATGACGTCTGTCTCCATATAGGTTTTCAAATCGTGATACGCGGAGCTATCATATAGAAGGAAGTTCTCTGCGATTGAAAAATCGACCGCATTCAATGCCTGTTCGTAAGCCTCACGGAATGCGATGACGAATGCTGCCGGGTCTGCATAGTCAGGAAGTTCATTTGAAACACTCGTATTCTTCTCTTCAGGAATAGTGATCTTATATTCTTTTGTATCACTTAACACAGGTATCGTTTCAGGAAACTCCTCATACCCAAGTGAAGAAGTTGTCACATCATAGACCTGCCACTTTCCATCAAGAAAAATCACATGGATATCCATGGTGTCCTTACTCATATCCATATCTGCATCTGAACCTGCTTCATAGCTTTGATTATAATACTCCATCCTAACTGGAATTCTTATATGATAATTCCCTTCGGCTTCAGATATCTCCTTTTCGCCTGCGAGCATTTCCATTTCCTTGACTTTCCATGCGTACGTATAACCTGCGCTTTTTTCCGTCGCAAGTTCATCCTTCATTATTTCTTCCCATTCAGTCGTTGCATTCTTTAGGCCGGATTTTCCTTGTTTTTCAAAAGATACAAGGTACGATTCGAAATATCCCCTGACTATCTCTGCCAGCTTTTTATCAAGTTTTTTCGTAAATTGGAAAGAAACGTCCACCACCGGCTCTTCCAGAGTTATTGATCCTGATTTCATTTTTCCCCACGGGAACTCTGCTTCCACTTCCGCGCTAGTCGCACCATCTAACACAATCGGTCCGTATTCTTTGATACCAAAAGGATCGAAGTCTACTTTTTTCCCATCGATGAAAAGTGTCCGATTTTCAGGAGGTCTCATGTCTGTCTGGAACCTGACCGTATCTGCCTCCATGTTGAAGTGAATCAGGTAATCCTGCGGCTGCCAGAATTCTGCCGTTTCCGTGGTTTTTAACTCTGCTGTTTCCCCTCGGTAACTGGCAGTAAAGGTATAGATCCCAGGAAACAACGGACCATATTTCTGTTCCTGCGATTCTTCGCTAGAGGTGAAGATTTCTTTTTCACCTAACTTGACCCTTGTCCCCTGGTAATCAAGCTGAAAAGTCGCATAAACCGGAGATACAGCAAGCTTGTAACGATCAAAAACAAGGAACTTTCCATCTTTTACGATTTCCAAAAACGGGTCTTCCGCGAGCATTTCATCCCAGAACTCCTGTTTTCCTGATTTTGATTCAGGAAGCTGGGCTTCCAATTCTTCCAGTACTTCTTCTTTTTTATCCGGATAGGATTTTAAGTATTCCAAATATGCTTTTGTATCCGACTTTTCAACCTTTTCCTTGACACCCTCATATACAAATAGCTCTGCCAATGCAGCTGCATCTTTCTTCTCGACAGCCTCTTCATATTCCTGGACGAGGCTTTTTTTCGAGGTCATATTGGCTCCGATTATGTATGCCGATCCCAAAACAACAAACAAAAGCACCACGGTAACCGTCCATATCTTCTGCTTTTTAGTAAATTTCTTTCGTTCCCTTGTACCATCCCCTTGAAGAGAAGATGTTTTAACAGGATGACCGCACGCTACACAGAATTGATAACCTTTAGTAAGTTCCCCTCCACATTCGGTGCAATATTTCATAAATACCTCCTTTTTTCCTGCAAATATTCGAGGGATTGCCCTCATACCACTTTATGAAAAATGGATGTAAATCATTCTAGGATCTCGAAGATGAATCTTAATTCATAATGAATATCTGTCCCGTTCATTTGAATATAGTGAGATGGCAGGAGAAAGCTTTTCAGGAATAAGCAAAGGGGGGGATTTTTTGAAAAAGTGCCTATTCTTTATAGGAGTATTGATTGTCTTGGTTGGCTGCGGACTGCCGATTAAGGATAGTTTCCAAATGTACCCTGTCGGCGAAAATGTGGAATACGAATACCATGTGTATAAAAACGATGAGATGTGGCGGAAAGAATTCACGGAAGTATTATTTCACCAGGGAAATGAATACTTCCAGAAGGTAGACTGGAACTCAGAAGACGATTCCTATCTGGACGAATATATCATTCACCAGAACAAAAACGGCGTATACTCCGCTTATGTGGAGCGATACGATGATGAAGTAGGTGCAAACGCTATTCCCTATGATGAAGAGACGTTTTTTGAAATGGAGCCCTATATGATGCTCAAGCTTCCAGCAAAAAAAGGGGCAAGCTGGACCACTGGAGGCGCTGAGTTCAAAATGACTCATAAAATCACTGATACCAATGCCACAGTAAAAACCCCTTTTAAAACATTCAAAAATGCTACCGAAGTTTCTTATACTTTTGGAGAAAAAGGAAAAGGCGTCAGATATTATGCGGAAAACTATGAAGTTGTTTATCTAGAAGAGAGAAATAACGAAGGGGACAACTACCGTTTTGAACTCGTTGATGTCAGAGATCCGGATTCAACAATCGAATAACCCGTATAAAGTTTCGGGTTATTTTTTTATGCTCGTATTAGTAAGTCCGTCTGGTTGTAATTTTCAAAAAATTAGGTATAATTCGTTGCAATAGCTTTTTTCCTGCTAAAAATTGCATGCAAGGGAGATATACATATGAGTGTCAAAATGGATCA
Organism: Thalassobacillus pellis; assembly: GCF_016908295.1. Taxonomy (GTDB): domain Bacteria; phylum Bacillota; class Bacilli; order Bacillales; family Halobacillaceae; genus Thalassobacillus; species Thalassobacillus pellis. The sequence goes on from NZ_JAFBDO010000001.1 coordinate 527,393, forward strand.
TCTACTGGAAGAATTGCAGCGGATTTTACGACCGGATCAGGTGAGCACGAACCCGACCATCCTTGAGCATCACAGCAAAGATGAATCGTATCATACGGGAAGCTCGCCTGATATTGTTGTTTTCCCGGAAGAATCTGAAGAAGTGAGCGCAATCGTTAAAGTGGCTGATGCAACAGAAACTCCGATCATTCCGTTCGGTCTTGGATCAAGCCTGGAGGGCCATGTCATCCCTTATGAACGCGGCATCACAATCGACTTTTCAGAAATGAACAAGGTGGTGGAGGTCCGGGAAAAGGACTTTCTCGTGACCGTCCAGCCTGGTGTTACCCGCTCCAAGCTCAATAAAGAATTGAAAAAGTATGGCCTCTTTTTCACGGTCGACCCTGGGGCAGATGCGACGCTCGGCGGCATGGCAGCCACCAATGCCAGCGGTACGACCTCTGTGAAATACGGGGTGATGACTGACCAGGTTCATGATCTCGAAGTGGTCACCCCGAACGGCGACATCATTCATACCGGCAATCTTGCGCAAAAATCGTCTTCCGGCTATGACCTGAACAGTCTGTACGTCGGATCGGAGGGCACATTGGGATGTATAACCGAGCTAACGCTGAAAGTCTACGGAATCCCGGAACATATCATGGCCGCCCGGGTATCGTTCCCGACCATTGATGATGCGGTCGAAGCGGTGGTTTCGATTCTGCAGGCTGGCGTCCCGATTGCCCGGGTAGAGCTTGTCGATGAAGCATCAATCAGACAGGTGAACCGATTCAGCGAAACAGATTATAAGGAAAAAGCGACCCTGTTTCTCGAATTTCATGGCAACGAGCCAGGATTGAAACACGATGTCGCTTTTACGGAAGAAATCGTTCAAGACCATCAATGCGAGGAAATCCTTTTTGAAAAGGACACAGCCGCCCGCACCAAGCTTTGGGAAGCGCGCCATAACCTGGCTTATGCCTATATCCATGGCAACCCTGGAAGAAAGCTGATGGTGACCGATGTGTGCGTGCCAATTTCTGAACTTGCCGGCGCAATCAGGCACGGCCGTGAAAAAATTGAAGCGTTGGATTTTGAAGCAGGCATTGTCGGCCATGTCGGTGATGGAAACTATCACGCTCTGTTAATGATAGATACAGAGAATCCGGATGAATTACAAAAAGCCGAACAATTCAATAAGGAAATCGTAGACTACGCGCTTGCCCGCGGCGGAACTTGTACAGGAGAACACGGTGTCGGCAGTGGGAAAATGAAATATCTGGAACAGGAGCATGGACAAGCCCTGCAGGTAATGGAAAGTATCAAAGCAGCCCTCGATCCAAAAGGGCTCATGAATCCAAATAAATTGATCGCCAAGAAAGGTGTGTAAAAATGAAATTACTAGAAACAATCAGTAATCTGGCAGGTAAATATTTCGCCTTTCTGGTAATCGGCGTCGCCCTTATCGCCTACTTGTTACCGGAAGTCTTCCTTGGACTCGGGGCGTACATAACAATCCTTCTTGGCGTTGTCATGTTTGGAATGGGACTTACCCTGAAGCCAGTCGACTTTAAGCTCGTTCTGCAAAAGCCAGTGCCAGTCCTGATCGGTGTTGCATCCCAATACACGGTTATGCCGCTGACAGCACTCCTGATTGCTTACATGCTGAATTTACCAGCCGAACTCGCAGCCGGCCTTGTATTACTCGGGTCCGTTCCCGGCGGCACAGCCTCAAATGTCATGGTTTATCTGGCGAAAGGGAATCTTGCACTATCGGTTGCGATGACCTCCCTATCAACGATGCTCGCACCAATTTTGACACCGCTAATCCTGCTCGCACTCGCAGGACAATGGCTGCCTGTCGATCCAGTCGCCATGTTCATTTCTATCGTGCAGGTCATCATCCTACCGATCACATTGGGAATTCTGCTCAGAAAATTTTTCCCGGTGACCGTCGAAAAAAGCGCGACCGTCGTCCCGCTCATTTCCGTTATCGCCATCATTGTAATTGTTTCCGCTGTCGTTGCAGCAAATGTAGAGAGCATAACGACATCCGGACTCCTGATTTTCTCAGCTGTCATGCTTCATAACCTGTTCGGACTAACCCTTGGTTATTTTGTTGCCAAATTAATGCGACTCGACGAAAGTAAACGCCGGGCAATTTCGATTGAAGTCGGCATGCAGAACTCCGGCCTCGGCGTAGCACTGGCAGCCGCCCACTTCGGCCCGCTCGCCGCCCTGCCAAATGTCATCGCAGCCGTCTGGCACAACATATCTGGCCCGATCCTCGCCACCTTCTGGTCGAAACGCCCAGTAGAGATGGAAGAAAAAGCGGAGAGCCGCAAAAAACATGCCGAGCGACTACAAAATACCGGGAATTAATAATTCAGTCGAGGATGAGCTTGCAGGAGCGAGTTTGATGCAAGCCAGATTTTGTTTTATGCTCGCTCTATTACCAATAGGAGAAATTCCCACGGAAAGGAAACACTTCCGTGGGAATTTTTTCATTTATGCTCGTTCAGAGCTGAAATATAATGCCTGCGTCTGTCCATACTTAATAACCTCTGTGCGTGAGCTTTTGTACGCGCGCTCAAGACAGTAATACGCGTGCCGGATACTGCTTTACGCGTGTTCAAGGCAGCTGTACGCGCACCAGATTCCATTGCACGCGTAGTCAAGACGGCAATACGCGTACCTCACCCTGATGTACGCGTGTTTGGAACCCAAATACGCTGACTCTAGTTATACTCATCCACCACTAATAGGAGAAATTCCCACGGAAAAGAAACACTTCCGTGGGAATTTTTTCATTAACCTTTTTCTGGAAATTCTTTTTTTATGGACTCTAAGATTTCTTGGACTGATTTTCCGATGCTTGCTTCAACGGCTGCAAGATAAGCGCCTTCTAATATTGGGGCTTCCACAACGTGAACATTATCAAGCTCCAGCATTTCAATTGCTGCTTCGGCATTCATCTTGGCGCTGCCTAAGTCATAAAAAATCAATGCTCCTTCGCTGGTGGAGATATTTTGAAGTGCTTCCTGGATTTTTTCGAGGCTGGTTCCGATTTCGCCTTCCATTCCTCCTGCTGCTTTCACATTCACTTCTCCGACTGCCTGTTCCAGTATATCCTTAATGCCAGATGCAACTTTTTCACTGTGGGATACGAGGACAATTCCTACTTGTGCCATCAGGCGCCCTCCTCTAAGCTGTCCGCCAGTGCGTCGAATATATAATAGGAAGAAACAGAGCCAGGATCGAGATGTCCTTTGGAACGTTCTTTCAGGTATGCAGCACGTCCTTTCGTCGCTACTAGATCACTGGTTGCTTCCATTGCAGTTTTAGCAGTATCACGAATCAATTCGGCATTAAAGTCGGATGCCTCTTGAAGCTTTTTTACGACAGGGGACCATACGTCTATCATCGTTTTTTCTCCTTCTGTCGCTTTTCCCCGCTGCTTTACTCCCTCGACTGCTTCTTCCACAGCCTTAATAAAGATTGGATAGTCAATAGCTTCCTCGCCTTTACTTGCCATCGACATTTTCAGAAAAGCGGTGCCGAATAATGGCCCGGAAGCGCCTCCGACTTTGGACATCAGCGTCATAGCGGCATCTTTCCATACATCGGACACAGTCACATAATCATTTTCCGATAGCTTGGCAACTGTCTCCTTGAAACCTCGGGACATATTAATACCGTGATCCCCATCGCCGATAGCCTGATCGAGCGAAGTCAAATAGTCTTTGTTATCCTGTATCTTCTCATTGGCTTTTGTGATCCAGGTTAAGGCATGATTAACGTCAAATTTCATACAAATCCTCCTTTAATTAAGCTCGGAAAGATGGTGCTTCTGACGGCTCATCCAATAGTTCCTTCAATTCGCTATCCAGCTTCAGTAGTGTAACGGAGCACCCCGCCATTTCCATAGATGTCATATATTCACCGACAAAAGTCTTGTGAGTCTTAATCCCTTTTTCCTGCAAAATAGCCTGGACTTTACGGTTGACGATATACAGTTCCATCTCCGAGGTAGCGCCTAATCCGTTTACCATGACAGCTGCTTCATCAGAATCTTTCAACCCTGCATCCTCGATGACACGATTCGTAAGTTCAGAGGCAATTTCATCGGCAGAACCAAGCTTTTTCCGCTCGATACCCGGCTCTCCGTGAATACCAATGCCGATTTCCATTTCTCCATTTTCCAGTTCGAAGCTGGGTCTTCCCGATGCTGGCATGATTGATGGGCTTAACGCTACCCCAAAGGATCGTACATTAGCGACCACTTTTTCTGCTGCTGCTTTTACTTCTTCCAATGATCCTCCTGCTTCTGCCTTTGCTCCCGCAATCTTATGCACAAAAACCGTCCCGGCGATTCCTCTGCGACCTTCCGTAGAAGAACTGTCCCCGACTGCCACATCGTCATTAACTACTATTTTCTCCACCTGGATGCCTTCCGCTTCTGCCATCTCAGCAGCCATATCGAAGTTCATGACATCCCCGGTGTAATTTTTGATGACGAGGAATACTCCCGCCCCTCCATCGACAGCCTTGATTGCTTCTAACACCTGGTCAGGTGTCGGTGATGTGAACACTTCACCTGCTACAGCGGCATCGAGCATCCCTTTTCCGATATACCCGGCATGGGCAGGCTCATGCCCACTTCCTCCTCCACTGACAATTCCTACTTTATTGTCAATCGGAGAATCTTTTCTCGTGACCACGGTCGTATCAGGGAGACGCTTCACTTCATTTGGATAAGCCAACACAAAGCCGTCCAGCATTTCCGTCACGATTTGTTCTGCATCATTGATTATTTTTTTCATGATAAAACTCCTTTCCCGAAATTTTGTATCCGCTACCATTATAAAATTGTTCCTGGCATCTATCATCCATTTGCCCTTCGGTTAATAGGAATCTACTAGTTTTTCTTCTATCTGTTCAGCCGTAGTTTTCCCTTTTTTCAATTCTGACTTAGCTGCTCCGAAGAGGATGAACACGATGACAACACTAAGCACCCAGAATAGCACGGTGAAGTCCCCTAAAAATATAGCGCGATAAAAAACAGCCCCATACGTTCCACCTAAAAGAGGTCCGGCTATCGGGACCCAGCTATATTTCCAGTCTGAACCCCCTTTCCCTGGAATCGGCAGCAGGGCATGCGCGATCCTGGGTCCAAGATCTCTGGCAGGGTTGATCGCATAGCCCGTTGCCCCGCCAAGCGACATCCCGATCGCCATGATCAGAGCTCCAACAATCATCGGATTCAACCCTTTGGTAAACTCATTCGCACCGATGAACATCAATCCCATCAGCAGTACAAACGTACCGATCATTTCACTGACCAGATTGGAAAAAGGGCTTCGTACCGCAGGATCGGTGGAAAACACAGCCAGCTTCGCACCAGGATCTTCTGTTTTTTTCCAATGGGGCAGATAATTCAGGAAAACAATGACCGCTCCAATGAAAGCACCGAGCATCTGCGCGGTAATGTAAATAGGCACCTTAGCCCACGGGAATTCCCCAGCTGCAGCAAATCCCAGCGTCACGGCAGGATTGATGTGAGCACCTGAAAATTTCCCCACAGCATACACTGCCATCGCGACAGCCAGTCCCCATGCGATTGTGATGACAACCCACCCCGATCCTTCCGCCTTGGTTTCTCGTAAAACTACTCCACCAACCACTCCCCCACCAAATATGATGAGGATCATTGTTCCAATCACTTCAGCTAAAAACTCAGGCATCCCCGACACTCCTTCATCAGTTTCATTTTGTATGCAGGAGTAAAACGCAAAAAGGCCCGCACCGATTCATGCACTTCCCTCTTGAGAAAGCGCGTGAATAGTGTGGGCCTCCGTATCTCCAGCACATCGTTAACTTGTATATAAAGGTTAATCCATCTGGAAAGCGTTGTCAATATTTGTTACAGAATGTTAGCGGAAGTTTAATCTATAGTTCATTTATGAAGTGGACTCTTTCCATACTTTTACCAGGCCATCAACAATTCGATCAACAACAGCGTCTTCTGATTCATATCTTGTATGGGAAAAAGGGTTCCAGCCTGTCAGCAGGCCCCCTGCATTGACCTGGACGTCTTCTGTAACTGCGGTTTTATACCGGTCATTCAACCCTTTCAGCGGGTAGGCAAGGATATCGTCTTTGTCATAAAAGTTTAGCCATTCGCCTCTGATCTTCGGATAGTGTTTGCCAATCGTTGGTGCAGGGACCTGGATCGGCAGGCCGTAATCAAGAAACCTTAGTGACCAGAGTGCCATAGGGCTCCCCATGGAGTAAAAGAGTGACAATGTCTCCCCTCTTTCCAGTGCCGTATCATGAATATTGGTTTTCGTTAACGTCCCGATATTCTCCTGCTTCACTTGAAGGTCATAAAAATAATTGCTGGAAACGATGGAACCGAGGCTGTGACTGATAATGCATAAAGGCGCAGCAGAACCCGCTTTTTCTGCCAGTTCGTGCAGGGATTGCGCGAGCACGGCGTGTACTTTGTCATAATTATTATCTTTTACAGAGGATGGCTGATAGGCAATCGCATCGGCCAGAAATTCCACCGTGAAACGGCGCAGCCTCTGATAGTCGAGATCAGCACTACCTTCCAGCCGCTCCCATAATCGCTTTTCTTCTGCTTCGAACACTGACGACCAGAATACCGGCTCAAACACCAGCACCTCATCGGGATTATTGAGTTTCAGCTTTTTTGCAAACCGCTTTGAAATATTTTCTATCATTTCTTCTGCAAAATTAGTCATCGGCGTTCCGGCACCGTGAAGAATCATTACAGCAAGCTTCTTTGTCATGTATCTTCCTCCTAAGATCGAGGCATTGTTCTATGGTATAAGGTGATTGTACCTTATTCAGCCAGAAGAGGAAATCATGGAAAATGATATTTATCATCAAAATTTCATGATAAACATGACTACAGGAGCAAGGCAGTATTACGGTAACTTTTATGATAGGGATTAGAAAAACTTGGCTTGTCGTCAAGTCCTTATGGCGAAAGCCTTCGTTTTATTTATACTTTAATCCTTTAGCAAAATTAAACTTTCTTAAAGTGAGACAAAGCGGAGACTATTAACCTGTCTCTGCCCTTGTAGACCAAAGGAGGTGAAATGCGTCTGCTGATAATTTTTTTAAAACAAGAGGAGGTATTCTGTTGAAAAAATTATGTTTGACATTTATAGCTTTTGTCCTTGTTCTGACCATGCCGTTAGCGTCAGCCCACGCTGGTTCCTATGACCATATCGGCACCAGGGAGACAAACAAATGGTCCGACTACTATGGTATGTGGAAAACAAGCACCATTTCATCAGGCGGCGGCTATCTCAAGGTATTGGTAGATTATGGAGCCAGGTACTATGTCTATGAATACGATCCAGGTTCCAATAAAAACGAATATTTAGGGGCCTGGTATGCAGATGCAAATACTACATTTGAACTTCATGTCGAAGGATATGTAGACGGCAGTAATAACCGGGCAGAAATATACGTTGTGTCATCGGCCTATGATGTGTTACTTAATTTTTGGGATTAAAAAAATCTCCCTCATCCTTAACGGGGTGAGGGAGATTTTTACATATACAAAATGCGTATACCAATCAGATCTATCCATTAATTTAAATTCAGAAGCTTAATCCCAGAAATAGATGGCAGCATAATTACCCGGATTCTGGTAGGTACGGACATAGACTTCTGCCCTATTATTGGAACCGTCCACATAAGAGTTGATATTCCAATATTTTGACTCCCATTCACTTAAATTTACCGACCCAACGAAATCATCATTACTGGAACCTGGATCATGCTCCCACATCTCCACATACCCTATTGCACTGTTCGCCTGGATGAGCACGCTTCCCCCGGTTGACTGGACATTAGTCGTATCCCACCAATCATAGGTGTAATTATAATAGAAATCTCGCCAACCTTGGTAATCCCATCCCCCATTTCCAGCTGCAGCTACGGAAGATACCGGAATGCTACATAACATCAGTAAAGCCACCAACAACAACCCGATTTTCTTCAAAAAATCCCTCCATATAATGATTTTTAATACCAACTGGCATACGCATTTCGAACCACTTTTTTTAAAAGAGCCTATATTTATCAATCATAGAAGGTTATTTCTCCGCCATTATTCGCCGTCACATAAAACTCCGCCTGATTATTCGATCCATCTACGAACCTGTTGATATTACGAAACGGGTATTCATCACCAGGGGCAAGAAATACAGCACCGACATAGTCATCATTGTTGGAACCAGGATCGGATTCCCATAATTTATACTTCGCGTTCGGGGTATCACTGCCGGTTTTAATCATAAAATCGCCACCCCAAGAATTATGCGCCCAGGTATTATAGAAGCCGTAAGATGAGTTATACCAAAGCCCTCCTGCACCCACGAAATCCCATATCCCGTTTCCCGAAGCTTCTGCAGAGGAAAACGGAATCGTCATAGCAAAGGCAAACGCAACAATAGACATACCAATTTTCTTCAAACTGATTCCTCCCTTAGAAAAAACACGCAAGTTTTTTGAAATCTTCTGTAAGTCTATCTAAGTATCTGCCATTCTAGTAGTGGTGTTTATCATCACTTTTTTATGATATTTGTCAGAACTAAGCCAATGGTATTGACTTTAAGTGGGTTCACAGTTGTTCAGAGCTTTTAAGTTTCAAGAAAACCGTTGAGTTAAAAAAATCGCACATTTAACAGGCCTGAAATAAGACCTAAGATTACACCTGCCGTGCAAAGTATTAACCAGATTTTCCTGCTTCGAGGCTTGTTAAGATAACACCAGCCAAGGACCCCTAATAGAATGCCTTCAATCAAAAACCACGGTTCGAATAGCAAAAGATCACTCAGTACAAATTTATGGTCAGCAACATTGAACGCCCCCGTTTCCATCTCGACGACACCTGTTATTTGAAATAAGCGGTAGATGATCCCGTAAATACCGTGCGAAGCGGAAATCGAGCACCCAATTAATGCTATCGCAAGCAGGAACCAGCCAATGATCTTTTGTTTTCTAAAATAAATAAAAGCAATTCCCAAAAAGCCCGCAGCTGTGAGAAACCCGGATGCTACCCAATTAATCATTTTCCAATAAGCTGCTTCTGCGATAGATTCCTTTAATAACGATAATCCGATTGTGCCGCCTAACGCCCAATAAAGGTGTGGCAGCATGTAGGCTATCGACCAAATGAACACTGCATATCCCGCCCATACCAGATTACGCGTTGATTGCGGCTTTGGAGATATAGCCTCGTTACTCCTTGCTCTTCTTTCAATCATAAAAAATCCCCTGCTCTCTTTTTCGATTGTGTAAAGACTAATGGAAGTGTTATCCAAAAAACCATTCGTTATGTATGTCGCTCTCTTGCTCCTATCAGTTACACTTTTTCAGAAAATTTTTACATTTTCATAAAAATATTAGGCTGAATATAAAAAGAATCCCCCGTAGATTTTTTAAACTACGGAGGATTATGAAATAATTGATATCCATATAGTTACTTCAGCACAAATTGCATGCCGTCTTTGAAGTTCTTACTGAAAATAATGAACAATACCAGTATCGGCAACGTCAAGAGAACGGATGCCGCGTACATCGGTCCCGGGTAACCTCCATATGGTCCGAACATTTGGGCCAGGAGGACGTTCAGTGTCAACATATTTTCACTGTTGACCACCAGCATATCCCATAGTAATTCCACCCATCTTTCCATGAAAAGGAACAGGAAGATGATGGTTGTAACCGACTTCGACATGGGAAGGACAATTCTCCAGAGTATCTTCCATTGACTGGCCCCGTCAATTTTGGCTGCTTCCAGAAGTTCATCCGGAAGTCCGCGGAAGAAGTTCGTATACATGAAGATCGCCCATAAGTTCACGGCTTTTGGGAGGATCATTGCCCAATAGGTGTCGTACATGCCAAAATAACGGACAATCAGGAATAACGGGATAAGAAGGATGACCGCTGGGTAGAACATCTGAAATAAAATGACGTTATTGATGAAACGACTGCCTTTGAATTTCAACTTAGCCAGTGAATATCCGACCATCAGTGCTGAAACCAGCATCAGGATTGTGGAAGCCAAGGTGACGAATACACTGTTGAAAAAAGCCCTAAGCCATGGTCTCGCAATGACATCGCTGCCTCCAAAAAACAGCCACTCATAGGACCTGAAGGTAAGTTCCGTCGGGATGATGCGCCGGTCGACCTGATCCCAGGGTGATAATGAACCCAGCACCATATAGATATAAGGGAACACCATCACTAACATGACGGTAAAGGCTAGCAGATATAATAAGGTAACTTTGATTTTACTATTCCCAACCATGTTTGGCCCCCCACACTTCTAGTATCTTCCGAAAAACAAGAATGGAAGCAAAAGTAACAATCGAATTGATGACGGCAATGGATGTTCCATAACCGGCATGCAAGCGCTCAAAAGCCTGCTGATAAATCTCTAATTGCCAGGTATGTGTCGCTAAATCCGGCCCGCCGCCTGTAAGCACGTATGGCTCCGTAAAAATACCGAACATGAGACCGACGGCTAATATCGTCACGGTATAAAAAGACGGGTAGAGCATCGGGATGGTCACATACCAGAATTTTTTCCAGCCTACTGCCCCGTCCATTCTTGCCGCCTCATATACATCCTTCGGGATACTTTCCAGTCCAGCTACAAATAACAGGGCGTAATATCCCATGAATTTCCACGCCATCATCAACGCGATGATGAGAGCTGCTAATACAGGAGACCCGAGCCAGTTGATATCCAGCCCGAACGTACTTCTGAGCCAAATATTAAATGGACTGTTATAAGACAGAATCCCGTTCACAACAATAGCAGATGCTACACCAGACGCCAGATAAGGCAGGAAGAAAGCTACAGAAAAAAGGCCTTTAAACCTTGGCAAAGCACTGATGATCAGCGCCAGGCAAAGTGCACCTATTACCGCAATCGGCACAAACATGGCAAGAAACTTATAGGTGACAAAGAAGGCTGCCCGCACACTTTCGCTGAAAAATGCCTGGACAAAGTTCTGGACCCCGACAAATTCATAGTCCGGGGAAATTAAATTCCAATTTGTAAACGCAAGGTATGTCGCCCAAAGAAGTGGAAACAGAAAGAAAATGAGTGAATAGACAAGGTATGGGCTGGCAAACAACCAACCCATCCTTGCATTGCTTTTATTCATTTATTTCAACACCCCGTTGATGGCCTCTTTCATATCTTTCCACGCTTCCTCTGGAGATTTTTCCCCTTTTATCACAGGAATGAGGGCATTGGTACCGATCAATTTCTGAATGGCTACCGTTTCTGCATTATCTATTGGCGGTACGGCATTCGGAATATTTTTTGCATATTCTTTCAGCTGAGGATTTTCTTCCAGATAACTGGTGAATGTTTCATTTTCAGAAAGATCGTCACGTGCCGGCGGAAGATTGGTCTGCTTGAACCAAGCCAGATCATGTTCAGGGTTGGAGTACACCCATTTCACGAAATCAAAAGCTGCCTGCTGCTGTTCTTTGGTAGCAGATGCGTAAATAGACAATCCTTTCGTATCAGCAAACGTTTTTGCATCTTCAGGGGAAACGCCGTCAGGTACAGGCGGCATAGCCAGTTCATATTTTTCTCCAAGCTTCATTTCCGGAAATTTCTCATCCCAATAAGAGAATGTCCATGGACCGATATCCATCATGATGGATTGCCCTGTCTCAAACGGATCCGTAACCTGCCTGGTCAACAGCAAGTCATTTTTACTCAATTTATCAAACAGCTCAAGCGTTGCGATTCCCGCCTGGTCATCCGCAATCAAGTCAGAACCTTCGACGAAGTTATTACCTTTGGAAGCGGCATTATAAATCATGAAAAAGTCGAACCATCTTGCCCACCACGTCGGCTTCACCAGGTCAGCTCTTGCCCATAGGAATTTCTTCGGATATTGCTCTTTTAATTTTTGTCCTACCTCCAACACTTCACTATGTGTTTTTGGCACTTCTTCAAATCCCAGTTCATTCAAGATATCAATTCTCCACGCAAACAGCATGGCATTAGAATAAATCGGAAGGACATACTGGTTGCCATCGGCGAATTTCCAGCTTTTGATCGTTTCTTTCATATGACGTTCCTTGAGCAGCTCTTCGAATCCTTCAAATTCATTCAAAGGAACGATCGCACTGCTGTCTGACAGTTGGGCAGCAAAACCGCGGGAGATGTTTTCAGAGATTGTAGGTGCACTTCCCGCTGCAATCGCCGATTGAATCCCAGCCTCAGAAGAAGGCGATTCGGGCATAGGAGTAACATTGATTTTAACTCCATCCGTTTCTTCCATATACTTTTTTGCCATATCCGTCCAAAACGCTTGCTGCGGCGGGTTAGGAGCAGACCAGAATTCAATTTCAACTGTCCCGTCGTCACTGCCGCTTTTTTCAGATTGACAGCCTGCAGCAAACACCATCACTAAAAGCATGACACAAAGATAACCAATACGCTTTTTCATTTTTTACCCTCCAGTTTTATTCGAATTTTTCAAACGGATCCGAAATGACAGCCTTATGGGCTTCCGCATCACTGACACCGACATAAAGTTCTGCCATGCCATTTTTCAGTCGTACTAATCCGCCACTGAACAAGACATCTTTTAAGTCCGGCCGTTTTGTTGCTCCCGGCGGAAAATCTTCCCGTTCCGCGATTATTTCCATATCCGAAATCTGATTTGCCTGCACATCATAAAGGAAAATCATCGGGTAGTAGTGCCTGTCCCCCTGGTCATCGAACTGGGAAATATGGCCGAGAACGCCAATTCTGCCATTGGCTAATAGATGAATCTCATTCGCCCCTCCCCACTCTTCGTCAAGGAAATGTTCCTTCATCAATGGAGCCTGTGATAACAGGTCAGCATCTAATTCATCCAGTTTGTCTATGGCAGTAAAACCCATTTTTCCTCTTCCGCCTTTTTTTCCTTGCGGCCGAGTGAAGACCCCGATCTTTCCATCAGGTAACTCTATCAATCGAATATCCTTCATCCCATCAGGTCCGGTCGTGAATTTTTCCAATCGGCTGATGTCTCTGCCTTTATAAAAAACAGTCCGCCACATTAAAGCGCCTTCATTTTCCGGATGGGGAAAAATTTCGACACCTCCAAATACAAGCTGATCATGAATGCTAGTGACAAACGGGTCCTGCAGTTGGAACTTTGGGAGCCCTTCATCCGGCGTCCACTCTCCGGCTTCTTTTTTGAAAAAAATCACCTCCGAGTACTCGGACGACCTTTCTTCGACACGACCGGCAATCATTTGCTTCCCATTATCTGTGAAAGGCGCTGTGATGTTATAGACATCCTTTCCGCCGACACCCGTGAAAGTGAGCTTTTCCGCCATAACAGATGGTTTATTTTCCCGGTAGTCTGCTAATAGATCATTTACTCGATAGCTCATCGTACTTCCTCACCTTTAATTGATCTAAAATTTCGTTCAAACTTAAATCTGCGACTGCCATCGATGTGTCTGCCACTCCGTAATAGATTCGCACGGTATCTTCCTTAACAGTTACTCCACAGGAGAAGACAACGTTGCCAAAAAAACCAGCCTTTTCGTAATCTTCTTCCGGAACTAGAATAGGCTCTTCTGTTTTGGCTAAAACACGTGAAGGATTCTTGTAATCTAGTAAAACGGCCCCGAGGCAGTAACGGTCATTTCTATCAGCGGCATGATAGATTTCAAGCCAGCCTTCTTCCGTTTTGAACGGAACTGCTCCACCGCCGATCCTGCCATTGTCCCAGCCATCCTCGCTTAGCCCAAGCAAATGCTGGTGATTTCCCCAGTGGATAAGATTCTCCGATTCCGCAATCCATATTTCCGGCCTGCCTATTCCTTTTGGAACCGGCCGGTGCAGTGTATAATACTTTCCTTCTATTTTTTCTGGAAAAATAGCGACATCTTTATTTTCCGGATGAAGCATGAGACCATGGCGCTCATAATCTTCAAAGTCCTTGGTCGAAACAAGGCCTACACCTATTCCTTCCGGCGAAACAGCGCTGTACTGAATATAATAAGTATCATCGATTTGAGTGACGCGCGGATCCTCGATTCCCCATGACTCCCGTTCATTCTCCGGATAAAGGAATGGTCTGTCATCAATGTCAAAATGATACCCGTCCTTACTCCTGGCAATCCGAATGTAAGATAGAGAAGTCAAATAGGCTGTACGCCTGTCCTCCGAATCATTCTTGGCAATGGTCCTTGGATCTGAAAAGTCATAGGCTGGGTCATCCTTGTCCAGTTCAATGATTTCAAGCTTTCCTTTTTCTTCAGAAAAATCAACGAAAGGTGCTTTCACTTTCTTTGGGTCGTGACTAATCGGCCTTTCAGCGACCCGGAGAAGCAGAAGCACTTCCCCCTGATACTCAGCCACCCCTGCATTGAATGCCCCGATAACTTCATGCCCCTCATGAAAAGGAGAAATATCAGATGGAAAAATGATGGGATTCCCTTTAAAACGATCAACCTTCATTACGTATCCTCCAAGCTTAACTTAATGATCTTCCACCTCCTATGTAATCCCTTACAAAAAAGCAGAAGACAAAACATTACTTATGTTTTTGTAACTTTACTAAACTTAATAATTGTAATATAGTAACCTTACAAAGAATTATACACGCTAAATATTTCGTGTCAACATGATGATTTTAAAATTTTCAGTGCAATCAAACCGCCGCGAAAGCTATATGAACCGAGTTAACAGCCGGGATTTTTGTAACGTTACAAAAAAGATTACATTTTTCTGTTAAAATATACACAGAAAGGAAAATGGCCATGAAAAAACGAATTACTATGCAAGATATCGCTGATCATTTAAATATATCGAAAAACTCTGTGTCACAAGCTTTTTCCGGTAAACCAGGTGTAAGCGAAGAAACGAGGAAGCAAATCTATCGAGTAGCAGACAAGCTCGGGTATCAATACACGAAGAAAAATAATCATTCCCAGCAAACTGTCGGCAATATCGGATTGATTGCTTCCGAATTCGCATTTTCGATGACAAGTTTTTTCGGGGAAATCTATCTAAGTATAGAAGAAGAGGTAAGAAAAAGAGGAAAAAATCTATTGATTCAATCCATTAAAAAAGACGAAAAAGAGAACTTCATCCTTCCCTCTTTCATCGAAAACAGACAGGTGGATGGGATCCTGATCCTGTCCCATATAAGCAACGAATACATTCAAAAAGTGATTTCTACAGGAATTCCAACCGTCTTGATCGATCATCACCACCCGAGCATTGAAGCAGATGCGATTCTCACAAACAACCGCTTCGGTGCTTATAAAGCCATCCAGCACTTAATCGAGCTGGGCCATAAAAATATCGCCTATATCGGCGATGTAAACTTCTCCCCAAGTTATCAGGAACGGTGGGAAGGGTACCTGCTTGCATTACGCGAATTCGACATCAAACCCGACGAGCGTCTCATGTTTACCGATGCAAAGGAAGACGAACTCGTCCTCAACACTTTCATCCAGCAGCTTCCATACCAGCCCACCGCCTGGTTCTGCGTCAACGATGGGCTGGGTTATTTAATCAATACCGGACTGCAAAAGCATGGCATCCACGTGCCAGAAGACGCGTCTGTCTGCAGCTTTGATAATGGTAAATTATCGCAGCTTTCCAGCCCCAGCATCACCACCATGGACATCGATTTAGGCGATTACGGAGTTAAAGCCGTAGAAAGACTATTTTGGAGATTCGAAAATCAAGACCAGCCCTACCAGGAAGTATTACTGCCAGCAAAATTACTGGAAAGACAATCCACTACAAAGGCTAAATAGGAGGAAACGAGCAGAAATGCTCGTTTTTTCTGTTTTTAGAGAGGCGGAGTGTGGCTGGGGCGAGTGTAAATTTAGAGGGCCACAGTTGTTCAGAGTTCAGAGCTTACATTTATGGATAAATTATTCTGACTAGTGAGGTCGTATATAAATGCAGATTTTTTCAAAAAGGAAAAGAAACGAGCCGAAGCTCGTTTCTCCATTAGAAAGTTATTCCTTTCGCACTTTCGCGCACGCGTGTTTCACCTTTGAACACGCAGACTCGCCCTTGGGCACGCGTTTTATACCTCTAAACACGCGGAATGCGTCTCTGGATACGCGTATTCCTCTAATGAATACGCGTATCCATCCCTCCAGCACGCGTTGACTTACCTTTAGTACGCGTTCTCAACTACAAAACCTTCTCAATCTTCATTTTCCCCAAACACTTTATACATTTTTAATTAAGAAGCTTGCGATAAAAACCTTGATTAAGCCTATTAAGAGGGGAAATACAATATTTGTCGAATTATTAAAGATAGCTTAATAGAAGGAAGTGATGTATTGATCATAAAACCCCGCAATCTACCAATTGAAATACGAAAGCTGGAATCATTACAAAGGCGGCTTTCGCTAAAACACCCCCAATATCAGCATGTTTCGGATCAATTAGGCAAATTTAAATCCGGCCATAACGGTGAAGAATCTCTGGATTTTCCTCTATCATTTTTATCTACGCAAAAATACCGCATATTGCATAACCTTCGTTTAAATGATGGCTCCCGTTTTTTCCAACTAGATACCCTCATTCTATCTCCCCAGTTTTTGCTCATTCTTGAAGTAAAGAATTATTCAGGAACATTGACCTTTAATACTTCTTATAACCAATTGATTCGCGAAAAAGACGGTCTTGAGGAAGCTTTTCCAGATCCCGTTATTCAGGTTACCCGCCAACAGGAGCAATTACAGGCATGGATGCAGGCTCAATTAGGATTTACAATGATGGTGGAAACTCTAGTGGTATTTGCGAATGAACGTACCGTAGTCAAATCTACTGAAAACGATAAAGAAACCATGCTGAGAGTCACTAATCGCTCGGCTTTACCCTACAGAATCAGGGAATTGGAGAAAAAGCATCAGCATAATAAGAAACATGAATTAAAATCTTTAAGTGACTATTTAATAAGGGCAAACCAAGAGATAGATTGGGATATCCTTGAAAAATACCAAATAAAGAGAACAGAGATCAAAACCGGAGTAGCCTGTCCAAAATGTGCCTTGATACCCATGCTAAGGGAATTTCGAGTTTGGGCCTGCCCGCGCTGCCAATTCAAATCGAGAGATTCGCATCTTGAAGCACTAAAAGATTATTATTACCTTATCAGCCCAACAATTTCAAATAGAGAAGCAAGAGATTTTCTACACATCTCATCAAGAGACATAGCCTACTGGATGTTACGTAGGTTGGGAAGTAAAAGTGCCGGAAGAGGAATGAGGTATAATTTAGGAAATTTATTTGATTATGAAGGCTAAACTTGTGGACGTATATGAGGATTATATTCTTCTATCTCATGTTAATATTCATTTGCGGGGCTATACCACTTGTACGCGTTTTCTTCATATGTACACGCGTTTCTCCTCGCGAATGCGCGTGTTCCGCCCTTTGGCACGCGTATTACGCTTTGGAACACGCGTTTTTACTTTCCGGCACGCGTGCTTCACTTTGGAACACGCGTTTCCCACTCTCCCAGCACGCGTACCTCGCTTTGGAACACGCGTTTCCACTCTCCCAGCACGCGTACCCCGCCTCGGAACAAGCGTACCCGACCTCTGAATCTGAACACGCGCATTCCTAAACTAATGAACGCACCACCTCTGCCTCCCCTCCCCCTAAACTAAATCAACCCCAGGCTCGGCCTGGGGTTTCCTTATGGAAAATTATTTACGCTCTTTACACCAATCAAGGATAAAGGCTGCAATGGACTTCGTGACATCGCGTACAGTGTCCAGTTCGACGTATTCATTGGGGGCGTGCATGTTGGCTCCGCTTGGGCCGTAGCATGTGGCTGGGATGTTGAATTCGTGGAAGGCGCGCATATCGGTGGTTCCGGTCATGCTCATATGTTCGATTGGTTCGCCGAAGGTATTTTCATGTGCTGCTGCGAGTGTACGTACTAATTCGGAGTCCTCGGCCATGGTGCTTCCTGGGGCGGCGAATCCGTAGAAGCTGATCTCTGGCGGGACTTCTCTTAGCCAGCTGTCTTCCTGGGCTGCTTCCATCAGCCAGTCTCTCACTTCGCTCTGGACTTCTTCCGGCTCGCGTCTTGGATCAAAGCCAATCCTTACGTCAAAGGTGCATTCGGATGGGACGTTGGATGGCCAGTCGCCGCTATGGATCATGCCGACATTGACGTTAAGTGGGTGAGGATGGTCGGCGTAATCCGGGTGTTTCGGCTGGGCGTTGACATGTGCTTGATAATTTTCGAGCGCCTGAACCAGCCGGACCGCTTTATTGATCGGGTTCTGCGCTTTGTCGGCGCGTTCGACATGGGCGCCGCTGCCGTTCACTTTTACTTTCATCCACAGCACGCCCACCTGAGATTTCATCCATTTCAGGCCGAATGGCTCTGGAATGATCGCTCCGTCGGCTACAAATCCTCTGTCCAGTAAGGCTAGTGCGCCATTGCCGGTGCACTCCTCTTCCAGCACGGTATGAATCTGCACATCAGCACCAAGGTTAAGACCAACTTCCTTAATTGCTTTCACCGCAAAAATCATCGCTGTAACACCTGATTTCATGTCGCACATGCCTCGGCCATACAGCTTTCCGTCGACTTCGATCGGATCATACGGCGGGTAATCCCATAGTTCTTCCGGCTCGGCGCTGACGACATCGATATGCCCCTGCAAAATGAGACTCTTCCCAATTTTCTCGCCATCCGTTTTCCACTCGCCTGCTATTACCGGTCTGCCATCATAAGACCATTTCGTTTTCCCAAAATTACGGTAATGGGAGATTTTTTCGGGATCCGGCTCAAATGCGGTCGTATTCAATCCCATTCCATCCAGGAAACTTTTAATGTGGTGCTGCACGCCTGCTTCGTTCCCGAGCGTGCTTTTATGGGAAACGATTTCTTTTAAAAAGGTAATCTCATCCTCCCACTGCTGATCGATCATCTCAAAAACTTTCTCCAGCTCGGCGGTCTGCTGCTTTTGGCTCATACATCAACCTCCATGGAATTTTCGATTTTTAGAAAAACTTGGCTTGTCGCCAAGTCCTTATGGCGAAAGCCTTAGTATTACTTATACTTTAACCCTTTAGCAAAGTTAAACTGTCTTAAAGTACAAAAAAGGCTTCCCTCTCTATCCATCTTCTCGCCGGAAAACGATTTCTCCTTCTGTCATCGTAAAACGGACGCTGCCATTTTCATGCAGGGGATGGCTGTCCCACAGCACAAGGTCAGCGTCTTTTCCTGCTTCAATACTGCCTTTCCTGTCATCCAATCCTAAAATCCAGGCGGCATCGAGAGTCACGCTCCGCAAAGCTTTCCCGGCATCAAGTCCTGCTTTGATTGCTTGCTGCATGGAGGTCTGCAGATGGGTGATCGGAATGACGGGATGGTCGGTTATAGAAGAAAATGGAATTCCGTGCTCGGCAAACACGCGATAGGTATCCCAGGATATCTGGTTGAGCTCGACTTTGCTTCTGCTTGATAATGTCGGGCCAATGGAAAATTTGACTTTATCCTTATATTTTGCCAGCTCACCTGTGATCAGGTGGCCTTCCGTGACGTGTTCGATATGTAAGTCCAACTCGAATTCTTCCGCAATCCGGATGGCCGTAAGAATGTCGTCGGCACGGTGTGCGTGGACGCAGACGGGAATTTCCCGCTTCAATGCTCTGCCTAACGCTTCTTTCTTCAAATCCCGTGCTGCATCTAATTTTAAATAGTTCTGTGCTTCGACAAAAGCGTCGCGAATCAATGATGCAACGCCCATCCGCGTAATCGGAGCATGGCCTTTTTTGCCATGAATGTTCTTTGGGTTTTCGCCTAACGCCATTTTTAAGCCGGCAATCTCTTCCACTACCAGCTCTGACAATGGACGGTTCGGCTTCACTTTCACAATGGCGGTCAGACCTCCGATGGCATTGGCACTTCCTGGCAGGACCTGGACAGTGGTGACTCCGCAGCTCGCAGCATCACGAAATCCCTGGTCAAACGGATTGATGCCGTCGATGGCGCGCATCTGCGGCGTTACGGGAGAGGAGGTTTCGTTGAAATCGGCACCTTCCCAGGCCAGTCCTTCTTCATCGATGCCGAGATGAGTGTGGGTGTCGATCCAGCCCGGGGTCAGAACTTTTCCCGCAGCGTCAATCACTTCATACCCGCTCACATCCACATCAGAAGCGCGGCCGACTTTTTCTATTTTTCCTTCTTTCACTAAAACGGCAGCATCCTGAAGCGGTGCTCCAGCTGCTGTTTCGATCGTTGCATTGGTGATGGCAAGCATGCTTCCACCCTTTCTACTGGTTATTGCGGTATTTGTAAACATGGTAGGCAAGCTGGATGTTGAACCACTCATCCATATTCCCGGCGTCGAGCTCCAGGATCTCCTGGATTCGGCTGATGCGGTAATAGAGCGTGTTGTGGTGGATGTTCAGTTCCTGGGTGACTTTCTTCAAATCCTTGTCATGGGTCACATAAGCTGCCAGGGTTTTCATTAGCTCGCCGTTTTTCTTCTGATCGTAATTGAGCAATGGGCCGAGGATATCATCAATGAACAGGTCCAGTTCTTCCTCGCTATGCTGCAGTAAAAATCGGTAAATGCCGGCGTTGACAAAGCTGATCACGTTTTGGCCGGGGTTATTCTCTAATAATTCGAGGCATTTTTCTGCGTCGGTATACGATTTGTTGACGTTTGTGATATTTTTATGGACACGGCCGACACCGATGTGAAGCGGCACAGCGGTATTTTCTAATCCTGCGACGAGTGACTTCATCTGATCCCTGGCTGAAGCTTTCCCTTCTGCTTCCGAAAAACTGACCATCGCGAAAATATAGGATCGATTCATCGAAGTGATCCCTCTGATTCCGCGCTTCGAAAGCTCTTCTTCTAAAAATTGCACGGCCTCCCGTTTCTGCATTTTTATATGGGAAGGCATCAATCCTTCCACGGAGCCCGGCTTCAATCTTCCAAGCACCATGACATAATAATCAGATGTCGAGAGCCCAAGATTTGCGGCCTGGACTTCGAGTGTTTCCCGTGATTCACCAGTGAGGATGCCTTCCACGAGTTCTCCTTTGGCATTCATTTCTGCTTCTTTTACTGCTTCTTCCTTGGTCAGCTCCAGTGACAGGACCGTCGCTCCGTATTCGAAGAGGACAATATCGTTTTCGGCAAGCTGATCGTCCGCTGCCCAGACGCATAAAAATCCCCAGACCGCTTCTGCTCCCATGATCGGCAGCACAATAAGGTTGCCATCCTCAGCCGGAATCACCTGCCATTTATTCGTTTTGATGACGTAGCGGACGCGGTCATGGCTCAGAAAATTTTCCGGAAGCGACTTTTCGGCAGCACCTTCTGTTTCGTAAAAAGGATGCAACAGGGAGTCGTAAATAGCAAAGGGATGTGCGACTGTCCGCATTAAAGTATCTACAATCGCCTCTGCTCCTTCACCTCTCGCAGCAATATTTGTCAGGCGATTATGGAAATCAGTTGTCCGCTGCATCATTTCGTGTTCTTTTCTGAGCGCGTGCAACGTCCGCTGGAATTCTTCCCGCTTTCTTTTCTCCTGCTGGTAAAGCCTCGAGTGGGTGATGACGATGGCGACATGATCAGCGAGCGTCTCCAATAGCAGCAGATCTCTTTTAGTAAAAGCAGCATGGACCTGGAAGCTGTCAATCGTCAAAACACCGATCGTTTCATTTTGGAAGCGGAGCGGCACGGACATCATGCAATCGGGAAACGGCCTGTCTTCGGTCGATGCAAGGTAATAGCGGTAGTTAGCCGGGGACATACCCTCCATCGCCCCGCGGATTTCCGCTTCCCCATTGATGATCATCGGCTCCTCATTCGCGAACACCTGCCCGCTTACCCCTTCGCCAGCCTTCAGACGTGTTTTCTGGTAGCTCTCTTTCCGGAAACCGACCGCAGAACGGACGAGCAGCTTGTCGATCTGTTCGTCATATAAAAATAAAAATCCTGTATCGGCGGCGGTGATCGCTTCAACGACAGAGCGGATGACGACCTCCAGGATGTTTTCGTCGTACATTTTTGAAGCAAGCGTTTTTGCGGTATGCATCAATAAATACAGGAAATCATCATCCTGCTGTTTCCTGTCATGCTCCAACAAGAACAGGATCCATGGTGTGTGCTCTTCAAAATACTGTAGCGCTTCCTCTGCGTTATAAGACGCCGGTCCGACAAGCGCAACCTGAAAATCGTCCAAATCAAAGACGACCTCCGACTCACTAAGCCGCTCCCACGGTCCGGAAGAATCAGCCTTAGCCATACAACAGGCGATCGAGGGCTCGCTCGACAAAATATGATCGGTAGCTTTTTCTCTGATATGGATCGCCTGCTGGCCGAACCGTTCTTTCATGGCAGTCAATATGTCATCCTGCATCGTGTCACCCTTCCACTATAAAACAATCCCCTGCTTCACCGCGTCCACCCATTCATAATAGCGTTCAATCAGAACCGATTTATTTTTTTCATAAATCCTACGCAATTCCTGGACAGGTTCTTCATGGTCATCGACGCGAAAATCAACGTACGGGAACTGGTCGATGTCCACCACTTTGATGACGGCAGACTGCTTGCCCCGTGTCTCCCCGCCGGCGTTATCGCCAGCTGCGAGTGCATCGAGGAGCCTGACCTCAAGCTTCCCGGTGGATTCCTCAAAGGCCCGCGCCATTTCTTCCAATACTTCCGGCCCTGCGAGAATGTTCCCCTGGACCGACCATTGCTCGCCGATGATATGGCCTTTATAGGCATCATTTTCGACACCGGTATAGGCGCTGCTATTGCCGTACTGGTCCATGACGGCGACCTGGCGCAGTTCTTTTCCCGGATCCTTGATCAGCAGGTGGTTCAGGGTTTCGTTTGCCGTATAGCTCTGCCGTAAATAGTTCAAACCTTCCTGACCGAGCGCCGGGTTCACCCATCCTTGGGTGATGACTGCGCCCGTGTTCGCTTCTATATGCGGGGAGTAAGCCCCTACTCCTGGAAAGCAGGTCGATACGGCGGCGCCGAACTTTCCTGTTTCCTTGCATCTGGCAATAATTGAATACGTCATTATTTCACCTCATGACACGCCACGTAATGGCCTTCTGTGATTTCCCGGAAGCTTGGGACTTCCTCTTTGCAATGTTGTTTCGCAATCGGGCACCGCGGATGAAACGGGCATCCGGACGGCGGGTTATCAGGACTCGGAATTTCCCCTTCGAGCGGAATCCGGTCTTTAACATGGTGAATATCCGGAACTGGCACAGATGATAACAGCGCCTGGGTATATGGGTGAAGCGGATTTTCATAGAGATCGTCGCTTTCACTCAATTCTACCATTTTTCCGAGATACATCACGCCGACACGGTCACTGATATACTGGACGACACTCAAATCATGGGCAATGAACAGGTATGTGAAATCATATTCCTCCTGCAGATCGACGAGGAGGTTGATGATCTGTGCCTGAATGGACACATCAAGGGCCGCCACCGGCTCATCGGCGACAATGAATTTCGGCTTCAATGCCAGCGCACGGGCAATACCGATCCGCTGCCTTTGTCCCCCGGAAAATTCGTGGGGATAACGGGTGCGGTAATCCTGCGGAATCCCGACATCATCCAGCAGCTGTTTCACTCTCGCTTTCCGTTCTTCCTTGCTCATATCTGTCGTCTTCAGAGGTTCTTCGATAATGTCTTCCACGATCATTCTTGGGTTTAGTGATGCATAGGGATCCTGAAAAATCATCTGAAAATCGCGGCGGCGTGCTTTCAGCTTCTGCTTGTCCCAGGTGGAGACGTCTTCTCCTTCGAAATACATCTTTCCTTCCGTCGCTTCGAGAAGCTTCATTAATAAACGCCCCGTCGTTGATTTCCCGCAGCCGGACTCCCCGACTATTCCTAACGTTTCTCCTTTATAAACGGAAAAATTCAGGCCGTCCACTGCTTTCACGACAGTATTTTTGCGAAAAATTCCATTAGATATCTTAAAGTGCTTCTTCAGGTTGTCGATTCTTACGAGTTCCTCGGTCGCCATCCGGCTGTCCCTCCTCTTCCAGCCAACAGGCAACCGTATGCTGCTCTGATTCTGCTGGCAGTAATTCTGGCTGTTGAGCCAGGCATTTATCCATCACAAACGGGCAGCGGTCCTGGAACCGGCAGCCCTGTGGCAGGTTCTGTAAATTCGGCGGCTGGCCTTCGATCGGCTGCAGCCGTTCTCTTCTTCCCGGGCGAGGGACAGAATTCAATAGTCCCTTCGTATAAGGATGCTTCGGTCTGTCGAAAATGTCTTCGATCGTTCCTTCTTCAACTATTTTACCGGCATACATGACGGCTACCCGGTCGCACAGTTCAGCGACGACCCCAAGGTCATGGGTAATCATCATGATGGCCGTTCCTGTATCATCGCGAAGTTTCCGCAGCAAATCAAGCACCTGTGCCTGGATGGTCACGTCAAGGGCTGTCGTCGGTTCATCAGCGATGATCAAATCAGGATCACAGGCAAGGGACATGGCGATGACCCCGCGCTGCCTCATACCGCCGCTGTATTGATGCGGATACTGGTGCGCGCGTTTTTCCGATGACGGGATACCGACTTTTGTCAGCATTTCCACCGCCCGTTTCCAGGCCGCTTTTTTCGGTTTTTTCTCATGAATTTCAGGCATTTCAGCGATCTGGGTCCCGACATTGTAGGCAGGATTCAAGGAAGTCATTGGATCCTGGAAAACCATCGAAATGTCCTTGCCGCGGATCTTCTCCATTTCCCGTTCCGTTTTCAAAAGCAGATCCTCGCCATGGTAACGCACTTCGCCGCTTACATGTTCACTGCTTTTGCTTCCGACGAGGCGCATGATCGACTGGGAAGTGACACTTTTCCCGCAGCCGGATTCGCCGACGATGCCAAGAATCTCGCCTTTTTTCACTTTGAAATTCACGCCGTCCACGGCTTTGACGACGCCTGTTTTGGTATGAAAATGCGTCTTCAGATCGTTCACTTCCATAATATATTCAGACATGGACTTACTCCTTTCACGACGATTCATTTTTCAGTTTCGGATCTAGGGCATCCCGCAGGCCATCCCCCATGACGTTAAAGCTGAACACGGCCAAGGTGATTGCGATCCCCGGGAAAACGGCGATCCACCAGGCCTGCTCCATCCAGTTCTTTCCTTCACTGAGCATGATTCCCCACGAAGGTGTGTCTGGCGAAGCTCCAAGTCCGAGAAAACTGAGGGCCGCTTCTGCCAAAATAGCGAATGCTAGGGACAGCGTAACCTGGACGATCAATGGCGCCAGGCTGTTCGGTAAAATGTGTTTCCACATGATTTTCACATTGCTGATGCCCATCGATTTCGCCGCTTCGATAAACAGCGCATTCTTGATGGTCAGCACCGCACCTCGGGCAATCCGGGCAAAAATCGGCGTATAGACGATGCCGATTGCGATCATCAAGTTGGTGAGGCTCGGTCCTAAAATCGCCATGATTACAAGCGCCAATAAAATATCCGGAAAAGAAAACATGACATCCGTGAGGCGGGACAGCACCGAATCGACCCACTTGCCATAATAGGCAGCAACGACTCCGATCAGCGTTCCCACTACAAGTGAGATCCCTACGGAAATGATGCCGACTTTCAAGGAAATTCGCGTGCCATAAATGATCCGGCTCCAAATATCACGGCCGAACTGATCCGTTCCAAGCCAGTGAGCCATGCTCGGACCTGCGAGCGACTCTGCTCCTGACATTTTGTATGGATCGTAAGGAGCGAGCAGCGGGGCAACGATAGCCGCAATAATGAAAGCCGTCGTCATGAACAGACCGAACAACGCAATTTTATTTTTCTTGAATTGATACCATATGTCACTCATGTAATCGCTCCTTTAATAGCGAATTTGTGGATCTAAGAATCCATAAATAATATCCACGATCAGATTGATGATGACGAACGCACTGGCGATGAACAGAATCGTTCCTTGCAAGAGAGCGTAATCACGATTGGTGATCGCCTGCAAGGACAGCTGTCCGACACCAGGCAGTCCGAAAATCTGCTCGACAACGACCGAGCCGCCAAGCAAGTACCCAGTCTGGATACCGAGCACGGTAACGACGGGGACGAGCGCATTTTTAAGTGCATGCCGCATGATCATTCTCCGCTTGGATACCCCTTTCGCCCGGGCCATTTTGATATAATCCTGATTGGTGACCTCAAGCATGGAGGACCGCGTCATCCGCATGGCAACAGCCCCAACGGCTGTACCAAGGGCGATTGCCGGGAGAATCATGCTCCTGAGGTTACCCCAGACACTTTCATACAGCCCGACAAATCCCCCGGACGGGAACCAGCCCGCATATAAGGAGAAAAAGAGAATCATCAATGTACCGAGCCAGAAGTTCGGAATGGAAATCCCGAGCATTCCTGCAAAGCTGGCACCGTAATCGAATTTGCTGTTTCGTTTTAAAGCAGAAATCGTCCCGAGCGGAATCGCCAGGATGACCGCAATGACGACACTCAATACTGCCAATTCAATCGTAATCGGAAGCCTGATGAGGATCGCCTGCAAGACCGGCGTATTCGTAAAATGGGAGTAACCAAAGTCTCCCTGGAGGACGTTTTTCAGCCAAAGTACATATTGGGTAAGCACGGACTCGTCCAGACCGTATTTAGCACGAAGCGCCTCTGCCCGTTCCGGTGTGTAGTTGTTTCCAAGCATCGCCGTCACCGTATCCCCCGGCACCAGCCGGACAAGGAAAAAGGCGAGTATCGAAATTCCGAACAAAACCGGAATCGAGATCAGCAGGCGTTTGATAATATAGGAAATCATCGTCCAACCTCCTTCTAATAAGGAGAAAGCGACCTATCCTGAATAGCGATGGCCGCTTCCCCAAACGTTTATTGTTTTACTTTTGTTGTTTCCAGAGATCCTGTCGTTACTGTCGGATCGACCACGAAGCCTTGAACACGTTCCCTGACAGCAGAAATCTGTGGATTAGCGTACAAGAATACCATCGGTGCTTCTTTCGCAATGATTTTCTGCGCTTTTGCATAAATTTCTTTCCGTTTTTCCTGATCCATCGTTCTGCGGCCTTTTTCTAAGAGCTTGTCCACTTCCGGATTGGAGTAATTCTGCTGGTTGTACATCCCGTCGGTGTGGAAAATGTTGTACAGGAATTCATCCGGGTCAACGAAGCCTACCCAGCCGACAACCGTTGATTCAAAGTCACCGCTTCCGAGTGCTTCAAAGAACACACTGTCTTCCTGGGAGACAACTTCAAGCTCGATGCCGACTTCCTGGAGCTGCTGCTTGATGACCTGAGCGGCATCAATCTGAGACTGATTCGTGCTCACTTTCATCGTCAGCTTCAGACCATCGCCATAGCCTGCTTCTTCCAGCAATTTACGTGCTTTGTCTAGATCCGGCTCAGGATAAATCTTCTCGTCCAGGTGTGCCCAGTGGTTTTCCGGAATATTTCCGCTAAGTAGCGGGGAAGCCTGTCCGAATTTTACGACCTGGTTGATTGCATCCCGATCGATCGCCCAGGCAATCGCCTGACGGACCTTCTTGTTGCTAAGGGCTTCTTTTTCCGTATTAAGACCGATATATTCCCAGTACGTCCCTGGTACAGATACAACATTGACACCTTCTGCTTTTTCCAAAAGCTTCACGTCTTTAGGCTGAGCCTGGAGCAGGATGTCAATCTCGCCGTTCCTGATAGCAGTTGTCCGTGCTGTTTCATCAGGAATCGAACGCCATACGACCTTATCTAAATAAGGAAGACCTTCCTTGAAGTAATCCTCGAACTTAGTGAGGACCATTTCCTGATCCTTCGTCCAATGATCGAGCTTGAACGGACCACTTCCAGCATCTACGCTGTCGAGCTCTCCACCGTTCTCTTCGACAATTGTTTTGTTGACAACCGCGTTCATTGGGTTAGCAAGGAAAGTGAGGAACGGAGCAATCGGCTCGCTCAATGTCATGACCACTTCTGTTTCTGAAGGTGTCTCGATGGACTTAAGTTCTGAAAATTGATGCTTCCGGACACCTTTTTCAATGATACGCTCAATGGAATACTTCACATCTTCTGACGTCAGTGCATCACCATTATGGAACTTCACGCCTTCATGCAGTGTGAATGTGTAAACTTTACCGTCTTCCGAAATCTTGTAATCTTTCACAAGATCCCCTTCGATTTCGCCATATTTTCCTGGTATGTAACGGAACAACGTATTGTACATGTTCTCAATATAATGCATGGATGCAGCATCCGTGACCGTATGCGGGTCCAGGCTGTTCGCCTCGGATAAATCAACGAGCGTTACCGTACCGCCTTTACCGGCTTCTCCTTCGCTGCTGTCACTATTGCCACCAGTCTGACTCGCCTTATTAGGATTCGTACAGCCGACAAGAATGAACATCAGCGACACTACCATGACCATGAAAGCTTTCAATTTCACTATATTTCCCCCTCTGAAAAGTTTTCGTGAAAATATTTCGAAAATACTGTTAACAATTCTACATGAAAACGGTTTACTATTATTCGTGGAATCTACCAAAATTAAAGCGTGTATATTAGGAGATATTACAAAATAGAGCGGAGAAGGGGACAGACCACACGTAAGCTCTACACCTTTGATTCACACGAACCGCTACCGGCGGATGCTTGCCGCGGGCACGGCCTCAGCTAACTTGGTCAAGAAGATCGCTTGACCAAGTGGATCTTCGGCCCGCGCTGTTCCCGCAGGCGTCACCGCCTCTCGCTCATTGCGGAATCAAGCATGTATAAATGTATGTCGATATAAACATCAAAACGCCCACAACATCCAAGTACTGCATAAAAATCTTAAAGGAATAGAGTCATGAATCCCTTAAAATTATAAACAAAACGGTAAGTATGGACATAAAACTCCATACTTATCGTTTTTTAAACCTTCCGTTTTTTAGTAGCCTCCTATAAAGCAATGGAGGTTTGTCTGTTCCTACTTTCTCGAAATAGAACCGTATAAAATTCGGCAGAAATATGTAATTCGTATATCATTTTGATGACATAGCTAAGAAAGTTTATTTCTTCTGATAGAATAAAAACAGAAAGACAGCAAGCCTACGGCGCCTCCCCCCTGGCGCCTGGCAAATTGCTGTCTTCTTTTCATGTGTATTTATCATTTAACTACACTACTTCTCGGGGGACTGTCCCCTTAAATGATCCCTTGCATACGCAACACGAGTTCTGCAATGAGGGCGGAGCCGAGAAAGGTTCCGACCATGACCAGCATGGCGACGACGACGCTTCTCCAGCCGAGCTTTTTGAAATCTGTCCAGGACCTTCCAATCGCAATACCTGCATAGGCAAGGATTGGCGTAGCCAGTGCCAGCAGATTAACTTCTGTGGTCCACCGCACTACGGTTTCTGAACCTGGAAATCCAGGCAGCGAAATGATGATACCAATCAAAGCAACGTACGCAACACTTGGAATATTCACTTTTAATAATTTCTGTAATATAAGACCAGCGAGACTTACTAAAATAAGCACAATCATTCCTGGTACGGCCGCTAGAGGAAGGATTCCATAACCGATCCAGTTTCCGATTGCTGAAATGACTCCGAAGATCAACAGCAAAAGAATCCATTCTTGAATGTTATTCATCAATGTCATCGCTTACGCCCCCTTTTTAACCGCGTTTTTTTTTGACTCTTTTCGTTTGCTTAAGGCATTATACATTTTCTCCGTCAATGGCAGGCCAATGAAAATGCTCATATATAATCCCGTCGACAGGGACAGTAAGTTACTAGCCCCTGCATAAGCGATGATATCTTGTTCTAAGGCAGGGAATGCGGCGATCAAGGAACCACTTGCAGCCGCCATCATACTGCCGCTCCCGACCCCGGATGCCATCGCAAATGACAAGGGATGCAATGGCGTAATAGTCGCCAGGAATCCTGAAATCAACCCAAGAAAAATTGCCCCGAATACTGTTCCAAAAATATAGATCGCCATTACCCCACGGCCTTCTGGAGAGTTAAAACCGTATTTGTCCATAATCAAGCCGACGTTCGGCTCCCTTGCGATCGAGTGCGTCATGCCGATGCTTTCCCGCTTCATTCCGAGAAATACAGCTACCGGCAATGCCAGGAATATCGTACCCAGGTTCCCGAATTCTTGAAGCAAGAGCGCAGGCCCGGCTTCAATGATCCCTTCAATTGACGGTCCGATAATTACCCCGATTTTTGCAATCAGCAATGTCACACCCAAGACGATCAATGGCTCTGCATTTTTCGATTGCTTGTTTTTAACGACCGGTGTAAAAAATAAAATCAGACCAATCACCATCGCGTACAGCATCGGAAGCAGCAGGATGACACCTGGTCCGACACTGAACTGGTGGGTACCGATGGCTTCCGTTAAAATAACAAGTCCAAAAACAATGGCATGAAGCCGCCAGTCTTTCCATATCCCTTTTTCCACCATGTCTTTCTCCCTCCTATTTTTCATGATTCAGGTCAGCTGTCCGACCTCCTCCTCCAGCAATTTTCGAATTGCTGCGTTATCCAGTTGTCCCTGATTGTGATTCACTGCCTTCTCATAAAGCTGGCTGATTAACTTGCTGGCCATTGGCTGAAATCCTTGGCTTTCAGAGAAGTTATTGAAAAGTTTAAGATCTTTCGCCATTAAAGAAAGCTGAAAAAGGACGTTATCATAGCTTTTATGAATGATGTTATCTCCAAAGATATTCAGGACCGCATTATTACCTGATCCAGCCTGCATAATAGCAGCCATCTTTTCTGACGGAACGCCGGCATTCTCGGCGACAATCATGGTCTCGCTGAGCAGTACCGTAATTCCGGCTACCACCATATTATTGCAGAGTTTGACGATCTGGCCGCTTCCTGATGGCCCGACGAAATGGATGTCATCTCCCAGAGCTAAGAGGAAATTCCTCACTTCTCCAAATCGCTCCTGACTCCCCCCGACCATAAAGGTCAGCGTACCATTTTCCGCGCCGGCAGGACCGCCGCTGACCGGGCAATCATAATAGCTGACACCCTTATCGCTGGCCTTTTGAAAAATTCGCTTCGTGACCTCTACATCTGTCGTTCCCATATCGAGAATGAAGCTGTGTTTCTTCATCGTTTCGAGGGCCACGTCGACCACCTCTTCCAGTACCTCGGCAGCCGGTAACGATGTACATAAGAAATCCACTTTCCCGGCTATGGTGTCTACGGTATCCCCCGTCTTTGCCCCAAGCTTTTCCACATGCGAAATTGCCACAGGATCCGGGTCATATGCAAATACAGTATAGCCGCTTGCGATCAAGTTCTTGGCAATTCCTCTTCCCATTCTTCCGCAACCGATCAATCCGACAGTTTTCATAGCAACAGGCTCCTTTTACGGTTTCATATAAACGGTTTTTGTTTCGGTCCAAAAATCGAGTGCGGTGCTTCCCTGTTCGCGCGGGCCTATGCTGGAATTCTTCTTGCCGCCGAATGGAAATTGGTTTTCAAAATAATTCGACGGGACGTTCACATGCGTAACACCGCTCTGGATCTGTTTTGTGAATGTCAGTGCTTTATCCAGGCTTTTCGTAAAAATGGATGAGGATAAGCCGAAATCAGATTGGTTCGCAAGCTCGATCGCTTCTTCATAGGTATCAACGACTGTCACAGCAACGACTGGCCCGAATACTTCTTCATGAAAGATGGTCATTTCAGGAGTGATATTGGTAAAAATAGTCGGGGCGACAAAGTAGCCTTCCCCTCTGCCTTCATCGGTCAGACGCTCCCCTCCGAATTTAAGAGTTGCTCCTTCTTCGATCGCTGACTCGACATAATGAAGATAGGTGTTCAGCTGGTTCTCATCCACCACCGGCCCATTATCCACACCAGGATCGAATCCATCCCCAACCTCCAGTGCTTCTGCTTTTTCTATCAATCTGGCGATGAATTCATCAGCAATTGATCGTAATAAAATCAGCCGGCTGGTACCTGTGCATCTTTGGCCGTTATCATGGAAGCCGCTGATCACGATGCTTTCAACAGCATGCTCCATATCTGCATCTTCCAGCACAATGGTCGGATTCTTTCCGCCCATTTCCGCCTGCATTCTTCCTCCCCGCTGGGTGACGGCTTTTCCTAATTCCGTGCCGACCTGGGTGGAACCGGTAAAAGAGACTGCTTTTATTTCCGGGTTTTCACCGAACTCTTTTCCCACAACCGAACCCGGTCCAGTGACCATATTGACTACCCCTGCCGGTACACCAGCCGCTTCCAGCATCTCCATGATTTTGACGCTGATCAAGGAGGTGTTGCTTGCCGGTTTAAAAACAACCGTGTTTCCGGCAATAATCGCTGGTGCAATTTTCCATATCCCGATCCCAAGCGGAAAATTGTAAGGAGCAATGAGACCGACAACACCAAGAGGTTCCCGCACAGTATATCCGAAAATATCCGCGTCGTAGGAAGGAACAGTCTCCCCTGTCAGCCGATTCGCTTCCCCGCTGAACTGCTTCATCGCTTGAATTGTCTTAGTCACTTCGCCTTTTGCATCCCGATAGGATTTGCCGACTTCTTTTGTTATTAACACCGCCAGCTCTTCAAATCGATCCTCCAACAGGCGAATCAGGTTGAACAGCACATCACCGCGAACAGGAGCAGGCGTTGCTGCCCATTCGGGAAAAGCCTCCCTGGCTGATAGAATTGCTTCTTTGACATCTGTTTGATTCGACTTCTGGAAATATCCAAGCACTTCCGATGTCCTGGCAGGATTTATGCTCGCATATGTTTCACCGGAGCTCGACGGCACCCATTCTCCCCCAATGTAATTCTGATAAGTGGCTGTAGCAATTTCTGTCATATACGGTCCCCCTCTACTTAGTCTATATAATTATTATAATTTTCTGAAAAAGGTAATGAAATGTGGGAACCTACATGATTTATTGCTTTTCTGTGTGCCTGGACACATATATTTGATAGGCCGTAACAATATTCAGCCAGTCTTCTTGCCTGGCAAAGGATTTGTGCAGCATTTCTTCTATTTTCTTGATCCGTTGATAAAGCGTATTGGGGTGGACGTGCAAAACTTCTGCAGCTTTCTTATGATTTTTGTTATGGATAATCAAAGCTCTCAAAGTTTCCAAATACACGGCGTCCATTTCAAAAATTGGGCCGATGATATCCTCGATAAAACTATCGGTTGTAACAGGATCAAGCTTCTGCCATAGCCGTTCCTGACCAAGGGCTGAATAATCGGTCACTTTTTTATAACTTTGCTTGCCATAAGCTACGGCATCCATCGCCTCATCATAGGATTGCTTGATGTTAGGCAAGCTTCTTGAGCCGCCAATCCCATAATAAAGATGTTTCTCATTGGAAAGCGTTTCTCCTAAAAGCTCGATGAATTTCCTCGGACTCATCCGCTCGCTATCAGGCATAATCATAATGATTTTAAAGGACTTTGCGAAAACGAACTTGCACTGAAAAATATCGTTGCTCAAGTTTTCTATTATTCTCACAAGCTTTTCTTTCTCCCATATATACTCCCTGCTGCCAAAGTATCCTTGCTTGTTCTCTATGACCACTGCCCGGAAGTGCGCTGTCTTGTCCCAATTAAAATAATGACTCATAGTCTCCAGATCGTTCGACGTGATGCCCTCCAGCATTTGTTGGAAAACTTCTTCTCTTAGATGCAGTTCCTTTTCATAGATTGCCATCTGTTTGACAACCTCAAGAGCGAGAGCAGTTGCCGCCTGCTCAAGCGGTACCAGCTGCTCTTCCGATAGAGATGTAATCGGAGCATCCAGCTTTAAAAAGCCAAGCGTCCGGTTGTCCCTGATGATTGGGTAGACATCTTCCCCTTCCATATCCCGCTCTGTCTCATGAAAAGAAACTTCTTTCCCGAGAATTCTTGTCAATAAAGCCAAAATAGGTTCGATCCCGCCGCCTTCCAGCATCAGCTTCGTGAACTTTTTATGCACCATAAAGCTATATTCCAGCTGCTCATTCTTCTGCTTAATCGTTTGAAACAACCTGGAATTGGTCAGTGCAATCGCACCCTGATCAGCAATAACCTGAATGATCGCCATATCTTCTTCGGTGAAGTGCCCTTCATTGGTGAAATTGTCGACAGCAAGAACTCCAAGGCAGCGATTATGATAAAGCAACGGAACACAGAATACATGCTTGATCTGCCGTTCATAGACTCCCTTAAAATATAAGCGGTAATTCTCTTCGGTCATCGTACTCATATTGCTTTTTATTTCGTCCGTTTCATACAGCTTCGCCTGTTTCGTAAGGAAAGTCCCTCCCGCCAAAGATTCCCCCGACGCAAACTTGATGTCCTTCATTTCCCCCAGGCTCACGCCGACTCCTTCCGAAAACCTTAAAACCTCCTCTTCCTCATCATACAAATAAAGAATGACAGCATCGGAGACTTCGACCAACTCAAAAGCTGAAGAGACAAGCGTCTTCAGTATCTGATTGATATCAAAAGATTCG
This sequence comes from Thalassobacillus pellis, assembly GCF_016908295.1. Taxonomy (GTDB): domain Bacteria; phylum Bacillota; class Bacilli; order Bacillales; family Halobacillaceae; genus Thalassobacillus; species Thalassobacillus pellis. The sequence continues at coordinate 561,908 of NZ_JAFBDO010000001.1, forward strand.
GTCAGAAGTCTGTTAATTCTGAATATTTCAGACGCTTTATTATTGCCAATAACTTTTTCTATCATGCTCGTCACCTCCTTGCTCTATGGTTTTAGATAGAGAGGCTCATCAGAAGTAATCTTAAGACAATTATATTCCTATTTACAAAAAGGAACAACATACGACAAAAATCCAGCCGCCCGGAAGACAGCTGGATTTCTATAAAACTATTCCCTTTTACACCTCACCGCACCGGGGGACACCTCTAAGCTTTAACGCCCTCCGGCCAGTGCAAATCATGCTCTTCCACGGAAGTGATTACGTTATTTTCATCTACAAAAACAACTCTCGGAGTCAAATTCTCGATCTCTTCCTCCGTCATCTGTGCCATGCTCAAGATGATGACGATATCTCCCGGTGAGAATAAATGAGCAGGCGGCCCATTCAAACAAATCCGCCCGGAGCCTTCCGGAGCAGGAATCGCATACGTTTTCCACCTGGTAGCGTTTTTTAAGTTGGTGATCTGCACCATTTCATAAGGCTTAATATCTGCTTCCTTCATTAAAGTAGAATCAATCGTGATACTGCCAACGTAATCCAGTTCCGCTTCAGTCACCGTTGCTCTATGAATCTTACCTTTACACATCAAACGCTGCATGATGTTCTCCTCCTTTGGTTACTATCTATTAATAGCGTATAGGAAATGAAGAGAACAATCAAAGGTATTGCTGAACAAGCAGAGTACTGGATATAAATAATGAAAACCCATAAATCATGTAATCCTAATCCCTAAATACATACTCACTGAAAAAGTCGATGATTTTCATCACAAATGAAAAATAAAGGTCGTATTTTGTCTAAAATTTGAACTCAGACATGATTATATTGCCACTTCTCCGTAAATTTCATAAGATAAAAGTACCGGAAAATAAACTAAGGATGCGCATACGGATAGGAAATTAGGATGAATAAAGAAAGATTTGCAATCGAATTTGAGGCACGTATTAAACCATGCAATAAGATTATTCTAAAGTTTATAAACCAGTTTCCTTATATGGAAGCAGAAGATCTTCACCAAGAAGGTCTGATTGTACTCTATGACTGCATGAAAATCCATGATGAAAAACGCTCAGCTTTTACAACCTATTTTTACAATAAAGTTTATTTCAGATTCCTTGATCTTCATTATAAATTTGTGAAACAAGTGAAAAGTGATTTACATTTCAAGAATGCTCCCTTGTCCTACGTACCTAACAAGGAAATTGACCCCTTCCTATTAGATGATATATTAAAGGTACTCAATCCTGAACAAAAGAATTGGGTACGCTACTACCTAATTGAAGACTTGAGTTATAAGGAAATAGCACTTATAGAAAATACTAGCATTCAGGATATAAAAAACAGAGCAAGGGCAGCTAAGAAAAAGATTAAACCAATTATTGATGATTTTATGGGGAGAGATTTCATCTGAGGACACACTGGCTGTTAACCACACGAAGGAGAGGTTTGAGAATAAGCAAGTAATATCCTAATTGTAAGCAACGGTGTTGAAATCCCTAATAACAACGGTTTCAAATTCCCCAATAATAACGGATAATCATTTCACTTAGAGATTTGGAGTGTAGAAGTGATGGTATGAACAAATCAAAGGTGCAACTGAAACGACTTAGAAATGCGGACCTCGTGATTATGGATGATTTGATGTATACTTCGAATAAAAAGACAAAGTTGCCGAATAAGGCGGCAACTTTGTATATTTTAACACGCCGATTTAAGAAAAAATAAACCAGCTAATAGTCTGGAAAATAAAGGTTTATTTGGGATAAAAAAAGGTAAAGGTCGTATAATTTACTCTTTAAGCTCTTCTTTTACTTAAATAGCCGAGAAGGGTTAGAACTATTAAATAGTTTAAAGTATAAAATCCACTTATCACCAGTAAAAATTTTTCTATACTAAAGTTTAAATAACTCGATAGTAAATATGCTGTAGTAGCTACTATAATAAACCCTGCTTGGAGTACAACTTCATACTTTTGTTTGTTACTAATTACCAATGAAAGGGATAAAGAAGAAGTAATAAACCTTGTTGCAAACATAGGAGATAATATTGCAACAAATACCCCTGCCCTCCCCCAACTTTCACCGAATATAAATTTAAATAGCTCCGGAGCAAATATGGCTATCGCACTAAAACCAGGTATCGCTATTACTAGCAAAAGTAATAAAGTCTCAATAAAAGATTTTCTATACATATGATGATTTTTATATTCTTCTGCGGCCCTAGCAAAATATACTTTAGAAACGTTCATACTTACTAGTTGTATAGGTAAACCTAACATTCTATAAGACAAAAAATAATATCCTAATTCTTCTAACCCAAAAAGTGCTGCTATAAAGAAGTTCAGAATTGAATAAGAGGCTGCATTCATTAATGTAGCAGGAGCTGAGTAAAGGAATTGTCTTTTGTACTTTTTTCCTACAGCGATAACTTCGCCTGTTTTAACTCTTAAAAAGCTTCTAAAGTTATTAATAGCATATTTAGATTGCCTTACAATCCCAAGTGAACCTGAAAGCAACTGGGATAATAAAAGGCCAGGGCTCCCTAAATGCAATATGCCGAACAAAATTTGCCCTAAAGCGTTAGCTAGTGATCTAACTATACTAACAGAAGCCAATAAACGATATTGCTTAAATCTATTATTATAACTACTTAGCATGTTTATAGTACCGTTCAGCATAATTAAAGGTAGTGCTACCAAAACCCAAATGCCCATACCATTTAAAAAAGAAGCTTCATAAATAAGGGAAAGAATTAATACTATTCCCACAAAAGTAGTGACAAGTACTTGTGTGAATAAACAAAGTACACTTATCACATTTGCCTCATGATCAGTATCCGCAACTACAATACTAACCTCATATCTCCCATTTACTACCGGAGTAACAAGTGAAACAACGGCTAGCACCATCGTATATAGACCTATTTGTTCAGGGGAATATATTCTAGTAACAACTGGGGTTATTCCTATTAATATTAACTGTGCAAACAAAGTCCCGATTCCAAGAGTTGCGATGTTACGAATATATGTACTTTTTTTTAATTTATTAAAATACTCTATTAACATATATTTTCACAAATCTCTAATTTTTTTAGCAGGATTTCCGGCTAAAATACACTTTCCCGAAACAAAACTTTTGGTTACAACACTTCCTGCGCCAACAATAGTGTTAGGACCAAGTTTAACACCTGGTAAAATTGTGGAATTCATACCAACCCAACAATTTTCTCCAATGATAATATCCTTACTATCAAGGTGTTTGTCTAATTCCAAAGGGTCATGATTAGCTGTTATAAGACCGACATTTGGTGCTATATAGGTTCCCTTACCAAGTTTTATTTTTCCGGAATAACATTGGTAATAACAGCCAAAATGCTGGAAATTCCCTAAATCATCTACATGAAATTTAAGATTTTGAGGATTACCTATTACACTCCGATGAGAAACAGGCCATGGTACATGTTTATTAAAACCTATCACTTTTTGAAAGAAAAAATTTCTCCAAGCCCACTGATAACCTTTTGAGGTATTTTGAAACCATCTCCCTGTTAAATACTTTTTATCGTAAAACAAAGGTAAAATAACTCTAGAAATTAATATATACAATTTCTTTAAATTACTTTTCATATTCAGCCCCACTTTTTTCAAATAATGTACTGTGTAGTGAAAATTATTAATAATGTGGTTTTAGTAATGATATTTTACTATTCTTCAGAACAACCAAAAACAATATTAGTAATACTACATCATAACGAACTCTAAATAAAGATTCAAGATCTGCATACATTACCATCATCCCTATATAAAATGCTATACGAATTATTATTGGAGCTAAAAGAATGTTGTTGTTATAGACTTCTATTATATTGTCAACCTTCCCTAGTATAAAACCAAATATTGCTATCACTAAGAAACAACCAACTATCCCCAACTGGAAAAAACCCCAAGTTAAAATATCACTAGGAATACCACCAAATAACATAGTACCATTTTGTAATAATGTATTGTATTCATACAATGGTGAAGTTTGTACAAATCCTATACGACTTAATATAAATGCCGGAAGAAGGCTAATTACCCACAAATAAGTATCTTTAAAAAAACGGAAGTCAAATTCATTATTTAAAACAAAACCCAAGTTTGAATAGGGAAATGAAAATTGGGCTAATAGTCTAGCTAAAGATACTTGATCATAGGAAATACTACCCCCATACGTTAAATATGAGAATAGTGGATCAAGTATTATAAGGCTAAATAAAGCTATGAATATACCAAATATTAATAGAAATAACCTTTTAGCGTTTTTCTTTTTGGTTTTAATAAAAGCATCTGCTAAAATTAAAGTTCCGATAAAAATGAAAATATGAGTTCTTCCGCCATTTAGAAATAATATATATAAGGACTGCGTAAGTGTTAGAAAAAACATTATTTTATAAAGTAATTTATTTGTTGTATTCTTTAATACATAAAAAATGTAAAAAGAAAAAATTATAAAAAACTTAAACAACCTAAAAAAAACCAATGGGTTGTTAATCCCATCTTCTATTTCAGTTTCTTTAAATCCTCTAACTATTTCAATATTATTAAAGGATTGCCAAAGACCACCATACATATTGATTTCTATTATGAACCCTAGTAAACCTAATAGGAAAGTAAACCAAGCTATACCTTCTATTGATTTAATTGTAACTTTAAAACTTCTCGATTTACCTTTTGAAGGAGCGATTTTTAACCTTCTAGCTACTACATAACTAAGCCAAAAAATAAGATAACATAAAATAGAGAACAATATAATTGAATATTGTGTATGTGTCCCAAATATTGAATTAAATTTATTAGGTATTCCTTTATTAAATACAAAAAATGCCGGCACAATACCATAGACTAATAAATAAAAGCCACTAGCTATTATAAAGGCATTAATTGCTTTATTAGATTTATATGTAGAGATTATTGCAGTTAGTATAATTATTAACAAAATTATACTGAAAATGGTCGTTGCAACATCAAATATTGATAAATACAATTATTTCACCTGCTTCTTTTTACGTTAGTTAATAAACTACACATCTAAACCATTCCCCAAAATTTTACTAGCAATATTTTTATAGTGAAATTCCCTAACAGGTTTATTGGAAACACTGATCTCTCCATTATTAAACCTTTTTAATTTATTTAAAATATCAGATTCACTATTATAACAAAATAACACCCTATTAAAAGAGTTGAATGTTTCTTTTAATGTTTCCTTATCGCCGTCTAGAATAAATAAAATCGGTTTATTCGTGCCCATGTACTGGTATATTTTTCCGGGTATTTGGGTTCCAGAGCTATTAGACAAATGTACTAGTAAATCCACATCTTTTTCTAACTCTTTTACTTTTTGAAAACTAACCCTTCTATTCACTCTAACATTGTCAAAAGAAGCTAGATCTAAATCAGAGTTTCCATATATCTCCAATTCGTAAGGTGTATTTTTTATTGCATTATAAAGTGGTTTAATATTCCGTATGTTAGAATTGTAATCTCCAAAGTAGCCAATTTTGGTTATTTTATTTACTTTTTGATATATAGTTTCTTTTTGATATGTTGGGAAAAGTAAATCCATTCTATTTGCATATTTTGGGAATATCTTTTTTTCCTCTTTCAGCGTTAATGGAGAAACATATAAAATTTTATCTGCTCTACTCAGCAATCTCTTTTCTTCTTTTTTTATAAATGTGCCTGGAATTAAACTTTTATTGGTAATGTCTAAGTACATGGGATCTCCCCAAATTTGTATATATTCCCCATAGGATATAATCTTCTCTTTTATGAGAGTATTTGTTAATAAGTGTGAGGATTTTGGATCAGAAATAGAAATCACTTTATCGTAATATGGCTTTAGTTTCCCTTCAAGTTTATTTATTTTTTTAATACAACCTTTTAAAGGGTCATATATTTGAGTTTTATAATATATTTTCCTCCCGATAGATTTTGTTTTCCTTTTTAAATTTTGCGTGGTTTTATCTGTGGTTTTTCTAACACCACTATTATACATTTTCCCAGCATCTATAGTAACTTTTGTAATATTACTATAATCGATTGTATTATTAAAATTCGAGGATTTGTTTGGAGTGACTGCTGTTAAAACACTTACGTTTGCACCTGCATCAACAAGGGCATTTATGGTTGATAATTTACGTATTGATGATGAAACATTAACCTCTAACGGTCTCGTTGTTATTACGAGTACTTCTTTTGTCACTTTTTCGCCTCCTATTTAATTGTCTTATACATTTCTTCAATCCTATTTTCCATTATTTCCCAGTTGTATTTTTCGTCATATAGTTTTCGAGCTCGGCTTCCCATTTCCTCACTGATATCTCTATTATTTAAAAGGTAACTGTAGGCTTCTTCCAATGATTGTTCATTATAATTACAAGAAATGCCTATTTTTTCGGAAACAACCAATTCATCTACACCAGTGTCTTTACTTACGACTATTGGTTTTCCGCACATCATAGCCTCATATAGTTTATTTGGGGATGAATATTTATGATTGGGAACAGAAGGGTCATAGCATGCAAAAATAACGGTTGCTTTTCTTGTATAATTAATTATCTCATCATAATTTTTCTTGCCGATAAATTTGATATTTTTATAATTATTAGCCGCTTTTTCACATTCTTTCTCCAATCTTCCATATCCGGCAATGAAAAGATTCCACTCTTTATGTCTTTTACATATCTCTATGGTTTCTAAAATCATTCTTCTATCACTTAAAATACCCCCGTAAAAGATTGTTGGCTTCGAGAACGACATACATTTTTCATACTTTATATTAGTATCTATTGGTGTATTATGAATGAATACAATTTCCTTTGGTTTACTACCTTTTATTTGACTTAGTCTTGTCTCATTAACTAAAATAGTTTTCTCTGCTTTATTTATCGCGAGGAAATCCATCTTTTTAATAAGAGGCTTTATAAACTTTGGTACATGAAAAGCATCTATATAAAAATCACAAATATCATATATGTATTTTTTCTTAAAAAAAATTTTCATTAACAAAGCGGGAAGCACTGTATCGAAATCATAGGCATGGATTAAATCATAATTTTTTCTATTCTTGTAAAGCCATTTCATAAGTTGAAATTGCCATTTTATTAAAGGTAAAATGTTACTCAGCCCTTGACCAAATTCTGCTTTAATATTGAACCTAAGAATTGGCACCCTTTTATTCTTATTTAGTATTAAAATTGATTTAGTAATACCTTTTTTTTCAACCCTTCTATTCCATGCAAGAGCTATTGTGGAATGCCCAGAATTTATTGCAGCAGACATTTCTTTTTCTGCTCTCGGATAAGGATTTATTGGATTAGATCTCATATATACTATTCTCAATAGATATTCACTCTTTCATTATATATTAACTAAATTAAGCTTCAGGCAATTTCCCTTTTCTTTTATAAAAATCTGTATATTTTTCTTCCATTTTTTCTTTACTAAAAAAATTCATATATCTAAGAAATGCATTATAGCTTAAATTTCTTCTTAAAATTTCATCATTTATTAACTCACAAATGCCACACTTTAAACCTTGTGAATCTTTTGCCTTTACAATGATTGCTTCCTCCCTATTGTTTACCACAGTCTTATTACTTCCTATATCTGTACATACAATAGCTTTCTTTGCTGCCATTGCTTCCAATAATGATATTGATAAACCTTCCCACAATGAAGGTATGGCTATAATATCTGCTGCACACAACAAATTATTTACGTCTTTTCTAAATCCCAAGAAAGTCACAAGATTAGAGATACCTAAATTCCTCACCTTATTCTCCAGGCTATCTTTTAATTCTCCTGAACCGGCAATGTAAAAGTGATATTTCTTTTTTATATTTTCTTGTTTCAATAGCAATATACTATCTAACAGATTAGATATACCTTTCTGTGGTGCAAGTCTTCCTATAGTAAAAATAGCTATTTCATCTTGCTCAATGTTCAGCTTTTCTCTTATTTCATTTCGCTCTTGGTACGTTTTCACCCTATCAATATTCAAACCATTAGGTATGGAAATTAATTTATTTTCTTTTGCAATATTTAGTTTTTTCGCAATTTCTTTATGATAATCACTTACTGTAATTATATTATCGCAACATTTAGCTCCAATTTTTTCTATTTTGGAAAATACTTTGGTTGAAAAATTAGAAGAATGTTCATGAAACGCAAAACCGTGTACCGTATGAAATATTAAAGGGATTCTTGTGATTTTTGCAGCTACCCTTCCTAATATCCCAGCTTTTGATGAATTGGTATGAACTACATCAAATTTTTCTTTTTTCATTAGGTTTTTTAAATCTCTCAAAGTTTGAAAATCTTTAATTGGATTAATTTCGCGAACCATATTAATTCGATGAAAAGTAACACTATCAAAATTATATAAGTAATTTTCTTTTACTTTATCATTTCCATAATTCATATGTATATCCACATCAAATTTTTCTTGAAGCAATCTAACTATTGTAATGATATATTCGGTCCCACCACCGACGTCATTACCTCGACCTAAAATCAATATTTTTTTTCGTTTTTTCAATGTCATTTGCCTCAGATCCTTCTCAATTATTACTTTTATTAATAATACCCTCTCTTTTAAAAACTTTATATACTGTAACTAACAATAACTCAAAATCTAATTTAAAAGAAATGTTATCAACATAATATAAATCATTTTTTTGTTTTTCTGTTATGGAGGCGTCATTTCTAAAGTAGGCTTGATTAAATCCTGTTATGCCAGGTCTTATTGTAAACTTTCTTGCATAATCTTTTGGATAAAGCTGCTCATTTCCTATAGGACTAGGCCTTGGCCCAATAAAACTCATATCTCCTTTTAAAACATTCAATATTTGTGGTATTTCATCTACACTAAGTTTGCGTATTATCTTCCCTACTTCTGTAACTCTATCATCATGTGTTGCATTAAATGTACTACCATCACTATTTCTGATATCCTTTGCGTCTTGTTTCATTGATCGAAATTTATACATAGTGTATTGCTTTTTGTTTTTTCCAACCCTTTTTCCTTTATATATTATTTTTCCACCATCTTCAATTTTTATAGCTATACCCACTATTATAAAAAGAAATGAAAATAAAGGAATTAAAAAAAAAGCTACCAATATATCTATTAATCTTTTGATAAATCGCTTATACATTCTTGTTCTCCTGTTTTGTGTTTTTTATATCTTCTAAAGCTTCTTTTAGTCCCCATTTTGGAGAATAACCTAGTACTTTTTCTGCTTTGGAAGAATCCATTAATGATGATTCAATATCTTCATTAAGTGCATCGATATAAACTATTTCACTATTATTAAATACCTTGCTCACTGTTTCTGCAATTTCTAAATTACTATATGATACATTATTTCCGATGTTATAGGATCCATGAATTTGCTCATTTTTTAAAGCTAGTATAATAGCTTTAACTACATCTTTTACATAAACAAATTCTCGCTTAGCTATACTTTTACCAATCACCTTCAAGGGTTCGCCCTGATGCGCATTATCTATAAAAGTATTCATCATACCTTTACGTTCTTCTTCGCCCAAAATTTGCGCAATTCTCAAAGATTTAATGTTTAATCCACTTTTTTTGTGGTAAAGTTCCCCAATATACTCACAACTTACCTTGCTTATTCCATAAAAAGTTTTAGGTTTCACTATTTGCTCTTCAGTCCATGGTATTTCATCAGTTTCCGAATAAACTGCAATAGAGGATGCAAACACAATATTTTTAATATTTAGCTCAGAGCAAGCCTTATATAAATTGTCTGTTATGACTTCATTAATATGAAAATCCTTAACCTCTCCCCCTTTTCCTCTTATACTTGCTAAATGGATAACAGCTTGGACATTTTTCAAAGCTTGTTTTAGGTTATCAACTGAATAATCTGTTTCTACATACTTTGATAGTCTCTTATTGTTCGAATTAATCAGTCCTCTAGTGAGAACGATTGGTATATAACTAGTATACTTTTCTAAAAATAAAACTACTTTTTCACCTAAAAAACCTGTTCCACCTGTGATAGCAACTTTCATAAAACCTTTCCACCATTTTTAGTTATAAAATAACCTACTTTTTCATATTGATTGTTTATAGGTCTAACTATGTCTTTATCCTTATAATATTTAAACATACATAAATTAGTTGGAGGAATATTAAACTTGCTGTAATCAACATATTTATTTGGAAGTTCACAAATAAACTCGAGTGTATACTGATTTCCACTTACATTGTAGTTAGCTAATTCTTTGCTACTACCAAAGAGTAATTTCTCAAAAGTTAATTTTATTAGGTTTACATTAGTATAATAATTTAGTACTCTCCACATATGACACCCATCCAACCTTGGGGTAACCTCAATAATATATGGTTTATTACCACAAAATTTTATTTGAAAATATAATGGCCCATTTTCAATTTCTAGTTTATCAACTGTCCTATTTATTAATGATTCTAGATTAACTTCAGCTTCACTATTTGTTATATTTTGAGAGGGTACAATATGTTTATGAATTAACCCCCCACTATATTGCGTCCAAACTTCCCTGTCAGAATGCACCATAAAAACCGCTTTACCATCTACAACATAAGCGTTTACTGATATCTCAGGTCCTTCGATGTAATCTTCAATCAGGACTAGCCCCGCCCTAGAATATTTTTTACACATCTCAAAGCTTTCCATAAAGTCGGTAGAATTCTTAATTAATCTAACACCTCTTTGCCCTTGGGAATCTGAAGGTTTCATAATAAATGGATAATCTATTTCTAGTTCTGTGTTAAAGTCTTTTAATATTTGATATTTAACATTTCCCTCAAAATCACTTCCGAAGTACTCTCTCATATAATTTTTGTTATTACAGATTACCGCTGTCTCTTTTGGTACAAAGTAAGGAAGATCTAGTTCCTCACTAATTTCAGCAGAGATTGGAACTGCTATATCAGATCCAACAGTGTAAATACAATCTATTTTATGTTTTTTGATAAATTCAATAACTTTATTTTTATTAACAAAGTTAATTTTTTCAAAATAGTCCACAACTTTACTAGCAGGTCCGTCATTAGCCTGTGCAATTGCGTATGTTTTAATTCCCATTTTTTTCAATTCGATTATCGCATCCATTTGGACCGCTGCCACCCCAAGTATTAATACTTTTTTCAATGTAAAAAGACCCCTTTTTTTCTAATTTAGATCATTTATTTTTTCCAAAGTCATTTCATCTGGGAAATTAGCAAATAAATCAGAATTAGCTTTTATTAGTTCATCTTCTAATGTCCACCATTTAATTTCTAATAATTTATCTATTACCTTTTGATTAAATCTAAATTTTATAATTTTAGCTGGGTTTCCCACAACAACGGCATATGGTGGGACAGATTCTGTGACTACAGAGTTGGCCCCGACCACTGCACCATCTGCTATATTAGCCCCTCTTAATATAGTAGAGTTAGCTCCTATCCATACATCATTTCCTATTTCACATTTATCTTTAAATTTGTCATAGTATGTTTTACCATTGTTTAATTTATCAAAAGAATTATATAAGAACGTATGAGTAGTAACCCTATTAAAATCGTGTTCTGGAGCCCCTATTGTTACATTCCAGGAAATTGAACTAAAAGCACCAACTTTTGTTTTCATAATGACTGTATTCTGACCGGTGTAGGTGTGCTTTCCAAAGTCCACATAATATAAATGATTATATTTTCCAGACCGTGAATAATTATCTAAAAAGCAATTATCTAACTTAGATCCTTCCCCTGCGAATGTATTACCTTTCAAAGTGGAGTTTACAATCCAACACTGTTTATAAATTTTGGTGTTTTTAGAAAGTTCCGAATTGATAACATGGCTGAAAGGTTCAATAAGCGTTGTGGAACTAATATTTGAATTAATTATTTCAGGACTTATATTAAATTTCTCCAACATAATTACTCCTAACTTCTCATTCACTGCGAATTAATTAATTTTGCTGAATCTTCTTCTTTTATTGAAGTTAATAAACTCTCAACGATATAACATAACTGAGATTCAGTTAAGGAAGTATGAAGGGGAAGGGAAATCTCATTTTTATATAAATTATAAGAGTTTTTATAGTGTTTAATATCAAACCCCATTTGTTTATATGCAGTGTGCATAGGGAGAGGTTTATAATGCACATTTGTAGATATGCCTTTTTCTGCCATTCTCTTTATAATATTATTTCTATATTCTTCACTTTTATTTTTTAGTCTCAAAAGGTATAAATGACCACTTGATGAGTAATCCCTTCCAAAATGCTCTAGCCTTTCAAACTTTTCAAACGATAATTCATGATCATAAAAACCAATAATTTCTTTCCTTATATTTAAGGCATTTGAATATCTTCTCAATTGACTTAGTCCTAGTGATGCAGCGATATCAGTCATATTACACTTATAAGATGGAGATAAAATATCATATTCCCATGATCCTATTTTAGTTTTTGAGAGCGCATCCTTAGATTGTCCATGTAATGATAAAAGCATGTACTGATGATAAACTTCTTCATTATCTAATGCTGGTGTGTCTTTCCAAGTAACCGCTCCTCCCTCTCCAGTAGTAAGGTTCTTTACAGCATGAAACGAAAAGCAGGTGAAATCAGCCACCTCACCACTTCGTTTATAATTTTGAGTTGCTCCGAATGAATGAGCAGCATCAGCCAAAACAACTATTCGCCCAAAAGATTGTTGAATTTCATTATCCGGGGTAAACAAATCACTATAATTATTAACTATTTTAAATATAGTATCATAATCACACATAACTCCACCTAAATCTACGGGCAATATTACTTTAGTATTCTTAGTTATGGCCTTTTCTAATTTTTCATAATCCATTTCAAATGAGTCTTTTTTTGTATCAACTAACACTATATTAGCGCCTACATGTTTTATCACGCTAGCAGTAGCTGTGTAGGTATAGGCAGTAGTGATAACTTCATCACCTCTTCCAACACCTAGGAGTCTTAACGTTAATTCCATTGCTGCTGTTGCAGACCCCAGGCAGACTGCGGAAGTAGTGTTACAGTATTCAGCTATCTTTTTCTCAAAGAGTTTGGTTTTAGGACCAGTGGTTAGCCAGCCAGACTTTAATGTGTCTATCACCTCTTTTATTTCCTCATTAGAAATGTCCGGAGGAGAAAATGGTATATTCATATGTTTTCACCTGCTTTTAATTAATTCATATATATTACTTATTAATAAGTTAAACTAATGGTATTCGGCTTTAATTCATATAAATTGTCGTAATTGAAGTAATTTTTAAGAGTACATTTATTTAGGCAACCTTTAGTATCAAGGACATAGTCATTTCTCATTAGCCCTGTTATCTGCTTCCAATCCAATAACTTAAATTCACTATGGTCGGTGAGAATCACTACCATATCAGAGTTTTTCAAAGAATCTTCAAGTGAATATAAATTAAAATCAACTTGTTCCTGCTTAACATGTGGATCATAAGGTTTTACGCTATAACCACAATCAATAAGTTGTTTATAAACCTTTAAAGCAGGACTTTCTCTGATATCATCGATGTCACCCTTATATGCTAATCCAAAAAGAGTGACAGTGGAATTGCTTCCTATGGCTTGTTTCACTTTTTCAACTACAAACCCAGGCATAGATTCGTTAATTTTTCTAGCATTAGATATTAGCAAACTATTAACAGGATCCTTTTCAATTATAAAATACGGGTCTACTGCAAGACAATGGCCGCCAACTCCAGGTCCGGGTTGGTGAATGTTAACTCTTGGGTGTTCATTGGCAAGTGAAATCACTTCAAGTGGATTTATATTTAGGTTTTCTGATATCTTTGTTAGTTCGTTTGCTAAAGCTATATTTACATCCCGGTAAGTGTTTTCCATTAACTTTGCCATTTCTGCGTTCTCTGCACTAGTTTTTAGAATATTTCCTTTTACAAATGTACGATAAACATCTACAGCAACCTCAGTTGATATGGGATCTAATCCTCCCACAATCCTATTGTTAAAAACTAACTCATCGAGAATTTTTCCAGGTAATACTCTTTCGGGACAATGAGCTAAATGAATGTTTTCACCAGTTATAAAGCCCTCTTTTATTAATAGTGGATTCACAACGTCTTGCATAGTCCTTGGCGGTATAGTAGATTCAACTATAATTGTATTGCCGGATTCTATTACTGGAATAATAGACCGCACTGCACTTTTCAAATAATTCAAGTTAGCTGTCAAGTCAGGATTATGGGGAGTAGGTACAGCAATAATATACACATTAGCGTTTACCGGTGTCATTCGCGCGGTCAAACTTCCGTTTTTTACCACTCTATCAACTATCTCTTCTAACCCATTTTCCTCAATATGTACATTTCCTTTATTTAAAGTTTCTACTACAATAGGGTTTGTATCTATACCAGTAACTTTCCATCCAGAATCTGCAAATACTGCTGCTGTAGGTAAACCAATATACCCTAATCCAATTACACATAACTTTTTTTCCATATTTCCACCACTTTCATTTAGTTTAAATAAAATCACATTTACAAAGTTGAACTTTTTTTGGTTGGTAAGTCTTTATACAATTCATTCAAATAAGAGGCTAACTGCTCTTTTATTTCTTCGTTATCTAGAGCCATTTCAATTGTAGTTTTAACAAACCCTAATTTTTCACCTACGTCATATCTTTTGCCTTTAAAGTCATAAGCAAACACACTCTGAAACTCACTAAGTTTTTGTATGGCATCAGTCAGTTGTATTTCCCCTCCAGCACCAGCGTTCTGCTGGCTTAAAAAAGTAAATATTGCAGGGTTTAAAATATACCGCCCCATTATAGCTAAGTTTGATGGGGCGGTACCCGGTTGTGGCTTTTCCACAAACTTGTTCACATGATACCTTCTCCCGTTTTTTTCTCCAGGCTCTATTATACCGTAGCGGTGTGTTTCATTAGGCGGTATTTGTTGCACACCAACTAATGAACTAGCTGTTTTTTTGTATTGCTCCATTAATTGTTTTATACATGGAACCTCGGCTTTTACTATGTCATCTCCTAATAACACTGCAAAAGGCTCATCTCCAATGAACTTACGCGCACACCATACCGCGTGTCCTAGGCCCATAGGTTCTTTTTGACGAATATAATGTATATCTACATTTGATGACTTGTTAACTTTTTCTAAAAGATCAAATTTTCCCTTTTTTATTAGATTTTCTTGCAACTCGAAATTATTATCAAAATGATCTTCAATTGCGCGTTTTCCTTTACCTGTAACAATTATTATATCTTCAATACCTGATTCAATAGCTTCCTCTACTATGTACTGAATGGTTGGCTTGTCTACTATAGGAAGCATTTCTTTTGGCATTGCTTTTGTTGCAGGCAAGAACCTTGTACCTAAACCAGCTGCAGGTATAATAGCTTTAGTTATTTTTCTCAATAGAAACACCCTTTTGAAATTTTATTTGGCAAAACTATAATGTTTTAATTTCTTATCGTTAGCTAGGGAGATTACATATTCAGACAGTTGATCTTGCATTAAATTCATATGGGATTCAATTAGGAAATTAACCTTATGAACATCAAATTCAACTGACTTACCAATAAATATTTTAGGGAATACCGGCTCAGAATGCACTTCATTTTCATTCAATAACTCTTCAAACATCTTCTCACCAGGTCGTATTCCAGAAAAATGAATAGGTATTTCTTTTTCTGTAAAACCCGATAAATGGATAAGGTTCCTTGCAAGATCCACTATTTTTACTGGCTCACCCATGTCAAGCACAAATATCTCTCCGCCGCGTGCTAAAGCACCGGCCTGCAACACAAGTCTGGATGCTTCAGGGATTGTCATAAAATAACGTGTCATGTCTGGATGGGTTACTGTGACAGGACCACCGTTTGCAATCTGCTTCTTGAATAACGGTATGACACTTCCACGACTTCCAAGCACATTGCCAAAACGAACTGCTACGTAATTAGTTTGGCTAGTATGTGCAAGCTGCTGGATAACCATTTCTGCAATTCTTTTTGTTGACCCCATAACATTTGTCGGATTTACCGCCTTATCTGTAGATACCAGTACGAATGTTTTAACATTAGCAATATCAGCTGCTTCTGCCACATTTTTTGTACCTATTACGTTATTTTTTACTGCTTCTTTAGGATTTGCTTCCATTAAAGGTACATGTTTGTGAGCAGCAGCATGATAAATATATTTTGGTGCATAATCAGTTACTACCTGAAAAATGCGATCACGATCCTGGACATCCGCTATCACCGGAATGAGTTCTGTGCTGATATCCAACTGTTTCAGTTCCATATGAATGGTATAAATGCTGTTTTCTCCATGCCCAAGTAAAACAAGCTGCCTCGGCTCGAACTTCACCAGCTGCCTGCAAATTTCAGACCCTATTGATCCACCAGCACCGGTAACAAGCACCGTTTCTCCCTTGATTTCGCTGGATATGGAATCAATATCCAGTTCAACTGGTTCACGTCCTAAAAGGTCTTCTATTGAAACATCCCGGATTTGACTCACCGACACATTACCAAGAGCGATATCTTCAATCATCGGCAGCGTCTGTACACTTGGAACGAGCTGGTGTGCTTCTGTTATGATTTCTTTAACACGGTCTCTTTCAACAGAAGGCATCGCTATAACAATATGGTTTATAACCTTTTTTTCAACAACTTTTGCTAAGTCTTTCGTACTCCCTAAGACAGGAACATTGTTAATAGATAAATGGTGTAAAGTGAAATCGTCATCAATGAATCCAACTACATTAAAGTCCTGCTCACTGTTACCTTTCATCTGCCTGGCAAGCATCTGGCCAGCCGAACCAGCGCCGATGATCAGTGTTCTTTTTTGATTTGTATTTTCCTGTGCCTGTTTCACCCTTTTACGGCGAGGCGCTAGTGTAAACCCATACGTATTGTAATAACGCCACGCAAAACGCAAACCACCAATTAAAATAATATGAAGCATCCATGTAACCGTTAAAGCCCGCTCATAGACCTCTCCGAAAATGATTTGCTGTTCGACTGCTGTAATAATGATTGCTCCCGTAACCGCGATAAATATCCCGATTAATTCTTCTAAGCTGGCATAGCGCCAAACTTTTTTATAAAGATCTAATATGTAGGAAAAAACGTGATGCGTAATCAATAACGTTATCGAAGCGACGAGCATTTTGGTATCGAATACTTGGACGTAGGGATTCAGGAAAAAGTGCGACATGAAAATCGAAAACGAAACAATGACGGAATCGATCAATATTAACAATGCCAACCGTTTACTATAGCTCAAACCTCTCACCCTTTCTGTCCTTCTATTTCTTTGCGCTGCGTTAATGCTTTTTGAAACTGTTTTTCGATTAAACCGATCTTATTGGCAGGAGCATCCTGTCTGATGTACCGCAGTGCTTTCATCACTGATTTTGGTAATTGTCCGTTATTTTTCAAATGATCACCCGAATATCCCAAATAGTTTTTTCTTCTTTTTAACAGGTTCTGGCGGGTCGGCTGCCAAAATACTTCCTTCTGCAACAAATTTCGCATTCTCCACAAAATAATAAACCATGGCAGCCCCATAGTTTTCCTTGATTTCCTGATAGGCCTCTTGGATGCAAAATCCCCGGGATGTGGTGTTATGTGCATCAGTTGCAATGATGTGTGTCAAATTTGCTTCAACAAGCTTATGGGTGAATTTCTGTACATTCTTTCCGAATCTGCCGCAAATACTAGCAGCTGTTACCTGGGTGAATGCCCCGTTTTTCACAAAATCATAGAGTAAATCCGGCTCTTTGATCAGCTTCGCATTACGTTCTGGATGAACAATAATTGGCTTGTACCCTTTCACCTGCAAATCGAACAGCATCTGCTTCGTATAGCGTGGAACTTGATCGGATGGGAGTTCAACAAATATGTAATCACTGGTTTGGTTAAGTGGCAGGATTGTTGCTTCCTCAAGTCCAGTTAAGAAATCTCCATGGATGCGTGTTTCCTGGCCGGGAAGAATGGTTAGTGGGATATTTTCTTCAGCTAAGCTAGCATTCAATTGATCTACTGCTGCGATGATAGTTTCCTTATCATTATTATATTTTCCATTCCGATGATGCGGTGTCGCGATGATGGAATCGATACCTTCTTCGACAGCACTTCGCGCCATGGAGAGGCTGTCTTCTAAGGTCTTCGCCCCATCGTCTAATCCTGGGAGAATGTGGCAATGGATGTCGATCATAGTCTAGAATTCCCCTTTTTTCTTTTTGAATATTTACAAATCTTTCAGTTATTGTCTATGTTAACATAATTTTCCCGGTTATGTATGGGGAATATAGGAGTATTTTAACTCAATAGATACTCCTATATCAGATTTCAATAAACCTTTTGTCCCTCTGCATGTAAGCCTTTTAACCCGAATTTCAAATACTTGTTAGATTATAGCATTAGATAAGCAAGATTAATAGATAATCTTGCCGCTTTTTACAAATATTTATAGTAAATTTACAAATTATTGAACCCGTTCGACAGGATTCGAGGTTAGAAAATGCCCATGAACTTTTTCGCCTTGATTCGCTCTGGCGGATCTGCGGCAACTACTTGTCCATCTGTCACATAAAAAGAATTTTCCGCAAAGTGGTAGACAGAACTTGCTCCATACCGCTTCTTGATTTCCCGGAAGGCATCTTTCATGAAAAAACCTCTATTTTTTACGTTATGCGCATCGGAAGCAATCAGGTGAGTCAGATTATGCTCAATCAGCTGATGAGTGAATTTCTGTACAGATTTTCCGAACTTTCCAGCTACACTTCCCGCCGTTACTTGGGTGTATGCCCCATTTTTCACTAGTTCATAAAGGATTCCAGGCTCCTGCATAAATTTCTTATTTCGTTCCGGATGGACGATTATAGGCTTGTAGCCTGTCCGAAGTATATCCAGCAATAGTTGTTTCGCATAAGTCGGCACCTGATCGGATGGCATTTCCACAAATACATACCCGCTCTCTACATTTATCGGCAGCAGTTCATCCCTTTTCAATTCTTCTGCCATTTCTCCATAAAGACGGATTTCCTGACCTGGCATAATAGTCATATCCAGTCCTGCCCGCTGAATTTCGTAATTCAATTCCTGGACTTGCTGAAGCACGTCCAGTTTATGATTTTCATACCTTCCGTCAAAATGATGCGGTGTGGCAACAATCGTATCAATTCCTTGATCAATCGCTTCCCTCACCATGGCCAAACTCTCTTCCAGTGTCTGTGCGCCATCATCTACTCCTGGGAGGATGTGGCAGTGTATATCTATCATTTACGGACCTCCTACTTCTATTTACCTACTAAAAGTTACATAACCCCTACATAAGTGGTATAAATTGTAATTACTAGTATACCAGAGGCATTTCGCATTTAAAGAGGTAAAAAATGTCGAATCCTTAGAAGTTAGCAAGACACTTGTCACATAATAAATAAACAACCCCGCCCTCGCTTTGAGGACAGAGTTGTTTCAAGAACCATAATAATAATAGTAGTTGGAATTCTTCGCTTCGACATCATTCAACACAGCACCAAGCACATTCGCCTGTACCTGGTTTAATAATTCAACCGCTTTCTTACCAGCATCGATTTCCGTCTGCTTGCTTCGGGTAACCAGCAGGACACCGTCACACAAACTGGACAAGATCTGACCGTCGGTTACTGCCAAAACGGGAGCGGTATCAAAAATGACCAGGTCGTAATAGTTTTTCGCAATTTCAAGGAAGTTTTTCATGGCCTTAGAACCGAGCAGTTCAGAAGGATTCGGCGGTATCGGGCCAGATGGTATGAGGTCCAGATTGTCCAAGTCGCTTCGTCTTACCACCTGATCCAAGCTGTAATCGCCGATCAGCACACTGCTCAACCCGATACTGTTATCGAGACGAAAGGTGTAATGGAGTGTCGGTTTCCTCATATCCGCATCAATCAAAAGTACTTTCTTTTCTTGCTGCGCAAACGTGACCGCCATATTTGAAGTGGTCAGGGACTTCCCTTCTGATGGACCAGCTGATGTCACCATCATGCTGTTTAAATCCTGATCGACGGAGGCAAATTGTAAGTTTGTACGAATTGTACGGTACTGTTCTGAGATTGGTGATCGAGGATTGATCTGGGCGATTAACGTTCTCGCTTTATTGTTAGACAGTTTCTTTCTTCTGCTTCTCATAGTGGTAATTGCCTCCTCTCGTCCTCATAGATGTCGCACTAACACGTTCTGCTGCTCTCGCAACTTCTTCTTCCCCGATATGCGTGACGATTCCCATAATTGGAATTCCAAGTTTATCTTCAATGTCTTTTTCGGTTTTGATCGTATTGTCGAGATACTCAAGCAAGAACGCAATTCCGACACCGATCATCAGACCGAGTACAAACGCGATGGCCATGTTGAGCATCGGTTTCGGGCTGACAGGGGATGGAGTATTTTTGATTTCCGCTTCGGATAATACACTTACATTATCCACATTCATAATTTCCGGAATTTTTTCCTGGAATACTTCTACGATCATATTAGCAATTGTAGCTGCACGGGCTTGGTCAGGATCTGTGACAGTAACCGCAACTACCTGTGAATTTTGTTCACTGGAAACTGCCAATTTATTCCGGAGCTCGTCAGCCGTCATTCCCAACTCCATTTCTTCAATTACTGCATCCAAGATTGCCGGACTTTTAATGACTACATTGTATGTATTGATGAGTTCTATATTGGTACGTATTTCGTTTTGCGTAAATTCAGCATTCTCCGATGTTTCATTCTTATTAACAATGAATTGCGAAGTAGCTTCGTATGTAGGTGTAAGGAAAAAGTAACTGATCAGTGCAGCAATGATGACAGCCCCGATGGTTGTCGCCGCAATAAGCAGGAAGCGTTTCTTGATGACCTCGGCAATCTCCTTCAATGATATGGTTTCTTCCATGTAAGTATGTCCCTCCGTACTTTCTAAAGTTTGCATTTGTAAAAACTAGTCACATTATAGCACAGGAAATGAGCAATTTTTGTAAAAATTTATAGAAAGGTGAATCTAATCCTATATATTTATAATGTTTCTCTAGTATCAGAAAATGCCACAATACATACATCGGCAGTATTTGTCGAAACTTAAATTGTTTTAGTCACTTTTTAAATATGGGCTTAATTTCCTATTAAAATTCCAAAGAAAAATAGCCTTATCCCGTTTAAGATAAGGCCTTTCATTAAGGTTTGGTAGCAAAATTCGACTTGATCAGGTCTTCTGAAATTTCCAGTGTTTCATGATGGATAGGAGCATATTCGGAAATACTGCCTTCATTATTAATAACGATGCTTTCGCCATAATCACCTCTCAGCAGGAATATTTCTTTATTGCTGAAACGGTTAATATTATGGCCGAGAGCGTGATTTTCATAGGTTTCACGCGGAAATCCGAACCAGTCAAGGATAGTGGGAGCGGTGTCAATCTGCCCAGTGACATCTGAAATTGCCATAGTTTCCTTTATACTAGGAGCAGCTGCCAGGAACGGTACCGACATGTATTTATTCCGCCATTCGCTTTCCGTTATTTCCTTCCCTCTCCACGCTTCTATTTCCGCTTTCGATTCATGGAAAATCCCGTTATGATCCCCATAAATGACCACTACGGTGTTTTCCAGCAGGCCGTCTTTTTCCAGCTTGTCGAAGAATTTCCCGAGATGATGATCCGTGTAATGAATACTTTCAAAATAATTGCCGAGATGCGTATTCTTTAGATTTCCTGTATCCAGCTTCACTTCTTCCGGCGGTATGTCGTATGGAGTATGAGAAGAAAGTGTGATCAGCAAAGATAGGAACGGTTCCTTTTGCTGTACGATTTTATCTGCGGTTTGTTCAAAAAAAGCTTCGTCACTTAATCCCATTCCAAGTTCACTTTTTTCCGTACTCTTGTAGTCTTCTATATCGTGATAGCTGTCGAAGCCCATCGCTGGATAGACGTTTCCCCGATTCCAGAAAGACCCTTCATCCCCGTGAAAGGCAGATGTTGTATACCCTTTTTCCTTAAAGGTTTTAGCTATGGAAGGATAATCTGCTGCAGGATAACGGAAGAAAGTACTTCCTTCTTTAAGAGGGTAGATACTGTTCAGGACAAGTAATTCAGCATCCGAGCTGTTCCCCTCTGCCGTCTGTGGGTAATAGCGTTCAAACGATAAACCATTTTCTGCCAGCCTATTGAGGTTCGGCGTTATTTCCTGGTTATTGACTTCCGCGCCAATGACGAATTGCTGCAGGGACTCAAACTGGATTAAAAGCAAGTTTTTCCCTTGGAATATCCCTGGCTCTAATAACGGCTGTGCCCGCTTCGTCACTCTTTCTTCACTGGAAAGGAAGGTATGAATATCCTCCATTTCTTCTGCGGAAAGCTCCAATGTCTGCTGGGAGGAGATAAAGTCGTAAAAGTCGATCATCTGGTGGCCGACGATTCCGTAATTACTGATATACGTATTAGCTGTGAATTTTTTCAGTAGTAGATGGTCCAAGTCAGACACATACATCGATACCGGTTTGACTGCTATCAAAAGCATTGCTGCAGCTGCCATCATGGATGTAATCCGATAATTACGGTGAGTCAGGTAGCTGAGATTGGTATTTCGCATCTTTTCATAAAGAAGTACAGACTCGAGAATCAGTAAATCCAAGAAGAACACAATCTGCCACCAGGAGATCTGTCCAATGATACTGTCTGACATTCCCGAGAGGTTCGCCGTTTGAAGCATAATATAGGAAGAAAACGGCGCCTGGAAGTAATCCATATATAAGTACGAACTCCAGCTGTAAAGCCCGATCAGCAACGAAGCGACTGCGCCATAGAGCAGCCAATGTTTTTTAAATAAGAACATCCACCCGAAAATGAAGAGAGCAAAGCTGATCGATACAAGGGTTGCCCCCTTTGACCATTCACTGAGCAGCAAATGACTGATGCCGATGAGCTTGATTGAAGCAGCAAGCGTGAATAACCCCCACCAATACACTCGACGCATATATGTATTCCCCTTTATCCAATAAGATTCTTATTAGTATTGGAACCCTAAAGAGAATATATGCAAAGAAGATGCCAGGCACTCCACATATTGGATTACCTGGCACCTAGAAAACTTAAAAGTTACTGAAGGTTTCAATCGTTTCTAGTAAATCACCGAACACTGCGTTTTCCGCTATCGCTTGTAAAACGACAAGCAAAACTACATAGGCAATAAGTGAGCTGTATAATGCATCTAACCCTGGAGTATCCTCTCTTTTATACGAGTAGATAGAGAAAGTCAAGGCAACGAACATGGTAAGCACCGCGAGACCTGTTGTAATCGCGAACAATGAAAACACATTCAATAACAGAAACACAAAACCTACGAGCAGAAAAGCTGCAGGAAGAATCATGAAGGTTCCAAATCTGCTTAAAGCACCTTTGAACGTCAATTGACTGTTACCTGGTTTAGAGAGCCCGAATACAAGGGCCGTCATGATTACCAGCAATATGGCCGTATACATGAATATCGGGAAAAATATCGACAAGAATGGAACATCAAAGTACATCATCACTTTAGAGGAAGCGGTGTACCCGATTGCCGCAAATAGAAGAGCATACAATACCAGTGTTATGGTGCCATTCACAAAATCATTCGGGCTTGTATTGTGTGATTTTTTCGTTGGATTCTTCAATCCATCCAGAAAATATCCCATGTAATTCTGGCTGGATTGTTTTAATTTCTCAAAAGTAGTTTCACTATCATACATTGGCGCTGCCGTCGCAGCTGCTTCTCCTGCTGATTGCGTATGCGCAACGTTACCTTCCACAGGCGAACCACAGTTTCCGCAAAATTTTCCGCCATCATGGGCAGCATTACATTTAGGACAAGTCATTAAAAATTCCTCCCTTTATTCACTAATAGACGAAAGTTTCCATGCTCCATCGACCAATACCGCTGTATATACCCACTTGTAATCCTGTACTTTCTCGGTACCGTCTCCATAATTGATAGCAATTGTTTCGGAAGTGGTGATACGCATCTCGGAACCGGCCTTTGAAACATCCGTAATTTCGAAATCCTCTACCTCCTCAGTGATACCTCGGTCATGGAGGCCTGCGACCAGACTTTTCTGTGCTTCATAAAGGCTGCTTCCTTCGAGCAGCAAATGGTCTACACTGCCAAAATCGTTTGTATTAATAGCTGTTGTCAATCCGTAAAGATAGTTCGCCATCAGTTCGGCAGTTAACTCTTTTAACTTACTGTCAGTGTCGCCTGGGTCTGTGTCATCTTGTTTATCTTCTTGCTTATCTTTTTGCTCATCTTTTGGTTTTACATTTTGTACTATGGGGCCATCGTAGGTATATGTTTTTTCCTTATTCAATAACTTGATCCCATTTTCCCATCCATTTGTGGTATCCATATGAAAGTCCTGGTATTCATAATCGACCAACCATTTTCCATCCTTGTAAATAATATCGTAAAAATACACATTCTCTTCTTCCCCATTGGATTTACGAAGAAGTTTATCTTTTGTATATACTCGGAGAATATATGTACCATCTATCTTTTGTTTTACCATTACATAGTCCATCAACAAGATGGATTCTGAAAGCGTCCATTCCAAATCAGAACCATAAGTAGCCTGGTTCTCGTATTCCAACATGACAGTACCCATCATCTCGTCTGTCATGACGTTTTCCCCTGTCTTTTCACCGGTGCTTATTGTAGTATGGTATCCATCTTTAAATGCAGTCATGGTTTCTTTAATCTTTTTCTTAAGTTCTTCCGAAGTTTTGAACGAATACACAGATACTTCCGACCCAGTTACTGATACCGGGGCACTTGTCATTGTTCCCCAGGGAAATTCTGCTTCTGCTGTAACTTCCATGGAACCATCGTACTTGGCGGGACCAAATTTATTACCTGCAAAGGGATTGAAATTTACTGCTTTACCATTAATGAACAACCTGCCCTTGGTCGACTTTCCAAGTTCTGAATCAAAATAGATTTCCTCACTCTCAAGCTCCAATTCAATTGTATCCTCACCACTGAGCACTTCGATTGTTTCCTGTGTTTCCAACTCGATCCAGTCATTTTTATAGACAGCTTTGAATTCGTGTTTACCTGGAAGAAAAGGACCGAATTGCTGCTCAAAATCGGCGGAATCAGACGTGACCAGTTCTGTTTCTCCCTTATATATAACAGTGTCTGCATAATTAGTAGACACACTTACATATACAGGCTCAATAGTAAGTTCATAGTTGTCGAACAGAAAGGTTTTTCCATGCTTTTCAAGCTGAACTACCCCATTTTTCAACAATTCCATCCCGCCTGCTACAGCTTTTTTATTCTCGTAATTCGATAACTGGGTGGTAAGGGAGCTTAGCATAAATTCTTTTTCCATGGGTGAACTATCTATGTATGTTAAAAATGCTTCAGCCTCTTCCTTCGTAACTTCTTTATCTGAATTCTGGTACATAAGGAGTTCTGCTACCTTTGTTGCATCCTGGTCCTCTACAGCCTCTCTAAAAGCTCCAACCAGCCGCTCTCCTGAAGTATAATATGCACCGACTTTGTACAGGCCGAATAAAATAATCAGACCCGCAACAAGACCTCCGATCCAAAGCTTTTGTTTCTTTGGCATCGGCTTTTTTTGTTTCCGGATAGATGCTTGACCGCTTCCCTGAATCGGAGCACCACATCCCTTACAAAACTTATTTTCTCCCGTAATCTTCTCTCCACACTCTTTACAAAATTTCATATTACCCTCCCCATTTTCACTTCGCCATATATATAGACTAGCAAAGTGGTATTATTTACTTTTTTAATAGTACCATAAGCCTATTACTTATTCTATGACTTTATGATTGATTTTAGACTCAATGACTCAATTATCAGAAATGCATTGTTTATTTAGGGGGAAATTCTCCTAAAATGCAGTTAGAAGAGATCACCCTCTCGTACTTTTATTACCTCCATTTTATGTCACCTCCTTTGGTTCTAAGGAAAACCTTTACCGCTCAAAGCTTACTTTAACCTCCATTTCTTGGAGTGTCTGGCACCTATTGGTGTGGTATAATACTCACAGCTTAAATTTTTACATTAAATTAACATTTATCGAGTTGAAAGATTAACACAAAATAAAATTACCCAGATTTAAAGGAGTGCAATTATAGATGAAGAAATTGTTTTTGCCCTTAACACTGATAGGTGCGGTGGCAATCGTCTTCGTAATATTCATTTTTGGCGGCGCAGAAAAAGAAAAAAATTATCAGGCTCCACCTATTGAAAGTGTGACTGAGGAGTCGTATGACACTATAGTCATTGGAGGGGAGCCTGAAGGTGTTGCTGCAGCGGTATCTGCCGCTCGCAACGGATCAAAGACACTGCTCGTTGCAAAACGTGATGGGTTAGGCGGCTTAATGACTTATGGCATGTTAAATTACATAGACATGGTTTATGGCATTGACAATAAAAAAGCTATTGGCGGGATTTTTGCTGAATGGCATAAAATGGTTGGAGGTAAGGATGCTTTTGCTATTGACAAAGGAAAGCAGGCTTTTCTTGACCTTGTATTAGCGGAAGAAAATCTTACCTTGATGCTTGAGACCGATTTGAAAGATGCCATAGTAGAAGAAGGCAAAGTTGCCTCCGGTGCTGTGCTGGAACGTAATGGGGAAACATTTAAAGTAACTGGAAACAAGATCATTGATGCTACACAAAGCGCAAATTATGCAGTCATGGCTGGAGCTCCTTATTACAAAGGGGGCGGTGATCTAAATATGCCGGACCGCAAAATGGCTGTCACCCTTATGATTCATCTTAAAGGTATTGATTGGGATGGGATCCGTAAAGCTGCCAAAAATGAAGTGTTGGGACCGGCAGGGTTGAATGAAACTGTTGCCTGGGGCTTTGGCGAGCTTCATTATGCTTATAAGCCAGTCGAGAAGAATACACGCCTAAGAGGCTTGAATATTGCTCGTATCCAAAAAGATGATGGCCCAGATCAATTTTATATCAATGCCTTGCAGATTTTCGGAGTGGATGGGACTAACCAAGAAGATATCGAAAAAGCTCTTGCGAAGGGTGAACGAGAAACGAAGCATATAGTGGACTTTCTTCGTAAGAACCTACCCGGGTTTAAAAATGCTGAGATAGCTAGTATACCTGATGAATTATATATTCGCGAAACCAGACATATTAAATCAGAATACATGCTCCAAATGTCAGATGTGTGGACTAACAGTGACTTTTGGGATGGAATCGCTTATGGCGGTTATCCAGTAGATGTCCAGGCTACTTCCATAAATGATTATGGGCAGGTTGTAGCTTCCCCAACGCAGTATTCCATCCCATTTAGATCAACCGTCCCGTTAGAAGTTGAAAACCTGCTAGTTGTCAGTCGTTCTGCTGGTTATTCCTCTCTGGCTGCAGGCAGTGCGCGAATCATTCCTACTGGTATGGCTGTAGGCGAAGCCGGAGGTGTTGCTGCTGCTTTGGCAAATGAACATAATGTCACTTTCCGTGAAATGTCGGAAAATGAGGGTTTAGTCGGACGTATGCGCAACCAGTTGATGGAACAAGGTGCTAAGGTGAAGCATTTCGATATTGGTTATCCTTATGAAGGTAAGTGGTACGATGAATCTTTACAGTTTCTTTTAAACTACGGTTTAATTGCTGGAGGCTACGATAACAATTTACATGTCGAAGAGAACTTAGATCGCAACCATATGAGGAAAGTTTTGCAAAACGGCTTATATCGTGGCAATATGGAAGCCTACAAAAAGTACGCACAACCATTGAAAGACAACTTACCAGCTAACGGTTCTAATGGAAAAGTATTCACCCGTGATGGACTGGCAAGCTATCTGATTAAAACATTCACAGGTAAAGAACCTAGTGCTCATCCGTGGGATCAGGCTTTAGACCTTGGACTTATCGATGATACTATACACTCTCGGCTTGCCAAAGATCAGGTGCTGAAACGGATGCATGGGTACTATATTGCAGCGGAAGTATTACAAAACTATATCGAAACAAAAGAGAACGCACAAGCGGATTAATCCGCTTGTGCGTTTTTAGGTACTTTTCTCCATTCTGCAATCAAGTCATGAAGAATAATTTTGTCCGACATATTCAATATTTCTCTTGTTCGCTGCGCATCTTCCAGGCATTGCCCTACTGGCAGCTTTTCAAGTTTCTCTACGTTGTAGCAGGTACCATTTTCATAGCTTCCATCAAGAGAAGCCTCGTAATAAATATCTCCTTTTTTGTACGAGCCGTAACGGAAAGCAACCAGTTGATCTTCTCCATTCAGCATGTTTTCTCCGAAATGATAGTAATCACTGTCATTGCCAAGAAGGTGTAACAGCGTTGGCGCAACGTCGCTCAGCCCAACCGAGTTTTCAAAAGTCTTCGCTTTTTCTTCCAATCCAGGCACATGAATGATCATTGGCACCTTGTCGTTTCGGTTCAGGATAGAAATAGGGTCCCCAGGCAATCCTAGAGCCTTTGCATGCTTTTCGGTAAACTCCAGCCCGCTGTCATGATCCCCATAAATCATTAGAATTGTATTCTCCCAGACACCTTCTGCTTTCATTTTTTCTACCAATTGACCGATAGCATAGTCGACATAATGGGTTGCATGAAGGTAATGAGCGAAAGTGGTACCATCAAACGGTTTCGTGTTCAATTCATAGTATTTGCTCGGTATGTTGTAAAAAGGATGATGACTGGTCAGTGCCACAGT
Organism: Thalassobacillus pellis; assembly: GCF_016908295.1. GTDB lineage: Bacteria > Bacillota > Bacilli > Bacillales > Halobacillaceae > Thalassobacillus > Thalassobacillus pellis. The sequence continues at coordinate 590,743 of NZ_JAFBDO010000001.1, forward strand.
AAAGGCGTAAAACGGCTGGTCATCTGCATTTTCTTCTGTCATCTGCATGAATACCCCTTCGTCCCCTACTGTCTTGAAGGGGCCAGCTGTTTCATAATCGCCAAAATCTCCCTTCCCGACAAAACGTTCAAACCCGTAATTCGGATATACGGTAGAACGGTTCCAAAAAGTCTTCTCATAGGCATGATAAACCGACGTAGCATACCCTTTTTCCTTCAAAATCCCTGGAAGGGCATCGAATGTGTTCATCGGCTCCCGCACATAAACGGAACCTGTCGGTAATGGGTATAAGGATGTTTGCGTCAACAGCTCAGCATCAGAAGTACGCCCCTGGGCAACCTGATGATAGAAATTAGAGAAATAAAACGATTCACCAATCAAATCATTCAGATGAGGAGTGATTTCTTTCCCGTTGATAGAACTGTTGATCAAATAGTTATGGAAGGATTCAAGCTGAATCATCATTACATTATAGCCTTCCCCTGCCCCGAAAAAAGGTTCCTCCTTCGAGGTGTTTGTCGCAAATTTCTCTTCGAAATAACTTTTGATTTCCACTTTTTCTTCCTCTGTGATTTCCGGTGCGTTAATAATGTTATTGTTTATGTATTTCTGCGTTTCAAACACGTGGAAACCCAGATGGCCAGTAACATTATAGATAGATACATTCGACCAGGTATTAATGAAAAGATTTTTCCCATTTGCGTCAATCCACGATTTAATTGGCACAGCCACAAGCAGCGATCCCACAATAATGGCAATTACAAAAAGCGGCAGACGCTCTTTCCACATGATGTACTGCTTGACCTTCTTTATTTTAAGAATGATGAATACAACCAATACAATGATAATATCGAAAAAGTATTTCAAATCCGCCCATGCCATCAACTCGGTAATGCTACCTGAAATGTCACCCATTTGAGTGGAATGACTCAACACAGGGGTCGTTATCAAATCACCGAAATAACGGAAATAGACGAGATCCGCATATACAATAAAAGCCCCGATCAAACCCACAAAGAAAAAATATAATAGCCGGTTGACCCGCTTAAACAGGAGTCCGAATGAAAACAAAACGATTACGGAACCTACATTGACTAAGAGCCGATGCTCGGTTAACAGATGTATGCCAACCTCTTGTGCAAACCAGAAGATTTTAATGAACAAGAGGGCTGATAAAATCGGAATTTCGATATGCCTTAATACAAAGGCTCCGATTGATTTAAGGATGTGCACCGCGTTTCCCTCCATTTGAAATGAACTCAATCCATTATATTTCTTCTCATGATGAATATCAATTGCTTTCAAAAGTCTGGTTCCCATCATGCCAAAGCGGGACAGGTTAACTATACCTGTCCCGCTTCTTTATTACTTATGCTTATTTTTAAGCTTTTCCAACAATGCTTCAGCTTTATTCCTCGCTTCGAATGTTTCTTCTTTTAAAACACTGTACCGAAAAGAACCATCCTGTTGTTCTTCTACTAAATCCCCTTCTGAAATGTCATCTGGGAAATATCGTTTCGGGACATCTTTTTGAATAGATTCATTCCCTTTTTCTAACAGAACCGCTAGCTCCCCTTCGAATCGGTCAATAGTATATTTTCTCATGTTATCTATCCTTTATAGTGTAATGTAGGGTCGCATTTCTTCTACGGTTGCCGGTCCGATGTAATGGACATTATCCAATTCTTCAATCGTTTGAAATGGACCATACGCATTACGGTAATCGATAATATATTGCGCAATGCTTTCCCCTACTCCAGGAATCAACTGCAGTGTTTCATAATCTGCAGTATTTACGTTAATAGGATAATTAGGTTCTGGGTCCGGATCTGGGGTCGGTTCTGAATTCGTTCCGCAATTGGCTTCTCCCTGGAATGGTTCGGCATTAACATCATAGCCAGAACCATTGGTGGTCACAGTAATCGTCCCCTGGTGACAGGTTGAATAAAGTGCTGTTTCATGGTCACGAAGCCTGTCGACTATCTCTGACTCAGGATGCCCGTAACTGTTTTCTCCATAGGATAAGATTCCTACTTCCGGGTTTACTTCTGCTAAGAAGGCTTCTGAAGTCGATGTGCTGGCACCATGGTGGCCAACTTTTAATATTTCTGCTTCTACCTCATAATTATCGATTATTTGCTGCTCGTTATCTACAGTCGCATCCCCTGTCAATAGAAAATCAATTTCCCCATGGGATACTTCCAAGACAATTGAAGATTCATTATTGTCGCTTGATGAGGAAGTAGAGTGCAGCACTTTGATATCTAATGCTTCATCAAAGTTGATGGTTGAACCTTCCTCTGCTACCGAAAAGGGGATATTCTTTTGATCAATCAACTTTAAGTATTCCATGTAAGTATCAGTCGTATGAGATTTGCCGCTGTCCAATACTTCTTTTACTTCGACCTGCTGAAGAACATCGATAAGTCCGCCAATATGGTCGGCATCCGGATGAGTAGCAACCATCAAATCAATCGTGTCAATTCCTGCTTTATTTAGATAATCTACTACTTTTTCACCTGCGGATTTACGCCCTCCATCTACTAAAATCGTTTTTCCAGAAGGAGATTCCAACAGTATACTATCTCCTTGGCCAACGTCGATGAAATGTGCTTCTGTATCTCCTAGTGGACGAAACTCAGGCTCTATCGTCCTGGCCATTACTACAGAAAACTCAGCCCGATTAATAGAATTACCTGGCTGGAAGGTTCCTGATGGATAGCCATTGATGATATTCTGCGAAGAAAGATCCAGAATGCTGTCAAGCGCCCAGGAGTAACCAACGTTGACATCACTAAAGTGCGTGGCATCTCCTTCTCCTTTTATCTCATATGCCCTGTCTACCATTACCGCAGCTTCTGCACGGCTGATGGTGGCGGATGGTTGGAATGAACCGTCTGGATAACCGTTCAAATAACCTTTCTCAAAGGCAATTGCAATCGCATCGTAGTAAAAATTACTTTTGGTTACATCCGTGAATCCCGGGTCTACTGCTGTTTGCCGCTCCGGATGTAAATCTGTGACAAGCATAAGCGCAACTTGGGCACGAGTAATATTATTTGTTGGTCCAAATTTTCCATTTCCGTATCCATTGATAATATCTAAATTACTGAGGTAAGTAATCTCTTCCTCAGCCCATGGAGTAGGATCTAAATCTGTAAAAACTGCCTCTGCATTAGCACTAGTAGTTATGTAAGGTGCCATCAGTGTTAATGCAAGAAGAAATGATATAACTTTCTTCAAAATAACCCTCCTAATTGTTTTATACACTATTATTATAGTAGAAACCTTCCACTATATGGATTAAAGGAGAGAATTTAGATATATAGACCTAGTAAATTTGTTTTTTTCTGTACTATAAATGTTATCCATAAGAGTAAATTTATTTATAGAAAGATGAAGGAATTTATAATGTAATATTTTTGAATATTTTTATGAATTATGTCCCCTTTATAGAGCCCATAGATTATAATGGATATGTTCTACTAATCTAGTAATAAGGAGGAATTAATGTGCAATTTTGGAGGAAAAGTATCACCTTATTGTTGATGGCTCTTCTTGTTCTGGGCGGGTTAAATTGGCATACATCCCAGGTCCACGCTGCTGACAACACAAAAATCACGATTCTACATACGAATGATTCGCATGGACGGGTCAAGGAAGGCACTTATGATGGTATGGGGTTTGCAAAATTAGCGACCCTTGTCGAACAGAAACAGTCGGAGAACCCGAACACCATCCTGCTCGATGCTGGAGATACGTTCCACGGAACGCCTTTTGCAACTCTTGAAAATGGCTCTAGCATTGTCGATATTATGAACTTGCTGGGCTACAATGCCATGGCAGCAGGTAATCATGACTTCAATTATGGTTATCAGCGGACGCTTGAACTTGCCGATGAAGCTGCTTTCCCTTTGTTAAGTGCAAACGTCCGAGTAGATGCTACTAATAATCAGTTACTGCAACCCTATTATATTGAGGAAATTGCTGGATTGAAGATTGGAATCTTCGGGTTATCCACTCCAGAAACACATTACAAAACCAATCCAAAAAATGTTGAAGGTTTGACCTTTACAGACCCGGTAACGGAAGCTAAAGCAATGGTCGCTGAGTTGGAGTCACAGGATGTCGATATGATTATTGCACTCACTCACCTTGGAACTGATGCTTCCAGTACGGATACTTCCATTAAAGTTGCAAAAGAGGCACCAGGAATCGATTTGATTGTCGATGGCCACAGTCATACAGTCGATAACATCGGGGAAGGCGACACATTAATTGTCAGTGCCGGGGAGTACACAAAGAACCTTGGAATCGTAGAATTGGAATTCGATGCTGACCAGCAGCTTGTCTTAAAAACAGCTGACCGTATTACAAAACAGGATGCAGCTGAAGTAGAGGAAGATCCTGAAACAAAGACATTGATCAGCAATATTGAAAAAGAGCAGGAAAGTATTATGAATCAAGTAGTCGGAAAATCATCGGTGAATCTTAACGGGGAGCGTGCGGACGTTCGAACCAGTGAAACCAATCTCGGCAATTTGATTACCAATGCAATGCTTGAAAAGTCAGGGGCTGATATAGCTATTACCAATGGCGGCGGTATCCGGGCTTCCATCGGTGAGGGTGAAGTTACTTTAGGAGAAATCATCAATGTATCCCCGTTCGGGAATTACCTCGTTAAAATGAAAATGTCCGGAGCTACCATCAAAGAAGCACTGGAACACGGTGTTAGTGATTACCCGAATACAAAAGGGGCGTTCCCTCAAGTTGGAGGCATGACTTTTACTATTGACTCCAAAGCATCAGCAGGTAAACGCGTCAAGGATTTAAGGGTTTCTGGTGAGCCAATCGATCTTGAAGCCACTTACCTTGTTGCTACTAATGACTTCCTTGCTGCTGGCGGGGACGACTATTCGATGTTTGCAGAAGCTGAGCTCGTGACAGAATACGAAGCATTAGAAGAAATTATGAAAGAGTATATCAATGTTAATTCTCCGGTAAATATCGGAGACGAAAATCGTATCAATATTCTTCTCCCATTCAGTGATGTCAACAGGGATGATTGGGGATTTGATTATATCGAGCGCCTGTATGGACATGGAGTTATCAACGGTATGACACCAGAAATGTTTGGTATTGACCATACGCTTACTCGTGTTCAATTTGCAGCCATGCTTGTGAGGGGATTGGGACTTACTGCTACCACCGAGGCTCCATTCACTGATTTGGAGAAAGCCAGCGAGGAAATGCAGGTGGAGATTTCCGCTGCTTTTGAAGCTGGCCTGATTAAAGGACATGAAGATAACACCTTCCGTCCCCATGAAGCTGTTAAACGTTATGAAATGGCTTTGATGATCAAACGAGCTTATGAATATAAGGTATCAGAACCTGTGAATAATGATATTAAATTGAGTTTTGAAGATATTGAGCAAGTGGATGCAGAAACACTAGAAGCAATTAAATATGTCAACGTCCTTGGCTTCATGGAAGGACATAATTCCACAACCTTCGAACCATATGGCGATGCAACACGCGAACAAAGCGCCAAAGTCATCGACCTCTACCTGCATGCCGTAGGATACTGATTGAAACTGGTTTTCCCAGTAAATGGAGTGACAGGAGCTCCATTTACTGGGAATTTTTCGTTTTTGTTACACAATTGTAAATTAAATTTGAATTATAATGTGTTACGATTTTAAAGGATAATAATTTAATTTCAATACATATTCTTCAGGGGGTTACATATTTTGTTAAAGAAAGTTGCTAGTATTTTACTGGCTGGTTTAATGTTTTTTGTAATGTTTGTTCCTTTCGCACATGCTTCTGACTCTACCAGGGACCAGGTAGTTTCGATAGCAAAACAATACTTAGGAGTTCCCTATCAATGGTCTGGTTCCTCTCCATCCGGTTTTGACTGTTCAGGATTTACCTCTTATGTATTCGGCAAGGTCGGAATTGATCTTCCTGCCGGATCTTATAATCAATATGATGAAGGTACATATGTTTCCAGATCAGAATTGAAACCCGGGGATTTAGTATTTTTCTCAGGTACATACAAAAGCGGCATTTCCCATGTTGGTATTTACATCGGTGGCGGGGATATGATATCCGCTACTTACAGCAGAGGAATCGACATTGATTCCGTCTTTTCTGGTTACTGGAGTGATTATTATACCGGAGCTAAGAGAGTAATCGAGGATAATGGATTATATACTGATTTATCTGAAGACTACTGGGCTTACGGTGAAATTGAATATCTAAGTAAAAAAGGCATTATAGACGGGAATCCAAATGGGACCTTTTCTCCTGAGGATGAAGTGACAAGAGCTGAAGTTGCAAAGATGCTTAGCGAATCTATGAATCTCAATCCATCAGGAAATAACACCTTTTCCGATGTTTCTTCCTCCCATTGGGCATATGAGTTCATCAATGCAGCTGCAGAAAAAGGGTACATAGAAGGCTATGAGGACGGAACCTTCAGACCAGATGAGGCTATTACCCGTGCAGAAATAGCTGCATTATTCACTCGTGCTTTTGACTTATCCGGAATGAACACTGCCGCGAATTTCGAAGACGTAAGTTCCTCCCACTGGGCATACGATGAGGTTTATACCTTATCAGCAAATGATATTACCAGTGGTTATAAGGACGATACTTTCCGTCCGGGTAAAGAAACTACCAGAGCGGAATTCAGCGTATTCCTATATCGCGCCCTTCATCAATGAGAACGTCTATATATTTATAAAAAGCGGATGTCCCAAAGGCTGTTATACACGCCTTTGGGACATCCGCTTTATTTATCAACTATACTCTAAATGAGAGCTTATTGACTCTGATAAGTCTAGACCAGCCTACCGAAATATCCGCTTAGTTTTATCGCAGATTTTCGTTTAATGTCTTTGCTAAAATAGCTGAAAACTCAGCTCTTGAAATTTCCTGCTCAGGGCGGAATTTACCATCATTGTACCCTGTGATTAGATTATGTGCTTTTAATACATGAACTGCTTCATAGTAGTATTTATCTGCATGAACATCTGTAAATGGCTCTGTGCTTTTTTCAGGGAAATCGAAGGCTCTGTCAATGATGACTGCTACTTCTCCGCGGGTGATCGCGGATTTTGGCCGGAATGTCTGATCAGGATAGCCCGTTACAATATTTTCATCATAAGCGGAATCAATGTAACCAGATCCGAAATAATCCACTTTTACATCCGTGAAAACCGTCTCGCGTCTTTCGCCGTTAAGACCTAATGCTCTTCCGATCATGGTTACTACTTCTTCCCGTGTGATTTTGTTTCCAGGGCGGAATGTTCCATCGGTATACCCATTGATTAGATCTCCAATTACCAGGTAATTAACATATGGAGTGTACCAGGCTGCTTCTTCCATATCCCAGAATAACTTATCCGGTGATTGGATCAGGCCGTATCCGTATTGAATGTCTTTCCCGCCTGCACCGAGATCCATCACTTCCTTGGACACAATCTCTATTATCTTTTCATTAGCCATGTCAGGGTAGTTTTGTTTATATAAAGCTATGATACCTGCAGCATAAGGAGTTGCCATTGATGTACCGCTCATTACCGCATACCCATCTGGATGGTCTGCGTTCGTGATATAAGTACTGTAGATATCTTCACCGGGTGCAGTATAAGATAGGGACGGGCCAACATATGAGAATTCTGCTCTATACAGCTCTTCATTAACCGCCCCAACACCAATGACAGAATCATACCGGGCAGGATACATGATGTCTTCCGTGGTCTGTCCATTTCCTGTCTCTTCATTTCCTGAAGCTGCAACGACAATGATTCCCTGGTCTTTTGCCTCTTCCAGCATAGTCTTCATGGCAATGGAGGAATATGGACTAGTAATACTGAGGTTGATGATATCCACTTCATTGTCCATCGCCCACTCTATTCCCGCCATGACATCTGTCTGATTTCCCATACCGTCCTCGTCCAGCGCTTTAACAGCATATAACTCGACTGCCGGGGAAACACCGAGTGTTCCGATATCATTGTTTTGTGCAGCAATAACTCCAGCGACATGGGTGCCGTGGCCATTATCATCATCATAAGAATAGGTCTCATCGACGAATGTAATTCCGCCCGCTATATCCAAATCAGGATGAGTTGTACTGATTCCAGTATCGATGACAGCTACCTTCACGCCTTCACCAGTCAGATTCAGTTCTTTTGCTTCTGTAGTTTCTGTGGCCTTATAACCCCAATCAATCAACTGCCCTTCTGTCTTAACGATGCGGTCCTTCTCGACCCATTTAACCTCACTGGTCCCCTGCAGCGCTTTAATTTCTGTAACAGGTCCCGTAACTGTCACTGCATCGATTTCTTCATGGATATAGTGTACTTCGTAAGGAATATCTTCAAAAAGCGTAAAATCGATTTCTTCTTCAAACCCTACGATAAATCGGTCCTCGCTTTCGCTGTCAGGAGAACCTATTACTTCATTTGTGGTAAATATAGAAAAAAACAAGAAAAATGTTAATACGTAAAACAGTTTTTTCATTATGTAAATTCCACTCCCATAGTGTTACTTTCTTAAAGTGTAAAAAAGCGGACGAGGATGTCCGCTTTTATCAATATTTCCAATCATAGTAATCTTCAATTCCCAGATAAATCGCCTTGGCAGCTCTTTCTCTATAGAAGCTGGACCCTAATTTTGCTGCATCCGAATCATTTGTAACAAAACCTAATTCCAACAGTACCGATGGCAGCGGGTTATGTTCAATGACACGGAATGGACCCTCTTTTACACCGCGATCATAAGTGTTTAAAGCATCAACAAGACGCTCTTGAATGAAGGTTGCGAGCATTTTACTTGCTTCCGCACGGGGGTTCAAGTCTGCGGTTGAATAATAAGTCTCCGTCCCGTGTGCATTTGGCGTGAATGCGTTTGAATGAATACTGACAAAGGTATCTGCATTTCTATTGACAGCATAGTCAATTCTTTCATTCAACTTTAGGAAGCTATCATCCGTACGAGTCATAACTACTTTGATACCGGCTTTTTCCAGATATCTTTGGGTTCTTAAGGCGACATCAAGGTTGATTTCTTTTTCTACAAGGCCATTTGCCTGTGCACCTGGATCATGGTCACCATGCCCAGCGTCAATCGCTACAATTCTTACATTCTCTCTTAAATAATCCGTATGGACGTAGCCTTTCAAATCGTTATACGACATATACGCCCAGTTACCGACCACTTTATAGATGGAAATTATACTGCCGCCCGTCAACTGACCAATCCTATCATAGCTGATTCCTGGTCCTGTTCTGACATTCAAGACAGCAGTAGAGACTACACTCGAATCAATTGGCTGTGGTTGTACCTCCACTTTAAAATCAGGATTTAAACCGCGAGCGACCAATAGTGAGAATTCAGCCCTTGTGATGGATTGATCAGGACGGTAGGAACCATCCGGGTAACCCATTGCGATTCCTGCGGTAGATACTTTGTTGATTGCTTCGTAACGTTTCCCGCTTCGTTCAACATCATAATAGTGAATATCACTGATTTGTGTAAGATTGAATGCCCGGGAAATCAGGAAAGCCATTTCACCTCGTGTGATATGGTTTTTGGGTTTGAAAGTCCCATCACCATAACCAGTGATGATTCCTTTTTCAACCGCTGATTGTATGTATCCAGATGCATAAGAAGATGAATCGACGTCGTTGAAGGAAGTGTTTCTTTCTGTGCCATTCAAATTCAGCGCTCTGCCGATCATGGTGGCTGCTTCTTCTCTCGTCACTGACTTCTCTGGATAAAAATACCCGTTGGGATAACCAGTAACCACCGATTTGTTGATGAGGTAATTGATTTCCTCGGCATATTTATCCGGGATATCCTTCAGAGAACCAGCCTCCGCTTTTCCTACAAACACATTTGACATAAAAACCAAAGCAAACAGAGCAAATAATAGCTGTGTGTTCCTTTTGATCATATTCTTTTTTCTGCCCCTTTTCCCAAGTAGATTAGAAGTCTAATATTAGACTAATTAACACTAATATCGACATAATATATGGTTTTTTTACCCATTTGAAGTCTAAATCTACTAAATAAATCTTTATGCCTAGTAAAAATAAATCATACCACCTAATAATAAATGGAAAAATTACTATTGTAAGGAATTGAATTCGGAGGGTTATATAAGGTTTTTATCAAAAATATTAATCATTAATGACACACATTAGAAAAACTAGAATTGTCGCCAAGTCCTATGGCGAAAGCCTTAGTCCTACTTATACTTTAATCCTTTAACAAAGTTAAACTTTCTTAAAATGCAAAAAAGGCCGGGGAAAGTCGCTATCCACCCCCGGCCTTGCTTAATACTTATTTATTTTTTGAAGCGATCATCAATCGATCTGGCTAACATGAGAGCAAATTCAGCGCGGGTAGTATTCCCATTCGGCTTAAACGTGCCGTCCGGATATCCAACCGTGATGTTATTTGCCACTAATGTATTGATATAATCTGTTGCCCAATAATCTGGGACGTCAGTGAATTTGTTCTCTTCACTGCCTTTCATGTCATAAGCTTCTACCAGTATCTTGGACATTTCAGCGCGTGTGAGCAAAGATTCAGGAAGGAACTTACCTGCTGGAGTACCTGTCATGATTCCCGCTTCTGCAATAGCGGCTATATCTTCATAACCGTAATCGCCTTTCTTCACGTCCTTGAATCCTGGATCTTTCACATTGGATGTGTCTAAATCAAGAGCACGCACCAGCATTTGTGCGGCATGGACACGTTTGATTTCGTCATCTTTTCCGAAGTCACCGTTGGTGTATCCATTGATGACACCCATAACATTCAGCATTTCTATAGCGTCTTTTGCCCAGTAATTCTCTGAAATGTCATCAAAATTCTTCGGTTTCTCATCGGATCGGATAACGGTTATTTTCTTAGTCGTTTCATTACCAGCTATATCAACTAGCTTCAAGTTGAACCTGTTGGTACCATCTTTCAGCTTCAGGGTTTCTGTATATTCATGAGTGAAAGGCACCATTTCATATGGTTCCCTGAATTCTTTATAATACTTTTCACTGTCATTGATATAGAACCGCATCATGCTGTAATTGTCTTTCAAGGCTATATCAAGGTCCACTGTGTCTTTATTTGTAATAAATGGACCTGCTACATCAATGGAAGCCTTCGTAGTATCAAGCATCACCCTGCGGATGAAAGAGATGTCATTCCCTTTGGCATCTGTTCCGGATACTTCAATTTCTTTTAATCCATCCGTTTTGTAGGTTAATGTCTTGCTGAAGGCGTAGCGGCTGTTTTCTTCATCCCAGGCAATTTCAACTTTATTCCCATCGATGAACAATTCTTTTACAGCTGATTCATCTTTGACATAACCTGTAACCGCAATTTCTTTTGTATCATGAACAGAAAGTGCTTCAGGAGTTAACACAGTAATATACGGAATAGTCTCGTCTTCTGATGTACCTGCTGTATCCATACCTGCATTCCCTGCCCAGTCATGAGCGACCACTTTGATGGATTCTGCTTCTTCTGATCCCTCAAGTGTGTATTCTTTAGCATCACCGGCAAGCGGCTGTTCCAGAACACTTTCCCCGTTTACGAGTACTTCATAATGGGAGATGCCGGCACCTTCATCTTCTGATACCCAGCTGACCTTTCCGGTCTCCTCATCATATGTCACTTCCACTGTAGGATCTTTTGTATCTACGAGGACAGGAATCTTTTTCGATTGCCATTCCGCATCCGGATAGTCGATGACTGTCTCTATCTCGTAATAATACAAGCCGTCTTCTACTGTTTCTCCTGAGACTTTACCATTCCAGGCACTGTCCGCGAAAATGGTGTATGGTGATGCTAAGCCTCCATCATAGTAATGTTTCCTTACTTCTTTTTCTGTGCGGATAGTTTTCAACTCTTCTTCGTCTTCATTCAATATCTTGAACTTGACGTCTTTGGCATTCCTTAAGAAGGACAGGACAGGCAGAGCACTATCGTGCACGTCATCCCCGTCTGGAGAGAAGGCGATTTTCGATTCCTCCACCCCTTCTGAAAGTGCATTGCTGCCAAGGTATGCAAAGTCAGCTCCGCTCGGTGTCACAAGTCCTCCGACACCATAGAACGTATCTTCTTCATACATCAGGTCATCAAGCACTGGCGCTTCATCCCATTCTCCATGGAAACCTACATACGGTACGTTGACTTCCGGATTGGAATCATTAGGATCAGTCAATGTAATAAACCCTTCAACGAAATGGCCATTTTCAAAGATTTCTTCTAATGGTTTGTTATAGAACCAATCGATTGTGTTCTCCAAATCGATCGTAACATTCAATTCGACCGTTTCATTTGCCGGCACTACTATCTGATATTCCCCATCGACTTCTCCGCCGTTTGGAGATGTGATGCTGATCGGAAATTCACCAGTAAACGGTGCTTCACCACTGATAGTTCCAGCTTTGTATATACCTTGTGTTTCCATCGCATTTGAGCCACTGTTTACTAAGTCTGTCTGCACTGTGCCGTCCACAGTGTAGATGACATTTTCATCACTGAAGTTATTGACTTCGAGTGTAAAATTAGTTTTCTTATCGATTTCTTTTAACGCCACTTTAGCTAAACCGGTTTTTTCGGCAGTAACCGTCACAGGAGTGCTCATTGCTGCATGCAAGTCCATCAGTCCTGCACCCTGTAAACGCGGCGAGTATCCTAATCCGACTTGATAATAGTCATTGAAAAGACCTTTATCAATCTGTGGTCTGGATGTATTCATCAAAATATTTTTCGTCATTTCGACGCGGTCGGCACCGGCCAGGTTGAACGCTTCTTCCACCCGCTGCATAACCAGTGCTGACCCACCGGCAACATGTGGAGCCGCCATGGATGTCCCGCTCATCATGCCATATTCATCATCCTGCAAGGTAGAAAGAATACTTGCGCCAGGGGCAGTGATTTCTGGTTTAAAGTCCAGGCTAGGTGTCGTGCCCCAGGATGAAAAGGTAGCCATTTTCCCGTTTTCCGGGTTAAGGGCTTTAATTTCTTTGCCATTGAATGCGATTTCCACTTTCTTTCCTGCCTCGAGATAACCCTTCAGTTCTTCCCCAGGTTGTTTAAGGATGAACAACTGCGGAATTTCAATCGCATCGTCTGTAGCCATGCTTACATAACCGGAGACATTATTGAAAATGATGACTCCCACGGCGCCATGTTCTTGTGCGTTCATTGCTTTATCAACAAAAGCAGATTCCCCACGTTGGATCAGCGCGATTTTACCTTCCAGATCAAGCCCTTCGAAGTCATTCGCATCAGGGGCATTTTCTGAATCCCCCGGCATTCTGCCTAAACCTGCATAGACTACTTCATAAGCTGTATCGCCTAATACTTCTGGAGAGACATTTCCTGCTGATAAGAAAGCAATAGGATCTTTCGCTTCCCCGTCCACAGTCGTATCGAATGCTTCCAGGTTTAAATATTTGTTTTCAAAAGCAGCTACCTGTAAGGATTCTGAGGCTAAACCAGGCGCCCCTACCACACCAATGTCCGGGTTAGAGGCGTATGGATCCGCAAAACCCTCACCGAACTTTGCCGAGTTACCAGCTGAAATAGCCATCATGACACCATTTTCAACTGCACGTTTGATCGCTTGTTGTTCCGGATCTTCCGGAAGAACGAAGCTCGCCGTTGAACCCAGGCTCATGTTGATGACATCTGCCCCCAAAATGATAGCGTCATCAATTGCTTTGATGTAGATATCACTATATGTGGAAGGCATTTCAGGGTCGTTTCCGAAAACTTTCAGACCCAGGATTTGCGCTTCAGGAGCGATTCCTTTAATGCCCCCATTATCTTCGTCCCCATTTGCACCAACTGTACCGGATACATGCATCCCATGCATACTAGCTTCGGGCCCTAAGTCGAGAACTTCATTATTCTCATCTGCATAGTTGTATCCATACGGGACTTTCTCAGTGAAATATTTACCCGCAAGATCGTCTTTTAATGCTGTGACATCTTCTTTACTGATTTCAGGATCTGTTTTTTCACTGAGTATCATGTCTTGATGGGAAGGATCGATACCTGTGTCAATAACACCGATCGTAATCCCTTCCCCTTTGTATCCATACTCCTGCCATGTTTTTTGGGCATTGACAAGTTCCTTGCTGTATAGCATCTTAGGTTCTTCTGTCGGGCGTGTGTATTCGTTTGTGATATGTACCTTTCCGACATTTGGTAAACTTTCAATCACTTTGATAGATTTATAGTTTACTTTACCACTGAAGCCATTATAAATTGTTGTGAAACTTTCTTCGTATTCCATCTTGATAGAATTTTCCGAAATATTATTCTTTACTCGTTCCTGTGCATCTAAAGCTGCCGTGCGAAGCTTCTCTTTATTTGATTCCGAAAGTTCGTGGTAACTTTTACCCAGACTTTCCGCAGAATAGATAACAGGTTCTTCTTTAAGTTCTACAATGACACGAACTTCGTCGTTTGGTGCATATTCTTTTGCCGAATCATTCATTTTAATGACATTTTCAAATTGTTGCTTTTCAGGCTTTTTGACCTTGCCCAGGTCCTTTTGTGGTATTCCGCCGGCGGCAAATGCCGCATTCGAGAATGCCAGCAGGAAAATAATGAATAATAATAAACTTTTCTTCACATTCACAAGCACACCTCCAGTTTATTGGTCACTCCTGCTATCCTCCTTCCATATTTTACTAGAGTTAATTATATGCTTATTTTTCAAAACTATCAATTGAAATTAGGTATTTCGACACCCTTCGATACTTTCTTTTTTAGAATCAGGTCTTTTTGTCTAACTTTGTAATATCAAGGCGTACTATAATAGCAAATTTTGTGCATGGGAGAAAAAAGTACTATTATTTTTTGTCGAATTTTGATAAATTAATAGAGAATATAAACACAATTGGGAGGAATAGACATAATATGAAAAGAATTCTATTAGCAATGTTGATTTTCATTGTTGCATTTTCTTTTTTCAAAACAGGACCAGTCAACGCAGCCGATGACATAACCGGTCACTTTTTTGAAGAAGAAATGAGAGAACTGATCGAAAAAGGAATAATGACTGGTTATAATGATGGTACATATCGCCCTAACCGGGATGTTACACGTGCAGAATTTACTGCTTTCCTTGTCAGAGCACTTGAAATTGAAACACTTGCTACTTCAGGTTACTCCGTAGCTGAACTTTCAGAAACTACTAATTACAGCGACATCGATCCTGGCGCCTGGTACTACCCTGCCATCACTGCGGCAAGCACCCAGGATATTGTTAACGGCTATCCTGATGGAACCTTTAAACCTGGTAAAAAGATTTCCCGCCAGGAAATGGCTGTCATGATGTTAAGGGCTGTCGAATCAAAAGGGGTCATTTCTGAAAAAGCCCCACTAGACTTCCAAGATGCCGATGAAATCCATCCGATATATCGGGAAGCTGTACAACGTCTTATTTATTTAGAAATTATCAACGGTAAGGTTGATAAAGAAGGCCATAGTTTCTTCGCCCCGTTGGATAAAACAACTCGAGCACAAACTGCTGGTGTCATTGGTAGAATGCTAGACATCATCCACCCACCTGTTCCACTGGATTACAAGGTGGTCAACTTATCCACAAATGAAGAGCCTGTGGTTCGCGGAGAGTATGAAACCTTCCAGGAAGCGAAGAGCGCCGCCAAAGCTAGCCAGGTTGTCATGAAAGGGAATAATGTCCTTTGGATTGATGAAGGTATCGCTGTTTCTAACAAATATACCGTCATTTATGAAAATCCAGATTTCACTTCCCACCATACCTATGTAACTTCTGGTGTCGAAATGGAATTTATCGATTCGACCGAAGATTGGGTAAAAGTGCAAACGGCTGACGTTACAGGCTATGTCAAACCTGATACCGTCAACTTGAACTCCAGTCACCTGGTAACGGATCGTTCATACTATCAGAATAAAAACGGGGACCTTGTTCACTTCATCTATAACCCGATCAGGGAAAGTTGGGCAAGCTATGTATACGGGAAGGCTCCGTCATTCATGGCAGAAGGTACGAAATACTATAGCTGGAACGGGCACACTTTCCACAATACCAGGGGAACAAAAGTCGGTGTTGCTAACCAGTTCTTCAATAAAATGCCACTCTATACGGATACAAAGTATACAGCAGAGCAACTGGATGAATATATCCGCTATGCCAAACCTGACAGTCCTTTGATTGGGACTGGCGATGACTTTAAAAAAGCTGAGCTAATGTATGGCACAAATGCCATGTATCTTCTTGCTCACGCTATCCACGAAAGCAATTGGGGAAAAAGCGCAATTGCCCAGGATAAAAACAACCTGTTTGGTATCGGTGCAGTTGACAGTAACCCTTATGAAGGTGCTTATACGTATGAAAGCTTTGAGGAAGGAATCCTTGAGGCGGCCAGTGACTTCATCATTCCAGGTTATTTCAAGATAAGTGACTGGCGTTATGAAGGGGATCACCTAGGCAATAAAAACACTGGCATGAACGTAAGATATGCTTCCGATCCTTACTGGGGGCAAAAAATTGCCGGTTATATGTATCGTATGGACAAATATCTAAGTAACAAGTATGGTACGAAGCCTGAACTGGGTAAAAACGACCTTGCCATGACCATTGCAGATTCAGTGAATGTCCGTTCAGAGCCGAAAGTTGGCGACAATCAGTTATACCAGATCGAAGAATCAGGCACTACTTTTGAAATACTAAGAAGTGTACACGCCAATGGTACGTGGTATAATGTCATACCGAAGAATGTGCTAGGCAACAGTTATTCTGAAATGTATGTTTATAGCCATGGCTATAAAAACTACGGTACCAGTTTGAAATTATTGCCAGTAGTAGAATAAAATTTTGTAAAGTGAGTTTAAATTTGGGAAGTGACAACTATTTGTTACTTCCCTTTTATGTTATATTATTTAAAGTATTAATGAATTAAATTGAAGGAGTATTCTTGGTATGAAATTTGTCGAAATTATGGGAGTGCCCTTTTTACATACGGATTTGTCCTCTTTTGTATCCACGCTAGATGATGACATTCGACAGCAAAAAAAAGCTTTCGTCATCACAGCAAATCCTGAAATTGTAATGAAAGCTAGAGAAGATATGAAATTCATGGAACTTATCAGGCAAGCAACTTATGTAACAGCTGATGGTATTGGTATCGTAAAAGCAGCCCAGCTGCTGAACAAGCCGCTTCCTGGACGGGTGACAGGATATGATACGATGATCAGCCTGTTACAGCTGGCTAATAAAAAAAAGTATCGAGTTTTTTTATTAGGTGCTAAACCCGAAACCTTACAAAAAGCAAAAGCAACAATTGAGAAAGATTACCCTGATGTTGAAATCGTCGGCACCCAGGATGGTTATTTTAATTGGGATGATAATGATATTGCTGAACGTATCAAGAAAGCCAAGCCGGATATCACTTTTGTAGCTCTAGGAGTACCAAGACAGGAAAAATGGATCTCTGAGAATATCTCTTATTGTAATAGTGGAATATTCATTGGCGTCGGCGGCAGCTTCGATGTAATTGCAGGTACCGTACAACGTGCTCCACTTTTCTGGCAGAAGCTTAACCTCGAATGGTTATACCGGCTTTTGAAGCAGCCCAGCAGATGGAGAAGGATGCTTGCTTTGCCGCGCTTTGCATGGCAAATACTTAAACTGAAAGCCAGAAATTCAACATGAGCCGTTCAACTTTCTTTAAAAGCACTGTCATTTTATCGATAGCAACATTAGTTTCCAAATTCTTAGGAAGTGTATTTCGAATTCCGCTTCAGAACATTGCCGGAGATGAAATTCTGGGTATCTTCAGTCTTGTCTACCCTGTCTATATGGTTGCACTGATTCTATCTGTCGCTGGTATACCAATTGCTATTTCAAAACTGATTGCAGAAGCAAGAGCGAAAAGCAGACAGACTGATATTAAACAAATTTACGTAACTGCAAGTATCCTTGCTGTGTTATTTGGATTATTAAGCTTTTCACTCATTTACAGTTTTTCACCTTTCATAGCTGCAGCATTGGGAAGCCAAAGCACACGCTTGGCTCTTATTGTTGTAGGAGTGACATTATTAGTTGCACCTTATATGGCCGTTTATCGCGGCTTTTTCCAAGGTTTTGATAATATGAACCCGACAGCTGTTTCTCAGGTACTCGAGCAATTATTCAGAGTAGGAATCATTCTGGTACTGGCATACTACCTGGTCAGTGAGGGATACTCCGATCGGGTTGTCGCTGGTGGAATAATGGCTGGGTCTGTTATTGGGGCATTGATTTCACTCCTTTATTTAAGAGTCAAATACATTCGTTCAGACTTGAAAATCACTTCCGGCGAGAAATACTCAACAGAGCAGTTCTCCTACTGGAGCAGAACGATTCTTAAGGTTTCCATTCCCATTGCTGTCGGCACCATTACAATGGCCTTACTAAATTTCGTAGACTCTTTCACTATTCCCTATGGACTGAAGGCTGCAGGGAAAGCAACGAATGAAATCAATTATTATTATGGTATCTATGGACGTGGACTTTCTTTAGTACAAATTGCTACGGTATTCGCAACTTCCGTCGTTCTTCCGCTGATCCCGCTGATTACAACAAAGCTGGCGGAAAGAGATTACACGAAGACCCGGGAATTGATAGAAAAGACACACCGAATTACCCACATCCTTTCCTGGCCGGCTGCATTCGGACTTTTGGCATTGACCCTGCCGATCAATCTGGCCTTGTTTACTGACCTGGAGGGAAGCCTTGTGCTGGCAATTATCGGATTCAGTTCTGTGTTCACTTCTTTGACGGTGCTCGGTACAGGTATTTTGCAGGGAATGAACCTTGCTCTTCAAGCAGCATTGATTATCATAGGGGGAGTGGTTTTAAAAACCTTTGTGAATATCTCCCTGATTCAATTATTTGGTTTAACAGGAGCCGCTTTGTCGACACTATTTGTGTATTTTATTCTTTATGTAATAAATAGTTATTTTATTTTTACTAAGATGGAACACCGAGTGTCTAAAAAGGAAACATCCGTAATTATTGTATCTTCTATCCTTATGGGATTGTGTGTAGGGCTTCCAACATTAACGTTTGATATCGCATCCTGGACAAGAATAGAAGCTTTCTCATATGTGGCTGTAGCTGCTTTGATTGGCGGGTGCTTATACTTTTTACAGTTATATTTGTGGAAGATCATTGATAAACGTACCATTAAAAACCTTCCCATCGTCGGTAAATTCCTGGGATGAGGCATACTATCTAGAAAAGACCCAAGGGAAAGGACTGAAATCGTATTGAAAAAACAGCTTTGGCTATGGTCTTTGATCATACTGCTACTTCTTGTATCGTTACCTGGTTTATATGAAAGATGGAACTCGGAAACGGAAAACGACACTTTTGAATTCATTGTTCCTTATCAAGATATACATGACCTGACAGTTGATAACAATATGAGTTTGGATCATGCCCTTTCAACATTAGAAGAATCCGGACTAACTACCGTGAGTCTTGCCCCATCCACCTTATCCTCGTGGGCAAGACAGGACATATTAACGATGTATGGACAGAAAGAACTGGAGGAAAAACTGGAGTTACTTGGGGTTAAAGGAGATTACAAACAAAAAGAACAAGGGTTTTATATCACTGTACCTGAAAAAGAATACTATGTAGATAAAATCAACGAAACGTTTAATCCGAAAGAAGTTACGATCAATGGTCAAGAGCTTTATTTCATTTCTGATAAAAAGGGTGAATTGCCCCAATACCCCCTTGGATATAACCAGAAGGCTATCGACAAAATAAAAGAAAACGGCCTGAATTACATATTGCGGTTAGAAAATCATGAAGATCCAGCGTTGAATGCGCAAGCTGTCGAAGAAACTGTTGAGCTGAAAAATGCTGCATTCAGCCGGGTGTTATTTTCAGGTGTAGAAGTAGTCGGTTATCCTGACGTTTCTAAAATTAAAAAATGGGGCGAACAGCTTAATAAGGCAGGTATTGGCTATTATATGATTGAAATGGCCAACCAGCATGGACTGCAAACCGTAGTCAGACAGTCTGATTACGATGTGATACGCCTCCACAGTCTAAGCTTAGGGACACGCACGATGGAAGATAGTGTAGATACAACAGTACGTGCCGTTAAGGAAAGAAATATTAGAGCGATATTCTTTCATCTGAAAAATGATGAACCTTCAGAAACATTGAAAAATGCGTCTCAATACATGGAAACTGCCATCAATAAAATGCCTGACTATTTTGAGACGGGCGCCCCCGAATCTTATAACAAAATCAATACACCTTGGTGGATGACTGTTTCTCTCTTGATTGCAGGCACATTATTGTCCTTCCTGGCAGCAAGTGACATTCTCCACAACAAGCTTGGAGTTGCTGCTCTAATTTTCATGGGGCTGCTATCCATCGCTTATCTTTTATTAGGGTCGATCATGTTAATCAAAGGATTCGCTCTGATTGTAGCTGTCATCACACCTATTTATGCAGTTGCAGCTACAGCTGAAGGCTCGACAAAAACTGGAAGGATCACTGTACAATATTCGAAAGCAATAGGCATCAGCTTTGCCGGAATCGTAATAGTCACCGGCCTGTTAAACGGTGTTCCTTATGTTACGGGATTCGAGCTGTTTCGTGGTGTGAAGCTAGTATATATCGTCCCAATTTTATTCTTTGTCATTTATGCGGTATGGGATAAAATCCTCTCCCTTTACAAAGAAAAAACATTTATGAATATATGGAATAGACAAATAACCTATGGCCATCTTTTTATTATCGGTCTAATTGCCTTTGTTTGTTATTATTATATTTCACGGACTGGCAATGCTGGATCGGTATTGGCATTTGAACTATGGGTGCGACAAAAACTGGAAGAATTATTATTCGTAAGACCACGAACAAAAGAATTTCTTATTGGTTTCCCTTTTTATCTGCTGGCGTTATATGTCATGGGGATAAACAAAAAATGGGGGGTATTCCTTCTTGTTCCTGGTGTTATCGGATTCTTGTCCATGATGAACACGTTCACCCACTTTCATATACCTTTGTATATTTCTCTTCTGCGTACAGCTTACAGCCTGGCATTTGGCTATGTCATCGGCATTATTGCCATTTACTGTTTTAGATTCATATTCCGTTATCTTTCCAAAGTGCTTAGAACGAGGTGGTCATGATGCATATTGTATTATCCGGATATTATGGTTTCGATAATGTGGGAGATGAAGCGATTTTATTTTCTATCGTTCAGGCACTGAAAGGTATTAATCCAGATATTAAGCTTACAGTCCTATCGAACAACCCAGAGACAACCAAGGCTACCTATGGAACTGATGCAGTAAACCGTTGGAAAATCAAAGATGTCATTTCCGCGATAAAAAGTTCAGATGGTCTGATTAGCGGAGGTGGCAGCCTGCTTCAGGATGAGACAGGCATGAAATCCATTCCTTATTATGCCGGAATCATGAAAATTGGACAGTGGCTAAATAAACCAGTATTCGTATATGCGCAAGGAATGGGACCAATAAAACAAGGCCTCAGTAAATGGATGGTCAAGAAAACCTTAAACAAGGTGGACCTGATTACTGTGCGTGATGAAGATTCGAAAGCACTCCTTGAAAAGATCGGTGTAACAAAGAGCTCTCAAGTGGTGCCAGATCCAGTAATGAGCATTGATGCACAATCATTTACCAATGAATGGCTTAAGAAAAATGATGTCCCTTCTTCCTATATTGCCGTGAGTATCAGGGATTGGTCCACAACCGTAGATTACAAAGTGCGAATTGCAAATGCATTGGATCACCTCGTTCAGCAAGGAAATACCATTGTATTTGTCCCAATGCATGGAAAGCTTGATGAGATAGCTTCCTATGATATTGTAGGTATGATGCGTGAAGCCAGTTATGTTGCTCCAGGGGATGCCTCTATTCAGGAAAAAATTTCATTGATCGGACAGTCTCGTCTCTTGATTGGAATGAGGCTTCATTCATTGATCTTTTCTGCTATTAATCATACGCCGTTTGTAGCTATTTCTTATGATCCTAAAATTGATTCCTTCTCTTCTATTTGCGAACAGCCGGTTGCTGGACACGTCGGAGAAGAAAATTGGGACAGCCAGGCAATCATTACACAGGTAGAAAACATAATGGCAAACGAGGCAAACCATACTGACCTCATCAGGGGTAAGGCAGAAGTACTTCAAAAAGAAGCTTTTTCTACTCCTCAATTGGCGGTCAATCTATTTTCTCAGTCAAATCTATAACACTATCAGAAATTTGTTGATTCTCACGAATTTGCTTGCCGCAGGGGTACAGCCTCTCGCTCATAGATTCACTACTAAAGAAAAGTGCTGTCCCATGAGTCTTTAATAGAATAATTGGGGCAGCCTTTTCTGTATTGTTGATACCGGAAAAGTGTGGCTGGGAAACGATTCTCTGTCCACGGGGAAGACGACAAGTCTCCCTCTCCTGTAGGAGTGTCATCGTTTCCCTGATCAAATTGACAATCGAACAATGCAAAAATCTTCTTTTTATATACGAAAAAACCACGAAGAAAAGTCACCTTCTTCGTGGTTTTTTGTTTCTAAGAAGCCTTTTGGGACAGCCCTTTTCTAAGCTTGGTAGTTATTCAGTGGCTTCGCACGAACCCGAGCTTTTTGTGCGTGAAAATTTTCTAATTTGGAGGAGCTGGGAAACTTCGAATCATATTATAAATGATTGACAATCCAAAGAAGAGATAGGTTGCTATAATTATGGTCAGTACTTTATTAAGCCCATTATTGACTATTATCGCCACCGCAAAAAATAAAAAAGAATATTTTAGTGGATTTCCCCAATAACCTGCACCTAATACAAATTTGTATATGGCGTATGAAAAAGTGATCAGCCACAATCCAACAAAACTGTAATACGATATCTTCATGAAATCAGCCTCAAATCGTTCCTAGGACCATTACGACTAAAAGTCAACTTGAACGCTTATACTGTGTTCTTTTATTATTCTTCGGCAGCTTTTGCTGTTCCGCCAGTTTCCCGAAAATAATCCAATATTTCGGAACGAAGTGAAAAGTGAGCCTCACAACAGCCCAGCTGGCTGAACTGATTAATAAGAATGTGATGACCTGCCAGCTATGATATTCAAGCGGACTGCCCCCGGGGAATAACGCTCTTGCTCCCATCAAATATAGGGGATGAATCAGATATATTCCAAACGAGGTTGCTCCAATTTCCATAAATATCATCTTTGATCTGGAACTGAACTTCTTATTCGCTCTATGCGCCAGGTAAAACAGCACCAAACCAGCTAATAAGGCATGTGTTGCCCAGGTAAACTCACTGATATAGCTCGTAACAAACTGAGGGAGTGAATCGGCTATTGCCTTATAACCCCCTACTCTGACCAAATACATATAACCTGTGTAGAGCATCACTATTGCCCCGTAGCCTATGAAAACCGGAATCAACACTTTGTCCTTATACTCGGGCTGCTGCATCTTGTTTTTGATATCAAAGTAAAAAATCCCAAGATACGCCCCGATAAAATAAAAGGATAAATACGATAACGAAATAGAACCCTTCAAGGTAATATGAAAGTAATTTTTATTTAAAATCACCCAGACCCATTGCAAAGTTATCCCAATCCAGATCGCATGGTAGCGTAAAAACGTTAATTTCTTAAACAAGATCAATAGCAGCGGGAAAAGTAAATACAGCTGGACACTGATAAATACAAAATATAGATGTGGGTGGTTTTTACCTAAAGCTAATAAGTATAAAAATCTGCTTGCAGCGTCAGTGATGCTTCCGTAATCATAATAGACATACCATTTTATCAAAAAATACAACAGGGAAAATAAAATGTACGGTACAATAATAAACTTCAGGCGTTTTTGATAAAATCGTTTGATTAATTGAAAATCCGTTTTTCTAGGATAGTAATTATAGAACAATACGAAGCTGCTGAGCATAATGAATGTCGGTGTCCCCAATTTCCCAGCGATATTCAGAAAATTATAGATCGGGTAAAGCAAAGAATCAGTTGGTACCTGTGTCACTCCACTGGAAGAGGAATGTACAACCAACACAGCTAAGATGGCAAAAGCCCTGGCTAATTGAATTTCGTCCAACCCATTCTTACTTGTTACATGATTCAATTTCATCACCTGCAATACTTGGATTTTCCCCATTTACCCTTTCATCCAAGTAAAGCAGCCCCTCCATTACTATGCAGGGGCGTATGTGAAAATCATGTAGAAGCAATTCCTTCTGGAGACGTGTTCAGCTTCTTAATAGCTTCTTCTTTATATTTTTTCTTTTCTGCTTTTGACATTTTTTTGAATTTATTTAAGAATTCCTCATACTTAGGCAGAACTTCCTCAGCAGGTCCAAATTCTTTCACTCCGCCATATTCCAGCCAGAGCACTTTTTCACAAAACTTTTTCATCTGCCCAATCGAGTGACTGACAAAGAACATTGTTTTGCCGCTTTCTTTGAACTCATGCATTTTGGAAAGGCTTTTTTCTGCGAATGCTTTATCACCAACGGATAATGCTTCGTCAATCAGCAGGATATCAGGGTCCACCGTTACAGAAATAGCAAAACCGAGCCTTGATTTCATCCCGCTTGAATATGATTTTACCGGCTGGTCAATGAACTTGTCTATTTCAGCGAATTCAATGATATCGTCCTGAAGTGCTTCAATTTCTTTTCTGCTGAATCCAAGCATTAGTAGTTTCAGTTCAATATTCTCACGCCCGGTAAGCTTGTTATCAAGCCCTGCATTAACAGCAATCAAGGCTGCTTGTCCTTTCACCTCGACTGAACCTGAAGTTTCAGGTACAATGCCCGCAATTATATTAGAGAGCGTGGATTTACCTGAGCCATTGACACCTACGAAACCGACAATGTCCCCTTCATCCACGTCGAAACTGACATTCTGTAATGCATAGAAGTCTTCCCCATAAGATTTGCGGGGAACAATTAAATCAAGCATACGTTCTTTCTGATTGTCGAACAGCTTATATTTTTTCGTTACGTTTCTTACGATGACTGATTTAGTCATGATGATCACATCCATTTAATTATAGAAAGTCAATGAAATGTCTTCGGAACCTGACATGCAGCATGGAACCGACCAGGAATAGTAAAGCAACTACACCTATAAAATATAAAGTATATTGCCATTCTTCGATAAAGTACCAGCCTTGGCCAATCAACGAGTGTCGATAACCCTCGACGATATAGTAGAAAGGGTTGATTTTCATGATGATTTTCAACCATTCTTGATCTAATGAATCTACATTCCACAAAATAGGTGACAGGTAAAGTAACATTCTCAGGACTGCCTGAAGCAGCATCTGGACGTCACGGATGATAGTTGACAATGTGGAAGTAATCAATGATATCGCAAATAATAAAGATAAGACAGCTATAGTATATAATGGCAGCTGAATATAGTAAATATTAATGGGATAGCCCAAGAACTGCAACAATACAATCACAAGTCCCAATAGCATCAAATGCGGATAAAATTTAGAAAAAATCACGTAATTAGGAATGACACTCATTGGAAAATTCATCTTAGAAAGCATTCTAATCTTTGTGTATATCGATTTAGATGCCTGTAATATCCCCTGGTTGATCAAAAACCATACGACAATACCAGCGAGCATCCACTGAAAGAACGGAACTCCGTCAATCCCATCCCGTCCTCTGATACCGAATCCGAAGACAAACCAGTATATCGCAATTTGGATCGCCGGGTTCAATAGTTCCCAAAAAACACCCAGGTAGGTGTTCATGTTAGAGCTTTTCATTTCATACCATGATAGTCTTCTTACAAGGTAAAAATATTTGATTTGTTCTTTTAAAACGATAAATGCAGCTTTCATAGCAGGTCCTTCCTTGATTGACTGTTCGTCATAACTCATCAAATTATACTAATAACCTTCAAAAAACTCAATGACACTTTCTTTACAAAAAAAAGACGGCCGGCACATTCATGTGGAGTACCGGCAGAGTCTTTAGCTGTTATTTGAAAACCTGGTTAACTACACGTTCCGTAGATTCCCCGCATTCCCATGAACAAAACCTTTCATGGAATTCCTCAAAGTCATCTGGCAGCACGAAACCATTCTTATCCAGTTTCTTGATTTCGCTGATCACTTCCCCCGTGGTCTTAGTCAGTGGGCCAGGAGCTTTTTTCTCAAAATCAAAATAGAAACCACGAAGCTTATCACGGTATTCGTCAAGATCATACACGTAAAAAATCATTGGTCTTCTCAAATTGGCATAATCAAAAAATACAGACGAATAATCCGTAATCAATATGTCTGAAATTAAGTAAAGCTCTCTGATATCTTCATAAGTGGACATATCGTAAGCAAAGCCCTGATAAGGGGATAAATCAAAATTTTCTGCAATGAGATAGTGCATCCGCAGAACGACCACATATTCCTCACCAAGTTCCTCTCGCAGCCTGTCCAGATCAAGGCTTAAATTGAAGCGATATCGGCCTTTCTGATAGAACTGGTTATCTCTCCAGGTTGGGGCATACATGATAACTTTTTTATCTAATGGGATATTTAACTTTTCCTTTATCTTATCAATATCTTCCTTGTTATTATGGCTATAAAGGAAATCATTGCGCGGATAGCCTGATTCGATCATCTCTTTATCGAATCGGAAGGCTCGCTCAAATATCTTCGCGGAATATTCATTAGGAGCCACCAAATAATCCCACTTACTCGATTCCCTCGTAAAGTTTTCCTTATACTTTTCCGTATTTGTACCAGGCATATGAACTTCTTCCATATCAGCTGCCAATCGTTTCAATGGCGTACCATGCCATGTTTGCAAGTATTTGGTGCCTATAGGTTTATGCAGCCATAGTGGCAGCCTGGCATTGGTCACCCAGTACTTTGCTCGCGGCATCGTCAACAGCCATTTCAGGGAAAACCTTCTGATCACATCCAAGCCTTTTTCACGGAATAATTGAATATGCCTCCGATCAGCACTCCAGACTAATTTATACTCCGGATGATGATCTTTCATATATTCATAAATGGCTCTTGGACTATCACTATATTGCTTACCGTGAAAGCTCTCAAACATGACCAGTTTTTTGTCCTTAGGCATAAAACTGAAAATGCGGAAGGCAAACTGATAGGCTTTCAATAACCGCTTACTTCTTCTGACTTTGGTAATCGTCTTTCTCGTGTTTTGGACAAGTTCTTTTTTAAAGTTTCTTTCCATTGATGAAACCGAAAGGAACTTCGATTTTTTTGTCGGCTTGATACGGATGTCTACTTTTACATCGTTGATAATGAAGGAATGCTGCTGACGTAACAATTCCTTATCCTTATTCCGGTATTTAAGACGTCCGCTTTCTATCCACTCGTTTCCGTTTTCCGTCTGGACATTTGCCTCCACATAAAACTTGAAATACTTTTTGTCCGTTAAATTCACGTGGGGCTTCAAATCAAATGAAGCTTTGAAATACTTATCCAGCTTGTTATGTTCTTCGTCAAAGCCGAGCTCGAACGGAATTCGTAATTCTTCTTTATCACAATTATTTCTGATAATAAGGTTTGTTTCTATCACTGAGTCAGAATCCCTGGAATAAGGCGGGAAGTCAAAATATCCTTCAACCGTTAAAGAGCCATCACCGTCAAGGAACACATGATTAATACCGGCTAAAATGCGATAATCTTTGATAGCAAAAGAAAAATTTCCTTTTTTAGTAATGTAAGGGTAGAATATTTTTTCTTTGCTCTCCAGAAGTTGATAAGACAACTCCAAGCCGCCTTCTGTTGCTTTAATACGCTTTCTCTTAGATTCTTCCTCGGAAATTTCTCCATGGAGATAAACGTCCCAATACAAACCATCAAGGAGAAGTTGTTGGTGGTTTTTAAAATTAAGTTTACCTTCAAGTAACTTGTACTCTTCTCCTTCTTCTACCACTTTGGTTTCGATAGGGAGTTCTTCCTCCGTACTTCTATTTCTAAGAAGCAAGGACCATGTTTGTACATTTTCAAAAAACGTTTCTTTCATAGAAATTTGAAATTGGTAATTCCCGCTTTGTTGTACTAAGGAAATTAAGTGACCGTGTTTATAGGATACATTTTCCATCAGGAATACTTCCCTTCTCTACTTTAAAAATCTAACGAATATTATAAGATTTCCTTCAATTATTTTCAAATTTACCTCACCTAGACCCGTTTCCTTGCTTTTAGACTTTTTTTAACCTGTTGAAGCAATACGGAAGCATAATAAGAAATTAAAAAGATAAAAGGAGTAAATCCGAGCCCCCACCAAACTGTATCTTTCAACTCTTCCCATTTCCCCAGTGTCAGGATGGTAAGCAGAAGACTGATAAAAAATGCATGAATCACATAAATTCCTAATGTATTCTTTCCTATCTTATTAAACCATGTACCTCTCCCTAAATGCGGAAATCTTAAAGCAAGTAAAAGCATGAAGAGGACTAGCGGAATAGTCATGATAAAGTAGTTACCCACCTTTCCGCCAAAGTTGTAATAACTGATGTATGCTTCCACAACCTGCAATGCTGAAAATGTAAATAATAACAGCACCATCGTAAAAGTGTTGATCTTACGAGCTTTCAATTGCAAGCTATTTTTATATTTGGCACCAACTGCTCCTAGGGCAGTGTAAAACAGACCAAAAAAGAAAGGATCCCTTGTCTGAATGTTCAATTCATAAAAGAAATTGTAGGATTGTCCAAGAAGACCAATCATGTTTAGCACAAAACTTACTAATAACAGTACTTTAACCAAATTAAACCGAATGAAAATATATAGAATTGCGGCACACCAAATCAATGCGTATAAATACCATAAATGATAGTGTGTTTCACTTGCACCGTAAAGAATGGTCTGCCAATGGAAGAACTCTAAGAAATATCCCTTCCATACCGTTAATGCAGCACCAAGGGTCTTCTTTTCAGCAAGCAAATAAAGACGTATCATATCATATATGAAATAAAAAAGGCTCCACGTCAGTAGTATCTTTCCTAGTTTACCTAGGTATTTTTTAACGTAATCTAACGGGCTTTCCGCTTCACTCGTCTTATTCATTAGGAAGAAACCAGCTACCATAAAAAAATACGCAACTCCGAAACGGAAAAACGCGTCCACTACAAAATCTAAATATTCTCCTTCCCCAGTATGCTGAAAAGTTCCTGTATGAATAGCTACTACACCAAACATTGCCAAGAACTTAAATGTGTCGAAGGTTTCATTTCTTTCCATGGCCATTCACTCCTGAGCAATTCCTCGAATTTTGTCACCAAATACAAGTATAAGAGGAAAGCTCACTAGTTCGCATGGTTTAACTCCACCTTTTAATCGAATTATTAAAATTGCAATCATTCGTTAATCTCTTTGTAATATTCATGGACGTTACCCTTAGAGATAATGTAGAGTTGAAGATAAAGGGATATTTTTACTGTTTATATTTAAATACGGTAGGAAAAGAAAATTAGTAGTCGAACATTATCCATGCATTACCTTGATGAGCATGAGAGAATAACAGAATAATAATCCTTAAGAAAAGCAGGTGAATCACATGGCTGATAAACATACGATGTACTTCTTAATCAATTCGATTGATCTCGCACGCGGTGGGTTAACAAGAGCATCCTTAAAACAAGCTTCTACTTTTGCTGAAATGGGTTATGATGTCGAAATGGTCACGTTCAATTATAACTTGAAATATTCGAAAATAAGGAAAAAACTAGTTGAAATGGGGAAAGTTCACCCTGATGTTACCATTCGAAATATGTATGAAGAACTGGAGGGAAACAATGAACCTGTAAATTCAATCCCCTCCCATAATAAAACTTCACTCAAAGAACTAGCAGATGGAGGAGCTTTGGATAAAAGAAGCGGATATAATAGTTACCGAGTTTATAAAAACGGGCTATATATAAAGTATATCGATCTTGATAAAAACGACACTCTAAACTTCATCGATTATTTTAATGAAAACCGGTACCGAACTAGTCGAGTTGAATATGATCAGGCGGGAAACATTCGTCGTGTCTCTTATATGGACTTTCAATATAATAAGCCACGACAAATCATTCATTATGACCCGTACGGAAATGCCTATCTATCCCAGTGGGAAAATGCAGAAAAAGGAAAAATCCAAAGAATTAACATTTTTAATCCGAATAATGGCGAAGTGGAAAAAACTTATTTCAACGATGATGACTTAAAAGTCGCATGGCTTGAAAAAATTCTTAAAGAATCAGAAAATCCAGTGGTTGTATCGGATACACGGAGCACTGATTCTGTGCTAGGTAAACTGGATAAATCAGCGGCGACTAAAATTTGGCGTCTACACAGCTGTCATGTGAAGTATCCATTCCAAAAAGATGGCGAAATTGTGCCCAAAGTTAGAGATGCTATAAAATACTTGGATAATTACGATGGGGCTTTCGTTTTGACAGAAGAACAAAAGAACGATCTTGTACAAAGATACGGTGGAGAATCTTTCTTCCATGTCGTCCCACACTTTCACGAAGAAAAAAAGCGTAACTTTTTGAAGGAAATGATAAAGAAAGAGAAGAAAAACGAAAAACTTGGTGTTATTATCAGCAGATTATCTACACTTAAGCGTATTGATCATCCTATTAGAGCTTTCAAGAAGGTAGTACAGCAAATGCCGGAAGCAAAACTGGAAGTTTGGGGGACAGGTACTGAAACCGAAAAGCTGGAAGAACTTATTAAAGAACTTGGGCTTGAAAATAATGTAAGTATGAAAGGATATACCCATGATCCTGACCTTATTTATCAAAAAGGACTATTTTCCATATTGACCTCAAAAACAGAAGGTTTCGCATTATCTATTTTAGAGAGCATGGCCAATAAGACACCTGTTATAAGCTATAACATTAAATACGGACCAAATGAGTTAATCCAACACGATCAGACAGGGTTGCTAGTCGAAGACAAAGATATTGAAGGGTTAGCTGAAAGTATGCTTTACATGTTTAAAAATCCTGAAAAAACCAAAGCGATGGGAGAAGACGCAGCTGAATTTGTAAATGAAAAATTCAGCAAAGAAAATTACAAGGAAAGATGGATAAAGTCCATCGCAGCAACCCAGAAAAATAAAAAGTAGTTTTTAGTAAAGCATTCTCACTTTAAGAGAATGCTTTTTTTGTGAAAATAGATATGGAATTAATAGTCTTTTAGATGGAAGTATAGCAATTTCAAGTGGGGATTATATGGAAATTATTCCATTACATAGGTTCTTGTATTCTCCATACAGGACAAGTATAATAAAATATGATTAACTTTATCATTATAAATGTTTAATATTATGATAGTTTAAAGGAATTGTTAATTCTATGTTAACCTCATGACATAAATGGGTATTATAATGACTAAGTGTGAGAGCAATATTATTCTAGAAAATTGGCGAATACTGATAAATAGATTAGGAGGAATTATAAATGAAGAAAGTTATCACATACGGAACTTTCGATTTATTGCACTGGGGGCACATCAACCTGCTTAGCCGTGCCAAGGAATTAGGTGACTACTTGATTGTCGCTATTTCTACTGACGAATTTAACGATATAAAAAATAAGAAGGCATATCATAGTTTTGAAAACAGAAAAATGATTCTAGAAGCAATTAAATACGTGGATGAAGTCATTCCAGAGGAAGATTGGGAGCAAAAAGTACAAGATGTCATTGATCACGATGTTGATGTTTTCGTGATGGGTGATGATTGGAAAGGGAAGTTCGACTTTCTGGAAGACCATTGTGAAGTGGTCTATCTCCCTCGTACTGTTGGCATTTCTACTACAAAAATCAAAAAAGACATGCTTAAAGTAAATAATGGTTAGAGAAATTCTAGTGAGTGCCTATTTGATTTTCTTTCAAATAGGCTTCTCTCTTTTCAAACTATTTCCCCTAAGGAAGAAAACAGTATTTGTAGCTTCTTTTGGGGATAATATTTTGTATGTAGAAAAAGCTCTAAAAAAACGGTACAATGGAGAAATAGTGATACTGAAGGATCCTTCCTGCCGTATTAATTTCAAAGAAGACGAATACGTCAAAGTCCTCCCATTCGATATAAGGAAACATCCATTCACCTATATTCTCGGAATCTATCACCTGGCTACATCCCGTCATGTTTTTGTAGATAACTATTTCGGGTTTCTGGCAAGCGCCACCTTTCGTGATTCAGTTACATGTGTTCAGCTGTGGCATGCAGCCGGTGCTGTGAAAAAATTC
Organism: Thalassobacillus pellis; assembly: GCF_016908295.1. GTDB lineage: Bacteria > Bacillota > Bacilli > Bacillales > Halobacillaceae > Thalassobacillus > Thalassobacillus pellis. The sequence continues at coordinate 623,058 of NZ_JAFBDO010000001.1, forward strand.
GGACTTAAAGATCCGACGGTGGAATTCCGTCTTCCTAAGGCCAGAGAGAGATTCCTAAGTGTTTATCAAACGTTTGATCAAGTGGTAGTAGGCTCTGAAAAGATGGCAACTATCTTTAAGGAAAGTTTCGGAATAGACGATCAAAAAATCATGCGAACTGGGATACCAAGAACGGACTTTTTTTTCGAAAACGAAAAAATGAGCAGAATCAAGAAGGATATTGAACATAGGTTTCCTTTAATAAGCGGCAAAAAAGTCATTTTGTATGCTCCGACCTTTCGGGATAACGAATTGAAAAAACAGAAGATCCGTTTAAACTTGGAAAAACTACGCACACATTTAAAAGATGATTATGTTTTTCTTATCCGGCTTCATCCAGCAGTCCAGGAATCTTTCGATAATCCTTATCCTGATTTTATTATGGATGTGACCTCTTACCCAGATGTTAATGAATTATTAGTTATAACTGATATATTGATTACCGACTATTCTTCTATTCCTTATGAGTTTGCATTATTAAACCGACCAATGATATTTTATGCATATGACTTCAAGGAATATACAAAGATGAGAGGTTTCTGGGAGGATTACTTTGACAGCCTGCCCGGGCCAATTCTCACTTCTACTGACGATGTTTTGAAAACCATCCAAAATCGTTCCTTCAGGTTGGATGAAATACACGAATTTGCCAGTACATGGAATCAATATTCTAATGGCAATTCCAGTGAAAAGCTTATTGAGCAATTATATGATTAAGTATTATTTAGACAAGGAGTAACAGCATGAAGCGAAAAGTATTGGTGAAGAGAAAGCGCCGTAAAAGATTATTAAGAAGAATTGTTACCGTATTTGTTTTAGCGCTGCTCATTATAACCGGTGGCTTCACATATCTTTATTATCAGACAAGCCAGGCAGCAGACCAGTCTTACAACGATTTGAATCGGGAGAAATCAAAGTTACGCCAGGATACGGTTTCCATATCCAATGATCCTGTTTCATTCCTATTATTAGGGGTCGAAGACTATGCTACCAGTGGTGCAAACGGCAGAGCAGACACGATTATGGTGGCTACTTTCAACCAGACTAAAGAAACAATGAAATTAGTAAGCATTCCCAGGGATACACTAGTTACAATAGCCGGAAAAGGTACAGAAGATAAGATCAACCATTCTTATGCTTTTGGCGGAGCTAAAATGACTATAGAAACAGTAGAGCAATTTTTGGATATTCCGATTGATTATTACGCCACGATCAACTTTGAAGGATTTGAAAATATAGTGGATATTGCTGGCGGAATTCCAGTTGAAGTACCTTTTGATTTTACAGAAAAGAACGCTGATGACTCAGAGATACTTCATTATTACGAAGGACCTATGGTTTTAAACGGAGAAGAAGCTCTCGGCTATGCAAGAATGCGCAAACAGGATCCACGGGGAGATTTAGGACGTGCTGATCGACAAAAACAAGTTCTGAAAAGCTTAATTGATGAGCTGACTAAGCCTAGTTCTGTTATGAAAGTTGATGAATTAACGGAGGAAGTCGGAAAAAACGTAACGACGAACTTGAAAATTTCGGAAATGTTAGCCTTTTATAAACAATATAAAGACTTCAATGTAGATAATATTGAACAATTGACTTTAGAGGGTGAAGGAATCAGGTTGAACGGCAGATACTATTACAATATCTTCGATTCCTCTTTAGCCGAAATACAACACACCTTGCGCAGTCACTTGGAAATTGAATCTACGAAAGAAACTTCTTATAATAATGATTCCTATGAAGATAGCAATTATTAAAATGAAGTGCGGGCCTGCCTGCACTTCATTTTTTTCGTAAAAAAAATAGGCTGCTTATAGCCTATTTTTTACGAAGATGTACGCTTTTTTTTCTTTTTATCATCTTTATCATCTTTATTGTCTTTATTGACTGTTTTAGCTGCCGTGTTTTTGACTGTATCAATAACAGGTTTCCTACCACCCTTTACTACACCTGTCATTTCAGCAAATAAATGCAGAATAAATACAATCAGAAATGTAATTCCAAGCGCCAATGCGAAAGACGCATAAGAAAAGAAAACAGCCAAAACTCCGAAAAGTGCACTAAATGCATATATTATTAGTACAGTCGTACGGTGACTGAACCCTGATGCGATCAATTGGTAATGGATATGCTGGTTATCTGCCTCTAATACAGGCTTCTTATTTATTAGTCTTCTTAAGATGGAGAAAAGCGTGTCGAAAATTGGTATTGCCAAGACCAGAATAGGAATGACAAAGCTGAAGAATGTAAGACTTTTGAACAGTCCTAACATGGATAATACGGCAACCGAATACCCTAAAAAAAGGGAGCCTGTATCACCCATGTAAATTTTAGCCGGATAGAAATTGTGAAATAAGAATCCTATATTACTTCCGATAATGGAAATACAAATCAATATTACTGCCATCCTGCCATCAATAAAAGCCATGACGGTTATGCTGGTAAGAGCAATTGTTGAAACCCCTGTAGCAAGGCCATCCAAACCGTCTATCAGATTGATGGCATTTGTTATGCCAATGATCCAGAAAAAAGTTACAATGACACTAACAAAAATATTCAACTCAATCATCCCATAAAGGGGAATGGTTATATTGTCAATCAGAAGTCCAGAGAAGATAAGGATGGATGCTGCAATAATCTGCCCTGTCAGTTTCACCAATGGCCGAAGCTGATAACGGTCATCCAGTAGGCCTGTCACCATAATAATTGTGGCGCCAATGCTTATTGGTAAAAACTCTGGGATTTGAGGTCTCAGATACAATAAAGCGACTACCACACCGGCAAATATTGCAACTCCCCCCATCCTTGGAGTTATAGTTGTATGTATTTTCCGTAATTCGGGATAATCCATTACCTTCCACTTCACGGCTAATTTACGAATAGGAAAGGTCAAAATATAGCTTGTCAGTACGGCGAGTATAAATGCAATAATTAGGCTTGTAATATCAAACATAGGAGACCTCACTTTTGTAAATTATTGAAAATAACTAGCAAATCACTTTTATTTTACATGATTCAACAAAAATCATAAAGTGAATTTTGCCTGTCTCCTAAGATATTTACATTTTCTTTAAAAAGAATTAACCTAACTGTTGCTTAAGCTGTTCAATGACTTCCTCTGTCGTCTCAATTTCAGCTGCTTCACTCTGCCTGATGATGTTCTGCAGAACCTCACTGAGATCTACTTTATCATTCATAAGTTAAACATCCTTTTTTATTTTTTTAAACTTTTAAGTAACCAGTTTATTTTCCATATATGGAAATACTTTTGATTCATGCTCTTCCGCTCGTCCCTTGCGTGCGGAAGAAATGCTTTTCGGGAACGTTTTTCTTCAACCCTTGTATAATTATATGATTTAGAGGTCGTCCGTGTTTCTTTATTGAGTATATTCACTACAAAATACGGGTTGAAACTTGCTTTTTTGACTGCTTTCGTAATTTTCGGTATCTAGAAGCATGCAAAAAAAGACATTTTGCCATGATGGCAAAATGTCTTTTTAACCTATTTCTTAAGCACGTAAACGTTCTCCCTGAGAAAAATGGGTGAGCATGGAGTAATCTGCTTTATGCTCCCTGTCTTCCTTGGATAATTCTAATAACTCCTCAAAGTAGCGCTTGCTCTCATCAAAGTTGTGCATGTAATAATATTTGACGCCCAAATAATGAAACATGGCTTTGTCAAAGATGATATTTTGTTTAAGAATGGGATACTTGTCCAGAAAGTAACACAGAAAGTTATCCTCCAGCCACGATGCATGGTCAAAGCGCTGCTTTTTATAGTGGTAGACCGCTAGTAACAGGTGGTATATCACCTCTTGCTGCAACGAAGGAATCGGCTGATAACTTTCAATTCTTACGATCAGGTTTTCCATGTTACCTTCATCGGATTGCAGTTTCTGCTGAAATTCTATCAGAAGCTGATGCAGACACGGATTGACCTCTTCATGCTCTTCAAAATAAGAAGCCGGTCTATCAAACACAGTGGAGAGACGCTGGATACTCGATGGTGGCAGGTGGACCATCCCTTGCTCTAGCATGTCCAATTCTTCGACGGGGATGTCCAGCATGTCGATTGTCAGCCCGTTTATGTTACACAAATAATCGATTCTCGACCGTAAATTCACTTTGTGTACTCCCCCTTGGCAGTTGATAACTTAAACTTATCATACTGTCCATGAAAAGCTTGTCGAGTTATGGAAAGGTTTTCAGTAAATTCCGAAAAGTTTTCGACATTTGGTGTGCATTTCCCGGGAAATATTTATATTCCGCATAAATTATTTCCTTCTCAGCGACGCTGCCGTCGAATTGTTGAAAGAAGTACTATCGCTATGACAGCAAACGACGCTCCGACAGCATCCAGCACAACATCCCCCGCATATGGTGTCCGGTTCGGCGTCAATCCCTGATGCCATTCATCCGTGATGGCATATAAAACCGTGCACACCCATGCTAAAGTGACGCTAAGACTCCGTTTAAAAGCTGTTGTTTTCGTAAAGGCGTAATAAAAAAGAACGGCCAAAATCATAAATACTGTCACATGGGCTCCTTTACGGATAAAAAACTCGATAAATCCTGCCGCACCGAGTGTAGCAACACTTACTTCTTCCTGGTGATAAACGAAGCTGATTCCATCCAAAAATGGCGTAATAAAAGTTAGGTCAAAGCGCTCAGAAAGGAATGGTTTCATGTTCTGTTCTTGATACGGCTGGGAGGAAGAGTGGAAAATCACGCCCATCCATAGGATCGGTAATAGCCAATATTTCCATTTTTTCAATCATAGACACCCATTTCTATGTAGGAGATTGAGAAAGACCTGCGAGGTATATTGGCCTGCAGGTCTTTTTATGCTTCTTTTTCTTTCTCTAATTTGATATGAAGCTTGTGCTGAAGCTGCTCGTATTTACCTGCTTTATTGGGGTCGCCGTTCTTTTCATACAGCTTAATCAGCTTCTGATAGATTTCGTCCAGTTTGCGAAGATTGGCAAAGTAATCTGCGGCCTTTTCATATATCGCAATCGCCTCTTGGATATTATCTTCTTCTAGTATATCTGCGTCCAGCATGTCGGCGAGCATGTTCTCTTCCTCATTTTTGGCAATCTCTTTAGCCTTATTCAGGAAACGTGCTGCCTGATCATGGTTTCCTATGTGGAAGTAATTTCTGGCGAGAGCATGGTAAGAGAAAAACAGTTCATCATCGAAGCCGCGAGAAGTTTGCCAGTCAATCGTCTGATGATACATGGCTATGGCATCTTCGTAGCGATCCTGTTTTCCATAGAGCACTCCCAAGTTATGATAAAGCCTCGCCTGCATCAATGGCTCAAGCTCCATTTCATTGAGTTTTTCAAAATAATAGATGGAGGTCGGGTAACTGCCTTTAAGCAAATGAAGAACGCCTAAATAGTTCAGTGCAACTGATAAACCGCGGTTGTGATGGAGTTTCCTGCTGAAGCTTTCCAGTTCTTTCATATAGTGAATCGCCTGGTCATAATCCTTGTTGTTCTTTGTAATAAGAGCAAGGTTCTGCATGACAGACACCACTTCATCGGGATCGTTTGATTTCTCCAACAGCCGTTCGAAATAGTCAAGTGATTCTGCTGCATTTCCCTCAAAGAAATATTTCACCCCAAAGTAGTAGAAATACGCCCGCTGGAAGGCGACAGTTTCTTTTAACATCCGGCGATCCGGCAGCATGATAGCGAGATAATCTTTTTCGATTTGGGCTGCTTTAGCAAGTTGATTCTCTTTATAATGATAGACGGCTTTCAGGAGGTGAAAAATGACTTCCTGAACAATAGAATTTATGGACATCGGCTGATCCAGGTCCCTCATGCGCTGCGCGGCACGTTCATCATTGGTGAGCAGTTCGTGTTGCAGCTGTTGGAGCTCACGATGTATCGTAAGATCATTTTGTTCATAAGCCGTCAAATAAGCAATTGGAACGTTCCATTTTTCTGCTAGAATCGCAGCCAGTTCATGACGGAGCGGCAGCTTCTTTCCCAACACAGCCGACCATTCCACTTCAGGAATCGGCCATGTGTTCAAGTCCGGTTCTATTTTGTTATAGGTTTCAATCAGATAAGTTAACCGCTTCCCGATGTTCATTTGGAAACCCCGCCTTTTATGCTTGTCCTATGCTTCCTTTTCTTTTCGCATTTTAATGTGTAATTCTTTATAACGCCTGCTATACAGACTTGCTTTCTCTTTTTGACCAATTCTTGTATAAAGCCGGATAAGTACCGGATAAATATCGTCCAATATAGTCGCTATACCACATGTCGCAATCGTTTCGTACATACGGATTGCTTCTTCCGGATGCTTGTCTTCCTGCATTTGTGCTTCAATCATTTTTGCGAGCATCCGTTCTTCTTCATTATCAGCCTGGTGATTTGCGAGATTCAGATAATAATGTGCCTTTTCCTCATCCCCATTGAGGTGATGATTCCGGGCTAGAGCGTGACAGGATAAAAACATTTCTTCCTCTATATTATACGCCTTCCGCCATACTACCGCTTGCTCATACATGGCGATCGCTTCTTCAAATCGCTCCTGCTTCCCATACAGGACGCCTAAATTATGATAGAGACGGGATTGCATTAAAGGATCAAGCTCCATTTCGTTTAGCTTTTCAAAATAGTAAATCGACGTTGGATAGCTTTCTTTTAATAAATGGAGCACCCCGAGGTAATTCAGGGCAATGGACAATCCACGTTGATGATTGTGTTTTCTGCTGTACTGTGCCAGGTCTCTCATATAAACGATCGACTGGTCGTATTCTTTGGTATTCTTTGAAATCAGTGCAAGGTTTTGCATGACTGATACCACTTCATCTGTATCTGATGTTTTTTCCAGCAAACGTTCGAAATATTGCAGGGACTCTGCTGTCTTCCCTTCATAGAAATACTTCACGCCGAAATAATAGAAAAATGCTCGTTGAAACGCAATGGTTTCTTTCCATATAGTGTAATCAGGCAGCATTAAGGACAAGTACTCCTGTTCGATTTCGGACGCTATCGCAAGTTCATTTCTCTTATAATGATAGACGGATTTCAGCAGGTGGAAAATGACCTCCTGAACAATCGAATGGATAGACATTGGCTGATCCAGCTTATTGATTCTTTCCTCTGCGTGGGAATCATTTGTCAGCAATTCATGCTGAAGAGCCTGCAATTCCCGATGGATCGAAAGGTCATTTTGTTCGTAAGAGGTTAAATAACCAATGGGAACGTTCCAATTATTAGCAAGTATGGATGCAATTTCATAACGCAAGGGAAGTTTTCTTTCCAAAATGGCAGACCACTCTGCAGCTAAAACCGGGCCTTCCTTGAAATCTGGTTCTGTTTTGTTGTAGGTGTGTATCAAGTAACGTAAACGTTTCCCGATATTCATAGTAGTTTCCGCCCTTTATGCTTGTTTCGACTTTTTTCCGTCTGGCTGTACCTCTATCATTTGAAGTATAACATACCAGAAACACGGAACATTCTCTTGAATATGCTCCAATTGGTTTTTATTTCCATTTTTAGTTTCAGAGTATTTGATAACGCTTTCTTATTAATAAATTGATAACTCATGGAAATTCCAAATTGGAGCTGAATTATAAAGACTTGAAGGTAAAAGGGGTTGATTCATTAGGCAAGGGTGAATGAATTCTATTTTCTTTATGGAATTTTCAAAACTAAATGTTTCTCCAATTAATAGAAACGTTTCCATGGAAACATGAAATTTCTCTTCTTTCTATGTATTTTCATGTCTATTATACTAGATATTTTGACAATTTATTACACTATATGATAGCACTATCGACAATAATAACAAATAAACGTGAAAAAATCACCCCGGGAGAACCATTTTCTGGTTCTCCCGGGGTGATGGCTTTTTTTCTTAGGCATATGCGTGTGTTGGGGTGTCTTCGTATATATCTTCCTGCATGTCAATGAAATACTTCTGATACCAGACTAGGAAAACGTACACAGTCCAAATGTAGCGCTGATGGTTGGCTTTGTTTTGGTAGTGTTCGTCCAGGAAACGCATCAGTTCATCGGTATGAAAGAATTCTCCGGCCATTTGTGATTGGAATAATTCTCTCACGCGGTTATAATACTTTTCCTGCCTGAGCCAATGTCTGATTGGTACAGGGAACCCTACCTTCTTTCGATTAGCCCATTCTTCCGGTAAAACCTCCAACGCAGCTTTTCGGAGCGCGTATTTTGTATCTACGTTGTTGACGCGAAGATGGGCAGGTATTTCTCCGGCTGTTTTCATGACTTCTTTATCCAGGAACGGTACACGGAGTTCGAGCGAATGAGCGGAACTCATTTTGTCGGCTTTCAATAGGATGTCTCCCGGAAGCCAGTGCTTGATATCGATATACTGCATTTTTGTAACATTGTCTTTACCGGCGACTTCCTGATAAGAACTTTTCGTAATACTTTGTACGGACGGAGATTTCTTAAAATCTTCCTTCAGAATTCGTTCCGCTTCCTTTTCTTCAAATACCTTCGCCTGTCCGATGAATTTCTCTTCGACCCGCTGTCCGCCTTTCACTAGAAAATTCGTCAATCGATTGCTCGGAAATTTCTTTGCAAGGTTGGACACGGGACGTCTTAAGGCAAACGGCAATTTTTCGTAACGCTGCATGACAGGACCAGTCTTATACCAGTCATAGCCACCGAATATTTCATCCGCACCTTCGCCTGACAGTACAACTGTCACGTGCTCACTTGCAAGCTCTGCAAGGAAGTAAAGCGGGACAGATGACAAGTTGGAATGGGGCTCGTCCATATGGAATTGAATAGTAGGAATCGCGTCAAAAAATTCGTCTCCTGTAATCAGGCGCCGATGATTCTCGATTCCCAGTATATCGGATAAATCTTCTGCCAGATTCGTCTCATTGAATATCCCTTCATGCTCCTGGAAACCGACCGAGAACGTTTTATTCGGTTGCAGCAATGCCGTTATGTAGCTGGAATCGATGCCACCGGATAAAAATGAACCAACTGGAACGTCACTGATTTTATGATAACGGACCGATTCTTTCATGGTCTCTTTGATTCGTTCAATATAATACTCCAAATCGTTATCCTTCGAGTCAAATGTCGGCTGCCAGTAGGGCCTGACTTCTGTTTTACCATTTTTATAGATCATATAGTTCCCTGCCTTCAGCTTATAGACACCCTTGAAGAATGTCTCGTCTAAGACAGGATACTGGAAAGTAAGATAAGGTTTCAGTGCTTGTCTGTTCAGTTCTTTCTTAAAGGAAGGATTTTTAAGAAAGGATTTAATTTCCGAACCGAACATGAATGATTCATCTGATGTATGTTGTGTGTAGTAGAGCGGTTTGATTCCGAATGGATCTCTTGCTATAAACAGCATATCCTCATTTTTATCCCAGATTGCAAAAGCAAACATTCCTCTAAGCTCCTGCAAAATTTCCGTGCCATATTCTTCATAACCATGAATGATCACTTCACTGTCAGCACGGCTCTTGAACTGATGCCCTTTCGCGACAAGGCCTTCTCTCAGTTCTTCAAAGTTATAGATTTCACCATTGAATACCAGGACGATGCTGTTATCTTCATTAAACATCGGCTGATTGGCTTCGTGGGTCAAATCGATGATCTGCAGCCGCTGGAATCCAAGCGTGACGCGTTCATCACTGTATTCCCCAGAGTTGTCCGGTCCGCGGTGCCCGATCGTCCCGACCATTTCTTTGATGATTTCTTCGTGATGTTTACTATGACCTGCATTCGTGAATCCTACAATACCGCACACATTTGTCCCTCCATTTTTTGTTGTATATCAGATTTGTCGTTTCAACAAATTTTTGGTTACATGTATTTTTTTGTCACTCATACCAATTTTAACTACACAGAGAGGGAAACGTCAAACAAAATCGTAGTATAAAAGATACATCATTTAAGAAAAACGTTCTAGCAAACTTACAATAACAGGATGAAAGACCGCGAAATCAGTCGGAATTTGATGGTAGAAAGAGGAAAAGCGGCAGATTTCCCAAATGATAGAATAGATGAGAATTTCTGAATGCATTTAAGAGAGGATTAATCAAAAGTTGGACATAAAAAAGCCTCCCCCATTGGAGTTCCAAATACTGGTTCTCCTGGGGAAGGCCTTTTACAAATACTGGTTCTCCCGGGGTAGGCTTTTTGATGTGTGTTAGTTTACCATTCGGCGACGCTGCCGTCGCGGTGGCGCCATACTGGATTTCTCCAGCGGTGGCTTTCTTCTGCTTTTTCTTTGACTTTTTCTTCGTTGATGGAGATGCCAAGGCCAGGTCCTTTGAGCATGGACACATAGCCATCTTTATATTCGAAGACAGACTTATCATGAATATAGTCAAGCAGGTCACTGCCTTTATTGTAATGGATGCCAAGGCTCTGCTCCTGGATGAATGCGTTGTGACTTGTTGCATCCACCTGCAGGCAGGCAGCGAGTGCAATTGGTCCGAGCGGGCAGTGTGGTGCCAGTGCGACATCGTAGGCTTCTGCCATCGATGCGATCTTTTTACACTCGGTGATTCCACCAGCATGGGACAAATCAGGCTGGATAATGTCCACTTGTCCATCTGATAATAACTGTTTGAAGTCCCATCGGGAATACATGCGCTCACCGGTCGCAATCGGTATGGATGTGTGCTGGGCGATTTCTTTCAATGCTTCGTTGTTTTCAGCTAGTACAGGCTCTTCGATGAACATCGGACGATAGGCTTCCAGTTCTTTGGCAAGCATTTTTGCCATCGGTTTGTGGACACGTCCGTGGAAGTCGATTCCGATTCCTACATAATCCCCGACAGCTTCCCTTACCGCTGCTACTCGTTCGACCGTTTCATCGATTTTCTTATGGGAATCGATATATTGCAGTTCTTCGGTTCCATTCATTTTAATCGCATGAAAACCTCTGTCCACAGCGTCTTTCGCTGCCGCTCCGACGTCTGATGGACGGTCACCGCCAATCCAGGAGTAGACTTTGATGGAATCACGGCACGCGCCGCCCATCAAGTCAGCGACTGGTGCATTATAGTATTTTCCTTTGATATCCCATAACGCCTGGTCGATTCCGGCAATCGCGCTCATCAATATCGGGCCGCCTCGGTAGAAGCCGGAACGGTACATGACATTCCAGTGGTCCTCAATACGCAGTGGGTCCTGACCTACCAGGTAATCACTAAGTTCTTCCACTGCAGCTTCTACAGTATGGGCGCGGCCTTCGATGACCGGCTCGCCCCAGCCTTCGATACCTTCATCGGTTTCGATTTTCAAAAAAAGCCACCTTGGTGGCACGACGTATGTTTTCAATCCTGTGATTTTCATTATGCTACCCCTTTCTTGCTGTCTCTACTTTTTCTTTGAATTCGCGGGCCAGATTTTCAAGTCCTTTGAAGTCTTCTGCCTGAATCAGTTTTTTATCAAGAAGTGATCCGCCTGCCCCGACTGCGAATGCGCCATTTTTTACATAAGTCTCGACATTATCAAGATTTACCCCGCCGGTCGGGATCATTGGGATATGGCCAAGTGGTCCTTTCAAGTCCTTAATATAGGAAGGTCCCATGGCTGTTGCCGGGAAAACTTTTACCAGATCTGCTCCGGCAGAATAAGCCTGGACGATTTCTGTCGGTGTCATGACGCCTGGAATCGTGACAGCACCGTAGCGATTGCCCATTTCTACTGTGGCACGGTCGAAATTCGGTGCGAAAATGAAATCGGATCCTGCTTCGATCGCTTGTTTGGCAGTCACTTCGTCCAGTACAGTTCCGGCACCGACCAGGGCTTCATCACCGAAGCGCGCTTTCACGTCACGAATCATGTCATAGACACGCTCGGAGTCTGCGGTGATTTCCAGTGTGTGCACACCGCCTGAAACGAGTGCCTCTGCAATTGGAATGATTTTCTCCGGGGCTGGCCTTCTGATTACGGCGATGACGCCAGATTGATAGATTTTATCGATGCGTTCTGATTTTCTCATCGTTTCTCCTCCTTGTTTGTAAGTTTACCTGTTTACATCCTGTTTTGCTTGCTTGGGATTCAGCAGGGCATCCAGCTGCCGCCGTGTTGGCACGCCTTCTACGTCCCCATTCATCTGCACGACGAACGCTCCCATCGCATTTCCCTGCCGTACTGCTTCTTCGATTGCTTTGCCGTCTAAGAGACCGCTGATCACTCCGGAAGCGAAGGCATCGCCGGCGCCGACGGGATCGACGACCTTTTCTACCGGGAAGCCTGCTACATAACCGTCACCTTCGCTAGTCTGATAGTAAGCGCCTTCCGCTCCTAGCTTGATGACTATACGCTGTCCGCTGCGCTTTCGTAAGGCACTGCAGATTCTTTCAGGGGTTGTTTCGCCTGTCAAAAATTCACCTTCATCCATGCCAGGTAATAGTACGTCTGCTTTGTCCGCTATCGAAAGAAGAGTTTCACGGGCAGCATCGAGATCTCCAAACAGCTTGTATCGAATGTTCGGATCGAAAATGACTTTGACATCATTCGACCTGGCTATGTCAATCGCACGGTCGACAGCTTGCCTGCATTCCTCGCTCAATGCCGGAGTGATACCAGTCAAATGAAGAAATCTCGCCTTCTTTATGTAATCTTCATCGAGATCTTCTGCAGTCAGTAGGCTGGCAGCTGATCCTTTCCGGTAGTAATAGACATTAAGGTTCTCTTCCGACAATTTTTCCTTGAAATAGACGGCTGTCGGAGCGGCATCGGTAAACGTGACACGGGAAGTATCAACGCCTTCGCCGCGAATGAACTTATTGACGTAGCTTCCGAACGGGTCCTCTCCGAGCTTGCTGATCCAGCCGACACGATGTCCGAGCCGGGTCAGACCGATTGCTACGTTCGATTCCGCCCCTCCCACCTGCTTCTGGAACTGGTGGACATAATCGAGCGGAAGGTTTTCGTGTGTACTGAACAATACCATCGTTTCTCCTAAAGTTACCACATCTAATTCTTCCATGATTCCATCCCTTCTACATCCTTCTTCGTGATATCGCTTTCCGCATTTTCAATAATGCTTCCTGCGATGCTTCTTTATTTTTCAATGAATAAATGACATACAATGCATCAATGATCGACAGTTCCGCAAGCCTTGATGCAAGCGCTTCTGACCGGTAAACAGTCTCCTGGGAAACAGTAAACAGGCAGATATCGACGGCCTTGCTGAATGGAGACTTGGCATAGTTGGTGATTCCGATCGTTTTGACACCGTTTTCTTTTGCTACATCGACGACTTCCAGGATGTCTTTGTTCATTCCGGTATGGGAGATGATGATGGCAACATCGCTGCTCGTCATCTGGGCAGCAGCCATGAGCTGCAGGTGCGTATCCGTATAGGCCTGGCTGATCACTCCGGTCCGCATGAATTTGTGCTGTCCATCCATGGCAGTCACCCCGGAGCCCCCATTACCGAAAAAATTGATCTGCTTTGCTTCTATTATATAGGAAACCGCTTCCTGAAAAGTTTTTTCATTTTGTATTTCTCGTGTATATTCCATGGCGTTGATATTCGCCTGAAAAACCTTATTCAAGATGTCCATATCGGAGTCATCTTCTGTAATCGTTTCGTGGATATCCTTGATTGGATTGACCAGTTCAGAGGCAAGGGCAATCTTCATCGCCTGATATCCTTTGAATCCTAAGCGCTTACAAAAACGGAAAACAGTCGCATCAGCGACCTCCAGTTCGTCTGCCACCTGGTTGATGGTGGAATGTACAATGTTTTCTGGCTGGGAGATGATGTAATCCGCAATCCGCTTTTCTTTTTCACTGAATTGTTGGTAGGAAGAGCGAATCCGGTTCAACACATGGACTGGTGCATTCGCCATCCGGAACCCCCCTTTTTGCTTCTTCGATGATATGACTAGTTTATACGATAACTTTTCTTAAGGAAAGCGTAACACGAAAATTTTTTTCATTCTAGCTGTTGAAGTGAAAAAAATTTACTGTATAATCTGTAGTTGAGAAAAAAAATTTCACACACAAGCAAACTCGCTCTTATTTTTTTACTAGACGATGTAAACGCTTAAGTAATTGAGGAGGGAAAACATGCAGTCAGACATCATCATCGCGGTTGATATTGGGACGACAAGCACGAAAGCTCTGGCTTACGACCGGAAGGGAAAGATTTGGGCCGAGGAAGAAAAGGGTTACCCGCTCTACTCCCCTGTCCCGACCAAAAAAGAACAGGATGCAGACGAAATCTATCAGGCTGTCAAATGGACGCTAGCGAATGTCGCCAGTCAGGTTGCGAATCAGGACGGCCGGGTTGCCGGGGTCGGGTTCAGCGCTGCCATGCACAGTCTGCTTGCCGTCGATGAAAACGGTTCCTTGTTGACCAACGTCATCACTTGGGCCGATCAACGTTCTGTCGAAGAAGCGGAAGCGTTGAAAAAAGGCGATGGGCACGAGATTTACTTACGGACAGGTACTCCGATCCATCCCATGTCACCGCTGACCAAACTGCTCTGGTTTAAGAACAATGAACCGGACATTTTTAACAAGGCGGCTAAATGGATTTCTATAAAAGAGTACATTTTCTACCAGCTGTTCCATCGTTATGTGGTCGATTATTCGATCGCTTCAGCTACCGGGCTGTTCCATCTGGCAAATTCAGATTGGGACAAAGGAGCGCTGGAAACGGCGGGTATCACCGAGGAACAACTGTCACGTCCGGTTTCGACTTCCCACGTGATGAAAGGCCTCGATTCCACGGTTGCTGAAAGCTTGCACCTTGCGCCTGACACACCGTTCGTCGTTGGGGCAAGTGATGGTGTGCTCGCCAACATCGGTGTCGGCGCAGTCGAGGAAGGATCGGTTGCGTGTACGATCGGGACAAGCGGGGCTATCCGAACAGTCGTGGACAGGCCCTCCGTGGATCCGAAGGGAAGGATTTTCTGTTACGCGTTGACAGAGGATCGCTGGGTTATCGGCGGACCGATCAACAATGGGGGCATCGCCTTCCGCTGGGCACGGGATGAGTTATTCGCCGATATCAGCGAAGCGGTTTCCAGCGGTGAAGTCTACAACCTGCTCACCGCGAAAGCGGAAAAAGTCAGACCAGGAGCAGACGGCCTGCTGTTCTTGCCGTATCTCACCGGGGAACGTGCTCCCTTCTGGAATGCCGACACGAAAGGAATGTTCTTCGGACTGACACTGAACCACGGCCGTGAACATATGGTCCGCAGCGTACTCGAAGGCGTCATGTTCCAGATGTATTCCGTCGTAATTGCTCTGATTGAAGCCGGTGTCGAGCCTTTCGAATACCGGGCAGGAGGCGGTTTCGCCCGATCGGAACTATGGAGACAGATCATGGCTGATGTATTCGAAGCGGAAATTGTCGTGCCCGAAAGCCACCAGAACTCCTGTCTAGGAGCTGCCTGGCTGACCATGAAAGCGCTTGGGATGGTGGACGATTTGGCAAGTATCAAACAAGTCATCCATACCAAAGTGAAACATGGCCCGATTGATGAAAATCTGCCAGTCTACCGGGAACTGAAACCGATCTTCCTGCGCCTTGCCAGACAGATGCAGGATGAGTTCAAAGCCATTTCAGATTTTCAGCGTCGTCATGGACATGGCGATGACACATTATCTACCAATATGAAATAAGAAAGGGGAAATTTTTCATGGAAAGTACTGCAGGTCTTATCATTACCGCTGTCTTAGCTGTCTTATTGTTATTATTCCTTGTTATGCGTACGAAGCTTCAGGCTTTCGTTGCTCTACTCGTTGTCAGTATCCTGATCGGATTGGCAGTCGGGCTGCCTCCAAAAGAAATTATTTCAACCATTGAAAAAGGGATGGGAGGTACCCTTGGATTCATCGCTGTCATCATCGGTCTTGGTGCCATGTTCGGTGAGATTCTCCGTGTATCCGGTGGTGCCGAACGTCTCGCGCTTACATTGATGGATAAATTCGGCGAGAAAAATATTACATGGGCACTTGGTCTTACTGGTTTCATTGTATCGATTCCGGTATTCCTCGATGTCGCCCTCGTCATCCTCGTTCCAATCTTGTACAGTATGGCTCAGAAAACGAAAAAATCACTGCTTTATTTCGGGATTCCGTTACTTGCGGGTCTTGCGGTTACGCACAGCTTTATTCCACCGACTCCAGGTCCGATCGCTGTTGCATCTCTCTTGAATGCTGATTTGGGCTGGGTCATCCTGTTCGGTGCCATTGCAGGTCTTCCTGCCATGATTCTTGGCGGTCCAGTTTTCGGTAAATACATTTCTGATAAGATTCATGTCAAAGTACCAGAATATATGATGGAACAAGTAAAAGAAATTGAGTACGACAGGGACTTGCCTAGCTTTAAGAGTGTCGTTCTGATCATCACGCTTCCACTCGTATTAATTTTACTAAACACGACTGCCGATCTTGTTTTAGCCGATGGAAGTTCATTACAGAGCTTCCTCGTCTTTATCGGTCATCCATTCGTCGCCTTGACAATTGCTGCCCTGCTGACCTTTTACTTCTTCGGTTATAAGCGCGGCTACAGTAAGGAAGAAGTTCAACAAATCACTACGAAAGCACTCGAACCAGCGGGTCTTATCATCCTCGTAACCGGTGCCGGTGGTGTATTCGGTGAAATGCTCATTTCCTCTGGTATTGGTGATATCTTGGCTGATATGATGAAAAATGCGCAGATGCCATTGATTGTTTTTGCCTTTATTACAGCGACTGTCGTCCGGATCGCCCAAGGTTCTGCGACTGTCTCCATGATCACAGCTGCCGGACTTGTGTCCCCGCTGTTAGATTCCTTTGACGTAAGCGAACCGATGCTCGGACTGCTCGTTATTGCCATTGCATCCGGTGCTACTGTCGTTTCTCACGTAAACGATTCCGGTTTCTGGCTCGTCAACCGTTACTTCGGCCTGACGGAAAAAGAAACGCTGAAGACATGGACCGTGATGGAAACGATCATCGGACTTGTCGGCTTTGGAGTCGCTTTGCTTATAAGCTTTTTTGTCTAAATTTCTATAAACTATTTAAAAAGGGGTATGTACCATGAAGGTAGGTTTGGTTGGATTAGGTAAAATGGGATTCAACATCGGAGAACAGATGTTGGAGAAAAATTATGATGTTGTCGCTTATGACGTCAATGAAGATGCTGTAAAAAACTTTGCAGATAAGGGAGGAAAAGGTGTCCATTCCCTTCAGGAGCTGACAGATGCGTTAGAGCCGAACCGCGTCATCTGGATCATGGTCCCTGCAGGTGAGATCACCGATGAGGTCATTTCGGAACTTACTCCCCTGCTTGATAAGGAAGACATCCTGATTGAAGCCGGTAACTCCCATTATAAGAAAACCCTCGAGCATCATAGACAGCTTGAGGAGGCTGGCATCAAGTTCTTTGATGTCGGCACAAGCGGCGGAATTTCCGGTGCACGTCATGGAGCATGCTTCATGATCGGCGGCGATGCGGATACATTTGAAAAGGTCGAACCGCTATTCCGCGATTTATCTGTTGAAGACGGATATTTGTATACCGGAAAAGGCGGCAGCGGCCACTATTTGAAAATGATCCACAACGGCGTGGAGTACGGCATGATGGCTGCCATCGGGGAAGGCTTCGACCTGCTCGAAAAGAGCCCATTCGATTATGATTATGAAAAAGTAGCCCACGTATGGAACCACGGTTCTGTCATCCGCGGCTGGCTGATGGAGCTCATGGAAGAAGCATTCAAAAAAGACGCACGTCTGGATGACATCCGCGGCGTCATGAATTCCTCGGGAGAAGGAAAATGGACCGTAGAATCTGCGCTCGACCTTGAGACTGCTGCTCCTGTCATCGCCCTATCATTGATGATGCGCTACCGCTCCCAGGAAAACGACACCTTCACAGGAAAAGTCGTTTCCGCACTCCGCCACGAATTCGGCGGACATGCCACTGAAAAAAGTGACTGATGGACGAGGATTCATTCCTGCATCGGGCTTAAAAGGACAACACAAAAAAGCACTTCTATTGACTTCCTGTCAGTAGGAGTGCTTTTTTATCGTCCATAAAGGGGAACATTTCCGCTCATTGGTTCAGCTTCCATTTATTAAATTCCAGGTACTCCCGAAATTGTTCCTTGGAGATCCCTGATTCCATTGCTTCCATGACCAGCCGCTTCCACCCTTCATCAAGAGCTGCATCCGTTTCACCCTGCTCCCCATGCAACAGGTAATTGATGGACACATCAAGCTCCGTGGAAATTTTCTCGAGAAACTGGATCGACGGATTAGACTGTATGTTACGCTCGATCGAACTAAGGTACGACTTCGCCACCCCGGCCCTCTCCGCCAAAACAGTCAAGGACAGGCCCCGATTTTTCCTAATCAGCTTAATTCGTTCACCTATCATGAACACTCACCTCTTTCCCTTAAATTATACCATAAAAAAAGGCGAGTGTTCGAAATTAAGCACAATATTTCTTTTTACCGCATACTGTTACTTATTGAAGCGGTTCACTGCACCTGATTTTTGATCGAAAAAATTTTTCACTTCTTCCTTTGTCATCCCCAATGATTTTGCTGCCAGTATTAACTCCACCCATTCAACATCTAAATTCTTACATTGCTTGTGATTGGAAACCTTCATCATAACGAGCCCCTTTTCAGTTCTTTCAGGTAGTCCAGCCGCCATAGCGATCCGTATGTAAGGAGTAGTTGCTTCGGTACCGTAGGCCTGTGACTTTGCGCCCTCATTTTTCAATGCGTTTGCCCTTTTCTGAAATTGATTTAATGATAATAATAAATATACTGTACTAGGGGTGTTTTTATCTGTTAGAATTTGTCAACAACTAACGGCTAATTTTGTCGAATCAAACTTTTTTTGGTAATTATCTGGTTTTTTAGTCACAGTTATAGGGATTAATGAACTAGCCAAAACGCTGTCCCAGGTATTTAAGGACAGCTCACTCATTCGATATGAAGGTTCTGGTCCCTCCCAAAATATGGTTCTCCTGGGGTGTAAATTATGTTTCTCCCGGGGTGTCTGTTGTTATTTGGATGGATAGGCGTATGGCTGCGGTCAGATCCTGTTGGGACCAGCTTGGAATGTTTCCATGCTTTATTGCCAGCTCATGGGAAGCAGGAATATGGATAAATCCCGCCTTTTTATGGTCCTTCTTCCTGTGAAAATGATATAAAACATGGTACATCACATTGTTGCAGAGATACGCACCCGCCGAATTGGAAATCTCAGCTGGAAAAGAGGCTCCATTCAAGGCTGCCGTAATTTCTTTAATAGGAAGCGTGGAAAACAATCCATCCGGCCCTTCGGAGCAAATCCGTTCCCCATCTGGTTTATGACCACGATTGTCAACCGGGCCATCATTACAATTGATCGCAATCCGCTCCGGAGTAATTTTCGGGCGGCCACCGGCCAGACCAAGCGCAATGACAATTTCCGGGTTGGTTTCCTCGATATGAGTGAGCAGCTCTTTTCCCGCTTTTTGGAAATCGACCGGCAGTACTCTGCTGATGATTTCATGGTTATTCATCTTCTCACCGTCAAGTTCCTCTGCAATCTGCATGGTTGGATTAACCGGAAAATCAAGGAATGGCTCGAAGCCAGTAAGCAGTATTTTCTTCATTTTTCCATCACCTCTGTCATTAGGATAGCATACAGGGCTATGCTGAGTGGATCAATAGGTTATGCTGGGATGGTTGGGGAGGCGGTCGGAATATGATCGTTTTGATGCCAGGTATGATTGCGCACTCGGGCTAGCTCAGATGCCGGGTATACTTGAGCGGGGATCGGAATATGCTCGCTCAATTACTGTTTGCGCTCGCCGGCGTGTAGAATACGCTCGTTGGGGTGCTGTTTATGATCTCCCAAAGTCAGAATACGCGCGCCCAGATACCATTTATGCTCGCTGAAGATCAAATGCTAGCTCAGGTGCTGGTTATGATCGCCTGCTCTCGAAATAGCATGTTCGAACGCTGTTTTCAGCGGTTACTTAATACTACAAAAGTTAACCTGCTTCTTTCCATTATGTTTTTTAATTGGTGAATCCGATATAATAAGTGTACTATCTATTTTTATTTATAAAGAAGGTGTTCGCATGAATGAGTCAAGGTACGGGATGGAGCTGGCGGAGCACTTTGAGATCGCATTTAACCAGATTCATCAAACACTAAAGTCCATCAATGGTTATCCGAAGAATGATAATTTCATGGAGCTTGTCCAGCGGTCGAAAGTGCAGCATAGCGTCATTCGGCATCATTTTGATCATCTGAAGCAGTTCGCGAAGCTCAGAAATGCGATTGTCCATGAGAAAATCCGTGATGATTATTATATCGCTTACCCTCATAAAGACGTTGTGGAGACGATTGAAAAAATTAAACAAACGCTTGATCAGCCGCCATTAGCCCTTGATATGGCTACAAAACCGGTGCTTTTCTTCCGGTCTGATTCACACCTGACGAAAATTTTGGAAGCATTCAGCCGCTTCAAAGTTTCCCAGTTCCCTATCTATGGGGAGAATCATGAGTTTCTAGGTCTGTTGACTAATGATGGGGTGGTCCGCTGGTTATCCCGAAACATGAATCAGGACTGCATCCAGCTTGGGGAAGTCCGGGCAGCTGATATCCTGCCGCTTGAGAAGAACCATAATGTCCGTTTTTTGAGCGAAAAAAATTCGATTTTCGATTTGGAGGCTTTTTTTTCGCAAAGCTTTAAGCAAAATTTGAAGCTGAAGGCTGTCCTTATAACCGAAGGCGGGGCACCTGATGGAAAGCCGATTGGAATTGTGACAACGTGGGATCTGATCAAAATCGATCGCGACAGCCAGGGTGGATGAGGCAGCATGCACATATTGTATTGCATTATCGTCTCCGTCGTTTTATGATTAGTCCAATAAAAGTATAGAGGGGATGGGATTCCCATGTATTATAAGCGAAATGAAGCCTTCCGCTACACATTCGATGATACGATACCCGGCAGTTTCATAAAAAAAACGGACCGCTTCGTCGCAGGTCCGATTGAACTCATTAATTTAAGTGTGAGCGGAGTGAAAATCGAATTAGATTATTTCTCCGAGTTGAGTACAGACGATGATTTACTGATTCAATTTTCCCTCCAAAACCAACAGATCGACGTCGATGGGGAAATCGTCTGGGTGAAAAATTTAGGAAAACGAATGACAGCAGGAGTTCAATTACATACAACAGAGGAAATGAAGCAGATGATCGTTCATGCATTAAAGCTATATACAAAACAGAATAGAGCGGAATGATAGCCTGGCTGAGAGAACCAGGCTTTTTTTATGGAAAAAATTTCACGGAAATTTTTCACCATTTTATTCGTTTCGAACTTATATTTATTGACCTTACTGTAGATTACTTTGCCGTGTGCTGTTTAACCCCTTAGGGGGCCTGATCGTGTGCGCGTGTTGGGCTTGCGAACACGCGTACTCAACTCGGATACACGCGCGTTCACCCTCTATACACGCGCATTCCAATGCCTAATACGCTGGTTCAGCTCACGTAAACGCGTGGTCCAGAGCCATGTACGCGTATTCTACTTACGCACACGGAGACGCGCACTTCCTGGCCCTGTACGCGCGTCCCACGCCAGACGCATGTGTTTCCCCAAAAAAATAATAAGAAAGAACTTTCCCGAGGTCAGCTATTTTGCAGACTTCAGAAAAGCTCTTGCCCTTCAATATGAGATTATTTTCTAAACCAGCCAGTGACTTTTCCTGATAGGTTATCAAAATAAATATAGACAACTGGTATCAAAAGCAATGTAAAGATGCTGGAAATGGTCAAACCGAAAATGATGGTAACCGCAAGAGGCTGCTGTGCTTCTGCCCCTTGGCCGATTCCCAGGGCTAATGGAACCATTCCGAGTACGGTCGTGAGTGTTGTCATCAGTATCGGGCGCAGCCTGCTTGGTCCGGCTTCAAGGATTGCTTCATAGCGTTCAATTCCTTTCCTGCGCAGGATATTGATGTAGTCGACGAGTACGATGGCGTTGTTGACCACAATCCCTGCGAGCATGATGACTCCGACGAATGCAGGCAGACTGAGAGGCAGTCCGGTGACCAGCAGGCCGAGTACCACGCCAATTACAATAGTTGGCAATGAGAACATGATGATAAACGGGAACAGGAAGTTTTCAAATTGTACGGCCATGACTGCATATACCAGAAAGATGGAAAATATGAGGGCGATTGCCAGGTCACCGAAAGCATCCCTCATATCTTGGGCCTGTCCGCCTACCTCATAACTGTATCCTTCTGGAAAATTCAGCTGCTGTAATTTTTTTTCGATATCTTCTGTTACACTTCCTAAATCACGGCCGACGATTTCACTGTTCACGTTGACCTGTCTCTGTTGATTTTCCCGCAGAAGTGTGACTGGCCCTTGCACTTGCTTGAGTTCTGCTATGGAATGGAGTGGAATCAAAGCTCCTGCCGGTGTCTGGACGTTCATTCCTTCGAGGTCTGCTATGGTGCTTCTTTTATCTTCCGGGAGGATCAAGCGTACCTCGATTTCATCGTTGCCTTCCCGATATCTGGTGGCGACTTGTCCATTAAAGGCTAGCTGTACCTGCCCCAATACCTGTTGATAGGAAAGTCCGTACTGGGCAGCCTTTTCCTTGTCGATGTTGATTTGCATTTCAGGTTTTCCTTCATCGGTGGAAGCTTTGGGATTATGGATGCCGTCAATATCCTCGATCATATAGACGACTTGGTCCGCCAGCTGACTCAACACCTCATAATTCGGACCATTCAATTGTATCTGGACTGGTGCACCAGTGCCGAGGCCTGCTCCGATTTCACTGACGTTAATCTCAGCACCGGGAATATTCTGCAGCTTCTCATCAATTTCCTGCATAACGGTCACTGTGTCCCGCTCTCGCTCACCGGGTTCTACCAGCTGCAGAGTGAAAGTCGCACTATTAGAGGAGGAAGAAAAGGTATCGAAGCCGCCTCCACCGATTGTCAGGTAATTGGTTTCGATAATTTCGGAATAGGTTTTCAAACGCTCACTTACTTTTTCCGTGACTTTTTCCGTTTCCTCGAGTGATGTTCCTGCAGGTGTTTCGATGCTGATATCGATCTGCCCCTGGTCGGATGGCGGGATAAATTCTGTCCCGATGGTCGGTATCAGGGCACTGCTCCCGACGATGAATGCCAAGGTCGTAACAATAGTAGTTTTCCGGTATTTCAATACTTTTTCTAACAGTTTCCTATATCCATTATCCATTTTGTCATGAAATCGATCGAACCAGTATCTTCTGCCACTCATTTGCAGTTGTTTTGTCAGTAATTTCGATGACAGCATCGGTATCAGGGTGACGGATACAATCAAAGACGCTAACAATGCGAAAGAAATGGTCAATGCCAGGGGAGTGAACAGTTCAGACGCGATGCCTTCTACAAATACGATCGGCAAAAACACAACAACAGTTGTTGTGGCTGAGGCGATGACTGCTGGAGCAAGCTCTGACGCTCCCTCTTTTGCGGCATCCATCAACGTATAGCCTTGCTGACGATAGCTGACGATGTTTTCTAAAATGACGATGGAACTGTCGACCATCATCCCGATTCCGAGAGCAAGCCCGCCCATTGTCAGGACATTCAATGTTTCCCCGGTGAAGTACATGAGTGTAAAGGTTGAGATGATCGCGATCGGAATGGAAATTCCGATGACGAGCGTCGCCCGGATGCTTTTCAAAAACAGGAACAGGACCATTGTGGCAATGACACCGCCGATAATAATGTTCTTAATGACCGAATCAATAGACGCTGTAATGAATTCAGAAGTATCAAGGACTACTTTCAACGCTGCATTTTCCGGGATGTCTCCGCTGATTTCCTTCATCGCTTTTCTTACATTTTCAGCTGTTTCCACCGTGTTTCCGTCTGATTTTTTCAGTACCGACAACACAATGGAGGGTTGTCCGTTCACCTTGGAAATGGCAGTTGCATCTTGATATGTATCCTTGATTTCAGCGATATCCTTAAGCTTCACCTTTCCTCCGTTTGCTGTTGGGAGGATGGTATTTTCGATTGCTTCGATGGAATCGAATTCCCCGTCAATCCGGAGTTGGAGGTCTTTATCTCCTTTTTTTACTGCACCGGCTGAAGCCGATTGATTCGCTTCTCGAAGTGCCTGGATAATCGCCTGGGAATTGAGACCGTAGTGGTTCAGCTTTGCCCGGTCAATTAATACCCGTACTTCTCTGGATTTTCCCCCTTCTATGTTGACGGAAGCGACTCCTTCCTGTCGTTCGAGATAAGGTACAATTCGGTCTTCTGCAATTTGCTGCAGATCTTCCGGTTTATCACCGGAAAGGCCGATCCACATCACCGGGATCTGCTGAGGGTCAAACCGAAGTACGTTCGGTTCACCTGCCCCTTCCGGTAGTGCAGCTTTTACCTGATCCACCTTTTCCCGGACTTCCAATAGAGCATTATCAAGGTGGACACCGGTATTGAATTTTATAAACACCAGGGAAGCGCTGGTCTGGGACTGGGACTGGACCGTTTCCAGACCTTCTATTGAACTGACGGCTGACTCAATCGGACGGCTGACTAACTTTTCTGTTTCCTGCGGAGCTGCTCCCTGGTAATTAGTCGAGACGACTGCAACAGGGAGGTCGATATCAGGGTATAAATCAATGGCAAGGTTCCTTAAAGAAACGACACCAAGGGCTACGATGGCAAGGACAATCATGACGACACCGACGGGACGTTTGACAGACTGATCGACTAGCTTCACGTCAATTGTCCTCCCCGATTACCGTCACTCGGCTGTCATCTGACAATGCAAACTGGCCGGTGGTGACCACAGTTGTCCCGTCACTCAGCTTGCCTTTTATTGCTGTTTTATCTGATTGTGCCTCTACCACTGTTACAGCAACTTTCTTTGCTTTATCATTGATTACTTTATAGACAAATGCCTCCTCGCCTTCCTGGACCACAGCTTCTGTAGGAACGATGAGAGCGTCATTTGCAAGATTTTCCGGTAATAGGAATGTCGCTATCATGCCTGGCTTGATAGCTTGGGATTCATTTTCTACTTCAGCTTCGACAGCATATAAACCAGACTCGCCAGGGACTGAAGATACATACTGGATCGTGGTCTTCAGCTTATTTTCCAACCCATCAATCGCAACAGTCACCTCTTGACCTTTCTTGAAAAGGGAAAGCTGGTCTGCTGTCACTTGTGCTTCGATTGTAATGGGATTATAGGAAACGACTGTTGCCAGTGGCTGCTGTCCGGAGACGAAGGTCCCTTCTTTTGCAGAAAGTGATGTGATTTCACCACTGGCAGGCGCGGTGATCGTGTTATTTGCCGCCTGCTTGCGTGCCTGCTCCAGCTGCAGCTGGGCTTGCTCAACCTGAAGCCTTGCCTGTTCCACCCCTGCCTCAGCCTGACGAAGCCGTTCTTCCGCCTGTGTAACCTGACTTTCCGCCTGAGCTGCAGATACCTGATTAGCTCCCACCTGTCCTAAGGACTCTTGATATTGGGAAAATGCCTGCTCCATCAGGGTTTGTGCCTGATCACTGATCCCTTTTGGAATCGTACCATTTTTGGCAAGCTCTTCCGCTTGTCCGGCTAGCTCTTCCATTTGTTCCAGCTGCTCGGATGCAGCCGCTTGAACCTGTTCGAGCTGTCCAATGCCTGAGGATGCCTTCCTTGCAAGCTGGGCCTGTTTTTTAGCATTTTCCACCGCGAGTGCTGCCTGCTGTTTTGCAATTCTGGCGTTTTCCAACTGTTTTTCTGCCTGTTGGACAGCTATCTCCTGAAGCTCGACCTGGTTGGCTGCACCGGCAGAGTCTATCACTGCTATGGTGTCGCCTTTTTCAACCATATCCCCTTTTGCCACACGCACACTAGTGACTTCCCCTTGCGTTCGTGGAAGGACAGGTGACGAGGAGGAAGGCAGGCTTCGTCCGGTGATCTCCCGTTCAACCTGGAGATCGCCTTTTTTCACCTGTGCTACCTCGACCGGCGTTACCTGCTCGGCTTCATCCGCTGTTTCGTTATTTGAACAGCCGCTTACCGTCAACACAATTGATGTCACAGCAGCAACTAACCACTTATTCATGATGCGGCTCCTCTCTGATTCCTTGCCCTTATAATCTGGAATTTATATAGTTAAAGTCTGCCCTGTTTCTACAGGTATCATCATATCGATAAAACGCTCAGTTACAGGGTTAATCGTACTAAAGGAAGGAAAAAATTTCAATAAGTAATGGGCAAAGAAGCTAGATGGGGGTACTAGTGTGGAATTCTGGATAACAAATAAAAACTGGCCGAAAAGTGCTGAAACACTCTTCGGCCAGTTCTCTAATCAGGATAACTGCTTACCGAGTTCTGCGACCATAAGGTCCATTTTTTTCACTTTAGAAAGTCCGTTCCGAGGGAACCTTGTCTCAAAATGGTCGAACATCGGAGCGAGACTTTCTCTTTCCATTAGGATTTTGTAGGTATCGAAGGTGTGCTGATACTGATCAACATACCTCTTCATCTTCTTATAGAAGCCATTCAGATGGTATGTCGAGGAAAAATCGAATGCTTTCGCTACATCACTGTCGTAAGTCGGAAAATTAGGATTAAGTGTATGTAGCATAGCAGTGGCAAGCGGAAACTGCATGGTCGGGTTGCCTTTATGGTTTTTAATTTCGTATAACTCTGTAACTACATTGACAATACTGGAATGTTTATCGTTTCGCTGCTGTTCCATGATTTCGAAGTATCGGTCCTGGAACTCTTGCGTCAGACTTGGGTTGTCCAATTTGTAAAAATGACGAAACGCAAATTGAAATACGCGATTAGTTGTTACGTCCGTCTTTTTAAAAAGATCATGGAGAAAAAGATAGACATCAATTTTTTCTGGATCAATTTTGTTTACGATGGTTTCCTGTTCGTCCAATAGTAAGCTTTCAATGTCTTCTGCCGTTCTATATTTCATTTATCCGATCACCTCTCCTTCGATATTCCCTGTCTGCCCTGCGAAAAAACTATCAAAATCTGCCAGCCCTCTCAGGTGGAGACGACGTTTTTTCAAGCTGAAAAAATAGTTTTATGTGTGTCAAGTTTATCATAAAAATAAAGAAGTAAAAATCGGAAGGCTTTCGGAATTCTATGTATCAGGTAATCAACAATTGTATGTGTGTTTAAGGGTGAGCTGGGCTGCTAAATTATACTGGCGTCTGAAGGAATGCCTGGAAATTGTAATGGTCGAAGTGGACTGATCGGTGAATAACAGTTCCATCCGTCCCTGGGAAATCTCCCTGAAATCTATGATATGGTTATAGGCCAGCCATACTTTGTGGAATATATTGCCTGTCCCTACGGGGAACATAATGACATTGGCATGCGGGATTACTCCAACAGGCAGCTTTTTATCTGTCATCAGACAATTTTTAGCGAAATTCATCCTGCCAATAAAAGAAGCTCCATTCACCAGACAGCTGTCATTCAGTATTTTTTTCATACACGGCTTTGCCAAGAAGCTATTGCCTTCCTCCTTGATGATCGTGTTTGCCTCGTCGGTATATTCTGGTGTCAACATCATTGTCTTTCTGGTAATCAGATAGTGGTTCTTGATTGTAGTCATCCATTTTTCCACCTTTTAAAAAGAATATTTACCTACGCCTATTTTACTACAGTTAAAAATTGCCACCGCTCAGTCACTATGGCAATTTTGTGAACAAAACTGCTAAAAGCCTTGACAAACATACTTTAATAAGGTTGCCAACCTGTCGATATTAGAAAGGTAGGGGATTTTCATTAGGAAAACTTGGCTTATGGAGAAAGCCTTAGTTTTACTTAACCTTTAATCCTTTATCAACGTTAAACTTTTTTAAAGTACAAGAAAGGAAGGTGGATAATGGATATTGCTGCAATGTCTGTCATCATGAACCAGGCCCAGCTGAAGCAGAATGCGGGAATCGCCCTGATGGATAAGGCAATGAACCAGATGGAGGCTCAGGGGGCAGGGATGTTGGAAATGATTCAATCACAAGCACCGGCACCTGCGCATCCGGATCTCGGGGCAAAAATAGATATGAAAGCATAATCGCATATTGTGTGAGAAGGGAGATGGCGTGGTCGTGAAACAATCCAAGTCAGGTAACATGATCGCCATCGTTGGAACCGTCCTGTTTCTTTCAGGAATCGGCCTGATGATATTGCCATTTCCACGTTTGGAAGTGATCATCCCGGTTCTGACACTTACTGGTCTTTGCATCTGGATGCTGTCTTTTTTCTTCCGCCAAAAAGAGTAACAGCCACGATGCCGTGGCTGTTACTCTTTTTTATGGATTATTCGTTGTTGTTACCATTCAAACGGTCGCGCTCCATAGTATCTTCATTCGTCATATCGTCGTTGTTGCCTTTGCCTTCCATGTCTTCGTTCATGTCGATATCCGGACCATTTTCACCATTCATATTACCATCCTGGTTGTTCATTTGATCACCATCGTCGAAGTTCATTTGCTCTTCACCAGTGCCTTCCTGTTGCTCCTGGTTGTTATTACCCTCGTTGGTGTCTTCCTCCTGTGTCGCACAAGCACCTAAAAGGAATACAGCCAAAGAAGCTGCACCTAGCTTCATCAATAATGTTTTACTCATTGGATTTTCCTCCTTCGAATAGTTATTTCACCCCTATCTTTCCCAAAAAAATTAAAAATACCAATATTTGATTTATGGTAAAAAAATACTTTTTAAAACATTTAAAAGCCGAGAAACATGTAAGCTGTCCTCGGCTTGTTCTTTCGTTCATTATTTTAACGCAAACATGATTTCCGCTTCACAGGCAAGCTCGCCGTCAACAGTGGCAGTGGCTTTTCCTTTACCCATCGGTCCTTTCACACGGACGATCTCCACTTCCAGCTTCAGTCGGTCTCCGGGCTTTACCTGACGCTTGAAACGACATTTATCTATGCCAGTAAAAAACGCAAGCTTCCCTTGATTTTCTTCCTTTTTCAACATTGCTACAGCACCAATCTGCGCAAGAGCCTCCACGATCAGCACTCCTGGCATGACAGGAAAATCAGGAAAATGGCCTTGGAAAAATGGTTCGTTGGCGGTTACATTTTTATAACCTATGGCGCGTTCCCCTTCCACAACCTCCTCGACCTGATCGATCAGCAAAAATGGATAGCGATGAGGAATGATATCTTTAATTTCATTGATGTCCATCATATGTATCGTGCTCCTTTCTTTTCACTAACCCCATTATAAACATGTCCGACAGATTCGACAAAATTTCTTATTTGAGGGAATTTAGAGAAGGGAGGAGTCTATTTCCATATAATGTAAGGTTTTGCAGAATCTAAATAATGGGAATATATAAAAGACATGATTATTACCATTCATGAAAAAGGAGGAACAAGCGATGCTCTGGACGATTCTGATCGTGCTGCTCATCCTTTGGCTGTTCGGCTTCATCGGTAATATCGCAGGCAACCTTATT
The DNA here is from genome assembly GCF_016908295.1 of Thalassobacillus pellis. Lineage (GTDB taxonomy): Bacteria > Bacillota > Bacilli > Bacillales > Halobacillaceae > Thalassobacillus > Thalassobacillus pellis. The sequence goes on from NZ_JAFBDO010000001.1 coordinate 652,539, forward strand.
CATATTCTGCTAGTCATCGCCCTAATCGTCTTAATTGTCCGCCTCGTTCAAGGCCGCGGCAGACCATAGCGGAAAAGCCTCCCTTTTTGTGGGGAGGCTTTTTCCTTTAACGATATGGCATGTGGCTCATACCAGATTGGCGGGTTGACTTGGTTAAATTGCTGGTACGAGCATAAATTTGCGATTGGCGAGCATAAATTTACTTTTTGAGAGCGTAAACTTGCGTCCGGCAAGCATAAATTTATTTCCCTCGAGCATAAACTCCCGTCCGGCGAGCATAAGCATTTCACCGAACGTGGCCAGAAGCACTCGCAAGATGCTGTTCCTCGATGGCCGTATCTTCTTTCTCGTTCTCTTGTCGGCCAGTCCGAACTGGCGCTAACCAGAAGGTGAACCAGGAACCTTCTTTAATGATCGGATCAAGGTCGAGGACTTTCATGCTGCCTTTATCTGTGAGTTTTTCAAGTTCACTTTGTTTAGGCAGGGCATATAAGTTAGAATGCGCCACGAAAAAGCTGTTAAATGCGGAAGAGAAAGCCTCGCCATACTCTGTCTCGTTCAAAGGTGTGATTACTGAAATAAGACCTTCCTCCTTCAGGTTTCCATTGATTTTCTGTAGCAGGTCCCCGCGTTCTTCCGGATGGACATAATGGAAAACATTGTGGAGGAGGATCATATCGACCTGGCCATCATCATAGCTCCATTCCTCGAGATCGCCGACTTCGAAACTAAGATTCGGATAATCTTTGGATTGCAGCTTTGCACTTTCAATCACTTTTTCATTGATATCAACACCGATCATTTTGATATCGGGAAAATTGCGTGCAAGCTTGCGGAGATAACCCCCATGTCCGCAGCCGAGGTCAACAATGGTCCGTACGCTTTGCTCCCTGACTTTCCTTTTGATTTTACGGATGGCAAAATGCTCTAGCAATGCAGAGGTCTCCGCAACGACTCCTCCGTATTCCTCATGATCGAAAGTTGTCCGCTTATGGGAACGCATGATTTTCGGATAAGCCAGTAAGGTCGGTAAATGGAGCTCCATCATTTCTTTTAAAAGCGCCGGGACACCAGGTCCGTTATTCTCCATCAAAGAACTGCATCGTTTTTTGGAGGTGCGGAAACGATTGTGTTTCTTCTTTTTTAAATGTTTTAAAGCCACGCCGACGTTCACCCAGGCTTCCAGCAAATCCTCTGGGTAATTTGTTTTATATGAAACCTCTTCAACCGTCGCGGGATGCCTGAACGCTTCGAACAGATCCATTTCAGAGCCTACATACGCGTGCCAGCTGTATAAGAATGCTTCATTTTTTTTCATCCATTTCCGCGCCTGCATGGCATTCGTCCATTCACTCTTCATCTCTTTCCACACCTTTCACTGTAAATTCCTGGTTCTCACGGGGTGTTGTCTGCTGTAAAAAACTGGTTCTCACGGGGGGCACTTCATCTTGTAAATTTTTGGTTCTCGCGGGGTGCTCTATTTTTTCCAGGGGTAGTCTTGGAAGTGGTGGTTCAATTGCTGTGTGTCTGTAATGGTTTGTTTTCGTGCTGGGAAAGCTCCTGCCTGGATCGCTCTGTCCACAATGGAAAAATCCCACTTCCCAAGGCCGGAAATGTTCAGCATCTGCTTTTCGTGCAGTTTATCGTCCTCACACATCCTTTCGACCGCTTTCATACGGAGCCTTCGCCACCATTCATAAGGGTAAGAATAGACGATTGCCGACAAGTGGCTCAGTTTCAGTAAAAATTCGACGTGTGGGCGGCGCACCTGTTCATAATCAGCCAAATACTCGTGGTAATGTCTGCCTGTCTCTTTACACCATGCCACCAGCTCTCCTAATACGTCTGCATCCTGAATAGCAAGATTCATCCCCTCACCTGCCATAGGATGAACCGTGTGAGCCGCATCACCGATCAACGCTATATTTCCAGTCACATATTTATCGACATGGTACGTATAAGGAATCATCAGCTGTATCTTTTTCCATTCTTTTATCGCCTTCACGTGTTCCTTGAGCCGCGGTTCGAGACTGCCATATGCACGATAAACGTACTCAAGCCCTTTCTCCTTGATTTGCTTGTATTCCCCAGCTTTAATTAAGTAAACGGTGCGGACTTCGTTATCCGGCAAAGGAAACATGCCCAACAGACAGCGATTTGTCGTGACGATTTTTCCTTCGATGAAATCATCCGGCCTTGGGATGGTCACTGTAAGAAAATGATGGTTATAATCAGTCCGGTTGACTGAGACTCCCATCGCTTCCCGGGTTGGAGAACTACGGCCTTCCGCACCCACATATACATCAGCCTCAACAAATTTCTTATCCTTGTTCCATTTGATTGCGGCCTTACCGTTTTCAAATCCGAGAAACCTGGCACCAGCCAGGTAGTGAAAGTATTCCGGAAACTGTTCTCCTTTTTCTTTCAGGATTGCCTTGATCCGGTCATGGGGAATCATGAGCGCATAATCAAAGTCACCTGCGAGACGATTGTAAGTGAGCTTCGTATTACTGATTTCCTCCAGCCAGCCGGACGAATGGCGGATCACTTCCTGAAACTCGAGATCCTCAATTTTATTTCCATATTCGTGAACATCAGAAAGAACTCCCAGACTGTCAAGGATATTTATGGTTTTAGGCTGAAGAAGTTCTCCTTTATATAAAGGGGATGTTTTATCGAGCTGCTCTGCAACGGTCACATGGACCCCGCGGCTGGCAAGCTTTACTGCCAGTGCAAGTCCTCCCACACCGCCGCCAGCCACAAACACTTCAGTATGCAAACTGCCTTCCCCCTTTATTACTTACTGTTTAATACCTTCTTCCACAAAATGCCTCTTAAAAAACTTGCAGAAGCATATTCATGGCTCGTGTAAAAAAAATACACAGCAGAAAAACTCGGCTTGTCGCCAAATCCATATGTCTCGAATGCGTTAGTTTACTTATACTTTAATCTTTTTACATACTTAAACTTTCTTAAAATGCAAAAAAAGCTATCCTGCATCAGCAGGACAGCGCTTGTTTTCAAAAAATTATTCGGTTTTGAATGCGATGTTCCAAATACGTTCCCATGTGGAAATGTCAAGGACGTCCAGCGGTTCTCCGTTCCCGATGACACCATATCCAACAATCAGTCCCACCAGGAGGGCTACAACGCAAAGCACCAGCACGATGATGACACGCAGCCAAATCGGCAGAATTCTGCGTACCGGCTTTCGTTCTTTCCGGCTCTGCTTGTCTTTTCGATCAGCTTTCGGTTCTTTATTGGCTGGTTCGTGCCCTTTTTGCTCTATCGTTTTTTGTTTATTTTGTTTCCGAGTGGGCTTGTTCTTCTCCAGGGTAGGCATAAAAAATGACTCCTTATGGTTATGATCTCAGTTGATTGACCAGTCCGCTCATTTGGTCATTCAGCGATATGGACCGTCCATTAAACTGGTAGGCTCGCTGTGCCATCAACATATCGGTCATCTGCTTTGAAATGTCGACATTAGAAGATTCGAGAGCACCGCTTTTTATCTGTACGTTACCGCGGTTTGCAATTTGAATTATTTCATCAGCTGCAAATCCAAGCTCGTCCATATCCGGAAGACGGAATTTATTGCCTCCAGCCGCTTCCAATAGACGAGGTCGTACAGCTTCGACGATTTCAATGCGTCCTTCTGCGGTTTCTCCTTGCGGCCTATCTACTATAATCATACCATCTTCCTCTATGGATATTCCATTAAAAGCCCCTTCAATGATTATCGGGCCATTTTCCCCCAGAAGTGCATGGCCATTAGCATCCGTCAGCATTGTCTGCCCGTTTCCTATTTGACTAAGGTAGAAATTGCCAGACCTGGTAAATTGCGTTTCGGTGCCTCCCGGAGTCTGTACCTCCACCTGAAATAACTGATTATCTGTAAGGAGAGCAGCATCTAAGGCTCTATCTGTCACCTGTATGTTGCCGCGAGTAAGATCAATGCTGATCTGCCCAAGCTTAGCCCCTGCGCCGACACGGATTCCTTCCGGTGTATTCCGTGGTGCGTCGGGATTTTGTTCATCCACATTATCCATCTGTTGAAACAGCAAGGAGGAGAAGTCTGCATGGCGCGTCTTGTACCCTGGTGTATTCGTGTTGGCGAGGTTATGGCCGATCATATCAAGTTTATTCTGCAGCTGCCCCATCGTTACAGCTGCCTGAATCATCATCCTGGACATTCTGCTCTCCCTTATCTAACCCTGCCGATTTCGTTGACGGCTTTATCCATACTTTGGTCATATGCTTTCAGTACGCGTTGATTCAATTCAAAATTACGGTATGTATTCATCATTTCTGTCATTGTTTTGGCTGGATCGACATTCGAACGTTCCAGATGATTCTGACGGACAGTAAACTCGGCACCTGGTGTCTCGCGGGCGTCAGCGATTTCACCTTCTGCCCGAAACAGACCATTTCCTTCTTTCACAAATTCTGAAGCATCAGGAGTATAGCCGATGCCAAGGGCAGCTTCGTTACCTGCAAAAGAAACGACTCCTTCCGAGGATACGTTAAACTCCATTCCGCCTGTTTGAATCGGATTACCATCCTGGTCGAGAACATAATATCCTTCTCCACTAACTAAAAAGCCTTGTCCATCTACAGTAAAGTTGCCATTACGCGTGTACCGCTGTTGACCTGCTTCATTTTGAACCGTGAAGAACAAAGCTCCGTTCTCATCCGGGAGATCCCCGTTGATAATCGCCATGTCGGTGGCAACCCCCGTTTCACGGATGTCTCCCTGAGTAAAGTCCGGTATCGTCTCCTGCAGGTATGTCCCTGTATTCAGAGTGCCAATTTCCTTATGTAATGGAACATGAAGTCCCTTGCCAGCAGGAAATTGATTCGCTTCCACACGCTCCATCAAAAGCTCAGGAAAAGCACGCATGACCCCTTGGTCCGCTTTGTAGCCAGGTGTGTGCATATTGGCCATATTATTGGATAAAGCTTCTTGACGGCGCTGCTGAGCCAGCATACCGGACGCAGCGGTGTAGAATCCTCTCAACAAGGGAAATCGCTCCTTTTATCAGCTGATTTTATTTTTCGCGACTTTATCGATGTTTTCAAGCATGATGCCCGTGCCTTTAGCAACGCAGTTCATCGGTTCTTCGGCTACAAGAACAGGGACTTTCAATTCATCCGCAAGCAGCTGATCGATACCATGAAGCAGCGCACCGCCGCCTGTCATAATAACGCCCCGGTCTATGATATCCGCAGAAAGCTCTGGCGGTGTCCGTTCCAGCACGGATTTGGCAGCTTGTACAATCACCATAACGGACTCTCTAAGTGCAGATTCGATTTCTGAAGAGTTTACAGTTATGGTCCGCGGCAGTCCGGATACCATATCACGACCGCGAATATCGATCTCCTCTTTACGAGATCCAGGAAATACAGTAGCGACCTTCATTTTGATTTCTTCTGCTGTGCGCTCACCAATCAGCAGCTTGTAATGCTTTTTAATGTAATTCAAAATTTCGTGGTCAAACTTATCACCGGCCATTTTGATCGAGGATGCGGTCACAATGTCGCCCATCGATAGTACCGCGACATCCGTCGTACCTCCGCCGATATCAACGACCATGTTTCCGCTCGGCTGAAATATTTCCATTCCGGCGCCAATTGCAGCCACTTTCGGTTCTTCTTCTAAGTAAATCTTTTTCCCGCCTGATTTCTCAGCGGCTTCCCTGATCGCTTTCTGCTCGACTTTTGTGATATTCGTCGGACAGCATATCAACATGCGCGGCTTTGATAGAAAGCCCCGCACGTTGATTTTGTTTATGAAATGCCGAAGCATCGCTTCTGTAACGTCAAAGTCGGCAATCACACCATCCTTTAGCGGTCTGATGGCTTCAATATTTCCCGGCGTACGTCCCACCATGCGGCGTGCATCCTCGCCGACTTCCAAAACTTTTCCAGTATTGCGGTCCATCGCTACTACAGAAGGCTCATCAAGAATGATTCCTTTTCCGCGTACGTGGATCAATACATTAGCAGTACCTAGGTCTATTCCAATATCTCTGGCAAACATTAGGTTGATCCTCCCTGTTCATACAAAAGACTATTATCGCATCCGTCCGAAAACTTCACGCATCTAATGTTATATTCTATCACAAAACTACGACATTCGTCGCACTTGTTATGAAAAAAACTTTCCACAAATTAACTAAATTATACAAAAAGGGAGAATCGATTTACTTATTGGGAGGGCTGTACCGGCTGATTCGATTCTGGCTGCAGTTTCATCTGGTACTTTCGTTTCGTAGCTTCACCGCCTCGAAGGTGACGGATTTCCTTATGATAATCGAGGATTTTCTTTACCTGGACCGCCATCTCCGGATTTAATTCCGGAAGCCGTTCTGTCAGGTCCTTATGAACCGTACTTTTGGACACACCGAATTCTTTTGCGATGACACGTACCGTTTTTTTTGTTTCCACAATGTATTCCCCTATCTTGATGGTCCTCTCTTTGATGTAGTCATGCACATCACTCGCCTCCTAAGGTTGACTATCCAAGGTGTTATGAGACAAGGTGATTAACTTGGGGGATGTTATGAGAAAAAAGCAGTCGACGGAAAAACGTTTCGCTTCTATGTTCGTATCGTGCACCTCGGATGCTGACCGAATGCTCGGTTATTTACATCATATTAATTCAAGAAGCGGATTATGTATGAAAAACCAGGCGACAAGTCCTTATTTTACTTGACTGAAGACGGCCAGGCCCCTTTCCATAAGTTATATGACTGTCCTTGAATATGAAATACTATGCATATTTATCCATTTTTTGGACAAATTAAAAAAAGCCGCGCAATGTACGCGGCTTTCTTTAAATTAAGTTTGGGTTGTGGAAATGGAAGATTCAATATCATCGGCGACACCGTCATCACCTTGTTCAGCGCCTTCGCCGGTGTCTGTGCCTTCTTCACCTTCTGCAGGTGCATCAACATCTTCTTCTGTTCCAGACTCAGCACCATTATCCTGATCTTTAGATGGCTCGGTACCCTGCTCTTCAGAAGCTGGGTCTTCCTGACCTTCTGTTGCAGCATCGTCCTGTTCTTCCGTTGCATCAGCATCTTGCTCATCTTTAGCTTCTTCTTTAGCTTCTTCTTTAGCTTTATCAATTTCGCTAAGTGGCTTACCGAAGAATTCTTCTGGATTCAGAGCTTGATCGCCTTTGCGTACTTCGAAGTGAACATGGACACCGCTAGCTTGTCCGAATACGTTTCTGCCGGATGTTCCCAGGACATCACCTTGGGCCACTTCTGTCCCTGCTTCAACTTTGACTTCTCCTAGACTTGCATAGACAGTAGATACCTCACCGGCATGTTCAATAGTTACGACATTGCCATAAAGCGGATCTTCTTTTACCTCTGTAACTTGACCGGTCAATGCTGCCTTGACGTCGAACTTTTCGTCGTTCTTCGTGAAGTCGACACCTGTACTTTGGTAATATTTATTTTCATACAATACAAGTGCGCTTTCTTGATCTTTTTCGGAAGCATCGTAATCATAGAACTTCGTTACAATTTGAGAATCCTCATCAACCGGCATTGCCAATTTTTCCTGTGACTCCATGACTGGGACAGCATCTTCACCGAATGGATCGTCTGTGACTACTTGATCATTGACATCGCTGTTCGGATTTTCTGCCAAATCATTTCCTTGTTGCTGGTACCATAGAACCCCAGCTAGTACGATAGCTGCTATGGACAAATAAATCGCTGGATACATCCACTTCTTGCGTAACAAGCGTCGGAACTTCATTTTTGTGACGCCGTTTTTTTCTTCCTCTCTCATTTGTTCATCACCTCAGCAACCATTCTGAGCAAAAAATCAGAGAGTTATACATCAAGTGGAAAAATTTTCTGTAAATATATCAGGAAAGTGAAAATGAACCTTGTTTGGCGTATGAATTACTTTACTTCCTGAAAGTTGGGAGAAGGGAAACAGCTCATATGTCGGACATACGTCAAACCTTTAATCCCATAAGTCTGTATTAGACTTACTTGGGGGGTTTTTTATTTTCAGTTATTTTTTATAACGGAAAAGTGGGGCTGGGAAACAAATGAGTCTACAGAAAAAGTCCTTTATAATCGAAAGGAGATGTTGAAGTTTTTTGTTGATACTCACGAATCGCTTGCCGGCGGATGCTTGCCGCGGGCACGACCTCAGCTAACTTGGTCAAGAAGATCGCTTGACCAAGTGGATCTTCGGCACGCGCTGTTCCCGCAGGCGTCACCGCCTCTCGCTCATCGTGGAATCAACCATGATATAACCGTATATCGTTATAAACTTTAATAGCGTCCAACCTAAAAAAGGGATTTTCTTATACTTTGAGCTATAATATTTTTCTCTACGTTGAGGGAGCTTCTTTGCAAAAAAACACTACATAAAACCTCAAGAAGGTATAAAGGGAATAAAATCCCTTAAAATTAACTCAAAAGCGGAACCGCCTTGCCCACCCTTTACAAGCTTAAGCCGATCCTTAAACACAAAAAAACCACGAAGAAAATCTATTTCTTCATGGTTTTTCATTTCTAATAGGATTTCGGGACATACCGGGAAAAATTTCCTGTTATTTTTTTGTTTCCATCGCGGAAGCAAGAGAGTTCAGCTGTTCAAGTTCTGTAATTTCTGTCCCTTTATAATAATGCTTTACGATGTCTTTATAGTCCTTTCCCTGCTTTGCCATTCCATTTGCCCCATATTGACTCATTCCTACGCCGTGGCCGTATCCCCTGGTCGTAAAAATCAAGTGGCCATCTTTTTTATCAATGGTGAAGTCGGTTGAACGCAATTCAAGCTTCTCCCTTACTTCTCTTCCTGATAATGTTTCCCCGCCAACTGTAATATTGTTGACACGTTTGCTATCCGTCAGCGTAATCTTAGTATTATTGATATTTTGCGGGAAGTCGACGCCAAGCTTTGCTTCCGCATCCTGCACGGAAATGACTTTCTGATCAAGGAATTTTGGTGAATTTTCATCCCACGGACTTTCAACACTTTTCAAATAAGGAATTGGGTTTGGCCAGTAATCTTCGGAATTCTCGGTAAAACCATTACTGGTGGAAAAGAAAGCTGCAAAAATCGGCTGGTTTTTATAGGTGAGAATCTCCCCTGCCGTATTTTTCACCGCTGAATTGATCTTGGTCATCTTCTCTTCAAAATCTTCCTTCCAAAGATTTCGAAGCTCCTGTGTGTTTTTGTAGACCTGATGCTGTACGGTGTCCGTCACATCCGCTTTGCCAGAAACCTTTTCTCCGCTTGTATAGTGCTTAACGATGTAAGTTCGTGCGGCCAGTGCCTGAGCTTTGAGGGCTTCCATTTCAAAATCGGCCGGCATTTCCGATGCGACCACCCGGGCTACATAATCCTCCAGAGGTACGGTCTCCACTTCGTCGGTTGCCGTTCTTAAGACATTGATGTCGAATGGAGACAGGTCCGCTGGAAGCTCGATGAGTTTACCGTTTTTGTCCTTTGCCATTTGCTCCGGCGCCCGCTCTTTATCTCCAGAATCGATAAAGGGGACGACGATCAGTGTTGGAATCATTAGAATGATGAGTAATAATGAGATAATGCTGATGAACCCTGGTCTCTGCCATTTTTTCATTCCATGCCCTCCTGCTAGTAACAATAGTAGATGTCTCTAGTAAATACTTATACAAAAAAAGGATATGGTAGAACAGGAAAATAGCATTAAATCGCAAAAACCCTGTCTGCTTTAACAAGCGTTTTTTCCATATAAAAAGGCTTACCCTACTCTTTCATTTCATGAGTGGGTAAGCCTGATGATGTATCTATGATTACGGAGTAGTCGTTACGGAATCTTGTTCCGTTTCCATTACGGCTGTTTCCGAATGAGCAGTGACAGCGTCATTGATCCGCTCAATATCTGCGCCAAGCATAGCTAATTTGTCTGCAAAGTCGACATATCCACGGTCAAGATGCTTCAATTCTGTCACGCGTGTATAACCTTCTGCAACCAATCCGGCAAGAATCAATGCAGCTCCTGCACGTAAATCGGTAGCGGCGACTTCCGCCCCTTGCAAATCAGAAGGTCCTTCGACAATGACACTGCGCCCTTCAATTTTCATTTTTGCGTTCATGCGGCGGAATTCCTCCACGTGCATGAATCGGTTTTCAAAAACAGTCTCAGTTATGACGCTTGTTCCTTTGGCTGCGAGCATCAATGCCATTATCTGCGATTGCATATCTGTCGGGAAGCCAGGGTGTGGCTGAGTCTTGATGTCCACCGCTTTCAAATGGTTCGGTCCAATGACTCTAAGCCCATCTTCTTCCTCTTCAATGATTACACCCATCTCCTGCATTTTAGAAACAAGTGAACGCAGATGCTCTGCAACTGCTCCTTTAACAAGAACATTTCCTTTTGTGATTGCTGCTGCTACCATGAAAGTTCCTGCTTCGATTCTGTCAGGGATAATGGTATGAGTGGTTCCGTGAAGCTTATCCACTCCGTTGATACGGATGGTTTCTGTTCCCGCGCCCACGATGCGCGCGCCCATTTTATTGAGGAAATTGGCAAGATCCACGATTTCAGGCTCTTTCGCACAATTTTCCAGAACGGTCTTCCCTTCTGCAAGTGCAGCAGCCATCATGATATTCTCGGTGGCTCCAACACTAGGGACATCCATATAAATTTTAGCGCCTTTCAAGCGCCCATCTGCATTTACTTCGACAAAACCATTACCTACTGTAACAGATGCTCCCATGGCTTCGAAGCCTTTGAGATGCTGGTCAATCGGGCGAGATCCAATCGCACACCCGCCGGGCATAGCGACTTTTGCGTGTCCATACCGGGCCAAAAGTGGTCCCAGTACAAGTACAGATGCCCGCATTTTCCTGACATATTCGAATGGTGCTTCTGTTGTCAGTTCCTTCGAAGCATCAACTGTCACGGTATTATTTTCAAAAGTAACTTCTGCATTCATATGACGCAATACTTCATTGATTGTAGATACATCAGCTAACGCTGGTACTTCGTGTAGAACACTCTTTCCTTCACTTGCAATTATACTTGCTGCGATGACAGGCAGTACGGCATTTTTGGCACCTTCGACCTTGACTGTGCCTTTCAGCTGCCCCCCACCACGGACGATGATTTTTTCCAAGGTTCATTCTCCTCCGCGTCCATATTCATTATTATTAGTATTCACTGGTTATAATGGGTGTGCCAATTGTAATGGTTGTCTTTGCGCCCAAACCTTCGCGGGCGGCGAACTGAACATTCATTGGACCAGCAGGCAGCGGTATCTTCTGCCCCCATTTTTCTGTATATCCGGAAATACTGGTGAAATCAGCTTCTTCTATTGTTTCAACTGGTTTAATATTCAATGCTTGGTCTAAAATTTCATACACTAAAACATCATTCATAATACCACTAATTTCAGCCTCAGCACAAGAGAAATTTACGACATTTTTCGAGAAAATACGATTATTTTTTTCTTTGACAGCTGCAGCAACGAACCGGCTCATCTGCTCGTCCCACTGTTTCCCATGAATTTTATAAATGATTTCGAGACCAAGATGGTCATTTTTAGGGACGATCATTATAACATTTTCGGTTATACCTTCTTGTTTCTGAGGGTGCGACAGGTAAAACTTGTCACTGTTACGATCAGAAGTATGCTTCCAATCAGCATCAGGAAATTGCGATTCAAGCAATTCTCTCATCTTATCCGCATCTTCCTGCGGAAAAGTCTCCCTAGCTACTACTTCCCATCTGGAAACCTTGATCGAAGCTGACTCCAGGATTTCAGTAATCTTTTGAAGCGGGAGTTCATCCTTAAGCGGACCAGCTTCCACAACGGCTCCTAGTAATGTTCCACAGAAAAATAAAACTAGCAATAATGGCAGCAAACTTCTCATCGTAACAGTCCTCCCCTTGATAGATTACTATTTTAAGTGTTTCCAAGGAGAGGGCGTTGCATACGATTTAATTTTCAACAACATCTGACATTAAAAAAGATGTACCAGCTGCTGCGACCACTGCAGAAAGTCAAGAAAGAAATTGCTGACGGTTGTACCAATGGTGATGGTCACAAGTATCATCAGCGTTCTCACTTCAAATACGTGGCCTTTTCGGAGCCAGGCATCCACCTTGATTGCTTGCAGCGAACGCCACGTGATAATGATGAAAATCAGATGGGAAATCATTCCTATCATTGCTTGCTGTCCTGCTTGTTGCATCCATGTTTCAACCATGTTCTCACACCTCTTCAATCTCATTTAGCCACACTCAACATGACATGCGTAAATGAAATTGTCAACCATGCTTGATACCCTAAGTTTTATCTACCTTTATTTGTTCGTTCGTAAACCCATTTCGGATAAAAATCCACTGAGCCTTAGTCCGGTATTTTCTGATATCCCAAGTCTGTTTACTTAACTGAGTCTACTCTGCCTCTGAAACTTATGATGAAGTTGATTCGCAAATCGCATGCCGGGGGATGCTTGCCGCGGGCACGGCCAAAGCTCACTTGATCAAGAAGAACACTTGACCAAGCGGATCTTCGGCTCGCGCTGTTCACGCAGGCGTCACCACCGATCGCTTACACAGTATTTTTTAACAAAGTTAAACTTTGTTAAAGTACAAAAAAACGGCCCGTATGGAATTTAAAATTCCGTACAGACCGTTTTTCAACCCTGCCTTACATAGATCTCCATTTTCAGTGATCTCACCCGATTTCCTTTCTACAAGGTTGATTACCAGCCTCTCCCTCAGGAGTACAGCCCTTCCTGACAAAAGAATTTCCATTATCAGTTAATATAGCATTTCGGCGAAGTTGAAGTGATTTTGGAAAAATTCGAGTGCTATTCCTGGCATGATCCCTAACAGCAGTGTACCTGCCGCACAAATGACCATTGCAATCGTAACAGCCAGTGGAAGCTCGATTTTCGTCCTGCTTCCCGGAGGGCGCATGAACATCTGTGCCATGACTCCAAAGTAATAGATATAAGAAATAATAGTGGTTCCGATCATGATCGCGGCCAGAATGTATCTGTTTGGATCGGCAAACAATGCCCCTAAAAATATGTTCAGTTTTCCAATAAAGCCAGCTGTTCCTGGGATGCCTGCCAGGGAAAGAAGGAATATCGTCATCAAAACAGCAAGCAGCGGTTTTCTATAATAGAGACCGGCAAAAACGGACACGTCCTCTGAATCATGCTGATCACTCATCATCTGGATAATTGTAAATGCCCCGATATTCATCAGAAGGTATGCGAGTAAGTAAAACCAGGTGCTTTCGAACATCAGCTGCGAAAAGGCTACAAACGGAACAAGCAAATAACCTGCATGAGCAATACTGGAATAAGCGAATAACCGCTTGATGTTACGCTGCTTCAATGCAATTGTATTGCCGACAACCATCGTTAGACCTGCAAGTATGCTTAGAAAAATCATCATGGATTGCAGCAACGAGGTGTTTTCGTCAAAGCCTTGTGTGAATGGGAATATGCTGATTAGAATTCGGAAAATAATCACGAACCCAGCTGTTTTAGATACGACACTTAAAAAAGCTGTAACCGGTGTCGGCGAGCCTTCGTAGACATCAGGGGCCCACATTTGGAATGGAACGGTGGATATTTTGAATGCTAAACCGACAAAGGTAAGTATAAATGCCATGGCGAGCAATGCCTGGCCATTTTCCGGGGTAATATTCGATATTTCCCGGGAAATTTCGGCAAGATTTGTACTCCCTGTCAAACCATAGATGTAACTCAAGCCAAACAAGGTAAATGCAGTAGATATTCCCCCATTAACGATATACTTCATTGCGGCTTCATTCGAACGGTGATGATTTTTTCGCATTCCGGCAAGCACATAGGAGGAAATGGATAACAGCTCTAGTCCGACAAACAATGTGATCAAGTCAGCGCTGCTCGCCATCATCATCGCTCCAAGCAGTGCAGTCAACATCAGATAATAGAATTCTCCTCGATATACGATACCTTCCTTCGGCTGATAGGAAATCCCCATCAATAATACGAGAAGGGCGGCAGTCAAAAGCAACAGTTTGAAAGCGATAGAAAAGGCATCCAGACGGTAAGTGTTCGCCAGGATCATTGCTGGCTCATGCCCTATTTGCATCACCAGATAAACGATTGCGACAACGATTCCTCCTGCTGCAAACCAGCCGAAGTTTTTTCGGTTAATATGCTTACCGGTGAACAGATCAAGCAAAGACAATGCTGTAGCAATGATTAAAATCGTGAACTCAGGGGCCATCATGCCCCATTCATAGCTTAATAATGTCTCCATGTCCATCTGCTCACCCCCCTATCCCAAGCATAATCGAATCTATTGCGAATTTTAGTGTGTGGGTTATGACATTCGGATAGATACCTATCATTAAAATGAAAGCAAGCAAAACGGCGGCCGGGAACATTTCTTTTCGACTCAAGTCCCGATGTATGCTCACGGTTGGTATGGTCTTTCCATACGTCACTCCCAGGACAGCACGTAACAAATAGACAACTGTCATAATAATCCCAAGTGTTCCTATCGCTCCCATCCATGGCATCTTTTCAAATAATCCAAGAAAAGCCATGAACTCGGAGACGAACCCGCTCATCCCTGGAAGCCCAAGTGATGCAAGAGCTGCCGTGAGCAGGAATCCTGCCGTAAGCGGCATCGTTTTGGCAAGACCACCTAATTTATCCAATTTGGTTGTCCGAGTCCGTTCATAAATGATTCCAACCAAGAAGAATAATAAAGAAGCAATCAAGCCATGGGATAATGTCTGGAAAATTGCCCCCTGAATACCTGCTTCATTCATGGCAGCTACCCCCAGAAGCACAATACCCATATGGGAGACGCTGGAATAAGCGAATACGCTCTTCAGTTCCGTCTGGACGAATGCCAGGAACGCTCCATAAAGCAGGTTGATCAACCCCAGCACGGCAATGAAAGGGGCTATTTTCACAAATTGGTCACCGAAAATGCCGATCCCGAAATTGATCAGCCCGTACGCTCCTATTTTCAGAAGAATCCCGGCATGAATCATGACGATTGCTACCGGTGCATGGACATGGACTCGCAGCATCCATGTATGAAGCGGTACAATCGGGAGTTTCACCCCAAAAGCAATCAGAAGAGCAAGCATACAGCCATATCGGAATTCCTCGCTTAAATAGCTGTCATTCTCCATGATTTCCTTCAAAGCTTCTATATTGGTCGTACCTGTGTTGGCAAAAATGGCAATAAACACGATCAACAGCACAGCCGAACCAAGACCGTTGTATATCAGGAAGCTGTAAGCAGCGTTTTCCCGTTCGACAAACCCCCACCTGCCTACCAGGAAGAACATTGGAACAAGTGTCATTTCAAAAAAGAAAAAGAACAAAATCAAATTTTCAGCCGTAAACACGCCGAGCATTCCCATTTCCAATAGGAGAAACCAGATAAAATAAGCTTTGTGCGCCTGCTTGATCTGAATCGAAGCGGCAATGGCGGAAAGCGAAGAAACGACTGTCGTGAGTAAAACAAGCAGCAAGGTAAAGCCATCGATGCCCAGCTCATAGTCGATCTTGAATGTACCTTCTGCGAACTGTATCCAGTCTACAGCGATTGCAAGCGTGTTTCCTGCATGGAACTGCCCATAAACCATGAAAGATAGTAATAACGGAACGAACGTAGCTAGTATACCAATCAATTTCACTTGTCTTGTATCCACTTTAGGAATTACCGTCAATACCAGCAACCCAATCAACGGGGAGAATACAAGTAATGTCAGCCAACCCATTTAGAAATACCCCCCTGTCAGTGCCACAATGAATACGAGCAGGGCCAATCCGACAAAAGCAACAGCCCCATAGTTCTGTACCTGGCCGGATTGCAGCTTGGAACCGAGACTGCTGCCTGCTTTTGTCATACCAGTTACAGAGGCTACAAGCACATCAATGATATATTTTTCTAAAAAACTTCCTAAATAAGCAATGGCCCGGGCTCCATATTCAACGGTATATTGGTAGAATTCATCGATAAAATATTTATTATAGACGACGGTGTACGTATTGGGCATGAAGCTTGTCAGGAAGTTCCTTTTCAATGACTTCTTATAATACATCATATAAGCCAGTGCGATGCCGGCAAGTGCGATCATGGTTGCTGCAAGCATCACCCAAATCGGCCCCTCATGATGTTCATAAGGTAAAAATTCATTTTCAGCAACAAGCCAATCTCCTAAGAATGTACCAAACCAAGGAGTGTTCACATAGCCCGAGAATACCGCAAGAAATCCTAGGATGATCATCGGCAGCGTCATCGAGCGTGGTGATTCTTCTACTTTTGTTACGGCCGATTTATCGTCACCGGTGAATACCATGAAGAATAGACGGAACATATAAAAAGCAGTAAAGAACGCTGCGGCTAACGCGACGGCAAATAAACCATAACGACCATCATGCCAGGTCGCCAGCAGAATCTCATCCTTACTGAAGAAGCCTGATAAGAATGGTACACCGCTGATTGCCAAGGTTCCAATCAGGAATACTGGTCCGGTTATACGCATCTTTTTCCATAGCCCGCCCATTTCTTCAATGTTCTGAGTATGTACGGCATGGATGACACTTCCTGCGGCGAGGAAAAGCAGTGCTTTAAAGAATGCGTGGGTCATCAAATGGAATACGCCCGCAGTATAACCTGCCGCACCAAGGGCAAGCATCATGTAACCCAGCTGGGATACGGTAGAATAAGCGAGTACCCGTTTGATATCTTTCTGGACAAGTCCGATTGTGGCAGCGAAAATGGCTGTGAAACCACCTGTAACAGCAACGACAGTCATGGCAGCCGGGCTTGCGTGGAAAACCGGGAACATAGCCGCTACCAGATAGACACCTGCCGCTACCATGGTCGCAGCATGAATCAGTGCGGAAACTGGCGTCGGGCCCTCCATGGCATCAGGCAGCCATGTATGCAGCGGGAACTGACCCGATTTCCCGACAGCTCCTATAAAAATAAGAATAGCGATCAATGTTAGCATTTCACCGGAAATTTCTCCTTGTGACACTGCAGCAAAAATTTCGGTGAATTCCAGGCTTCCAGTTTGCCAGAATAAGAGAATCATGCCGATCAAAAGACCAACATCTCCGATTCTAGTGACGATGAACGCCTTTTTGGCAGCTGCCTTCGCTTCTTCCTTATGAAAGTAAAATCCAATCAGCAGGAAAGAACCGACACCCACAAGCTCCCAGAAGATATAGAGCTGAAGTAAGTTTGGTGATAAAACCAAAGCCAGCATAGCAAAGGTGAATAAGCCAAGGTAAGCATAGAATGTTGAAAGACGTCCATCTGTATGCATATAGCCTTTCGAGTAAATATGTACAAGAAAACTGACCAGAGAAACGATAATCAGCATCAATGCATTTAACGGGTTGACGATGACACCGAACTGGAATTCAACCGCCCCGATAGTCAGCCAGGCAGCTTCCATCCCTCCGTTCCCTTGAGCAAGCTGGGTGAACAGGACAATAATCGACATGACGAATGAAACACCTGTAAGACCGATGCCTACCATACTGCTGTTCTGTTTCAGACTTTTTCCAAAAAAGGTTAGAATCAGGAACGACAGCAATGGAAACAAAGGGATTAACCATGCATTTTCCAACATAAAAGAAACAACCCCCTTCTGTTCCAACTATCCAACGCGTTGATTAATGTTTCATTGTATCCATCTCATCAATCTGGACGGTTGAACGGTTACGGTATAACGCAATTAAAATCGCAAGGCCGACTGCTGCTTCTGCGGCTGCGACCGTAATGGTGAATAAGGAAAAAATCTGTCCGGTAATTCCCGGGTTGATACCATACTTGCTAAAAGCGACAAGATTTATGTTGACGGCATTCAACATCAGTTCGATGGATATCAGCACGATGACCGTGTTTCTTTTCGTCAAGGCACCGAACAGACCGATACAAAACAATATCAGAGCTAATAGCAGATAGGCGTTCACGGATACCCCGCTCATGATTCCTCCGCCTCCTCTTTGTCATCCCGTCGCGCAAGGATAACAGCACCGACTAGTGTGACGAGCAACAGCACCGATACCAATTCAAATGGGATGATGTAATCACTGTATAAAGTAATGCCGATTTGTTTCGTATTTTCAACATGGAGAGCTTCCGCCTGGTCTCCAAATGAAACCGAGTTGATGGCGAAATACATCGTCATGAAAAATATTATTACACCTGCTCCCACGACAAGGTTACGCGCCAGACTCCTCCTGGACTTCTGCTCGTCATTATGTCTCGTCAGCATAATACCGAAGATCATAATGATCGTAACAGCGCCAGAATAAATAAGGATTTGTACGATAGCTACAAATTCTGCAGACAGCATGACATAGAGTCCTGCGATTGACAGAAAAGTAAGCACCAGCGAAAGAAGCATATGGATCACCTTGGTGAGATTCAGCATCAGAATCCCACCAAGGATGGCGAGCAGAGCCAGAACGAGAAATGCGAACAGTTCCCCACTCATGCTTTATTCTCCTTTCGGACATTCTGATCGTTTTCATCCAGCCATTCGAGATTTTTGAATAATTCATCCCGGGAATATTCGGCCAGTTCAAAATTGTTGGTCATGACAATCGCTTCTGTCGGACAGACTTCTGTGCACAAATCACATAATATACAAATCTCAAAGTTGATATCATAGGTATCGATGATTTTTCCCTTTTTTTCAGGATCAGGATGTTTTTTTCCTGTCAGTTCGATGCAGTCGGTCGGACAGATGTTGGCACACTGGTTGCAGACGATGCATTTTTCCGGATAGAATTTCTGGATTCCACGGAACCGGTCCGGCATGGGGATCGGTTCCTCTGGATACTGGTAGGTCATTTTCTCTTTTGTCAAATTTTTCAGCGTGTACTTTAAACCTTTTGCTAAACCAAGCATACGGAAATCCCCCTTTCAGTTAGAAAAACAGCTCCTTGATCAATGCGCTGAGGAATATGTTCGCCAGTGCTATCGGCAGAAGTACTTTCCAGCCAAATTCCATCAACTGATCGGCCCTGAGACGCGGGAAGGTAATCCGCATCCACATAAACAGGAAAACAATAACAATGAACTTGATAGTAAACCACACAGCACCAAGCCCGATTTCATTTAAGCCGATCCCTGGTATCGGTGCGTTCCATCCGCCGAGGAATAATACTGTAATCAAGGCAGATAAAGCAAAAAGGTAGACGTATTCTGAAAGCATGAAAAACGCCCAGCGGAAGCCCGAGTATTCGACATGATAACCGGCAACAAGCTCTGATTCTGCTTCAGGCAAGTCAAATGGCGTCCGGTTCAATTCAGCGGTTCCGGCTATCAGGAAAATCAAAAATGCAATCGGCTGCAAAAAGATAAATGCGATATTTTCCTGAGCTTGGACAATCTCGACCAGATTCAGGCTTCCTGTAAAAAGAATGATTCCGATGACGGACATGACAAGCGGGATTTCATAGGAAATCATCTGTGCGGCTGCCCTCATCCCGCCCATTAAGGCATACTTGTTATTGGATGCCCAACCAGCGGTTACGATTCCAATCGTCGAAATACCTGAAATGGCGATATAGTAAAGCAGGCCGACACCGATATCCGTAAACTTGAATGCCTCGGTGAACGGGATGACTGCAATTACCAGAAAAGCTGGAGCATAGGCGATTACAGGTGCCAGGACGAACAGCGTTTTATCTGCCTGTTTCGGACGAGTGTCTTCTTTTAACAACAGTTTCAGGATATCAGCAACGGACTGCAGCAGACCAAACCGGCCGCCTACCCGGTTAGGGCCATGTCTCAGCTGCATGTATCCCATCACCTTTCGTTCAGCGAGGATGGCGAAAGTAACAAACCCAAGCGTAATGCTAAGCATCGTCACGCCGAGCCCTGCAAAGATGGCGAAGTTGGTCCAGCTTGGCTGGGATTGCAATAAGGAATCAATCCACGTCATCAGCCATCAACCTCCCCTAAAACAATGTCCACTCCTCCGAGAATCGTGATCAGATTAGCCATGTTCTCCCCTTTCAACAGCTTGGGAAGAATCTGCAGGTTATAAAAGGAAGGGCGGCGGAACTTTAATCGATAAGGCTCTTTTTTCCCTTCACTGGCGATATAGCAGCCGATTTCTCCACGTGGAGATTCAATCCGGACGAACGCTTCCCCTTTTGGTGCTTTGATGATCCGCGGGACTTTCCCCATGTATTTCCCATCATCTGGGATTTGTTCGACTGCCTGCTCAATGATTTTGAGGGATTCTTCGATTTCAGCCATCCGGCACTGGTAGCGGGACCAGGCGTCACCACCCTCCCGAGTGATTACATTAAAATCAAATCTGTCGTAAACAGAATAGGTTTCGTGTTTCCGAAGATCCCATTCGACCCCGGTACAGCGAAGATTCGCCCCGCTGAGTGAATACTGGATCGCTTCTTCTTTTGTATATTTACCGATTCCTTTAACCCGGTTCAGAAAAATTTCGTTACCTGTAACCAGGTCATGGTAGCCTTTCAATTGCTCGCGCATGTATGGGACGAACTCACGAACCTTTTCCAGCCAGCCATCAGGGGCATCCCATTTCACCCCGCCAACTCTCATATAGTTGAATGTGAGCCTCGCACCGGACAGCTCATTCAGAAGGTTGATGATCATTTCCCTCTCTCTGAACGCATATAGGAACGGGCTGACTGCTCCAATATCCAATAAATATGTACCAAACCAGACAAGGTGACTGGCGACTCTTCCTAATTCCATAGCGAGCACGCGTAAATATTCTGCCCGATCCGGCAGCTCGGCCCCCATCATAGTTTCCACCGCGTGGCAGAGGACATAGTTATTCGTCATAGCAGAAATATAATCCATCCGGTCGGTGTAAGGAATGATTTGTGTATATTGCAGGTCTTCTGCCAGTTTTTCTGTACCACGGTGAAGGTAACCGATCACTGGTGTCGCCTCGACAATCGTCTCCCCATCAACCTTGATGACCAGCCGGAAGACTCCGTGGGTGCTCGGATGCTGTGGACCTACATTCAGCATCATTTCTTCTGTTCGAATCATAATCCCTACACCTCCACATCATACGGTTCATAGTCTTTACGCATCGGATGACCGACCCAGTCCTCACCAAGCAGAATACGCTTCAAATCAGGATGGTTACGGAAGCGGATACCCAGCAGGTCATAAGCTTCGCACTCCGGCCAGTTCGCTCCCTGCCACAAATCAACAACCGAATCAATTTCCGGATTATCGCGGTCGATTTTCACTTTTAAGGCAAGAGATTGAAGGTTTTTGAACGAGAATAGGTGAACATAGACTTCCATATGCGATTCAAAGTCGGTGCCGTGCAGCTCTGATAAGTAATCGAAACCCAGCTGATCGTTGAATCTCAGGAATTCTGCTATCCTGTGATAAGTATCTCGTTTTGCGACTAGTGTAGGTACATGCTTGGAAAGTCTGTTGATATAGAAATCCTCGAAGATATCTTCTCCAAGGTGATCTTTCAGTACCTTGACGTATTTATCGAGGAGGGGCTGGTTTGGCGAAGGCTTCTCTTCCTCCTCTTCCCCCTTATCTGCCGCCTTTTTCTTAGCACGAGCGGCAGCCGCTTTCGCCTTTGCGGCAGCGACTGCTTTTGCTTTTTCGTCCTCCCCATCTGCTCCTTCGGCTGCTTCCTTTTTCCTTTTTGCCGCAGCCTTGGCTTTTGCGGCAGCTGCTGCTTTTTTCTTTTCTTTGTCTTCCTCTGTGTCAGCGTCCTTAGGTTCAGCTTCTTGTTCCTTCTGCTTTCTATCCGCTTCAGCAGCTTCTTTTACTGGTTTCTTTTTGGATGATTCTTCATCGGTATCTTCTTTTTTTCCTGACTCTGTTTCTTTCTGTTCTTTTGCCTTTTTCTTAGCTAATGCAGCCGCTTTCGCTTTTGCTGCTGCGGCAGCTTTTTTCTTTGCAAGCTCCTTGTCCGACTCCTTCTCATCACTGGGGTCTTCTTCTTTATCAGGAGCAATTTTTGAGTTTTTCACCTTTTCTTCAGGAGGTTCCTGCTCTGCTTTTTCCCTCTTTAATTCTTCTGCTTTAGAACGGGCTTCCTCGGCAGCTTTCTTTTTTTCCAGTTCCTTATCATCACTCATCGGCTGGTCACCCGCTTTCCTGTCTTAGCTTCGTAGCGGATTTTTTCCTGCAGTTTATTAATTCCGTATATCAATGCGGCTGGATTCGGAGGGCATCCAGGAATGTACACGTCCACAGGAACGATCTGGTCCACACCCTTCACCACAGCATATGATTTGATATACGGGCCGCCTGCAGTCGCACAGGAGCCCATGGCGATCACATATTTTGGTTCCGGCATTTGATCATACAGCCTGCGCAATACCGGCGCCATTTTTTTCGTAACCGTGCCAGATACAATCATGACATCTGACTGACGGGGGGAAGTCCGGAAAAAGGAGCCGAAACGGTCAAGGTCATAATGGGAGGAACCAACCCCCATCATTTCAATGGCACAGCAGGCCAGCCCAAAGGTCATCGGCCATAAGGAATTACTTCTGGCCCAGGCTTTGACTTGTTCCAATGTAACCATAAAAACGTTGCGATCCAGTTCAGCTTTTTCATTTGGTGAAATACTCTCCAGATTCAAATCCATTGTAGCACCTTCTTTTTCCAGGCATAAATTAAGCCGATCAAAAGCATCACCACAAAGATAAGCATTTCAATCAGCGCAAATAAACCGAGCTGTTCA
Organism: Thalassobacillus pellis; assembly: GCF_016908295.1. Taxonomy (GTDB): domain Bacteria; phylum Bacillota; class Bacilli; order Bacillales; family Halobacillaceae; genus Thalassobacillus; species Thalassobacillus pellis. Next base: position 675,278 of record NZ_JAFBDO010000001.1, read on the forward strand.
TAGGCTACAGCCCATGGGTACAGGAACACGGTTTCGACATCAAAAATGACAAACATGAGAGCAAAAATATAATAGCGGGCGTTGAACTGCACGCGCGCATCCTGAAACGGCTCAATCCCGCTTTCATAGGTGGTCCTTTTTTGCTCTGATGGGTTATTCGGACGTAATAGCCTGCCAAGTGACAATGCAACAATTGGAAGCAGGATGCCGAGACCAAGAAAGATGACCACTACCAGATAACTATTTTGGTAGTTGAATAGATCAGCCATTTCCCCTCCCCCTTTTTCTATTTAAATTTTTGAAGATTAGCAATATTGTAATCGCTATCATTATAGCAAATACTGTATATAGTGTCGATACGAGGCCGATGATATAACAAATATTTACTATTTTTGAGCATTACTCCCTACCTCAACTTTAGCGGAAACAGAACATGGCTGCTATGACAAATCTCACTTATATGGACATGTATGTGCTGCCCACTAATAGTCTATTATTTATTTTCAGGAAAATGAGTATCAATAAAAAAACAGCAGCTGCTGTTTGAATGTCAGCTGCTGCTGGTTGTAGTTTGTCTGATTATTTTACTGCTTTTGCTGATTTACTCACGAATCGCTTGCCGGCGGATGCTTGCCGCGGGCACGGCCTAAAGCTATGGTCAAGAATATCGCTTGACCACGTGGATCTTCGGCTCGCGCTGTTCCCGCAGGCGTCACCACCTCTCGCTTATCATGGAATCAACTATGATGTATCAGTATATCGCTATTACTTTAACAGCTACCAATCTAAAAAAGGGCGATTTTCTTTTTGATTTTAAAAAAATCACCCTTTTTCTTGTACAAAAAAATACTACATAAAACCTAAGGTATAGAGTCTCTTAAAACTTAATCAAAAGCGTAACAGCCTTGCCTCTCCTGAAAGGGTCTCATCGTTTCCTTGTTCAAGGCAATCAGCAATGCGAAAATTTTTTACATACGAAAAAAACCACAAAGAAAAATCAACTTCTTCGTGGTTTTTCATGTTAAAGAGGCTTATTGGGACAGCCCCATCATTTATTTTCGTATACATCTAAACGGTTGATGGCACGTTTCAATGCCATTTCAGCCCGTTTGAAATCAACATCCTCCTGCTTTGCCTGCAGACGGCGTTCGGCACGCTCCTTTGCTTTCCGGGCCCGCTCGATATCAATCTCAGATGGTTTCTCTGCTGATTGAGCGAGAATGGTCACTTTTTCAGGACGGACTTCCAAAAAGCCCCCACTGACAGCGATCCGCTCGGAATTCCCTTTTCTCTTGAGACGTACTGCGCTGATAGTCAGAGGAGCCACCATCGGTATGTGACCTGGAAGTACCCCCAGTTCACCGCTCTCTGCCTTACAGCTCACCATTTCAAATGCATCTTCCAAAACCGGGCCATCAGGAGTGACAACACTCACCGTTAGTGTCTTCATGATTACCCCTCCTTGGGCTAGCCTCACAGGGGCCGTCCACGCCTTCATGAGACGGCTTCCTGTTCGTCATACTAGTGCGATTGCTTATTGCATTTGTTTTGCATTTTCAACGACATCTTCAATACGTCCGACAAGACGGAAAGCATCTTCCGGAAGATCATCATATTTACCATCCAGGATTTCCCTGAAACCACGTACTGTTTCTTGTACTGGTACGTAGGAACCTTTTTGGCCAGTAAACTGTTCGGCAACGTGGAAGTTCTGGGATAGGAAGAACTGGATACGACGAGCGCGAGCTACTGTAAGCTTGTCTTCGTCTGACAGTTCATCCATTCCAAGGATTGCGATGATGTCTTGCAGTTCTTTGTAGCGCTGCAGGGTACGCTGTACTTCACGCGCCACTTCATAATGTTCGTTTCCGACGATGTCCGGGTCAAGTGCACGGGAAGTGGATGCTAAAGGATCCACGGCCGGGTAGATACCCTGCTCGGAAAGTTTACGTTCAAGGTTCGTAGTCGCATCCAAGTGGGCGAACGTTGTCGCCGGAGCTGGATCCGTATAGTCATCGGCTGGTACATAGATTGCCTGGATGGATGTTACGGAACCTTTATCTGTGGATGTGATACGCTCCTGCAATTGTCCCATCTCTGTCGCAAGTGTCGGCTGGTAACCAACGGCTGATGGCATACGGCCAAGCAATGCGGATACCTCCAGACCACCTTGGGTGAAACGGAAAATGTTATCGATGAAGAACAGAACGTCCTGTCCTTGCTCATCACGGAAGTATTCTGCCATTGTCAAACCGGTAAGGGCAACACGCATACGTGCTCCTGGCGGCTCGTTCATCTGACCGAATACCATCGCAGTTTTTGAAATAACGCCAGAATCTTTCATTTCAAAGTAAAGGTCGTTACCTTCACGTGTCCGTTCACCAACACCGGCGAATACGGAAATACCACCATGCTCCTGGGCGATGTTGTTGATCAGTTCCTGGATTAATACGGTTTTACCAACACCGGCGCCACCGAACAATCCGATCTTACCACCTTTTACGTAAGGGGCAAGCAGGTCAACGACTTTGATGCCTGTTTCCAGGATCTCTGTCTCTGTTGCAAGGTTTTCAAATTTTGGAGCCTCTCGGTGGATAGGGTCACGGCGGACGTCCCCTCCCAGCGGCTCATCAAGGTCGATATTTTCTCCCAATACGTTAAACACACGTCCAAGTGTCACTTCACCGACTGGTACAGAAATCGGGCCACCTTTGTCGATTACTTCCATTCCGCGTCTGACACCTTCCGTTGATGCCATGGCAACGGTACGGACAGCGTTGTCACCGAGGTGAAGAGCGACTTCCAGTGTAAGGTCAATGCTTACTTCGTTTTCGGACTGTGCAATAGATTGTACGTGCAATGCATTATTGATGTCAGGAAGCAGGCCGTCTTCGAAAGATACGTCGACAACCGGTCCCATGACTTGGATTACGCGTCCTTTGCTCATCGATTTCCCTCCTAACTTACTTTTCGAACTCCAGGAAACTGGCTATTCCAGGGCAGCTGCGCCACCGACGATTTCCGTGATTTCCTGCGTGATGGCTGCTTGACGGGCACGGTTATATTTAAGCGACAGGTCGCCGATCAAATCATCCGCGTTATCCGTAGCACTCTTCATCGCTGTCATACGAGCAGCGTGTTCACTCGCTTTTCCATCGAGTAACGCACCATAAATCAAGCTTTCCGCGTATTGCGGCAGTAATACCTCCAAAATTTCTTCCTGGCTCGGTTCGTACTCATAGGAGCTTGAACCTTTGCTCGCTTCCTCTTCTAAATTAGTCAGCGGGAGAAGTTTTTTCTCAGTTACCTCCTGGGTAATCGCACTGACATAATGATTGTAATAGATATAGAGCTCATCAATTACTTCATCGGTATAAAGCTGAACGGAATCAGCAGCGATATCCTTGATGTCGGCAAAATTCGGCTGATCCGCTAGTCCGATGATTTCGTTATTGATCGGCATGTTGCGTTTTCGGAAAAAGTCGCGTCCAATACGCCCGATTGTAATCAGCGTATATTCGTCGGTGGAATTGTGGCGCTGCTTGATGGTCTGGTAAACCGAGCGCAGCACACTGCTGTTATACGCACCGGCAAGGCCACGATCTGATGTGATCACCAGGTAGCCTGTCCGCTTTACATCACGGGATTTAAGCATGGGATGGTCCGGGTTGCCGCCTCCCGCAGAAATGCTTGCTACTACTTCCTGGATTTTTTCACTATAGGGAACGAATGATCTGGCATTCTGCTCTGCACGGTTAAGCTTAGATGCAGAAACCATTTCCATCGCTTTTGTAATCTGTTTCGTCTTTTTTGTGGAATCTATCCGTCCTTTAATATCTCTAAGGGATGCCACGCTATTTCACCACCCTTTCTAACAAAGGTTGTGTTCCTTTATTCTGAAACGACGAACGTTTTCTTGAATGCTTCAATCGCTTCTTTCATTTCACCTTCATCGGCAAGCTTTCCAGTTTCACGGATTTGCTTGAGAAGGTCTTTACGGTTATTGTCCAGCCATACATGGAATTCATCTTCAAAACGAGTGATATCCTCGACAGGAATTTCATCAAGATATCCTTTTGTCAAAGCGAAAATGATCATGACCTGTTTTTCAACTGCGAGCGGCTTATGCAAGCCCTGCTTCAATACTTCAACCGTACGAGCACCACGATTCAACTTGGCCTGGGTAGCCTTGTCCAGGTCAGAACCGAACTGTGCGAATGCTTCCAGCTCACGGTAAGAAGCGAGGTCAAGACGCAATGTACCGGCAACTTTCTTCATCGCTTTGATTTGTGCGGAACCACCGACACGGGATACGGAAAGACCTGCGTTGATCGCCGGACGTACACCGGAGAAAAATAAATCTGATTGCAGGAAGATCTGACCGTCCGTGATGGAAATGACGTTCGTCGGGATATAGGCGGAGATGTCCCCAGCCTGGGTCTCAACGAATGGCAGTGCTGTCAAAGATCCGCCACCTTTGGCATCACTGAGCTTCGCAGCACGTTCCAATAGACGGGAATGAAGATAGAATACATCCCCCGGGAATGCTTCACGGCCTGGCGGGCGGCGAAGAAGCAAGGAAAGTTCACGATAGGCAGCAGCCTGTTTAGAAAGGTCATCATATACGACCAATACATGCTTACCGTTATACATGAAATCTTCACCCATGGAAACACCGGCATATGGAGCCAGATAAAGTAATGGAGCTGGCTGGGAAGCCCCTGCAGTGACAACAATCGTGTAGTCAAGTGCTCCGTGACGGCGAAGTGTTTCAACCGTACCGCGCACAGTTGATTCTTTTTGTCCGATTGCTACGTAGATACAAATCATATCTTGATCGGCCTGATTCAGAATCGTATCAATGGCTACAGATGTTTTACCTGTCTGACGGTCCCCAATGATCAATTCACGCTGACCACGGCCAATTGGTACAAGGGCGTCAATCGCCTTGATACCAGTCTGTAATGGCTCATCAACAGATTTACGATCCATGACACCTGGTGCCGGGGATTCGATTGGACGAGTTCTTGTTGTTTCGATGGCGCCTTTTCCGTCAACTGCCTGTCCAAGTGGATTTACCACGCGTCCAAGGAGCTCTTCTCCAACCGGTACTTGCATGATGCGTCCAGTACGGCGGACTTCGTCTCCCTCTTTGATATCAGTGAACGGTCCCAAAATGACAAGACCGACGTTATTTTCCTCCAGGTTCTGGGCAAGACCCATGACACCATTTGAGAATTCAACCAGCTCACCAGACATGACGTTGTCAAGTCCATGAGCACGTGCGATACCGTCACCGACCTGGATGACTGTACCTACATCATTGACTTCAATATCAGATTCATAGCTTTCAATTTGCTTTTTTATCAGAGAACTGATTTCTTCAGCTTTGATGCTCATGCCATTTCACCCCTATCATCTTTTGTTTGGCGATACCAGTTTCCGTTCGATGCGTTCCAGCTTACCACTGACAGATCCGTCGTAGATGCGGTTTCCGATCCGGAGCTTCAAGCCGCCAAGGATGGAACGGTCCACGATATTCGTGATCTTCAAGGTGTTTTTGCCGATTTTCTTCGCAAAGACATGAGAAATCTGGAGCTTTTCTTCTTCCGTGAGTTCGCGGACAGAGTAAACTTTTGCTTCCGCAACCCCTTTGGCATCATTCACTTTATTTATGAAATGATCGATCATTTCTGGAATGATTTCGAGACGGTGTCTATCCACTAACAGCATCAATGTGTTAGCAATATCAGCAGAAAGGTTCTTCATGGAAGTACGGATGATGTCTTTCTTCTGATCGTTCGAAATCCTTGGATGCTTCAGGAAGGTGACGAAGCTTTTATTTGCAGCCCAAACTTCGCGAACAGCACGAAGTTCCTCTTCGTATTGATCCAATTTGTCTTTTTCTTTACCGAGTTGAAAGAGCGCTTCTGCGTAACGCTTGGATACGACCGTTTCACTCATCGCTCTTCTCCTACCTCTTTGATATACTCATCGATCAACTTCTGCTGATCCTGTTCAGACAATTCTTTTTCAATCACTTTACTGGCAATCAGGACGGACAAGGACGCAACCTTGTCTTGCAATGCCTGAATAGCTTTTTCTTTTTCCTGCTCGATTTCTTCGCGGGCAGAAACTTTGATTCGTTCTGCTTCCGTACGAGCTGAATTGATAATGCTTTGCTCCTGCTGACCAGCAGTCTTTTTAGCTTCTTCAATGATAGCCTGTGCATCCTGCCTGGTCTTTTTCAGTTCCTCAGAAGCGTCTCTTTGCATTTTTTGTGCTTCTTCGCGGCTTTTTTCCGCTGTATCTATTTCATTGGAAATATAGCTTTCCCGTTCCTTTAACATGTCCATCAAAGGTCCCCAGGCGAATTTTCCAAGGAGGGCTAATAGAACAAGGAAGAAAATCAATTGGACTAGCATGTCTCCTACCATTAAACCGCCTTCTGCACCGATGACCAACCAACCTGTGTATGCTCCCACAGTATTCACTCCTTTCCACATGTTACCGTAACAGGCTTTACATGAGAAAATTCGGCTTAAGTTGAATTTCCACCTTAAGTCGAAGTTTTAATCTCATCTGCCCGGGTATTAATATGTCGTAGTCATAAAGGAAGGGCGAAGATCTTCATCTAGACGAACTTCGCCACTAAGAATTGCTTGAAATTATTGTCCCATTACGATAAATGCGATAACGACACCAATGATTGGAATCGCCTCTACCAATGCAACACCGATGAACATTGTAGTTTGAAGTACCCCACGAAGTTCAGGCTGACGTGCGATTCCCTCTACTGTTCTACCTACGATAAGACCGTTACCAATACCAGCACCTACTGCTGCTAGACCTACTGCGATTGCAGCTGCTATTAGACCCATTATTACTCCTCCTTAAAATATAGAAAGTTTTTATATTCTTTTATTTAATGGTCTGAACTCACTTTGTGAGACATGTAAACCATTGTCAACATGGTGAAAATGAAAGCCTGGATAAAACCTATGAATGTACTGAATCCCTGCCAAGCAAGCAATGGGATTGCAGCCCCGAAAAATCCTCCGACACTGGAAACGGCCAGTCCAGCCAAAAGTGTCAACAGGATTTCACCTGCGTAAATGTTACCATATAGCCGGAGACCAAGCGTCAATGTGTTGGCGAATTCCTCGATAATCTTAAATGGAAATAAGAAAGGGAGTGGACGGAAAAAATCTTTTCCATATTCTTTAGCTCCTTTTTCCTTGATCCCATAGTAATGAGTCAATACGACAACCATTGTAGCCAGAGTCAATGTGATCCCAGCATCTGATGTCGGTGACTTCCACCATAATTCATGGCCGAACACCGCCATCGTTATTACCCCTAGCATGTTGGCGACAAAGATATAAGTAAATAGCGTCAACCCCAGCGGCAAAAACTTCCTGCCTGTTTTCCAATCCATATTAGAACCGATGATTCCTTTGATGAAATCGATCAGCCATTCGATGAAATTCTGCCATCCTCGCGGTTTCCTTTGCAGGTTCCTGCTTGCCATTACTGCAAAAATAAATACGATCGCAGATGCAATAAACATCATCAATACGTTGGATAGGTTGAAATCCAGCCATGGAATCCCCAATACATCCAAAGCTAAAGGTGCTTCATGATTCATTGTGCTCACCCCTCTTCCATATATTGATTTCTTGAGTCAAAAAGCAAAAAATCTATAATAATGACAACGTATATTGTCATTAATCCAATAACAACTCCGATTATGTGGAAATACTCATTAAATTGGAGAGCGATCAATACGGCCAGTCCAGCCGAAGCCAGTCTTGAAAAGGTGCCAAGCTTGTAGGATTTTCGTTGGTCGGAGCCTGCATGGTCGATACTTTTGCGGATTTTGCGCTGCATTTGCAGTAAGTTGATAAAACTGAAGACCGAGCCTAAGAGGATCCCTAAGAAAATTGTTTTGTAATCTGTAAAACCCCAACCGAGGACGAATGTTGCCAGTAGATAAAACATCCACTTACGTTGTCGGGTGATCATGAGATGATATCGCTGCATATTATTGTTCTCCCGTATACTGTCGTACTAAGCGGATTGTTCCGTATGTACCTGCTCCCACCCCTAAGAGGATACCAATAATCAAAAAGAGTGGCTGTGTCGCTAGCTGCTCATCAATAAACTTTCCCAGAAACGCGCCGGCCAATGGTCCACCAGCCAGCTGAGACACGATAGCACTCGTCAGCGCCATAGCTTGAAATGGATTTTTCTGCCTTTTCAAAGCAACCGCTCCCATCCTGATTTTGGAGATGGAAAACCTTCGTGATAAAAGTGTGTGAAAACCTTATCATGCACACTAAGTAAGCATACAATAGGGGTATTGGGTTGTCAATGAGTTTGTGAGCAAAAATACATATGGATTGACAAATTTCAACAGCACCTATTTTGCTATTAAATAACCCTTGTTTCATTATATAAAAAATTCCATATTTTTAAAGTGAAACGGTTACAGAATTTCACGGTAATCGCAGGGTTAATTGCCATAAGTATACATGGAATGGAAAACTTATCTCGTATAAAAATGTGAAAATTTTATGACATTAATGCAGGGTAATTCTGACAAAATACGAGCTGGTTAGATCCGTTAGGAGTAACGATGCATGCATGAGGGTATTTAAACCTAAATTGCCTTGTCATTTATGGTATCCTCGTCATGTTTTTGTGCAAAGAAAAGCGGCTTCCAACGAGGGGGCCGGCCAATTGCAAAAAGTTATTCATGATCATTAGAAATAGAAAAAAAGAGCTGATTTACCAGCTCTTTTTTTCAGTCTACATAGATTTCTACCGGGGTTCCGTAGCTGTAATGGTTCTTGTCATTCTGGATGGTAATGACAGCTATGAACCTCCCGCCATTATTGATAAGTTTTTCATTTACCTCCCCTTCTACCACACCTTCTTTCACTTCCTCAAGCTCGACAAGCTTTTTTACATGGGTGAGCGTGTCTGGGTTGTACAGGTCAATTTTCACGTACTCCGAATCCTCAGGCAAATAGAATCTGTACTGGTAATCTGTCTGATCAAATTGGGAGGCAGTTATTTCAAAGCCCATAGCCCTTGGGTAATCGCTGGTTTCCAGCATGAACAAATATGGCAGTTCAAACGTTTGATCAATACTTTTCATCTTGATCCAGCCTTGATGCAGCCCTTTTTCCAGGAAAACAGGCTGAACATGCAGGCGGATCTTCACAGTCTTCTTCTCCCCGGGGGCGAGCGTAAAGCTTTCTGGAAGTATCCATTGCATCCCCTGCTTATGCTTTGGTTGTTCAAAGCTCAATGTCTGTTTGGTGTCACTCGTATTTTTAATAGAAATGGGTAACGTCTTTTTCGGAAAATTTGTGTTGAAACGGCCAAAGTTGAGCTTGGATGGTCTGATTTTCACAGCAGGTTTTAGTGCAGATTTAATATCCACCTTCCCCATCCCCTGTTCGGTCGGCATATATAACTCCCCAGCCTCATCCACTAGTGGCTCTGCAGTAGAGAGAATGGCGGTTTTTATATCCTCAGGTTCCCAGTCTGGATGGGCTTCCTTCAGCAAGGCGGCAATCCCTGCTATATGAGGAGCGGCCATGCTCGTTCCTTGCAGTTCCTGATAGCCCCCGGGTACAGTGCTGTCAATAGCTACCCCAGGGGCGAGGATATCCGGCTTGATCGTCCAATTGGATGTCACCGGTCCTCTTGAACTGAATGCTGCAAGATGGTCGACTTCTTTTCTATATTCCGTTGTCAGCCACTGGTTAGCTGATTTACTTTTTTCTGACAGCCATTTTCCATCTTCTTTTGATACCGCTACGACTGGTATACTGACGCTTGAGCCATCGATTGCTCCACGGAATTCACCCTTTTCATTGTTATAAATGATCACAGCTTCCGCACCGGCCGCTTCGGCAAGCATTGCTTTATCAGTAAAAGGAACTTTCCCCCGTTTCATCAGGACAATTTTTCCCCGGGCATTATTCAATGGCTTATCACCTATCCCTCCATCGACTAATCGGTATCTCTTTTCAAGCTCCCATTCCGATGAACCTATCATAGGGATGAGTGGAATCTCCTTGTCATGGAATGAGTCTTTAATAATCGGGACTTTCATAGGAGGGGTTGATGCCCCGACGGTAATCGCTTCCGTCGAGGTTGCAGGCGACCCGACCGTCCATGTATCCGGCCCGGTGTTCCCGGCAGCGACGACCACCGTTACTCCAAGCTTTACTGCTGTATCGACAGCCACACTCGTCGGCCAGTCCGGACCATTCACCTCATTGCCGAGGGAGAGATTAATGACATCCATCCCATCCTTTACTGCCTCTTCAATTGCTGCGATCACCTGCACAGATGTGCCGGCACCACCTGGGCCAAGTGCGCGATAACCATACAAAGAAGCATCAGGCGCGATCCCTTTCATTTTTCCATCAGCCGCGATGATTCCTGCAACATGCGTGCCATGGCTGGTAGCTCCATTTTCTGTCGTTTCCATGGGATCCTCATCAAAATCGACGACATCAAAGCCTCCCTTGTAATTCTTGATCAGGTCCGGATGAGTATAATCGATTCCAGTGTCGATTACACCTACTTTGACACCTTTTCCAGTATAAGGAATCGGGGCATTACCACGCTGGACTTCTTTCAAAAATGGGACAGACTGGTTGATATTTTCTATTTTAGTCGCATGATAAGTCTGCACAGGATGGCGATTGACGATAGCATCAATTTCGCTTAATTGTTCGACTTTATCCGGTGGACCTTTGACAGCAAGACCATTAAGGACAGTATCATAAACAGTCAGCACTTCCATTCTTGGAAGGTTCTGCTCTATTTCCTTTCTTACTTGGTAAGGATTACCATCGACTTCAATGATCCAAGTCGCTTCTTTCTCTTTTTCAAACCCTGAAGTAACCAAGAAGATGAAAGTAGTGATGATAAGGATCGTAGAGTTACGCAGCATTTTCTCGCCCCTTTCGTTCTTTATATTATCTGAAGAAAAGGCTGAGATATTCTTCTTTAAGGGCTCTGAAAAAGCATTTTCTAAAAGGAGCTGTTAAGATTTGTTGTTGGTTCTTAACTCTTGTCGGCGGATGCTTGGCGCGGGCACAGCCTCAAGCCTTCTTGACCAAGTTGATCTTCGGATCGCGCTGTTCCCACAGGCGTCACCACCGATCGCTCATCGTGGGAGTCAACTGAGGCAAATCTAAAAAGAGTGGAAGGTTTTTCGGATTCTGAAGGTGGAGGCTATTGTTTATGATCGTTCAAGTCGGAAATATGCTCGCCCAGCTATGATTTATGCTTGCCCCAGGCAGAAATACGCTTGCCCAGCAAAGGATTATGCTCGCCCCGGGCGGAAATATGCTCGTTCAGGCAAAAGGCAGGACGAAATAAAAATTCCACGGGAGTGTATGGACACTCTCCGTGGAATTTTTCTGCATATTGTATTATGGATGGAATTCTTCCGGTTTGGCATCACGCTGATTAAAGAAATAGCGGATCGCTTCAGCTATTCGGTTTGAAGCTTGCCCATCTCCATAAGGGTTGGATGCTTTAGACATTACTTCGTGTGCATTTGCATCTGACAGCAATTCATCGGCAAGATTGAAAATATTATCTTCGTCGGTGCCAGCAAGCTTCAGGGTCCCTGCTTCGATTCCCTCCGGGCGTTCGGTGGTATCTCGCAGGACAAGCACTGGCACCCCAAGGGATGGGGCTTCTTCCTGGACACCACCAGAATCGGTTAAAATCAGGTGAGCTCGTGAGGCGAAATTATGAAAATCGATGACTCCCAGTGGTGAAATCAACTTGATGCGATCGTCATTGCCAAGAATTTTTTCTGCCGTTTCCTGAACTACCGGGTTCAGGTGAACAGGATACACGACCTGGATATCTTCATGGGTTTCGACCAGACGTTTGATCGCCCGGAACATCTGCTCCATATTCTCCCCGAGGTTTTCTCTGCGGTGAGCAGTCATGAGCACAAGACGTCGGTCACCAAGATCGTCGATTACTTCATGGGAATAATCCTCGTCTACAGTCGTTTTCAAGGCGTCGATTGCAGTATTTCCAGTTATGAAAATGCTATCTTCGGATTTATTTTCTGCGATGAGATTCTCTTGTGATTTACTGGTCGGAGCAAAATGCAGATCAGCAAGCACCCCTGTCAATTGTCTGTTCATTTCTTCAGGATACGGGGAATATTTATTCCAGGTACGCAGTCCTGCTTCGACGTGTCCTACTGGTATCTGATTATAATAGGCAGCGATCGATGCAGCAAACGTCGTAGTCGTGTCACCATGGACCAGCACAATATCAGGCTTTGTTTCTTTCATGACATTATCCAGACCCTCCATTGCGCGGGAAGTGACCTGCGTCAATGTCTGACGCTGTTTCATGATATTCAGATCATGATCCGGTTCAATAGCAAAAATCTCAAGTACCTGGTCAAGCATTTCCCTATGTTGGGCTGTCACCGTAACGATCGGTTCGAACTCGGCCGGCCGTTTTTTCAATTCAAGCACTAGTGGAGCCATTTTGATTGCTTCCGGTCTGGTACCGAAAATTGTCATCACCTTGATAGGTTTCGTCATGTTGACACTCCCATCTATTTTGTTCCGAATAAACGGTCGCCAGCATCGCCAAGACCTGGCACAATATATCCTTTATCGTTCAGTTTCTCATCCAATGCTGCAAGGTAGATGTCCACATCAGGATGGGCTTTTTGGACAGCCTCCACCCCTTCAGGTGCAGCCACGATACACATCAGACGAATTTGACGGGCACCACGATTTTTGAGCGAGTCAATCGCAGCATTGGCGGATCCGCCTGTTGCCAGCATCGGGTCGAGGACAATCAGTTCACGTTCTTCTATATCGCTCGGGAGCTTTACATAGTATTCCACCGGCTTCAAAGTTTCTGGATCGCGATACAAACCAACATGGCCTACTTTAGCAGCTGGAATCAATTGCAGCATACCATCTACCATGCCAAGTCCGGCACGTAAAATCGGAACAAGACCGATTTTTTTCCCTGTAAGAACTTTCGCTTTTGCTCCGGAAACCACTGGCGTATCGATTTCCACTTCTTCCACAGGCAAATCACGAGTGATTTCAAAAGCCATCAAAGCAGCCACTTCGTCCACGAGCTCTCGAAAGTCTTTCGTGCCTGTACTATTTTTCCGTATGTATGTCAGCTTATGTTGGATTAACGGATGATCCAAAACGTATACGTTTCCCATTAGCCGATTCACTCCTTCGACATATTTTATAGTTGGCATCCTTCAAATTGTACAAAAGAAAAACAATAACCGCAACCTGAAGAAAGTGGAAGTGTCTGTTGAATAGTTTATCAGCGGTCGCTGCGTATTAGATATCTCGAAAAGTCAATGATAACGAAATCCACAGGCTGCCACCAGCGCTGGACCAATCCCTCCCCGCTATTGACCTGCAATACTAATCGCCAATGAAAAAGAGGCTGAACCAGGGGGAATTTTTCCTGGTAACAACCTCTTTGTCCATTATTGATATAGTGGGAACTGGCTGGTCAAGCGTAGTACACGCTCAGCAGCCTGCTTCATTTTCTCTTCGTCTTCATGGTTTTTAAGTGTGAAGGCGATAATTTCTGCGATTTCGTCCATTTCTTTTTCCCCGAAGCCGCGGGAAGTGACTGCTGCTGTACCGATACGGATACCGCTGGTTACAAACGGGCTTTCCGGGTCGAAAGGGATGGTGTTCTTGTTCGTCGTTACGCCAACTTCATCCAATGCTTTTTCAGCTACTTTACCAGTAAGATTCAGCGGACGTACATCAAGGAGCAGCAAGTGGTTGTCTGTACCGCCGGACACTAGGCGTACACCTTGTTTTTGCAAGGACTCACCAAGTCGCTTGGCATTTTTGATGACCTGCTCAGAATAAGACTTGAAATCATCCTGTAAAGCTTCATAAAAGGAAACAGCTTTAGCAGCGATGACGTGCATCAATGGGCCGCCCTGCATGCCAGGGAAAACGGTCTTATCAATTTTCTTGGCGAATTCCTCTTTGCACAGGATCATTCCGCCACGTGGCCCGCGTAATGTCTTATGGGTAGTTGTCGTGACAAAATGGGCGTGAGGGACTGGGTTCGGGTGATGGCCAGTAGCTACAAGACCGGCAATATGCGCCATATCAACCAGCAGGTAGGCACCGACTTCATCGGCTATTTCCCGGAATTTCGCAAAATCAATGGTACGGGAATAGGCACTGGCTCCAGCTACAATCAGCTTCGGCTTTAGCTCCTTCGCTTTTTCCAATACAGCGTCATAGTCAATTCTTTCTGTTTCTTTATCTACACCATAATCTTCAAAATTGTACAGTTTACCGCTGAAGTTTACGGAGCTTCCGTGTGTCAAATGGCCGCCATGATTCAGATTCATTCCAAGTACTGTATCGCCTGGTTCCAGGACGGTAAAATAAACAGCCATGTTCGCCTGGGCGCCAGAATGAGTCTGTACATTAGCGTGATCAGCACCGAACAATTCTTTTGCACGATCACGGGCCAAATTCTCAACGACATCCACATGTTCACAGCCGCCATAGTAACGTCGGCCAGGATAGCCTTCCGCATATTTATTCGTCAGGACGGAGCCCATTGCTTCCATCACTGCTTCTGAGACGAAATTTTCAGATGCGATCAGTTCAATCTTTTCCTGCTGCCTGGTTTTTTCATCCTCCATTGCTTGGAATACTGCCAGGTCCCTTTGTTTGACTTGTTCCATCATTACTTTCCCCTCTCTGCTGTTGCAAATGATTAGTCACACTCTGCTTCCACTTGTGGCTGCTTGTATACGGCGCGTTCGCCGCCAATGAGGCGCAGCCTGGTCCGGGCTGTGTTCAAATGGGCATGTCCAACAGACTTCTGTGAAAACCGAAGCGGGACGGCCACTCGTTTCAAGTGCATCCCGATCAGGGTATCACCAATATCGATCCCCACTTCCGCCTGTACTGTTTCTGCCAATACAGGGTCTTCCAGCCGCTTATATGCGTAGGAAGCCATCGAACCGCCAGCCTTTGGAACCGGGATGGCAGAAACCTGCTCGTACCCGTGTTCCTTCATTGTACTGCGCTCCATGACTAACGCCCGGTTCAAGTGCTCACAACATTGAAAAATGAGTGCTGCGCCAGTTTCCTCCTTAAGACGTTGAAACGCCTCGAACAACACGGCAGCTATTTCTTCACTTCCGGAAGTGCCGATCCGTTCACCTGCAATTTCACTGGTAGAACAGCCGATGACAAATTGCTCGCCTGCCTTGATATGACCACTCTCGGAAATTTCAGTCACGATTGTCTCGACATCTTTACTGATGCGTTCCAAATCCATGATATGCTGCCACCTCCATGAGGCTGAATTTGAGCCCAAAAACTTTCAACTACTTTACCAATTTTGAAAAAAGAGAAGCCTATATTTCATATGCTCCTCTACACTCTATTTTCTATTCTATTATTTATTTTCGTATTCGGCAATCTTTCCAACCCGATTTGCGTGACGTCCGCCTTCATATTCTGTGGAAACCCACGTACGGACGATTTCTATTGCAAGTCCAGGACCGATTACACGTTCCCCCATGCACAGGACATTGGAGTCATTGTGCTCACGGGTAGCTTTGGCGCTGAACAGATCATGGACAAGCGCTGCGCGGATGCCCTTCACTTTATTTGCTGAAATAGACATTCCAATACCTGTCCCGCAGATGAGGATTCCTTTATCAAATTCCCCATTTGCCACACGCTCCGCTGCAGGGATTCCGTAATCTGGATAATCGACGGACCCGGCACAGTCACAACCGATATCTTCGTATTGAATTTCCAGTTCGTCTAACAAGGAGGCAATTTCTTTCCGCAAGTTCGTTCCTCCATGGTCGGACGCTAGAATTATTTTCATGCTGCCATCACTCCTTCTGATTATATGATGCTTGTTTCCCAAGAACATGTCAATTGCCAGGTGTCGAATTTAATGCCAATACCAGGAAGATCTTGATCATAGGGTTAAAGCATCAACACCCATCATTTTAATATTTTACAAAATTAAAAAAACAGCTGCCAGGTTTGCTGGTCAGCTGTTATTATCTTCTAATTTTTTCACAAGGAGTACTATATGCTTCTCGATATCTTCACGGGTCTTACGGTAAATGGCCACATCGCCACCAAATGGGTCGACAATGTCAAGATCCGGGAGTTGATCCTCTAATTCCTGAATTTTTTCCAAATCCTTTTTACAGGCTTCATATAGCTTATTCTGTATTGTTTCCATATCATCCTCACCTTTATGGTCCTGGAGGATGCGGGATTTTTTTTCTTCAAGATCAGCATACGCTGTTTTAAGCTTTTCCCAATTGCTGGACTGATCGATCAGCACGTATTCTTTTAAGGTAAAGCATTTGTCCCGACAGTTTTCATCCTGCATGATAAGTGTCTGTTTATGCTGTTCGCTCATCGTTAAAATGATATCCGCCCATTCCACCAGCTCAGGTGTAACCGGCTGGGAATGATGATCGAAGGCAATGCTCTGTTCCTCGAGCACTTGTCTTGTCCCTTCTGACATCGGACTGCCTTTACCAGCAAATATTCCAGCAGACCGCACTTCAACATTATTACCGAGGTGTTTCAGCAGCGCTTCCGCCATCGGGCTCCGGCAAGTATTGCCTGTGCATACGAACAAAACCTTCATTCCCTGATCTCCTCCTAAAAAGCTTCTTTCTTTTACCAATATTATCATAAGGGAATTTTCTGAGGAAAATAATCAGTATGATCAAAAAATCATATTCAGGCCGATGCCACAAAGAATACTGCCGCCAAGTAATTCACTGTAAGTGCCCAGCAGTCCTTTCGCTTTTCTGCCTAGGATGAATCCAAGCCATGTAAGTACCATGCTGATGCAGCCGAAAAGGACAACAGCCATCAGCATGCCTGCACCGGAAATACCGAGGCTTAAGCCTGCCGAAAAGCTGTCGATGCTCACAGTGAAAGCAAACAGGTAGACGCCTGGACCAATAGGGGCCTGGGGCGGCTTTTTATCGTCGCGGAAAGAGGAAAAGAACATGTGGGCTCCTAAGCCGAGCAGCAATGCCCCACCAATGAGAATGGTTGCCTGGTCAAACTGGGAAGAGACCAATTTGCCCAGTGTAATTCCGATGAAAGGCATGACCATGTGAAAAATCCCAACCATAATTCCTATGAAAAACACTCGCTTTAAACGGATGACCTGCATGCCCATTCCCAATGATACAGAAAAAGCATCCAGCCCCAGTGCAAAGGCAAGTACAGCTAATGAAACGAATTCTCCCAACCAAATGGAAGCCATTTGAAAACCTCCCCGGACATGCTATCTCACTATATGCGGGAAGGGAGGCGTATATGATGCTTCAGAATTGATTGATTTTTTTCACTGCTGCTTTTTCGAGGCGGTTCATAATCGCTTCTCCGACGCCATGTTCCGGGAAGCTTTCACATAAAATCACATCGACATCCGATTTCTTAAACTCTCGTAATGCTTTATACAAATGGACAGCGATTTCTTTTAAATCATCACGGGAACCACAGGAGATGACTCGTTTATCGAGAAGCTGCGTCGCCAGTTCGCTGCTGGCAATCACACCTACCCGCGAACCTTCTTGCTCCAGGTTTTCCAGTTGATCCAAGAAGAAGCTGTCATCCCCATCAATGAGCCACAACGGGGATTCCGGTGCGTAATGGGTATATTTCATGCCCGGGGATTTCGGCTGGTCCTTTTGATCAGCAAGGGCGGGGTCAACCATGACTTCCCCAGTGACCTGCTCAATTTGCTCGCGGGTAATCCCACCCGGACGCAAAATGACCGGAATCTCCCCTGTGCAGTCCACAACGGTCGACTCCAGGCCAACCCCAGTAGGACCCCCGTCAATTATACCTCCAATCCTTCCATGCAAATCTTGATAGACATGATCTGCGTCAGTCGGACTTGGACGCCCGGACCGATTGGCACTGGGAGCAGCAAGCGGTACAGAAGAGGCTTTCAAAACCTCTATTGCTACAGGGTGATCCGGCATACGCACAGCAACCGTGTCCAGTCCAGCCGTAACATTTTTCGCCGCTGTTCCGTTACTCTTCAGCACTAATGTCAATGGCCCTGGCATGAATCGATCGATCAGCTTCCTGGCCATTCCTGGAATGGAAGTGACTAGCATACCTATTTGTTCATATTCCGCTACGTGAACGATGAGTGGATTATCAGCTGGACGGCCCTTTGCCCGGAATATTTTATCCACAGCTTGCTCACACGTCGCATCCGCGCTAAGTCCATAGACCGTTTCTGTCGGAAAAGCCACGACTTCCCCTTTTTCCAGTAAACGCACTGCTTCATCAATTTGTCTGCTATAATCCGCTACAGCACTGGGATTTATTTTCCAAATCTTTGTTTCGATATCCATACTTTTTCTCCTTTTTCATCTGCTATATTCATTATGAAGTTTGCAGCAGAGGGAAGCAAGTGAAGGAGCTGTGCACAAGTTACCCACAACTTATACACACTACTGTGAATAATTTCTGTTAAATAATCGCTTTTCTACTTATTTATCCACATATATCTCATAAAAAGAGATGAAGTTATCCCCATAAGTGGATAACTTCATCTTCCCGTACTGTATTCCCATAAACGCTGCCCCGCCTGCTCTGTGTCTGAACCCTGACATTTGAAATCGAAATGTTCCAACAGCGCGTCTAATTGCTCCGTATGACTGGTTACACGGATCGTTTTCCAATCCGATTCATCCATTTGCGCAATGATGGTATGAAAAATCACCAGCAGCAATTCAGGTGTCGCCTGTAAGAATAGTGTAAGCTGTTTCAATTTTGCACAATAATCATCCACAGGTACTAAGAGATAGCTGCCAATAGAGACATCGCCTTCCCTTATCAAAAAACCATGCTCAAGTAGTTTATCACGCTCGAATCCCTCATTGGCCGGATGATTATATTTGATTGCAATCCGATTCCAATGTGCGTCATCTATTTTTACAATTTCCATATAGAAACCCACTCCCTTTCTATCATTACTCTATGAGAAAGGGTGGGTTTTATATGCTAAGAAAATATATTCTTTATACCATTCCAGACTTTAACTAAGAAAAAATCAACTTCCGGCTCATCGGCTGGAGGCGCTTCTACGTTTGCCTGATCACCTGCTTCTGCAGCTGAAGCGACTGTTGCACCATCTGAAAAATCAAGGAAGCATAATGGCGGGAACAGGACACACCACCAGTTTTCGCCATTTCCTTTGCCTAGTGTAATCAGGATAGCTTCATAGTTGCCGGCAGGATAAACGAAATTGCCATAAAGCTTTGTCGGGAACTTAACACTATCATCATAATCAACCTGATAAGATTGCCCGCTTCCAGCTTCCTCTATCGTCGCCGCTACGATTCTTTCAATGTCAGGAAGACGGCTTTCGATCAGTTCTCTTGCAGCTTCAATGGAGGTGAGCTCTTCCACCCATTTCGTTATTTCCGCATTTACTTTGTCTCTTACTTCCCGCTTCAACTCCTGATCAGCCTTCTGATTGCTGTTTGCCAATATCCGAAGCCGGATAGCTTCATCAGGGATGACTTGAAAATCACTGGTGCTGCCTGCCTCAATCGAACGGTAAGATGGATCAGATATAAAAAGGAATGATAGAATCATGAATAAAATAAGTGCACGTTTCATTTTGTTTCCCCTCTCCCATGACTTGTATGTTTCTAAGTATGGGCAGGGGAATGTAGTTTTAAACTCTTAATCTAGCATTTTTCTTCTATACTGTTTTTCGCGAATACCATTCTTGGTTTTCCGTTGAGATCTTTTCGGATCTCTGCCTGATAGCCGGTAAGCGTGTCTTGAATCATTTTTTTTACTATCTCTCCCTGTTGATGACCAATCTCAAATACAATCAGGGAAGGGCGGAAATCGCAGGAACGGATTTGGCCGATGATTTCCCGATAAGCGGCAAGGCCATTTTCGTCAGCAAATAGAGCCAAGTGGGGATCAAATTCAGAGACCGTATCGGAGAGGTCCCCAGCTTCCGTTTCAGAAATGTATGGAGGGTTCGACACAATGATATCCGGGTTTGTATCTTCCGGCAGCGGACTTAGGAAATTTCCTTGATGAAAGCTGACAGATGCCTGAAGTTCTTCCGCATTTCTGCTGGCAGTCTCGATTGCTTCCGGGGATATATCTGTCGCATGCAGTTTGCTCTGCGGATGCTCCAGGGCAAGTGTGCATGCGATTGCACCGCTCCCTGTGCCGATATCAACTATGGTAAGCGGTTTTTCTGAATATATTTCCCCGATAAAACTTAGTACACCTTCCACCAGCTCTTCCGTTTCTTGTCTCGGTATGAGCACATGGGAATTTACATGGAATCTGCGTCCGTAAAATTCCGAGTGGCCGATCAAATGCTGGACGGGGATTCCTGTCTCGGCATGGCGTTGCACATCATTTATAAAATCTTCACGCTTATCACTTGGGAAAGAATCGCGCTCATATACGAGCATCTGTGTAAACGACATGCCTAGGTGATGCTCGAGCAGTATATCGCCGACACGCTCTTCCCGCTGATTGTTTTTTAAAAAAAGGGAAGCCCAGCGCCGGGCTTCCTGAATTGTTTTAAATGGTAGGTCCATTTTACTCACCAATCTGTTCCAGTTTTTTCGTTTGTTCTTCCATGATCAAGGAATCTAGAATTTCGTCTAATTTCCCTTCCAGAATCTGGTCAAGCTTCTGTATCGTAAGGCCGATGCGATGGTCGGTTACACGGCTTTGCGGGAAGTTGTACGTACGGATCCGTTCGGAACGATCACCGGAACCGACAGCCGACTTCCTATTTTCATCGTATTCCGCCTGTGCTTCCTGCTGGAATTTATCATATATTCTGGCACGAAGTACCTTCATTGCTTTTTCCTTATTCTTGATCTGGGATTTTTCATCCTGGCAGGATACGACGACACCGGTCGGTTCGTGGGTCAAACGTACAGCAGACATTGTCGTGTTGACGCTTTGCCCACCTGGACCGCTGGATGCAAACGTATCGACACGAATGTCTTTGTCATGGATTTCCACTTCCACTTCTTCTGCTTCCGGCAGTACAGCTACCGTTGCAGTAGAAGTGTGAATGCGACCGCCTGATTCTGTTTCCGGTACACGCTGGACACGATGCGCTCCATTTTCATACTTCAGCTTTGAATAAGCCCCCTGTCCGTTCACCATGAAAATGACTTCTTTATAACCGCCTACATCATTTTGGTGGGATTCGATCACTTCGACTTTCCACCCCTGCGTTTCTGCATAACGACTGTACATCCGGAATAAATCACCAGCAAACAAGGCAGCTTCGTCCCCGCCTGCTGCTCCCCGTACTTCCATGATGACGTTCTTATCATCATTAGGGTCTTTTGGAATCATCAATACCTTCAGGCGCTCTTCCAGCTTTTCCTTTTGTTCCTGCAATTCCTGGATTTCTTCTTTTACCATATCGTACATATCATCATCAAGACTATCATCAAGCATAGTCCTGGCGTCATCCAACTGAGCGGTGACATCCTTATATTCACGATAGGCCTGGACTGTCTCCTCAAGCCCAGCCTGTTCCTTTGAATAGTCACGTAATTTATTCGTATCACTGATCACTTCTGGATCACTTAATAGTTCATTCAATTTTTCATAACGATCTTCTAATGTTTGTAAACGTTCTAACATTCGATCCACCTCTTTCTCTATAACAGTATAATTATATTATAGAGCCTTCTCAGTTACAAGATGACGGATGGAGATATACTTTTTATGGATGAGATTTCACAGATGATGATGGCATCAAAAAAACCTGGAGCGGAATAATTATCAACTTTCCGCCAGGTTTTTTGTCAGCGTACCCTCACTCGAATATCGTAACGCGGCATTGCACGTTCAATAGCCTGTTTTATCTGGGCAATCCATTCCTGTTTATCAGCATCGGATAAATTTTCCTGCTCGATATTAGCAGTAACACGGGCAGTCGTGCTGTCGATGATGACTCGCTGTACTTCAACACCGGGAACACTTTCCGCCGCGCTCCTGATTAGTTCTCTGTCTTGCTTCAGCCCCCATGTGTCGCCGACATTCCGCATGGTCCTCGGATGATAATTATCTGTCGGGGCATCATTGGTAAAGTAAGCTCCCTGTTCGTCTTCGCTGACGCCACGGGAATTACCTTCATTACCGCCACATGCTGTTAAAACTAACCCTGCAAGAGCAATCGTCGCTATCCACTGTCGCTTCATACCTTCCACTCCTTTTTCCTTAGCATGTCCGTGATAAAGGAGAATATGAGCGACTGCAGGAAATCTGCGGTAAACACCCGCAGCTCTGGCGCGAGTTATCAGCGGAGCACGGGCCAGAATCAGCGGAAGCAATTTTTATGTCGAGAAGCTGCGCTGCAAAATTTTATACTTTATCTAATGTAAAAAAGCCAGAACAGAAAGCGATAAACTTTCGGTTCTGGCATCATTCTGATCAGGCACGATTTTCAACAGTACGGCTGTTCACTTGCGGTTGCCTGGGTTTATTAGGTACTTCATGGTGATGTCGGCATCTTGGTTCGTAAGATTCTGAAGCTCCGACTAAAATAATTGGATCATCATAGGATGCTGGACGACCATCTATCAGTCGTTGCGTCCGACTGGCTGGAGATCCGCAGATCGGGCATATAGCATTCAGCTTAGTGACCATTTCGCTTAGAGCCATTAATTCCGGCATCGTACCAAACGGCTCTCCACGGAAATCCGTATCCAGACCGGCTACAATTACCCGGACTCCTTTGTCGGCTAACGCTTCGACAACCCCTACAACTTCTTCATCAAAAAATTGCACCTCATCAATACCGACGATATCCACTTCGTCATTCACTGTATCAAGAATATCCCTGGCATGGTCAACGGGCCTTGCGAGTACGGATGTGCCATTATGAGACACGATGGCATCCTCGGAATAACGATTGTCTATTACTGGCTTGAATACCCGGACAGACAAATTGCCATATGTAGCACGACGTACACGCCGAATCAATTCTTCCGATTTCCCACTAAACATACTCCCGCAAATCACTTCGACCCATCCGCTTTGTTTCATCACATACACGTTACTAGTCGCTCCCTTCTCATACTGACGCAACTTCTTATACCGTTAGAAAAACTTGGCTTGTCGCCAAGTCTTAATGGCAAAAGCCTTCGTTTTACTTATACTTTATTCCTTTAACAAAGTTAAACTTTCTTAAAGTAAAAAATAAGGGAGCTGCCGTCAAGCGTTCTGTGACGTCTGCGCCCCCTTTTTTTCCGCCTATTCGTACAAAAAAACAGGCAAAAGATAGACAATTTGCCTGTTTTTCGTGTAATCAGCATAACCTGTATAGGAAATCCTGCTATTACTTAATGTTGTATTTTTTCTTAAAGCGATCAACACGGCCGCCTTCTTTATCAGCTTTCTGCTTACCTGTGTAGAATGGGTGAGAAGCTGAGCTGATTTCTACACGGATCAACGGGTATGTGTTGCCATCTTCCCACTCGATTGTTTCTTCGGAAGATTGTGTGGATCCGCTTAGAAATTTGTAATCAGAACTTGTGTCTAGGAATACAACTTTACGGTATTCTGGATGAATTCCATTTTTCATGTTCTTCCACTCCTTTTTGCCCTGAATCCTTTAGAAACAGAGTTATTGTAAGAGCCGTAATGGACAGACATTCTGTCCGTTCTCGAAACTCACATAGAATGATTATAACAGGGGCAGATTTTCAATGCAAGAACTTGTTCTACTTTCCTGAAACTTGCGGCCTTCTGCCCGGAGATTTGCCTTTCATTTCTTTGCTCATGATGTCGAAAAACTCTTCATTGTTTTTCGAAGCTCTCAGACGGCGGTTGAAACGTTCGGCGAAATCAGGGGCATCGGACATCGTTTTCCGGATCGCCCATATTTTTTCAAGCTGCTCTTTAGGAAGCAGCAATTCTTCTTTCCTTGTACCAGAACGAAGCACATCAATGGCAGGAAAGATCCTGCGCTCAGCTAGGCTGCGGTCAAGATGCAGCTCCATGTTTCCGGTTCCTTTGAATTCTTCGTAAATGACGTCATCCATACGCGAGCCGGTGTCGACAAGGGCTGTCGCCAGGATGGTAAAGCTGCCGCCTTCCTCAATATTTCTTGCAGCTCCGAAAAAGCGTTTCGGCCGGTGGAAAGCTGCCGGGTCGATACCGCCGGATAACGTCCGGCCACTCGGCGGGATGACAAGGTTATAGGCCCTTGCAAGCCTTGTGATACTGTCCATCAAAATAATCACATCGCGCTTGTGCTCTACAAGACGCATCGCGCGTTCTAGCACGAGTTCCGAAACCTTGATATGGTTTTCCGGAACTTCATCAAATGTGGAACTGACGACATCGACATCCTCTGCAACAGACCGTTCGATATCGGTAACTTCCTCAGGACGTTCGTCTACAAGCAGGATGATCAACTTCGCGTCAGGATGGTTGATGGAGATACTGTTGGCCATTTGCTTGAGGAGCATCGTCTTCCCTGCTTTTGGCGGCGCGACAATCAACCCGCGCTGGCCATATCCGACCGGGGACATCAGATCCATAATTCGGGTGGAAATGTTTTTGCTTTTCGTCTCAAGCTTCATCATCCGATCAGGATAAAGCGGTGTCAATGCTGGAAAATGGACACGCTCTTTCGCTGTTTCCGGATCTTCTCCGTTCACTGCATCAACGTGAAGCAGTCCGTAATAACGCTCGTTTTCTTTGGGCGGGCGGACTTTCCCAGAAACCTTGTCCCCGTTCCGTAAATCGAATCTGCGAATTTGGGATGCGGAAATATAGATATCCTCTGCGCTTGGAGAATAGTTGATCGGACGCAGGAATCCGAATCCTTCTGATGGAATGATTTCAAGAATACCATCCATGAACAAAAATCCGTCCTTTTCTGCCTGTGCCTTCAATATCGCGAAAATCAATTCACGCTTAGTCAGCTTTGCATAATAGGACACTTTATACTGTCTTGCTTTTGCATACAAGTCTTTCAATGTCAATGTTTCCAAATGAGAAATGGATAAATCTGCCATAAATATTCACCACTCTAGTATTATTTTTTTCCATGCATACTGCTCCAATGCCCGACTACTCTATTTGAAAAGATAAAGGAAGGTTGCCGTGTAAACTGGCAAACTATTACTTTCCTGACAGGAAGATAATATTTTCCGAAGTGAAAAGAAGGTTTCTCGAAGCTATGTTTGGGAAGCTCATAGGGGTTTTCACTATTTGCCTGTTATTTAAACATTTATCATTTTAACTCTTTTGATAGGATATATTCAATAAAAACAAGAAAAAAATTCGGGGAATTTCAACAAACAGGTTGACAGCAGTATGGAAAATAGGGATAAAGGAAGCCGCCGGACGGCTTCCTCCCTATCATGGTTTAATGACTAGATTCGGTTTTTTCTTCAAGCTGTGGTCCCCATCGATGAATCTGACGGTTCCTGATTTTGCCCGCATAACGACAGTCTGGGTAGTAGCCTTCGTCCCTTTGAACTGGACTCCTTGAAGAAGCTCGCCATCTGTGACGCCTGTCGCCGCAAATATAGCATCTTCTCCTCCACAGAAATCCTCCATATACAGGACTTTATCAATATCAGTGATCCCCATCTCTGCACAGCGCTCTTTTTCTTCATCATTGGAAGGCAGCAATTTCCCCTGAATTTCTCCTCCCAGGCATTTCAAAGCGACTGCAGCGAGCACGCCCTCTGGAGCGCCGCCCGAGCCAAACAGGATATCGACACCTGTGTGGTCGAATGCTGTATTGATTGCAGCTGCGACGTCACCATCAGGAATCAATTTGATTCTTGCTCCTGCTTCCCTGATTTCATCAATAACCTTTTCATGCCTTTTTCTATTCAGAACGATGGCGACCACGTCTTCTACTTCTTTATTTTTAGCTTCAGCTACAGCCTTCAGATTGTCGGCAATCGATGCGTTGATATCAATCTTACCGACTGCCTCCGGGCCGACTGCGATTTTATCCATGTACATGTCCGGTGCATGCAGAAGCTGTCCATGATCAGCAATAGCAATGACAGCTAATGCGTTCCATGTTCCCTGTGCGACGATGTTTGTCCCTTCCAGCGGATCGACAGCTACATCCACACGCGGGCCATAGCCATTACCTAATTTTTCACCGATGTAAAGCATCGGTGCCTCATCCATTTCTCCTTCACCGATGACCACTGTGCCCTTCATCGGAACGGTATCAAACACATCACGCATTGCAGACGTGGCAGCGTCATCCGCTTCATCTTTCTTCCCTCGTCCCATCCAGCGTGCTGATTTTAGTGCCGCCGCTTCGGTGACACGTACTAATTCCATTGTCAAACTTCTTTCCATGGTTTTTCCTCTCCCATTCGAATAAGAATTTTCCTCATCTCCATGGAAACAATAGTTGGCAATTTCCTAGTTTTGAAACTGCTCGACTTCCTGTTCTGACATCTCCTCATGCCAGATAGTCGCACCTAAATTCGTAAGCTTTTCAGCAAGGTCCTCATATCCTCGCTCAATATGCTCGATTCCTGTAACTTCAGTTACTCCTTTTGCCATTAGGCCTGCAATGACGAGTGCTGCACCAGCACGCAGATCACTCGCTTTCACCTTCGCCCCTTCTAACCTGGAAGGACCGGAAATAATTGCAGAACCGCCTTCCACTTTAATGCTTGCGTTCATTCTGCGTAACTCGTCAATATGCTTGAACCGAGCCTGGTAAATGGTGTCGGTGACAACACCAGTACCATTCGCTTTGGTAAGCAATGCGGTAAATGGCTGCTGCAGGTCAGTCGGAAAACCTGGATGTACGAGTGTTTTGATATCGACGCTACGCAAATTGTCACTCGTTTTGATGAACAGCTGTTCATCACCTTCTTCCACCGTGACGCCCATTTCGCGCAATTTTGCAAGCAATGACTCTAAATGCTGTGGAATGACGTTATCGATGATCATTTCCTCGCCAAGTGCAGCTGCTAGAATAGTATAAGTCCCTGCTTCAATGCGATCCGGGATAATCGTATGGTTGCACCCGCTTAAGCGTTCCACGCCTTCGATACGGATCACATCTGTACCGGCTCCTTTGATTTTCGCTCCCATGCTCGAGAGCAGGGTAGCGACATCAATGATTTCCGGTTCTTTTGCGGCGTTTTCAATGATAGTCTTCCCTTTGGCACGAACGGCAGCGAGCATGATGTTGATAGTGGCCCCAACACTGACGACGTCAAGGTAAATCCTCGCACCTCTGAGTTCCTCAGCTCGGAGGTAGATGGCACCTTGTTCATTCGTCACTTGTGCTCCAAGTGCCTCAAAGCCTTTGATATGCTGATCGATCGGCCTCGGGCCCAAGTGGCATCCGCCAGGCAGACCGATAACGGCTTTTTTGAACCGGCCGAGCATCGCGCCCATGAAATAGTAAGAAGCTCTTAGCTTCTTTACTTTTCCATTCGGCAATGGCATCGAAATCATTTCAGACGGGTCAATGCGTATTGTCTGACCTTCTTTGGTCACCGTACCACCGATTTCCTCGAGGAGATCCCCAAGAATCTGCAAGTCAGAAATTTTCGGCAGACCCTCAATGGTCACAGGGGAATCTGCCAATATCGCAGCCGGTAGTAAAGCGACAGCACTATTTTTCGCACCGCCGATTCTCACTGTTCCGTTCAACCTTTTTCCGCCTTCTACTAATAGTTTTCGCATGTCTAACTCCTCGCTTTTAATCCCGCAATCATAAGTGGTACTCATGATTGTCCGATTGATCAGAATAAGGAAACAGTTTTTCCCAGTAATCCGGGGTGTGCTTTTCCTGTGCCGTTAGTTTGCACATTTTTTCCAATTTCATGCTTACTTTTGTTGGTTCCAATCGGCTAAAAATTTCTCGATTCCCTGATCAGTGAGCGGATGCTTGACAAGCTGCTGCAATACCTTGATTGGAACTGTTGCGATATGCGCTCCATGGAGTGCAGCTTCCGTAACGTGGACAGGATGGCGTATAGACGCGGCAATGATCTCAGATTCAATGCCATGACGGTCAAAAATTTCGGAAATTTGAGCAATCAGGTCCATACCATTATGACCGATGTCATCCAGGCGGCCCAAAAATGGAGAAACGTACGCTGCTCCTGCCCGCGCAGCAAGCAGGGCCTGGTTTGCGGAAAAAATCAGCGTAACATTCACTTTAATATTCAAATCAGCCAGGGCTTTTACTGCTTTCAAGCCCTCCAATGTCATTGGAACTTTTACAGTAATATTCGGCGCAATAGCTGCAAGTTCCTTCCCTTCCTTGATCATTCCCTCTGCATCCTCTGAAACTACCTCTGCACTGACAGAGCCTTTCACTTCATCAGTAATTTCCTGCAAGCGATCATGGAACGAAACACCTTCTTTGGCTACCAGACTCGGATTAGTTGTTACACCGGCAAGTACCCCTAGAGCGTTCGCTTCTTTTATATCCTCAATGTTAGCTGTATCAACGAAGAATTTCATTTGTATATTCCTCCCCATTTCCAATGGTTGCGTTTTCAAATCATGCTGAAAAGGAAACCGTTTTTAGACAAACGGCTTCCTTGATACGTGCTTTTTATGCTTGATTAGACGAACCGAATTCACGCATTTTACCGATCACTGTTTCTTTGATGGCGTCGCGTCCTGGTCCAAGATATTTACGCGGGTCATATAGGTCTGGTTTTTCAGCCAGTACTTCTCTTACTTTTTTACCTTGAGCAATTTGGTTTTCCGTGTTTACATTGATTTTAGCTGTCCCGAAAGAGATCGCCTTTTTAATATCATGAGTAGGAATTCCTGTTCCACCATGAAGGACAAGCGGCTTGTCTACAAGACCCATGATTTCTTCCATACGGTCGAAACCAAGGTTCGGTTCACCCTTATATGGTCCATGGACAGAGCCAAGGGCCGGGGCAAATACGTCAACGTTTGTTTCGTCAACCAGCTGCTTACATTCAGAAGGGATGGCATACGCTGCTTCTGCATCCTCTACGATGATATCATCTTCTTGTCCACCTACACGGCCAAGTTCTGCTTCAACGGATACACCGTGGATGTGAGCAAGCTCTACAACTTTTTTCGTAACAGCGATGTTTTCATCAAGCGGGCCGTGGGAAGCATCAATCATGACAGACGTAAAGCCGGCATGTATCGCTTCTGCACACTTTTCAAAACTGGAACCGTGGTCAAGATGGATAGCAACTGGAACAGTGGTTCCATATGAGTCCATCAATGCTTTAACCATAGAAACAACAACATTGAATCCACCCATATATTTTGCGGCACCTTCGGAAACTCCGAGGATGACTGGTGATTTCTCTTCTTCTGCAGCTTGCAGAATCGCTTGCGCATACTCTAAATTGTTAAGGTTGAACTGGCCGACACCGTAGCGTTCTTCCTTAGCCGTTTCGAGCATTTCCTTCATTGATACTAAAGGCATGAAAGCTCCTCCTTCAAAATTGGGTATATTATTACCAGCACGTTTACAGATACGATGATGATCGCAGGAACCCGTCAGCCTCCAGTTCGGAAAGGGGCTGCCAGAATTAAAAACATGCTATGTAAGTTCAGTCACAGTAATAGAATACCAATACCCAAAGGAAGGTGCAACACTACCATTTGAATAGAACGCTTACATCAGGAAAAAATGTTTATCAATTTTTACCATTAAGTATATCAGCTATCATTTCCTTTACGTCAATAATGTTAAAAGGCTTTGAAATCACTTTTCGGACAAAGTGAAAATCTTTTTCTTCCCCAAGACTATCGACCGATAATCCTGTCATCAGAATGGCTGGTTTTTCATATCCTTCTTCCTTCAAATGATGCAGCAGTTCCCCGCCATTCATGACCG
The DNA here is from genome assembly GCF_016908295.1 of Thalassobacillus pellis. Classification (GTDB taxonomy): domain Bacteria; phylum Bacillota; class Bacilli; order Bacillales; family Halobacillaceae; genus Thalassobacillus; species Thalassobacillus pellis. The sequence goes on from NZ_JAFBDO010000001.1 coordinate 705,242, forward strand.
GCAAATTGTAGTCTACCAGGATGAGGTCCGGGTTGTTCCCTTTGATATATTCCAAGGCCTCCTGACCTGTTTCCTTACAGCTAACCTGGAATCCTTCGCTTTTGATGACTTCCTCCAGCAGCATTCTTATCCCAGGCTGATCATCTACAATCAATACTCGCTTGGCCATGATTCTCCCCTACCTTTCGAACTTTTATCATAGTATGAATAATAGCTCACTCATTTCAATTCTTGACGATGGCCTGTTTCTCCTGCCGAAATTTGGGAAAATGCAACCTATTTCCCAACAAATTGGTAAAATATCTGTGTTTATTTAAAAAGATGCAGGATTTATGTCGAAAGATTCCTCCCTGTATTGTTTTCCATACAAGGTTTCCGTATGGTATAACTATGCTGCAAAGCTCCATACAGAAATTTCATTAAAGGTGGTATGTTTCATGCTCAAAATGCTGACCACACAACTGACAGGTAAATTTCAGCAGATTCAGGAAAAAGAGGAATTCGCTATCGAAGATGCCGCCAGGGCGCTTGCCCAGGCTATCGTCGGTGATGGCAAAATATATGTGAAGGGCTTTGGAGAAATGAAAGCCCTGGAAGCGGAAATGCTCAAAGGAAAAGAAACCTTGCCTAAATGCTTTCGCTACAAGGAAGACGTCACTTTAAGCGATATCGACCGAATAATTATCGCCTCCCGATTCACAGATGACGAAGACGCCATTGTACTGACGGAAAAAGCACAGGAGCAAGGAGCACAGGTCATCAGCTTGTCTGCCGCGGACGATTCTGATGATCCCTCAAAGCAGCAAGCTGATTTCCATATTGATACAAAGGTGACCGACTCCCTGCTTCCGTTTGATATGGAGCGCATCTGCTTTCCCGCCGTCCTGACAATGCTATATGCGTATTACGGCATTTTTGTAACAGTAAAAGAAATTCTGTCTGAATATGAATGATAAAAAAGTTCTTATAATCTTAAGGAACTGGTCGTCGATTCTCACGCCAGGGATTGCTCGCTGATCAGAATTTGATCGCCCAGCAGTGAAATCGAGAATACGATCGCCACGCAGGAAAATATGCTTGTCGATTGCCAGAACTCATACCGACGGGTGCTAAAAAGTCATGCTCTGAGGTCACGACTTCCTTATTATTCCTTCAACAGTACAGCGTGCGAGATATCGGCGGAATATGGGCTGAAATCAGCGGAACGAAGCCGTTATCAGCGGATCAAAGCTCAGAATCAGCGGACGGGGCACAAAATCAGCGGAGGGACACCTGGAATCAGCGGAGCAAGGCTCTAGGTTTAATAAACAAAAAATCATGAAGGAATAGTTTATGATATCCTAATTAAAGACAAAAAGGTCTGTATGGACATAAAAATCCATACAGACCTTTTTTTATAAATCCTATCTTTTCTCTTTGATCGCCTTCACACAGCGAGCGGGGAAACTAGATCCAGAAGGAGTATGTCCACTTGCTTACTTTTGATAAGTGGAGGCTGCTCCAAGGAAGCCATGGAATAATTCCTGCGGCCGTGTCGGGCGGGATTTAAACTCCGGATGAAACTGGCTTGCGACAAACCAAGGATGTTCTTCTACTTCAATGATTTCGATCAGACGGCCATCAGGACTAGTTCCTGAAAATTTGAATCCATTCTCTTCCATCTGCTCTCGGTAATGATTATTGAATTCGAACCGGTGGCGATGACGTTCGTAAATGACTTCTTCACCATATGCTTGCTTCGCTTTTGAATCTTTTTCCAGTTTACATGGATAGATACCAAGACGAAGTGTACCCCCAAGGTCAGAAACTTCCTTCTGTTCTGGCAGCAGGTCGATAATAGCATGAGGGGTTGAAGGATCAATTTCTGCTGAATGAGCTCCCTCCAGGCCAAGTACATTACGGGCGAATTCTACTGTCGCAAGCTGCATGCCAAGACAAATACCCAGGAATGGAACTTTGTTTTCCCGTGCGAAACGGATAGCCTCAATTTTCCCTTCAATGCCTCTATCTCCAAAACCGCCGGGAACAAGGACGCCATCCGCCCCCTCAAGTTTTTCTGCCACATTTTCGCTGGTGACATTTTCGGAATTAACCCATTGAATGTTGACATCAGAATCGTAGGAATAGCCAGCGTGTTTTAATGCTTCCACGACAGAAATATAAGCATCTGGAAGCTCTACATATTTACCGACCAACGCAATGTTGATAGTTTTTGACAGGCTGCTGACCTGATCGACAAGTCCTTTCCACTCTTCCATGTCAGCAGGCTGACAGTTAAGCCCGAAGTGCTCACAGGTAAGCTGGTCCAGGTTTTGGTTTTGCAGCATCAACGGTACTTTATATAGAGTATCTGCATCGATCATTTCAATGACTGCTTTTTTATTGATATCACAGAACAAAGCGATTTTCTCTTTCATCTCTTCTGAAATTTCCATCTCGGTCCGCAATACAATTACGTCCGGCTGAATTCCGAGAGAACGAAGCTCTTTTACACTATGCTGAGTCGGTTTTGTTTTCATCTCGCCGGCTGCTTTGATATAAGGTACAAGAGTACAGTGAATATACATGACCTGTTCACGGCCGATATCACTTTTGATCTGGCGGATCGCTTCCAGGAATGGGAGGGATTCGATATCTCCGACCGTTCCACCGATCTCCGTAATAACAACATCAGCATTGGTCTCATGACCAGCCCGGAAGACGCGTTCTTTGATTTCGTTGGTAATGTGCGGGATGACCTGGACAGTTCCGCCCAAATAGTCACCGCGACGTTCTTTTTTAATGACATGGGAGTATACTTTCCCTGTTGTCACATTGCTGAATTTGTTCAAGTTGATGTCAATGAAACGCTCATAGTGACCAAGGTCAAGGTCTGTCTCCGCACCGTCCTCTGTCACAAAAACTTCCCCGTGCTGGTACGGGCTCATCGTTCCTGGGTCAACGTTCAGGTATGGATCAAATTTTTGGATTGTCACTTTCAATCCACGATTTTTCAATAGTCGGCCAAGTGAAGCGGCAGTAATACCTTTCCCTAAGGAAGATACAACTCCACCTGTTACAAAGATGTATTTTGTCACAGTCATCCCTCTTTCTATTTATTTAAAGTTAGCATTACTTCCCATTTTTAAACACGGGCAGCACCAAATAATGAAGGAATGGCAAGCAGGATGCCTGCTTACCATACGCTTGCAAGGACATATTTCTGGGTTGATGATTCACTGGAATTTATGAAGCAGCAACCTTTTAAAGATAGACTAAATAAAAAAAACGCCCCCCTGTTATGGGGAGCGTAAAATTTCAACGTTCGCATTTTTTAAGAGCCCAAATAAGATTGTACTTATTTACGATTTGAAAGTCAAGCATTCGATCAAAGGTCGTCGTCTTCCTCATCCTCATCATCGTCACCGATGAAGCTGATGTCATCTTCAATGACTTCTTCCTCTTCTTCATCCAAATCATCTTTGTCATAATCACCGTCAAAACCATCATCAGATTCATCGTCCAAATCTAATTCATCATCTTCGAGATCCAAATCTTCTTCCAAATCCTCGTCAAGGATAGCGTCATCCTCTATGGCAGCCTTACGTTTTTTCGACTTTTTCTTCTTGCGTTTCTTTGGCAGGTTGGAAATTTCCTCTTCCATTTGCTCCACTGGATACCAGCGTTTCAGTCCCCACTTATTCGTACCAATGGTCATGAATCCGCCATCGATGTTCATATCGGTATAGAACTGAGCAATATAATCTTCTTGTTGCTGTTTCGTATAACCTTTCATATCAGCAATTTTATAGAACAGGTCATTGAAGTCGATTGCCTGGCGTTCGTCCTCCAGGATGATGGTGGCGAGGTCGATCATGGACAATTCTTCGATACGGTCTTTGCTTAATTCTTTCAAACTCAAGGTCCAGCACTCCTTTAATGTTATTAATGTATAAGAGTATGTTTTTCCACAGGTTGTCATTTAAGTCCATCTGCTTGTTAAACATATCATTGGAATCACACGAATCACATGGAACCATACCTATCATTATATGTTCAGCAAAACTAAAAATCAATGATGTGCCATCAGGGATTGCAAGTAGTTCACACTTTTGGAATGACTTGGTCTCCCAGCTTATTTATCGTAAAATAAAGTTTATCCGAAGATTTGTAAAGTTAAACAAAGGAGAGAGATTCATGCGTTTTGCAAAATGGACAGTTATCATCATTGCCCTTGGGCTGTTTTGTACTTACTTATACAATAACTACGGGATAATTAACACTGAACATATGACTGATGTGCAGATTGAAAAAAAAGTGCATGAAGGCAAAAATTATTATATTTATGTAGAAGATGAGAAGTTAAAGGTAAAGGATAAAAACACCTGGATGCTGCTCACTTCTGAAAAGCAATATGATCTGACTTATGAATGGTATGGAACCATTACTCCATATATCAAACAGATCAATCAAACCGGTGATCATGATACTGTGGGTGGAGGGCATTAACTTTTTATTGATATTCACGGCAGGAGATGCTCGCTAAAAACGCTTGCCGCCTGATACTTGTCGCGGGCACGGCGTACAGCAGGTAGATCTAAATTTCTTTGAGTTAAACTTCATGAAGAAATAGAAAGCATAGGATCCCTCAATATTAAAGTCAAAAACGGTCTGTTTGGAAATAAAACTCCATACAGACCGTTTTTTCTAGTCAACTTCCATAACGCGGGCTTCTGCTTATGCGGGGCGCGTCTGGCAAGCCCCTTCCGCTTTTATTTATCCAGCTCCAGGGGCTAGAAGCTTGCGACATAAGCAGCCTCCCTCCTTCCGCCAAAGATCAGGCGGACTGCGGGCTTCTGCTTATGCGGGGCGCGTCTGAGCAAGCCCCCTCCGCTTTTATTACATATTTCTTCTGTATTGGCCGCCTACTTGGTAGAGGGCGTTGGTGATTTGGCCTAGACTTGCGTATTTGACGGTTTCCATCAGTTCTTCAAAGATGTTGCCGTTGCTTGCTGCTACCTGTTTCAGGCGCTGCAGGGCTTCTTCAGTTTTTGCTTCGCTGGTTTGCTGGAATTTGCGCAGCTCAGTGATCTGATGTTCTTTTTCTTCCTTGGTTGCCCGGGCAATTTCCATGGAATTGATTTCGTCTTCTGTCGGCGGTGTCGGGTTCAGATAGGTGTTAACACCGACGATAGGCAGTTCGCCGGAGTGTTTTTTACCTTCATAATAAAGGGATTCTTCCTGAATTTTTCCACGTTGGTACTGGCGTTCCATTGCACCGAGTACGCCTCCACGATCGTTGATTCTTTCAAACTCCTGAAGTACGGCTTCTTCCACCATATCTGTCAATTGCTCGATGATATAGGAGCCCTGTAAGGAGTTTTCATTTTTAGTGAGACCGAATTCTTTGTTGATGATCATCTGGATAGCCATCGCACGCCGGACAGATTCTTCTGTCGGGGTCGTGATAGCTTCATCGTAAGAATTGGTATGCAGGGAGTTACAGTTATCCTGGATGGCGATCAATGCCTGCAGCGTTGTCCGGATATCATTAAAGTTAATTTCCTGGGCATGCAGGGAGCGGCCGGATGTCTGAATGTGATATTTCAGTTTCTGGCTTCGTTCGTTTGCCCCGTATTTTTCCTTCATGACTATGGCCCAGATCCTGCGTGCTACGCGACCCATAACCGTGTATTCCGGGTCAAGTCCGTTTGAGAAGAAGAAGGACAGGTTCGGTGCGAACTTGTTGATATCCATTCCTCTGCTCAAATAGTACTCGACATACGTGAAGCCGTTTGCCAAGGTGAACGCGAGCTGTGTGATCGGATTCGCACCTGCTTCAGCGATATGGTAGCCGGAAATCGAGACGGAATAATAGTTACGGACCTCATTGTCAATAAAGTACTGCTGGATATCCCCCATCATGCGAAGTGCAAATTCAGTGGAGAAAATACACGTATTCTGGCCTTGGTCCTCTTTTAAAATATCTGCCTGAACTGTCCCGCGTACGACATGCAGTGTATCGGCCTTAATTTGTGCTGCTTCTTGTTCATTCGGCTTGCGGCCATTTTCTTCTTCGAATTTATTCAACTGCTGGTCGATGGCTGTATTCATAAACATCGCTAAAATAATCGGGGCCGGGCCATTGATTGTCATGGATACCGACGTCAATGGATTGGTAAGGTCAAAGCCGTCGTACAGTTTTTTCATATCTTCCAGGGTACAAATGCTTACGCCGCTCTCGCCGACTTTCCCGTAAATATCCGGGCGCTCATCCGGATCTTCCCCATACAGTGTTACCGAGTCGAAAGCCGTGCTCAAACGCTTGGCATCATCGTCTTTGGAAAGGTAATGGAAACGGCGGTTCGTCCGCTCCGGCGTACCTTCCCCTGCGAACTGGCGCTTCGGATCCTCTCCTTTTCGTTTGAACGGAAATACCCCAGCTGTAAACGGGAAAGCACCTGGAACGTTTTCCTTAAGAAGCCAGACGAGACGATCGCCCCAGTCATTGTAGGATGGCAGCGCAACTTTAGGAATTTGAAGTCCTGCCAGGCTTTCCGTAGTCAGATCCATAGTAATTTCTTTATCGCGGACCTTAAACGTATAGGTGTCACCGCTATAACGCTCATGAAGGGAATCCCAGTCATCAAGCTTTTCTTTCACTTTTGGATCGATGTCTTTCTCATATTGCTCGATCAGGTTATCAATTTTTTCTGCAGCATCTTCGCCTTCAAGTGCCTCTTTCGTGCCTTTCAACTGATAAAGCTTGCGGGCTTTCTGTGCCTGCTCCTCTGCCTTTTCATGATAATTCCTGACCATCATGGAAATGTCGCGCAAATATTGTTTACGCTCATTCGGAATGATGACGTTTTGTTTTTCCGCTTTTTTCACGCGTTCAAAAGAAGTTTCGTCGTTCCACTCGTACTTTTTGTTAAGCTTGTCAATAAGAGCTGCAAACAAGGTGTTTGTTCCTGGATCATTGAACTGGCTGGCAATTGTTCCGAATACCGGGAATGTCGATGGGTCGTCATGGAAAAGCATATGACTGCGCTGGTACTGTTTTCGCACCTGGTTGAACGCATCTTCCGACCCTTTTTGTTCAAATTTATTGATGACAATGAAGTCTGCGAAATCGATCATATCAATTTTTTCCAGCTGGGATGGGGCACCGAATTCGGATGTCATCACATACATAGATAAATCTGACACATCCGTTACGGCGGCATTCCCCTGGCCGATCCCACTTGTCTCCACAATAATGAGATCAACACCGGCAGCTTTCACTACCTGAATGGCTTCTTCGATCGATTTGGAGAGCTCAGACCTTGAATCTCTCGTTGCCAAAGAGCGCATGTAGACGCGGGGATGGAAAATCGCATTCATGCGGATCCGGTCACCAAGCAATGCTCCACCTGTTTTCTTTTTCGTCGGATCAATCGAAAGAATAGCGACTTTCTTTTCTGGTATTTCATTGATAAATCGGCGGATTAACTCATCGGTAAGCGAGCTTTTCCCCGCTCCTCCTGTGCCGGTAATACCAAGGACAGGAATATTTTTCGTCGTACTTTTTTCTACGGCAGCTTCAAATTGTGCAGCTGCTTCCCGTTCACCCTCCGGCGTGTTCTCCACATAAGTTATAAACCTTGCGATTGCCTGAGGGTTTCCTTTTTGCAGCTCTTCCACTGCTTTTTCTGCATCCATCGGAGGAAGGAAATCACAATCCTCCAGCATCTGGTTGATCATCCCCTGCAGGCCATGTTCCCGGCCGTCTTCCGGTGAAAAAATACGGGCGACGCCATATTCATGGAGCTCCTTGATTTCCCGGGGGATGATGACACCGCCGCCACCGCCATATACGCGGATGTGGCCAGCGCCTTTTTCCTTCAGTAGATCAATCATATATTTGAAATATTCCACGTGGCCGCCCTGATAGGATGAGATCGCAATCCCCTGGACATCCTCCTGGATGGCGGCATTGACCACCTCTTCAACGGAGCGGTTATGCCCCAGGTGAATGACCTCTGCGCCTGAAGCCTGCAGAATACGGCGCATGATATTGATGGACGCATCGTGGCCATCAAACAGACTCGAGGCAGTCACAAAACGGACAGGGTGTTTCGGTTGATAAATTTCAGCTTGTTCCATGTTCGCCTTCCTCCTGTTCTAAGAAGTTTGGGTGTCTTGCATGCGATTAAGATTGAGCCCTTCTAATAAAAAATGTATCTGCCTTCTTGTATAGCTTTCCAATGTGAATTCCTTCTGGAGCATCCAGCGGCGGAAGCCCCACATCTGACCTTGAACAAAAACATTATTGGCAATCAGAGAAATATCCTCCTCAGGAACCTGATGGGATATACTGTTTCTGATCACTTGCTTCAGCATCTCGAGCATATCCTTTTCCTTTTTCAGGACATATTCCTGAGCATCCCGGGATAAGGACTTCACTTCCTGGTACATGACAACTACTTCATCCTGCATTTCGTCCATCAGCTGAAAATAAGAAGTGACTGCATTGGTCAGGCTGTCGATCGTCTTGTTTTCTGTGTCGATAGCCTCTTCCATCCGCAGCTTTACCCGCTCATAAATCGAATCGCAGACAAGGAATAGGACATCTTCCTTTGTTCGGATATATTCATAAAGCGTTCCGATGCTGAAACCGGAAGCCTTCGCGATTTCCCGGGTCGTCGTCTTATGGAAGCCTTTCTCAATGAATAAGGACACCGCTCCTTTGATCATTTGCTCTCGCCTTTTTTCGACGAGAACCTGATCTTTGATCGATGAATGGATGTGCTGATCAGCCATGTTGGTTTCCCCCTTTTTCCTTCCATTCCTGGAACCATTCTTTGGCCATCTGGTAAGGGTCTGCAATGAGGTCACGGAAGGCTTCCTGTTTGGAATCTTCTGCTTCTATTTTTCTATATACCTCTCGCCAGATCTCTTCTCGTATCAAATCGTAGACTTCGAGTTTAAGCTGCCGCTGACGCTGTTTCTGACCTTTGTGCGATTCATATAAATAGGTTCGATGACGCTGGATTTCTGACCACAAGTCATCTACTCCCTTATTTTCGGTCGAGACAGTGCGGATGATTGGCGGCACCCACCCCTTGGGATCAGCGATCATGATATATTCTTCCAGGGTAGCCTTCAGACGGCCGACACCGGGAAGATCAGCCTTATTAATGACAAATAAATCGGCAATTTCCATAATTCCTGCTTTGAATATCTGCAGCACATCCCCACTGTTCGGTGTCAGAACAAGGGCTGTCGTATCAGCTACTTTCATGATATCGAGCTCTGACTGACCAACTCCGACAGTTTCGACGAGTATGACATCAAAACCGTACGCATCACAGACGCGGAGCGTATCCTTCGTCGCCCGTGCTAATCCCCCGAGGCTCCCCCTGGTGGCCATGCTTCTGATGAAAATTCCCGGGTCGGTGAAATGCTGGTTCATGCGCACACGGTCACCAAGAAGTGCGCCGCCGCTGAATGGACTGGTCGGATCAACTGCAATTACTGCAACCGTTAAGCCCTTTTCCCTCAGGTGGGTCAGCAGCCGGTTGACGAGTGAGCTTTTTCCCGCTCCAGGAGAACCGGTGATACCGATATAATGCGCGTTTTTCTTTAAGGAAAAAATGTCACTCAACATGTCGAGCTTTTCTGGTGAATCATTTTCGACCAGAGTGATGGCCCGTGCCAGTGCACGCATATCCTGTTGTTGGATCCGTTCCGCTAATGGATGCATGTAAGTCGACCCTTTCTCGCCGGAGATCTAAATGCCTATTTTGTCAGCATGCGGCCAATGACAAGGCGTTGAATCTCATTTGTTCCTTCATAGATTTGTGTGATTTTGGCGTCCCGCATGTAGCGTTCGACAGGATAATCTTTCGTATAACCATAGCCGCCGTAAACCTGGACAGCTTCAACAGTAATCCGCATGGCGGCATCTCCTGCAAACAGCTTTGCCATAGCGGATGCTTTCGCGTAAGGCTGGCCTTCTGATTCCAAGTGCGCTGCCTGGTATGTGAGTAATCTGGCAGCTTCCACTTCTGTCGCCATATCAGCAAGCTTGAAGGATATTCCCTGATTCTGTGCAATCGGCTTTCCGAACTGTTCACGTTCTTTCGCATAAGCGACGGATGCATCAAGTGCTCCCTGGGCAATGCCGACTGCCTGGGCAGCGATTCCGTTTCGCCCGCCATCCAGTGTCATCATCGCGATTTTGAAGCCCTGGCCTTCTTCACCCAGAAGGTTTTCTTTTGGTACCTTGCAGTCTTCAAAAATCAATTCTGTCGTAGGAGAGGAACGAATACCGAGCTTTTTCTCTTTTTTTCCAAAGGTGAAGCCAGGGGTGTCTTTTTCGACGATGAATGCACTGATGCCACGGCTGCCTGCTTCGGGGTCCGTTTTCGCAAACACGATATAGATATCCCCGACGCCGCCATTTGTGATCCATACTTTATTTCCGTTCAGAATATAGTGGTCGCCATCCAGTTTCGCCTGGGTACGCATAGAGGAGACATCACTGCCGGCACCTGGCTCTGACAATGCATAAGCACCAAGTTTTTCACCGGAAGCCAGCTGAGCAAGGAATGTCTTCTTTTGTTCTTCATTTCCGAACTTGAAAATCGGCCAGCTTGCCAGCGAGATGTGGGCGGACAACGTCACACCAGTGGACGCACATACCCGAGACAGTTCTTCAACGGCGATTACATAGCTGACAAAGTCAGAGCCGATGCCGCTGTACTCTTCCGGCCACGGAATTCCTGTCAATCCAAGCTCCGCCATTTTATCGAATAATTCACGGTCAAATCTTTCTTCCTCATCGCGCTCCGCAGCCGTTGGTTCTACTTCATTCCTGGCAAAATCCCGCACCATTTTACGGAGCATTTCTTGTTCTTCTGTCAGTTGAAAATTCATCGGAATCTCTCCTTAAGCTTAAGTATTAGTCTTTGAGCAGATGGTTGCTGATGACAATATGTTGAATTTCGTTCGTGCCTTCATATATTTCACAGACTTTAGCATCCCGGAAAAAGCGTTCAACGGGATAGTCCTCGGTATATCCATAGCCGCCGTAAACCTGGACAGCTTCGATTGCATTTTTCATCGCCGTTTTGGAGGCGTACATTTTTGCCATGGAGACTTCTTTTCCACATGGAAGGTTCGCTTCCTTCAAGGCTGTAGCATGATAAGTCAGAAGCCGTGCCGCTTCCACTTCTGTTGCCATGTCTGCCAACTTAAAGGCCAGACCCTGCTGCTTTGCAATCGGCTTCCCGAACTGTTCCCGTTCCTTGGCATAGGCAACGGCATGCTCCATAGCCGCCTCTGCGATACCTAAGGACTGGGCGGCAATTCCGATTCGTCCAGCGTTGAGATTGGACATAGCAATCTTGAAGCCTTCTCCTTCGTTTCCGAGGAGCTGGTCTGCTGGTACTTCGCAATTATCAAAGTTCAATTGCACCGTACTCGAACCATGAAGCCCCATTTTTTTCTCTGTTTTCCCAATCTCAAAACCCGGAGCCCCCTTCTCTAAAATGAACGTACTCACCCCGCGAGAACCAGTTTCTTCCATATTGGTGCGGGCGAAGACGATAAACGTGTCTGCGTGGCCCCCGTTGGTGATGAATACTTTGGAGCCGTTCAGGATATATTTGTCGCCTTGTTTCACAGCTCTGGTCTTCAGGCTCCCTGCGTCCGAGCCTGCGCCAGGTTCTGTCAATGCAAATGCCCCAAGGTATTCCCCGGAAGCAAGTTTAGGAACATATTTTTTCTTCTGGTCCTCGGTACCGAATGTCATAATCGGGAACGTGCCGACCGACGTATGGACAGACAAAATCACGCCTACAGTCGCACTGACTTTCGAAAGCTCATGGATGGCAATGATATAAGAGGTATAATCCATGCCAGCACCACCGTATTCTTCTGGGATCGGTATCCCCATCAGGCCTAATTCTCCCATTTTGCTGATAATCTCTTTCGGGAAGCGGTCTTCCTTTTCCATGCGTTCGATAGCCGGCGCGACTTCTTTTTGTGCGAAGTCACGCACCATCTTGCGCATCATTTCCTGTTCATCCGTAAACTGCAGATTCATAGCTGTTCTCTCCCCTGGCAATCAATTTTCATAGGTATAAAAACCACGGCCTGACTTCTTACCGAGCCATCCCGCTTTCACATATTTTCTGAGAAGCGGGCATGGACGGTACTTGCTGTCACCAAATCCTTCATAAAGCACTTCCATGATATATAGACAGGTATCCAACCCGATGAAATCCGCTAACGTCAGTGGTCCCATTGGGTGATTCATCCCGAGCTTCATGACTGTATCGACATCATCCGGTGATGCAACACCTTCATAAACGGTATAAATGGCTTCGTTTATCATCGGCATAAGGATTCGGTTAGAAACGAACCCAGGGAAATCATTGACTTCAACTGGTGATTTACAGATTTTTTCGGTGACATCTTTAATAGATTGATAGGTTTCATTACTGGTCTGGAGTCCGCGAATAATTTCTACAAGCTTCATGACCGGAACAGGGTTCATGAAATGCATGCCAATTACCTGTGACGGACGTTCAGTTACTGCAGCGATTTCCGTAATCGGCAGGGATGAAGTATTTGATGCCAAAATAGCATGTTCCGGAGCAATCCCATCCAGTGTTTGAAATATTTTCGTCTTGACGTCCATATTTTCTACAACAGCTTCGATGACAAGATCACAGTCGGAAGCATCATGGATTTCTGTGGTATAAGAAAGGTTACCGAGGGTTTGTTCCTTTTCCGCCTCTTCTATTCTTCCTTTTTCCACAGCTCTTACCAGCCGCTTTTCAATACCGTTCTTTCCTTTTTCGATAGCTTCTTCTGCGATATCATTCAATTTGACGGTAAAGCCATATTGGGCACAGACCTGAGCAATACCAGCTCCCATCTGTCCGGCACCGACCACCATCACTTTACTGATTGACATATCTGCGTTTCCTCCTCCGTTGGTTGAAATGTGAAAGAATTACTGTTTTGGCACCTCGATCAATACGGCATCTCCCTGACCGCCGCCACTGCAGATAGCGGCAATGCCAAGACCTCCACCGCGGCGCTTCAATTCATAGATCAAAGTCAGGATGATCCGTGCCCCGCTTGCTCCTATCGGGTGTCCCAGTGCGACTGCGCCGCCGTTAACATTCACTTTGTCTTCATCAAGACCTGCGATTTTTCCGCTTGCAAGGGAAACTGCCGCAAATGCTTCGTTCACTTCAAACAGATCAATTTCATCCAGTGTTTTTCCTGCTTTTTTCAAAAGGGAATTGATGACAAGCCCCGGTGTAGTTGGGAAATCCTTCGCTTCAACGGCAACTTCATCGTGGGCAAGAATTGTTGCCATCGATTCTGCGCCAAGCTCTGCTGCTTTTTCGTCGGACATTAATAGCATCGCACACGCTCCATCATTGACTCCAGGAGCATTTCCCGCAGTGATGGTACCGTTTGAATCAAATACCGGGCGCAGCTTAGCCAGCGATTCCTTGGATGTATCCCGGCGTGGTGCTTCATCGGTATCAACGACAACCGGCTCACCTTTCCGCTGCGGCACTTCTACTGAAACGATCTCTTCAGCAAGCTTGCCGTCTTCGATCGCCTTCACTGCCAATTGGTGGCTGCGGTAAGCCCAGTCATCCTGCGCTTCCCGGCTCAATTCATATTCATTGGCGACATTGTTCCCATAATTGCCCATATGGACACCGTCAAAGGAGCATGTCAACCCGTCATGGACCATCATGTCTTTCACTGCGCCGTCACCCATTCTTAAGCCCCAGCGTGCTTTCGGCATAAAATATGGCGCATTGCTCATGCTTTCCATTCCACCAGCAACAATGACCTCTTCATCTCCTAAGCGGATGAACTGGTCTGCCATCGTCACACTGCGCATCCCGGACGCACAGACTTTATTGATGGTTTCTGTTTTCACTTCCCATGGAATTCCTGCTTCCCGTGCTGCCTGTCTGGAAGGGATTTGCCCCTGCCCCCCCTGAAGGACAGTGCCCATGATCACTTCATTGACGTCTTCTGCTTTAAAGGATGCTCGTTCCAGTGCTTCCTTGATCGCTCGGCCTCCCAGCTGCGATGCGGTAAGTGTACTTAACCCGCCTCCGAATTTTGCAAACGGTGTTCTCGCTCCTGAAACAATGACAGTTTTTCTCATTTATAAGATCCTCCCTTTGTATGGTAACGCTTTCAAAAAAGTTACTTAACACGAACAGCGACAATATCATATCAGGTTGTGCTTGTTACCTTCGCACCTATCTAAAATTCGTGTGATTTCACCACGATTGAACGCTCGCTCAACCTGCCCTCACAAGGAAAGTGTACAAAACTTTCTGTACACTTTCCATACTTTTCGAGAGGCTACGCTGTTTTTTCCTGTTTTTCTTTGAAAATCGACTTTGCCAGAATTTCGGCAATATCCATGGTTCCTACGTTTTCCTCGACTTCTTTGGCTTTCGTACCATCGGACAGCATCGTCAGACAGTACGGGCAGCCACTGGATATCATCGTCGGATTGGTTTCCAATGCTTGTTCTGTCCGGGCTACATTGACGCGGTTTCCAGTTTTCTCTTCCATCCACATCATTCCACCGCCTGCCCCACAGCACATACCATTTTCCCGGTTCCGTTTCATTTCAGCCAGTTTCACTCCAGGTATCATTTCAAGCACTTCCCTAGGAGGCTGATATACTTCATTGTATCGGCCGAGATAACAGCTGTCATGGTACGTAATTGTTTCGTTTACTTCGTGTACCGGATGCAGTTTCCCTTCCTTCAGCCATTCTGCTAAAAGCTCTGTGTGGTGATATACTTCTGCTTCAAAGCCGAAATCAGGGTATTCATTTTTAAAGGTATTATAGGCATGAGGGTCAATGGTGATAATCTTTTTGACTTCATGCTTTTCGAATTCCTTGATGTTCTTTTCGACAAGCTCCTGGTACAGGAATTCATTCCCCATACGGCGCGCGGTATCTCCGGAGTTGCGCTCCTTGTTCCCAAGGATGGCAAATTTGATGCCTGCTTCGTTCATAAGCTTGGCGAATGCAAGAGCAATCTTCTGGCTTCGGTTATCATAAGCCCCCATTGAGCTTACCCAGAACAAATACTCGAATTCTTCTCCTTCTTTTTTCAATTCTTTTACTGTAGGAATGCTGACATCAGGCTCGAGGTCGCGCCAGTCTTCCCGCTCTTTCTTGGAGAGACCCCACGGGTTACCCTGGCGTTCAATGTTCATCATGGCGCGCTGGGCATCAGGATCCATACGCCCTTCTGTCAAAACAAGGTAACGACGCAGGTCGATGATTTTATCAACATGTTCATTCATGACCGGGCATTGATCTTCACAGTTTCGGCAAGTGGTACAAGCCCATAGTTCTTCTTCTGTAATAACGTCACCAATCAGGCTGTGATTCTGAGCGTCTTCCACGGCTGCCGCCGCTTCCCCGCCGCCTTTGCTTTGGGCCATTTTTGCCAGTTGGTTACCCTCAGTGTTGGAAAAAGCATAAGACGGCACCCATGGCGATTTTCCAGTAACCGCTGCTCCTTTTTCTGTCAGGTGGTCACGGAGCTTGATGATCAGGTCCATCGGTGACAGCATTTTTCCTGTACCTGTTGCCGGGCAGACATTCGTACAACGTCCGCATTCAACACATGCGTAGAAGTCAATCATTTGCAGCTGGTTGAAATCTTCTATTTTCCCTACACCAAAGCTTACCTCATCTTCGTCTGTATCTTCATCGACGTCGAAATCAATTTTGGTAAGCTTGCCTGGAGGTGTCTGCCTTGTCAAAAACACATTAACGGGAGCAGCAAGCAGATGGGCGTGCTTCGATTGTGGTACATAAACCAGAAAAGTAAGCAATATCAACAGATGGATCCACCACATGACAAAAAAGACAGAAGCGGCAGCGACAGGGCTCATCCATCCGAAAGCGCTTGCAATTAATGACGCAACAGGTTCTGTCCAGACGGCATCATGGCCATGCCAGATCTGCGCCATTCCGTTACCGATCAGCACTGAAACCATTAATCCGCCAATGAACAATAACACAAGGCCAGCTTTGAAGCCACGCTTCAACCGGACAAGCTTTTCAATATAACGGCGGTGAAAAGCCCAGACCACTGCGACGAGAATCATTAAAGTGACAATTTCCTGGAAAAAAGTGAACCCAGGATAAAACGGTCCCAATGGTAAATGACTGTCCGGGGCAAGCCCTTTCCAGATAAAATCAATGGCACCGAATTGTACAAGCAGAAATCCATAAAACATCATGACGTGAATAATGCCGGACTTTTTATCCTTCAATAATTTCTTCTGTCCGAAGACATTAACGGCTATGTGTTTTAGTCGTTCCTTGATTTCCCCATCAAACTCGAACTTCCTCCCAAGCTTGATATAGGCGATTCTAGTTTGAACGACACGCACGAATAAGTATAAACCATAAATGGTGACAGCTAAGAATAATATCCAATTCAACAGCAACAGCGCGTTCATTCGTCTCCCCCCTCGTTGATAATAAATCTGTGAAGCCATTCATAAAAAAATTCAGAATCTTATACTTTAACTATAAAACTGAATGAACATTCAGTCAACATATATTTTTATGGCTTCCAAATACAACATTATTAGAATTAAGGGAACACTAATGTTAAGTCTGGATTAACTTGGCTTGTAGCCATTCCCTAATGGCGAAAGCCCTTCGTTTCACTAATACATTAATCCTTAATAAGTAAAAAAAGGAAGATTATGATGGGATGGATAATAGGAATAATCGTTTTTATTGCAGTTATCATCGTAATGGCAATCATAGATTTCAAACTGGGCAGTGCCTACCTGAAGAAAAATCACAGGCATTTGACATTCACCAAGACGAGCGGCGATTACCTGCTGTATCACAACGGCAATCGACTTTTCGACGAGATGTATGTCGACATTACTAATGCCGTAAAACAAGTTGACGTTCAGTTTTTCATCATCAAAACCGATGATATAAGTCAGCAGTTCTTTGATCTGTTCAAGCAAAAAGCCCGGGAAGGCGTACAAGTAAGAGTGCTCGTCGACCGACTCGGTGGCTACCGGATCACGAAAAAATGGCGGGAGGAACTGGAGCAGGCGGGCGTGGAATTCCGATTTTCAGAAAAACCACATTTCCCTTATTTTATTTTCCACCTGAACCGAAGAAATCACCGGAAAATTGTTGTCATCGACGGTAAAATCAGTTATGCCGGCGGCTTCAATATTGCTAGAGAATACCTCGGGAAGGATGCAGAGATGGGAGATTGGCGGGACTATCATTTGCGGCTCACAGGCGAGGTCGTCAAAAATCTTCATATGATTTTTCTCGATGATTGGTATTTGGCAGGAGGAGGAAAACACGCTCCCATGCCCCCCTCTGACAAAGGCAGTAAGGAACTGTTGGTATCTCCGAATGAGTGTGGCCGGATGGAAAAGGAATTCTTGAAAATGATTAAGGCTGCTGAGGAAGAAATCCTGATCGGAACGCCGTATTTCATCCCGACAAGGAAACTCATGGAGGCCCTGAAACTAGCGGCTGCCCGCGGGGTAATGATCAAGCTGCTCTGCCCGCTTAAATCAGACCATCCGTTTGTCAAAGAAGCAGGAATTCCTTACTTCCGTGAGTTATATCAGGCAGGCGGGAGGATCCGTTTTTATGATGCAGGTTTTTACCATGCGAAAGTATTCATCGTCGACCGGAAACAATGCGACATTGGCACCGCCAACTTCGACTTGCGCAGCTTGTTCCTCAATAAAGAAGTGAATATTTTCGTCTATGACCCCGGGTTCATCGATCATATCCGGAATTTGTATCTGAAAGATTTTGCTGATGGTTTGTCATATGACCAAAATTGGCTGGCTGATCGATCCCTTGGAACGAGAATTAACGTGCAGATAGCCCGGCTATTGAGGCCGTTATTATGAGTTCACCTGATCAGGTTGGAGAGCAGAGGCCCTACCCATACAAAAAACTTGAATCCAAGGTAGATGCCGATAATTCCAGCCACTCCTGCCAGAGCAGGCGGTGCCGGGATCGGCAGCTTGAATAATGCAAATATAAACCCGACGGCAAAGCCGGTGACAAGCGCGATAATGACTTCTTTCATTGTAAAGCTCCTTTCTTCCGATTTAAAAAGAGGCTCTTCCGAACAGGGAGCCTCTTTTTCGTGCATTTAATTACATTTTTTCAGGGGCAGATACGCCAATCAGCTCCATTGCATTTGAAAGCGTAGTGCGTACAGCTTTCATCAAGGCTGTACGGGCTTTGGAACGTTCCGGATTCTCGGTATCTAAAACCTTTTCTGCATTGTAAAAACTATGCAGGCTGGAGGCAAGATCGAATGCATACTGAGTGACCCGGTGCGGTGTTCGTTTTTCGGCAGCATCAGCAATTGTTTGAGGAAATTCCCCAAGCCGCTTCAACAGTTCTTCCTCTTTTTCAGCATCCAATAATGCAGCATCAAATCCGCCTTCGATGGTCACACCTTTTTCTTCTGCCTGCCGCAGCATGGAACAGATTCTTGCATGGGCATATTGAACATAGTAGACTGGATTTTCATTGGACTCTGATCTTGCAAGATCCATATCAAAGTCAAGATGGGAATCACTTGAACGCATGGAGAAGAAATAACGCATGGCATCGATTCCGACTTCCTCCATCAGCTCCCGTAACGTGACAGCTTTTCCTGTCCTTTTACTCATTTTCACTTTTTCCCCATCCTGGAAAAGATTAACCATCTGAATGATCTCCACTTCCAGGGTTTCCTTGCTATAGCCTAGTGCCTGAATGGCTGCCTGCATTCTTGGAATATAGCCATGGTGGTCGGCTCCCCAGATGTTGATCAATGTATCAAAGCCGCGATCGAGCTTGTTTTTGTGGTAGGCAATATCAGGCGTAAGGTATGTGTAGCTGCCGTCCTGTTTGATCAGCACGCGGTCTTTATCATCTCCGAAATCTGTTGTTTTAAACCAGGTGGCCCCATCCTGATCGTACATATATCCTTTATCTTGGATAACTTTGAGGGCCTCCTCGATTTTACCATCCTGATATAAAGAAGTTTCAGAGAACCACTCGTCAAAATTGACGCGGAAATCCCGAAGGTCTTTCT
The DNA here is from genome assembly GCF_016908295.1 of Thalassobacillus pellis. Taxonomy (GTDB): domain Bacteria; phylum Bacillota; class Bacilli; order Bacillales; family Halobacillaceae; genus Thalassobacillus; species Thalassobacillus pellis. The sequence continues at coordinate 724,381 of NZ_JAFBDO010000001.1, forward strand.
TAATTTCTTCCAGCTCAAATTGGAGGCCGTACTCCCGAAAGTAAGCGATGCGTTCCTGATAAGGTTTGTCCGCCCATTCCATACCGTGGTCAGCAGCGAGTTTCTGGCCAAGCTCGATGATGTCTTTCCCATGATAGCCGTCCTCCGGCATATCCCATTCCTTTCCGATAGCCTGCATGTATCGGGCTTCCACAGAATAGGCAAGGTTATTGATCTGGTTACCAGCATCATTGATGTAATATTCGCGTGATACATCATACCCCGCTTTTGTTAAAATATTACAGAGCGAGTCACCTACTGCAGCTCCCCTGGCATGTCCGAGATGGAGTGTCCCTGTTGGATTCGCTGAAACGAATTCGACCTGAATTTTTTGACCATTCCCCGTTTCACTTGCACCGTAACCCTCTCCCTGCTCAAGAATGGCTGCGACAAGGTCGGTCAGGTATTGATTATCCATATGGAAGTTGATGAAGCCCGGACCGGCAATTTCGACTTTTTTGATAGAGGCTGCTGATGTATCAAAATGAGCTACGATATCTTCCGCGATCATGCGTGGCGCTTTTTTCGCGATACGCGCAAGCTGCATAGCCATATTGGTGGCATAATCCCCGTGTGCTTTATCCTTCGGCTGTTCCAGAACCACTTCCGGCATTTGTTCCTCTGTCGCCAATTCTGCTTTCAACACTGCCTGCACGATTTCCTGCCTCAGCTTCTGCTCTGTCTGTTCTAAAATATTCATTCGGCTGCCTCCTTATGATAGGTCAATGTCAAGCGATGACGCTGCGTGACCTCATGATTCAAAGTTAAACGATAACTGATGAACAGCCTTCCTTTACTTCCCTGTTTCAAGGAATGGTGTTCAATCTGATCAGTGAACGTATGCATATGAAAAATTCCATACGTATGATGGTACTTATTTTCCGTCTCCCGTTTCCGTTCAAAAATCTGATGCATTTTTACAGCACCAGAACGTTTGATACTTACTTTTTCCGGCTGGATGGTGACCATCGTCTCGATTGGACCGCTTTCCTCAGGGTGTTCCGTGAACTTCAGGACAATCGTGCTGCCCCGTTCGAACAGTCCTCCTGGTTCCTCAAGGACGACGTTTTCCTTTCTACCCCCATCCCTGATTTCCGTGACAAGGCGGATGGCAACTGGTACCTTGCTGGAACTCATGCTATCTCTCCTTCAATTTTTACTCAATTCCGATCTTCTTAACCTTTCCATTATAAAAATTGAGTCGAAAAATCGCAAGTCCAAGCAGAAAAACTTGGCTAGCGCCAGTCCATACGGCGAAATATTTAGTTTTACTTACACTTTAATCCTTTAACAAAAGTTAAACTTTCTCAAAGTATAACCAAAAGCACAAGCGCCTTTTACCCCCGACCAGTTTAAGACAAGCCTCGCCGTTACGTTCTATGTCACAGAGAGGACTGACTTAAGGCCTCGAGGGGATAGGCGCTGGAGCTGGATGAACCAAAAGCGGTTTGGGGGCGAAGCGATGGTGAAAATATTCCCTGACACACATATAATCCGAACTGATTTCAATGAAAACGTTCGGATTATTTTAAACTTTATTAAGTTTTCCCAGCAGCCTAATCCAATCATTTTACCCAGCCAAGAAGCATTTCCCTGACGAATTTACTTGCGGCTATGGCCGTCTGTTCGGTGGGATCATAGGCTGGGGCGACTTCGACAAGGTCAGCTCCAACTACCTCAACATCGGATCCTGCAATCAGGTGTATAGCTTCGAGCAATTCCTTAGAAGTTATACCGCCTGCTTCCGCTGTGCCTGTCCCGGGAGCAAAGGCAGGGTCAAGAACGTCGATATCAATGGTGACGTACACTTTCCTTCCGGCTAAACCAGGAAGAACTTTTTTCAACGGCTCTGCTACATCGTATTTGGCCATATGCATGCCGCTCTCTTCTGCGTACTTGAATTCTTCGCGCATGCCTGATCTAATTCCAAACGAGTAGACATTTTCAGGGCCAAGAAGCTCACACGCTTTCCGGACAGGGGTGGAATGAGACAGAGCTTCTCCTTCATACTCCTCTCTCAAGTCGGCATGGGCATCGATGTGGATCAGCGCTATATCCTGATATTTTTTCTGGAATGCTTTGATTACCGGCCAGGTGACCAGATGTTCTCCCCCGAGGCCTAATGGAAACTTTCCATCATCAAGCAAGCGGGTGATGTATTTTTCAATCATATCAATGCTCCGTTGCGGGTTGCCAAACGGAAGCGGAATGTCTCCGGCATCAAAATAGTTCACTTCTTCCAGGTGCTTGTCCAGATAAGGGCTGTATTCTTCCAGACCGATGGATGCTTCCCTGATTCGGTTTGGTCCGAACCGTGACCCAGGCCGGAAGCTGACAGTCCAATCCATCGGCATGCCATAAATGACAGTCGAGGCTATTTCGGCATCTTCCCTGCTCATGATAAATACCTTTCCTGAATATGCCTCATCAAATCGCATAATTTTCCTCCTTCTTATTCCGTTAAATCTTTGACGAATTTAGGCAGAGCAAAAGCCGCCGTATGCAGTTCCGGTGTATAATATTTTGTTTCCATTTCGTGAAAGCGGTCTGCGGGAACCTTCAAGGGATCGTGCTGCTTGCTCCCCATGGTGAAGCTCCACAAGCCGCTTGGATAAGTAGGGATATTGGCAGTATAGACTTTTGTAATCGGAAAAGTTTCTTTAACATCGTTATAAACCTGCCGAATGAGTTCTGCTTTGAACCAAGGGTTATCTGTCTGGGCAACAAATATACCATCATCTTTTAACGCTTTGGCGATTCCTTCATAAAAACCTTTACTGAACAGATTGACCGCTGGACCTACAGGTTCCGTGGAATCCACCATGATGACATCGTATTCCGAATCACTTTCTGCAATATGCATGAAACCGTCAGCTACCTTCACTTCCACACGGGGATCATCCAGTTTTCCAGCGATTTCCGGTAAAAATTCCTTGGAGTATTCGATCACTTTCCCATCAATTTCCACCAGGGTCGCTTTTTCAACCTGCGGGTGCTTCAATATCTCCCGGATAACCCCGCCATCTCCGCCACCGACAACAAGAACGTTTTTCGGATCAGGATGGGTGAATAATGGGACATGGGCGACCATTTCGTGATAGACAAATTCATCCTTCTCAGTGGTCATGACCATATCATCCAGGATGAGCATGTTCCCCCATTCTTCTGTTTCAACCATATCAAGCTGCTGGAAATCCGTTTTTTCTGTATGCAGCGTCCTTTTTATTTTAGCTGTAATTCCGAAGTTATCTGTCTGTTTTTCCGTAAACCAAGTGCTCATTCGTGAAAACTCCTCTCCTATTTCTTTTGCATTTAATAGACACGTATCCTTTTCCATTTTGAATGAAACAATCAAAATATAAGACTTTCCGTTAGAAAACCACTCATTCACTCGTCCCTTCGTGAATGCGTTAGTTTTTATACTTGGAACTTTAATTTTTTCATTAAGTTGAAAAACTCGTTGCAAAAATTCAATATATTCCTAGCGTGTCAAAAAAGCAAGCTTTTTCTCCATGTTTAATTACCCATCTATTATCCCATAATAATAGCAATCTTAAAAAATGGAGATTAGGAGCGCTCATGATGAAAAAATGGTTCCATCGTCAAAACAAATGGATACGGACTGCCATCCTGGCGACAGCAGGCATGACTGCGGCCACCATTGCTGCGGCTGTGGTTCTGTTTTTATTTATCGTCATTCAAGGTCCCCCGTCGTTAGTCACAGAGCAAAACACCATTTATTACAGTAATGACGGAAAAGTAATTGAGGAAGACTTCGGCAACCAGCGGAGGTATTGGGTTGATTTGAAAGGCATATCCCCTCATTTGATCGAAGCAACGCTAGTTATAGAAGACCGCAACTTTTATGATCATGCTGGCTTTGACTTGAAAAGAATTATAGCAGCAGTGCTGACCAACATCCGTAATCTGGAAAAAGCAGAAGGCGCCAGTACAATCACGCAGCAATACGCCAGGAATCTCTATCTGTCTCATGAAAAAACTTGGCTGCGAAAAGGGAAAGAAGCCATTTACGCCCTGAGACTTGAAATGTTCTATGATAAAGAAGAAATACTGGCAGGTTATTTGAACACAATCTATTATGGTCACGGCGCTTATGGAATCGAAGCCGCGAGCCGTTATTATTTTGATAAACATGCGGATGAATTGAGTGTGCCAGAAGCGGCGATGCTTGCTGGCATTCCAAAAGGTCCAAGCTATTATTCTCCTTTTAACAATGAGGAAAATGCACAATTCCGGCAAAAACAAATTCTGGCAAGCCTCGAGGCTTCAGGTTACCTGGACGAAAAAGAAGCCGAACTTGCAAGCAAGGAAGCCCTCACCTATAAGAAAACAGAGGAAGTAGAAGTACCGGATATTGCTCCTTACTTCCAGGATGTCGTTGCCCAGGAAGCGATGAGTATTCTGGATATCAACCGGGAAGAACTGACAGCTGGAGGCTATCATATTTATACCACGCTTGATATTAAGTCCCAAAAGCTTCTCGATAAAGCTTTTCAGGAACGCTTGAGCAAGTCATCTTCTATCCAGGCGGCTGGAATGGCGATGGATCCGGACACAGGAGCGATTGTTGCTCTGAAAGGTGGAAGAAATTACGAGGAAAGTCCATTTAACCGTGTGACACAGGCCAGAAGGATGGTTGGTTCAACAATTAAGCCATTTCTTTATTACCAGGCTCTCTCAAGTGGATTCACTCCGACGACCCAGCTGGTCAGTAAGCCGACGACATTCGAACTCGAAGACGGTAAAACCTATGCCCCTAGTAATTTTGATGGTTATTACGCCGATGCCCCGATAACAATGGCACAGGCTTTAGCCCTTTCGGACAATATTTATGCGGTAAAGACCAATGTTTTTCTCGGTCCTGATAAGCTCGTTGACACTCTTAGAAAGTTCGGAATACGCGGGGATATTCCTGCAGTTCCTTCGTTGGCACTCGGGACGGCATCCCTATCTTTATATGATATGACTGCTGCCTACAGCCGACTGGCCAATGCGAACGAAAAAATCGATCCGCATGCCATTCGAAAGATTACCGACCGTCATGGGCATGTATTATACGAGTTTGAAGAACCGGAGGGAGAAGGCAAAATCAATGAAAAACGTGCGTTCCTGACAGCCCATATGATGACTGGAATGTTTGACTCCTCCCTTGATGGATATATGAGCGTCACTGGCTCACCGATTGCAGACAGGCTGACAAGGCAGTATGCCGGAAAATCCGGAACAACCAACACCGACAGCTGGATGATCGGCTTTAGTCCGGAACTGGTTACAGGGATCTGGACCGGGTATGATGAAAGCGAGAACATTACCAGCGTAAAAGAATACCGTTACGCAAAAAATATGTGGGCAGATTTTATGGAAGCTTCGCATAACGGGAAAAGCCCACAAACACTGAGTGCGCCAGACGGAGTGGTCGGTGCTTATGTCGACCCGGAAACTGGAAATCTCGCCACACCCTATTGTGAAAATCAAAGGCTGATGTATTTCTCAGAAGGTAAAGAACCGAGAGAATACTGTAACCTTCATATGCATGAAGATTTCAACCTTCCGGATCAGGACAAAGGGGAAGAACGAGGCTGGAAAAAAGTTTTGGAATGGTTGTTCTAAGGTTACTGGGCATCCTAGGAGGCTCTATGCAAAAATTCACTTACCTGTCCATATATTAAATGAAAGGAAAATTCCATAAGAAAAAGGCCGGAAAAATCCACGGCCTTTTTCTTTGTCCTAGTAACATGTATAAACCATGTGATAAATATTTTACAAACTTCGGAAGAAAACCTCAAACGTTTTCACCAATGGTTCACAATTCTGCCACATTTTCAAAAAAATTCGTTAGATTAAACATTTAACGCTTGCTTTAATTCTTCTGAAGAGTTCTCCCACATTTCAGCATCATGCTCTTGCAGGAATTCACCCAGTAGCCGTTTTGATTTATCGTCCATATGTTCCAGTACCATTCGGCCTTTCAATGATTTATCCATATGATTGACGTGTTCCGGCAGTAACTTGTAACCTCGGCGTATTTCCCTGTCGACAATGATTTCACTTCCTGCAACTCCGGAATAATAAGGGCCGCTTTCGTCACGATCCACTGTAACCCAGACAATCCAATATAAGAGCCCGTTCGGCACTTCAGATTTGTCTGTGAGGAATTTAATCCTTTTTTCAACCGCACTTCTGGCGTGCATTGCTCCCATATCCACGTAGGCTTTCTCTTCGTTGGGGTCGACAATGACAGGGGACATGTTTTCTAATGTCACAGCACCTACTCCATAGCCGCCATGGCCATCGGTCGAATCATCCTTCAATATGGTGAACTGGCTTTTCTTCTTATCTTTATCTTTCCCTTGTTTGAATTGATCGAATTCTTTCATTGTACATGGCTCCTCCTTTGCTGCTCGTCTGTTTTAACATTTTAACACATCGGCCGCCTGCGTTTCAGACGTGGCGTATTCCATATGATCAGAAACCATGATTAGCCACTTCTACATAGGAGCCAAGTCCAGCCCTGGCCTACCCTTCTCTTTTCAGCGGAAGTGTGCAGCAACGGAAAGAACCACCTGATTTAATGATTTCTGAAAAATCAACTTCTATGATTTCAAATCCTTTATCTATCAGCTTACGATTTACCTGCTTATTTTGTGGAAGGCTGATTACCACCCCTGGAGCAATGGAAAGTACATTTACACCTAACGTAAACTGTTCTTTTTCGTTTACTTCAATCAGCTTATAATGACGGCTCAGCATGTCATACTCTTTTTTATTCAAGGCATCTGGATAAACGAGGGCATATTCAGGAGACAGGATATTGAAAACACAATCAAGGTGAAGATATTCTTTTTTAATAGGAATAGGAACTACTTTTAGATCAGGAAGTAAATCCTGCAGACATTGCACACCTGATAGAGTCGTCCGACCACTCAAGCCAACCCAGACGTAGCCTCGATCGACAATCACATCTCCACCTTCAATGGAGTTGTCCTCGATTTTCCTCCAAGGCGCTCCAGATCGATCAAGTACCTGCTCCAGAATGGCTTCTTCTCCTGTCCTTATCTCATTTCCCATATTCGATATAAATACCTGCGGCCCGATGCATACCCCTATATCCCTGGTAAAAACCTGCTCGTTGAACCCTTCCTCGGCAGTAAGCTCAATGACTTCTATCCCATGGTTCCTCATCAACTCCACAAATTCCTGATGCTGTTTCCGGGCTGTATGAACGTCAATGTTCTCTTCTTTATAACGCTTTTGTGTTTCGTTTATAACCTGGTCAATACGCATAAAGTCAGGGGGACAGACAACCACCCTTCTCAACTTTCCGTATTCTGTCATACACCCGACTTCATTTTCCATCCTCTCATCTTCCCTCCATAAGACTGCCATATTAACACCTCAATCCTGCATTATATATTCGAACACATTCCCTTCTTGTCCACTTGCAAACCTTCCTGAACGTCGGTTCTTCCTCTATCAAGTATTCTGTCCAAATGCAAAATATTCATCATTTATTAAGCTGACGTTACAATTCGATTGTTTTTTCTGCAAGGAGTTTAAAGATTTTGGAAGGTTGGTAATGGATGAATGTAGCGCCGGAAGTCAAAAAAAATGATGAAGGGAGGTAATCACTTGCCAAAGGGAACCGATAACCAAAAGGAAAAAGGCAATGAAAAGAAGATGGGCTTCGATTCTTCTGGTCCAAAAAAACGGAGAAACGAAGATTTCCAGTATGACCCTTCCCGTTTATCGAAAACTGTCGACAACGACGACGACCCGGTGAGCCATAAATATAAGCAGGACAATTTCAAGGATTTAAAAAAAGAAGATGATTAAAACCTATATTTTCAAAAATTACAAAAATATTACTGTAAATAATTAGGTTTCAGGAAAAAATCATCGTGGTAAATAATTGACAAGCTAACAGAAAAAGGAGGTTTTTTCCAAATGACTAAAAATAACAATCAAAAAATGAGTTATGAAGAAGCAGGAAAAAAAGGCGGAGAAAAAGTAAGTGAGAAGTACAGTCAAGAACATTTCGAGGAAATCGGAAAAAAAGGTGGCGAAAAGGTTAGCGACAAATACAGCCAGGAGCACTTTGAAGAAATCGGCAAAAAAGGCGGCCGAAACTCCGGCTCTAACAATAATTCCTAACCAAACCATCGTTACATCATTCAAGCATCAGCTTGAATTTCAAATATCAATATAAATTATTTAGGAGGTTATATAATGGCTAAAAACAACAATCGTAAAATGACTGTCGAAGAAGCAGGTCAAAAAGGTGGAGAAAAAGTAAGCGAAAAATATAACCAGGAACACTTCGAAGAAATCGGCAAAAAAGGCGGAGAAAAGGTCAGCGACAAATATGACCAGGAACACTTTGAAGAAATCGGCAAGAAAGGTGGAGAAACCACCAGCGAAAAATACGATCAGGAGCATTTTGAAGAGATCGGTCAAAAAGGTGGAGAAACTACCAGCCAAAAAAAGGACAAAGAATTCTATAAGGAAATTGGCCAAAAAGGCGGAGAAAAAACAAGTGAGAAGCATGGAGAAGAATTCTATGAAGACATCGGCCAAAAAGGCGGAAAGAATTCCAATTCCAAATAACTTCTCACTGGTTACGGTAAGAGGGCTGCCCTGTAGCGAGGGCAGCCCTTTTTTTGAGCAGGAAAACACCGCTCTCTAAAGATTGTAACAAAGGAAAAGCGGGTTTCCAAGAAGTAAGCGCGGACGAAAAGGGACTTTTCCACCTATTCTCCGCGCATTTTCCTGATAAATTCCCAAGCATCCGTCATTTCCTCGTCCGTATAATTCTGTTTACTTTTCACGGATAGAACCTTTTCATTTATTTCTCCATGAGGCAGATATTCAAAATATAGAATTGTTGATACGAGCTCCAGAAACCTTGAACTTCTTTCTTTCATTTCTGCTATCTGTTCGCCCATTTCAGGAAGTTCAAGATGATAATGATCCAAAAACCTCCTGCCAGCCTCTGTAAGCAGATAACGATACTGATAATAATTTTTTTTCTCTTCCTTTGTTTCTTTAAGAAAGCCAAGGTTGCAAAGTTCCTCCACTCGAAGTGTCAATTCCTCTGAGTACGGCCCGTAGAAGTGGAACTGAAACCGTTCTTCGAATGGCACCTCACATTTTTTCAGAATATAAATGATTTTTTGCAGTTTCTTTCTTCCGATGATTTCTCCTGAGCTGGCAAAGAAATGCATCAGCTTTGTATGGTTTTCCAGCACAACGGCTCATCCCCTTATCGGTACAATATTTCCAGGATCCGTTTTTTCGTTTTACTCCGGCTCGACAGTTCTTCCAGTCGGTCGAGCGGGAAATACAATTTATGGTCGGTCCGCTTCTTCCCTGAAATAGACTCAACAATCTCAGATTGGCGGGATAATTCCTTCAATTCCTGATTCGGCATCAACAGATGAATTGGCAGCCTTTCCTCTTCTTCACCTGGTCTGTAGAAGTCATACGGCAAGTCGGAGCTTGAATCGACCACAAGGTAATAGTCAGGATTCAGTCCTGCTTTCTGGAATAATCGAAAAAGTTCCATCCATTCATTCATCTGGTGGTTTGGGTTGAATTCAATATATTTGAACAGACGTCGATTAACGAAACGTTCACATAAATCGCTAAGTATCGGATCGTCTTCATTCATCCAAATTTGGAAATAATACATCGTGACAGCTTCATCCAGTTCCAGGTATTCCTTCAATGTCGGTTTTTCGGCGAAAAAAGACAAAAAGTGGGTCGGCTTCAGTTTAAATGCATAGTCATTTTCATGGAGTTCCTTTGCACGATGAAGAATTTTTGACAGAATCACCTCTGCACTACGTGTCACAGGGTGGAAGTAAACTTGCCAGTACATCTGATAGCGGCTCATTATGTAGTCTTCTACCGCATGCATGCCGCTCTCTTTTACGACAACCTGGTCTTCCATTGGCCGCATGACCCTAAGTATCCGTTCCATATCAAAATGGCCATAGCTGACTCCTGTAAAATAAGCATCCCTTTGGAGGTAATCCATCCTGTCCGCATCGATCTGGCTTGAAATGAGACTGACAATCAATTTATTCTCATACGTCTTATTGATGACGTCAGCGACTTTCTGCGGAAATCCATTCTCCACTTTTTTCAAAATCGCATTAATAGTTGTATCTCCAAGCAAAATTTGCTGGGTGAAATCCTCATGGTCAAGCTTGAACACTTTTTCAAAGGAATGGGAAAATGGCCCGTGTCCGAGATCATGGAGCAAAGCTGCACATAAGATAAGCAGCCGATCCTCCGGGTTCCAGTTCGGCCTGTCCTCGAAATTATAGATGATCCGGCGGACGATTTCATACACTCCCAGGGAATGATTGAAGCGGCTGTGCTCCGCCCCGTGGAATGTAAGATAGGACGTCCCTAATTGCTTGATCCGACGCAGCCTTTGGAACTCAGGAGCCCCGACGAGATCCCAGATAACGCGATCCCTAATATGTACATACCTGTGGACAGGGTCTTTAAAAACCTTTTCTTCATTTAATTGCTCGTTTCGGTAGGCCATTTGCTAATCCTTCCAATCGACATTTTTATCTATTATATAGTTAATTGGAATGAAAAAAAACTCCTTGACATGACGAAGGCTTAGATTAAATACAGTCAGCAGAGGGTTTTACTGGTGAAAATTTTCGAGTGAAGATACGTCCCCCATCGAACCAGTGATTTTGTTATAATAGGATGGTTGAATGGAACGTAAAAGGAGTATGGAAAATGACGCGGATACATCCCTTATTAACCCCAGAACAATACCGGTTCATCGATCAAAGTACACTCGGGCCAGGATTTTCTGCCTTACAGTCCTTTGCAATGGATGATTCCCTGACGATGTCGGTGGGACAAGGTCTGTCCCCGACGACCGCCAGGCTCTGGGTGCATCATGATACAATTGTGCTTGGCATACCTGATGCCAGGCTGCCTTATATAAATAAAGCTGTACATTTTTTAAAAGATAACGGCTACCAGGTGATCGTCCGAAATTCAGGCGGACTTGGTGTCGTATTGGACGAAGGGGTATTGAACCTTTCTTTGATTTTCCCTGATTCAAAAACCGTCAACATCCATGAGGGCTATGAAGCGATGGTTGGTTTTGTCCGCTACCTTTTCAAAAGTTATACGGATAAAATAGAAGCATACGAAATCACCCAATCTTATTGCCCCGGCACCTATGATTTAAGTATAGACGGGAAAAAGTTTGCGGGCATTTCCCAGCGCCGGGTTAAAAATGGTTCTGCGGTACAGGTATATCTCGATATCACAGGAAGCGGTGCCAAACGGGCAGGTCTCATGCGCGAATTTTATTCAATTGGAAAAAAGGAAGAACAGACCCGCTTCCTCTATCCTGAAATCGACCCGAAAGTGATGGCTTCCTTGAACGAACTGCTTCCGCTTAGACTATCTGTTCCAGAGGTAAGAAACATGATTCTGATGACTCTGCAGGAATTGAGCGGCAAATTAGTCACAGACGGCCTTAACGAAGTAGAAGCGGGATGGTTCGATAAGCGATTTGAGCAGATGATCGATCGGAACCGTAAAGCATTGGAAAACTGAGAGATCCATCGCTTTTTTGTTGGCGTCAATCGTCTCATTATTTTCTATTCTTCTCCCGAATCGCTTGCCGGCGGATGCTTGCCGCGGGCACGGCCTCAGCTAACTTGGTCAAGAAGATCACTTGACCAAGTGAATCTTCGGATCGCGCTGTTCCCGCAGGCGTCACCGCCTCTCGCTCATCGTGGAATCAACCATGATATAACCGTATATCTTTTTTTAACTTTAACATTGGCCAACCTGAAAAAAAATACATAAAACCTCATAAAAGTGTAGAGGACATAGAAGCCCTTAAATTTAATTCAATAGCGGAACCGCCTTGCCCACCCCTGACAAGCTTTAGTCGATCCTCGTCGTGACACTCTTTATCAACAGCGAAGATCGACCGCTTTTTAAAAACCATACCTTATCTAAATTTTCCGTTTTTTAGTGGCCTTGAAAGATTGGTTCAGCCTTTAAATAAAGAAAACGTCCAGAAAAGCTTCACAACGGGAAGAATCTGGACGTTTTTTATCTATTAAAATGATACAGCTGCTTTTTCTGCTTTTTCTAAACCTTCTTCTACGATTTCTTCTGCTTTTTGCGGAAATTGGTTGTGTCCTTCGATTACGATGGTAGTGATATCTTCTACTCCCCAGAACCGCAGCATGTTTTCAACATAATTGACGGCCATTTCCACAGACTGGGCCGGACCCTCGGAATAAACACCGCCACGGGCATTCAGTAACGCCACTTTTTTATCAGTCAAAAGACCGACCGGACCTTCTTCAGTATATTTGAAAGTCTTGCCTGCCTGAGCAAGGTAATCCAAATAGGTGTGCAGTACCGCTGGGACAGTGAAATTCCAAAGTGGAAATGCGAAAACCACTTTATCCGCTTTAAGGAATTGGTCAAGATATTTGGATACTGTTCTTGTAGCTTGACGCTCTGCTTCCGTCAATTCCATATCGCGGGAAAGCTTGAACATCCCGTTTATTTTGTCGTTATCGTAGTAGCTCAGGTTTTCCTCAAATAAGTCTAATTCTTCGATAATATCATCCGGGTGTTCCTCTTTATATTTTTCTAAAAAGGTGTGGTAAAGCTTTACGCTCACCGCCTGATCGATTGGTCTTGAATTTGCTTTGATGAAAAGTGTATTAGCCATGTTGGTACCTCCATTTATTTGATTAGTTGTCATAGCAACTTGAAAACATGGTAAGTATGTGACAGCAACGAAAGATGGATCAGTTTTTCGATATATTTTTATTAATCTTTGCAAGAAGTTTTTCCAGCTCAGCCAGTTCCCCTTCTGACAACCCATTGCAAACAATACGATCGAATTCCTCGGTTATCGGTATGACCTCTTTTCCAAGCTTTTCTCCGCATGGTGTCAGATACACCTTAAAAGAGCGTCGGTCTTCCGGGCAGTTAATCCTTTTGATGAAACCTTTTTTCTCTAGACTGGAAACCATCCGGGCAATATTTGTCTTATCTTTATTAAGTTTACCGGCCAATTGGTTCTGGGTCAGTCCATCCTCTTCCCACAACAGCATCATGATCAGGTTCTGTTCAGGAGCAAGGTTGAATGGCTCCAATTTTGATTTGATATAACTTGTCAGATTCAAATCGGTCTTATGGACTTTAATACTGAGGTAATCCTGAAACCCTAAATTCAATTGCCCTACCTCCATCTATTTAGTTGCTATACATACTATTTAGCGATGTTAAGTATATCGACGCCATTTTAAAATGTCAAATGATAATATTCAGGCAGTAAATCGTCAAAAAGACACAAAACTTCCATACCCGATTAAGAGGAAAATAGACTATAATAGAAGATAATAATAGTGGCAAAGGGGGAAATTTTTATGTACCCGATTTTAATAGGAGTCATATTACTTGTCAGTCTCATTGCCCTGGTTGGTACGTTGTATGTCGGCAAAGATATTAATAAGACGATTCAGAAGTACGAGGAACAAGGTGATACTGCTGCAGCGGAGTTAGAACGGTCCAGGAATTACGAGAAAGCTTCCAATTTGAAAGCCTTATCCATTATTTATATTGTCACATTCATCATTACCACAATTCTGGTAGCTATTTTTATCCTATAAAAAAACGGAGTCCACTTAATCAGTGAACTCCGCTTTTTTGCTTTTTACACAGACTGAGCGGCTGTAATGATTGCCAGTTTATAAACGTCATCCGGGCTGCAGCCTCGTGATAAATCATTAACCGGCTGGTTTAATCCCTGAAGCACAGGGCCGACTGCATCAAATCCGCCTAACCGCTGGGCGATTTTGTAGCCAATATTCCCTGCTTCAAGGCTTGGGAAAATGAATGTGTTAGCTTCCCCTTTCAATGGAGAATCAGGCGCTTTTTTCTCAGCGACGGACGGAACAAATGCAGCATCGAATTGAAATTCTCCGTCCAGAACTAAATCTGGATTCTTTTCTTTAGCAATTTGCACTGCTTCCGAAACTTTTTCCGTTTCGGGTGATTTCGCAGAACCTTTTGTAGAAAAGCTAAGCATTGCCACCTTTGGCTCGACATCAAACAGTCTGGCTGTTTCAGCGCTTGTTATGGCTATCTCTGCGAGGTCATTACTGTCTGGACTCATGTTAATGGCACAGTCAGCAAATACATATTTTTCATCGTCTCTTACCATAATGAATACGCCAGAGGTTTTCTGAATTCCTGGCTTTGTCTTGATGATTTGCAGTGCCGGGCGAACAGTATCCGCTGTAGAATGAGCCGCCCCACTTACCAATCCGTCAGCATTTTCCATATAAACGAGCATGGTTCCGAAGTAATTTTCATCCTTCAGTATCGTCTTGGCGTCTTCCTCTGTCGCCTTGCCTTTCCGGCGTTCTACAAAGCTTCGGATCATCTCATCCATAAACTCATACTTGTCAGGGTCGATGATTTCGGTCGAGGAAATATCAAGTCCTAGTTCGCCTGCTTTCTCTTTGATTCTTTCGGCATTCCCGATGAGGACAGGCACCATTACACCATTATTCGCAAGCCTGCTTGCTGCTGTCAGAATGCGATCATCAGTTGATTCCGGGAATACAATTCGCTTTCCTTTACTTTTGATTTTATCTGTCAGAGTATCAAATAGATCACTCATGTTTATCCCTCCATAAACAACTCTCCTTTAATGATAAAACACTATTTCACTGAAGGAAAGTGATACGTAAATGTGAATCGTTTTCATTTATAAAATGTGTCAAACTATTGAAATCATGCTCCTTTCTAACCAATTCCATGAAGTGAAAATGCCATTATGTTATATTTATGGATGGAGAAAACATACACATTGTTTTGATATAAAGGAGAGATCACACTATGCCAGAACCAGCAATTACCTTAGATGGATGGTATTGTCTTCACGACTTTCGTAAAATCGATTGGACTGCATGGAAATTTGCTTCCAGTGACGAGCGGGAAAGTGCTATCCACGAATTCAATCAATTGATTCACAACTGGGAAAGCACGGAGCAAAGTAAAAATGGCAGCCACGCATTGTACAGCATCATTGGCCAAAAAGCTGATTTCATGATGATGATTTTGCGTCCGACCATGGAAGAATTGAACGAGATCGAAATGGAATTCAATAAATCCAAGCTAGCTGAATTCACTATTCCAACGTACTCCTACGTATCAGTGGTAGAACTATCCAATTATGTAGCCCAAGGTAAAGACCCGGATACAGATCCAGAAATCCAGGCTCGCCTGAAGCCAATTCTTCCGAAGTGGCAATACATCTGCTTCTATCCGATGGACAAACGCCGCGATGGAGAAGATAACTGGTATATGCTTGAAAAAGAAGACCGTGGCAAATTGATGTATTCCCACGGCATGATCGGCCGTCAATACGCTGGTAAAATCCGCCAGATCATTACTGGGTCTGTCGGTTTTGATGACTGGGAGTGGGGCGTGACATTATTTGCCCATGACGTGCTTCAGTTCAAAAAATTGGTGTACGAAATGCGGTTTGATGAGGTAAGTGCCCGTTATGGAGAATTTGGAACTTTTTATGTCGGACATTTGCTCCAAAAAGAGTCCATTCCAAAGTTCTTAGCAATATAATCATGTTTACAAAAGCGCTGTCCGCCTTTATAGGTGGGCAGCGCTTTTCAGTTTGTGGAGAAACCCCTGTTTTTTCCGCAAGATTTTTTTTACCTCCAGGAGCGAATGACCCTTCCCTTTCCGCGGACGGGCGCAAGATATCAGCGGAAGCGAAGAAAGAATCAGCGCTCGCCCATCCTTCATCCCGCCTTTTCATACCACAACGAAAAAATTTCCTGTCCTTAAAAAAATCCTAATGAACTTGCCTTTTACTTTTTCTCATATTGTTTTACCCCGTACATATATATTTACAGAGAGCTTAGCTTGGTGACGTTGAAGCGAGGTGAAGGGATGGCCGTCATTCCATACACATCAAAAGGTGTCAGTCTCCTGGCAAGACTGATGAGGGCAGAAGCGGAAGGTGATGGCAGACTTGGCATGTTGATGGTAGGTAACACAGGAGTCAATCGTGTTAAAGGGGATTGTATCGATTTTACAGAGATCGACTCCATTCGGCAAATGGTTTTTCAGAGCCCAGGTGGGTTTGAGGCTACACAAAAGGGTTATTTTTATCAGCGTGCCAGAGAAAAGGATAAACGTTTGGCAAGAAGAGTCATCAATGGGGAACGATTCCATCCAGCGACCAACTCGCTTTGGTTTTTTAAGCCACCTGGAAACTGCCCTGCCCAATGGTTCGGCCAATGGAATGCTGGAAGATACAAATCCCACTGTTTTTATGACCCCCTCCAAAGTGCTTGTCCAAAAGTCTACTGAATGCTATGAAGGAGTGATGTATATTGGCTACGAATAAAAACCAGAACCAAGGTTCCGGTTCAGGCAGTAAACCACAGTCTCAGCAATATCCCTATTATCCGAATAATCCATATAACAGCTATTATTCCCCGCAAATGCAAGGTCAGCCGGGTTATGTACAAGGTGTGCAGCAAGGAGCACCTCAAGGAATGCCTCAAGGAATGCCTCAAGGTCAGCAACAGGGCGGACAGCAGTTTCCCGGTATGCCAGGCGGTCAACAGGCTGGCCAGAACATACCGGGTATGCTTCCGACAGAGCAATCGTACATTGAAAACATTCTTCGCCTGAATCTAGGCAAGGAAGCCACTGTCTATATGACTTTTGAAAACAACACCCAATGGAATGCCAAGGTTTTTAAGGGAATCATTGAAGCTGCCGGAAGAGACCATATCATTTTAAGTGATCCACAAACTGGTAAACGTTATTTATTACTAATGATCTATCTTGATTACATTACCTTTGACGAAGAGTTGAATTATAGTTATCCATACGGAGTCGGCTCTGGTCAAATGGCAACTTACTCACCAAGATAGTTCACGTGAATAGGCAAGCGCCCTGCTTTCTGCCATTAAAAAAGCCACGCCAACATTTGGGCGTGGCTTTACTTTATCCAAGGTGGTGAAAGATTAATGAAGCATTCTTATGAAAAAATGCAGCGCCTGCAAATGGTTACAATGGCCATCGCACTGGTGCTTGCAATCATAGCGCTTATCCAGCAGGCATTCTCGTGGATGGTTCTGGCCATGTTCTATGCTCTGGCATGCAGTTTCATGTTTGAAGCATTGGTGGAATTACAAAAACGGAACAATTACAGTTTTATTTCTCAAATTGTCCGAGCCTTTCTTATCGCTATCTTCTCTACAATACTATTCTTTTAAAGGTATTTGACGACAGCAATCCCAAGCAAAGCCCAGCCCACAAGGAATGTCAAGCCGCCGAACGGTGTGATCATCGCTAAGGCTTTGATACCTGTCGGTGCATAAATATATAAACTGCCTGAAAAAAGAAGAATCCCTATAAAAAACAGCCAGCCCGCTCCGGTCAGCAGCCCTGACTGGGTTTTGGCCATAAGTAAAGCGGTGATGAGAAGCGCAACTGTATGGAACATTTGATACGTCACCGCTTTATCCCATGTTTTCAGAGCTTTTTCCGAAATCTTACCTTCCAGCCCATGGGCCCCGAATGCTCCAAGTACCACAGCAAGAAAACCATTTATGATACCTATAAGCAAAAATAATTTCATAAAGCCTTCCACTCCTTAAAAATCAAAAATCGATTCCCCATTTGCATCGTCATCTTCCATTCTATTGGACGACTTTTCCGTCT
Source organism: Thalassobacillus pellis (assembly GCF_016908295.1). Lineage (GTDB taxonomy): Bacteria > Bacillota > Bacilli > Bacillales > Halobacillaceae > Thalassobacillus > Thalassobacillus pellis. Next base: position 742,222 of record NZ_JAFBDO010000001.1, read on the forward strand.
TCTGTCGTTTATTTACATGATCCTCGCCCATCATCTGTCTGATTTCTTCCGCTGTCGGTTCGTTTACTTCTGAAGGCGATTCTTTTCGCTTCGTTACGTTTTCATGTGAAGTGATCGCATTTTCATCCTCATCTTCTTCGAGCACCAGATCACAAAGCAGCCTGATGGCACGGACACGCTCCCTAACCGTCGAAGATCTGCCATCTTCAAGTGCTTCTTGAATCTCTTTCATCATTTTTTTCAAAATTGATGCATTCGTGATCACCATATATGATATCTCCTTTTATCGACTATCCGTTGTCTATGATAGTGTATCATGCTATGAAAAAGCAACGCCAGCCTGCAAAGGTTTCGATTTCTGTAACAATGTTTGGGCTTTTGGTAAATAGCAATAAAAACTTTTACCATTAGCGTTATGTAAAACTGAGCTTTGAATAGCTGCCACTTGTCCATTGTACGAACTGTACTCCTTCACCAATAAATTATTAATCCTAAAACGCAAGGGTTCACTTCTCATCCGGAAAAACATTGATTAGAAAAACTTGATCAAGTCCTTACGTCGAAAGCCTTCGTATTACTTATACTTTAATCCTTTAACAAAGTTAAACTTTCTTAAAGATAAAATAGTGACCGCTCCCACTAATCAGTTGGAACGGTCTTGTTCATAACAAAGGAGGGCAAGCATAATTCCCTCCTCTGTTTCCATGTTATTCAAATGAACGAATCCTTTTTCCTGATAAAAAGTCATCGCTGGCCTGTTTTTCAGACCGGTTGTTACACAGCATCTGGCAAAGTTGTTTTCGTCAAATATATACGTAAGCATATCGCTGCCAATTCCTTTTCTCATCCATTCGGGATGTACGGCGAGACGTGTGATCCAAATGACCTCTTCCTCCCTATGGCAGGCAAGTAAACCGGCGAGCTTTCCGTTTTTATACGTACCCAGAAAATTTTCCTGGGCTTGTTGGATATGGCGGTACGTTTCGGTCAGTGGTGGCAGTTTATCATTATTGATATATTTCGCTTCCTGGTGATAGGAGAGTTGCTGGAGAGCTTCTATTTCTTTTGCGATCTCCGCGTTCCTATGCTCCAGTAAAGTGATTTCTACCATCCTATAACACCAATCGCATTTAGAAATATGAATAGGATCATGATCGGACCGATATATTTGACGATACCATACCAGATATCTCTGATGCTGTTATCCTGCATGTCTGTCGCTTCGAAAGCTGTGGATTTATTAAAATACCAGCCTACAAACAATGCCATGGAAAGTCCACCAAGAGGGAGCAGGATATTCGAGGCGATGAAATCCATTGAGTCCATGATATTGTTGGAACCAATCGGTGTCACACCTGCCCAGATTCCCATTCCTAAGGAAGCAGCCATTCCAAGGACAAACATGATAAAACCCAGGATGATGCTCGTTTTTTTACGCCCCCAGTTAAAAATACGCATGAAAAATGCGACTGGAACCTCCAAAATAGAAACGGAAGAGGACAAGGCAGCTAATGTCAGGGCAAAGAAGAAAATAAACCCGATTATTTCACCGAATGGCATCTGTCCGAAAATCCCCGGCAGGGTAATAAAGACAAGCTCAGGCCCTGAACCTGGATCTATGCCGAAAGCAAACACCGCTGGGAAAATGACAATACCGGATATAATCGCAAAAAATGTATCCATTACACCAATTCCAAACGTTGCGCTTGGCAGCTTGTTTTCCTTGGAGAGGTAACTTCCGTAAGTAAGCATAGCACCCATACCAAGGCTCAACGAGAAGAATGCCTGTCCCAATGCTGCTAAAAATACAGACGGATCCCCTAATACAGACCAGTCTGGCGTAAACAGGAATTCAATTCCTGCCCATGCACCATCAAGCGAAAGACTGTATATAGCTAGTCCAACCAGTAACAATGCTAAAGTCGGCATGAATATTTTGTTAGCCAGCTCAATCCCTTTTTTTACACCGCTATAAACAATGACGATTGTAAGGGCAATGAACAATGCATGCCACAATATCGGATGCCATGCATGGGAAATGAACCCTCCGAATTCAGCCGCATACCCGCCAGCAGGCTCGACGAAAAAGCCGCCGCTGATATAATTCCATAGGTAATAGATACACCAGCCGGCTACCACTCCATAAAAACTCAGTATCAGAAAGGCCGATAGCACTCCGAAGAAACCAGTCATAAACCACGGGGTGCCTGGTGACAGGCGAGAAAAAGAACCAATCACATCACTCTGTGCCTTCCTACCGATACTTACTTCAGCCAACAATAAAGGTACGCCAATGATAAATACACAAAATAAATATAAGACCAGAAAGGCGCCTCCCCCATTCTCACCTGCAACATAGGAAAAGCGCCAGATATTTCCTAATCCGACAGCAGATCCGATTGCAGCAAGCATGAAGCCCAGCTTAGAGGAAAACTTTTCTCTTTCCATTCGTTCCACTCCTCACTCTTGTTTTCAAATATTCCTCAGCATATCACAGATTTTTTTCTCTTACGACAGCCAATCAAAATCTTCAATTTTTTAACAGTATTCTGACCTATCAACTTTACTGCTTTGGTTCAAACTTTAAACACGCTGTACCTGTCGTCTTTTTGACGAGCACGGAAGGCATCTCCTTCGTCTTGAACCCATAGGCACGGCACCCTCGAGGAAATCCAGGATTCCATGTTGTAAAAAAATGACGGCAGCGGAAGCAATTCATACCAAATTCCTCGTTTCGTTTCCTATGTTAAAATAATAGCATAAGCACAAGTTTTCAACATGGGAAGTGTAGCTATATGGAAAAATGGTTCAGCCCGTGGGTGGATCACCCGTTTACTATGTTTGGTGTCAGCCATATCGTAATGTTGGTGATTTATGCACTGATACTCGTCAGTTTCTGCGCGGGAAGCCGCTGGATTTCTTCCAACCGCGAAATTTCCAGCTGGATCCGGTGGTTTTTGTTCAGTCTTCTCTTCGTTTCCGAAATATCCTATCAAGCGTGGGCAATCGTCAACGGATTGTGGAATGCTGCTGACTACCTTCCTCTGCACCTTTGCGGCATCGCTTCTTTAGCAGGAATGGCGGCGTTAGCTTACCCTGCTCCTAAGCTTGTGCAAATTACCTTTTTCCTTGCTGTTATCCCCGCCTTTCTTGCCCTTCTTACGCCAGACTTGCCTCATGACTACCAGCATTATCGATTTTGGAAATTTTTCCTTCATCATATGGCGATATCCTGGACGGGGATCTTTCTGATTATTGTTTATGAAGTTAAAATCAACTGGAGAAATGCTTTTGAAGTGTTTGGTTATGTAGCGCTATATGCAATCATCATCAGTTTTATTAACGAATCAATCGGCTCAAATTACCTTTATCTCGAACGTACACCTGCAACAGCTACTCCCTTGGATTATCTGGGTGAGGGCTGGTGGTATTATATAAATCTTTCTGCTCTTACACTTGGAGCTTTCCTGCTCCTTACCCTTCTATATAAACTGATAAAAAGATAGCAAACTGCCCCGAAGCATCTATTTTAAGAGCATCGGGGCAGTTTCCACTTTTATAACAGGTATGGGGCATAGACGATACTGATGATGAAAACCCAGATGATATCAACAAAGTGCCAGTAATAGATGAATACTTTGTGTTTTTCCTTAAACAACTGGAAAGGCTGCTTTTTCAACTGTATCAATAAAATAATCATCCACCCTAACCCAAACACGACGTGGGAGGCATGGAGACCGACCAGCACGTAATAAGAAGACAGGAAGTTGCTGGTCGATATCAAATGACCTTCCTTTATAAATTTGTGAAATTCATGCATTTCAAAATACATGAAAGTTGCACCGAGAAGAAAGGTAAAGATAATGCCAGCTATAATCATCTTGGTGCTTCGCTTATCTAGTCCTTTTTCCGCAATGAATATCGTCCCGCTGCTTGATAATAAAAAGATAGAAGCGAGGACGGTTGTTTTCATTTCGAAAATTTCGCTTGGATGGGGGCCAACCGGAGCCGGTGTGTAAATGATATAGGTCGCAAATAAGGTGCTGAACATGATTGCTTCCACACCTAAATAAATGAAAAATCCCATCCGTTTATCGGCAAATAAGTCCTGAGACATTGCTTTAGTACTCATCCTCGCTCTCCTCCTTTTCATAAGCAGGAATCCGTTCATCCTTAAAGGCGCGGTTCACAAAAAATACCAACACTAAAATTCCTCCGACAACCTGTACCCATATCCAATGGTATATAAAGCCGAAACTTAAGATAAACAAGGCAGCAGCTATGAGCATCGGCTGAACGGTTGGTGTCGATATCGGGATAGCACGTGGATGCTCTTCCACAGGAATAGGCTTGTCTTGTGTTTTTGCCCACCAGAGCATATCCCGGCGGTCGATGATCGGCATTTTCTCAAATGGATGCTCCGGTGAAGGAGAAGGAACTGTCCATTCCAATGTCCGGCCATCCCAAGGATCACCTCCGACATTCTCTTCTTTCTTACGATGAGCCCTGTAGATATTCCAAATCAAGAACAACATCGAACCACCCATCAGGAAGGCTCCAATCGTACTAATAAAATTGTAAACAAAGACACCATCTTCCCACGTATAGTCATAAACCCGACGCGGCATACCATTGAGACCAGCAAGGTGCTGAGGGAAGAAGGTTAAATGAAATCCAATTAAAAATAGCCAGAAATGCCATTTCCCAAGTTTGTCATTCAGCATTTTCCCAGTAATCTTCGGGTACCAGTAATAAATTCCGGCAAATGCCCCAAATATCGTTGACCCAATAATCACGTAATGGAAATGGGCAACCACGAAATAGGTATCGTGGTACTGCATGTCTGCAGCTGCTGAGGCAAGCATGACACCAGTGACCCCGCCCATGACAAAGGTCGGAATGAAACCCAGGGCAAACATCATCGGCGTTTGCATCCGAATGACGCCCCGCCTCATTGTGAACAGCCAGTTAAATATTTTGATACCGGTCGGAACGGCGATCATCATCGTTGTTATCGCAAAAAATGTATTGGCGAATGGTCCAAGTCCAACAGTGAACATATGATGCGCCCACACCATCAATCCGAGCAAGCCGATTAACGCCAGAGACAAAACCATGGAAGTGTAACCAAACACATTTTTTCTTGAGAAATTCGATATGATATCAGAAAAGATTCCGAATGCCGGAAGGGCAAGAATATATACCTCCGGATGTCCGAAGATCCAAAACAAATGCTGCCAGTAGACAGGATGTCCCTGCGGTCCAAGAAAGAACGTCGCTCCATAGAACCGGTCAAATTGAAGCAGCAAAAGTGCAATAGCCAGCACCGGGAATGCAACCAGTATCAAGAAAGATGTAAATAACGTTGCCCAAGGAAATAACGGCATCCTGGTTAACTTTAACCCCGGAGCACGTAATCTAAGTATAGTAACAATCATATTTATAGCGGCAAATATCGTACCTAGTCCGGACACTTGTAAGCCCATTATATAATAGTTGTTATTCGGCCCAGAGGTGAAATCTTCCGTGGACAGTGGTGTATAAGCGGTCCACCCGACGTTTGGAGCCGCGTTGAAAAAGAATGCCAGAAAGAAAATCGTTCCCCCTGTTACAAATAAGTATAGTCCGATTAAGTTCAAGAATGGGAATGCCAGATCATTCGCTCCAATCTGAAGTGGTACAGCGACGTTCATCAAGCCGATCAGAAGTGGAGTGGCCACGAAGAAAATCATCATCGTTCCATGGGTGGTGAAAATTTCGTTATACTTTTCCCCCTGAAAGACCCAGAATTGATTTTCAGGAGTGGCCAGCTGCAGACGAATGAGCAATGCATCGATTCCCGCCCGAAAAAAGAATAGAACGGAGAAAAAAATATATAATGTCCCTACTTTCCGATGATTGGTGCTAGTTGCGTAATCCCAAATCAAGGGCCAATGACGTTTTTTAGTGATCCAGTACAGGACAGGTGGCACACCGATAATCATAAGAACCCAAGCCGCAATTACGTCTGTCGGTATGATGAGGAGTTCTCCAAATATATTGATTTCCATAACATTCACCCTTTTCCCCTGCTATTTCTTCTTACTTGATAACCATTCTTCAAAGTCTTGCTGAGAAACCACCTCAGTGGTAAACCTCATATCCGCATGCAATATCCCACAAAATTCCGCACATTTCCCTTGGTAGGTACCGGTTTTGTTTGGCACTACCTCCAGCTTATTTACAGTCCCAGGAATGACATCCTTCTTACCTGCCAGGCGAGGAACCCAGAAAGAATGGATCACATCTTTAGATTTTAGATGAAATATTACATCCCTGTTTACAGGAAGAACTAATTTTTCGTGCGTTTTTTTTCCGTTTTCATACTCAAAGGTCCACTTGAACTGCTCTCCGGTAACATTGACATGTACGGTTTCTTCAGGGTTCGCACTTATGTTTGAGGCCTGATAAGTAATAATGACGGTCGGGATTGCCAGGCAAACGAGCAAAATAATTGGAAGAACTGTCCAGATTATCTCCAATGTCCGGTTCCCTTCCTCATGCTTCGGTATGTCATACCTGTTTTTATCCGTCTCCCGATATTTTAATGTGAAAGCAACGAACAGGATGGTGACTACGCCCACCACCACCATCATGATCCAAAACCCGAGTTTAATAAGGAACGCCTGGTCGGAGGCTGTTTCGCTGACTGGATCGAGCGTCCTTAGATTGCATCCTGACAATAAAAATAGGAAGGTTAACATTAATAACTTTTTCATGAGAACATCAACCTTTACCGCAAGATTTTGGAAACGTTATTAGTTTGTTTAACCTAACTTTGACCAGACAAAACGTATTTCCATTAGCAGCTTATATCCAAATTTCAAAGAAGTAATCTGAACATTGAAATACTGGATAAAAGGGCATTAAATAAAACGGCTGCCTGCATCAGGTAATTATCACCTGGCAGGCAGCCGTTTGTTTATAATCAAGTTCCCATGGGAGGCTGGCCTTCATCTTTGAGCAGTTTTTCCAGCCGCACGACTCTCGCTTCCAAAATTTCGTATTCATCCTTTGTCACAAAACCCAGATCTTTCACTCTTTCCTTCATTTTGGCTTTACCTTGCTCATTCCATTCCGCATCCTTCTCCTGACCTTTTTCCGCGAATTCTTTAAACATCTCTCTTGCCTGAGATGGGCTGACGTCACCTCGCTTCACCAATTCATCAAGCATTTTCTCTGCCTTTTCCTTCCCGCTTAAGGCTGCTCCCAATCCTACATAAAATCCTTTTTTCAACAAATCACTCATTATCTTTACTCCTCCTCTGATTGATTGTAGTTACCATTTGATGGTGCTTGACTCCATTTACAAAAAGACCTAACAAACCTAAAAGAGCAACAGTTACCCCAACCCACATCAAGGCAGCAGCCTGCATCTCGTACATATATAAGCCCAAAACAGCACCTGCAATCATCGTAATGAAAGATAATAGTCCGTAAAACAAATAGTATTGATGGAACAAGTAATTACGCTGTTTTTCCACGTCCCATTCCCTGTCTTTGTCGCCGCTTTCCAGAAAGCCGATTAATGCACGCGGAAATGACATCAACGGCCTTACGGTTTCTCCTGCCACCTCTTTATAAAAAGAAGTCTTGGACTCCTCTCCGCTCATCCATTCCCTTATCACCGGTTTTCCCCATTCCATCAAGTCAATTTGAGGATAAACGGTCGTCAGCACACCGATGATAATCGATGTCGCCCTTCCCAGAAAGGCATAATCCGCCGGGAGTTGAATGGGCTGATTCTTCACTAATTTCTGAACGTCTTCCATGATATATTGCATCATATTCGCATCAAGCTTACGAAATTCTCCATCAAGATACATCTCGGTAGTTTCTTTAAGTAATTTTTTCAAACGTTCCGTATTCGCATGCTCAAGCAGAAAATTCATGTTTTTCAAAGCCTGGATGACCCGGTCATAGTCATCGAGAATGAAGCCCTGTATCATCTTCCGGATATAATTGACATCCTGCTTTTTGATATCCCCGACCATCCCGAAATCGATAATGACGACAGTTCCATCTTCCTTCAGCATCAAATTCCCAGGGTGAGGATCAGAATGAAACATTCCTGCCTTGAGGAACTGCTCGACACATAAATCAAATAACGTCCTGGCTACACGCTCCCGGCTGATTCCATTCCTTTTGATGAACCCGAGATCGGTCACTTTCGCCCCTTCGATCCATTCCATAACCAGCACCCGCTGGGTCGAAAGATCACTATAATAATCCGGGATATATACTTCCGGCAGGTCCTTGAACCGCTTTTTAAAATGCGTCCCATTCCTGAGCTCCTGCTTGAAATCCAGTTCATTGCTCATCACCGTAACAAGCTCGCGGTACAATGCCACCAGATCAGCCTTTTTTCCGAACCGGGAAAATTTGCGCAGCATCCAGAAAACAATACGTAGTGCTTTGAAATCCATATGGAAAATATCTTTCACGCGATATCTCTGCACCTTTATCGCAACAGGGGTTCCATCTTTCAGATACCCTTTATAAACTTCACCGATCGAAGCGGACGCTACTGCCTCTTCATTAATGTCACTAAGGTATTCATCCATACCCCCTCCCCATTCTTCTTCTATAATCTCTTTCGAATACTTAAACTCAATCGGCTTGACCCTGTCGACCAGCCCTTCCAGTTCTTTAATAAAGACCTCCGGAAGTAAATCCGCCCGTGAACTAAGAAACTGACCAAACTTGATCAGCAGACCGCCGAGCCTGATCGACTTTATCCGATACTCTCTCGCCTGCTTAGCCAGAAGATCGTTCCACTCTTGTTTCGTCTCCTCATCCCAAATCCGACGAGTTTTCTGAAACCAAAACAATTGCAGCATGAACTTGGCTGACATCCAGACGATGACAGCAATTCTGTAAATAGATATGTATTTCCAGCGACCATCCATCTGCCTCATCCTTTCCAGACTCTTGCTGTTCAAATACCCTATTTTGGCTCGCTCAATCTTACAATTGATGTGACATATGACAGCAAAAAGAACTCACCGGCCCATATGTATTAACATCTGCCGGTCGGAGTTATCAGCGGTTTGCGGCATAGAATCAGCTGTCGAGGCGCAGTTATCAGCGGAAGGTTACTCTTATCTGGGGAATTACGAAAAGTTTGCTGTATTTCAGTATGAACACCCTGTCTTTTGCACCCCAAAACTTAATCATGGAGTCCCTGACTATTTCCCTCATTTTCCATGTTATTTTTACAAAATAGGCATTAATTCACCATCGATTGATACTTTCCGCCTACCAATATGACAAAAATCACCCTGAAATCACTATTCCCAATTTTCAAAAACTTTACGATAATAAGAAACATATGGAAATATTCCATGAATACTAGGGGGAGGAATGCACATTGAATAAGAAATTTACAGCATTGCTGTCTGCAAGTGTGCTGACATTATCATTATTTGCACCAGCAGCAGGAGCAGATGAGGTCAGTGCAGAAAGCAAGTACAGTGATTTCAACACTGAGCGTTACACCGACCGGATTGATATCGATGGAATGCTTGAGAAGCAATCCAGAGATGAAGATTTTCAAAGGCAAGCAAGGCAGGAAATTAAAGAAGCAGCCAAAAGCACTAATTTCAATGAAGAGGAAGCATCAACTTCTGATGCAAGCGACCAATACTTTACATACGATGGCGGTACGAAGCTATTCTTAGATCGTAACTTAGCTTTTAAAGAATTCACGCTCCGCAGTGTCGGGGAGCATGTCGAAATTTGGGTAGCAAACGATTTGAGTTTCCCTGAGGGTGACCCGCGTGAGCCACATGTCGTGACACAGGAACAAGTGGACAAGCTGGCAGCTGAATTTGATAACAATATTTATCCGACAGATACTGCCTTTTTTGGAAAGCCGGACAGCCACGATGGTACGGAAGCGGAATTAGAAGATTTGGGCATTGTACCAGAAGGCTACTATAAAGGTGATGGCGACAAAATCGTTATGCTAGTCGATAATATTCAAGATGAGAATTATAACGATCCAGAATACCCTTTCTTTGTTGCAGGTTTCTACTGGAGTACTTTGGAAATGTACATGGATCGTAATATCATAACCATTGATACTAACAACTGGGAAGAGCGTTTAGAAAGCACATTCTACGGTACTACTATCCATGAATTGCAGCACTTGATTCATGATGACAACGATTCCGATGAAACTTCCTGGGTAAATGAAGGAATGTCTACTTTCTCTGAATTCCTTGGCGGTTACGGTATCGATGCAGGTTCTATTAACTTTCTGCTGGATCACCCTGAAAACTCTTTAACTGCCTGGGATGAGCATGTCGATGCAGAGACCGGTCCGGAAACGATTGCCGACTATGGTTTGGTACAACTGTTCACCCTTTACAATTACGAACAGTTCGGCCAGGAATTTATCCGTAGCGTTGCCAAAAGTGAAGTCAATAGTATCGAAGGCTTCAACAAAGCACTGAAGGATTTTGGAATTAATAAAACCTTCACGGAAGTTTACCAGAATTTCTCTACCGCTTTGGCAATAGACGATGATAAGTTTAAAGGCGGCATCTACGGTTTCGAAAATGTTGATTTGCGCGATCTTCCAGTTGAAGATGGCAAAGTCCGCGGAAAAACAGTAAACTTTGAAAAAGCGAAAGATTATCAAAAAGATGGCGTCCCTGCATGGGGAACTGATTTTAAAGTATTCGAATTTGAAAAGAACAAAAAAATCGATACCATCGATTTCAATGGGGTCGACTTCCTGCCTACGAAATGGCAGACAGTTACAGATCCTTTAGGTTCTGATAACCAGGTATATTGGGGAAGTGAAGGTCACGAAATGGATAACAGCATCATCTTCAAGGCAGATCTAACCAATGTGGCAGATGCTACCCTCCAATTCGATAACTTTATTGATATCGAAGAACAATGGGATTTTGGTATGGTTCAAGTATCTACTGATAACGGACAGACCTGGACCTCCCTTGCCAATGAAAACACTCGTTCCGATGTTGTCCCAGAAGGTTATCCTAAAATCAAAGATAACCTGCCTGGTTTTACCGGACATTATGAGGACTGGCAGCAGGAAACATTCGACCTCTCTGCCTATGCTGGTCAGGAAGTCCATATTGCCTTTCGATATCTGACAGACTGGGGTTATAATGACTCTGGCTGGTTCATCGATAATATTGAAATTCCTGAAGCAGGAATAAGCTTTGACGGTTCAAGTCTTGATTCCTTCCAATCAATGGATCAGCTTTTAGAGACCTATGTTGAATACGGGGTTACATTCATCAATGAAAAGAAAAATGGAAAACATCGTGTTTTGCAGGTTGACCCATTCAATGTCACAGAGGAAGACGCTCTACAATTAAGACAGTTGTTCAAGAGCGGAAAAACATATATGACCACCTTCTATGCTGCTCCTCAAGACAATACTGAGGCTGTAAGCTTTGAAGTTAATGTACAATATAAAGATAACGGAAAAGGTAAAAAGAAACATTAATGTACCTGCCCAACCCAACGGGTACTTTATTAGTCCGCTGAAAAGCTGAAGGTTTAAAAAGCAATATCTTTTTAATAGTCTGTATGGAGCTTTACTTCCATACAGACTTTTTTGTCTTTCATGAAGTTTTATGCAGTGTGATGGTTTCCTTTAATACGACATATCGTTATACCAGAGTTGATTCCACGATGAGCGAGAGGCGATGACGCCTGCGGGAACAGCACGAGCCGAAAGATCCACTTGGTCAAGCGATCTACTTGACCAAGTTAGCTTTTGGCCGTGCCCGCGGCAAGCATCCGCCGGCAAGCGATTCGTGAGTATCAACAACAAGCTTTAACAGCCCCCGTTCGATTATAAAGGACTTTTTCATTTCTCCCCATCCGCTTGCACTTCCAACACTACCTATGGCATGCTAAAAAGAAAAAGGCAGGCGAAATTTTTTGCAGATAAAAGAATTAGAAGTGAAAGATTTACAGGCTATTTCGGAATGGCTCTATCATATGAATGAGCAGGATCAGCATTTTGTCGCCTGGTTGGCATCGGATGAGAATGAAATCTATGAACAGGTTTGGACATTGACCCAGTTCCGTGATCCACTCGCCTATATCGCGTGGGAAAATAACCAGATCATCGGATTTCTCGGTATCCTCCCATTTTTCGAACAGAAATTGTGCCGCTTGCTTGGACCCTTTGCGATCGAGCAGGAAAAGGCAGTGATGGAGGGCCTATGGAATAAGGCTTCATTGACGATGGAGCAGCATTTTAATGCTGTGAAAGTTGCCAGCTTCAAGGCCAATACGACATTGGTGGAATTTTGCGAACGTCATCAATTCCATCTTTACAATATCGAGAAGACGATGGTACTGGATCGGGAGGATTATAAGCCTGCCCACCTTGACGGAAGAAATATCGTTAAAATTACGGAAGAGGATAAGCTTGAGGTCGCCCGACTCCATCCGAATGGTGCCTATTATACGACAGCTGAAATGATGGATCTTGCCAGGTCGGATCGAAATCATCTATGGGGTTACCAGCATGAGGGCAGACTGATTGGGTATATCTACTTTGAAACGATACTCCCTGGGGAAGAAGGAGAAATTTGTTTTGTCAATGTGGATGCAGACTATCGCGGCAAGGGAATTGGATCCGTATTAATCGATCATGCCCTTCAGCATGCATTTCTCGTTCTTGAGCTTGATGAGGTCTCCATTTCGGTACGGACCACTAATGATGGGGCAGAAAACCTGTACCGTACACTCGGCTTTCATGAGACTCATACCATTTTTGCTTATGAAAAACTGTTCCAGGAACCGATTATTAAAAATCCGTTTCACTAAATAAACAGGCAGCAGGATTAATCCTGCTGCCTGTTTTTAATTAGTAAGACAATGTTGCTTGTTCATTTCTTTTCACTTGAATTTCCTCACCGTTCACCCAAAGGGATACCTGCTCACCCTCTACCAGGGTTAAACTCACTTTTTCATCCGTGACCTTTACCTTGACCGGACTGCCTTTGTAATGAATGTGGAAGGAATAGCTGTTCCATTGTTTTGGCAATTTAGGGTCCAGGTGAAGGCCATTCTCCTTAACCCGCAGCCCTGCGAAACCGTAAACGATAGCCATCCAAGTACCTCCCATATTAGCCATATGGAGTCCATCTTTCGTGTTGTTATGTGTATTGTCGAGATCAAGCCGAGTCGTCCCTTGGAAATATTGATACCCTTTTTCCAAATCCCCAAGTTTTGATGCCATCATACTGAACACGCAAGTTGACAAGGAGGAATCATGAGTGGTTACCCGTTCATAGTAATTATAGGAATTGTGGATCGTTTCCTCATCTGCATAGTCCTCCAGTAAAAAGTGGGATAGAACCGTATCTGCCTGCTTACATACCTGATAGCGATATAGCGTCAAAGGATGATAATGCAGAAGAAGAGGATAATGTTCTTTTGGTGTGTTTTCAAAATCCCATACTGCTTTCTGTAGAAAGGTATCATCCTGCGCATGGATTCCGAGCTCTTCATCATACGGCAAGTACATCGCCTCTGCTGCACGCTTGAAGCTCTCTACCTCTTTATCCCATAAATTGAGACGCTCACTGAGGATTTCAAAATAATTACCATCAATTTCCTTAATCATCTGATATATTTTATAGGCCCATTCCAAATTATATTTCGCCATCGAGTTCGTATAGTAATTATTGTTAACGACACATGTATATTCATCCGGTCCTGTGACATTATCAATCGCAAAGGTACCATCTTTCCTAAAATGACCCATATCTACCCAAAGGCGGGCAGTCTCGAGGAGCACTTCCGCTCCGTAATCAAGCAGAAAGGATTCATCCCTGGTTGCCAGAAAATATTGAATATAGCTGTATGCAATATCAGCACTGATATGATACTGGGCTGTTCCTGCCGGGAAATAGGACGAGCACTCTTTCCCATTGATCGTACGCCATGGAAAAAGAGCTCCGCGTCTGTGTCCCATTTCCACTGCTCGCTCACGAGCTTTATCTAATATGGAATGGCGGTAGATCAGCAGCTGTTTAGCTAAATCAGGTGCAGTCATGAGGAAAACAGGGACCATATAAATTTCCGTGTCCCAGAAGTAATGGCCCTCATAACCTTCGCCGCTCAAGCCTTTTGCGGTGATGTTACTGTATTTATCTCTGCCCGCAGATTGCAGAAGATGGTATAAGTTGAAACGGATACCTTCCTGAAGATCATCATCACCATCCACTTCCACGTCACTACGTTCCCAGAAGGTTTCCAAGTATTTTCTCTGGGCTTTTGCCAATTGAAAGTCATCAATGGTTTCCAGCTGCCCTCTAATCCGCTGTGCTTTCTGTTTCAATTCCCCGCTGTGCCTCAAATCATCGACATAAATGTTCCATTTGCTGAATTCGACCGGTTGTTCTTGACGTCCTTGTGTCTGGTAAGTAAAAATGATGCGCTGGTCGTCGGCTTCTTTGGAAATATCGACAAGCTTATCATCCAGTCCTTTATGAAAACTTAGGCAGGCCATTTCCAATCCGGATGATTCAGCTCTGCTTCGGAGGAACCCACTTTCTTCAATCGTATCTGCTTCCTGGACGTGAAGAAGCTTGGCGTGACCGCCCCCCACTCTTGGATCCGAAGCATCTACAAAGTTTTCTACATCCCCATCCATGATGGAAACAATCGTAATTACGTCATTAAAATTGACTGGAGTGACGGAAACTTTGATATAAAACAATTCTCGATGCACAAAGGAAACCATCCGCTCAAAACACACATCTATTTCTTTTCCAAGCGGTGACTTCCATCGAATGTTACGTTCCGCTTTCCCTTCATCCATATGAAGTTTTCGAGTATACTCTTTCACTTCCCCCTCCTGGATGGAAAAGTGTTCTTTCTCATCACCTAAGTAAATATGGATGGTCTGTGTATCGATCACATTCAGCATTTTCTGCTGTGTTTCAGGGAAGGCGAATAACTTTTCCCCATAAGGAATATCGATGACATCATGGAAGGCATTCAAATAGGTTCCCCTGACAGTTGGCACTGCTCTGCCGTAGGATTCCTCAAAGTTTCCACGGACCCCGATATACCCATTTCCGAGAAAGAACAGACTCTCCTCATTCACCAGATCAATTTCTTTTAGTGAATCTCTTGCAATTTTCCAGCTCATCAGCAGCATTTCCCCTTTCTATTCCCCCTATTTTTATCAACAACAGGAGGGTGTAACTTAAAGTTTCGTTTGATTAAAGATCACATTCAATTGCTCCTATAAGAACTAGAGGAGCTGTAATTTACTGATTTACGATGTGCAGCATGGAGGAGCTTGATTAATAAACATGGCATGTCGACAAGTCCTTATGGCAAAAGCGTTAGTATTTTTATACTTGGAACTTTAAAGTTTTCATTACGTCGAGAACTTCTTTACATAAAAAAAGAAGTTGGGTTACCCGGAGGTGTAAAAGGATTGCAATTATAATTTCCCTCACATAAGCGGGCAAAAACACCAAAATGGCTGTTAAATTTCCATAGTTCCTGCCGCCAGTCCACTATTAATTTATAAATCCACTTTATTTTCAGTTTGAAATCGCTTACAATTATACTAAAATCTTTACATTTTTAATAAAATTTTATGAACTTCGGAGGAATTGTAATGACATTGTCCATCGAACCGAACATGATTGACCAGTTTATGAGAATCCGCATGAATAATAAGAAGGAACAATTCGTCCACCCATCTTATCTCATGGAAAAACAATTGATGGAAGCCATCACGAATAAAGATTTGAACAAGGCATCCCTTTTGTTAAAAAATATTAATCAGGATCAGCGTCCTTACCTTGCCCAGAATCCTGTCCGGTCACTGAAAAATTCGCTGATCTGCTCGTGCACTTTATTCACCAGGGCGATCATCAACGGCGGAATAAACCCGGAAACCGCCTTTAACCTTAGTGATACCTACATACTTGAAATCGAGAAGAAAGTGACAGTAGCTGAATTGAATGACCTTGAACATCACATGCTCCACACATTCATCCGTATGGTCGAAGAAGCAGAGGAGTTGCCATATAGCCATGTAATTAACCGGGCGATCAATTATATCCATGACCATATTCTTGATGAGCTGATGCTCGAAGATATTTCAAAGGAATGTTTTGTGAGCCCGAGCTACCTCTCTCACCTTTTTAAAAAAGAAGTGAAAAAATCAGTCGTCCAATTCATTAATGAAAAGCGGGTCGAAGAATCAAAATATTTCTTGTTACATACCTCTACTTCTATATCCGATATTGCGGCGTTATTTAAATTTTGTAATCAGAGCTACTATACTGCCGTTTTCAAGAGGCATCTGAAGATTACACCAAAGCAGTTCCGGGAAAAACATGCCATTCATGCTATGACTCTATGAATGACCATTCACCAAATGGGGTACAGCCGGATGAAAGGGGAGAATAGTATGAATGATATTATCAAACAGTCTCTTAAAGAGATGGGAGATTCTACTACAGTTGCCGAAATCCGCCCTGTAACAGGAGGCGATATCAACGAGGCATTTTTTGTCCGGACAGAACACCAGGCTTATTTTGTAAAAACCAATGATAATGTACCTTCTGATTTTTTCCGGGTGGAAGCAGAAGGACTGCGGGTCATCCAGGCCAGTAATTCGATAGCTGTTCCAGGTGTTTATCATTATGATGAGCCGAAAAATGGCAGCCCGGGAACACTTATTCTCGAATGGATTGAAGGCAAGAGTAAAAGCGATACCGTGGAACAGCTCGGACATGGGGTTGCACATATGCATTTAACACAAGCCAATCAATATGGATTCGGTCAATCGACCTTTATTGGCACACTTACCCAGGAAAACGGCTGGCATGAGGATTGGCTGCGCTATTACAGGGACAAACGACTGCTTCCTCAGCTGGAACTAGCCATTGAACGTGGGCGTATGAATGATATCAGGCATTCAAGAATGACTAAGCTGCTCAACCGGTTAGACAAATGGATCGACCCTTTTCCTGCCTCTTCCCTCTTGCATGGAGATCTTTGGGGTGGAAACTGGATGGCCGGTCCAGGCGGCAAACCCTACTTGATCGATCCCTCAGTCTGCTATGGAGACCACTGTTTCGAACTGGCATTCACTGAGCTGTTTGGCGGATTTCCCCCTGCATTCTATGAGAGCTACAAGGAGGTTTATCCACTGCCAGACAGCTATGAAGATACAAAAGCCCTCTACCAGCTGTTTTATTTAATGGTCCATCTCAACTTTTTTGGAGAAAGCTATGGAAGACCTGTTGACCGTATACTGGACCATTATGTGGGATAGTCAGGTATAGGCTCTCCCTTTTCCTGAATCCGAAATTTCAATGAGTTCTATTGGATAAGGCTCAAAATAGGTCTGCCCTTTCAGATAGTGTTCATCAAACCGAATAACCCAGGCTTTCAATATGCCAAGCAACGTACTTAATGGTATCTTTTCTTCTTCATATTGCTCCATTTCATCCAAAAAGTATGCCTTTTCTTCAGCGTTTAACTCATTTTTGAAATAGCCGAAGATGTGCTGGCATACATTTTGATGTCTTTTTGGAGTAGCTGGAGACTGCATCATTTTTTTCAACAATCCCTCATAGTGTTTAAAAACTTCCTCAACAGGATGGCGGGCATGATTCGCCACCGCCTGTCCCATCTCTTTCAACAGCTGTTGGTTATAAGCCATGAAAAGATATTTATTCCGAGAATGAAAATCAATTAAAGCAGACATCTCCATGTGATTCTTTATTTCCCTGAAGGCTGCCAATGTGAACAATTTGGTCATAAAGTGTTCACGCAGCGTAAAGTTTTTCAGTCTCCCCTCGTCTTCTATTGCCAGTTCGCCATGTTTTTTAAGTATTTCTTTTGCAAAAAACCCGTCTGTTTTCCTTATGACAGGCGAATTATCCCCATCCGCATAAACCTTTACATCGTTTATTCCACAAGTGGGTGATCGATTTTTCAACAAAAATCCATCTACTTCAGGCAGTCCCTCGATGAAACTGGTGGAAAACTCTGTCATGGTTTTCGTTAAATCTTTACCAGTGCTTGGCTGTACCAGTCTTTCCTTTTCTTTATCAGCGATAATTCTAATCACTTCCCGCGGCACGCCAAGGCCAATTTCTACTTCCGGACAGACCGGTATGAACTCCACGAACGGCTGAAGGCGCTGAACAACTCTATCAGGAATAACCTCTCCATTATATCTTACCTCATCAAACTCAAGGCAGCGGCTTACGACAAGTCTCGGTGTTGCAAATGACTGCATGCAGTTACCCTCCTATTTCCACGACCTTTCTTTCCATTATATTTTCCAAATACTTTCCTTTCTATTTTAGATGTGTCAGGAAGGATTTTTGCTGGTTTATGTCGAAGTTAGGTAGTTGGTGACTGCAGGGAAGGCATTTCCAATCTTTACTATTGGCATTGAACGATTATTGTATTAAAATTAATCCCGCTGTATTTTTATAATTGATTCCATGCCACATGTTCGAATCATCCTAACCTACAAGGAGTGTACTTAATGAAGAACTTTCGTCTAGTCGACCACTTGAAATTTATTATTCCTTCTTTAATCGGTATTTTCTTATTCATGGTACCTGTATATGACAGTAAGGAAGGCGTGGTAACGATACCAATCGCTATTCTGGCTGGCTGGGTTGAGACAGCCCTGGCAGACCAGTTGTCCTTCATTATGATGGCAATCATCACCATCACAGCTGTCGCCACGATCATTGTAAAGATTGCAGGTCCAGGAATTTTAGACCGATACCCATTTTTTCAGGGGCTTTTCAACGTTCCGCCTGTATGGGTAGCCGCACGGATTCTGGGTAGTATTTTCGCTATTATGGTATATTATCAAATCGGTCCGGAAGCAATCATTGCCGATGTAACCGGGGGACTGCTGCTGGACAGCCTGTTACATGTCCTGTTTGCCGTGTTTTTATTTGCGGGGCTGTTCCTTCCGTTACTACTTAACTACGGGCTTTTGGAATTATTCGGCGTCCTTTTAACAAAAATTATGCGCCCTTTGTTCACCCTCCCTGGCCGATCATCAATCGATACCATCGCTTCCTGGCTAGGAGACGGTACTATCGGGGTACTTTTGACGAGTAAACAGTATGAAGATGGCTATTACTCCAAACGAGAAGCAGCCGTCATCGGTACTACTTTCTCTGTAGTTTCCATCACATTCAGTCTTGTCGTTATTAGTGAAGTCGGCCTTAAGCATATGTTTGTTCCTTTCTATTTGACTGTTGTTGCTGCAGGTTTTATTGCCGCATTGATTATGCCGCGAATTCCTCCTTTATCCAGAAAGCCAAGTACCTACGTCACGGAAGAAGCGGAAGATATTGAAGAAGTTATACCAAGTGAGCATAATGCCTTCAGCTATGGTTATCAGGAGGCTGTCAAACAAGGTAAAAGCCAGACGAGCGTAAAGAAGTTCTTCAAAGAAGGCGGACAGAACATACTGGATATGTGGATGGGTGTAGCACCGATCGTTATGGCTCTCGGGACGATCGCCCTTATTATCGCCGAATTCACCCCGTTCTTTACATGGCTGGGATATCCGTTCATTCCATTGCTCGAATTGATGCAGGTGCCATATGCACAGGCAGCATCAGAGACGATACTTGTCGGGTTTGCGGATATGTTCCTTCCAGCGATTATTGGGGCATCCATCGAGAGTGAGATGACCCGTTTCATCATTGCAGCATTATCCGTTACTCAGCTGATTTATATGTCTGAGGTCGGGGGGCTGTTGCTCGGATCCAAAATTCCAGTCGACTTAAAAGATTTGTTTATCATCTTCTTAGAACGTACGCTGATCACATTGCCGATCATCGTATTGATTGCCCATATGATATTTTAAATAAACAACACCCCGCGAGAACCAGAATTTGGTTCTCGTGGGGTGTTTTTCGTTATTTTTTCATAGCATCTGCAAACGCTCGCCCTGCATCAAGGCTTGATTGTGGATTCTGTCCCGTAATGAAATTACCATCTACTTCAATATGATGTTCATAATTATCTGCTGCTACGAATTCAGCACCTTCTTCGCGCAGTCTGCTTTCTAATAGAAAGGGCATTAATGAGTCGAGTTCTGTGTCTTTTTCTTCTGCATCGGTGAAGCCTGTAATCTTTCTCCCTTTTACAATTGGATCTCCATTTTTATCTTTGACGCCCACAAATCCTGCGGGCCCATGGCAGACAGCACCGACCAATTTTCCCTTATCTACGAAATGCTTCAGAACGGTCTGCATCGTTTCATTTTCCGGGAAGTCAAACATGGTCCCGTGGCCACCCGGTAGGAAAACGCCGTCGAATTCTTCCGGGTTTATATCCTCTAATTTCACTGTACTATCAAGCGGATCCATGACTCCGTCCCATTCTTTCGGCAGCTCATTCGAAAAACTATTCGGATCAATGTGTACTTTTCCACCCTTTGGGCTTGCAGTTGTCACTTCAAACCCTTCCTGGGTGAATTCCATATACGGCTCAACGAACTCTGAGAGCCATAGTCCAGTTTCATGGTCATTATCAATCCTGCTCGTATTTGTTACAATCATCAAAACTTTTTTTGCCATTGCGAAGCCATTCCTCCTTTAAAAATAAAGGTATTCCTCCTTACTATTTCACATTTCCAAAGATTTCAAACAAGAATGTTTGGCAAAACAAAAGCGGATGCGCCTTGACCACCCCTGAGCAGCTTAAGACCTCGAGGGGCTAGGCGCTGGAGCTGGAGGAAAACAAAAGCAAAGGAATAGCCACAACCGTCCATATTTATAATTTCATAACAATAAAACCCGCCTGCTCATTACAAGCAGACGGGTTGATGGTTTGCAATCAGTTAGTCCTGAGACTAAAAACTTTTTTCAAGCGAGGCATTTTCCCTTCAATCAATGGCTCTGCCAAGGTAAGGACTGTTTTACTGGAGAGAAGATAAACGATTCCAGATGAAACCACTGCAAGCCCCAGAACATCAAGCAATCCTTCCACATGGAACAAATCCGCCCGACGGAAGAACTGGATGAAGAACCCATGGAGCAAGTAGACATATAATGTCCGCTGCCCGAGACTTGTCATCCTTGTATGGGTGTTCGGAATCCAAGCGAGGACGCTGACTGTCATCAAGGCGGCAATCCCATATACACCTAAGCGAATTAATCCACCTTCTACAGGCATAGCCATTACCTCGTAGGATTTAGAACCTAGCAGCCAATCAGAACTCATTTCAGGCAGAAGGAAAAGCGAACCTGCAACTGCTATGAGTACAACCAGGGAACCAGCTTTCACAGCTGTTGTACGCCATTTGGCGACTTGTTCCTTCGTCAGCCAATAACCTGCAAGGAAGAATGGGAAAAACACAAACGTTCTAGATAGGCTGAACGTATGTCCTATACTATCGAAGTATCCCACTCCTATACCAAGCGCGATAGAAATCGTCATTCCGAGCATTGGTGGAATTTTGGCAAACAACTGGAGCATGACATGCCAGCAAAACATGCTGAACAGGAACCATAGCGACCAGTGAGGATAAACCGGACTTGTCATCCAGCCCTCTTTCCCGATGAAGAAATAATAGATAGTATAGATGAACTGGAATAACAAATATGGAAAAATCAATTTTTTTGCCAGCTTAGCGATGTATCCCTTATCTCCGGATCCTTTCGCAAAGAACCCCGCTAACAAGATAAAGGCTGGCATATGGAAGGTATAAACCCACATATATAGACTGTACATCGGCTTCGAACCATCCGTAAACGGCTGGATGATATGCCCAAAGACGACGAGGAATATCAAAAATACTTTTGCATTATCAAAATATGCTTCCCGCTTCATCCGTCTCATTCCTTTTATAGAAAATTTTTTTCTGCCCTTCCACATTTTCACGTTTTAGACAGAAGTGAAACGAGTCTCCTGTACTATTTTTATACATTTTAAGACGGATGCAAACCTATTTGGGTCAGATGTCAAAAAGGTTTAAGGAGTCTGTCAAATTTGTCATCAAACTGAAAAAATACTGGGAAAGACCACCATGAAGCTCATACTGCTATTATTCTCACATACTGCTGCAGGCGAATGCTCGTTCGTTGTCAGAATACGCTCGCCCAGCGGGTAAATATGCTTTTCCGATGCCAGAATACGCTCGCCCAGCAGAAAAATATGCTCGTAAGAACGCTTGCCTGTTCATTAAACGCAAAAACGGTCTGCATGGACATAAAACTCCATACAGACCGTTTTTCCAAAATCATACCTCTTCTGAACCACGTTATTAGTAGCCTCAAAAGCTCCACTGTGTTATCTCAGATAAAGCATTCTTCTGGCAAAAAACCTATTAAAAATTAGAGCGGAAACGCTGAAGGAATGTCTTCAATCGCTCGCTATTCGGGTTTTCCAGAATATCAAGGGGTTTCCCTTCTTCGGCGATTTTACCGCTTTCCAGGAAGACGATCCGGTCGGCAATATCACGGGCAAATTCCATTTCGTGTGTCACAAGGATCATCGCCATTTCGCCTTCTTTAGCAATGTCACGAATGACTTCAAGTACTTCGCCGACGGTTTCCGGGTCAAGCGCTGAGGTCACTTCATCAAACAGCATGACCTTCGGACGCATAACAACGGAACGTGCAATAGCTACACGCTGCTGCTGTCCGCCTGATAATTGAGCAGGATAGGCATCAAGTTTGTTGCCAAGCCCTACCTTCTCCAGCATCTCAACGGCACGCTCTTCAGCAACTTTCTTATCAACCCCCTGCACATTGATCGGCGCAGACGTACAGTTTTTCAATATGGTCATATGGGGAAACAAGTTAAAATGCTGGAAAACCATACCAATATCCCCACGGACCTTCCGCAAATGTTTTTCATCCGCTTCTACAAGTTTACCGTTAACTTCCTTATGCCATAAAGGTGTTCCATCGACCTTGATAAGTCCGGAAGTTGGCTTTTCCAGGGTCATCAACATTCTGATAATAGTTGTTTTTCCGGAACCACTAGGACCGATCAGGGATATTTTTTCGCCTGGATCAACTTCCAGATTGATTCCCTTCAATACCTCGACATCGTCGAATGATTTATGCACATCTTCGTATTGGATAAGAGGCTGGGTCATGTTGCGGTCACTCCTTTACCTTTTTTGTCGGGTTTATTTACAAACCGGCGATTCATTTTCTTCTCAAGCCACTGAATTAACAAGGAAGATGGGTAACTCATCGCAAGGAAGAAAAACGCCACAATTGTATATGGCTCCAAATATTCGAAATTGTTAACCCCATAAACTTCCGCTACGGTCAACATTCCAGCGACACCAACGACGATTGTCAACGGAATCTCCTTGAACATGATGATCAAGTAGTTTCCGAGCATCGGTATAATCGGCGGAATGGCTTGAGGCAAAATGATTTTCGTCCATTTTTGTCTGGTAGAAAAATTTAACGCAGTGGCCGCTTCTAACTGCCCTTTCGGAACCCCTTCTATACCAGAACGGTAGATTTCAGATATATAGGTACTAAAATGGACACCAAGTCCCATAACAGCTACCGTGAAAGGATCCAACGTAACTCCGATGTAAGGAATCATCGGCCAGGCAAAGAAAAGAAAATACAACTGGACCAATGGTGGTGTCGAACGGATAAATTCCAGCACAAAGCTGATAAACCAGTTGAAAGGTTTGAATTTAATACGCTTTAACGCTGTCCATATCGCACCGACGATCATCGCTGTGGAAAAACAGGCAATCGTCAGACCCAGGGTTGTCCACATCGCATCAAAAATGAGAGGAAACACCTCAATTACCGTACTCCAATCCCATCTCATTCTGTAGCAACCCCTTTCGAAGCCCAGCGTTCTAATCTACGGGTGATGTAAATAAGCGGCAAGGCAATGATGAAGTAAATAACTAGCAGCATCGTGAATACAGCTACACCTTCTGACGTGTTAGCATCTCGATACAAAAGCCCGACATAGGTGATATCTGCCATGGATATAATCGATACTAGCGATGTCGCTTTCAACATTTGTATTAAGTAGTTTCCAAACTCGGGCAGCATCATCCGAATCGCCTGTGGCAATATTACGAAACGCATCCGCTGGAAGCGCGACATGTTCAAAGCTGTGGCTGCTTCATACTGCCCTTTTGGTACAGCAAGAATGGAACCACGGACGACCTCAGACATATAAGCTCCGTAGTTCATACCTATAGTGATGACACCAATCATATAGGATGATAATTCAATCCCCAATAACCCAGGGAGAACATAGAAGAACCAGAACAATTGAACGACTAATGAAGTTCCTCGGAAAATTTCTATATATACGGTGGTGAATTTACGAATAAAGACATTTTTAGCTAATCTCCCAAATCCGGCTATGAATGCAATAGAATAACCAAATATGGCCGAACCGATCAGAACGGTGAGTGTAATGTCTAATCCTTCCATTAGTACGGGAATGACATCAATGTATGCGTTAATGAGAGCTCACATCCTTTCTGCTTTTCACAGAAAAGGTACCCTGAACGGGTACCTTCCCTAGTTATTCCGTTTTGTTATTATTTACCGCAAAGCTCTTCTACTGTGATATCTTCTTTTATAATGTTTCCTTCACCAAAGAACTCAGTAGACTTGATGATTTCTGCTAGTTCTCCACTTTCTTTCATTTCTTTTAACGCTTCGTTATAGGCATCAAGCAGTTCCTCTTCCCCTTGGGCAAATGCTGCTGCCCCGTAGCTTGGAACGCCTTCTACATCAGGTTGTTCAAAATCTTCGACAAATTCAAGATCTCCTCCACCTGATGATTTCATCGCTTTTTTAACCGTCATTTCCGTAGCAGTCGTAGCCTGTGCGCGTCCAGTTTTAACAGCGTCTAGAGTCGCTGCGATATCAGGATACGTTTTGATTTGGTCTTCTGACACTCCGGCTTGCTTCAAAAAGTCTACTTCCGTTGCACCAGACATAACTGCTACCGTGACATCCGGGTTGTCAGCGATATCTTTATAGCTATGCAAGTCCATTGGATTCCCTTTTTTAACGACCATACCTTCCCCATACTTAATTGTTGGCATTGCAAAGTTCACTTGTTCACAACGATTAGGTTTGATTGCCATCCCTGCTGTAATTGCGTCAAATTTATCTGTCTTTACTCCCGGAATTAATTGCTTCCATTCCGCAATTTCCCCTTTTACTTCCTTTACACCCATTTTCTTAAAAGCAGCTTTGGCAACTTCAACAGCAACCCCTTTAAGTTCACCGTTTTCCTGGTATGCATAAGGTGCTTCGTTGGCAAAACCTACTGTTACGAAACCATCCTCTTTAATTTTCGCCAGCGCAGAATCTCCACCGTCTCCTGATCCTCCGCCTCCACAGGCTGCTAACAGGACCAATGTAAGACATGCTAGCATTGATACTAATTTTTTCTTCATAATCGACCTCCTTGGATTTATGATCCGACGAATCTATATGTGTTAGGTAATGATACTTATGTGCTAGATCGAGGGATGCAGGGAATTAGGGAATTATATCTAATTTTAGCAAATTAGTAATTAAGCCTTCAATCTCCAAATATTCGCAAATATCTGACTAAACTTACTCTATATACGGATAAGTGATTATATCGTCTAATTACTTGGAATATATGGCCGAGCCAGTCTGCGAGAGACTTAGCGGTAACTTTGAGCCATCTTTAAAATTCTAATGCCCAGGAACCATCGATGAATACCGGCTCTGTTGTTCCATCATCTTTCTCTCCCTGGATATCAAGATCTTCTGAACCCATCATGAAATCGACGTGGATCAGGCTGTCATTGGCTCCACGCTCTTTCCTCACGTCTTCACTCATTCCTATTCCATCTTTTAATGTGGATGGGTAGGCTTTACCAATTGCAAGGTGGCAGGATGCATTTTCGTCATAAAGCGTATTGAAAAATATATGGCCAGACTGGGAAATCGGTGACTCATGAGGAACTAGTGCTACTTCCCCCAGCCTTTTTGCACCATCATCGGTCTCTAATAGATGTTTCAGAGTGTCTTCTCCAGTTTCAGCAGTAAAGTGGACAATTTGGCCGTTTTCGAACGTCAACTGAAAGTTTTCAATCAGGCTGCCGCCGTAATTAAGCGGTTTGGTACTGGTAACTGTGCCATTCACCCCGTTTTTATGCGGCAGGGTGAATACCTCTTCCGTAGGAATATTCGGGTTGAACTCCACTCCTGCTTCTGATTTCTTGGAACCTCCTTGCCACACATGCCCTTCAGGTAAGTCAATGGTCAAATCTGTCCCTGGCGCTTTATAATGAAGCTTACGATAATTTTTTTCATTCAGATATTCACGGGCCTGACGCAAACGTTCATTATGTACATTCCACGCTTCGATTGGATCCTCCTGATCGACTCTCGTTATCATAAATATTTGATCCCAGAGCTTTTCCTTCGCTTTTTCTTCTGAAAGTCCAGGATATATTTTTTTCGCCCACGATGCTTGTGGATAGGCGATAATGTTCCAAGTGACTTTGTAGTTCATCACATAATCGCGGTACGTCTTCAATGCCTCAGCACTTGCCTTATTTTTAGCTGCCATACGTGACCCATCTACATCCTTCATTAAGTCAGGATCAGGACCATAAATACTCAGAAAAGAATACCCATCCTTTACCATTTCCTCCATGCCGTCCGCTTTCCATTTCGGAAAATTTTCTATAACATCCATTGGGGCATGTTTCAATTTCATATAGGATAGCAGGTCATCTGCCCACTCAACATGAACATCTTTTGCTCCTCTTCCATAGGCTTTTGCCGTTATAATGTGAACCAAATGCTGGGCTTCTATCGGTGCGCTAATAATTAAGCCCTGCCCTTTTTGCAGATTCACTCCTTTTTTTAGTGCAAGATCTGCATATTTTTCTAGTTTTTGCTGAAAATTTGCCATACTTTTACCTCCATATAAGACAGCGGAAACTCTCCCACCGGCATTTTGACTATTTAGATTATTTCATATATTACATTATTTTCTCAATTATTTCATATTGTTCAAACGTTTGAATTAGAAAAACTTGGCTTGTCGCCAACTCCTTATGACGAAAGCCTTCGTTTTACTGCAAAAAAATAGACACCCCGGGACATCCATATTATGGATGTCCCGGGGTGTCATACTTTATTCAGCGAGATCTTTCTCTATGGCGGTTTTATCATTGAAGGTCGATTGGTTCAGGGTGCCGAGAATCTTGGATGTCAATGTCCCTGACGTCATGGCTCCATTAACATTTAAAGCAGTCCGGCCCATATCAATAAGCGGTTCCACTGAAATCAGCAGCCCTGCGAGATAAACTGGCAGGTTCATCGATGAAAGCACTATCAAGGCTGCAAAGGTAGCTCCGCCGCCTACACCGGCAACGCCGAATGAGCTGATACCCACTAACAATATAAGCGGAATCAAAAACCCTGGGGTCAGCGGGTCGATACCGACTGTCGGAGCAATCATGACAGCAAGCATAGCGGGATAGATACCAGCACATCCATTCTGACCGATAGTCGCTCCAAATGAGGCTGACATATTCGCTGTACCCTCATCGACTCCCAGACTATTTTTCTGTGCCGATATGTTTAATGGGATGGTCCCTGCACTTGATCGGGAAGTAAATGCAAACCCAAGAACCGGAAGAACTTTTTTCAGATACGTAAATGGATTTAACCCCCATAGTGAAATCAAAGCTAAATGAATAAGGAACATAACAAGCAAGGCAACATATGACGCAAGCACGAATTTACCCATCTCCAGTATACCTGCAACGTCTGTTCTTGCTACAGTTGCTGCCATTAAAGCCATAATTCCATATGGTGTTAAACGCAGTACCAATGTGACGATTCGCATGACAACAGCATAAACGGCATTGAGACCTTTCGTGAACACAGCTGCCTGCTCCGGACTTCTCCGTCTTACACCAAGGACAGCAATCCCGATTAAGGCAGAGAATATTACAACCGCAATGGTAGATGTTGCACGATCACCTGTCATATCTAAAAACGGATTAGCCGGGATGAACTGCAGGATTTTCTGCGGCGTGGTCATATCTTTCACTTCACCGAGTCGTTCTTCGAGATAAGCTCCCCTGTCTTCTTCAGCCTGGCCGGCTTCTATTTCCTCTGCATTTAGATCAAATAACAGGGAACTTCCTATTCCTACAACCCCGGCCACCATAGCAGTAGCAATTAAAATACCGATGATCCATCCAGACATTTTTCCGAGCTGCGACGTCTTCTCCAAATTGATGATCGATTGGATGATGGAAACCATAATGAGTGGAATGACAATCATCATTAACAATCGTACATAGCCGCTTCCTACAATACTGTACCAATCTGTCGTCTGACTGACTACCTCCGCTTCAGCCCCAAATACTAGTTGAAGATACGCCCCCAGCAATATACCCAGTCCAAGCCCCGCAAACACCCGTTTACTGAATGACAGACTGCTTTGCCGCATTTTGAAAAGAATACCGATAAAAACAAGTAAGATTGCAATGTTGACGACAACTAATAAAGTATCCATTGTGTCCCTCCTCAAGATGAATAGTGTCATCTGTCTATCCTATGTCCAATAGGAGCGGATTTTGACCGACTTGAAAAAATTTTTCTTGAGGAAGGAATTTATGAAGCAGTAAAGGGACAGGCTTTTCACGTCTGCAGCATAGAAGAACAGTCGTCACTTATCCTTCCGTGAAGGAAAACCATGTGAAAAAGATTTCCCATTCATGAACACTACAATAGGCGGCCACCTGTTAAAATAAAAAAATTAGGCCGTCGAGATTTCCCCGACAGCCTAAATCAACGCAAGTCAACTTTGCCCTAGTCTTTTATTATTCGAACATTTTATTGAGATTTGCCATCTCAATGGCTGCGCTTGCCGCTTCCCATCCTTTGTTGCCAGCTTTTGTGCCAGCACGTTCTATTGCCTGCTCGATCGTATCGGTTGTAATAACTCCGAACATAACCGGGATACCGCTCTTCGTAGCCGCTTGCGCCACACCTTTTGCAGCCTCCCCACAAACATAATCAAAATGCGGGGTAGAGCCTCGAATGACAGCACCAAGTGTAATGACAGCATCGTACTTTCCGGATTGGGCCATACGGTTTGCTATCATCGGGATTTCGAAAGCCCCAGGCACCCATGCTGCTTCAACGTTGTCCATGTCCACACCATGTCGCTTCAGTCCATCCAAGGCACCCTCGTATAGTTTACTAGTAATAAAATCATTGAATCGTCCAACAACGATACCGATTTTCAGATCCGTACCGATTAAATTTCCCTCATATTGCTTGACCATTTAGTAAGTCCCCCTTGACTATTAAAAGTGAAATAGATGACCGAGTTTAGATTTTTTCGTCTGAAGATACCTTTCGTTTTCTTCTCTGCTGGGCATTTGAATTGGAACACGTTCTACTACTTCAAGTCCATGTCCCCCGAGCCCGGATATTTTCTTTGGATTATTTGTTAGAAGACGCATTTTGGAAATACCAAGGTCTTTCAATATTTGAGCACCGATGCCGTAATCACGTAAATCCGGAGCAAAACCAAGCTTTTGATTTGCCTCTACTGTATCCAGGCCTTGTTCCTGCAGTTTATAAGCATGCATCTTATTCAACAACCCGATCCCCCGGCCTTCCTGCCGCATATACAGTAGTACACCACTGCCATTTTCCTGAATCTGACGAAGAGCTGCGTCGAGCTGCGGACCACAGTCACAGCGGTAGGAACCGAATACATCACCGGTCAGGCACTCGGAATGGACGCGGACCAGTGTCGGCTCACCCTCCTTGATTTCCCCTTTCACCAGGGCAACATGTTCACGAAAATCGATATCGTTGGTATAACCAAAAGCTTTGAAATCACCGTATTCTGTAGGAAGGTTGATTTCGACTTCGCGGTTAATATGATTTTCATGGCGATTGCGATATTTGATTAAATCAGCAATGGTAATCATCGTCAGGCCGAATTTATCTGCCATTACCCTTAAATCAGGTACTCGTGCCATTGTTCCGTCTTCCTTGATGATTTCACATATTACTCCCGCAGGTGCTGAACCTGAAAGTCTGGCAAGGTCGACTGCCGCTTCCGTATGCCCGGCCCTTCGCATTACTCCGCCTTCCTTGGCTAACAGTGGAAAAATATGACCCGGTTTATTGAAATCTTCCGGTTTAGAATCGGGGTTCAATAATTCTTTGACCGTGTCCGCACGTTCTGCTGCGGAAATCCCAGTGGTAGTGCTTTTGTGGTCGATACTTACTGTAAATGCTGTTGCCAAGGTGTCCGTGTTTCTTTCTACCATTGGAAACAACTCAAGCTTCTCAGCGATCGTCTCACTGACTGGAGCACATACAAGTCCTTTACCATAAGTGATCATAAAATTTATCATTTCAGGAGATGCGAATTCAGCCAGCCCGATCAGATCTCCCTCATTTTCCCGGTCTTCATCATCACAGACTATAACTACTTTCCCTTGCTTCAAGTCTTCTAACGCTTGTTCGATAGCATCAAACATACGGGTTCACCCTTTCATTTTCCTCCAAAACCGTGTTCATCTAAAAAAGCTTTTGTCAAACTGGATGATTTCTTCTGTGTTGTCTGACCGGATAAAAAATGAGCCACATATTTACTGATCATGTCACATTCAATATTAACGCTGTCACCGGCATCCTTTTCACCAAGTACCGTTTGCTCCATCGTGTGAGGAATCAGAGAAATTGTTATGGTATTTTCATCTACACCAAACACTGTCAAGCTGGTGCCGTCAACACCGACAGAACCTTTATATACGAAATAGCCAATCAAGTCATCTGAGAGTTCTATTTCATAATAGACGGCATTCGAGCGTCTATTTTTACTGACAATCCTCCCCATGCCATCAATGTGGCCAGACACAAGGTGACCGCCGAACCTTCCATCTGCTGCCATAGCACGTTCAAGGTTTACTTTGCTGCCCTTGGTCAATTCATTAAGGTTGGTGGCATGATAGGTTTCAGGCATGACATCAAAAGAAAGAATATTTCCTGCAATCTTCGTGATTGTCAGGCACACCCCGTTGATCGAAATACTGTCGCCAAGGTGAGCATCCTCGATGATAGTTTCTGCCTTGATGGCAAGCTCCATTGCTTCGCTTTTTGATTTTATTGCTTCAATTTCGCCAATTTCTTCTACAATTCCGGTAAACATTTGTCATGACCTCCCCTTGGGAACAGCTGTTACTTTAATATCTTCTCCCACCATTTCTGTGGCTAACACTTCCAGTTCCAGTGAATCCTTTAATTGTTGAAAGCCTGTGCCTTCTACAGGAGTAAGGGCATCCTTGCCACCAAGGAGCTTAGGCGCAATATAAGTGATGAGTTCATCAACCTTACCTGCCCGTACAAATGCATCCGCAATCGTACCTCCTCCTTCCACAAGCAAGGAGGTGATTTCCTGTTCACCCAGATACCGCAGCACTTCCGGTATATCTACAGCTGGACTGGATAAGGAAATGATCTCCACATGTTCTTTAGCACGGAATGCCTGAATTTGGGCAGGAGATATCCTGCTGCCGGTTATGACCCAGGTCGGTGCCTCGTCATTTTGGATAAGTTCAGAATTAATCGGTGTCCTAAGCTGTGTATCGAGGACAATACGTATTGGATTCTCCCCATCGCCTTCTAATCGGGTCGTCAGTTTCGGGTTATCCTTGATCACCGTCTGGACTCCCACCAGTATGGCATCACTACGATGTCGGTATTTATGGCCGTCTTTTCTGGCAGCCTCTCCGGTAATCCACTGGCTCTCTCCGGTTGATGTCGCAATTTTACCATCAAGGCTCATCGCAGTCTTCAGAAAAACATAGGGAGTTTTTGTCTTCATATAGTGAAAAAAGATCGTGTTCAATTGATCAGCTTCCGCTTTTAATACATTAGTTTCAACCTCGATGCCGGCGTTTTCAAGCATTTTAATTCCTCTGCCTGAAACTTTCGGATTAGGGTCGTCTGAACCGATTACGACGCGCTTCAGCTTGGCATCAATAATGGCTTGTGCACAGGGCGGGGTCTTGCCATAATGGCTGCACGGTTCTAAGGTGACGTAAATCGTCCCACCTGTTGCTTTATCTCCAGCCATTTGCAAAGCATTTATTTCGGCATGGGGATCTCCTGCTTTCACATGGACACCAAGGCCGACTACTTCATTATTCTTAACGATAACTGATCCTACTGCAGGGTTAGGAGAGGTCTGGCCTACCGTAGTCTTTGCCATTTCAATCGCCAATTTCATATATTGTTGATCGCTGTTCATTTCCGTCACCTCCAATGTCACTAATGAACGAAAAAAGACCCTGAAGAAGGCATACTTCTCCAGGGTCTTTGTAAACGTCTTATTTTAAGCATGCTCAAAAAGGCATACTCGCAGAATTTTAATGAACATTTACTTTTTTACCTTCTCCCATCCAGACTTTCACTGTCGGCTTTGGCATTTCACCAAATCAGGGGGAAAACCAGATACGCGATGCATCTCTTTTCAATACGATTATTGAGGTATTCCCCGTCGCGGGCTGAGAGCTTTACACTCATCACCGCCGGCTGGGATTTTCACCCGACCCCGAAGGTTATAGTATTCTGTTGTATTACTATAAATATAAAGGAAATGCGATAAAGTCGCAATTCTTTCGGCTTGATTTGGACAAATATCGAATGAGTCCCGATTAATATTATGATTTTGGCGGATAACTTTATCAACTTGTTAATAAAACATGTATATGTAATTCTGCAAGATCATTTGATAAATGAAGTAGCAAAGAAGCAGAGAGTCACTTGACTGGCAACTCCAAGGCAACATCATAAACAACTTCTTTCTCTGAACTATGATACCTTCCAACTCTTCGTTCTTCATCTAAATCAGCAACAAATGGATCTTGGTAATAATTCAATTTGAATTGTACTTTCTCCTTGTTTTTAAAATGTAATATGTATTCTGGAGAATTTATATCGGCAGTTTCAGTGGAAATGGTTTCAGCAGTGTTTAATTCTGTAAGGAGTTTTCGTATATATCTCTTGTCTGTTATACTCGAAACTTTTTCGTTGGATTTATAGTGGTACACCTCTATTTCAGTAATACCTTTTATTTCATATCCATTATTACAACCTACAAGCGCTATCACCAATAAAATAAAAGAAAGCATTGAAAGAAATTCCTTCAAAACATCTACCTCCTTTGCTTTTCTTTGTATACCCACCATCAGGATACCTTTCTTTAGGGGAGTTTACTTTTCCGGATTGTGTAATGGAGAGTATAAAAAGAAAAAATTGGTACTTTGTTACAAACAGACACCCTTATTATGATTAAAGCCCCGGCGTTTGCCAAGGCTTTTTTATAAATGCAATTTTTTTATTGATTGTTTCTTTCCTCAGATGGTTCTTCTCTAAGGTCCGGTTCTTGTTCATCTCTATCTAAAGGTTGATCTAATTCTAAATCATTCCCATTACCATTACCATTCATATTTTGATTATTATTATCCTGGTTGTATTGAGTTGGCTGGAAATTAGTATCTTGTGGCTGCTGTTCTTGATTTTGATCGTTAGTCCCGCATGCCGCCAAAACACCAGTGAAGATAACCATTGATAAACCTAAGCTAAGGCTCTTTTTCATGACTACACCTCCTCTAAAAATTATGAACTCACCGATTATAATTTGCATTTTGGTGTGGATTTACACATAATCAACCGCAATTAAAATTTTCCAAAAAACAGGTCGTTTAATACAGAGATATAAAGCTAAAAATAAAGGTTGGTTCTTTTGAGAGCTAAATTTTTGGTGAAGGGTTGGATACTATGAATGGTAAACAAAATCGAGGAAATTCTTGGGTAGCACTTGGTACAGCCGGGGCGATTGGAGCTGCAGCTATGTACGGAATTTCAAGAATGAATCGTAATGGCGGTTTGCAGCAGATGGCTCATAATGCGCAAAACAGCCCGGCGATGAAAAACCTTCAGCAAGCTGTCCCTGGAATGGAAGATAATCAGGAATCTCGATAGAAATGTTTTATATAACCCTTCTGCAGAGGGGCTATTCTACAAAAAAGAGTCTGAGTTTTGAACTCGACTCTTTTTGCTTATTATTTATCCTTTTGAATTTAAAAAAACCTGGCAAGTAGCTGTCATCAGCACCTATGTAAATTTCGATCTTCTAAGCCATAAAAAACCCCTCCAACTATATCGTTGGAGAGCTTAAGAAGAGATTTTGCCCGTTATAAACAGAATGCTTTCGTAATACAGCTAATTCTAATGTTTCACATTAGAGTGCTATTTTCTTATTGATGCCCTTCTGATGGCACTCCTTCTTTGTCATCTTCCTGCTCATCTTCATTTAAAGGAGCGTCCATTCCAGGAACATCCTCTGCTTCCATGTCATTGTTTTGACCATTATTTTGCTGATCATATTGGGTTGGTTGAAAATTAGTGTTTTCTGGCTGCTGTTCTTGATCTTGATCATTCATTCCACATGCGGACATAACACCAACTAACATAGCCATCGATAAAACCATACTTGAAATTTTCTTCATGCTTACACCTCCCTGTAAACTTTTTGGAATCACTGATTATCTTCTGCAATTTAGAGGTGTTTACACTCATGAATTTTTTTGTGGTTATGGGTAAAAAAGGGAGTTTATAAATACACAAATTAGTTAGACTAATACTTGTTCTTAGAATCTGATTAATAAGAAAAGGAAAGATGATCATGAAACGTAAAAAGCGTCAAAAAAACTCATGGACTGCCCTTGGTGCAGCTGGGGCTATTGGTGCAGCAGCTATGTATGGAATTTCAAGGATGAATCGTAATGGAGGATTCCAGAAACTTGTACAAAATGCTCAAAACAGCCAGACAATGAAAAACGCACAGAACTACATCTCTGAAAAAATGGGAAACAATGAGGCGCACGATGCAAATGCAGAGATGAGCTATTCCTTGCCTAAGCACAAGAAAATATAATCTCATTCCATTTAATGCATATTTCTGAAGGCTTACACTTTATTCAGCGGTCCCACCTTAACCTGGGACCGTTACATGTTACCAATGCATGCTTTCATTGCTTGCACAGCGCAGTAAAAAGAAAATTATCGGAAATATATAAGATTTAACAGTAATGCCGGATGCTTTGTTCGTATTCTAAGATGTAAGCTTTAATTAGCAATAAAAAAACACCCCATAGGGATGATTTTCAGAAAATTATTCGTTATTCTTACCTTTATTCGTTTTTTCGTTCATACCAATAATTAGTAACCCAAATATAATGGTAATAAATAAAATACCAATCACCCATATAACAATTGTTTCGTGGGAACCGAACCACTGAAGAACCATACAGCAGCAACTACCTTTTTTACCTATTATCAACCCGCAGTTATTTTTTTATTCCAGTTAACGGGAAAAGCGGGATCTTACTTCTTTTCTTACCCTCAAGTTTGCATACCTCCCAGCCCTTAAGTGGCGAAATGCCACAATGGTTTAATTACTGTACATACTGGTAATGGACAAGCACAGCTATACTAATATATTCGGCGAATGGAGGTTAAACTTGTATCATACGAGATCTTTTTATGAAGCTCTCCCCGACGAAATATTAGGCAGATTCTATTACGAGTTTATCATTTCCTTCGAAAAGGGTAATGGGAACAACGCTATGTTTCGGGAATTGCAATTAATAAAAGGTATCGCGGCAGAACGGGGCATTCCCCTTGACCAATTACTCAAAATTGGCACTCCCTGATCTTCCCCTCACCATTTTCCTGTTAGAACAGTGTTCACTTTTCGATTCCCCATCAATACTTCCCCATTCGGCTATAATGTTGTAACTTTGTGATGGTCAAATCAAGATGCCAATACAGGAAGCCATCAAAATATGGAGAGGGAAACATCACATACCCGCCTCTCTCCATAGATTCAAAATAGTTTCCCTTTTATAACGCCAATGAGCTGCTCTTGATATAGAATTAAATGGTCAGTATCAATGCGTTCACCTTCATACGTTTTAATAGTCACATTTTTTAAAGAAATAGAGCTTTCTCTATAGGCCTTTTTAGATTCATCTACCAGGTTCTCCACTTCCTTTTCAGAGGATTTCCTCAATGGATAAACTTCCCCTTGGACAAAACCGAACTGCGTAAGATACGTGTTGCAACCTGATTCATTTTCCCCTAGATAAGTAAGTGGATTGGCAGTATTCATTCCTTGGTATAAATTGGTGATCAGATGATGTTTCTGTGTCATAATTTTCACTCCTTTCACCACATAGCTACGACGAATATGGCTTAGAGTCCTTTCATTAAATTCAAACTTTACAATCTTTAACAATGCTTTTACAATCCTGCTTTGAATATTCTCTGAGCGCTTTAATTGGACTGCCCCCCATTTCAATACCTTGATAGCTATTCGCACTTCTATATCTATGTATAAATAACATACAGTAAAATTTCAGGCTTCTCTTCATATGGATCTAGGGTTCCAGCCTTTTTTTCAGGGAAATGGTGCATTTTTCCATATGTGTCCAAGCAGGCCCTCCTTAGCTGCGTATCATGGTATGTAAGAAAAAGGAGGTAAAAATATGAAAACTGTCGTTATCGATCCAGGTCATGGTGGCACGGATCCAGGCGCAACTTATAAGGGTTACCAGGAAAAAAGCTTCAACCTGGATATTGCCCGTAAAGTTAGGACGCACCTGCTTAATAACTATGAAGTGAATGTAGTGATGACTCGATCAAGCGACGTAACCATGTCTCTCGATGCAAGGACTAATCTGGCCAATTCCAGAAACGCCGATTTTTTCTTGTCGATTCACAATAACGCATCTGGAGGTTCAGGGTTTGAAAGTTATATTTATAATGGGCAAGTTAGTAACATTAGTCAAAGAGCCCAAAATATTATCCATGCCAAAGTATTGAATGCAGTCAGAAACAAATACAATATCATCGACCGGGGCAGAAAGCGGGCAAACTTCCATGTCCTGCGGGAAACGGAAATGCCGGCTGTCTTACTCGAGGTGCTGTTTGTTGACAATGAGACTGACCTTATAGATTTGACTAACCCAGCCTTCATCATGGATGTGGCTGTCGCAGTTGCTGAAGGTGTCAAGGAAGCTTTGAACCTGCCGCCTATAAGTCAGCCAGAACCAGAGCCGGAGCCTGACCCTGATGTACTTTACAAGGTCATTGCCGGTTCATTCAAGGACCGGGAAAATGCGGAAGAACGCGTTGCTTATTTGAAAGCAAGAAACATTGATTCGTTCATCGTACGGACTACCATTTCCGGGACTGTTTATTACCGTGTACAGGCAGGTGCCTATTCAACCAGGGAGGCTGCTGAGGATCAGGTAAATAGGCTGAAGAACGCTGGAATACCTGATGCCTTTATTATACAGGAGAACACAGCACCAGAACCGGATCCAGAAGTGCTTTACAAGGTTATTGCCGGTTCGTTTAGGAACAGGGAAAATGCGGAGGAACGTGTAGCCTTCTTAAAAGCGAGAAACATTGATTCATTCATCGTACAGACTACCATTTCCGGGACTGTTTATTACCGCGTACAGGCAGGCGCCTATTCAACTAAGGAAGCAGCAGAAGAACAAGTGGAAAAACTGAAGAATATCGGAATTACAGGTGCATTCATCATTACGGATGGCGAAGTGCCAGAGCCTGATCCAGAGCCTGAGCCTGAACCCGAACCTGAGCCGCTCCCATCACCGATTAACGATATGACTATTCTTGGAGATATGCGCCTAAATGCATGTCAGCTGGATGCATTCGTGAAAACCATCAATCCAAATGCTCCCGAGCTTGGCAGGTTTTATATCAAATACGCCGCAGCCTATGGCATAAGAGGCGATATTGCCTACGCACAAGCCATTCATGAAACGAATTATTTCCGATTTACAGGAGTCGTCAAAAAAGAACAGAACAACTATGCAGGAATTGGGGCTACCGGTCCAGACAACCCTGGGGCAACTTTTAAAACTCCTGAAGAGGGCGTACATGCACATATTCAGCACCTATACGCTTATGCCTCGAAAGCGCCGATTCCAGAAGGATATTCAAAGGTCGATCCACGATTTGATTTGGTTACGCGCGGAATTGCAACTAAATGGGTACAACTGAACGGGAAATGGGCTGTACCAGGTACCATATACGGCCAAAGCATCATAGCTGTATTTAAACGGAATGCCAACCACGCGCTTATAGAGCTTAATAAACAGCAAGCGGTTTTGGAAACCCTTTTAAAAGAAATATGACGCAATTCATGCAACATGCAAGCTTATAACATACTATATATTCCATATATTACAAGGAAAACTTACAACTTAGTAAAACTTTCAAACTATGCTGTTTCCAGATTTTTTATATATGTTCGGGCTTCCTTCTTCTTTTGCCTATAGAGTCTGGAAATGAATTAACTGGTTTGTTAAGGTATGCAGTCGCGGGGGTGTGAGGGATGAATGAAATAAATGACTTAAAAGAGAAAATAGAAGCCATGCGATTAAAAATGTATCGTATTTATGCCAAAAATCCTCTGGACAATGAGTTACTAGAGGTCTCCCAAGCGCTGGACGATTTATTGAATCAGCTTGAAATGTTGCTCAAACCGAAGAAAGAATAAATCGAACACTATCTCTATGTGACGGTGCCTCCTGCAATGGGGCACCTTTTTCGTTTTCTGATACATCGCGGAAGTCATTAGGGGTTTCCCCAGGAAGGATGCTATATGTACAAATATTAAAAAAGCACCTCTTTGGCAAGAGCTACTTTAAATCTTCTTTAATTGAATCAACCCCTGGTTAACCATCTGAATGGAGTATGGCCCCTTATGTACATCTTCTTCCTTCGTATCTTCATGATAGAAGGCTACTTCACCCAGCTCTTCATAATTTCGTTTATAACGCATGAATTCTTTTTCGAGCTTTTCCCAATAAACTTCGATATAAATGGAGCCTTCGTTCCTGACTGCGTAGCTGCCAATACTCTGAATCTTTTGTTCATTCAACTTAATTGCACTGAAGTATGCCATTTGACCCGTTCTCCTTTCACCATAACAACCCTATATTTCACCATGTTAAAAGAAGATTCGACAATATACAACACTACACAGTACTTATTTTTCGGTCAATTAGGACCCATATTCCTATATAAAAGGAAAATCAACCCAATATTTGTCGACAAATTATTGCAAGATTCTACGGATTGCTGAAAGTACTACCTGTAATCCTGATATTTCTAGTGCTGGGAAATTTGGCATTACAGTTTTTTTGACCTCATATCAAAAGCCTTCAGGACCTGAAATGAAGCTTTTATCACCTGTAGAAGCTCTTAAAGTTTTTTGTTGATTCTCACGTATCGCTTGCCGGCGGATGCCTGCCGCAGCAAAAACGGTCTGCATGGACATAAAATTCCATACAGACCGTTTTATTAAAATCGTACCTTTCTATACTCAGTAACCTTGACAGACCCTGAAAGCTTTCATTGTGGAGTTATTATTTTCTCAGAAGATTCTTTTTTGGATGAGAGTAGAGAGAAACACTTTGCTCTCTTCAGTAGGCAATGGATAAATCTGCCTCCAGCTCCATTTCCACATTGCCTTTTATTGCTTTTGATATCATACAGTTTTTTTCTGCTTTCTCTACCAATCGCTGGAGCTTTGAAAGCATATTGACGCTTGCTCCTTTTTCCAGCGTAATTCTTGGGCGATGAATGATTTTCTTATAGGTGAATACCCCATCCGTTACATCGACAATGCCTTCCGAATTAAGATCCATACTTTCTAATGGCAATTCTGCCCGTTCGATCATTGCGGCAAGGGTGATGATGTAACAGGTAGCAGCTGCTCCAAGCAGCATCTCATCCGGATTGGTGCCTACATCGGGGCCATCCATTTCCTTAGGAATCGATATTGCAGTTTTCAGTTTTCCTGCATCTATATTACCAACACTGTTCCTTCCGCCCGGCCACTCTGCTTTTAAAAGAAAATGATGATGTGCCATGAGCTTCCACCTCCGCTCCTATCATAGCAGATTTTAATAACTGCATCTCTTATATACCATTGGTAAATTTTCGGTTACAGTAACTTGCATTTACGCTTCCTTCTGAATGCGTTATTTTTTCTTTTCCTTAGAACTTTAAAGCCTCCCCTAAGTATAGGGGCTTCTTTGCAAACATTGTATGGTTTCTTAAATCAAAATAAATACCATGCCTTATAACTGGCATGGCTGCATCAATGATTTTTTTCTATCAGTTCTTTTAATACGACTGCATGGTTATGTTCTTCGTTCTTGGCACCGAATAATAACACCAGACGTTCGTTCTGAGCCATTTCCTTCAGCTGTTTCAGCTGCTCTTTCCTCTCTTTGCTATTTTCAATTTGCTCTGTATAGTATTCTTTGAATTCCTCATATTTTTCCGGGTCATGATCAAACCATTGCCGTAACTCTTTACTGGGTGAAATCTCTTTCATCCATTCGTCAACCTGTGCCTGATCCTTGGAAATACCACGGGGCCATACCCCATCTACCAGGACACGATTTCCCCCTAACGGTTCTGATTCATCATATATCCTCTGCAATACAACTGACATTTCTCTAACCCCTTTCTCATGGTTACCTTATTTATTAACCGCTTTTTCCATAAACTAAACCTATTTTTAAAAATAATACAGCAGGAAAATCTCCCCCTCTTATGCAACTAATTAAAGAGAGGGGGAATCGGAGATAATGCGACTTTCATTAATAGATCAGCAAAAAGCACTTGACTATATTATCGAACAAGGAAGGTCTTTGGAGAAAGCATGGGCACAGAAGTTTCAGACTGGTTTTTGGGAAGAAGAAGTAATCCGTGCGCTCGTTGGATTTCACAATGTAGATGGGGGTTTTGGCAATGGATTAGAAGCGGATATTCGTCTCCCTGCTTCTTCACCGATTGCAACAACTATCGGTTTGCAACATTTGGAAAGGTTGGACCATTTACAATCGGCACAGGAAATGATTCAAAAAGCAATCAGTTATTTAGAAAGCTCTTTCGACAAGATAAATGAGCGGTGGTATGCAGTACCCCGTGCTGTTAATGACTATCCTCATGCTTTCTGGTGGAAGGTGTATGATAATGGTTTGTCGTGGATCGATCACCATTGGGGCAACCCTTCAGCAGAGATAATCGGTTATTTACATAAATATAAACATTACGTCAAGGACCTGCCTGTTGATTCCCTCACCGATAAAGCTCTTCACCACTTGAAAGCCTTGACCTCGTTTGAATCGGAGCATGAGGTTTATTGTTATGTCCGGTTTTTCCGAATGCATCCGGATTTGCTTACTCCACCTGTAAAACGTCAGATGAAGAAAGCTGTAAATCAGCTGGTACACACAAAACCGTCAGATTGGAAAAACTATGTTCCGATGCCGTTGAAATTTGTCCCTTCCCCTGATAGCCCCAATTACGGAATGCTGCATCGGAATCTGGATTATTTCGTGCACCAGCTAACTCATGACCATTTTATTGAACCTTCCTGGGAATGGAATGATTACTTGGAAGACTGGGAACAGGCGAAACGGGAATGGTCCGCTGTTTTAACGTTGGAGGCATTAGAATACTTGGAGCTCTTTGACCGTTTAGAACGTTAACAAAAGGGCGAAAAGATTTACTTTCGCCCTTTTCCTTTTTTATAACTGGCCGAGTCTTCCCAATCCATTTGGAAACGTTCCATTTTTATCTGGAGCTGTTCAACCATCTCAAGCAGTCTTCTGAAATCATCTCGCCCTACTGAATTTTCATCCATTGATTCAATTACCTGATTAAGCATTTTTATCCGATTTTTTATATAGTGAAACTGGCCGGATGGACTTTCGGAAGCTTTTCCCATACACTTTCACCCTCTCATTTTACATTTTATTACATATCCCCTTTCGGGCATGAGGGTAAACGGGTGGCTGCTTAGATTCATAACTCAGCTAATTGGTGACAAGCCGTTCCCTTCCATGTATGATGTAATTTTTTTTATGGTGGATATCATGCTCCGTCAGTCCTTTAATATAATCAGCTACGTGCACTGACTTGTTTAAGAGCTGGAATGGTTCAGAAAAATGCTTCTCAGGTATCTTTTCCAGCATCGTAATTACTTCTAAACGCTTCGCGATTACCTGGTCAATGAGTTCCTCCTGCTCTACTCCTGAATGGGCATAAACTTCAGCGGCTTCATTGACTTCCTGTTCAGACACCTCCACAACAGGGACAGAGCGATTTTCTACATACGGTAAAAGCCTGTTTTCTAAAACAAATCGATCCCAATACATGAAATGGGCTGCTAGTGCTCCAATTGACCATTTTCCAGGTTGAATTTCCGCGAAAAGTTGTTGCTTTTCTAACTCTCGTAACGAATCAATCCATATTGCCAACTGTTTGTAGTCTTCTATAATCTGAGTTTTTATTTACCTCTCCTCGCTTTCATAAAGGTATTCGCCCATTAAGGACGATTTTCCTTTACTGACCCATAAAAACTGGCCTTTACCTATAATTGGTAAAGGCCGCTATTAAATGCGTTGGCTGTCAGTTGATTGGTCAACCCGGAAAGGATCGACTTGCTCTTTCAGCTGTTCATTATTAAGTAATGTTCCTTATCTATCATATCCTGATGAATTGGCAAATCAACTGACTCCAAATCATCTTTCTACTTTTTCATAGCTGCTATATAACACATTGTACCCGATTTCTCTATGTGAAAACCTATTATTGTAAAAAAAGTAAAAAGCTTTTGTTCTATCACTATCTAAATTGTTTATAGTAAGTCTATAATGGATAATAAAGTTATATAATTCATACATAGTAAGGTGTGAGCAAAGTTTGAATCTAATGCATAGAACGTGGTTTAAAGTTTTAATTGTAGCAATTCTTGTATCTGTATTGATTTTACTGGTTTCCC
The DNA here is from genome assembly GCF_016908295.1 of Thalassobacillus pellis. GTDB lineage: Bacteria > Bacillota > Bacilli > Bacillales > Halobacillaceae > Thalassobacillus > Thalassobacillus pellis. The sequence goes on from NZ_JAFBDO010000001.1 coordinate 785,230, forward strand.
AGATCGATTTCATTTTCGAGCCGTTATGGGCTTACATAGGTGCAGTAGCCGCTCCACTGATTGGAGCGGGAATCCTGTATTATGTGACCAGGCCGGTCATGTATTTTTTTGAAAGGTATAAGATTCCGAGATTGCTGGCTATCCTGCTGGTCTATGTGCTTCTTACGCTTGTTGGATTTATTATCACTCAATTCATTGCACCTATTGCGCAGCAGCAATTCTCACGACTTATCGAAAACATTCCAAAAATGGTTGATGGCGTCCAGGAATTCATAGAATCCTGGCAGAACAACCAGACTATCCTTCCAGCCCAGATTACGGAGGGAATTAATACGCAAAGTATCATGAACAACATAGAAAAATATTCCCAGAATGTAACCACTGCCGTTATCAACGTCGTTTCTTATATGGTAAGTTTTGTCGTGGCAATCGTACTGATTCCATTCTTCCTGTTCTTCATGCTGAAGGATGGAGAAAGATTGGTACCATTTATTCGCCAGTACTTGAATAATAGAGTCGGAGACAGTTTCGTTAAACTGTCAGCATCCGTCGACCATACACTACGTTCATTTATCCAAGGCCAGCTGCTCGTCAGCTTCTGTGTGGGGATCTTATTGTTAATTGGTTACCTGATTATTGATTTGCCGTACGCCCTGACGCTTTCCTTGTTTGCCATGCTTACCAATATTATTCCGTTTATCGGGCCATTCCTGGCCGTTATTCCAGCCATGCTAGTGGCATTGTTCGAAAACCCGATCATGGCCGTATACGTGGCGATCATCATGTTGATTGCCCAGCAGATTGAAGGGAACCTGATCTCTCCAAATATAATGGGGAAGGCACTCAGCATTCACCCACTGACGATCATCACTTTAATTCTGGCTGCCGGAAGTATCGCAGGTTTTCTGGGACTGCTGTTTGTCATTCCTGTTTATGCAGTATTCAAGACAATCACCAACCACCTTTATCATGAGTGGCTTGCCAGTAAAGAAAAGCAGTATACCACGCATGACAGAACATAAAAAGCTATCCCCCTGATGTGCCACTATCATCAGGGGGATAATTGATTTTTTTATTTTGAAACATTTGGCTTGTCGCCAAGTCCTTTTGGCGAAAGCCTCAATTTGCATACACTTTAATCTTTTAACAAAGTTAAATTAAAGTGTAAAAGAGAAGGAGATTTCCATGCAACAATCACCTAAATTATGGACAAGACCATTTATATTTCTGCTTCTCGGTAATTTATTTACTTTCATGAGTTTTCAGATGCTTCTTCCTAACCTTCCCCCTTACATTGAGGAAATTGGCGGGAGTAACCTGCAAATAGGACTGGTTACGACGATGTTTTCCGTGGCAGCCATTTTGATTCGGCCTTTTATCGGACATATGCTGTTGACGAAAGAACGAAAATTGCTAGTATTGGCGGGTTCCATTTCCCTTCTCGGAATGACCCTGTTATATCCGATTACGCAGATTGTATTCGTGCTTTTACTTTTGCGATTTCTGCATGGAGTGGCGTGGGGCTGGTCAACGACTACCAACGGGACGGCTGCAGTCGATATCGTTCCGAGAAAACGTGTCGGGGAAGGAATGGGTTATTTTGGCCTCTCCATAACAGTCGGAATGATTATCGCGCCCAGTCTGGGTATCTACCTTTACCAACATTACACCTTTGATATATTGATAGCTTTTTCTGCAGGTTTAGGAGTGGTTGCTATTATATTATTCGCGCTTACGAAGTTCCAAACTCCGGACAGCGTGAAGGAAAGCCGCACAGACCCGCCGCGCTTTTCCTTTGTCGGCTCACTTGTGGAAAAACGAAGCTGGTATCCGGCTATGGTAACTTTCTTTACTACCTTCGGTTACGGATCCATTGTCACGTACATTGTCATATTCGGAGAAGAAAAAGGCTTGACTGGAACATTTCTTTTTTATTTATTCAATGCTTTATTCGCTACGATATCACGCCCTGTAACCGGCAGATATTTCGATAAAAAGGGCCCTTGGAATCTGATTATGGCTGGGACGTTGATTGCATTTGCTGCGATGTGGATACTGGCTGTGGCTGAATCGAACGTTTACCTGATTATTTCCGGTGCTTTGTTTGGACTTGGATATGGGCCGATGATGCCCGCTTTTCAGGCGTGGGTTATTTCCAAAACCACGACAGCCAGAAGCGGTATCGCAAATGGCATGTTTTACTCTTCCATTGACCTCGGTATTGGTTTAAGTGCCATTGTTTTAGGTTTCATTTATAACTTTGTCGAAACAGCCACTTTATTTAAAATATCAAGCTTTCTTTTCCTCCTCGTGTTTATTTTGACGTGGTGGGATTCACGTAAACAGACCGAGGGATGGGAGCCGCTGAACAGTTGAAATCAGGTGCACCGCAACAGATTCTTCATGCCGAATCTTAGCAGGTGCACCTGTTTTACTACCGGAACGGCATAAACAACCTTAGGAGCCTATGAGCTGAACCGATAGACAACTGATTTACCAATCGGATAATAGCCAATTTTTTTATAGATAGAATTTGATGTTGGGTTATCAGCATCTGTATACAGACAGCAAAATTGGAATCCCCCCTGCAGCAAGTCACGGCTCAGCCTCCAAACTGCATTTGTTGCATAACCCCTCCCTTTGTATAGATCAGGTGTATATACAGCATTTATGGTCGTACCATTTTTTGTACTTCGTGACTGGTTGACCATGGAGACAGGCTTTCCATCCACTTCCCAAATATACATCGAGCCGTTCCCAATCATTCTTTTGGCAAGGTTCCTTGCGTCATCGTAAATCGTTATCTCCCCTGTTTCCCTTCCAAACCCTTTCAACCAATTCGTGATAAGTAGCATGTCGTTAGAATCCGCCTTCCTCAGGCTTCCTGGTGTACGGCTGATTTCCTGTACTTCATCTAACCGGTATATCCACTGCCGCATATGTAGATGACTTTTCTTACCACTCTTTCTCAGATAATTAGCAGCAAAACGATCCGCAATTGTTATCTCCCCTACAATCCCGGGCATTTCGTAATCATTACTGATTATGTAGTCGACAACAGTTTCCAGGACAGCATTATCAATTTCACAAGCGGGAAGGATCCATTGTTCCGGATGTGTTTTCATCATCATGAAGAGCGTGCGTCCATCGCTTTCCACTGCCAGTAGTTTTGAATCATTGGATGTATCATTCAACCTTCCTGCCACTCCAAGCGCCAGGTTATTCATCGCTTCCTTTTTAAGAAGCAACTCCTCTACTTTATCAAAATAAAGATTAGGATCCTTGTATGTTTTTACCTTCATTCCCGCCTCTCCCCTTTGCACTGAAATTTCAAATACTATACCATAAAAAACGAGCAGCCTACAATATGAAAAGAGGTGTAGATGATGACAGAAAATGAAATCAAAGACCAGATTGCAGAGGTCAAATCCGATTACATCCGTATTCAGGGAGATCTAGATAAAGTCGAAGCAGCCGGAGGAAATGTGAAAAAGGCTGAAGAACAGCTGGTTAGACTTGAAGAAGAACTGAAGGAACTGAACCAAAAGCTGGCAGAATGTAAAAAATAAGAAACCTAAAGGTAAATAATAAAAAATACCGAGGAGAGACTAAAACCCTAGTTTCTCCTCGGTATTTTTTACCTTATTAGACAAGGCAAGGTAATTGAACAGAACTTGTATAAAATACCCCGCTGGCGTTTATTACTTGCATCCGCTGAAAATGGAGTTTCGCTTAAGGATATTGAATATACCTCGTTGTGTTAAAATCTAATAACTTTTCTTAGAAGCAGTGTTCCCATTCCTTTTCTCTTCCAGTTTCATCTGGATTTTATCCATTTCCTTATCGGGCGGCATAAGGCTGACAACCGTGTCTCCCTGCTCTGCCCGAATAATTAATTCCTCCGTAAAGAAATCAATCTTGCCAGAAGGCTTTTTGATGAACAGCATGATAGCATCTGCATTGACATTTTCCAAGTACTGATCGTACGTATATTTAGAAGTGATATTTGTTTTTCGGAAAATATAGCCATTATTCACCTTGTTATTAAGCACTTCCCAGGTAGCCCCATCCTTAAATAAGGTCTGGCCCCCAATTGTGTGGTTAAGCCCTTCAAGTTTTTCTTCGCCCTTGCGCTGGATACTGAGCTGGAACAAGTTGTTCCTTCCGAACGCAGGAACAAATGTTGTACATATCAACGCGTTGTATGCATCCTTATCTGTCGAAGCAATCAAATATTCAAACGGCGTCATATCCAGGTTATATTCCGTCTGTTCCGACAAAATTTCCCCATGATAAGCTGGAAGACCATTGCGCCTCGCTTTTATCAGCTTCTCCCACGAAGAGTCCACCACCATGACCGGTACGTTAAGGTCTTCAAACGTCTTAGCAAGTGATACGGTAAAATTATTGCTACCGTTAAGCAGAACACCAGGTGGTCCTTCCATCGACAAATTCAGCTTCTTTGCCAGCCACTGTATGGAAAAACCATGGGCCAGCACCGTCGAAAACACGAGAGCAAACGTAATAGAAGTAAGAATATTGGCATCTGCAAAGCCAGCATCAAGCAGGACACTGGCAAAATAACTGGACACAGTCAAAGCTACAATCCCCCGCGGAGCAATCCACCCTACCAGGATTTTCTCTCCAAGGCTGAGATCCGTGCCGATCGTTGACAGCCAAATCGATAGTGGACGTACGACAAATAGCATCAGCAATACAAAACCGATAACTTGCGGGTTCAGTATTTGAATCAGCGTTTCCCTTGTAAGGGATGATGTCAAAATTACGAATATGGTAGAAATCATTAATAATGATATATTTTCTTTAAAGTGCTTCATATCTGTTACAGATGGAATTTTCAAATTAGCCATGGTCATTCCCATAGCTGTCACTGCCAATAGTCCTGTTTCATGGGTGATTTCGTCTGAGATAGTGAAACAGGCAATGACTACCGTAAATACCATCGGTGACTTCAAATATTCCGGTAAAAATCCGGTCTGAAGCATCCAGCCGACACCTTTCCCACAAAACCATCCAAGGATGGTAGCGAAAAAGGAGGCTAGAAAAAAGAGTAATAGTGCGGTGGGATTAGGCTCGCTTCCCATAAGAAATTGAATGATTTCAAACGCAAAGACGGCAAGCAGCGCCCCAATCGGATCTACTATGATTGCTTCCCATTTAAGAATTTTAGCTGGCCGCTTTTTCAATTTCGCCTGCCTTAGTAATGGAAGGATGACAGTCGGTCCCGTAACGATAAACAAACCTGCAATCACGAATGCGACTGCCCAAGCCAGACCTCCTACATAGTGAGCTGCCATAGCTCCTGCGATCCAGCTGATGAAAGCCCCTAAGGTAACAATTCGGAATACAGGTTTTCCGAGTCCTTTCACTTCTTTAAAGTTAAGGTTCAAGCTTCCATCAAACAGGATGATCGCTACGGCAACGGCGATGATCGGTTTATAAAGATCCCCAAAACTTTCCTCCGGATTCATCAATCCAAGGACCGGTCCCGCCAGTAAACCAGCGATTGACATTAGAACGATGGCTGGAAGCCGGTATCTCCAGGCTGCCCACTGGGAACCAATTCCTAAAGCTAAGATAAGCATGAATTGGACTAAAATCGAATCAATCATGGTACAACCCCTTTATTTGGAAGCAATAAAAATCGCTTAATTTCCTTATTTTAAAGATATAGGGATATTCTATATTCCCCCTACATTAATGTAAACTATAAGGTTTTATTTGTAAGCATTTTCATGAAAGTTTTGTGAACGGATGAAATTAACAATTATTACTTTGCAAAAATGGATTGACATAATTTTTCGACATTGATAGTATTATCCCGTCTTGATAATATTCAAAAAAATCTGAGTCGTCTCCTGTGCCTTATCGAATATCTCAGGGTATATAGAAAAACAGATGTAAGCGCAATCATAGCACACACTTAGTGAGCTCTACCCTGGATGAGGGAGGGCTTTTTTAACGGCACACTTACAACAGGACCCATCAAGGAGGATGTATTATGAAACGACGAGATACAGTCTTTATTGGCTTTACGTTATTCGCACTATTTTTCGGGGCAGGAAACCTAATTTATCCGACTTCCCTGGGGATTGAGGCTGGCACTTCCTACTGGCCAGCAATTGCAGGCTTCGTATTAACCGGCGTCGGAATACCCGTTATTACAGTAACTGCAATTTCCTTAATAAGAAATGGAACAATTGAATTAGGAAGCCGGGTTCATCCATTATTCGGTCTGCTCTTTACAGCAGCCATCTACCTGGCAATTGGGCCATTCTTCGGTATCCCGCGTGCCGCTAATGTGGCCTTTGAAATGGGAGTGCAGCCACTGGCGGGTGGATCAGCCGGAATGTTACTTCTGTTCACCATCATTTTCTTTGCTCTCGTATTTTGGGTCAGTCTTAACCCTTCCAAGATTGTTGACCGGATCGGACAATGGCTGACACCTCTATTACTGCTTTCTATCATTGGTCTTGTAATCGGAAGCTTTTTCTTATTAGACGGTTCATTGATCCAACCGACAGAAAAGTATCAATCTACACCCTTTTTCACAGGCTTTCTGGAAGGTTATTTGACGATGGATGCCATTGCTGCCCTTGCATTCGGCATCATCGTTATCACGGCATTAAAAGAAAGAGGAGTTACCGATCAGAAAGAAATCACGCGGTACACCCTTAAAGTCGGTGCAGTAACCGCAACCGGTCTTACAGCCGTATATACATCTATCGGATGGATCGGTGCAAAGATGGCAAGTGAAGGCAGCTATGCAAACGGCGGAGAAATTCTTTCCGGTGCGGCAAATTTAATGTATGGGCAGATAGGTACTGTTTTACTAGGTATCATCGTTGCGCTGGCCTGCTTCACTACCTGTGTGGGCCTTACAGTAGCCTGTGGTCAATTTTTTAACCGGGTATTCCCAAAATTATCGTATAACATTGTCATCACGGTAATTACCCTCATCAGCTTTGCAGTATCCAATGTCGGTTTGAATCAAATTATCGCCTATTCAGTACCGGTTTTAGTGTTTATTTATCCTATTGCAATCGTATTGGTAATTTTGGCGTTTACCCACAGGCTTTTCAATGGTTCTCTTTATGTGTATCGTGGGGCCATCCTCATGACATCGATTATCAGTCTTTACGACGGTCTTGTCGCTTTCGGAATCGACTTATCCGCTGTAGAAGGGATGATGCAGCAACTGCCATTATTCTCCTTGGGACTTGGCTGGGTGATCCCTGCTATTATAGGGGCATTAGGTGGCTTACTGTTCCACCTGTTCATCTCCTCAGACAGGTTGATTCCGACAGACAAATAAAGAAGAAAAGTGCCGTGCGCTTCTTTTTTCAAGCGTATCGGCACTTTTTCTTTTGGAATTTTATTCGTATCAGGCTAATCTTATTCCATGAATACATGCTTCCGCTTAAAAAAGTCCTTCTTAATATAGTAGAGTTGTTAAAGCTGGTCATTGATCCTTACGAACCGCTTGCCGGCGGATGATTGACGCGGGCACGGCCTCAAGCCTTCTTGGTCAAGAAGGCAGCTTGATCAATATAGCGTGAAGGAATACTTAGGGGTTTCTCTACAAGCTGAAAAAGCAGGCCAAAAGGAGGCCTGCTTTTTCAGCTTTCAATCAAGGTAACACTAACTTTAACATCAAGTGTCTGCTGACCACCGCGGTAGACACCCTGGAGCGGGCTGAGATCGGCATAATCTCTTCCCGTCCCTATTCGGATGTGCTGCTCAAGGGCTTCAACATTATTGGTTGGATCGAGTCCTACCCAGCCTATTCCAGGAACCATTATTTCTACCCACGCATGAGTTGCGGCATCTCCCACCAGGGCAGAATCCTCTCCGACATATAAATAGCCACTCACGTATCTAGCCGGTATCCCGTTAGCACGAAGGACTGCCAGCATGATATGGGCATAATCCTGGCACACTCCCCGTTTTTCCGGCCAGCTTTCATAGGCTTTCGTATAAACATGGGTTGCAGTACCGTCATAATAAATCGACTGATTGATATAAGCCATCAAATCGAGGGAGAATTTAATCGGGTCACGGGGATCACCAACAGCTGCGACGATCTCCTCAACTTGATCTTTATAAAGGAACGTATATGGTGTTTCGTTCAGGTAAGCTAAATAATGCTTATGGAAAAGCTGGGAATTGAAAATCTCCATCATCTCATCGGTATAGCGGATCATCCGTATGAAAGGACTTTTTTGAATACTGATGGTCGAGCTTGTTTTTACGGTAAGATGCTCATGCTTTTCCGGGATAAAAAAAGTTTCCACATGATTCCCCCATAGATCGATATGTTCCTTCGTCATGGATGAGGGGGTGATATCCGTCCGATAGGACAATAACCGCTGGCACTCATCGGTCCTCGGCTTCAGGCGGATGTGGTTCATACTCTGGTCAACAGGATTTTCATAGTGGAACGTATTTGTATGCTCAATCTGGTACTTCACGATTAAACTCCTCCAGCAAGGGAAAAAATTTGTCTCTTATCTAAATTATGACCTGATACTCCCAAGGATACCCACTGTCATCATTTTATTTCGACTGGTTCAACTAAATAATAGGTTTCTGAAAATATCTGTCCGATTTGAATACAACGATTTTGAAAGTGATTTAGGAAGTCCATCAGCTCTTCCATGGACATATCATTCGACTTAAAAGAAATGACCTCCTGCTGAATCGTTTCTAACATTTGGAACAATCGTTCGGAATAATGGTTGATTTCTCCTTTTTCCAATTTATTGATTGTTTCCATCACATGATCCATACAGTAACGGATGGATCTTGGAAATCTGTCCTCCTCAATGATGAACTGCAGGACGTGCTCTGCATCCATTGTCGGCGGGTGTTCTTTAATATACGCATCATAGCCGTTGACCAGGCGAAGTGCCGATAACCAGTAATAATGATGATTGACGGAGCCCTGTTTTTCCTTGCGGGCTTTTTCACAAATGACATTCAGGATACGGGCTGTCTTTTCAGCGCGCTCCAGCCATTTGCCGATTTTGATGAACGAATATGGAACTCCTCTTATCATCGATGATTCCACTACTCCCTGAGCGGTCATGGAGGTCATCGTGATCGTTTTCAAAAAATCCTGGATTTCCTGAAGGGTGAAATCATTCCTGCGGATGGCAGGAAGCTCCAGGTAGAATTTATTCAAAACTTCCCATAATCGCTCTGGTATCATATCTCTTGTCGCTCTGGCATTCTCACGGGCGTAAGTCATGCAATTGATAAGAGAGTTATAGTTTTTATCAGCAAAAGCTACATAATGGATGATTTCATCTGTTTTAAAATGGGGATGCTGTGACTGGTACTCTGCAAGAGAAACCACGATTTCCAAAACTTCTTCCCAATCTCGGTCAAGCACTTCTGCATCATCCGCTTCCAGCATATTGATCAATTGCACCTGCAGTACGCTGGCATTATTTTCTGCCCTTTCAATGTTCCGAGCCATCCAAAATAATGAATTAGCTACTCGACTAAGCATGGTGATTACCTCCTTCATGCAATACCCAGGTATCCTTGCCTCCGCCGCCCTGGGAGGAATTGACGACCAGAGAACCCTCCTTCAATGCGACACGGGAAAGCCCGCCTGGCAATACGTGGCTTTTTGACCCAGTCATGACGAACACACGCAGGTCAACATGACACGGATAGAACCGCCCTCCCTGGAACGCTGGCGCCCGTGACAATTTAATCGTAGGCTGGGCGATATACTGGCTCGGCTTTTCTATTATTTTCTTCCGGAACATTTCAATTTCCTGTTCATCCGCATGCGGGCCAATCAGCATGTCATATCCACCTGACGCACCAACATTTTTGACTACTAACTTGTCCAGGTTATTCAAAACATAATCCTGATGTTCAGGATTACGAAGAAAGTATGTCTGTACATTCGGAATGATCGGATCTTCGTTCAAATAATAACGGATCATATCAGGCACAAAGGCATACATCGCTTTATCATCAGCAACTCCATTACCAATACCGTTAAGGATGGAAACATTGCCTTTCTGGTAAGCTTTGAGTAATCCCCGTACGCCCAATACGGACCTGGGATCAAATGCATCTGGGTCGAGGAAGTCATCATCAATCCTGCGGTAGATGATATCCACTCGCTTAAGTCCTCGGATTGTTTTCATATAAACTACGTCGTCCCTGACGATAAGGTCTCTTCCTTCTACTAGCTCTATACCCATTTGCTGGGCTAAAAAGACATGATCATAATAAGCAGAGTTGTAGCTTCCCGGTGTTAACAGAACAGCGCAAGGATGCAATGGGTTTTTTGAATTTTCCGGGACATGGGCGATTAATGCCTGATGCAGTTCCGATAGTTGATGCTCCAGCGTATGGATAGAATGTTCACCAAATAGTTCCGGATAAACCTGACGCATGACATACCGATTTTGGAATACATAGGACATTCCCGAAGGGTTCCGGAGATTATCCTCCAGAACACGGTACTCCCCGTTCTCATCGCGGATCAGATCGATGCCTGCCAGGAAAATATGGTTGTTGTGGGGAATATTCAATCCTTCCGATTGTTCTTTATAATAATATGGATTTTGTTCGACTAAGTCTCGCGGAATTATTCCATCTTTAATAATTTCCTGATCCCCATAAACATCTTCAAGAAAATGGTTCAGTGCCTGGACGCGCTGCTTCATTCCCCGTTCAATCTTCTTCCAATTGTGGGATGGAATGATAATTGGCACAAAATCAAACGGCATTGTCCGCTCAGTGCCGACTGATTCATTATAAACGGTAAAGGTGATACCCTGTCGCAAAAAGCTCAGCTGGGCGGTTTCATTTTTTTCATGGAGATTGTCTATGGAAAATTGTCGGAGCATTTGATAGAAGCGTTCGTAATGAGGCTTTGGTTTTTCCGTATCTTTCATCATTTCATCAAAATATTCAGCTGTCTGATAGTTGTTCAGCATAAGTTCCGTCCCCCTACCTTTTTTTACTTCCCCCTTCTAATACCCTAAAAAAGCACCGAGTAGTCAGAAAATTCTACAAAATACCCGGTGCTTCAGTTATACTATTTTTTAATAGAAATAGCAATCTTTCCTTTGGCATGATGAGTCTCACTGGTAGCATGCGCTTCTTTTAATCCGTCTTCACTGAATTCGAAGTGATGGCCGATGACAGGCGTAAGTTCGCCCGTTTTCATCAACTCAGCAATTTTTGCAAGCTGTTCTCCCTTAGGTTCCAGCCAATGAAACCCTGCTTTTACTCTATATTTTTCCGCTTCCTCCTCATCAGGAGGTTGGACGATGGATACCAGTCTGCCGCCTTCCTTCAACACCTGATAACTTTTCGACTGCACATCTCCACCAATGGTATCAACTACAATATCGAATTCCTCCAAAACCTCGCTAAAGTCTTCTTCTTTATAATTGATGAAGCGATCGACACCAAGCTCCGTCACCCAGTCCTGGTTTTCTCCACTCGCAGTAGTCGCTACATAAGCACCAAAATGTTTGGCAAGCTGAATAGCAAAACTGCCGACACCACCCGAACCGGCATGAACCAACACTTTGTCCCCATCTTTTATCTCAGAAAAGTCGACGAGGCATTGCCACGCTGTCAGTCCTGCCAGAGGTACGGCTGCGGCTTCTTCAAAATTAATATTTTCCGGTATTTTAGCTAACAGTTTCTCATCAATTGCGGCATATTCGGCATAAGTACCATAACGCGTCAAATCCGGCCGGGCGAATACCCTGTCACCGATATTAAATTTGGTTACGTTTTTCCCTTTTTCCTTCACGATTCCCGCAGCATCCCAGCCGAGAATAATTGGAAATTCAAAATCTATCATTTCTTTTAGGTAGCCCTCACGCAGCTTCCAATCAATCGGGTTAATGGATGTCGCGTGTACTTCCACCAAAACCTGGTCATCCGTGATTTCAGGCTTATCGATTTCTTCCATTGTCAGCTGATCTTTATTTCCATAATTATTAATGACAACAGCTTTCATACCAACCCTCCTAAAATCTGTATCTCCATAAATTTTCCCCTTTCAAAAGGATTCAAACGTGATACCATTAATAGAGAATTTCAAAAGGATGATAGCCATGCTAGATCAAGCCAGATTAAAACTTCAAGAATATTTCGGGTACCCTTCCTTCCGCAATGGGCAGGAAGATGCCATTCAGCAGGTACTCGAAAATAATAATACCCTTGCCGTTATGCCTACTGGTGGCGGAAAGTCCATCTGCTACCAGATACCAGGTCTTTTGAAATCTGGAACCGCCGTGATTATTTCCCCGTTGATATCTTTGATGAAAGACCAGGTGGATGCTTTATCCACGATGGGAATTCCCGCCACTTATATCAACAGCTCTTTAAGCTTCGAAGAGCAAAGAGAGAGGATGCAAGGATTGAAGCAAGGAATCTACCAGTTTGTTTACGTAGCTCCAGAGCGTTTCGATTCTTCTCATTTTTTTCACACCATCAATTCCATTCCGTTATCCTTGATCGCCTTTGATGAAGCCCATTGTATTTCCCAATGGGGGCACGACTTCCGGCCAAGTTACCGATCGATCGTCCCACTTTTGCAAAAGCTGTCGAACCTGCCGACGATGATGGCTCTTACTGCTACAGCGACAAGGGAAGTGATTCAGGACATCCAGCTTCTTCTCGATGTTAGAGAGGATTCCGTCATCAACACAGGATTCTCCCGTGAAAATTTATCTTTCCGCCTGATCAAAGGGCAGGACAAGCGCGATTTTTTGTCAAACTACGCTGCTGAGCGGAAAAATGAATCAGGAATCATTTATGCTGCGACAAGGAAAGATGTCGATTTCATCCAACAGTTTTTACTCCGGAAAGGGTTCAACGCCGGAAAGTATCATGCCGGTCTTACAGAAGAGGAACGAAAACAAGCCCAGAACAGCTTCATACAGGATGAAACACTTATCATGGTCGCAACGAATGCCTTTGGGATGGGGATCGACAAATCAAACGTAAGATATGTTATCCATTATTCCATGCCGATGAATATCGAGTCCTATTATCAGGAGGCAGGGCGTGCTGGCCGAGATGGTGAACCGAGTGACTGCATCCTGTTATTTTCCGGGCAGGATGTAAACCTGCAGAAGTTCATGATCGAGCAGTCACTGTTAGATGAGGAAAAAAAAGCAAAAGAATACGAAAAACTGCAGTCAATGGTAAACTACTGCCACACCCACCACTGCCTCCAGCAATATATACTTGAGTATTTCAACGACCCTATCGGCAGTGAACCGTGCGGTAAGTGCTCTAATTGCCTGTATGATGGCGAACGGGAAGATATGACCAAGGAAGCACAAATGGTACTTTCCTGTGTTAAACGAATGGGTGAACGATTCGGGGCAGGTCTTACCGCCAAAGTGCTCCGCGGATCTTCTGATCAAAAAGTGAAAGAATTCGGTTTCAATCGCTTAAGTACCTACGGCCTGCTATCCCAATACAAGGAAAAAGAACTGACAAGCTTTATTCATTTCCTGACAGCAGAAGAACTGCTAAACCCTGGGTCAGGAAAATTCCCTACCCTGCAACTCACTTCAAAAGCAGTCGATGTCCTCAAAGGGGAAAAACAGGTGTGGATGAAAATTGAGAAAACGACAACCACTGCAGCCGTTGACTATAATGAGGAACTTTTTGAAGATCTACGGAATCTGCGAAAAGAAATAGCTGATGAACACAACCTGCCCCCTTACGTTATCTTCTCGGATGCGACCCTTAAGGATATAGCCAGATATTTGCCGGCCTCCAAGTCAGAAATGCTCGCCATAAAAGGGGTCGGAGAACGGAAGTACCAACAATATGGGGAAACTTTTCTCGAGACCGTCAAGCCATGGAAGGAGCAACAGCCGGAAAGTAAAGTCGTCAAAGCACCGACTCCTATTTTCCAAAAGAAAGCAGAAGATGCAAAACAGCCGAGTTATTTAATTTCCTATCACTTATGGAAAGATGAAGCAAAAAGCGTCTCAGAAATAGCGCGTAATCGTGGAATGAGTGAAGTGACTATTGAAAGTCACTTGTTCCGTGCTGCCAGTGAAGGATATCCTTTTGACTGGGATTCCTGGTTTGATCAAGAAACGGAAATGAAAGTGCTGGAAGCAAGAGAAAGGCTCGATAACGAGGATGGCCTGAAAGCGTTGAAGGAATCGCTCGATGACCAATATACTTACAGTACGATTAAAGGGATATTGGTCAAAAACGGTTTTATGTAAGAAAAGGTACATGCATCTTCTAAACAGAGAGGGATGTCACTCGATAACTTGAATTGACTGCCGGAAAACAATAGCCGTTGCCGTAATGCCTCGCAGAACATGATGGTTCTTCGAGGTATTATTTTGTTATCTGGTGTATCTGACATACTTGTTCCTGGAAGGGCTTTTTTCCTGATTGGGTCGGGATGTCTCCCACATTGGATGTTGACTTTGCTTAATGACTGCTGAGTTTGTTCGAATTCATCGGCCATGACTTAAATCGTTTTCTCGCCTGAAAGGGTTGAATGGAGAGTACGTTTGAACGCTTAAATGACCGGACTTCTTTTCGGACATAGCAAAAAGCAAGGAATTGGTCCTTATCCACGCTTAGAATGCGAATCGTTCTTTGAGTAAGCGTGCCCTTTTCCGTCAGATAAATCATTTCGAGTCGCTGTTTTTCTACTTGAGCTCTGTTCAGTAACCCTTCCATACATTCCACCCCCACACATGCGAACGTTTGTTCTTATTATACTCTAAAAAATCGAATACGTACACTGGTAATTACATGAAACTATGGAAATTAAAAAACCCTTCAACAATAGCTGAAGGGGATACTCTTTATGAAATTATCTTTTATTAATCACCTTATAATTACCGGGCCCTACTACTGTCCGGTTGTGCTCAAACCCAATATTCTGTGAATGACCACTTATATCCACCATGACACACCTCTGGCAAGAAGATGGTACGACTTTCCCTTTCACTTCGAAACCATTCAAGTTAAATTGGATTACATCTCCTAAGTTAGCTTCATGTCCTGCAGGAACTTCCATAGATATCTTCCTTTCAATAAAATGATTGCTATCAGAACTCTTAACTGATCTAAGCCTAAATTAGCAACCTTTGATAAATGCTGTGTTATGTCGAATTTTGTTCCCTGTAATTATCCGGTATAAACATCACTTTCTTCTATGAATTACGTGGTTATTTCTTAAAAGAAATAGATTTAATGTATTTACTCTTCCTTTATAATCGAAAGGTGTTGTTGATTCTAACGAATCGCTTACCGGCGGATGCTTGCCGCGGGCACGACCTCAGCTAACTTGGTCAAAAAGATAACTTGACCAAGTGGATCTACGGCTCGTGCTGTTCCCGCAGGCGTCACCGCCAACCGCTTAATGGAATCAACCATGATATAATCAATTGTCGTTATAAACTACCGTTTTTTCTTGTAAGCTTTGCAAAATAATAAAATGGGACTGTCCCATAAGTCTATTTCAGTCTTATGGGACAGCCCTTTGTTTTACCTTTTATGCCTCACCCATCATTAATCCTTCAATAGAATGTCCCTGAACAATAACTTCAAGTTCATCAACCAGGCGGCAATGGAGGTGGCGTTTTAAATCTTCTGGTAGAGTTTTGTAAAAATCCTTAGTAATTTGCAAATCATGCCTTTCATGATTATTTGCAGTAGGAGCGTCCACTCCGAGTACAAGAACTGGTCTTGATTTATCAGAATGATTTGTGGTTCCTCTGTGAATTGTCAGAGCTGATCGTGCAGAGATGTCTCCCATTTTCGGCATCTTTTGCTGAGCTCTTTCTTCATAACGGGAATAATTTTCTTTAGAAGGGAACATTTCATAATCAAATTCACTTCCATCATCCCATTGCGTCCCTGGAGCAATCTCAAATGGTCCCATGTCCTCTTCTACATCTACTGTTGTCATGTTAAAGGCTAAAGAATTCAACCTTCTTCCTTTTGTTGTGTCTTCTGGAGCAGGGAAGTCCCGATGCCAAGGCTGATTAACAGCCCCTGGGTTAGGGACGTCAAAACCAATTTCTACGATTTTATAATCCGGTCCCAGTACCGATTCACACACCGTTTTAACCCAAGGATGGGTAACAATCTCTACAAAACCGCTTATATCTTCTGGATGGATTTCAACATAGTGACGTTTAGGTCCTCTTCCTACTGCCCCTCCTTCCCTTTTTAAAGCCTCCTTGTATAGTTCATTAATTTCTTCCCCAAGTTTAGCAGTAAACTCTCTGCTGAAAGCTCCTTTTAAACCCATTATCCCAGGTCCATATAATGCTCCCTGAATTTCACCAATATCATACTTTTTTGCTTCTTTTATTTGACTTGTCATATAAAGCCCTCCTATATGGCATATTTATGGGTGTTCATCCCATTTATTGAAAGTTAATAGCACTCTGGTTTAGCCAAAATACTTATGTCTTAAGCTTTTTGGTATTCATGATTTTAGCTTGGATGATGACAATCGCTAATAAAAATAGCCCTCTGATGACTGGCTGCCACCAGGAATTAAGTGTTCCATCAAGATTAATTACATTTAGGACGATACCTAAGAGCATAACACCGATAAAGGTACCGATGACGCCCCCTCTTCCTCCTGCCAGAAGAGTGCCGCCGATTACCACAGCTGCAATAGCATCAAGCTCCCACATGTTCCCCGCAACCGGCTGGGCAACCCCTCCCAACCTGCCGGCCAGAATGATTCCGGCAAGACCAGAGAGTGTTCCGCTAATTACATACACCCATACTTTAATGTTCTTAGTCTTTACTCCCATTAACTGACTGGCGTTTTCACTACCTCCCACTGCATAAGTATGACGCCCAAAACGTGTCATCTTTAAGACATACCAGGAAATTCCCACAATCAATAGAAGTAACCAAACAGGGAAGGGGACTCCCAAAAATAAACCATTTCCTAAAAAATAATAAAAATACTCTGCGCCTTCTGTAACAATTACCGATTGTTCTCCGGTTATGATAAAAACAATTCCTCGAACACCAATCATCATCGCCAAGGTAACTATAAATGGTTCTAAATTTCCTCGTGAAATAATTAGACCATTTACCATTCCTAATAAAGCGGTAATTGCTATTGGAATAATAAGAGCAAGAATCATATTTACATTGGTTAAATATGCGGACAAGACGCCTCCTAAGGCGATTAAACTGCCAACTGATAAATCAATACCTTTCGTTAAGATTACGAATGTCATCCCAACTGCTACTATCCCAATCATACTGTTCTGCTTTAATACGTTAATAATATTTTGTGAAGTCAGAAAGTTCTCATAGCTCAAACTAGCATAAATAATAAGTAGAACCAGAGCTATAAAAGCCCCCTGCTGCTGGATTAAGCTGGCGTTAAATCGAATAGGGATGGAACTCGTCATCCTCTGTACGGCTGCTTTCATTTATGTCACCTCCCTCACTTTTTACGTTGGACGAAAATTGCACCGATAATGATGAATGCTTTAATTACGAGAGAATATGGGTGAGGGATATCATTCATGATAAAAGTTACAGTGATTAACCCCATCAACAAGGCCCCCATTACTGTACCCCATATATAAGGTCGGCCACCTGTCATCAAGGTCCCTCCAACCACTACAGCAGCGATGGCGTCCAATTCTATTAATTCCCCGATCCTCGTTGCATCTGCTGCGGCAAGCCGGGAAGTTTCAATGAGACCTGCTAACGCTGCAAGTACAGCCGCAATGCTATACACTATTAATTTCACCAGTTTCACATTAATGCCAGCTAGATTTGCCGCCCTCTCATTATCACCAATAGCCTCGACATATCTCCCAAAAGTCGTATGTTTTACTACTGTATAAATCAAGGCAGCCACTATGAATAGAATCAGTACAGGTACTGGAATTCCTGCTATGGAACCTTTTCCGATAAATCCATAAGCAGGATTTGAAAAAGAAATCAAATATCCTTCAGTCGCAACCTGAGCAAGTCCTCTCCCTGCGATCATCATCGCCAACGTAGCGATAATCGGCTGAACACCAATGTAGGAGATAACTGCACCATTAAAGATACCGAATAATAAACAGACCCCAAGCGTCCCAGCAACCAGAATAAATAGATTCGTTTCAAGAAGGAATGTTGATGTGACGGCTGCCACTGCCATAATTGATCCAACCGACAAATCAATTCCTCCAGTAGCAATAACCAGTGTCATGCCTATCGCTACAAGAGCAGTGGTTGATATAAGAATTAATAAATTCCAAAGGGACTGAAGAGCAAAGAAGTTTTCCGTAACTAGAACATTAAACAAAGCAAGCAACAAAATTATGGCAGGTAAAATAGCTTTAGTCAGCGGGAATTCTGTCTGCTTTTTAAGCTTTGTCTCACTTACAACTGCGTTTGAGTTAGCCATGCGTTACGGTTGCCTCCTTTCCCTCGCCGATACCACCTTCGTTAGCAATGACGGCCATAATATTATCCTGGGTCCTTTCCTCTCCCTGAAGCTCTCCTACTCTAACACCATCTTTTAGTACAATAATTCGGTCAGTATTTTGAATTAGTTCATCAAACTCTGAGGAGATTATTAATAGACTTAATCCGTTTGCAGATAATTCATCCATTAAAGAGTGAATCTCTGCCTTCGCTCCAATGTCGATACCACGGGTAGGTTCGTCCAAAATGAGCAAATCAGGATTTAAAGCAAGCCATCTCGCTAAGAGGACCTTCTGCTGGTTACCTCCACTTAAGTTTTTTATTTTTTGTTCAGGATTTGGAGTTTTTATACCCAGCCGCCTGATATATTGATCCACAAGTTTCGCTTGTTTCCTCTTAGATATAAAGCTGAATTTGGAGATTTTCGGAAGACATGCAAGCGTAATATTTTCACGAACAGACATATTTGGGATAATCCCTTCTGTTTTGCGATTCTCCGTTAAAATAGCAACACCCTTTTGTATAGCCTGCTTCGTGTTATATAAATTCACTTCCTTTCCGTGAATTTGAAGGGTTCCTTCTTCTTTTCCATCAATGCCGGCTATTATTTTAGCCACTTCAGATCTCCCCGAACCAAGAAGCCCTGCCAACCCGAGAATTTCTCCTTGATGTAAAGAAAAATGGACATTTCGAACTTTATTTCCTTGTTTTACACCTTCCAATTGAATAAGTACACTTTCACCGCTTTTGTCCAATGCTTCTCTTTTGTCAGACAGGGATGCAACTTCTCTTTCACTCTTGCCTATCATCCGGGCAATAAGGCTCTCTTGCTGGAGTTCGCTGGTTTTCCAAGTACCTATGTAGCTGCCGTCTCTTAAGACACTGATTTTGTCACACATCTTATAAATTTCCTCAAGGCGGTGGCTGACAAAAATAATGGCAATCCCCTGTGCTTTAAGCTGATTCATTACTTTATACAGCACTTCCACTTCCTTGTCATCCAGGGAAGACGTCGGTTCATCCATGATGACAAGCTTCGCCTTCATGGAAACCGAGCGGGCAATGGAGACCATTTGCTGGATGGCTGTACTGTATTCATTAACCGACTTTTTAACATCAACGGTTATCCCCAAGGAGGAAAGGATAATCTCTGCTTCTTTATAAACCTTTTTCCAGTCAATGCTTCCCCACTTCGTTTTAGGTTCTCGCCCCAGCATGACGTTCTCTGCTATTGTAAGATTAGGGATCAGGGAAACTTCCTGGTAAATGGTACTTATTCCTCCCTCCTGGGCTTCAAGAGGCGTTTTAAAATTTACTTTCTTCCCGTCAAAGAGTACATTGCCTCCGTCTCTCTGATAAACACCGGTCAGTATCTTTATTAATGTGGATTTACCGGCACCATTTTCCCCCATTAGTGCATGGATCTCTCCAGGGTACACTTCAAATGAAACGCCTTTTAATGCCATGACTCCCGGAAACTTTTTTGTAATACTTTCCATCCTGAGCATCGCGTTCCCCACCTTCCTTTCATCTTCCTTCGCTAACAAGCATTCTTAATAAGCTTCATCCACAAATTCTTTCGCATTACTCTTATCAAAAAAACGATCTTCTATGATAATTTCTGTATCCACCTGTTCTCCTGATTCCAGTTTCTCAATTACATCAAAAACTACAGGACCAAAAAAGGGTGAGCTTTCTACAGTAGCTCCCAAGTCACCATCAATGATTGCTTGCAGCGCATCTTTAGTTCCGTCTACTGAAACAACAGTAATATCTTCTCCGGGATTTAATCCCGCAGATTTAATAGCATTTATAGCGCCAATAGCCATTTCATCATTATGAGCGTAAACAGCATCAATGTTATTTCCATTCGCCTGTAGCATACTTTCCATAACCTTCTGACCCTCCGCTCTGGCGAAATCCCCTGTTTGAGAAGCTATGATTTTCATATCCGGGGCATGTTCCTCCAGGTAATTCCGGAACCCCTCAGCTCGTTCGATAGCTACAGAAGAACCTGTCGTTCCTGATAATTCTACAATATTCCCTTTTCCATTTAACTCCTTTACCAGCCATTTAGCAGCACGTTTTCCCTGCTTAACGAAGTCGGATCCAATAAATGTTACATAATCTTCGCCAGCTTTTCCTTCAGCCATTCGATCGACAAAGATAACAGGCACACCCGCTTTTTTCGCGGATTTCAAAGCTGGTCCAAGCCCCTTATATTCTCGAGGTGCAAGAACAATGTAATCTACCCCTTGGGCAATCATATCTTCAATGTCTGAAAGCTGTTTGGCGGTATCACCTTGGGCGTCGGTATATACCATTTCGTAGCCTCTTTTTTCAGCTTCATTTCTGATACTTTCTGTTTCTGCAATCCGCCATGGGTTGTTATTTTCCATTTGAGAAAATCCAACAACAATTTTATCGCTCTCTGCTACACTGGATGACCCACAGCCTGCCAGTAATCCGACTATTCCACAAAACATGATAATACTTAGAAACCTATGCACTTTCATCCTCCTGTTCGTCTGCAAATTGATTATGTAAAAGGTTAATAGATAGACTTATATTTTTTCTTACATAAGAGAATACGCTTTCATTTCTGAATTGTCAAAATAATTTTAACTATTTTATGTATACATACATATTTTTTGTAACAAAGGATGTGCAGATAATTGGTTTATTAAAGGTTAGAAAAACTTTTAAAAAAATTAAAAATTCGTTAGGATATAGATAGTTTAGTTTGAATGAGTTAATGTTACATATTTTCTGTATCAAATCACATGTACAGGGGGTCTCATGTTGTTAGAATTATCAATTAAGCATCCTGATGAGCTTCAGAAGGTATCCCGCGCTTTATCCTCTGAAGCAAGGTTAAAGATTATCAGCCTTTTAAATACTAAAAAAGCTAACATTCATGAGTTAGCAGAAGATTTAAGCATTCCTGTTTCTACAGCTGCTTCTCATATCAAAGTTCTTGAAGAAGCCGGTCTAGTACTGACTCAACTGCGTCCTGCCCAAAGGGGGTCTATGAGAGTGTGCTCACGAAATTTTGACGATATCCATATCCAGCTCAATGACCCTAAAGACCATTTAACTGAATATGAAAGTTTTGAAGTGGAAATTCCCATAGGTCAATACGTGGACTACGAGGTTGCTCCTACTTGCGGGATGGCGAGCCAATCAGGAAAACTGATTCCAGAAGACCAGCCCGGGCAATTTTTTAATCCCAGGCGTATGGAGGCTCAGTTGATTTGGACTAGGAAGGGATATTTCGAGTATAAGCTTCCTTTAGTAATCCCAGATGGTAAGACTGTTGATTCAATTGATCTTTCATTGGAGATATGCTCTGAGGCCCCACACTTTGATCCAAATTGGCCATCCGATATTACTGTCTGGTTAAATGGCATCGATATAGGAACATGGACAAGTCCGGGAGACTTTGGTGATCGACCAGGAAAATTAAACCCAAAATCCTGGGCTGAAACAGACTATACGCAGTATGGGACATTAAAGACGTGGATAGTAGATAGGGAGAAAACGACAATCGATGTATTTTACCTTTCAGATATAACCGTTGCAGACTTAGAGTTAGAGAACAATAATTTTCTAACATTTAAAATAGGGGTAAAAGAGGAGGCTCTTCACAAGGGCGGAATCAATTTATTTGGCCGTGAATTTGGTGACCACCCACAAGATATCAAACTCAAAATCAACTACATGGATTCCAGAAGCAGTTAAAACAGTGCTGGGAAAAAAATGAATTAGGCTAAAATGGGGATGGACCAAAAGGCCTCTTTGAAATGAAAAACCACGAAGAAGTTGACTTTTCTTTACGGTTTTTTAGTACATAAAAATGAAGATATTTGCATTGTTGATTGCCAATTTGGACAGGGAAACGATGAGACTCCTGCAGGAGAGGCAAGGCTGACGAGGCCCCGCAGGGCAAAGCCCGAGGAGACTTGTCGTCTTCCCTGCGGAAAGGGAATCGTTTCCCAGCCATACTTTTTCGGTATCAACAATAAAAAAAGAGGCTGTACAATTCAATTTTATATCGTTGGTTTACTTATGTCCCAGCCTCGTTGATTTCGTCAAAATAAATTGCGATGCCCTAATATTTGTTCCCAACAGAAAAAATATAACGCAGCTGTCATGTACACTAACTGAAGGTACAGCTTCCTAAAATTTTATTTCCCCATAACATTTCTACTTGATCACCAGGAGTAATCGTTCCTACGCCTTCCGGGGTGCCAGTAAAGATGATGTCCCCTTCGCCAAGGCCAAGGTTGCTGGCGCAGTATTCGATGATTGTTTGAAAATCAAAAATCATCAGCCTGATATTTCCCGATTGTACCTGTTCATTATTTTTCCATAAAGAGAAGTTATTCCTTTTGCATGCTTCGATTCCTTCGAACGGGATAAAGTCACTGATGACTGCGGCATTGGGGAAACCCTTTGCAAGCAGCCAAGGATGCCCTTTTTCTTTCAAGCTGTTTTGTACATCACGTAAGGTGAGATCCAGCCCAATCGCCATTTGTTCAATAACTTCCTCCGCACGCATTCCATCCTGAAATGATTTGCCGATCCGGATGACCAGTTCGGTCTCATAATGGACCTCTCCCCTGTCTTTGGGTATCGTAATAGAATTCCCATTCGCATGAATAAAAGCATGAGTTGGTTTAGAAAATATCATTGGCTGCTCAGGTACCTCATTTTGAAGTTCTTTCGCATGGGCTGCATAATTTCTGCCTACACAAAAAATGTTCCTGATTTCTGTCATTCTATCACCCTATTTCAAATTTTTCTTAAATACATAGCTGGCTTTGTCATAATCCATCTTGGTTTCATAAAAGCTGTGGGCTTCCGTGCGCTGTAGCCCGGAGGATAAAGCAACGCTCTCAAAATTATTTTTGATTGCCCAGAATTCCACGAAATTAAGTAGTTTTTTACCGTAACCTTGTGAACGCCAAACTTCGTCCGTAACCAAGTCACACACCCACACAAACCTTCCATAATATAGCGTTATCATCGGCTTGAATCCTGTCACTGCCACTATGGTGTCTTTTTTATATAAAGCATAAAGCTTGTACATATCTCGTTCCTTTGCCTCGAATACAAGCTCCACGAAAGCTTCTTCATCTAAATGACCTCGCAGCTGCTTTAACACCGGAAAAGCCTGCCTGACCTCTTCTTCTCTTTTCAATTCCTTTATAGTATGATCCACCAAAACACTTACCCTCCTGAGTTTTTTAGAAGAACATGGCTTGTCGCCAAGTCCTTATGGCGAATGCCTCAGTTTACTTATACTGAAACCCTTTAACATAGTTAACCTTTCTTAAAGGTAAAACTAGCATACCACAACCACTACAATCAAAATGTCTCCGAAAATTTTCTATGTCTGCTCTGTCCGGCAGCAAGTTGTTTACCTTAGAATGCCAGACTTGTTATTTTAAGATTTTTAAAGGTGCTTAGAGGGTATCAATTATTGCGAGCTTAATAGTTGTGTCGATGAAACGAAGAAAGTATAATTTCATAATTGGTCTAGCGTTTTTATGGGAAGGGAGGAATACTGGTGGCACAGGAAAACTATAACAAAGTATTGATGGCTGCATTACTGCTGGCAGGGTCATTCATCACCATACTAAACCAGACATTGATGATCACAGCGATTCCGCCGATCATGCACGAGATGAATGTATCAGCTAACTCTGCTCAGTGGCTGACGACTGTTTTCATGCTGGTCAATGGGATCATGATCCCCATCAGTGCTTTTTTGATTGAACGGTTTACAACTAGACAGCTTTTCATGACAGCAATGAGTGTGTTTGTTCTTGGTACGGTTGTCGGTGGTATTGCCCCGAATTTTCAAGTACTGTTACTTGGCAGGGTCATACAATCAGCAGGTGCCGGCGTAATGCTGCCATTGATGCAGACCGTATTCCTGTTAATTTTCCCAGTTAATCGACGAGGGGCTGCGATGGGGTATATTGGCCTTGTCATTTCATTTGCCCCGGCTATCGGTCCTGCCCTTTCCGGCTGGCTAACGGCTCATTATTCCTGGCGCGTGTTATTCTGGTTCATTCTGCCGTTAGCATTACTGATTATTGTTATTGCCCATTTTATTTTGAGAAATGTAACGGAGCTTTCCTACCCGAAGGTGAACATTCCTTCGATTATATTATCGTCCATCGGGTTCGGAAGCCTTCTTTATGGCTTTACGAGTGCCGGTAATAATGGCTGGGGGAGTTCAATAACAATTACAGCTCTATCGGTCGGTGCCGTTACGCTCGTATTTTTCATCGGCAAACAGCTTCGGATGGATCATCCTATGCTCGAATTCCGGGTATTCAAAGGAAGGACGTTTACGATTGCCACTATCATCGGAATGATTGCTTTCCTTGGACTGATCGGTTCCGAAACACTTATTCCTCTCTATATGCAAAATATGCGGGAATACACACCGTTTGAATCTGGCCTGGTGCTATTGCCAGGAGCATTGATAAGCGGACTGATGTCACCTATTACCGGCCGTATTTTCGATAAAATCGGCGCACGACTGCTTGCCGTTGTCGGCCTTACTATAGTAACAGGAGCGACGCTGTCATTATCCTTTTTAGATACGTCGACTTCACTCATCTATTTGACAATCGCTTATTCTGTACGAATGTTTGGACTGTCTATGGTTATGATGCCGGTTACTACCGCAGGACTGAATGAATTGTCGCAAAAACTGATTCCGCATGGTGCCGCAATGAATAACACGATGCGTCAAATTGCAGCTTCCATTGGTACTGCTATCTTAGTAACAGTAATGACAACCACAGCTCAAACTGCCAGGCAGCAGCCATCGATTGAGCACCCAGATATCCATGGGGTAAATGTGGCATTCTTAGTCATAACGGTGCTATCCTTCATCGGCATTATTCTATCAGCTTTCATCAAACGCACTTATCCACCTGAAGAGGAAGACACAGATAACGAAAAAAGAGAAGTACAGACCGAGGCATAGACATTTTTATGCCTCTTTTTTTTGCTGTTTTGTTATAATACAGGCAGGAGGGGTTCCCATGATACGAAAAGAAGATGCAAGAAACTTGGATAAAAAGGATCCACTTGCCCATTTCAAAGAGGAATTTTACATAAATGAGCCCAGGCTGTACATGGACGGCAACTCGCTGGGGCTCTTGTCGAAGCGTGCGGAAAAATCCCTGCTCACTTCGCTTGAAGACTGGAAGGAACATGGAATTGAAGGATGGACAGAGGGGAAAGAACCCTGGTATTACCTGTCCGAAAAGCTTGGTTCTATGACTGCACCGCTAATCGGGGCGAAGGATGAAGAAGTGATCAACACCGGCTCCATAACAACTAACCTTCACCAGCTGCTGGCCACCTTTTATAAACCGACAGGGAATAGAAATAAAATTCTCGCCGATGAACTCAATTTCCCATCCGATATATATGCAATCCAGAGCCAGTTAAAGCTACACGGTCTTGATCCTAATGAATACTTAGTCAAGGTGCCGAGTAACGATGGAAGAATGCTCGATGAAGATACGATCATCGACATGCTGAATGATGACATAGCACTGGTGCTGCTGCCTTCAGTCTTATACCGCAGCGGTCAGCTGTTGGATATCGAAAAGATAACAACGGCGGCCCATGAAAAAGGTATTATTGTCGGTTTCGATCTCGCTCATTCGATTGGTGCCATTCCTCATGAACTTCACGCATGGGGAGTTGATTTTGCAGTATGGTGCACGTATAAATACTTGAACAGCGGCCCAGGTGGTGTCGGCGGATTGTATGTCCATGAAAAACACTTAGGGCAAGCTCCGGGGCTGGCAGGATGGTTCAGCTCAAGCAAAGCCAAACAATTTGATATGGACCATACACTTATTCCAGCCGAAACAGCCGGTGCCTATCAAATAGGTACACCGCATATATTGAGCTCTGCTCCTTTGGCCGGATCTCTTGAAATTTTTGCTGAAGCAGGAATCGCGAGCATTCGTGAAAAATCCCTGAAGCAAACTACCTTCCTTATGGAGCTGATTGAACAGGAGCTCGGCAGTTATGGTTTTACAATAGCTAATCCTAGAGAGGCAAAACGCAGGGGTGGCCATATCAGTCTGGAGCATGAGGAAGCAGCAAGTATTTGCAAAGCATTAAAAGCAAAAGACGTCATTCCTGATTTCCGCTCCCCTAATGTGATACGGCTTGCACCAATCGCGCTTTACGTATCGTTTGAAGATATTTATGAAATGACAATGCGATTGAAGGAAATAATGGAAGGTAAACTGTATAAGCAGTTTACAAATGAACGTGGAATCATTGCGTAAGGAGGTTCATTCTATGAAAATCATTGATATTTCCATGACGTTGGATCACCAGACACCACCTTGGCCTGGAGATGAACCTTTTCATTATGAGCGGACATGGACAATGGAAGAAACGGGATCAGTCAATGTCGGCAGCGTGAAAATGAGCAACCATCTTGGCACCCATGTAGATGCTCCCTTTCACTACGATAATCAAGGTCAAAAGATTGCCGAATTACCTGTGGAACGATTTTGCGGTCAGGCATTGGTTGTCGATCTAGCCGGAAAGAAAACTGTCAGTGCCGATGATTTTCGGGATGTCGATTTTACTGGTGTCACGAAACTGATCGTCCGTTCAAACAGTTGGAGGGACAGGAGCACTTTCCCAACTGAATACACTGTCCTCGAAGAGAATCTTGGCCACTTTCTGGAAACACAAGGTATCGATCTTATTGGCGTAGACACACCTTCTGTCGATCCGGAAACAAGCAAAGAATTACCTGCTCATCACAGCTTATATGAACATGACATTCTTATTCTGGAGGGGCTTGTGCTCGATAATGTGGAACCTGGCCGATATGAATTAAATGCCTTTCCTTTAAAAATGGCAGAAGCAGACGGAAGCCCGGTTCGAGCTGTATTAAAAAAGGATTAACCTATAGCGAAAGCGCCTCATTCACCCCCGACCAGCTTAAGACAAGCCTCGTCGTGACGTTTTTGTGTCACAGAGAGGATTGACTTAAGACCTCGAGGGGGTAGGCGCTACAGCTGGATGCGACAAATGCGGAAGCGCCTGCTCACCCCCGACCAGCTTAAGACAAGCCTCGTCGTGACGTTTTTGTGTCACAGAGAGGATTGACTTAAGACCTCGAGGGGGGTAGGCGCTACAGCTGGATGCGACAAATGCGGAAGCGCCTGCTCACCCCCGACCAGCTTAAGACAAGCCTCGTCGTGACGGTTTTTGTCACAGAGAGGATCGGCTTAAGACCTCGAGGGGGTAGGCGCTACAGCTGAATGAAAAACGCAATAAAAACACCGCGGAGAAAATGAAGTTTCCTCCGCGGTGTTTTTTACTCTAGACACTTTTAAAATTCACTGATCTATGGTTTGAACTCAAGTGGTCATTCACCTTGTGGCTGATCAAGGTCTTCCACTTCATCCTTATGCCTCTTTTGGCAATCCTTACATAGTTGAACTTTCTCTTCTTTTTTGCTTGTCAGTACTTTACCACAATTACTGCATTTGCCGAAATCATTAGGGTTCGGCTGAAATCCCATCAGATGGTTATCCGGCCCACTCATATATACTTCGCCTCCATTTCTAGTAGTTAAACACTATTTATCCAATACCCTTGATATTGATTACCCAAACTGAAGCGTAACTTTCCAAGTTTTGTAACAAAACTGTAATATAAGGCTTTAAGATGTGCTTTAAATATATTAAAATGGAAGAAGTATATTGCAGGAGGAACATGCATGACATTCATTAAAAACAAGAAAGTCCTCGCACTTTTCATTGCCTTTTTCATGTGCGGAATTCCGTTATTTTTTATAAATTCTGCTCCTATCAGCTCAAAAGAAGGAAAAGAGCTCACCCCAACCGTTTTTGTTCACGGTTTCAAAGGGGGACCTGGTTCATTCAATTATATGCTTTCCCGCTTCGAAGCCAATGATTGGGGAATGAAACGAATGGTTTTCCGCGTATCGGCGAATGGGGAAATCGCAGTCCGTGGGGGTATTCCTAATAAAAAGAACCCATTCATTCAAGTAATCTTCGAAAACAACAGGGCCAGTATTGAAACTCAAACCAACTGGCTTATTAATATCATGGAACTGCTCAAGACAAACTATGGCATTAAACAAACGAACCTTGTCGGCCATTCGATGGGCGGTTTGACATCAACTAACATGCTGCTTCACCAACAGGGTAACAATTTACCTAAAATTGAAAAACTTGTAGTCATTGCGAGCCCCTTCCTGGGGATTGATAACAAAAAATATTTTGCTTTCAACACTGGAAATGCGACGGTAGATCTTAGACCGGAATCGCAGGCTTTGACAAATATGTTTGACAATAAAGAATATTTCCCTGGACATGTCGATGTTCTGGCAATCGCAGGGGTCATCAATGAAAACATAACTGACGAACATGCCATGCAAGCTGAGTCTGACAGATATGAACAAAACAAAACCGATGGGTTAGTTGCATTAACGAGCGCACTAGGAATCAAAGAAATCGTTCCAGCAAAAAATTATCAACAGAAAATCTTTTCCGACACTACTGCAACCCATTCAGGCTTACACGAACATTTTGGCGTAGATGCCGCGATTGCGGAGTTTTTATGGGATATACCAACACCAACTTATTGAAATGGAAACCAGAACAAAGGAAAGCCGGATGCTGAACAGCATCCGGCCTTTCTATTTTGTATTAATCAAAATTTATTGCCCAGCTGCCGTTTCGCATGACTGGTTCACTTGTGCCATCTGCAAGAACTCCATCAATATCCAGTTCATTGGAGCCCATCATGAAGTCAACGTGGGACAAGCTATCATTGACACCATGTTTATCAAGCTCGTCTTCATCCATATCGGATCCGCCTTCCAGGTTATTCGGATATGCTTTACCGAGCGCCAAGTGGCAGGAGGCATTTTCATCATACAATGTGTTATAAAAAATTAATCCTGACTGGGAAATTGGTGACTCATCTGGTACGAGTGCCAGCTCTCCTAAATGAGTCGAGCCCTCGTCCGTTTCAAGTAGATATTTTAATGTTGATTCACCTTTTCCGGCTTTGAAATCAACTACTTTCCCATCTTTGAACGTGAGTGTAAAGTCATCGATCAGGTTTCCCCCGTAGTTCAGTGGCTTAGTGCTGGAAACTGTACCATTAACACCATATTTATGAGGTACTGTAAAAACCTCTTCTGTTGGCATGTTCGGATTGAAAGGAACTCCCTCTTTCTCCGTCTTGGCTGCTCCGCCTTTCCACACATGACCTTCCGGAAGTTCCACTTCAAGATCCGTTCCAGGTGCTTTATAAACAAGTTTTTTATACTTCTTGCGATTCAGGAAGTTACAGGCTTGAGATAAAATGCTGTTATGTCTTTCCCAGGCTGCAACCGGGTCATCATGATCCACGCGTACAATTTTGAATATTTGTTCCCAAAGCTTTTCAACTGCTTCTTCTCCATTAGAATCAGGAAAAATTTTCTTGGCCCAGGAAGTAATCGGTATAGAAACGATTGACCATTGGATGCGGTCGTTCATTGTGTAGTTACGGAAATTTTTCATCGCTTCAGCTCCGGCTTTATTGGCAGCCTGGATTTTTTCCCCATCAATCCCCTGCAGAAGATCAGGGTCCGTCGAACGGATGGAAAGAATTGCTGCTCCGCCTTCAGCAAAATAGTCATACATTTTCACTTTCCATTCTGGCACATCCGCTAGTGTATCTTTGGATTCGTGTTCATATTTACTACGTGTGATCGCGTCATCAGACCAATTAATATGTACCGTTTTGGCTCCCATCTCGTAGGCTTTACGAACGACAACCCTAGTAAATTCTGCGCCTTCGATAGTGGAATTGATCATCAGCATTTGACCCTTCTGGAGGTTTGCCCCTGTTTTCAGCGCAACCTCAGCATATTTCTCTAACATTTGTTGTTCTGGCATACAATAACCCCTCTCCCCTTTTTCTTATATAACCACTTCTTATTATTCCATATTTCGGGTCGCGAAACAAAAGAAAATTGCCCTCCCCATCAGCAGGAGGGCAGTGGTTTATGCCTTGCTGTTTTCTTCCTCGATTTCTTCGACAAGAAGCGACAATTCTTCCCACCGTTCCATGGCCTGTTCAAGCTCTTGCTCGATTTTTTCCTGTTGTTGGTACAATTCTTGAACTTTACCAAGGTCACTGCCTGCTTCAGCGATTTCATCCTTGATTTCCTCGGCTTTCTCTTCTAAATTACTGATTTTCTCCTCAATTCCATCCCATTCTTTTTGTTCATGATAGGATAATTTCCGTTTGCGCCGGATGTTTCGCTGAGGTTGTTTATCTTCCTCGGCTTTCCTCAATGCTGCCCGGTGATTCTCGTCTGCTTTTTTCTTTTCCATATAATCGGTATAGTCACCCATAAAGGTGACAATTTCTCCATTGTTTTCAAAGGCTGCCAGCTTATCAACTACCCTGTCGAGAAAATATCGATCGTGGGAAACGACGATAACTGCCCCAGGAAAATGGTCGAGATAATCTTCCAGTATGCTGAGGGTTTTTGTATCCAGATCGTTTGTGGGTTCATCCAAAAAAAGTACGTTTGGTTCATTCATTAAGACACGGAGCAAATAAAGGCGCCGGCGTTCTCCACCGGAAAGCTTCCGGATGTAGGTCCACTGCTGGGAACGTGGGAATAAGAAACGTTCAAGCATCTGCTCAGCTGTGATCTCTTCTCCTTTGGCAGTGCTGATCACTTCCGCAACTTCCTTGATATAGTCGATCACGCGCAAATTGCCGTCGATTTCCTGATGATCCTGCGTATAATAACCGATTTTCACCGTCGCTCCTATATCGATTGTACCTTCGTCCGGGGAAATTCGTTCTGCCATGAGGTTCAACAGTGTCGACTTCCCACTGCCATTAGGACCTATGATGCCGAGTCTTTCATCTGGCATGACAAGATAACTGAATTCATTGATCAGACGCTGACCGGCAATTTCTTTAGAAACACTATCCAGCTCGATTACTTTTTTCCCGAGACGGTTCGATCCTGCAGCGAACTCAATGGATTGATCACTACTCGGTCCAGATTGCTTTCGTAAAGCTTCAACCCTTTGTTTCCGTGCTTTTTGCTTGGTGGTCCTGGCTTTTGCTCCTCTGTGCAGCCAGGCAAGTTCACGCCTTAACGTGTTCTGCCGCTTCTCCTCGGAAACCCGCTCCTGTTCAAGCCGTTCTTCTTTTTTCTCCAGGTAGGTATGATAATTGCCCTCATAAATATACAAGTTACCCCTGTCAAGCTCATAAATCAGATTAGTCACACGGTTCAGGAAGTATCTGTCATGCGTAACCACGATTAATGCCCCCTGGTATTGCGCCAGATATTCTTCCAGCCACTCGATTGTTTCATTATCCAGATGGTTGGTCGGCTCATCCAATATTAATAAATCAGCAGGCTGGATTAATGCCTTTGCAATAGCTACCCGTTTCTGCTGCCCTCCGGAAAGCTCGCTTACTTTTTTATCAAAAGTAGTGATTCCAAGCTTGGTCAATATGGTTTTCGCAGTTGTATTCGCTTCCCAGGCATTGACTTCATCCATTTTTTGCTGCTTTTTCAATAATTGGGACTGGAAATCTGTGTTTTCCGGTTCCCTTTCCAGCTGCTGAAGCGACTTTTCATAGGCACGTAACGTGATCATAACTTCAGAATCGCCATAATAGATTTGCTCGAGAACACTTGATGATCCATCAAGCTCTGGCTCTTGCGGCAGATATTCAATCCGGAAATCATTGGCATGATGCATCTCACCGGATTCCTTTGAATCAAGTCCTGCAAGCACCCTGAGCAGTGTTGATTTACCCGTACCATTGACACCGATCAAACCGATTCGCTGATGGTCGGAAATAGTAAAAGAAATATGATCGAACAGGGTTTTCTCCCCGTATGTTTTCGTTAAATTTTCAATTTGCAAAAGGCTCATGTCCATCATCCTCATTTCTAGACTGATCCTATTATAACATCCAGGAAAAGGTTTCTCTGACCTGCAAAGATAAGAGAGATGATCAAAAAACCTAAAGAAAACCTGAACAATGTGTGGTACACGTTGTTCAGGTTTTCTTTTGTTTAGCATTCCTGTCAGCCGCGGGAATTTAGTGTTTCATTTTCTTTTTCATGACTCTTAATCGGGTCTTCCCTCTTCCAGTACTCCATACCGGATACCCCAGGAAGGTGGTCCTGATAAAATACAGGATCCTTTCCCTCTTTTTTCTGCCTGCTGTAATCTTTCATAGCTGCAAAAGCTACTTTTGACAGGCGGGTAATCGCATACAGGTTGATGAGTGCCATAATACCCATTGTCAGGTCGGCCATCGCCCAGACGATGTCAAACTCCGCCATCGCACCAAAAACAACCATCAATAGAACAGCTATACGGTAGATGAATAATCCAGTTGGTGTGTTTTTGATGAATTCAATATTCGTTTCCCCGTAATAATAGTTTCCAATAATGGAACTGAACGCAAAGAGGAAAATAGCTATGGCAACGAATATTACTGCCCATTGCCCAAGCTGTGATTCAAATGCAGCCTGTGTCAACTGGATGCCATCCATACTTTCCGGAGCAGATAGATGTGCTCCAGATGAGATGATAATCAATGCTGTCGCACTGCAGATGAGTAAGGTATCCGTGAACACGCCTAATGTTTGGATCAAACCCTGTTTGACCGGGTGGGTAACTTCGGATGTCGCTGCGGCGTTCGGCGCACTACCCATCCCCGCTTCGTTAGAAAATAATCCACGCTTGATCCCCATCATTATAGCGGCACCGAAAGTACCTCCGGCCACTTCACGCAACCCGAACGCCCCCTGAAAAATCATGGCGAATATTTCAGGAAGTGCACCAAAATTCAACGTTAGGATGTATACAGCTAATATGATATAGAAAATTGCCATAATCGGAACTATCAATTGGGTGACCTGTGCGATCCGTTTCAAACCGCCAAAAATGATCAAGGCGACGATGATTGTCAATATGGCAGCCATCATCCACTTTTCAACAGCGAAAGATTTTTCAAAGGCCAGTCGAATCGTGTTCGCCTGAACGGAACTGAAGACAAGCCCATAGGTAAATGTAATTGTGATAGCGAATACAATTCCAAGCTTACGATTCTTCAATCCTTTTTCCATGTAGTAGGCAGGACCGCCTCGGTATTGATTCTTTTCAGGAATTTTATATACCTGAGCCAGTGTACTTTCAATAAAACTGGAAGCTCCTCCTACAAGTGCTACTATCCACATCCAAAATACAGCTCCAGGGCCGCCTATGGCAATCGCTGAGGCCACTCCGGCCAGGTTCCCTGTCCCGACACGGGAGGCTGTACTGATTGTGAATGCCTGAAATGGTGAAGTACCTTTCTTTCCCTCGGCTGATATTGCCCGCTTGTCGAACAGTACCCGGAACATTTCGGGAATGTATCGGAACTGGACGAATTGGAACTTTACGGTAAACCATAATCCTAACCCAATTAGTACGGCTATCAATATGTAACCCCACATGGCGTCGTTGGCATAGCCGAGTAATCGTTCAAAGGTTTCCATAATTGCACCTCCATGAAATTTTTAATGGCCGCTGCCATTGTAAAAAAAAGACATTATAAACTCCTGTAACCCTTTTCCATTCTTTTCAAACCTTGAATTGACCGTTTTCTATCGTGCACCTTTTTTAGGTTAGTATATATCCGGCAATTTATCAATTATATTCCTGTATAAGCGTTTCTTTCTAATGTCCTGCACAAAAAAAGACAAGCTCGACGATGAGCTTGCCTGCCTATCATGCCCACGGAAATCCTGCACCGAATTTATCCGCTACTTCTTTTGAATCTTTCCTTCTTTCTTTTCTCTGCTTATGACGTTTATCTGCTTCCGAATGGAGCCATTTTTCTTCATCAGACTCTGGAAGAACTGGTCGTACCGGTGTCGGCCGGTTGTTTTCATCGACTGCCACCATCGAAACAAACGCTGTGGTACACACTTTCCTATCCCCAGTCAGTAAATTTTCCGTTATCGCTTTTACGAAAACTTCCATGGAAGTGTTGTGTGTCCATGTTACAAATCCAACTACACAAATCGTGTCGCCTTCAAATACAGGCTGCAGAAAATCGACAGAGTCGATGGAAGCGGTGACCACCGGTTTTCGGCAATGCCTGGTTGCTGCAATCGCGGCTACATCGTCGATATATGCCATCAGTTTACCCCCGAATAATGTTCCATGGCTGTTGGTATCCGGCGGCAGAACGTGTGAATTTTTTACAGTCAATGATTCAATACATGGTTTTGCGTCCATTGTTTTCTCTCCTTTAACGATGTTTTTTTCGGGCGTTCAATCCGTACCGTTCGTGCGGTATTTCGGCAAGTGGATAACAAAAGTCGCACCCTGTTCCTTATTATTATAAGCTGATATCGTGCCATTACTCCGTTCAATGATTGCCCGTGATATTGCTAGCCCTAATCCCGTTTCCCCTTGTTTTCCTTTCATAAACCGTTTGAACAAGCTTGGGAATAGATCTTCAGGTATTCCACAGCCATCGTCGCTTACCTTGATCGTGTAATATCCCCTGGAAAGTTCAGTTGTCAATGATACTTGCTTTTCCGCATGGCGGATAGCATTACCAAGGATGTTGAGCAGGGCTTGCAGCATTTTTTCCTGATCGACATTCACAAATAGCGGTTCCAGCTCTTTATAAACAAGCTCTATCTGTTTTTCCTTTGCTAATGGATAAACGCGCTCTGATGCCTGTTTGATCAGTTCATGAAGGTCTGTCTTTTCCGGATGATAAATGTTTTCGTCACTATCAAGCTTTGCCAGCAAAATCATTTCATCAACAATTTTTTTCAGACGCTCTGTTTCACTTGCCATCACCTGCAGCCCCTTATCGGCGGCTGCCCCCTCAAAAATACCATCCTTGATTCCTTCCGCATAACCTTGGATGGACATAAGGGGGGTTTTCAGCTCATGGGAAGCATTTTGGAAGAACTGCTTCTGGGAATGGATATAATTTTCCAGCTCTTTAGCCATCTGCCTGATGCTTTGCTCCACTTCTTTAATCTCCCCACTGGCGTGTACAGGTTTAAGGTCATTGAATTTTCGCTGTTCAATTTTTTTCAGCTCTTGTTTCAGCCTCGTAAGTGGTGTGACCAGCTTTCTGGTGAGAAGGTAGCTGATCGATACAGCGAGAATTAAGCCGATGATAAGGACAACCACCATTCTCCACGCAAACATTGTCTGAACAGCCTGCAAATCATCCAAAGGAGTTGCAAGGGCCAATACTACACCATTTGAGCGAGGAGTGAATGTGATGTCATAGACTACATAATCCTTTCCTTCACCTTCCCATAGGTCTTCTTCCTTCAGCTGCTGATCATACCTGGAAGCCCAGTCAGCAGCGGTTTTTTCAGGCAGTGTCGAAAATAATATTTCCCGCTGGGAGCGGTCGAACATAAGCACCCGAAATTCACTATCACTGAGGAGTTGGGATAGCTGCGTATATTTACCTGGGTTCTCCTGCTGGTTCACCAATTCGATTAACAGCTCTCCCTTATCCTCCAGTTGTCTTTTTTCATCCTCAATCAACAGGTTCAGTATCATGGAATAAAGAAACAGGGCTGTCAAAGACATGACAATTACTATTAAAGCGGTAAAAGCCGCATTTAATTGGTACAGAAGCTTCATGAGTCATTACCGTCATTTCTTAGCCGGTAACCATAACCCCAGACTGTTTCTAAAGGAATATCATGCAGCTTTTTCCGGATTCTTTTGACCAGGTCGTCTACCGCTCTGTCACTGCCAAAATAATCTTCTCCCCAAACTTTCACAAGCAATTCCTCCCGTGAAAATGCTCTGTTCACCTGCCGGGAAAGTATTTTCAGCATCTCGAATTCTTTAGCCGTCATTTCTTTTTCTGCACCTTCCCAATAAACTCTTCTTTCCCCTAGAGAAAGGACCAGTCCACCAACTTCGATTGTTTCGTTCGACTGTGAAGGAGCCTGGTTCATCGACTGCCATTTGACCAGATGGCGCTTGACTCGAGCGACTAGTTCCCTGGGGCTGAAAGGTTTTGTCAAATAGTCATCTCCTCCAAGCTCAAGCCCCAATATTTTGTCCAACTCTTCGTCTTTTGCAGAAATGATTATGATTGGAACTTGAGAATGCTGGCGTACTTGTTTGCAGAACTCATAGCCATCCATACCTGGGAGCATTATATCAAGCACCCATAGATCTGGAGGATCATCCTTGAACAGATTCCAGGCTGTTTCCGCATTCTCCAGGCCATGGACAAGGTAACCTTCTTTCTTTAAATACCCTTCAACGATATCGCGAATGTTCGGGTCGTCTTCCACTATCGCTATTTTATGTTTCATAGGAAAAACCCCCTTTTACTTATAACCCTCTCGTCTTTATATTCCCATATTACATTCCCTATTTCCTGATTAGCGATTCTTTTACATACTTTTCCCACATTTTCTCCAAAATCGTGCCATATCTCACCCGTACAATATGAATTGTACACATCACAGAACACCAACTTCAACGAGACTAACAAGAATATATAAAAGCGTAAGCGCCTCTCTCACCCCCGACAAGCTTAGGGCCTCGAGGAGGTAGGTGCTTGAGCCGATACAATCGGGTTTTTATATTTTTTAGATAAGAAGAAAGGGGCATTAATTGTATGTATCTTAACGGACAGAAACAGTCAAAGAAATCTAAAAAGAGGTACGGATTCGCCTATGGTGTTCTCGGAGCGATTACCGCCCTATTCCTCGTAACGACTATCTTTCAATGGAAAGGAATTTCTATTGACATTAATACAGATAAACCGACAGCACAAGCTGACGAACTGAATATAGGAAAAGATAAGCCGGAAGTTACACAGGCTATTAAAGAGGTGTCTGGCGCTGTAGTAGGTGTGACGAATCTACAGCAAGGGAACCAGAGCCTCGCCCAAAAATCCGGCACAGGATCTGGGGTCATTTACAAAAAAGAGAATGGAAAAGCTTATGTAGTCACAAACCACCACGTCATTGAAAATGCTGGAAAATTGGAAGTCGTTTTGAGTGGTGGAAAAGCTGTCAATGCTGAATTAGCAGGCAGTGACCCATTGACAGACCTGGCCGTTTTAACTATAGATGATAAACATGTCGAGGATGTTGCCGAATTTGGATCAGCCAAAGACGTAGAGGTTGGTCAAACAGCCATAGCCATCGGCAATCCGCTCGGTATGAAGTTTGCAGGCTCTGCAACGAAAGGGATTGTAAGTGGATTGGATCGTAATCTTCCGGTTGACATGAACAAAGACGGGCAGCCGGACTGGCAGACAGAGGTCCTGCAGACTGATGCTGCCATCAATCCTGGCAATAGCGGAGGAGCGCTTATCAATCTCCAGGGTGAAGTAATAGGTATCAATTCTATGAAAATCGCCCAGAAAGCAGTTGAAGGAATTGGTTTTGCGATTCCGACTGACGTTGTCATTCCTGTTATTGAAGACCTGGAAAAGTATGGTGAAGTGAAGCGGCCATATATGGGCGTTTCCCTGCAAGATGTCAACAAGATTCCAGGATCCATCCTGCAACAGCGTCTTAACCTTCCAAATGATATCAATTATGGTGTCATCATCGGAGAGGTAGTAGACAGTTCACCAGCTGATGCAGCAGGTTTGAAGCAGAATGATGTTATTACTGAAATTGACGGCAAGAAAATCAATTCGATGATGGAGCTTCGCCAATACCTTTATAAGAAGACAGAGGAAGGCAAGCAAGTGGAATTGACCGTTTATCGTAATGGTGAAAAACTGACAACTGAATTAGAATTAG
Organism: Thalassobacillus pellis; assembly: GCF_016908295.1. GTDB lineage: Bacteria > Bacillota > Bacilli > Bacillales > Halobacillaceae > Thalassobacillus > Thalassobacillus pellis. Next base: position 823,586 of record NZ_JAFBDO010000001.1, read on the forward strand.
CATCACGCTGAAATCTATCCTTCTCATGAAGGAATACTCCCCCTCTTTCTAATATAGAAGAAAGGCAGCCTGTGAGTGGCGGACACTCATCGGGCTGCCTTTTTTTATATGGCCTTATTATAATCTGTTATACAAGCGTATTCTTAAAGCAATTTCGTTCCTTCAGGTGAGAAATCGTAAATAATCCTGTTATTTCAACAAGCTGACTGCGACAGTGCCTTTAAAGAATCGGTGATAATAACCGGGAAATAGATTCCTTGAAGCGAATCCATTTTGAGCGTGACCTGTACAGCTTCAAAGTAAGCTGGGTAGAATCGACGATATCTTCATAAAAACGTTCTGATAAATGTTGTGCCAGACCTTGTTGATACAAGAAAGCATTGACTTCAAAATTCAAACGGAAGCTCCTCACATCAATATTGGCCGTCCCAACGGAAGCTATTTTTTCATCGACAACGATGGTTTTGGCATGCAGAAAGCCTTTCTGATAGATATAGATAGTAGCTCCTGCTTTCAGCAATTCTCCTACATTTGAATAAGTTGCCCAGTAAACAAACGGATGATCAGGCATTTTAGGAATCATTACCCTTACATCAACACCGGAAAGGGATGCGATCCGGACAGCATCCAGCAGGCTGTCATCAGGAATGAAATAAGGGGTCTGAATATAGACAGACTTTTTAGCTGACAGTATCATTTTGATATAGCCATGTTTTATCTGCTCCCATTCTGAATCTGGTCCACTGGAGACAATCTGCATCGCAACATCCCCTTTTGGCTCTGACTGATAATAACGCTTATCATAGTAGATGTCGCTTCTTGAAGCGTGGTTCCAATCTAAAATGAACCGTGTCTGCATATTGCGGACAGCACCACCTTCCACTCGAAGATGGGTATCGCGCCAGTAGCCAAACCTTTTGTTGAAGCCCAGATATTCATCCCCGATATTGAAGCCGCCAATATACCCGATTTTTCCATCAATAATAGCTAGTTTTCGGTGGTTCCGGTAATTGATTTTTAAGTTCAGCTTTGGTATTAAAGGCGGAAAAAATGCTTCCAGTTCACCGCCAGCCCTTTCGATTCTTTTGACAAAATCCTTTCCTAACGTTCGTGAACCCATATCATCATATAGAATCCTGACCTGAACTCCTTCTTCAATTTTTTTGATCAACGCTTCCGCCATACGCTGCCCGAGCTGATCATCACGAATGATATAATAAAGGAGATGAATATGGTCTTCCGCGTTATGAATATCCTCCAATAAAGCATGGAACTTCTTCTCTCCATCTGTAAAAACTTCGACCGCATTGTCCTGGGTTAGCAGGGCATCATTATTTTTTAAATGCATATAAAATAAGTCCTCGAACTCCTCGAGGTTCGGGTGCTGTAACTTAAGGGAACCATCCTCGATGGACCTAAGCTGTTCCTGAACTGCTGTCAACAAGCCAAGTCTGCTTTTTTTATCCCAGGTGAAAATTTCTTTATTACTCAGCCTTCTCCCGAAAATAAGATACAGGATGAAGCCAGCAATAGGGATGAACAAAAGGACCATCAGCCATGCCCAGGTAGCACTCGCATCGCGGCGCTCAAGGAAAATGATGGCTAAAGCCAGGATAACGTTAAAAAATATGATAAAGCTCACAACATATGGAGCAATTTGTATGGTCAACCGCCTTCATCCTCCCTCCAGGATCGCCTGATTCCTTTGTGGATCTAAGAAAAAACAAGAAGAGATATGTGCTTTGACAAACATACCTCTTCCTCAGTATATTCTTATTTTACTGAATTACCTCATGATTTCAATAATATTCCTTCAGCTTGAAGAGCATCCAGCGCTTCTTCGATTGCCTTGTTATTGTCAGCAGAAATGGTATGAAGATGAATACCTCCTGTCAGTTCCAATAAATAGGATGATTTCGTCTCACGTATCCGCTCCAGTAATGTCTGGACATCTCTTCTATTCGCGAGCAGTAATGAGGCGGTCAAATCCCCATAGACTGGATGCTCTACGGTCACATCTTTGATAAAAACGCCATGATCGACAAGAATATTAAGCTCTGTTTCCGTCTGTTCAGCCGAGTGGCGACAGGCAATCGTACGCTCAAACGCAGGAGCTGCTTTGTTTTCCTGCACGTAAAGGTAGCCCTGGCTTGTTGCTATAATAGGTTCATTTTTCGCTTTCAACAAGGAGACATCCCCAACAATCACCTGCCTTGATACCTTCATTTTCTCAGCAAGTTCGCCCCCCTTGATCGGTTCTTTTTCCGATTGCAGTAACGAGAGTATTTCCCTTCGTCTTTCAGGGGCTTTCATTTTTTTCTGTTCCCTCGTCATACTTCACCAATCCTCCGTTCCAATTGCTGTTACCTACTATTATAATATACCTGGCACAGCCTTGGATAGAGCCCTTCAACTCCAATGTTCTCCTACAGCACGACTGATGTGCAGAGTTAAATAGCTGATTTCATTTTCCGGGTAGTGTATATCGTACTCTTTTTCTAAATATCCAGAAACATTTAGAGCACATTGGTAAGCATTGCGATATTTTTTCTGGATGAGAGCCAACATGTCTTTATCCATTTCCCTTCCATTTCTTCCTGTGGCTGCAATACTAAGTGACTTGCTGAGATTAGCCAAAAGGCGGTTATAAGAAATAGAATTGGTATCTATTGTGTTCATGAAATTTCGATTAATAAAAACAGCAAGATCCCGTACTATTCTTGTCTGACGCAACGCCACATTGACATCTGAATCGCCAAGGGCAGCGGTCTTTAAATATAAAGCGATATGCCCTGCTTCTTCTTCCGGCAATTCCACCCCTGTATTATCTCTTAAGTTCCGGAGAGCCCACAGTCCAACCTGGAATTCTTTTGAATAGAGAATACGTATCTCCTCGATAATATCATTTTCAATCTTATTCCCTTTCCTGTACTCTTCCATTGAAAAAGCTAAATGATCAGCAAGTGAAAGATGTACATTGGAATTTAATGAGGTCTTTAAATAGTTTTCCGCATGGGAAATAATCTCCTCTGAAATAGCAATTGTCTCTTCACAGGTCACTTTCACTAGCTCTTCAAATTGCCGGGTGTTTTTTTCCATGAAAAATGTTTTCTCAATTTCTTCTTCTCCAACATAGTCATTCCTTTGTTTATTAACTGCGATATTCGATCCCATAACTATTTTGTCATGCTTATTTTCCTTAACGATAATAACGTTATTATTTAAAATTCTTGATACCCTCACTCCGATTCTCTCCTTAGATTTGACGAATTACTTCCTTCAAGTACTCCCTCAGGTGTCCTAAACAGACCGGATTCGTGCTTATTTTCACAGAAGCTCACAACTAGGTATTCTAGTTTAAGAGTCTGAGGCAATATAAAATTAATTATTTACCAATAATCGATAATAAAATTTTACATGAAATTCAAACTCCAGAACTCTTATTCAGTGGAAAATCAACCAAAATGGCGGTCTGAGTTTCTTGCTAATCAGGGTAATAATCCATTATTATATCCTTCCTTTTAAATACAAAAAACAAACCTCAAATAGATACATTTAATCATTTCCATAATAAAATACATTTATTGTAAACAAATTGTAAAAAAGGAATTGACTGGCTATTTTGTTGTGGCGTATAATGTTACACAAATATTACTAATTTACTGAATATTTTATCAGGGGTGTATTATGAAAAACATGACAGATTTTCCGTCTCAAGCTCCACTGCTTGAAGTCACCGGCCTGGAGACAGCTTTTGAGATCGATGGCGAGTTGTATAACGCTGTCGATGGCGTCAGTTTCAACGTCAAACCTAAGCAGGTGCTTGGTGTTGTCGGGGAATCAGGCTGTGGTAAAAGTGTTATGTCATTATCGATTATGCAGCTGCTTCCAAAAGGAATCGGTAAAATAAGAAATGGCCAAATCACCTTTAATGGACAGTCTCTCGAAAAGCTGGATGATAAAAAGATGAATAAAATTCGGGGAAAGGATATCGGGATGATATTCCAGGAACCGATGACGTCCCTAAATCCTGTTTTCACAATCGGATTTCAATTGGCAGAATCCTTACATAACCATTTCAAATTATCGAAAAAAGAAGCTCGGGGCAAAGTGATCGAGCTATTGGATCAGGTCGGTATATCCCGGCCGGAAAGGGTCGTCGATGAATATCCTCATCAACTCTCCGGAGGGATGAGGCAAAGAGTCATGATTGCCATGGCAATTGCCTGTAAACCTAAGCTGCTGATAGCAGATGAACCGACAACAGCTTTGGATGTGACAGTCCAGGCTCAAATTCTTGAGCTTTTACAAGGCCTCCAGGAAACAAATGACATGGCCATCATCCTTATCACCCATGACCTGGGTGTCGTAGCAGAAACATGCCATGAAGTCCTGGTCATGTATGCAGGAGAGGTAGTCGAACGGGCAGATGTGGTCACTTTATTTGAAAATCCCAAACACCCTTATACAGAACTATTAATGAGATCCATCCCCCGCCTGGATGAGGAAGAAGAAAAACTCGCCTCTATCGAGGGGATCGTTCCTTCACTCAAAAACATGCCGCGCCAGGGCTGCAAGTTTGTAGACCGCTGCCCAAAAGCAATGGAAGAATGCAGGACAATTACTCCGCGTTTAAGCGAGAACCTTCCAGGCCATGAAGTCAGATGCCTTCTCTATGAAACCAGCTGGAATCGGGAAGGGATGAGTGCCAAATGAACAACATCATTGATTTAAAAAATAAAGATAAAGCAGCTTCCAGCCACACCAAGAAAGAAACATTGCTTGAAGTCATTAATCTAAAAACCCATTACCCGATCAAGGGAGGCTTTTTCAGACGGACAATCAGTCATGTAAAAGCAGTGGATAATGTAAGTTTTTCCGTAAAGAAAGGAGAAACGCTCGGCCTTGTCGGCGAATCCGGCTGTGGTAAGTCAACCGCTGGCAGGACCATATTGAAGCTCCTTAACCCGACAGCCGGAAAAATCATGTTTGACGGAGAAGACATCACCAATCTTCGCGGGAGCAAATTAAGACAAAGGCGAAAAGATTTCCAGATGGTATTTCAGGACCCCTATGCATCTCTCAACCCGATGCAGATGGTCGGAGACATCATTACTGAACCTATCCACAACTATTATCCGAAGAAAAAATCAAGGGAAATTAAACAAGAAGTACTCGAACTTTTGAATCGCGTCGGCCTTCCGGATGATGCTTATTATAAGTATGCCCATGAGTTTTCAGGCGGCCAGCGGCAGCGCATCGGGATAGCTCGGGCTCTTGCATTAAAACCGAAACTGATTATCGCCGATGAACCTGTTTCTGCTCTTGATGTTTCTGTCCAGTCCCAGGTACTTAACTTGCTTAATGAACTGCAAGATGACTTTGATCTTACCTATCTGTTCATCGCTCATGATTTGAGTGTCGTAAAGCATATGAGTGATCGGATCGGTATCATGTATCTCGGACATATCGTAGAAATCGCTGATAAACACTCCATCTATAAAGAACCGCTTCACCCATATACTCAGGCACTTATATCAGCGGTGCCTGAACCCGATCCGAAAAGGAAGAAACAGCGGATCGTCCTTCAAGGAGATGTACCTAGTCCGGAAAATCCACCATCTGGATGTCCATTCCACACAAGGTGTCCAATGGCTGTGGATAAATGTTCCACCATCACACCAGAATTAAAGGAGGTGAAACCGGGACACCACGCTGCGTGTATTCTGGTTGACTAATAGCTTTGTACTTACTTTAACCTTACAGGGGGGAACCACATGGGTAACAAGAAATCATTTTACTGGCTTGCAGCAATGATGCTCATCATGACATTATTCATGGCTGCCTGCAGTGGCAGCGACGATGAAGCGAATGCCACGGACGATGAAAAAGCAGAAGAGAAAGGCAAAGCCAAGGAAGGCGGCACTTTGGTGTATGCGCTTGACGCAGCTCCTGAAGGACTTTTCCATTGGAACTGGTACGGTATTGTAACGGATGCCGAGGTTCTTGGATTGTTTGATGATAACCTGATCACTTTTGACGAAGAGTTGAAACCACAACCGAATATCGCGTCCTGGGAAACCGAGGATAACAAGGTATTCACCTTTAAATTTAAAGAAGGTGTCAAATGGCATAACGGGGACGAACTAACTGTACACGACTGGGTGTTTTCTTTAGAAACAATCGCCCACCCGGACTATGATGGCCCTCGTTACTCCAATGTACAAACGATCGAAGGTGCAGAAGCCTACCGTAAAGGGGAAGCTGACTCGATTTCTGGTATCGAGGTCATCAATGACTACGAAATCAAAATCACTTTTGATAAAGCACGAGTCAACAATCTGTTGAATCTATGGACATACCCTATGAACCGTACAGCATTCGAAGGAATTGAAGTTGCAGATATGGGCGGATCCGATCCAGTTCGTCGTACTCCTATTGGTACTGGTCCATTTAAGGTAAGTAAAATTGTTCCTGGTGAGTCTGTTGAGCTGGTAGCAAACGAGAATTACTGGCAAGGCAAGCCGAAACTTGACAAAATCATCGTCAAAGTCGTCGATGCCACCGCTGTTACAGGTGCCCTCCAAAATGGTGAAATCGATATTGTGAGCGTTCACCCTACCATCGGTGCGGACGTAGAAGCAATGGATAACGTTGAATTGATGACAGCTCCAGGCCTTTCTTACTACTATGTGGGATTCAAGCTAGGTGTCTTCGATAACGACAAAAAACAAGTAGTAGAGAAAAAAGAAAAATACGCTAACAAACAGCTCCGTCAGGCAATGATGCATGCAATCAACCGGGAAGAATGGATTAAAGCCTTCTTCGGAGGCTATGGTGATGTCGTTAACCGTCCGGTTCCAAGCGCTCACTGGATAGCTGCAGACAATGATAAGTTGAACACCTATCCGTATGACCCTGAAAAAGCTAAATCATTGCTTGATGAAGCCGGTTATGTAGATACAAATGGCGACGGTTTCCGTGAAGATCCAAATGGTGATGAGTTTGTGGTCAACTTCTCTCACTATGCAACCGGTAACCCTACCTTCGAATCTCGTGCCAAAGCCCTTACCCAATACTGGGAAGAAGTCGGCTTGAAAACCACTTTGGAAATGATTGAAGTAAACCAGTATTATGACATGATCGAAAAAGATAATGAAAACATGGAAGTCTTCTTCGGCGGATGGAGCTATGGCGCTGACCCGGATCCATCAGCATTATGGAAATCAGACCAGCTTTGGAACTACCCTCGCTGGGTGAATCAGGAAAGTGACAAATTGCTGGATGATGCCCTTGATGTAGAAGTAGTCGGAACAGATGAGGCTAAGCGTAAAGAGCTATATGTTAAGTGGCAGCAGCTTGTCAATGAAGAACTTCCAATGCTATTCATCACAGAGCTCCAGGAAATCTATGGTGTGAACAAGCGTGTCGGTGGATTGACTATGGACGTTTCTGGCATGAACAGCCCACATGAATGGTACGTCACTGAGTAAAACCTTTTTAAAGGAGCATGATCATGTTAAAGTATACGATCCGTAGAATTTTAGGCATGATACCGATGCTTCTCCTTATTTCCATCGTTGTGTTCTCCCTGGCATTATCCATGCCGGGGGACCCCTTCGGTGGGGAAATTGATCCAAATAATACTGATCCTGAATATATCGAGAAAATGCGGGAAGAAGCAGGTCTTAATGACCCGGTACATGTTCAGTATGCAAGGTGGATTGCCAATTTTGTGCAAGGAGACTTCGGTGAGTCAACCAGATATAAAATGCCCGTCTCTGAATTGATTGCAGAACGGATGCCGAATACGATTTTTCTTGGAGTCACCTCTTTAATTATTACATATATCCTTGCTTTTGCCATGGGAATGTATGCTGGCAGAAAGCCGTATACTGCCGGGGACAACTTCATTGGAGGCTTGAACTACCTTGGACTAGCGATACCATCTTACATTGCCGGGGTATTTGCGATTTACTTTTTCTCTTTCAAATTAGGATGGTTTCCATTCAGCGGTTCGATCGATATCAGATTAACCGAAGGCACTTTGGAATGGTACCTCAGCCGCCTGCATCATGTCTTTCTGCCAGCTGTAGTACTTGGTGCACTAGGAACGGCCAGCTACACGCAGTTTTTAAGGAATGACATCATTGAAAGCAGCCGAAAAGATTATGTGCGGACTGCCCGGGCAAAAGGCACACCCGAATCAAAAATCTACAACAAACATATCCTTAGAAACTCGATTATCCCTTTAATTACATTTTTGGGATTTGATATTGTTACCTTAATCAGCGGAGCAATTATAACGGAAGCAATCTTTACCTACCCTGGAATTGGACAACTCTTCCTCGACTCGATCAATTCCCGTGACTTTCCTGTCATTATGACACTGACAATGATGTTTTCGTTTCTGGTCCTGTTCGGCAATATGGTCGCTGACCTGTTATATGGAATTGTCGACCCTAGAATCCGGGTAGATTAGGAGGTGCACCCATGGCAGAATTAGCTGATAAAACAAACCTGCATATCAAACCGCAAAAGAGAATGTCACCATGGGCGGTGGCAAGACGGAAATTCATGAAGAACAAACTGGCCATGGTCAGCCTGTTTTTCCTCATGACGATTTCCATCCTATCTTTCCTGGCCCCTTATATCACTACTGCTGATATTTCCAGGGTCAACATCGGTTCCATGTCTTTAGAACCCTCTGCAGAGCACTGGTTCGGAACAGATAAGAGCGGACGTGATGTGTTCACAAGACTGCTTTATGGGGGCCGTGTTTCCCTTTTAGTAGGAATCTCATGTACCATGCTGATCATCATGTTCGGTACATTGATCGGTGCATTAGCCGGCTTTTTCGGAGGACTTGTGGACACGATGCTGATGAGATTCACTGATTTTATATTGAACTTCCCGCTACTCGTATTCGTTATTGTACTGAATGCCGTCTTTTTCGGAAAGCTGGGCGGGGTTCCGGTACTGATTGCTGTCATCAGTGTCCTTGGCTGGGGCGGCGTTGCAAGACTTGTTCGAAGCAAAATACTTTCTGAAAAAGAAAATGAGTACATCCTGTCTGCAATTTCCATTGGGTCCAGGCCCTCCAAAGTAATCTTGAAGCACCTGATTCCTAACGTTCTTTCCACCATTATCGTCCAGGCCACTATTACGTTTGCGGCGATGATCGTAGTGGAATCCGGACTAAGTTATTTAGGCTTCGGTGTACCTGCGGAAACACCAAGCTGGGGCAACATGTTATCTGCTTCCAGAGAACCAGACGTACTGCAGAATATGCCATGGATATGGATTCCGCCAGCATTGACTTTAATCATTACCATCCTTTCCATTAACTTTATCGGAGAAGGAATCAAGGATGCATTAAACCCAAAATCTTTAAGGTAGTTTCTATTGCCGATAATTTTGGGAATAAGAAATTTCGCTTAAAAAGTAAAAACCAGGAGCCCGCTTTTCAAGCAGCTCCTGGTTTTTCGATTAATTTTTCATTTCAAGGCTACCGTCTCTGACTTTAGTGAATGCCTGCTCAAGATCTCCCCATATATCCTCCCATGCTTCCAGCCCAGCAGAAATCCGGATCAATTGATCAGTAATCCCCATTTTCAAACGGGACTCCTCTGGAATTACCGCATGCGTCATAGTGGCAGGGTGCTGGATTAAGCTCTCGGCATCACCGAGGCTTACGGCTATTTTAATGAACGTAAGCTCGTTTAAAAATTTCTGGGCATCTTTTTTGCTTCCAACGATTTCGAAGGCCAGTACTCCCCCACCCTGCTTCATTTGCCGTTGCATGATAGCAAAGTCTGGGTTCTTATCATCTCCCGGGTAATAAACTTGTTTTACCAGAGGATGGTTATTTAGCTGTTCGAGCAGCTTACCAGCATTATAGCTGTGGCGATCCATTCGGACTGGAAGAGTTTTTAACCCCCTTAGGAGCAGCCAGGCATCAAACGGGGAAAGTACCCCTCCGATGTCTTTTTGTGTGGTCATGGCAACTTCCTTCATGAAATCAGCTTTGCCGGCGACCAGCCCGGCTATGACATCCCCATGACCGCTAATATACTTTGTCGCACTATGAATGACAATATCACAACCTGATTCAAGCGGACGCTGCAAGTATGGAGTTGAAAATGTATTATCAACTACGACAGGTATCCCATATTCATTGGATACCCTGGCGATCATTTCAAGATCAAGCAGTTTCATCGTTGGGTTGATTGGTGTTTCAATAAAGATACAGGCTGTTTCCGGGCGAATCATCCTCCTCAGCTCTTCTTCTGTTTTCATATAACTGAAATCATGAGTGATGTTATATTTTTCTTTCATCATTGAAAGTAAGCCAAAGGTACACCCATAAAGTCCGCGGGAACACAGGACATGATCACCAGCCTTGGTCAAGGCAACCAGCACGGCCGAAACAGCAGCCATTCCAGAGCCGAAGGCAAGTCCCATTTCTGCCCCTTCCAGCTGGGCTATTCTTTCCTCCAACGTTCGAACAGTCGGATTACCCAGGCGTGAATAAATGTATCCCTCTTCTTCCCCGGCAAATCTTTTCTCTCCCTGTTCAGCTGAATCGAAAGTGAATGTGGATGTTTGGAAAAGCGGTGTCGATAAACTGCCTAAATGCTGTTTAGAGTCATATCCAGCATGAATGACCGCTGTTTCCATCCGTTGTTTCTTTTGCATTTTCTCTTCCCCCTTATCCAATTTCCCCACTTCCATCATATGTTATTTCCAGTTATTTTGAAAGCGTTTACATTAAATTAAGGCTAGTTCTATGGAACTAAATACCTTTATCGCATTCATGTGGTAAACCGCTATATAAAGCATATGTTCACGATTTCAGCCAAACTTTTACATGAAAAAGATTCTGTTGGTAAACCTAAAAACAACAGATTGATAAGGAGGCATATTCCGTGAAAAACCATTTCCCATGGGAACATCCTGAACCGATATGGCGAAAGGATACAACTGTACAAGAATGCTCGAATCTGACAGAAGATACCAGTGCAGAAATTGTCATCGTCGGTGGAGGGATAACTGGAATTACAACAGCTTATTTACTTACAAAGGAAAATAAAGACGTCGTATTGCTGGAGGGAAGTCAACTGTTGAATGGCACTACCGGCCATACGACAGCAAAAATCACCGCACAGCATGACTTAATTTACGATGAACTGATTCAGCACTTTGGTAAAGAGAAAGCATCCCTTTATTATCAGGCTAACGATGAAGCACTTCGGTTTGTGAGAGGCACCGCAAGTCAAAACCAGATTGATTGCAACATGGAGACAGAAGATGCCTGTATCTACGCACAAACAGATGAGTACAAAGACAAACTTGATAAGGAGTATGCGGCGTATCAGGAGATTGGTATTCCTTGTGAATACAAAGATGATGTCCCATTTGAGGCAGAAGTGAAAAAAGCATTATATATGAAGGATCAATCCCGTTTTCATCCTTTGAAATATTTATCCTTTATGGTTGATGAAATTTTGAAAAATGGTGGAAGGATTTATGAACATACGGTTGCTATTGATATAGAAGAAGAACCACAATTGAGTGTAAGAACAAAGCAGGGACATAAAGTGGCGTGTGATAAAATCATCTCCTGTTCCCACTTCCCTTTCTGTGATAAGCTAGGATTTTATTTTGCTCGCATGTATGCAGAGCGTTCCTATGTTGTCGCCATTGAGCCAAAGAAGCCTCTTACAGCCGGTATGTATCTGTCCGTAGATGAACCAGTACGGTCTATTAGAAAAGCAGCGTATGACGGTGAAGAAGTCCTGTTGATAAGCGGAGAAAGCCACCGGACCGGAGAAGGTGTGGATACTTCCTTCCATTACCGGGCATTGGAAGAATTCGCCGCAGAGACGTTTGGCATTAAAAACAAAGTTGCACAATGGTCGGCACAAGATCTATTCACCCTTGACAAAGTTCCATATATCGGCAAAGCTACGAAAAACAATGAAAATATCCTGATTGCCACCGGGTATAAAAAGTGGGGAATGACATCAGGAACAGTTGCCGCGTTGTTATTGAGAGATCTGGCAACTGGCAAGAATAACCGCTATGAAAAGCTATTCACTCCTTCCAGATTCCAGGCAGATCCAAGCTTGAAAAAATTCCTTTCCAACAACTTCAATGTTGCCAGCCATTTGATTGAGGGTAAACTGGAGCTGGTGGGTACCCGGCCTGAATCCCTCGAAAAAGGCCAGGGAGATATTGTGGAGATCAATGGCAAACGTGCCGGCGCCTATAAAGATGAAAAAGGAAAACTCCACATCGTCGATACCACTTGTACGCACATGGGGTGTGAAGTCGATTGGAACAGCGCGGAACATACATGGGATTGTCCATGCCATGGTTCCAGATTTTCCATCAATGGAGAAGTCATCGAAGGTCCTGCTAAAAATCCACTGAGATGCATCAAAATGGATGAAGACACGGCACAGCCAGTAGATGATAAAGACCAGGAAGAAAAACCCGATACACCAGAACCAGTATAATTCAGCTATAAGGAAGGGCCTTGTCCACCCCCGACCACCTTAAGCCAAGCCTCGTAGTGACGGTCTTTGTCACAGAGAGGATTGGCTTAAGATCTCGAGGGAATAACCTATGCAAAAGGGTTATCCATAACCATCCAGCTTTATAACTTCCCTGACAACACCAAAGGGCTGTCTGAACTTATCAGACAGTCCCTTTTTTATTCTCCCATTGGCCATAACACTCGCCAACCATAACAAAATCCCGGACTGGAATTAACTTTTTCCTTTATATTCCGAGTTAAAAAAATTGCTTTAATTTATTGAAATATTTTATAGTTGATGAATGATAGCTTACAGAAATAAGGGGGCGGGAGGCATATGGACGAAAACAAACTTGGCGCTATCTATATGGCTGGCGCTTATACATTATGGGGGTTCCTTCCTATTTACTGGAAATTGGTACAGGAAGTTTCTGCTCTTGCTATCCTTGGGCACCGTATCGTATGGTCATTTGTTTTTATGGCAATTGTGGTCTTTTGTCTGAGAAAATGGTCTGCCTTCAAGCAAGAGGTAAAGAAAACATGGGGAAATAAAAGAAGCGCAATCACCATCACGCTGGCATCGATTGCCATCAGCATCAACTGGCTGACTTATATATGGGCAGTTAACAGTGACCACGTCGTTGAAGCCAGTTTAGGCTATTACATAAACCCGCTCGTCAGTATTTTGCTGGGAATGATCTTTTTCAAAGAAACCTTCAGCCGCCCGCAGTGGCTTGCTTTTGCCTTCGCGGCAGCCGGAGTCGGTTATATGACATATCATTTTGGTTCCATCCCCTGGGTAGCACTTCTACTCGCATTCAGTTTCGGGATTTATGGATTGCTGAAGAAAACAGCAGGACTTAATGCAATGTTCGGTCTTACGATCGAGACTTTGATTATGACACCGATTGCGGCTGTCTATTTGTTGAGCCTTCCCGTTTCCTGGAGCGCCATGGACTGGTTCTCGATGACCGCCATACTACTATTCGGTGCGGGTGCGGCAACAGCTATTCCCCTTTTGTTATTTGCTGCAGGGGCGAACCGGATTCCATTGTCTATGGTCGGTTTCCTTCAATATATAGCCCCTACCATCATGCTATTTATTGGCGTTTTTCTATACCACGAACCATTTACTAATGTGCATCTCTTATCTTTCATTCTGATTTGGAGCGGTCTTGCTATTTATACGTATTCTCGTGTCAAGCGTTTGAAAAAATATGAAGCATAGATGCCTGGCACTCGCCAGGCATCTCCTTATTCTGCTTCTATGATTTCATCGAGTATAGGATAAGCTGTCTCCACCCCTTTTTCAGCAATTAGACAGGCAACGCCGATCGGTGTCTTCCAGAACGACGCTGGAATATGCGGGGTTTTCAATCCTGCTGGCTTGAATAAGGCACGGTAAATACGCTGCACATGCTGCTGGGTCACTTGTCTGTCTTCTTCCCTTTCCCCGCGGGCAATTAAGAACACATAACGCATGGATTGAAATAGGTTATCTCCTGGCATAAACGTATATTCTTTAAAAAGTTTCAGCTTTTTTTCTGCCTCTTCCTTCAGACCATTGGTTGCCTGCAAATCATCCAAATGTCCGAGCAAGTGGTTATATACCTGTTGAAAAACTCTTCGTTTTTCATCCTGCATGACTTCGTCTGTATAAATTTCCTGCAGCTTCGCGTATGCTGAAGTTTTCGTCCACATGTTTTTCTCCCCCTTACATTCCTTTTCTTCATACTAACATTCGGGTTATAAGAGAACTACTCATTGCAGAGCAGCGAAATAGCATTGGCATAAAGTAAGAAAAACAGCCTCAAACAACAGCAACCAGCCCTTATTCACTTTTTTTCAAGGATTCTTGTGCTTCCTGGCGAATGGCCTGCCAGAGGATAGGCGAATCCTCAGATTGGTGGTGCAGCAATTCCGGTAAATGGGGAACAAGCTTATTCCAGACGACCGGATTAGCTGTCATGGCATCTGTGTAGGCTGATTCTGATTCAGTCCATGGACGGATAGAGCGAATGTAATCTAATGTCATATGATAGCCAGGCAGGAGCTGTTCATCACGTTTTTGATGGAATTCAGCCATAACTTTCTCCCATTCCTGACCCTCGTCCTGTAATTCCAGGGCTTCGGCGAGGAGAAACGATTGTAGAAAGGCATCATTCATCCCTAACCCCGTACTGGGATCCTTGCTGTGCCCTGCATCACCAATTAACGCCCATCCTTTCCCATAAGGTTTTCTGAAAAAATTGTCTACCCCTTTAGTACCAACAATTCTGCCTTGCAATGTTGCATGCTGCATCCGGATATCCATTCTGTAAAATTGTTTATAATATTTTTCAAACTGTTCCTGTGGATTCCTTGCAAATTCTTTAAATTCCTCTGGGAGAATTTCTAACCCTAGGCAGTCTCTGCCCTCTTCCATTGGAAATAAAAAGCCGATTCGACCATCCTGAAGGAATATTTCTGTCGCTGTCTCTTCGAGTGGAGTGATTCCTTGGTAATATCCATAAAACACAGGTCTTAGTGCAGGCAAGGAATAATATTTTTCGGCTTCAACCCAACGGGACACTTGCGAATGCATTCCATCGGCCCCAACGATAAGATCCGCGTACAAATGTTGGACATCATTTTCTCTGGTTCTAATTCTAACTCCAAAAACACGGTCTGAGTCCCATAACAATTCTTCCGCTCTAGCCCTTTCCATAAGCTCTACTCCCTCGTATTCAAGCGCTTTTTTAATCAGGATATGATCTAAATAGTCTCGTTTTGGTATCAAAGTATATTGCTTGCGCGGCCCCTCGAACAGGCTTGCTCCGATATAAGTCCGCATTCTTGTCACCTTCCTGAGCCCGCCTTTTTGTACCTCTTCCAATACACCCAGCTTTTCCAAATATTGAAGATGAGATAGATGATGGGTGGACAATGTATCACTGGGAAAAGAAGCTTTATCCACGAGCAGTACCTTTTTCCCTAGGCGTCCCAATAAAATAGCAAGGCTTGCTCCAGCAGCTCTCGCCCCTACCACGAGGACATCATATGTATTAGCCATTATTATTTTCACCCTTCGTTTATTAATCTCTATTAAGCGTAGCCGAATCCGTATTATTTAGCTAGTGAACTAACGCAGCTTAACACTCTTTCGAGTTGTATGAAGCGGGGACTTCCCAATTTGTCGCCACTTTTGAAGCTGACGAAAAACGCCTCCACTTTTGTAATTTCCCAGAATGAAAAAACGCCTCCGAGAAAACATATTCTCCGAGGCATTCTTTCTATAATATCTTTTTGATTCAAATAATTAGTAAGTTCTTTCTTCAATGACTTCTTTATTCTCGTCCTGGATACTAAGCTTGCTTGGCTTGTTACCCTTTGCCATCTCTTCAGCTTTTTCAATTGCAGTATCCTTCTCATCATATAAATCTGTAGGAGCTGTATCCTCGATTTTTACAAACCAGCCTGTTACATCTTTATTTGGCTCTACACTATATTGTTTCATTGCTTTCACTCCTCTATCTTTTGTTCTTGATAAACCCTTCCCCGTCCTCTGACCGCTGAAACATAGTACAGAAAAAAGAAGTATTCGTCAGAACATAAAAAATTGTTTGACTTTAAAAAGGGTTTCATCTAAAATACGTTACAAGCATATACATGAACTGGAAAATTGAATCTCTTATCGAGAGCGGCGGAGGGACTAGGCCCTTTGATGCCCGGCAACCATCAAGCTTTTGTTTGAAAAGGTGCTAATTCCTACAGGTCAGCGGACCTGAAAGATAAGAGGAGGAAACGTACATACGCCCTCTTCTTAGGAAGGGGGCTTTTTTATACTTTAAGTAAGCTTAACTTGTTAAAGGATTAAAGTATAAGTAAAACTAAGGCTTTCGCCATAAGGACTTGACAATAAGCCAAGTTTTTCTAAATGCCTTCTCTCCACTCTCCGCTTTTCATGCTATTACAAAATTAAAATATTCAAGGAGGAATTTTCTATGAGTTTACCTTTTCACCAGTATGACCCAGAAACCCTATTGCTTCACGGCGGGCAGGAGGCTGATCCATCTACCGGATCACGAGCTGTTCCTATCTATCAGACTACTTCCTATGTGTTTCGCGACACCGAACACGCACAAAATTTATTTGGACTGGCTGAGCAGGGAAATATCTATACCAGAATCATGAACCCGACAGTGGATGCTTTTGAACAGCGAATCGCACTTCTGGAAGATGGTGCTGGCGCGGTTGCGACATCTTCTGGAATGGCTGCGATCACCCTCTCTATTTTGAACGTAGCAAGTGCAGGAGACGAAATCGTAACTTCCACTAACCTTTACGGAGGTACTTACAACCTGTTCACTCACACCCTTCCCCGCTATGGGATTTCCGTGAAATTTGTGGACAGTACAAATCCTGAAAATTTCAGAGAAGCGATAACTCCGAAGACAAAAGCCATTTTTTCTGAAATTATCGGTAACCCAAGCCTGAATGTGCTCGATGTGGAAGCTGTCGCAGACATCGCCCACGATAACGGAATTCCACTTATCATCGATAATACCTTTGCCACCCCTTACGTTTGCAAGCCAATCACCTGGGGAGCAGACATCGTTGTCCATTCCGCTACGAAATGGATCGGTGGTCATGGAACCACAATAGGTGGTGTAGTTGTGGACGGTGGAAGGTTTGATTGGACAAACGGAAAATTCCCAGGCTTTACAGAACCTGACGAAAGCTATCACGGAATTCGCTTTGGGCACGATGTTGGGCCATTGGCATTTGCCATCAAACTACGCGTCCAGCTCCTCCGTGATATCGGTGCCTGCCTCAGTCCGCAGAATGCATTTTTACTGCTGCAGGGATTGGAAACGCTGCACCTTCGCGTAAAAAAACACACAGAAAACGCACTAGAGGTAGCAAATCATCTAAAGGATCATGATGGGGTCGAATGGGTGAATTACCCAGGACTTGAAGAACATCCAACTTATCCATTAGCAAAAAAATATCTCCACCATGGGGCAGGCTCCATTCTTGTGTTTGGCATTAAAGGGGGACGAGACGCAGGTCGTAAAGTGATTGACAATATAAACCTCTGGTCACACGTGGCAAATGTCGGAGATGCCAAATCATTGATCATCCACCCTGCCTCTACCACGCATCAGCAATTGAGTGCTCAGGACCTGGAAAAGTCAGGAGTCACGGAAGAAATGATCCGACTGTCAATTGGGTTAGAGTCAACAAAGGATTTGCTTAATGATTTGGACAAAGCGATTGAAAAAGCAAATGGCGCGACCAACCCTATTCGTCTGAAAAAGGAAGATCCTATCCATGCCGTCCTCGCTTCCTCCCTCGACAGGGAGAATGGAGAATTACGCAGGCGAATCATCGTTACTGTAGGAGAGCTTTCCGAACACGAAAAAACTTCGCTACGAAAACTTGAGCGTTTGGGTTTCGTTATAAAAGGGGCAGAAGAAGTAGAAACATCCGAGGAAAAAGTGGATATTGTCTTTAGCGAAACAGCACAGGCATTAAATGATCGTAAAACAGAAATAAACAAGCTCGACCCTGCACTGGTCTGGGTAAAAGAGAACACATCCACACCTGATGGTCTTTCTATCAATGTAGTGACCGGGGATAATATATACGAACGCGCCGTGACTTTGCGAAAAGCATCCGATCAGGCAGATGTAGCCTTAACCTTATAAATAGAGAAAGGAGCTTTGGATATGGCCGCCAACCAACAGGTCGATCGCCCGACCATAAACAAAATAACACTGGAATCTTTCCCCCTTGAATCGGGCGAAATTCTTCCAGAAGTCATACTCGCTTATGAACAGGCGGGCAATCCTGAGTCACCGCTCCTATTGATATGTCATGCCCTGACAGGCAATCAATATGCTATTGGCACAGATGACGATCCCGGCTGGTGGTCAGAACTTGCTGGTTATGGACAAGAAAAGGCGATCAATTTAGAGCAATTCCAGACGATTTGCTTTAACACGATCGGCGGATGTCATGGCTCAACTGGTCCTGCTTCCTTGCATCCTGAAACAGGAAGAATCTACCGCTGTAATTTTCCGACTATAACGATTCGAGATATGGTCCATGCACAGTATCTCGCTTTGAAGAAATTAGGTTTTAAAAAAGCAGAGGCAGTAATCGGTGGATCCCTTGGAGGTATGCAAGCGCTTGAATGGGGACTGCTTTATCCGGATTACATGAAAAAGTTATTCGTTCTCGCAGCTACTCCTTATCTGTCCGATTACGGCATTGCCTTCAATCATATCGGGGCTTCCGCCATCCGGTCAGATCCAGAATGGTGCGGCGGTGAATATAGCGAGTCTGCAGAAATGAAGGGCTTTGCTATTGCCAGGATGACAGGTATGGTGACCTACCGAAGTGAACCATTATTTCAAAAAAGATTTGGGAGAAAACTGAACCACGACAAGCATTATGATGTGCAAAGTTACTTGGATTATCAAGGAGATAAGATCAATAACAGATTTGATGCGAATAGTTACCTGACTTTGTTGGAAGCAATGAACCATCATGATATCGGCCGTGGCCGAGGGGGATGGGAACAGGCAGCACAGAACTATCTGGCTCCCGTTTATTCTCTGAGTTTTTCCCGTGACCTGCTTTATCCATATGAGCTTATGCATCCATTCAGCCTTTGTGTTCCAGCAGGCGACCATCACCATGTGGAGACGGACTATGGCCACGATGGTTTTCTTGTCCAATTTGATCGATGGAAGGAATGGCTTAAAGACAGGCTTAACAATGAATAGTGTTTTGTCAGGGTAGAAGCTTACTTATTAAAAAAACGTAGCGATGGATTTAATCCATCGCTACGTTTTTTAATTAATAGCCTCTGTGAATACACGGCCATTCTTTTCGGCTGTGTCAAGCTGGTTCAAATGCAGCAATTCACTTACTGTTACAAGCTGATAACCTTCCTCGATCAATTGTCTGACCAACTGTTTGACTGTATCCACCGAGGTGGGGGAAATGCCTTGAAGAGTGATGATATCTCCTTCCCCTACCTTGGACATCACATCTTTTACTGCCTTATTGGCATTATGATGACGCCATAGGTCAGTACTGATGGAATGACCGATCAATGGACTGTTTGCATATTGCCTGACTTTGCTATCAACAGCCCCGTATGGCGGCCGGAGTAGAGCTGGCTTCTCCCCTATGACAGCCTCAATCGCCTTTTCTGAAACCGTAATCTGCTGCTTCAGCTCCTCCTTAGTCAACCCCTCCAGCTGGCGGTGGCTCCATGAATGATTTCCGATTTCATGTCCGATTTCATGTAGTTTTTTCAAAACTTCCGGGTAGTATTTCACCCGGTTTCCTAAAACAAAAAACGTGGCTTTCACTTCATAAGCATCAAGGATTTTAGCAATTTTCAAGGTTGTGGCACGATGAGGACCATCATCAAAGGTTAACGCTACTTTCTTACCTTGTTTGTTGTTTTTTAAAGGATATGTTTTGATGTCCACAGAAGAGGCGTCTTTTCGCTTACTGTACGGGACAGATAACAACTCCCGTGATTTGATGTCGAAAATAGCTGCATATCGTTCCTTCAATAATGAACTTATTTCCTCTTTTGGTATAATTTTCACCTTGTTAGCAGGCAAAGGTATCCGTGGTGAAACAGCGAGCCCCTCATCCGCAAAATAAAACTGTACAGACTCCTCCGTTAGTATTTCCTCCCCTTCTACCGGCAGAAAAGATGAGAGTGCTTTCACATCACTCTTTTGTTTAAAAAGATTCTTAAACTGCAGACGCTCCCCATTTTTCAGATCATAGTTCAAAATTGTTTTCTCAATCAAAGTCTGCTCTCTCTTGAAGCTTGCCTTCTCTGTAAATTCCACGCCAAGCAAGCTACCTTTAAGATAGAGTATTTCATATTCAATATTCAATTCGTGAGGGAAATCTCCCTCCATTTTTTTATTGCGTTGGTAGCTTTTTTGCTTGAAGTCAGCGATTTGCTTATTAATATAATCAAGCACAACCTGGTTCAGATGGTCATTTGATGTCTCGGGAAAATGAACGGCAAGACGATACTCATCGTATTCCTCTATGATGGAATCAATATCGATCTTAAATTGTTCACTTTTTTCCAGGTTTGTCAGCCGACTTTCGCTATCTTTCGTATTGGCCACCATCATCGAACATGCAGTCAATACTAGCAGAACGACCAATGACAAATATATAATAAATGGTTTTATCATAAGATTACCCTTCTTACATGTTATATTGAGCAACCTTATTGTAACATGACTGTAATATTAATCGACAAATTTTTTTCAATAATCGTTAAAAACAAGTAAATTATCATGGCAAACCGGCCAAAAAGTCACAATTTTGTACGAATATCCCATAACTCAGGAAAAAAGCGGTGATCCAATACCTTCTTCAAATACCCTACACCAGAAGAACCGCCTGTACCTGTTTTATGGCCGATAATTCTTTCCACTGTTTTCATGTGACGGAAACGCCATTGCTGAAGCCAATCTTCCATATCTACAAGTTTTTCTGCCAGCTGATAGAGATCCCAATACTTTTCGACATCAGAGTAGACTTCCATCCATGCGGCTTCTACAGAAGAGTCACCATGGTAAGTTTGAGTAAAATCCCTGTCTACAAGCTCTGGATTAACTTCAAGGCCTGCTTTGGCAAGGGCTTCTATAGCGGCATCATAAATGCTTGGGGCACGATAAGCTTCCATCAATTTTTTATGAAGCTCAGGGTCTTTTTCATATATTTTCAAGACATGAGATGTTTTGTAGCCGAGTGCAAATTCAACCATCCTGTATTGATAGGATTGAAAGCCAGATGCCTGGCCCAGCTGGTCGCGGAATTCGACGTATTCAGACGGGGTCAAAGTGGAGAGCACATCCCAGGCGTGGATGATTTGCGTCTGGATTTTAGACACCCTTGCCAGCATTTTGAATGCCGCCTGCATATCACCACACCTAATTGCTGATATCGCCGCACGAAGCTCATGGAGAATCAGCTTCATCCATAGTTCACTGACCTGATGAATAATGATGAACAGCATCTCATCATGGTGATCCGACAGGCGATTCTGTGAAGATAACAATCTATCAAGGTCAAGATACTCGCCATAGGTCATTTTTTCCCGGAAATCCGTATGTACCTGTTCATTCTTCTTAGAATCTTCGTAACCCATGTATTCACATCCTTAGCTAGTAATAGTTGAAAAGCTTCTCTGTCTAGTTTACCATGCCAAGGATGAATTCCCTATAGTACCATAACAAAAGCACAAGCGCCTTGTTCACCCCCGACCAGCTTAAGACAAGCCTCACCGTGGCGTTCTTTGCCACAGAGAGGTTTGTCTTTTCAATGAAGGAAAGTGGATCTACCGCATGAGAAAAGAGAAAGTGAAGGAACTGGCGCTGATGAGGGCTGTCTGCCAGTACATGAAAAAGATTGCCCTCCATCTAGCTAGGGTGAGCTAGGTGAAGGAGAGTCTTTTTCTGTTTTAAAGAAAATTCAAGGAGCGAGGACCCTCCCACTCCTGCGGAAGAACGAGGGAGCCGAGATCGCCGAGCGTGGGTTTCGGGAGGAAGCTCGGGCGCTCGTCCGCGGAAAGGGAAGGGTCCTTCGCTCCTGGCTTTAAGAAAAAAGCTTGCGGAAAAAACAGGGTTTCACCACAAGCTTAAAGGAGCCAGCAGCTCCTTTTTTTGTAGCTTTATTTTAATTCTAATGGACGAAGTTTCGCTTCGATTTCCGGCCGTTTTGATTCTAAAAATGGCGGCAGTGACAATCGCTCGCCTAGAGATTCCACAGGCTCATCGATATCAAATCCTGGTGTATCCGTAGAAAGTTCAAAAAGTATGCCATTTGGTTCCCGGAAATACAGAGCTTTGAAATAGAACCTGTCGACTTTTCCTGAATTCATCAAACCTGCCTGCTGGATTCGTTCTGCCCAACGGTCATACTCCTCTTCATTCGGAACACGGAAGGCGACATGGTGGACCCCTCCACGGCCGAGACGTTCTTTAGGAAGATCAGGACGTGGTTCAATATGAACTTCCGCTCCCGCTCCGCCTTTTCCGGTCGAATAGACCTGGATGTCAGGGAGATCGGTGCTGACCAGGGAAGAATAGCTTCCTTTGCGGGTAAATCCCATTAGTCCGGTCAAAACTTGCTCAGTTGGTTTTTCATCGTTAACAGTCAGAGTCACAGGCCCAAGGCCGAGGATCGCAAACTCTGCCGGTACTTCCGTTTGATCCCAAGGTTCTCCAGGTGCTACTCCCTCTTCATTATTATCAGCAACCAAAATTACCCTTGTTCCTTCCTGATCTTTGAAAGCAAGTGTATCCCTGCCAGCACGCTGGACTATGCCTTCATGCTTGATGTCATGGTGCTTAAGACGTTTTTCCCAGTATTGGAGTGCCTCCGTATCTTTTACCCGCAGCGAAGTCGAAGAAATACTGGAAACACCCGGGTGGGTTCTTCCAAGTCCGGGAATATCAAAGAAGGTAAGTTCCGTTCCAGGACTCCCTTTCGCATCCCCATAAAAAAGATGGTAAGACTGGGTATCATCTTGATTGACCGATTTTTTTATCAGACGCATCCCCATTACTTCTGTATAAAATTTATAATTCTCTTCTGCTTTTCCTGTCAGAATTGAAACATGGTGTAATCCTAATAATTCCATCATAATCCTCCTGACTATGATTCTAAAAATATCTTGAATTTGAGATAATTTTACCGGATTTACTGATGAATGTCAAATTCCAATCAAAACAAAAAAGAGCTGTAAACCGATACGACGGCTCACGCTCCTTTATTTATTCGACCAGATCATGCTTGAAAGCGTAGATGACAGCCTGTGTCCTGTCATGGACCTCCAGCTTTCCAAGAATATTACTGACATGAACTTTTACCGTTTTCAAGGCAATGTATAGTTCGTCAGCAATTTCCTGATTAGTCTTTCCTTCAGCGATTTTAAGTAAAATTTCCATTTCCCTGCTCGTCAGTTGTTCATGGAGATGATTGATTGGCTTTTCCCGCATGCGATTCATGATTTTTCCTGTAACTTCCGGTTCGAGGATGGACTGCCCGTCATAAGTGGCACGAATAGCGGAGGCAATTTCATCTGCTTTGGAAGTTTTCAGCATATAGCTTGTTGCCCCAGCTTCTAAGGCAGGATATACCTTTTCATCATCAAGGAAGCTGGTGACAATGATGATTTTAGCTTCCGGCCAGGAGGAAGTGATCTGCTTTGTCGCTTCGATCCCATCCATTTCTTTCATGACAAGATCCATCAAAATAACATCTGGTTTAAGGTCTAACGCCATACGGACTGCTTCTCCGCCATCATCCGCTTCTGCAATAACCTCGATATCCTTTTGGGCTGACAGGTAAGCAGATACACCAATACGGACCATTTCATGATCATCGGCAAACAGCACTCTAATCATGGTCTTCACCTTCCTTCTTGCTATTAGGAATTTTAACTTCCAGTCTTGTTCCCTGTTCTTGCAGGCTGACTATTTTCAATGTGCCTCCTACTTCAAATGCACGCTCCTGCATATTTTGCAGGCCATAAGAGCTTGTCTTCACCTGTTCCACATTGAAGCCCACCCCGTCGTCGACGACACGCATGATAATCATTCCATCCCTCTCGATCAGCCTCACTTCCAGGGAATCAGCTTTGGCGTGCCTTAAAGTATTAGATACAGACTCCTGTAAAATTCGGAACAGCTGATCTTCTATCCCTTTATCAATTCTGATATCCTCGATATTCCACTCAATTTCCATGGGGACCTTTTGTGTAAGTTCCTCCAGCAATTCTTCGACACCTTCATGAAGGGATTTTCCCTTCAAAGCTACCGGCCGCAAATGGAGCAGCAATGCCCGCATCTCCAGCTGAGACTGGTGAATCATTTTTTCAACCATGACCAATTGATTCTGCATTGTTTCATTTTCAGGTGGATTGGTATCATTGATTGCTGACATCATCATCGATGCAGCGAATAACTGTTGGCTTACGGAATCATGGAGTTCCCGGGCAAGCCTGTTCCGTTCCTGGATAACAACTTCCTGTAAGCTTTTCTCCCGTTCATTCGCCCTTTCTGTTGCAAGCCGTTGCGATAACTCCGCCTGCTTTGTCATTTTTTCTTCCAATTGGGTAATATGATCTTGAATATCTGTAATTTCCTGAAAAGGATCTTCTTCGATATTCGTCCTCTTCTGCCCTTTGATAAGATCGAGCAGCTGCCGATCAATCCTGTGCAGTTTCTGCCGCCAGAACCCCCCATATAAAAAACCGATAATAAGCCCCGCTGAAACAGGCAATACAACAATAAGCATAAGGTAAGGAACATCAAAAATTTCAACTTCAAGCAAATATGACCAGCCAGGCATTGGAAACGCGATTAAGCTGACGCCGATCATGCCGATAGCAACTACAAGACTGAACAGCACACATAACAGCATCTGTCGTACAACCAGCCTCATACCCGCTTCACCTCAAAATCACCTGAGAGCATTGTCGTAATAATTTTCACCCTTGGTTTATTCTTGGCATATCCTTCTGTCTGATAAGAGACAGTCTGATTCATCAGGCGCAGGTGCTGGTGACCGAAAATATTTGCCCTCCCAAAAATCGCGCCATGATGGATACTGACTTCCACTTCATAAGGTACGTAGACAACAATGCTGCCGATCATATGCCTGATCGATATGACAGCCGTGTCTTCAGGCAGAACGGTATTACTTAAATCAATTACCCTGTCACCGAATCCCCCATGAATATTGATGTCATTCCATTGATATGCTGTATCTGCTGTCTGCTGGTCCCCAAAAAACTTTTGCTGAAACAGCGGTTCTTTTTTAAATACAGATTCTTTGCAGGGAGGATTTCCTTCCGTCCACTCTGGTCTGATGTACTGCGGATTCTTTTTTGATCGGGAATAATGGAGTAAAAACATGACAACCCCAGCGATCAACAGAAACCTGACGGCGATCATGTTCAGTATGGTTATAATCAACGTGATAAGTCCTATCCAAAAAAGCACCTTCCCCCAGAGCTTCGCATATCTTTTCCAGCCGAGATAAATGAATAGACCAGAAAATACCACCGAGAAAATCAACCCTCCATGGAAAAAGGCTACCTCAATGACAAAGAGGAGCACGCCAATGATTATCAGCCAGTTCAACGTATCTGTTTTCATTTTTTGTAACATTGCAGCTCCTCCTTTACATTTATGTACTTTAATATGTGGAACCAGGGATAAAGTTCTGTAAAAAATAGTAATAGAAAAGACGCAATTTGCTGCGCCTTTTCAGAATACCATGTTTTCTAATGATTCGCTTCCGCTTTTTCTTGTTCCTGCATTTGCTTTTCGAGCTGGGCGATTTTACTGTCAAATGTATTGCGGTAGTAGGCACTGTTCACTTTGTATTCTAAATCATCGATGTAATGCTCCATTTCGGAAAATCTGGAGTAAGAATCATGGGATGTTCTTTCAATCACGGAATTCATT
This sequence comes from Thalassobacillus pellis, assembly GCF_016908295.1. Classification (GTDB taxonomy): domain Bacteria; phylum Bacillota; class Bacilli; order Bacillales; family Halobacillaceae; genus Thalassobacillus; species Thalassobacillus pellis. The sequence continues at coordinate 849,641 of NZ_JAFBDO010000001.1, forward strand.
CTGTGATGAGCCCTTGCTACGTTTTCCTTTCCCATCAGTTCAAGACGGCGTAAGTGCATATCTTTCAGCTTATGTTTCATTTCCTCGTATTTCTGCTCAAGTTCTTCCAGCTGGTTGACTGCATCTTCACGGGAAGCTTTCATCCGGTCTGCTCTGCTTGCGTATTCCTCGTATTCCTTCATCGCAAACTCGTACATAGCGTCTTCACCGGCTTTATTTGCAATTTCAGCCTGATGCTTACGTTTGTTTGCCAGGTCTTCGGCTTTATGAAGTTCCCGGGTAAACTCCTCTTTCAAACGATGCTGGCGCTCTACCAGCTTTCTTACCTTTTCCGTTTCCTGCTCGCTTTGTCGAAGGTATTGATTCAATAGTGCCATCGGATTCTTTTGTTCTTTTTGATCCAATAAATCATGGAAATCAGCGGAAACCGATTCTTTGATGCGTGTAAATAAGTTTGCCATTCTTCATCTCTCCTTATTAATAATTTTTCATTTCTGCCCATTGCTTTTCAAAATTGGTGAATGGGTCATCAGTCGTTTTGGCTTCCCATTCGTCCTCGTTTTTACCGCCATGCCATTTTTTATAAATGACATACAACACATAAGCTGCAGCCAGGCCAATAACGGCATAAATGTTGGCAACAGCAACGCTAAGCACAATCAGGCCAGCGATAACCCAGCCGATTTTCGCGGCGATGGAGTTACTCTTGATGAATTGCTTGAACGCGATATACAAAAGCCACACGCTAACCCCAAGCAAAATCATCGGCCCAAGGTTTGCCAGTAGGACAAACAGTGCAATTAATCCTCCGATAAATAGCATGAATTTCTTCACTTCATCCGCCTCCTTTCTCTTATCTTGCTTCCATCTTACCGAGATTAACGTTTTTCCATAATGAGCCTCAGCTATATTTTGCTTTAGGCCCTGAGGCGTATATTGCTATAAGTACAGCTCAGCGTCGAAACTTTTCATAATAGACCCCAGGAGAACCATAATATGGAACCCCGGGAGAACCAAAAAATGGATGATCCATAAAATTGGATGCTGCTCCGGAAAATCAGCGGTAGAAAAAGTTTTACCAGCGGACATAGCTTTTTTCAAAAAAATTCAAAAAATAGCATTCCACTAAACTGAATAATGTGTTATTATACATTTTATCGCATATTTATACTTAAATACTTTTCAGTCTTCATAAACATTACTGTTTTTAAAGAGAGGAGAAAGCATGCATTGTTGGAAAAAGAAGCGACTATGACGACGATCGATTCTGCGAAGGCTAATTTAAGCGGAAGAAGTTTCTTGACATTGAAGGATTTTAGTGAAAAAGAAATTCATTACCTGATTGAGCTTGCGGGCTATTTAAAATCCATGAAAAAAGCAGGGATTCCTCACCGTTATCTTTCAGGTCAGAACATTGCATTATTATTCGAAAAGCCGTCTACACGTACAAGATGTGCATTTACCGTCGCCTGTTCGGACTTGGGTGCCCATGCGGAATATTTAGGGAAGCACGATATCCAGCTTGGAAAAAAGGAATCCGTCCGAGATACCGCTGCTGTATTAGGAAGGATGTTTGATGGAATTGAGTTTCGCGGCTTCCATCATGAAACAGTGGAGGAACTTGCGGCACATGCAGGAGTACCAGTATGGAATGGATTGACCGATCAATACCACCCGACACAGGTACTGGCCGATTTTCTCACAATTAAGGAACAAATCGGAAAACTAAAAGGCGTGAAACTGGTTTTTACTGGCGATGGAAGGAATAATGTAGCGAACAGTCTGTTGATTGGCGGAGCGAAAATAGGTATGGACATACGTATTTGCACCCCGAAGGAACTATTTCCTTCAAAGGAAATCATCACCTATGCCACCGAGGAAGCTCAGCAATCTGGCGGAAATATCATGGTTACAGAGAAGATAGCGGATGCTGTGCCGGGTGCGGATGTCATCTACACGGATGTGTGGGTATCTATGGGGGAAGAAGAAAAGTTTGCGGAAAGAATTGCACAGCTCCTTCCCTACCAGGTGAACAGAAAGATGGTGGAAACATCAGGAAATGACCACCTTGTTTTCCTCCATTGCCTGCCGGCGTTCCATGATCTCCATACACAAGTCGGCAAGGACGTTCACCAAAAATTCGGAATAACGGAAATGGAAGTGACAGATGAAGTATTCCAAAGCAAGCATTCCTTTGTCTTTGATCAGGCAGAAAACCGTCTTCACACCATAAAAGCACTGATGGCAGCAACAAACGGTAAAGATTGATTAGAAAAACTTGGCTAGTCGCCAAGCCCTCATGGCGAAAGCCTTAGTTTTGCTTATACTTTAATCCTTTAACAAAGTTAAATTTTCTTAAAGTAGAACAAAAGCGCAAGCGTCTTGTCTGCCCCGACAAGCTTAAGGAAATCCTCGCCGTGACGGTTTTTGTCATAGAAACGATTGACTTAAGACCTCGAGGGGACAGTCACTAGAGCTTGATGAAGCCCGCAATAGAGGGTTATCCGCAAACATCATTTTATAATTACTTAGACAAATATAAAAAGGCCAGACTTCACATTTGCGTGAGTGTCTGGCCTTTAAAAATTATTCGATGACTTGTAGTTCTTTCGGGAATTTCGTCAGTGTCTCGTAACCATCCTCTGTTATCAGGACATCATCTTCAATTCGTACGCCGCCAACATCAGGATCATAAATGCCTGGCTCGAGTGTAAATACCATCCCTTTTTGCAGCCTTCCGTCATTCAAATGGCTCATGGAAGGGAACTCATGTACATTGATGCCCATCCCATGTCCGATACGATGCGGAAACTTATCGCCGTATCCGGCTTGCTCGATAATATCCCGTGCAACTTGGTCCAGGTCACCGATACGTGTTCCAGGCTTGCACAGTTCAAGTGACCCTTCCTGTGCTTTCAATACAGTGTTGTATATTTCTTTCTGTTCCTCACTTACTGATTGAAAAACAAAGGTACGAGTAATATCTGAAGTATAGCCATCAAGTACTACCCCTAAGTCAAACAGGACAAAATCGCCTTTTTTCAGGGTGCGGTCCCCTGGATTTCCATGAGGCTGTCCTGACTTTTCCCCGAACAGGACCATCGTAGAAAAGGACATTTCGCGAACGCCTTTTTTCTTCAGCTCATACTCGATTTTAGCGAGGACTTCCATTTCCTTGATGCCCTCCCGCAATGCTTTCACGCCTACTTCTACACCGTAATCGGCAAGTTTCGCAGCTCTTCGGATAACTTCTGCTTCCTCTTTATCCTTGACGACGCGCATGTCGTTCAATATACCGGCAACATCAGCAACATCTGCTCCTGGATATAGTGACATAAGTGATTCACTGCGGCCATAAGAAAGAACCTCTTTTTCCAGGCCGATTCGCTTTGCTTCCGCGATGCTTTTCTTAGCCAGGGAATCCTTCATCTTGTCCCACGGATTCTCGTGGTCACCGTAGCCTATCACTTCATGTTTCCAACCTGAATTGCGAATCTGACCACTTTCCATACCCGGTACAATGGCGATTGGTTCTGAATCCGGGAATACCAGCAAACCTAGTAAGCGTTCATGAGGATCTGTGTGAAATCCGGTTAAGTAAAAAAAGTTTTCTGTTGAATTGATAAATGCTGCATCAATCCCCTGCTCTTTCATAGCAGCTGAAAATCTTTCTAAGCGCTGTTCCATCTTCCCACTCCTTTTATCTGTATAATCTTTAACGTTATGATAGCCTAATTTGTCAAAAATAAAAATTCTACAACCCATAGCATCCTAACATGTTTTTCATGATTTCTCCAATGACTGAAACCGGTTACCGAAATTCAGTCACATTTTCGACATTCTTGTTACATTTGTTTTCAGTCTATATACTTTCTTATATAATGGGAGGGTCGTCGTCGGTAAGTTCTAATTACATAGGAGGGGAAAAATGGATCGAACACGTTTTTTTATCAGAGTTTCTGCAATCTATGCGTTGATTGGTGCTTTCATAGGTTCTCACATGGCTGGCTCAGGCGGATATGAATTTCGAGCCGTCCACGCCCACATTCTAGTCGTCGGGTGGTTGTCATTGTTTGCCTTTGCTATATATTATAAAGTTTTTCAGATACCGAAAACCTCAAAGCTCGCCACTTTTCACGTATGGACTGCCTTTATTGGCTCTATCGGGCTGACAGCAGGTATGTGGCTGTATTATGTCCAACCGTTTGCCGGGTCGGAAACATTCAATTTAGTCTTTTTCATTGTCGGCGGTTCCATCCTGATGATTTCATTCTTCCTGTTTGCAATCATGACTTTCGTGCATGGGAAGTTCATAACAGAAGAATAGATTGTTGCAATTCAGAAAAAGGGAAGCGCCTAGACCCCGGTTTATACTATGCCTCGCCGTGGAATTCTTTGGCACAGAGAGCATAAGTTTAGGACATCGAGAGGATAGGCGCTCCGGCTGGATGAATTCCACTGCTAACTGGCATCACAATTTATAAATATAATTCAGACTTGTCGCCAGGTCTTTATGGCGAAAAACTAAGTTTTATATATATTTTAATCTTTAACAAAGTTGAAATTTCTTATAATGTAAAAAAAGCGGGATATTCCCGCTTAATGTCAACTTTCTATAGGCAGTTTCACTAGCCTGTCATCTTCTTCAGTCGGGTTACCTCTCCCATCTGTATTGTTGGTGAGAAAATAAAGAGTCCCATCCACTATTTCTACATCGCGTATTCTTCCATATTGATCAGTCACTATTTCAGGCGAATTATTCTCCAAGTTCATCCTCCTTACTGCTGTTCCACGCAAGCTTGCGATATACATATCAGCTTCATGGATTGCAATACCTGACGGTGCCCACGTATCCTCACCTGTCTGGTATAGCGGGCTTACCATACCCTCTTGGGTTTCGTCCCCCAAGATTTCCGGCCATCCATAATTACTACCTTTTTCAATACGGTTAATTTCATCATGGGCGTCCGGTCCGTGTTCTGAGGCATACATGACTCCGTCTTCTGTCCATGCCATTCCTTGAGGATTACGATGTCCGTACGAGTAAATATACGATCCTGGGTAAGGATTATCGTCCGGTACAGAACCATCAAGATTCATCCTCAGTATCTTTCCTGCAAGGCTGTTCTTATCTTGTGCCAGTGGCCGTTCAAGGGCATCTCCAGTAGTTACGTACAATTTTCCATCAGGACCAATTTCCAGACGACCGCCGTTATGAAAATTCGCTCCAGGAATTCCTTCCAGCAGAGCTTTTACTTCCTGCCATGAATTGCCCTGTTTTTGCAGTAAGATGACACGATTTTTCGTTACCCCATTTTCCTCATAGGTATGATAGGCAAAAGCTTGTCCATTTTTCTCAAAATCAGGGTGCAGCTTCAGACCAAGAAATCCACCTTCCCCTCGTTGAAGGACGGGTTTTCGTACATGTACGTCCATTCGTTCCTTGTTTTCACCAGGCTGCCACGAGACGATATTACCATTTCGTTCTGAAATGAAAAATGTTCCCTCGGCCACCTCAATATCCCAAGGCACCCTTAGGTTGGTGACAAGTGTTTCCTCTTGTTGGACCGTAGCTGGTTCTGCATCCTTGGAAGAGCTGTTTTGATTCTTATCTTTCGAGGGAGCTTCATCCGCTTTACTGCACGCGCTGACCATTGCCAACAAAAAAAATAACAAAAAAATCCTTAGTATCCTCATAGCCACACTCCTAGACAGTTATTATATATCCTTATTTTAGCAGGGTGGGCGGACAGTTCCAATTTAATACCTTTTCATGTAAAACCTAGAAAACTTGGAGAAAGATTATCACTCATTGTTCCTTATCATGCGTTTTGCACCATGTAAAACGGGTATTAGTTTATTAGATTTAAAGGAATACAAATAGCAGCCCAGAAAGGCGGAGGACTCGTATGAAATCTAGTTCAAATTCAAAAAAACTGGATAGCCGCTTGTTTCTTGCAAAATTAATTTCCCAATATGCCCATATCCATCAAAAAACCGCAGGACCCGTAGCTAATGAATACATCCGCCAGCTTGGTATTCGTACTGGGGAATGGTTTGAAAATTTCTATGATTATATCCCAGAACCGTGGACCTTGGATGATTACGCTAATGTCATAATTGATATAAAAAATTCCATTGGCGGACACTTTGAAATAGATGAAATACACACTGACCATGTCATTGTAAAAGCGACGGAATGCCCGTTTGGGAAGGAAGTACAGCAAGCGCCCCACCTCTGTATGATGACCTCAAGTGTTTTTGGCGGAATTGCCGCAAGAAAGTTCGGTTATGCTAAAGTGAAACTTCAGAAACAAATCGCTCTCGGTGATTCCGGGTGTGAAGTGGTGATATATTTTGAACCGAATGAGGAAGTGGAAGGTGAAGTATACGAAGATCTTCCGATTACACCTGAAAAAGGAGATCCTTTTACTTGGGAGGAAGATGCCTTGATAATGCTCGATAAAGAGTTGAATCATAGCGATAGGATGATTGAGCAGCTCTTAGATGAACTGGAAGATTTAAGAAACGAAGTGAACAGATTAAAGAAGCACGTTTAAAAACAAAAGCCAGGGATCAAATCAATTGTCCCCCTGGCTTTTTGCATTGATGTTTACTGGATAAGATAAGGTCCGATGAAAAAGGTCAGTAACAGTACATGGCAGCCAACAAAATATGTAAACCGCACTACAAGTCCCCACTCCTTACTTTTTGTACCCAGATACATGATGAGGTAGGCCAGAGCGCCAAACCCAAGAATATACAGCCAGGAACTTCCCTGAAAACTCATGTAAGCCGGGGCTGCAGCCAATAATTTATTTGTGAACAACAAATCGTCTAACAATACTATCGGGATGGTATATATAAAGAGACTTAGATACATGATCCACGACTCTCCTCTTTCGAGAGCATTATTATTTACAACCATCATCAATAAGATGAACAAAAATGGCCAGATATACCACATAAGTGTAAGAAATATCGTAAAAAATGCATAAGATAGCATGCCCACAGACTTACCGGCAGCTGAGATAAAGTGACCGGAAGTATAGTTATCGGCTTTCTGGATGATCACTTCCCTGTTGGACGCCAGATTTATTTGCTTTTCGTCCCCGTGTACATCGAGCCAAAGAACCGTTCCTTTATCGATAAACATTGGCTGCATCGAACGGTTTGGCGTATTGCTGATCCGAGTGATTTCCTGCCCGCTGCTGCTCACATGCAGTCTGTAAATATTGCTTGCTTTCGCTTCGCTGTATGTTGTCTCGGTAAAGCCGTGGGAGGCAAAAAGTATATCGGCTTCTTTTCCATTAAGCTTTAATTCGATATCCTCCCAACCTTCCAACTGACTTCCACTAAATGGATCTTTCGCTTGTAATGTTTTCACAGCAGGTGCTTCTTTCTTCTTGAAAGGGTGGTAGGTATAATATTGGGCATTGACAGTCTTTCCGCCTTGCTTTTGAATTGTGCTAAAAATCACGGCAAATGCATTATGATTCACATCGAAACTAAGATCTTTAAAAGTTTCTGTCGTACTGATTGGATATATGTTCTCCGATACTAATTTTGCTTCACTTTGTGTGTCAGCACGATAAAGTTTGATTAAATGTCCCTTTCTTCCAGGATAATACACTAAAATATATGTCTTTGAATCTATCTGCTCGACAAATACCCGTTTCTGTCCTTCTTCAAGGGATAAAACCTTCTGGGTTTTCAGTGTGTTGGGTTCAAGTCGGTACATATTGTGGTTATCAAGAAAGAGAACACGATTTTGGAGCGGAAAAAAATCATCAATTTCTGAAATTTTTTTATCAGTACTGCCAAGATATAAAGCATAATAATCCGTATATAGAAGCGTCTCCCCGTTATTATAAACTCGTGACCACTTGTTAAAAGGGATATCATGAGTCTGCTCCGAATCCAGATCCCAACTTTTTGTGTATATTTTCTCTATTAATTTCTCATCATCAAAATAACTTAATATATATGAATCGTTTTTTGAAAAAATGGCAGGTGCATTGGCAAGCTGGCTTTCCCCTAGTTTCAACTCTCTGCTTATGCCCTCATCAGGAGGCTCTTTAACTTTCTTGAGGTTTTCATAAAACAATAAACCTATGCCAGCCAATACGATCATTAGCGGCAAAATCCAATACAGACGCTTTGCTAAGCTCATTCTTTTCGCTTCCTCCCCGATAATCCTATTCTCCCATCTTTATTTTGTACGGCAGAAGAATGAATAGGTTTCAAAAATTTCCAAATTAACAGACTACTATGATCATAGCAGAATTCAGAAAAACAGGAAGTACATTTTCTCAATAAAAAAGCCTGGCACTTAAATTCCCCTTCCAAGATCAGGCACCGGCCTGAAAAATAAGGAGCAATTCAAATACCAGACTCTTTCCCAAAATATATTTGCATTTTAATACAGCATATTAACCGACAGCACTTTTCTTTTCACTTTCCTCTTCTTCCCAAGCTTCGGTATTATCAATGTCGAGCTCTGAAGGTTTAAAAACAGGATTCTTTCCTGCCTTACGCTGTATTTCGTAATCCTTTAACACTTTAAATGCCACTTTTCCAAGCAATCCAATAGCAATCAGGTTGATGACAGTCATCAATGCCATGAACAAATCGGCCATTTTCCAAACCAGACCCAGACTTGCTACTGAACCAATAAATACAAACACCATCGTCGCAATTCGAAATGCAAGTTTTGCATTTTTGCTTTCTTTTATAAATTCTATATTTGTCTCACCGTAATAGTAAGAACCGATGATAGAACTGAATGCGAACAAGAAAATCGCAACGGAGATGAAGAAGCTGGACCACACGCCGATATGAGAGTCCAGGGAATTCTGCAAGAGTTCAATACCTGATACGTTTCCAGTCTGAAATACAGGAGCAAGCAAAATGATAAACGCAGTCGCTGTACAAACGAAAATTGTATCAACAAATACACCAAGCGACTGAATCAAACCCTGTTTAGCCGGGTGTGATGTAGTTGAAGTGGCAGCAGCATTTGGCGCACTACCCATACCAGCTTCATTAGAAAACAAACCACGTTTGACACCATTCATAATAGCGGCACCAATACCACCGCCGACAGCTTGTTCCAAACCAAAAGCATGGCTGAAGATCATACTCAGGATTGCCGGAAGTTCTCCAATATTAATTATCAGAACCACAGCAGCAAGTACCAGATACAGTACTGCCATGATTGGTACGATAACACTGGACAGATTAGCAATCCTGTGAACTCCGCCAAAAATGACAAGTCCAGTCAAAGCAGTAAGTACAAGACCTACTATCACCCGGTTTGCTCCAAAGGAGTTTTCAAATGCTAATGAAATGGTATTACTCTGGACAGAATTAAATATAAGACCAAATGTAACCGCTATCAAAACTGCGAACACAATACCGAGCCATCTCTTTTTCAGCCCTTTTTCGATATAGTAAGCCGGGCCTCCACGGAAAGCATCCGAGTCTTTAATTTTATAAACCTGGGCCAGTGTACTTTCAATGAACGCCGTAGCTCCCCCAAGCAGTGCTACGATCCACATCCAAAACACAGCACCTGGGCCGCCTAATGTAATTGCAACAGCTACACCCGCAAGGTTACCAGTACCAATACGCGTGGCCGCCCCCACACAAAAAGATTTAAACGGGGAAATGTTCTTTTTGCCATCCCTAAAATCCGTTTTCTCTGTTAATACTCTTACCATCTCGCCAATAAACCTGAATTGAACGAACCGAGATCCTATCGTGAAATAGATTCCCAGGCCGATCAAGCCTCCGATAAGAACGTAAGACCAGAGAATATTGTTCAGGAAATCAAGAATTGGTGATAAAATTTCTCCCATGTTAAATTAGCCGCCTCTCTTAAATTTTTATTTTTCTGAAAAATCAATCACGTCTTTTATTATACATTTGTTAACCCTTATTTCAACACCTATTGACAAATTCCTTAATCTTACAGTCCGGGCTTCTCCCTTCTGTGTCACTTCAGCCTTGCCTTCCCCGTTGAGGACATCCTCGTTTTCCTGTCCAAGTTGGCAATCAACAATGCAAAAACTCTCTTATTTTACATACAAAAAAACCACGAAGAAAAATCAATTTCTACGTGGTTTTTCATTTCAAAAGAGGCCTTTTGGTCCAATCCCTTTAAGCTTACTAACTAATTGCCCGATTATTCTCTCTGTTCTCTTTTTTCTTTTTGCGAATATCCGCTTTTGTAAGGATAGAGACCACTAATGCGAGTATAAAAAGACCTGCAAAGAAGATAAGACTATTTTCATAACTTCCAGTCGTATCCTTCATCCATGCCGCAAAGATCGGACCTACAAGACCTGCAGCCGCCCAGGCAGTTAGAAGATATCCATGGATAGCTCCAAGCTCCCTGGTTCCGAATACATCCCCAATGAAAGCTGGAAGTGTGGAGAATCCTCCCCCATAGCAAGTATAAATAACAGCAAGCGAAATAACGAATAACGCTGTTATAGTAGTCCAAGGGAGGAGTAGAAACAAGCCAATTTGCAATACGAAAAATATTAAATAGGTAGTAGATCTTCCAATATAATCGGATGCACTTGCCCATCCGATTCTCCCTGCTCCATTAAAGATTCCCATAACACCGACAAGAGTAGCAGCAGCCCCAGTACTCATCCCTACACTTTCGACTGCCAGAGGCTTTGCAGCAGAAATTACTGCAATTCCACATGTAACATTTATGAAAAGCATGGTCCAAAGGTAGTAAAAACGTTTTGTTTTCAACGATTCTTTTGCCTTCATATAGGCCAGGTCTTTCTTATTGCTCTCCCCTGTATTTCCTTCATAACCTTTTGGCTTCCATCCTTCCGGGGGCTTGGAAAGATAAAGGGAGGACAAAATCATGAGAATAAAATAACTTGCGCCTAAAATATAAAACGTTACAGCAATACTTGTCGCACCTATCAAATAATCCATCACCGGACTTGAGATCGCTGCCGCAAAACCAAATCCCATGATAGCCATACCAGTTGCAAGGCCGCGTCTATCAGGAAACCATTTTACTAAAGTTGAAACGGGGGCAATATATCCTACCCCAAGGCCTATCCCTCCAAGAACCCCATAGAAGGCATAAAGCATCCATAGTGAGCCTAGTTGAACCGCAAATCCAGACCCAAAAACTCCAATTACAAAAAAAATGGCAGCTGTAATCCCTGCAACTCTAGGCCCATACTTTTCAACAAACCAGCCTAAAAAGGCTGCAGACAAACCTAAAAAGAGTATAGCAAGACTGAATGTAAACTGCACTTGACTAGATGACCATCCGAACTTTTCAATCAAAGGATTCGTAAAATTACTCCACGCGTACACAGAGCCTATAGAAATATGGATACCAACTGCGCAAGCAGCAATGAGCCAGCGGTTTTTCGCTTTACTTTCCGACATCTTACCCCTCCAGTCAATTATGTCATGAATGCTGCCATCAATCACCTGCTACTTTTAGGGGGGTGATTGGACCATTCCTATTGCTATGAGTTTCCAATATAGTGATTATTTTCCTTATATTGCAAGATTGAAACATTTTTGAAAGGAATTTGTTGTCTTGCCTTTAGATTTTAGAAAAATAGCGGAGAATTAAGGGAGACTTGGATATACATGATCTGGAGTTGTTTCTCTGTTTGATGCCATAAAAGAGCAACTTTCGTTAAAATTTTTGAAATTAAAAAAGCCAGCGCAAATTACACTGGCTTTTCAACAATTTTCATTATTTCCCCGGAAATAATGTCATTTATTTATAAGGAACGACATTATAATGGTTCCATTCATCAGGAAGCAGTCTTTTATATTGTCTGTTTAAAAAACGATCGTCGATGAGCATAATTTTTCCATAATCCTTTTCGGATCTTATCAGTCTGCCACCAGCTTGAAGCACTTTATTCATGCCGGGATATACATAAGCGTAATCATAGCCGCCTTTACCGATTTGGTTAAAATATCTTTTTATCAAATCACGCTCGAAGCTGCGGGGTGCAAGCCCTATCCCTATTACAGCAACACCGTTCAACCGGTCCCCCCTTAAATCGACCCCTTCCGAAAAAACTCCTCCGAGTACAGCAAAGCCGATTAATGGCAGTTCACTATCTGGCTGGAAGCTTGCCAGGAAATCATCCTTTTCCTCTTCCGACATATCCCGGCTCTGGATGATTGTATGGAAATTGTTGTTCCCTTTCACCTTAATCCATTCCTGATAGACGAGCTCCATATAGTGATAGGAAGGAAAGAATAACAGGTAATTTCCTTTCATCATTTGTACATGTTCATATAATATTCGGGCTAATTCTGAGCTTGTCCGTTCACGATCCTTATATCTGGTAGAAATTGGATGTATTGTTACTTCCATTTGCTCGTTTACGTATGGGGAAGGCAGTTGTAAGATATAATCTTCTTTCTCTCCCCCCAGCATATCTTTATAGTAAGCAAACGGAGATAGAGTTGCTGAAAAGTAGACAGCCGTTCGATAATTTTTACTTACCTGTTTCAACAAATGGGAAGGGTCCACGCAAAAAATCTTTATCCTGATATAGCCGTTGACCGTTTCTCCGTATACTACATGCGTATCATCAATCAACTGGATTATTTTCATGAAATTCTGGGCTGCAAAATATGTTTCTAATAGCAGGTCGTTACCATCCTCTTCCACCTTTTCTTCTTGTTGCAGCTCCTTCTCCGCCTTTGTGATAAAATAATCGACTGCCTCTTCAAGTGTTCCTGGCATCTCCACCAATTCAAAGCTTTCTGCTCCTTTAAACTGGTTCTTAATTGCAGTAAGCTCCTCCTCCAACCTTATTGCAGCTGCATGAATATCTACGCTATCTTCATAACGTTTCTTCAAATCGGCAAATGGAGCCTGGGAAATCTCCGCTGAATACATCTCACGTGATCGTTCCACCAGATTATGTGCCTCATCTACCAGCAGGACAGTGTTTTTCCGATCTTCCTGCAGCAGCCTTTTCAAGGATACTCGAGGGTCGAATATGTAATTGTAATCGCAAATGACTGCATCTACCTGATAAGCAAGATCCAGGGAAAATTCAAAAGGGCAAATACGATGTTTCCGTGCATATCTCTCCACCACTGAACGGGTCATTTGAGTTTCATTGGATAAAATGTAAATCATTGCACCGTTAACCCTGTCATAATAGCCCTCTGCAAATTCACAGTATTCTGGTTGGCAGATGGTTTCTTCTTTGAAGCATATCTTATCTTTGGCAGTCAGCGTTACGGAACGCATACGCAGCCCTTGCCTTTCCAACAAACCCAGCGCCTCTTCTGCTGTCATCCTGGTAATTGTCTTGGCAGTCAAATAAAAGATTCGCTCCGTTTCTGTATCATCCATTGCTTTTACAGCTGGAAACAAAGTGGAAATAGTTTTCCCTATCCCAGTTGGTGCCTGGGCATAGAGATCCTTTTTTTCTGTAATCGTTTTATAAACGGAACCCGCAAGCTTTCTCTGACCAGCTCGATAGCTTTCATATGGGAAATCCAAACCATTCAGCGATGTGGATTTTTCCTCCTTCATTCTCACTAAAACATTCCCGAAAGAAACATAGTCATTGACCATTTTCTCCATAAAGACGGCGAGCTCTGACAGGGTGAATTTTCGGAGGAATTTCTGTTTTTCTTTTGTTTCTTTTTGCACATAGGTAAGTTGAACATTAATTTCCTCTAATTGGTTATCATAAGCATAAATATAAGCATAACCTTTTGCCTGCGCCCAATGGACGGGACTGCTGTCAATTTGTATTTCATCAAGCTGCTGTGAAGTAGATTTAATTTCATCAATCATTACTCCACCCGGTGTTTTCAATAAGCCGTCACAGCGACCATGGACCGTTAGCGTTAAACCTTCTACGTGAAAATCGGTTTTCAGAAAAACTTCTTTCTCATCTTCATCTTTATACTTTTTTTGGATCATCTGATGGATGGCAGTTCCTTCAGTCAACGAACTGCTTGTACGAAACCGATTGTCTATATTTCCAGCCCTGTAAACATATTCTGCTAGCGAACGAACGGAAATTTTCATATGGGCCATTTATTTCACCTTTTCTTCCCTATAATAGATTATTGTCGTTAATTACAGTCAGCTTTTCCCATTAGTATTCGAATGATTTAGATAACAGGTTTGTTGCATACTAGGTTCCACGTTGTTCATTACTAAAGTGTATTATCCAACCTTTTTTGTTGAAGAAGCTTCAGACCTTCCTGACTTAACGTTATTCTGGGCTTATAGAAAGACGAATTAATTTCCTAAAAGGCTCTTTAACAATATAATAGTAGTAACTTTGAAAATAACAGGTGTGATACACATGAACAATAAATTGTCTATCATAATCATTTCAGCCGTAATAATACTTACAGGCTTTTTTATTATAACAATTTCTCTAAATGATACGTCTAATAATAATGATAAGGAGCAGCCCCCCCAGGAACAAGCAGTAGAAAACAAAGAGGCTGAACAAAAAAAACAAGAGGAACAAAAAGAAAAAAGCCAGCCGGAAAAAGATGAAAGCGCAGATAATGGCGATGCGTCCATCGGGCAAGGGATCAAAAAGGCAGTTACGAGCGTATTGGAAAGCGCCGTTGATTTATTTATAAAAAAAGATTTAAAGATTGTAGCGATAGGTGATTCCTTGACGCAGGGTGTCGGAGATGAAAGTGAACAGGGTGGGTATGTCGGTATCCTCGAAAACACACTTACTGACGATGAAACTAATCCGGATTTTAATATTGAAAACTATGGTAAAAGAGGCAATCGTACAGACCAATTGATTGAACGTATGAAGGGAAAAGAAATGTCTGAATCAATTGAGGAGGCAGACATTATAATGATTACCATCGGTGCAAATGATGTAATGGCTGTAGTGAAGGACAATTTTCATGATCTCGATTACGGTGATTTCGTTGCAGTGCATGAGGAATATAAACAGAGGCTGAATGAGATTTTTCAAATCATCTATGATAAGAATCCAGATGTACACACCTATTTGATCGGTCTATTCAATCCATTTGCCGGTTATTTCAATTATATCCCGGAAATGGGACAGATAATGGATGATTGGAATCAAATAGGCAGAAATACTGTTGCAAAGTATGATAATGCCACCTTCATTCCAATTAATGATTTATTTTTGACTACGGAAGAAGACCTTTTGTGGGAAGATCATTTTCACCCGAACCAAAAAGGGTATAAACTTATTGCCGAGCGCGTGTTAGAATATATAAGACCAGAGATTGAACAACAACAGTGATTTTTAGAATAATTCCAACAGGTGGAGTGCTATGAAAGCATTGGAAATCAAAAATAAATGGAAAGTATTATTCCTGATTCTTGCAGCCCTCAATATTGGCATTGTCCTTTGGATACTGGCTCTTGTCTTTCTCCCTACTTCTTACACGCTGGTTAACGTAGAAGGAAAAGAGGAAACAGAAGAAGCAGAGTTCACGATCGTTTCCACAAAAGAGAACCTGGAACAATTAGCGAACGAGTACCTGGATCAATTATCACAGCAAAGCGCTTTTGATTATTCTATTTCACTGGATAGAAGTGTGGAGCTGAAAGGCAATATCAAAGCATTTGATCAGACCATTCCATTGACAGTTTCTTTTCACCCGGAAGTCCAGAAAAACGGAGATATTATCTTGGAGCAAGAAGGCATTTCCTTAGGGAAGCTGCCACTCCCTAATAAAAAAGTGCTGGAATATGTGAAGAAAAGCTACAACCTGCCAGAATGGGTTATCGTGAATCCTAACGAAGAGAGCATCTATGTAGCTGTAACTGAGATGGAACCTGCCAGTAATTTTAATGTGGCCGTCGATCGTTTCAATTTAAAGACAAACCATCTGGCATTTAAAATCTCTGTACCTAATGATACTTTCAAATTCGCAAAACAGCTTGCTAAAAGAAACTTTGAATAAATTCAAATCGGCCAGGCACCTCGAAGTGCCTGGCTGATTTGATCATTCACGATAATATTCTGAAGGGACTCCCTGCAGGAATCTACTCTTTTCATTCATATAAACAATATCCAATTCATGCATAGCCCGCGTGCAGGCTGTATAGAATAATTTGCGCTCCTCTTCTTTGTCATATGTTTCATAGGAGGCTTCCGGTAAAATTACTGCGTCAAACTCTACTCCCTTCGCCAGATAAACAGGTAAGATAAGCAAGCCTTTTTCAAAGTTCTGTGACTCATTATGGATAAACCTGGCCGATCGGCTTTCCGATAACTTTTCATAAAGGCTATGGCATTCTTTTTTTGACCTTCCCAAAACAGCTATTGTCTGATGGCCTTCCATCTGACGTTGTGAAATTACACTCTCGATTGTCTTCATCCGCTCATGTTCATCTGCCGCGTAGTGGATGCGTGGTTTCCGTCCTTCCCTATTGAAGGCTTCAATCCTTTCTCCATCTGGAATCAGCCATTTAGTGAATTCTACAATCGGGCGTGTGGAACGGTAACTCCGCATCAAAGTCATACGTTCGACGTGTTTGCCAAAATGCGTTTCTTCTGTCAAAACAGAAGTGTGGCTGCCATGAGAATGGATGGCCTGGTTATAATCACCTAATAAGGTAAAACGAGCATACGGGAATAGACTCTTTATCAATGCAAATTGAAAGGGAGAGTAGTCTTGTGCTTCATCAATAAAAACATGCCGAATGACTGTATTCGCTTTACGTCCTTCTAATTGATCCTGCAAATAGAGATAAGGGGTAATATCCTCATGCCGAAGTTCCAGTTGTTTAAGCCTGACTTCTGTTTCTTTCTGGACCTTGTGCCACATTTCACGACTTATTCCATCTGGAGCATCTATTCTTTCTACCAATTGCTGATAGAGCTTCCTCATAAAGATGAAATTCATTTTTTTGATTTTCTGCCGCAGTGGTTTCAAACTTTTCTTCACAACAAGTTTAGTCAGCAATTTCTCTTCCCGCTCATAGTCATCAAATGTCTCATCATTGAACCGTTGTTCCTTTTCGAGTTTGTTATACGCATCTAAATAAACTTTTTTGTCAAGATAGGCCGCTTTTTCCATTGGCCAATCTTTTTTTCTTTCCTGCTTTTCCACCTTGTCGATTGTTGCGAGAAGCCATTCCATAACCTTTTCCATTCGGTTAGGGATGCTGATATCTTCGCTTAAACTGTAAAAATAGTCTCTGATTTCAGCCGCTTTAACAATCGTTTTCTTCCGGAATCTGATATTCCTGAAGACCATACCCTCCCGTGACAGGTGCCGGACATAATCATCAATGATCTGTTTAAAATCAAGACTTGATTTAAAAGTGATTCCAGACAGTCTTTCTTGATAACCTATTTGTGCAGTGAGCAGGCCTTCTAATTGTTCAAATGAGGTTTCGAGATCATATTCTTCATCGAGACGATGGGAGGCATACTCGTGAAAGGTCGTTTGCCGCATATTCTCTTCCCCTAATTCCGGAAGGACGGATGCCACATAACTGATAAACATTTGATTCGGCGAAAAAAGAAGGATTTGATCTGCATCGATTGTTTCCCTGTAACGATATAAAAGGTAAGCGATTCGCTGCATGGCAGCTGAAGTTTTGCCACTTCCCGCCACTCCCTGTACAACCAGCATGTTCTTTTTCTCATAGCGGATAATCTGGTTCTGTTCTTTTTGGATAGTGGCAACAATGCTCTTCATCTGGTTATCAGCATTTCCGCCAAGTACCTGTTGCAGCAGTTCATCGCCAATGGTTACACCAGTATCGAACATACCATTTATTACTCCATTTTTGATTAGGTACTGTCTTTTCAGTTCCATTTCCCCGTCGATTATGCCTTCTGGCGTTTCGTATTGGGCAGGTCCCGGTGAATAGTCATAATACATACTTGCAATCGGAGCTCGCCAGTCATAAATCAGGAAATCTTCATCTTCCCTGTCCATAAGAGAGCCTATTCCCAGATAGACAGATTCCTTACTGTTTGTTTCTTCTGAGAAATCAATCCTGCCAAAATAAGGCGAATCCTTGAGGCGTTTATAAAGCTTGACGGTTTTATGAAACTGACCGTGGCTTCTTTCTCGTTCAGAAAGTAATTCAGCCTGCTGCTTGATACTTGCATACGTTTCAATCACTTCATCAGGCTCATCAATGTTTACCGTAACATCATCCCAGAAATTTTTGCGCAATTCGATGATGTCTTCCTTCAAATGTCCTGTACTTTTTTCTAACAATAGTTTTTTTTCTTCAATCAAGTCAACAATACTGTCCACCCGCCGCTGTTCCTTACTCCATTCAAGTGATTTTTCATTATCTTCCACTAGAACCGCCCCCAGTTTCTAAAATTCCTCTATTGACATCCCTTTCGTAATCATGTAAAATTTAATGTGGGTAAATATTAAATAAATCAGACATGACCGATAGACGTTAATTATTTTACTATATTATGTAAGTAGACACAATACTAGAAGGACACTTTTGTGTCCTTTTTTTGTTGAGCTATTTAAACCCCAGTTCTCTAATAGGAATGATTTTCTTTCCTATGTTAAAATGTAGGCATGAATGAAATCAAAGAAGGATGTGGCCTGATATGCGTGTTGTAAATAATATCGCTGAACTGATCGGAGATACACCATTAGTAAAACTGAATAAGCTTTCTCCGGAAAATGGTGCAGATATTTATATGAAACTGGAAATGTTTAATCCAAGCGGAAGCGTCAAAGACCGAGCCGCTTACAATATGATTCTCCAGGCAGAAATGGACGGACATTTGAAAGAAGGTTCTGTAATTATTGAGCCGACAAGCGGTAATACAGGAATAGGGCTTGCCATGAGTGCGGCAGCTCGTGGTTATCGCTCCATATTAGTAATGCCTGATACGATGACACAGGAGCGAATCAACCTGCTAAAAGCATATGGTGCAGAAATCTATTTGACTCCGGGGGATGAAAAAATGCCTGGAGCAATTGAAAAAGCAAAGCAATTAGTAAAAGAAACTCCAGGGGGTTTTATGCCCATGCAGTTTGAAAATCCCGCAAATGCCGATGCCCACCGGGACACAACTGCCAGAGAAATCATCGAAGCCGTCGAAAATATCGGCCGTCCGTTTGCTGCTTTCGTTTCCACTGCTGGAACGGGCGGGACAGTCACCGGAACAGGAGAAGAACTCAAGAAACATTTCAAGGATTTGACTATTCACGTTGCTGAACCAAAAGGCTCACCTGTTTTATCAGGTGGAAAGCCAGGCAAACACAAACTGGTTGGCACCAGTCCTGGCTTCATCCCGGATATTCTGAACCAGAACGTCTATGATGAAATTTTTCAAATCAGTGATGAAGATGCTTATGACACCACACGGCGGCTTGCAAGGGAAGAAGGTATACTGGTGGGGACTTCAGCAGGTGCCGCTTGCTATGCAGCTATGAAAGTTGCTGAACGGAAAACAAAAGAAGAAATTATCATCGCAATTGCGCCTGATACTGGTGAGCGATACCTGTCTGGGGACCTGTTTAAATATTAAATACATGGTTGGTAAGTATTGCAGACTAACCAGTTGATCTATCAGTAAAGCGTGCTGAAATTCGTCTGGTTGACCAAGCCCGCATGGTTATTAATGCAGCTGCCCGCCTCTTTGAAAAGGGGCGGGTTTATTATATTCTATAAAGGTCCCGAAATCTGAGATGCCACCCGGAATGATAGGAAAATACCCTTAGTGCAATGACAAGAAAGAATAAAAGATACATTTGCCAGACCTGGTTTACATCTACCCAGTCCATTCCAATCACGAAACCTGCAAATAAAGCCCAAACAGCATATATTTCCTGGTGAAGAACCATTGGTTTTCGCTGCGCAAGTACATCCCTCGTCAT
Source organism: Thalassobacillus pellis (assembly GCF_016908295.1). Classification (GTDB taxonomy): domain Bacteria; phylum Bacillota; class Bacilli; order Bacillales; family Halobacillaceae; genus Thalassobacillus; species Thalassobacillus pellis. Next base: position 869,513 of record NZ_JAFBDO010000001.1, read on the forward strand.
ACCGCCTCCTACTCCCGTCAAAATAGCCGCGAAAATGACACCTCCCAAAGGAAATCCAGCTGATAAGGCAAATGCCGCCCCTTGAATGGCAAAGGCAGAAAGCCCTATCGCATCTAAATATACATTCCACTTATCCCAGAGCATAACCCAGTTTTTCGGAAAAAAATATACGATTGCAATCGTTATAATGGCAATATAGAATAGATACCCTTGCTCCCAGACATGCACAACAGGAACATCAAGGGTGATATTCCTTATGATACCTCCCGCAAATGGAGTGGCAATCCCAAGCATGAAGGTGCCAAAAATGTCATAACGTTCCGTTAGTGCCACAATAGCCCCGCTGAAAGCAAAGGCTGCAACTGCGATTATATTCAATAAATCCCAATACATTATCCATTACTCCTCTACCACAGAAAGCTATGACACTTATCTTACCAATAATTTAAAGACATGCCTAGAAATCAGAATATGGCAATTGAAACAGGTTTCACAAATGGTAATATATCCCTAATAAAATAGAACTTTTTCACCGGTGTTGCAATTTGCCACAAGGATATTCTATGGTAATGGCGAATTATAAATTACTAACTGAAGTAACTACAGGTGGGAACAACTATGAGAAGATGGCTGATTAAATTAAGAAAAGAAAAATCCTATACCCAGCAGGAGGTGGCGTCCAACGTCCATATTGACCGTGCTTATTATGCCCAAATAGAAAATGGAACAAGAAACCCAAGCATTTATGTGGCAAAACAGATTGCCGCATTTTTCAACATTAATCCTTCTACTTTTTTCATGGAACATATCAGCGATCCGTTCCAGGTGGCAATAGCTAATTCTCCCATCATCGTGGCTCACAATGGGTTGGATTTACGATACACATGGATTTTCAACCCGCATAAGGACTTTGATCCTGGATTTATTATGGGGAAAAGGGATGATGAACTGGCCAATAACGATGGTACCGTTGCTCTCATGAAATTAAAGGAACAAACGATCAAAGAAAACAAACCAATGCGCAGACAAATTCAATTTCCACTTTCGGATGGATTAGTAACGTACGATATTTTCGCCCAGCCCATTCTGGATAATCATGGTAACGTAATAGGGGTGGCTTCAACTTTATCCCTGCTACCCTGACCTTTGGAAGGAGCGATAGCAAAGCATGGAAAGTTTATCATCTGAAATGTTGCTCCAAGCCTATCTTGCAGCCAAAGAACTGGATGTTGATGAGGCATTCCTCGACTTATTGGAGAAAGAAATGGATCGAAGACAAATAAAAATTGCATCTGATACAGCAAGATAAAAAGGGCCCGAAAGATGTGCCCAGCTTGAACAACCATTTCTCTTTCGGAGTCCCTTATAGAATGCAATTTAATGAAAAAGGTTTTTATTTTTCCAAACGATCTTTGACCCAGTTAATAAGACCACCCATAAGGATGAATTCCAATTGTCGTGGAGATAGAGCATGTTCCACCTTAATATTCTTACCTTTATCTTTTACCGTAACTTCAAATTGGTTCGACTTCGCCAGCTTTTCACGTAACTCATTGAACTGCAGGACATCCCCTTGTTCTAACTCTTCCCAATCCTCTTCGTTGACAAATGTTAACGGCAGCACTCCAAAATTGGCAAGGTTCTGCCAATGTATTCTGGCAAAATCCTGTACAATAGCTACGCGAAGACCAAGGTATCGCGGAGCGAGAGCGGCATGTTCCCGACTCGATCCCTGACCATAATTTTGCCCGCCGACAATTGCATGACCTCCTTGGGCCCGAATATCCATTGCACGATCATAATAGGTTTCATCTACAATCTCAAAGGAAAACTTACTGATTTCAGGAAGATTGCTTCGGTAAGGGAGGACACGGGCTCCTCCTGCCAAAATTTCGTCAGTGGAGATATCATTACCCATTTTCAGGAGAATTGGAAGCTCCATATCGTTAGGTAACTCTTCCATTTTAGGAATGGAAGCAATATTCGGACCTTTAACTAATTCCACTTGTTGCGCCTCGTCATGCGATACAGGCGTTTGAAGAAGATCTAAATCAACCGTAGGCTTTTTTGGTTCATCCACTTTCGGATAATCAAAGTCCAGTGACCTCGGGTCTGTAATCTCCCCGGTCAATGCGGAGGCTGCAGCTGTTTCAGGACTGACAAGAAAGACCCTGTCCTCTTTCGTCCCCGATCTTCCTGGAAAATTCCTAGGTGTTGTACGGAGACTATTTCTCCCGGTAGCAGGCGCCTGTCCCATTCCGATGCAGCCGTTACAGCCTGCCTGATGCAAGCGGCCCCCTGCCTGGATAAAGTTTGCAATATGTCCTTCTTTTGATAAGTCTAACAGCATCTGGCGGGACGTAGGATTAATATCAAAAGAGACGTTCTCATTAACTTTCCTGCCTTCAACTATTTTGGATGCGATTGCAAAATCTCTATACCCCGGGTTCGCAGAGGAGCCAACATAAGCCTGATAAATAGGTTCCCCTTCCACTTCACTTACTTTGACAACGTTTCCCGGGCTTGTCGGTTTTGCTATCATTGGCTCGAGCTTGGACAGATCAATCTCCTCTTCAATATCGTAAGTTGCATCTTTATCAGCCGTTAATTCTATCCATTCGTCTTCTCTTTGCTCCTGTCTCATAAAACGCTTCGTTTCTTCATCTGAAGGAAATACGGTCCCTGTAGCACCTAATTCTGCACCCATGTTGGCGATGACATGACGGTCCATGGCGCTGAGATTTTCTATCCCCGGGCCATAGTATTCAAATACATGGTTAGCCGCTGCTTTTACACCATGCCTGCGCAGCATTTCCAAAATGACATCTTTGGCGCTGACCCAGTTAGGCAATTTTCCAGTAACCTTCACGCCCCATACTTTCGGCATTTTTACATAAAATGGCTCTCCTGCAATGGCCATCGCTACATCTATTCCTCCGGCTCCCATTGCAAGCATTCCCATACACCCATTGGCACATGTGTGACTATCAGAACCAAGCAGGGTTTTGCCTGGTCTTGCCAGCCGCTGCATATGGACGGGATGACTTACTCCATTACCCGGTCTACTGTAATACAATCCAAACCGTTTGGCTGCACTTTGCAGGAACAAGTGATCATCAGGGTTCTTACTATCTTCCTGAATCAAATTATGGTCAACATACTGGGCAGAAGCTTCTGTTTTAGCACGGTCTACACCCATAGCCTCCAGCTCCAACATCACCATTGTCCCAGTCGCATCCTGTGTCAATGTCTGATCAATTTTCAGGCCGATTTCACTTCCCGGTTTCATTTCTCCTTCAAGTAAATGGTCTTTAATCAATTTCTGTGTCACATTCAACCCCATCAGACTTCCTCCTTTTCAAAAACTTATGCGCAGATAGCGTCATACCAATCATTTACCCGTAAAGAAATGGCATTATTCGTAAAAAACCAGCAATGCCATAAAAAATGCCATCCATAAGTTACGGATGGCTTTAAAAGGTTCGAATTAATAAATGTGGTCCTCATTTGTTCTCTTCAAAATATTTTTTAAAAGCCTCCAAAGGATAGGAATGCTTTAAATTAAGAAAAATCTGTTCATTATTTCGGATGTTGAGTTGGACAGCATCAATTTGTTCAAAGGTTTCATCCTCATAGAAGATATCACACACCTTTTTAAGCTCTACCATCCTTCCAATTGCTGTACGGTTATGCGTCTTTGTGTAGACGATTTCTTTTCCCGCTTGCATCATATCCTCAATGATATCCTGATCGATTTCCAGTACCCTTAGCAATTCCCTGAGGGAGCCCATTATCACCTGATCGATATTATCGAATTGCTCCCTTTTTAATCCGAGGAGTATCATATTAAGACCGGTCGCATCGTTTAGCAATAATACACTTTTCCTCCGTCGAAAGGTAAAGACGTTCATATGCCAGCGATAGATATCAGGGATATCGACTGCATCAGCTGGTTGAATTTCTTTCCTGAGTTCCTTTGCCATTTTTTGTGTTACGGCAATTTGCATCATGTTTACTCATCTACCCTTTCCATAGTTTGTCCCTTCAGCTTACCATTCCGTTATTTAAATTGAAAATTACAGCGGGTCTGCTACAAGTGAAAAAGTTTTATACGTTCCAGCCAAATGTTTTTTTCACAGAAAAAAGGTCCCCATTTTCACAGGAACCTTTCTCCTTTACTGCGTCTGGCAAAATCGACGAACCGGAACTTGTCCGGCCGATGCCTGGACTCTGTATATTGAAATAAAGTCGTATCCTCCAAGTAGACGAAACTTCGAATGACGACAACCTGATCGTGTGTCTCCACGTCTATGTGAGTCTCATCTTCTTCCGTTACAGGTTCGACGACGATTTCCTTTTTGGCGAAACTAATCGCAAGACCCAGATCATCCTCTATAAATGAATAAATAGAATCTTCACAGATCGTTTTCGTCAGTCTCTCCACAATATCTCCACGAATATAGTCTTTATCGAGAATGACTTTTTCTCCGTCCATTTCACGTGTCCGTACGATTTTCCAAACGTAGGAATCCTTCGGGCATTGCAGCAATTCCATAACCTTTTGATTCGGCTCTATCTGATATAACTCTACTACCCTGGTGTTGGTTTGTTGACCAGATTCCTCTGCCAATTCTTTGAAACTGGTCAGGCCGGAAACAGGAAACTCAATTTTGTTTCGGTCTAACACGATAGAACCTTTACCTCTTACCTTCTGGATGTAACCATTTTGTGAAAGCAGGTTCAGAGCTTTTCGAATTGTCTCCCGGGAAGTGCCATAACGGCTGCAAAGTTCATGCTCGGAGGGCAGCCGTTCTCCTGCCAGAAGCTTGCCTTCTCTTATTAACAATACGAGCTCTTGATAAATGTCTAAATACTTCTTTTTCATAGAATCACCAAAACCATTATACTCTCCGTTTAATGGATATGGAATACCAACGATTCGTATGGACGCAATTCAAACGAACCCACTTGTTCAGGTACCTCTTCATAATTGCTGATAAGAACGTCGATATTCTCGCCTTCAAAATTATGGTCATCCGGCAGCCGCCACTCGGTTTTCTTACCATAGAAATTATTGATTACTAACAAGGTTTCCCCGTTCCATTTCCTAATATAAGCGAAAATCTGTTCATCTTCTTTAAGAATCCACTCATAATCGCCATGGGTAATTATGTCATAGTCCTTCCGGAGTTGAATCAGCTTTTGGTAATGATGGAAAATGGAATTCTCTTGTTCAACTGCCTTTTCTGCGTTGACTTCCTGATAATTGTCCGCTACATCAATCCAAGGGATACCCTTCGTGAAACCGGCATGCTCCCCGGCATTCCATTGTACAGGTGTCCGGGAGTTATCACGGGACTTCTGTTTCAGTATAGAAAGAAGCTCCTTATCGGAATAACCTTGTTCTTTTAAAATTTTATACATGTTGAGAGATTCGACATCCCGATATTTTTCAATAGAGTCAAAATAAGGGTTCGTCATGCCGAATTCTTCCCCTTGATAGATATAAGGGGTCCCCTGCATCATGTGAATCGTTGTCGCAAGCATCTTCGCTGATTTATCCGGATAATTTACATCATCCCCAAATCGGGACAACGCTCGGGGCTGGTCGTGGTTATTCCAGAACAAGGCGTTCCAGCCCTGCCCTTCATTCATTTCTTTTTGCCAAATGGATAAAATCTGCTTTAACTGCTTGAAATCAAAATCAGCAACTGTCCATTTTTCACCATTCGGATAATCTACTTTCAAATGATGGAAGTTAAACGTCATACTCAGCTCTTTACGGTCAGGCTTAGTATAGAGGATGCAGTGTTCGATTGTCGTAGAAGACATCTCACCTACTGTCAATAAATCATAAGGAGCAAAAACTTCCCTGTTCATTTCCTGCAAATATTCGTGAACTCGGGGACCATCGGTGTAAAACTTCCGTCCATCCCCAGGCAATGTACTGCCGTCATCATCCGGGAACAATTGATTTTTGGAAATTAAGTTGATGACGTCCAGACGGAAACCGTCGACACCTTTATCTGCCCAAAAGCGCATCATCTCATAGACTTTCCTTCTTACCTCTTCATTTTCCCAGTTCAAGTCAGCCTGAGTCACATCAAATAAGTGAAGGTAATATTGGCCGGAGCTCTCATCATATTCCCATGCTGACCCGCCGAACTTGGACTTCCAGTTGTTCGGTGGGCCGCCATCTTTGCCATCTCTCCATATATAGTAATCACGATAAGGATTATCTTTTGATTTTTTGGCTTCCTGGAACCATTCATGTTCCGTTGAGGTATGGTTAACCACAATATCCATGATCAATTTCATTCCACGCTGGTGGACACCGGAAAGAAGCCTGTCCATATCTTCCATCGTCCCATATTCTGAGTGAATATCATAATAGTCACTGATGTCATAACCGTTATCTCGCTGTGGAGACTTATAAGGAGGAGTCAGCCAAAGTACATCGACCCCTAACTCTTTCAAATAATCAAGTTTTTCTATGATGCCTTGTATATCACCGACACCATTTCCTGTTGTATCATTGAAGCTCTTCGGGTAAATTTGGTAAACTACCGCCTTCTTCCACCAAGCCTGATCCATTTTAACACCACCAAAAATTATAGTTGTTCCTTAGCAATCCTTCGCCTTTTTTGCCCAGGCATATGTGACGATCAGGGGTACGATAATGACAATTGCCATTCCAATGAAGAAGTTGAACCAATCTCCATTACTGATAGATAGGAAGCCAGGTACACCGCCGATCCCAATGGAAGTTGCCGTTACTCCCGCCCAGGTTATATATGCACCAGCAATGGCTGAGGATGAGATTGCAATTACAAATGGATATTTAAATCTCAAGTTAACACCAAACAGCGCCGGCTCCGTAATACCCAGATAAGCGGAGAGCCCTGAAGTACCTCCAAGTCCCTTCAACTTCTCGTCTCTAGCTGCCAGAGCCATAGCAAATGCTGCTGAACCCTGGGCAATATTGGAAAGGGCAAGCATCGGCCACAAGAATGTGGTACCAGTATTACCGACAAGCTGAATATCGACAGCCAGGAACGTATGGTGCATCCCGGTAATGACCAGGACACCATAAAGGCCACCGTAGATCAAACCGCCAAGAACCGCAAATTGGTCAAATATGGATACTAACCCATCCGTCAAAAGATTACCGACATAAAACATTGCCGGGCCAATGAATAGGAATGTTAGAAAACCAGTGACAAGCAGTGTCGTAGGGGCAACGATCAAGAGCTGGAGAGAATCAGGTATTTTCTTCCGGAGCCAGACTTCCATTTTCGCCAGCACCCATGAAGCGATAAGAACTGGCAGCACCTGACCCTGATAACCAATTTTTTCAATTGTCAGCCCTAAAATATTCCATGTCGGAATATCACCGGCTTCTTTAGCACTTCCATAACTCCATGCATTCAATAAATCTGGATGAACAAGTACGAGTCCGAGAACGATACCAAATAATGGACTGCCGCCAAATTTCTTGACTGCTGACCAACCTAGCAAACCTGGTAAAAATACGAAAGCAGTATTAGCAATCAGGTTGATCATATTCGCAATACCTGCCCACTGCGGATAAACCTGAATCAACGATTGTTTGTCATAAAACACGCCTTCTCCGGCCAGGATATTGTTCAGACCCATCAAAAGACCAGCAGTAACAATCGCAGGCAGAATAGGAATGAATATATCTGCAAGCGTTTTGACAGCTTTTTGAAGCGGATTCATTTTTTCAGCTGAAGCAGCTTTAACGTCCTCTTTAGTTTGTTCACCGATACCTGCGAGACTGATAAATTCACCATATACTTTGTCAACGGTTCCTTGCCCGATGACAATCTGGAACTGTCCATTCGTTGAAAAGGAACCTTTTACAGCGTCAATATTATTCAACTTTTCCTGATCGACTTTACTTTCGTCATTCAGCGCTAGGCGTAAACGCGTCACGCAATGGGTGGCTGCATTGACGTTTTCCTTACCGCCAATGGCCTCCAGTATCTCCTGGGCCGATTTATTTAAATCCATTGTGTCTTCCCCCTGTAGAATTATTTGTCTTTAGGATTTATTTTCATAAACTCGGTTTCGCCTGCTGTTACACTGGCATTGTCATGATATTCCAATGAAAATTCGTTACTGTTGGTGATAATAACAGGCGTAATAGTGCTGGAGGCTTTCTCTTCAATCTTTTCAAGGTCAAAAGTCACCAATGTCTGCCCTGCTTTCACTTTATCTCCCTGCTTGACATGAGCTTCAAAGCCTTCCCCATTCATACCGACGGTTTCCAATCCAATGTGGACAAGAACTTCAACGCCCCCTTTGTTTTTCAAACCTACAGCATGCTTTGTAGGAAACAATTGAACAACTTCTCCATCGAAAGGCGCGACTGCTTTGCCCTCTGTTGGTTTGATGGCAAGACCTTCTCCCATCATTTTTTCTGAAAAAGTAGGATCCGGGACTTCTTCCAGTCCGACTACGCTTCCTGAAACAGGCGCCACTAAGGTTACATCTTTACTTTTATTTCCAAATAATTTATTTAGCATTAATAAAAACCTCCTATAATTAATTACTTCTAAATTTAACATGTATATACAAGCGACGAATTTATTATAATTTGTATATACATGTAATGCAAGCGTTACCAACTAATTTCTTAAAATAATTCCCCTTATCAATTTCTTTCCGCTGAGAGAGGTTGGAAAACACAATTTTTAATAAACAATTTTTCCTTAAAGGACGCTGTAATTCTCATTTTTCAGATCAGTGATGAACATGTGGCCTGGGGCATGAGTAAGCATCAGTTCTGGCTTCGACTTCATTGCAACAGCCTGAGGAGTCACACCGCAGGCCCAAAATACGGGTAGTTCTCCTTCTTTCACAGAAACACTATCTCCAAAATCAGGCTTCTCCAGGTTAGTGATTCCAATTGTTTCAGGGTTTCCAATGTGCACCGGCGCTCCATGAACGGAAGGAAACCTGCTGGTTACTTGTACTGCCCTTACGACCTTCTCTTCTCTGATTGGACGCATACTGACTACCATCGGTCCTTGGAACCTTCCAGCAGATACACAATCAATGTCAGTCCTATACATCGCTACGTTCTTCCCTTCTTCGATATGGCGAAGAGTAATATCATTTTCAAGTAATGCCTTCTCAAAGGTAAAACTGCAGCCTAACAAAAAGCCGACCATGTCCTCCTTCCAGTAGTCAATAATATCTTTCCGTTCATCGACTAACTCTCCATTACGAAAAACACGGTATTTAGGTACATCAGTCCTCAAATCCGCTTCGGGAGCTGCCATCCTTGGCACCGGTGAACCAGGTTCTGTTACATCTAGAACCGGGCAAGACTTTGGATTCCTCTGACAGAAAAGCAGAAACTCAAATGCCATTTCTTTTGGGAGAATGACCAGATTTCCTTGAATATATCCCTGGGACATGCCTGCAGTCGGTTCTGTCCAGCTTTGATTACGAATCATAAAACGAGATTCATAAGGCATGAGATTGACAGAATCAATCATAAACCTCCTCCTTTTCAACAGAAAAAGCATACATTAATCAAATAATCTAGGAATTCCTTCCACCATGGAAATGACGCCCATATAAGCCATTGCCAGGACAATAATCACACCGAATACGGTCATCCAGACAGGATGTTTATAATTGCCTACAATATTCACTTTATGTGCTGCGACCAGCATGACAGCAAGTGCAAGAGGGAGGATCAGTCCATTCAGGGAACCTACTAATATCAAAATACTTACAGGTTCTCCGACAGAAACAAATACCAAGGTGGAGATCGCTATAAAACCGACGATGAACCACTTCTGATAGGTTTCGATTGTCTTGCTGAAGGTCTTTATGAACGATACAGAAGTATAAGCAGCTCCCACAACAGAAGTTACTGCAGCCGACCACATGACAACACCGAAAATCTTATAACCGATATTACCGGCTGCCGACTGGAAGACAGAAGCAGGAGGATTGTCCGGATTTAGCTGTATACCTTGCGCAACTACTCCAAGGGCAGCCAGAAACAGGAAAATACGCATAATAGATGCAATTCCTATCGCCGAAATAGCACTACGATTGACATACCCAAGTGATTCCTTCCCTTTAACTCCGGCATCCAGAAGTCTGTGTCCACCTGCAAATGTAATGTAGCCGCCTACTGTACCACCGACCAGGGTAACGATCGCTAGAAAATCAATCGTATCAGGAGCAAACGATTTTACCACTGCTTCTCCTACCGGAGGCTGTGCAGTAAACATGACATAGACAGTGAGGCCGATCATGACAAATCCAAGAACTTGAGCGAACCGATCCATCACTTTTTTAGCTTCTCTGACGAGAAAAATCCCAATCGCCACAATGCCACTTAATAAAGCTCCCATTTTTGGCGACACGCCAAATAATACATTGGTTCCAAGACCAGCGCCGGCTATATTTCCGATATTAAATGCTAGTCCACCGGCAACAATTAAAGCCGAAAGCACAAATCCCAAGCCGGGAAGAAGTGTATTAGCAATATCCTGGGCTGGTTTTTCAGAAATAGCTATGATTCGCCAAATATTCAACTGAGCACCGATATCAATAATAATAGAAACTAAAATGACAAAACCGAAGCTTGCTGCCAGCTGTTCCGTGAAATGAGTTGTCTGTGTCAGGAATCCCGGCCCAATAGCGGAAGTAGCCATCAGGAAGGCGGCCCCTAGCAACAACTGCCGTCTTGACTGCTTGTCCTCCATGATGACCACTCCTATTCTGATTTTAAAAATTCTCCAATTCTCTTCTTTTCTATTCCAGCATCAGTTAATGCAGATGAAATGTAACTTGCAAATTCCAATGCATTTTCACCGTCGCCATGAATGCAGACTGTGTCAGCATCTATCTTGATGTCCTGTTGCTGGAGTGTTTTTACCTTTCCCTCCTTTGCCATCCGGATAACCTGAGAAACAGCCTCCTCATAGTCAGTAATTAATGCATCCGGCTGCTTTCTCGAGGTCAATGAGCCGTCCTTCTGATAGGTACGATCGGAAAACACCTCACTTGCGGTGCGAAGACCAGCTTTTTTCCCGGCCCTTACAAGTTCACTGCCTGCGAGTCCAAATAAGATCAATTCCGGATCGACTTTATACACCGCTTCGGCAATTGCTTCTGCCAGATCTTTCTGTTTTCCTGCCATATTGTATAGGGCTCCATGAGGTTTAACATGCTGCAGCTTTCCTCCTTCTGCTTTTACAAAAGCATTAAGGGCTCCGATTTGATAAACGACAAGATCATATGCATCCTGCGGATAAATATCAATATTCCTTCTTCCAAAGCCTTGCAAGTCAGGCAGTCCAGGATGAGCGCCTATTCCTACTCCTTTTTCAAGAGCCATCGTCACTGTCTTTCTCATGGTCGTCTGGTCTCCTGCATGATAGCCACAGGCTATATTAGCAGAAGTAATATAATCCAGGATTTCTTCATCTCTTCCCTTCACATAAGTGCCAAAGCTTTCTCCCATATCACAATTCACATCTATGACTGTCATGAACAAACCTCCTATTGAAATTTCAGGCGGATGCCTTGGATTAACTGATGTATTCTATATTCACGTTCCAGAAGCAGCATTTCCGCTTCCCGATGGGAAATTTCTACGAATTTCATTTTCTCCCCTGGCTTCATCTGGGCAATTACCGGCAGGTCGACTGTTGCTATCTGGGCAATTTTTGGATAGCCTCCTGTCGTCTGTCTATCCGCCAATAGAATAATGGGCTTTCCATTGGACGGCACCTGAACAGTGCCAAAGGATACCGGCTCTGAAAGCATGTCCTCACTTTTTTCTACATGCAGAGCTGGCCCTTCCAGACGATACCCCATCCGATCGGATTTGCTGTCAATTTGAAAATCTTCTTGAAAAAATGCTGCCTTACTTTCCTGATTGAACAAGTCAAACTGGCGCCCAGGCATTACCCGGACCGGCTGTACCTCCTGGGAAACGAGAAGGAATTCAGAAGCGATATACCAGTCCATGGAAGCGAAGCTGCTATCTTCTGCCTCCTGGCGCAGTTCTTCCATTATTTTTTGAGATCTTTCGGAAGCTTCTCCGAAAACTAATTCATCTGCTTCCTTCACAGCCCTTCCGTGAAACCCGCCAATCCCGGCACGTAAATACGTTGACTTACTTTCCATAACCTCCGGCACATCAAAGCCTCCTGCTACAGCAAGATAGAGCCGGCAGCCTTGTTTGGCCTGGCCAAACCTTAATTCACTTCCTGGTTTGACGTAAACTGGACGCCACATTTCCACACTCTCCCCATCAATGACTGGTGATAAATCTCCACCACATAGGGAAATCAGCCCTTCTTCCTGAAATTCAAGTACCGGCCCTGATAAAGTAATTTCCAAGGCTGCAGAATTATCCTTATTTCCAACCAGCAGGTTGGCGATCCGATGAGCGAGGGGATCCATAGCACCGCTGGTGATTACCCCGTATTTTTGATATCCCCGCCTGCCAAGATCCTGAATACTTGTCAGGAGGCCAGGCTTCAATACCTTTATCATTTCTCTTCCTCCTTATAAGCATCGAATTCTTCCCGGGTGATTGGCTTGAAATTTATTTTATCCCCGGCTTGCAGCAAGGAGGGAATTTCATTTTCCGGTCTGAATAGCGCTTTTGGTGTCTGACCGATCAACTGCCATCCTCCAGGTGTTTCAATCGGATATACTCCTGTCTGTTTTCCGGCGATACCGACTGACCCTGCCGAAATCTGAAGTCTCGGTTCCTTTCTGCGCGGGGTAGCTATTTCTTCAGGCATCCCCCCGATGTAAGGAAAACCAGGAGCAAAACCAATCATGTAAACTAAATAATCTCCACCCACATGGAGATCGATGACTTTTTCTTCGCTGATATCGTTCGACTCGGCTACATATGCTAAATCGGGGCCGAATTCCCCGCCATAACAAACTGGAATTTCTACTGTTCTCGGTGCTTCTGAGTGACTGGGGGTGATCTTTTCCAGCTCCTTTTCCACATAGGCGCACACAATCTCATATGCGTACAGAGAAGAATCCCCCTCCTTTTCCATCACTTTCATCGGATCATAATGAATCGCTACACTAGCAAAAGCGGGCACATATTCGATGACCCAGTCCCAGTTCATTTTCTCTAAATGGGCCGAAACACTTTTCACCCGCTCATGTACCTTTAAATTGATATCTTCCCCAAGCTCAATTAAGACTCCCTGATCTCCTAACGGATATAAATGATAGTCCAAATTCCCGCCTCCCTCATCGTACAGCGTTGCTGTTTTTATCTTTTATTAAGCCGTAAAATTACTGTATTTTCAAATAATTTAATAGTGTATATGTTATACCACTAGCATTCTCATATTAAACGCGTCGCTCCCCTGCTCTTCCACTACCTTCTTTCCTGTATGTCCATCTGCAAGTGCGTTTCCCTTTCCACCCTGCCGGGAATGTGTTATATATTTATAATGACAAAATTATTTAGTGTATCGAAATAAATTCATCGAAAGAAGTGGTTCATTATCGTTGACCAAGCACAACTTGCGAAACGAAACTTATTTATCATGTGGTTTGCCAACTTTTTCATAGCTGGCAGCATCACTATGGTTCTGCCTTTTTTATCTTTATATATTGAAACACTTGGTACTTTTTCTGATTCCTATGTGCAGCAATGGTCGGGCTGGGTGTTCGGAATCACATTTGTGACTGCCTTCATTTTTGCACCTTTATGGGGAAAGATTGGTGACAGATACGGAAGAAAAAAGATCTTGATCATGTCCGCCCTTGGGCTGGGATTTTCCGTGTTTCTTATGAGCTTTGTCACCTCTGTCCTGCAATTATTTCTGCTTCGCTTATTTATGGGGGTTTTCACTGGTTTCATACCGATGTCCCAGGCTCTGATTGCAACACAGACACCGAAAAATATTGCCGGAAGGACGCTGGGAACCCTTCAGACAGGGAGTATTACCGGGACACTGATGGGGCCATTACTTGGCGGTCTCCTGGCAGACTCGATCGGTTATGCCACTACCTTCCAGTGGACATCTATTGCCGTTGGAGTTTCTGCGGTGATTGTTTTGTTTGGAATCAAAGAATTCAAAGTGAAGGATAAAGAGGAAAGTAAATCAAGCTATTCCAGCAAGGAAGTCATTCGTCATATTATCCAGCATCCCTTGTTATTGATGGTGATGATCGTCTCCTTGTTTGTCCAGATCGCTCACTTCAGTATCCAGCCCATCCTTTCCCTTTATGTCGGCGAGCTGCATGGTCCCGAAAATCTTGCTTTTTTTTCAGGAATAGCATTTTCCGCTGCCGGTCTTGGAAACCTGCTGATGGCGAGACGCTGGGGACGCCTTGCTGATCGGATCGGATACGTAAAAATCCTGATCATCCTCCTTTTGATGGCAGGTATCGTATACTTTCCTGGTGCGTTTGTGACCAACGTCTGGCAATTAGTCGTGCTTCGCTTTTTACTTGGAGTATCAATTGGAGGGATCATTCCTGTACGCTCGGCTTATATACGTCAGGAAGCACCGATTTCCATGCAAGGAGAAGTACTCGGATATAATACCAGCATTCGCTTCTTAGGAAATATAATTGGCCCTGCGCTAGGTGGAATGCTGGCTGGGAATTTCGGTTTTTCCTCCGTTTTTTATGTAACCAGCACGCTTCTCGTCTCTTGTGGTATTATGATGTTTCTTGCCATGCATCGACACCCTGGGGCAGTCAAGCACGTACATTCCGTTTGAATAATGACAACAAACGTCAGCTTTCCTCCTTTTTCGAAGGAAAGCTGACGTTTTTCTTTTCAGGGAAGTAAATGAAGGTATTTTATACTATAATAAAAGGTAAATAGTCATAGACTTCTTTGAAAAGGGTGTCGATATATGCCTTCTAAACAAAAAACACTTTGCTTTATCTTTCTATTATTCTTGTCAGCATGTATGGGGCAGGAAGAAAGCACTCGAAAAGGTGCTGACCATGCCTCTTCCGACCGTAAAGTTACAGAAAAGGAAACACCTCCGCCAAAAAGCATAACAATAGCTGCTGTCGGTGACCTGCTGATTCACCGTCCAGTGTTTGAGGATGCCAAGACATCTTCCGGCTACAACTTCACTCCAATATTCACCCCAGTCAAAAAGTACCTTAAGGAAACTACTCTCACTGTCGCCAACCAGGAGACAATGATCGGCGGCAAGGAATTGGGATTATCAAGCTACCCAACCTTCAATAGCCCGTATGAGGTAGGCGACGCATTAAAAAATATTGGGGTGGATGTCGTTTCCATAGCCAACAACCATACCCTTGACCAAGGTGAACAAGGGATTAAGAACGCCATCAGCCACTGGAAAGCCATTTCTATGGTTTACACCGGAGCTTACCTGAATGAGCAGGACCAGAAAAACATCAGAGTTGTCCAGACGGAAGCAGGAATCGATGTCGCTTTTCTCAGTTATACTTATGGCACCAATGGCATCCCTGTTCCCGACGGAAAAGCCTATTTGGTCAATCTAATTGACAAAGCAGCCATAGAGGCTGATATCAAAAAGGCTGAGAAGCTATCCGATGCGATTGTCGTCAACGTTCATTTCGGTGATGAATATGAGCGATACCCGAATCAATCTCAAAAACAAACTGCTCAAATGATGGCTGACGCTGGGGCTGATGTCATTCTTGGCCATCACCCTCATGTGCTGCAGCCGATCGAAAGGCTTGAGGGTAAAAACGGAAACGATGCTCTTGTCATTTACTCACTGGGAAATTTCCTATCTGCCCAGGAAAACATCTACAGGAGGATTGGCGGCATTTTACAATTGGAGATGGAAAAAGCACCGAAGCAGGACAAACGTGAAATCATCATCAAGAATCCTGTCTTCATTCCAACTGTTGTAGATTATGAACTGAATGCCAATAACATTGCAGGTCGTGACTTCAGGGTGCTGCCGATGAGCAAAGCGGATGAATCGGTCATGCCTGATGTGAAAAGCATTCATAACGATATTCGTAAGCATATGTCCCAGTGGCTGCCAGAGCTGACTTTCAAATAAGTGCCCTCTCCCTCCTGTTTTTTCCAAACAGTCGATGACAGTTGAAATTCTGGGCAAAAGTGGATATGATGTATTGTGGTTTAGAAAACTCATACTTTCTTAATGTATAAAAAATGTTATCACACTTGCAATGTGAAACAGGAGGAATAAATAATGACAACAAAAGATTACCGCGTATTATTGTATTATAAATACGTAGATTTGCCGGAGTTTGAGGAATTCGCTGAACAGCACCTTGCCTACTGTAAAGAAATGGGGCTGAAAGGCAGGATTATCGTCGCACCTGAAGGTATCAACGGAACTGTCTCTGGAACAATTGAACAGACAGATGAGTATATGGCTCATTTACGAGCAGACAAACGTTTTGCAGACATGACATTTAAAATAGATGAAGTGGAACGTCACGCATTCAGGAAAATGCATGTCCGCCCCAAACCCGAATTAGTCAATTGGAGTATCGAGGATGATGATGTCGATCCGAAAACCTTTACCGGCAAGCATTTGAAGCCTAAAGAGTTTTATGAAATGCTCCAGGATGATGACACCATCGTCATCGACGGACGCAATGAATACGAATACCGGATCGGGCATTTCCGTAATGCGATAAAACCCGCTGTGAACACTTCCCGAGAATTCCCGGAATGGATAGAAAAAAATGCAGATCAGTGGAAAGACAAAAAAGTACTGACTTATTGCACGGGCGGAATCCGTTGCGAGAAGCTGACTGGCATCCTCAAGAAGAATGGGGTGGAAGATGTCTATCAATTAGAAGGCGGTATCACCACTTATAGTAAAGATCCGGAAACAAAAGGACGCTATTTTGATGGTAAAATGTATGTTTTCGATGAACGCATTGCCGTCCCAGTCAATCAAACAGAAGAAGATACCGTAATTGCTGAATGTGAACATTGTGGTAAAAAAGAAGATCGTATGATCAATTGCAGCAATCCGCTCTGCAACAGGCAATATGTATGTTGTGAAGAATGTGAAATTGAAAAACACGCTGCATGTACGGACGAGTGTCGTGAGCATCCAGAAAACCGCTGGGATGTTGAAAAAAGAAAACAAATCGATAAATATGAGCGTGCCCAATCACGCCAAGCATAACAACTCAGGTAAAGCCTGCAGAGAAGACAACTGTTTTCTCTGCAGGCTTTTTTTGTACCTATCACACGAATTCACAACTTTCCTCAAAGCCAAAACAAGGTTTATATCCTTCCTATATGTGGTAAATGACCACTATTCATCAAACATTTAGGAGGTAAGCCTACATGAAACCAACAGACCGTCAAACTGAAGGACAACCACCCCAGCAGCAGGAACGGCAGCCTGGTGTAAGAGGCGAAATGGATCCTCTTCCAATTTTGGAGGATGATGATTATAAAGGTAGTGATAAGCTGAAAGGGAAAGTCGCTATGATTACAGGCGGCGACAGCGGCATCGGCCGTGCGGTTGCTATCGGTTATGCCAAAGAAGGTGCTGACCTTGCCATTGTTTATTTGGAAGAGCATGGGGATGCCAAAGAAACGAAACAACGTGTGGAACAAGAAGGTGTCCGTTGCCTGTTGATTTCCGGGGATGCAGGGGAAGAAGACGTGGCGAAGGATGCCATCCAACAGACGATTGATGAATTCGGGAAACTGAATATACTTGTCAATAACGTAGCTGAGCAGCATCCTCAGGATGGTATTGAGGATATTTCAAAAGAACAATTGGAAAGGACATTCAAGACTAACTTCTATTCCTATTTCCACTTTACAAAAGCGGCTGTCCCTCATTTGAGCAAAGGCGACGCCATCATTAATACAACATCGATCAATGCCTACCGCGGAAATAAAACGTTGATCGATTACACAGCCACTAAAGGTGCTATCGTTGGATTCACCCGTTCCATGGCACAAGTACTCGTAGACAAGGGGATCCGTGTGAACATGGTAGCCCCCGGCCCGATCTGGACACCTTTGATCCCTTCATCCTTTTCCGAGGACAAGGTGGAAGAGTTCGGTACCAATACACCGATGGATCGTCCAGGTCAGCCGGTAGAGCATGTTGGAAGCTATGTCCTGCTGGCATCGGATGATTCCTCATATATGACTGGCCAATGTATCCACATAAACGGCGGCCAATGGATGAGCAGTTAAACACCACGAACCAGACAGCCCAAAGAAAATTTTTCTTTGGGCTGATTTATGTATTCATATTTGTGAATAATTGGTTAAATTTTCAGTAAATTGCGTTTAAAAACAGGATAATTTTGTTAACATAGAGATAACAAGGTTTTGAAATACATGTTTTACCATCATAAAAATGTAAGGAGATGGAAAAATGCCCAGAAAAACTCCACCATTTTTACAAAAGTTGAAGTACTTAGGTAAGACACAGCCAGAAACCGACCACAGCGAAATGTCTCCAAAATCACGGACTAATACAGAAAACTACTATCGAAGTCGCTGGCAGCATGATAAGGTAGTCCGCTCCACCCACGGGGTCAACTGTACTGGCTCCTGCAGCTGGAAAATTCATGTGAAAGACGGAATCATCACCTGGGAAACACAGCAGACAGATTACCCAACCACCGGTCCCGATATGCCGGAATATGAGCCCCGCGGATGTCCCAGAGGAGCAAGCTTTTCCTGGTATACATACAGTCCCCATCGCGTTCGCTACCCTTATATCAGAAGTTCCCTTTTAAAAATATGGAGAGAAGCCGTAGAAAGGCATAAAGATCCAGTTAATGCCTGGGCCTCTATCGCCGATAACAAGGAGCTATCCACTCAATATAAACAAGCACGCGGAAAAGGCGGTTTCGTCCGAGCAGAATGGGAGGAAATCGAAACACTTATTTGCGCCCAGCTTATATATACCATCCAGCAATATGGTCCGGATCGTATTTTTGGTTTCTCTCCGATTCCAGCGATGTCGATGGTCAGTTATGCAGGCGGCGGCCGTTTCCTTAACCTGATCGGCGGCGTATTGCTCAGCTTCTACGACTGGTACGCAGACCTTCCGCCAGCGTCTCCGCAAATTTGGGGTGAGCAAACAGACGTACCGGAAAGTGCTGACTGGTACAACTCCAGCTATCTGCTTGTCTGGGGGTCAAACCTCCCTCAAACAAGAACACCAGACTCCCACTTCATGGTCGAAGCCCGCTACAAAGGTACCAAAGTAGTAGCCGTAAGCCCTGACTACGCGGAGTTTGTTAAATTCGCAGATGATTGGCTGCCTGTCCAGGCTGGAATGGACAGTGCACTCGCCATGGCAATGACCCATGTTATCCTCCAGGAATTCTACATAGACCGTCATGTGCCTTATTTCGACAACTACGCAAAAACCTACACAGACCTTCCCTATTTACTGACATTAAAACAGACAAAACACGGCTTAAAAGCTGACCGTTTCCTTCGTGCCAGTGACCTGTCTCTAGCTACTGATAAGGCTGAATGGAAAACGATCATATATGATGAAAAAACAGGAGACTTTGGTGTTCCTAATGGTTCTATCGGCCACCGCTGGGACGGAAATAAAGACTGGAACCTGCTTAAAGCGGACAAAGTCAACAAAGTGGAAACCCTCTCCCCTGCTTTATCCATAGAAGGACATGAAGACACAATAGAAGAAATTTGCGTTGCAGCCTTTGAACAGGATGACAACCGCGTATTCAAAAGCCCGATCCCTGTCAAAAAGGTGGAAACGAAGGATGGCCCCACCCTTGTCACAACCGTATTTGACCTGATGTGTGCCCAAAGCGGTGTCAAAAGAAATTTAGCCGGAGAGACCTTTGGAGGGTACGAAGAAGACCGGCCGTACACACCAAAATGGCAGGAGAAATACACCAATGTCAGCTCAAAACTGGTAGCACAGATAGCACGGGAGTTCGCTCAGAATGCCATTGATAGTAAAGGACGCTCCATGATCATCATGGGTTCCGGCATAAATCACTGGTACCATTCCGACACGATTTACCGGGCGGTATTGAACCTTGTTCTGTTGACTGGTTCTCAGGGTGTGAATGGCGGTGGATGGGCGCACTATGTCGGCCAGGAAAAGGTCAGGCCGCTTGAAGGGTGGCAGACCATTGCTATGGCCCGGGACTGGGGTGGACCTCCACGTCTCCAGAACGGTACATCATTTTTCTATTTTGCAACAGAACAATGGAAATACGAAGAACAGAAAACCCGGGATCTTGCATCCCCGCTCATCGAAAAACCGAAATACCAGAACCTTGCCGATTACAATGTGCTGGCTGCACGTCTTGGCTGGCTGCCGTCCTATCCGCAATTCAACAGGAATTCAACTACCATGTATGACGAATCGAAATCACCGGAAGCGAACATCGATGATTTAGTTAATTCTATCAATGAAAAGAAAATGAACTTTGCTATTGAATCACCTAATGACCCTGTTAATTTTCCAAAAACGATGTTTGTCTGGCGGGCTAATTTAATTGGCAGCTCCGCGAAAGGCCATGAATATTTTCTTAAGCATTTACTCGGCACTCATGGTCATAATCTCAGTGAAGAAAACGACGATCTGGAAACTACCGAAATCAACTTGGACATTCCATCGGCGACAGGAAAATTAGACTTGCTCATTAACCTTGATTTCCGGATGTCCGGGACGGGACTATATTCTGATATTGTCCTTCCGGCAGCGACATGGTACGAAAAATATGACTTAAGTTCAACGGATATGCACCCTTTTGTCCACCCTTTCAACCCGGCGATTACACCACCTTGGGAAAGCCGGTCGGATTGGGATATTTTCAAGAAACTAGCCAAACGCTTCTCTACCATGGCAAAAACTTACTTGCCGGAAACTGTGAAAGACACCGTGTCTACTCCGTTACTTCATGATTCTACAGATGAAATTGCTCAGCCTTATGGCCAGGTAAATGACTGGAAAACAGATGGTACGAAACCAGTACCAGGTATGAATTTCCCTAAGGTCACGGTAGTAGAGCGGGAATACCATAAAGTCTTTGACAAATTCATATCCCTCGGGCCGAAAATCAAGGATTCCATCGGTGCCAAAGGAATGGCATGGGATGCAAAAGAGGAATACGAAAAACTTTTCGATATGCTTGGACCTTCAAAAAAATCCGAATATTATCAGAGCTGCCCGAGTCTTTACAACGATATTGATGCAGCGGAAGCCATTTTGACACTATCCAGTACTACAAATGGGTCCCTTGCCATGAAGGCTTGGAAAACACTTGAAGCAAAATCAGGCCAGAAGCTGAAGGACCTGGCTGAAGAACGAGCAGAGGAGCATATTTCATTCGCGGAAATCACTGCCCAGCCGCAAAAAGTGATTTCATCCCCGGTTTTCAGTGGGACAGAAACCGGTAACCGTCGCTATTCCCCGTTCACGACCAATGTGGAGCGAATGATTCCATGGCGGACGCTGACCGGACGACAGCACTTTTACCTGGATCATGAAACCATGCTTGAATTTGGTGAAGAACTCCCTACTTTCAAACCGCCATTGAAAAAAGCATCTTTTTACACAAATGATAATCAGCCAGCTGGAAATGAGAAAGAAATTACGCTTCGATACTTGACACCACATTACAAGTGGTCCTTCCATAGTACTTATGCAGACACCCTGCCGATGCTGACTTTATTCCGGGGCGGTCCGCATGTATGGCTCAATAACCTGGATGCCGATGAAGTAGGAATCAAAGACAACGATTGGCTGGAAATGTACAACCGTAATGGTGTCGTCGTAGCACGCGCTGTTACGAGTCACCGTATGCCTAGAGGTGTTGTGTTTATGTACCATGTCCAGGACCGGCTGATCAATGTGCCGGGATCGAAAATCACGAAAGACCGTGGCGGGACTTTTAACAGTCCGACAAGAATTCATATCAAACCTACACAAATGATCGGTGGTTACGCTCAGTTAAGTTACGGATTCAATTACTATGGCCCAACCGGAAACCAGCGTGATGAACAAGTACAAATCCGGAGAATGGACCGAAGCGAGGTGGATTGGCTTGAAGATTAAAGCACAGTTCGGAATGGTGATGAATTTGGATAAATGCATCGGCTGCCACACGTGCAGTGTGACGTGCAACAATACTTGGACAAACAGGCCGGGTGCAGAATACATGTGGTGGAATAACGTAGAAACAAAGCCTGGGATAGGTTATCCAAAAGAATGGGAGAATCAGGAGAAAAACAAAGGCGGCTGGGAAATGCGCAATGGCAAGCTTTCCTTGAAGGCTGGCGGAAAAGCCAATAAACTTCTGAATTTATTTTATAACCCGAACATGCTTGATATAGATGAATATTATGAACCTTGGACCTACGATTATGAGAATCTGGTCCACAGCCCGGAGAAGAAACATCAGCCGGTAGCCCGCCCTATGTCCCAACTGACTGGCGAATATATGGATATCCTGTGGGGTCCGAACTGGGAAGACGACTTGGCCGGTGTCCACGAAACCGGTAAAAGAGACCCTAACATGCAGGGCGTCGATGAGAAAGTTAAATTCGAGTTTGAACAGGCCTTCATGATGTATCTTCCTAGGATATGCGAACACTGCGTCAATCCGTCATGTGTCTCCTCCTGCCCATCAGGTGCGATGTACAAGCGCGAAGAGGACGGGATCGTACTCGTCGACCAGGATGCCTGCAGAAGCTGGCGGTTCTGCATGTCCGGCTGTCCTTACAAAAAAGTCTATTTCAATTGGCATACAAAGAAAGCGGAAAAATGCACTTTCTGCTTCCCTCGTATTGAGAACGGCGACCCTACGATCTGTTCCGAAACATGTGTCGGCAGAATCCGCTATATTGGAATTGTGCTGTACGATGCAGATCGTGTCGAGGAGGCTGCTTCCGTACCGAATGATCAGGATCTCTATCAGGCACAACTTGATCTGATTCTTGACCCGAACGATCCTGAAGTGATCGCCCAGGCTAAAAAAGATGGCATCCCAGAAGACTGGATTGAATCAGCACAAGAGTCTCCTGTCTATAAGCTGGCTTGTGAACAAAAAATCGCCCTGCCGCTCCACCCGGAATATCGGACCCTTCCGATGGTATGGTATATTCCACCACTTAGTCCGATCGTTGACGCATTTAATGGTCATTTTAACGACCTGGATCCAAATGTGGTCTTTCCTGCAATTGACCAATTCCGGATTCCGATCGAATATTTGGCGAATCTGATGACAGCAGGTGACACAAAGCTCGTTTCCCATGTGCTGAAGAAGCTTGTGGCCATGCGGACGTACATGCGCTCGGTGGACCTTGGTAAGGAGCCGGATACCACCTTAATTGATGAGGTAGGCATCTCTGAACAAATGGCCCGGGACATGTATGAATTATCAGCCATCGCGAAATACGGTGACCGATACGTCATTCCTAAGGCCCACCGTGAACAGGCAGAAGACATGTTCTCTCATCAGGGAAATGCCGGTTTTGATTTTATGGAAGGTTGTGAATCCTGTGCCCTGAACGGGGAATGGAAAGATCCATACGAATTCGGAGATTCTTACTGGGATGATGTCTCTGGAGGTGCGAAGGATGGAAGACAATAGAAATATACTTAAACTGTGCTCTATCTTCCTTCGCTATCCGGAGGAAGAATGGTACCAGCAGGAAGAAACATACCAATTCATCAAAAGCCTGAAAGACAGTCCGCCTAGAAAGAATCTTGAATATTTTTGGAATTACGTGACAGCAGTCTCATGGCTGGAGTACTGTCAAAATTATGTGAAGCAATTCGACTTCAGCAGAGAGCATTCCCTCTACCTTACTTATGGCGTATTTGGAGACAAACGGGAACGTGGCCTCGGGTTTGTAAAATTGAAACTAGAATTCGCTAAGGCAGGCTATTTCATTAAAGATGATGAGCTTCCTGATTACTTTCCCCTGATTCTGGAATTTCTCTCAGAAGCAGAGGATGAATTCATCCAAAAACTATACTATATCCATAAAAAGGCGATCGATCAGTTATATGCAGAGCTGAAAAATCAACGTTCCCCTTATGCGTATGTAGTCGCAGCAGCTTTAGAAACCTTGGACACCATCGTTGCAAGCCGTGAAGCCAAAACGATAGGAAAGGGATGAAGCTAGTTGACACCAATTGATTTTCTATTATGGGTTGCCTACCCGTATATTACACTTACAATTTTTATTGTCGGACATATCTACCGGTATAACCATGACCAATTCGGCTGGTCTGCACAATCCAGCCAGTTTTTAAAATCAGATCCTCTCTTGAAATGGGGAAGCATTCTGTTCCACTATGCCGTAATCTTCGTGTTTTTCGGTCACATCGGAGGTATTGTCGTACCCCAATCCTTCTATCCAATGATAGGCGTGACAGAAGAAATGTACCACTTTGGCGCAGTGTGGTTCGGAGGACTTGCTGGTGCCGCTATGGTTATCGGCGGTGCATTGCTAACCGCCCGCCGGCTGAAAAACAAACGTGTCAACAGAAACAGCTCCCGAAAAGACCTATTCGTGCTTTTACTCCTGGGTGTCGTTACGGTCGTCGGTTTCACCAATACAGCCTGGTATACAGCGACAGGCGGGGAATTTGATTATCGTGACACAATCGGCCCCTGGTTCCGTGGTATTTTAAGTTTCCGGCCGATGCCGGAGATGCTTGCTACTGCTCCTTGGGGCTTCCAGGCCCATGTTCTCGCTGCATTCACTTTGTTTGCTGTCTGGCCATTCACACGTCTTGTTCACGTATGGAGCCTGCCGCTTGAATATATCAAGCGCAGATACATTATTTACCGCCGGGGGCGTACCAATCCGGAAAGATCCAAGAGAGCGTGATAACGACGCGGTATTCATCTAAAAGACTTTCAAAAAAGGAATGATTATTGATGTCCGGACCTGCATTACGACAATTGAATGCCCACCGCTCCATTCATGAAGCGGCTTACGGGCAGGTAAAAGATATGACTGATGTTTTAAAACGTTTATACCAAGAGGGCAGGAATGAAGAAGGAAAGCAGGCGGAGGAAATCCTGATCGAACATTGGCGTGATCATATCATTTCCCATGCTGATTCGGAAGAGGAAGGTTTGTATCAGGACTTCAAAAAAAAATACCCGGAAATGAGTGAAACTATTGCGCAATTGACCAGAGATCACGACCTCCTCAGGAAAATCCTAGCGCAAATCGAAGCGGACCTAGAAAAGGAAGATAAAACGAAAGACCGTCTGGCTATGTATGATAGCCTGCTAATTGTCAACTGGCATCATAGCCGTGATGAAGAGCGCTATTTGTTAGGAGAGTAATAAATTTAAACTAGCTCAAAGCCTCATAATCAAAGGTAAACCCGAACAATTTGTGTACAAGTTGTTCGGGTATTTTGTTGTTGAAAATTCCTTTCTAATCTAGAAGAGCTTTTAAAGGTTGTTATATTTTTCGTTTTAATCTTTTGATTTTTGCCCCATGTTTATAACATCCCATCTAAAAAGTAGAGTTTACACTTTTCGACATCAAAATAGTGAAACATCGAGTCCATCACTATTGCTCTCATTGTAGAAGAAAATCATTCTTTTTCGATTTACCTCTGTTGATTCCACGATGAGCGTTCAGTGGTGACGCCTGCGGGAACAGCGCGAGCCGAAGGTCCACTTGGTCAAGGGATCTTCTTGACCAAGAAGGCTTGAGGACATGTCCGCGGCAAGCATCCACCGCTATGCGATTCACGAGAATCAACCGAATTGAAGCATAGACACGGATATGAGGTCGCCCCAACTTCGGGTTTTGAAAGCATGTGCATCCAAGCCGTGATGGCGATTTTTACAGCTAATGTGAAACGAATCGTTAAACTAATGAAGAATAGAAGGCACAAACCCCCTTGAAATTAGAAAAAAGCTTCTGCAACAGCAGAAGCTTGGTGTATATTAAGATGATATTTGACGTTGTTGTTCCTGGGCTACTTGCTTAACGATACAGCGCCCTTTGCCGTGGGGTATGCACATCGGCGTTCCGAATAAAGGATCTTCCCGGACATCACATGTCATTTCAAATACATCCTGTACCATCTGGCAAGTGACAATTTCTTCCGGTCTTCCTTGGGCATACACCTTTTTATCCTTCAGTGCAACGATATGATCCGCATATCTGCAGGCCAGATTGATATCATGCAGCACCATGACTACCGTGCGGCCATGTTCCTGGTTTAAATCAAACAATAGATCAAGGATTTCGATCTGGTGTGTCATATCCAGGTAGGTTGTGGGCTCATCCAACAGCAGGGTGTCTGTGTTCTGAGCCAATGTCATCGCAATCCATGCACGCTGCCGCTGTCCGCCAGATAAGGAATCGACAGAGCGGTCCTTCAATTCCATCAGGTTTGTCGCTTCCAATGCATGAACTACCGCTTCCTCATCCTGTTTTGACCACTGCCTGGCCCAGCTCTGATACGGGTAACGTCCCTGTTTTACCAGCTGCAGTACTGTCAATCCATCCGGAGTCACAGGGGTCTGCGGTAAAATGGCCATTTTCTTGGCGACTTCCTTCGTCCGCATTTTTGCAATATCCTTATTATCCAGCACGATTGTACCTGTTTTCGGCTTTAGCAGACGTGCCAAAGAACGAAGCAGAGTCGATTTACCGCACCCATTGCCACCAATAAGGACGGTGACTTCTCCTTTAGGAATAGTAATGTCCAGTGAATCAATGATGAGCTCTTCCCCATAGCCTAACGACAAATCATTAGCAATCAGCGTTTTCATATCATTCTCTCCTTTTAAGAGCGCTTGCTTCTATACAGTAAAAAGATGAAATACGGTGCGCCTATCGTTGCGGTGAATACACCTGCCGGAACTTCGAGCGGCGAGAACATCGTCCGCCCGATCAAATCAGCCCCCAGTACAAGTATGGCTCCAATCAGGGCTGAAACTGGTATCAATGCTCCATAAGAGGAACCCGCCAGACGTCTTGCGATATGCGGTGCCATTAGACCGACGAAGCCGATTCCGCCAGCGAAGGCTACTGCCACTCCGGTCATTGCGGTACACAAGGTTAGGAATATCAACCGGTCTCGCTGGAGATGAGCCCCTATCCCTGCTGCGGTTTCCTCCCCTAATTCCTGAGCATTGATTCTTCTTGCTACCAGTAATGAAAAAAATAGTAATACAAGAATTATAGGTATTAAGATTTTAACTTCAAGCCAATTAGCGCCATACACGCTTCCAGTCAGCCATATATTAGCCTGGGAAGCCCGGAAAATCGGTCCCATGATCATAAACATGGTAGTAAGCGCCTGTGCCAGTGCCGATATACCGATACCTATCAAAATCAAAGTCATCGGTGCTATTCCATTTTTATAGGCAAGTACATATACCATGAAACCTACTGCCAATGCTCCGAGAAAAGAAGCAAATGGCATCCACTGGATACTTACCGTAAGGGCATTGTCTTTATTACTGAACATAGCCAGAAATGCCACTACTGCTACCCCAGCTCCCCCAGTTATTCCGATGATATCCGGGGAGGCAAGTGGATTTCGAATCATACCTTGCAGAATTGCCCCACTAACCGCAAGCCCTATTCCTACAAAGATGGCAGTCAGAATCCGCGGCATCCGGAAGGAATTTACGATAAGAGCATGCATTTCCGTCCCCTCTCCTATGAATAGCTTAAGCACATCAACCGGGTGGACAAAAATTTCTCCCAAAGCAGCTGAAAACAAAAACAATATTAGTAGACCGATCAGCAGTAAACTGAATATGATGATCGATTTTGGATCGTAAATAAAGGAGAACCAATCTTTTTTTGTACGGAATACGCGATATCTGCTCATGTGCTTTTCAATCCTTTGCGGGCAATGTAGATAAAGAATGGCGTTCCGATGATTGCAGTCATGACACCGACCGGAACTTCTTCCGGCATGATGACATATCTTGCACTTATATCTGCAACCAGTAGTAATGCAGCACCTAAAATGCCTGCATATGGAATCACCCAGCGATGATCCTGCCCTACAATCGATCTTGCAAAATGAGGAACCACGATTCCAATAAAGCCGATTGGACCAGCGACGGCCACCGCTCCCCCGGCTAATAAAATAATAAGGATACCTGCCACCGCCTTAATCCATCCGGTACTCTGCCCAAGTCCCTGTGCGATATCCTCACCCATAATCAAAATGTTGATGTGGCGGGAAATGATCAGCGCACCGATCCAGGCAATAACCAGATATGGCAATACAGGCGTAAGGTTTTCCAGATCCCTTCCCTGAACGGATCCAGCCAGCCAGAATAACACTTCATCAAGAGCCTTTTCATTTAAAACCAGCAGGCCCTGTGTAAATGATGAAAACAAGGCAGCAATAGCTGCTCCTGCCAGGGTCAGCCGGATCGGGGTCAGCCCCTGCCTTCCAACTGCACCCACGATATAGACAATCAACGCTGCGACAGCAGCTCCTGCGAAGGAAATCCAGGTCATACCCTGCAAGGAAATCGCTTGAATATAGGAAACCGCCAAAACAACAAATAATGCTGCTCCAGCATTTATTCCGAATATCCCTGGTGATGCCAATGGGTTTCTCGTCAAAGCCTGCATTAATACGCCGGCTATCGCCAACGAGGCTCCGACACACCCGGCAATCAATGATCTTGGAAGTCTTACATCTCTAATGATGATATGTTTGTTGGTATGATCAAAGTGAAAGAAAGCCTGGTAAACTTCCGTCATTGCTACATCCGTATAACCCAAGACGACACTCGCCCCCATACATAAGATGAGCAACAGGAGTCCCCCAATGATTCCGGCTCCTTTCGCCTTGGCAGTCCTCAAAACCATAATAGTTATCCTCTCAAACGAAAACTAGAAATTTTCCCTACAATATTAGTCTATTTGTCCCTCTTCCCGCTGTCAATGATTTTGAGAATCATTTTCAATTCTGTAACAAAATCTTTGCAAAATCAGTTGACGAAGGCATCTTTTTTTTATAAGCTACTAATTGTGAATGATAATCATAATCAATTAGGGGAGAGTAGCATATGATAAAAAAATACTTACCAACTTTCTTATTACTGCTAGCTGTTTCATTGGTCCTGGGGGCTTGTGGCGGTACTTCTAATAAGGATGCTTCTGAGGACAAAGAAAGTGAAAGTAACCAGAGCTCGGAAGGTTTTGAACCATACACCGTTAAGCACGCCATGGGTGAAACGACTATCAAAGAAAAGCCTGAACGTGTCGTCATTTTGACCAATGAAGGCACAGAGGCATTGCTTGCCATGGGAGTAAAGCCAGTCGGTGCGGTAAAATCCTGGACAGGTGACCCATGGTATGACCACATTAAAGGCCAAATGGAAGGCGTTGAAGTAGTAGGTGACGAATCCAACGTTAATATTGAAAAAATTCTTTCATTGAAGCCTGACCTCATCATCGGTAATAAAATGCGCCAGGAAGATATCTATGAAAAACTGAGTAAAATAGCCCCGACAGTATTCTCCGAAACACTGCGCGGGGAATGGCAAACAAACTTTATGACATATGCCAAGGCTTTAAACATGGAGGATAAAGGTAAACAATTGATCGACGAATACAATCAGCGTTTAAGTGAGTTTGCTGAAAAAGCAGGTGACAAACTGAACCAGAAGGTTTCTGTCATCCGTTTCATGCCTGACCATGTGCGAATCTATCATAAAGACTCTTTCTCAGGCGTCATTCTTGAGCAGATTGGCTTTAAACGCCCGAAATCACAAAATAAAAATGATTTCATGGAAAAAGCCACCAAAGAACGGATACCTGCCATGGATGGAGACATCCTCTTCTATTTCACCTATGAAACTGGTGACGGGGCAGCTACCGAACTGGAAAAAGAATGGCTGAACGACCCATTGTTCCAAAACCTTGATGTTGTGAAAGAAGGAGACGTCCACGAAGTAAGTGATGCTATCTGGAACACAGCAGGTGGATATATCGCAGCGAATAAAATGGTCGATGATCTCGAGCGCATCATCCTGAACGAAAAAGAATAAATAAAGAAAAGTTTTTACCAGCCTCAGCTTGTGGAGTAACCTTTGGTTCTCCGCAAGCTTTTTTCTTGCCGCCAGGAACGAAGGACCCTTCCCTTTCCGCGGACGAGCGCCCGAGCTTCCTCGCTAAACCCACGATCGGCGATCTCGGCCCACTTGTTCTTCTGCAGGAGTGGGAGAGTCCTCGCTCCTTGGAAATTCCTTATGACGGAAAGAACTCTCCTTCATCTGGCTCACCTTTGCTAGATGAATCTTTTTCATGTTCTGGCAGGCAGTTTCCGTGCCTGACCAGCCCATCTTTTTTAAATCCAATACTTGCAGACCGTATCTTTTTTCTGAATTCCACGCAGTAAATGGACTTCTGGCATTTTGCTGTGCTTTTTATATTGGAACAAAAAACCAGGCTGCTGGATAATTTCTTAACCTGGCAGCCTGGTTTATGTTTTTGTCACAGTCAGTCGTCAAGCTTAACAGCGGCCTGAAGAGATTCCACCCAAGCCTCGCTTGTCTTGATCGATCTTTCTGCTCCTTCTATTTGATCTGTCACTCTGTTTTTCGCTGTGCCTCCTGCAATATCACGGGCTGCTACCACCGCTTCAGGAGTAAGTGCTTCATAAATATCTTCTTCGATATCCGGTGAAAAGCTACGGAATTCATCAAGAGATAGATCCAATAAATAGCGTCCTTCGTTAATGCAGTGAAGGACTACCTGCCCCACCACTGCATGGGCTTCACGGAAAGGCACCTGTTTGCCTACCAGGTAATCAGCTAGATCCGTCGCATTGGAATAGTCTTCTGCTACTGCTTTGTACATTGCTTCTTTGTTTACATCCATGGATGCAATCATCGGGGCAAACAAAGCAAGAGCACCTTTAAGCGTCTCGGCCGTATCGAACATTCCTTCTTTGTCTTCCTGCATATCTTTGTTATAAGCAAGCGGCAGAGATTTCAAGGTAGTCAGCATGCCCATCAGATTTCCATAAACACGCCCTGTTTTACCTCTTACAAGTTCGGCTACGTCAGGGTTTTTCTTCTGGGGCATCATACTGCTCCCCGTGCAGAAAGCATCATCCAGTTCAATGAAGTTGAACTCCGTGCTCGACCATTGTACGAGTTCTTCCGAAAGTCTCGACAAGTGCATGGACAGCATCGAAGCATTCGATAAATATTCCACTACAAAATCACGGTCGCTGACAGCATCCAGACTGTTTTCACATAGCCCGTCAAAATTCAGATGCTCTGCAACAAGCTGACGGTTAATTGGAAAAGTAGTTCCGGCAAGCGCGCCGGCACCAAGTGGCAGACGATTGATACGTTTAAAGCTATCCATCAAACGCTCTGCATCCCTCTGGAACATAAACACATACGCCATCATGTGATGAGCGAACAGGACAGGCTGTGCACGCTGGAGGTGCGTATATCCAGGCAATATCGTGTCCAGATTCACCTTCGCCTGTTCGACGAGCGATTTTTGCAGGGCTGCGAGCTGTTCTACTGTATCGACAACAACTTCACGCAGATAAAGGCGCATATCCAGGGCGACCTGATCGTTTCTGCTTCTTCCTGTATGCAATTTTCCAGCAACAGCACCAATTTCGTTATGGAGTAATTTCTCCACATTCATATGAATGTCTTCATGGGCGATATCCAGCTCGACTTTTCCAGCTTCCAGCTTATAATCAACTTTATTTAATCCCTCCATGATGATGGCTGCTTCCTGATGGGTGATTATCCCACAGGAAGCAAGCATATCAACATGGGCCATACTGCCAATGATGTCAAACCTGGCAAGCTTGCGATCGAAGCCGATGGATGCTGTATATTCTTCCACGAGTTGATTGGTCGCTTTCGTGAAACGACCTCCCCATAGTTTAGTCACGATTTAACCGCCTCTTTCAAGTCCAGCTTGACTTTATCAAGCGAACTACCCGTGATTTTTTTATCCTGTGTGACGGACGCATGGACTTTCGTCGGCAATCCCCATAGCTTGATGAATCCCAGTGCTGCTTCATGATCAAATGCATCATCAGGCTTGTAGGTAGCAAGGTTGAAATCATAGAGCGAGTACTCAGATTTACGGCCGATTACTTGCGCCTGGCCTTTGTACAGCTTCATCTTCACTTTCCCAGACACGTACGTTTGCGTTTCCTCTACAAATGCCTTCAGTCCGTCCATTAAAGGTGAGTACCAGAGACCTTCGTAAATCATCTGTGCGAATTTCTGTTCGATGATCGGCTTGAATTGTGCGACTTCACGCGGCAATGTCAAAGCTTCCAACGCCTGGTGGGACTTAATCAATGTGGTGGCAGCAGGCGTTTCATAAATTTCTCTTGATTTGATGCCGACAAGACGATTTTCCACGTGGTCGATACGTCCAACTCCGTGCTTGCCTGCTATTTCGTTCAGCTTCAGTATCAATTGGTCATACGGCGCCTGTTTCCCATTGATGGCTACAGGCTTACCTTTTATATAGGTGATTTCCAATTCTTCTGGTTCATCCGGGGCCTCTTCTGGAGCAACTGTCAAGTCGTATGCCTCTTCCGGAGGCTGTACCCAAGGGTCTTCAAGTACTCCACATTCGTTACTTCTTCCCCACATATTCTGATCAATGCTGTATGGGTTATCGACGTCGACTGGGACAGGGATTCCGTGTTCCTTGGCATAAGCGATTTCTTCATCTCTGGACATCGCCCACTCTCTGACTGGAGCGACAATTTTCAGCTCAGGATTCAAAGCAGTGATTGCCACATCAAATCTTACCTGGTCATTCCCTTTTCCGGTGCAGCCATGCGCAACAGCGACTGCCCCCTCTTTTTCGGCGATTTCAACCAGAATTTTGGCAATCAATGGACGGGACAACGCGGAAACCAATGGATACTGCCCTTCATACATGACATTCGCTTTAAGCGCAGGTAATAAATAATCTTCAGCAAACAGCTCTTTGGCATCAACAGTGTATGATTTTACCGCTCCGACGTCCAACGCTTTCTTTTTGACAAACTCAAGATCTTTTCCTTCACCAATATCAAGTCCTACTGCAATAACCTCATAATTATATTTATCCTGCAGCCACTTTACTGCGACTGAAGTGTCAAGACCGCCTGAATATGCTAAAACTACTTTTTCTTTTTCCATTACTTAAGCTCCCCTTTGCTGTGAAAATTTCTTCGCTCAAAATGAGATATGAATTATTATGCAATATAAAGTATATTAATTCAACCTTTATTCGTGTCTTTTTTAAAATTTTTTCTCCTATTTTATTTTTTAAAGAAAAAAAAGTGCAGGAAACAATGTTCCAGCACGCTTAAGAATATCGAATAATCTCGTCAGCTTTTTCATTACCATAATGCCCATTTAAACAAAACCTGGATGGTCACATAGGAGTAGCACGTTCTTGAAATCATCTGTTTTCTAGTAAGACGATCTTTGCTTTGGAAAAGCTCAGTTTCCCTGTCAGGAGCAGGGAGATCTGTAAGTATAGGAAAAGAATTATCTCAATCTAGCGATGATGACCAAGTAAAAGGAGAGTCCTTTTCTTACTAAATGAATTTACAGGAGCGAGCCCCCTTCCACTCCTGCGGAAGAACGAGGGAGCCGAGATCGCCGAGCGTGGGTTTCGCGAGGAAGCTCGGACGCTCGTCCGCGGAAAGGGAAGGGTAACTCGCTCCTTGAGGCAAGAAGAGCAGTTTGCTGGAAAACCAGGTACTTTTCCCAAGATGAAGTTCTCAAGAAACAATGTTCCAGCATGCTTCGTGTCATTTATAATTTTTTCGGTATGCCGCATGATTGGTTGAGCCGATTCCTCTGCCAAAAGAAAGGGAGTGTCGGATTGCCTCGGTGACAAAATTCTTGGCAAAGTCCACTGCCTGTTCCATGGAGCTGCCTTTTGCCAGCTCAGCTGCTATTGCTGCTGAGTAGGTGCAGCCTGCTCCGCTTGTATGAATCGTTTCCACCCGCTCGGCATAAAGCTCCTTAAATTCGTTTCCATCATAAAGAATATCGACTGCTTGGTGCGTGGTAAGAGAGCCTCCCTTGACCAGCACATACTCCGGACCAAGCTGGTGCAACGCTTTTGCTGCTTCCTTCATTTCCTCCGGCTCTTCCGGAACCTTGTCCTCTAATATCCTCCCTGCCTCGTTCAGATTAGGCGTAATGATGCTTGCTAAAGGGAAAAGCTTTTCTTTCATGGTTTCAATGGCATCATCCTTTAATAACTGCGATCCCATTTTACCGATCATTACTGGATCGACGACGATTTTTTTCACCCCGGAATCTTTTATCAGTTGTGCTATCAGATCAATAATTTCTGTGGTGAACAGCATGCCCGTTTTGATGGCATCGGACCCTACATGTTCCAGTGAAGCATGTACCTGGGCTTCTATGGAATCCAGTGATTGGGTAAAGATGCCCTGCTCCGTCCTAGAATTATTCGCAACGATCGCTGTAATAGCGCTCATCCCATAGACTTCAAGCTCTTGAAATGTTTTCAAATCTGCCTGGATGCCGGCACTTCCCTGGGAAGCGGATCCGGCAACCGTCAATGTCCGTGCCATTGTCATTACATAAAATCCTTTCTATCCTTATATATAACCATCTTACTACGGCAGCTTTCCAGCCACAAAAATTTGAATAATGGATAGTGTCGGCTAATTTTGATAAAATCATCATGAATGACAAGAACGAGAGGGGGAAATAGGATGAAAATTGTATCAATAGAACCAACCCCAAGCCCCAATTCGATGAAAATCAACTTGGATGAAGAGCTTCCTCAAGCTCAAACCTATAATTATAAACAGGGCGATGACCTCGATGAAGCACCAGCTCATGTTAAAGACCTGCTTTGCATTGAAGGAGTCAAGAGTCTTTATCATGTGATGGATTTTATCGCTCTCGACCGTAATCCGCGTGCTTCTTGGGAGGATGTGCTTCCCGAAGTGAGGCAGGTGCTGGGCACCCAGGAAGCGTCAACGGAAGAAAAACCGGAGGAGCCGTCACCTTCCGAGGATCCATTCGGTGAGGTAAAAGTATTCATTCAAATGTTCCGAGGCATTCCGATGCAAATCAAGCTGGACGATGGCCAGGAAGAAAAACGCGTCGGCCTGCCGGAAATGTTCATGAATGCAGCCATGGAAGCGTCGCCCGCCTCCCCAAACATGGTGATGGAGCGTCAGTGGGTCGAACAGAACCCCCGTTATGGCTCGATGGAAGAAATCGGACAGGAAGTAGCAGAAGAAATTTCTGCCAGCTATGATGCTGGTCGTCTCCAGTCATTGGTGAAACAGGCATTCGAGGAGGAACCATCGGAGGAAAAATCAGACGGTCAGTCTTCCCATGAGGTTACTTTGTCGACGCTGGACGATCCTGACTGGAAAGTCCGTTATGCAGCGCTCGATCGGATGAATCCGACATTTAAAGACCTCCCGGTTTTGGAAAAAGCATTAGATGACGAAAAGGGTTCGATCAGACGGCTTGCGACAGCCTACCTCGGTATGATTGAAGAACCAGAAGTACTCCCATACCTTTACAAAGCTCTGCACGATAAATCCGTTACAGTCAGACGGACGGCAGGCGATTGTCTGTCCGATCTTGGTTTTGAAGAAGCAACGCCCGAAATGATCAAGTCTCTATCCGACCCAAACAAGCTTGTCCGGTGGAGAGCTGCTATGTTTTTATACGAAATCGGTGATGAATCTGCGATTCCCGCCCTTAAGGAAACCATTAACGACCCTGAATTCGAAGTCCGTATGCAAGCCAAAATGGCGCTGGAACGTATCCAAGGGGGCGAAGAAGCCAAAGGCTCTGTTTGGCACCAGATGACAGAAGCGAGGAAAAACAATTAATACAATGAAGGAGGAAACACGATGAACGCCTATGAAGAATATATGAAA
This sequence comes from Thalassobacillus pellis, assembly GCF_016908295.1. Classification (GTDB taxonomy): domain Bacteria; phylum Bacillota; class Bacilli; order Bacillales; family Halobacillaceae; genus Thalassobacillus; species Thalassobacillus pellis. The sequence goes on from NZ_JAFBDO010000001.1 coordinate 905,428, forward strand.
CAAATGAGCCAGCCAATGCGGGAGGAATTGACCCGCGCAGGTTTTGAAGAGTTGACAACCCCGGAGGAAGTAGACGATTTCGTCAAAAGCACGAATGATTCAGCACTTGTGGTCGTCAATTCCGTTTGCGGCTGTGCAGCAGGGCTCGCCCGCCCTGCAGCAAGGGAGTCACTTGCATTTGAAAAACGTCCGGAAAAACTCGTAACTGTATTCGCTGGTCAGGATCGGGATGCCACTGCCCGTATGCGCGAATACTTTGAAGGAATCGAGCCTTCTTCCCCTTCCATGGCTCTTATGAAAGACGGAAAAGTTGTCCACTTTGTTCCGCGCGAAGACATTGAGGATCACGACGTAGAGGAAATCGTCAATAACCTTATCAAAGCCTATGAAAAATACTGCTGATAAAAACAGGAAAGCTGCCGAGGTAATTCGGCAGCTTATATTTTTGCCATGATTGCTGCCCAGCTTGTGGTCTGCTGACTTTTTTGTTATCCCTTCTTCCATAGCTGCAGCGCTGCCATGTTATAATTAGGATTAATTTCTTTCAGCAATTAAAATGTGCTTTTACCGAACGATTTGGAGTGATGAGATGTTTGAAGTAAAACCTTATCCGGAATTATCCTGGTCCATTTCCCGCCATAAAACATTGATGGAATGCCCGCGAAAATATGGCTACGTGATGCTGATTCCCTCTCAAAGCATACCTACCGTTTGAAAAAAATCACCAGTCTGGAAATCCTGTTTGGAAGTATCGTCCATGACACAGTTTACCAGGTGATCCAGCATATGTTGAATGGCGGGAGTATCCCGGCGGAAGATAAATTAGTAAATACGATTCGCAAGCAATTGAATCAGGGGTTTTTAGATTCAATCAAACGAGAACATTTGTGGTTCGATAAGCCGAAGCATTACACCATGCTGCATGAAATCTATTATTCACAGGATGACCAACTGCCAGATTATAAGGTTTCCAAAATTCAAGAGCGATTGCGCGCAGTCATGAGAAACTTTCTGAACAGCCGTACCTTCCAGGATATTCAGGACCAGCAGCGATTTTATTTTGTCGAATCGGAAAATTTCCGTTATATGAGCAGGCAAGGCGTCAAAATTTATATCGTGATGGACTTTGTCTATCGAGATCGTGAGACTGGCAAGTGGATCATAGTTGATTGGAAAACTGGTAAGGCTTCCGAAGAAGATCGTAACCAGTTAGCGCTATATGCGCTTTACTTAAAAGAAAAATTCGATATCGAATCTCTCGATGACATTGTTATCCGTAATGAATACCTGCTTGATGGGAGTCATAAGGAGCATCAGTTATCACCTTCTGAACTTTCAAATGTAGAAACATTGTTCAATATGAGCCTGACTGAAATGTCTCATTATTTGGCGGATATCTACGAAAACAAACCCTTGGACATTGAAGAATTCCCCATGCAGCAGGACGACAGAAAATGCGCCCGCTGTAACTACCAGGAATTATGTTTTGGAAGTACTCTCTCAAGATGTAAGTGAGTAATTCTGCTTACCTCACTGTAATACTCCTACTTTCTATTCATTTACTTCTTTACTTTTATGCGTTACAGTGTTGTAGAAAGGGTGACCTTCCTTTCCCCCACGCCTTCTGTTCAGCAGAAGGCTTTTTTTTATTTTTTTAACACCCCAGGAGAACCAGAATTTGTATACCCCGTGAGAACCAGAAAGCCACTAAAAATGCTAATAATTGACATTATTATGGCAGAGTGATAGACTCAAACCAAAATCTACGAATCTCTTTTTTTGTAGATTTTTGTAAGCGGTTTCAATCAAGAAAAATGTGAATGGAGGAATAGTACATGGTTTATGCATTTCCAAACACGGAAGGATCAATGGTTGAATTCAAGAAACGTTACGACAATTTCATTGACGGTAAATGGACACCTCCAGTCAAAGGACAATATTTTGATAATGTCACACCTGTTACCGGCCAGGCATTCTGCCAGGTTGCAAGATCGACAGAGGAAGATGTCGAGGTTGCGATTGATGCAGCCCATAAAGCAAAAGAGTCATGGGGGAAAACTTCTGTTACGGAGCGCTCCCTTATATTGAACAGAATTGCAGACCGAATGGAAGAAAACCTGGAAAAATTAGCAATCGCAGAAACGTGGGAGAATGGGAAAGCAGTCAGGGAAACATTAAACGCCGACCTGCCGCTCGCTGTCGATCATTTCCGTTATTTTGCTTCTGTCATTCGATCTCAGGAAGGCACTATCGGTGAAATCGATCAGGATACTGTTGCCTATCATTTTCGTGAGCCTCTTGGGGTTGTAGGTCAGATTATCCCTTGGAACTTCCCGCTTCTCATGGCAACATGGAAGCTTGCACCGGCTCTTGCTGCAGGAAACGCCGTCGTACTTAAGCCGGCCGAACAAACACCTGTCTCTATCCTTTACTTCTTTGAAATGATCGAAGACCTTCTTCCGCCAGGTGTTGTTAATATCGTCAATGGCTTTGGCTTGGAAGCTGGGAAACCGCTCGCCTCCAATCCACGCATCAACAAAGTCGCATTCACTGGCGAAACCACTACCGGCAGGATGATCATGCAATATGCTTCACAAAATATCATACCAGTGACCCTGGAGCTTGGCGGTAAATCACCGAACATATTCTTTGAAGATGTCATGCGTGAAGATGATGACTTCCTCGATAAGTCGATTGAAGGACTTGTTATGTTTGCATTGAATCAAGGGGAAGTTTGCACCTGTCCGTCCCGCGCTTTGATTCATGAGTCGATCTATGACAAATTTATGGAAAAAGCGATCGATCGTGTCAAACAAATTAAGACTGGCAACCCACTTGATCCAGAGGTTGCCATGGGAGCTCAAGCCTCTTCTGAACAGATGGAAAAGATTCTTTCCTATCTGGAAATCGGAAAATCCGAAGGTGCCGAGTGCCTGATCGGCGGTGACCGCAATTCCATGGAAGGCGACTTTTCGGAAGGGTATTACGTCCAGCCAACCATTTTTAAAGGTAATAATAAAATGAGGGTTTTCCAGGAAGAAATCTTCGGTCCAGTCCTTTCTGTCACTACTTTCAAAAATGAAGAAGAAGCGATGGAAATTGCCAATGACACGTTATACGGCCTTGGGGCTGGTGTCTGGACCAGGGATATGAACACAGCATATCGTTTCGGCCGCGGCATCGAAGCAGGAAGGGTCTGGACCAACTGCTACCACGCCTACCCTGCCCATGCGGCATTCGGCGGTTATAAAATGTCAGGTGTCGGACGTGAAAACCACAAAATGATGCTCGATCATTACCAGCAGACCAAAAACTTGCTCGTCAGCTATAGCCCGAAAAAACTCGGCTTTTATTAAAAAATTTGGCTTGTCGCTAAGTTCTTATAGCGACAGGCCTTAGTTTTACTTATACTTTAACAAAGTTAAGCTTTCTTAAAGTGTTAAAAAAGGAGCGTGACATACAATGGTTGAACGCGTAACAGCAACAGACAAAGCGCTTGAGCTGATTGAACAATTGAAGGAAAAACACGGTCCACTAATGTTCCACCAATCCGGCGGCTGCTGTGATGGCAGTTCCCCCATGTGCTACCCGGAAGGAGACCTGATCGTCGGAAATCAGGATGTGCTGCTAGGCAGAATCGGAGACAGTCCATTTTACATCCATAAAAAACAGTATGACTACTGGAAGCATACCCAGCTGATCATTGATGTTGTTGATGGTCGTGGAGGGATGTTTTCACTGGAGGGTGTAGAAGGAAAACGTTTTTTAAGCCGCTCCCGTCCGTTCACCGATGAGGAATATCAGGAATTGAAGACAGAAGGCGTTTTGTAAAGTACAAGAAGAAACCTCCGCATTCGAGGTTTCTTCTCAAGCTGTCGAGAAAGTCTCGACAGCTTTTTTTATCGGTTGCTTGGAAAAGAAAAAAGAGTGACTTTCTTATATACGTTAGGATAATATAAGATTTTTGCAAAAACCTTGACGTAGTAAAAATTTTAAAGTTCCAAGTATAAGAGGTTCTCTCTTTTTAGATTGGCCACTGTTGATTCCACGATCAGCGAGAGGTGGTGACGTCTGCGGTAACAGAGCGATCCGAAATTCCACTTTGGTCAAGCCAAGAAGGATTGAGGCCGTGCCCGCGGCAAGCATCCGCCGGCAAGCGATTGGTGAAAGCCAACAACAAGCTTTTAACGGCTTTGAAAAGAACCACATAATTTAAGGGGGGTCCTTAACGCACAGGTGCCTGGCAGCCATAAGAATAAGCAAGACACTTGAAACCGAATTTTTCTAAGATTGGTCTGCTCATTGGGCTGGCATCCACCATCAGATATGGATGCTGTTTTTCATAAGCTTTCTTAGCTCTTTCCGCTAAAAGTGCGCTATAATACCCTTTTCCACGGTATGGTTCTAATGTAGAGCCACCCCATAAACTGGCAAAAGATGAATTCGTCTCTAAATACATCCATGCCGCGCTTACTAACTTATCCCCATCATAGACACCATACAGATATAAGGATTCAGGGTCCTGTTGCTTGTCTCTTATAAGTCTGTTGCCTAAATCCTCATGGGACTCTTTCCAGACTTCCTCCTCTAATGCAATAATGTCTTCTATCCCGGCCTCACTTGTAATCTCCTCAACTACTGGAGAGCTGCCAGTTTGAAGCAAACCATTATTTCCTTCCAGTTTCAATACCATCAATGCTTCCGCCTCATCAATGGTAAATCCTTTTTCCTTCAAAATATCTACTAAATAAGGCGGAGTATCGTGGCTATAGACTTTCCATTCAAACTCTTGGCCGATCCCCTTGAAATATTCCACCTCTTGTCTGACAATTTCCCTCACTTTATCCTCCGGCAGGCTGGAATAAATGATGTAGCCACCTTCATCATGATTAGAAACATGACGGACCACATAGTCTGTTTCTTCCCTTGTAAACCCCGGCACTTCCGCTACGATACGGAGTTCCTTTTCAAATAAGGCTAGTAAATCATTCATACCTTTTCCCCACTTCTATTAAGAAATTACTTTTCTCCCTTTTTTAGTATACCTAAATAAGCAGCCCATGGCCCGACATCTTCTCTGTATCTTTCTGCCATAACACGTGAAATTTGAGAAATATGGGTAAGGTCGTGGACCACCCACGCAGCTATCAGTTCCCTTACCTTTACTGTCCCAAAGGCAGGATGGATGCCTGTTAGCTCCAGGTCTGTTTCCGGGTTCACCAATTCTTTCAGCTTTGTAATGTTCTGCTCACGAAGACGTTGGAATTCTGCCAGTCTCTTTTCGAGAGATTCCTGTTTCATAACATTCAAATGGGAAAAGCGGTCAAAAGGAGGGAATGGTTTGTTTTCTCCCTCTTGGTTAATAATTTCCAGCCTCGGTATCCAGTTCACCTTTTCCCCTTCGATGAGATGGTCAATTACTTGAGAAGCATTCCACGTACCTTCGCCTTCGTTACTCTTCAGCCATCCGTCAGGCAATCCCGATAAAAGATTCCTGACCGATACCGGTGTCCTTTCCAGAATCTTTATTGCTTCCCTCATCTCAAAACGCAATAAGCATCTTCCTTTCATAAATAATTAAATGTTGCAAATGGAGGTAAAAAAACACTCTTTAGTATCACATATAATCATTCCTTAGCCCCTGCTAGATTTCCTTTTTCTTTAAGATTAATTGCTCATAGAATTTCAGAAAACCGATGAAAATCAAAACAGATCCAATGACATTATAAGCAACCCTAAAACCGTGAATGACAAGGAATTCCTGTGCGGTTTGTTTTAAAAATTCAATCGAATGAACAGTTGTTCCTTCAATGAACATGATTTCATTGCGCGGCCATTCAAAAAGGATGGAAGTTGCTCCTTCGAAAATAATCATTACCATACTCCACAAAATCCAATACCTGGCCGGCTTAACTTTCCATGCAAGAATCAATGCGAGAATCCCGGTTAGTATACTGGCCATCCCCAGCGGCGGAAAATAAGTGTGCGGGCTGGCAACTTCCATAAAAGCCATTGCCGTTTTAAAAGACTGGGGAATATCGTGGAAAATGTTCGGATAGACCATGAAGGTATCGAGCAGGATGCTGCCGAGCATGATCCATTGTATCCAGAGATGGGATAATACCGATAAAAATGTAATTTTTTTCATAAAAACCTCTCCCTTTTTTCGAGTCTAGATGTATCATAAAAAACAAATCTATCCTTCCAATTAAGAGAAGCTTAAATAATTCTTAAGACTACACAAAAGTGGAAGCGCCTCGTTCACCCCCCGTCCAGCTTAAGACAAGCCTCGCCTTGACAATCTTTGTCACAGAGAGGAATGGCTTAAGACCTCGAGGGGGGGAGCTGGAGCTGGATGCAGCCTTTCAAAGAGTAACTCGCAGACACCAATCAGTAAATTCTGACCACAAAAAAACGAAGCTCCTATCGGGAACTTCGCTTATTTCTCTTAGGCTATTAAACTGTAGTTTGCTATTTCTAATTTTAAAATATGAATCGGAGCATGACATGGGCTGCGAGACGGCTGGTTATGTCGCGCACATCCTTAGAAGGATCGATTTCCACAATGTCCATCGCTTTCACTTTTTCATGCTGTGCTGCCAGACGGACGCTGGATAACAGCTCCCTGCTGGTCAAGCCTCCGGGACCGATAGCCGGGCAACCGGGGGCAAATGCCTGGTCGACGGCATCCATGTCAACGGATAAATAAATCATATCGACTTGCTGACTTAATCGCGTTAACTGCTCACTTATAATTCTATTCAAACCATACTGGTCGATGTCGTCCATTGTATAGACTTTAATCCCCTGTTCACGAGCATAATCATGATATGCCTTGGCATTGGAAAAATCGCGAATGCCCACCTGGACGAGGTCTTCTCCTTTTATTATTCCCGCTTCCAATAAACTCCTGAATGGTGTTCCGTTTGTACGCCCTCCATCTTCAAGGTTTCTAAGGTCATGATGGGCATCCCATTGAATAATGCCTACCCGGCCATAGTGCTCCTTGAATGCGGAAATGGATGGAAAACTGATGCCATGGTCACCGCCAAGCATGATGTATCTGTCACAGGCTTCCTTTTCGAGCATTTCTTCGATGCTGATCCGCATCCTCTCGAGCGATTCTTCTATACTAGTTGGATGAATAGGAACGTCACCGAAGTCTAATATCTTTTTTTCGGCAAAGTCTCGTTCCTGCTCTCCTGAATAAGTAGAATAGGAGGCTAAGGCACTTCTGATAGTCGCAGGGGCTTCTGCAGCACGTGATAAGGAAATGGACGATTTGGATGAAGGCAAACCGATCAAGCCAATATCACCACTATTTCCCTCCACGAATGGCTGCACGCATTCATTCACTTTTGTTGTATGCCGGTCTTTAAAAACCGCTGATTCTCCTGGCTTTAAGTAACTAAAAGACATGGCTGTCTGCTCTTTCCCAAACAACTTCACCATTTTTCATAACCGTTCGAGTGTGATTGACCCCATAATGGTAAGGTATATATTTATAGTTTGGTGCATCCCAAACAACAATATCAGCTGGCTTGCCAATTTCTATCGTTCCCGCCTGTTTTTCCATTCCTATGGCATGTGCTGCATTGACTGTGGCTGCATTCCAGATTTCTTCCGGAGTCATTTTTAATTTCAAAGCGGCAATCGACATGATCAGCTGCAGGTTTTCCGTGACACAGCTCCCCGGGTTGAAATCGGTCGCAAGCGAGACGGCAGCACCACTGTCGATCATCTTCCGGGCACGGGCATACGTATCCTTACCAAGGTAAAATGTTGTTCCTGGGAGAAGAACCGCAACGGTACTACTGTCAGCGAGCTTGGAAATACCAGCGTCAGAAGCCGCTACCAAATGGTCGGCACTTACAGCATCCATATCAACAGCAAGCTCTGTTCCTCCCAGTGGATCTATTTCATCAGCGTGAATTTTGACTCCAAAGCCTTTTTCTTTAGAAGCCTCCATGAACCTTAAGGACTGTTCGGTCGTAAATACCCCTGTTTCACAGAAAATATCTGTATACTGGGCCAGGTTTTTCTTCTTAATTTCATCAAGCAGGCCGATCATTTCATCCAGAAAAGCATCTTCCCTGCCCTTATAATCCTCAGGGATAGCATGTGGTCCAAGAAAGGTGGCTGTAATATCAAGCTTAGAGGTCTCATTCAATTTTTTAACGACTTTCAGCTGCTTTAACTCGGTTTTCTTATCGAGCCCGTAGCCACTCTTTGCTTCCATCGTGGTCACGCCGTGGGAAGCGATCCGCTCCAGATGGAATTTCCCTTTTTCAAATAACTCTTCTTCGCTTGCATCCCTGGTTGCCTGAACCGTAGACAGAATGCCGCCGCCCTGTTTCAGTATATCGAGATAGGCAACACCTGCCTGTTTGAGAGCCATCTCCTCTTCTCTGGACCCTCCAAAGACGAGGTGGGTATGGGGATCAACAAGCCCTGGGGATACCAGCTTGCCTTCCGCATCGATAACCCTGTCTGCTTCTTTTTGCCTTGACTCCTCATGGCTTCCTAACCAGGAAACCTTTCCTCCCGAAATTGCCACCGCCGCATTTTCCATAGTTTCGAGCTGCTTCATTGCTTCCCCTTTTAAAGGAGTTTCGGTATTCTTCGGAAGAAGCAACTGGCCAATGTTATTAATAAGTACATCATGTCTCATATGCTTTGACTCCTTTCCGTCTAATCCAGCATCGGTATATCTACATTTTTATCTTTAGCCACTTGGACAGCTTTGTCATATCCTGCATCGGCATGTCGGACGATCCCCATCCCAGGGTCTGTCGTAAGCACTCGTTCCAGACGTTCCTCAGCAAGTTCAGTTCCATCCGCGACGACAACCATCCCTGCATGAAGGGAGTAGCCCATTCCTACTCCTCCGCCATGGTGGACAGAAATCCATGAACCGCCGGCTGCAGTATTGACAAGGGCATTCAAAATTGCCCAGTCTCCCACTGCGTCACTGCCATCAATCATAGCTTCTGTTTCCCTGTTAGGTGATGCTACAGAACCACAGTCAAGGTGATCACGCCCAATGACGATCGGCGCTTTCAGCTCACCGTTCCGGACAAGCTCATTAATGGCTTTCCCCATCTTTACCCGCTCTCCATAGCCCAGCCAGCATATCCGGGAAGGAAGCCCCTGGAAGCTGACTTTTTCCTGAGCCATTTCAATCCAACGGTTAAGCGGTTCATTGTCGGGGAAAAGCTCTTTGATCAAACGATCGGTACGATAGATGTCTTCCGGATCGCCTGATAATGCTGCCCAACGGAACGGCCCCTTTCCTTCACAGAATAACGGCCGGATATAGGCCGGTACGAATCCTGGAAAGTCAAACGCATGTTTTACTCCATAATCTTTTGCTACCTGTCGTATGTTGTTTCCGTAATCAAAGACGATCGAACCTTTTTTCTGGAAAAATAACATCGATTCCACATGCTTTGCCATCGACTCTGAAGCAAGTGTCACATAACGCTTTTCATCAGCTTTCCGTAATTCCTCCGCTTCCTGCAAGGAATAACCTGCCGGGACGTAGCCATTTAACGGGTCGTGTGCGGACGTCTGGTCGGTCACAATATCGATTTCGACATTTCGCTTCAATAGTTCATGATGGATTTCAGCCGCGTTTCCTAGCAGACCGATAGATAGCGCTTCTTCCTTTTGTTTTGCCTCTTCTGCCCATCGGACTGCCTCATCAAGGGAATCCGTCATTCTATCGCAATATTTTGTCTGTAGGCGCTTCTGGATTCGTTGTTCATCGACCTCGACCGCGATAACTACACCTCCATTCATCGTGACAGCAAGCGGCTGTGCTCCACCCATGCCACCTAATCCCGCTGTAAGTGTAATTGTTCCTTTAAGGGAACTGTCAAAATGCTTTTTGGCAAGAGCCGCAAATGTTTCATAAGTACCCTGTAAAATTCCCTGTGAACCGATATAAATCCAGCTTCCGGCTGTCATCTGGCCGTACATCATCAGCCCCTTTTTATCAAGTTCATGAAAATGATCCCAATTCGCCCATTTTGGGACGAGGACTGAATTGGACAGAAGCACGCGCGGAGCTGCAGGGTGTGTTTTAAAAACAGCAACCGGTTTACCTGATTGGACAAGCATCGTCTCATCACTTTCTAACCTTTTCAGTGTTTTTACGATTGCATCGAAAGATTCCCAATTACGGGCAGCTTTCCCAATGCCGCCATATACGACAAGTTCTTCCGGCTTTTCTGCCACATCAGGATCCAGGTTATTCGATAACATCCGCAGCACAGCTTCCTGTTCCCAGCCTTTACACTCCAACTCCAAACCCATACGAGCTTTGATGTTCCGTGACGTTTTTTCCATCCTTGTTTCCTCCTTATTTCAATACTGTCCTATGAAGGGATGTATTCCATTCAAAACCACTTTCCTTAAGCCAAATGGCAAGCTTTTCAATATCCTCCGAAAAAATCCGATCTTCATCAATCGTTGGAACCACTTTCCGGCATGCCGCGTATAATTTACGTGTCATGGGAGACATATTATCCACGCCCCGATGTTCCACTGCCTGCATGGCACAGATCAACTCGACCGCCAGCACCCGTCTCAGGTTGGAAATGATTTGATAAGCATGACGGGCAGCAATCGTTCCCATGCTCACATGATCTTCCTGGTTCCCAGATGATGGGATGGAATCCACACTGGCCGGATGGGCAAGTGTTTTATTTTCAGAAACCAGGGAGGCTGCTGCATATTGCATGATCATTGCTCCTGACTGTAATCCTGGCGATGGACTTAAGAATGGCGGTAAATCACTTAGCTGTGGATTAACAAGCCGCTCAATCCGACGTTCCGAAATATTGGCCAGCTCTGCAACAGCGATTTTCATGAAATCCATCGCAAGAGCAATCGGCTGACCATGAAAGTTCCCTCCAGAGACGACCATCTCTCCATTTTCAAAAATGAGCGGGTTGTCTGTCGCTGCATTTGCTTCTATATTCACTTTGTCGTGAACATAATTGAGACTTTGCCAGGAAGCGCCATGGACCTGAGGAATGCATCGCAAGGAATAGGCGTCCTGTACACGTTCTTCCCCTTGCTTTGTAACCAGATTACTCCCTGCAAGAAGTGTCCTGATCCGTTCCGCGACAGTAATCTGCTCCTGGTAACCACGAGCTTCATGGATTGCCGGGTGGAAGGCATCTATTATCCCTCGCAGCCCCTCCATCGTCATCGCCGCAATCCACTCGCTTTGAATAGCGAGCTGTTCCGCTTCCAGAATATTGACAGCTCCCATGGCGGTCATTGCCTGTGTACCGTTGATTAATGCCAGACCTTCTTTGGCCTTCAACTGGATTGGCTCAAAGCCTGCTATCTCCAGCGCCTTTTTAGACGGCATCACTTTACCCTGGTAATGGACTTTTCCTTCTCCAATTAACACCAGGGCAAGGTGGGACAGCGGGGCCAGGTCTCCTGAGGCTCCAAGCGATCCCTGACTTGGTATAACCGGATGAATTTCCATATTGATCATCTGGCAGAGCCTTCTTACTACCACTTCACGCACACCGGAAAATCCCTTTAACAGAGCATTCAGCCTCAGCAAAACCATCGCACGTGATACCTGTTCTGGAAAAGGATTTCCAATCCCACAAGCATGCGACCTGATCAAATGAAGCTGGAGATCATGGACATCCTGCTCATCAATGGTCACATCACTAAACTTCCCGAAACCAGTTGTAATACCGTATACCGTTTTATGTTCTGCCACAATTTTTTCGACAGCCTTCCTGCTTGCTCTCACCGCATTTAGACTTGCTTCCGAAAGGCTTACCTTTTCCCCATCGTGACAGACACGTTTAATTTCATTAAGGGATAAGGATTTGCCATCCAATTCCACCATAAAGTCTCCTCCTCGCTGCTTTCGGATTAGAAAAACTTGGCTTGTCGCCTAGTCCTTATGGCGAAAGCCTTAGTTTTTCTTTTACTTGGGAGCTTTCTTAATGTACAAGAAAAAGGAGACGACAATGGCATAGTAAAGCCATGTCGCCTCCTCTTAACTTTTGACTGTAGGCAACAGTTTCTTATATATGATTGATACCAAGACCCATTGTTTCATGCTCCAAGCCTTTGACAGGTGCGCCGATTGTCCCGTAAAAAGCAACAGCGATCCATTCTCCTTCACCTTTTCGATCATAAGGTTCTCCGCGAACGACAGAAAATTTCAGTCCTACCGTCCGCATCATGTCGCCGATAGCAATCTGGCCGCGGGTCACACCTTCTAATGCTTCCAATATAGCATGGTACAAAGCGTGCGTTTCCCTATATACTTCTTCTGATATGATGCCATTCCGTTTAGCAGCTGTTTCAACAGATGAAATGACCTTCTGCATGTTCATCGATCCCGCTTTGCCTGTGCAATAACGTACTTCTTTGAACTGCTTATTAAACAGCTGAATTTCTTCCTCATCCAAAGAGGCCAATAAAACAGCCAGCTTCCCAATCTGAATCGTCTGCGCCACAATCTCCACCAAATTTCCATGTAATAAAATCGACTAATCACTATTATCTATTCTTTATTGTAACCGCTTTCTAAATTGTCTGTCAATCAGCAGACAAGCACTAAAAAGGATTTACTACTTGGTATATTTGCTTCCATTCGTTACAAACTAAAACCAATAATGGAGGTGTTACATATGGAAACGCATCGCGCCAAAGAAATCACAGATTCCCCGAACATGATTCCTGTCACCTATAACGGGACTCCTGTTTTTATCCAGCATGTCGATGAAAAGAACGAAACAGCGAGAATCTATCCCCTCGATTCCCCAGAGGAAGAACTCGAAGTTGCCGTCCGAGGGTTAAACGAGGAATAAAAAGGCTTAGTTGGTCTTCAAGCAGTAATAGAGAACGCAATGAAAGGATCGAGTATGAAACCACGCTGGTTTTAGGCTCGATTTTTTTTAAGAAATTCTTTTCTGGATATAGTAAACCGAGCCAAAGTGGTATTTCCTGCTTAATAAAGGATTTTAGGGACCCTTAGAGGAACATATAAAATAAAGAAAATTCCTTCAAACCTTTAAAAAGAGGAGTATGTTAATGCAAAAATTATTTGAATACAACTGGCAGGTGCGGGATGACTGGTTTACGTGGTGTGAAACGGTTCCGGAAAAAGAATTATTGAAAGAAAGGGTTGGCGGTGTTGGCAGCATTCTATATACACTGTTTCACATAGTTGATGTCGAATACAGTTGGATATGCGGATTGCAAGGCAAACCAGAACCTGAAGAGCCACCATTTGCAGCCTATTCAAGCTTACCCAAACTCCGGGAACTGTCGAACTTCTATCATAAAGATGTAAAGTCTTTTGTGACCTCTTGGAGAGATGAAATGGAAAACTGGAAGCTGACAGAAACAGCTCCCCATGGGGAAACGGTCAGTTTTCGATATGGCGAAGTTATGCGTCACGTCATTGTCCACGAAATCCATCATATTGGCCAATTATCTGTATGGTCACGTGAATTGGGCAAAAAGCCTGTTACGGCAAACCTCATTGACAGAGGGTTATATTAATAAAAATACTCTAGCACTCATTCAAAGACTCCGTTCAGAGACAGATAACAGCTTCTCCTAATAAAAATAGTTGACGAGAATATCGTGGAATTGATATTCTCTGTATAGAAAGGTCGTTCTACCTAATATAAGGAGAAGTGATGATATGACAGTAAAAAAAGACACATTACTTAAGGTAGCTGAGCGCTTATTTTATGAGCACGGATTTCGCGGAGTAGGACTGAAACAAATCATTAGTGAAGCGAATGTTGCAACAATGACGCTTTATAACCATTTTTCTTCTAAGGACAACCTGGTGGAGGAAGTCCTTAAGCAACGGGAGGAACGCTATTGGTCTTATTTGGATTCCCATGTAGAAATGGATTCAGATTCCCCTTTCATCCTTGCTGTTGAAGCTCATGGCCGTTGGTTAAAGGAGCAATCCTACAAAGGGTGCATGTTCTTAAGGGCAATAGAAGATTATGCAGGGACTGATAATGAGATAGAGAACATTGCAAGGGGACACAAATCAAAATTGCTCGAGTATTTTCAACGTCTGGCACAAAGGAAAGGGAAAGATAACGAACGAGATTTAGCTCATCAATTTACACTGCTGCTTGAAGGGACTACTTCCATGACCACATTGATTGGTGCAGAGAAAGCAACAGATCATTCTATTGCGATGGCGCGGACACTTGTCCAGCATACATCGTAATTTTTTCACCCATAAATTAGAAAGGTCGTTCTATATAATTCGAGGTTAAGGAGGGATACCGTGAAATTTTCCAAATTAGTTTTACCCGGTGTTACCATGATTGCTGTCACTTATGGATTGGCGAGGTTCAGTTTTGGGCTGCTTCTCCCTGAGATTAATAAATCACTTGAGATATCCGACTTGGTATCTGGGATGATTTCTTCGTTATTTTATTTAGCCTATTGCTTTACTATCATTTATTCCACGGTTATTACCACAAATGAAGGGCCAAGAAGAATGATTATCTCAGCTGGAATATCTGCTTTTACTGGGTTGTTTCTGATGTGTTTTTCTCCAAATGTATGGGTGCTTGCGTTAGGTGTGTTATTTGCCGGGGGAAGCACCGGCCTGGTGTCCCCTCCTTATGGCGCAGCGATTTCACTTTGGATCAAAGAAGATATGCAAAAACGAGCGAATACATGGATTAATTCAGGTACAAGCTTTGGCATCGGCCTTTCAGGAGCAGGAGCGATTTTATTAACATCAAATTGGCGGCTGACTTATTTCATTTATGCTATGTTGGCGTTGTTCATATTAGTTTGGAATTTTAATTCGATTCCGAAAGATAACAAAAATCCGGGATTAATGTTTAAAAAAGGTGAACTCTCCATAAAAGGTGTACAAGGATCGATTCCTTTGATTTTGGCATCTCTAACTCTAGGTATTTCCACATCAGCTTTTTGGACATTTTCCAGGTCATTCATTGAAGTGACTGGTGATTATAGTGAGTGGCAGCTTTCTGGATTTTGGGTAATATTAGGACTATGCGGAGTTCTTGGAGGGTTTTCCGGTTCATTAGTTGAAAGAAAAGGGTTACCTTTTGCATATAGGTTAGGAAGCATATCGATTGCCGCTGCTTCTATTATGCTATCTGTGTCACCTGGGAATTGGTTATTGTCTTACTTATCCGCCGGAATCTTTGGCTGCTTCTATATATTTTTAACAGGCGTCCTGCTCGTCTGGGGAATCCATGTATTTATATCGAATGCATCTTTAGGTATTGGCGCTCCTTTTTTACTTTTGGCGGTAGGCCAAGTAATAGGTTCCATACTTGCCGGATGGTTTGTTGGGTTATGGGATTATGCTGCCACTTTTATAATCTACGGATTAATTGGTTTCGGGGCTGCCCTTATTGGACCAAAAAAAGAAGTAGAAAGATAGTGTAATCAAAAAAGTCTGATTAGTAAAAGGAGGCTGGGAAAAAAATTAATTAAGCATAAAATAATCCGAACATTTTAGAAATCAGTTCGGATTATGTATGTGCTAAGAAATCGGTTTAACTACCGCTCCGTCCAAACACTTCGCTTTCCGCGGCACTGCCTCAGCTAACTTGGCCAAGAAGGTCGCTTGACCAAGTGGATCTTCGGCTCGTGCCGTTCCCGCAGGAGTATGCGTATTTGGACTACGCTAATGTTCTGTATATACAATTCTGTTCGCTTCTTATGCCAATATTTTATTAATGTTCCAACCTCTTCAGGTGACAGCTTTAATTATGTTTTGAGTAAAATACCGTTTACAATTTGATAATTATTTTTTTCCCAAAGTGTCTTTTCTCACGATAAAGATTTAAAGCAGTCGCTTTGTTTCATGTCACAGGCAGCTGAATTTCAACTGTTGTGCCTACGCCTTCACGGCTATCAATATGAAGAGAACCTTTGTGACTGTGAATAATGTTATTGGTAATCATCATTCCAAGTCCTGTTCCCTCCGATTTCGTCGTAAAAAATGGTGTAGTTACTTTCCTTAAAATTTCTCCCGGTATGCCTTCCCCTTCATCAATGAATTGAAGCTGCAGTCCCCTTTTCCCCGTAGTGATTCCGATTCTGAGGGTTCCTCCGTCCGGCATAGCTTCTATGGCATTTTTTATAATATTGATGAACGCCTGCTTCAGTTTATTTTCCATTCCGAAAACCATTGGGAGATCAGCATCTGATGATATTTGGATTGTTACCTTCCGGGTTGTTGCAAACATGTGCATCAGCCTGACCACTTGGCTGACCGTCTGAACAACATCCAACTCTTCCAACTCCTCACAGGATGGACGGGCAAGGGTAAGAAATTCGTTCAGCATTAAATTAATTCGATCAATTTCCGAAAAAATCAGACCTTCATATTTAGAAGCAGGGCCTTCTTCTTTATGAAGCTCTAACAGTTGAATAAACCCCTTCAGAATGGTCAGGGGGTTTTTAATTTCGTGGGCCACACCTGCAGCAAACTCTCCGACTAGATTCATTTTTTCATATTGCTGCAGCAGATAATTACTTTTCATTTCAAATTCTTTTTGTGCCGTGTTATCACGGAATACAACTTGGACCGCTCGCTGATTTTGGAAGTTTATTACTGTACCAGAACTAAGTATATCCATTCTTCTTCCTTCAGGGAGGTTCAATTTTAATTCGATGACACCTTCAGCCTCACCGCTTTCCAAAACTTTAGAGATTAATTCATGAAACCAGTCCCAGTCCTCCTCGTGGATGTAAGCTTTTAATGGTTGTCCAATGAAGTTCTTTTCTGAAACATTCAGCAAATTCATCGCTGCCCGATTGATGTACAGGAATTTCTCATTATTATGTATGACCATTGGGTCTGGTACTTCTGCTACAAGCTGACGATATTCCATTTCACTTTTTTTCAGTTCAGTTTCTTCTTTCTTTCGATCCGTAATGTCCTGAAGTTGGACAATCAAGTAAACGTCCCCATTTTCCTTATATACAGAAACACTCAGGTGTCCCCAGATCACCGTCCCGTCTTTACGGTAATATCGTTTATCCATTGCGTAGAAGTCGTGTTCTCCGAGAATCAGCGACCTGTTGTTATCCCTATTCATTTGATAATCATCCAGATAAGTGACATCTTTAACAGACATGCCAACTAATTCCTCCTCGGAATAACCAAGGATTCGGGCGAAGGATGAGTTAGCCATAAGAAACGTTTCTGTTTTATCCAAAATGGCCATTCCAATAAATGCATGAGAAAAAGCATTCATGAATGCACCTTGTTTAGCAATATTATCCAGCATAGGTAAGCAATCCCCTAAAATATATTTATGTTTACATTATAATACAAATGAGCAGGGAATCCTGTTGTTATTTGAAAAAAAATATGCCCTTCCCGGCTTTCATACCACCAGGCAGGGCATATTTCTTTATTCCATCCATTTCGGTTTACCAAAACCTTTGAATTCTTCATCAATCACTTTTTCAAATTGATCAGCTTTTACAACTTCAATAATATCTTTCGCAAGTTGGCTGTCTTTGTTCTCTGTTTTGACTACGACTCGGTTGCGGTAATCATCAGGCATGTTCTCAAGGGCAAGCGCTTCCTGCAAGTCCATCTTGGCAGCAAGGGCATAGTTTCCTGGAACAGCTGCTAAATCTGTACCTTCTACTGCTCGTGGCAGTTGTCCTGCTTCGATTGGCTGGAACTTAAGATTCTTTTTATTTTCGATGATATCTTTCTCTGATACAGTAAGAGGATTAGCCTCTGGGTCAAGTTTTACTAGTCCTTGATCCTCAAGAATCAAAAAGGCGCGGGCAGCATTCGTCGGATCATTAGGAACAGCGATGCTGGCCCCTTCTTTAATTTGTTCAATAGACGTAAATTTGTTGGAATAGATTCCCATTGGTGCTGTTGGTACAATCACAAGTCCAGAGAGCTTCATACCATGTTGTTTGGCAAAGGTGTCCATATAAATTTTATGCTGGAAAAGATTCGCATCCAGAGCACCCTTGTCTAACGCCATGTTCGGCTGGATATAATCACTGAATTCTACTACTTCCACCGTATAACCTTTTTCTTCAAGACCTGGTTTGATCGCTTTCTTGACCATGTCGCTGTATGGACCGGCGGTAGCCCCAATCCTGATGTTTTTATCTTCTTTTCCTTCCGCACTGGAACCGCCTGAGCCGCATGCTGCCAGCAGAGAGATGCTTGAGATAATAACAAGAAATAATAGAATATTCTTCATAGCTAGTTTCCTCCTAGTAGTTAACGTTTATCGACTAATTTAGCGAAGCGATCGCCCGCTAATTGCAGTATTTGTACAAATAAAATCAGAACAATGACCGTAGTGACCATAATCGTATTATCATAACGGTAATATCCGAAACGGATGGCCAGGTCTCCAATGCCTCCGCCGCCGACGACTCCCGCCATGGCCGAATAGGCAACCAGGCTGATAGCTGTCAGCGTCAATCCCTGAATAATGCTTGGCTTTGCCTCAGGGAGAAGCACGTCTTTAATGATCATCCACGGAGAAGCTCCGACAGCAACAGATGCTTCGATAACCCCTTTATCGATTTCCCTTAAGGAGGTTTCGACGATCCTTGCGAAAAAAGGAATGGCAGCTACTGATAAAGATACAGAAGCAGCAGTTGGTCCGATGGTCGTTCCAACGATCCATTGTGTAATAGGTATAAGTGCCACTAATAAAATAATGAATGGAATGGAACGAACCATATTAACGATGAAGCCGACGACTGTTTTGACTGGACCATTTTCTAAAAACAGCCCCTTGTCCGTGACGAATAGAATGACACCGAGCGGCAGACCGATAAGCACTGCAACGCCGAGCGAAATTCCGACCATGTAAAGCGTCTCCAAAAATGCCTGGTTTATTTCCGGCAGTAATTCAATGACATGATCAAGCGACACCTTTCAACACCTCCACCTGCTTCGTCCTTTCCTCAATATATTCAATAGCACGTTTTATTTCGACAGGGTCCCCTTTAAGCTCAAGGACAAATATCCCAAGTGGTATTTCCTGGATGTACTCGATCTTTCCGTGAAGGAAATTGCCCTGGACGGCATATTGCTTTAGCATATCTGAAATGACTCCCTCTCCGGCAGTAGTGCCTTTGAACTGGACCTTGACGAGTGTTCCTTCGACCTTTTCCAGAGCCTGATCCGGGATATCGAATTGAAGAATGCTGGAAGTGAATTCCCTCGTCAGCTCATTTTTAGGATCGGCAAAAATATCGTAGACGGAACCTTGCTCGACAATCTTCCCGTCCTGCATGATCGCCATTCTGTCACAAATTTCTTTGACAACCTCCATCTCATGAGTGATAAGAATGACAGTGATACCTAGCTCACGGTTGATTTTTTTCAGCAAAGCTAAGATCGATTTGGTTGTACTAGGGTCAAGGGCAGAAGTCGCTTCATCGCACAGCAGAACAGAAGGTTCGTTTGCCAACGAACGGGCGATACCGACACGCTGCTTCTGTCCGCCGCTCAGCTGGGATGGGTAAGCATCTTTTTTATCTGATAAGCCCACCATTTGCAACAGTTCGTTCACCCTGGCTTTTCTTTTTTTCTTCGGATAATGGGCGGCCTTTAAAGCGAATCCTATGTTTTCACCAATTGTTTTGGAGCTGATCAAATTAAAATGCTGAAATATCATTCCCATCTTTACACGCGCTTTACGCAGCTCCCGTTCCGGAACCCCCGTCAATTCTTGTCCATTCACTTTGACAGAACCGGATGATGGACGCTCAAGCAAATTGATGCAGCGAAGCAAGGAGCTTTTGCCTGCGCCTGAATAGCCGACAATGCCGAATATTTCGCCTTTGGCAACTGTCAAAGAAACGTTGTCAACAGCTGTAACGAGCTTCTCCTTTGAGTGATATTTCTTAACCAGATTCGTGATTTCAATCATTCTGTTCCCCCTCTTGCAGTAAAATAAATATGCCTCTTTCATTTTGAAAGAGGCATCGAATTAAAAATTAACTTTAATCGACTTATCTCTCAGAATGAATTTCATTCTGTAGGAAGTGGCACCGTTCCTTTTAATAAGGAGGTTGCCGGACGTCATCGGGCCTAATCCCTCAGTCGCTCTTGATAAGTAATTCGAATATGAAATTTTTCGTATGACAATCATCTTACCGATACAGGTTGTAAAAGTCAATATCTTTACAGTTGTAAAAAATATACACTGGACACTCAGCTGTAGCGGTCGGGACGGCGGTCTTCGAATATTGGTATTCGCTTTCGAATTTCGGTTACTTCGTCAAGGTCGATTGTTCCTGTCATGATTTCTTCCTGATCCGACGCTTCTGCAACAATTTCTCCCCATGGATCGATTATCATCGAATGTCCTGCAAAGGTATTTTTCGGATCAGCGCCAATACAGTTACAGGCAATCACATAGCATTGATTCTCAATAGCCCTTGCCTGCAGGAGTACACGCCAGTGATTCACCCGTGGTGCAGGCCATTCTGCAACCACAAACAACGCTTTTGCTCCTTTGTGGACAGGCTTGCTCATCCACTCAGGGAAACGAAGGTCGTAGCAGATGAACCCGGCAAGGGAATGACCGTCGAGATGAAAACCGCTTTCGTCCTCTCCCTGCTGAAGATATAAGTGCTCATCCATTAGTTGGAACAGATGCAGTTTGCTGTATTGATGGACCAGCTCCCCTTCACGATTGATGACAAGCAGGGTATTTCTGACACCATCCTCATGCTCACTTGCAACGGAGCCGCCAACTAAATGAATATCATGTTTTTTGGCCAGTTTTTGTAAAAAGTTCACTGTTTTTTCAGCATTTTTATCAGCAATTTCATCCAGACGTGTCAAGTCATAGCCTGTCGTCCACATCTCAGGTAATACGACAAGATCTGCCTGTTCCGCTGCTTTCGCAATTTTTTCTTCTGCTTTCTTATAATTTGTTTCTGGATCCCCATATGCGACATCCATTTGGATACATGCAACTTTCCAACTCAAAAATAGCCCTCCTCTATTATTTACGGTACTTTACAAACATTATTTTTCGTTATAACATTTTAAACTATAAATTGAAAGAAGTGTTAGAAAATTTGTAAATAAAGGGTGGCTTTATGAAAACATACGAACATTCCGATATGCTGAAGCAATTACCGGATCAGTTTTTTGCAATTCTTGCGGAACGCGTGCAAAAAGCAATTGCTGCCGGACATGATGTGATCAATCTCGGACAGGGAAGCCCTGACAAACCAGCCCCTTCCCATGTGATAGACCGGCTGAAAACAGCCGCCGAGGAAGACTCCAATCACCGCTACCCGCCATTTCGCGGAAAGCAGAACCTTTTGGAAGCTATTGCAGAATTTTACGACCGTGAATACGGTGTCGAAATCGATCCAAATACAGAAGTAGCTATTTTATTTGGCGCAAAGGCAGGTTTGGTCGAATTGCCCCAGTGCCTGATGAATCCCGGTGATATCATGCTTGTTCCTGATCCCGGTTATCCAGATTACTGGTCAGGTCCGGCGATTGCCAACGTCGATATGCACCCGATGCCGCTACGCCCGGAAAACGGTTTCTTGCCAGATTATAAAGAAATCCCTGAAGACGTTCTTAAAGCCTCTAAGCTGATGATATTAAATTACCCAAACAACCCGACAGGAGCGATGGCATCACCTGAATTCTTCCAGGATACCATTAAATTTGCTGAACAGCATGATCTTTGTGTTGCCCACGATTTCGCATATGGGGCAATCGGATTCGACGGGAACAAACCGGAAAGCTTCCTTCAGCAGCCTGGCGCGAAGGAGGTCGGCGTGGAGATTTACACCATGTCAAAAACCTATAATATGGCTGGATGGCGGATTGCGTTTGCTGTGGGTAACCCGTCCGTAATTGAAGCGATCAACATTATTCAGGATCACTACTACTGCAGTGTATTCGGCGCTGTCCAGGACGCTGCCGCTGAAGCACTCACTTCCTCCCAGAAAGGTGTCGATGAGCTTGTAGACCTGTATGAGGAACGACGGGAAGCACTAATAAAAGGGGCACACGCAATTGGCTGGGATGTCGATGCGCCAGAAGGGTCATTTTTCGCGTGGCTGAAAGTTCCGGAAGGGTATACATCTGAATCCTTTTCCGACCTTCTCCTGGAAGAAGCCAAAGTTCTTGTTGCCCCGGGCATCGGGTTTGGTAAACATGGGGAAGGTTACGTGAGGGTTGGTCTTGTTACAGAACAATCTCGTATTGAAGAAGCACTGGACAGAATTAAACAGCTGCATATATTTTAATAGCAAAATCGCGAAGCTTCCTGCCCCTCCGACATGTTAAGCCCTGCCTCAACGTGGCGTTCTTTATCACAGAGAGGATAAGTACGGAGGCTAATGTAAAATGGAAGATTTAGAAACGGTCTGTTTTTTTAAGAACTGTCTGTAGGGATTTTTATGTCCCTGCAGACAGTTTTGTCTATATTTTCATGGGATTCGTAATTCTCAATTCGTTAATAATTAGTTATTATGCAGTAATTTCATAGTATAAGTTAAGAAAGTAAATTTCTTTTGTACATTTGATTCTGTGATGAGCGATAGGCGATGACGCCTGCGGGAACAGCACGAGCTGAAGAGCCACTTGGTCAAGCGACTTTCTTGACCAAGTTAGCTGAAGTCGTGCCCGCAAGCATTCGCCGGCAAGCGATTCGGGAGAATCAACAACAAGTTTAAAGAGCTCCTTTCGATTATAAAGGGCTTTTTCAGAAGCTTTGGGGTAAGCGCTGGGAAGCTCAAGAGCGCTGCAAAAGGTAACCCACAACCATCCATTTTTATAATCAATACTATAGTAAAAGGCCTCCCAGCAGAAAGGGAGACCTTTTTTAACGCAAATATTTTTTATAATGCATCGGCAGCTTTGCAAAAAATTGGTCACAGTATTCTTTACGGAAACGGAAATGTGCTCTATTTAATGCAAAACTGTCATTACGAGCTACACCAAGATAGCATTCCTGAAAAGGCGTCAATGTTTCAAATGTCGAAAAAATCCTCTCTGCCTCCAGGTAATTTCCGGCAGCAACAGCTAAATGCCCGCTCTCCGTGACATTCCTGGTCGTAACATTTTCTGTCTTGCAATGATAAGCAGCAATAAATGGGAAAACGTTTTCTTTTATGACATGGTAAAGCCGTGACAACTGGTGCTCTTCCGCTAGTTCAAGCCCAGCCATTACATGTGACATTGCCGCATCATACCCGTTAAATACATCACACAGAGCAAGATCCCGGTAAACCCCACATTGGCGGTCGTAGGACAAAGCAGAATGTAAAATGCGGTAGGCATACTTCTTAGCAACAACAGGCATATCCGCTTTCCAATAATACTGGAACAGTACCTCATCGAGTCGGAGCTGAAAATAATATTTTACCAGGGGTCTTCGTATCCAATACAGCAAATCTTGTATTTCCTCGACATATTTATTCATTATGGCAAATTGACAGCAGTCATGATAACCATAGACCAGCAAAAATAAACGCAGGCCTTGAAGATGGGGATCCTGATATCTAAGTCTTTCAATTTTATGTAATTGTTTGATAGACAGCCTTTTATTGAACATCCGGTCACACAGTAATCCGTATAGTTGTTTATAGGAATTTTTCATAGATGCTTCTTCCAGCAACATTCTCATATCTGCTCTATACCCATTCATATAAAGGAATTCCAGAGCGATGGGCACTTCCTTTTTAGCCCTCAGATGCTGCATACAATAGTCCCTGGTCCGATCCGCAGCTATTTTCCGCGGTAATTCCCTAAGGAGTTGATGATAAATAGTATATATGCTTGAAGGGTCTTCCATCTGAATCCTGTCCAGCCGGCTTGGCTCAATAATCTGATAATCTGGCATAATTTCATCAAACACCTTTTTGAATTTATTTTCGTTATAGTTATAAAATCGTGGTGTCTTTTGTTTATTATCGACATATTTTGATAAAAGTTTATGTCGATTTCCATAAACAAATAGTAATGTTATTTATTGGCAGCGCTTCCATTAATATATAATTATAAAAGAGGATCAATACTGCATTTGATCCTCTTCTGCAATTACAAAAACAATCGAGGTTCAGGTATGCTTGATATTGAATTTGAACGGGGCTCCTCAACGTCTTCGATTAAAAGGGACCCACAGCTTTGATCAAATTCAAACGGTACAGCTTGTTCATATGGCGGGGGAGCAAGCTCAGCCTTTCGGTACTTTCTGTAAGGAGTATCGACCGGCAGTCTGTCAGACCCTTTTTCCGTTCGCAGCTGCTCCACTACAATCCTACCTATTTGCCGGCCCAATCTCAACCCCTGTTCATTATCAATCGGAAAATGTACACCCGCGTATAGGCGGGATTTGGCATCCTCCTCAGCAAGCTGTTGGATACGTCTTCTTTCAGCAGGAAAAAAATAGCTTAAAATTATTTCTGCAGCCCCAGACACAGTGGCATGGCCAGATGGATAGGATGGATGCTTCGGTGTACATATCACAGTAGCCAGATGCTCATCCAATTGATTCGGCCGGGGCACAAGCCATTTATACTTCAAATACCATGTCACCACAAGCGCGTCATTAATCCCGGTAAACAATGCACCGAGAATCCGTCCGGCCCTTGGCGCTTCCACTTTATAGGTATCAATTAGACGGTCAGCAATCGGAGCCCATTGTTTAGATGGAGGGCCGGAACCCCAATATCGTGCAATTACTTTCTTTTTATCCGTTAAATTTCCTAGAACTCGCTGTACTGTTTGCAACTGGTCATACCACTGGATTTTCTCAGGATATCGAATGTCAAAATCTACTATTCTTCCATCCAACGTCACAAAGTTTCCATTCTGATCATGTTTCAGGAAATATGTTTCCCACTTTCCAGCAGAGGGTTCAATACCTGAGGATGGAGGCCGCTTTTCCCCAGCATAGGAAAGCTCATTCCAGAGCGGGTATTTATTATTCTTTGTCATACTTTCACCTCATTTTTCTTTATCCTATGCTGATTTTCCTGCAAAGGCTGCAAAGAATGGATAAATAACCAATAAATGAACGCCGATCCTAAATAGAGCATAGAATAATTGGATGAGAGGAGCGGAACTGATATGAAACCAGCAATAAAATCCGTTGCCGAGAGATTCATAGCGGAGCATTTTCCTGAAGCAGAACTGGTGTTTATCGGCGGTAGTCATGTATGGGGGAAACCTACTCATGAATCCGATATTGATTTAGTCATTATTGATGAAAATCAGCATTCTTCTGGATTGTCCTGTCACAAATTCGAAGGCTGGAAGATCGAGGCTTTCCGTTATCATCCTTCCTCCCTCCCCATCCACTTCGAAGCAGCCAAATATAAAGGAATTGCAACACTAATAAAAATTTGCGCGGATGGATATTTACTGCTCGGTGATTCTGAAAAAGGAGAAGAGCTGAGAAGGGAAGCCGCAAACATTTATGAACATGGACCCTCCCCCTGGGGAGAAAAACAAGTGGATCAGGCCAGATACTTGATTACCGATTTGTTATCTGACTTTCAAGCTTCAGAAGATCCTCAAGAAGACATTTATATTGTGAACGAAATTTTAAACGAAATGACACAATTGATACTTAGAGCAAACAAAGAATGGATAGGCTGGGGTAAATGGAATGGCAGAAGGCTTTGGGAGAGCTTTCCACATATATCGGAATCTCTGACGCAAAGTTACCGCCAATATTTTCAAAAGGATGATAAAGCCCCTTTCATTGCAGCTGTTAAAGATCAGCTGGCTATGTTTGGCGGAGAGATATTTGCCGGATATAAAGAGGATTATTTATAATCTAAGACTGAATCCTGAACGTATGATTCAGTCTTATTTTCCAGTAAGCATAATAAGAACAATAGTGCTCATAGACAATTATCAGAAAGGCTTTAATAAAAATTATCTTCAGGCTTTTGCTCTTTTGTTCTCAGGCTGTTTTAACCAGTAACGGATCCCCTTGTATGCATGTGGCTCATCGGCAAAGCGCGGGATGACATGAAGGTGTGCATGGGGGATCGACTGGCCGCCTGCCTCTCCTGTATTCCAGCCGACACTGTAACCGTCCGGCTGGTAGACATCTCCCAATAATTCCTTTGCTCTTAGCAAGAGCTCCCGGGTATCCCTCCACTCTTTCTCGGTCAATTCGAACACATTTTCACGGTGAGTTTTAGGGATGATCAACCCGCTCCCTTCAAGGATTTTCTGCTCTGACTTTTTTTTTATATAATAGCATGTTTCGTTTTGTACAACGATCGTCTGATCGCCATCTTCCACAATGTTACAAAAAATGCATTCTTTCAAATATAATCCTCCTCCAGAGTTGTTGGCGGCATTCTACTTATCAACATAAAGAACGTTTGATGGCTAATATGGCTAATAAGTGAAGGTATTCATTGGCGTGATGAATCCAATTCGCCTTGTTCTCTCTTTGTTCCAACTACAGTATTTTCTTCTCGCAACCTTAAATCTCCTCCATACATTTTTCATTTACCCTCTTAAACTCCTCATCCTGTACCAGCCTTTACCGTTATATAGTTATAACAAAAAGAGCGGTTGTCCGACTTAGACAACCGCTCTTTATCATTTATTTAACATCAAGTATATTTTCCTGACTCGCTTTCACCAGCCCAGATTGTTTTACAGTGATTACTTCACCATTAGACAGGTTAGTAAAAACTACTGGCGTTATTGCAGAAGGGGCATTTGCTTTTAAATAATCCAAATTCACCTGCATCAATGGATCTCCTTTTTCCACTTTCTCTCCTTCAGACACCAATACTTCAAAACATTTTCCCTCCAGTTTCACGGTGTCTAAACCAATATGGACGAGAACTTCATGTCCACTTTCCATTCGCAGCCCGATAGCATGCTTCGTTGGGAAAATATTGATGACTTCTCCGTTGACAGGAGCAACAAATTGTCCATCCTCCGGTTCGACGGCAAATCCCTCTCCCATCATTTTTTGTGCAAAAACCTGATCAGGTACCTCTGTAAGGTCCAGCAATTTACCGTTTACAGGTGAAACTATTCCTTCTGCGTGTAAGCGCGGGATTGTTTCGACACCTTCAGATGATGGCTGAGGTGACGATCCTTCAGGATGGTCCATGTTATTACTGTCCATCCTCTTTCTCATAGCATCGGCAAGAAAATCGACAGTTGTACCAACGATCACCTGCAGATTCGTCTTGCTGAGTTTCATGACACCACTCGCCCCTTGCTTCTTCAGGGCATTTTCATTTACAGCATTTATGTCGTTAACTTGGAGGCGGAGTCTCGTTGCACAATAGTCGAGTGAGGTAATATTCTCAGGTCCGCCGAGTGCTGTCAGATAGTGATAAGCTTTGGTGTCATAATTTTTTCCGCTTTTACCACCTTCAGGCTTACCAATTTGCTGGCTTTCTTCAGCATAATCTTCATCTTCCTCTTCACGTCCAGGAGTTTTTAAATCCAGCTTGACGATCAAGAAGTAAAAAACCACGAAATAAATTATTCCAAAAGCAATCCCTTGTACAAAGAGCAGCAGCGGTTTTTCTGCAATTCCGAAGTTCAATACATAATCTATGAAACCTGCTGAAAAGCCAAATCCATGTCTGATATCCAGCCATAAGGAGACAATCATGGACAATCCGGTCAAAAATGCATGTACAACGTACAACAATGGAGATAAGAACATGAATGAAAATTCAATTGGTTCCGTTACCCCTGTTAAAAAGGATGTAAAAGCAATACTGAATAACATTCCACCTACAGCGGCACGACGATGCTTTTTAGCCGCCGCATACATAGCAAGACATGCTGCCGGCAGACCAAACATCATAATCGGGAAGAAGCCTGCCAGGAACCGTCCAGCAGAAGGATCTCCTTGTAAGAAACGATTGATTTCGCCGCGTACGGCTTCATCTGCACCAGGCGGCATATAAGAACCGAAGTCAAACCATACCATAAAGTTAATGACATGGTGCAGACCGATTGGAATCAGCAGACGATTGAAAAATCCGTACGAGCCGACGCCAAGTGCTCCGGCACCAAGAATCCATTCCCCTAATGCATTGATTGCATCCTGGATAGGCGGCCAAATAAATCCGAACACCCCGGAGATAAGAACCATCACAACGGAAGTGATGATAGGAACAAACCGTTTGCCTCCAAAGAAAGCCAGCCATTCTGGAAGTTGAATCTGATAAAAGCGGTTATATAACTGTCCGGCTACAATACCTGCTAACAGGCCGCCAAACACACTCATATCCAATTCATCCCCAAAAGAACTGAGCCCTCCCTTGAGTACAAGATAAGCGACAGCACCCGATAACGCTGCGGCACCGCTGCCATCTTTTGAAAATCCCATCGCCACACCTATGGCAAAGATTATTGGCAGATTGGTTAATATGCCGTTACCAGCTGCTGCGACAAATGCAATATCCAGCATATCCTCTGCGCCAAGGCGTACCAATAAGGCTGCTGCCGGCAGCATTGCAATCGGGAACATCAATGATTTACCGATTCTTTGTAAAAAAGCTAACATTCTTTCTCCTCCTAATAAATAATTATGGAAACGCTTTATTGGCATTATACCATCAACTCATATAGAGGTATAGACCACACAAACAGGAAATATTTATAAATATACCCGCAACTTGCAAACAAATGGTTGGAACAAGGTTTTTTTGATAATACGTGCGAAATATACTTGCTTATAGAGCTTACCCAGGAGCAGCGAATTTACCCCTCCTGGGGGTGCGCTTTATATAATTTGAGCTTTCACCCATCCTCGGACGCTGTTTATCATCCATACTGAATCAAAATCAAAGAGATGCTTTTTCTTAATCACTTTTTCTCTTAAAACTTTTTCATCCAATAATTTTTGTCGATAGGTTCCCTGTAACAGGCCACAACTTACAGGAGGTGTGAAGTATTCACCTTCACTCTCCACAACTATATTGCCAATAGTAAACTCAGTCAATTCATTATTTTCGTTATAAAGCAGTACTACATCGGCTCTTTCCGGCGCCCGGATTACATGTGACTCATATGCCTCCCGATTGGTTGTCTTATGATATAAGAAAGAATTTTCTGTGTTGATAGGCCTATCTGCCAAACTATACTTAATAGAATCCATCCTTATTACCGGCGCACTTTCGACATGAATTTCCCCTCTGTGATCCATTAACAACCGGACTTTGTGTGTACCTGAGGGAATCTTGTCAGCTATATCATCAAGTTCATTTATTACCCGGGAAATATCAATTAAAAAACCAAAATACCGGGCTGAGTCCGACAGTCGTTTTAAGTGATACTTCAGCAGAGGAAACTGCCCTTCCTCTAACTTTATAGATTCCAACAGCTGAAATACTTTTCTTCTTTCTGTCAACAGCCTTGCCTTCGTTTGCAGTTCTTCGTATTCACCTTCCGCAGTTGAATCCCATGTGATTCCTCCGCCAGCTCCATATATCGCTTCACGCTCCCTTTTATCAAGGACAACAGTACGGATTGGCACATTGAATATCGCTTCCCGATACGGAGTGATATAACCGATGGCCCCGCAATAAATTCCCCGTGGAGATTGCTCCAGCTCGTTTATGTATTCCATTGTACTTATTTTCGGTGCACCGGTGATAGAACCACATGGGAAAAGCGCTTCAAACCAGTCAAAAACACGCTTTCCTTCTTCCAGTTCTGCTTTGATTGTCGATGTCATCTGGTGGACGGTGGGGTATTTTTCCACTTCGAATAACTGTGGAACGGTTACTGTTCCCGGTTTTGCTATCCGTCCAATATCGTTCCGAAGTAAGTCTACAATCATTAAATTCTCAGCTCGTTCTTTTTCCGATTCAGTAAGTCCATTAACCAGTAATTGGTCTTCTTCAACCGTTTTGCCTCTTCTCGCCGTACCCTTCATCGGTTTCGCGATAATTTGCCTATCACGGATTTGAAAAAATAACTCCGGGGAAGCGGACAACACTGCATAATCGCCGATATCCAAATAGGCGCTGTAAGCCCCCTGCTGATTCTTATATAGTTGTTGATAGAAAGCATATTCATCCCCGTGAAAGGAAGCCTTCATCCGTGCTGTATAGTTGACCTGGTAAGTGTCCCCCGCCTCTATCGCGTTTTTAATCTGATTGATTCCACTTCCATATTCTTTCATATCAATATCCATCTTCCATTCTCCCACCTGGAATCCCCCATTTGGGTAAACCCGGCTTTTCGGAACATGAGCTTGTTCATATATTCCAAACCACACAAGTGGTGTCTTGGTATTTCCATGCACTTTGTAAGCCGGGTCAAAAGCTGGGGCTGCCTCATAAGCAATAAACCCTGCTGCATAATAACCTTTCTCTAAAGCCTTTTCTATGCGTTCGAAAGCCCCTTGTACTTCATGAATATAATCAGCAGTAACGATTTCCAGGGGTTCTGAAAAGGACAACGGTCTATCTTTAAAATCGAATTGTAAAAATGATTCCATCCCTACACCTTCTCTTTCTTTGAAGCTGTCCGCCATTTAACAGCATAATCATAATAATTTTTAAGCATCTGAAACCCGAAGTTCGTCATAATCGATTCCGGGTGAAACTGTACTCCTTCTACAGGGTAACTACGATGCCTCACTCCCATGATTGTCCCGTCTTCACCTGTCGCTGTGATATGCAGACATGGAGGAAGATCAGCTGGGTTGGCAACGAGTGAGTGATAACGGGTGACCTTTGCAGGGGAGGGCACATCGCGGTAAGTAATAGCTTGATCATGTTCAATGGCTGTCACTTTTCCATGCATAGGCTGATGCCCCTTCACGATACTTCCTCCATAATATTCGACAATAGCCTGATGTCCGAGGCAGACACCTAATATCGGTATTGTTGACTGATATATTGCAACGATTTCCTTGCATATGGCAGCTTTTTCCGGGGTCCCTGGACCTGGGGATAATATGATTAAATCAGGCTCCAGCTTATTGATTTGATCTGTCGAAATATGGTCATTACGCACCACTGAAACTTCCGCGCACAGCTGTTGGAAATATTGGGAAAGATTGTAGGTAAATGAATCGTAGTTATCTATGATGAGAATCATGTTTTTCACCGCTTTATTTAATGTCTTTAGCTTCTCTTATTATATCCCCTAAAGAATGATAAAAAAAGACTGATTGCCTCTCCTCCCCCCACTCCCCATTGACTTTCCAGTAATGGTAATAGTTTGTAATTTGTTTCTTCAGGGAAACGCCGAATTAAAGCTGTCTATGCACCTTACAAAGGGAAGGAGATAAGCATATGTCTTTGCGTGTCCATTTTCAATATGTGGGAAAACTGGCAGAAGAACTTCTCGAAGAGGCAGATTTAACCAACACCCCTTTAGAATACCGCTATCGCACAGCCCTCCGCGAAAAAGAAACACATGTAAGAAAAACACTTGATTTATTAAAACAAAAAAATCATGATCCTGATAATTTACTGAATGCTATTTCCATCGTCTACAAAAGTGACGAAGTAGAAAAATTGCATTTTAATGGCTGGAAGAGGTTATGCCAGCAAAACAAAACGATTAAGGAAGAGGTCCTTTCAAAACTGGAAACCAAGTTTTCTCGAATGAAGACAGAACTCGAAGAAGCAGTCCCTTATGTAAAAAGCATTGCAAAAGGTCATAAGGACAGCAGAATTATCGTCCCTGCTCTATACCGGGATTAAATTTTGTAAGGAGGAGTCTACAATGACAGGAAAAGAAAATATTCCAGACGCTAATGTTGAAGCAAATGAGAATGTTGATCACTGGGTGCACAGTACCTGCAACTTATGTTCCATTGGATGCGGGTGTGAAATCGGAGTTAAGGATGACAAAATAGTCGGAATCAAAGGGGAGGTTTCTCACTCCATTAATATGGGGAAGCTTGATCCGAAAGCAAAAGATCAGTGGTATGCAAATTACAGTAAAGATCGGCTGCTTACTCCGATGGTCCGTAACGAAAACGGGGAACTGGAAAAAGCGACATGGGAGGAAGCAATGGATCTGATGGTCGAGCAAGCCAAAAAAACTTTGAAGAACAAAGGGCCGGATGGTTTTTCAATCTACTCCACTGGTCAAGGGTTCCTGGAGGACTTCTACACAATCGCCAAAGTTGGGCGGGCTGGAATCGGTACACATTTACTTGATGCCAATACCAGATTATGCACGGCCACTACGGAATGGTGTTTGCTCCAATCATTTGGTTCAGATGGAGTTCCCGCATCATTTGAAGATTTCGACCACGCTGAAACAGTGATGTTGTTCGGACATAACCCGGCAGAAACAGGTACCGTTTTATTTGATAGAATCATGGAGAGAAAAAACAGGACAGGTAAACCTTACTTAATTGTCGTTGATCCCAGGGAAACCGCATCTGCAAAAGAAGCAGATCTTCACTTGAGTTTGAAACCTGGAACAAATGCGGCACTCTTAAATGGAATCATTCGTCAAATCATATCAGATGGAAACATTGATCGTGACTATATTAGCAGAAATACCATCGAGTTTAACAGTATGCGCAATTCCATCGAGGAATGGACACTTGCGAAAACCTCAGCAATGACAGGTATACCGGAAGAACAGCTTACTCTGGCAGCTAAGGTACTGGGAGAAACTCCTTCCCTTGTATCCACCACCCTGCAAGGAGCATTCCAGAGCAGTGATGCTACAACAGCATGTGTGGCCATCAATAATCTGCATCTTATGCGCGGCCTGATAGGAAAGCCAGGATGTGGTCCATTCCACATGGCTGGTCAGCCAAGTTCTTCTGGCAATCGTACTGTAGGCGGTGTCGGTACTTATCCAGGGAATCGCAATCCTGCCAACCCTGATCATTTGAATGAAATGGCAGAATTATGGAATATTGATGCAGAAAAACTCGAAATCGGACCAGAAAAAGGAATCATGAAACAGATTGAAATGATTGAAAATGATAAAATCAGCTTTTTCTGGAACATCCATACTAATCCACTGGTATCGTTACCAAACAGACAACGTGCCAAAAAGGCGTTGGAGAAAGCCTTTGTCGTAGTACAAGATCCATTTTTAACTGAAACGACAGAAGTGGCGGATATTGTCCTGCCGCCGGCCATGTGGGGAGAAAAGGAAGGCACAATGGAAAACGCAGATCGTACCATCAATTTATTAAGGAAGGCAGTGGAACCGCCTGAAGGTGTCAAATCAGATTTTGAGATATTAGTAGAGTTCAGCAACCGTATGGGCTTTAAGGATAAAGACGGTAATCCATTAATTCAATATACTACTCCAGAGGAAGCCTTTGAAGAGTGGAAAAAGGTATCTAAAGGACGCCCAAGTGATATGTCCGGTATGACCTATGAATTATTGGAAAAAGAAAAAGGCATTCGCTGGCCGGCAACGGAAGACAAACCCGAAGGAACAACACGCTTGTATGAAGATCAGACCTTCCCCACCAATATCGACTATTGCCAAAGCTTTGGAAAAGATCCAATCACAGGAAGGCCTAAAACAAAAGCAGAATTCCAACAGAAAAATGCCGATGGGAGAGCCATTTTCCAACCCACCTATTACTTTGGTTCACCTGAAATGCCACAAGATGAGTATCCTTTCTGGCTAAATACTGGCAGGCTGCTCTGGCACTGGCATACACGAACGAAAACTGCCCGTTCTAAAAAGTTAGA
Organism: Thalassobacillus pellis; assembly: GCF_016908295.1. Taxonomy (GTDB): domain Bacteria; phylum Bacillota; class Bacilli; order Bacillales; family Halobacillaceae; genus Thalassobacillus; species Thalassobacillus pellis. Next base: position 939,118 of record NZ_JAFBDO010000001.1, read on the forward strand.
AGAAAAAGCACCTCGAGCTTATGTGGAGATGAATGAGGATGACGCTTACTCTCTTAGAATCAATCAGGATGACCTTGTACGCGTCACTTCCCCACGAGGCGAAATTCAACTGCCTGTCCACGTTGATAACAGAATTAATCAAGGTGAGGTATTCATTCCTTTCCATTATGGAAATTGGGACGGTGAGCAATCGGCAAATGAAATGACCATGGATGTTGTCGACCCTGTATCTCATCAGCCTATTTTGAAACAAGCTGTCTGTAAGGTCGAAAAAATTTCATAAATCGGCCGGAAGAAAAAACCATGTCAAAAATTCCACTTACATTAAATACGAGGCGCACTTCCTTTCCCACCGGGAATGAGAGCATGGTTTTATATTGGAATTTCCCTCAAACAAAATGACTCTGCTTCACCTAGCTCACCCTGGCTAGATGAAGCAGAGTCTTTTTCACAGTCTCTATTTCAATAATTATGCAATTGAAACGGCCGCTTCTTATGCAGCACTAATTTAGCGATATGCTTGTGGAAGAACCATTCTCCTAACGCAAGTACAGCAGCAGTAAGGATGCCCGCCTGTACGAGGGAGACCATATGATTTGTCAAAGCGAGCCCATAACCAAAAACAACAGCGAACACCAAGACGAAATCTGTTATAGTCGCCATACTGTTACCTGTTTTTGGGAAGATGTTTAAATCCCCTATAGGATAAGATAGACCCCCTACTACTGCGGTCAGAATTAATACATCTATCAACGAAACATTAAAAACAAACCCCAAAATCACAAGCAAGACAGCAAAAGTCATAACCCCCTTGATCGTCAAGGCTTTTAGGTGGTCCATCTAACCCCTCCTTTTTGACTCATCCTATGGAAAAAGTTTCCCATTATTTTTTTGTGTAAACTTATCTAACCAAGTAGTAACAAAATTGTAAACTAAGCCCATTTCATGGAGAGTAACATCAAAAACTATGTTTTAAGACACGCTTCACCGGATATAACTTTAATAAGCATAAGCTAATGGCGCATTATTGCTTGAACAGTTAGCAAACAACTGATTTGCTGGCTGAAAAAGTCAATGAAGCGTCATTTTCATTTTCCTTGAAAAGGTGATTCGAATGGCAAATGAACAAGAACGTTCCTACAGAAATTCTGATCCCCCTGAACAAAAAAGCAAGGAACAAGACCCTAATAAGGATATTGATCCACAACGCGAACAAAGTGAAGCACAGAAAAATAAATCCAGCGAAAAAAACCCTGACGACTTTAATGGATAGACCTCTTCCCCCGTCACTAAAACAGGCTCCTGACATATAAGGAGCCTGTTTTAATTATATTTTCCCATTTCTGAAAATTTAAAATATATCCGTGACATATTTATTATTTTTGTTATACTGTTTTGTAATGAGTCATTTAAGGAATATTTACGGAATATTTCCTTAAATAATTAGAGGAGTGCAATCATGGTAATAAATACTATTTCGGGTCATGTGCAGGAAATAAAGAATGAAATTATCGAAACCAGGCGAAAGTTGCATCAAAACCCTGAACTGAGTGGAGAAGAATATGAAACGTCTGCGCTAGTCCAGCAAAAGCTTGAGGAATACGGTATCCCTTATCAAACCGGCTTCGCTGGAACTGGTGTACTTGGCATTATAAAAGGATCTTCGCCAGGGAAGACTGTAGCGCTCAGGGCTGACATGGATGCTTTGCCAATCCAGGAAATGAACGATCTTCCCTTTACTTCACAAAAAGAAGGTATCATGCATGCCTGTGGACACGATGCCCATACTGCCATGCTTTTAGGAGCAGGCTATACGCTTCGACAAATGAAAGAACAGATTAACGGGACTGTCCTGTTAGTTTTTCAGCCCTCGGAGGAAAATGCTCCTGTCGGTGGAGCTCAGCAGATGATGGACGATGGAATATTTTCAGAATACAGACCAGATGTTATTTATGGCCAACATGTATGGCCGACATTGCCAGTGGGTGAAATTGGCGTCCGCGATAAGGAGATGATGGGTGCTTCTGACCGCTTTAAAGTGACAGTGACCGGTCGAGGAGGGCATGCAAGCATGCCACAGGAAAGTAATGATGCCATCATTATCACAAATCAGATTATTTCGAGCCTCCAAACGATTGTTTCGAGAAATGTCGACCCTTTGGAAGCGGCAGTCGTAACCATCGGAAAAATAGAAGGTGGTTATCGATATAATGTCATTGCCGATAAAGTGACATTGGAGGGCACTGTGCGCACCTACCTCCCCCAAATCAAAGAAAAAGTGAAGGATCGCCTTCACACGATTATCCGGCAAACTGCCTCCGCCTTTGATGGTAATGCCGAAATAGAATACCTGGATGGCTATCCGGCGACAATCAACACACCAAAATGGGCAAACCAGGTACGTATGTCCGCCCAGGAATTATTAGGAGAACAAGCTACACCGGATGTAGCACCTGTGTTAGCAGGGGAAGATTTTTCCCGGTTCCTGCAAAATATTCCTGGAGCATTCATATGGCTGGGAACACAAATACCAGATAAAGAAAACCAAAAGCCGCTCCATGACCCTCGTTTCCAACTGGATGAACATGCTCTTCCAAATGGATGCAAGCTTTTAGCAAAAGTAGCAATCGACACACTGACCAATCTAAAAGGGAGTGATTAAATGAAAGATGATTTCATGGCCCGCGTGTTACCAGACCTTTTCACATGGCGAAGGTGTCTTCATCAGCAGCCTGAACTTGGTTTTATGGAGTACAAGACAACTTTTCTGTTAAGTAAAGAATTAGAGAAGCTGGGGTTTGAACTGCATATAGGCAAGGACGCTTTAAAGAGTGAGTCACGTCTTGGATTACCAACAGAGGAAGAACTGAATGAACAGGAACAAAAGGCATTAAGATGGGGGGTGGATGAAGAATCATTGGAAAAAATGAGTGGGGGAAACACGGGACTGGTAGCCATTTTAGACACAGGCAGGCCGGGAGACCATGTCGCCTTTCGTTTTGATATTGATGCGCTTCCTATTAACGAAAGTGAAGATTCCAGCCATTTACCTTTCCAAAAAGGCTTTCGTTCCCGGGAGCATGATGTGATGCATGCATGCGGACATGACGGCCATACTGCGATCGGTATTGGTGTCGCTCGTTATATCTCCGAAAAGAAAGATACATTAAGAGGGAAATTCACCTTGCTTTTTCAGCCCGCGGAAGAAGGCGGCCGTGGTGCAAAGGCTATGACAGATAAAGGATGGCTGCATGGGGTCCATCGCTTCTATACAGGTCATATCGGAATAGAATCGATGCCGGCCGGGACGATTGCCGCAACAACAGAAGGGTTTCTGGCTTCCTCTAAAATGAATATCCGTTATAAAGGGACAGCTGCCCATGCAGGCATGAAGCCGGAGGATGGAAAAAATGCGCTGCTCGCAGGGGCTACCGCAGCCACACAACTATACGCTATTCCCCGTCATAGCGGCGGCACTACGCGGATTAATGTTGGCAGGCTGGAAGCAGGAAGAGGAAGAAATATCATCTCAGATACAGCCTATTTAGAAGTGGAAACACGGGGAGAAACGAAAGATATCAACAACTATGTGTGGAATGAAGCAAAAAGGATGCTGCATGCGTCTGCCTCCATGCATGACGTTGAATTAGATATTGTTTTTGTTGGGGAAACAGAGGAAATTAACTGTGATGCAGGTATGATCGACCGGGTTACTCATTTTTGTGAAAAAAGTGATTACGTCCAAAGAGTCCTTCCTGTCGCTCCTGTATCCGGTTCCGAGGATGCAAGTTTCATGGTAAATGCGGTGCAAAAGCAAGGTGGGGAAGCTACCTATATGTTATTTGGCACCCAGTTACCTTACGGGCATCATCATCCTGCTTTTGATTTTGATGAGGCTGTACTCCCTGTGGCTTTGGATACTTTTATCCATATTTTAAAAGGGGGTTCGTCCTATGAGTGATATAAGAATGTGGCTCGAAAAAAAGCTTCTGCAATTGAATCTTACAAATTCCATGGATGTCCCTGAAGGGTTTACAAGACTCAGCTATACAGAAGATGAAGCAAGGGCTCACCACGAATTTCGTTCCATTGCAGCTGATTTGGAATTATCGACATTCACGGATAACGCCGGAAACCAGTGGGCGGTATGGGAAACAGACAGTAATGCCCCTACTGTAGCAGTAGGCTCTCATCTCGATACGGTACATAATGGTGGTGGTTATGACGGTGTCGCAGGAGTATTATGCGGGCTTGCCGCAGTAAAGATACTTAAGGATCAACATTTTACACCGCAAAAAAACATTGCCATCATCTGCTTTGCTTCAGAGGAATCAGCAAGATTCGGGGTATCTACAATTGGCAGCAAGGCCATTGCAGGATTGCTGGACAAAGAGGAGCAGGCGGGAGTGACGGATGCTGAAGGGACTACCATAAAAGATGCTGTAAACAGCTTTGGGGCAGATTGGGATGTTATAGAACAAGCTGAGCAGACGAAAGATGCTTTAGAGAGTTTCATTGAACTGCATATTGAGCAGGGAACCCGAATCGAAAACAATAATGCTGATATTGGGATTGTCCGTGGTGTCGCCTGTCCAATTCGATTAAAAGTAACAGCAAATGGGATGGCCAATCATACTGGTACTACTCCAATGCATGCACGGAAGGATGCATTTGCAGCCATTTCTCCCTTAGTCAGCTTTGTGGAACAGGAAGCCAAAATGGTCTCAAGTACAAAAGCTATACCGCTGGTTGCAACTGTCAGCACCGTCAAACTATGGCCCAATGCTATGAACGTCATTCCAGGAAAAGTAGAATTTGGAATTGATATCAGAAGCGTGGATGATGCTTCCAAGCATAATATGGTAACTGCTATAACAGCCTATTCCGCCCAAATAGAAGCGAGAACAGGTGTGGAAATCGTGATTGACACATTGGTTGATAATAATTCTGTCTTCCTTGCTCCTTCCATTCAGGAAAAGTTAAGACAAGCGAGTCAAAACCTTGGATTTAAGTCGTTACTGATGGATAGCGGCGCAGGACATGACGTCATGAATATGGCAATGAAATGGCCATCAGGACTGATTTTTATACCGTGCGAAAAAGGTATAAGTCATCACCCTAATGAGCATGCACGGTTAGAAGACCTTCAAAAAGGTACACATGTCATAGCTGAGTACTTACGAAAGGAAACAGGTGAGATACATGGAAACTAAAATCGGAGTTATTGGGCCAAAGGATTCTATGGAAAGAATTCAGTATGTCGCCCAGGAATTTAAAAACATTGAATTCATTCCATTCATTTATGAAAAACTTTCAGACATTAAAGGCATCCTTTCCAAACATCGCCATGAAGTCGACCAATGGTTCTTTTCCGGAGTACTAAATTACACCTATGCAAGTGAAAACGGACTGATAACAGCAGATGAGGCGAGCTATCCACCATTGCATGGAGCCAGCTTTTTCGGAGTATTGCTAGAAGCACAATTAACAGAAAATAAAGTCTTTAAAAGCGTTGGGATTGATACTGTATCCAATGAAGAAATTGAAAAAATTCTTTCCTTTTATCATTTAGAGCCGCTCACCTATCACAACCACCCTTTTGAAGGCTACAACCACATAGAAGATCTCGTAAATCACCATAAAACTTTATATGAACAAGGAAAGACAGAAGTGGTCATTACTTCCATTAAGAATGTCTATTACGAACTGAAAAACCTCGGTATTCCGGTGTTTCGGGTAACCCCTTCTTACCTGTCCATACGGCTGATCATTCAATACCTGGAAGAACGGGCCCAATCGAACAGGTATCGCAATTCCCAGATAGCTATAATTGGATGCAAAATCCTCTTTAACCTTGATAAACTCGACGAGGTCTATTATTCCTTCAAAATGAAACACCAGGAACTTGATTTAAAACGTTATCTATTAAAAGTCGCTGAAAAAACAAATGGATCACTGATGCAGCTTGGGGATGGTTTATTTTTCATTTTTACAACACGTGGCGAAATGAGTGAAGCAGCATACGAGGATCTAGTCAGTTTAATGGAAGATTTAAAGTTACAGGCTGACATCGACTCGAACATTTCCATCGGATTTGGAGAAACAGTATCCCAGGCTGAACAAAATGTACGACTGGGGTTCCGAAACAGCAAGCAGTATCCCGAGGCAACTATCCTTCTGGTAGACGAAGACCAATCCATCACTTTAAAAAGCAGGCAGACGGAAGACCTCTCTTACCAAACCAGGGAAACAGGCATTTCGTGGCGTGAAAAAATCAAGGGAGCCTCCATCAGCCCTGGTGTAGTTTCAAAGATCCTTGCCTATACCAGTCAATACCATCGCCCCCAGTTTACTTCTCAGGATTTAGCACGATGGCTCCAGAGTTCGGAGCGAAACGGACGCAGAATTATAACTGAGATGGAAAAGGCTGGACTTATCGAGCAATGTGGAGAAGCTCAATCAGGAGAACGCGGACGACCAAGGAAGGTATTTACTTTTATTAAATAGCTCTCAGGCATTTCCAAATCACTATTTCGGAATATTTTAGGTAAATTTCCAAAAATAACTAGAAAGGGTGAAGAAAATGACTACACAAACGAACACTTCAGGAGGAAAGGGTTTAAATCGATTTTTGAATGTGATCGAACGTGCGGGAAACCGCTTGCCAGATCCTTTCATGCTATTTGTCTACCTGGCTTTTTTTGTCATCATATTGTCCTGGGTCATTTCTCTTTTCGATGTAACATTCACCAAACCAGGCGGCGAAGAAACCGTTGCCATTAAAAGCCTGATTTCCGGAGAAGGTCTCCGCTATATTTTAAGTTCGATGCTGGAGAACTTTGTCGGCTTCAAACCGCTTGGACTGGTACTTGCTATGATGCTCGGAATCGGATTGGCGGACAAAGTTGGCCTGCTTGAGACAGCAATCAAAAGCACAATTTTAAAAGCGCCCCCTGCCCTTATCACTTATGCTGTCATATTTGTCGGTATCCTAGGTAACCTGGCATCCGATGCTGCCTTTGTCATCGTACCTCCCCTTGCAGCAATGGTATTTTTCACGGTAGGCAGACACCCGCTTGCCGGTCTTGCAGCTGGCTTCGCCGGAGTTGGGGCTGGTTTCACTGCAAATATCATTATTGCCGGAACAGATGCTTTGCTATCTGGTATTACTACCGAGGTAGTCCAGACACTTGACCCTGATATGGTAGTTACGCCAGTGGATAACTGGTATTTCATGATGGTTTCTGTCGTTGTCCTTTCCATAACTGGAGCCTTAATTACGGAAAAAATAGTAGAACCGAGGTTAGGACAATATGATGGTAAAGGTGGAACAGAGCTGGAAAAGTCTACATCTATAGAAAAACGCGGTTTGCGTAATGCAGTAATTGCAGCAGGTATTTTTATTGCTGTTTTGTTAATCGCTTTATTTTTCCCAGGCACCCCGTTAAGAAATGATGAAGGCGGCCTTATTCCTTCCCCGTTTCTGGATGGTATTGTTCCAATCATCCTGCTGTTTTTCATTACGGTCGGTATCACCTATGGGAGAACAGTCAATAAAATTGAAAGCAACAGGGATATAGCTACTTTCATGAGTGAAGCAATGAAGGATATGTCAGGGTTCATTGTCCTTATCTTCGCAGCCGCACAATTCATCGCTTACTTTGACTGGACTAATATTGGTACATGGATAGCGGTCAGTGGAGCTAGCTTTCTGGAATCTATTGGGTTAACGGGAATTGCAGTTATTATCGGTTTCGTACTCCTTACTGCGGTAATGAACCTGTTAATATTCAGCGGCTCTGCCCAATGGGCACTTGAAGCACCAATTTTCGTAAAAATGTTCTATCTATTAGATTTTCATCCAGCATTCATACAAGCGGCATTTCGTATAGCCGATTCTTCAACAAATATTATTACTCCAATGAATCCATATATCATTATCGTACTGGCATTCATGAAAGAATACGATAAAAAAGCTGGCCTTGGTACATTGATTGCCTTGATGCTCCCATACAGTATTATCTTTCTTTCCGTATGGATCGTGCTGTTACTTGCGTTTGCTTTTTTTGGAATTCCATTCGGACCAGGCATCCATATGTACATGAATTAAGAAATGCGCCCAGGGTATAGTGCCCTGGGCGCTTAATTTTGTGATTTTCTATTTTTCTATTCATTCTTAACTATCACTGTCGTTCCAGCCGCCATATCATAAATGTTTTTTCTCTTTTCATTAAACAACGGAAATACCAGATATGCTATTGCTGTCAAATTAGCAGCACTGAGGGCAAACAGGGCAGCCCCTTCAGGAAAATCAGTCGGCATTACTAAGCGCCAAATGCCAAAATGAGCAATTTCCCAGGGTAAGAATTTTACCGCAGAGCGGATGGCAGACTGGAAAACCCCTATCCTTCCCCCTGCTTTATTAATTACGTGGAGCCCTAAAACTCTTTTTCCCCATGACCCTTGCCAGCTTGACTGTTCACTGATAATAAAATACAGGGAGACAGGCAGTGTCATCATAAAGAAACCTAGTAATTGGGCAATCGCAGGAGACTCAGAGAACAAGCGCTCCATATCTGTCCAAAGTAAAAAGGAAATGCCTCCTACCACCAGGACTCCATATGAAGCGATAAGGACATAATCGATCAGGAAAGCATATATTCTTGATTGAAAAGAGGCAACAGGCAAATGAAGCACTCCTTTGCATATGGTTTCCTCTTATTCTACCATTAGATTTGCTAAATATTAGACAAGACTTTTTTGCCTTGTTGAGTCTCACCAATCGCTTGCCGGTGGATGCTTGCCGCGGGCACGGCCTAAAGCTATAGTGGATCTTCGGCTCGCGCTGTTCCCGCAGGCGTCACCACCTCTCCCTCCTCGTGGAATCAACCATGCTATAACCGTATGTTGTTATGCGATTAATTCATTTACCTTCATTGAACAGCCAACACCTAACGTCTTAGCTGTCTGAATTATTCAAAATAATCCCGGGTTTATTTTCTGAGGTAAATAAAATGCAATATCCGGGAAGAATGCTAATCCGAACAATACTACTAATATGACTGCGATATATGGCATGACCGCACCGAACGACCGCTCTATCGACAGCTTCCCTATTTTTGCTGCCAACAATAAACACAATCCATACGGCGGTGTTACCAGCCCCACAGCCAATGTGATTACTGTAATCAGCCCAAGTAATACCGGGTCTATTTCAAAGGTGATGGCCACAGGAAGTATAACTGGTATGAACAGAATCATGGCTGGAATTGCGTCCATAAATGTTCCGATAAACAAGAAAAACGCTATGATAATAAGAAGGAAAACCCACTTACTATCAATATTTTCTGTAAAGAATTGATTAGCCCATGCAGATAATTGATAATAACTCATCAGTTCCCCAAGCGCACTAGCTGCCGCCAATGCGAATAGAGACAGCGAACTGAGTGTAATGGTGTCAATCAGGATTCTTGGAAAGTCTTTCAACTTCAATGTTTTGTAAATAAACATTCCTACAAACACGGTATATAGTGATGCAAATGCAGCGGCTTCTGTTGCTGTGAATATACCGCTGATAATCCCGCCAATCAGGATGACCGGCGTCATCATTGCCGGAATGGTCTGGACGAACTGCTTCATGAAATTCTTGGCAGACGCACGCTGATAAGTCGGATAACCCCGCTTTAGAGCAAGCATATAGACAATCGCCATCATTCCTAGTCCAATCAACACACCAGGAACGATACCGACGATAAATAATGCCCCTACTGAAACATTGGTAAGACCTGCATAAATGATCATCGGGATACTAGGCGGGATGACTACCCCTATCGTCGAAGAGGCAGCAGTGACACCTACAGCGGTCTCTTTATCGTAACCCTGCTTTTTCATGCTCGGAATCAGAATTTTCCCCACACCTGCTGTATCTGCCTGTGCCGCACCGGACACACCGGCAAATAGCATTGAAACCAGAATATTAGCATGTGCCAATCCTCCGCGGATGTGTCCTACGACAGACAGCGAAAAATCAATCAGTTTCTGTGAGATCTGACCGCTGTTCATGAGGTTAGCAGCCAGAATGAATAAAGGCACCGCTATAAGCACGAAAGAATCCAGCCCATTCAGCATTTTCACAGGAACTGTGACTTCAGGTATATATGGAATATTCATGATTCCTAACATCGCCACAATTCCGATTACAAACGCAATAGGAATGCCGATAACCATTAAAATGACAAATAAACCTACTAGTATCGGACCAATCATTCGACTGCCTCCTCTCTATTAAAATTCTTTATGGTTTGGAAAATATTATTCAGTATATAGATGACCATGGTTCCCCCCATAATTGGCACAGAAATCCATACATACCCCATCTTCATTTCTGAAAGAGATACCCAATTATAGTTCCAGAAGCTTTGAACAGCTTGCATTCCGTAAAAAAAGATCGCAAAACTGAAAGCTAGCAATATCAAATCATTGAAAATATACAGGGAATTGCGCTTTCTCCCTTTAAGCTTCTTCAATAATAGATCAAATTTGAAGTGCTCTCGTCTATTCACCATGACCGCCGCTCCCATAAAGACTGACCAGATGAATGCATAGTTTGCCACTTCACCTGTCCAGACCACCGATACTCCTAAGTATCTGGTGATTACCTGAATGAGAATGGCAATGAAAAAGATACACAGAAATAAGATTCCTATTGTCAACTGTATACGTTCCAGCCATTTAATGAACATGCTATTCTTACCTCCTTAAGAGTTATAAGGAAAGGGCACTTATAGGTGCCCTTTGTATTCCCTTAAACTCCATATTGCTATTTATTTCAACTCTCTGATCTTCTTCAGCATTTCTGTTGCTCCGATTTCTTCAGCAGTCTTATCTTGAAGAGGTTTAGCCAGTTCGATAAATGGTTTACGGTCGATTTGGTTGACCTTCGCCCCATCCTCAATAGCTTTTTGTTTATATTCCTCTTCCTGTTTTTTGACAGCTTCTCTTTCTGCTTTTACAGACGCCTTTGCAGCTTCCATAATGATCTCTTGCTGTTTTTTGCTGTAAGATTCAAATTTCTTTCCATTGACCAGCAGGAAACGGGTCGTGTAGTCATGTGCTGTTTCGGTAATATACTTTCCGTTTTCTGTTTTGTGGTGGTTTTGCTGCACAAAATAAGGATAAGCATTCTCGGCTGAATCAACGACATTCTGCTCAAGAGCCTGGTAAAGTTCACCCCATGCTACGGAAGTAGGGACAGCTCCCGTCTGTTCCCAATAGCTTGCTACAGCACCAGAAGTCTGTGTCCTGAATTTCATGCCTTCAATATCTTCCATGGATTGAAGAGGTTTCTTACCGTAATAATGACGTACACCTGCTGACCAATATCCGAGCAATTTGAAGTCGTTATTGGACTTTTTATTAATGATTTTTGCCATCTTATCGCCAACTTCACCATCGACTACTTTTTCCCAATGCTCATAGCTGTCGAACATATACGGGATAGCAAATAGATCGATTTCATCAATTCCGGTTTTACTCATGAAACCAGGGGATACAAGCACAACATCTGCACCGCCGAGCTTAAGTTTCTCGACAAGCTCGGACTCGCTTGTCCCAAGTGTACCAGCATGTACTTCAACTTCTATCTTTCCTCCAGACTTCTCTTCAGCTACTTCTTTGAATTTCAGTAATCCTGTTTGATAAGGGTTTTCCGGAGATGTCTGGTTGTGGGCTGCTACGATTTTTATCTTTCCATCTCCGCCCCCTGCTCCGCTTCCTGAACCTCCACAGGCCGTCAATGTAAACAGCCCGGCTGCAAGGGTTAAAAATAGTGCGATAAATTTTTTCATATTATGAATCTCCCTTCCAAATAATTGAATTCGCTTTCATAAAGGATAGTAGAATTTATTCCATGTTGGCATGTCTTTCTGTCATCTCTTTATATCCATTTTCATCCGTATTAAGGGTGTGGATGATGACAGCATCAAGCAATAAATGAACAGATTGATCGAATTGATTCCCCAGCGGCTGAATTGTTTCTGGCTCATTCGGTTTCCGCTTTTTCGTGGCTGCTGGTATCGTCAATACGCCTTCACTTAAACCTGCAAGTTTTGACTCTGGATTGGTTGTTATCAAAAACACATTAGCCCCTGACTCTTTAGCTTTCTCTGCGTATTGGACAATGGACGACGTTGTTCCAGAACCTGAAATTGCCACGAGTAAATCACTTTCTCCAATACTTGGTGTAATGGTCTCTCCCGTTACATAGACTTCAAACCCGCCGTGCATCAAGCGCATAGCAATCGCTTTTCCCATTAAACCAGAACGTCCTTCACCGGTTATGAAGATGCGCTTACTGTTTTTTAAATGCTCCGATAAATCAATGGCCTCGTTCTCGTCAACAAGACGAAGTACTTTTGAAATCTCTTCACTGACCGTATCAATTACCTTTCTCATGATCCCGCATCACCTCTTTCAATTCCCGGGCGGCTTTTTGTCGATCCTTTTGCTTTGTTATAGCAGAACCGACGATGACCGTATCCGGTTGATATACCAGCACTTCCGGCAGGGACTGCAAATTTATCCCGCCAGCCACTGCGATTTCCATCGCATGAGTATCTTCTACCAATGAAAAAACCTCTTTGCCCATTGTCCCTGTTTCCTGCATATCTTTTCCAAAATGGATACTGACCAGATTAACACCAAGACTTCTCAACTGCTCGATTCTTTGTTTATTTGTAACACCAAGCAGGTCTACCATTACCCGCTTGTTGTGCTCCCGGGCAGCTTCCAATGTGTCCGAAATGGTTTTATCAGCTGCGAAAGCCATTACCGTCATGATGTCTGCTCCTGCTTCGAAAGCCTGGGTGGCTTCAGCTCTCCCAGCGTCACAGGTTTTCATATCGGCAACCAGTGTCTTATCGGGATAAGTCTTTTTTATCTGTCTTGTTAATTCCATGCCATATTCCTTGATGATGCCAGTACCTATTTCAATCCAATCAATATTATCACTCGTCTCTTTTAAAATCCCGAAACATTCTTCCTTCGTCAGACGATCAAGCGCCAGCTGTAAATTCATTACCTCACCTCCCAGACTATCTTTCTATCAATTCTTTTTCTCCCATTTGGATAAGTACCTCTTCCAGATAAGGAAGCCCTTCATTATCGCCATCTACACTGACAACCATGGAGCCGATTGTATTGGCAAACTGTAAAACCTTATCCAGCGGCCATTTTTGTAAAATACCATAAACGAATCCAGCATCGAATCCATCACCTGCCCCAACTGTGTCTACTACCTTGTCTGGTATAACAGCGTTCGCTGTTACCATCTCTCCTTTGTGATAGCCGACAGCTCCTTCGTCACCAAGCTTTATGGCAACAGTTTCAATATTATAATTACTGCTCTCCCGGAAAATTTCCTTTAGATCATCTGTGCCAAATAACAGTTCTGCTTCCTCTAAGCCGGTTAATAAAATATCTACATATGGGAGAAACTCTACCAAGGCAGCTTTCGCCTCTTCCCTGCTCCATAGTTTCAGACGGATGTTTGGATCAAATGAAACCATGCTGCCGCTTTCTTTTGCCAGCTTACAAGCGTATTTAATCAGTTCGATGTTTTTGGCTTGATCAATCGCCGGAAACACCCCAGTGATGTGAAGCAGGTTGGAATTCTTGATAGCTTCCGTATCAAGGGTCGCTTTCGTCAGCGTACTGGTAGGAGAGTTTTCCCGGTAATAAAAAGTCCTCCCGCTTCCATCTCCTCTCACCTCTTTGAAATTCAATGATGTCGGATACCCCTCCATCATCTTTAAAGAAGTGACGTCGATGCCTTCCCCGCGGACAAAATTATGAATATATCTGCCAAACTCATCATTGCCAAGCCTGCTTATCCATCCTGTATTTAACCCCAGGCGAGCACAGCCGATAGCAAAATTCAGTTCAGCTCCACCTACCTTCCGTTCAAATGAAGTGGCATATCTCATTGGTCCTTTATGGGAAGGGTCAAACGTAATCATGGCATCTCCAATTGTTATGACATCCTTCATGCTTATCCTCCTTTCATCCATTTCGGTATCCAACCGAATCCCTGACCATCAATTGCGGTTCAAACCGATAATCAGGAAGGTTGTCCTTACCTTGCTTCTTGCTGATTTTTGTAAGTAACACATCCGCAGCTTTTTTTCCCATCTCAAATGTAGGCTGAGCCACAGTAGTAATGGATGGCGTATAGAAGCTGGCGAATGAGACATCATCAATACCAATGACTGCTAAATCTTCAGGTATTTTAAGTCTGTTCTGTTTGACATATTTCAATATTTCAATCAATGCCAGGTCATTTCCGGCAACTACAGCTTCAGGAGGCTCTTTCAAAGAAAGCATACTTTTCATCCCGTCCTGAATCTGTTCCAGGTCAAGGCTTTTCATATATTCCTTTTGTACAGGCAAGCCATTGTCATTCATAGCTTCCTTGTAGCCTTCGATTCTTTCTACTCTTGGAGAAAGATTACGGATAATTGATGTGGTCATGATGCCGATTCGCTTATAACCTCTTTCAATAAAATGCTCGACTGCAAGCCTTGCTGCTTTTTTATTTTCCAGCATGATGGAGGAAACAGGAATACCTTGAACTTCCCTGTCGACAAAGACTACCGGATATTTTTCATCCAGCATTTTTTGATACAATTCCTTGTTACCACCAGTAGGGAAGATGATAATTCCATCCACCTGCTTGGCGCGAAGCATTTCCATATATTTTTTTTCTTTTTCCGGGTTGTCATCTGCATTACAGACAATCAGATGGAAACCATGCTCATTGCAGGCATCTTCAATGGCCCGGCTGACCTCTGTAGAAAAGTTATGAAGAATATTGGCTACTATCACACCAATCGTTTTCGTTGATTTCTGCTTTAAACTTCTGGCTACATAATTAGGCTGGTAACCCAAATCCTTAATCGCCTGTTCAATCCGCTGTTTGGTTTTTTCGCCCATATAGTCATAGCGTTTATTTAAAAATTGGGAAACAGTACTTTTAGATACCTTGGCATGCAAGGCCACATCAGCAATTGTTACCGGTTTCATGACAACCTCTCCAAGCTCTTAATGTATTAAATTAACTAACAATGGTTTTAATAAATCGGTTTAGTAAATCGGTTTAGTGACATTATAGATGTTGTGTAAGCGTTTTACAACCCTAAAATCGAAATTCCAAAATAATCATGAAAAGGCAAAAAAAGAAACACGCTGAAGGAGCGTGTTCGAAAAGGGAATCAATCATCAAACTTCAGGACAGCGATTACAAACATTCCGAAGCTGAGCATCAACGACAATACTTCAAAAGTATTCATGTTCTACCGCCTCCTTATGTAAAGCTTCCCCTGACCCAAGATTGTCCTATACACATTATTTTATTTTTTATTTAAAAATGGCAAAGGAGATTTTTCAGTCTTTATCGAAAAATAACTTTGACAAAAAAAGGAGGTTTATATATGACGGAACTGCACCGCGTTGGTACTACCTACATACCAGTAAAGAATCCGAAAGAGGCAGCAGAATGGTACCAGGATAATTTACATGCACGCATCAACCATTTAGATGAGACCAAAGCAATTCTGGACCTTGCCGATCAAAGTTTTTTTCTAGTGAAAGGGAAAGCAAAGCAAACTGCGAATTTCCTCACTTTAAAAGGGGTGGAACATTTTACCCTGACATTTGAAGTGAATGGAAGCGAAGCTCTTAAATCCTTGCATCACTCTTTCCAAAAGAAAGGAATAGAGGTAGGCGATATTGAAAACCGGGGACATCCAGGGTTGAATTTTGTATTCAAAGACCTTGATGGAAACATGTTTGATGTGTGGAGTGAATTAAGTCCGAACTTTAAACTCAAAAAGTAGTTAGGAAGGCTGCCAGAAGTATCGGCAGCCTTCCTTATCTCTGCTATAGGAATAATGGAAAGAGATAAATCATACGACACTTCCGATATAACGCAATTCCCCGGATTCTTTTGAGTCCAAGGAGCCATCAATAATCTTCCTGACATCTTTAATGGTATCCTGCAAGGCTACTGTCTCGCCTTTTTGTCCGGTAAATGCTTCTGCTACATAGAACGGTTGTGTCAAATAGGCTTCCAGCAATTCCCCTCGTTTATAGGTTATGGTCTCCACACGCGGGATACTGTCTATTCCTTTTACATTGACCACTGCCCTTAGCTCCCGGTATCTCCTTAGCAGTTTTTGCGCACGCTGCTGAATCTGCTGATGTGTTTGATCCAGATGTAATCCTTCTAAAACGGATGAAGTAGAATAGATGGGATTAACTGCAGGAAACAGTTGTCTTGCGGCCAGGTCAGCATCCAGTTGAAGCAGCGTTTCCAATGGCCCATAAGGAAGTTCTTCGTCTACTACCTCTCCTTTCAAATCTACTAACAGGGTAGTCACGGAATCCATGCCAACCTGCTGAAGTCTTTCTTGCAGATCAAAAATCTCACCAGTCAGAACATGGGAGCGATCTGCAGCAAATATAATATTCTTATCCGGCGAGGTTCCAGCTATCACTTGATAGGCAACATCGATCGTTTCTGGAAGAGAATCTGCGTATTCTGTAATGTCTTCCACCTCTTCATGTTCCTCTTCCGGCTTCAATAATACTGTCATGTAGTTTTCTTTCCTTAACCGATGGAACAATTCCGCCAAAATCACTAATTGACCCATACCCGGCCGAGCCACCAGGCCCACAGTACCCCCTTTTGCTAATGGAGCGAACAAATCAAGCGTTTTAATACCGGTCTCAATCATGTCAACCTTCTCCCCTCTAATTATCAACTCATCAAGACTACATTCTGCCAGTGAAGCTAACGTGACTAAAGTACGTACTTCTGCCCTGCCTACTGGTATTTTTCCTGTACAAAGGTTGGACACTGTTGCCGGCCTTAAGCCTACTGAACGGGCTGCACTGGTCAAGTTCGGGACTTTTCTTCGAAGCAGCGCCACATTTAATCGAATGTCTTTCAATACACTCACCACCTTATTACTCTTAATAGTATGTTAAGTTACTCTAAAAAGCAACATTTATTTACTCTACAACGTAATTATTATTACAAGTAGGGGGGGTTTCAATGAATAAGACTAAGGGACAGCAGTCTTGCTCTCCCCCTGAAAGCTTAAGGTAAGCCTCGCCGCTCTTTTCAGACCTTCACTTCTATCATTCCTGACCAATTAGAAACACAGGCATTCACTTGTCCTTTCGTGAATGCCTGTGTTTTCTTCTACTAGGAACTTTAACATCTGCACTACGTTGATGGACTTCTTTGCAAATACTTCCCCAACGCAAAAAAACGACCACCTTATGGTCGCCGAATGACAATACTAGTGAATGTTCGAACGTTTTTGTTCCGGTTTTGTGAAAACCATGGCAATCAGGGATAGAATGCTCACTATTCCGCCAATAATCATGATTTTATCGCCTATTCCTCCCGTAATAAAAAATGTACCGATAAGTGAGGCAGTAATACATATAAGTGAGAGCGTGTAAAAAACCCCTACCACTTTAGATTTTTTGGCATGTTTAGTAAAGCCAAGGGTTCCGATAAGGCATAATAACACTGCAACCAGTATCAAGGCTGACCAACCTTTCTGCATCTGAGCTTATAATAGTCTGTTCAGTTGGTTTACCCGGCTTTCCGATAAATCATGCTCCTATCATTGGGATTAACTATATTTTTTAGCAGGGTCATAAATACAAACGCGATTTTTCCCGGACCCTTTCGCCTGGTATAGTGCTTTATCCGCGTAACTGATAAGCTCCTGTCCATCTGATCCGTGCAGGGGAAAAAGAGACACCCCGATGGAAACCGTTACGTGAAAGCTCTCTCTATTAAGGATCACTGGCTTTAGTACCTGATCAAGTATTCTCTGTGCTACCCGTTTCACTTGTCCATGATTTGCACCAGGTAATAAGATGACAAACTCATCGCCACCAATTCGGGCAAAAACATCCTCTTTTCGAAGAATCTTTTTCACCCGCCTGGTAATAATAATCAAGGTTTCGTCCCCAACAAAGTGACCATGAGTATCATTAATTTCCTTGAAGTTATCAAAATCCAGATATACTATAGCAAATTCCCTGTTTATCTCGGATGCTTGCTCCACTTCTTCCTGCATTTTGGAAAAGAAAAATCTTCTGTTATATATTTCTGTCAACTGGTCACGATACGCCAGTATTCTCAGTTGATCCTGTTGTTCCTTACGCTCTGTGATATCGCGACAAATGGTTTGGACTGCAAATTTCCCGCCATATTCAACCCGGGCGGCATGGATTTCAACAAAAAATGGAGTTCCATCAACTTTATGAAAGCAGTGCGTATTTGGACCTGATTTCATGCCAGTAGCCAGGATAGATTTAATTCTTTCCTTAATCGTGCTGGCTGAGTCTGTATGGATAAAACGATATATGTTTTGTCCCACCATATCCTCTTTTGAAATTGCGTTCACCAATTGAACTCCTGCATCGTTCAGGTATATGATTCGATCCTGTTCATTATGGACAAAAACAGCATCAGGCGACATTTCCACAAGACTCCGGTAACGGTTCTCCACTTCCTTCAATAACCTTTCATTTTCTTTAAGTTGGTTATTTTTCCGGAAAACCTGGATGTTTTTCACGATAATAACTAAGCGGTGGCATTCCTTCCCTT
This sequence comes from Thalassobacillus pellis, assembly GCF_016908295.1. Lineage (GTDB taxonomy): Bacteria > Bacillota > Bacilli > Bacillales > Halobacillaceae > Thalassobacillus > Thalassobacillus pellis. The sequence goes on from NZ_JAFBDO010000001.1 coordinate 957,806, forward strand.
GACCTAAAATAGGGTGAACAGTCAGCTCCCCTTCAAAACTCAAACCATTTCTGGAAGTAATTTCTTCCCAGTGCCTTGTCTTCAACTTAAGCGCCCGTCCCAATCGTTCTCTTAGAAAACCGCATGTAATTGGGTCATGGACTTCTCCAATCGAACTCCCCACAACCTTAATAGAGGAAGAAAAATACTTTTCAGCTTCCCTATTCACGAAAACATAATAAAATTCGCCGCCCTTCTTTTCAAATACACCAATTCCATCGCTGACTGCATCTAAAAACTCTTTGGCAAAGACTCCATTATTTTTGAACAGATCGGCTGAAAATATGTCCACTCTTCTCCCCCCTTATGTTCAAACTCCCATAAAAGCCCATATATATAGTGCTTATAACTTATTTAATGATACTATTTACCTACCTTATACATATTACTATATACTTTAGAACAAAACTTATCTACTAAAATTATCGAAACAATCAATAATTTTCTAAAAATTTTATTATTTATAAAAAAAAATGACCCCGTTTTAATAACGGAGTCACTAAATAGGGAGCAAAAATTAAAGCTTTTCAATCTTCAGGTACAGTTCACTTTTCGACATCGTGTTTTTTACTCATCTAATATTCATTTCTGAAGGTAGAGGTCCTTTTCTTTCATTTCTGTCCAGACTATTCATTTCATTTATTTCATTCGTGTTCAACTCAAAGTCAAAAACCTGGAAATTTTCTTCAATTCTTGATGGCGTAACAGATTTTGGAATTACAATCGTATCATTTTGCAAATGCCAGCGTATGATGACCTGGGCTGGAGTCTTGCCGTGTTTTTGTGCAATTTTTCTTATAACGTCATCCTTCAGCACCTCTCCCCCCTGCATCAAAGGACTCCATGCTTCTACATAAATACCTTGCTGCTTGCAAAAATCCTTTAATTCGTGCTGGGCTAAATATGCATGGCATTCCACTTGATTCAACGCAGGAAGAACGTCGCACTCATCTAATAAACGCCTGAGGTGCTCTATATCAAAATTACATACTCCAATGGCTTTCACTTTTCCTTTGTGATAAAGCTTTTCCAGTGCTTTATAGGTATCTACATACTCGTCAAACTCCGGGGTTGGCCAATGGATTAAATATAAATCAACATAATCAAGTTCAAGCTTATCCAGACTTTCTTCCAATGCCAATAGTGTTCTTTCATACCCTTGGTCACTATTCCAAACTTTTGTCGTTATAAATAACTCTTCCCGTGGAAGTCCACTTTCCTTAATCGCTTTCCCGACACCCCGCTCATTTTTATAAATGGCAGCTGTATCAATTGAACGATATCCTGTTTCCAGCGCTTTTTTGACAGCTGTAACTGCCTCTTTCTCTTCCACCTGCCACACCCCAAAGCCAAGCTGCGGCATTTTCACACCATTATGAAGGCTGATCTTTTCCATCAATGTCCACTCCCTTTTTTAATTAAAGCTCTGCTTCATGTTGGCTTAAGGAACCTGCTATTCTAAGGAAGTTAACAGAACTTTTGTGTAGTGTACCATAACTGTTTCGGGTAAAGCCTACTAAAGGATTCCAAAATCGGAGGGAGCATTATGCTGAAAAAAGCAAAACTTTTTGCAGAAAAAGCCCATGAAGGGCAAAGACGAAAGTCAACAGGTGAGCCGTATATTACGCATCCTATACGGGTCGCTGATATTTTAATGGAAGCAGGATTCAGTGATGAAGTGGTCTGTGCCGGTTATTTGCACGATGTAGTCGAGGATACGAATGTTACGTTAAACGATATCCAACATGCTTTCGGCAACAGTGTTGCAAACCTTGTTGCCGCTCACACAGAAGACAAGAAGAAATCCTGGAAAGAACGCAAACAGCATACGATAGATACAGTGAAAACCGGTTCGCTCGAGGTGAAAAGCCTGATTGTTGCTGATAAACTGGATAACCTTTTGTCAATGGAAGCGGAATATGCTGCAAAAGGAGAGGAGATCTGGAAACACTTCAACGCCGGTTATGAAGCTCAACAGTGGTATAACCAGGGTATAGTCAGCCATATGAACAAAGGATTAATAGAAAGACCCGCATTTTTTACAACATATGAAAAGCCGTCAGAAGATTTTTCTGATTTTACAAATCAATTACAACTTAACATTGACGTTTTAGGAATCCCAGTTATTGGTTATTGTTTACTGAAAGATTCCTAAAGGAGGTAATTCAGATGGCAGTACTGCAAGAAGTTATGACAGAAAACGTGAAAAGCTGTAAGCCAGGAGAAGACCTTCAAACATTAGCGCGAATGATGAAAGAAGAAGAGGTCGGCTTCCTTCCGATCGCCAATGAAAATGAATATTTAGGGGTAGTGACAGACCGCGACATTGTAGTTAAAGGTTTAGCAAAAGGATCACCCGACCAGGTGAAGGCTGCAGATATTATGACTGAAAATGTTATAACAGGATTACCTGACATGGAGGTTCAAGAAGCGGCAAGACTCATGCAGGATCATCAGATACAACGTCTCTTGGTAGTAAAAGAAAAGGATGTCAAAGGTGTGGTTTCACTGGGTGATTTAGGTATAAATGATGCTGAAAATACAGTCGGTGACACTGTAAGCGAGATGAAAAAAGGACAAGCGAATAACGCTTGAGGCAAATAAAGCAGTCCGGTATCTGCCGGTCTGCTTTACTTTTTTTCCAGTAAATATTTATGGATCCATATTGCTGCCTGGTGGCCATCCCCCATAGCAATGGCTACTTGTTCAGAATGAACAGCAACGTCTCCAGCTGCCCATACCCCTTCAACATTGGTCATTTTGGTCCTTGGGTTGGAAAGTATATGTTTGTTATGAAAAAGCTCCACTCCCAGCCCTCTGGCCAGTTCGGACTTAACTTTATTCCCTCCAAACGCAAGGAATGCATAATTGCCGGTAACCTTTGTCCCATTTTTTAAAATTACTCCATGTAAATGGCGTCCATCGCATAGTACTTTTTCTACGGATTCACATATATAAGTTACATTGTTTTCGTTCAACTTCTCCATTAGTTCCTCGTCGACATCCCTTTGTTCATGATTGATGAATATCAGTTCGTTCGTCCAATACGTCAGAGCCATTGCCAAATGTGCTCCAGGGTTGCCTGTTCCTAATACAAGAGTACGCTTATTTTTCACTTCGTGTCCATCACAGTCCGGACATATGAATACACTTAAACCAAGGCAAGGAAACAATGGCAAGAATTTAGGCGGGATGCGATCCACTACTCCTGTAGCCAGTAACACCGAGTCAGCCTCTATTGTCTTGTTAGTGGTTTTAACCATAAATTTTCCGTCTTTTTGGGCAACATCTACAACAAGGTCCTCCATAAACATTACACCAAAATCGATTGCCTGTTTTTTTCCAATACTTCGAAGTTTTTGCCCACTGACACCTTCCGGCCATCCAAGTATATTATGGTAACAATGACTTAAATTCGACCTTCCCTTATCAGAATCAACAACTATTATACGGTGAGAATACCGTCCCAGCTGAATGGCAGCCTGCAATCCAGCAATCCCACCGCCCACGATGACGCAATCATACTTTTTCATCTTCTTCCCCCTCATCCATTCATCATCTCCTTAGTTTCACTTTAAATTTTCTTCTGATACACGCAATTATTAATTTGAAAATTTTTATTGTTTAGTCAATTCATAATCCCATTGACACCATGAGCACCTCTATGTAGAATTTGAATTACTTTCAACCGAATAAACGAACTTTTCGTATAATCTTGGAGATATGGTCCATAAGTTTCTACCAAACTACCGTAAATAGTTTGACTACGAGAGGATTGGATAGATTAGTGCAATTGACATTAATCCTCTTCTCTATGTCAAACTCCAGGAAAAACCTGGAGTTTTTTTATTTTTCAGGAGAGGGTGCTAAAGATGAACAAACAGGTACTGAAGAAACGGATAGCCGTAGCAGATAAAGAAATACCCGCTGACTTGGTCATTAAGAACGGGAGAATCGTCGACGTATTTAATAACGAAATCTTCAAAGCGGATATTGCTATTACAGATGGCACGATCGTTGGCATCGGTGAGTTTGAAGGAAAAGAAATTCTTGATGCAAAGGGCCGCTACGTTTCACCATCTTTTATTGATGGGCATGTCCATATCGAATCTTCGATGCTGATACCCAGTGAATTTGCAAAAGTTACTGTCCCACATGGCGTGACTACTGTTATTACCGATCCTCATGAGATTGCCAATGTCTCCGGAAAAAAAGGCATTGAGTTTATGTTGGCGAACGCTGAGGGTATTTCCCAGGAAATTTTATTTATGATGCCTTCGTGTGTTCCAGCCACCCCTTTTGAAAATAACGGTGCCACATTGACTGCAGAAGATTTAACCCCTTATTTCCAGCACCCTAAAGTCTTAGGTCTGGCTGAAGTGATGGACTATCCTACTCTTCGCTCTGGCGATAACAGTATAGTCGATAAAATTGCCGCCAATACCGGAGGATACACTGACGGGCACCTGGCTGGACTTAATACTCATGCAGTAAATGTCTATCGTGCTGCAGGGATAAAAACGGATCATGAATGCACTACATCTGAGGAAGCGAAGGAACGTCTCCAGAGAGGTATGTATGTCATGATAAGAGAAGGATCGGCCTCAAGGGATTTACAGAGATTAATTAATATTGTTACACCATATAATGCCCGACGCTGCCTTTTTTGTACGGATGACAAACATATCGATACTCTTGTTAATGAGGGGAGCATCGACCATAACGTCAGAAAGGCTATAAAACTTGGTCTTGACCCGATTACTGCATTGCAAATGGCCACTTTGAATGCTGCTGAATGTTATGGGCTTACAAGAAAAGGAGCAATTGCCCCGGATTTTGATGCAGATTTTCTTTTGCTTGATGATTTGGAGACTTTGAAAATTTCCGAAGTTTATAAAGGTGGAAAACTGGTTGCCAAAGAAGGTACTTATCTAGGAGATGAATCTGTTGCCAACAAACACTTCAGCAAGCTCACTGGATCCGTTAACATACCGGAACTTACTGAGAAAGATATCAAAATACCATTAACCCAAAGCCAGGCAAAAGTTATGGAAATCGTGCCCAATTCTATTCGTACAAATAAGCTGATGGCTGATGTAGATATGGTAAACGGCTTCTTTATACCGTCCTCCGATAAAGACTTCTTGAAAATAGCAGTAGTCGAACGTCATAAATGCACGGGAAATATTGGCTTAGGAATAATTAAAGGGTTAGGGTTGAATGCAGGAGCGATTGCCACCACTATAGCCCATGATTCGCATAATATCGTGGCTGCCGGAGCAAATGACAGGGATATAATACAAGCTATCCAGGAACTTAAGCACATTCAGGGAGGGTTAGCAGTTGTAGTAGATGGGAAGGTGGCAGCATCCATCCCCCTTCAGGTAGGCGGGTTGATGTCCAGCCAGCCATATGACGTCGTTTATAAGCAAGTCCATCAGCTCCATGAAGTAATGGCAGAGCTAGGATTCAAAGGGGATTTCGATCCTTTTTTAACCCTTGCCTTCATGACTCTGCCGGTTATACCTACCTTGAAACTGACGGATTTAGGATTATTTGATGTAAATAAAGGTTCACATGTTAATATCCATGACGAATGAAAAATGTCTGCGATAAGCATTCATATAAATAAAAAATCACATCACTAGAAGGAGTTGCAGAATGAATATCATTACCTACAGTAAGCAAGCATTATTTATGTTCATCCTTTTATTCACACTGATCGGGTGTTCCTCTCAAGGAGAAGATAAAGCTCAAGCCGAGACAAATAACGCAGACAAAAAAAAGAGCGAAGACATCGTTGGTATCATTGGTCCTATGAAAGAAGAAATCGCCTTATTGCATGAAGACATGAAAGTGGAATCTGAGGAGAAAGTCGCTGGAATGACCTTTTACGAAGGAACCTTAAATGGACAGGACATCGTTCTAGTACAGTCCGGTATCGGGAAAGTAAACGCGTCCATGGCTGCTCAATTATTAATCACCCAATTTGAAGCAGATAAACTGATTAACTCGGGTATTTCCGGTGCACTTCATCCTGATGTGGCACTTGGGGATATAGTTATTTCCAAAGATACCGTTCATCACGACATGGACGAAACAGCAAAAGGGCTTGAGCCAGGCGTAATTCCACGTATGGAAGAAAGCTATTTCAAGGCGGATGAACAGTTAATAACCCTGGCACAGGAAGCAGCAAAAAAGCTGGACAATGATATCCAGGTATTCACTGAACGAATTGCGACTGGAGATCAATTCATAGCTGACGAGGAAAAAAAGCAATGGATTCTGGATACGTTCAATGCTTATGTAGTGGAAATGGAAGGTGCCGCCGTTGGACAAGTAGCTCACCTCAATGATGTTCCTTATATCGTCATCCGCTCGGCTTCAGATGATGCAGGAGAAGAAGCTTATGTAAAATGGGAAGATTTCAAACAGGATGCCATTGATAATTCCTCATTCATTATCAAAAACATGCTGAAAAATATGGAATAACAACAAAAGCCGGAAGCGCCTTGCTCACTCCCGACCAGCTTAAGCCAAGCCTAGTCGTGACGTTTCTTTGTCACAGAGAGGATCGGCTTAAGACCTCGAAGGGGTAGGCGCTGGAGCTGGATGAAGCCCACTATAGAGGGTTAATCCACAGCCATCCATTTATTAAATTTCTTAATCACACAGAAAGACGCCAGCCACTTCCTATTATGGATGCAGGCTGGCGTCTTTAGCTTTCCGATTTTTCTAAAGAATATAGACCTAATTCCGCAAACGAAAATAATAATAATTCGAATTCAATTCCTAAAGAAGCCCCAGCTGATTTATAATCTGCTAACTTTTCCTTTAATTCGTTTTTTACGCCTTCCTCAAACGAATTGACAATGACAAACGTGACAATTAATTTTTTATTGTCGGGAAGTAATTTCTTATAGTCGAAAGATTGTTGTAATAAGCGGTCTACAGAATGTACGACAGGTTCAAACGGAAACGGAGAATGAGGAATGATTTTTGAAGTACAGACTACACAAGCATCTGCCAGCTCAATCAGACCATCAAATTCAAACTGCTGACTATCCCCAATGATGCGTATATGCCTTTGAATAGGTTTATTATAGGCTCTTTCGATTTTCTTAAATGCAAATTCTTCAGCAATCAGCGCAAGCTGAACAGGTTCTGGCTGAGTATGTGGAGATGCTATTACCATTTCAGCATCATCCCTTGCTTGCCGTTCCTCATTTTGAAATCCTTTAAGCTCTTTCAACTTCTGCTCAAACACTTCATTATGGGAGACAAATTCTTTCTTATAGTCAAAATAATCCTTATTTCCCCTGATAATCGCTATCAGATTTTGCAGGTAATCGAGACGGGTCACAGCTGTCGCAACAATGAAAATCCCTGCCAGGTAACTCCATTCACTATCCGAAAAAAGACATAGCCCTAGTAGTAAAAATAAGCCTCCGACCTTCAAGGCATGCGACATCCATTTCTTCCGGAATGAAGCAATCACACTGATAAACCCCAGCAAAATCGCAACTGCAGCTATCCCTTCCCTGAGGGTGCTGGGAATCAATATCTCGATGCTCCCCACCTCCTGTCGCTCTTTACTACATTATATGTACGCCCAAAACTGACATAACGTTATTTTTATGCATGATAAATAGGCCAGGCACCTATTTCCGCAGAGGTCCTGGCCTCTATGTTCTGTATTTTATTATTTAAATAGGCATACCCCTCCCTTGAATCAGCTGCCCCTTTTAACGAAAACACATACTTGTGATGAAAGGCGGATTTCCGTTTTTTTAGAGTGTCAGGTGTCCTCTAACAATTGTCCACCATCATCTTAAGTATTAATAAAATACATCTCTATGTGAATGGATAATTTTTATACTTTATTCAATAAGTACCTCTGGCGGCCCTCTATCCGTAACTCGTCCCAGCGATTGTGGCTCTACATAAATACTTGTTCTTCTGTTCAACTGTGCATTTTCCATATCCTCCACAACTACTCGGAAGGATCTTTCCCTGACTTCATCCAGAACATTGCCTCCTAAAAGATTTAAGCTCAGTAAGCTGCGCTGGTAACGAAGCATTCCTATTCCCATTAAAATCACTAGCATCGCCATTACCTGTGAAATCATTTCAGAATTGATGATCATTTCCTTTTCACTCCTTTTAATCTAATTTAGTGGTGACTAACTTGCTCCTCCTTTCCTGCTTTTTTGTGTTATTACACATATTCGTCCTCCTCTTTTCTTTCCCTCCAGGTCTATATACCTATTCGATAGACAGGATTCTTTAAACAATCCGATGGTTTTACGGCATTAGTGTTTTCAAAACATCGTTCGCTCAAAGTAGACAAAAAAAAGACCTTCATGAAAAGCAGGAACTTTTCAGAAAGTCTTTGTTTAACTATTCATTTTGGAAAGGAAGCCGCCCAGAAGGTCATCGTCCGATTCATCCTGGTCAGGCTCCTCTGATTTCGTATGATGGATTTCCTCTTTCATCTGGTCAAAATTCAATTCATCCAATGCCCGGTCCATATCATCCCATTTTTTATCATCATTTTGAAGATCACTTACAGGTGTGGCTTTGTCCGATTCTTCCGTGGCAGCAGTTTCTTCCTGTAAATAGAGTGCCTCATCAATATCAACGGCACTGCTATTCAAGGAAGCAAGCAGCGCTGTCGCACGAACTGGATCGGCGAGCAAATGATGAATGACACTGCCGAGTAACGCTTCAGAGTGCTCGTGCTTAATCCAATTACGCTGTTCCTTCGTAAGTTGTCTTGGAAGTGGTATCGTAATGGTTTCTCTTTCCTTTGAAAGCGACTCATTGACCCCCTGCAAAACAAACTGAGCTATCTTGCTTGAAAAATTCCTTCTTTCGGTTTCTTTCAAGTTACTCAGCTGCTTCAGCAGATGATCCGGCGTATCAGAAGGGACACGAAAAGTAATCGACTGCCCCCGCTGTATACCTTTTTGTGAATTACTCATACAATCACCCTATTTAGATGAAGAAGCTTTTTGTTTTTCACCTTTTTTCTCTTCTACTTTCCGGTTTTTACGAATGTAGTCGGAAATCAGCTTATAGTAAGCATTAGACATCATCCAGATGCTCTCTTTCTCATCTTCGAAAAATTCGATATTAAATCCATCCAGATTATTATTCAGACTCTTCAGGTAATCTTTCAGTACAGAAGCACCACCACCGACAAAATAGCATATTTCAGACTGGGAATTCTTCTGCCAGACATTACGAAGGAAACGGTATTCCTTCTTAGCAAGTTCAAGTAAAATTCGATCGGTAATATCGTGGACACTTGTCCGGCTGCCTTTCACCATGATGTGGTTCCGGTCATTCTTCCTGGTAATGATATCGACAACGTCTCTTCGGCTGTCCAGCTCAACGCCATGTTTACTGCGAATTTCCTCCCGGATCGCTTCCAATGATTCGGAAACACCCAGGTTGAATCCCTGCGCCTTATCATCATCAACATTACGATTGCGGATGACAGCAATATCTGTAGACAAGCCACCGATGTCCTGAATAAGGATCTGTTTATCAATTAAATCTTTGTTAATGATATTTAAATCATTATCCATGACAAGGTTCACATAAGCAGCGAAGCCTTCCGGATATACTTTTACTTCGTCAAACTTAATGTTGACCTTTTTCCCTTGATACTTTGGTGTTACCAGGAACTCCACCTGATGAACGGATCCAAGCAGCTGGGAACGATAGCCCACATCTTTGCCTTCTTTTACTTCTCTAAGTGGAAGTCCTGTTCCAAGCGTGTAATTAGCATCGATGACACCATTATTTGTTTTGAACCCTTTGTCTGGTGTATTTCCATTTACTGCATCTAAAGCAAGGGAAGCAAACAGCATTACCAATGTCTGGTCTTCCTCTGATTTACTGCTTCCAGGATCGATTTCAGTTGAATTATTACTTTTTGTTGCCAATGTACCTACACGATAAATGGCGTTATTTTCTTGCAGGGCAGGGGAGTGAACACGAATGTGAATGTTATCAATCGGATCTTTGTCATCCAGTTCCTCAATTCCAATTACTGGACGATCTTCAATATCTCTCGCGATTACATTTGGTATGTATAAGTCGGAGTCCAGTTTTCCAAAGAGTGCCTTGACAGCATCATTACCAACATCTACAGCTGCAATTCTAGAATTAGTCATAGTTAACAACTTTCCTTTCTAATTTTGAAGTTACTTACAAGCTTCGTGAGCAACTAGACTTTTATTACTGTTACTAGATTTAAAGTTATCCGAGATTACGCCAACCGTCAATAAGAAATTAGTTGCACACAATCACGTACACTTGCGTACAAAAACGTACACTTGAACACATTTCCGCACACATGCCTTAAAAACAATATGTATACACTTTTGTATACTTGCACACTGATTTGCATACACAAAGTATACTTTTTGTTTACATGTGTGCATTATTGTATACATGAAATGCATGGTAATATAGGCTTATCATTCCAGTGGGTAATTCAGCATATAAAATCGAGTTTGTGACAGAAGAAGAATGGGGGGAAAGGGGAAAGTTGAGAAAAACATGATAAGAAAGGAGCGAATGTGAAGGAAAATAGAGAATAAAAAAAGGCATTGCAGAAAAGCAATGCCTGAATTTCTAATGATCTATTATTGATCTGCAGGATAAGTGATACCAATTTGCTTCCTGGCTGTTTCTATAGTTTGGATTGTTGCAAAAGAGTGAGAAAAAGAATTGATAGAGGATTCCCTTTTACCTTCTTTGATAAGGTTAATGAAGGCATCCACTTCATAATACATAGATGGATAAGCGTATTCCTTGGTAATATCCTCTTTTCGACCATCTTTATACCGAATTTCGACAAAAGCTGGATCCGAAATATTATCAATCAGGATGCTGCCCAGCTCCCCTTGTATTTCAGAGGGGGAAAAAGAGGTCGAAATCTTTGAATGCATCACGACGCCTTCCATTTCCTCATATTGAAATAAAACACTTCCCTCTCCATCTACCCCTGTTTCCAGTTTCACACCGGAAGCCTTGGTCTGATGGGGAGTCCCAAATAAAACTATCATGGGATAGATGCAGTAAACACCTAAATCCATCAAGGACCCATTTGAAAAAACAGGGTTGAATGTATTTAAAACTGTACCTTCTTTGTAGGCATCATAGCGCGATGAATATTTACAATAGGTTCCGACATATCGTCTTATTTTCCCTATCTTACTAAGGTGCTGCTGGATACTTAGAAAGTTAGGAACAAAAGTTGTTTTCATGGCTTCCATCAATAAAACGTCATTTCTCCGCGCTGCTGCAAACATTTTTTCAACTTCTGAGGATGTGGAAGCCAGGGGTTTTTCACAAAGAACGTGCTTCCCACAGTTCATCACAGTGATCGACTGGCTGACATGGAGGGAGTTAGGGCTTGCAATATAGACAGCATCTACATTAGCACTGGCTGCCATTTCTTCAATGTCGGTATATGTTTCCGCAGCTCCATACTTGTCAGCAAAAACTCTTGCTTTTTCATTTGTACGTGAATAAACGGCTGTAAGCTTAAAATCCTCCATATCTTTAACATGTTCAAGTAGTCTTTCTGTAATGAAATTCGTACCGATCACACCAAAACGTACCATAATCTCTTCCTTTCTCCCTAATAATCTTAAAGCACTTCTATACGCGATATAGGCGATCCCGTTATTACTCTAATAGCTTCTAAGAGGTAGTGTACCATAACCTGTCTCTCTCCTGTAAAAAACGCTTGAAAAGAGTATATAAACCATCCTTATCGGAGGGCTTTCGTTTGCGTAGGAACCACTGTTTTTACTGCAAGTTTTATTTTGCCGCCTGGAGCAAAAGACCCTTCCCTTTCCGCGGACGAGCGCCCGAGCTATCTCGCAAAACCCACGCTCGGCGATCTCGGCTCACTCGTTCTTCCAGAGTGGAAGAGGCCCCGCTCCTTGGAATTCCTCCAGAAAATAAAAGCCCTTGTTCACTTAGCTCATCTCGCTAGGTACTGGAAAAAATAAACTATGAAGAGTTTTTTTGAAAACCTAAAAGCCACCCTTAATCGGGTGGCTTTTTTATCATTTATATATCAGCACTTTGCCTGCTGTTCCGTCATCACTTTGACCGACAACCCTGAATTTCAACCCATAACCCGGTACATTGCGTCCGGCATCTGTCATGTCTTTATTACTGTAATCAAATCTATCATCAAAAAGCGGTGTCCGCTTTGTATGGTTATCCTTCATCGTAATTCCTATCAGGTCAGAGTAATCAAGATACATTTTCTCCGACTTATTCAATGAGAAGGCTGCATCATGGACCTGGTAGCGAGTGGAACCGGCTAAACCATCACTCCAGTAGTTTGTATGCTGTTCTGCATCCACCACACCCAGGAAGCCGTCTCCTGGATGTACTCCCGTCCAGTTGTTGTCATAGCTTTCGTCTACATACCAGACTAACAGGCCAGCGTCATAAGACATAAGGCTTGAACCGCGTCGGATATGAGCGAGTCCTTCGTCGACTCCATTGTGTGAACGCCATTCCAGCAGGTAATAATGTTCGAAAGTGCTTGAACCTGTATCAACGGCAAATCCATCCAAAGTAAATGCACCAGATTGACTTTCCGCACCATCAGTCAGGACTTCCGTTCCGTCGGAGGTCACCTTTATGTTGTCTACATACATCCCGTCCAAAGATGTCGCCCAATCAGTCATGTACCGAAATTGGATATGGATTTTCTCTCCAGCATATGAGCTAAGGTCAATAACTTCATGTATCCATCCATTACTTGTGCCGGTATATCCAGGGAGGTTCTCTATTATATCAGGATAACCCTCTTCTACAATACCCTCGCTTGTGTACGGAGTATCAAGCGACTCCCATGTGGAGCCTCCATCCTCTGATATTTGTACCATTCCATAATCCCAATTTTCTTCAATGTTATACCATATATCATACTCTAAAGTTGCTGAAGTTTTATTTCTTAAATCTATCACCGTAGACTTCATCGAGTGGTCAATTTCATCTCCATTGCCGCCATAGTACTCAAATTCACCATCAGCAGGAGTGTTTGTCACGGTAACTTTATCAGGCAAATTCACACGTACGGCATCATTGTTTGTCCCTTTGGAAGATGCTTCGTCAAGCAACACACTGGTTCCTTTACTGGTAATATCATTGGCATGCACAGTCGACCCGCTCAGCCAGTTACTTTCTGGCATAGAAGATTGTAAGAACTCTTTTGACCAGGCACTAAAGCCAGTCGGTTCTGTACCTGGCACTTTTCCTGCCCAGCTTCCGCTTGCCATGATAGACCAGTAGGCAACAGCTTCACCGCTGCCCGAATAAATCGTATCATACTCATCAGGAAGGCCAAGGTCATGGCCATATTCGTGAGCGAACACACCAGCTGCTCCGTCAGCAGGTTCAATGGTGTAATCAAATGCAGCCAATTTGCCGCCCCAGTAATCTACCTCTGCACTGGTATCAGGAAGAGTTGTGATTTCTGCTAAACTCCAGCGGTGGGACCAGATCGCATCTGCACCAAGAGCTCCCCCTCCCGCTTCTTCCCCGACAGAGGAATGAACGATCATCAGATGATCAATCATACCATCGGGTTCCCGCTTATTGCCATCCCCGTCAAGATCATAACGGTCTTCCTGATCATATTCTGCAAGATTTACATCTTGATCTGCAGCAACCTCCTCAAGTGCTTCTAATACCAGTCCTCTGGCATCCGTATCATTATCGCTGCTGTTGTTAGCCCCATATGCCGCCGCAGGCTTTGAAGCCTCATACCAGCCGGCAACCTCACCTTCTATAGAATAGCTTCCTCCTGACTGCTGCTCATAAAATTGTTTAACGGATAGCAGATCTTCCCCATTGGGACCCGTATATCCATTGTCTCCGAACAACATTTGTTCATAATGTTCTTTCTGATATTCTTTATAATACATATCGGTATCGGAAGGTTTTATATTAGTTGCCGGGAAATGAGGGAATTCTATTAATATAGCCAATACTTTATCTGTTCTGACTTCCCCATTCCAGTTTTCTTCTTGTAAGGAATCGACCTCGTTTTTCTTCGCCTGTCCAAGTTTATTACCTGACCCGCTGGTGACTCCATTTTCTTTCAGCTGTTGTTTGAGTTTAGCGGCTTTTTCTTTATCACTCTTTGTTAAAGTTTTATCTTTCGTTGTATTCCCACGTTTTTTCAGGTAATCCCTTAGAGCTTTTTCCGCTTCCCCAATAGTTGCATCCTTTGCAATTTTCCCATCTTTTTTCAGCATTTCTATCAATCTTTCATCGTTTGCGATGCCCAGATCGATCGGTGTTCCTTGATAGGTAGTCTGCAAATTTGATTCTGTCATGTTGGCATCAGCCTGCTGAACAGGAGAAGATGCACCAAACAGGAAGGTGCTCACTCCAATAACCACAGCTAATACCGTGGACGTGACTTTTCTCTTTCTCAAAACCGTTTCCTCCCTCAAAAGAGTGATATGTAAAATCAGCGTTACTAGATAAATACTAGATTTATATTTGAATATTGTAAATATTTCCAACAAAACTAGTCACATACCCTTAATAGATGGCATGAATCTTCCTATTACGCCTCTACAAAAAGAATTTTAAAGGCGTGAATTTGACAAAAAAAGAGTCCTATGACGATGAAAAACATCTTATTGAATGAGGATAATAATAGAAAAAGGAGGACACAGAAGCCTGTTTTCAAGACTTTTGGGTCCTCCCTTGTATTTACCCCGTATCAAGCGTTTCGTTCTGCTGGGTCCGCACAAGATCAGCATAGAAGCCGCCTTGTTCGAGTAGTGAATCGTGGTTCCCTTGTTCAATGATTTCCCCGTGGTTCAATACCAGAATCTGATCTGCTGACCTTATCGTGTTGAGTCTGTGGGCGATCACGAAACTGGTCCTTCCCTCCATCAAAGTTTTCAAGGCATCTGTGATTTTCATTTCGGTAACTGTATCAATGCTGCTCGTTGCTTCATCAAGTATAAGCAGGGATGGTTCTGCAAGCATGGCCCTTGCAATGGATATCAGCTGTCTCTGCCCATGGCTGATCCCTTTTCCATCAGAATCCAATACCGTATCATAACCCATCGGGAGCTTTATGATAAATCCATGAGCATTGGCAGCTTTTGCTGCCTCCTCAACTTCCTCATCAGTCGCCTCCAGACGACCATAGCGCAAATTTTCACGGATGGTAGTATGAAACAACGTGGCATCCTGAAGGACCACCCCCATCTGGCTGCGTAAGCTGTCCCTTGTAATCGTTTTGATATCTTTACCGTCTATCATAATTTTTCCACGGTTTGTTTCATAAAACCGAGACAACAGGGAGATAATCGTCGTTTTCCCGGCACCTGTTGGGCCTACCAGTGCCACAGTATCTCCTTGTTTGGCATGAAAGCTGATATTCTTTAATGTTGACTCTTCATCCTTGTAAGAGAAATAAACCGAATCAAAGGTGATATTCCCGTTTATCTGCTTTATGGAATCAGCTTCCTTTTCATCTGCGTTTTCTTCTGCTTCATCAATGATTTGGAAAACCCGCTCTGCTCCGGCAACCGCTGATAGAATCATATTGAACTGGTTGGCAAGATCATTCAATGGCCTGGTGAACTGCCGTGAATACGTCGTAAAAGTAACGATCACCCCGATAGAAATGGCACCATTCAATGCAAGCAGACCTCCAGCACCAACTATAATGGCGAAGCTCACATTGTTCAGCATGTTCATAAGTTTCGGTATAAACCCGGAATAAGTCTGGGCCCAGTAACTGGAGTGCTTCAGGGAATTATTTTTTTCCTCAAATTCCTGGATTACTTTGTTTTCCCTTGAAAACATTTTGACGACCAAATGTCCGGAAAACATCTCCTCGATATAGCCATTCATTTCACCGAGGTCTTTTTGCTGGTCTTTGAAATATTTCCCTGTCCGTTTTGTGATCCACTTCATACCAAAGTACATGACAGGCACAATGGTCAATGTGAGGAGGGTAAGCAGCGGGCTGAGCCAGACCATCATGATGATGGTTCCTGTAATCGTTACAATGCTGGTGGTAAACTGTACGACAGAGGTATTGAGCGTCCTGCTGACATTCTCCATATCATTGGTCAGCCTGCTCATCAGCTCCCCGAATTGCCGTTCCTGAAAAAATAAAACCGGTAAGCGCTGCAGATGGGAGAATAGGTGGTTTCGCATGTCAAAAACCGTATTTTGAGCAATTCCGATCATCCAATAATTTTGCAGCCACAGGCTTAAAGAGTGGCAGACATAAACTCCTGACAGGATAGCAATCATACGGAGCAAAGTGCTGGTCTTAGGGTCGGCTATAACCTTATCCACGGCGACTCCAAGAAGGTAAGGACCGAGCAGAGAAAGAAGCGAGCTGACCATAATGATACCGATGACGAAAAAGAAAAGCCTTCTCTGCTTGGCCATATACCCCCAGATCCGTTTTAACGTATCTTTAAAATTTTCAACCTTAGGAGGTCTTGTTCCAATGCCATGATGTCTTGGAGGAGAGTGGCGTCCGCTTACCTTGGCAGATTTGTCTGACATCAAATCGCCTCCTCTCGCTGTTGAGATTGGTAGACCTTCTGGTAATAATCATTATGGTTTAATAGATGCTGATGGGTCCCTCTCGCAATAACTGTCCCCTCGTGCATCAGCAAAATCTGATCAGACTCTTTCAAGGAACTGATCTTTTGGGCGACAAGTATGATTGTACAATCCTGCTGTTTAAGCGTCTGCATCAGTTTATCTTCGGTATGGGCATCAAGGGCACTCGTACTGTCATCTAAGATTAGTATCTTAGGATTACGGATTAGCGCCCGGGCTATCGCCAGCCGCTGCTTTTGTCCTCCAGAAAAACTTACCCCTTTTTGGCCAAGTTTTGTATCATACCCATCTGGGAGAGACATGATAAAATCGTGAATTTGAGCCTGCCGGGCAGCTTCCTCCACGGCTTCCATAGTGGCGTCTTCCTTCCCCCAGCGAATATTTTCCCCCACACTGCCTGAAAACAAGTGGTTTTCCTGAGGAATGAGGCTGATCTGCTTTCGAAGGGAAACTGGGTCATATGCCTCTATCGGCTTCCCATCAATGTAAATCTTTCCAGATGAACGCACATGAAGCCGGGGAATAAGGTGAAGCAAAGTGCTTTTCCCAGAGCCCGTTTCTCCCAATATTCCGATAACATCTCCTGCTTCTGCCTGGAACGTCACATCATGTAAGTCTGCTTCCTTCACACCCGGGTAAATAAAGCCCACTCCTTCAAATGTAAGCGCGCCTTTGATCGCCAGCACTTCACCTTTCTTTTCTAAAAACTCCTGTGCCGGAGCATCCAATACTTCACCAATCCTGGTGGCGGAAGCTTTTCCACGTGAAAACGTCATAATCAGAAAAGTGAATACAGAAAAGGTAAACATCATCTTTGTTGCGTAATTAATGATAGCGACTACTTCCCCCGCTTTCGCCCCTCCCGTATCCAGTTCCATCGCTCCGAACCATAGGATGATTAAGATGATGATGTTCATGCCGAGCATCACTACAGGCATTGCCAATTCCATCAGCCATAAAGCTCGTTTATTTACATCCATCAACGAATTATTGACGTTACGAAATCGGCCTTCTTCATACTTCCCACGATTGAAACCTTTGATCAGACGGATACCTGATAAGTTCTCACGAATGACGGTATTCGCCCGGTCAAGCTTGGTTTGTACGCGCCGGAACAGCTTGACTCCTTTCGTAAGTATCCAGAATAAAAAGAGGAGGATGACAGGAACAGAAACGAGCAGAATCATCGCTAACTGTTTATGTACTGTAAACGCCATGACAAGACCGCCAATGATGAACAATGGCGCCCTTAGAGCAATTCGCATGCTCATGAAAATCAGGTTTTGGATCTGGGTGACGTCGTTCGTCATTCTTGTTATTAACGAGGGTGTTGAAAAGGATAAAAAATTATTGTTCGTAAAGTATTGAACTTTTCGGAATAGATCGCTACGCATGTCATAACCGGCACCCTGACTGACATTGGCGGAAAAATACGAATTGATCACTCCTGCTGCAAAGGCAATAAAAGAAATACCCAGCAATACCCCGCCCCAAACGGCAACAGTTCTGAAATCCTCCTGCATGATTCCATCATCAATGATTTTCGCCATAAAAAGCGGCTGGACAAGTTCCACAATTAGTTCGACAATCATTAAAAACAATCCGATCCACATCGATGTTTTATATGTATAAGCGTAAGAAAATACCCGTTTCATCTGTTGTCCCCCGATAAATCTGAAAGTTCCTATAATTATACAGGAAAAGAGCTTCCAGAGCGATATTTATGCTGTTCTATCGAGTTTATGGTGCTATCCCGCATGTTATCTTCGTGATTTCGAGACAAAACGATTTCCTGTAACCCAGAAGCGCCACGGATAATCCCTGGCTTCCCCGCTATTATCGATACCCACGCGAGGACCAGCAGTGACTGAGTCCGGCTTTTTGCCATCCGCGATATAAAGAGGCGGCTCCCAGAAAGGACGCCCATAGTCAGGTTTTATAATACCCAGCGCTTTTGTTAATTTACCTGGACCATTTGTCAGATCCAGTTCTTTTTTGTTTTCCCCGCGTCTCTTATACATCAATTCTATTCCAATGTGTGGCTCTACTGCCCGTATGAGAATTGCTTCCGGCTCCAGCACGCCCCCGCTCACAACATTTACCAGACAATGGGTATGCATGACATAAGTATAGACATAGCCCGCCTGGCCGAACATGACTTCTGTACGCTTTGTCTTTCTGTTACCATAACTATGAGCAGCCCGGTCTCCTGGCCCGATATATGCTTCCGTTTCGACGATATATCCTGCAGCAGTACCATCATCTGTTTCTTTTATAAGCAGTTTACCTAATAATGCCTCGGCCAGCTCAAGTGTCGGCTTTTCATAAAATTCCATGGGTAATGGCTGAAAATCCATATGCTCACCTTCCTTCCTATTGCCTGTTACCTTTAATTGAATGTTTTACACCACTTTCCTGACTGAGGTTAAACCAAATTTAAAAGGAGCTCAATTTAAGCTCCTCATAAATACTTCGTCAATTATTTCCCGGGAAATCTTAACGGCCGCTGACAGAATCACGATGGAACCGGCCATTTGCCTGGTAGAGGAGTTTTTCCGGAACAACCTCTTCAATCATCGGAAAAATCGTGCGCTCCTCTAAACGGACATGAGCATCAAGCAATTCTCCCAACTCCCGGAATTGCTCTGCAGATAAGCGAGCCTGCTCACGAAGTTGTTCGACCATTCCCCGAATTTTCGCATGCTGAATGAGCATTTCCTTCACTGGCTCCTGATCAACATCACCATAATGGGCAAACAAAGGCAGTAAAACTTCTTCCTCATCACGAAAATGATTGCGCCCATTTTGTTCCCAAAATTCGATGACGCTCCTTCTGTAATCCTGAAGGCTCTTTTCCGCTTTTTCCGTTCCTGCCTTCTTCAACTCAACTGCCGTCACCAGCGCGTGGTGGTGATGATGTGATAAAGGATACAATGCTTCATGCCGCTTCATTCATTTCATCCTCTCAGTTAATATTTGTATATCCAATTCTTTCTCTATTATACCTTATCAACCTTAAGAAAGAAGTGATGAAGCCCACTTGATTTTTCCCCTTCCTGGCAAATTTCCCGTGAAATTATTCCTACAATAACATGACTTATGTATGAATTTCAGACTTTTCAATAAATTTAGTCATATTTTGACTTATACTCTTGTTATCACGTGTTTTAAAGGGAGGAATTTGGTGTGAAAAAGTCAGGATTAATACTTACCCTTTGTGCCGGACTAATGATGCCGGCCACAGTGGGTGCAGCCACCGACCATGACAACACGGATACATACAACACGAAAATTGAGGTCGAAAATGGCATGACACAGCCGATTTATGCAATGGAAAATTCCGTACAGGAAGAGGTTTACATCGAAACATCGGTTGATAGTGACAGTGATGGAGAAAAAGATCGTGTCCATGCTACAATCATCCGTCCTGGGGCGACAGAAACTGGCGCTGATGTCCCTGTCATTTACAGCATGAGCCCTTATCGTGCAGGTCTTAATTTTCCACTGGAATTCTATGATGTGGACCGTGAATTAAATGTAGTCGATCATCCAGGTAAGCCGATGCTTACAGGAAATGGAGCAGATGCGGGACTGCCCGGATACCTGGATGATTACTTTCTCCCGCGTGGGTACGCGATAGTTTTGGCAGAAAGCATCGGAACCGGCGAGTCAGAAGGATGTGCAACCACTGGCGATTTCCGGGAGATTGAAGGTACTAAAGCGGTAATAGAGTGGATAAATGGAAATGCAAAAGGCTACAATGCCCAAGGAGAAGAAGTAGCCGCCGACTGGTCAACCGGAAATGTAGGCATGACTGGTGTTTCGTACAATGGCACACTTCCAAATGCAGTGGCAACCACCGGGGTTGAAGGACTAAAAACCATCGTGCCGATTGCAGCTATCAGTGACTGGTATGACTATTACCGCTCCAATGGTGCTGTCATCGCCCCTGGCGGATATCAGGGAGAAGATACAGATGTCCTTGCCAAAGCTGTCCTGACAAGAGACAATCCGGAAGAGTGTGCTCCGGTTATCGAGGAATTAACGGAAGGGCAAGATAGAGAAACAGGTGACTATAACACTTTCTGGGATGCCCGTAACTATGTGGATGACGTTAAAAATATCGAAGCGAGTGTACTTCTTGTCCATGGGTTGAATGATTGGAATGTAAAAACAGAACAGTTTTCCCAGTGGTGGGATGCTTTGAAAAAACATGACGTTCCACGGAAAATGTGGCTGCATCAATACGGTCACAGAAGTCCATATTCTATCCGCCAGGAAGAGTGGCTGGAAACATTGAATAAGTGGTTTGGCCACTGGTTATACAATATTGACAACGACATAATGGAAGAGCCGACTGTAGATATTCAGCGTGAAGATCTATCATGGGAGACAATGGAAACATGGCCTGCCCAAAATGCGGTGAACACCAGACTTTATTTTGAAAAAGCAGAAGACAGTATTGGGACTCTTAGCTATTCTCCTGTTCCGAACAACAAAAAAATAGAGGATTTGATTGTCGATGCACCAGAGCGGACGGCAACGGAGCTGGTCTCTGATCTGGCTGGTAATGCAGAAAACATCGGTGCTTATCTTACTGAGCCCCTGGCAGAAGACCTTCGATTGAGCGGAGTGCCTGAAGTATCCATTCGGGCAGAGTTCAACAGACAGACAGCGAACCTCACTGCACTTTTAGTCGATCATAGTGCGGAAGGAACGGAGATAGTCACCCGCGGTTGGATGGACCCGCAGAATATCAACTCCGATTGGAAGTCAAAAGCATTGCGTGCATTCAAAGAATATAACTTCCAATGGAATATGCAGCCGGATGATTACGTATTTGAAGCAGGACATCAATTAGGTGTCGTCATCATTTCAACAGATTATAACTATACCCTCCGTCCTGACAAAGGAACAGAAATCACATTAGACCCAGCAAGCAGCTATATTAAACTGCCGCTGGTAAGGTAATATACGAAGCACCCCGGGAGAACCAATATATGGTTCTCCCGGGGTGCTTTTAGTAAGAGCTTCTTATGTTCTCTCTTTTCGTTTGGCGGAGGAAGGGATGTGGAGCTCTTCCCTATATTTAGCTACTGTTCTTCTTGAAATAGTAATGCCTTCCTGTTTCTTGAAATAATCGGCTATCTTCTGATCGGAAAGCGGCTTTTGTTTATTTTCAGATTGAGTCAATTGCTCCATTAACAGCTTCACTTTGGAAGAGGATGCTTCTGTTCCATCATCCGCTTGCAATTTTGAAGAGAAAAATTCACTTAACTCATAGCAACCGTACGGTGTCTGTATCACCTTATTAGTCCGCGCCCGGCTTACCGTTGATTCATGTACCCCGACCTTGTCAGCCACCTCCTTCAACGTCAATGGCTGTAAAGATTCCGGTCCGTATTTTAGGAAAGGGGCTTGTTTATCGACAAGGACCTCCGTCATTTTCAAAATAGTAGCCCGACGTTGTTCTATACTGCTAAGAAGCCATGTAGCTTGTTTCAAATGCTCCTTAATATATTGTGAGGCAGGGCTTTCCTTTTTCAGCAAGTCACGATAATAGTCATTTATCCTGACATTTGGCAGGAAATGATCGTTTAAGGTGATCATGAATTCCCCCTCATCCTTATTGACGATAATATCAGGGATTAAATAGTTGGGAGGAGTTAATTCGGACTCGCTGAACGGGCGGTGTTTAAGGGTCTGGATGAACTTGGAAACTTCCCGGATATCCTCCAGGGTCACCTGAAGTTTTTTTGCGAGTACAGACCATTTTTTTTCAGCGAAAATCTGCAAGTATTCTCCTGCAATCTGAGCTGCAAGTGGATGGGGGGCTGGATGCTCCTCAATTTGCCAGAGTAAAAATTCCCGCAGGTTTCTCGAGCCGGCACCAGCAGGTTCGAACTGTTGCAATTGGCTGATTTCCTTAGTTACAGTTATTTCATCTCTGTTAAGTTGTTCAGCTATTTCTGACACACTTAGTGGTAAAAAACCATAATCATCCAAATTCAGTACCAGGTAACGGAGCAATTCTTTATCTGTTTTGCTGTCCTTTAACCATCCAATTTGATCTATCAAATCTTCCCGAATCCCTTTATCGCCTGAAGAAATGAATGCGAGATTATCCTGGGTTGTTTTCCCTTTCCCTGCAAATGTGGTGCTAGATTCAAAGTTTTTATGGGAAAAGTCGTTCATTTCACATTCAATTAATGGATTTTCCAGAGATTGTTCTTGAATATACTCTGCTAACTCCACTGTCGTATACTGCAGTAGAGAAATGGCCTGACGCAGCTTTGTTGTCATGGTGATCTTCATTGTCTGTCGCTGTTTTAAACCAAGCTCCATCTTATTCCCCTCCTGAGAAAGCACTTGTACGCGCTTACATATTTGCAGTCGACTAACTTGGCAGATTACGTTTCTATTCAATCTTGGCCTATTTTGCAAGGATTTTCAAGACAATGCAGTATTAGAAAACGCACATCCACTCGTCTTTTTGTGAATGTGCTAATCTTTTCTTAATATTTAATAAAGACTATTCTTTTTTAGCGTATTAAAAAACCAAGGAGAACCGTCGTTTTGCTCTCCTTGGGTATATGTTACAGGCTTCGTACCGCTTTTTGGATGTCTTCTGCTTTTGTAATAGCTGTGATTACAGAAATACCCGAAGCACCGGCTGTCAGCACAGATGAAGCATTATCGGTGGTAATCCCGCCGATGCCGACAATTGGAAGATTAGGGTGTGTCCTATGGAGATGTGCGATCCATTCGACACCGACCGCTTTTTTGGCATCTTCCTTTGTGGAAGTAGAAAAAACCGGCCCTGCTCCTAAATAATCGACTAGGTGAAGTGGGCTTCGCTCAACTTCTTGTTCGTTAGACACAGAAAGGCCAATGATAATGCCAGGAAAACGTCTTCGTAAACTTTCCACATGTTCATCATCCTGTCCGACGTGGACTCCATCCACTTCAAGAGACTCAATCAAGTGAACATCGTCATTCACGAAAAATAACACATCTTTATCGTGACAAAGCTTTCGCAGTTTTCTCCCAAGCTCCAGCTTCTGTTTCCCCTGCAGGGAGCCCTTTCCTTTTTCCCTGTACTGGAAGGCAGTGATTCCGCCTTCGATTGCTTCCTGTAGAAGCTCAACAGGGTTCCGATCACAATTCTGGCTGCCCATGATGAAGTACTTCCGCAGCCTGGCCGCAAGTTCCATTCTTGCTTACCTCCTTTCGAGGGTTTCCATATCCATGGTAAGTGCATCGATAAATCGCGGCAGAAATGTTCCGGGACCCTTTACGAGTTCCGTTTCAGCCGCGTATACAGCAGCTTGTCCGTAAAAGGCCACTGCTTCTAATGCCTGTTCTATTTTGTCACCTTCTACCGCCAGGCAGGCAGTGATTACAGAACCAAGCAGGCAGCCTGCCCCGGTGATTTTTGTAAGAAAGGGATGACCGGTTTCATTTTTCAATACTTTCTCCCCGTCACAGATGACATCTACCTTTCCAGTAACGATTGCCATTGTTCCATATTGATCTGCAGCTTTTCGGGCGATCGTTTCTACATCCCCTTCTCCCAGAGAATCGACCCCACGGGTTTCCCAGGGAATGTCGACAAGATGGGCAATTTCTCCTACATTTCCTTTAATAGCCGTCGGTCTGACCTGCTTCAATATTTGTTTCAGCGCATCTGTCCGAAACGGGGTTGCTGCTGCACCGACAGGATCGAGGACGACTGGGATTCCCTTTTCATTAGCTGCTTTTCCTGCAGCAATCATGGCTGGCAGTTCACCTTTTGTGATCGTGCCGATATTGATTAACAATCCATCAGCAATCGCTGCCATATCAGCAGCTTCCTCCGTTTCTTTTGCCATTACTGGAGCTCCACCGAAGGCCAACAAACCGTTGGCGGTAAAATTCATAACAACCTGGTTGGTCAAATGATGGATGAGCGGCTGTTTATTTCTTACTTCATCAATTACGGCCATTTTTTATCTCCTCCTGCTCCCGTTTTGCCCAGTGATTCGTTGGGCCGCTGCCGCTCCCTAGAGGAAAGGCATGTTTAATGGCAGCTGTTACAAATTCTTTGGATTGTTGAACTGCTTTTACTAATGGCAGTCCTTGGCTTAAATAAGCAGTTATGGCCGCCGAGTAGGTACATCCTGTCCCGTGCGTATTAGTAGTTGCAATCCTTTCAGCTGTAAAGGTATGCATTTCACTTCCATCATATAAGAAATCGACAGCCTCTCCTTCCAGATGCCCTCCTTTGACAAGAGCAGCACCTGTACCCAGTCGTTTCACTATCAGCTCGGCAGCTAGTTTCATATCTTCTGTAGAAGCAATCTTTTCATTGAGAATAAACTCTGCTTCAGGGATATTCGGTGTCACCACGGAAGTAAGAGGCAATAAATTTTCCCGTAAATATTCCCTGGCGTCCTCATCGATCAGCGGATCACCGCTCGTTGCGACCATCACAGGATCCATCACATAAGGTGCATGAAATGCGGGGATCATTTCCCGGGCGACCTTCATCATCTCCACGTCAGCAATCATACCTGTTTTAAGTCCATGTACAGGCATATCACTGTGAATGGATTCCAGCTGCCGCCTGATCATATGTGGCGGAAGATGATGCACATCCTGCACTCCTGTGGTGTTTTGAGCGACAACCGATGTAATCACCGACATACCATAGCTCTTCAACTCCTGAAACGTTTTCAAATCTGCCTGAATACCTGCGCCACCGCTCGGATCGGTTCCCGCGATAGTCAAGGCACATGGTATAAACTTCATTGTACACCCACCCCTTCTTTAACAGGCCATTCTTCACAGGTATA
This sequence comes from Thalassobacillus pellis, assembly GCF_016908295.1. Lineage (GTDB taxonomy): Bacteria > Bacillota > Bacilli > Bacillales > Halobacillaceae > Thalassobacillus > Thalassobacillus pellis. The sequence continues at coordinate 983,335 of NZ_JAFBDO010000001.1, forward strand.
TGCCATTTCCCAAAAATTAAGTTCCAGCTGGCAGCTCTTCCGGAAAGCTTCTTTCATGCGGTTTTTTTCAGCCTGGGAAGCATCAGCTGCTAATTCATCGAGTCTTTTGCGCATTTTTCTTGTTGTCTCTCCCACTTCATCATCCGCGTAAAAACTGATCCAAGGGTAGAAGGCATGGTCTTGTTCGGGCTTATATTTGGCAGTGAGTTCTTTCCCTATTTCAAGGTATGTCCAGGGACACGGCAATAACGCAGCCAATATTTCACCCAGCCCTCCAGTTTGAGCGTGATGCATCATGTGCTTGACATAATGATCTGCTGTCGGCGGTAGAGGGTACCCTTGCAGTTCATCATAACCGACGCCGATTTGTTCACAAAAGTTATGGTGCGGGTGAATCTCACTATTTAAAATGAAATTAATTTGCTCATTGAAGAATTGGATATCACTTCGTTCTGTGGACTTGGAAACAGCAATGCCATAGATTTTCATGAAAGCGTTAAGGTATTCATAATCAGCTTTAATATAATTGGAGATGGCTTCAGCGGGAACTTCTCCCCTGCCGATTCCATCAACAAACGGATGTTCAAATATTTTTTTGAAGGTCTCCTTATTTTCGTCACGAAGGATTTCAGTGAATGTCATGGTATTGCCTCCTTTTAAATGGTAAGGAAGCTACTAGGGGAATTCAGTAGATAGAAAGAAGGTAGAATGCAAGGTTCTTTCCTCGACTACTTCCCTGCGCTGGCATTATCCAGATCAGGTTCCAAGGGACCAAGGATTTAATCCTTATCTCAGCTCATCAGCGCCCCTAGTAGTTTTCCTTATGTGGTTTTAATAGCTGCGGACTTTTTGCAGCTGTTCCAGTTTGACCCGTGTTACCACGAACCAGCCAATGACTGCTCCTGTGAAGCTGCTGACAAAGAAAGATGGCAAAAAGAACAGAGCTCCTACCGAACTTCCCATCAGAATGTTTGCAAATGGTACAGAGCATAATGCCCCGATCACACCTGTTCCAATGACCTCCCCCGCTGCTGCCCAGCCCTTTTGCTTAAAGCGTTGGTACAGAAGCCCGGCTAGCCCGGCACCGATCATGCCACCAGGAAATGCGAGTAACGTTCCAAGACCGAGCATATTACGCAACAGCCCAATCATGAAAGCAATGATGACGGCAGGTACCGGGCCAAGCGTGACTGCCGCCATGACGTTCACCGCATGCTGGACTGGATAAGCTTTCGCCACACCCGCGGGGAACCAAAGAAGCTGGGCACCAAGCGTTCCAATAGCTACGAATACAGCCATAGTGGTCATCAACCGCGTCCTATTCATCCACTCCCTCCTTCCATCACCAGGGGAACCCCACGCTGACAACATCTACCACCCCGCGAGAACCAGATAATGCTAAAATATCCAAATTATGTTTCTCGCGGGGTGTAAGAAAAAGACTCAATCCGGCCAAACAAAAAACCAGATCCGCGCTGGGACCTGGTCTGGTATCGTTTAAGAAATAGACAAATGTTTCGACTACTTCCCTACGCTGGTATTAACCAGATCAGGTCCTTAAGGGTCGGACGGCTTCTGGCGCCTTCCTCTCAGCCCACGCATTCCGGGGCCCCCCTAGTAGTAATAGTTGATATAAATATATTCTTCTACATCATATCAAAGTATCTAATTATTCTCCACTCCTATAAAATAAACTTACCGGAAAATAAGGAAATAAACCATAAAACGTTCAAATAGTTTACCAATTGCAGATGTCCATGATCTTGAAATAGGTGAGCAATTAATGTTTTTAAAAGCTGTTCAATAGTAAATATATTCCTGTAAATAATAACAAAACAAAGACTAAGCCTTGGAACAGTCGTTGATTTATCTTTGAAAATATAACTTGTCCGAAAACCAGTCCGATACTAACGAACGGCAGCGCATAAAGACTATAAAGCCAGGTGACAGCAGTAGTGCCTGCTACGGAAGCCTGGATGAGCAGGCTGACAAAGTAAATGAATAGGTAAAAGGCAAGTGTCGTTGCCCTTAGTGTCGCCTTGTTCGTTTCTGTTCCAGAAAAATAAAGCAATAATGGTGGACCTGGCATGCCCAGACTGGTTGTCAGTACTCCTGAGAGCCCACCAGCAATAGTATCCCTTCGCTGAGATGGGCGAATCCGAAATCGAAATAGCAGCAGGATTGTCAATGATAGAATAGTAAAACTGATGGACATTTTTAACAGATTAATATTGGCGGCCATAAAAACTATAATTCCTACCGGTAAACCGATGACACTCCCTGCCAAGATCCTTTTGAAAACTTCTATGTCCACATCTTTCCATAGCTTTACAACCAAGATGCAGGAAATAAATAACGATAGGATCAGATTTATTTGAATCGCTTCTCTTGGCTGGAAAAGAAGCAGCAAAAAAGGCGTAGCCATAATAGAAAAGCCAAAGCCTGTCGCTGTTTGTAAAATGGATGCTATTAAAATAATGATGAAAAACACGATTAGCTCGTCCAACAAAACACCCTCTGACAACATTTCCAACTATATAACCGGGAAAGCTATTACTTTTCTTTCCTAATACAAAGTATTAAGATAAATATGTGAAAAAATATTACTATTTATATCGTTATAAGCTATTATCTTTATGGTACCATGTTGATGAAAACCTTCGCAAAACAGTGAAAGATTACTACATATAATTTGGGAGTGAAAGTATGGCGCAGAACAATAAAGGATCTATGAAATTCATCGTAATATTAACCGTAGCGGTCATCGCGATCATCGCTGCATTCGTAATTGTCGACAACATGACCAAGGAAGAGACTGCAGAAAATGACACCTCAACACCTGCTGAGCCACCATCCATCGAAGGTCAGCCAACTCTCGGTGAAAAGAATGCACCAGTTCAGATAGTCGAATTCGGCGACTACAAATGCCCTTCCTGTAAGGCATGGAGTGAGCAGGTGTACCCGCAGTTGAAAGCGGATTACGTTGATTCAGGCAAGGCAAGCCTGTCCTATATCAATGTACTTTTCCATGGAGAAGCTTCAGAGCTTGCAGCAAAAGCGAGTGAAGCCGTCTATAAACAAGCCCCGGATCATTTCTTTGAATTCAGTAAAGCTGTATATGAAGCGCAGCCTGAAAGTCATGAGGAAGAGTGGGTTACAACTGAAAAACTGTTGAAAATCGCAGGGGAAACAGTTCCAGACATCGATCTGGAACAAATGAGAGAGGACATGGAATCCGAAGCAATCGCACAAGAAGTGCAAAAGGATTCCCAAATGGTTGAGGAATATGGCATCCGGCTGACTCCAAGCGTAATGATTAATGGACAACTTGTAGAAAATCCGTTCGATTATGAGAAAATCACATCCATCATAGAAGAGGAGTTAGAGGGAAACAATGAGTGAGCCGACTAAAAAGCCAAGCTACCTGTTGTATGTTGCCTGGCTGGCAGCTTTAATAGCTGCTCTCGGGAGTCTGTATTTCAGTGAAATAAAAGAGTACATCCCTTGTGAACTGTGCTGGTATCAGAGAATATTCATGTATCCCCTAAGCATCATACTTGGAATTGCGACCTATTATAATGAACGGAATATCATCAAATATGTTCTGCCATTATCTGTCATCGGCGGTTCGATTTCCATATTCCACTACCTGGAGCAGAAGGTGCCTGGATTTGCACAGATAAAACCATGTGCCAAGGGAGTACCGTGCAGCGCAGAATACATCAACTGGCTGGGTTTCATCACCATCCCTTTTCTGTCATTAATAGCGTTCACGATAATCACAGTTGCTTTGATTGCCGCTTTAAAACAAACTAAATAATGTAGAAAACAAGCCAGGAACACTTCCTCTAGTGTTCCTGGCTTTTTCATTAACAGCTGTCATCCGTACACGATTCACCTGTCGAATCGTCATGTAATTTTTGAATAGCAGGCTGTTCATTTTCTTCTTTCCAAACCTTTTCTAAAACTTCCAGGAAAGTATCGGGAGACTGGGCACCGGAAACCGCATACTTATTATTAAAAACAAAAAATGGTACGCCTTGGACCCCAATTTTCGTCCCCTCCTGCTGGTCCAAAACCACTGCTTCGCGATAGGTTCCTTCTTCAAGCACCTGCCTTGCTTTCCTTTTGTCTAAACCAACTTCTTCTGAAAGCTTTACCAGTTCATCATGGTCCCCGATGTCACGTCCATCGGTGAAATAAGCCTTCATCGCCTGTTCCATGAAAACTTCCATTTTACCCTGGCTTTTCGCATAATGACTTAAACGATGAGCATCTTCTGTGTTAGTCGGAATCACATCATCAAAATTATATTCAAGCCCTGCCGCATGCGCCTGCTCTGTCATTTGGTCATGCATCGATTTAGCCTGGTCTACGGAGACATTGTATTTTGCAGCTAATTTTTCATGAATGCTAGTATTTCCATCTCTTTTGAACGAAGGGTCGAGCTGAAAGCTTTTGAATGAAAGTTTTATTTCCTCACGATGTTCAAACTTCTCCAGGGCGCTCTCCAGCCGCCTTTTCCCAATATAGCAAAACGGACAGACAATATCTGACCACACTTCTATTTTCATTTGTGATATTCCTCCCTTAAAGGCAGCAGTTAACCAATACATAAATAAAACATTCTATTCCGAACGGAGCGTATGGAATTTCTTTCGTTGATTTCGAAGATTACTTCGCCGATTCCGGATCTATTCCGCGCATTCCGAATCTTCATACGACAATTCCTGCCTTACCTTCTGATAAGGTATGGTAATTATAGCAAACCGACCCGATTTATTGCGAAAAAGCAGCTTCCCCAGGATGCTTTATTCAATAATAGATGAACTGTCTGCTGCATACAATAGGACAACGACATGCTTGACCGCACCATGAGCGAAAGGGGAGCTTTACTGTGAATATAATCTCTGGCAAGGCTTATATCATCATCTATCTTTCACTTGCAATATTCTCCATGGAAATGATTCTGAGACTTGCTTCAGGAGGGAGATTTTCCTTTGGTAATATCTTAATCTCGCTCACCTTTTCCCTGTCAATCGCCATTTTATTTTATTTTATCAGCAGCTTATTCCAGGAAAAATACAATCATTTGTTAAGCCTGATATTACTGGGATTAACCTCATTTATTTTTTCCTCCCAGTTGATCTATTTTAAATTTTTCAAAACTTATTACACCCTGTACTCGGCAGGAAATGCCTCACAAATATTGGAGTTCTGGCGAGATATCATGGCCCTTTCCATCAAACACCTGCCGTGGCTTACCTTGTTAATGCTACCCACATTACTTTTCGCTTTCTATGGGAAAAAGCTTTTCTCCTTCAAAAAAGTGACCGGATCCTACCGAATATCATTGGTCTGTGCTGTGATGCTGACACATACTATCTCCTTAATAAGCCTGTCCACAAGCGGCAAAGAGCCTTATTCTGCCTATGATTTATATTATAAAAATAGTGCTCCTATCCAATCTACGGAACAGCTTGGCCTGCTGACAACTATGCGAATCGACTTTCAGCGCCTGGTATTCGGATGGGAACCTTCCCTTGAAGCAACACCACTGGATAAAAATGCGTCAACAGAATCAGAGGCAAATATGGCTGAGCATAATATCCTTCCGATTGATTTTGAAAAACTCCTTTCAACAGAAACGAATCCTACGCTAAAAGAGATGCATCGTTATTTCTCAAATGTGGAGCCGACGGAAAAGAACAACTATACAGGTAAATATAAAGGCTATAATTTGATTTTCATTACTGCAGAAAGTTTTTCTCCCTATGCCGTACATAAAGAGGTAACACCGACACTTTATAAGCTGGTAAACAAAGGATATAACTTCCCAAATTTTTATAATCCATCGTGGGGAGTCAGTACTTCAGACGGTGAATATGTCGCCTGTACCAGTCTCCTTCCGAAAAGCGGGGTGTGGAGCTTTTTTAAATCAGGAGACAATCACATGCCGTTTGCGATGGGGAACCAGCTTAAACAGCTTGGTTACAAGACAGTTGCCTACCATAATCATACCCACTCCTACTACCGCCGGGATATTTCCCATCCGAATATGGGCTATGCGTACAAGGGAATCGGCAATGGCCTTGATGTGAAAAAGACATGGCCTGCGTCTGATTTGGAAATGATGGTAAAAACGAATCCCGAATATATCAATAGCCAGCCTTTCCATGCCTATTACATGACGGTAAGCGGACATATGCAATATAATTTTCAAGGCAATAATATGGCAGCCAAAAATAAAAAATATGTAGACGACCTCCCATACTCCGAACAGGCAAAGGCATATCTAGCGACTCAAGTCGAGTTAGACCGTGCCCTTGAACATCTTTTAGAGCAGCTTGAACAAAAAGGAATCGCTGATCAAACACTGATAGCACTTAGTGCAGACCATTATCCTTATGGCCTCGACAAAGAAACCATCGACGAGCTTGCCGGCCATCCAGTGGAAGAGAATTTTGAACTGTATAAGAGCCCATTCATTCTTTATACAAAAGGAATGAAGCCAGTTACTATCGACAAGCCCGCTTCCAGCCTGGACATTATCCCCACATTGTCCAATCTCCTTGGGCTGGGTTATGATTCGAGACTTTTGATGGGAAGAGATATTTTCTCCGATGCAGATCCGCTTGTGCCATTTTTGAATAAAAGTTTTATCACTGAAAAAGGACGCTACAACTCGATCACAAGAGAGTTCACCCCGGCAAAAGGAATAAAAGTCGACGAGGAGTATTTGAAACAGATTGCGGCGGAAGTCGAGCGCAAGTTTTATTTCTCTGCAAAAATTTTGGAAACTGACTATTACCGGAAGGTGCTGGCCAATTGATGGCTAGGAAAATAATGGCCCAGGTGTTTGGCAATTTTATTTTCGACATCATTTAGTGCGCCAGTCCTTATGGCGAGGACCGTAGTTTTACGTATACTTTAATTTTTTTACAAAGTTAAACTTTCATCAAACATAAAAAAGTCATCTGTCCCGTAAGAACACACAGGACAGATGACTTTTCACAAGTTTATCCAATATATTGGTCAAAAAACTCAAGAACTTTCCGATACACTTTTACTTCGTTTTCTTTTTTAGAAAATCCGTGCCCTTCATCCTCTAATACGATGTATTCTATGTCACGCCCTTTTTCTTGCAGGGCTTTCACGATCTGATCGGATTCCGCTTTTACCACCCGTGGGTCGGTAGCTCCCTGGATGACAAGCATTGGTTTGCTCATCGTATCGAGATAATTAATGGGTGAATCAGCCTCTAATCGTTCTTTGTCTTCCACTGGATCGCCAACCCACTGCTTCATAACAGGCTTCCAATGCTCAGGTACCGAATCGATGAAGCTGAACAGGTTGGAGGGTCCAAAAATATCAACAACTGCCTTGAAGTACTCAGGATGGCGGCCATGTAGCAAAAGCGCCATATAGCCTCCGAAGCTTCCTCCCATTAAAAGGATCTTATTTCTGTCTGCATAGCCTTGTTCAATCAGCCATTCCAGTCCTTCGATATTATCGAGCCTTGGACCGTGCCCCCAGTCTCCTTCCACCATTTTCTTGTATTTTAACCCATAGCCTGTCGATCCACGGAAGTTAGGTGCGAAAATACTGTAGCCGCGGTGAACGAGAAATTGGAAAAGGGAACGGAAAAATGCACGCTCAGATGCCTGTGGACCGCCATGCGGCCAAAGAATGACATGGCCGTTACTCACATCGGGATCAGCCTTGAAAAACAACGCTTCTATCTCGAGTCCGTCGAACGATGGATAAGTGAGGATTTCCGGTTGTTTCAGATCTTTTTCTTTCACACCTGGAACTCCATAGTTAGTGAGCGGAACCCATTTTTCATTATCGTATTTATATAGGTTGAATGGCCTGGTGGAGGTACGCCCCATCAAGTAAAGATTCCCCGATTTTGCCACATGCAATTTTTCAATGACACTTGTCGGAATATCAACTTCCGCCATCTTCCCATCCGACAGTCGGTAATTATACAATTTATCTTGGACACCTTTTTCACTGGTAATATAAAGAGTTTGCGTGACTTCATCGAACTTAAGATCGGAGAAGTCTTCTTTCTCCCGCTCAGCGACTTTATGAAATTCCTTTTTCTCGAGGTCAAAGTGCGCTAAATAAGAAAAATCCTCCTGATAATTTGTAATCATATAGATTTCCTTTTCCGATACAAATACGGCAGCAGAAACGGTATGTTGCGGTGTGGCAGCTGGAGTCAATAAAATTTCCTCGTCTCTTCTTCTTACGTAAGCGAGTGTATAAGTATTTGCAAAATGCTTTCCATATATAAAACTGGCTTCCTCGGGACTTTTATCCATAAGGTAAGTCGCTGCATCCTTTCCATGAATAACCACTTCTTCCTCACCTGATATCAAGTCGTAACGATAACTCTTCATGTAGGTTGCATCGTCTTTTGTGGAAGTGTAATACACATTTTTCCCGTCTTCAGATAGCAGCGGCAGCATATGGCGCTTTCCGTCTGCCATTCGAATCGGCTTCAAGTCTCCACCCTGCGGCGGTAGTGCATAGATCTGCCCGTTTTCATCTCCGTCCTGATCGATGACAGCAAGAATGAATTTTCCTTTTGGATCATAAGCAAGTTCGTAGCAGCTTTGATTATGAAAGGTTAAAGGGTACGGAAAGTTATTGGGGAGGTCCATTCCCCACAGGTTATAGCTTCCATTCATATTCGTACTGAATACAAGTTGAGATTCATCAGGACTTACAGTAAAAGTCTGGATGCCGAACGTTTGGAAAAAATACTCGACATCCGGTTTAGAAAAAGTGATCATACCTCGTCTCCTCCTATGCATTTACAAAAATAGACACTTTTAATCTATTCGCTGTATGGGAGCCTGAACCCTATCATTTTTGTAAAATAATCTCAGTCTAACTGTTTGATCTCTTTATAACGGAACAGAATAAAGAGAGAATACAAGACAACCAATATGGAGCCGACTGTCATAATATGATCGATGGGCACACCTACCGATAATACGAGAGAAGTGATCGCATAGCTAACTGGTATCAGCCCCATAGATGCCAGCGAAATAAGCCCCATGACCCTCCCTAGCACCTTATCATCAACAATACTTTGGATTGCGGAAATAAAAGGTATATTCGAACAGGATAAACATACACCAAATAGTCCAAGCATAACTATCGCCATCCATAGATTAGCAGATAAGCTTAACCCTGCAAAAAAGAAACCAGAAATTATCAATGATATTATCCCAACCATCCCTCGCCTGTGTTTGATATTCAAAACACCTACAATGATGGAACCGATGAGCATCCCGACTGCCAATCCTGCTTCCAGCATACTGAAGTCTATTGCAGTTCCTTTAAGAATTGTTTTTACAAATAAAGGGAGTCCCATCGACATCGGACCGACAAGAAATAAATTCAGGAACACGGTCGTTAAAATGACTAAAGTCAATACCTTAGATTCCTTTACATAAGCCACTCCCTCCCGAAATGTGTCCCAGAAGCCCTGTTCCTCGCCATCCCGCTGGCGATCCGTATCTGTAACACGCATAAAAAACACCAATATGCTGGCAATCAACAGCATAACCGCGGTAGTCGCAAATACTATTTCATAATTACCAAACGCAATGATGATTCCAGCCAGCATCGGTGCCAGAATGAAAGAAGTCTGATTCGTCATCTGGATGATGGAATTGCCGCGAGTAAGGTTTTCCTTTTGAATGATTAATGGGATGACAGCACTTTCCGCAGCCCAGAAAAATGCATCTAGAATACCAAAGAACAAGGCAAACCCCACGAACGTCCATAATGTTATTTCCCCGAAAATAAACCAGAGAACAAGCCCTGCAAGAAGAAGACTCCTGGAAAAATCGGAGAGGAACATGATTTTCGTTTTACTGAACCTGTCGGCCACAGTTCCGCTGATAATCATGAACAATACACGAGGAATGCTTGCAGCTATATAAATCATCCCTAGAGAAGCTTCCAAATTCAAAAAGTTAACAACGTACCAGCTCTGGGAAAATAAAAAGAAAGATATCCCAAAACTTGATAATAATGCCGCTCCCCATAAAAGAAGAAAGTTCTTATTCCGAAAAACGGACGGTGCTGTCTGTTCCTGTCGCAAATCCTGTCCTTCATTACCAGCCAATTGTTTTACCGCCAACCTTACCACGCCCTTTATTCGAGTTAATGATAGTTTATTAGATAGCCAGATCAGCGGCGATGCTCTCAAGAATGATTTCCTTTCAGTCTTAAGGCTGAATCTGGACGCGACAAAAGCGGAAGTGCCTGTTTACCCACGACTAAAACAAAAAAAGTATCACACCCGATTCGGATGTGATACTTGATAAAACATATTTTTAAGGCAGGTATGGCAGTACTGGCACTGCGTTGGAACGAGAGCCATTCCACGGGCCTTCATGAATTTCAAAATGTAAATGCTGGCCAGTAGAGTTTCCTGTGTTCCCCATGTGCCCAAGGAAAGTACCTTGAGAAATAGATTGTCCGGCAGAAACAGCAGGAGCGTTTCTCATATGCGCATAAACGGTCGTGTATTGCTGCCCGTTTATGTAATGGCTCATGAACACAACATTACCATAGCTGTCATCATAGAAAGCACGAATGACTGTACCATCTGCAGCTGCGCGGATAGCAACCTTACTATTAGTTGCAATATCTAACCCGGAATGGAATCGTCCCCAGCGTTGCCCGACTGTTGACGTTACAATACCTGATGTTGGCCAGCTGAAGATGCTTCCACTAGATGATGCTTTTGTTTGTACCGGCTCTGGTTCAGATTGAGTGGATGCTGATGCCTGGCTGGACTTTTCTTCTTCTTTTGCCTCAGCTTTACGTTGACGTTCTAATTCCCTTTGTCTTTCAAGCTCACGCTGTCTCTCTAATTCGCGTTGACGCTCAAGTTCTTTCTGACGCTCAATTTCCTTTTGAATGGCAGCTTCCTGTGCTTTTAAAGTTTCTGCTTCTTCTTCAAGGCTCATCGCATGGTTGTGAAGTTCTTTTTCTTGTTTTTCAAGAGATGCCATCAGTTTATCTTGTTCAGCTTTTTGAGATTTAAGGTCTGCTTTTAATCCTTCCAATTCTGCAAGTTTATCCTGAAGAGATGCAAGTTTGCTTTCTACTTCAGCTTTCTTTTGCTTGACTGCTTCCTGGTCTGCTTTATGCTGTTCGAGGATCTCTTTATCCTGTTCCGCAATTGTGTTCAAAGCAAGAACCCTGTCCAGAAGGTCGCCGAAGTTTTTGGCTCCCATCAAGACTTCCAGATAGTCAATGCTTCCGCCGTTTTGGTACATAGCTTTTACACGTTCTTTCAGGAGCTTGTCCCGTTCAGCGATACGCTTTTCCAGTACAGCGATTTCTTCTTTAAGCTTTTCGATGTCTGCTTTCGTCTGATCGACTTCGCTTTGTTTCGTGGCAATTTTAGATTCTGTTTCTTTCACTTGTTTTTCTAGTTTTTCTATTTCATCAAGAACTTGTTCCTGCTCTGCCTGTATATCACTTATTTCCCCTTGTGTTTCTTTCTTTTCCTGCAGTTTGTTTTCCCGTTGTTCCCTTACATCTTCCAGTTTTTCCTGGTTTGATTCTGCAGTGGCGATACCTGGCAACGCAGGCATTACTCCAAGACTTAACGACAATGCGGCTAATAATACTTTACGCTTCAAATCCTCTTCCTCCCCAAGGTGTTTCCATTTATTTTTTATTTGTAGTTATCTGTTTCATTTAAACTTTCAAGAACTTACGAATGGATGTCATGCTGCCCCAAAGGCCGATGACAATCCCCATTAGCGCTAACAACCCTGCTACCTGTAATACAAATGGATAAACAGGAAGTAAGTCGATGAATAAGGTCGGATATCTGGTTACGATTTCTGTGTAAATATAATCGTATCCGAATATTACAAACGCTATCGGGATTGCTGCGCCCAGTATCCCAATCATGATTCCTTCAAATAGGAATGGCCAGCGGATGAACCAGTTTGTTGCACCAACCAGTTTCATGATTTCGATCTCTCGACGGCGGGCGACAATTGTGATTTTAATTGTATTGGCAATCAAGAACATTGCAGTGAACAACAAACCGATAATCAGTCCAATACCAATGTTACGCATCACATTCATAACATTGAAAAGTCGTTCGACAGTTTGCTTTGCGTATTCAACATCAGCAACGCTCTTGAAATTCTCAATAGATTTTGCAACTGACAATGTGTCTTCCGGGTCAGCTGTTTTAACTACGTAAGCGTCATTTAATGGATTCTCATCTTTTAATGAGGCAAAGACTTGACCTTCATCTCCTAGGCTTTCTATCAGCTGTTGCAGCCCTTCTTCTTTTGACTGATACTCTACAGAAGCAACTTTCGAAATTCCTTCCAGTTCATTGCGAAGGGTTTCTTTGGCTTCTTCATCTGCAGTTCGTTCGATGAAAACTTTAATCTCGACATCTTCTTCAATTTGTGTACCAATCTCATTCAAATTGAATAACAAGGCAGCGAAAACACCTACAAGCAGCAAAGTGACTGTGACAGCAGAAATGGACGCAAATGACATCCAGCCGTTACGAGCCAGGTTTTTGACGCCTTCTCTTCCATGACGCCCGAAGGTTTTAAGCTTCATATCCGGCTTCACCTCTAACTGCTGCAAACAAAATACTACTCACAAGCAATCTATGTATGTGTTTCTTTGTTGCATCTATTAACTGAAAAACTTTCCTGCTATTAAGACCTATCAAACTTCCATCTTGCATTACGATCAAGCTTAATCACTTCCTATTAAAAATTCTTGGTGTATGTTCTTGGATTTCGCTTTGAGAAAACTGGTTTTATTGCTTCATTTATCCAAAACTCATTATAACAAAGAAATTCGCCAATATTAGATTAATTTTTATTACATTTATGTTTCATTTTTTACGTGAATGTGACACAAAACTTATTTTTTCTACAAAATTCTCTGTAGAACCTTGTCGAATGATGTTTCTACTAATTTAATTATAATTACCTTTGTAATAATCAATAACTTTAATAGACAACAAGAAATGATGGTTTTAGGAACTCGAGGGGGAAGGTGCTGGAACTGAATGCCACAAAACCGCAAGTGGCTCGCTCAGCTTAAGAAGCATTAAAAAAACACCCCGGGACATCCAAATAATGGATGTCCCGGGGTGTAACCCAAAAAACTCTTAGGGCTTTATGCTTTTTTTTGCATTTCTAGGCGATTTAGATTTTTTCAAACGTGCCAGTTCATGCTCCAGCCTTCTTTTTTCTTTTTGGATAGCGATCATTTCCGGAGATTCTTCTTCCCTATCGCCAGAAGCTGGATGAATGTGAACTTCATACCATGCTTTCTGGTCATTACCTGAAACTTTTGGATTCCCTTCAATTTTTGCTTTAGGGAATTTTTTCTTCACAAAATCCAATTCTTCCGGAGACAATCTCAATTCCCTGAAATAGACACCGTCACTAAATGATTCCTCCAGGAAAATATTGAACCTTTCCATCTCAACGCCTTTCATTCAACTTCCCCCTTAATATAGGAATGTTGCAAATAACTGGACATACCGGCGTACTTCTTATTCTGTGGAAAAGATTGTTTGTCTGAGCTCCACTTTACCAGCTTCTCTCTGGTTCAGTTGATGCAAGGCAATTTCTGCCCCATGATCCATTCCCTGACAACCCCCAAGGAGTACAAGATCTTCGGATTCAATACTGGCAAGGGCGTGTGTAATAGCTTCTGGCAATTCATCATACAGGTGGACGGTTATCCCGGCATCTTCCATCACTTGCTGGAAAATTTCCACTTCTTCCTCTTGAACTTTATCCTTTTCTGTCACGTGGGAAACACTTGAAGTAGCGGTGATTTCGTCCACACCTAGCTTGGTTGCCCATTCAGCGATTGTTTCAGCATTTTCTCGGTTGACTTCAATGCCTCTGGCCCCACGGATCGCATAAATGAGATGCAGATTGTTAAAATCCATATATTTCAGTGTTTCCAGCGTAACATTAATGTTTCCTGCATTAGCGAAATGATCATCAAGGACCTTTACATCCTTATCGTAAATCATTTCAAACCTGCGTTCGACACCGCCAAAGGTTCTAAGTGTTTCCTGGATTGTGGAAATGGAAACACCGCTAAGAAGACCTGCGGTTATCGCTGCCATGGAGTTATATACAGAATGTAGTCCGGGCACAGCAAGTTCCATATCGAACTGACAAGGTTCATATTCCCTTCCCTCTGCATAAAATGGTTTGACAATCTCCACAGTGAATTTGGCTCTGCCTGTTGATAAATCCAAATTTCTGCAGGTTAAATGACCATGATCGCTTTTCACCCCATAGGTGACCGGCGTGGCCATAGTCTCTCCAATCAGCGACGAAGAGTATGGGCAGTCCAGATTAAGAACAGCAAAACTGCCCTCCCTGGCATTCCGTATAAGCTTTGATTTTGCGGCAAAATAGTTTTCGAATGAACCATGATCCGCAAGGTGCTCTCTGCTGACATTATTCAGCATGACTATATCATAATCGACCGTCTCCACTCGGTACATATCCATAGCGATGGAGGAAACTTCCATACTGACATGAGAAACATCATTATCTGCCATCTGGGCAAGGTAATTCTGTAAATCTAAAGATTCCGGTGTGGTCAATTCTGATGGAATGTAAGAATCATCATTTTTAATCGAAACCGTACCGATCAATCCTGTTCGGAAACCGTGATTTTCCAAAATGGCATTGGTCATATAGGAAGTTGTTGTTTTACCGTTAGTAGCAGTAATACCTATCATTTTCATTTTTTCAGATGGAGACCGGTAAAAGGCAGCTCCGAGCTGCGCCAGAGCCTGGCGACTGTTTCCTACAATATATTGTGGAATGCTCATGCTCTCCTGGTAATCTTCCACGACCGCTGCGGCTGCCCCTTTGGAAATAGCCTGAGAAAGATATTTATGTCCATCTGTTTTGTATCCTTTTACACAGACAAACAAATCTCCCTGAGAAACCTTCTGTGAATGATAGGATACTCCTGTGATTTCCAAATCTCTATGATTCATAGATTCCTTTACTGTAATTGCCTGGAGAAGCTCTCCTATTCTTACCATGTAACTACCTCTTTCCTTCTATCACCAATGTCATTTACTGCTAAGCGGAATAGACGCCGTTCTAACAATGGAATCTGCAATTACTTCCATCGGATCGATAAAGGGTTTTGTAATGTGGTATGGCTGTAATACCAGCCCCACTTCAGTACAGCCTGAAATAATGAGCTCTGCCCCGTTCTCAATCAGCTCTTCAGCAGACTCCTGCAAGAGTTCAAGCGGCTCACCATAAGTGATCCCGCTTTTGATGCCATTCTCTCCGTAAATAGCACGCATCACCTTTTCATTTTGAGTGACGGTATTTGGATAAATCACTTCGATATTATCCATGTATTTCTCAAACAGACCTGTTTCCAATGTACCGGAAGTAGCCAGTACGCCTATCTTTTTAACCTCTGGAAAGTTAGCAGATATATATCTCCTTAACTCGACAAAAGCATTCATAATAGGGAAGGACACTTCCTTTTGAACATAGTCTATGAAGTAATGTGCAGTCATACAGGGGACATATGCAATGTCAACACCTGCCCGTTCCAGGTTCTTCGCCGTCTCGACCATTGCCGGTACAGGACTTGCCCCGCCTCTGGAAATGGCTTCTGTACGGTCAGGTATTTTAGGATTGCTGTCAATGATCACCCGAAAATGTTCCTGATCTTTTCTTGCATTTGTCGCTCGAATGACTTTCAAGTAGCCATCCGCTGTTGCTTCCGGGCCCATCCCCCCGAGTATGCCTATAATTTTGTCGTTCATGATCAGTTCCCTCACTTAACTATATGGCTCTGTTTCTGATTTCATCCTAAAATTCCTGCAACTCTGTTTTCCAAAGGCTTGAAAAGTTTTTCTTCATCTATTTCAGGGCGTGCTTCCTTCATCTGATTAAGGGCAATGTTGGCCCCAAAATCCATTCCCTGACTGCCGGCAAGGAGAACGATATCATCCGCTTCCACTTCGGATAATGCATGGGATATGGCATCATCCAATTCTTCGTATAAATGGACTTTCACCCCGGCTTCATCCATTTCTTCCCGGAAGACCTCTATCTCTTCGTCTGTGACCTTATCTTTTGTTGTAACATGGGAGCGGCTCAGGGTTGCCACAACCTCCCCTATACCAAGTTTCGGCGCCCATTCGGCGATAGCTTTTGCGTTTTCCCTATTTACAGTTGGACCCCGGTTTCCCCTGATCGCATAAACAAGCTTTAGGTTTTTAAATTCCATTTTTTGCATAGTGCTTAAGGTAACATCTATATTACCGTTGTTGGCAAAGTGGTCATCAATAATCTTAAAGTCATCCTCGAAGATGATTTCAAAACGTCTTTCGACCCCGCCAAACTGCCGCAAGCTTGTTTGAATGGTATTTACAGGAACGCCAGAGACAAGCCCGACAGTAATAGCAACCATCGAGTTATAAACAGAGTGATAACCGGGCGTAGCCAGTTCAATATCGAATTCCTGCGGTTCAACTTTCACCCCATTCACCTCAAACGGTTTGCGAACCTCCACCGTAAACTTGGCCCTTCCAGTGGAAAGGTCAAGGTTTTTACAGCAAAGATGCCCGTCCTCTTTTTCCACACTGAAGGTCAGCACCTGCGCCTTGGTTTCATTGACAAGCGAGGAAGAATAAGGGCAATCCAAGTTCAACACGGCACATTTATCCGGGCCGGCATTGCGGACCAGGCTGGCCTTGGTATTGAAATACTCTTCAAAAGAACCGTGCAGGTCAATATGCTCTCGACTGATATTGTTTAGTGTAACAATATCGAAATCAACGTTACCTATACGATGAAGATCAAGTGCAGATGAAGAAACTTCCATCGTAACATGCGAGATGTCACGCTCTCTCATTTGGGCAAAGTAATGATGCAAATCCAGTGACTCCGGAGTCGTCAATGTGGCAGGCTCCGCATAGTCACCCATTTTCACCACAACAGTACCGATCAAGCCGGTTTTCCATCCATGTTTTTCAAGAATGGCATCCGTCATGAACGAAGTAGTCGTTTTACCGTTCGTAGCTGTAATACCTACCGTTTTCATGGATTGGGAAGGGTGTCCGTAAAATGTATCGCTCATTGCGGCCAAAGCCAAACGACTGTTTTTCACCCGAATTTGCGGGATATCCCACCCATCCTGTAAATCTTCCACGATTATAGCCGCTGCCCCGTTTTTGACAGCCCCACCAATATAATCGTGGCCATCTGTTACAAACCCCTTGATACAAACAAATACATCTCCAGGAGTAACATCGTTGGAGTTATAGGCAATCCCTGCAATGTCAATGTCTTTTTTATTCTCGCTTTCTATTATGTCGACTGATTCGAGCAATACATCCAGCTTCACATTGATTTCCTCCCTTCCTGCACCATGACTCTATTCGACCTATTTCAAGTATATGGTAAATAAATGCTTTTCATAGTTGTCCATTATATCATAAACTCCCATATGACTAACATAGAAAAAGCTATTCAAACAGGATAATTATCCTGTTTTTAGGCAAAAGGGCCCATTTCACTTTATAAGTATCGATATTTCATTATTCCCGATACTTACCGTGCATAAAACGGATACTTTTGTCTGGCGGCTTTATGCACTGCTTTTGTTGGTAAATTTATTTGTAACAAGCCCAAACAATTTTTTAAAGAAAGCAAAGGCTGGCTTTGGATCTTTGGCATCCCAGATGGCATAGGCTTTCGGTTTGAAATACGATTGGAGAATTGCTGCCGGTCTAAGCTGACCGGTTTTGATATACTCCCTTACAGCAAGCAGGTCCTCGTATGCATACCAGAATGTATAGCCGGTATCTTCCTTGACCGCCTTTGAATCAAGCGGATCACCGATCAACTCGCGATACGTGATATACGGAAAGTTGATGCCTGTTTTGAAGAGAAGGCTGTTAAGGTTCGTAATTCGAACGTTCACTTCAATCAAATAATACTCCCCTGTTTCCGCATCTTTCTTCAATTCCATCTCAGCAAAACCTTTATACTTGGCACCTTCCAAAAACTTCGCGCCAATGTCATAAAGTTCCGGAATATATTTTTGCTGTGTATATACCGAAGCACCATAATTTATCGGAAACTGACGAAGCTTCTGGCAGGTCACCCAGTGCGTCACTTTTGAATCCTGATTCAAATAGGCATCGAAAGTATACATATGATCATCAAAGCCAGGAATAATCCGCTGTATGATCACTTCCAAGTCTTCATCTTTTGCCTGTTTGACTTTTTCTTTAAGCTCCTGCTCGTCATATACTTTAAAAAGTTTTTGCCTGAATTTAGAAACAAAAGCAGGTGAATCAACCGGCTTGACAAGGCAAGGGAATTTAATTATTTCACGGACTTTCCCCATAAACTCCGGGTCGTCTGCAGCGACTGTTTCCGGCACTCTCACTCCATGCTCTGTAGCAAGCTTATGTAAGGCACCCTTGTCCATCATTTTCATATAAAGACCCTGCTCTGTTTGTGGAATCAAGTAAAACTTCCGCAGTTCATCCAGATGTTCATCCATAAATTCGACATAAGGGTCTGCGGTTGGAATCAATACCGGAGGGCTGCTCTGCTTTTTAGCGTAATCGATCAAAAAAGTCAAAAGCCCCTCTGGGTCTTTTTTGTAATGTGGACCAACAAGCATTTCCGACAAATATTTGGAATGAAATCCGTACGTGCCTTCTGTGCCATAATCCACTGCGGCAACATGCACGCCATGCATTCCCAGGCAACGAATCGTGCTTAATCCTATATAATAATTAGCTCCGAGTACCACCGCTTTATTATCCATCATAAATCCCTCATTTTTCACTAGTTTGATTATTGGAAGTAATACCTTTATTTTATCACATTTATACTGCCCGAAAAGGGTCAAGGGTCCGAACCCCTTAATATCGTTCACACGCTTTTAAAACACCATACCGGCGAAGTTATTCACTCTCCTTAACGGCAACAGCCTGTTTGCCAGAATATTCCGTAAAATCGTATAATAAGGAAGGATAGTTCACTTCAACGACTAAGGAAGGTGATGGATTTGGGAAACAAGGCACCAATAAATGCAGGAAATCAGGTACATCTCATTGATGGTTTTGACTTAGGGATGCCCGGACGGACAGGTACATATGTATTGCAGGGAGACAGCCTGACCCTGGTGGAAACGGGTCCGAGCCCATCAGTACCTCACATAATTAAAGGGCTTAAAGATTTACAACTGGACCCAGACGAAGTGAAGTATATCGTGTTAACTCACATTCATCTGGATCATGCTGGTGGAGCGGGTTTACTGCTGAAGGAGTGCCCGCAGGCTCAAGTAATTGTTCATCAGCGCGGAAGCAGGCATCTGGCTGATCCTTCCAAATTAATTGCTGGAGCACGGGCAGTTTATGGTGATGCATTCGATGAATTGTTCGACCCTGTTTTACCTATACCAGAAGAACGTATAACCGTTAAAGGGGAAGGGGATACCCTGACTATCGGAGAAAACCGCGTTCTGGAGTTTTTCGACACACCAGGCCACGCCAAACACCACCTGGGCATATATGATTCATGGAGTAATGGGATATTCACCGGAGATACGGTTGGCATACGTTATCATCAGACAGAAGATTGCGGCGTAACTTTTCATTTGCCTTCCACCTCACCCAATCAGTTTGACCCTGAAGCCATGCAGATTTCCATAGACCGGGTACTAGAGATGAATGTTGATTGCATCTATTTTGGGCATTTCGGAAAATCTACAGAACCAGAAAGAGTCCTTCGAGAAGTTTCCCAGTGGATCCCTGTTTTTGTAGAAATAGCCGAAAAACATTATTCAGATAATGATCCTCATGAGTCGATCCAGCAGCATTTGCATGAAAAAGTCACTAACTTTTTGAACGCGCACGACGTACCTGATAGCCATCCAGTCTACGAAATTTTGAAGATTGACCTTGAAGTTTGTACGATGGGACTGATCGATTATTTAAATAAGAAAAAAGATAAATCATAAACTATAGCGGAAGCGCCTGGATCACCCCCGACCAGCTTAAGACGAGCCTCGCCGTGACGCTCTTTGTCACAGAGAGGATCGACTTAAGACCTCGAGGGGGTAGGCGCTGGAGCTGGATGCGATAAAAGCGGAAGCGCCTGGATCACCCCCGACCAGCTTAAGTCAAGCCTCGCCGTGACGCTCTTTTGTCACAGAGAGGATCGACTTAAGACCTCGAGGGGGTAGGCGCTGGAGCTGGATGCGATAAAAGCGGCTAAAGCAAAACAGGCCTGCCCTTGATTATAAGGGGGGCCTGTTTTTATTAGTTCTCCTATTCCTTGCTATATATTATTCTTCCTTTTGGTAATTCTCCAGCATATGAATTCTTTCCATCATTGTTGGATGGCCATAGCTTAGATATTTTACAAGGGCAGGTGGATTAACCGTGCTCAAGCTGTTCACCGTCAATTCCTGAAAAGAGCCGACAGCAGCATCGACATCCTCTGTCATTTCTATCGCGTACTCATCAGCATCCTGCTCTGCCTGACGTGAAATGGCAAGCTCAATTGGAGTAGCCGCAAATGACAATAACGAAAATATAAGCAATAGGGCAGGAAGGGAGGCAATATCGGAAACTTCCTTTACTCCCCAGGATTTCCCCCAACGCCGTACAGCTGCATGAAGCAGTCTGTAGCCGAGATAAAGTCCGATAAGGCTGGCAGCTATGGAACCTGCAAGCATATAGAATAGATGATCCATCACATAATGGCCGATTTCATGAGCCATGATGAACAATACCTCTTTGTCCTCCAGCTTATTCAGTGTTGTATCCCATAAAACGATACGCAGATTCGAACCGATGCCATTGACGTAAGCATTCATTGCGTTCGTTTCCTCCGACATATTCACTTCATATACACGATCTGCAGGAACACCTGCCTGCTCTGCCAATGACAGAATTTTTTCCTCCAGATCAGGGTTGCTTAGCCTGGAAAAATCGTTATAAAGCGGATCGATGACCACCGGCTGAATGAACATCATAAAGATAAGAAACGGCACGAGCAGTCCCCAGGAAAACAACCACCAGCGTCTGACGAATTTTCTCATTAAGAAATAAAGCACCGTAATCAGAACGGCTGATATACCGACATTGAGCCAAAAGCTGATAAGTTCATCGCGCATCCAGCCGGAAAAGCTTTGAGTAGAGATACCATACGCCAAAGAAAGCCGTCTGCTTATATAGTCGATGGGAAAATTGCACAGCCACATCAATATAGTCAAAAACAGTACATAAATAGGTATTTGGACAAAATGCTTTTTGGAAACCCGCTCCCCGAACTGCTTCAGCATCCGGGATAACCCAAATACGAGAATACCTCCATAAACCAACCATTCAAGCGGAATGCTGACTAGATATAAAAATGACTGGAATCTTGAATATTCCTGGCTAAGTGCAAGTTCTTTTTCCGTCATAAACGTAGATGGATCAGCTGATGTTCCCTGATATGCTTCAGGGACTCCATAGGCCGACCACCAGAACAGATACGCTCCAATGACCAGGGCATAAAGAATATATAGACCTGCCGCCCAAAGCACAAACTTTTTTTTCAAACGACCACCCCCACTACTTGTACTATATATATAAAGCATATGTAAAAACAAACAAAACTGAACACTATCCTTACGAGACTGATCCATAAACAAGTAAAGTGAGCATTGGCTTAAGACATTGTGGTGGTAAGCGATTCCCTTTCCACCGGGAAGACGACAAGTCTCCTCGGGCCTTGCCCTGCAGGGACTCGTCAGCGCTAGCGTGCGAGAAATCAGCGGAACAAACGCTAGAATCAGCGGAACGAAGCCGATATCAGGGGTTCAAAGCTTAAAATCAGCGGACGAGGCAAGAAAAGCAGCGGTAGAGTGCCAACAATTAGCGGAGTGCCACCTCTAATCAGCGGAGCAATAAGCAATTCCAGGAACAGGCTTCCTGTTATTCCTATCCCGAATTATATTCAAAGAAAAAAGCTGCCGAGATTTTCTCGGCAGCCTGGAAACCAGACGACATTCTTCTGGTTTTTGTTACTATTAATATCCTTGTGGGAGTGAATGTCGTAAGTCACCAGGAAAAACGGCCAACCGAAATACTTATCGAAGTTTCACAAAGAAAATCGGTCGTCTGTCCACACTGGTATTCCTTACTGGGGGAGGACTTGTAACTCCATCACTTGTTTATGGTAATTCCGTTGTCCCCATCAAATAACGGTCACATTCCCGTGCGGCTTCACGCCCTTCATTGATTGCCCATACGATCAAACTTTGGCCGCGGCGAACATCTCCTGCCGCAAACACACCTTCTACATTAGTCGTATATTTTCCATATTCTGCTTTAACAGTGGAGCGTTCTGTCGTCTCCACGCCAAGCTGTTTAATCAGATCCTGCTCAGGTCCTTTAAAACCAATAGCCAGCAATACTAAGTCAGCAGGCCAGACTTTTTCTGTTCCGGGAATTTCATCTCTGATTTTTTTCCCATTTTCATAACGAAGTTTCACATTAACGGTATGGACCTCTTTAACGTGCCCGTTTTCGTCTCCGACAAATTTCTTCGTCATGACTGCGTACGCCCGGGGATCATCACCCAGGACAGCCGCCGCTTCTTTGTGCCCGTATTCAACACGGTGAACGATCGGCCATTGTGGCCATGGATTATCCTCATCATCACGCGCGGATAATTTCTTATCGTAGATATCGAATTGTGTCAGGCTTTTACAATTGTGACGGACAGAGGTAGCCAGACAGTCCGTACCTGTATCACCGCCGCCAATGACAATGACATCCTTATCCTTTGCAGAAATATAGTTGCCATCTTCATGATTGGAATCAAGCAGACTTTTAGTGTTCTGGTGAAGGAAATCCATCGCATAATGAATTCCTTTCAATTCACGTCCTTCGGCAGGAATGTTGCGGTGGACGGTTGACCCCCCGCATAGGATAACGGAATCAAAATCAGCCCGAAGCTGCTCCTCCGTCACATCTTTTCCTACTTCGGTATTGGTGACAAACTCGATACCTTCCGCTTCCAGAATCTTGACACGACGCTCGACAATTTCGTAAGAGAGTTTCATTTCCGGAATACCATAAGTCAGAAGCCCGCCGACACGGTCATGACGTTCATATACTGTCACCCAGTGACCCGCTTTATTAAGCTGGGCCGCAGCTGCCATTCCGGCTGGGCCAGAGCCTACAACCGCAATCTTCTTACCGGTACGCTTGGATGGAGGCTCAGGCTTGACCCATCCCTCTTCAAAGCCTCTCTCGATAATGGAACGTTCTACCGTACGGA
Organism: Thalassobacillus pellis; assembly: GCF_016908295.1. Lineage (GTDB taxonomy): Bacteria > Bacillota > Bacilli > Bacillales > Halobacillaceae > Thalassobacillus > Thalassobacillus pellis. The sequence goes on from NZ_JAFBDO010000001.1 coordinate 1,006,731, forward strand.
TGGCAACGGGCGATTCATTAATCCCTAGTACACATGCCCCTTCACATGGTGCAGGACATGCAATCCCTGTAAATTCAGGGAAATTGTTTTTTTCATGTTCTTTTTCCAGTGCTGCCTTCCACTGGCCACGGTAAACCAGGTCATTCCATTCCGGAATTAAATGATTGACCGGACACCCTGTTGTCGAACCGTTTATTTCAGTTCCTGTATGACAAGTAGGAACGCCGCAATCCATGCAGCGTGCCCCTTGTTTTTTAATTTCATCTTCTGTCATCGGAGCGGTATAATCTACCCAGTCCTTTGTACGTTCAGAAGGGTCACGTTCGCGTTGTGACTGGCGCTCATATTCCATAAAACCTGTAGTCTTTCCCATCGTATCCCCCTCCTTTATTTATTTGACGAGTTCTTTTCCTCGTTGACTTTCTTCAAATGCTGTCATTTCAGCATCAAATTTACTCATGCCTGTCCCCTTCAAATTAGCAATTCGTTCTTCCATTTCAAGGAAAGCCGTTGGAATGACTCTGACGAATTTAGAGACATAAGCATCCCAGTTATCCAGGATCCGGTGTCCTTTTGGACTATTCGTATATTCCACATGTTTTCTAATCATGTCATATAACTCCTGGATTTCAATTGGATCCGCCAATGCCTGAAGCTGGATCAGTTCTTTGTTGCACTTGCTGTCAAAGGCTTCCTCGCCTTCATCGAGAACATAAGCGACCCCTCCAGACATCCCTGCACCAAAGTTCCGGCCGGTGTCACCAAGAACAACGACCTTACCGCCGGTCATATACTCACAGCCATGGTCTCCGATACCTTCGACAACCACCTTTGCTCCGCTGTTTCTTACGCAGAACCGCTCACCGGCAAGTCCGTTAATATAAGCTTCTCCACTAGTCGCTCCATAAAAGGAAACATTTCCGACAATGGTGTTTTCTTCAGGAATGAAGCTTGATTTCGATGATGGATAAACGATGATTTTACCACCGGATAATCCTTTTCCAACATAGTCATTGGTGTCACCGATCATCCGCAAGGTCATGCCCCTTGGAATGAAAGCACCGAAGCTCTGACCTGCAGAGCCATTGAAGGTCAAACGGATAGTGTCCTCCGGAAGGCCTTCTGCACCATAACGACGAGTGATTTCACTTCCAAGCATCGTCCCGGTTACCCGGTTGATATTACGGATCGAGAACGTAGCTTCTACCGGCTCTTTATTTTCCAGTGCTTTTTTACAGCGAGGAATCAATTCCTGCTGGTCCAGTTTGTCAGGAAGTTCATGGTCCTGCTCCCGGACCTTATACGTTCCTCCACCTTCTGGAACGATTGGCTGATATAGAAGTGCGGTGAAATCAATATCCTTTGCTTTCCAATGATCGATATCTTCCTTCGGCTCAAGAATGTCCGAACGCCCAATCATTTCATTAATAGAACGGAACCCAAGCTCTGCCATCAACTCTCTCGTTTCCTGTGCAATGAAACGCATGAAGTTAGCGACATGATCAGCGTTACCGTTGAATTTTTTTCGTAATTCCGGATTCTGAGTCGCAACCCCGACAGGACATGTGTCCAAATGGCAAACACGCATCATGATGCAGCCAAGAACAACAAGCGGGGCCGTTGAAAATCCATATTCCTCGGCGCCAAGCAAGGTCGCATATACAACATCGCGCCCGGTCATCATCTTACCGTCTGCCTCGAGGGCAATCCGATCGCGAAGATTATCAAGCACCAATGTCTGGTGAGTTTCCGCCAGGCCGATTTCCCATGGCAGTCCTGCGTGTTTGATACTTGTCCGAGGTGCTGCTCCCGTTCCACCGTCATAACCGCTGATTAATACATGATCGGCTCTTCCTTTTGCTACACCAGCAGCAATCGTACCGACACCTACAGCGGATACCAGTTTGACACTTACCCTGGCTCTTGGATTGGCGTTTTTCAAGTTATGAATCAGCTCGGCCAAATCCTCGATCGAATAAATATCGTGGTGTGGCGGTGGAGAAATCAATTCCACACCAGTGGTAGAGCCCCGTACTTCCGCGATCCACGGATAAACTTTCTTACCAGGCAGGTGGCCGCCTTCTCCCGGCTTAGCCCCCTGGGCCACTTTAATCTGAATTTCATCAGCGTTAACCAGATAATTACTGTTAACGCCGAAACGGCCAGACGCAATTTGCTTGATTGCACTTCGGCGCAGATCCCCATTTTCATCTGGGGTAAAGCGATCGGGGTCTTCCCCGCCTTCACCGGAATTGCTTCGCCCGCCAATTTTATTCATAGCTACGGCAAGGGCTTCGTGTGCTTCCTTACTAATGGCGCCGAAGGACATCGCGCCTGTTTTGAACCTTTTACAAATATCTTCAACCGATTCCACTTCTTCTACTGGAATGGACCTTCTTTGTTTGAAGTCCAGTAATCCGCGCAAAGACTGAAGATTGTTTCGTTCGTCTGTCAGCAGCTTGGAATACTTTTTAAACAGCTGGTAATCATTGCTGCGGCAAGCGTGCTGCAATAGATGGATCGTATGAGGATTATATTGGTGATCCTCTCCATTTTCACGATACTGAAATTCATCTCCGGAATCGAGATACTGTTCGGTGATCCGATGTTCCCCATAGGCGCGTTCATGGCGCATCAATACTTCTTTCTCTATGATATCCAGCCCGATTCCACCAAGTCTTGAAGCAGTACGAGTGAAATACTTTTGAATGACATCTGTATTAATACCGACCGCTTCAAAAATTTGTGCACCACGGTAACTTTGGATAGTGGAAATCCCCATCTTGGACAGAACCTTGACGACACCTTTCGTCACCGACTTGATATACTGTGCAACTGCTTCCTCAAATGTAACGCCTTCCAAGTCTCCTTTTTCTATCAGGTCATGCAAGGAATCAAAAGCAAGATAAGGGTTGATTCCTTCTGCTCCATAGCCGAGCAGGGTCGCAAAGTGATGGACTTCACGAGGCTCTGCAGATTCAAGGAGAATGCTGACCTTGGTACGCGTGCCTTTCCTGATCAAATGATGATGCAAGCCAGATACGGCGAGCAAAGCTGGAATGGCAGCACGCTCTTGATTAACCCCGCGGTCTGATAAAATCAGCAGTGTGGTCCCCTCTTCTACAGCTCTATCTGCTTTTTCGAACAGCCTTTCAAGGGCAACTTCCATCGCTCCTTGCCCTCTGGCGTCGAACAAAATGGATAGAGTAGAAGCTTTGAAACTATCAACGTTCTGTTGACGGAGGGTTTCCAGCTGGTGATTGGTCAATGCCGGTGTTTCGAGCCGGATATGCCGGCAGCTTTCAGGCTTCGGATCGACAAGGTTCCCTTCAGCACCGATCGTCGTCCCGACTGCCGTCACAATTTCTTCCCTGATCGCGTCGATCGGAGGATTGGTTACCTGGGCGAAAAGCTGCTTGAAGTAGTTATAAAGCAGCTGTGGCTTCTTTGACAGGACGGCGAGCGGGGAATCGTACCCCATAGAACCGACTGGATCGCGTTTATCTGTGATCATAGGCTTCAGAATTTTATTCAACTCTTCCGTTGTGTAGCCGAAGGCAATCTGCTGGTCGAATAGACGATCATCAGTTGTCAGCGGCTTTGTTTCTTTCGGTTCTGGAAGATCTTCCAAATCCATCATATTATTGGAAACCCATTCATCGTAGGGCTGCTCTTTAGCAATCTGCATTTTAATCTCTTCATCCGGAATGATTTTTCCTTCCTCTAAATCAACGAGGAGCATTTTACTCGGATGCAGCCTGTCTTTATATTCAATGTCATCTGCAAAAATATCTAAAGCCCCTACTTCCGAACCAAGAACGATCATGCCATCTTTGGTGACATAATATCGAGCCGGGCGCAGACCATTACGGTCCAGACATGCACAGATTTGTTTTCCGTTGGTAAATACCAATGCCGCCGGACCATCCCATGGCTCCATCAATGTACTATGGTATTCATAAAAATCGCGTTTTTCCTGTTTAATAGATGTGTTATTAGCCCAAGGTTCAGGTACCATCATCATCGCTGTATGTGCTAAAGAACGGCCCGACAAATGCAGGAATTCAAAAGCATTATCAAACATAGATGAATCACTGCCATTTGAATCAATGACGGGCATTATTTTTTCAAGGTCTTCTTCATTGAAGTATTCGGATTGACAAAGGGTCTGTCTTGCCCGCATCCAATTGACATTTCCGCGTAGGGTATTAAATTCTCCGTTATGAATGGTGTAACGGTTTGGATGGGAACGTTTCCAGCTAGGGAATGTATTGGTACTGAAACGGGAGTGTACTAAAGCTAGCGCGGATTTGAAATCAGGATGATTCAAGTCGATATAGAAGGAATCCAGCTGTTCGGGAATGAGCATTCCTTTGTAAACAATGGTCGTCGTCGATAAGCTGCTGATATAAAAATCATCGAAGCCATCTTTACTGGAGATTTCAATCTCTGCACGCTTACGGATCACGTACAACCTTCTTTCATAGGAGAGCCTGTCTTCCAGCTTTGTTTTTGGAGCAAGAAAGACTTGCTTGATGAAAGGTTTCGTCTTCTTTGCACTATCCCCGACAAACGAGTCGTTAACAGGAACCCTTCTCCAGCCCAGCACCTGATGTCCTTCTTCTTCTATGATGCGTTCGAATATTTCTGTGCTCTTATCACGTACTTCGGAGTCCTGCGGGAAAAAAACCATCCCGACACCATATTCTCCTTCATCAGGCAGTTCGATATTTTCTTTTTCACATTGCTTTAAAAAGAATCGGTGAGGGATTTGTGTCAGTATACCTGCACCATCCCCTGAATGAACATCAGCAGATTGTCCTCCACGATGCTCCAGATTACAAAGAATTGTTATCGCATTTTGAACGATATCATGGGATTTTCTTCCGTTGATATCTGCGATCATACCAATCCCGCAGGCCTCATGTTCATTTTCAGGATGATAGAGCCCCTGAGGAATAGGGTAGCCATGTTTTTCCATGAATGCGTCCTCCTCTATTATCAAAAGCTTTTTAAATTGTGGTGAATGTGTAAAAATTCAGTCTTTTCGGAGTTTAAGGATTAGTATACCATGAAAACGGGAAAAGGTTATAGCCTTAAACAACAACTGCAACTTTTGACCTATACAATGTTACAAAAAAGACAACGCTTTCATGCGTTTCAAATCCTATACGAGGCTAATAATGGCGTGGTATCAGTCTTTTTTTAAAATTTTTCAAAAAAATCCAAATCATTATTACCGTATCTTTACATTTATTAATCCTACGTTTACATTTCACTTCACCGGGAATGGTGAATATCAGAGAAGCAGTGACGAAATTTGTTTAAAAGAAAAACTGGCATTCTATACTATTATGGTAGAAACTATGAATATACTGTGAACAAATCTGGAAGAGGTTGACTTTTAGCGCTTATTCCGTTAAGTTTAAGACTTGATTCATGAAAAATTAACTCTGTCACAAATACAGCAGGGAGGAAATACAAAAATGAATGAAAGATTCAACAAAATGTTCCGAAGTGGGTTATTCTTTTTTGTCGCAGCTGTTCTGTTGTTATGGGCAAAAACCTATTTAACTTTAAAATACTCATTCTCTTTAGATATTGAAAATACGATGCAGGAAATCATCCTGATCCTAACACCGTTAGGTTCGATTCTATTTTTCTTAGGACTCAGTTTCCTATTTTCCAAGAAAAGAAGAGTCAAAGCTTTCTTGACTTTATACTTCATCATGTCGTTTGTATTATTTGCAAATGCCGTTTATTACCGCTTTTTCAGTGATTTCATCACGATTCCGGTATTGATGCAGTATAAGAACTTCCTGGAACTAGGTGGAAGTGCCAAAGAATTGATGGGATTTACTGATCTATTATTATGGGTAGATTTCATCGCACTAGTCGTTTGGGCGAAAATCCAAAAGAATCATTTAGTATTGGCACTGAAGAAACGGACAGTGACTGCCATTTTTGCTACTGCCCTGCTTTCCATGACCATTAACTTGAGCCTTGCAGAAGCAGAACGTCCGGAACTGCTTACCCGTACTTTTGACCGTGCCATGCTCGTAAAGCTGCTGGGTATTTATAATTTCCACGTCTATGATGGCGTTATGACTGCTAAAACACAAACGCATAGAGCGTTTGCTGAAAGCAGCGAGCTCTCTGAAGTACAGCACTATACGAATGCTGAAAAAGGCAAGTCTGACAAGTACTTCGGTGCAGCAGAAGGAAAAAATGTCGTACTTGTTTCCATGGAATCTCTACAAAATTTCGTTATTGATTATAAATTGAATGGACAAGAAGTGACACCATTCCTGAATGATCTCGTAAAAGATGAAAACAGCCTGTATTTCAGCAATTTCTACCATAATACAGGGCAAGGTAAAACATCTGATTCTGAGTTTATCGTCGACAATTCTCTCTACGGTTTACCGCGTGGAGCTGTGTTTACAACTAACTCTGGTAATGAATACAACGCCACCCCTGAAATCTTAGGGGAAAAAGGATACACATCAGCTGTATTCCACGGAAACAACGATAGTTTCTGGAACCGTGATGTGATGTACAAGTCGCTTGGTTATGATCACTTCTTTTCTGAAAAAGATTATAACGTTACACCAGAGAATTCCGTAAACTATGGATTGAAAGATATTCCATTCTTTGAACAATCCATTCCAAAAATCAAGAATTTAGAAGAACCATACTACACCAGGTTCATTACGCTGACACACCATTATCCGTTTGTACTAAACGATAAAGAAGATATTATGATAGAACCAGCCAACACAGGTGATGGTACTGTCGATCGTTATTTCCAGACAGCACGCTATATGGATGAGGCCTTGAAACAATTCTTCCAGGATATGAAAGAAGCTGGCGAATATAAAGACACAATCTTTGTTTTCTATGGTGACCACTATGGTATCTCTACCAACCATAATAAAGCCATGTCTAAAATCATGGGTGAAGAAATCCGTCCTTTCGAAGAAAAACAGTTGCAGCAAGTGCCGCTGATCATCCATGCCCCGGGACTTGACGGGAAGGAAATGAAAACAGTCGGAAGTCAAATTGATTTGAAACCGACAATTCTTCACTTGCTTGGGGTCGAGACACCAAATGATGTCCAGTTTGGTACTGACCTTCTAGCAGAAGACCGTAAAGATATCGCAATTTTCCGTGATGGAAGTGTCATCACAGATGAGTATGTATACGCAGGAAAAGAGAATATCTGTTACGACAAGCAAACAGAGAAAGAAATCAAAACCTCTGTCTGTAAACCACTAAAAGAAAAAGCACAAAAAGAACTAAGTCTTTCAGATAAAGTCGTATACGGTGACCTCTTGCGCTTCCTTGACGAAAATGCAAAAGCAATCGAACAACAATCAGCAGAAAAATAGCGACTACTACAAATAAAGGCCACCCCGGGACATCCAGTATTTGGATGTCCCGGGGTGGCCTGTTTTTTTTACTTCAAATGGACTTTTCTGCATTGAGATACCCATGTCCGTAGATATTAGGGTCCATTCCACTTTTGCGGTCGGCACCTTTTAACAATCTGGATTTAATTATGTCAGGGGATGCCACAGGGTCCGCCTCCTTCATTAATGCGATTACTCCTGCACAAATCGGTGTCGCCATCGATGTCCCTGACATGGTAAAATAATTTTCCTCTACTCTGTTCATTTTCTGCGCTTTATCAATAAATGATCCCGGAGATCTTAAAGAGGTGATGTCAACGCCTGGAGCCAGGATGTCAGGCTTTACTACTGCATAGATGGTTGGTCCCCTGCTTGAAAATTTCGCGACTTCATCGTCTGTCCTCTCATCTGCAGTACCCTGATCATGATAGGCTCCTACTGTTATCACCTTGTCGCTGAGTCCAGGACTTGCGATCGTTTTAGGTTCGGGGCCCTCATTCCCGGCAGCTGCACAAACAACAATACCTTCCGCCCAGGCTGCCTCTACAATTTTAACCATCGGATCTTCATTTTCATCAGAAAATGTTTGCGGGGAACTGCCCAATGACATGCTGATAATATCAATTCGAACATCCGGATTATCTGTATTATGCTGTATACACCATTCTACGCCTTTCATGACGGTTTCCAGAGAACCAGCTCCCATTTTGTCCAGCACTTTGACTCCGACAACATTTGCCTCTGGTGCTGGACCACGATATTTACCTCGGGAAGCCTGCCCATTTCCTGCTGCATCACCTGCACAGTGGGTACCATGCCCATTGTCATCATACGGTGTTACCCGATCATTAACGAAATCGACAAATCCGGTGATCCGCCCTTCTAAATCTTGATGGGGGTGAATGCCTGTATCAATGATAGCTATGGTCGTTCCCTTACCTGTAAGAGTCTTTCCTTTACGAACTATGTTTTGAGCACGGGCTGATCCAACTGCTACATCCAGGCAAGTTCGGACCTCCCTGTTCAAATATACCTTACGTATGTGTGTGCAGTTTTCCAGCATATCCTCAAGACCACTGAGACTTACTTCGGCACTGCAGCAACAAACCCTGGAGAAGTCATGCCTTACCTTACACTTCGAATGTCGTTCCATGATTTCATGGACCTTTATACAATCAGCTTCATAATAATATTCTTCAAACTCTATAATGACTGACAGCTTCTTATTTTTCTTTACGTATCTTTCCACCATGCGATGCATGAAACAAGGGGTCCACTTAAAGGGTCGATATATATGCAGTATTTCGTCCCTCAGGGGTTTCTCAAGCTTATTTGCATGATTTCTGACCATCTGTACCATGGAGTAACCAAACATCTCTTATCCCGCCTTCCTAAAGCTTTTCCTATAAACTATGAAAGCGGGATAAGCTAGGGAAAGGTGGATGCCCCAGGTCCAATAAAAAATAGGGAAATTGCATGTCCATATGAAAGAGTTCCCCGGGAGAACCAAATATTGGTTCTCCCGGGGAACTCTAGATTAAAATGGATTAGTTGCCCATTGGGCAGAAGTTTTTATAAAGATACGCGGGTGCAGCTTTAATTGAGCTACCATATATTCTGCCAAGTCTTCCGGCTGCATGTATTTCTCTTTCTCTTCTTCTGTAGGGTTACCTTTATTGGTAAGCTCTGTCGCTACCATGCTCGGTGTCAAGGCGAATACACGGATATTATGCTTCCTCACTTCCTGCATCAGGGATTCTGTAAGTCCGAGCAGCCCGAATTTCGAAGCGCTGTAAGCACTGGAACCAGCTGTTCCTTTCAACCCGGAACTCGATGATATATTGATGATATCACCGCCGTTTTTCTTAATAAGTTGAGGAAGGACCTGCCGTGTTACGTAATAAACACCCATCAGATTAACATCGATAACCCGCTTCCAATCCTCAGGTTCAATTTCCAAGAAGGAACCATAGGTGCCAATTCCTGCATTGTTAATCAGAATATCTGCTGGTCCCAAGCTATCAGTCAACTTTTCAATAGCCTGTTCCACTTCTTCAGGAGAGGAAACATCAGCGGCAGCATAGGCTGCTGAGATGCCATGCTGTTCAGCCTCTTCCGCCACTTCTCTCAGAGTGGTTTCAGTAGTTGCCAAGAGCCCCACATTTACTCCTTCTTCAGCTAGAGCAAGTGCTGTTGCACGTCCGATACCTCTGGCTCCTCCGGTTATGAAAGCAACCTTGCCTTTAATCGATTGTCCCATGATAGAATGCTCCTTTCCATTGGTCATACCTACATTCTAACAAAGACAATCGATTATGAAGCCAATCGTGCTTTAAACCGTGATACCGGCTTGTAGAACATTTGGATGAGCGGACCGATGGCAAAAGCTACAATTACCGTACCTACACCAATCGGCCCACCGATTATAATGGCAACTATCATGATAGATACCTCTATTACTGTCTTCGAAAAAGAAAGGCTTTTTCCCGTTCGGAACTGGACGGCCATCATCAAATTATCAATCGGGTTCCGTGCATAATTTGCCTGAAGATATAAAGAGATCCCGCTGGCAATGATAACGATTCCGCCTAGCAGCAACGAAATTCTCATAGGAAGGAGTAATTCATTAATGTCTGCAAAAACAATCAGCAGCCAAAAGTCAATGAAAATACCAATCATAAAAATCGTAATGATAGCTGAAAAGTCCGGTTTCTTATCTAAAAGAAAAGCATTGATTAAAATTAATATAAAGCCGCCGATAAACATCCACGTACCGACAGTCAAGCCCAGGTTCAATTTGAGTCCGACAAAAAAAGCATCCCAAGGACCAACGCCAAGATCCGCCAAAATCATCAGACTGATGCCAAAGGATAGAAAAATCAATCCAGTCACATAAAACCCAGCAGTTATTACTCCATTTTTCATGATTGCACCTACTTTTTCTTATTTCACCTGGATATCATACCACAAGCTGCTTTACCAGGCTACATTAGAAAAACTCGCATTCACTCGACCCTGCGTGAATGTATTCGTATTCTTATACTGGCAACTTTAACACTTTCACTACGACGAAAAACTTTTTGCAAAAAAAAGTTATCCTGCCACTTTTTTGTGACAGGATAACCGGTTGTATTTATGCTTTGTAATCTTTTGGCTTGATTTCCTCCCCATTTTTGCCACTATAGCGTAATCCCCAGCCTGTTAAGGCAGCAATCAGCATAACAGTCAGCAGTCCCCAGCCTTGGAAGACAAACGGAAATACTTCTGTCGGGCTGACAACGGGCAAGAATTCATATTCATCTGCAGCACCCTTGATAGTTGCCCAAGCTAGGAGTACACCCCCGCTCCATGGGAAAATGTATCCTAGTGAAGATGTAACTGTATCAAGAAAGTTAGCTCTACGGTAAGGGTGGATATTCATTTCCTTACCCAGCTTTCTGACAAATGGTGCAGCCGCAATTTCTGCTGCTGTATTGATGGTAATGAAAATGTTCAAGAAAGCGACGATACCGTAAATGGACAACTCAGCCCTGCGGACAACATTTTTGATGATGCCGAGAAAGAAGTTCTTGATAACCTCCATTGTCCCTGCAACCTCCATTAAATGCGCGGCCGCAAGAATGAACAGGATTAAGATTGCCATATTAAAATATCCGCCGATACCACTCATCAGAGCACCTTCTATAACAGCTTCTCCTGCATCATTACGATAGACATGCAGCACCTCAGTCAGGCTGGTCCCTGACAAAAAGATGAATACAATCGAGGCCAGTATTCCCCATGTCAATGATGTCAATAAATGCTGGCCGGAAAGTGCCAGATATAGCACCAGGATAAACGGTACCAGCATCAATAAACCATTTGCAGACACCTGACTCTTTATCTCAGCAAGTGCCTGCTGGTTACCACCGTTGCCTCCTCCACCAACAAGAATAAATAGAATAAGTGCCGGAATTGCGGCTGTGATGGAGTATTTAAAACGAGAACGAACGACTCCAGGAACGTCAGCCTCCTGTGTCGTAGCGGATACAATCGTTGTATCAGAAACTGGTGCCAGGTTGTCCCCAAAGACCGCGCCACTTAGAATCGCTGCCAGCAATATAACAGGATCTGCGCCGAGAATGACACCTGCCGGATACATAAGAATACCGAATGTAGCAACAGTCCCGTAGCCGGTACCAACTGCTGTAGCGAACAACGCGGAAAGGATAAAGGTCAATCCGACAAAGGCACCGCCTTCAATACCTGTCTGAAATCCAAACCAGATTAAACCTTCGACAAGTCCTCCAGCTGATAACAGCTTCGCAAACATCCCCGCCCAAAACCAGGCGATGACAGCAATGACACCGATCGGCTGTGCCATTCCAGAGAACAGACTCTGAGCGTAATCAGACCATTTTGATTTACAGAAAAACAATCCGATTGCCACACCGATTACCATACCAAGGACTAAAGCTTCCTCAGTTACCAGCTTAGTGACACTGAGTACTATCGCCCAAATGATAAAGAAGATAAGGGGAATTGTCGCGGTAAAAACTCCACCTCTGAATTCTAGTTTGTTTACTTTTTTTTGTCCTACTGCTTCATCAATGACTTCTTCTTGATGTTTTTTTCCCACTATTCTCCCTCCAAAGTATAAAATTTTGTGCCACCCACCATTATGACATAAATAAAGCGTTTTCAAAAATAAAGATCTGCCAGGTTATTTTTTACAGGCGGGTTAATTAGCGATGGACGTGCCCCAATACCTATTCGAAGTCTCCTCTTTTTTTATGACAGGAATGAAGCCGGAAGCGCCTTATTCACTACACAGAGGTGCTATGGTGGTATTACTGCCGGCGGATGCTTGACGCGAGCACCGCCTCCTCTCGCTCATTATGGCACCATCCATAATATAACCATATGTAATTATATACTTCAACGTTGGCCAATCTAAAGAGAAGGATTTTATTTAGTTATTAGAAACTCGCATTCACCCGTGAGCTTGTTATTTTATAAACTTGGAAAAGAGAGGCTGTCAGGTAATTTTACTAAACGAAAAAAAGCCCTCTCCTGTTTCTTGTCGGAAAGGACTGGCCAATTTGGATCAAGCTGAGCTTATATTGGTCAATATAACACCACTTTGGGGAAGGGATGGCATCCTGACGAGGCTGTAATTCAGATCCTGTTCAGGAAGTTCAAAATTCACTTTGTTAACAAGAAAACCCAGACTATCTTTCATGACCTGAATAGTGATCCATTCGCCGGGACAGCGATGGTTTTTATAATAATCCCCGCCGCCTTGTGGAATCAGGTCAAACATTCCGCCAGTCCATTCCTTGAAACGTTCAGGATGGAATTTCTCGGGGTTCTCCCATAAACGAGAATCATGATTGGTCCCATAAACGTCCATCAATACTAGTGTTCCTTCATGAAATTTTACTTCATTCCAGATAAAACTGCGCCTGACACGAGCCCCTAGAAATGGCCCAAATGGATAATATCTCCTTACTTCCTGGACAAACCATTGATAAAATTCGTCATCTGCATTTTTGATTTTTTCCTGATATTCCGGATGGTCAGTTAAGGCAACCACACTGAATGCAATATAATCCGTAATAGCGACAATCGGTCGCAGCACGTTAATCAATTCTACTGCAGCCATATGGGAATCCATCTGTTTTCCTGCGATATCACGATGAAAGGCCATCGCATAAGCAGCTGTACCTTCATTTACATCCAGTTTTCCTGCACGAATTTGTTCAATGACAGATTGGATCCACTTTTCTCCTCGTTTCCGTGCGCTTCTGCCTTGCCAGTGCCTCGGACCAACAGCACCGAAAGCATCGACCATTTTCCAAAAATCATCTGCCCGTTGTTTCACTTCCTCCTCTTGTAGAGGCACACCAGCCCATTTGCAGGCAGCCTTGCACAATAACTGTTTGGTTTCCTCAAATAAAACAACTTTGTCTGCCCCTTGCCAGTCTCTAGTTTTTTCACGCCATAGTACATTTGTGATTTGACTAAGCCTCTCAAGTTTGTCAGGAGTCATCAATGACATGAATAAAAGTTTCCTGTGCTCATGGGAATTCCCATCCATGGACTGTATCGCATTTTCTCCAAAGAGTGTTTTCTGGATCCTTTTAGGAGCTGCCCCCTTACGATGGAATTTCTCCTTATCATAAAATATCTCTGCAGCCTTTTCGCCACTCATACAGAGGACTTTCTCTCCCAACAGCCTGGTTTGAAATATATCCGTCCCATATTGGCGGCATCTGTTTGGGATGAATCGGTAGCCTTCCTTTAACAAAGCAATACTATTATCAATGCTCTTTTCCTTAGGGATATCTCCAAACGATTGAAACATTTGCCGCATCTCCTTCTCTTTTATGTATGATTGGTTCGAGTAATTTCAAATAATTTTCCCTATAAAAATCAGGATAAACAACTTCCAGTAAATTTCCTTTTTATCCTTAGAACAAAAGCGGAAGCGCCTTGCTCACCCCCGACAAGCTTAAGACAATCCTCGCCGTGGCGGTCTTTGTCACAGAGAGGGTCGGCTTAAGACCTCGAGGGGGTAGGCGCTGGAGCTGGATGATACAAAAGCGGAAGCGCCTTGCTCACCCCCGACAAGCTTAAGACAATCCTCGCCGTGGCGGTCTTTGTCACAGAGAGGGTCGGCTTAAGACCTCGAGGGGGTAGACGCTGGAGATAGAGGAAAACCTCCGCAAAAGAATTACCACAACCATCCATCTCCCCAGACAATAAAAAAATGGCTGTCGAGAAAACCTCGACAGCCTGAACAACCCCCAATAGCCGGGCGCTTTGTTTTATAGTACTTCATCCAATGAAATTACAGTAACGTCTTCATCTGTACTTTCTACCTCTTCTGTTGTGTCCTCTGTTGTTTCATCTGTTTCTTCTGTTACTTCTTCTTTTGTTTCTGCAATTTCTTCCGTAGTTTCTTCTTCTACTTCAGTCTTTTGCTCTGCTGCCACTTCTTCTTTTACTGCCAAAACTGCAGAGTTTTCGGATGCGTTTGCTTTTGCTGTTGCGCTGGCATTCTCTGCCGCTTGAGAATTGACTTTGTTTTCTAGAGATTTGTGGACTTCTTCTTCTACTGCGTCTTTAGCTTTTTCTTCTGTCTTTTCTACTTCTTCTGTTACTTCTTTCGTTGCTTCCTCTTTTTCTTCTGTGACTTCTTCTTTTGTTTCTGCAGCTTCTTCAATAGTTTCTTCTTCTACATCAGTCTTTTGCTCTGCTGTCGCTTCTTCTTCTACTGCCAGGACTGCAGAGTTTTCGGATGCGTTTGCTTTTGCTGTTGCACTGGCATTCTCTGAAGCCTGTGACTTAGCTTTATTAGTTTTGGATTTGTTTGTTTTCGCTTCTTTTTGGTCTGCTTCTACATCACTTGCTTCTTCTTTAGCTGCGGCAGCTACTACTGAATTTTCATTCGCATGTGATTTTGCAACTGCACTGGCATTTGCTGCACCTTTGGCTTTTTTGGTTTTATCTTGTTTAGCTTCCGCTTGTACTTCTACTTGGACAACTTTTTTACCTTGGGAAGATGCTGCCTCTGTCGATTGTACACCTGCGAATGCTCCAAAAGTCAATGTCCCTGCAATTACTAGTGATTTCACCCAAACGTTTTTCATGGTTTATTCGCTCCTTAATTTTAATTTTTGTTGATCTTCATCTGATTAAAATTAAGAAGCTGCTTGTGGCGGTTGTGCCGGAGGGGCATTCACCCATTGATCACGAATAAATTCGGATCGGAATTCGATAATTTGCGACTGGGGAGTAAGAACCGTGGAATTTCCAGGCAGACTACCCTTCCAAAACAACGTCGTAGTGGTTTGCCCCCCAGTATCGCCACTTCCTGCAGATACAGGCGATGGAGCAGAATATAATCCAGTTCTATGTATCTGAGCAATTGGCGTTTTCTGGGGATTTGGATAGGGTTGTTGCTGTCTTTCCCGGTCGGATTCCTTTTGGCTTTTATCTTTTGGCAAGTTAGCCAATTCATCACCCTGTTGTGCTTCATCCGCCTCAGTTGTGGTTTTCCGTCTCTTATGTTTTTGGTCACCAGTCTTCTCTTGTGATTCATAATCCTGTACACGCTTTTTAGTGTCAGCCGCAATTTCAGTGTTATCGGCCTTGTTCTGTTTTTTATTGTTAAGCATCTTTCCAGCAGACGAAGGATTATTTTCGGCTTTCTTTTCCGAAAGACCTTTCTTCGCAGGTTTTTCAGCTGTTTTCTTGTAATGGCGATTTTTTGCTGGCGCTTTTTTGTTCAAGCTATTTCGTGCCTTTTCCACCTTTTCTTCAGCTTTATTACTTGCCTGTGCCGGTAGTTTGTCTGCTTCAGATTTGCGGTTTACCGATGCTGCTTTTTCCAGCCCTTTTTGGACTGGCTTCTGTTCTTCAGGCGTTTTACCGGGTGCTCCCTTTCTGACCGTTTCTGCGATTTCCTTTGTCTGATCAGAAAGTTCTTCTTCAATGGGATGAGGCTGCCCCTTCTTGGCATTAGTCTGTGGGGAAACCTCATCAGGAATTTTTCCCTTGTTCGCAAATATATCATTTGGAATGAAAAATACCGCCAACACCACTACAAAAATATATATCAGTGGCTTTATGCGCATTTACTCACCCCCTTCCTCTACTTATAAAATTTCTTTTTCGACAACCTTTTTACGGCCGTTTTCTGAAAATTTGAGATTGTTCTTTGTAAAGAAGTAGTCTGACAAAAACTCAAAAGTATTATTTTTTCAGCCGATATATAAATTACTACAAATAAAGAAGGTGCCCAGTGTGAAAGTACAAACACAGGCTTTTATCGTGATAGGAGTATTTACTGCACTATTTCTATCATTTTTATATTTTGTTATAAGGCCGCAACTACTGGATGAAGCGAATCGGTTCGACAAGAAGTCATTACAGGAAAACATCACTCGAGTAGAAAATTATATTGAATTGGAAAAAGATAACCTCTTACGCCTTAGCCGGGATTGGGCCGTCTGGGATGACACTTACAGTTTTATCAATGAAGGGGATGAAAGCTACATCATTTCAAACTTAGGAGACGATACATTTTCCAATAACCAAATTCAATACATGTTATTTTTAAGCGATCAATATGAAGTGATCCATCAAAAAGGTTACCAATTCGCGCAAGATGAAAAGCTGGAAATTGAACCCTCCTTTTTAGAGGGACTGATAACTGAGATCCAGAAAAACGACGGTAAAAACAGAACTTTTTTTCAAAGTAACAACGGCAAAATGTTAATGCTGAGCACCTACAATGTCGCTAGAAGTGACGGCACGGAAGAGGGTAATTCAGGAGTGCTTGTAATGGGTAGGATGATGAATGACGCCTACATTGAACAAATTGAAGAATCGCTGTCCATAAACCTGGCCATTTCTCCTGAGGCAGCCATAAACTCCGTGAAAGTGACCGGACCAAACACTCTGAGGGGCGGTATGCAACTTCAAGGAGGATCCGATAACTCCGTCCTTCAACTGGCAATTACCGGGAACAGAACTTTTTACCATGAGAGAGTATCAGGTTTAGGGGTACAGATGTTGTTTCTTACCCTTGGTCTATGCACTCTTTCAATGTTGCTGTTTGTAATTTTCAAGTATTTCGCCATCAATCCTGTCAGTCAATTGTCGAAGCAAATGAAAAGTATTCAATTCGACGATAATTTTTCTTCAAGAGTATCCATCAGCCGTAGAATCAACAAAGAGATAAGAGATTTAGAGAGTTCCATCAACTCCATGCTGACTACTCTGGAAACAACCCATGGCAAGGTTTTGAAAATGGCCTATTATGACCAGCTGACTCAGTTATCCAATCGATTCTACCTTTATCAGGAATTTCCGCGCTTTGTTAAAAGCACACAGAAAAACACCGCCATTCTTTTTTTTGATCTGGATGGCTTCAAAAGGGTGAATGACACGTGGGGACATGAGGTAGGAGATGTACTCCTCACTCATGTAGCTGAACGATTGAGGAATTACTTTTCAGAAAAAAAAGTGATTATTTCCCGGATTGGCGGGGATGAGTTCGTGGTGGTCACCACTTACAATGATTTTGATAGTTTAAATGAAACGATTGACGAAGTCAGGGAACTTCTTAATAGCGAATATGCACTCGGCCATATCAAAACATATATATCAGCCAGTATTGGGGTCAGCATTTACCCGACAGACGGCGAATCACTGTTTACACTGCTCAAATATGCGGACATGGCGATGTATGAAGCGAAAACCAACGGCAAAAACAAGTTTGTCTACTACCATGAACTATCAAGTGAAAGTCAATACAACCAGTTGACACTATTAAAAAATGAAGTGCATTTTGCCCTGGAGAAAAACCAACTTCGACTTGTTTACCAACCTATATATAGCAGTGAAAGCCATCAGATGGGTGGTTTAGAAGCACTCCTGCGCTGGGATCATCCTGACAAAGGTACTATCCCACCAGATACATTCATACCACTAATGGAGGAAAATGGTTGCATTCATGAAGTAGGCATCTGGGTGTTGAGGGAAGGACTAAAACAGATGAGTGAGTGGAGGGATCAATTCCATCAGCCTCTTTCATTATCGATCAACTTCTCCAAAGTTCAACTTAAATATGCTGAAGATTTCTTAGATGTACTCGATGAATCATTGTCAGAATTCCGTTTCCCGCCAGATTGTCTGTATATCGAAATCACGGAAAGCGATGTAGCAACTTACAATGACGATATCGTTTATTTCATACGGGCCCTTCAACAACGCGGAGTACGTGTAGCCATCGACGATTTTGGCGTCGGAACATCCTCGCTGTACGGTTTGAGAGACCTGCCAGTAGACAGCATCAAGATCGATCGCAGTTTCATTCAACGTATTCCGGAAGATTCCTTTGATGCAAGTCTCCTGGCAGGTATCTACAGAATTTTGAACGAACTCAAAATCGATATCGTCACCGAAGGCGTAGAAACAGAAGAACAGCTAGACTTTATTGTTGGAAACAGCATCACCAAAGTACAAGGATATTATTTCAGCAAACCGGTTGACCCTTCCACCATCGAGGAAATGCTTCATCTGAACAAAGATTTATTAAAATTCAAAGGATAACCGGCTCCATTGATGCTTGTTGTTGATGCTTACGAACCGCTTGCCGGGAGATGCTTGCCGCGGGCACGGCCTCAAGCCTTCTGGGTCAAGATAAGACTTCGAGGGATAAGCGGTTGAGCTGGATGCAGCCCGTTATATAGTTAACCATCACCATTTATTTTTATTAAAAGCTTAGATTAAGACAAAAAGGTCTGAATGGGAATAAAAATCCATCCAGACCTTTTTTAAAATCATACCTTTTCTAAACCTTCCGTTTTTACAGCAGCCTTATTAATGGTCAGTCTTTTTTTCATATAAATGTTTAAGTCAGTTCTACCGCCTGCCGAATGGCTTCCAACATACTCTTCTCATCAGCTGTCCCTTTTCCGGCAATGTCAAATGCGGTGCCGTGGTCCACACTGGTGCGAATGATTGGTAGCCCAGCAGTGATATTGACCCCCTCGTCCAGCCCGAGAACTTTAATCGGACCGTGCCCCTGATCATGATACATAGCCACGACAATATCAAAATCTCCACGTACAGCCCGAAAAAAGAGTGTATCTGCAGGCAGCGGCCCAGAGACATCCATCCCCTCTTCCTGGGCACGACTAACAGCAGGAATAATTTTCTCCTCTTCTTCTCCATAGCCGAACAGACCATTTTCTCCTGCATGGGGATTTATACCGCAAACAGCAATTTTTGGCTTTGGAATACCTGATTTCAAGAGGGTATGATGTGCCATTTTGATAACCTGATAGACTCTGTCTGGTGCAATGAGATCAATGGCTTCTCTAAGGCCAACATGTGTCGTAACGTGAATGACCTTCAACTTTGGCGAGGAAAGCATCATGGCATAGCTCTCTGTACCAGTAAGTTCGGCCAGGATCTCCGTATGACCAGGGTATGGATGACCTCCTTTATGAAGTGCCGTTTTATTAATAGGAGCGGTGACAATGGCATCAATTCTGCCCTCATTCGCAAGCTCTATTGCCGTCTTTAAATATTCATAAGCTGCATGACCTGCCTCTGCTGATACTTCTCCGAATGAAAGATCCTCAGGAAGGAGGTTCAGATCATAGCAGAGTATCTCTTGGTTACTTCCCAGACTGGCAATAGCATCGGTTTTATGGACCTGTCTAAATAAAATGTCTGTTACCATAATGTCTGCAGCTCGCTTCAGGATTTTCAAATCCCCAATGACAACAGGGATACAATCACTGCTATATCGTCTATTTTGCAAGCTTTTGATGATGATTTCCGGGCCAACACCAGCTCCGTCCCCCATCGTGATTCCGATAATAGGTCTGCTTCGCATAATCCATCTCCTTAGAGGCAGCTAAATTGTGGCGGTTACGCAAACACAGTTTACTGGTTTCATCTGTCTGATGTGCGTGTGAATGTTGCGATAGCCGGCAGCTTGTAAATTTTCTTTAATTTGCTGGCCAAATTCTTTTACGGTATTCTGATCGGCTCCTCGCATTCTGGGCTGGACGGTAATGGCAATTTTTCCTTCTGGCTTCAATAACTTCTGTAATTTTTTTAATGAATCCACAGGCTCTTCCCAAAACATGATGTTATTGATGGAGAGAATGTGGTCAAACTTCCTTTTAAATGGCGGCGGAGAAGATACATCAGCTAGAATTAAATCCACTACTCCATTCTCGATAGCTTCCTTATTTCTTTTTTTCGCCTGTCTTAACATAACTGAAGATATATCAATTCCAACGATTCTGCCCTCTGTAATGGTCCGGGATAACGATTCAATTGCTCTTCCCGGACCGAAACCGACCTCTAATGCCCAATCATCTTTTCTAAGGTTCAGTAAGGAAACCGTCCAAACGCTTTTGGCTGGCTCTCCCGCCATTAAGAGACCGGCAAGTCTACCCATACATCCTGCAGGCTTCTTAAACTGCTCCACAAACTTGCTTAAGAAATTCATTGCCATTTACCTTCCTTCTCCCGAAAATTTGCAGGCAGATTTTATAAGATAATCTCAGAGGATTCAGGCCCAGGGGAAACAAAGTATTCACTCAGTGCCTGTTGAAGGGTGCCAAGTGTTTTGGTGTCTTTATTAAATTGCATATCAGCATTGGTCATCTCCCGGACAATTTCCTTTCTTAATCCTGTAATAACCGTATTACATCCCATCATGGATATACCATCGATAATTTTCATCAAATCTCCAATAATTGCCCTCTCCATCGTGGCAATACCAGAAAGATCCATGATCAAGGTCTGGATTCTTAACTCAGCAACTTCCGTCAGCACTTTCTCCTCCAGAATTTCTGCACGATGCGTATCAACCGCACCGATCAATGGCAGGATACAAACGGACGGATTGATCGGAATGATAGGTACAGATAAATTTTCCACCAATTCTCTCTGGGCATGCAACAAGGAATCCTTGTATGTAGAATATCGGATAAAGAAGGTGTTCAAAAATGTATCAACCCGATTATTTATTTCTTTTTCCAGCCGAAAAAAGTCGGCGATTTTACTTTGGCCCGTAAATTCATAGTACTTTTCGATAAAATACCAGATCGTACGGCGGATTGCCTGCACCCACTCCAGTTTAAAGGATAATGCCATGGAATGTGTGGCCCAGGCAATGCCTTCCTGTTCAGCGAATTTTTTCAGATTCTCATCTTCGCCGTCGATAATATATACGACCAGCTTATGGGCGTTATTGACAAGGTCAATGTTCCCGACCTGGAGGATTTCGTTAATTTTATCCTTTACATTAACCGCCTCGGTTAATAAAGTGTTTTCAAATAATTGGCTGTTTTCTTCAAAGAAATTCTTGAGTTGATAAGAAGGTTTAAAAGAATATTCCATCATAACTACCTCCACGATTTTTTCTGCTTATTCATTTTCTATGATAAATGCATATTAAGACTGTTTTTCTTGTCCGAAAGTATCCGGCATAAGTGCAGCAATTACTTCCCCTTCTGCACAACAAACATTCTCCGCATATACTTCCGTAACTACCTTGAACTTTTTAGGATGTATTTCTTCCACTTTTCCAATTGCCCGTAATGGTACTTCCTGCGGGGTAGGCTTCCTATACTTAATTTCAAGCGATGCGGTCACAAACCTTGGCGCTTCTGTCCCGTCCCCGGGTTCGTGTCCATTTTTCCGATGTAAAGCTAGTGAGGCAGAACCTGTGCCATGACAGTCTATCAATGAAGCGATAATCCCACCATAGACGTAGCCTGGAATGGCTTTATGTTCTGGCCTTGGAGTGTATAGGGTTATCGTCTGATCCCCTTCCCAGCCTGTCCGGAAATGATGGCCATCTTTATTTAAACGCCCACATCCATAGCACCAGGAAAAATCATCAGGATAGGCATCCTGGATGGCATGCTCTACTTTCCTCATCTCGTACCTCCTATTAGCATGTTTGTAATCATCTTACAATAATTATGAACAAATTGCGTATCTATACGCTCGACTAAAAAAATACTCCTCTACATAACACTTCTACATTTTAATATAAATTCCTTTCCGAATGACAACACCCCGGGACCTCCAATTTCTGGATGTCCCGGGGTGAACTTTTACTTGTTAACGAAGTGTTGTTGTTTGGATTCGATTCGTCGTTTATGCAAAATTGGTTCGGTATACCCGTTTGGCTGGTTGATGCCATCGAATATCAAGTCGCAGGCAGCCTGGAATGCGACTGATTCTTCGAAGTCGGCGGACATTGGCTGGTAGTCCGGATCGCCGGCATTTTGTTCATCAACCACTTTAGCCATACGATAGAGTGTCTCCTGGACTTGTTCTTTCGTGACGATACCATGATGGAGCCAGTTGGCCATATGCTGACTGGAAATTCTGAGTGTTGCCCGGTCTTCCATCAATCCGATGTTGTTGATGTCCGGTACCTTGGAACAGCCGACACCATGGTTGATCCAACGGACGACATAACCGAGTATCCCTTGTGCGTTGTTATCCAGCTCTTCCTGGACTTCATCGCTGTTCCAATCAGTAACAGGAGCTGTCGGGACTTCCAGGATGCTGTCACGCACATCCGTAATGTTTTCTTTGATTTTATTTTGGACTTCCCGAACGTCAATCATATGATAATGAATGGCGTGAAGGGTGGCTGCTGTAGGCGAAG
Organism: Thalassobacillus pellis; assembly: GCF_016908295.1. Taxonomy (GTDB): domain Bacteria; phylum Bacillota; class Bacilli; order Bacillales; family Halobacillaceae; genus Thalassobacillus; species Thalassobacillus pellis. Next base: position 1,029,345 of record NZ_JAFBDO010000001.1, read on the forward strand.
GCACCCAGGCAGTATTCGCTCCTGCCTTCAGCTGGCCGCTTTTTTCATCGATCATGGATTTCATCATTTCCGGCATGGCCCACATGCCTTTACCGATTTGGGCGCGGCCTTGAAGTCCTGTCGCAAGCCCTGCCTGGACATTTGACTGCTCATAGGATTTCAGCCATGTGGAGGTTTTCATGTCTTTCTTCCGAATCATAGCTCCTGCTTCCATGGATGTATGGATTTCATCACCGGTTCTGTCCAGGAAACCAGTGTTAATGAAAACAATTCGTTCTTTAACTTCAGCAATACAATTCTTTAAGTTCAATGTTGTCCGGCGCTCTTCATCCATGACCCCGATTTTTATCGTATATCTCTCTAAACCAAGCATATCTTCAATTCGATTGAAAAGCTTGTTGGCAAAAGCCACTTCTTCTGATCCGTGCATTTTCGGTTTGACGATATAAATAGAGCCTTTTTCAGAATTCTGGAACTTACCATTCCTAAACAGATCATGCTTGGCAATCAGGCTGGTGATGACACCATCCATGATACCCTCTGGTACCTCTTCGCCATTTTGGTCAAGAATGGCGTTTGTTGTCATTAAGTGACCGACATTGCGCATAAACATCAGGGAACGGCCATGCAGGGTGATATCTTCGCCCTGTGGTGTAATGTAGCTGCGATCCTGTCTCAATGTCCGTGTTACAGCCCGTCCGCCTTTTTGAAAGGTAGATTTGAGAGTTCCTTTCATCAGCCCAAGCAAATTAGCATAAACCTGAACTTTGTCTGCGGCATCGACGGCGGCAACGGAATCTTCACAATCCATGATTGTCGTTGTAGCCGCTTCCATGCAGATATCCTTTACCCCTGCATTATCTGTTTTTCCGATAGGGTGGTAACGATCAAATTGAATTTCGACATGAAGGCCGTTGTTTTCCAACAGAACGGCTGTCGGTTCGTGGGTAGAACCCTGAAACCCTTTGAATTTGCCAGGGTTTTTAAGGTTTGTTTTACGAGTATCCTGGAAGGAAATAACCAGATTTTCGTTTTCAACCGTATATCCAACAGCATCTTGATGTGAGCCATCAACTAATGGAAAAACATCATCTAGGAACCCTTTCGCGTATGCGACAACTTTTTCCCCTCGGACAGGGTTAAATTCCCTGCCGCGATCTGCCCCGTCTTCTTCACTGATTACGTCTGTTCCGTAAAGTGCATCGTACAGGCTGCCATAACGAGCATTTGCAGCGTTCAAGGCATAGCGGGCGTTGTCTACAGGCACTACCAGCTGTGGTCCTGCCTGCTTTGCAATTTCATCATCCACATTTTCCGTAGTAATTTCAAAATCGGCGACCGGTTTCTCCAAATAGCCGATCTGCTCTAAAAAGGCTTTGTACTCTTCCTGGGTGTAGCTTCCTTGCTTTTCTTTATACCAGTTATCAAGAGTCGTCTGGATGGTGCTTCTTTTTTCCAGCAAAGATTTATTTTCAGGAGTAAGCTCATTGATCAAAGTCTCGAAATCCGTCCAGAATTGTTCATCTGCTACACCGCTGTCAGGCAGAGCCTGAGCTACGATGAACTCATACAGTTTGGAATCTATTTGCAGGTTTCCTATATTTACATAGTTACTCATCCATCATCCTCCTTTTAGAAAAACTTGGCTTGCCGCCAAGTCTATATGGCGAAATCCTTGTTTTACTTATACTTTAGTCCTTTAACTCAAACAAATTTCCCTAAAGTGTTAGAAATCTAGCATTCACTCGTTTTTTCGTGAACATCATACTTCGATTTCCTAAACCCGCTTTGTCCAGGGGCCTCTTTGGTTTTTAACGTATGATCTATCACCTATTGGATTCTTACCAGTACTGCTTCTACAATTCGGCCACCAACATATACTCCTGCCACACCAAGCACTCCGGCGAGAACGGGAGGAGCAGGCAGTGGCAATTTGATCAATTTGAACACGATGCCGATCACGATGCCGGCTATCAAAGCTAGAATTGCTTCCCTTACCATGGTGCGGCCTCCTTTTTATATGTTCACTTTTTCATTTAATCGGTTTAAGTTTTGCTCAAATGGAACTGTGATGACACCCTTTTCTGTGATGATGCCAGAAATCAGTCTGCTCGGCGTAATATCAAAAGAAGGATATAGAGCATCCGTACCTTCAGGAGCAATCCTGACTCCCTGGATCTGCACTACTTCATCCGAGTTGCGCATTTCCACCTCGATTGCATCGCCGCTTGGTGTATCAAAATCAATAGTATGGCTTGAGGTAGCTGTGTAGAAAGGAATACCATGCTCTTTAGCCGCAAGTGCGTGCATGTATGTCCCGACTTTATTAGCAAGATCACCGTTTGCTGAAACTCGGTCGGAGCCGACGACAATTTTATTGATTCTCCCAGTATTCATGCAAAATCCTGACATGTTATCGGTAATCAAGGTATGTGGGATACCGAACTTTTTCAGTTCATATGCTGTAATTCTCGCACCTTGCAGGTATGGACGAGTTTCACAGGTATAGACATGGATATTCTTTCCCTGCTCATGGGCTCTGCGGATCACGGATAAAGCTCTACCACCATAACCGGCTCCGCCCAATGCCCCCGAATGGCAATGGGTCATGATCGTATCGCCATCTTCAATCAGGCTGGCCCCGTGTTCCCCCAGCTTATATTCAAAATCAAGCTGTCTGTCAATGATTGCTACAGCTTTCGCTTCAAGCACATCGACCAACTCGCTTCCGGTTCCCTTGACAGCAGCTGCCATCTCGTCGACAGTCTTCATCAGATTGACAGCAGTCGGTCTCGTACTTTTTAAAAGGACACCGGCTTCACGTACTGCCTCCGGATTACCGTTTGACTGATAAGCAGCTAAAAACATCCCGTACACCCCACAGATTCCGATTGCTCCGGAACCGCGGATCATCATGGAACGAATGGCATCACCAAGCTGTTCCACATTTTCCATCGTGTTTATTTCTTCTTTAAAAGGTAATTTCGTCTGATCAAGTAATTTCAATGAACCTGCTTCGAACCAGAGTGGCAGTGCAAGTGCTTTTTCCTGGTATCGAACAGCTAATTCCTCTATCGCCCGCATGATGAAATCTCCTCCTTTATCAGCTAGTCACCGCGACATTAGCCTGCAGCTGTGACACAATAAATGCCTGTTTAGCAGTAGCTTCTGCCAGGTCGACAACGTTATAGGCTGCTTCTAATGTCGGTCCAACAGAACATACTCCATGGTTTTTCATCAGGGAAATTTTAATATCAGGGTATTGCGTGAAAACATCTGTAACGTGCTGGGCAAGCTCTTTTGAGCCTGATGGTGCCACATCTGCTACTGGCACATGTCCCAGCAGTTTCTGCGCTGTGACAGTCGGCAAAGGAAGCTCCATACCAAGGCAGGCATATCCAATGGCATAATTCGGATGGCAGTGGACAACTGCGTTTACATCAGGACGAACCTTGTAGATACCAAGGTGGAAGCCGATTTCCTTTGAGGGTTTTCCCTGTCCTTCAATCACTTCTCCATTCATATCAACTACAAGAGCGTCTTCCCGGCTGACTTCTCCGAGACTGATGCCGCTTCGTTTAATCAAAACGTGATCCGTACCTGGAATCCGTACACTGATATTCCCGCCTGTCGCCTGTGTGTAACCTTTTTGGTAAACCTTATGTGACACGTGCTGGAGTTCTTTTTTTAATAATTCTAATGACATTCTGGGTTCCTCCTGTTCATTTAAAAACTTGTCCGAAATACGGTTTCAACTCATCTGCGAATGCTAATGCGTCCGCACAATTTGCAATCATTTCATTTGAGCGGCCACCGACACGTTCGAAAAGCGTCTGTTCATCAAAAGTAAGTATTTCCTTATGACGAAGCACCCATCTCCCTTTGATCATCACCGAATCTACTGAACTGCCATTTTCATGAAATACCAGCTGCCTGGCTGGGTCATGGACAGGCGTCCAGGTCGAATTCTGTTTTTTAAGGAAGACAAGGTCGGCATCATATCCTTGCGAAATCTTCCCTCGCTTACTTGTGCCACCCATGATTTCAGCTCCGCTGGTTATCGCCATCGCAAGTGCTGTTTCTGCTTTTAACCAGTCCGTGTATTGATTACTTTCTTTGCGCTGGAGCAAAGTGGCGAGCCGCATGGCCTCAAATAAGTTATGACTCGTTCCGCAATTACTGGCATCGGTACCCAGTCCTACGGGAATCCCTTTTTCCAAAAATTTCGGAATCGGAGAGGTTCCGCTTCCTAGAGTCATATTACTTGCCGGATTATGGACGACAGAAACACCACGCGCCTGCAGCAGCTCGATTTCTTGTTCAGAAAGCCAGATAGCGTGGGCGACAGACAGCTTGTCATTAAGCACCCCTGCTCTATCAAGGTGTCCGATAAGTCCCTGGTCGTAAGTGCTGTCACCGAAGGTTTTCTGGATATTTGTCTCCAGAAGGTGGGTTTGTATGTTCAAGTCATGCTTGCGACTTAATCGTGCACATAAAGCAAGAGACTCTGCACTGCAACGCTGTGGCGCATTAGGCCCGAGCATGATTTGGATCTGATCATTCTTTCCATGCCATTCTGCTATCAGTCTTTCAAAAAATGCTTCCATTTCACTGATGGATGGCGGCTTTTTTGTTTCCAGTCGTTTTAGAATCGATGATGGCAACTCCAGTTGAAGAAACTGGTGGTCCGGAATATCATGAAGCATCGGGGCAAAAGCAGCATGAAGACCTGATTTTTCATAAGCATGCAGTGCTGCTTCCACTCTCGGCAAGTGTGGAAAGTGATCGATGCACCCTGTTACACCATTCCGGATCATTTCAGCCGCCCCAAGCAACACCGCATCCTGGATATCCTGATCAGTCAGCGAATGACCGTAAGCGACGGTGTAAAGTGACCACATCTCTAGAGGCAGGTCGCTTTCCGTTCCTTTTAGCAGGTTAGAATAAGAATGGTAATGGCCATTTGTCATGCCAGGGATGATCAAGTACCCGCTCCCATCGATGACTTCCTCCACCTCTAGTGCATCTGGGAGCTCCCCTTCAGGGAAAAGATGTTTGATTTTACCCTCGTCAATGACAAGGCTTCCATTTACCAGCTCGAATCGTTCCATGGACAGCCATTCGGCATTGGTTATCAGCGTATCCATTGTTCTGGGTTAAACGTTCGTCGTTTCTGCTTTTTTCAGTTTCTCTTTACGTGCAGCCAGCGCTCTTTCGTATGCTTCATGGGCAATTGATGGTTTGTCATCTGTCGCAAGCTCAATCGTTTTCAAAAATAATTGTTTGATTTTTTCCTGATTATCCAGCACAACGTTTTTGTGCGTATCCAAATCTGGCGGAACATCTGTCGTACCCGCCGCGAGGTCAGTAGAGATAACGACCACGGCATAAGCAATGCCAAGCTCCCTCGCTAAAATTGCTTCTGTCGCATTGGTCATACCGACGACATCCATGCCCCACTGCTTGTAAACGTTGATTTCCAAAGAAGTCTCATAACGCGGACCATCAACACAGATGTAATTTGCTTTAGGTACAATGTCGATATTAAGTTCGTCAGCAGCGGCTAAGAAGGTATTGGTCAGATCAGGGCAGTACGGCTGTGTAATCTCTACGGAATACTTTCCGTATGTAGTCACACGTTTGGTCGTTGCATCCATGAATTGATCAAGCATCGCCAGTGCTCCTACTGGAATTTCAGGGTTCAGTGATCCAACCGCACACATGGCGATGACGTGATCGACGCCAAGCTCCTTCAGTGCTAGCATATTAGCACGGTAGTTGATTTCGTGAGCGAGACTGTCATGGGATTTGCCGTGTCTCGGAAGGAAAAAGATTTCCTTACCTGCATGCTGGCCTTCGTACACTACAGCTTCTCCGTATTCTGTAGCTATTGTTCTCTCTTTCATATCATCTACTAAGTTATAAAATCCTGTACCTCCGACAATACCAATTTTCATTTAAATTCCTCCTCTATCGCTATTAGACTATTTTTAAGATAATTGATTTTTTAATAGTAAAATTATGCCCCTAGTTTAAGCCTGGTTTAGCAGGGAAGGGAAAAAGTAGGCTTTTCCTGAGCGTTTTTTCAGCTCATCCCAATGGCTCAGAATTTTTGTAGCTTCCGTCGCTACAGCGATGGACTGTGCCACACCTTCTCCTTTGTATTCAAACTCATCCTTCACACGGTTAGCGACAGCTGTGAAAATCGCTCCTGCACGGAGGTTGAACAGACTGCTAAGTGTCAATACTGTGGATGCTTCCATCTCAAAATTGAGGACTCCAGCCTTTTGCATATCCTCCATGATTGTTTCCATCCAGCTTTGGCGGTAATTGTTAAAACCTGGACGCCCTTGCCCGCAGAAGAAGGAGGCAGCTGTGTATCCGATACCGACATGGTAATTCACGCCAAGCCGTTCTGCTGCTTCGATCAATGCCATGACAACTTCCTGATTTGCGACAGCCGGATATTTGTGATCAACATACTGATCGCTTGTCCCGTCATAACGGACAGCCCCGGCACAAATAATAAGGTCACCAGGTGCAATGTTCTCCTGCATGGCTCCACAAGTGCCGACACGAAGGAAGGTTTCTGCACCGATTTCAGCCAGTTCTTCTAAAGCACTTGCTGTCGAAGGACCTCCTGCCCCGGTCGAGCAGGCGGAAATTCCGACGCCATCGACTTTTCCCGTGTATGTCACATGCTCACGGTACGTTGCAATATGCTTTTTTTCGTCCCACAATGCCGCCATCTGGGGTACTCTCTCTGGATCCCCAGGCAATAGCACGTATTTTTCAACGTCTCCCGGGCTGCACCGAATATGGTATTGGGACCTATCTGCATTTTCTGGTCGATTCGCTTTTGCTTTCCATTTAAGATCTTGTGCCAACTTTGACATCCTCCTCTTGATTTGCTTCCATCCACTCTAAGATCGATTCCACTGTCAAATAGGTCCGATTGGGATCGAAATGCGAGATTTCATTTGCAAAATGGGTAATTTGCGGAGGCTGGAGACCTGCTTCAGCCATGATATTCTTATCTGAAAACACAACGCTTGCGTGGTCATCAGCGATTTTTTCACTCTGGTTCATGACAACCGTCCGGCAATTCAGCTCGCCAATCAGGTGCATATCATGAGTGATCAACACGACGATGTGACCTTCTTCTTTGAACATCTTCACGAGTTCAAGCACCCGTTTACACCCTTTATGGTCCTGGCCTGTGGTTGGTTCATCCAGCACAATGACTTTCGGTGAAACGGCCATGATGGAAGCCATCGCCACTTCTTTTCGCTGGCTGGAATTCAAGTCGAATGGATTGTCGTCCAGACGGTCGTGAAGCTGGAACAGTTCAATTGCCCGCTGTACACGCGTATCTGTCTCCTCTTCTGACATTTTCAAGTTTTTACAGCCGTATGCCAGCTCTTGCCTGACGGACGGAAGAAATGTCTGGTGGTTCGGATTCTGGAACACATAGCCGACATGGCTGGAAAGCTTAGAAATTCGTTCTTTCCTGGTATTGAGGTCACCAATTTTCACTTCACCTGTCGTCGGTTTCAATAATCCGTTAAAGTGCTTGACCAGTGTCGTTTTCCCTGAGCCGTTACTTCCCAGAATCGCTACGATTTCCCCTTCATGAATATCAAGGTTGATGTCCTTAATGGCGGTCACGCCGCCTGGATATACGTGGGAAACATTCTTCACTGAGATATAGGGTTCCATTACATTCACCTCCACGTTTTTCTAAAGTTATTTGTAGGCGCTTTCAAAGACTTCAATAGATTCCTCTACTGTCGTGGACAATTTCAACTTCTGTCCGAACTGTTGATTGTATCTTGCCAGGAATTCGGTGACCTGAGGTGCATGCAGGGTCAAATCATGAAGCATTTCTACATTTGTAAAAACTTCCTCTGAAGGTGCGAACATTCTGATTTCACCTTCACTAAGCACCAGTACTTTGTCGCAGTAAGCGGCAATCCGCTCTACTTCATGGTCGATGATGATGCCGGTCATTCCGTATTCCTTCAAGTTCTTCAACACATCGTACACTTCGTTTTTACCTTTTGGATCCAGCATGGACGTAGGCTCGTCCATAATCATGATGGTTGGTCTCATCGCAAGCACAGAAGCGATCGCCAGGCGTTGCTGCTGTCCGCCAGATAAAGCAAGCGGGCTTCTTTTTTCAAATCCGACCAGTCCTACCTGCTCAAGGGCATCCTTAATTCTGATGAGCATCTCATCTCGTGGGACGCCGAGATTCCCCATTCCGAAAGCGATCTCCTCTTCAATCGTCATTTGGCTCAGCTGATTTTCCGGCTCCTGGAAAACAAAGCCGACCTGCTCGGACATTTTGGCGACGTTGCTTTCACTGACATCTTCTCCGTTGACGCGGACCGTGCCTTCCATTTCACCGTTGATGACCTGTGGAACCAGGCCGTTTACACACATGGCAAGCGTCGACTTGCCTGCACCTGTCGGACCGATTATTCCAAGGATTTCCCCATGGTTGACTGAAAAATTAACATCCTTCAATACTGGAGCTTCTTCATCTGGATAAGTGAATGTCAGGTTTGATACTTCAATAGCTTTTTTAGCCATTAATTAGCCCCTCCGATCTTTCCTTGAAGTTGTTTATACAGGAACTTGACGATCATAAAACCGAACACGATCCAAGTTCCAATTAGCGAGTAAGTTAAGAGGGCGTCAGTTGTCAGATGCAGCGACCCCATGGCAAACAACTTCACATAGATTTCGAAAGCCAGAATCGCCAGCATTCCAATCAAGAACGAATAGTCGAGAGAACCAATCCTTGTTTCACGTAAACTGGTTTTTGTTCCTTTCCGGCTGAATGCGCGGCATTCCAGCACATAAGACAGCTGATGTACCTTCATAAAGGTGATAATGAATAACGGAGCAAACATTGGCACGAGATTTTTCACCCGCTGGATAATACTCCCTTTAACATCCAGGCATCTTGCCTGCTGGGCTTCCATAACAATCTTCGCCTCTCGCGCGATGATTGGGATGATCTGGAAGGTAGATAACAAGATAAACGCAAACGAGTGAGGGACTTTCCACTTCACTAGTGCTGATGCCATATCAGAAGGGTGGGTCGTCATGACGAACAGTACAGCAGCTGTACCGATCACCAATATCCGAAACGACATTACAGAAGCATAAACCATTGATTCATACTTGAAGGTCAACCCTCCAAATATTTCAAAAACGGGAGTGACACCGATAGGGTTGTAAATCCCGTGAACTGTCATGATTAACACAGCAAATAGCAATAAGAATTGAATCGAAACGAGATAAGGCTTGACCACTTTTGCCAACAGCACTAGCGGAAACAGTGCAACGAGGAGCAATAATTGAAGTGCCGGATCGTTAAGTATGAACGAACTGATGACGACAAATATTACAAAAATCATTTTCGTCCGTGGGTCCAGACTATGAATCAAGCTATCTTTCGGCATGTATAAACTATTCACGTATCTTCCTCCTTTTCCCTGGTTAAGGGTATGCTAGGACTTTACAGCTTTCTTTATTCTCTGAGTCGATCCACGTTCCACCAATGTTGGCTGGAATGTGATGCTTTCTTTGAAGTTCTTGCCATCTTTTACAATCTGAACTGCAAGTTCCACTGTTTTTTCCCCCATTTGTGCGATAGGCGTCCGAATTGTAGTTAACTCTGGAAACACAATCTCAGCAAATTGGGAATCATCAAAGCCGATTACGGAGAGATCTTCCGGAATACGCAGCCCCAGTTCCCTTGCTGCCTTATACACCCCGACTGCTATTGCATCGTTTGCTGCAAAGATAGCAGTCGGTCTATCTTCCTCAGCAAGCAATTTTTTCCCTTTTTCAAATCCACTGTCAATTTTAAACTCATCCAGCTCGATATACGTCGGGTTGGAAGTAATCCCGTTATCCTCCAGGGCTGCCAGATAACCCCTTTGACGTTCAATCGTCGAATAGGAATCAGGCTGGCCGCCGATATAGCCAATTCTTTCATGGCCCAGATCAATCAAATGGCGAGTAGCCGTGTAGCTTCCTTCAAAGTTATCGACGAGCACCTCATCCAGACGGACATTTTTCACTTTACTCCCAAGGATGATGATAGGGAGATCTGGTCTTGACTTCATTACTTCCCTTACGTTCATGTCATTGGTTTCTGGCGTGGAAAATATGATGCCATCAATCCCTTTTCTGATCAGAAAATTCAGGTATTCAGATTCCTTTTCCAAATCATTATCCGTGTTGCAGAGAATGACATTGAAGCCAAGCTTGTGAGCCTTATCTTCAATCGCCCGAGTCAATTCCCCATAAAAAATGTTCTTTATATCCGGGATAATCAAACCAAACGTCTGTGTCTGCTTTTTGATCATAGCAGTCGCTACCATGTTTTTTTGGAACTTCAATTCTTCAACTGCTTTATTGACTCTTTCCTTTACATTGGCGCTTGTGTAACCACTGTTATTCAGCACCCTGGAAACTGTTGATATAGAAACATTTGCCGCTTTAGCAACATCTTTGATTGTTACCACTTGTCCCACTTCCCTACCTTTGATGTGGAAACGTTTCCCTATAGTGACAGGAGAACCATTCAACACATGAGGTTCCTCCTTGTTGAAAACGCTTGCCTGATACTATCATTATACGTTTACCGACCTTTGCTTGCAATAATTTTCTGAAAATTGTTACGCTTATTGCATTTAAAAACTGCATTGGAATACTGAGAAAATGTGGAAACGTTTTTACATAAAGGCGGAAAACAGGAAGCTTTAAACTTGGGACGGCTGTTTTATCTTCACTACCTTGTTCTTCAATGAACCGATTCCGGCAATTTTACATTCGATTTCATCATTTTCTTTCAGAAACTCTGCACCGACAGGGCTTCCAGTAAGAATCACATCCCCTGGTTTCAGGGTCATTACATTACTTAAGTAAGCAATCATTCTCTGGGTAGTGACAATCATGAGGTTTGTCGGGCTGTCCTGCTTTTTCTCACCATTATGCACTGCCTGAATCTCTGCGCTATCTGCATCAAACTCTGTTTCGATCACTGGGCCAAGAGGCGTGAAGGTATCGAATGATTTCCCAAGCGTCCAGTGGCCGTCTTCATGAAAATATTGCGGTGCAGTGACATCATTAGCAACCGTATATCCAAATATATAGTCGAATACTTCCTCTTCGCGGATAGAAGCTGCTTCCTTACCAATCACGACGGCAAGCTCTGACTCAAATTTCACTTCATCAATTGTTTCTGGTAGTTGTATCGACTCACCAGGCCCGATTACAGAAGAGTTCGGCTTAAAGAAAAAAACCGGCATATCTGGTCCCTTTTCAGGAAGGTCTTCCTTTTTCGCAACGTAGTTGGCTCCAATGCCAATCACCTGATTCGGTTCAAGAGGCGCTGCCAAGTCAACTTCTTCCTGTGAGAAATGTTCACCGGTATAATCCCACTTATGAAACATATTCCCGCTAATTTCTTTAATTTCACCGTCGGTTAAAATCCCCTGCCTGAGTTGTTGTTGATGTTTATCCTTGAAACGTACAAATTTCACTGACTTCCACTCCTTATTGGTTAATGGAAAAAGGCCAAAAACCTATTTGACCTTTTTCCTTTTCCATTGAGCACTCTTGCTTGTATATACACCAAATTTTGTTATAAAATTATACTTGAGCAATAAGAGAGCATCGATCAACAACTCCCCTAAAAAGTTTGTTGATTTGATGTTCTTTTTTTATGCAGAAATCTTCTTACTCGCGTTCTTCTTATTTGTCATACCGATTTTCTCCCTGATATCTTTTGCATTAGGCAAGTATCGGACTGGGAAGATTTTCAGAATCATCCACACAATCCAGAACGTCAATACCTTGTCTGCAACTGTACCTGGAAGATTGGCGATGAACGCCGCGTTAAAGATTTCCTGCCCAGAAGCAATCAGTCCTGCTGTAAGTACGTCGACCGTATGTCCTGAGAATCCACCAAATACATAAACAGAAATGACTGTTGCAAGTGCGGAAGCGACTATACCAGTGACAGCACCTGAAGCAACAACCTTCCACCCTTTCTTGAACCAGCCCTTCTTGTAAAAGAAGTAGGATAAAAAGGCAACAAGTATTCCAACTAAAGCAAACGGGATATATGTCCAGCGAACAATAAGAGCTAAGATGACATTAGTCATCAGGGCGGTTGCAGCACCCCATAACGGTCCAAGAACGATTGCATTCAAGACAGTACCAATATTATTCAGGAATAATGGTAGCTTCAGCATCTCTACGATCGAGTTGGCTACCCAGTTGAGGGCTATCCCTGCTGGAATCATAGCCACGATGAAACTGGAATTCTTTTTCAACATGATTGAATTAAACCTCCTTTATTAATATCGCTAACGGTTGACGGTCAGGTCAGCAGCCCACCTCCTCTATGTAATGAACTTAATCTCCTTTTACCAACAGTTCTCACCTGTCTAAAGGCTTGTACACTGCATGTAAAAACGTTTCCACATTAAGGTAAAAAATATTGCCTTCTCTCAGGAAAACGCTTTCTTAAAGAGAATTATACCGATAGCAAGTCTCAATTTCAACAATATTTTGAAAATTATTGTCGATTTATACCCACTTTGTTATTTAATAAAACCTGTTTTTGGTTGATACGGCCAAAGATATAAAGCTATATGTGCTTATGAAGTAATCTATATAACAACAAAAAAATGAACCAAAAGAATTCGGTCCATCTCCTTATCATGATCTATTATTTTCCATATTCACCCCATAGATTATCCTATTCTGCGACTAAAATATGGAATCGTTTTTCTAATCCTCATAAACCGGAAAAGTATAACTCTCGTAAATAGAAATCTCCCTTCTCACCAATTGGTCATATATACGCTGGATACGGGTAGTAACTGGTCCAGGCTCACCGTCACCAATTTGCCTGCGATCGACTTCAACTACAGGTTTGATGCCTACAGCTGTTCCTGTAAAAAACACTTCATCAGCCTCATAGACTTCCACCCTTGTAAAACTCTGCTCTACTACTGTCATTCCAAGCTCTTTTCCAGCAATCTGCATTGCTGTATCCCGCGTAATCCCTGGCAATATATCATCCGATATCGGTGGAGTGACAACAAAGTCCCCCCTCACAATAAAGATGTTTTCGGCAGCTCCTTCACAGACATTTCCCTCTGCTGTTAAAAAAATCGCTTCATCAAACCCATTCATATCTGATTCATGAATGGCAAGCGCTGAATTTAAATAGCCAGCTGTCGGTTTCACTTGCGGTGGAATCATATTGCTGCCAATTCGCGTCCAGGAAGAGATGCATGTCCGTAAGGCGGGTTTAGGCTCATATTCCGTAAAAACAAGATAAATGGCCAGATGATTGAAGGGGTCATTCAAATCTGGCCGCAATGTGTTTGTCCCTTTAAAACAAATTGGCCGAATATAAACATCCTGTTTCACCTTATTTATGATTAGCAACTGCTTTATAATTTCTGCTAGTTCCTCTACTCGATAAGGGATTGGAATAAATAGAACCCTTCCGGAATGATGAAACCTGTTCAAGTGATCTTCCAGGCGGAAAACAAACAATTGCTGCTGTTCCTCGTTCCAGAAACCCCTGATACCCTCGAAACATCCCAAGCCATAATTTAAACCTTTGTTTTTAACGTTGACCGTCGTCGCCCGTTCATCAATAAACCGGCCATTATCAAACATGTAGACCATAGGATCCCACCTTAGTCCTTTATACAACTATATGTATAAACAGGTGGCATATACGTCATCTCACATTATAATTAATTGGTTGTCAATGAATCACGGTCTACTGCCTGAGGAGGCTGTTCCATCCATCCATGATCGATCATGATATTTGCTCCGTCTTCCACATAAGCCCCTAAATCCCCGAGGAATTTGCCATACATAGCTCCCAAATCCCTTCTTCCATTCAGGGAGATGGCGTTTCCATAGGATCTAACTTTCATGGAAAACATGTCGATCTTGTGAGCTAACATTAATTTATCTGAATAAGGCGGTGTAATAGAAGTTGTCACTAAGTGGTCCAATAGTGACGGTGCCGGCAAATTATCATCGTTCAGCTTCTGGGTATTCACCTCTATATGTTTATCTGTAATCTTTTTTCCTCTGATAAAATAGTTTTTAATCCGTTTATCTACTGCTGTTTGACTGAAAGCAATCAATAACGCTTTGCTGGTGATATTGTTATCGATATTATCGTACAAATGTGTAATTTCAAGGGCATGTAAGGGTCTTGTTTCCCCCATAAAACCTTTAAGATAACTTTGTTTTTTGACAAAATCCACTTTTTGCGGTGGTGGAATCGGAGCAGGGTCCATTAAATTCCCTCTGCTCAGTATCACATTATTGATATCAGAAATAAGGTTTGCTGTCGCTTCGGAGGTGTGAATAAAAAATTGTCTGATATCTTTTCGTGACATTAAAGGAATAGCAATGGAATAAATGCTTAATCCCGCTTTGCACGTATAACGCAGATAATGGAGATAATACTGATCCGAAAAAAGCCGTGGTGCAGCTAAATCTACGTCTGCATTTGTAAAGCCAACAGGGTGTGGGATATTTTCCTTCTTGAAAATATCAGTGATTTTGTTCATCAGTTTATCACTTAAGTTGTAAGCGTTCCTGACGACCCTTTCAATATTTTTATCCTCCACATGCTGAAGGTAATGACCAAGAATGCATTTTCCCATTGAATTCCCCATATAAGACACCCAAAGTTTCCCTAATTCCGCTGCAGTCAATGGTTTTTCATTAGTGAACATGAACCTACCTCCACATTAATTTCCCTTAGTGTATCTTTCTTAGAAATTTTCATTCCTCTGTCACTAATATAAAGTAATTTTTCCCAAACAACTCTTGGCACCCCAGGAGAACCAGAATCTGGTTCTCCTGGGGTGCCATTATTCTGTAAAAAAGTTAATATCTTAGCTTAATGTGGATGCAACCTCTTTACAGGATTTCTCTGTTAGACTGGAAATTGGTTTGAATAAAGGTGATTCTTTAATTATTCATTCGGCCAAACATTGCTGGAAAAATTCAAAAAAGCAGACTTCTATCTATTTAAGCACTTCACCTTTTTTTAAACTGAAAGCCCACATTCTATCTAGGAATTGACATCCTAAGGAGGCATTCCCATGTACAACTCAAAAAATTCTGCACGAAAATATGTGATTTCATCTGCGTTAATAGCATCGCTGGCATTTTCCCCCGCTGTAAACGAAAGGGTATTTGCCAAGGTTGATTCCGAATCAATTCCACAGGAAGAATCAAGTAAATCTACTGTAGAGCATATGGAACTATGGGATACCGGGCAAGAGGTAACCTCATTACAATCTGACTTGAAAGAACTCGGTTATTATACTTACCACCTTGATGGAAGTTTTGGCCCGATTACAGAAGCTGCCGTTAAAGCATTTCAATCTGATCAGGGACTTAAAGTAGACGGCTTAGCCGGCCCTAAAACAATGGCTGCATTGGATGACATAACCAGTGATTCCAACGAAACTGAAACAGCTTCTCAATCTGAAATAGTTTCTACCGCAAAAAGTCTGATTGGTACACCATATGTCTGGGGAGGGACAACACCAGAAGGGTTTGACAGTAGTGGTTTCATCCAATATGTCTTTGCACAGACTGGTATTGATCTATCCAGAACAGAGCGGGATATGTGGAAATATGATGGGGTAACTGTTGATTCTCCAAGCATAGGAGACGTTGTTTTTTTCGAAGGAACATATGATGTAAACGGGGCTTCCCACAGCGGAATTTATATCGGTGACAATAAAATCATTCACGCAGGAAGCGATGGAGTGGAAATCACCGATTTAAACTATGACTATTGGCAAAACCATTATTTAGGAGTAAAATCGTTCGATTAGTTCAAACAACGTGACAGTGCATAATAAGAGGCACCCCGGGAGAACCAGATTCTGGTTCTCCCGGGGTGCCATTTTTTTGTAAACCATATGATTCGTCTTCCAATTGCATTAAAATATAAGACACCGACTTTTACAGGGAGATGAGCAAATGCCCCGCCCCCGCTTCAGATTAAGTACAGTCATTATGTTTTTTGTATGTGTGGTAGTTTTGCTTTCATTACTAATTACTGACCTGCTGATTACTGATACTACCAGTGAGAACATTGAACAACAATTAGAAGAAAAGGCTCAAATTGTTTCTCGTACTGTTGCAGAATCGAGCATAGTAAAGCAAGGTCTCGAAAATAAAAGAGCCGACCAGGATATCCAGGAATATGCGATGACAATCCAAAAAGCAGCCGATGTGATGTTTGTTGTGGTAATGGATATGAACGGTATCCGCAAATCCCACCCAGAACCTGAGCGTATTGGGAATCACTTTGTGGGTGGCGATGAAAAAGCAGTACTTCAAGGTAAAGAATATACGTCCATTTCCACCGGGACATTAGGAAAATCATTACGTGCGTTTACACCAATATATGATGATACGAACAACCAGATTGGGGCTGTTGCAGTCGGTATATCACTACAGGCGGTTGAAACCTCCATCAAACAAAGTCAAAAGCAGATTTTTATAGGATCTATTATTGGTATATTAGTCGGCATCATTGGAGCATTCTTTTTGGCTCGATACATTAAGAATAGCCTGTTTGGCCTTGAACCATTTGAAATTGGAAGGATTCATGAAGAACGAAACCAAATGCTCCAATCCGTTCACGAAGGCATTATTGCAATAGATAAAGATGCCACCATCGTCTTGGTTAACAAATCTGCACAGACCATCTTAAAAAAAGCCGGTTTGATGAACAAGGAACCGACCGGGATGAATATTAATGAATTTTTACCTGGCACGATGTTAAATCGCGTACTTGAAAAGAAAGAACAGGAGCTTGATAAAGAACAAACTATAAATGGCGTTTCTATTATCACCAATAGAGTTCCTCTTATTGTAAATGACCAAGTGATTGGTGCCATCGCGACCTTCCGTGATAAGACCGAAGTCAATCAATTGGCAGAACAGCTGACAGGTGTGCAAATGTATGCTGATACATTGCGCTCTCAATCCCATGAGTTCATGAACCAGATGCATGTGCTGTTAGGTATGATTAAAATGAAAGAGTACGATAAGGTAACAAATTTCATTACGAAACTGGTGGATCATCAGGTCCATGAGGTGCGGAATGTAACAAAATTTATCAAGGACCCTGCTTTTGCAGGCTTTATTATAGGAAAAATAAGTTACGCAAGAGAATCTAGTGTACATCTGGATTTAGTTTGTGAGACAGAAATTCCAGCTCCCAATGATCCTTCCCAAACCCATGAGTTGATAACTATCCTTGGCAATATTGTTGATAATGCCATCGAAAGTGTTGCTGACAGTACGAAAAAGGAAATTCATTTGCGTCTGTCCTATATTGATGGCCTGTTAACGATGGTAGTCGAAGATACTGGAACCGGTATCCTGACACAAAATCATGAAGATATATTTAAGAAAGGTGTTTCCACAAAAGAAGGAAGCCATCGGGGGTTTGGCTTATTTCTCGCCAAAGCAAGTGTAGATAATATGGAGGGAACGATTGAAATCGACTCTTCCTCCGAAAAAGGAACGATTTTCACTATAATCATTCCATACGAATAAGGAGGTGTTCCATTGATCAAAATTTTAATCGTTGAGGATGACCCGATGGTAGCGTCTTTAAACCAACGGTATGCTGAAAAGATGGAAGGATTCACAATCACAGGTATTGCGGCTAACACAGAAGAAGCACTCCAATACCTTGCTGAAACAAAAATCGATCTTATACTATTGGATGTTTATATGCCAGGTCAAAACGGGATAGATTTTCTTAACATAGTACGGAAAGAAAACGAAGATGTCGATGTTATTCTGATAACAGCCGCATCGGACATACACCAGATTCAACAGACTCTGCGGCTCGGAGCTGTCGATTATCTCATTAAACCTTTTGAGTTTGATCGTTTCGAAAAGGCACTTTCCCAATACAGAGCCCATTATAAGAAATTAACTACGGCAGAAAACATAAGCCAAAAAGAGTTAGATACTATTCTGCATCATAAGAATCCTGCCAATAAACCAGAAAGCAATTGGAATGAGCTGCCAAAAGGGCTTACCAAAAACACCTTGAAAACGATTCACGATATTATTCTTACCATTAATAACGAAACTTTTTCCACGGAAGATATAGCGGAGGCCTCCAATATATCAAGGGTTTCTGTCAGGAAGTATTTGAAATTCCTGGCTGAAATCGATTATTTGGAAGAAGACCTCGTTTATGGCGTCGGACGACCAATCTATCAATACACCATAAACACGGCGAACGTAGATATGATCTCTCGTTTCTTTTAAAGCAACCAATTTGGTTGCTTTTTTTAATTACAATAATAAAAATACTTTCGTAACATGTGAAAGTTATGTGAATTTTCTTAAGATGAAGAATATCACTTGTAAGCGGTTTCTGTGAAAATTTTTTTGAGGAGTGTAATTAATGGGAGAAACGGCAAGACAAATGACTCACGATCGTACAGAAAAAGATTCTGTTCAAGAAGCCAGTACTGTATCGAAGGGGATCCAAATATTTAGTATGCCGGTGCTTTGGTTCGGATTTTTTGCTGCTATAACCATTATCAGCCTATATACCGGTAATTTACCCGGAGGTATGATTGGTAGTTTGTTATTAATGATAGTGTTTGGTGAGCTGCTTGGTTGGATTGGCGACCACACCCCTATAGTTAAGACATTTCTTGGCGGCGGTGCAATAGTAGCCATTTTTGGAGCTGCATTCATGGTGTATGCAGGGCTCTTGCCCGATGCTTCAATTACTACAATGACCCAGTTCATGAAAGACGGGGGTTTTCTGAATTTCTACATTGCTGCATTGATTACAGGTAGTATACTAGGTATGAATAAGAGAATTCTTATGAAGGTAGGTTTGCGTTACTTCGTGCCGATTATCGGAGCAGTTGTAGGGGCTATGGTAATTGCCGGCTTCTTAGGTTCCTTGGCCGGTTTTTCCCTGCGAGATGCAGTACTTGTGATTACGATGCCTATCATGGGCGGTGGCATGGGAGCTGGTGCCGTTCCTATGAGCCAGATTTATTCCGAAATGATGGGAAATGATCCAAGCTATTATATTTCCATTTTAGTCCCGGCACTTGCGCTAGGAAACGTATTTGCTATTATCCTTGCAAGCATTTTAAATATGCTTGGGAATAAAATTCCATCTCTGACAGGGAATGGTCAACTGGTAAGAGGTTTCAGTTACAAGGAAGAAAAGCAGACCTATGACATTCAAAAAATGGGGATAGGGCTGCTCGCTGCTATTACCTTCTTTGCCATCGGGGGATTACTTGGAGATTTCATTCCCCTTCACCCCTACGCATTGATGATTATTGTAGTAGCCATTGCAAAAATCGCTGATATCATACCAAAAAATGTCATTGATGGAGCAAGCCAGTGGTACAAATTCGTTGCCAATAACTGGACACTTGCCCTCCTGTTCGGAATCGGAATTGCTTATACGGACTTGAATACCGTTCTGGAAGCGTTGACCCTTCCATATATTCTGACCGTTTTCGGTGTTGTTCTTGGTGCCATTCTCGGTGCAGGAATACTTGGAAAGCTTGTAGGTTTTTACCCTATTGAAGCAGCTATCACCGCCGGTCTGTGTATGGCGAATATGGGAGGTACAGGGGATGTGGCTGTACTTTCAGCTTCAAGAAGAATGGAATTGATGCCATTTGCGCAAATTTCCTCTCGCCTCGGCGGAGCGTTGATTTTATTGCTGGCAGGCTTGATTATACCTCTATTTAGCTAGCATTAGGCAAATTAGTATACGATTAAGCAAATTTGATGTTTAATTAATGGAAGTACTCTTGATAACGGAGTGGCTGTCTTTGGAAATCTTCAAGGACAGCTATTTCTATTTATAAAAACGTGGTGAAATATATGGAAGTTATTTTAATAGTACTACCGGCATTTATCATCTTTGGGATTGGATATATTGGACAAAAGAAAATTGGCTTTGATAGAAATTCCATTTCTACTGCTGCCTTGTATTTAATGTACCCTTTCCTTGCATTCGAGACATTTTATACAAACCCTGTAACGATTGACTACTTTTACATCCTTATCTTCTGTTTATTATTGATGGTCATATTGATCACTTTGGTAAACGTCATAGCTAAACTCCAAAGCCAGTCAAAATCCAAGTCGTCGGCACTGATGCTGGCCAGTGTGTTTATGAATAGCGGAAACTATGGTGTACCGATTATTTTATTCGCCTATGGAGAAGCAGGAGCAGATTTTGCCATCATCATGATGGTCATCCAATCATTATTGATGAATACAGTGGGGCTCTACTATGCGGCAAAAGGAAGCAGCACGGCTGATTATAGTGTGAAAGATTCGCTTATTAAAATCGGAAAAATGCCGATCAACTATGCAGTAATACTTGGATTGTCCACGCAATTTATTGATATAAAGCTACCTGAATTTCTTATGCAGGCAGTAAATATGGTCGCAGATGCTACCATACCCACTATCATGCTGGTACTGGGTATGCAGCTGGCGACACTGACCAGGAGTGTCGTCAACTGGAAAGAGGTGTCCACTATCTTTTCTATTCGTTTGGTTGTTTCACCAATATTAGCTTTTCTGCTGACCATGATGCTGGATTTGAATGCCATGTTATCGAGTATTCTAATTGTCCTTGCTGCTATGCCGACAGCAGCCAATACCACCATGTACTCCCTACAATTTGATACAGAACCGCAACTCGTATCCTATAGTACATTCGTGACAACGCTCGCAAGTCTAGTTACCGTCCCTATTATGCTTTGGATTGTCGGTGCAGTCTCCTGATCCTTTCCCCGGAAACAGCAACCCTGTTGTTCCGGGGTTTTTAGGTTTACCTGTTATATGTCTCTTATAATGCCGGATTGTCTGTTTTCTTCATTTGAAGAACAGCCTTCAGCAAGTCGCGGTGCTGACCCTGTTTGTCCCCATCCTACAGCCGAAAATGAACCACTTTTCAGAAATTGTTCAAACGATTGTTCAATCAGGATCGTCCTCTCATGAAAAAGTCAAGACACTTCTGTATGAAGGCTACCAAAGTGACTTTTTCTCATTTGTAATCGCTGTTTTTCCGGATATGGGTGCAGTATTTACAGAAGATCACAATGAAAAGCTAAAGGGCATCCAGCAAAGGACAACTGATTACAATACCCAAGCACCTTCTACTTTTGCTTCCTAAAAACACCCCTGGGGTGCCTAATATTTGGAAATCCTGCTCCAGTACAAAGCCGTCCACTAGTTCTATTTCGTCCAAAACAGTCAGTAATTGAAAAGAAGTTTATTCTTACAGGTTTTGTTGCATAGAAAGAAGAATAGAATATATGGGAGACGTATTTTAAGGAGGCGGATGAAGTGGAAAAAATGGCAGTGTTCTGTGGTTCCAGGAGTGGAGCATCTGAAGTTTATGAACAAGGCGCTGCATTACTTGGAAAAGAAATGGCAAAAAGAAATATAACGCTTGTCTACGGAGGATCCAGCATAGGCATCATGGGAGCAATTGCAAGTACAGTTATGGAGAATGGAGGACAAGCCATTGGTGTAATGCCAGACTTTTTGGATAAGAAAGAACGGACGAATCAAAACTTAACCGAGTTAATCGTTGTAGAATCCATGCATGACAGAAAAGCCAAAATGGCCGAACTTGCAGATGGATTTCTTGTTTTACCAGGCGGGGCCGGAACACTGGAAGAATTCTTTGAAATTTTCACCTGGGCACAGTTAGGATTACATGAAAAACCCTTTGGACTCTTCAACATAAACAACTACTATACCCCTCTTATCGAATTATTCAACCATATGGCAAAAGAAAAATTTCTAGACGAAAAACATCGTTCCATGGCAATTGTCGATAATGACCCTGCTCAATTACTGGACAGACTTGGTGGATTTGAACCGCCTAAAATAAATACCACTATATCTGAGGAGCAGACGTAAGAAAAAATGTGTTGGAACAAAAACTTACCCAAATAAAATACGATCGATATATACCATTTAAATTTTGTGTTCAGAAATCAACGTTTTAGCGGCTCTGTCCACATCCTTTGCTTTTTTCGGTGGGGACACCTCTGCTTCCTCCAAAAGGTAACTGTCTTTCCCCCAGAAATCTATATGATATCATTAGTTTAGACTTTTGGAGAAAGGATTGTTCTCATGAAGAAAAAAGTTAAAGTTGTTGCTGCCATCATCGAAAACAATAAGGATGAAATTCTATGTGCTCTCCGCTCACCGGAAATGCCCATTCCTAATATGTGGGAGTTTCCAGGTGGAAAGGTTGAAGAAGGCGAGGATCTGCAAACGGCAATAGAGCGTGAAATACAGGAAGAGCTTTCTTGCGTAATCAAAGCACAAGAAGTTTTTAATGATAATATTCATGAATACGACTCTTTCATTATTCATTTAATTGCTTTAAAAGCAAACCTTATAGACGGGGAGCCAACTGCGAGTGAACATTCTGAACTTGTATGGCTTAAACGTGATAATTTAAAAACACTAAATTGGGCACCAGCAGATATTCCTGCTGTTGAACAACTAATGGAAGAAAAGGTGTAGATGGCTTTTGTCCAACTACACCTTTTCAGTGAGTTCAACATATAGCTGTTCTGGTACTCGCTGCTCTAATTCCAGTTGCGCCTCAATGGGTTTATTGCCTGAATATGAAATTGTATTTCCTTTCCCGATATAAATAAATGGCTCCCGAATTCCTCTCTCGATTTCTTTGTATTTACGGACAAACAGATGAAGGTTAATACGATTTTCCTCATTTTTGATAATATTTTGTCCGATCGGAGAAGCTTGAGAGGTCTGATTCGGCGTTTCCCACTGAAATTGAATAGGAGTAATAAACTGGTCATTGTAGTTTACACTCTCATCTATGTCCGCATCTTTGTGTAAGTCAACAAATAAAAAGTAATTCCTGTCATTCTTTAAAAGTCCTGAGCCACGAAACGAAGAATGGCTTTTTCTATAATTGGACAGTAAAGCAACCTCGGCCATTGTATATTGTTCATATAATTTAAAATGTGGTCTCCCATAGTTAGCAGCTCCAAACTCCCTTTCATAACGAAACAACCCATATTCAATAACATCAAAGAAATAATCATAATAATCCGGGTTGGACAAGATTGCTTTAAGGACAGAATTTCTTCGTAACACCTCTCCATCCCAATGGAAGAGTTTTGGGACGTCGTTTTTTTCACGAGTATCAAAATAGTCCTGATTCAAAAACTCCATCGAGTGGCGTATATTTTCTTCTGCTACTCCCTCCACCCATTTCAATATCTCCCTTTTTGCTTTCTTTAGGGTTATCGAATCGTGATCAAGTAAGTAATGTATAATGACAAAATCAAACGGACGTTTGATTGGAAGCATTTTGGACAGCCACTTTAAAGATTTTTCAAATAAATCATCTGCCAACAAAAGCTTTAACTCATTATCTTTTTCAGCTTTAGCTATAAAATTCACATACGTATTTTCTTTTCTAATAAACTTGACCGGATCAGGTGCTCCGTCATATTTATAATAGTCCATAAGCCAGAAGGGAACCTTCCCTTGTCTGATTTTTTTAAACTCAAAGTATTGTTCTTTCAGGTATTTGCTTGACATGAATTTTTCTTGATCTATTTGCTCTAGTATCCGTTCGGCTGATATCTTATCCATTTGAATATGGGTAGCACCTGGCAAATGAGCAAAACCAGTCGATATAGCTACTTTGAGGCTTTCTTTATCATAATAACGCTCTCCATTTAAGGCGACGGCTATTAGAAATGCTTTCGTATGATTTCCAATAAAATCGAGTACAGTCAAAAAGTGCTTGTCAGGATATTTGCGCAGACCCCTCCCCAGTTGCTGGATAAAAACAATCGGTGAGTTAGTGGGTCTCAGCATCAGTACCGTATTCACAGAAGGAATATCCACCCCTTCATTAAAAATATCCACAGTAAATATAAATTGCAGGGGGTTAGTCTCATTCTCCAGTTCTTTAATACACTGCCGCCTTACTTCTGAAGAATCGTCACCTGAAAGAAAAGCACTTGGATAGCCTTTTTGATTAAATTGTTCAGCCATAAAACGTGCATGCTCGAGAGTGGCACAAAAGCCAAGCCCTTTGCGCTTTTTGCCATCATGTCCATAGAATTCCATTTTATCAATAATAAAGTCTACTCGCTCATTAATTTGGAGACGCCTGGCAATCTCCTGTACATCATCAATGGAAAGATTACTTAAATCTATTTCATCAATATCTGTAATTCCAAAGTAATGAAACGGGACGACAATGCCATCGTCTAGGGCATCGTGGAGACGCACCTCGAGTGCAACATTTTGATCAAACAAATCAAAGATCGAGTGTCCGTCTCCCCGCTCTGGCGTGGCCGTCATTCCTAACATAAAAACGGGGTCGAAATAGTCGATTACCCTTAGATATGAATCAGCGGTAACGTGGTGTGCCTCATCATAGATGATATAATCAAACTCATGAGGATTAAACCTATGATAATGATTCGATAGAGTGCGAATATTCGCAAAGATATAGTCTGCGTTACTATCTTTTTGAGTCCCAGTCAAAAGTCCAAAAGAAATATCAAACCCATGCATCAGCTTTTCAAATGTTTCCTTTGCTTTTTGGAGGATTTCTTCACGATGTACCACAAACAATAACCGTTTAGGCCTAAAATGTCGCACATCAAAAGCTGACATGTAGGTTTTTCCCGTACCTGTTGCAGCTATTACAAGTGCTTTTTTCTCGCCTATTCCTCTTAACCTATTTAAATTATCCATCGCCCTTCTCTGCATAGAATTAGGAGTTATGTATGCAGCTTTTTCATAAATAAGGCTTTCTTTATTGGTCATTCGCTGCAAATTAAGGAAATATTCCTTATAATCGTGCAAAAATTCCTCTGTTACTTCATTGCTGCGTTTCCATAAAGCCTGAAACTCACTAATTACCTGTTTCATAAAGGCAGTATCCTGTTTGGAAATAATTTCAACATTCCACTCGACGTTACTTTTCAATGCCGATTGCGTGACATTAGACGAACCAATGAACACTTTATAATAGCTCCCATATTCGAAAATATATGCTTTCGTATGAAATCCGATAGTCTGGTCCGTAACAAAAACTTTTAAATCCACATTCTTGAATCCCCTTACCTTTTCTAATGCTTTTGGATCGGTGAAATTTAAGTAAGTTGAAGTTATAATTTGCCCGGATACTCCGCGTTTTTCTGTTGCTTTTAATGCCTCTAGAAGAAGCTGTATTCCACTAAAGTTCATGAATGCTACACTAAAATAGAAACGATCACATGTTTCTAATGATGATGTCAGCTCTTTTAATAGATTAGTTGAATTAGAGTTTAATATAAGCTTTTGTTCTCTTTCCATTTATACTCCCCTAACCATGTCTTTCCTCCTATTGTAACATTTTACACACACTCTCCATGATCTCCCTATATGAATTTTAAAAAACCAGACCTGAATATAACCCAGGTCTGGCTTTCTATAGATTTTCTTATAGACCATAATCCTGATCGCGATCAGTCAATGGTATATCATCATAGCGGTCAGCATCAATTTCATAGACATCTCCTGTTGCTACACCGTTAATGATGCCGTAAACCCCAAGCTCAACTGCCTTTACTAATTGGCCTTTCTTTTTCTGCCCATAGCTCTGTGTCTGACCAGTAACTTCAAATAGCACAGCACCACTTCCGTTAAGGGCGAAAGAGCCTAACGCTGTACCAGGCAGGTCTAAATTTTGCGGATACAGCGATATATTGCCAAATGGGGAATTCCCACGCTGTTGTAGTGCCTCATATGCAGCAACGTTCAATTGTTTAGAAAATTCCTCATTATAAGTATCTGCATACTCACTATATTTCTCCCCTGCTTCACTTTCCGGGTGAGGGACAAATTCAGCGGAGATAGAAAGGGTTACTGGTTCACCGCTCCCTTTGATGTTATAGACGCCTTGATGATGGAGATCAACGAATACATCTACTTTACCGAATTCTTCCATTAAACCCTTATAGACATCGCGGACCGTCTGAGCTTCAGGCGTAATATACCATCCTGGCAAAGAGGAGTTCCCAGGAAAATCCTCGGCTTGTGGAACATAATCTAAATCGGGATTAAAATCCCTGTTCATATCAAAGCCTGGATTGGAGGCATAATCCCAGTATTTATTTGTATAAGTATAGTAGTTCCAGGAAGGCTCAGCCTCACTTAATTGCGGAAAGTCTTCCACCACTTCGCTCCAAGACATATCATTACCACGACGATTCAGTTCGGTTGCATCCGGATTCACCATCGGCATCGCAACAATCGTTACCTCTTCTCTTAACTTTTTCATTTCGGGAGAATTGGAGCCAAGATCCTGCAGTATGTTCAAAAGAGCAGCTGTTCCAGTTTTCTCATTCCCATGGATTTCACTTTGCAAAAGAAGCACTTTATCCCCTGTTCCCACTCTTGCTGTATAGATTTCCCGGCCTTGATTAGAATAGCCGGCAACCTCCACATCGACGACCCCTTGACTGCTATTTTCAATTTGGGTCAGTTTATTGCTCAATTCCTCATGACTGATAAATCCTGAGATGGAGTAGTTTTGGTTGACCGGTGTTCCAGGATTTGTACCTGACGAATCAGCATAGACGGGTGTGACTAATCCTGCAGTCAATACAAGCGAACTGCAAAACATTGCAACTTTCTTCTTTTTACTCAATGAAGGACCTCCTCTTTAATTTCGAGATTGTTATACATAATTCTTTCTTTTTCTCTGGTCTCCTTGTAAAAAAATAAAAACAGACCGATCGCCTCATCAGACTAGGGCATTTTTTCCGGTACAAAGGTAGGTCAGAGCACCCTGCAAAATCAAACGCTGGAAGTGTCTTGCTCACCACCGATATATTGGGCAATCTCGCCGTACGTTATTGTCACGGGGAGGCCTGGCTTAAGGCATCCAGGGGGCAGGTGCTGAATCTAGAGGAAGAACTCTGTAAGTGTTATCCACACCATTTTCTATAATTTTGAGACATAAAAAAGCGCTATCCAATATAATCGGATAGCGCTCTGATTCTATATGTGCTTTTCCGGGGGAATTAAGTCAGTATCTGTAGGCGTATATCCTAATTGACGCGCCCTTGAAACAATTTGCCCTTTATGGTGGAATTCATGCGTCATGGTATGCGTGAACAACCAGAGGGGCGTCAACTGTTCCTCTTCCTCCTGCCAGGAAACTTTCCCTGATATTTTTTGATCAAACCTTCCTTCATAAGTATCCAAGAAGCGAAACACCAACTCATCCACCTCTTTAAAAAGCTTTCTCATTTCTTTAGCATTTCCTACTTTATTCAGGTCGACCATCTGAGCGCTTTCCTTTAACCCGAATTTCCCTAACCAGGAATGATAACATTCCGCGACATGCACATGCAGATTCCTTATAGATCCCCAACCAAAACCCTCTATTTCCTTAACATAATCCTGAGCTTGTATTTGATCACAAAATTGAAAAAGTGACTCTCTGGTATCCTTGATTAACTTATACTGTTCTTTTAATAAATGCATAATAATATCCTCCAATTCTTTGTTCTATGTAAAGGAAGGCAGGCTCTTGTTATAATGGCTACCATCTACTAACTCAACTGGGGGCGATCGTGATGACAAATATAAAGGTAGGTCTTGCAGGAATTGGTAAGTTAGGCAGCGCAATGATTAAGCTTTGGGAGAAGACGAACACTCCAATTGGAATTTATCACCCATCTCGCGAACGAATCACTACATTCATAGACTCACATCCCAACTGCTTTCCTATTGAAATAAAAGAATGTGATTATCTCTTCCTGGCTATCCCGGCGAATTGTATTTACCCATTCATGACGGAAATCTTGTCCTACCAGGAGATACCCTATGATACTATCTTCATAAACATGGCAACTTCGTTAAATACAGATGAACTGAAAAAAGCTTATCCAGATCTTAATATCCAAGGATTAAAGTTTATGGGTCACGCTGCAGACCTGCGTACAAATGGCAATGGACTGTTTCTTTCCGAAGAAGAATTCACGAAAGATTTCATGAAATTCTTTAACCCTATCGGAAAAATTGAAAAAGGCAGCGAAGGAATGGTGACTCACGTCAACAAACTTGCTACCTATCAAGCTGTCAAAGCATCGATTGAACTTGAGAAGGCATTTAAAGAACAGAAACTTCCAGACAGATACAAGGAAAGAGCTTTATCTTCTCTGTTCCCCGAGGTCGTCAAGGCTTACAGTAAAGGGCAGCTTGGGCATTTTGCAGAAGATATACTCAAAGAATTAAAAGATTAGTAATGTTTCACGTGGAACATTTTGGATTAACAACCTTCAATCCTTTTCAAAACTATCATCTTTTTGGGAAAGTCAATATATGGATTTCTATTGCCTTGTATTTCCTGAATAGCACGATTACGGTGAAATTCATAAATGTCAGGAGGGTAGGCTTCATGCCATTTAAATAAAAGACCGACATCTATTTTTTGCCTGTATCGTGCTTCCATTTCCCCTGGGTATCTTAGTAAAAAATAAAGCATTGCCCTGGCTACTGTGCCCTTTGCATATTCGGGTTCAAAAAAGTTGTTTTCGGCTTTACCACACTGCTTTTCAATACGCTGCATATTCACTTCTTTGCCTTGGTAACCATGAAAGTCATGGTAGGGATAATTACTTCTGATTGAGTTACATACTGGCTCGCAGGTAAAAAGGTGATGGATGTCTCCTCGCATCGGTTCCTGTTCATTAAACCAGGACTGGGGTACAGCATGCTCACAGTTATATTTCATCATTTCCTTAATCGCTTCTACACTGCTATTATTTAATTCCTCTATCTGCAAAAGCTGTTCCCTGCGCTTTAAAGAAACTTGATGGTCTTCCCAGATAACTTCTTCTGCGTCCCTTACCCTGCCTGAATAAACACTCTTAAGCTTCCCATCAGAGCGTAGATCCACCCACGGATAAACATATTCGCTCGGGTCATAACGCACCTGATGGGAATGGGTTTCTTTTAAAAGCCTTGTCAGTGTATGACGTAACGCTCCTGCGCTAGAATTACTAAAATCAATTCCCTGATAATAGCGTTCGGCTTCAAGACGATCCTTTTCCTTGTCATAATAGGCTAGTTTGTTATTCTCTATAACTTTTTTCTTACTTACCAATTTCGAATGAATGGAATGAACCCGCTCGCTGTCAGTGGTCACTGGAAGAAGCCTTTCCTCTGAAACCATAGCTGCCCTCCTTTTTGCAGAGCACAATTCCTACATTCAGCTCCGTTTTTTCCGTTTCATCTGCCGATATTTCTCAGCATGCAGCGTTTTTCTGGTCTGTTTTGAATAATCAAAGTCAGCGAGTTTTTCAAGAATGGATTCCGATTCTTCCAAAAGCTCCTCATCTCCAAGTTCATTTGCACGGTTTTGCAAATTTATAGCGCTGCTATATAATAGATTCTTTCCTTTTTCGATATTTCCTTCATCGAAAAGGAGAATAGCTTTCTCCAGGATTTGAGCCGATTTAGTAATTTCCACTTGGTGATCTACCATCTTGTTGCTGGCTTTGGATAACTTTTCAATGTCAGAGGTATAGTGAATGGGGACTTCATTTTGAAAATTGTAGTGATTTAATCCATCCGTCACATCCACAAAGGAACATTCTATATGGAAAATATTGTTAATTCCCTCGCCATGGGGTGGAATCTTACACTCGAGCAGGAGTGATTTCGTTTCCTCAGCATAAATATCACCTAACCGCACTTCTATTCCTGCTTCGGATTCTTTCGGTTCATAGCCATAAACACGATCAACCACTACTCCTTCTGCCGGCTTGATCGTCAGAGATAGATTCTGGGCAACCACCGAAAGCAGCCCTTCCAGTTCCTCCGCAAATATATCCGGGATTTTTTCTACTTTATCTATGAAATGAAAGTTCCCTTTACCAGCATCAGCGATTCCTTCCATTAATTCTTCATCAAAATGTTTACTGACACCCATCGTGGTAATGATTGTACCTGCAGTATTATATTCTTCAGCCAATTTTTTCAACCTTTCATAAGAAGTAATTCCCACATTCGCCAGACCATCAGAAAGCAGGATAACACGATTGACATAGTTTTCTGTCGCCTGTTTCATGATGTTTTGGCTACCGGCCATTAATCCTCCACTTAAATTTGTCATCCCCCTTGTTGCTATGGAATCAACCTTGTTTTTAAGAAAATCCTTGTTAGTTACATGCTGTGGTGGAAATACCGTTTCTACCTGGTCATCAAAAATAACGACATTCATCACATCCTGCCCAGATAACTGGTTGATTACAAACTTGCTTGCTTCTTTACAATATTGGAGCGGTTTTCCGGACATAGAGCCGCTTCGATCAAGGACAAGAGATAAGTTAATAGGAAAACGGTTAAGTTTTTTGGCCTTGGCGGCTTTAAACTCGAACAATACAAATACAGATTCCTTCCCATTAGTCGGTACATAAGGATATTGATGGGAATAAGAAAAAGTGACATTTCCACTCATATAACAACACTCCCCTAAATGATTGGTATCTTAAGCGTATCATCATTTGGTCGTAGACCCTCCCTAAAAACAGGCAGGGTTCGTGTGCACGACCATAATATCCACATATCGGATATTATGGATTTTTCTGTTTCTCCACCCATGATAAATATCATGGGTCCTACCTGACGTTTATGTCTTACAACCATGACATTTTTTTTCTATCATTAAGAAAGAAATTAAATTGCGAGAAATTTTTTATCAAAAAAGTCTGTAATGATAAGGAGTTAACAATATGAGCGCAAACAAACAAGCACAACTGAGAAAAAATGTTGCTGCGTTCGCCAAGCCTGATACAGTTGCTGGCGTCCGACAGCTCTTAAACACGCTGATCCCATTTTTCATGATCTGGTTTATTGCTTATCAAAGCCTTGCCATCTCCGTATGGCTTGCGCTTCCACTAGCTGCTATAGCTGGTGGTTTCGTTGTCCGGATTTTCATCATCTTCCACGATTGCACCCACCAATCCTTTTTCAAAAATAATAAATGGAACCGTGTCGTCGGGAATATTACAGGTGTTCTCACCCTATTCCCTTTCGAGAAATGGAAAAGAGAGCATTCCATCCATCACGCTACCAGCGGTAACCTGGATAAACGCGGTACCGGTGATATTTGGGTAATGACCGTCGAGGAATACAGAAAAGCTTCCATTTGGCAGCGTGTGGCGTATCGATTATACCGTAATCCAATTTTAATGTTCGGCTTCGGTCCACTATACCTGTTTTTCTTTACAAACCGTCACAACCGTAAAGATGCTAAGAAAAAGGAACGAAGAAATACCCACCTTACCAACCTGGCAATTGTGATTATTTACAGTCTGATGATCTGGCTGATCGGGTGGAAAGCATTTCTTCTCATTCAAGGTCCAGTCCTCTATATTTCTGGCATGCTAGGTATCTGGCTGTTCTATGTACAGCATCAATTTGAAGATTCTTATTTTGAGGAAGAAGACGAATGGGACTTTGTCAAAGCTGCTGTCGATGGGAGTTCTTTTTACAAGCTTCCGAAAGTGCTGCAGTGGATTTCCGGCAGTATCGGGTACCATCATGTTCACCATCTAAGCCCGAAAGTACCAAACTACCACCTGGAAAAAGCCCATGAGTCCACACCGCCGCTGGAAAAAGCAACTACGATCACTCTTTCTACCAGCCTTGAATCAATTCGCTTCCGTCTTTATGATGAGAAGAATAAAAAGTTTGTCAGCTTTAAAGAAGTAAAACATTTATTGAAAGAGCCAAAGAAGACAACAGCAAAAATAGCTCATAAAAGTCCGAGCTTCCAGCAGAAATGATTTTTACAGCCTAAACACCCTTCCGTTAAGCATGGAAGGGTGTTTTCCTGTAAAATATACATATAATGAAACAGGACAAATAAGAAGGAGTGCCTTATGCAGAACTGGTATCACATCGTCCCAAAGAATACAGGCCTTAGCATCTATATATGGATCATCTTTTGCGGCCTGCCCTTTTTTTTCATATTTAGATCGTCATCGATTCGAGATATAATCCTGGGCGTTATCATGGTGCTGTTGTTTTTCCTTGCCTATCGTCTGTCATTCATTTCCGACAGCAAGATGGTCTATGTGTGGGTGGGTATCGAGATGACAATAAGTATCGTGATGACCATTCTGTTTGGATACATTTATTTCTCTTTGTTTCTCGCATTCTTTATCGGCAATTTCAAAAACAGATTAGGATTCATCATCTTGTACATCATTCACCTTGTGAGCACAGTAACAACGATCACCTTTGTATTTATCGAAAAATATAATGAACTTTTCCCACAATTACCGTTTATCATCATCAGTGTTCTTGGCGTCATTTTACTTCCTTTTACCATTTACTTCCGTAATAAACGGATTCTGCTCGAAGGCCAGCTTGAGGATGCAAATAAGCGTATCTCTCAGCTGCGGGTTATTGAAGAGCGGGAGCGGATTGCCCGTGATTTACACGATACACTTGGACAAAAACTTTCTTTGATTGGCCTGAAAAGTGACTTGGCGAAAAAATTGATAGATGCAAAGCCAGAAAAAGCAAAATCAGAAGTTCAGGATATTCACCAAACGGCCCGGCATGCGTTAAAAGAGGTGCGTGAAATGGTATCAAGTATGAAAGGCGCTAAATTAGAGGATGAAATCATCCGGGTCAAACAGCTCCTTGAGGCTGCTGGTATTGCCTTTCATTTGGAAGGTGATGCAAGTCTGAATCATTCACCTCCTCTCATAGAAAACGTCATCAGCATGAGTTTGAAAGAAGCAATAACCAACGTTGTAAAACATAGCAAGGCGGAAACATGCTGGGTTAGCATCGAACAGACAAGAGAAGAAACCCATATTACAATTAGAGACGATGGAATAGGAATCTCAAATAAAGTGAAAACCGAACAAAGACATGGGCTTCAAGGTATGAGAGAACGACTTGAATTCGTCAACGGCACCCTGGAAATTGAGTCATCGAACGGAACAACCCTGCATATTAGAGTTCCGAATGTTATCCAACAATCCAAACAGGAGGGATTAACGTGATTCGCATTATCATTGCTGAAGATCAAGGAATGCTGTTAGGTGCGCTTGGCTCCCTGCTGGATTTAGAAGAAGATATGGAAGTAATCGGTAAAGCTAAGAACGGAGAAGAAGCAGTTAACCTTGTTCATGAGAACAGCCCTGATATTTGTATCATGGATATAGAAATGCCGATGAAAAGCGGACTGGAAGCTGCAGAGGAACTAAAAGATCACCCTTGCAAGGTTATCATCCTGACGACCTTTGCAAGATCAGGCTATTTTGAGCGGGCACAAAAAGCTGGAGTAAGAGGTTATTTGCTGAAGGACAGCCCTAGCGAGGACCTGGCAAATTCCATTCGTACCATTATGGACGGCCAGCGTGTCTTTGCGCCGGAACTGGTCGACATGGCTTACGGTGATGAAAACCCGCTGACGGAGCGGGAGAAACAAGTCATCCAGCTGATGGCTGATGGAAAAAACACAAAAGAAATTTCCAAACAGCTGTACATCACACCCGGAACTGTTCGTAACTATATTTCTGTCATTCTCGATAAACTGGAAGTCGGCAACCGTATAGAAGCCATTTCCCGTTTCAAAGAAAAAGGCTGGTTTAAATGACGAATCCATTAACGCCGGACCATCAACTATGCCTCTAGTACCCTGGAGGCAATCCATTTTGGATAACTAGGGTACTTTCTTTTTTTTGCCACAGAAAGGATCGGCTTAAGACCTCGAGGAGGTAGGCGCTGGAACTGGAAGAATACTGCCCTACGGGATATTTATAGTTTTTAAAAAGCCTGCTGATACAGCAGACTTTTGACTAACATGCGACTTCAATTTTTTGCTTTTCTTATTATTCTATTAATCTATCTTATTTTTTAATCTGGTTCTTTTCTATTTTCCAAATTGCCTGCCCATTCGTGAATGGATCGTCAAAAATAAACTCATAGTATTCCGATTCGGTAACATCAAAAACTATTTCGCCTTTCATACTGCGCCCGGCCCCAAGTTCTCCATCAAGACTTCCTTTCCCATCAGCTGCAATAGCCTGGTCTTGCTGGTAACCGTCACTTGTCATCAGACTCATATTCATAATCGTTGAAATGGCAGCTGATTTTTCACCGGTATTTTCTATATTCAATTCAACTGCCAGAAACTTATCGTTTTCTGCCGTAAAAAACTCATCGCCTGGCAGCACCCTGGCAGAGGTCAAGGTAATGTTCAGTTTATCAAAGCTTACCGTGTCTCCCAGCGTGAAGGACTCCTTTGTTTTTTCTTCCTTTTTATCTGCTGTTTCTGTTTCAGCCGGTTCTTTTCCATCCACTTTTTCTACAGAACTTTCCGTTGCGCACCCACTCATCAGGATGGCTGCAAATAAAGTTAACCCTATTGTTTTTATCCATTTCATGATTTTTTCTTCCCTTCTAAAGAGATTACCACTTTAAGCACTTAATTGGGCTTTAGCTGTTTTATCTTTTCTTACGACACCCATGATACCTGCGATGCCGATTAACACGGCTGGAATCAGATAAAACATGGAAATACTGATAAGACCTCCAACAGCTGCAATGATCAGCATGATTCCGCCTGCTTTCGCTTTGTTCCGTACGACAACTGCACCTACTACTGCCAATATGGAAAACAGGAATGCCATCCAGCCTAATCCACTGATTTCACTAGTACCAGTACTGTTTAATGCTGCATCAAGACCACCTAGAAAAAGTGCCATGATAGCTCCAATAAAACCAAATATTCCACCAATAAGACCTAAAACAAATTCTGCTGTCCTGTTCATAAATTTACCAACCTCCTGGTTTGTTAATGTAAATAAATCGTATCACCCCATAAAAAGGAGACCTTTACAAAAAAATGCAAAGGTCTCCCGCTAATTTCCAGGTAAGATTTATTAATGATAGAGATGATAAATTTTTTCAGCTTCCTGCTTCATACGCTCTCTCAGTTCCTCCGGAGCAAGAACTTCAGCACTTTCCCCCCATGTCAGCAGCCAGCCGACGAGGCCATCGCTGATAACGGCTTTTGTTTTAATTGAAAAATAACCGTCATCCCCTGCTTTGATAGGAATGTTTTTACCAAAACGATCAATGATGACATTGATCAGTTTGTCGGCAAATTTGATTTCAATCCATTGTTCCTTTCCGGTAAACATGTGGAATAGCTGATGTGTATATTTAGATATATCAAAGTCTTCTTTTTGCACAAACTTTTCATCTGTCACATTTAACTTGACCATACGATCAACACGGAAATGACGAAGTTCTTCATGTTCCCGGGACCAGCCGATCAGATAATAATAATCTCTGTTCCATACCAGGGCATAGGGATGCAGCCCGTAAACCTTCCCGCCCCTGCTTAACAGAAATTCTTTGTGGATATTATACCGTCCGTATTGAAATTGTATCGCCTTTCGATCATTGATGGCATTATGTAAATCATAAATGATGTACTTCACCATATTGGACTGGCTGTGGGAGGTTTCATTGTCCATATGAATCTGATTTTCCAACTTTTCCGCCAGATGCATGCTGGTCAACTGTTTGATTTTATCGATCAACTTAGCTTTTTCCGATTTGGTAATGAAACGCGCCGAAATTACTGCATCACTTAACAGGCGAAGCTCCTGAATTTCGAACAGTCGGTTTTGATAACTGTAATACTTTGGCTTCCCATTCATTTCCTGATTGACGATCAGATCGATCACTTCAGACTCTTCAAATATAAGCAGGTCATCCTTGATCAAACGTTTATTGAAATCATATTGCTGGTCAAATTCATCATGTAGTAAATCGACAATTTCATTTAGGGTTAATTCATTATCTTCATCGGTATACTTTTCTAAAAGGCTTTTCAATACAAGTACCCGTTCTCTTGTTGAAAGCTTGCTCATTTCCTGACCCCCATCAGCGAAAATATACTTCATTACTTTTTTTCGATGTTTTTCATTATTTTCCTGCCATATGAGGGTAATAATGATGCATGACCGAGGTTATAGGTTTCGTAACCCGGTAAAGCGTTTATAAGTATATTGTAACGAATAGGAGGGATCACAATGGGCCGTTCGGATAACCAACAGTCAAATGCTTCCATTAACGAACAGACCCGAGAAGAATACGTTGAGGAAAGAATGAAAGATCATTCTAATTTTTATAAAGAAATATATCATAATTTATATACCATTAATGACTTCACCTTAGGATTATGGTTCTTTATCGGCAGTATTTTCTTTTATTTTGAGCCTTTGAAGCACTGGGGAGTCACTTTATTCGTAGTGGCAAGTTTCCAGTTCATACTGAAACCTACCATACGTCTGGTACACGAGTTCAAAGCAAAAGAACATTACAAAAACCAATACGATGAACAGCAACATTCTTAGCAAACAAAAAACTTCCCCAGGACAACCAAATAATGGTTCTCCCGGGGAAGAACTGTGAGTCTTTCTAATGCACATTAAAGTACCTTGCTTCAGGGTGTGCGAAGACGATGGCGCTGACGGATGCTTCCGGCTCCATCATACACTCTTCGGTCAGCTCCACCCCGATGTCTTCCGGCTTAATAAGTTCAAACAGCTTCTTTTGGTCCTCCAGTTCCGGGCAGGCAGGATACCCGAAGGAAAAGCGCTGTCCTTGATATTTAGCAGAAAAACGGTTCTGCATCGTGAAATCTACCGGATCTGGGAAGCCCCATTTATCCCGCATCAGCTGATGTACCTGTTCAGCGAGACCTTCCGCAGTCTCGAGAGCCAGTGCCTGAAGTGCGTGGCTTTCCAGATAATCCCCTTTCTCTTTCAATTCCACTGAACGCTGGCGGATTCCCTTTCCGGCTGTCACGGCAAAAAACCCTACATAATCCATTTCATCACTGGAGACCGGGCGGAGATAATCAGCAAGACAAAGGAATGGTTCCCGGTATTGACGCGGAAACTGAAAGCGCCGGATGATCGTCTTTTTATCTTCCGGGTCATACACAATTACATCATCCCCATCCGACTGGGCAGGAAAGAATTGATACATAGCTGATGGCTGTATCCAATTTTCTTTTTCAGCTTTCTGCAATAAATCATCGACGACTTGCTGTAAATGAAGAGCCTTTTCATTGTTTTCAGCAAGCAATCTGGATACTTTACCTTTCAGTCCAAGGTGATGGCCGATCAACATCTGCTGATTGATATACGGCTTGATGCGATTCACGGAGTAGTCCCTTAAAATATGGCGTTTTAGATCATGTGGAACATAGACCTGTACTTCCTGGGAAACTGCAGATTTTGGTTTAACTGCTACTGCAGCACCTCCTTGAGAAGATGTCCGCTCTGAAACACGTCTTTCCGCTTTTGCCTGTTTTTCTTTTAATTCCTCTAACAGTACAGTACGTTCTGTTTTATCACTGAGACGATTCGTCAGGGAAAGCCCATCCATGGCATCCTTTGCGTAGAAAACCGGTCCGTCGTATTGTGCGGAAATTTTTGTATCGGTAAATTTTCGTGAAAGTGCCGCTCCGCCAACAAGTATCGGAATCGATATCTGCTGCTGCTTCAGATCCTGTGCGGTCAAAACCATCTGCTGGGCGGATTTAACCAGCAGGCCGGATAATCCGATATAATCAGGGTTTTCTTTCTCTACTTGTTTGATCAGATCCGGCGGTGTCACCTTGATGCCAAGGTCGACAACTTCAAACCCGTTGTTACTCAAAATAATTTCAACGAGATTTTTACCGATGTCGTGAACATCACCTTTAACTGTTGCTAGCAGCACCTTTCCTTTTTTATTGGAAGAATCCTGCTTTTCCATATGGGGTTCAAGGAAAGCGACAGAAGCTTTCATCACTTCCGCACTCTGCAGTACTTCAGCAACAATCAGCTGGTTATCATTAAACAGGCGTCCTACCTCTGCCATCCCTTCCATAAGTGGCCCGTTGATGATTTTCAAAGGAGTGGGGTATTCTTCCAGCGCCTTCTCTAAATCAGGAATCAACCCTTCCTTTGTTCCCTCGACAACGTAATAGGCGAGCCTTTCTGCAAGTGACATGGTGGAAGTCGGAGCACTCACTTCTCTTTTCTTACCACGGTAAAAAGCAGTAAAATCAGCAAGTGACTCATCGCTTGTCGTAAACAGTAATTTATTCGCAAGGGCAATTTCATCCTCCGAAATGGATGCGTACCGCTCCAGTTTTTCAGTATTGACGATCGCATAATCCAGCCCTGCTTTCGTACAGTGATACAAGTAAACAGCATTGAGCACTTCCCTTCCGACCGGAGGAAGGCCGAAAGACACGTTACTGACCCCAAGAACAGTCTGGCATTCTGGGAGATGTTCTTTGATCAGACGGATTCCTTCAATGGTAGCTTCCGCAGACCCGATATACTGCTCATCCCCTGTTCCGACCGGGAATACAAGCGGGTCAAAAATGATGTCAGCCGGATTCATCCCATATTTTTCAACGAGAAGATCACGTGAGCGGACGGCAATTTCCAATTTCCGTTCTGCGGTCACAGCCATTCCTTCCTCGTCAATCGTACCGACGACAACGGCCGCGCCATAGCGATGGACCAGTGGGATGATCTCTTCAAACCGTTCTTCGCCGTCTTCCAGGTTGATGGAATTGATGATCGCTTTACCCTGGGAGTACGTAAGTGCTTTTTCAATTACTTCTGTATCCGTAGAATCGATAACCAAAGGAACTTTCACCTTATTGACCACATATTTCATGAATGCTTCCATATCCTCTACCTCATCACGGTCAGGATTGGCAAGGCAAATGTCTATGACCTGAGCACCTTTTTTCACCTGGGCTCTCGCAATTTCTGACGCTTCTTCAAACTTTCCTTCGATGATCAGCCGCTTGAATTTTCGCGAACCGATGACGTTAGTACGCTCCCCTATTAAAATAGGCCGGCTGCTATCATCTTCGTAAATCAATGGTTCAATTCCGGAAACAGCATGGGGATGCGATTCAGGTGCAGTGCGCGGTTCTTTCCCTATTACCTTGTCAGCAATCGCTTTGATATGGGCAGGAGTAGTACCGCAGCAGCCCCCTACTACATTCAGCCAACCCTTATCAATGAATCCGGAAATCTTGGCGGCCAATGATTCCGGAGTTTCGTGGTAGTTGCCTTCTTCATCAGGTAAGCCGGCGTTTGGATAACAGCTGACAGCGGTCGTTGCCAAGTCTGACAGGGAACGAACGTGATCACGCATGAATTCAGGCCCCGTGGCACAGTTCAACCCGACTACTGTAGGCTTCATATGCTCTAAAGAAAGATAGAAAGCCTCAATGCTCTGTCCGGCAAGCGTTGTTCCCATCGGCTCGATTGTTCCGGAAATCATGAGCGGCACCCGCTCGCCATGCTCCTCGACAGCCCTGCTGATGCCAAGGTAAGCTGCCTTTACGTTAAGCATATCCTGAGAAGTCTCGAGCAGCAGGATGTCAACTCCGCCTTTGATCAGTCCTTTTGCCTGTTCATGGTAGGACTCTACCAGTTTTTCGAAAGTAGTGCCGCCGGTTACAGACAATGTTTTGGTTGTCGGTCCCATCGCCCCAGCCACAAATCGCGGGTGTTCTGCCGATGAATACCGCTCTGCTGCTTTTTTTGCGATTTCAGCTGCTTTTTCATTTATCTCTGCAGCAAGATAACCAAGCTCATATTCATCAAGTACGATGTCCGTTGCGCCGAACGTATTGGTCTCAATGATATCCGCACCTGCTTCCAGATAATCGGCATGCATAGATTCGATCAATTCAGGAGATGTGAGCACAAGATACTCATTACAGCCATCATAGGCTTCCCCACCAAAATCCTCCGGTGACAGATTCGCCTGCTGGATCAATGTTCCCATGGCACCGTCCATGACCAGAATTCTGTTTTTCAGCTGTTGTTCAAATGATGTGAATGCCATCAGAAACCTTCCTTTCCTGTGATTGCTCTTTTTCCTTGATATAATTCGTCAATTCTACAGTCATTTCATATTGCAAA
This sequence comes from Thalassobacillus pellis, assembly GCF_016908295.1. GTDB lineage: Bacteria > Bacillota > Bacilli > Bacillales > Halobacillaceae > Thalassobacillus > Thalassobacillus pellis. Next base: position 1,069,520 of record NZ_JAFBDO010000001.1, read on the forward strand.
AACGGTGTAATTAAGTAGATGCCATTAAAGAGGTCAAATGCGACATCGATCAAAGCCTTGGCAATTGCGATACCCTCTTCCCGCGAACGCTGTTTGTCTCCGTTATAGTGTTCCATCCTTTGCCTGATTTCCGGAGAAAGCTCGATTCCGGGAACCTCGTTATGCAAGAATTCAGCATTCCGCGAGCTGGTCAACGGCATGACGCCAATATAGATGGGAGCAGGTACATGTTTGGTAGCTTCATAGACTCTGAGAAGCTGTTCCTCGCTATATACTGGCTGACTGATGAAGTAATCCGCCCCATAGGTGATCTTTTTTTCCAGCCGTTTGACGGCACGGTCGAGATTTCGGACGTTCGGGTTAAAAGCTGCCGCAACAGAAAAGCTCGTATTCTGCCCCAGTGACTTCCCTGAAAACGAGATGCCTTTGTTGAATTGCTTGATATAATAGATCAAGTCAAACGACGATAGGTCATACACAGAAGTTGCCCCTGGGAAGTCCCCGATCTTCGTCGGATCCCCTGTAATGGCGAGCACCTGGTTGATACCAAGTGTATGAAGGCCCATCAAATGTGACTGCAGCCCGATCAGGTTGCGGTCCCGGCACGCGATGTGGACAAGCGGACGGATATCGAATTTCTGCTTGATCAGGGAGGCCATCGCTGTGTTACTGATCCTTGGAGATGCGAGAGAGTTATCAGCAAGCGTGACAGAATCAACCCCCGCCTCCTTCAAAGCCTGGGCTCCTTCCAGGTAGCGGTTAATATTCAGGCGTTTCGGCGGGTCAAGCTCGACAATCACTGAATTTTGCCGCTTTGCGATTTCAAATAAATGAGGCTCCCGCTCCTGTTCTTCTTCGACTATGGCTGTTTCAGGTGTTTTCACCTTCACTTCCTTTGTCCTGATCGGTCCCAGCCCTTTCACTGCATCAGCGATAGCCTTGATATGTTCTGGAGTTGTGCCGCAGCAGCCGCCAATCAAGCGGGCACCCTGGGCGTGCAGAGAGTTTGCGCTTTTATGAAAATAGGCAGGATCCGTACGGTAAACAAGACGCCCATCCTGAAATTCCGGCAAGCTGGAATTAGGGTACGCAGACAGGACAGCTTTTTCAGGAAGTGGGACATCCTCAAGAGCTTCGATCATATGATAAGGACCTAGCCGGCAGTTGACGCCAATCACGTCGGCACCTGCTTCTTCCAGTAGAGATAATGCTTTCGTCAGAGGTGTTCCGTCCTGAAGGACACCTGGCTCATGCATCGAAACCTGGGCGATAATCGGCAGGTCGGTTGCCTTCCGGGCGATTTCTATAACCGCGAGCAGCTCTTCTAAATCGTAATAGGTTTCAAACAAGATACCATCCACTTCCTCAAACAGCATACAATACAGCTGTTCCCGGAAGCTGCGCTTTATTTCGACCAGAGCAGGTGTCTGTTTTTTAAAGCCTCTAATTCCACCTATTGTGCCGACAACGTAAGCATTCTCCCCAGCTGCCTGCTTGGCAAGTTTTACGGCAGCCGCGTTGATTTCTTTCACCTGGTCCTCCAGTTCATAACGGGACAATTTGAAATAGTTGGCACCGTAAGTGTTTGTCTGGATTACCTCAGCGCCTGCACTGACATAAGCCCGGTGAATGTCCAGTACTTTTTCCGGATGGGACAGATTAAGCTCTTCAAAGCATTGGTCGACGCCATACGAATATAGCAGTGTCCCCATTGCCCCGTCCCCTATTAAAGTTCTATTCTGTAATGCTTCATTCAGTCTCACGGTCAACCTCCTATTCAACCGCCAGCTTGTGGCGGACCTCGTGAATTTTTTCAAGTGCCTGATTGAAATCACCTATCAGGTCATCAGGATTTTCCAGTCCGACTGATAATCGCAGGAGCCCATCGGTGATTCCCCGCTTCAGCCGCTCTTCTATAGGCATGGAGGCATGAGACATCTTTGCAGGATAAGACAGAATGGACTCCACTGCCCCCAGGCTGACGGCAAAGACAGGAATTTTCACATTTTCAACAAACTGACGAACCGCGTCCCCATCCTTCAAACGGAAAGACAGGACAGCACCCGGCCCTTGCGCTTGATAAGCATGAGTGGAATGGCCGGGATGACAGGTGAAACCAGGGAAATACACTTCTTCAACGGAAGGATGCTTTTTCAAAAATTCCGCTATCTGACGGGCGGATTGGGATGATTGGGTAAGCCTGCAATGTAAAGTTTTCAAGCCCCTCAGTACAAGCCAGGAATCGTGTGCGCCAAGAATGGATCCGAACGCATTTTGTAAAAAGGCAAGTCTGTCACCGAGTTCCTTATCTTTTGCCACTGCAAGCCCGGCAACGACATCGCTATGACCGGCAATAAATTTGGTAGCACTGTGAAGGACCAGGTCTGCACCGAGTTCAAGCGGCCGTTGTAAGGCAGGTGTCATGAAGGTGTTATCGACGAAAGTCAGGCATCCATGTGCTCTTGCAAGTTGTACCACTCCCCTGATATCGGTAATCTTCAGGTGAGGATTCGATGGTGTTTCCACGTAAAGAACCTTTGTATTCGACTGAATGGAGGTAGCTACCTGTTCAAGATCAGTCATGTCGACGAAGGTATGCTCGATTCCAAAACGTCCGAGAACTTCACTGACCAGGCGGAAGGTTCCTCCATAGACGTCTTCAGAAATCAGGACGTGATCTCCTTTGGAAAGCAGTGTGAAAGCTGTTGAAATTGCCGCCATTCCTGACGCAAAAGCAAGCCCTCTTGCCCCATTTTCGAGTTCTGCGATTGTATCCTCCAACGCTTCACGGGTCGGATTGCCGGAGCGGCTGTAATCATATTTTCCCGGCTGGTCAAAATCATGCTGGTGGAAGGTAGATGCCTGCTGGATCGGTACGCTGACCGCTCCGTTCTGCCCATCAACCTTGTGGCTATTGTCAAGCAATCGTGTTTGAAAAGTACGCTGTTCAGTCATTTTTAATTCCTCCTTATGATTTTCACTCGGGCAGATGTAAGGAAGCTTATTTAAAAATAAAAAAAGCCTTCTAAGAAGAAGACTTTTGAGCTTTCAAGTTTTCTTCTCATCTGCCAAGCCGCCTATAGACAGCTTGCTGGATTTAGCACCAATCTGGTCGAACCAGTGGTTGCTGAGGCTTCATCGGGCCAGTCCCTCTACCTCTCTTGATAAGAATCAGCGATATAGAATTGTGTTTTAGGAAAATCTTTCTCCCCAATTTACACTACTTGTTTATATTTTACAAGACATTTTTTAAAAAAGAACAAATTTTTAGAAAACTGTTGGATTGATCACCCCGGGAGAACCAGTTTCTGGATGTCCCGGGGTGCCTCTCCTGTCAAAAACTGGTTCTCCCGGGGTGGGTTTTATATTTTCACCCAGGCGTTTTTTTTGTAGCCTCGTTTTTCCCAGTATCCTGTATGGGGTTCAGCGATCAATTCGATTCGGTTCAGCCATTTAACGGATTTATAGGCATACATTTCCGGGACGATCAGCCGGACCGGTCCGCCGTTTCGATTCTCGATCAGCTTCCCATCTATCAGCAGGGCGACCATCACTTCATCCATCATAGCCTGTTCCAGAGTCAGGGAATCCGTATACACACCATCCTGGGAATAAAACTTTACATACTTCGCTTTAGGATGCACATTTGCCTTACTCAGAATATCCTTCAATTTAATTCCTTCCCAGGTTACCTTGTACACACTCCACCCGGTGACACAATGGAAGTCAGAAACCTGCACTTCCCTCTTCAACTGTAAAAACTGCTCCCAATTCCACTCTTTTGGATGATTGACAAGTCCATCTACTTGAAAGGAAAAATTGGCTTCTGTAACCTGCGGCATTTTTGTAACCGTGTAATAGCGGAACTCTCCTTCCCTTCCTCCGCCAATCGGAGGCTTTGAGTCAGGCAAAGGTTGAGGTAAAGGTGAGAATGCCTTTGTCAGGGGAAGTTCAGAAGAGTTGTTCAAAGTAGCAAGACCCAAATGGGGCTTCAGCCATTGATAAATAAATGGCGTCATCCCGATCGCAATCGCTCCGCCGGTTCCCTTTCTTAGCAGCGTCCTGCGATCCATCATCGGATTGTTATCTTCAATGACGTACCTTTTTTCCTGATCCTTCTGTAGTCGGCGCTTTTCCATTTCCTTGAACCATTGGGATCGGGTGATGCTGTGGTAAAGAAGATACGGGACACCGAGGTACGTAAAAACATCATGAATGAACAGAGCAGCAGAACTCATTTCCGGACCAATCTCCCTATGGTAGGTCAGTGCAATTCCGGAAACCATCAGCATCACTAATATAAAAAGGACCACATATAAGTTTCGTTGATTATTTTTTCGTTTTCGCAAAGTTTGTAAATGCTTTACCATTTTTGGGGTATACACTACCAGAGGCAGGATGCTCACGAATCCGATCCAAATATGGATGTCCTTCACCCAAATTCGGCCTTGAGGAAACCATTGGCGGAAATCAGTCGACAAAAGGACAAAGCCAGTGACCGCGAGTATAACGAACAGGACTGCATTCCAATGATGCAGCTGCTTCAGCTTTTGGCCAAACTTCCGCTGCTTTTTATAAAATACTTCCTTGTCCACTCTGCATCCTCCTCGTTTATATCGAGTACTTTTATTAAGCATACCACGGAAGAATGGCTTAACCCGAGAAGCAATGTGCCACTACTGCAGGAATAAGCATAAAAGTTCCGTGTATTTCAAAAAATAGAAACAACTCGAGGAAGGAGTGTGTCCCTGTGACAAGTTTATTGGTAAAAGCAGTAATCATCCCAGCGATATTAATTTTCGCGATGTATTTTTCCAAACATATCAATTATGGATCTCTTTGGCAGGCAATTATCGTATCAGCAGTGTTGATTGCTGTTGGATTAGCAACGGAATATTTTCTGCTGCAGGAAAAAACATTCAAGCTCAGTGTTGCGCTTGATTTCATCACGACTTTCCTTATTCTTTGGGGATCATCCAAATTATTTGAAGGGGCTTCCGTTACCCTAATTGGAGCCGCGGGACTTACGATTATCTTTGGTATCAATGAGTATTTGCTGCACCGGCACTTGATCGGCAGTGGAAAAGCAGCGAAGACATCTGCTTAGAAAAGGAGCTCTCGGGCTCCTTTTCCTATGTCCAGGAGATACCTTTTTATAGAGACACTCACCCATATCCCATCCCCGCATAACGTATTACACAGGGAGAAACAGGACTCATGAACTGATAGGGGAGCGTGTTAAAGTGGAAGGGAAACAATTTCATTATTTTGCAGGGGACCACACGGCAAAAGGGTTTTATCCATTATATGAATCCAATTTCCAGGGACTGGACCGTCTGATAAGGCTGACAGGGACATCAGGCTACATGAAGTCAGATTTACTGCAGAAGATAGCCGCATTAGGGGAAGCGAAAGGTCATGAAATGGAAATCATCCATAGTTCCTCCGATAATAATGCATTGGATGGGGTCATACTGCCGAGCTTGAAGCTTGGCATGTATAATGGAGACGTTTATGGAGGTGCGGGGGAAGAGTTCAACCTCGATAAAGCTTTAGAACAAGAAGTCCTGCAAGATCAGGAAGATGCGATTTTAAGTTTGAAGGAAAAAATGGAAAGTGAGTACTTGTCTGCACACGCTTCCTTTGCCACAGGGCTGCACATCCATGACGGCCTTGAGGAAATCTACATTAATCAGATGGACTTTTCCAAAGCGGATCAGACAGCAAATGAGTTGATTGACAGATTCTTTGGAGATACGAAAGCTTTGGAAAAAAAGTCGACTGTAAAACACCGATATTTTGGTGCTTCCACCCCGGAAGGAGTAGTCGATTATATCCCTAATCTTACCGAAGAACTTCACAAGCGATATTTTATCAAAGGCCGTGCCGGAACAGGAAAGTCTACACTGCTGAAGAAAATGGCATCCGCTGCTGAGGAGCTTGGTCTGGATGTAGAAGTGTACCATTGCGGGTTTGATCCGGAAAGCCTTGATATGATCATTGTCCGGGAATTGAGCTTCTGTATTTTTGATAGTACCGATCCTCATGAATATTTCCCCGAAACGTCAAGAGATGAAATCATCGACCTCTACCTCAAAACGGTAACGCCGGGAACCGATGAAAAATACGCAACAGCCATTATGGAGTTGAATCGCAGCTATAAGTCCTATATGAAAGAAGGTATCCGGACGCTGCAGGAAGCCAATAGCCTGAATAAAGAGCTGGAAACCATGTATGCGGAAGCGATGGATCAGGCAAAATTTGCAGCGCTATTTGACAGCTTAAAAAAGGAACTGGATTAGACGCAAGCTGTGAACTAGGTACAGAATAAAAAATTTAATACAAAGGAAAATCCGAACAATGATTGTACAAATTGTTCGGATTTTCCTTTGTTCAATAATCTCACCGCTTCGTCCCTATCCTTCACTTTCCTTGAACATGGCTTCAGCCCGTGCTGTTCCCATAGGAGTCTGCGGACATGGACTACGCTCTAGAACTGATGTAGACTCTTTATTTTATTGTTCATCATTCGTCTGCTTTATTAGATTTGTCCAAGCCCCAGACTTCTTCAGCAATTTCCATGACATGCCTGATTTTTGCCCATTGTTCTTCCTCGGTTAAATCATTGCCTTCCTCGGTCGATGCAAAACCGCACTGAGGGCTGAGACAAAGCTGATTAAGCGGGACATATTCACTAGCTTCTGCAATCCTCTCTTTGATCCGTTCCTTATCCTCGAGCTCTGGTGTTTTCGTTGTGATCAAGCCAAGGACCAGCTGGAGGTCATCTCTATTGACGAAGCGAAGCGGCTCGAAACCGCCGGAACGTTCATCATCGTATTCGAGGAACAAGCCATCTACGTGCAGTTCCCCAAAAATTGCTTCCGACACGGCATCATAGCTCCCGGAAGCAGAGTAAGTCGAACGGTAATTCCCTCGGCAGATGTGCATGGTGATGACCATATCCTCCGGCCGTTCTCTAATGGAGTCATTGACTGCTTTTACGAATAGGCTGCGCAATTTCTCAGGATCCTGCCCCCTATCCTGAATTTTCTGAAGGCCCTCTTCTGAGAAGAAACCTGCCCATGACGTGTCATCAAGCTGCAAGTACCGGCATCCAAGATCATAAAATGCCTGTATTGCCTGACGATAGGCACGGGTAAGATCATGGACCAACTCCTCTTCCGTCTGGTAGATCGTCTGATCAATTTCTCCTCGAAACAGCAGCATGTTCGGGCTTGGGATTGTGAATTTAGCGGTGTGTTCCTTGCCAACTAATTCTTGTAAGAATCGAAAATGGTCAAGCATCGGATGATCGCCGAAACCGACTTTATTTACGACCCGGACAGCGTAGGGTTTTGTTTCAACACCTTTGAACTGAATACCTTTTTCCGGCTGATAACCTTCTACCCCTTCAAGACCTTCTAGAAAATCAAAGTGCCACCAGGCTCTGCGGAAGTCTCCATCGGTGATCGTTTTTAGCCCAGCTTCCTTTTGCTTTTCCACCAATCTTGTGATTTCCTCATCTTCTATTTTTCGCAGCTGCTCATCGGAAATAATACCGTTCGCTTTTTGCTCCCGAGCCTCCTTCAAACGTGCCGGTCGCAGGAAGCTGCCAACCTGGTCCCCTTTGAATGGCGCATGTATTGTTTTGAGTGTTGTCATATTGTCCGCTCCTTTCCGTTGTTGATATCCAATTCTCCCTGAGAATTTCCATATTAGAAAAACTTGGCGACACGCCAAGTCCTTATGGCGAAAGCCTTAGTTTTACTTATACTTAACCCTTTAACAAAGTTAAACTTTCTTAAAGTATAAAAAAGCCCCTTCTAAAAATAAGAAGAGACTTTTCTTGCCAGTGCTGTCCGCTTCTTATCTTTCAGGCTTTTTCGTATAAAAAGCCTGCTGGAATTAGCACCTTGTAGCATACAGGTTGCTGAGGCGTCACAGGGCCATACCCTCCACCTCTCTTGATAAGAAAAATATGAAATTTCAAAAAGGATTTATCTGGTATCCTATCAATTTTTGGAATAAAAAGAAAGGCTTTTGCCTGAATATTCATCTGCGGGTTGGAAAAGAAAGCATCACCCAGGTGAAAAAGGCTGCCGTTATGATTAGAATTACCCTGACAAAAATCACTTCGACCACAGCAAAGGCTGAAAATAGGATGGACACCCAAAGCACGGTTACTCCGATGATTTTTGCCTGAAGCGGTATCCCTTTCCCGCTGCGGAAATCCTGGATATATGTGCCGAACCATTTGTTATTCAACAGCCAGTTGTATAGCTTATCCGAGCTCCGCACAAAGCAGGCTGCCGCAAGCAGCAAAAACGGAGTCGTCGGAAGAAGCGGAAGAAGGATGCCCAGGGCCCCGAGAAACAGAGACAGGCAACCGCCAATGATCAGGATGATTCTCAGGAATTTTCTCATGGCTCGAACACGCCTTTTTAAATAGTAGTAGTTAATGTTTGGTCTCGACTAACTTGATTCTCAAGAAATATTATAAGGCGAGATTTCATCCCTTAGATCCCGTTCCTTGCAAGCAGACCCAGCGATGATTATAAGTATCTCAGATACTCGCACACGGTTTCTATGCCTTTTTCAAAGTTTTCCAGATGAAAATGCTCGTTCGGGGCATGCAGATTTTCCGATGGCAGGCCGAATCCCATCAATACGACCGGCGCAGACAACACGCGTGCGAAATTCTCGACGATCGGAATCGAGCCACCCTCCTTCGGGAACAGAGGACGGACGCCATATACTTTTTCATAAGCATCGGCCGCTTTTTGGATCATGGCATCTTTGGAATCAAGAGCTACAGGTTTTGCCTGAATAAATTGTTTCAGGGTAACGTTTGCTCCAGCTGGCTTGTGGTCATGAAGGTGCTGTTCAATCCGCTCATACACCTGCCCGGGATCTTGCTCTCCGACAAGACGGCAGCTGATTTTCCCGCTTGCCTCACATGGAATGATCGTTTTGATGCCTTCTCCCTGATATCCCCCTGACACCCCGTTTATTTCCAGAGTCGGGCGGATACCTGTCCGCTCATGAAAGGTGAAGCCTTGTTCTCCGTATAAGGCTTTCAGTCCAAGGTCCTGTTTGGTTTTTTGCTCGTTAAATGGAATCTCGGCGACTTCTTTCCGCAGTTCTTCTGTCGGTTCCGGTACTCCCTCATAAAATCCTTTTACTGCTATTTTTCCATCTTCTTCATGCAAGGAATCAAGCAAATGAATAAGGGCATGAACTGCGTTCGGAACCCCGCCTCCATAGACCCCTGAATGGAGATCACTGTTTGCCGTTTTCACGTTCACTTCCATCGCAAGGGCTCCTCGAAGAGACGTGCAGATGGCCGGCTGCCCGGGTTCAAGGAAGGAAGTGTCCGAGATGACCACCGCGTCGGCTGTAAGCTTTTCGCGATTGGCATCGATGAATGGTCCGAGATTCGGACTAGCAATTTCCTCTTCCCCTTCGACACAGAACTTAATATTGACTGGCAGTTCTCCGTTTTCCTCAAGCAACAGTTCCACCGCCTTGATATGAATAAACAACTGCCCTTTGTCGTCCGTCGCACCCCGGGCGAAAATTTTCCCATCTCTGATTTGCGGTTCAAAAGGCGGAGTCTCCCACAGATCAAGCGGTTCCGGCGGCTGGACATCGTAATGTCCATAGACAAGCACCGTCGGCTTCCCTTTTGCATGCATCCAATCGGCATAAACAATCGGATGCTGTTCAGTCGGAATGATCTCGACATTTTCCATGCCGGCCTTGGCAAGGGAACCTGCCACCCAGTCCGCTCCTTTTTTAACGTCACCTTTATGCTTATCCACTGCTGAAATGCTTGGTATTCTCAAAAACTCCTGGAGCTCCTTGATAAACGTTTCCTTATGTAACTGTATGGTTTCCTTCACGTTACACCCTCCTTTATCACACTCACTACCCCAATTATAAGCGAGTGACAACGTATTTAACAAAAATGTAATCAAAATTGGTGTTTTACTTCCCTTTGATGCGGTAAAGGTTCAAGAAAATGGAAAGGATTGATGTTTCATGAAAACCTCTGAGGAATATTTTTCCACTACCTATGAAGAATCTCGGCAAAATTTCCGCAGCCATCTCGATAAAATAATCACGATGTGGCCGGAAGCTGAATTAACAAGTGAAGCAATCGGACAAGAACCCGATAATACGATAGATATGATACATGCACAAGCGCGAACTGACCCTGAGCAGGTCATCGTGATGACCACCGGCGAGCACGGTATCGAGGGCTATGGCGGAGCAGCGGTTCTTGACCTGTTCGTCCATGAGTACCTTGAAAAAATAGATCCGAAGACAACAGGCATCTGCCTGATTCACGCCTTGAACCCTTGGGGAATGCGGAATCATCGCCGTGTAACGGAAAATAATATCGACCTGAACCGGAACTATTTCTATGAAGATAATGCTATCCCAGAAGATATCAATAAGAATTATGAAAAGGAAAAAGGGCTTTTCCTGCCTGACGGAAAAATAGAAGATTTGGAAAACCAGCGCAAGGAATTACATGGGCAGCTGCTTAACGCCCTGGCGGAAGAAGGATATAGCAGAGTCAAAGAGGCAAAAGGTATGGGGCAATATGAATTTGAGCGTGGTGTCTATTATGGCGGACAGGCAGAAGAGGAAACCACGAAATTTTTAAAACGTGTGCATCGTAACATGTTACATGGCTACCCGAGGGTCATTCACATGGATTGGCATACGGCTCTCGGTCCAACCAATGAGGTGACTATGCTGGTTTCTGAAAAGATCAGCGATGATGAAGAACAATTGAAAAAAGACTACCAGCTCGATAACGTCGGAATCATTTCTTCCGATAATGTAAAGGGAGATTCAAAGACTTATGTCAATAAATTAAGAGAAGAAGAGTACCCGGACACATACCTTTTCTCAGGCTTGTTTGAATTTGGAACCTTTGGGGATGACAAAAAAGCTGAATTCAGGGAATTCATGACGATCATTCTGGAAAACCAGCTTTACTGGGAAGGAGCAGAAAAAGAAGAAGACAGGCAGTGGATTTTGGATGAATTCCGCGAGATGTTCTACCCGGATGAAGCAGAATGGCGCGAGTCAGTAATCAAGGAAGCACGAAGAGCCATTGAAGGCGTTTTAAAACAAGAAGGTGTACTGCATATAAGAGCCGGCAGGTAATCAGCCGGTTCTTTTGCTTTGCCAAACAGTGAAAAATTTATGAAACCTCTCCCCCAGCCATTCGTAATATCTAGTATTCCAATAAAGGAGATGTTGGCGAATGAATAACCATGACATAGATTATAAAATTTACGGGGATGATATGCAGTTTGTCGAGGTGGAGCTTGACCCCGAGGAAACGGTGATCGCCGAAGCGGGAAGCTTGATGATGTTGGAGGACCGGATCAGAATGGAGACGATCTTCGGTGATGGGTCAGGCAGCAGCAAAGGTTTGATGGGTAAATTGATCGGCGCAGGCAAACGTGTCATCACCGGGGAAAGTCTGTTCATGACCACCTTTACGAATGAAGGTCAGGGAAAAAAACATGTTTCATTCGCCGCTCCCTACCCAGGAAAAATCATCCCGATGGATTTGAGCGAACTACAAGGGAAAGTAATCTGCCAGAAGGATTCCTTTCTTGCCTCTGCCAAGGGAGTAGCTGTCGGCATCGAATTTCAGCGGAAACTCGGGACCGGCTTCTTCGGCGGGGAAGGCTTTATCATGCAGAAGCTGGAAGGAGACGGAATGGCATTTGTCCATGCCGGCGGAACGATGCAGAAACGGAAGCTGGAAGCCGGCGAAACCCTTCGTGTCGACACAGGCTGCCTGGTAGCAATGACAGGTGATGTTGACTATAACATCGAATACGTCGGCGGAGTCAAAACAGCGCTGTTCGGCGGGGAAGGCCTCTTTTTCGCTACATTGAGAGGACCTGGAACTGTCTGGGTCCAGTCGCTCCCATTCAGCAGACTCGCAAGCCGCGTATTTGCTGCCATGCCTTCTAAGGGCGGCGACAAAGGAGAAGGCAGTGTTGCCGGCGGAATATTCGATTTGCTTGGCGGAGACCGAAACTAGGAAACTATTAGCTTTCCTTTTTAATAGAAAAAGATTAATCATCGCCTGCCCCCTGCCTGCATAAGGTTGTACAAAGGGGGTATTTTTTTGCGAAAAACCATCCCGACCAGGAAGCTTATCCAATATGTCGTTGCTTTTGTTTTTATCACTTCCGGCTTGATGAAACTTTTTGGCACCGGGCTTGGGGAAGTATTTATTCATCTCGGTATTCCCTATCCCCTTACCATCATGCAACTGCTGGCTGTAGTGGAAATAATCTGTGGAATACTTCTGATATTAGAAAAATATACGAAACAGGCGGCACTTGTGTTAATTGCCGTGATGATCGCAGCTGTCATACTTACGAAAATCCCCGCCTTGCACCAGGGATTCATCAACGCCTTGTTTCAGTCCCGACTGGATGTAGTCATGCTTGTGCTGCTGTATATCCTGTATAGGAGACAGTAAAAAATGTTGGGACATAAAACAGATGAAATATGTTAGTTCACTGTTGAAATTCTTCACGTCAAACATGAAGTGGTTTTTTGCACAAGGAAAAAGGGTGATTTTCTTTGAAATTAAAGAAAATCATCCTTTTTAAATTGACCGCTGTTAAAGTTTCTAATTATAAACGGTTATGTCATGGTTGATTCCACAAAGAGCGGGAGGTGGTGACGCCTGCGGGAACAGCGCGAGCCGAAGATCACTTGGTCAAGCGATTTTCTTGATCATCGCTTTAGGCCGTGCCCGCGGCAAGCATCCACCGGCAAGCGGGTAGGTGAGAATCAACAATCAAAACTTTAAAAAAATCCTTTCGATTATAGAGGACTTCTTTCTAGCTCCGATCAATCGCATGGCTTTTTATATTACTTCACTTTTTTGATTAATGAAAAGGAATAGATTGCAGCCAGGCCAACAAGGATATATACGATTCGTGCTACCGGACTGTCCATCCCGCCGAAAAGTCCGCCGACAAGATCCCATTGGAAGAGTCCGACCAACAGCCAGTTTAATCCTCCAACTATTATCAAGATAAGTGCCAATACATTCATTCCATTCATCCTTTCCAGTTTTGTATAACTATTGTTTAATTTATGTATAACCTTTTTCTTCACTCTTCAAACTTTTTACAACTAATAAAATACCTTCAATGTGCAATCAGCTTACTTTTGCTATAATTTCCATAGAAAGGTGGTGGTTCTGTTGTTTAAGATTTTCCTGATTGAAGATGATGCCTCCCTTTTTTATGAAATCAAAGAACGCCTCATCCAGTGGGAGTATAAGGTCCATGGAGTAGAGGATTTCAATAAAGTTATGGAGACATTCAGCTCCGTAGAGCCGGATCTTGTCATCATCGATATCCAGCTTCCGAAATTCGACGGGTTCCATTGGTGCCGGATGATTCGTGAGCATTCCAGCGTACCTATTGTTTTCTTATCCTCGCGCGACCATCCGACTGACATGGTGATGTCCATGAATCTCGGAGCGGATGATTTCATTCAGAAACCATTCCATTTTGACGTATTAGTTGCAAAAATCCAGGCGATATTGCGCCGCGTTTATAACTACAGCAGCGAAGGACCTGCTTTGAGAACCTGGAACGGTGCTGCCATCGAATATGAACGGAATCGTGTCAAGAATAAGGAAGGAATCAGTGAACTGACAAAGAACGAAATGTTCATCCTGAAGCTACTGATCGAAAATAAAAATAAAATTGTCAGCCGTGATGAACTGATGAACCGGTTGTGGGATGATCATCGGTTCGTCAGTGATAATGCTTTAACGGTGAATGTTAACCGGCTCAGGAAGAAGCTTGCTGAAATCGGTCTTGGGGATGCGATTGAAACAAGGGTTGGACAAGGCTATATCGCAATGGAACAGATGAATCCATGATCTGGAAGTTTTGTAAAGAGCGGTTAAGCTGGATCCTATTCTTCCTATTCTTGCAGCTGCTGGCCGTGCTGCTCGCATACCTTGACACTACCCTGCCATTACGGGGAATGCTTTATTACGTTTTTCTATCGACCCTGTTCTTTATCGTCTTTCTTATCATTCGTGGTAAAAAGGAATTGAAATTCTACAGGGAACTGGAGGAGCGGGAGGAAGATGCGGATATAACCAGCCTCCCCTATCCGGATAGTCCGTTTGAATCCATTGTTGAAAAGAGCATTACCGAGCCAGTGGAGCGTCTCCGGACAGAAATCCGCTCCCAACGTACGCTGCTGGAACAGGAAAAAGATGAGCTACTGGCCTGGATCCACGAGGTGAAGACACCGCTGACGACAATGCAGCTAATCATGGATAGAATGTCGGACCAGGAGCTCAAAAAGCAGCTGATGCGGGAATGGCTGCGGATCCATTTTTTACTCGACCAGCAATTACACCAAAAGCGGATTCCGACGATTGAAAATGACCTTTTCATTGAAAAAGTGAATCTTGAACCGCTCATCTTCCGTGAAATACACACCCTCCGTTCCTGGTGTATGCAAAAAGGCATCGGATTCGAAACTGATCTGCCGTCAGAAGCGGTGCTAAGTGATGGAAAATGGCTCGCTTTCATTATCCGCCAGCTGCTGACAAATGCGGTAAAATACAGTGAGGAAGGATCGGAGATCAAAATTATCAGCTTTTCCCAAAACGGCAGGGTGTCAGTGAAAGTTACCGATACAGGCAGAGGAATAGAGTCCCGTGACTTGCCGAGAATTTTTGACAAAGGTTTTACCTCAACCACAAAGCATGAGGAAAATGCGGCAACGGGCATGGGATTGTATCTGGCTGAACAGGCTGCTTCCACCCTGCATATTACGATCGACGTTGACTCCACGCCAGACCGAGGCAGCACCTTCACACTCACTTTCCCCAAAGAAAATGAATTCCTGCACATCCAAGGCTTACGTTAAAATAATATAAAAATTAGTTATGGGGAAAGCCGGACATATTATTAGTCTTAGAAAAGGGGAAGATACTTACATAGTGTTTGACCCAGGAAACCTCCAGGATAAAATATAGACACAAAAAGCTTTAAAAGGAAGGGTATAGATGGAAAATGTCCTCGTCATCAATGGACACGAGTATTATAACCATTCAAAAGGACATCTTAATGGAACTCTTTTTAATAACATTGTTGAGCTATTGTCTGCCCACTACGAAGTGAAAACGACAGTGTTACAAGAGGGTTTTGACAAAGGTGAAGAACAGAAAAAAGTTATATGGGCTGATTATGTGATCTATCAGACTCCCATTTACAATTATAGTGTCCCCGCATTGTTTAAGAAGTATATAGACCAGACCCATGAACATGGGGTTTATTTTCGTGGAAATACGGAAGAATACGGCATCGGCGGGGGATTATTGTCAGGGAAGCGCTATATGTTTTCAACAACATGGAATGCGCCCTCTAAAGCATTCAACGACCGCAATGCTTTTTTTGAAGGCAGAAACGTGGATGACATTCTTTTTCATCTACATTTGAGCCACAAATATGCTGGTATGGAAGGGATGAAAACCTTTGCGTGTTTTGACGTCAAAAAAAATCCGGATATAAACTTTTACTTAGATGCTTTAGAAAAGCACTTGAGTCAATATTTCCATATTTAGCTTATTGAAAAAAGAAGATCACGCTCCTTCTCAGGCTGTCGAGTAAATCTCGACAGCTTTTTTCCTTTGTATACTATTTCGGATAGTCCCAAGGGCAAGCCTGTGTCAGAAACTCCGCTGATTCTAGCTCCTGTTCCGCTGATATCTCGCACGCTACCGTTAATGGAAAAATGAAAAATCCGATATCTTCGGGCATGAATGTACAGAAGGTGTGGCTGGCACTGGGCCCAGGAAAGGCACACAGCTCCTGGCGGTAGAAAACGCAGTTTGAGGAAAACTAAGAGTTTCTCCGCAATTAAGGTTAAAGTGACAAAACTGTCACTCGCATTTTCTTTTTGTTAGGAGAATGAAAGGACATGCAGGCCCGCAACCATATACAATAGAGTCACCAACAACTCGGGGGTAATCGAATGACTGTATTGGAAGCAAATAAAATTCATAAAAGCTATGGAAATAAGTTCACCAGGCAGGAAGTATTAAAAGGAATCGATGTATCGATAGATAAGGGAGAGTTCCTGACAATCATGGGTGCATCAGGCTCCGGAAAGACGACGCTCTTGAATGTGCTGTCATCTATTGATCGCGTCAGCCACGGGACCATACATATCGAAGGAAAGGAATTAACCGGACGTAAGGAGAAACAGCTCGCCGAATTCCGTAAGCATCACCTGGGATTCATTTTTCAGGAATATAATCTGCTGGATACGTTGACCGTCAAAGAAAATATCCTGCTGCCCCTGTCGATTACGAACGCTTCAAAAAAAGAAGCCAATGCCAAGTTCACATCCGTTGCTTCTGAACTGGGCATTGAAGACGTCCAGCATAAATATCCAAACGAAATTTCCGGCGGCCAAAAACAACGGACATCGGCAGCCCGGGCGTTCATCCACGAGCCGAGTATCATTTTTGCGGACGAACCGACTGGCGCTCTGGATTCGAAGTCAGCATCCGATTTATTGGATAAAATGAGTGAACTTAACCAAAAACGCAAGGCGACAATCGTAATGGTGACCCACGACCCGGTTGCAGCCAGCTACAGCAGCCGCGTCATTTTCATCAAGGACGGACAAATCTATACGCGGCTATATAAAGGTGACCAGACGCGTTCATCATTTCTGAAGGATATCATGAAAACGCAAGGGGTATTGGGCGGGGTTCAATATGAACACTAATCAACTGATTTTACGCAACCTCCATAAAAATATTAAAAACTACTACCTCTACGTGTTTGCGCTTATTTTCAGTACTGCATTATATTTTGCCTTTGTCACGCTTCAGTATGACCCGGCCATGGATGAAACGACCGGATCTATTAAAGGGGCAGCCGCAGTCCGTGTGGCTTCGGTTCTCTTAATCGCTATCGTGGCCATTTTTCTCATTTATGCCAACAACCTGTTCATCAAACGCAGAAGCAAGGAAATCGGTCTTTTCCAGTTGATCGGCATGACAAAGAACCGCATTTTCCTGATTTTAAGTATGGAAAATTTTCTTGTCTATTTCGGTTCCCTTCTCATCGGTACGCTCTTTGGATTTGCTGTTTCGAAGCTAATCATGATGATACTGTTTAAAATCATGGGAATCGATCAAGTGGCTAGCTTAAGCTTCTCTATAGCAGCATTTCTGCAGACTGTCGGTGTATTTACTGCTGTTTATCTTATCATTATGCTGGTGAACTACCTTTACATAAGCAGGCAGACGATTCTCTCCCTATTTCATATCAAATCGAAAACGGAAGCACGAGAGAAAAGGATATCTATTTTCGAAGTAGTGATCGGCCTGTTCGGCATCGGTTTAATTGCGCTCGGCTATTATGTCTCCTCCCGGCTATTCAGCGGTGATTTTACATCGATCCAGGAACTGTTCACCGTCATGCTGTTCATTCTTGTCTCCGTCATTATCGGTACATACCTTTTTTACAAAGGGTCCGTTCGCTTTCTTGCCAACTTGATCCGGAAAAATAAAGGCGGCTATCTGAACATCAACCAAGTGCTGTCCTTGTCCTCCATCATGTTCCGTATGAAGTCGAATGCACTGTTGCTGACAATTATCACGACGGTGTCTGCCCTTGCAATCGGGTTATTATCACTAAGCTATATTTCTTACTATTCTGCTGGAAAAACTGCTGAAAGCAATACACCGGCAGATTTCAGCTTCGTAAACGAAGAAGACTTGTCAGTATTTACCTCCGCTTTAAAAGAGGAGGGAATCCCGTTCAACAAGGAAACCATCAAAGTGTTAGTAGCAAAAGTCAAAATCGATGACATCGTGAATGGGTCAGCAGCAAGTCTCCCAGTCGAAGACGGAGTATTGCCTATGCCGATTGTCAGCGACGCGTCCATTCCGAAACTAAATGTCGGAGAAAATCAAATTTTGTTCACTGGTTACAGTGACGCCATGAAGCAAATAGTCCAGTTCTCAAGCTCAGGGACCATTGTCCTTCATACTGCTACTCAATCTTTTAAGCAGCAATACATGGGACTTGCAAAGGAAGATGTCTTATCCGGATATTTCACAAAAGGGCGTCCGACAGTCGTTGTAGACAAGGCATTGTTTGAGAAGATAGCCCAGGACCTCAACAAGGAGCTGCAATTTAATGCGGACTATGCCGGGATTAATGTGCAGGATGAAGATATAAAAATAGCTAATGATATTTTCCAAAGCCTGGAGGGGATCCAGAGATCTGGAAACTCCTCCCAGTTTGCCCTGTTGAACAGGCAAAAAGAGAACATGGGACTGATTATGTTCATTGTTGGTTTTCTTGGGTTGACATTCCTGATCACCTCTGGGTGTATCCTTTACTTTAAGCAGATGGATGAAGGCGACGAAGAACGTCCAAATTATACGATTTTGAGAAAACTCGGCTATACCAGAGGTGATCTGTTAAAAGGAATCCAGGGTAAACAAGTATTCAACTTTGGTATTCCCCTCATCATTGGCCTGTTCCACAGTTACTTTGCAGTCCAATCAGGCTGGTTTCTTTTTGGGACCGAGCTCTGGGCACCAATGTTTATTGTTATGGGGCTGTACGCCGGTCTCTATTCCATTTTTGGGGTCTTGTCGGTACTTTATTATAAAAAAGTCATCCGTCATTCCTTGTAGGACAATTAGCCCCACCGCCTTTGGGGGTGCTACTGAAAAGGTAAAAAAGGATATGATTTTTATAAAGGGCTGTCCATAAGTCTATGACTAATTGGGGCAGTCTTTTCTATAATTGTTGATACCAGAAAAGTATGGTTGGGAAACGACTCCCTATCCGCAGGGAAGATGACAAAATTCTCCTCGGGCATCGTCAGCCTTTACTCTCCTGCAGGGAGTTTCATCGTTTCCATGCCCGAATTGGCAATCAACAATGCAAAGATTTTCTTTTTCAGGTACTAAAAAACGGCAAGCATCCGTCGGTAAGCGATTCATGAGAACAGCTCTTTTCGATTTTAAAAAATTTTTCAGTATCCCTATTCGATGACCAGGGTCTTTTTTATACATAGGCGCATGCTGGTAGGATGTTGTTTCCAGCTTTGATATAGTAAAAGGATAGAAAGTTCGAGGTGACTGGAATGGACATAAAGAAAAAACTCAAAAACCACACCCCTACCGTGCTTGGCAGCAAGGAGTTCGCAAAGTTCGCAGTCCTTTTGCCACTTATCGAGCACGAGAAGGAACCCCATGTCCTGTTTGAAGTACGCTCCCATCAAATGCGGCGACAGCCAGGTGAAATCTGTTTTCCCGGCGGCAGAATCGAAGGAGAGGATACGACGGCGAAGGAAGCAGCTCTCAGGGAAACAAAGGAAGAATTAGGAATCGGGGAAGAACACCTTTCTGATGCCTATCCCCTGGATTACCTTGTCTCCCCGTTTGGCATGATCGTTTATCCTTTTGCCGGTTATTTGGACGTCACTACATCCAACCTTAAACCAAATCCGATGGAAGTCAGTGAAGTATTTACGGTCCCGCTCTCATTTTTTAAAAAGACAAAGCCGGATATCCACCACGTCAACTTCCAGGCCAGCCCGGAAGAAAACTTTCCTTTTGATCTGATTCCATTCGGAAAGGATTATAATTGGCGTTCCCGCAGTCTTGAAGAGTATTTCTATGTATATGGCGATAAGGTGATCTGGGGCATGACAGCCCGGATTCTTGCCCATTTTATCGACCTGATTACATCTGATAGAACTTAAATTAATTGTCAGTCCCAAAAATAAAAAAGCTCCAGACCCATGGGGCCGGAGCAAATACAAATCATTTATTTTTTACCGATTGCCGTTCAATAAAGTCCGTAGCGAGCTTATACGTTTTCTCTACTTCTTCCCCGGCAAGCATCTGGAAAATCAGATGGACGGCCAGGGAACCGGCTTCATACTTCGGCTGGCGGATGGTCGTCAGCGGCGGCTGGACATAAGAGGATATCTGGATATCATCAAACCCGATGATGGAAATATCTTCTGGCACTCGGATATTCTTCTCCTGGAAAGCCTGAAGTCCTCCTAAAGCCATTTCGTCATTGGCATAAAAGATTCCGTCAGGGAGGTTCTGCTGGGCAATCAGCGTTTTCGTCGCCCGGTAGCCCCCTTCCCTGGTGAAATTCCCTGTAAGCTTCCACCGTGACTGGTAGGTGACATCAAAATCTGTCAGCGCCTGGCGGTAACCTTTGAAACGTTCCTCGTTGTCATGGGAATCCAGCGGCCCGCTCACATAAGCGATGGAACGATGGCCTTTTTCCAGCATATAGCTGGCTGCATCATATCCTCCCTTGTAGTTGTTTACCTCCGCATGGATGACGTACGGGCTGTCCACTTTTCTATCTAATACAACAATGGGAAAGTCCTTCCTTGCTGAAGCCTTAATCACATCTGTAGTGATATTATTCGCAAGGACGATTGCCCCATCGACTCTCTTTTCTTTCAAAAATTTAGTCGCCGTTGACTTAGGTCCGCCTACTGAACTGCAGGCGACCAGATCGAAACCGTTCGATACGGTCACATCTTGTACCCCTTTTATCAATTCAGAAAAATAAGGGCCGGATAAATCGCTCAATATCAACGCGATTGTATTCGTTTTCGCCCTTTTCAAATCAGAGGCGAAGCCATTTTTCTGGTAGTTCAATTCCTGTGCCGCCTTCAGCACCTTTTCTACGGTCGCAGAACTGACCTTGTTGATTCCGTTCAAAGCATACGATGCTGTCGATACAGCGACACCGGCTTTTTTGGCAACATCCTTGATCGTAGCCAAACCTTCACCCCCTCTATTACCGTAACAGCTTCTATCATTATTTTACATGTATTACAGCAGTGGCATGCACTTATTTGATTCCTGACATGGTAAAGCCTTCGACGATGTATTTCTGGAAAAAGGCGAAAATGATGATAATCGGCACCACCATAAATGCCGCTCCCGCCATTTGCAAGGCAAAGTTATTGGCATACTGGCCTTGGAGGAGGGACAACCCGACGGATAACGTATAAAGACTCTCATCGTTTGCAATAATCAACGGCCAGAGGAAGCTGTTCCATCCTGCAATGAATGTCAATATTCCCTGAACAGCGAAAATCGGCTTCGCAATCGGGATGACCAGCCGGAAGAAAATGTACCATTCCCCCGCCCCATCAAGCCGTGCCGCTTCAATCAAATCATCGGGTATGGTCGTCATGAACTGGCGGAACAAGAAAATACTGAAGGCCACGGCCAATCCCGGCAGAACGATACCTGTCATTGTATTGGTCAGACCCATGGCATTTAGAATCAAGTAAACAGGAATCATCGTAACCTGGCCAGGAATCATCATCGTGGCCAGCACGAGATAGAAAACCTTTTCCCTGCCTTTGAAATCATATTTGGCAAATCCATATCCGGCCATGGCATTGAACAATAACCCGATAAATGAGAAAAACACGATGACCAATGTGTTTCTTAAATAGACAGCAAAGTTCATATTGGTGAATAGATTTATATAATTTTCAATAGTGGGGTTATCAGGAATGATCGTCGGCGGAATCGCCAGCACTTCACTTTCCGGCTTGAATGAACTTGAAATCATCCATAAAAAAGGGATAGATACGAGTATCCCGCCAAAAACAAGAATGCATGTGACGATTGCTTTTTCCGTCCTGCTCTTTTTCGTCGCTGCAGCCATTTACTCCACTCCTCTCTATTAGTATTCCGTATCCGATTTCCGAAGCTTGAACTGGAGGACAGTCACGATGATGATCATCGCAAACAACACGAACGATCCCGCAGCCGCATAACCGAATTGGCTGAACTGGAAGCCTTCCTTATAAATGAAAAGCGCGATGGACATCGTTCCATTCAGCGGTCCGCCTTCAGTCATGACAAACGGCTCTTCGAAAAATTGCATCCATCCGATCAGCGTCGTCACCGAAACGAAAAACGTCGCATACCTCAATAACGGCAAAGTGACGTGAAACAGCATTTGGATACGGTTCGCGCCATCAATTTCAGCAGCTTCATAATAGGATTTCGGTATCCCCTGCAGCGCTGCCAGGAAAATAATCATGTTAATGCCAATCCCCTTCCAGACAGCAAGGATGATCAACGAAATTTTCGCGATCGTCGGTTCCCCGAGCCATGGAATATTTTCTACGGAGAGAAAGGATAACAGGTAATTAAACAGTCCATATTCGGTGTTATATAAATAGCCCCAAATAACAGCTACGGCAATGATGTTCGTAATCGAAGGCATGTAATACACTGCCCGGAAAGTCGTAAATAGCCAGTTAGACCCGTAATTAAGCAGTAATGCGATCGATAAGGAACAAATGATGACCAGCGGGACACCGATAATGACATAAAAGAATGTATTATAAATGGATTTCAGGAAAGTATCATCGGAAAATAACTGTTTATAATTCTCGATACCGATAAACGAAATCGAGGACCAATCTGCAAGGCCCTTCAAATTCATGTCAGTAAAACTGATGACAAGGGCAACACCGATCGGAATGACACTGAAAACAGCCAACAAAATGACCGCCGGTGCGATGAACATATAAGGGTGTCTATTTTTGTAAAGTTGATTCATGGCAAACCACCTGACCTCTGGAGTATAAAAATAGAGAGATGGAATGAAAGGCTCAACCGACTTCATCCCATCCCATTCACAAACGAGTTATTTTTCCAGTATACTTTGTGCTGTCTGATTGAACTTCTCCAGTTCTTTCTCTATATCTGCGCCGCCTTTGACAATCCGTTCTATCGTGGCCAGCAGCTCCTGGGCAATTCGTTCAAATTTAGGCGTTTGCAAGCCTGCCTTCGCATTTTCCAACTGTTTTCCGAATGTGACATAAAGCGGATTTTCCTGCATCATCGGATCCTTCCACGCCTCTTTCACAGCAGGAAGCGTGCTTGAAACCTCTGTCCACTTAAGCTGTGTATCCTTTTGTGACATGAATGCGATATATTCCAATGCACCATCTACATTGTCTGCACTATCAAATACAGAGAAGATGGAACCACCCATGAATGAGGTGTTTGTCTCCTTTTTCGGCATGACAGCGGTCGCCCACTTGCCTTCTAAGTCTGGAGCCTGGTCGTTGATAATGTTGATCATCCAAGGACCACTGAAAAACATCGGCTTGGAGCCGTCTTTAAAAGCCTGCACGATATCTTTCCCTTGCTGAGACTGGCTGATGCCTTCTCGAAAGAAGCTTGTATAGTACTCAATCGCTCCTTTAAATTCGGGAGAGTCAAAGTTCAGCTCATTTTCTTCAAGATTCGCTTCGTATCCATTCTGCCAGGCAAAAATGAACGGGGTCGACTGGTCGTTCATATCAATATCAAGCCCATAGGAACCTTCACCGCGATCTGCAAGCTTACTTGCAGCATCTTTCAACTCTTCCCAGGTCTTCGGCGGCTGATCATAGCCGACTTCTTTCAATAGGTCTTTCCGGTAATACAGTACCCGCGTATCCACATACCAAGGAACACCTACAATCTGATCTTTATACTGCATGATGGATTGGGCGCCTTCGAAAAAGTTCTCTTTCGCGAAGGTCGGGTAATCCTTCATATGTTCGGAAAGGTCTTTCAAAGCGCCGGCTTCTGCGAATTCCGCTACCCAGGTTGTCCCCAATTGAACCACATCAGGGCCGTTTCCAGAAGCGACTGCTGTCAGCAGCTTGTCATGTGCAGTATCCCAGGGAATTGCCTGGACATCGACCTTATAATCGGAATTCTCCTCAAATTTTTTACTGAATTCCTGAAGCATCTTCCCTTCTTCTCCCATTGCCCATACTGTCACTGTCTTGTCGTCTTTCCCGGATGAAGAATCATCTCCACCTGAACAACCGGCCAGGACAGCTGAGATTATCGCTACCAGCAAAACCAATAATTTACCCTTCACTATCAAGCACCCCTTTTTGGTGAATTTTTATTGAAACGTTTCGATACATGCATTATAATTTATTCTGAATCCGCTTTCAACTACTTTTCGGAAATTTTTGAATATTAGTTGCTTACCTTTCCAAAAGAAGGTATTGATAATTGACGCGGAAAAATTACACGTTTATACTTCAGTTAACATTTTTTCGAAACGTTTCACTTTTCACATAGGAGGATGTCAAATGACAGAAGCACAATTGAAAGATTTACTGACTCAGATGACAACTGAGGAAAAAGTCGGTCAGCTCCTGCAGCTTGCCACCCCATTTTTCAAAGGGGCATCAGACCGGGGGGAAATCACCGGACCGATGGAAAACATGAACATCAATGAAGAAGATATCAAACATACAGGATCGGTCTTAGGAGCTTCCGGTGCCAGGGAAACAATCAATATTCAGAAGACTCACCTTGAAGAAAACCGATTAGGGATTCCTTTATTATTCATGTCCGATATCATCCATGGATTCAAAACGATTTTTCCAGTGCCGCTGGCAATCGGCTGTTCCTGGGATATCGAACTCGCCGAAAAAAGCGCAGCCGTAGCTGCAAAGGAAGCAGCTGCTTCCGGGGTTCATGTTACGTTTGCCCCGATGGTGGACCTTAGCCGGGACCCAAGGTGGGGCCGAGTGATGGAATCGACTGGAGAAGACCCTCACCTGAACAGTCAATTTGCCCGCGCGTTCGTCAGAGGTTTTCAGGGGGATTTGGATAATGATGCCCATAAGGTCGCTTCCTGCGTGAAACACTTTGCCGCATATGGCGCCCCTGAAGGAGGGAGGGATTACAATACGGTCGATATGTCAGAGTGGATGCTCCGTGAAAATTACCTTCCGGCCTACAAAGCTGCCTTGGAAGAAGGCTGCGAGATGGTCATGACCGCGTTCAATATCCTGAATGGAATTCCGGCAACCGGAAATGAAAGTCTGATGCGGGGTATTTTGCGAGAGGAATGGGGATTTGACGGTGTACTTATTTCAGACTGGGGAGCCGTCAAAGAATTGATTCCTCACGGCGTTGCAGAAGATCAGAAACAGGCAGCAGAACTGGCATTAAAAGCTGGTGTTGACATCGAAATGATGACTTCCTGTTATACAAACCATGTACAAGAGTTGATTGAAGAAGGATCGTTGGAAGAAAGTACACTAGATGAAGGTGTCCTCCGGATTCTTCAGTTAAAAAATAAATTAGGCCTTTTCGATAACCCTCACCGGTTCGCAAGCGAGGAAGATGAAAAGAAATATATCCTTTCACCAGAGCATCGCAGGGCCTCAAGGGAGCTTGCAGCAAAATCAATCGTCTTGCTGAAAAACGAAGACGTGCTTCCGCTTAATGCAGAGAAAAAGGTTGCGCTTGTCGGTCCGTTCGCAAGCAATACTGATATCCTCGGCCCATGGTCCTGGGGTGGATCTGCAGAAGATACCGTAACTGTCGAAACGGGGCTGAACCAACAGCTGAAAGACCTTGCTGTAGCCAAAGGTACCGATTTGCGAGATGGCAACGAAGAAGATTTAAAGGCTGCCCTTCAAACGGCAGAACAAGCAGATGTGGTCGTCGTTGCTCTGGGAGAACACTCCGATTGGAGCGGGGAAGCCGGCTGTCTCGCCGATATAAGACTGCCAGAAGTTCAGCTCGACTTGTTGAAAAAAATGAAACAGCTAGGCAAACCGGTTGTAGCCGTATTATTCAATGGAAGACCGCTTGATTTGCGCGAAGTAACCGAACATGCCGATGCCGTGGTCGAAGCCTGGTATCCAGGTACAGAAGGAGGAAATGCCGTTGCCGACATTCTCCTTGGAAAAGTGAATCCGTCAGCGAAACTTTCTATGTCGATGCCATATTCCGTCGGCCAGGTGCCCGTCTATTACAACAGCTATAGCACCGGCCGTCCGAAAGACGCGCCTGACGCACAGGAGCGCTACGTCTCCCAGTACCTCGACATTCCGAACGAGCCGCTGTTCCCATTCGGATACGGGCTAAGCTACAGCCAGTTTGAGTACGGGGAGCTCCAATTGTCTGCAGACCGCATGACGAAGGAAGATACTTTGACCGTTACCGTGGACGTAACAAATGTAAGTGACATTCCTGGCGAGGAAGTCGTCCAGCTTTACGTAAGGGACAATGTCGGTCAGGTAGTAAGACCGACGAAAGAACTGAAAGACTTCCGGAAAGTGGCCCTCCAGCCTGGTCATACAGAAACAGTCACCTTCCAAATCACAGAGCCCCAATTGAGGTATTATCATGCCAACATGGAACATACCAGCGACCCAGGCGAATTCACAGTATTCGTCGGAACAAACAGCCAAGACGTAAAAGCAAAACGTTTTCGACTGGAATAAAAAAGGGGACAGTCCCTCGACGCTTTAACGCGCCGGGGGACTGTCCCTTTTTTCATAGACGTTCACCCATCAGGCGATGAAAGAATACCATGGTACTAATGTATACGCAGAAAGGAAGGAAAAAAGCATGAATCATCACCACTCGCGCAGCCATGGATATATAATTCAGCCTGGTGATACTTATCCCATGTTAGCTCAGCGATTCCAGGTATCTATAAACGATATATTCGCTGCTAACCCAGGAATCAACCCCTACTATCTATGGGTGGGCCAGCAAATCAGGATTCCTGGTGCACATTCTCCTTACAGCACACGCCAAACCAAAAAGTGCATCAGTCCCGCAGAAATGGAACTGAAAAGCAGCATGCGAAGCCTCTGGGAGGAACACGTGGCATGGACCCGTATGGCCATCATCAGCCTGACGTTCAATTTGCCGGATGTCGATGAAGTCATCACCCGCCTGCTTCAGAATGCAACAGACATGGGTGATGCCCTGAAGCCTTTGTATGGGGATGAAATTGGTGATCAGTTCGGGGATTTAGTAAGAGAGCATCTACTGATTGCAGCCGACCTCGTCAAAGCTGCCCTGGAAGGAAACCAGCAGGCGGCAATGGAAGCAGAGAAAAAATGGTACGCCAATGCAGACCAGATTGCAGCATTTTTGAGTACGATCAATCCATATTTAACGGAAGAAGAAGTAAAGAAAATGTTTTACACACACCTTGATCTGACTAAGACAGAAGCAGTCTTAATGATCAACAAGGAGTATGAAAAGGATATCCAGGTGTACGATGAAATTGAAGAACAAGCCTTAGGCATGTCGGACGCCATCACAGATGCCATCGTAAAACAATTCCCCGAAATGTTCCGAAACTAAATTCGAAAAAAAGGGACAGTCCCCCGCTGCTTTAAAGCGCTGGGGGACTGTCCCCTTTTTCAATCGTTTTTACTTTTGTCGAGCTTTTTCCAGAATTCTTTGGCAACAGCTTGGTATCCTTCTTCGCTTAAGTGGATATTACTTGGGTTCGGTAAATACGTTTGATAGTTCTTAGCAATAATGTCCTTTGTCGGTACATACGTGTCACCGTTAATAAGGGTTGCCAATTGGATAAGGCCATTCAAATTGTTCAACAGCTCTTCTAATTGTGGCTGCTGTTCTGCCGGTGCATAAGGAAATGGATTATAGTAACCCATTACGTAAACTTTCGCGTTCGGGTTGTGTTGGTCAATGGCAGCTAGAACGGCATTTAGATTAGTTGACACAGTTTTAAGTGCAGCAGGAAGTTTCGCAGGGTTCGGTAATGCACTTAGTAAATCATTCGCTCCGATATCGATGGTGATGAATTCCGCTTCTTGTATGTTATTAAGAACAACATCTTGTTTAATAACTCCTAACAAATGATCGGTTGTGGCGCCAGGGACGGAAAAATTATCGTAATCAACCATATACTGGGACTGCCTTAACCGCTCAGTAAGGTAGTCGGGATATCCCGCTCCAATCTCGTTATCAGGGGTTACACCTCTAGCTAACGAATCTCCCAAAGCCACATAGTCCACAACTTTTTTGGCCGGACCTTTGGCGAATACGTCCGATGGCAGAGAAACAGACAACATCAAAACAACAAGCAGTGCGGCAAGTTTTTTCATTCGTCATTCATCTCCGTTCGTTCTTTATATAGTACAATATGATCATACCAAAGGCCTCCCGCAAAGACAATAAACTTTTCATTGCTTACACTCATGTTTTCCCGATAGCTGACAAACATGCGCCTGATCCAGCTAGGACAAAGGAACCGTTTTACAATACTTAGCTATTCTTTGTTTAATTTGCGGGTTTTTTCACCCTTGATTCGAGAATCCTTTCAGCTTCTGTCTGCTATATTTTTCTGGGAGCTATAAACTCTACAACTTCATAGAAGGATGGCTTGGACACGTGTTTCACTGGCTGAGTACGCACTTTCCTTGCGTGAACACGCGT
This sequence comes from Thalassobacillus pellis, assembly GCF_016908295.1. Taxonomy (GTDB): domain Bacteria; phylum Bacillota; class Bacilli; order Bacillales; family Halobacillaceae; genus Thalassobacillus; species Thalassobacillus pellis. Next base: position 1,097,877 of record NZ_JAFBDO010000001.1, read on the forward strand.
TTCGCTGATCGGGTACGCGTTTTTCCCACTTGAACACGCGTTTCACTAGCCGAGTACGCACTTTCCTCTTCTAAACACGCGTGGACTCTAAGCAGACACGCGTTTTCCATAATTGAATACGCGTATTCAAGGGAGCCATATGTATTTCACGAATAATCTCCTTGCACCCATCACCCCTTAAGCAAAAATTCATTGCCGTCTTCGTCACTAAAGGTTACAAATGTGCCCCACTGCATTTCTTTCGGTTCTTCTTTAAAAGCTATGCCATTGTTCTTCATTGTCTCGTATGTTTCGATCACATCGTCGCATTCGAATACGATGGATGCCTTCATACTTTCTGATCCTTTCATCATATGCTTTGGATAAAGGACCAGGCGTGTACAGGCATTCTTTGGGGCTACTTCCAGCCAAACAGCATCTGGTCCCATCGGATGTTCTGCAAATACTTCAAAGCCTGCTTTCTCTGTCCAGAATTTTTTCGCCTGCTGCTGGTCTTCGACATATACGGCTACTGTTCCAAGGTTTGTAATCATGTTCATCCATCCTTTTCATTATTTATTCAGCTTCGGCAAGCTTGAGGTGCATCCCGGGACTGTCACGTATTTTATCCATCCGGATATTTGCTCCTTGCTTTCCCTCTGGGTGCTGTAGCTGGACCATCTCTGCCATCTTCCTGCCTCCTAGGATGATAACTCTTTAAGAGATATTCTCTCGGTGACACGCCTGTATACTTTTTAAATCGTTTATTAAATGTGCTCAACGACTGAAAGCCGCTTTCGTAAGCGATATCTGTCATGTTCTCGGCAGTGGATCGTAGGAGGTCCATGGCATGCTGGACACGGAGGCGGTTGAGGAATTCATTTGGTGTGAGCCCGGTCAGCATCCCGAATTCTTTGTAAAAAGCAGTACGGCTTAACCCGATGAGTGACGCCGCCGTTTCCAGGTCGACAGGCTTTTGATAATTATCCAGCATATGACCAACCATTTCTGCAATGGCTGTGGAGGACTGTCCGGGGCGGCAGGCTGCTTGTTTCCTGACGAAATCGTGGACGTGAAGCAATATATCAATAAAAGACATGAACTGGCGTGTGACCCAGGCTTCCTCCCCGCTCTCCTGTGCCTCCATCGCCTTTTCAGCAGAAGTTTTAATGTGTTTGGCATGGCTTGAATCAAAAGGGATACGACAAGGAAGATTTCTTTCATAAAATGGGGCGAGCAGCTTGCTTCCGTCAGGGATTTTGCGCAGAATCCCCGGGGTGAACAATAGAAGAATGCATTCGAATGGCTGATCTTTCTGGGCATAGCTCCAGTGAGGGACAAACGGCCTGCACAGAAATATATCCCCTGGTTTCCCCTCATAGGTCTGATCCCCGAACCTGTATTCCAAATCGTTCTTAAGAAGAATACCGATTTCAAGACAATCGTGGATATGTAAGTCATGTTCTTCGTGGGAACCCCATACACGGCAAAAAGCAAACGACCTCTGCAAGCGCAAATGTTCTACATACAAGTGATCCACCCCCTTTATTCTATCTTAACCTCTTTTGTACAAAATGAGGAGTTTCCCTCCCATATCGATGAGAATTTTTCATTCGAATCATGGTAAGGTGTCTTAAAAATACGAGGTGAGACAATGAGACTTTACATTATCGGTGCAGGTGTCATTGGACTGACCCATGCGGCCGCCGCCAAAAAAATCTCCAAAGACTTTTCTATAAAAGTCGCAGATACAAGTCCAGCAGCACTGGCAACGTTTCAGGCTCAGTACCCGGATGCAAATACTTATCCAAATGTACAGGAGATGCTCGATTCAGAAGAAGCAAAGCCTGATGATATCGTGATCATTGCCACCCCGCCATTTGCCCATTATGAGCCGACATTAGCAGCCATCAAATCGGGCAGGCATGTCCTGTGTGAGAAACCGCTCGCGATGAGCCTTTCGGAAGCGGAGGAAATGACGGCGCTCGCAGAAGAGTCGGGAAAATATTTAGGCTGCTGCAGTGTCCGTTTTAAAGGGATGCGCCATATGGAAACCGTCAAAAGCATCCTGCAGTCCGTGCGCTCGGGGAAATCTACCACTGCACTTTTATCAACAAGTGGGAGCGCAGCCGCTCAGGGATCGAATACCAGCCGCAAAGCAGGTGGTTCCTCGATTCCTCCAAAAGCGGCGGAGGCGTATTGATGGACTGGGGGCCATATGATTTTGCCACCTTGCACGATATTCTGGGTCCGGCATCGCTCGAAATAAACACGGCATGGACCGCCAGACCAAGGACTGGAGCGGACCCGGCCGACTGCGTATTCGATGTCGAAACGCATGTCGGTGCAAGCATCACTTGCCGTAATAACGGTCAAAACATTCATATTCATTACGAACGGGCTTCCTGTGCCCACGGGGAAGGTTACGTCCGTGCGGAAATCGAAGGCACGCTTGGCTCTTTCAGCTGGACGCCATTCGATTCCAAACAGCCGGTTTTCCGCCGTTATGACAAAAATGGACAACTTGTTACAGAGGAAATAAAAACAGGACCGCGGAGTGAATTTACCATTTTTGATAACCCGCTTCTTCATTTTTATCGAAAAGTGACCGGGCAGGAATCCCATGCCAACGTAAATCGGGATGCACTGGCGAATTTCAGCTGTATCCCGGCCATTTATAAAGCTGCCGACACCGGCAAAAAGCAAACGATCACTTACTAAGGAGGACTTTTTCTTGCACATACATGGATTTTCGACCAATATGTACGGCTGGATCGAACGTTGGAAAATGGATGGCAAAAAGCCGGACTGGGGTGAAATATTTGACGCATGCAGAGAAGCAGGGCTTGATGCGGTGGAAATCGATGCGACACCAGAGAAACACAGGCTGGCCCGTGCCTGCGGTCTGTCCGTATCTGCTTCCTATCTTGGTCTCCCCTTGCACCTTCCATTTGAAGAGCTGGATATTCATAAAACCGTTTTACCTTTTGCCGAACGACTTGCTGCAACAGAAGGCACGGACTTAATCCTGAATGCCGATCCGATTGATTGGAAAAGTCCAGTCCAAAAAACAGAGGAGCAATTCCAGTATCAAGGCGAAAACTTATCCCGAATTGCCGAACTTGTCACTCCCATGGGGCTGGAGGTTTGCCTCCACAACCATTCTACAGACAGTTACACCGCAGAAGGAGATTTACGGTCTGTCATCGATTATGCAGATAAAAATGTCGGGCTCTGTGTCGACACCGGCTGGGCCCATGTGGCTGGAATGAACCCGATTGCATGGATTACCAGCTATCCTGAACGTATTTTCGCATTCCACTTCCGAAATCACCGCGGTAACGTTCCGACGGAAGATTTGCTGGAAGGCGAGCTTGACATCGAAGCAGTAGTGGATGCGGCAAAAGCAGCTGATTATGAAGGCTGGTTCTCCCTTGAACTCTGGCATCCGGAAGAAACCCGGCCAGAACGGTCCATGACAGAGGATGTCAGAAGGTCGATTGATTATTTGAAAGAGATTATCTAAAACAAATAGATAAGCTGTTATGTTAAAATGGAGCAAAGCTCGAGGGGGGTGAATGTTATCAATAAACAAGCATTCCTTCAAAAAATTAAGCAGATTCGCACTGCCACCAACAAAGGGGCACGCGCTCCCCATAAACCCTTGCTGCTCCTCTACGCACTCGGCAGATACCAGCAATACGGAGAAATTCTCCTCCCCTACAAGAAAACACACCCAAGATTGAAACATATGCTGGTGGAATACGGCCCGCCCGTCAAACAAGTGAAGACCTCCAACCCGTTTGTCCGCTTGAAAAACGATGGCATATGGGAAGTGACACCAGACATCGACCACCGCACGAATTTCTCGGACCGGAGTCTACTCGATGCCGATATCCATGCATCGTTTACAAAAGAAGTCCTCGACCTGTTTGCAGCAGACCCCTCTGCCATAACGGAAGCCGCTGTTGCCATTCTCGACAACCATTTTCCAGAAACCTATCACGAGGAATTGCTGGAAGAAGTCGGCTTACATATCGAATACGGTATACGAAGATATCGAAAACGGGACTCCGCCTTCCGACAAAAAGTGTTGGCAGCGTATGGAGAGCAGTGCTGTGTCTGTGGGTTCCAGGCGAAACTCCATGACAAGGTGGTCGGAATCGAAGCGGCCCACATCAAGTGGCATCAGGCTTACGGTCCAGATGAGGAAAACAACGGACTCGCGCTTTGCTCCCTGCACCACCGCCTTTTTGACAAAGGAATTTTTACCATTGATGACGACAAGGTACGGGTCGCTTCTGAAGCGACAGGAAAAGGCACGTTCCAGGAGCTGGTCCTTGATTTCGATAAGAAAAAAATCAGGAAGCCGGCCTCTTCCCTCTACCTGCCAAGCCCTGAATTCATAGACTGGCATGTCAGAGAAGTTTTTAAAAGTTACCAGGCTCAATAACCGGATTTCCGAAGAACAAAGTTTTCTGTTTTAAAAATGGCCGGATAACGGTTAAAGTAATGGTAGACGATTTTTTAAATACGTAAAAGGAGTGGAGAACATGAATCAAGATCATTTTGACAAAGTCAAAAACGGTAAAGGATTTATCGCAGCACTCGACCAAAGCGGTGGAAGTACACCAAAAGCACTGGCTGGCTATGGCGTTCCGGAAGATTCTTATTCCGGCGAAGATGAAATGTTCGACCTGGTACACGAAATGCGGACACGAATCATCACGTCTCCTGCCTTCAGCTCAGATAAAATTCTTGGTGCCATCCTATTTGAACAGACGATGGACCGCGAAATCGAAGGCCAGTATACCGCAGATTACCTTGCATCCAAAGGCATTGTGCCATTCCTGAAAGTCGATAAAGGACTTGCCAACCAGGAAAATGGTGTCCAAGTCATGAAGCCGAACCCTAATCTGGATGAAACCCTGCGCCGTGCCAATGAACGGAACATTTTCGGTACTAAAATGCGCTCTGTCGTCCATGAACCAAATGAAGAAGGCATCAATGCTGTTGTGGATCAGCAATTCGAAGTCGGAAAACAAATCATCGCTGCGGATCTGGTTCCAATTATCGAGCCGGAGGTAAACATTCACAGTGAAAACAAAGAAAAGTCCGAAGAAATCTTAAAACAAGAAATCCGCAAACAGCTGGACGAGCTGTCTGAAGACCAAAACGTCATGCTTAAGCTGAGCATTCCAACGAAGGCTAATCTGTATAAAGAATTGATCGACCATCCACGCGTCGTTCGCGTCGTCGCCCTATCCGGCGGTTACTCCCGTGACGAAGCAAATGAAAAATTGAAAGAGAACGACGGCCTGATCGCAAGCTTCTCCCGCGCGCTTGCAGCTGATTTGAGAGCCAATCAATCAGACGAAGAATTCAACGAGAAACTACAGCAAGCTGTTGATACGATTTATGACGCTTCCGTCAATAAAAAATAAAGATAATATAAAATGCCTGTCCCCGATAATGGAGACAGGCATTTTTATATGCATTATTCCAATTTCCGCACCATTCCTTCTACTGTACGGCGATCGACGACATGCTCTTTCCTTCCCCAGATAATCAGCGTATATCCCAATAAAAATGCCATCGTACCCTCCAGTGAACCGATAAAAGTATAGGTGGCCACTTTATGTTCAAGGAAAAACTCAGCAGCACTTAACCCATAGATTCCGATTGCCAGCATATTAAATAGCAGAAAAACTGATTTTCTCTCAAAAGAAAGCACGCGTGTTTTCCAGTCCACACGCATAAACATACTCCAAAAACGAAGCGAAATACCGAACATAAGTACATTTAAGGCAGGCAGCACCCACATATGATTAGGAAGCAGGATATCATAACCCGCACCTATGCCTAAGAAAAGTATAGAAATCAATAACGGATAATGCGTCCATCGCATTGCCGTTTGCAGGTGATAGTTAAACCAATACTTCTTTTTATTGATCAAATAAATCACCAAAAAAGGCAAAAGAAGTTGCATGAACAGCTTATTTATTAAGCTTATGACCGGGAAAAATGCAGCAAGGATTCCGGCTATTGTAACAACAAAGACTATACCCGCGCACATTTTTCGCATCCGATTTCACTCCTGTGAACTTTTATTGGCATCTTAGGTTACCGTAGAACATCACCATTCCAAACTTCCGCTTTTTCAGTTTTTACCCGTTTTTGTAAATTATGAATCGATATTTTTACGGCCACTGACAGAATCTGCCATTAGACGATAACCCAAACCTTTATATTTCAAATCCAGTAATGCCGCGATTACAAAAAGTGCTCCTACTAATGTAAAAATGCATTTGCTTTTCACCTTTTCCTCCCCCTTCCTAAATCAATAATAAAAGGAAGCATACATTCGCCAGGACAACTGGCAAATCATGCTTCCTTTTTATTTACGAAGGCACTTGTTTTTCATTGGATACATCCAGCTGAAGCGCCTTGCCTGTTGTCGTTTCAATTTCTTTTAACAGCTCCGGGTTTTCCGATAAAGAAACGCCATAAGATGGAATCATTTCTTTTATTTTCGGTTCCCATTCTTTGACATGCTGCGGGAAACACCTTTCCATTAACTCAAGCATGACAGAAACTGCGGTGGAAGCACCTGGAGAAGCGCCTAGCAAAGCAGCGATCGTTCCATCAGCGGAACTGACGAGCTCCGTGCCGAATTGAAGGGTTCCTTTCCCATCGTTCTCGGTATCCTTGATTACCTGGACACGCTGCCCTGCTGTGACTAAATCCCAATCCTCGCTTTTCGCGGTCGGAATGAACTCTTGCAGCTCTTCCATGCGCTGTTCCTTGGACTGGATCACTTGCTCAATCAGGTATTTAGTCAAGGAAACGTTTTTTACTCCAGCCGCTAACATGGTAGCAAGATTATCCTTCTGCACCGATGTCACCAGGTCTAATAGAGAGCCGGTTTTCAAGAACTTCGGTGAGAAGCCGGCAAATGGTCCGAAAAGCAACGAGGCTTTACCATCAATCATTCGTGTATCAAGATGTGGCACAGACATTGGCGGCGCACCGACTTTTGCTTTTCCGTAAACTTTCGCATAATGCTCATCAATCACTTCCTGATTATTACACACCATGAACTGTCCGCTTACCGGGAATCCACCAACGCGTTTTGATTCCGGAATACCGGTTTTTTGCAGTAAGTGGAGACTGCCGCCACCAGCACCGATAAAGACAAAATCCGTCGTATGATATTCGATCTTATCGTTAGCGATATCATGCACTTTCACTTCCCACAAACCGTCGCTGGTACGCGTAATATTCTCGACACTATGTTTATAGTTGATTTCCATACCCTTATTCTCTAGGTCGTCTGTCATCTTTTGCGTCAATGCACCAAAATTGACATCTGTTCCAGAATCAATTTTAGTTGCCGCTATCGGCTGCGTGACAGTCCGCTCTTTCATCATAAGCGGAATCCACTCTTTTAATTTTACGGAATCATCGGTATACTCCATCGCCCGGAACAATGGATTATCCACCATCGTCTTGTAACGCTTTCTTAAAAAGGACACGTTTTGTTCACCCTGTACGAAACTCATGTGAGGAAGCGGGATGATAAATTCCCGCGGATTACTTATCAATCCCCTGTTCACAAGGTGTGCCCAAAACTGCTTGGATACTTGAAATTGCTCATTCACTTTAATGGCCTTCGAAATATCTATAGAGCCATCTGGCTGTTCCTTCGTGTAGTTAAGCTCACAAAGTGCCGCATGACCCGTTCCGGCATTGTTCCATACATTGGAGCTCTCATTCCCCGCACTATCAAGCCGTTCAAAAACCCGGACATTCCAATCAGGTGCTAACTCTTTTAAAAGCGCCCCTAAAGTAGCACTCATAATGCCAGCACCAATTAAAATAACGTCTGTCTTCGTATATTGTTTGCTCATTTCTTTCAAACTCCCCAAATTTAACGGAAAGATGCAAAGTTTAGGTTGATGCATGCAACAAGACAAAGTTCGCCCAGAGTTTACACCCTTCCTGTAATTTATAGCCATACCTAGTGTATCATTAATTTTAAAAGATTAAAATATTGTTACTATTCCAACCAGGTTTCCAACAATATTTCATACATTTATCAGGATAGCCACAAAGTATATGAAAGAAACTTAAGGGCCGAGAAATATCCCGACCCTTAAGTTATTCACTATTTATTGTTTGCTAAATATTATTGACTGCCCAGCTCAGGAAGTCTTATTATGCTAATGGCTATACCAGTTCTTCTAAATAATACTAGTCAACTTTAATGCCAATAATTTTAAAATATTTTATATCAAAAAAGCTCTGACGTTAATCTAATATAAACATCTACAATAACGGAGTCTCTAATTCTCATAAATACTCAATTTAATATTTCTTTGTTCACAAACCCATTCTAGAGCAGGGTCACCTTCAGAACATATTATCCTACAATGTATGAATTTATCGCATACTCCCTTTTTAACATGTCATATCCAGCAATAATCTGCCCTATAACTAACCTATTGAGTTTGTTCTTAACCTCTATCACTTCTAATTCATAGTTGGAAGTAATTAATGAATTAAATGTGTCCTCGTGATTCTTGTAATTATATATAACACTTTCATTATTAGGAAACACCACACCATCAAACCTTCTTGCCTTAGAACCCTTCGACCAGATATTATTTCTACTGTTAGATCCAACTGGGACCTCTAAAAATAAATGACCTCCACTCTCTTCAAAATACTTATTTAATAATATATCTTCATTAGTTCTTGGAAATTTTCCAGTCATAATTTACCCCCTTATATAAAAATTTCATCTATTGCTATCACGATGATTTTCTATTTGACTTTATTTCTAAATTTTGAAAACAACCTTCCTTTGGGCATGATTTTACTATTATCTATATTCTTGTATTTGGCAATCAATTTATGTAGTAAATGGCAATCGGCAATATACGAATGGCAGTATGTTTATTCTATGCCTAGGAAACTTGACATGGAACCTCTGTGGTTAAGAAAATCCTGCAACGGAGCCAGTTGGGGCTTGCATAGCTAACCAACCTAACTTAACCACCCCTCCATGTAAAGTTGTATTTATACAGGAATTAATGTATAGCCCCGATTGCCAAAACATACATTTTTTAAATGCCATCTACAATATTCTTGTGGTTTGGTTTAATCTTAGCGAACTTGACTTTCCTGTGTCCTAATTCAAAAAAATTGTAGAGACTAAAGAAGGTTATGAGAATGTATTAAATATTTTGATATAATTGAGGTATTAATTCAAATGGGGTGAATTAAATGAAAGCAACAGAAACTAACCTATTACAATTTCTTAAAGGTCCAAAACAATTTGTAATTCCTATATATCAACGTACATATAGTTGGACTAAAAAGCAGTGTGCACAACTATGGGAAGACATTGAGAGGGCTGCAAAGGACGAGAATTTATCTGGACACTTTATGGGTTCGGTCGTTTATGTAGAAAAGGGGCTTTATCATGTAACTTCAGTCCCTAAGTTATTAGTTATTGATGGCCAACAACGTCTAACAACCCTTAGTTTAATTCTCAGTGCTTTTTCTCAATTAATCGAAGAAGAGGAAAAAGAAGCGACTTTAATAACCGCTAAAAAAACAAGAAACTACTATATCTTAAACCAAGATGAAGAAGAGGAGGAACATTATAAACTCCTTCTGACACAGAAAGATAGAAATACCTATATTGATTTACTTGAGAAAAGAGAATTAGACCAGGAATATTCTAATAGAATAGTAGAGAATCATAATTTTTTTAAAGAAACCATGAAGAGAAGTGAGTTGTCTTTAGATGAAATCTACACAGGCATCAGTAAATTAATTATGGTAGATATTTCATTAGACCGAGACAAAGACAATCCCCAATTGATTTTTGAGAGCTTAAACTCAACCGGCCTTGACCTCTCACAAGCTGATTTAATCCGCAACTATTTCCTGATGGGCTTGGAAGAAAAAGATCAACAAAGGTTGTATAAGGATTATTGGTATAAGTTAGAGAAAAGGTTTGGCCATTTAGAAGATACTCGTTATTTTGACCGCTTTATCCGTGATTATTTAACGCTTAAAACCGGCAGCATTCCTAAGATTGGATTTGTATACGAAGAATTTAAGAGTTATGTTCAGCAAAATCCACATAAATCCATTGATGAGGTTATCCAAGATGTATTTAAGTATGGGAATTATTATATAAATCTAACACTAGGAGAGAATGATCAATTACTGGAAGAGGGATTTAAAGATATTCGCACCCTAAAAGTTGATGTTTCTTACCCATTCCTTCTTAAAGTGTATGATGACTATGTGAAGAAGGTTATTGATAAGGAAGAATTTCTAGAGATTCTTACAATAATCAGCAGTTATGTGTTCCGACGAGCCGTATGCGGTATCCCTACAAACTCTCTGAACAATACATTCGCTTCATTCATTAAAGAAGTTGATGAATCTAATTATATAAATAGTTTAAAGGCTTCATTATTAGTAAAAACAAGCTATCGACGTTTTCCACCTAATGAAGAATTTAAACGTGAGTTAGTTATAAAAGATGTTTACAACTTTAGAAACCGTAATACATTACTGCGGAAACTTGAAAATTTTGATAGGAAAGAACCCATCAGTGTAGAGAACTATACAATTGAACATATTATGCCACAAAATAAGAATATATCATTGGAATGGCAGAAAGAACTTGGGTCCGATTGGAAACAAACCCATGAAGTATACCTGCACACTCTCGGTAATTTAACACTCACTGGTTACAATTCAGAATTAAGTGATCGATCATTTAAAGAAAAGTCAAAACTTAAAGGTGGTTTCAAAGATAGTCCATTATGGTTGAATCAGAGTGTAGCAATAAAAGAAAAGTGGGACGAATCTGCTATTAAAGAAAGAGCAAACATTTTAGCTGAAAGAGCACTAAAAATATGGCCTTCTCCCGATTTGAATGAAGAAGAATTATTAAAATTTAAAACACAAAATTCACCAGATAATGAAATAGGGTTTAACTTAAATTATCATAGGAATTCCTTCAGCCCGGAAACTTTTGAAACCTATGAAGAATTGAGAATGATAATATTGAACCTTGATAGTGGTATTACAGAGGAATTTAAGAAATATTATATTGCATATAAAATAGAGGGAAGAAATTTTGTTGACATCGAGCCTCTAAAAGCCCATTTAAAAATTTGGTTAAACGTAAAAGCGAATAGTTTACATGACCCTTACCATCTAACAAAAGATGTATCCAACTTAGGTCATCGAGGAAATGGTGATCTAGAGTTGAAGATTTCCCCTAATGTAAGCCTAGAACATGTCATGTATTTGATCAAACAATCTTATGAGCATAATATTGAGTACGCTTAAACTTTCATTAAAGAAAGCAAAAAAGGTTCCAAAGTAAGGAACTTTTTTTGCTTTCTATCAAACCGTTTTACGGGTATAAAGAATGATGAATGATGTACTACATCATGCCGCCGCCCATACCCTTATTCCTACTAAAATCAAGCCGGCAAGAAGCTGAGAAAACATTTATTTCATTAGGTTTATTTGAAATGCTGGATCTTCTTCTTTATGAAGTAAAAGGCGGAAATAACCCTGAAATATTTATCCGTGTTAACTCCCAGTTACAAATTGAAAGTACGATCAAACAACCCGAACTTTATCAAAACACGATATTAAATAATGTTCATAAACGTCATAAAATTTCAGTGGCCATGTTAACATATTTGTTTAATAACCAAGTAGGGACCGATGAATTTTGGAATTATATTGAAGACTACTTCCTAGGGAAGGTACCACAGGAAGTATTGGAAAGTGTTTAATGTTGGGACCTAAAATAGTTAGTACCGTTATTTAAGATAACGGTACTAGCTCTTTTCTTTTAATGACAATACAAGAGATTTTACACTAAAACCTCTTTATCCAATATCACTAATGTTGTATTAATGTAGATTGAAAACTCAGTTTTCTTATGTCTCTGCCTAAAGTAAAAAAAGAAAACCCACCTAACAGAAGGTTTTATTCATTTGGTGTTTTTATAAGTTGCAAAAAGTCCGGCTGTTCCCTTTAGCATAATTTGATAACTTATATAGCCTCTCTATCATGAATTACTTCCACTCTCTGCTATACCACTATTTATGGTACGGTTCCCCCCTATTTATTTTAAAAGCCCGATACACCTGCTCCACTAACATCAACCGCATCAATTGATGAGGGAAGGTCATCTTGGAAAAAGACAATCCAAAATCACTTCGTGAGAGTACGTCTTGACTCAAACCTAACGACCCGCCAATTACGAAGGCGACTTTACTTTTACCGTAGGTAGCCAGGTCATCAAGTTTCTTGGCGAGTTTTTCTGAGGTGAGCATGCTGCCTTCTATTTCGAGGGTGATCACGTAGGCGTCCTGGTTTATTTTAGCGAGGATTCGCTCGCCTTCTTTCCGCTTCACTTCTTCCATGTCTGCTTCGCTCAAATTTTCGGGGGCTTTTTCGTCGGGTACTTCGATGATATCCACGGAAGCGTAGGGCTGGAGTCTTTTGACGTACTCCTGGATGCCTTGCTTTAAGTATTTTTCCTTCAGTTTTCCAACCGTGACGATGGTGATTTTCATATTTGGTTCCTCCATCTATTGTTCGTTTGGTTTTAGTGTACCATAAGCTTTTATCCGGCTGATTTCATACAAAAACATCCACTGCAGCTGTCCTGCAATGGATGTTTTTTCAGTTAAAGGAAATGGTGATCGATTTCGCATCCGCAATGGATTCTTTGTCCTGAAACACATCGCTAGTGTATATGGTGACTTTGTTCAGTTCTTCTGGCTTTGTTTCTTTCAGGATAAAACCGAGCTGGCCTTTCCTTACTTCTCCTGGCTGGTAGTCGCCGTGGAGGTTTTCGATATAGAAGTCATCCTTAAAGGATTTCTTTTCGCCGGTATTGGTTTCTATATGGGAGACGGGTGCGAAATTGACCTTCTCTTCCGAAGTGTTCTTGACTATGACGCGAACTTTCAAATAGTTGAAGTTTTTTTCGTGATTGGTATAACCATGGAAAAAGTCGATCAGATCAGGGGAAGGCCGATAATTCAAAACCTTCGCTCCTTTGATCGTCACTTCCATTTTTCCTGCTTGGAGGGTTTTATCTTCAGGAGCATAGGCTAAGAGCTCGATCTTCCCGTCCTTATCCCTGTGGGTCTGACCGATTTCAGTCAGCTCGCTGTCATCCGGTGCCTGGGGGCTTTCAATGAACGTGTCAGGCTCATCTTTTTCTGTCGCTGTTTGTTCTTCTGTTTCCTTTGTTTCTTTTGTTTCCTCTGTCTGTTCAGAATCATCTTTGGTTTCTTCCGTGGAGCCATTCGCCTTTTCGTTATTCGAGCAGGCCGTCAGTAAAACAAGCGCGGTTACCAGCAGTAAGATGTGCTTCATGGTTGTCCTCCTGTTTTTCCCTTTATGTAAAGAAGCCCCGTTGGGAATCAGCGGGGCTCTTTGGTGATTTGACATAGGTTTTATTTGTCGTGATGCTTATGTTTTCCTTTATGTGCTTTCAATAGTTCAAACAGTGTGTCGCCTGTTGCTGTGTTTTCCTGCAATCCGGCAAATTCATCGCTTTGCGGGCCATAGGCATAGACGTTAACATCGACACCGGTGTGACCGCCTGTTGTCCATCCTGTACCGGAGCGGACATCATAAATGTTTTCGATGGCATTATCGACGGCATACAAGTCAATGGATCCGTCCTTAGGCTGAGCTGCTTCTTTTACAGATGCGATTTCTTCTTCAGTCAGATCAAGTCCGGAATATTCATTCAGCACTATTTCCACGTCTTCTCCGTTTACAATCTGCTGGGCCATATAATCCGGGGTACGCTCCGCTGCATTAATGACCTCTGGATTGAAGACATATTCGCCGTCACGTCCGATCGACATGCCGCCTGTGGAATGGTCAGCTGTTGTTACCACAATGGTATGCGGGTCTTTTTTCGCGAACTCAATCGCTGTCTGGAAAGCTTTTGCGAAGTCGCGCATTTCACTCATGGCTCCGACGACATCGTTATCATGGGCTGCCCAGTCAATCTGGCTTCCTTCGACCATCAGGAAGAAGCCGTTTTTATCCTTCTTCAATTTTTCAAGGGCAGTCTGTGTCATCTGGCTTAAGGATGGGGATTTCTCATCACGGTCAATCGCTTTAGCCATCCCCTTTGGCGCGAATAGTCCGAGCAGCTGCTCATTATCGGCCTGGAGCATTTCTTCTGTCGTATCTACATAGGAGTAGCCATCTTGTTTGAACTCTTCTACGAGGTTACGGTCGTCGCGGATAAAATAGCTTGTCCCGCCGCCAAGCATGACGTCAACTTTATGCTCGCCATTGACGAGTTCATCGTAATAATCATCAGCGATTGCATTGTAGTTATGTCTGGATTCATCATGCGCACCAAATGCTGCCGGAGTCGCATGGTTGATTTGGGATGTTGCGACTAGTCCCGTTGCTTTCCCTTGTTCTTTTGCTTCTTCAAGGATCGTTTTCACCCTGTCTTCTTCGAGGTCGACACCGATTGCTCCGTTGTAGGTTTTAATACCGGAGGCCATCGAAGTTGCCGTGGCAGCGGAGTCAGGAATGTTTTCCTTCACATCGCCTTCTCCTCCGTCATAGTAAGGATCCCAGGAGTATGTTTTTTGTGCGCCTACCATGTATGGATCAAATACAGTCGGTTCCATCTTTTTGGTGGATGGATCGTCGTTGACATAACGCAGCATAGTCGTAAACGCCGGTCCCATGCCATCCCCTACCATGAAGATGATATTCTTAACTTCTGCATTATTCCCGTTATGCTTTTTCGCTTCGACATCCGGGGCATTGGTTGTCGCAAATCCCGCGAATACAAGTGACGCTGCTGCTGCAACTGGAAGCAATTTCTTCCCAAGCTTTTTATAATTCATAGAATCCTCCCCAATAATGATAGTTTCCGAAAATACAAGATATGTAGATTCACTCTCATTTTATTGGGGGCTTGGTAATTATTTCAACAATAAGGCGTAAAAATTTACATAATCCATACAATTTAGCCAGTGAGGTGATAGAAAAGGCCTGTCTATAGATAGTAAAATAGAAGGGGGTTTTCATAGGTAGACTTGACTTTTTACACATTAGAAAAACTTGGCTTACCGCCAAGTCCTTATGGCGAGAGCCTTAGAGTTTTACTTATACTTTAATCCTTTAACATAAATAAACTTTCTTAAAGTACAAAGAAGGACGCCGCCTGGACGTCCTTCTTTGTCTCACGTGTACTAGGGGGCACACATTAGATATATACAAAGATGGAAAACCACCTTGTATCCAATAATCAGTTAGCTAACGGAAAGCCGAAGCCGGAAGCGTAGTCATCTCCTGCTGCTGCGCCTGTGCCGCCCAGGATGTCATTGGCAGTGGCACGGCTTTGCAGCTCTTCTCTTAATGCTGCATTACTGAGTCCAGGGTTTTCTGCCCAGACTTTTGCTGCGAGGCCGGAAATGTGCGGGGTAGCCATCGATGTTCCGCTGATGGTGTTATAGCCGCCATCGTTCCAGGTGGATTCGATTGCTGCGCCAGGTGCTGACAATTCGACGTCCAGGCGTTCGATTTGGTAATCACCGTCTGTGTCCGGGTTGCCGCGGGAAGAGAAGTCAGCGACACGGTAGGTGCCATTTTCCTGCACATCTTCCAGGGCAGCGACAGCAACGGCATTTTCAAGGGCGCCAGGATATCCAATCGTATTGGCATCAGGTCCGGAGTTCCCTGCTGCTGCAACGACGAGTGCGCCGTTTTGATAAGCATAGTTCACAGCTTCTGTAATTAGGCTGCTTTCTGAGCTTGATCCGAGGGACATGGAAATGACGACATTCACGCCTCGCGCTTTTCCTTGATCGGCGGCATGGCGGATCGCGTTGGCGATATCATCCGAGAAGCCGAAGCCAAGGTCGCCGAGCACTTTGTAAGACCATAGTTTTGCGTCCGGAGCGACACCGTAAATGCCCTGTCCGTCTGCTCCTCCATCGGCAAGCACCGTACCTGCAACATGGGTGCCGTGGCCGTTGATATCATTACAGGAACCTTTTACAAGGGAGAAGAAGAAACGGCTGAAATCTTTACATTGCTCAACGTTCCCAGCAAGGTCGACATGATCGGTCATCGTTCCGGTATCGAGTACAGCTACACGGATGTTGTCTCCGCCATCGGTCGCTGTAAGACCGGCGTTTTGATAGATGGCCTCCATCCCCCATGGTGTCTGGTCAGATGGTGCTGTGGTACGTGCTGCCTCGGCCTGAGGCTGGTCAATCAGGGAAACTCTTTCTACTTTGGAAATGGTTATATTTTTATTTTTCTGTAAAGCTTCATATTGTTGTTCGGTGACATTAGTGGTGAAACCCTGCTTACCGAATTCCCAGCGGACATCATGCTTTTGTTTCATGATTCGTTCCACGTGTTCATTATTCGACTGGATCAATACGCGGACCCAATCCTTCCCGTTCTTTTCATGCTGGTCGGTTGCAGCCATGGCACTAACAGTGAACAAAGACAATATCAGTACAGCTGTGGTCAATAGAAACGCTAACTTTTTCACGGACATATCCACCTCTTTTAATTTTTTTAGGTGTGGCGTCTGTCGCTGAAAATATCGCTCGTGGTGATTCCACTTTTTTCGGAGAAATTTTACCCTTAAAGAAACTTTAGCATAGTGAGTGATTGGTTTACTTGAGCAGGTAGAAGGAAAAGCGTGAGCGAATTTACCTAAATTGGCTCGAGAATTAAACTTGATTCGCGCGGACCTAAATTGGCACATCTGACGACTGGCATTACGACCAATGAAGAAGTTAAACAGGTAACATGCAAAAACGGACGCTCGCTGGCGCCCGTTTCTGCTCTCATGTATAGTAGGGGGTCACACGAGATTTATACAAAAGTGGGGGTCACTTTGTATACCATTAGTTCGCTAGTGGGAAGCCAAACCCAGAAGCATAGTCATCGCCAGTTGCAGCGCCGTAACCGCCAAGGATATCATTGGCTGTGGCACGGTTTTGCAGTTCAGCACGGAGCTGATCATCGCTTAGTCCAGGATTTTCTGCCCAGATTTTCGCTGCTAGACCGGAGATATGCGGAGTCGCCATGGATGTTCCGCTGATGGTGTTATAGCCGCCATCATTCCAGGTCGATTCGATGGCCGCACCTGGCGCGGACACTTCCACATCCAGACGCTCGATCTGGTAATCCCCGTCTGTATCGGGGTTACCGCGAGAAGAGAAGTCAGCGACACGGTAAGTGCCGTTTTCCTGGGAATTCTGAAGAGCAGCTACCGCTACTGCATCCTGAAGTCCGCCCGGGAAGCCGATCGTATTGGCATCAGGACCAGCGTTACCCGCTGCTGCTACAACGAGGACGCCATTATTATTTGCGTAAGTGACCGCATCAGAAATCAACGTGGATTCGGAGCTTGCCCCGAGAGACATGGAAATGACGAGGTTCACACCTTTTGCATTTGCCTGGTCAGTCGCATGTGTGATGGCACGGGCGATGTCATCGGAATATCCGGAACCACGGTCGGTCAGCACTTTGTAAGCCCAAAGCTTCGCATCAGGAGCTACGCCGTAAATGCCAAGCCCGTCAGACCCGCCGTCAGCAAGCACCGTACCTGCGACATGGGTACCGTGGCCATTTCCGTCCCCGCAGTCTCCTTCAATCAATGGAGAACGGTTATGGCTGAAGTCCTTACATTGCTCGACGTTCGATGCCAAATCGACGTGATTGACATTGGCGCCGGTATCAAGGACGGCAACACGGATATTGTCACCACCGTCGGTTGTCTGAATAGTGTCGTTGTTATAGATCGCTTCCATTCCCCACGGGGTTTGATCGGATGGAAGCGCACTGCGTTCGCCTGTTTTCACTGGTTTTTCAGCTATGGATACCTTTTCCACTAATGAAACTTCTATGTTTTTGTTCTTTTTCAATGCTTCATATTGCTTCTGGTTTACGTTTGTCGTAAATCCTTTTTCACCAAAATTCCAACGGACATCGTAATTCTGTTTAGCCTGTTTGGCAGCAGAATCATGCTTCACATCAATCAATACGCGGAGCGTGTCCTGTTTCTGAGCCTGATTTCCTTCGGGAGCTGCTAAAGCCCCGGCAGCGAATGTGCTCATGACCAGGATCGCCATCGTCATCGATAACAAAATTCGCTTCATAAGTGTCTCCACCTCATCCATTAGTTTTTGTCGAATTGTACAAATTTTGTTTAATTTTGAATATTTGTATAATTCGATAAATTACATTCTAGCAAAAGTAAATTCTTTTTGATTGAGTAAGTAGACGCAAATCCATGTGTGTAAATACCTAATTTTGGTATTTAGTAGATTGCTCCTCCCCTCTGATAGATTAATAAAAGTTGTGGTTGTGTCTGAATATTCTGTTACTTACATATAAAATTCTAGCATACTTAAGAGACTTGTATATTGGGAAAGACGGCCGCCAAAACGCCAATTAACATGCATTTTTGACACTAATTTTCCCAAGGGGTTATGAATTGACAAAACCTGAAGGCTTACGGGGGATGAAAAACGGCATTTAAAAAGCCCAGCCGCATAAAACGACTGGACTAAACTCTTCTATTCTATCGATTCACCAGCTGCTGGATTTTGGTGAGGACGTTGTCGATATCTTTACCTGAAATAGGATAATGGGTGACGAACCGGACAGTGTGAGGGCCGAACGGGACAGCCAGGACGCCCTCATCCTTCAAAGCTTCCAGGAATTGCTCCGCTGTATATCCCGCTTTTTCCGTATTCACGAGAACAATGTTCGTCTCGACCTTATTCTCAATTTCAAGACCAGTGATATGGGAGATTCCGGAGGCCAATAGTTCTGCATTCTCCTGATCCTCTGTCAGCCGCTCTGTCATTTCCTCCAATGCGACAAGCCCGGGCGCTGCGATGATTCCCGCCTGCCGCAAGCCCCCACCGAGACGTTTCCGCCATTTCCGTGCTTTCTTAATGAAATCTTCTGAACCGGCGATGATCGATCCGACCGGTGCTCCGAGTCCTTTTGACAGACAGAACTGGACAGAATCCGTAAGCGCTGCATATTTATCTACCGAAATACCCGTCGCCGCAGAGGCATTGAACAGCCTTGCGCCATCCAGATGGACAGGGATATGGTGCTCCCGGGCGATCTGGGTGATCGTTTTCATATTTTCGATAGGGAGAACAGCGCCGCCTGCTTTGTTATGGGTATTCTCCAGGCAGATCAATCCTGTTTCAGGAAAATGGATGTCTTCCGAACGGATAGCTGCTGCGACGTCAGATGGATCCATTGCACCCCTTACTCCAGGCAGTGTGCGGGGCTGGACACCGGCAAGTGCTGACATGGCTGCTCCTTCGTACAGAAACAGGTGGGCATTCTGTTCGAGGATGATTTCATCTCCGGGATTACAATGGGTCAGAATGGCAATCTGGTTCCCTTGAGTACCACTCGTCACAAATAGTGCCGCTTCTTTGCCGAGCATTTCCGCAGCCCGCTCCTCGAGACGATTGATCGTCGGATCCTCTCCATATACATCGTCACCGACTTCTGCTTTATAGGCGGCTTTCCGCATCGCTTCCGTCGGCTTGGTTACTGTATCGCTTCGTAAGTCAATCATGGCGTCTCCTCCATCCCTTTTAGCTTCTATGAAAAGTGTACTAGATTATTTGTTTCGATACCAAGATAACGATCGCCAAAATGCGAGCAATTCCCTTTTCTGCGGGTTATTTTTGTATTAGGATGGTTAAAGTGTGTAACAGATAACTTTGTTTGAATAGATGGAGGACCATTATGAAGGACAGAAATAAAGGGATACTTTTACTATTGATATCGGCGTTCGGCTTTTCCGTGATGGCGGCGTTCGTCAAGCTGTCCGGGGATCTGCCGGCGATTCAGAAGACGTGGTTCCGGAATATCATTTCCGCGGTCATTTCCTTCGGCTTCGTCATGTATTATAAGGAAAGCATGTTCGGAAAAAAGGAAAACCAGAAATTCCTCCTGCTCCGTTCTGCCATGGGGACGATTGGGATGGTGCTGTTTTTCTATTCCATCGATGAACTGGTGCTGTCGGATGCCGACATGCTGAATAAATTGAGTCCGTTTTTGACGATCATCTTTTCTGCAATCTTTTTAAAGGAACGGATCCTGCCCTTCCAGATGATCGCGATCGTCGTTGCTTTTGTAGGGACGCTGTTTATCATCCAGCCGCAGTTTTCCATTGATATCCTGCCATATTTGGGAGGGGTGCTTGGGGCTGTGTTTGCGGCCGGGGCCTACACAGTACTTCGGGTGCTTGGCGATAAGGAAAAATACTATACGGTCGTCTTTTATTTTTCCTTTTTCACGACCATGGCACTGCTCCCGTTTTTGATTATTTTTTATGAACCGATGAGCGTGAAGCAGCTGATCTACCTATTGCTTGCCGGTGTATTTGCAACGGTCGGCCAGTTCGGGATTACGATCGCCTACAAGTTCGCTCCTGCGAAGGAAATTTCGATTTTCTTCTATTCTACGGTCGTCTTCTCAACACTGCTCAGTATCATCGTCATCAACCAGGTGCCTGACTTGATGAGCATCATCGGTTATATCATCATTTTCGCCGCCCTGCTATATATGTACCTGAAAAACAACCAGCTCGACAAAGAGAACTAACAGCATACCCCGTGAGAACCAGATATTGGTTCTCACGGGGTGGGGTGAAATCTATATAGCGAATTTGGCAGAAAATCGTCGAAAATTGTAAGAAAAGGGGATCTGGAAAAGTTTTTCCGGGATTCGCTTGCTTTTATCATACCCGGGTGATATGATTAGATCACTTGATTGTTCGGTATATGAGTGAGGGAAGAAAAAGTGATTTTCGTCTTGAATGAATATGAAGAGCAAGAATAGTAATACATTTGTGGGTCACCACAATCAGGAGGAATTTTCATGGTACAAGGTACAGTTAAATGGTTCAACGCAGAAAAAGGATTCGGTTTCATCGAAGTAGAAGGTCAAGACGATGTATTCGTTCACTTCTCTGCTATTCAAGGCGAAGGCTTCAAATCACTTGAAGAAGGTCAAGCAGTTACTTTCGATATCGAAGAAGGCCAACGCGGACCTCAAGCTGCTAACGTTCAAAAATAATTGACGTTACAAAAGGGACTCCTGTCACAGGGGTCCTTTTTTTGTGCGCTTTTTTCAGCACCTATTCATCGCTCTCCTGCCCGCATGGTAATTCTTTTTTCCTATTTCCGGAAATGTATCGCATTAGCCTATTGAAAATGGGGTAAGCAATACTAATGCTTCGTTCAACAAAAGGAAAGGAGAATACGATGGAAAACTTGCTGTCATTGATTGAAACTGGAGTAGCAGAAATATCGAACTTTTTATGGACATACTTATTAGCCGGCCTCCTGGTGGTTGGAGGAATCTTTCTTACCATACGATTGAAATTTTTCCAGTTTCGTTTCTTCGGCCACGTTTTGAACAAAACGATTGGCCAGATTTTCAAGAAAAACAGGCATGAAGGGACGATTACGCCGTTTCAGGCCTTCACATCAGCGCTAGCTTCGACCGCTGGTGCTACCAATATTGTCGGTGTACCGCTTGCAATCGCCCTCGGTGGACCTGGGGCGCTTTTCTGGATGTGGGCTGTCGCTTTACTCGGTATGGCCACACGTTATTCAGAAATTCTCCTTGGCCTGAAGTACCGTGAGAAGAATGAGGACGGTGTCTGGGTTGGCGGCCCCCAATATTACATTAAAAAGGGACTAGGCTGGGATAAAGTAGCCATCATTTTTGCGTTATGCCTCATGCTGGAAGCTTTCCCTAGCGTCATGGTCCAGACGAATTCCATTGCTACGCAAATGGAAGGTGCCTTCGGGTGGCCTACTGCCATCACTGGTATTTTTCTTACGATTATCGTAGGAGCTATCATATTTGGAGGTATTAAACGGATCGGGAAGGTAACAGACAAATTCGTTCCATTCATGGTAGTGACATATGTATTAGGCTGTTTGATTGTCATCCTTGCCAATATCACGGAGCTGCCGAATGTGTTCGCACTGATATTCCAGCATGCATTTACACCGATTTCAGCAGCCGGTGGGTTTGCCGGTGCTGCCGTCGCCCAGGCTATCCGCTGGGGTATTGCCCGTGGCCTTTATTCCAATGAAGCAGGGCTAGGCACCGGACCAATCGCTCACGCGGCTGCCCAGACAGACCATCCGAGTAAACAGGCACTATGGGGGATATTTGCCGTATTCATCGATACGATCGTCATCTGCTCTGCAACAGGGCTGGCTGTCCTTTCCTCAGGAGCATGGAGGGAAGTTGGCGCAGACAACGCTTCTTCCATGATCAGTGTTGCGTTCGGCGATATTTTCGGTGAACAGTTCGGCGGGACATTCATTGCCATATTCCTGTTATTCTTTGTGATGACAACGATCGGCGTACTTATCTTCTATGGAGAAAAACAAGCAGAATACCTTTTTGGGTTAAAAGCATCCAAATGGCTGCGAGTCGTTTATATCCTGTCGGTTTATTTAGGGGCAATCGGCGGACTGCAATTTTTATGGCAGTTCCTTGATATCCTTCTTGCTGCAGTAGTGCTTGCCAATGTCATTCCAATCCTGTTCATGAATAAAGAAATCAAAGCAATTACGGAAGATTATGTGGAACGGATTTATTATGGCAAAGGCGGCAAACCTAAAGTCCAGTTATTTTCAGATGAGTCGACAGACCATCATAAAGTCTCAAATGAATAAGTGTAACTGTAAAAAAATACCCCAGACTTGCCGGCATGAAAGCAAGTCTGGGGTATTCCTTTTTTCACGTGTCATTTTTCTTCCCATCCACGAATTTTCCATGATCGGGAATGGCTATTTTTTCAAAATCCTGGACTAACCGGCTCAAATTTTCCCTCAATTCTTCTCCTGCCATCGGATGGCCATGTCCGGTAACGGCGATATTCGGCTTTAACGCCTCCAGTTTTCTGACAGAATCCCAGGCTGCATCCCAGTCCGTTGTCAAATATCTCGGGGGTCCGCTGATTTCCATTTCCTGAGTCAGAACCTTGAAGAGATATTCTTGTTTTACGGTAATAAAGGCATCACCGGCAATCATTGTCCGATCTTTTTCCCGGAAAAGCGAAACATGGCCCTGCGTATGGCCAGGTGTATGCACCCATTGCCACTCAGGCATGTGGGGAACGCTGCCGTCATCTGGAAGCTTATAGACGTTTGATCCGAGATCAATCCCTTCATTGGGGAACATTCGTGACATTTTTGCTACCAATCCGCCCTCGACACTTGTATCAGGCTCGGGGTAATCCATTTGTCCGGTCAGAAAAGGCAGTTCCAGTTCATGGGCATACACGGGAACATTCCAATAATCGACCAGCTCCTCAACCGCTCCGACATGATCAAAATGGCCATGGGTCAAAATGATTGCTTGCGGTTTCTTACCTTCTCCATATAATTCACTGGCTGTCGCGATGATCTGTTCCGCCGACTTAGGCATCCCGGCATCGACAAGCACCCATTCATCCGGACGCACCGGGCTTCCGACAAAACACAGGTTCACCACCTGGATAGGCAGGCAATGGATATCAGGTGTTATGGGCTGTTCTAGCCCGCTTGAAACAGATGTCACAGGTATCAATCGATCTTTCATCAGGCAATCCTCCTTCGGGCATTGTTTTTAGTCTGTTCCCAGAAGGGAGGTTTATTACGCCTTCTTTTTATCCGGATGGTACTGATATGCTTTCAAATCCACCTTATTGCCCAGAACTTCAAGTCCTTCATTTTCCAGTAACAGACACTGTTCGTGGCTTGCCTCTGAATCCTTGATCGCAATCTCACCCTTGGCGTTGATGACCCTGTGCCAGGGGAGCTGGTGTTTTCTGCTCATAGTGTGAAGGACACGGACAACCTGCCTCGCTCCTCTTGGACTGCCGGCAAGCTTGGCAACCTGTCCATAGGTCATTACCCTTCCTTCCGGGATAGCGGCAATGATATCAATGACTTCTTTCGTGAATGGCTGCATGGATAAAAATCCTTCCTTGATTACTTTGTTTACATTTTACCGTGAGCTCCTGGCCGATCAAGAGTCACTGCCTTTCCGTATTCGTGCAAAGCCTAGTATACAATTGGAGAAACATCGACAGCATCAGAAGGCATTTTATGAACAGCGTAGAAGTATCCATTTTCTTCGGATACCTCTAATTCTTTTACGGCCCCATTTCCTGAGAACTTCATTTTTTGAATTGAGGAATCAAATGTTTCTCCGATCAAAATGGAGAAGACCTCTCCTGTTTCCGTTTCCATTTCAAAGCTGGAGGTAGAATAAGCAAGTTCTCCACTTTTTTCAAAATCAATGTATGGCTGGCTTCTGTTCCAACCATATCCTTTTTCGCTTTTAGCTATGTACGCTACACCTATACTTCCCGTATGATCGTAAAATACCAACGTTTCACCATCAAAGTTTTCAATAGATAAAATTGATTCAAGCTCTTCTCCCTCTTGTTTTAACCCTGTTTCGATGGCTGCTTCTTTTGTCTCGTGCCACTCTATTGTGGGTTCTTGATTGCAACCTGCAACTAAAACGGTTAGGAAAAGGCTGAGAACCACATAAACAGATTTCCCCAAACAACCCACTCCTTCTTATTAACATATCGATCATTAACAAAGCACTTATTATTTGTCTGGAAGCAAATTTCTCCTGTCATTTTTAACTTTAACTAAATTTGTTTACCAGGAAAATATCAATCATAAGGAATAAGAAACAGATAAAAGCACTCCCGTATATGTATCTTTTTTTCTCATTGCTCCACCATAGCGCCAAAGAAATAAGCGCAAAAACAATTATGCACACCTGGACTTTTTGAATCCTGTTTTGCCTTTGAAACAAGTTAAGCGCTTCTTTAGGTTCACCTGTAAACGGCCGCTCACTTACCTTCTTCCCATACCAATTATAATTAATTATTTGATGACTGGAAGTTTCCTCGATATACTCAAGCTTTTTATAACCTAATACAGGCATTTCAATAGAAAAGGCAAATAATGAACCCGCTATTACAAAAAGTAATATCTGTGCGATCGTCTTTCTTTTCAAAAAAATCCCCCTTATCCTACTTAACTTAAGTATTGAACCTTACATCAACTTTTGTTTTTCTTTTTCTTTTCCGAATAAATGATAAAAACTCATTTCAAATATGATAAAGCCTACTACAATAGCTCCTAGATATGGAAAGGGCGAATTAATTGCTAAGAGAATAAATAAACACAAAGCAAAGGTAGCTAATCCAGCACTTATCGAGTATTTAATGTAGTTATTACTCACCACTAAGTCCTCCCTTTGTATAACCTACGAACAGACCTTTATGAAGTTTCAAAAGTGAGCTTACCTGAGACTTTATTTACCATAAAACTCCTTTATCTTGATGCCTATTCTTGTCCACATGGGGAAAAAAGAATTTTCCGATTACTTACCCACAATTATCCACAGATTTATACACACAGCTTGTTGATTTTAATTTATTCACACCTATTTGCATCATATGAACAGGTTATACACAGAAGTTATACACATATACACAGGTGTGAACAGCTATTTAGTATAGGAATTGGTGTTCGCTACTATATATATGACATTTATCCTCATGTTACTCACATCTTGTGGATAATATTTGAGTTATCCCTCTGCATCAAAAAAGGTGCCTCCTGGAACCTACGCCCCTTTATCAGGGTTTTCGCGTTATTCCATGAGGACACCTCTTCTTTAAAAGTCTTCTTGTGATGCGAGCGTGACAGTCGTTTCTTGCTTTTCTCCGTTTCGGTAGAAGGTGACTTTCATTTCCTCTCCTACTTTTTTCTTCTGGTAGAGATGCTGTCTTAGCTCAATTATGTTTTTGATTGGTTCACCATCCAGGGCAACGATAACATCCAGCGGCTTGAGACCGGCTTTAGCTGCAGGTGACATCGGTTCGATATTACGGATATATACCCCGTTTTCCACATCTTCCGGCAGCTTCAATGTTTCCGTCCTGTCTGCAGATGATACATCAGACAGAGAGTATGCTTCTACACCCAGGAATGGACGGGTGATTTTCCCGTCTGCTTCTAGCTCTGCGATGATCGGCTCAGCATAGTCGATTGGAATCGCAAAACCAATGCCTTCGACCGCTGAACGAGCGATTTTCATGGAATTGATTCCAATCAGCTGCCCTTTAATATTAATCAAAGCGCCGCCGCTGTTCCCCGGGTTGATTGCCGCATCCGTCTGAATGACTTCTGCCTGCCAGTCCGGCTGTCCGTCGCCATTGAAATCCTGCGGAATCGCCCGTTGCTTTCCACTGATGATCCCTCTTGTCACAGAACCGGAAAAGCGCAGACCAAGCGGGTTCCCAATAGCTATTGCCGGCTCCCCAACCTTGAGGTTATTTGATGATCCGAGTTCAATCGCTTTGTCTACCTGATCGGAAGACATCTCCAACACAGCAAGGTCAGTAAACAGGTCGCTTCCGACAATTTTCGCTTTTACGCGGGTTTCATCAGCTAACACGACTTCTACTTCATCTGCTCCCTGAATTACGTGATGATTGGTCACCACATAGGCTGTGTCTCCGTCGATTTTATAAATGACGCCTGAGCCTGTCCCTGCTTCCCCTGTCTCCTCCCCTTGGAGGAAGCCGCTCCGTGTCTGCAGGTTTACTACCCCGACAACGGTCGGGGCTACTTCTTCCACCACTTCAGTGATTTGTGTGGTCACGTTCACTTTGACATTTTCTGTCGATCCTGTTAGATTCTCCCCTTCTTCTACAAGGCCAGTATCATCCTCCGGTATCGTCATATCATAAGGAAGTAAATTGGATTGTATCAAAGCGGGCAATGCTAATAATATTAATACCGCTCCTAAAATAATACCGATGATTGTCGGCATTACCCAGCTTTTTCTTTTTTTCTGCTGCCGGGTGTGTGGCGAATGATCGTCATAATACCCCATCGTCCTCAACCATTCCTTTCCTGCTTATTTGTTTTCCTCCTATATATTTTTCCTAAATAGGAATATCTAAACAACATATAAGGCTGTCGGCTGCTTCGGATCCGTATCGTGGAGTTCAAGCCGGCGGCCAACTTCATACCCGTGTTCCGTCAGCACGTTACTGACAGACATGCGGGCAAGATCCTTCATATTGTTATCTTGACTTAAATGGGCCAAATAAATACGCTTTGTTCGGTCAGTAATGATATCGGTCAAGGCAAGGGCACAATCCTCGTTGGAAACATGACCACTGTCCCCGAGGATTCTCCGCTTGATATTCCATGGATAACGCCCCATCCGCAGCATGCTGACGTCATGATTCGATTCGAAAATGTAGGCGTCGGCATCTTCGACCGTTTTTTTGATCCGCTCGGAGACATAACCCAGATCCGTGACAAGTGACACCTTTTTTCCATCGTGACGAAAGGAATAGAACATAGGATCGGCAGCGTCATGGGAAACGCCGAAGGATTCAATATCCAAATCGCCGAATTTACGAGCTTCCTCCATGCCGAAATGGAATTTTTGATCGATGGAAAGTTTTCCAAGGTAGCCCTCCATCGCTTTCCATGTCTTTTCGTTGGCGTAGATCGGCAGGTTATATTTCCGGGCGATGATGCCGAGCCCCTTTATATGATCGCTGTGTTCATGGGTGACAAGTATCTTGGTCAGTTCTTTCGGATTCACCCCAATTTCCTTAAACCCCTGGTCCAGTCTTTTGCCGCTCAAGCCGGCATCGACCAGTATCTTTTCTTGTTCCGTTTCTATATAAAATGCGTTCCCCGTGCTGCCGGAAGCAAGCACACTAAAACGTAAGGTCATCGATCGACCCTCCATCTATTCATTGTTATCATTATTTTGCTGCTCTTCAGCAGACTGTTCCTCTCCATTCGTGCCTTCTGGCTGGTTGGTAATCGGAGTGGTGACCCCGATTGTTTTTAATGCATCCACGACAAATTCATCTTCAGCAATTTCCACGACTGTCCCTTCCCGGGCATTGACGAAATGATCTTCTTCTCCGTTAACAGTAACTTTCCATGTAGGGGCAAATACCTGAACACCAGAGTCTTCTCCTGGTTCTGGCTGGATCTTAGAATGGTATCCGATTTTCATATCGGTAACTTTGTCTCCAGATGTGATATAACCAGTATCATAAAGTTGATAGACCGCCTGAATCGGTGGTATCGAAAGCTCTTTTTCCTTATCGATGTTGATATTCCCAAGCCTTGTCTGGTAGTAACCCGTAATGGCCCCATCCTCGACAATGTACATCAATAACCCGCTTTCATTATAATAAATGGTTTTATCGTTACTCTTTTGGAAAAAAAGAATCACGTTTAAATCTTTGTTCCAGCCCCAGTAGGAATACTGGTCACTGTAAATCGTGACATCTTCCACCTTATCGAGTACTTCTTCACCTGAAGCGCCTTTTTCAATTGGAACGGCTTCATCAAACTGGACATAAAGCAGATTATCTGTCACGAATTCAGGGGTGATCCCTTTAAAACCTTTGATTGCTTTCATATCTTCCTGAGAGAAGTCAGCCCTGCGCCCATTCATCAACGACACTTCCGGACTTGTTTCGGGGACAGACGAATAGTCGATATCCTCTAAATCAAGCTGTTCTTTGATCGTTGTATTATCATTTGCACTTTGGACATCCACTTCAATTTTACCGAGGAACTGCCCGAGCAGAAAGAGATCAAGGACAAGGAAACTCAGGATGAAAATTGTTTTAATTTGACCCCATTGCATCCTTATCCCCCCTTTGCTCCTGTGGTAATTCTCCCTGATTTGTATCTATATGGGTCCATTTCCCATTTTGGAGGGCAAACCAGGCAGGCTTAAGCATATAGACATCATCATATGCATTCTCAAGTGGTACAAGCCGATACCCGATCCTGATATCTTGTATCTGACTTATAGGAATAGAAATGCCCCGCTCCAACATGGCAATGATTGCCTGACCGGATTCCAAAGTGACATTCATCGCTCCGTCTTCGTCTGAAGTATTGTATTCCCGGTCAATGAAACGTAAGGGACGTTCATACATGTAAACCTGATCACTTTGATAAGCCACATTTATGGTCGTAAGATCGCTCTTATTTAAAATCGGAACCCCTTTATAAGAAAGTCGGTAAGTGACCTGCTGTTTGGCCTGATCTGATATATCATACAAGTGATAGCTTCCTGTCCAGCCCTCATGGTCATTGACAAAGTTGAGGCTGGTATTCAGCAGTTCAAAGGGTTCCATCTGCACTTCAGTCGAAGGTGCATTGATATCAATATAAGAAATGCTGTTCGCATCCGGGGCGATGGTCAATTCCTTATAAGCGGCCGAATAACGGACAGTCCCGTCTTCCCGTTCGTTCCTGATGACCTCATCCGGGTTCAGCAGGACATTAATCAACGGAATGACATCAATCCGGCTGACGGAAATATTGTGCTTTTTCATGGTAACCTGATTTTTCGGAATGAATATTCTATCCGTTTTCCCTTGGTTAAATAGAAGAAGCTCTGTCTTGTTATTGAATGTGTATAACTGTTCTTCTAATTCCTGATATACGCTCGTCGACTGGATTTCTGCCCGTACACCTGTGTTTGTATCTTCGGAAAGGAATAACACTTCTTCAATTTTATTGTTGTCCTGGTCAAGAATGAAGAATATCCGTTTAAACCCGCCAATCGGGATACTGATGGACTCATCTTCATTGACATTGAAGATACTGGTAATCACCTTATTCGGCAATTCCACAGGAAAAGCCACTTCTGTCATTAAGGCTTCATCAGGGTATTGGTCCATATCAACCGTTTCAAAATCAAATAGGGTCCAATTGTGAAATTGATTATAAAAGTTTTGCACATCCAGCTGGTTAGAAAAGGTATAATGGCCGCGCGCATTATGAAAAATAACATCGCTTGGCGCAACTATATCGGTCATTTTTGAGGTGGTTCCGCCAATTTTTGTTTCTTCGACAATATTATCACCTGTTTCTTCCAGCTCCTCAAGCTCCGGCTGAAAATTCCATAAAGCCACGGTGAGGAACAGGCTGAAAGCAATAAGAATGATTAAAATAATCGACTTCAATGTTTCGAAATTCATTTGCCACCCCTCCGCTTCTTCTTCATGAGAGGAAGTGTGAAGATAACCGTCGTACCATGGTGCTCCTTGCTTTCTGCCCAGATTTCTCCGTGATGCGCCTCAATCATATCCCGGGCGATGGCAAGGCCGAGTCCGGTTCCGCCAAGTTTTCTTGTCCGGGCTTTATCGACCCGATAGAACCGGTCAAAGATTTTGTCGACTTTTTCAGCAGGGATTCCCATGCCTTCATCGGACACGCTTACCTGCAGCTTGTTTCTGACTTTTTGGACACGGAAGCGGATGGTTCCACCCTCTGGGGAGTATTTGATCGCATTCGAAATGATATTGTCCATAACCTGGGTGACTTTGTCCTTATCAATCCAGACATAAATTTCTTCACGAGGCAATTGGCGTTCGAATACGATATCTTCTGCTTTATTCATTTCAAAACGGTCGATGACATGGTGATAAAATTCAATGAATTCGATACGTTCTTTAAGCAAGTCATAGCCCTGATTATCCATTTTTGTCAATTGGAGCAAATCGTTGACCAGACGGATCATCCGCTCGGTCTCATTTTGGGTAACCTCTAAGAAACGTGGGGCAATTTCTTTGTCCTGCCATGCCCCTTCTGCCAATGCTTCTATATAACTGCGCATGGTCGTAAGCGGTGTACGAAGTTCATGAGAAACGTTCGACACGAATTCGCGCCGTTCCCTTTCGACTTTTTCCTGCTCCGTGACGTCGCTGATTACGGTAATGAAACCATTCATATGCTGGTATTCATCGAGTACAAACGAAAAATTTGCCTTCAGTACAAGGTATTGGTCATCCGTACTCATATCAATCAGCATGGAGCCGGCGTCCTGGACCTCTGAAATATCAGAAATCTGATCATTGATATTCAACACATCAATCAAGGATTGCCCCTGGACCTCTTCAAACGGCTGGCCAATCAGTTTGGAAGCAGGAGTATTCATCAAGGTGATTGCTCCAAGCCTGTCCGTCGCAATGACCCCATCAGACATGTTGGAAAGAACTGAGCTGAGCTTGCGCCGTTCCCCTTCCGTCGTCGCCTGGGCTAATTGGAGTTTTTCGTTGAGGTCGTTAAAAGTCACAGCCAGTTGCCCGATTTCATCGGTTCCATAGACATTGACCTTCTGGGAAAAGTCGCCGGTCGCCATCACTTTCGCCTGTCGCCGCATCTCTGTAATCGGTTTTGTGATTGTCCTCGCTACCAGGATACCGAGAAGCGCCGTGATGGTAATTGATAAAGCTGTACCTTTAGCAAAAATACCATTGATTTCACGCAGCTGCTGATAAATTTCATCCATCTGGGCTTCTAAATAAATAGCCCCGACAACGGAATTATCAGGTGCTTTGATGGGAAAAGTCTTTTTTAGAACACGATCGCCGTCATCCATTACTTCCTGTTCGTTTGTATCGCCAAGCAGTAACGTACTCTGGATATTCCGTTCATTCGTCTTCTTGCCGACGTCATCCTGTTCATTGATATGCTGTCCATAAGCCGCCAGAATCCTGCTGTTATTATCAACGACCAGAATTTTGGAAATGTCACCATCACGGCTGTCAAAATCACTCAGGATGCTTTGAACGGCTGACTCCAGGGAGGGGTCGTCCTCCCCGCGTTCTTCCTGGAATGCCTGTTCCAGGCTGTACTTCAGCCATTTGATGCGGTCATCAATGGAACTTATAAAGTTTTCCTTCAGGTTGCTCTCTAAATTATTAACAAAATAAACTCCAATGACCTGGATACCCAGCAATAAAAGCAGGATATAAACCAGGATGAGTTTCAACCGCACCGATTGGAAAAAACCAACTTTCTTCATACAACACTACTCCTGCTCTGGATTGCGTAAATAGTACCCTACGCCACGGCGTGTGACGATCCATGTTGGATTACTTGGACTCTCCTCAATTTTTTCACGTAATCTTCTTACTGTGACATCGACTGTACGTACGTCTCCGTAGTAATCATAGCCCCAGACAGTTTCCAATAGATGCTCACGGGTCATCACTTGACCGATGTGGCGTGCCAGGTAATGAAGCAGCTCAAATTCACGATGGGTCAGCTCTATGTAATCCCCATCACGCGTTACTGTATAAGCATCTGGATGGATGACTAGACGGCCAACCTTGATGTCTTTCGTCTGGGTTGCACTATCTTCCGGCTCCTGAAAGCGGCGGCGTAAATTCGCTTTTACCCGGGCAATCAGTTCGCGGTTATTGAACGGTTTGGTAACGTAATCATCAGCCCCAAGTTCAAGACCAAGTACTTTGTCGATTTCCGAATCCTTGGCAGTGAGCATAATAATCGGCATATTATGGGTCTTGCGTACTTCCCGGCAAACCTCATTCCCATCCTTATTCGGGAGCATGATATCGAGCAGTATCAAATCCGGGTCCTCCTGATTCGTAAGCTCAATCGCTTCGTCTCCATCATAAGCACAGACAACCGTATATCCCTCTTTCTCCAGATTGAATTTCAATATATCTGCAATTGGTTTCTCATCATCAACAACTAATATTTTCTGACTCATTCCATTCACTTCCCTTTTAATATCCTTTTTTTATATACGCTTTTAGTTCATTCTAACTTATTTTTTCCTAAATGTCTTTTTTAGCCATATAAGTGACAGATTTTCCACAAAAATTACTAAAATACCGCGCTGCCAATAATGGAGCGCGGTATAAAAAATTATATTTAATTAGAAACATAATTCAAGGGGTTCTTGACGCTGCCATTTTTATGGACTTCAAAATGGAGATGCATCCCGGTTGAATTACCGGTGGACCCCATCACGCCGATCTTCTCTCCTGCCTTCACTACTTCCCCATCTTCGACACTAACGGAAGCCAGATGGAAATAATACGTTTCATAACCATTGTTATGATCGATGACAACTCTATTTCCATATTCTCCATCATTATAGCTAACCTCGGAAACAACCCCGTTGTCAGCAGCTTTGATTGTACGATCACTCACACCGGAAATATCAATCCCCTTGTGCATGCGTCCCCAGCGCTGTCCCATTTCACTTGTAATGATGCCGCCGACAGCAGGCCAGACAAACGAACCATCGCCACGGGAAGGTTTTTGCTTAGTCCCTTTAAGAATGATTTCTTCCACCGGGTCTTCGATGATCGTTTCTTCGATAATTTTCGTTTCTTTTTCTTCTCCATTTACAATCGTCTTCGTATAGCGGATTTCTTTTTTGCCATCGGAGCCCTCTTGCTTTACTTCTGACTCCCCGATGTAAAGTTCGTCTGTTTCGACTACTTTTTTATCGTGCTCGATTGTTTCTTCTCTCATTCCCTCTTTTTCGACAATGACGTCAACATACGGACCTTTTTGTTCTACTTTCACTTCCTGATCCGCTTCAAGCTTATTACCAAGAGATAGAGTACTGTTCAAAAGCATGAAGTCCTCAGCTGAAAGGTTGTAAAAATTGCTGATTTCCTCGAGGGTCTCCCCCTCTTTTACTTTGTGAATGAATTCTTCTTTGTCTCCTGTTTTCAATACTTCCACAGCTTCTTCAATCTTCATTACCTGTTCCGGTTTAATTCGAGCTTCCGAATAAGAAACTTTTTCTGATAAATTAATATCGGTAACGACTGAGTCCCCTGGTTTCATATCTTTTTTCTCATTTGTGTTTGAAACCAGCTCTATCTGGGTAGATTTATCAGTGTACTCGGTTTTAAGCTCTTGAAGGGCTGTTTCTGCAGCCTTTTTAGTCGGAAGGTAAGCAACAGTTTCACCATTTACTTGAAGTGCTGTTGTTTTCACTTCTATGGCGACCTCCTGTTTGATCTCTTCAAGAACTTTCTTGTTGTCGTATTCTGGTGTAAATGCCTGCTCAGTTACATAAGTGACTTTTTTAGATGGAGCAAGTTGGTAATCTTCAAACTTCTCTTGTTTTTCGGAGATCTTTCTATCAATGTAATCCTGTATTACGCTTTTATCTTTCACCGTTCCTATGTATTCGCCGTCCACATAGACATGGGAAACCGTAATGATATTCTCCTCAGCGTAAACTGACCCGATCATCACTCCAAAACTTAACAGTGTAGCAAGTGCCAACTTGGTCATGAACACACTTCTATTCCGTATAGTATTTAATTCCCTCACTCAAAAGTCCTCCTAAAATTCTTACAGTCGATCTATGGTTTTCTTTGTCTATTTTTCGTCCAGTTAACAATCTACCATAGGAAAAGTCCCTTCGAAATAGGGTACAACAAGATGTAACACACTTATAATAAGCGTGGTAAAAACCGGTAGAACTTCCAGTAACGATAAAGATTTTTAATGTATAAAAACTCTTTTTGTGTAAGTTTACCCTGGTTATTTTTGTCATGTTTTGCAAAACTGTTACAAGGTTTGTCGAAAGAGGGATTATCCAGATTTTGGGGCGTTAGGGGAAAGATTCTCATTCATCGCTTGCCGGCGGATGCTTGTCGCGGGCACGACCTCAGCTAACTTGGTCAAGAAGATCGCTTGACCAAGTGGATCTTCGGCTCGCGCTGTTCCCGCAGGCGTCACCGCCTCTCGCTCATCATGGAGTCAATCATGATAAAACAGTATGTTGTTACAAATTTCAGAAGTAGGCAATCAAAAAATCAGGTAAAAACCCACTTTTTTTGGTGGAAAAATATAAGCTTTGTCATCTTAAGGAAGAGTGTTATAAACCAGGCTAAAATCAAGGAGTTATTCAAAACAATGAATTTAAATAAACCAAAAAAGCTGCCGAGAAATTTCTCGACAGCTTTCTTAGAGTGGCTTGGGACGGAATCGAACCGCCGACACACGGATTTTCAGTCCGTTGCTCTACCGACTGAGCTACCAAGCCATATAGTAATTATTCTATTGATTGTTTCACCTTGTTGTACGCCTCGCAAAGCCGGCACGGATGTTTTCAAATTGTAATAAGCCGTAATTTTAGCGACAACGTGGTTAAGCATACCATAAACTTAAAAGAGAGCGCAATAGATTCTAAAGATTCTTCTGTTAGTTAAAGAGAAGTAATAGGAATTGATACGTAGTCTTCATCGACGCTTAGAAAACAACATATTTCCGCTTCAGAAAAAACAGGTTGAAACTGAAAAAGCATGCTGAAAGAACCGTAGACTCCGTGGAAACAGCACGATTGGAAGAAAGCGGTCTTGCTTGAGCCTTGTTCACGGACAGCGTAGGATATTGATGAAGCAGTAATGGTGATTCAATGAAAAAAGAAACCCGAATATTCTTCGGGTTTCTTTGAATAAAAGATTATTGCCTCAGACTCGAAAGGACTGTGTGGAAGCCCATTTTTCTATATTAGTCACTGTAAACGCTACGCACAATATTTGTTTGGGAACGGTCCGGTCCTACAGAGAAAATGGACAGCGGAATTCCAGTTAACTGAGAAATCCTCTCCACATAGTGGCGCGCATTCGGAGGCAATTCATGAAGGCTTTTCACTCCAGTAATATCCTCCGTCCAGCCAGGCATTTCCTCGTAAACAGGTTCACATTCTGCAAGTATCTTCAGGCTTGCTGGGAATTCCTCCATGATTTCTCCGCGATACTTATAAGCTGTACAGATTTTCAACGTTTTTATTCCTGTAAGGACGTCGATAGAGTTCAAAGACAGGTCGGTCAATCCACTGACACGGCGGGCATGGCGGACAACTACGCTGTCGAACCAGCCGACACGACGAGGGCGTCCGGTGGTCGTACCATATTCTCTGCCTACTTCACGGATCTGGTCTCCGGTTTCATCATTAAGTTCGGTTGGAAATGGCCCGTCTCCGACACGTGTCGTATATGCCTTGGACACACCAACGACATGCTTGATTTTAGATGGTCCAACTCCAGAGCCGATAGTAACTCCGCCTGCAATCGGGTTAGAAGAAGTGACGAACGGATAAGTGCCCTGGTCGATATCGAGCATAACGCCTTGAGCTCCTTCGAACAGCACTCGTCGTCCTTCATCGAGATTATCGTTTAACACAACAGATGTATCGCATACGTATCGCTTAATCTGCTGGCCATATTCATAGTACTCTTCTAAAATATCGTCTACATTCATTGCCTCTGTATCATATAGCCTCTCAAAATAGCGATTCTTCTCGGCCAGATTGGTCTCCAGCTTTTCACGGAAAGTCTCTTTGTCCATTAAGTCGGCGATACGAATACCGACTCTCGCAGCCTTGTCCATATATGCTGGACCGATTCCTTTTTTCGTCGTGCCGATTTTGTTTGCACCTTTTTCTTCTTCCTGTAAAGCGTCAAGCTTCAGGTGGTATGGAAGAATGACGTGGGCACGATTGCTGATGCGGAGATTATTTGTAGAAACACCTTTATCATGCAGGTATTCCAATTCCTCGATCAGCGCTTTCGGGTCGATGACCATTCCATTTCCAAGCACGCAAATTTTATCTTCAAAGAATATTCCTGATGGGATCAAATGCAGTTTATACGTCACACCGTCAAATTTTATCGTATGGCCGGCGTTGTTGCCTCCTTGATACCTGGCAACCACCTCAGCGTTTTGTGATAAAAAGTCTGTAATTTTACCTTTTCCTTCGTCGCCCCATTGGGTTCCGACAACTACTACTGAAGACATAAGGCACCTCCGCCACAATATTTTAATCTTTAACTTATTTATTGTCAGATACTTTGTAAGTTTATCAATTGTAGCTCCATCCGTCAATGTAATTGCCGAACAATAAAATTTTATTTCATACATTTGTTCGGGATTACAAGAGCATAGTCCGGGATTCAGAAACTCATTCCGTCTTTTTGGCCTGAATTAAGTAATAAAACATGGGGGAACTCTCCATATCGGCGGGCGATATGCGAAAAGGTAAGCATTTGCTAGATTGCTAGCTTATGCTTACCTTTGTTCATGCTGGTGGTATATCGCTTTCCTGGTAACGATGGTCGAGGTCGACGAATTTGTTGTACTGTTTTACGAAAGCAAGTTCTACGGTTCCGACCGGGCCGTTACGCTGCTTAGCCAGGATGATTTCTATATTATTATTTTCGGATTCTTGCTCATAATAGTCTTCCCGGTACAGAAAGCCGACGATATCGGCATCCTGCTCGATACTTCCTGATTCACGCAGATCGGACATCATTGGACGTTTGTCCTGTCGTGACTCTACACCACGGGAAAGCTGAGATAATGCAATGAGCGGAACGTTGAGTTCCCGAGCCAGACCTTTCAGTGACCGGGAAATCTCTGATACCTCCTGCTGCCTGTTTTCCTTCGAATTTGCGCTTCCTTGAATGAGCTGTAAGTAGTCGATTAAAATCATGCCAAGGCCATGCTCCTGTTTCAATCGTCGGCACTTGGAACGAATGTCACTTACCCGGATGCCCGGTGTATCATCGATATAGATACCTGCATTCGATAAGCTTCCCATCGCCATCGTCAATTTTCCCCAGTCTTCCGCTTCAAGGCTTCCGGTCCTGAGCTTCTGAGCATCGATATTCCCTTCCGCACAAAGCATACGGGAAACAAGCTGGTCCGCTCCCATCTCGAGACTGAAGATAGCGACATTTTCTTCGGTATTGATGGCTACGTTTTGGGCGATATTCAGGGCAAAGGCTGTCTTACCCATGGAAGGACGGGCAGCGATGATGATCAGGTCGTTCCGCTGGAAGCCAGATGTGATCCGGTCCAGATCCCTGTAGCCGGTCGGGATTCCTGTCACGCCTTCCGTGTTGTTATGGAGTTGTTCAATGTTGTCATAAACATCAATCAGGACGTCCTTAATATTCTTGAAAGCACCTGAATTCTTTCGCTGGGAAACATCGAGGATGCTTTTCTCCGCATCGTTTAATACACCATCCACATCTTCTTCCTCTGAGAAGCTTGAGGTGACAATATTGGTCGCTGTTTTGATCAATCGGCGCAAAATTGCTTTTTCATCGACAATACTTGCGTAATATTCAATATTAGCTGCAGTCGGAACGGAATTTGCGAGGTCACTTAAGTAAGACACGCCGCCTACTTCTTCCAGTACTTTTGCATTGGAAAGTGCAGTTGTGACAGTGACGAGGTCAATCGGCTCCCCTTTATCGGCGAGCCTTAGCATCACCTCGAAAATCCGTTGATGGCCGGCACGGTAAAAATCGTCTGACATCAATTTCTCTGAGGCACTGGACATCGCTTCCGGCTCTAAAAAAATCGCACCGAGAACCGCTTGTTCTGCCTCAATATTATGAGGCGGAGTGCGATCGTTCCAAAATTCACTCACAGGAATTTCCCCCTAGATAAAGAAAAGCTCATGCTTCTTCCACGTGTACCTTGATGGTACCTGTCACTTCTGGATGCAATTTCACTGGTACATTCGTGTAACCGAGGGAACGGATCGGCTCGTCCAGTTCAATTTTACGTTTGTCGATTTTAATTTTATGGGTTTTCTTCAGTTCATCTGCGATTTGTTTGCTCGTGATAGAACCGAATAATCGTCCGGCGTCTCCTGATTTTGCTGTCAGCTTCACTTCCAGCTTTCCCAGGGTGTCTTTCAGTTGTTCTGCTTCTTCCAGTTCTTCCTGCTCCAGCTGCTTTTCTTTATTTTTTTTCGCCTGCAGTTCTTTCATATTTCCTGTTGTGGCTTCTTTTGCAAGATTATTTTTTAACAGGTAGTTGCGGGCGTACCCGTCTGAAACGTTCTTCACTTCCCCTTTTTTCCCTTTGCCTTTGACATCTTGTGTGAAAATAACCTTCATTCTGGTGATCCCCCTTCAAAATATTCATCGATGATATCTTCAAGCAACGCCTTTGCATCGCTGATGGTTGTATCCTCCAGTTGCGTCGCCGCGTTCGTCAAATGGCCGCCCCCGTTCATCCGCTCCATGATAACCTGCACGTTTACATCGCCAAGTGACCGCGCGCTGATCCCGATTCTTCCGTCCTTCCGTTCCGATATGACAAAGGAAGCGACAATACCGCTCATCGTCAGCAGCGTATCAGCTGCCTGAGCGATCAGCACAGGGCCATAGGTTTCCCCTTCAGCTCCAGCAGAGATGGCCACACCATCGCGGTACACCTCCGCTTTTTCAATCAAATGACTTCTCCTGACGTACACATCCAAGTCTTCTTTTAAGAATTTCTGGACAAGGACGGTATCGGCACCCTTTGAACGTAAATAGGAGGCAGCATCAAACGTACGCGACCCGGTTCTTAATGTAAAGCTTTTGGTATCGACAATGATGCCGGAAAGCAAAGCAGTCGCTTCCAGCATGGTCAGCTTCAGTTTTTTCGGCTGGTATTCAAGAAGCTCGGTAACTAGTTCGGCAGTGGAAGAAGCATATGGTTCCATATAAACAAGTGTCGGGTCGGCAATGAATTCCTCCGCTCTCCGATGATGGTCGATGACTACCACATGCTCGGTACGCTCCAGCAGCTTTTCTTCGACAACCATGGAAGGCTTATGGGTATCTACCACTACGAGCAGTGTTTCATTATTGACCATTTCCAGTGCGTCTTCCGGAGAAATGAAGTTCGACCACAACTCCTCATCTTCTTTTACTTCTTCAATCATCTTATCGACACCTGTATCGATTTCATCTTCATCCAATACGATGAAGCCCTGCTTATCATTGGCCTGAGCGATTTTCAGAATACCGATAGAAGCCCCGACAGCATCCATATCGGGCGATTTGTGCCCCATGATCAATACACGGTCACTTTCCTTGACTAGTTCTTTCATTGCGTGGGAAATGACTCTGGCACGGACACGGGTTCTTTTTTCCATTGGATTGGTCTTACCGCCGTAGAAGCGGACTTTTCCTGTATCGTCCTTGATGGCTACCTGGTCGCCGCCACGCCCCAAAGCCAGGTCGAGGCTCGACTGGGCGAGTTCTCCAAGCTCAGGAAGGCTGACAGGGCCAACCCCCGTACCGAGGCTTAAAGTAAGCGGGACATTATGGTCCGAAATCAATTCCCTCACTTCATCAAGTATCTCGAATTTCGATTTTTCTAATTGGTAAAGGATTTCCTGATTCATGACTGCCAGGAAACGCTCTTGTGATGTCCGCTTCAAGTAGATGCCATATTCATTCGACCATTTATTCAAAATCGATGTCACCTGGGAGTTGATATGGCTCTTGGCCGTATCATCCATCCCCTGGGTGATTTCTTCGTAGTTATCAAGAAAAATGATAGCTAAAACGGTCTGTTCATTTTGATAGAGGTTTTGGATTTCCGTCTGTTTCGTCCGATCAAAAAGGTATAAGAGCCGTTCATCCTTTTTGATCATGATCTGGAATTCATAATCATCTATCGTCATCCAGGCTTCTTTTTTGCCCTCTTTGATACTGGTTACCAATTGTTCAGATAACTGTTCCAAAGAATTGCCGACGAGTGTTTCTTCTGCTTCCGTAAATTTATTCATATATGGATTGGCCCATTCGATTTTATAATTTTCACTGAACAGGACGATTCCAAGCGGCATCTCTAATAAAGCTTCCTCGCCGACTTTTTTGACTCGATAGGAAAGCGTCGATATATATTCCTCGGTTTCATTGATCATGTTCTGCTCTGCTCTAATGGTATAGTAAATCGATGCAGCCAAAAGCAGCGTCATCATCAGTCCGAGTTCCCATTGGTAATACCAAATGAAACCGAGCAGCACAATGGAAATCGTATAGATGATCCAAAAGTGCCCACTGATCTTTGGTTTTTTTAATGAATTCGGCATGCATGTCAGCTCCCACTATCAATATCAAACCATCATCATTTTCCTTTAATGCGTTCACGTAACGAAAATCCTATATCAATTATACCTAATATCCTGATTAGATAAAGTAGAAGTCCTGGAAAAAGTATTGTTATAACTACTGATATGATTGGCACTGCCTTGGATAGCTTCTTTACATAAGCATAATAGAAGATGAATGCAAAGCCTTGCAAAGCAATCAGCAATCCTGTGACGATGAAAATATTCAATCCTGCGATATAAATCATATTATCACTTTCGGTAAACATCCATGAAGCAATCATTCCAAGAAAATAATACCAAAGTACGGCAGTCGGAAGCTTGTAATTCCTGAACTTGGTAAAATGGAAGTTCTGCTGATCAATCCGGTTAATGATTTTATAGCCGATCCACTGGCTGAGAAAAGCCATGGCGATACCCATGATGGCAAACAGGCTTGGAATGATATCCGGGAACTGCCTGATCTGTTCTCGAAGGGCCTGAAGCTGCTCATCGGATGTTTCGCTTGAGCCCATAAAATTTTTCATCATCTGCTCTGTCATGGAAAAGGACTCATCGAGCAGTGTACGAATTTCTTCGATCCAATTAATATCAAATAACAGCTGTGTGATCAAAAACAGGGAAACGATGCCGAGCGTAAATCCGACCGTCCCTGCCGCCCACGTTTCATAAGCTGAACGCTTCCGATGCATCGCTGCACCGACGAATAACCCGCCTGAGCCGATCATCAGTGTCACCGGCAGGGAATAAATGGTTGCAAATAAAGATGATAAAATCGCTGCCACTATCAGCATGGTAAGACCCGGCTTCCATCCATGCCGGTAACTATATAGGATAAACGGAACGGGTAATACAAAAAATACCACCGCTCCAATAAACGGGACAAAAACGTTTATCAATAACAATATCAGATAAAGCCCTGTCATTAAAGCCCCTTCCGTAATCTGTCTGGAACCCATCATTTTCCAATACACCTCGTTTTTCTCTCTGTTTCAAACCCTTTTCCTGGGGCTGTAATCTTTCTCCATTAATAAGTACCACTTAATTTTAACATGTTTGGGCAAAGGAGAATAAGAATTTATCCTTCATCCTTTGCCGAGACTCTGATAGTCTGATATGATAAGTCAAAATCAGCGAGCAGATAGGGGAGAAATCATATGCGTACTGACTATCACGTACATATGCACGAAACTGGGGACTTTTCGACAGACTACCTTAGGGAATATTTAAAAAAAGCAAAAGAAGAAGGCATTGAGGAGCTTGGAATTTCCGAGCATGCCTATTTCTTTAATGAAACGAACAGCATTTTGACCAACCCCTGGGTCGACAATCGGAGAGGACTTGCTTTCAAAGATTACCAGGCCTTATTCGACAAAGCAGAAGAAGAAGGTCTTTCCGTCAAAATGGGGATTGAAATGGATTATACTCCTGGAAAAGAAGCGGAAATGGAAAAATTCATCAATGCCCATCCCTTCGATTATGTCATCGGTTCTGTCCATTGGATTGGGGAGTGGGGAATCGATTTGGCAACCTTCCGGGAAGAGTATGAGAAAAGGGATATAAATGAAGCCTACCGCCTTTACTTCGATCAGGTCGTCACCCTTGCTGAATCCCGACTGTTCGATTTTGTCGGCCACATTGACTTGATCAAAATCTTTTCCTACTGGCCAGACGACGAGGAATTTTTGCATGCCCAATATGATCGCGCCGTACAAGCACTTGCAGCGTCCGGCACCTGCATCGAAATAAGTACCGCCGGGCTTCGGAAACCGGTCGGAAGGATTTACCCGGAACCATTGTTATTGAAAAAATGCTATGAAGCTGGTGTGGGAATCGTATTATGTTCTGATGCTCATAAACCGGACCATATCGGGTACCAATATGACAAAGCTGTTGAACTAGCAAAATGGGCCGGATACGATGAACTGCAGGTATTTACTCAGCGCACGGCCAGAACAGTACCTCTGGACTAATAACTAAAGCGTAAGCGCCTTGCTCAACCCCGACCAGCTTAAGCCAAGCCTCGCCGTGGCGCTCTTTGCCACAGAGAGGATCGGCTTAAGACTTCGAGGGGGTAGGCGCTGGAGCTGGACGAAATCGTCTCCGAAAGGTTATCCACTACCATGCATTTTTATATTAACCCTTTAACAAAGTTAAACTTTATTAAAGTGTAAAAGATCCCCCATAACCAGGAAGTTTAAAACTTCTGGCTATGGGGGATTATTTTATAGCTTTAAGCTATGAACCTGACGTATCTCTTCCATTTGGTTGATTTTTTCCATACACGGCTCATCGAGCTGTTTATCGACAGACAACACCATCACCGCATGCCCGCCGAGATCAGTCCTCCCAACCTGCATGGTTGCAATATTGACATTATCCTCGGCAAGAAGGTTCCCAACTTTACCGATGGCACCAGGCTTATCATGGTGACGGATAACGACAAGATTCCCCGAAGGCTGGACGTCAACGG
Source organism: Thalassobacillus pellis (assembly GCF_016908295.1). Lineage (GTDB taxonomy): Bacteria > Bacillota > Bacilli > Bacillales > Halobacillaceae > Thalassobacillus > Thalassobacillus pellis. The sequence continues at coordinate 1,141,228 of NZ_JAFBDO010000001.1, forward strand.
AATACTGATCCAGCTTGACGATTCTTGGGCCGAGCCCGTTGAGCAGAGTTCCTGAAACCGATCGGGTTTCTTCGTTGGTCTGGATTTCAACGGTAATCAGGTTCGTGAAACCTCTGGAGTGTGTCGTTTTATGTTCTTCGATGATGATACTGCGATCACTTGCTGCCATGAATGCATTGACTTCATTAATCCGTGCACCCAGATGGAGTCTCAGAATACCTTTAACCGTGTTTCGAGTTAGAGGGGAAACCTCATTATCCACCAGCTCACCAGCATAATAAATGTTGATTTTCTCAAGCACCCCACGAGTCAAACGAGAGATGAACTGGCCTAGCTTTTCTGTCAAAGAAAAATAAGGGGACAATTCCTCCATCACTTCCGGGGAGAAGGAAGCGATATTGACAGGGTTGCGGGCATTTTTATCATGAAGAATATCCACGATATCTTTGCTCACGTCAATGGCTACATTCTCCTGGGCTTCGATTGTACTCGCGCCTAAATGAGGCGTAGCAATTACCTGATCAAGTTCAAACAGCTTATGTCCAATCGCTGGTTCGTTTTCGAATACATCCAATGCCGCCCCTGCAATTTGGCCTTCTTTTAATGCTTCATAAAGGGCATCTTCATCGATAATACCACCGCGGGCACAGTTGATGATCCTTGCAGTCGGCTTCATTATTTCCAAGGCTTCACGGTCAATCAAATGCCTTGTTTCTTCAATCAATGGCGTATGGACGGTGATAAAATCCGCCGCTTTTAATACATCTTCGACTGTACCGAAGTCGATGCCTAATTTCTGTGCTTTTTCTTCTGTCAAAAATGGGTCATAACCGATCACTTTCATCCGCTGGCCTTTCGCTCGTAAGGCTACTTCCCGGCCAATCCTGCCCATTCCGATAACTCCAAGGGTTTTATCCTTCAGTTCGACACCGACCATGGATTTCCGTTCCCATTTGTCGTTTTTTAACAGACTGTATGCCTGGGGAATATTCCGCGCTAACGCCATAAGCATTGCCATGGAATGCTCTGCAGCAGAAATTGTGTTGCCATCAGGAGCATTGACAACAATGACTCCATGCTCTGTAGCAGCATCCAGATCAATATTGTCCACTCCAACACCAGCCCGGCCGATCACTTTCAGGTTATCTGCCTTTTCGACAATTTCCCGGGAAATACGTGTCTGGCTGCGCACAATTAAACCATCCACGTCTGCCAGTTTTTCTAGCAGCTCCTCATAATTCATTCCCGGAGTATTGATCACTTCAATATCTTCCGCTTCAAATAACGGCGCCAGACCTTCTTCGCTTAACGGGTCACAAATTAAAACACGAAAACTCATTCTCCGCTTACCCCTTTCCAAACTTTCTCTGCTGCTGCTACACCACTGCCAGGGTCGATGTTCTTTCCAACCTGCTGTAAACCGGATTCCAGTATGCCAATGATTTGCAGTACATCAGCGGGAAGGCAATATCCCATATGCCCGATGCGGAATATTTTTCCTTTCAAATGCTGCTGACCGCCGGCAAGTAACAAGCCGAATGAGCCGTGAACGTTTTTACGAAGTTCTTCGGGATCAAAATCATCTGGTTTTACCGAAGTCACAGTAGGAGAGCCAGCTTCATCGACTGTAAGTAATGGCACATCTAACGCCCTTAAAGCAGCCCTCGTCATATCCCGAAGTAACAAATGGCGTTCATGGATATTTTCAAGGCCTTCCTCATGCTGGATATTCAATACTTCCTCCAAGCCCATCAATAAAGAGAGAGCAGGTGTAAATGGCGTTTGATGGTCTTTCCACTTACTGCGGTATTTACGTAAATCCAGATAAAAACGTGGACGTTCGGTCTCCTCGATTGTCTTCCATCCTTTTGCACTTGCTGCAAAAAATGCTAATCCAGCCGGCAGCATCATCGCTTTTTGAGAACCTGAAACAAGTACATCAATTCCGTCCCGTTTGATGTTAATGTCGACGCCTCCGACAGAAGATACACCATCAACAATCACCAGTGCGTCCGATTGCTCACGGACTTTTTCAGCAATCTTTTGGACAGGGTTCAATACACCGGTAGAGGTCTCACAATGCGTGATAAAGACAGCTTTGATACCAGGGTGTCCCTCCAGGAATTTTTCTACTTTTGCAGGGTCCGCTGCAGTTCCCCATTCCATCTCAATTTTATGAGTCTTCACCTGATATGCGTCACAAATGCTTGCGAATCTGGCTCCAAAGGCTCCAGTCACCAGGACAAGCACCTCATCTCCTGCCTCGGTCGTATTAACAACAGCAGCCTCCAATGCCGATGTACCGCTTCCGGTCAAAACGATCACATCTTCATCCGCTCCGAATACCGGATTCAGCTTTGGGGCAATCCGCTGCAACAGGTCTTTGCATTTTTGACTGCGGTGGCCAATCATCGGCTGGGACATGGCACGATCTACCCGGGGAGGTATGGGTGTAGGTCCAGGTATGCGCAGAATTTCCTCATGGACTTGCATCGTCATTCTCCTTTCCATATGTAGACTTAAAATTTGCTTCAATGGTTTCCTTTACTAAAGTGAATATTCCCTATCGTAACAAACCTTTTCCGATTGTCAATAAATTCTTACTATTTCTCCAACGGCCCTAAAAATGCGAAACAGCCGCTTTCCCTTTCATGGTTTCATAGGAAACGCTTACAAGTAAATTAGAAAAAATCGGATACAATCGTCCTTCGGTGAATGCTTTATACGAAGAACTTAAAAATTTTAACTATGGCGGGAGGTTTCTTTGTAAAATTTATACTTTTTGAATGCATAAAAAAACTCGGATGAAAGGAATGCACCTCTCATCCGAGTTCCGGTAGAAATCAATTACTCAGTAACATATGGCAAAAGAGCCATTGTACGAGCACGTTTGATTGCTTTAGTCAATTTACGTTGATATTTAGCAGAAGTTCCAGTTACGCGGCGAGGAAGAATTTTTCCACGCTCGGAAACGAAACGTCTTAGTAGATCAACATCTTTATAGTCAATGTGTGTAATACCGTTCGATGTGAAGAAACACACTTTCCTGCGCTTTGCGCGACCACGACGTGCCATAGGTGATTCCCTCCTTGCTATTGTTTAGAATGGTAGATCATCGTCTGATATATCAATTGGTTCCCCTTGATCTGCGAAGGGGTCTTCATTGTTGTTATTATTCTGGTTCGACCTGAAGTCGTTTTGTTGGCGATTCTGATTTTGCTGGAATCCAGATGAACCTTGTCCTCCCCCTTGGGAAGAACCTTTTGTTTCTAAGAACTGTACACTGTCTGCGACGACTTCGGTGACAAACACCCGCTTGCCTTCCTGGTTATCAAAGCTGCGGGATTGCAGCCTTCCATCGACACCTACGAGGCTTCCTTTATTCATGAAGTTCGCGAGGTTCTCGGCAGCGCGTCTCCAAACGACACAGTTGATGAAGTCAGCGTCACGTTCACCTTGCTGGTTCGAAAAAGGTCGATTGACAGCAATGGTGAAATTGGCGACTGCCACCCCGTTTGGTGTATAGCGTAGGTCCGGATCCCTCGTTAATCTGCCGACTAATACGACACGATTTAACATCAGAATCACTCCTTATTGATCATCTTCGCGTACAGCAATATGACGGATAATGTCATCAGAGAACTTTGCTTGACGATCAAATTCATTGATAGCTTCACGATCGCCTTTGAAATTGATGGTTACATAGATACCGTCACGGTAGTCGTTGATTTCATAAGCAAGACGGCGCTTACCAAGCTCTTCGACTTTTTCTACCTCCGCACCATTGTCAGTCAGGATACCACTGAAGCGTTCAACGAGTGACGCTTTAGCTTCCTCCTCAATGTTTGGGCGGATGATGTACATGATTTCGTAATCTCTCATCCGTTTTCACCTCCTTATGGACTTAGCGGCTCCTTCTCTATCAAAGGAGCAAGGAGTAATTTATCGTTAATTACTCACAATGTTGTATTATATCAAATAGCAACTAAAAAAACAACACTATTTAACGGGGAAACGGAATCTACGCTTATACGTTGAAACGGAAGTGGATGACATCCCCATCTTTGACCAGGTAGTCCTTCCCTTCCAGCCGGACTTTCCCTTTTTCACGGGCAGCGCCCATCGTTCCAGCTTCGACGAGGTCTTCATAGGAAACGGTTTCTGCACGGATGAAACCACGCTCGAAGTCTGTATGGATGATACCGGCAGCTTGCGGCGCTTTCATCCCGAGGGTGAACGTCCAGGCACGGACTTCTTGTTCTCCGGCAGTGAAATAGGTTGCCAGTCCGAGAAGGTTGTACGTCGCTTTGATCAGCTGGTCCAATCCGGATTCTTCGATGCCGAGGTCATCTAGAAACTCCTGTTTCTCTTCTCCATCCAATTCTGCAATTTCTGATTCTATTTTGGCACAGACGACGATTACTTCTGCATTCTCCTTGGCAGCAAACTCGCGGATTTTTTCGACTTGCGGGTTTTCTGTATCGGTTCCAATTTCATCTTCACTGACATTCGCTACATAAAGGATCGGCTTGATTGTCAACAGATGCAATCCTTTGACGATTTTCAGCTGCTCGTCTGTAAAGTCGATGGCGCGGGCCGGTTTTTCTTCTTCGAACGCATCCTTCAATTTGGTTAATACGTCGTATTCCGCAACGGCTTCTTTATCTTTCTGGCGGGCCATTTTAGCTACACGGTCCATCCGCTTCGTCACAGTTTCCAAGTCTGCGAGAATCAATTCCAGGTTAATGGTTTCGATGTCGCTGATTGGGTCGACTTGTCCGGAAACATGGGTGATGTTCTCATCCTGGAAAGCACGGACGACGTGACAGATAGCATCCACCTGTCGGATATGGGAAAGAAACTGATTACCAAGACCTTCCCCTTTGCTCGCTCCTTTGACGATACCGGCAATATCAGTGAATTCGAATGCGGTCGGAACGGTTTTTTTCGGCTTGACGAGCTCCGTGAGCTTGTCAAGCCTTGGATCTGGTACTTCCACTATACCGACGTTTGGATCTATGGTACAAAACGGGTAATTAGCAGACTCTGCGCCTGCCTGTGTGATTGCGTTAAACAATGTAGATTTGCCTACGTTGGGCAAACCGACAATTCCTGCTGTTAATGCCATAAAAAACTTCCACTCCTTAAGGATTTACATACATGTACGTTGGTCATCCCAATTATAAGTGACAGACTATAAGAATGACAAGTAAGGTAAAAATAGAAAACAAGGGTATTGTACACCCTTGTTTTCCAAATTTGCCTGGCAGTTTTTAATTTTTTAAAAGATAGACTTTCGTAATTCGACTAAATTTCAATTTTTCTGGGAGTCACGTTTCAGCTCGTTCGACAACACGCTTCATTTTGGTTTCGAAACGACGTCGCGGCAATAAGGTACTGTGATCACATCCAAGGCATTTTATACGGATATCTGCCCCCATACGGATAATTCTCCACCTGTTTTCCCCGCATGGATGCGGTTTCTTCATCTCAACAACATCGTTCATCTGGTAATTCTTATCAGCCACGACGATTCCTCCTATACTTCCACCTTTTGGTCTTTTTCTTGATCATGCCGGGAATACATGACGATTCTAGGGAATGGAATTTCAATGCCTCTTTCATCCAATCGGGTTTTTATTTCTTTACGCAGCATGCGCCCGATCATCCAATGCTGCATGGGATAGGTTTCTGCAATAACGCGCATAATCACTTCCGATGTTCCCAATGCCTGTACCCCAAGTAATTCCGGTGTCGCTATTAAATCTTCATATTTTTCCGGCATTTCGTCCAGTAGTTCCGCTATTATTTTCTCTGCTCTGTCTATGTCCCCTTCATAAGCAATTCTTACATCAACGACAGCGATACTGTTATGAATGGAATAATTGGTGACCTGGGTAATACTTCCGTTCGGAATGATATTCAACTCGCCAGTCCAGCTTTTTATTTTAGACGTACGCAAGCCGATTTCCTCGACAAACCCTTCGACGCCTGACGTTTTCACATAGTCCCCTACAGAAAACTGGTCTTCAAAAATTATAAAGAAGCCAGTAATGACATCACGGACAAGATTCTGGGCACCAAAACCGATGGCAAGTCCAGCAACTCCAGCACCGGCGAGCAGCGGACCTATTTTCAACCCGAAAACTTCCAGAATCATGATGAAGGCTGAGAAATAGACGATATACGTGAGTGTATTCACGACGAGCTTTACTAAGGTGTCCTCACGCCTTCTCGGAATACTGAATGGTCCCCGCCTTCTCCTTCTGAAAAATTGGTTGACACCCTTTTTGGCAAGCTTCACGATTGCGTATGATATCAGCAATATCAGAAGGATTTTTAAAAAGCCTTTCCCGGTGATGACCCAAAGTTCTGGTCCGAATATATATTCACTTGTTTTCTCCCATTGATCCTGAATTATATCCAAACCATTACCTCCTGTTTTTTCCACGTGGTTGAGTTATGAACCCATTTTATATCGATTTAAGATTGGATACAACAGAAGTGATGAGAGAACATATAAATTTAATATTCCGTACAGGGGATAAAGGTACTCGATCAGAGTTGAAAAGCCGAACGAGGTAAACGGAAGCATGAACGCGAGTGCCATCATGGCAAGAATCCAAAGCGGGAGGTTGAGAAGTTCACGGAATCTCGTAACCAGCCCAAGAACCCCGGATGCTGCTGTCGTAAAAATGGCGATCCATAACACGAGCGACATGAACAGGAACATTTCATAGGGGTAATTTTTCAAAATGGCGAACAAAGGAATTTCATATAACAGGATTTCATCAGATATTTGGATGAGACTGTTGTTATAAATATAGGAAATCGCACCAAGTATGAATCCGCTCCCAATACTCGCGACCCAAATTTCACTTTTATGCTTGACTTCGCTGCCTACAGCCCCAAGCACAGCAATAAGCGGAAGGATATTGAGTGCAGTGAAGGGAAAGGCTGCCAGCCAATTTTCCATTTCATGCAGATGGTTGAACAGCGTCAGGTTCTGATTAAATGTAAAAAGGGTAAGGATAAATAATAAACCGATAATCAATACTGGCAGGATGAAACTGTTGATGGAGAGAAGTCCCCGGATATCCCAGATGAAAAGCAAGATCAATGGAATGACAATCGCTAACACACCTATCCTGTAGGAAAAGTTGAATGCCTGCCAAGTAGCACCGCTACCTGCCAGCATAACTACGGTTGTTGTAAAAAGGTAGAGGATGATCATCCAATCATAAATACCGGTCAGCTGCCTGCCGACGATGACACGGAGTACAGGTAAATAATGACTTGCCTTTTTTTCATAGCTGATTGATAGAATCACATAACAACAGATAGAAAACAAAACCGCGAACATTATGATAGCAAGTCCACTTTCATGGCCAAAAAATTGCCACAGCTCCCGCCCGGAAGCATATCCCGCCCCAATTGTCGTACCCATGATCAAGAAAAGCCATTTCATGCCTGATTTCCACATATGTCCGCTCCTCCACCTTCAAAGTATTTTGGCTATGTATAGAATTGAAAAAACTTTTATATACTAATACCAATATGTGTTTGGAGGAAAAGCTATGAATCTTCGGGACAGGTTTTTACTTAAAGAAACACGGCATCTATATTCAGACCCTTCTGTTGTCCGGCAATTAAGTGACCGTCTACTGGAGCTGATTCCTCCAGAACAGGAAATCGTGATCGTATGTATCGGAACAGACCGTTCCACGGGCGATGCTTTCGGTCCATTGGTGGGATCGATGGTAGCTGACCAGAACTTGAAAAATTTCACGGTCTACGGAACGCTTGCCGAACCAGTTCACGCGCTGAACCTAAAAGAAAAATTAGAACAAATCAGAAAAAAGCATGTGCAGCCATTCATCATTGCCGTTGATGCCTGCCTTGGAAAATCGACTTCCATCGGTATGATTACGGTTGCCAAAGGAGCAATTTCACCAGGTGCTGCGATGCAAAAAGATCTCCCTAAGGTCGGTGATGTGGCCGTCAGCGGTATTGTAAATGTGGGTGGTTTCATGGAATATTTTGTACTTCAAAACACTCGTCTGCACACGGTGATAGAGATGGCGGCACGATTATCGCAAGTATTTCGGCGTGTCGACACCAAGTTGAAGCTTCGGAATGGCACAGTCGTTTTTCCCAATATTTCAACAAAATAGACGTAAAAAGCCACTGAACAACTGAACAGTAGTATTAAAAAGGGACTGTCCCATAAGTCTGAAATAGACTTATGGGCAGCCCTTTGTTTTTTATTGATACCGAAAATGTATGGCAGGGAAACGATTCCCTTTCCGCAGGGAAGACGACAAGTCTCCTCGGGCTTCGCCCTGTGGGGCCTCGTCAGCCTTGCCTCTCCTGAAGGAGTCTCATCGTTTCCCTGCCAAAGCTAGCAATCAACAATACAAAAATTCTTCTTTTTTCCATGCGAAAAAAACTACATAGCAAAATCAATTCTTTGTGGTATTTCATTCAAAGAGGCCCTTTTCGTATGTTTCCAAAAGATTTGCCCCATCTATCCCTTCATAAGTTGTACAATGCATTTCGTAATGGTATGAATTCATTTTACAAGAGAAAGAGTGACTTTCTTTTATACTCAAAGAAAATCACTCTTTTTAAATTGATCTCTGTTGATTCCACAATGAGCGATCGGTGGTGACGCCTGCGGGAACAGCGCGAACCGAAGATCCACTTGGTCGAGTGACCTTCTTGACCAAGTTAGCTGAGATCGTGCCCGCGGCAAGCATCCACCGACAAGCGATTCTTAAGAATCATCAAATTTCTTGGGCTTATTTTGTCTTATATAGTCTTTCCGCTTTTTGACTGATGAAGTCTATGGAGAATCTTATCATACGATATTTCTGAAATGAGTTCATTTCGCAGTATGCGTTCCCGGATTTGCCGGACCAGGACGGCTTGTTTTTCATTCAAATTCGCCATATCCCATTTCTTATGAAAGACCGTGTAAAGCACGAAATCGCGCAGCCGTAAAAACAATGGAATTCGTTTGATCCATTCCTGGTCGAGGTGATTTTCCTTCTGGTACCCCTTCAGAAAATGAAACAGAAATTCCTCTCCATAACGGGAGCGAACCTCATAGCTATCATTCCGGTGCTTCCCCCAAACTGGATAATACAGTGGAATCGCAATATCACTTGCATAATAATGATAAGTGGAATCGTCAAAATCGAATACGTGTATTTCTCCGTTTTCATAAAAGAAATTACCGGAATGAAGATCAGAGTGTATGAGACCGAAGCTTTCTTTTGTTTCCGGTAGATCTTTCAATTCGGTGATGAGATCATCCGCCACGGAAATTATTTCACGGTCACGGTCTACATCAAGGTAAACGTTGAACTTAAGTAAATCTTCTTCATCCCATCGTTCTCTCCGGCTATCTCCTGGCTCGTAATCTTTAGTGACCTGATGCATCTTTCCAACGGTTTCTCCCCATTTTTCAAACAGTGCCGGCCCAAACAATGGATCATCCATTTTCACCATGTTCCCTGGAGCTTTTTCAAACAAGCAAACGAAAAAGGCTGTATCAGCGATAGGGATTTCCTCCACAAGACGTCCAGCAGAAGATTCATGGACAAGAGATACGTTGAGTCCTTGGTCATGGAGATGATTGACCCATTGCAATTCCGCTTCTACATCCTGCCTGCTTCGGTGCGACGAGTGGGTAAGGCGTAAAATAAATGGCTGTCCGTCCCTTTGTACTTCAAATACGTAATTCTCAAAGTCACCAAGCTTTTTGGCTTTACTGACATCAGCATGGTATCTCGCAGCAGCTTCGTTCAGAATTTCTTCAGAAAAAAGCACTTCAATCCACTTTTCCATGGTTCCACCTCTTCATTTTTTCATTCAGATGATTATATTCTCTATTGGCCACGTTCTGTCCTTTTTTAAAAGAGATAATTCCATGAAGTTTCCTGTATCTTTATGCCGTTCGCTCATTTGTTTAAAAAAGTTCCATGATATACAGTATGATACCAACGGTGAGTAAGGCAGGCAGCAGGTTGGCCACCCGGATGTTGGTCAGCTTCAATAAATTCAATCCAATGGCAACGATCATCAAACCGCCTGCCGCTGTCATTTCAGTAATAAAGGTATCGAGCATCGCATCAGGAACCCAGTTGGTAATAAAATTAGCCGACAACGCGATCCCTCCCTGATAGAGTACTACTGGAATAACAGAAAATATTACTCCGAATCCAAGGGTGGTCGTCAGGACCAGGGCAACAAAGCCATCTATGATAGATTTGGTTATCAACACTTCATGATCTCCACGAAGTCCACTGTCAAGGGCACCAATCACCGACAATGCGCCAATAACAAAAATCAGGGACGCAGTAATGAACCCCTGGGCGACTGTAGATTGGGACTCTGGGCGGGAAAATTTACTTTCGATCCATTTACCGATCCGTTCCAGTTTATCCTCTAAGTGTGTCCCTTCTCCGATAATGGCTCCAGATAACAGGCTCAAAAGGACGATGACAATATTTTCTGTCTGAAACCCCATTTGAAGACCGATCAAAATGACGGACAAACCTATCCCGTTCATAATCGTTTCTTTATAGCGCTCTGGAATTTTTGTAAAAAATAAGCCGAGCACTGTTCCTGCAATAATACATATCCCATTTACAATCGTACCGAACAAAACCATACTTACAACCCCATCTATGTAATTATAAAAAAGAGCCTGGTTTTAGAGGTTCAACCAGGTCGATGTAGATATTACGATTCGAATTTATTCAAAATTCGTTCAAGATCATCATCTGTAAAAAATTCTATTTCTATTTTCCCTTTTCTTTTTCCACGGTGAATTGTGACTTCCGTACCAAAGTGTTCCCGCAAGGAATTTTCTTTTTCCCGGAGAAAAACATCTTTTTTTGTCGTGCCTTTTCTGGCTTTTTCTTTTCTTTTATTTTCATTCAGCTGGGTGATCAACAGCTCTACTTGCCTGACATTCAAAATTTCTTTCCGGATTTTTTCTGCGACCGGGATAAGCTTTTCTTTGTCTTTTAATCCGAGCAGTGCCCTGCCGTGTCCCATGGATAACTCGCCTGTGTTTATCCATTCGCTGATCTGTGTTGGCAAGGAAAGTAAACGGACAAGGTTAGCGATATGAGACCGGCTTTTTCCTAATCGTTTCGCCAATTGTTCCTGCGTAACACCAAGTTCCCTCATCAAGGTTGCGTAAGCCTGGGCTTCCTCAATAGGGGATAAATCTTCCCGCTGCAGGTTTTCCAGTAAAGCAAGCTCCATCATTTGCTCATCGGTCAGATCGCGGATGACGGCAGGAATCGTTTCTAAACCAGCCTCTCCTGCGGCACGGAACCGTCTTTCACCTACAACTATTTCAAAGCCTTTGATGCTTTTTCGGACAATCAACGGCTGGAGGATGCCATGCTCTTCAATTGATTCCTTCAACTCTTCAATCGCGGATGCATGGAAAGTCTTCCTTGGCTGATATGGATTTGGACGGCATGCTTTGATGGGAATCTCCTGAATCGTTTCTTCTTTTTTCTGCTCCAACTCCGGGAAGAGTGCATTGATGCCTTTACCTAACCCTCTCGCCATTAGCAATCACTTCCTTTGCCAATTCTAAGTAAACCTCAGCACCTCGTGACTTTGCATCATATAAAATAATCGGCTGCCCATGACTGGGAGCCTCACTTAACCGGACATTACGGGGGATGATAGCTCCGTAAACTTTATCCTGAAAGTATTTTTTCACTTCCTCGATCACCTGGATGCCAAGATTTGTGCGTGCATCCAGCATCGTCAGGAGGACACCTTCGATCATCAGTTTTTTATTCAGGTGTTTCTGGACAAGCCGGATGGTATTCAATAGCTGACTTAACCCTTCCAGGGCGTAATATTCGCACTGTACCGGGATGATGACCGCATCGGAAGCTGTCAGTGAATTGATGGTAAGAAGCCCGAGTGAAGGTGGACAATCAATGATGACATAGTCATAATTTTCCTTCACCTCATCAAGTGCCTGCTTCAAGCGTACTTCACGTGAGATCGTTGGAACCAGCTCTATTTCAGCGCCTGCAAGCTGAATTGTAGCAGGAATGACATCCAGGCTTTCGACCATGGTAGGTGTGCACACTTTTTTTGCTCCCAGGTCATCGACCAGTACATTGTAAATGCATTGGTCCATATCCCCCTTATTTATTCCGACTCCGCTGGTCGCGTTGCCCTGTGGATCGATATCAACAAGTAAAACCTTATGATTCAAATATGCGAGACAAGCACTTAAATTCACAGCTGTCGTCGTCTTTCCAACGCCGCCTTTCTGATTGGCGATGGCGATTACTTTCCCCATGATGTCACCTACCTGATTTCTCTTGTTATCTCTATTAATCTTTCCTTTCTAACATAAAAGTTAGCGATGATTCTCTTAGAAAAACTTGGCTTGTCGCCAAGTCCTTATGGCGAAAGCTTTAGTTTTGTTTATCCTTTAACAAAGTTAAACTTTCTTGAAGTGCAAAAAACACCCATCTTTCAAGAAAAGATGGGAGCCTTTAGATTATGATCTTTTCTTAGGTATTTTAATGGTGATTTGGTAATAATCATCGTGATCCTGTTCTTCTGTATCCAGGTTGATACCTGTATCATTCACCATATTTAATGACTGCCGTATGGTATTCATGGCTATACGGATATCTTTATTGACTCCCTTCATGCGGGGCTTCTTTTTAGGCTGCTTTGGTTCTTTTTCCTTTTGGATCCTGTCTTCCGTCTGCTTGACGTTCAGTTGTTTTTCAATGATTTCTCTCAGGATTTTTTCCTGGATTTCCGGGTCTTTGACAGCGATTAACGCGCGGGCATGACGTTCTGTAATTTCCTTATCCATGATTGCCTGTTGGACAACTTCTGGCAGCTTGAGCAGACGCATTTTATTAGCGATCGTCGACTGGCTTTTTCCAAGGCGCTGTGCCAGGGCTTCCTGTGTCAATTCATGGATTTCAATCAAACGGGCATAGGCCATCGCTTCTTCAATGACCGAAAGCTCTTCCCTTTGCAGATTCTCAATCAAAGCTACAGACGCTGTTTCCGCATCATTCATATCACGAAGAATAGCAGGAATCGTTTCCCAACCAAGCGATTGGACAGCTCTCCAGCGCCTTTCCCCTGCGATCAATTCGTAATCCTCTTCATTGAGCTGACGGACAACAATCGGCTGGATCATACCATGGGTGTGTATCGTTTGAGCCAATTCGCTGATTTTTTCATTATTGAATACAGAGCGTGGCTGGTAACGGTTTGGCTGGACACGTTCGACAGGGATCTGAACAACTTCATCAGAATTGATTTCCTTTCCCTCTTGAACCTCAGATGCTTCTTCTTCTTCTGATTTATCTCCCAGGCCAAACAAGCGACTGAAAGGATGTAACATGATCAGACACCACCTTTTTGCGAGCATGCACACTCATATTGAATTTGTTCCACGTGAAACAATCATCTCATATAGAAAAAAGCGCTGCAGAACCTAAAGACTGCTGCGCGTGAGTATGCCTTTTCATTTCCTAATTTATTTTATCATATTTCTCTATCAAAAAGTATCCAACAGATATAATATTTACTATTTTTGTGGAAATTTAGTTTAATAGAAACATAAAAAATCGAAGCACTGCTCTCCCTTTTTCGGCAAGACTGGTGAGACAGCTGCTTCGATTTTTCCTGTTGTTATACTATCGGAGATTTGTTTGGGACCCCTGCTTTTCTTGGATATTTCTTCGGTGTTTTTCTGCGCTTTTCTATGATTGCAATATTTCGTTCACTATTTTCTTCAGGAAGTTCAAACGTGTACACCTGTTTCACGTCTCCTCCGACAGTCTGAATCGCAGGCTTGGCATCCTCGAGTTCTTCTGACAAATTCGGCCCCTTCATTGCCAGGAACAGTCCGCCTTTTTTGACCAGCGGCAGGCACAGTTCACTTAACACAGACATCCTGGCAACAGCACGAGCCATTACAAGATCATAGTTCTCCCGGAATTTTACGTTCTTGCCGAAGCTTTCCGCCCGATCATGATAAAAAGCGACATCGTCCAGTTCTAATTCGTGGGCTAAGTGGTTCAAGAAGGTGATCCGTTTCTTTAAAGAATCGACGATTGTCACTTTCAGCTCGGGAAAAACAATTTTTAGCGGGAGACTTGGAAACCCGGCTCCCGCCCCGACATCGCATATCGTTATCGGTTCAGAAAAATCATGGTAAAAAGCTGCTGTAATGGAGTCATAAAAATGTTTCAAATAGACGCCTTCTTCATCGGTGATTGCAGTAAGATTCATTTTTTCGTTCCATTCGACTAGTATTTCAAAGTAATGGCGAAACTGCTCTTGCTGTTTATCGGTCAGTTCGATTCCTTTTTCTTTTAAGGCATTTAGAAAGGTATGCTTATCCATTGGTCCATCCTTTCCCAATTATTCGTTGGATACTTTGGCAATTTTCCCTTGTTCGATATATACAAGCAAAATCGAAACATCTGACGGGTTGACTCCGGAAATACGGGAAGCCTGGCCAACCGATAACGGGCGGACCTCTTTCAACTTGTCCCGTGCTTCTGTAGCAATACCATGAATGGCATCATAATCGATGTTTTCCGGGATCTTTTTATCTTCCATCTTCTTCATCCGCTCGATCTGCTGCAGTGCTTTTGCGATATAGCCGGAGTATTTGGTCTGAATTTCTACTTGTTCTTTGACATCTTCCGGTAATTCTTTATCTGCAGGAGTCAACGTTTCAATCATTTCATAAGTCATTTCCGGCCTTTTCAGTAAATCAGATGCCCGGACAGCTTCTTTTAGCGGAGTTCCTCCTGCCTGTTCAACAATCTTCTGCACCTGTTCATCAGGCTTTAGGATTATTCCTTCCAGCCGCTTTTTCTCCTCATCAATCAAGCGTTTCTTTTCCTGGAACTTTTCGTAGCGTTCGTCAGAAATCATCCCGATACGATAGCCGATTTCAGTCAGCCGCAAGTCGGCGTTATCGTGTCGGAGCATGAGGCGGAATTCGGCACGTGAGGTCAGCAGTCGGTAAGGTTCATTTGTCCCTTTGGTAACGAGATCATCGATCAGAACTCCGATATAAGCCTGGGAGCGATCGAGAATCAATGGATCTACATCAGTTGCAAGAGCAGCAGCATTGATACCAGACATGATGCCTTGTGCGGCTGCTTCTTCATAACCGGATGTTCCATTGATCTGCCCTGCTGTAAACAGGCCTTTGATATTTTTCAATTCCAATGTCGGCCACAACTGTGTAGGCACGACGGAATCATATTCAATCGCATAGCCGGCACGCATAATTTCCGCCTTTTCAAGACCTGGCACCGTTTCGAGCATTTTTTTCTGGATGAATTCCGGAAGTGATGTCGACAGTCCTTGGACATAGACTTCTTCCGTATTTCTTCCTTCTGGTTCAAGGAATATCTGGTGACGCGGTTTATCGTGGAAACGGACCACTTTATCCTCGATAGACGGGCAGTAACGCGGCCCTGTTCCTTTAATCATACCAGAGTACATCGGCGATAAGCCGAGGTTTTCATCGATGATTTTATGGGTGTATTCATTGGTATACGTCAACCAGCATGGAATCTGATCCATGATGAATTCAGTCGTCTCATAGGAAAACGCACGGGGCACATCATCTCCAGGCTGAATTTCCGTTTTAGAATAATCAACAGTATGGCTGTTGACACGCATTGGTGTTCCTGTCTTGAATCGGACCATTTCAACACCGAGCTCTTCAAGATGCTCGGATAATGAAATTGTCGGCCGCTGGTTGTTCGGTCCGCTCTCGTATTCCAGGTCGCCAATGATGACTTTTCCGCGCATGAACGTCCCGGTTGTCACAATGACGGACTTAGCGTAATAAGCAGCTTTCGTTTCTGTTTCTACCCCTTTGACTTCTCCGTCCTCTACAATCAGTCGTTCGACCATGCCTTGACGGAGGGTCAGGTTTTCCTGGTTTTCCAGGGTATCTTTCATTTCC
This sequence comes from Thalassobacillus pellis, assembly GCF_016908295.1. Lineage (GTDB taxonomy): Bacteria > Bacillota > Bacilli > Bacillales > Halobacillaceae > Thalassobacillus > Thalassobacillus pellis. The sequence continues at coordinate 1,157,246 of NZ_JAFBDO010000001.1, forward strand.
TGTATATATAAGGGTTTATCAGCCTGTGCGCGCAAAGCACGAACTGCAGGTCCTTTTCCTGTATTGAGCATTCTCATCTGGATATGAGTTTTATCGATGATTTTACCCATGATTCCGCCAAGTGCATCAATTTCACGAACGACAACACCTTTTGCGGGACCGCCAATTGACGGATTACATGGCATAAAAGCAACCAAATCCAGATTCAATGTGAGCATGAGCGTTTTTGCCCCGCGTTTTGCGGAAGCAAGCGCTGCTTCACACCCTGCATGCCCGGCACCAATAACGATAACATCATAACGTCCAGCATCGTAAGTCATTGGTTGTCAGTCTCTCCTTTTTAAAAAATTTATTTTCCAAGACAGAATTGTGAAAACAATTGATCAATCAAACTTTCATGGACAGTATCTCCGACAATTTCTCCAAGAATCTCCCATGTTCTTGTAACGTCTATTTGGACGACATCTATCGGCATTCCCATTTCCATTCCGTTCAGTGCTTCCTCCAGAGAGCGCTTCGCCTGTTTCAACAATTGGATGTGGCGGACATTCGACACATACGTCATGTCACCTGCATCAAGCTCTCCTTCAAAGAAAACATCGGCGATCGCCTGCTCAAGTTCATCAATGCCTTCTTCTTTTATCAAGGAAGTCGTTATCAATGAATGATCTCTGGCAAGCTCACGGACACGTTCCATATCAAGCTTTTCTGGAAGGTCGGTTTTATTGACGATCACGACAACATCTAAATCCTCAACGGCTTCAAAGAGCTTCTCATCTTCCGCTGTCAGCTCATCCCCATAGTTTAACACAAGGAGAATCAAATCAGCTTCTGTCAATACCTGGCGCGATTTTTCGACCCCGATCCGTTCGACAATATCCTCTGTTTCTCGAATTCCTGCTGTATCGACAAGGCGGAGCGGTACTCCGCGTACATTGACATATTCTTCAATGACATCCCGTGTCGTTCCAGGGACTTCCGTGACAATCGCTTTATTTTCATGGACAAGGGCATTCATCAAGGAAGATTTTCCGACATTCGGCCGTCCGATGATGGCTGTAGCAAGACCTTCCCGCAAAATTTTACCTTGCTGGGATGTCTGAAGAAGTTTTTGAACTTCCTGAAGAACTTCTTTCGTTTTTTCTTCCATCATTTGATGGGACATTTCTTCCACATCATCGTATTCAGGATAGTCGATATTCACTTCCACATGGGCAAGCGTCTCCAGGAGCTGCTGGCGGAGACTTTGTATCAGCTTAGACAGCCTTCCGTCCATCTGCTTTAAAGCGACATTCATCGCCCGGTCGGTTTTCGCCCGGATGAGATCCATGACAGCCTCAGCCTGCGAAAGGTCAATCCGGCCGTTTAAAAAGGCACGTTTCGTGAATTCCCCCGGCTCGGCAAGTCTGGCCCCCTGAGACAAGACTATTTCCAGAACGCGATTCACGGAAACAAGCCCGCCGTGACAATTGATTTCGACAATATCTTCTCTGGTGAACGTCTTTGGACCACGCATGAGCGATACCATCACTTCTTCCGCTGCTTCCTCTGTTTCTGGATCGATGATTTTACCGTAGTGCATCGTATGCGAAGTTTGCTTTTCTAATTTTTTCCCTTCAAACAGATGGTCAGCAATGGATATCGCATCTGGACCGCTCAGTCTGACAATCGCGATCGCTCCCTCTCCCAATGGAGTCGATATCGCTGTTATCGTATCCGTATCCATACGCCCACCTCCTTTTTTAACATATCTAGAGTAGTGTATATCAGTTATCCACATAGGAATTTTTAATAATGTCACTAACTTATTAGATTACCACATTTCCCTCTCATTTGAAAAGATTATCAACAACTATGAAAAAAGCATTTCCTCCTATTAGGTTGTCCACATGTGAATAACTCGTATTCATTTTATTAAATTTATTCAGCATTATAAAAGCATTCAATATTTTACCCCTTCAACAACCGGAGTGCACACAAAAAAAATCCGCCAGCAGTGCTGACGGAGGCAGGATAATTCTATTATTTTACCGGCCGGATGACCACGTAACGTTTAGGTTCGTTTCCAGCGGAATAGGTTTCAACCTGGTTATGATTCTGCAATGCGGTATGAATGATCTTACGTTCGTAGGATGGCATTGGTTCAAGCTTGACATCTTCATTAGTGCGCAACGCCTTTTCAGACAGCCGGCCAGCCAGGGTTTCTAATGTATCCTTGCGTCGGCTGCGGTAGCCTTCCGCATCAACTACGACGGTATAATAGTTATTCGTCTGGCGGTTGACTGCAAGATGCATCAAATATTGCAGCGCGTTCAGCGTCTGTCCACGTTTCCCGATCAGCATGGCGATTTTTTCACCGACGAGTTCAAAATGGATATCCCGCCCTGATACTGTGGTCTTCACTTCAGCTGGAGCACCCATTTGTTCAGCAATCGATGCCAGATATTGTTCCGCATTTTCGATAAAATCGTCAGGATCACCGGCTTTTTCAGCAACGGTCTCTTTTTCGACGGTTTCGACCGGCACTTCTACCGATTGGTTATCTTCTGTGTACTCAGCTTCGGCCGGTTCCTTCACTACAGCATCGACACGCAACACTTTTACGATCGACGGCTTGCTGCCAAAGCCGAAAAAGCCTTTTTTACCTTCATCAATGATTTCAACTTCAACCTGGTCCCTTGATGTTTGTAACTGCTCTAATGCTGATTGGACCGCATCTTCAACTGTTTGTCCAGTAGCAGTTATTTGCTTCACTTGGCTTTTCCTCCCGTTTCTTGTTTATCCATCATTGGTTTACGGATAAATACCGTTTGGGCAATCATGAACAAGTTACCGACTACCCAGTATAGGGCAAGTGCAGATGGGAAAAAGAATGCGAATGTCCCGATCATAATCGGCATGAGATAAAGCATCATTGTCATTTGCGGGTTCTGAGCAGCAGCGGCGCCGGCCATCATCAGCTTCTGCTGAAGGAATGTCGTCAGCGCGGTAACAACTGCAAGAATGTAACTCGGTTCTCCAAGCTCCATCCAAAGGAAGCTATGGGTTGCGACTTCCGGTGTCCGCATGATCGCATGATAGAAACCGATCAGAATCGGCATCTGTACGATTAACGGCAGGCAGCCTGCCAACGGATTGACTCCATGCTTTTGGAATAGCGACATGGTTTCCTGCTGGAGCTTCTGCTGTGTCTGGGCATCCTTAGAACTGTATTTTTCACGGAGCTCTTTCAATTCTGGCTGGATGTCCTGCATCGCTTTCGAGCTTTTCAATTGTTTCACGTTTAACGGTAATAATACTAGTCGAATGATGATTGTAATGATTATGATAGACAGGCCATAGTTCTCTCCCGTCACATCAGCAAAATATTCAATTGCCTGGGATAACGGCCAAACAACGTATTCATTCCAAAAACCGGTACTGTCTTTTGTAATATCTTCATTAACCTGGGTACACCCTGTCAATAAAGCGAGTATTGCAGGCATGGTTAACAGCCACAAAACCTTTTTGCGCAACGTCCCTTCCTCCTTACTTCTACTACAACCCGCTGCAGCGGGGCGATTCATCGGCGGCACTGATCGTACCATTTTAGTAGGTCGTAAATTTTCAGTTTTAATCTATTAAACATTTTAGCATTTTAACAGGTCGTAATTCTATATCAAATCTTAGACTTCTTGTCATTTGTCATGATTTTCGACTTGGACAATACGTGTGTAAGACTTTTCTTAATCTGATGAAAATCCATATCCTTTGTTGGTTTCCGGGCAATAATAACCAGATCATATCGTTGATCTATGGCATCGTCCAGTTCATGGAGAGCTTGTCTTAAGTATCGCTTGATCTGGTTCCTGACGACGGCGATCCCTATTTTTTTACTGACCGACAGTCCTACGCGGAAATGAGACTGCTCGTCGTTCTTCAAATAATAGAGGACGAGCTGGCGGTTAGCGAATGATTTCCCTCTCTTGAAAACCTGTTGGAATTCTTCATTTTTTTTAATCCGGTACGCTTTCTTCATTGGTTGAATCCTCCACTTTTACGAGAAAAAAAGACCACTGACTTGATCTCAGTGGCCTATGCAGATAATACTTTTCTTCCTTTACGGCGACGACGAGCCAAAACTTTACGTCCGTTCTTAGAACTCATGCGCGTGCGGAAACCGTGTACTTTCTTACGCTTACGATTATTTGGTTGAAATGTACGTTTCATTATATAGACACCTCCTGGTGAAATTGTTCTACATTCAATGCTAAAAGGCAGTCCAATTAATTATAAAGAACCCTGGGGAGGAATGTCAACTTATAATTTAATCTTTCCTCCATCCACTTGATCTCACAAAAAATTATAGTAAGTAAGCTTGCATTCACTCGTATTTATTCGATTGTAAGTTTTTTTTGAACTTAGACCATACAAAAACCAAGTCGAAAAGCTCCTTTGCAAAAAAAATTTATACTTTTTTCTTAAATGAATTAAAAGAAGCACCAGAGCTTCCTTCCATAGAAAATTTCCCTGCCAGATAGAATTCATCTGTATTATAACAAGCCTGTTCCATAACACAAATAGGACAGGTGAAACTGGATGGCCACCTTGCATTTTTCATCGAAATTGTGGATAATCCACAAAGGCTGTGAATACATTTTTCGACGGATTCTGACTATCCACACCATATATTGACAACCTAATCACAAAATATAGTGCTGTGGATATTTTTTATCTACAACCTGTTGTGATTGTGGATAAACATAGGAAAACCGTTGCAACTCTAGGATTTATTTGGTATTATATTTGTGTTTTAAGCTTGAATAATTGTTTCCCGGAATAATTCTTTTCCACAGGTTGTGGATAAATTGTGGACATTCACACACAACCCTGTAAACAGAGTTATACACAAGTATGTGGATAATGAAAATAATTTATTTTATTCCTATCAAGACGGTTTTAAACTGTCCACAAGCTTACTAAATAAAAATCTACTTTTACGATTTTCAATTATCGACGTTAACCGCCTTTCGAGCTTTTTTCGCACGTTCGAAAATAGAACGAGAGGTTTTTTGTTTCTGTGCAACTGGATGAAAGGGGTGAAGGGATTTGGAAAATATCCACGAACTCTGGGATGGTACCCTTGAGAAAATGAAAGAAAAAATCAGCAAGCCAAGCTTTGAAACCTGGCTGAAGGCAACAAAAGCTGATTCTTTAAAAGAAAATACATTGACGATCGTCGCTCCCAATGAATTTGCAAGGGACTGGCTGGAAAACCAATATTCCAAATTAATCAGTGAAACATTATATGAAGTGACTGGGGCTGAACTCGAAACTAGATTCATAATTCCTGAAAACAAAGACCAGTCTCTTGATGAAGTGAAGCTGGCAGCAAAAAAAATTCCGGAAGTAAAACAAAATGACGGAGACGAGTCCCCCCAAAGCATGCTGAACTCGAAATATACATTTGATACATTCGTCATCGGATCCGGCAATAGGTTTGCCCACGCAGCATCTCTGGCGGTAGCGGAAGCTCCAGCCAAAGCCTATAACCCTTTGTTCATATATGGGGGGGTCGGCCTGGGAAAAACCCACTTGATGCATGCGATCGGCCATTATGTTCTGGATCATAATCCGAATGCAAAAGTAGTCTATCTATCTTCTGAAAAGTTCACGAATGAATTCATTAATTCCATCCGTGACAACAAAGCCGTCAATTTTCGTAATAAATATCGCAGTGTTGATGTCCTATTAATCGACGATATTCAATTTTTAGCTGGAAAAGAACAAACTCAGGAGGAGTTCTTCCATACATTCAATACACTGCATGAGGAAAGCAAGCAAATCGTCATCAGCAGTGATCGACCGCCCAAAGAAATTCCGACACTGGAAGACAGGCTTCGTTCCCGTTTCGAATGGGGGCTGATTACAGATATCACACCTCCAGATCTCGAAACGCGAATTGCCATTCTGCGTAAAAAGGCTAAAGCAGAAGGACTCGACATCCCAAACGAAGTCATGCTTTATATCGCCAATCAAATTGATACGAATATCCGTGAGCTGGAAGGTGCGTTAATCCGCGTAGTTGCCTATTCCTCATTGATCAACCGTGATATAAATGCTTCTCTGGCAGCCGAGGCATTAAAAGATATTATTCCAAGCTCGAAGCCGAAAGTTATTACAATTGGAGATATACAAGAGATGGTAGGGGAAAAATATCATGTGAGATTAGAAGATTTTGCAGCGAAGAAGCGGACAAAACAGGTAGCATTCCCGCGGCAGATCGCCATGTTTCTTTCCAGGGAACTGACCGATTATTCCTTGCCTAAAATTGGGGAAGAATTCGGGGGAAGAGACCATACCACAGTCATACACGCTCACGAAAAGATTTCAAAAATGCTTGCGCAGGACCAGAATCTTCAGAGGGAATTGGATGAAATCAGAGAGCGTTTGAAATCCCATTAATTAGCACTCATACTGAATATGTGTATAAATGATTCTTATTTGCCAACAGTCTATCCACATGTGGATAGACTTTGTTTCCTGGTAATTTCTGAAGTTATCCACATAATCACAGGCCCTATTACTACTATTACTATTTTTTTATTAATAAAATATATATAAATAACGATTCTTTAGGAGGAATTTTTCCATGAAATTCATTATCCAGCGAGATCAGTTGATGGACAGTGTCCAAAATGTAATGAAAGCCATATCTTCAAGAACGACAATTCCAATTCTGACCGGTATGAAATTAGAAGCGAGTGAACAAGGGGTCAAACTGACTGGAAGTGATTCAGATATTTCTATCGAATCTTTCATCCCTGCAGAAGAAGATGGCATTGTCCATGTCGAACAGATCGAACCAGGCAGCATCGTCCTCCAGGCAAAGTATTTCCCGGATATCGTGCGGAAGCTTCCACAAAAGACGGTTGAAATAGAAACGGATGACCGCAGGAACGTAACAATTCGTTCCGGCAGTGCTGAATTTCATTTGAATGGCCAGGATGCAGAGGAATATCCACAATTGCCACAATTACATACAGAAGAAAGCTTCGAAATTCCAATCGATTTGTTGAAAAACCTGATCAGACAGACCGTATTCGCTGTTTCAACTTCAGAAACACGGCCAATTCTCACAGGTGTTAACGTAAAAATTGAGGATGGAGAACTGCAATTTACAGCCACTGACAGTCATCGTCTTGCTTCACGAAAACTTCCTTTAGAATCAAACCTTACATTCGGAAGTGTGGTTATCCCTGGTAAAAGCCTTACTGAATTGAATAAAATTTTGGGAGATTCCGAGGAAAATATCGAAGTAAGCATTACGGATAACCAAGTATTATTCCGTACGAAGCATCTTTATTTTCTATCACGGCTGCTTGATGGGAATTATCCGGAAACATCCCGCCTGATCCCTGATGAAAGCAAGACAATTGTTATCATCGATGCCAAAGAATTTTTACAGTCGATTGACCGTGCATCTCTTCTTGCAAGGGAGAACCGTAACAATGTCGTTCGTCTGATTACCAAAGAAGATAACAGAGTAGAAATTAACGGGAACTCACCTGAAGTGGGAAATGTCGTGGAAGAAGTAAGTGCAGAATCGATAGAAGGGGAAGAGTTAAAAATTTCCTTCAGTGCCAAATACATGATGGACGCGTTAAAAGCACTCGGAACTGATCAGGTAAAAGTTGAATTTACCGGCGCCATGCGGCCATTTTTAATCCGTGCCATCGATAATGACCAAGTATTGCAGCTGATCTTGCCTGTACGGACATATTAAACGAAATCACTAAAAACGGAAGAGCGGCGTTATAAGCGATAATAGCGTCGGGCTCTTCCGTTTTTGCTGTCCATGCGTCATAAAGTAGGCTCTCTTTTCTTTCAGGCATTTCTTTAGTAAAATAGATAGAAGGTCAAACTATATGAATTAGGGTGAGAAAATGCACGATAAAATAGAAATTACTACAGAGTATATCCAGCTTGGCCAATTCCTTAAGCTTGCGAATGTAGTGGAATCGGGCGGAATGGTGAAATTGTTCCTTGCTGATTATGAGGTCTATGTGAATGATTCTCTTGAAAACCGCCGCGGACGAAAACTGTATCCCGGAGATCGGGTGGAAATTCCTGAGGCAGGTACCTTCGAGGTAATTAAAGAGAACTGATCGGTTACTGGCAGAAAGGATATTGGCATGCATATCAAAGAAATCAAGCTGCGTTCTTTTCGGAATTACAATCAAATTGAATTACAGTTTGACGATAAAATTAATGTCATCATAGGAGAAAATGCCCAGGGGAAAACAAATCTTATGGAGGCTATCTACCTTTTAGCTTTTACGAAATCTCATCGGACGCCAAGAGACAAGGAACTTATCCAATGGAGCCAAGAGTATGCTAAAATAGAAGGTAGTGTTATAAAAAGGAATCGTCGTTTTCCGCTTGAGATAATTTTGTCGAAAAAAGGAAAAAAAGCTAAACTCAATCATTTGGAACAGAAACGTCTCAGTGATTACATCGGGGCGTTGAATGTAGTTATGTTTGCACCTGAAGACTTGAACCTTGTGAAAGGTAGTCCTCAGGTGCGTCGTAGGTTTATTGACATGGAAATCGGTCAAATCCAGCCTGCATACATTTATCATCTTGCCCAGTATGTGAAGGTGCTGAAACAGCGGAACCATCTGCTCAAGGACCTGCAGCGGCACCGACAGACGGACAAAACAATGCTTTATGTGCTGACCGACCAGCTGGTTGAGCATGCGGCAACTATCCTTGAGAGGCGCTTTAAATTCTTGAAGCTGCTCAGGAATTGGGCAGGCCCGATCCATAAAAGCATCAGCAGATCGCTTGAGACTTTGGAAATACACTATGAGGCAAGTGTACAAGTATCAGAAGATATGAAATTGGAAACAATAGTTAATAGATATCAAGAAAAGTACTCGGAAATAGAAGACAAGGAAATCGACCGTGGGACGACATTGGCAGGCCCCCACCGCGATGATCTCCTCTTCCATGTCAACGAAAAGAACGTCCAGACCTACGGCTCACAAGGGCAGCAACGGACGACAGCCTTATCTCTGAAACTTGCAGAGATCGAATTGATTCACAATGAAGTGGGTGAATATCCAGTCCTGCTCCTGGATGATGTTTTGAGTGAACTGGATGACTACAGGCAGTCCCATTTGCTGCAGACTATCCAGGGAAAGGTCCAGACTTTTGTTTCAACCACGGGCATTGATGGAATCAATCATGAGGCAATGGCCGGGGCAGAGATTTTCCGTGTTGATAATGGCACAATCGAAACAGAGAAATGAGGTGGAAGGTTGTTCATTCATATTGGTGATGACCAGGTAATCCGCTCAAAGGATGTAGTAGCAATAATTGATCATAACTTAATATCGTCTTCATCCATCATCGAAGAGATGATTTTCAATCAGCGGAAGAATAAAAATGTGATCGAAAATCAGGCCCAAGATGCCAAGGCAATTGTCATTACCCAGGATGAGATTTTTTTCAGTCCGTTATCTGTGATGACTTTGAAAAAACGTGCCAACATGATGGCTACTTTAAATAAATTGGAAGATTTCTCAGAAAAAATCATCGACGAAGAAGCATGAAATAACGTTGCTGCGATAGCAGTACAGGTTATGGATTTATTTTTCCAGGATGAGAACATAAACTTCTGGAGGGAATGTAGGTGAAAACCGTGAGTGAAGAAGCAATGAAAAATATCGAGTCTTATGATGAAAACCAGATACAGGTGCTGGAAGGTTTGGAGGCTGTACGTAAACGCCCGGGAATGTACATCGGTTCCACCAATGAAAAAGGCCTGCATCATCTTGTATGGGAAATCGTCGATAACAGTATCGATGAAGCGATGGCCGGCTATTGTGACACAATTGAAGTGATCATCGAAGAAGATAACAGCATCACCGTCACGGATAATGGTCGGGGAATTCCTGTCGGTATGCATGAGAAAGCTGGACGCCCTGCAGTGGAAGTAATCATGACGGTGCTCCACGCCGGGGGTAAATTCGGCGGCGGCGGATATAAGGTTTCAGGCGGCCTCCATGGTGTCGGGGCTTCTGTCGTAAATGCGTTGTCCACCTATTTGGAAGTGTTTGTTCATCGTGATGGAAAAGTCCATTACCAGAAATTTGAGCGCGGCGTTCCTATTGGTGAGCTGGAAGTGATCGGAGATACGGATATCACGGGAACACGTATTCATTTTGACCCGGATCCGGAGATTTTTTCAGAGACGAAGGAATACAACTATGACACACTTGCCCATCGTCTGCGGGAGCTTGCGTATCTGAATAAAGGATTGACGATAACCGCTCTGGATAAACGTGATGAATCCGAGAAAAAGACATTTTATTACGAGGGTGGAATCGTTTCCTATGTCGAGCATATGAACAGGACGCGGGAAGTATTGCATGAGCCGTTCTATGCGGAGGACGAACAGGATGGAATCACTGTCGAAGTTGCTCTTCAGTATAATGACGGATTTGCAAGCAACATCTATTCGTTTACGAACAATATTCATACGTATGAGGGCGGTACTCATGAATCAGGTTTTAAGACCGGCTTAACTCGTGTGATCAACGATTATGCCCGCCGGAACAATATGTTTAAAGAAACAGACCCGAACTTAACAGGGGATGACGTCCGGGAAGGATTGACCGCAATCATTTCCATCAAGCATCCGGATCCGCAGTTTGAGGGGCAGACGAAAACGAAACTCGGAAATAGTGAAGCGAGAACTGTTACAGACGCCTGTTTCTCAGAATCTTTTTCCAAGTTTCTGTTTGAAAATCCATCCATGGCGAAAAGTATCGTAGAAAAGGGTTTGATGGCATCCCGTGCCAGGATGGCGGCTAAGAAAGCCCGTGAATTGACACGGAGAAAGAATGCTCTGGAAGTATCCAACCTGCCGGGTAAGCTTGCTGACTGTTCTTCCCGTGATCCGAAAATCTCTGAATTGTATATCGTTGAGGGTGATTCTGCCGGAGGATCCGCAAAGCAGGGGAGAGACCGTCACTTTCAGGCGATTCTTCCATTGCGGGGAAAAATCATTAACGTGGAAAAAGCAAGGCTGGACAAGATTCTTTCCAACAATGAAGTGCGCGCAATCATCACAGCGCTTGGAACCGGGATCGGTGAAGAATTCGATCTTTCTAAGGCCCGGTACCATAAGCTTGTCATTATGACTGATGCCGACGTCGATGGTGCCCACATCAGAACGTTACTGTTGACCTTTTTCTACCGTTACATGCGGCCATTGATCGAAAGCGGCTATGTGTATATCGCCCAGCCGCCGCTATACAAAGTGACACAAGGAAAAGCCATTCATTATACGTATAGCGATAAACAGCTTGATGCCTTACTGGCTGAGCTGCCGAAATCTCCGAAACCAGGCTATCAGCGCTACAAGGGTCTTGGGGAAATGAATCCGGAGCAGCTTTGGGAAACAACCATGGATCCGGAAACCCGCACACTAAAACAAGTCAATATGGAAGATGCCATTGAAGCAGATGAAATTTTCGATATATTGATGGGGGACAAGGTGGAGCCACGGCGTAACTTTATCCAGGATAATGCACAATATGTCAAAAATCTCGATGTCTGATTCTATTAAAGGTCGGGCTAAGCTGAAACACATCTTCAACCAGCAGATACAATAAACAATCACAAAAACAGTCCCACTTTACATGAGTCCGGGACTTTGATGGATGACAATACATGAAGGCTGCAGCAGATTTGCAGTCTTCCTTCCTCATCTGTGATAGGAGGTAATTTCATGGTGGATCAACCAAATCGTCCACGCGTCCAGGAAGTAAATATCAGTCAGGAAATGCGGACATCATTTCTCGACTATGCGATGAGTGTCATCGTAGCAAGGGCTTTGCCGGACGTCCGTGATGGACTAAAGCCTGTCCATCGCCGTATATTATATGCCATGCACGACCTTGGCATGCATTCCGACAAGGCATATAAAAAGTCAGCCCGTATCGTCGGTGAGGTCATTGGTAAGTATCATCCCCACGGTGACTCGGCGGTTTATGACACGATGGTACGTATGGCACAGGATTTCAACTATCGTTACATGCTTGTAGACGGGCATGGCAACTTCGGTTCTGTAGATGGTGACGCGGCTGCTGCCATGCGTTATACCGAAGCCCGGATGTCCAAGATTTCGATGGAAATTCTGCGTGATATCAATAAAGATACAATCGATTACACCGATAACTATGATGGGGCCGAAAAAGAACCAATCGTACTCCCATCCCGTTTTCCAAACCTGCTTGTAAACGGTACATCCGGTATCGCGGTCGGTATGGCGACCAATATCCCGCCTCATCAGCTAGGCGAGGTCATTGATGGCGTGCTTGCTGTAAGTAAGAATAAAGACATTACTATTCAGGAATTGATGGAAAACCATATTCATGGACCGGACCTTCCTACTGCCGGACAGATTCTCGGTCTTAGTGGTATAAGGAAAGCCTATGAAACTGGTAAAGGCTCCATTACCATAAGGGCAAAAGTAGAAATCGAAGAACAGGCAAACGGTAAATCCCGTCTGATTGTTACCGAATTGCCTTACCAGGTCAATAAAGCGCGATTAGTGGAAAAAATCGCAGAGCTTGCCCGTGATAAGAAGATCGACGGTATTACCGATCTCCGTGATGAATCAGATCGTAACGGCATGAGGGTTGTCATCGAACTGCGTAAAGACGTCAACCCGAACGTACTTTTAAATAATTTATATAAACAAACAGCCTTACAGACGTCCTTCGGGATCAATATGCTGGCATTGGTTGGCGGACAGCCGAAAGTGCTTAATCTGAAACAATGTCTGGAGCATTATCTGGATCATCAGAAAGTAGTCATCAAACGCCGCACAGCTTATGAACTCCGAAAAGCAGAAGCCCGGGCTCATATTCTGGAAGGTTTGCGGATTGCTCTGGATCATCTTGACGAAGTGATCAAACTGATTCGTGAATCACAGACGACCGAGATTGCGCGCGAAGGCTTGATGACACGTTTTGAGCTGTCAGAAAAGCAGGCTCAGGCGATTTTAGATATGCGTCTGCAGCGTCTGACCGGTTTAGAACGGGAAAAAATTGAAGAGGAATATAAGGGATTGGTTGATTTAATAGCCGAACTGAAAGCGATTCTCGCCGATGAAGAAAAAGTATTGGAAATCATCCGTGAGGAATTGACCGAAATCAAGGAACGTTTCAATGATGAGCGACGTACAGAAATTGTCGTCGGAGGCACAGACTTTATTGAAGATGAAGATTTGATTCCTGTCGAAACAATTATCGTGACGCTTACCCATCAAGGGTATATCAAACGACTTCCTGCATCCACGTACCGAACGCAGCGACGCGGCGGGCGCGGTGTCCAGGGTATGGGGACCCATGAAGATGATTTCGTGGAACACCTATTATCCACATCGACGCATAATACGTTACTTTTCTTTACGAATAAAGGGAAGGTATACAAAGCGAAGGGCTATGAGGTGCCGGAGTTCAGCCGGACAGCAAAAGGAATTCCGATCATCAACATGCTTGAAATCGAACGGGATGAATGGATCAATGCCGTCATCGCCGTAGAAGATTTCGTGGATGACTGGTATTTCTTCTTCACGACTAGAAAAGGTGTCTCCAAGCGGACTTCTATATCCCAGTTTGCCAATATCCGAAAAGGCGGTCTGATTGCTCTTAATCTCCGCGAAGAGGATGAATTGATTTCTGTCCGTCTGACTAATGGCGAAAAGGATATCATGATCGGCACGAATAACGGTATGCTGATCCGTTTCAATGAGGACCAAGTCCGGACAATGGGCCGGACAGCAGCTGGAGTCAAGGGGATCTCCCTCCGTGAAGGAGATGAGGTGGTTTCGATGGAAATCATCGAAAATGACCTGGAAGTCCTTACTGTGACTGATAAAGGCTTCGGTAAACGAACGCCAGCATCAGAATACAGAATCACCAATCGTGGCGGTAAAGGAATTTTGACTTGTAACCTGACAGAAAGAAATGGCAAGGTTGTCGCAGTGAAGGCTGTGACCGGAGATGAAGATGTCATGATCATCACAGCAAGTGGTGTGTTGATCCGGATGCCGATCGAAGGTATTTCAGAAACTGGCCGTAACACACAAGGGGTCCGTCTTATCCGACTACAGGAAGAAGAAGCTGTTGCTACAGTAGCAGTACTCGAACCTGAAGAGGAAGAAGAAATAGAGGAAATGGAAGCAGCAGTTGAAGCAGCAGATGAAGTGATTGAAGAAAACGTGGAAACTGAATCTGAGGACACAGAAACCGAAGATGAGTAGAACAACTGGATAGAGTTACAGCAGAATGGCTGTCCCATAGCAGTGCCCCGTCACGTTATGGGGCAGCCTTTTCTGACACTTTAAGAAAGTTTAACTTTGTTAAAGGATTAAAGTATAAGCAAAACTAAGGCTTTCGCGATAAGTACTTGGCGAAAATCCGAGTTTTTCCAATTGTTATTAATGATTAAGATGGAGTGGGATTTGAAATATTTGAGAGTCCTTTTTATCAGTTGAAACAGACTGAATTCCCATCCATCAAATATAAAGGGGGAGTACAGGTGCGGGTACATCCAACGCAAATCATACCAGGCTGCATCATTACCAGGGATGTGATCGGCAAGACTAATCGTCCGTTGGTTCCGAAAAACACCGTTGTCCAGGATATACATATCAAAGTGCTTCAAAAATTCATGGTACCGCATGTGGAAGTCGGACCTAAGCTATCATCAGGAGATCCATTCTTTCCTGAATATCCAATGGAAGAGGCAGAAACAGCTCAAAAAGCGGAGATGGTAACGGAGGTCTCTTTTACAGAAAAATACCTGCAAGCAGTAAAAGATTACCGAAAATGGTTTAACAACTGGCAGGGAGGAGCCCCTGTCGATATCCAGCAAATACGGGATAGGATTATGCCCTTACTGGAATTTGCGAAGGGGTCAAAAAAAGATATTTTCCAGCTCCATCACTTTTCAACAAAAAATGATTATCTCTTCCATCACAGCGTAGCAGTTTCCGTGATTGCTGCATTTTTAGGAGAAAAACTGAAGCTGAGCCACGGGGCGTGTATCCAGCTCGGGCTAGCAGGACTGTTAAGTGATTGTGGAATGGCAAAAGTGGACAAGCGACTGCACTTTAAACAGGAACCCCTTTCAGAAGAAGAATATAAAGAAGTGAAAAGACACCCCACTTATTCCTACCGGATGATAGAAAATACAACAGCATTGAGCCATGGGGCTAAGCTTGGGATACTCCAGCATCATGAACGTTTAGACGGTAGCGGGTATCCCCTTGGTTCGAAAGGGAAGAAAATCCATCAATTCGCGAAAATCATTGCGGTGAGCGACATGTATCATGCCATGACTTCTGAACGCCCCTACCGTAAAAAGCAGTCTCCCTTCAAAGTGCTCGAAGAAATGATCCAGGCGCAGTTTGGACAGTTCGAACTAACTGTTGTCCAAATGTTTATCGACAGCATGACCAACTATTCGACTGGAACAAAAGTGAAGCTATCTGACGGTCAGACAGCTGAAATCATTTTCGTCGAATCGGCCCAGCCGACAAGGCCGATGGTCAGGCTGGAAAATAATGATATTATTCAATTGAAAGAATTCCAGGATATCTTCATTGAGGAAATACTGGATTGATAAGATGGGCTGTTCCTATGGAGCGGCCTTATTTTTTTGCCTTTAAGATCCTGCATTGTTTTCCGATTGTAGCCAGGCTGCTATCATCTTTTCCATTTTGGCAGCTGTCACTTCCATGAAGGCAAGTACAAATGAGTAATCCTCAGTGTCTCGAATTTGGTGCAGATCCATCCACCATTCGACTTCATAGCGGCAAATCATACTCAAATTATAAAGGACGATATAATGGATCATCACTTCAGGGAGATGGTCCATTGCATCTCTGGATAATGAAGTATAAAAATGATGGGAAGTACTTGAGAAATAGAATGGATGGGACAAATAGGGAACTAATGGTTCTTGCAAAGCTATTTTAACCTTGCCATCCTCCAGCGCCCAATTGGAAAAATTATAACGGGAGAATCGCTGTTTCAATTTCCGTTCTGTAAGAGAGTGACCATCAAGCGCTTTCAGGGGAAGCTCGACTGCAGTATCACCGGCCGCCAGCATTTCCAATAAGGGAATGCTCCCTTTCCAATGATAGATAGGAGACATTTCCGGTATCAATCGCAGCAGCTGGTCCATGTTCGTTTTATCATTTTGAAAAGGAGAGCAGTTGAATAGAGTGGAACAGGCATAGGCGAATAAGCCATTTGGCTGGATTTTCACTTCATCCTGGAGAAAGGAATAATTCTGCTTTTTCTTTTTTCTTGTCGTCAACCCGTGAGCCAATACTTTAGTGGATGGGGGATAATCCGGATCCCTGACGAGCAGGCAGGCTTTCAACAAGTGTCCAAGTCCGTAGAATAATAGCACTGGCTGTAAGGTGGCAGGAGAGTTTCGGCCGGCAGCAAGGAAAGTCTTGCCGTGTTCTAAGAAATAGCAGAAACGGTCGCTATTTTTATAAGCTTTATGACTCGCTTGTTCCTTCCCCTGTCTTTCATAGCTGCCAGCAAGAAATTTCCGGGCATTCGGAACAGCCTGTAAATATGTTAGAAAAGACTGATTATTCTGTCTCAAAACACTTTCCCCTCTCACAACGGAATGCTCCCGTTCATCCATGATTTTACGGTTGAAAAAGCCGGATTGTTGGCGTATTGTAAATAACAATAAGAAGTTATGTCAGTCATTGCTACCACTAGCTTAACCCATTTTATCCCAAACTATTTAACCATGAAAAAAGGAGAGGATCGAGCATGCGTGAAGATAAGTTCGCCAAGGAAGGTTTGACGTTTGATGATGTACTGCTAGTTCCGGCAAAATCGGAAATTTTGCCTCGGGATGTGTCAGTGGCTACGGAGCTGTCACCGAGTCTGAAATTGAACGTACCAATTTTGAGTGCCGGTATGGACACGGTCACTGAAGCAAAAATGGCAATTGCCATGGCACGCCAGGGAGGACTTGGTGTCATCCACAAAAATATGTCCATCGAAGAACAGGCGGAACGTGTTGATCGTGTGAAGCGGTCCGAAAGTGGGGTTATCTCAAACCCATTTTACCTGACACCTGAAAACCAGGTGTTTGCAGCAGAGCATCTGATGGGTAAATACCGCATTTCCGGAGTCCCGATTGTCGATAATGAAGAGAATCAGCGCCTGGTTGGCATCATTACCAATCGTGACCTTCGTTTTATTGATGACTATTCCATGCAGATTTCTGACGTCATGACCAGTGAAAATCTAGTAACAGCACCAGTTGGTACAACATTAGATGAAGCAGAAAAAATCTTGCAGCAGTACAAAATCGAAAAACTGCCTCTTGTCGATGAACATGATGTGCTAAAAGGCCTGATCACCATTAAGGATATCGAAAAAGTGATCGAATTTCCTCATTCCGCTAAGGATTCACAAGGCCGGCTTTTGGCTGCAGCGGCAGTCGGAGTCACGGCTGATGCCATGACTCGTGTGGATAAGCTTGTCGAGGCGGGCGTTGATGCATTGGTTGTCGATACAGCCCATGGTCACTCTCAAGGCGTTCTTGATCAGGTAGCGCGTATTCGGGCCAAGCATGACCATGTCAATATCATTGCAGGTAATGTGGCAACAGAAGAAGCGACCCGTGAATTAATTGAAGCTGGTGCTAATATCATCAAAGTAGGAATCGGTCCAGGCTCGATATGCACAACCCGTGTGGTAGCAGGCGTTGGTGTTCCTCAAATCACCGCTGTCTATGATTGTGCCAAAGAAGCCAGGAAGTATAATGTCCCAGTCATAGCCGATGGCGGTATCAAGTATTCCGGGGATGTCGTCAAGGCGCTTGCTTCAGGCGCACATGCCGTTATGATCGGAAGCATGTTCGCAGGAGTATCCGAAAGTCCTGGCGAAACAGAGATTTTCCAGGGACGCCGCTTTAAGGTTTACCGTGGAATGGGGTCAGTCGGTGCAATGGAAGCAGGCTCGAAGGATCGCTACTTCCAGGATTCTGAAGAGAAGAAAAAACTTGTCCCTGAGGGTATTGAAGGACGCGTTCCTTATAAAGGGCCACTGGCTGATACCCTGCATCAGCTTGTAGGCGGCCTTCGTTCGGGAATGGGTTACTGTGGTACACCAGATTTGGAAACCCTGCGTAACGACGGAAAGTTCATCCGCATCACAGGTGCAGGATTGCGGGAAAGTCATCCCCATGACGTACAGATTACAAAGGAATCTCCGAACTACTCCGTTTAACCTAGATAATTTATAGTAGACAGGGACTTTTCCCTGTCTATTTTTTTATGTAAACCTGTGATAAAATAACAAAGATGCAAAAAATATACCGTGGAGGTCGAGTAAGTTGAAATTTAAGTTTAAAACATCATGTGCAGTCATCCTGGCTATCATGATCACATTGATAGGATTTGTCCAACCTGACACTACATATGCACAAGTAGATATAGAGGCGAAATCCGCCATTTTAGTAGATTTCAATACTGGACAAATTCTATTTGAAAAGGAAGCAGATTTGACGCTGCCTCCGGCCAGTATGACAAAGATGATGACAGAATATTTAGTTTTGGAAGCGATCGAGGAAGGTAAAATTTCCTGGGATACGACTACGCAAGTCAGCGATTATGCCTATTCTATTTCGGCTAATAGTAATTTTTCAGGGGTCGGATTGACGCAGAGCCAGGATTATACGGTGCGCGAATTGTATGAAGCAATGGCAATCAATTCCGATAATGGTACGACTATTGCCTTGGCTGAGCTTGTTGCTGGATCGGAAGGCGAATTTGTTAAAATGATGAATGCAAAAGCGAAGGAAATGGGTCTTCCTGATTACAAATTTGTCAATTCAACCGGATTGCCTAATAGTTTACTAGGAGAAAATCACCCGGAAGGTACGGAGCCCGATGCAGAAAATCTGCTTTCAGCGAGATCAGCTGCACTTCTTGCTTATAACCTCATAAAAGATTACCCGGAAGCAATGGACTTTTCAAGTATTACGAAGACAGAATTTGACGGACAGGAAATCATCAACTGGAACTGGATGCTCCCTGACATGCCTGGATACTTGTCCCAATTCGGCTATAAAGGCATGGACGGAATGAAGACGGGCTATACAGAACTTGCCGGGAACTGTTTCACAGGGACTGCAGAACGTGACGGACGCCGTCTAATTTCTGTAATTATGAAGGCTGACAGCCGTGCGTCCCGTTTTGAACAAACACGTCAATTACTGGATTATGGTTTTAACCAATTTGAAATTAAAGAAATGTACCCTGCAGGTCATCAGCTTAAAGAAAAAGCAGCACTGCCTGTTACAAAAGGTAAGGAAGAGCAGGTAGCAGTCGAAACAGGTGCTGTTCTTAAAACCGTTGTAAAAAGCGGGGAAGAAGAAAATTATAAGTTGAAATACACCTACGATGAAAAGCAACTGAACAAAGATGATCAATTGACCGCGCCGGTAGAAAAAGGAGCAAAAGTTGGTACAGCCACGCTTGTTCATACTGGAGGAAAAGAACTTGGAAACATTGTTCCTGATGAAAAGGGCAGCCAGAGTGTAGCAGTGGTTACCTCTTCTGCTGTAGAAAAATCCAATTGGTTCATGTTGTCAGTCGGGGCCGTCGGTGACTTTTTCGGGGATATTTTTAACGGTGCAGTAGATACTGTTACAGGATGGTTTTAATCCCGATTTCATGAGTAGGAATTTGGATAAAGATACGTTATAATTGTCAAGTAGACTGAAATTCAAATTTTTAGTAAAAATATATAACACAGGGAAATAGGAGGAGACATCATGTCAAGATTAGGTACGGACAGAGTAAAACGCGGAATGGCAGAAATGCAAAAAGGTGGCGTCATCATGGACGTCGTAAACGCCGAGCAGGCAAAAATAGCAGAGGAAGCGGGCGCTGTAGCAGTTATGGCCCTTGAACGTGTTCCATCAGATATCCGTGCAGCAGGCGGAGTGGCACGTATGGCAGATCCGACTATTACTGAAGAAGTATTGAACGCCGTTTCCATTCCTGTAATGGCAAAAGCACGTATCGGCCATATCGTGGAAGCACGTGTGCTTGAGGCTATGGGCGTTGATTATATTGATGAGAGTGAAGTATTGACCCCAGCTGACGATATTTACCATATCAACAAGCGGGACTTTACCGTTCCATTTGTATGCGGATGCCGTGATCTTGGAGAAGCGACCCGTCGTATTGGAGAAGGTGCTTCCATGCTCCGTACTAAAGGGGAACCAGGCACAGGAAACATTGTGGAAGCCGTGAATCATATCCGTAAAGTTCAATCTCAAATCAGCCACCTTCGCAGTTTATCAGAGGATGAGGTAATGGTTTATGCCAAAGAAAACGGAGCGCCATTTGAAATCTTACTGCAAATTCGTGAAGAAGGCCGCTTGCCAGTTGTAAACTTTGCTGCCGGCGGTGTAGCTACACCATCAGACGCAGCACTGATGATGCAGCTTGGAGCAGACGGCGTATTTGTTGGATCCGGTATCTTCAAATCTGATAACCCAGAAAAATTCGCCCGTGCGATTGTCGAAGCGACAACACATTATGAAGACTACAAGCTTATTGGGGAACTTTCCAAAGGTCTTGGCACAGCGATGACTGGCATTGAAATGTCCACATTGACGCCAGCTGACCGTATGGCCGACCGCAGCCAATAAAAAGGAGACATGCATCATGATTAGAATTGGTGTGTTGGGGCTTCAAGGAGCGTTTCGTGAGCATATCCGTTCCGTAGAAGCTTCCGGTGCTGAAGGCATCATCATCAAACGTGTAGAACAATTGAATGACATTGATGGCTTGATTATTCCAGGCGGCGAAAGCACAACGATGCGCCGTCTGATTGATAAATATGAGTTTCTTGAACCGTTACGCCAATTTGGAAAACAGGGCAAACCAATTTTCGGAACTTGTGCAGGGATGATCCTGCTCGCTTCTGAAATTGCTGGCTTTGACCACCACCATCTGGGATTGATGGACATTAAGGTAGAACGGAATGCGTTTGGACGCCAAAGGGAAAGCTTTGAAGCCGACCTTGATATCAAAGGAGTGGCAGAGGCTTATAACGCTGTCTTTATCCGTGCGCCATATATTTTGGAAACAGGTGCTGGAGTAGATGTTCTAGCTTCTTATAATGACCGGATCGTCCTTGCACAGCAAGGTCAATACCTTGCCTGTGCGTTCCACCCGGAACTGACGGATGATCATCGATTGACGGCTCATTTCGTCACCATGGTGGAAGAGTCGAAAAAAACGCTTGCATCCTGATAAGAAATTCGCTATTCTTTATAAACAAACAATTGAAATGAAAACTTGCAATGACAGGAAATAGTAACAGGGTACCTTTCTAAAGAGAGTCAGTGGCTGGTGGGAACTGACGGAAGGAAGCTGTGAATCCATCCTTGAGCTGATTTGCTGAAAACGCCAGTAGGCAAATCCGGTGATTCGCCGTTAACGAAGTTGAGCCGGGAGACATTAGAAGTCTCCAATCAGGGTGGTATCGCGGGAATTGAAGCTCTCGTCCCTTTTTCAGGGATGGGAGCTTTTTATTTTGATAAAAACAACCAATTAAAGGAGGAAGCATGCCATGTTGGACATGAAGTTTTTACGTAACAATTTTGAAGAAGTGAAAAGCAAGCTCCAAAATCGCGGGGAAGACTTGAGTGATCTTGACAAGTTTGGCGACCTCGATAGCAGACGACGTGAACTGATCCTGGAAACAGAAGAGTTGAAAGCAAAGCGGAATGATGTCTCTAAAGAAATTTCTGTATTGAAACGTGAGAAGAAAGACGCGGAACCGATGATCAAAGAAATGCGGGAAGTCGGTGACCAGATCAAGGAATTAGATACCGAATTAAAAACGGTTGAAGAACAGCTGGAAAACCTCTTGCTTTCCATCCCGAATATCCCACACGAAAGTGTACCAGTCGGCGAGGATGAAGACGATAATGTCGAAGTCCGTAAATGGGGTGAACTTCCAGACTTCGGGTTTGATGCAAAAGCCCACTGGGACCTGGCAACAGAGCTTGATATCCTTGATTTTGAGCGGGCATCCAAAGTCACAGGAAGCCGGTTTGTCTTTTACAAAAAACTGGGAGCAAGGCTTGAACGGGCATTGCTGAACTTCATGATGGATCTGCATGCTGATGAGCATGGCTATCAGGAAATGCTGCCTCCCTACATGGTCAATCGTACGTCCATGACAGGCACAGGCCAGCTGCCGAAATTTGCAGAAGATGCTTTCAAAATTGCTGACTGGGATTATTACCTTGCACCGACAGCAGAAGTTCCCGTAACCAACTACCACCGGGAAGAGATCATGGATGCTGCTGATTTACCGGGAAAATATGTCGCATTCAGTGCCTGTTTCCGCTCTGAAGCAGGATCTGCCGGCAGAGATACCCGCGGCTTGATCCGCCAGCATCAGTTCAATAAAGTAGAGCTCGTCCAATTCGTTAAACCGGAAGACTCTTATGATATGTTAGAGGAACTTACAGGCAACGCGGAAAAAGTCCTGCAGCTGTTGAAATTGCCTTACCGGGTTATGAGCATGTGTACCGGTGATCTTGGCTTCACTGCAGCTAAAAAATACGACATTGAAGTC
Organism: Thalassobacillus pellis; assembly: GCF_016908295.1. Classification (GTDB taxonomy): domain Bacteria; phylum Bacillota; class Bacilli; order Bacillales; family Halobacillaceae; genus Thalassobacillus; species Thalassobacillus pellis. The sequence goes on from NZ_JAFBDO010000001.1 coordinate 1,179,952, forward strand.
TGGGTGCCAAGCTATGACACATACCGGGAAATCAGCTCCTGCTCTAATTTTGAAGATTTCCAGGCACGACGCGCAGGCATCCGTTTCCGCCGGGAAGCAAACAGTAAGCCGGAATTCGTCCATACGTTGAATGGCTCTGGTCTCGCTATCGGACGTACAGTCGCTGCTATTTTGGAAAACTACCAGCAGGAAGATGGAACAGTGGTCGTCCCAGAAGTCCTAAGACCATATATGGGCGGAAAAGAAATAATCAAGTAATATATGGAGGAGTTGCTTAAATAAATCCTTTATAATCTAAAGTGCTGTTAAAACTTATCGTTGATTCTCACGAACCGCTTACCGGCAGATGCTTGCCGCGGGCACGGCCTCAGCTAACTTAGTCAAGGAGATCGCTTGACCAAGTGGATCTTCAGCTCGTGCTGTTCCCGCAGGCGACACTGCCTCTCGCTCATCGTGGAACCAACATTGATATAACGGTATGTCGTTATTAACGTCAACAGTAACCCATCTAAAAATTCACTTGATATTTTCCCTACACTTAAGACTTTAAAATCAAATAAAAAACGGTCTGTTTGGTCAGAGTAAATCCAAACAGGCCGTTTTTTCAATCATACCTTTTCAGAAACCAACATTATTCAGGGGCACATTTTAAATGTTCGGGAATCTTTGGTCACAATCAGATGAATATTGGCTCTGATATAAATATGCCAACGTAACCTTTTTATATGATTTTTCTTGCTATGCCATAAAATTATCGCAAAATTAATTCTTTTCACATGTCCGTTGACAGCTCGACAAATTTAATGATATATTAATTTTTGTCGGACAAGACGGAGGAGTACCCAAGTCTGGCTGAAGGGAGCGGTCTTGAAAACCGCCAGGGGGTTTACGCCCCGCGGGGGTTCGAATCCCTCCTCCTCCGCCATATATACAAACAAAGCGCATAAATTTGGAGATTATATGAAAAACGAAGGACAATTTGTCCTTCGTTTTTTCTGTTCTTCCTAAAAAAAAGCCGTTACTTTATAAGTAGCGGCTTTAATAACTTCTATTATGTCAAAAGACGGCTTGAACGCCATTTACGGGACTGATTGATGAAGTGTCCAATCTTATCCAAAATTGGCTCCAGGCTGTTTTCATCCTGAACTAGATCATAATCAGCAATGTTGAGACGAAGAACCGGGCAAGCATTGAAATTGTCGATCCAATTTTCATAACGCTGGTACATTTCCTCCCAGTATTCGACAGGAGTCTGCTGTTCCATTGGGCGTCCCCGGCTTTTGATACGGGTAAGAATGTCTTCAAAAGAGCCTTCCAGGTAAATCAATAAATCCGGATGTGGAAAGTATGGGGTCATCACCATGGCATCAAACAAATTGGTGTACGTTTCGTAATCGATTTCTGACATTGTCCCTTTTTCATAATGCATGCGGGCGAATATCCCTGTATCCTCGTAAATGGATCGGTCCTGAATGAAGCCGCCACCGTATTCGAAGATTTTTTTCTGCTCTTTGAAACGTTCTGCCAGGAAATATATCTGCAGATGAAAGCTCCAACGTTCAAAATCATGATAAAACTTGTCCAAATAAGGGTTCGTTTCTACTTTTTCCAGGGAGGTCCGAAATTTAAGGGCATCTGCCAGCGCATGGGTCATCGTTGATTTTCCGACACCGACCGTCCCGGCAATCGTAATGACACTGTCGTGAGGAATGCCGTATCGTTCTCTTACGTTCATTTGATAACTTCTCCTTTACATAGATGCTGTTCGACCTCGCTGAGAATGTCATTAAGGTCCTCCTGGTGTTTTATGAAATCCATGTCATCCCCATTGATGCGGATGACAGGAATCTCCGGGTGGGTCAGTTCAAAGTGATCCATGAATTTTTCATAGTCCCGGGAAAGTTGTTCCAGATAAGATGGCTGAATATTCGCTTCCACTCCACGGTTACGCATGCGAATGCGCTCCAACAGCGTATCCAGGCTGGCGTCGAGATATACCATCATGTTCGGTTTAGGCATATCATGAGTAAGTATGTCGTAGATTTGCGCATATTTTTCAAATTTGTCTTTTTGCAATGTCCTGCGGGCAAAAATCATGTTTTTAGAAATATGGTAATCGGCAACTACCGATTTATTGCATTGTAAGTATTTTTTCTCGATATCCTCGAGCTGTTTGAACCTGTTACAGAGGAAAAACATTTCCGTCTGGAAACTCCATTCCTCTATATCATCATAAAACTTGCCCAAAAAAGGATTCTCTTCGACAATTTCCTGCAGCAGCTGAAAATTGAAATGGGAAGCGATCTTTTTTGACAAGGATGTTTTTCCTACCCCGATCGGGCCTTCCACAGCAATGAAAGGTATTTGTTCCATCTTTCTTCCTCCTTAACCATTCAGAGACAAAATTCGAGACGTTCTGACAGACAGGTTATATTCTACCATACAATTGTAGCAATTTGAGTAGCCAGGCAGATTTTATTAACGGGAAAATCTTTTCAAATCACAGGAAATTTTGTATAATATAGTTTGTGCCTTCATTACATTGCCCCCGTAGCTCAGGGGATAGAGCATCGGTTTCCTAAACCGTGTGCCGCAGGTTCGAATCCTGCCGGGGGCGTTCTTATAATAATTATACGAAAGAAAAAATTGTCTTGTCGCCTAGTCCTTATAGCAAAGGCGGCCTTCGTTTTACTTATACTTTATTCCTTTAACAAAGTTAAACTTTCTTAAAGTGCAAAACAAGCCCACCGTTTCCCTGAAAAGGAACGATGGGCTTTTGTATGATATTCTGGGAATCACTTAATAATTTTTTTCTATATACTCCTGTTCTTCTGCCTCACTTAGTAAACCGGTAGCTTTGCCGATTGTACCTCCTTGTAATTGCCAAATTCGATTATGTGCGTTGACGGCATTGTCAAAGTTTCCTTCATCCCAAGGTTTGAGAATATCCCGATAAACATCTTCGAATTCATAGGTTTCGGTCCCTTCAACAGCAGTGAGGATCGCTAACATCTTATCGATTCGTTCAGGTGTTATCTGCAGTTTTCCCCATTTTTCGTCAGCTTCGACTTTCTGATGGGTCAAATGATGGATCATGGACTGGAATTCGGTCTCTGAAGGGACTTCGGATGGTGTGATCTCCTGGTCTTGTTTCCCTACATTATTCAACATTTCTTCGTGTTTCGCTTCTGTTGCTTCTTCTTCTCCACTTGCTTTTTCTTTATTCGTATTGAAAACTGCCAGGAAAATATAAATGCTCGATGCGATAAGGACTAATCCTATGGCAGTTCCAAATATCCACCAATATGATTTTTTCATTAAAAATCCCCTTTATCAGATTGTTTCCGTACCTTTGTAACACTACATTAACAAATTTGAAAAATTATGTAAATTTAAATGACGCACAATTAGGTAGAGAAAAACGGATTTTTTAGGAAAGTCATGGTTTAAAAAGCGGTCGGTATGGAGTTTTGTGCCATACCGACCGCTTTGTCTTTCACTTTATGGGGTTCTATGCCCTGTCATGTTAGTAAGTACCCTCTTCCTGAAAGCTCTCACTCTTTTAGACTCGCTGTTGAAATTTATAATGCCTCATTGTTAATCCCGCTATAAAGAGGCGGTTACGACAGTGAGAAAAGATCGAGCCGAAGACACTTGGTCAATCTTCTTGATCGATCATAGCTTAAGGCCTTGCCCGCTGCACGTATCCGCCGGCAAGCGATACTCGAAAATCAACTTCCAGTGGTACATGTGGTAATGTGCCTTTTCTCTTAACGATGTGTGTAAGCAATCAAAATCACGGGTTCATTGGAACGGACCTGAAGCTTCTTTTCTAAATCCTGAACTTGTTTCAGCATTTCTTCTGTCAGCATAGCTGTATCATAATCTTCCATCGCTAATAGTTTATCTTCCAGACGCATATTATAACCTCTTTCTGTTCGTTGTACACATAGGGTATGCGTATGTCGTAAAGTTAAACATCCTGTATTTTGGACATGTTAGGGAGCTGGGATTCATACATATAGAACAGCGGGATATGCGATTTTTTTATTAAGCCTCTACGAGGACGAGCCAGAGTGAGGAGGGGCAGTGATGAGCGGAGCTTTGGAAGGAATTAAGATACTTGACCTGTCACGGGTTCTAGCTGGTCCATACTGTACCATGATTCTTGGGGATCTCGGAGCAGAAGTGATTAAAGTGGAAGCTGCAGGCGGCAGCGATGAGACGAGAAAATGGGGACCACCATTTCAAAATGGAGTGAGTGCTTATTATTTATGCGCCAACCGGAATAAAAAAAGCGTCACCATTGACCTGAAATCAGGTGAAGGAAAAAGAAAGATTGAACAGCTGGTTTCATCTTGTGACGTGGTCATCCACAATTTCAAGACAGGAACGATGGAACGGCTGGGATTTGGATATGAGCAATTAAAAAAACAAAATCCCGGTCTTATATTTTGTGGCATCACAGGATATGGGGAAACAGGCCCTTATAAGGATCTCCCTGGATATGACTTTGTTATTCAGGCGATGAGCGGGTTGATGAGTATAACTGGAGACGAGAATTCCGGGCCGCAAAAAGTCGGCGTGGCTATCACTGATATTTTAACGGGATTATATGCCTGTATTGGTATTTTGGCAGCTTTACAGGAGCGTACACAATCAGGATTTGGTCAAAAAGTCGATCTTGCTTTATATGACACAGCAGTCAGCTCGCTTGTTAATATAGCCAGTAATTATTTGATGTCAGGGAAAGTGCCTGAACGGCTAGGAAACCATCATGCGAATATCGTTCCTTACCAGACCTTTCGGACAGAGGACGGCGAAATGGTGATTGCTGTAGGCAATGACCGGCAGTTCCAGCGTTTGTGTGAATTGGCAGGGAAACCAGAATTGTCTGCCGATGAACGCTATCGGACAAATCCTGCCAGGGTAGCAAATCGCTTTGAGCTGAAAAAACAGTTACAAGAAGCGTTTTTACAGAAACCGACAGTTTATTGGAAATCTGTTTGTGATCAGGAAAACATTCCGTGCGGTCCAATTCAGAACCTCAGGGAGCTTGAAAGTGATCCGCAAATGGCAGCAAGAGAGATGTTTCAGGAAATGGATCACCCGACTGCAGGAAAAATAAAGGTGGTTGGCAGCCCTTTAAAGCTTTCTCGGACGCCTGTTGCATATAAATCCCATCCGCCAGATCCAGGAGAGCACGATGAATGGCTAAAAGAATTTTTAACCAAGGAATCAGGAGGGACAAAGGATGAATTTTGATTTTACAGAAGAACAGCTGCTTTTAAGAAAAACTGTCCGAAGTTTTGTCGATAAGGAAATCATGCCATATATACAGGAATGGGATGAACAGGGGAAATTCGATCCAAGTATATATAGCAAATTGGCGGACTTAGGGTTGATGGGAGTATGTATTCCGGAGGTTTATGGGGGAAGCGGAATGGACTATAATTCTCTCGCTATCGTCTGTGAGGAGCTGGAAAGAGGGGACACGGCATTTCGTACAGCTGTATCGGTCCATATCGGTTTGAATTCACTCACCTTACTTCAATGGGGAAATGAATGGCAGAAGCAGAAATACCTTATTCCTCAGGCACAAGGGGAAAGATTAGGTGCTTTCGGTTTGACCGAACCGGGGGCGGGTTCTGATGTAGCAGCATTGCAGACTACTGCCAGAAAAGAGAAAGATTATTACATTCTGAACGGTCAGAAAACCTGGATATCGCTATGCGATACGGCCGATCACTTCCTTGTTTTTGCTTATACCGATAAACAAAAAAAACACCATGGTATTTCCGCCTTTATTGTTGAGAGAAATACACCCGGATTTTCCTCCAAAGCGACCAAAGGAAAGCTCGGCATCCGTTCTGGAAATACAGGAGAGTTGTTTTTTGAAGATATGAAAATATCGGAAAGGAATCTGCTGGGAAAAGAAGGGGACGGTTTTAAAATTGCTATGGCTGCTTTAGACAACGGCCGATTTACTGTAGCCGCCGGGGCCTGCGGACTTATCATGGCATGTCTCGAGTCGAGTGTCGAATATTGTCATGACCGCGAAACCTTCGGAAAGGAGATTGGCCGGCATCAGCTCGTCCAGCAGATGATCGCTAAGATGGAAGCAGGACTGCAGATGAGCAGGCTGCTTGTTTATAGAGCAGGTGAACTGAAAAATCAGGGGAAACGTAACACACGAGAAACCTCGCTAGCCAAATGGCAGGCATGCGATTTTGCCAACCAGGCAGCAGATGATGCAGTCCAAGTACACGGGGCATATGGCTATTCCAATGAATATCCGGTAGAACGTCATTTGAGGAACTCCAAAGCGCCTGTCATCTACGAAGGGACCAGGGAAATCCATACTATAATGCAGGCAGAGTATGTACTTGGTTATCGAAAAGATAAGCCACTTGATCACATGTTACCCGCCTGGCCGTATGAATCTTAATCGATTTTTACCGGAGCCTTCGGTGTGCTCCGGATTTTATATTGGAAATAAAGGATATGGGGGAGAATGTAAATGCTCATTCATGTGGTAGAAAGCGGGGATACATTATGGGGGCTAGCCCAGCATTTTGGGTTAACTGCAGGAGCAATCGCTGATGCGAATGAATTGGAATCCCCGGATCGTTTACTGATCGGTCAGGCACTCATAATTCCTGTCACGGCCAGGCAGCATATAGTTGGTCCAGGTGATACATTGTGGCGTATCGCCCAATATTACCGTGTACCTCTGCCGGCAATCATTCAGGCAAACCAAATTGCTGATCCTGACGTGCTTACAGCAGGGCAAAGTCTGATCATTCCTGCACGTTCCCATACGATTCAGCCAGGTGAAACACTATGGGAAATCGCCAGGCGATACGGTACGACTGTTGCAGAAATTGTAAAGCTGAATGGGATTCAAGATCCTGCGCTCATTTATCCGGGGACTGCCATATCGCTTCCTTTTCCTAAACCGGCTATCGAGGTGAATGCTTATACGATTAATATAGGGGAAACCGGTGCTGAAGATATCCGGGAAGTTGGAGACTTATTAACGTATGCGAGTCCTTTCGCGTATATCATGCGGGAAGACGGTAACTTGAACCCTATTAACGATCAGGCTATTATCGCTGCAGCTTATGAGGAAAGGGTTGCACCGATGATGTGTATTACCAACTTTACCTATCTTGACCCAGGCTCAGACCTTGCCCGGACAATCCTTTCAAGTGTAGATATACAAAATGAATTACTATCTAATATTATAACAACAATGGAAAATAAAGGATATTTAGGTTTGAATATTGATTTTGAAAATGTATATCCGGCAGATCGTGAAAAGTACAATCAATTCCTGCAGCGGGCGGTGGATCGCCTGCATCCATACGGCTATTTTGTTTCTACAGCCCTGGCTCCAAAAACAAGCGCAGCCCAGAAAGGACTGTTATACGAAGCACATGATTACGAAGCGCATGGTAGAATTGTCGATTTTGTCATTTTAATGACCTATGAATGGGGGTACAGGCTCGGACCGCCGCGGGCGATATCTCCTCTGAATGAAATACGGAGAGTTCTTGATTATGCTGTATCTGTCATACCGAGGAATAAGATATTCATGGGATTTCAACTGTATGCCCGTGACTGGGTGATTCCTCATGTGGAAGGGCAGGAAGCAGAGACATTTGACATGCAGAAGGCTGTCCGACGGGCTATCAGCTATGGAGCAGCCATTCAATACGATACAGTTGCTGAATCACCGTTTTATCGTTATGTCGACGAACAGGGTATCCGCCATGAAGTCTGGTTCGAGGATGCGAGAAGTGCGCAGGCAAAATTCGACACTGTTAAAGAGTATGGGCTAAGGGGCGTCAGTTATTGGGTTTTAGGCTATCCATTCCCGCAGAATTGGGTGCTGCTTGAAGAAAACTTCCGTATCAAAAAAATCATCTGACAAGAAAAAAAGGCTGATTCAGGGATAGCGGACCCTGAATCAGCTTCTTTGTTCTGATTGTTGCAGAGATTTTACAAGTTAAACAGGGAAATAACTACCACAAAGAAAAGCCGTGGGGAATTCACTTTTCTCCACGGTTTTTCCCATTATATATGTTTTGATTTAGAACCTGCAGCTGTACCCTTTATTTAAGTATTTCTTTTGTTTGCCGGGATTCATGGATGGTGACACCGCGCTTCGCCATTTCGGCAATATAATTATTTCCCGGGACGATTTGCTCTGGTGGATAGACACCACGTTTGGTAATCGTACCATTTCCAAGCATCTGAGCGACGACTGAAATGGTATTCGCGGTTGCTCGTGCCATGGCTGTTACGTTATTGGTCCGATCCTTGAAGGTAGTCATTTCATAAGAAAATGTTTCTGTCAGACCGTCTTTTTCCCCGGTTACCTTTACGCGAAGCAATACAGCATCATCTTTATCCTTGAGGTCAACGATCGGGTCGAGCACCTTGAGGAATACCTCTCTGGGACTTACATTCCTTCCTTTGATGTCGACGAAATAATCATTACGCGTCAAATTCAAATCGACAAGAAGCTTGAATTTTTCAGCATGGCCTGGATAGCGGATCGTTTTATATTCCAATGTCTCTACTTGTGGAAACGAATGGGATAATGTCGAGGTTCCGCCTGCTGTATGGAACGCTTCTAAGGGTCCGAACCTGTCGAAATATACTTTTTCTATTTCTGATAATGAAGGAATTTCTTGTTTCATTCCATTCCTGATGATCAGCGAGGGGTCGGTGTAATGGTCGAATACCCCTTCCATGGAGAAAACATGGTTATATTCAAATGGCGGTTCAGGCTGGACTGGAATTCCACCAACATACAGCCGGATTGCCTTCAGTTTTTCAAGTTTCCCAGCACCATAGCCTGACAGAATATTGATCATCCCAGGTGCGACTCCTAAATCTGGAATGATGGTGACACCGGCAGCGTTCGCTTTGTCCTTCAGTTTAAGGACACGGTCGGTCATATGGCCGATATGCCCCCCAAGATCAACACTATGGACCCCTGCATCAATTGCTTTTTTGGCGACAATTTCATTAAAGGAATAAAACAAGGCATTGATGATAACATCATAATTGCTGATAAAATCTCCTAATTCCTGCTCGTTCCCAGCATCGAGGCTCGCTGCTGATAAAATCGGGCTGTCGAGCTGTTTCACTACTTTTTCTGCTTTTTCCTTATCAATATCTGCGAGTGTCACTTTGGTGACACCTGGACTTTGACAAAGATCCCGGGCGGCTTCTTTTCCCATCAGTCCAGAACCTAGTACTGCTATTTTCATAGAAAAACCCCCTTACTGCTGATCAAATTATTCCGTATCAATTTGTGCCCGCTGAAGTCTTCCGCTGAAATCAACATAAATGCTTCTCCACTCTGTGAATACGTCCAATGCAGCCAGGCCGGAATCTCGGTGGCCATTACCTGTACCCTTCGTCCCTCCGAATGGCAGATGGATTTCCGCGCCGGTCGTACCTGCATTGACATATACGATTCCTGTATCCAAGTCACGCTGGGCCGTGAACACCTGATTGATGTTTTGCGTGAAAATGGAGCTGGATAAACCGAAAGTTACGTTATTGTTCACGTCAATCGCTTCTTCAAGACTGCTCACTTCTATTAAAGAAACGACTGGGCCGAAAATTTCTTCTTTAGCAATTCGCATATCTGGACGCACATCTGTAAATAGGGTTGGAGCATAGTAGTGACCGGAAGAGTATTTATCTTCATTTAGAACATATCCGCCAGCAAGAAGGGTAGCGCCTTCCTGTCTGCCGATATGGACGTAGCGATCTACTTTTTCCAGTGCCTTCTCATTGATGATCGGGCCGACTTTCACACTTTCATCAAGTCCATTGCCGATGGTAAGCTGCTCCATGGCAAGCAGCAGCCGCTCGGTAAGTTCCTCTTTGACATCTTCATGGACGATGACACGGCTGCATGCAGTGCACCTTTGACCGCTTGTCCCAAAAGCACTCCATAATATCCCTTCGACAGCAAGGGATAAATCCGCGTCATCCATGACGATTACAGCATTTTTACCGCCCATTTCGAGCGAAACTTTCTTCAATTTCATGCCGCATTTACTTGCGATGACCCGGCCAGTATCATTGGATCCGGTAAAGGATATGACCCTGATATCATCGTGGTCAATCATGGCTTCCCCGACTTCTGCTCCTGATCCGAAGACAACATTCACAACTCCTGCCGGTAAGCCCGCTTCTTCAAATATTTTCGCAAGTTCATAAGCCATCAACGGTGTTTCCGTAGCAGGTTTCCAGATGACACTGTTACCAGCCACAATAGCAGGGAATGACTTCCAGGTTGCAATAGCTATCGGGAAATTCCATGGTGTAATAATTCCGACTACACCGACGGGCGCCCGGGTGCTCATGGCGAATTTGTTTTTCAGCTCGGAAGGAGTAGTTTGTCCAAAAAGGCGGCGTCCTTCTCCGGCCATATAGTAGGCCATATCGATTCCTTCCTGCACTTCCCCCCGGGCTTCTTCAATGACTTTGCCATTTTCCATAGTAAGTATGCTTGCCAGTTTTTCTTTCCGTTCCTTCATGAGGGAACCTACCCGGAACAAGAGTTCCGCTCGTTGTGGTGCCGGAACCAAAGCCCATTCTTTTTGGGCTTTCTTTGCGGCTGTCACTGCTGCGAGGACATCTTTTTCTCCTGATAGCGGTACACTTGTAATCGTTTTTCCTGTTGCAGGATTACGTACAGGGGTGTAATCGTTTTTAACTGGCAGCACCCATTCTCCATCAATATAATTCACCAGGCGCTTTTCAATATTAGGGTTTTCCATGGTTTGTGTAACCTCCTTATTTGAATTTCATCGGGTCCGTAATTGTGTAATCGTGCGTGAGATAGTGATCTGCTCTTTATCCATTGGCACTTCAATCACTGTTGGCCTATTATTTTTAAGTGCCTTATTAAAGACATATTTAAAATCCGCCATACTATTCACGAAAAAACCATCAGCTCCCATGCTTTTCGCTAATTGGGAAAATTGGACAGTGCCTAATTCCGTGCCGGATATTCTATTCGGAAAATGAATTTCCTGATGCATGCGAATAGTGCCATACATTTGATTATTAAAAACGATGCTGATTATGGGGATTTGATAACGAACGGCAGTCTCTAATTCCTGTATGGTCATCATGAATCCGCCGTCACCGGATAAAGAAACGACTGTTTTACCAGGAAAAGCAAGCTTGGCACCGAGTGCAGCAGGCATACCATACCCCATCGCGCCTGAAGTCGGACCGATATATGTTCTCTTTTTTCTAAATTGATAAAACGTATGGAGCCAGCTTGCAAAATTACCGGCATCATTGGTGAGTATGGCATCCTCCGGCAGTGCTTTTTGGAGATGAGCCATCACTTGGCTGTTGTCAATCAGCTCCTGGTCAACTTTCAGTTCAAGGTGGGAGGCTTTTTCGTAATGCCTTCGCCGTGTATTCGCCCAGTCTCGTGAGTATGATGGCAGTTCCAATTTTAAAAGAGCGGATAGGGCTGCCTTCATATCGGCAACGATACCGATCTCAGGCGGAAAAACACTTCCTAGAATAGAAGCATCAATATCAATATGGATGAGCGTTTGCTTATTAGAGATGATAGAGTAATCTTGTGTCGTCACTTCTGACAGTCTCGTTCCAAGGGCTATAATGGCATCTGCCTGTCGAACGGTTTCCAGTACCTCAGCATTTGTTCCCAGCCCCAAATGTCCGACATATAATTCATGGTTATTTGGGAAAACATCGTGTCTCCGAAAGGCTGCCATTACAGGTATTTGATATTTTTCAGCAAAAGCGAGGAGCTCATCCTCGGCATAGGCACTCTTGATTCCGCCTCCCGCGATAATAAGCGGACGTTTACCCTCTTGAAGACATGCTGCCACAGAATTGATCTCCTGATGTGATGGGGAAGGGGCCGGTCTGTTTACCGGGTTACTGAATACTAGATGGGCCTCTTGTTTCAACATATCTTCCGGCAAGGAAACGATGACTGGACCGGGGCGTCCTGATTGGGCAATCCGAAAAGCACGCTGCACTAATTCAGGTACACGGCTGGCGTGGGTGATCTCAACAGACCATTTTGCAATCGGCTTGAAAAATTGCACCAGATCCACTTCCTGGAAGCCTTCCCTGCCAAGGAAATGACTATCTACTTGTCCTAAAAAGACAACCATCGGTGTTGAATCCTGAAAGGCGGTATGCACGCCGATCGACAGGTTAGCTGCACCAACACCTCTGGTTGCCATAACAACACCTGGCTTTCTGGTCGCTTTGGCGTAACCTTCAGCCATGAAAGACGCTCCGCTTTCATGCCTTGTAGAAATGAGATCGATGCTGTTTGTTTCATAAATGGCATCTAACACAGGGAGATAACTTTCCCCAGGCACACAAAAAACCTTTGAAATGCCTTCTATTTCAAGACTGTGCACAATACCTTCTGCGCCTGTCATTGTTGCCTGCCTAATAATACTCATGATTTACTCCCCCCTGGCTGCACTGCCTTCATTCGGTCAGCAGCCTCCTTCAGCCGATTGGTTTCAACAGAGAGTGAAATTCGGAAATAGCCTTCTCCAGAGGGTCCGAATGCGTTACCAGGAGTGATGATGACTCCGGCTTCTTCCAGCACTTTTTCCGCAAAGCCTGCGGAGGTGAATCCGGCGGGAACGGGAGCCCAAATAAAAAATGTACCTTTAGGTTTTTGGACGGTAACACCAATTTCATTTAATGCCTCAAGCATAATCGCCATGCGCGCGTCATAGATGGTAATGTTCTCTTCTACCGCTGAAAAATCACTGTACAACGCTTCAGCACCTGCTTTTTGTATCGGAAGGAACTGACTGGTGTCGGTGTTGCTTTTAAAAATGGAAAGCGCTTTGATCAAATCTTTGTTTCCGACAGCGTAGCCGATCCGCCATCCTGTCATGTTGAAGGTTTTGGATAACGAACCGAATTCAACGACTTGTTTGGCTGCCCCGGGAATTTGCAGGGCACTCGGTGCCTTGTAGCCGTTGAATGTCAGGGAGCTGTAAGCAGCATCGTGAATCATGGCAAGGTTATATTTTTCTGCAAATGCAACAGACTCTTCAAAAATATCAAGGTCTGCAGTGGCGGCTGTCGGGTTACTTGGATAGTTCAGGATCATCAACGTGGCATCTTTGCGAACGCCTTCCGGAACGTTGTCAAAATCAGGCCGGTAATTTTTTTCGGGATCCAGCTTCAGAAATTCTGCTTTACCACCAGCCAGATGGACAGCAGACTGGTAAACAGGATAGCCAGGATCCGGTATGAGAGCTGTATCCCCTGGATTCATAACAGCAGATATCATATGGGCAATGCCTTCTTTTGAGCCAATCAGAGCCAGGATTTCTGTATCAGGATCCAGAGCAATGTCATAGTTTTTTTGGTAATAATGTGCGACAGCCTGGCGAAATTCTAAACAGCCGGTATAGGGGGAATAAACATGATTGGCAGGTATCCGGACTTCCCGGACAAGTCGATCTATAATGAATGAAGGAGTCGGTAAATCTGGCGCACCTATTCCTAAGTCGATAACATCGACGCCTTGTGCTTCTAAATCTCGTTTCTTTTTTTGGAAGATAGAAAATAAATACGGTGGTAAACTGCTGATCCGGTCAGATATTGGCGGCACCCCATCCTCCCCTTTCTATTTGAAATATAGTTCATTATATGAGCGTGATGGACAGGTTTATGTTTTATTTTCGGATTTCTATCGATAACCTGTGGATGGTAATGTTGGAAAATATTTAGTAATGATAGGGCGCTTATATCATGTTAGGTTGTAATGGATGAATTTTCAGAGGGAGGTAGCAACATGAGTTTCAAAAATATGATAATATCAGCCCTTGCAATCGTGATTTCTCTAGGAATCACAGCACAGGTACATGCAAGCGGCCAGACTCATACAGTCAAAGAAGGGGAATCACTATATAAAATTGGTGTGCAATATGGAGTTTCTGTAGTTGATTTGAAAGAAGCAAATGATAAGGAAAACAACATGATTATGACAGGAGAAACACTTACCATCCCAGCTACTATCACAGCTTCGGAGAAGGATCTATTGGCAAGATTGGTTGAAGCTGAAGCGAAAGGGGAGCCATACAGTGGTAAAGTTGCTGTTGCAGCAGTTGTATTAAACCGCGTGGACAGCGATCTATTCCCGGATTCCATCCATGGGGTCATATACGATGGTTATCAATTTTCCCCAGTGCTGAACGGCACTATCAATCAACCAGCGAGTGAAGAATCCAAGCATGCCGTAGAAGAGGCACTTGCCTATCATGGTCTCGGACATGGTTCTTTGTTTTTCTATAACCCGGATAAAGCTGACAGTTCCTATCTCGAATCACGTGAAGTTACCACAATCATTGGTGACCATGTATTCTCCAGATAATATAAAGTCCTGAATGACTAAAAAATCGCCTCACTTTTCGTTATTGTAGGCTTGACCGCTTACATTATAACGATTGAGGCGATTTTTTGTATGAAAGAAATCTTTTTTCATTGTGGATCACCTATTTGGGAGAGGCTGCCCACTCTGTTTAGATTGGTTGCTGTTAAAGTTTATAAAGCTATACAGTTATATCATGGTTGATTCCCCGATGAGCGAGAGGCGGTGACGCCTGCGGGAACAGCGCGAGCCGAAGATCCACTTGGTCAAGTGGTCTTCTTGACCAAGTTAGCAGAGGCCGTGCCCGCGGAAAGCATCCGCCGGCAAGCGATTCGGGAGAATCAACAACAAGCTTTAACAGCTTCTTTAGGTTATAAAAGACTTTTTCATTGGCCACGTTCATCCTATTAGGTTGTCTTCTCTATTTCAATGGTACGGTCTGGCAGGCGAGGCGGTAGCCTTCAGGCAGTTCATCCTCGATTTGTTCGTGTTCTTTTGGAGTCGGCTTGTTCACAATTTCTTCGCCTTTCACCAGTTCTACCTTACAACGGGTGCAATTCCCTTTTTGGCATTTATAATCAAGCGGTACCTCTTGTTCAAAAGCGGTCGCAAGCAGGGACTTTCCTTTAACTGGTTCAATTGTGTAGACATTGCCTTCCTGTTTTACTTGAATTGCCATGGTGTAATCTCCCTTTCTATTCTGGTATGTTCGAAAAGCTGTCTATTGCCTATTGTATGGTTTCATAAGCTTTCTAACAAGTTTATTGGTATCCCCGCTATAACTTTTTTATGAATGTAAGGAAATCACATTTTCAAAAAAAAGGAAATCATAAAACCATAAGAGTAGAAGAAAATAACATTTGTAAAAAAAATAGTAAAGGAGAGAGATTTATGACAGTAATCAGTGATGTCAAGCAGACGATGGCAGGACTGAAAAGTGCCCAGGCCAGCTTTGAAACATTCGCATTGGGAACGGAAAACCAGCAGGCGAAACAGCTGTACGAACAGGCTGCTCAGCAAACACAGGCAATCATCGATAATTTGGAACCGAGAGTGGCGGAAATCGAGCAGGAGGAACCGCAATATAGACAACAATAATGGGGAAGGATAAGCAAAAGGTTAGCATATGGGCTGGCCTTTTCTGTTATTCGACCGTTAAAGGTGGTGAAGGGAATGTACTGGCTATTAAGTGTTGTAATTACAGGTGCTTTGCTGGCCGGATGCCAGAATCAGCCCGGTGCAGAGCCGGGAGCTGGAATTAACGATCCGATAAAAGTAGGAACAGCAGAGATTGTTAATCAGGATATTGCCCGAAATGCAGAAAAGCAATTAAAAGAGGAGAATCATCTTAAAGATGTCCAGGCTGTCAATGATGGAAAAAAGCTTTTGATTGCTGCCCAGGTTCCCCATAATGAACGGTTTTCTTTGAAAAAAATCGAAAAGAAAATGAACAGACAAGCGAAAAAGCAATTTCCCGATCATGAGGTGACACTATCGATGGATAAAAAAATCCATTTAGAAGTCATGGAGCTGAAAGGAAAGCTCAGTGAAGGTGGTATCGGAAAGAAGAAATGGAAGAAGGAAATAGAACGGATCATTAAACTTTCGAAGGAAAAAACGTAAAGAAGGTGCCCGGCAATGGCTGATAAAAAAAAGAATCTCACCCCTGCGCAACAAGAATACCAGCAATTCCAAAATCAGCGAGAAGTGAAGCGGCCAGTTTTAAAGAATTGTGTCAAAGCTTTTTTTGTCGGCGGATTCATCTGCCTGATCGGTCAATTCATTCAAATGTTCTTCATTTATAATTTTAATTTCACGGAAGAAACGGCAGGAAACCCGACAGTCGCTGTCATGGTATTCATCGCTATGCTGCTGACCGGATTTGGTGTGTATGATCGAATGGCGCAATTTGGCGGTGCAGGTACTGCAGTCCCTGTTACAGGCTTTGGGAATGCAGTTATTTCTGCAGCTATCGAGCACCGTACAGAAGGGTTCATCCTTGGTGTGGGAGGCAATATGTTCAAGCTCGCTGGATCTGTAATCATGACAGGTGTTTTCGCGGCTTTTCTCATTGCTTTGATCAAGACGATTCTTATTCAGTGGGGTGGGTTGTAATGGCAACATGGGTCTTTGAAAAACGGCCGGTAATCGTATCCACAGGAACAGTCGGGGGACCATTTGAGGCAAATGGAAAGTTAGCGGATGACTTTGATATCCTCCATGAGGATATTTGGCTGAAAGAAGATACCTTTGAAAAAGCCCATAAAGTAATGCTGGAAGAAGCAGCTATGCGGGCTATCGAAAAGGGGGAAGTCACGAAAGAGCAGGTAGAGTTTTTTCTGGCAGGAGATTTGATCAACCAGATTACGCCGACAAGCTTCGCTGCCAAAACAGTGGGTGCTCCATACCTTGGTTTATTCGGGGCATGTTCGACGTCGATGGAAGGATTGGCATTAAGTGCCTTCCTCATTAACCATGGCGGCGCTTCGTGTATTTTAACGGGCTCTTCCAGCCATAATGCCGCCGTAGAAAAGCAGTTCCGCTACCCGACGGAATATGGAGCACAAAAACCGCCCACTTCCCAATGGACAGTTACCGGAGCAGGAGTATCGCTAGTGAAAGATAAGGGAGAAGGCCCTGTTGTAACTTCGGCGACGATCGGCAAGGTGGTTGATATGGGCTTGTCTGATCCCTTCAATATGGGAGGAGCAATGGCGCCTGCTGCTGTCGATACGATCGAAACTCATTTGAAGGAAAGGAATATTACCGCTTCTTATTATGATTTGATTGTGACTGGTGATTTAGGGCACATTGGCCGCGAGGTGGCTCTCGATTTGCTGAAAAAACACGGCACCGACATCAATGAGGAGCAATTTCAGGATTGCGGATTGATGATTTACCGGGAAGGACAGCCTGTTTTGGCGGGTGCAAGCGGAGCTGGATGCTCGGCTGTTGTTGTATATGGACATTTATTAAACCGGATGAAAAAAGGAGAAATTAAGCGGATGCTTGTAGTTGCAACCGGTGCTTTGCTCTCTCCGGTAACTTTTCAGCAAAAAGAAACAATTCCGTGTATCGCTCACGCTGTTTCTATTGAATTTGGAGGTGGGGAGGCATGATTTTCTTTTGGGCATTCGTTGTCGGGGGACTGATCTGTGTAATAGGTCAGATCATGTTCGATGTTTTTAAGCTTACTCCTGCGCACACGTTAAGCGCCTTAGTGGTGTTGGGAGCAATTTTGGACGGGTTCGGTCTGTATGAACCATTGATAGATTTCGCCGGAGCCGGGGCAACCGTGCCGATTACAAGCTTCGGGAATGCGCTGGTTCACGGGGCAATGGAAGAAGCAGAAAAGCATGGACTTGTCGGAGTGGTTACTGGAATGTTCGAAGTGACAAGTGCCGGTATTTCAGCGGCAATCATCTTCGGAACAATTGCAGCAATCATATTCAAACCTAAGGGTTAAGGAGCGGTTAAGATGACGATCGGTGCAGAAGTTAAGCAATGTCTAGCCATGCTAAAAAGCATGGAAGCAGGACTTTCCACGCTTGCCCTTCACAGTAATGATGAGGAAACAAAGCGGCTGTTTCATGAACAAATGCTTGTAATGGAGGAAATCAAGCAGGATATCAGAGAACGGGTAAGCAAGCTGGAAAGGGAGGAAGAACAATATAAAGGCTTTTAAAAGGAGGATTCCGGAATGCCAGATTGGTTAGAAGTAGTTGTAAGAGGTTTCCTGTTTGTAATCATCTTGTTTTTAATGACGAAACTTCTTGGTAAAAAGCAATTGTCCGAGCTGTCTTTTTTTGAATATGTCACTGGCATCACCATCGGAAGTATTGCCGCCGAAGTGATCATGGGACTCGATAATAACATCTGGCACGGAATTATTGGCATCCTGATATTTGCCGTACTGCCGTTTTTTACTGAAATCCTGTCGGTTCATTCTAAGCGAGTCCGGGATTTTGTAGAAGGCAAAGGGACTGTCATCATTAAGGATGGCAAAGTGCTTGAAGAGAATTTGAAAAAGGAAAAGTACACCACGGATGAACTGCTTCAATTGTTGAGAGAGAAAGATATCTTTGATATTGCCGACCTGGAATACGCCGTATTAGAAGCAGACGGAAAGCTGAGTGTGCTTCCCAAAAAGGATGCCCGCCCTGTTACACGCAAAGACCTCGGTATGCCCGCTATCAATGAAAAAGAACCCCATACCGTAATTATGGACGGAGAAATATTAGATGAGCCTCTAACTTCAGCTGGGAAAAATCGCGGCTGGCTCAAATCCGAGCTGGACAAACTCGGGGTGACACTGGAAAATGTTTTCCTCGGCCAGATCAATGCTTATGGGGAACTTACCGCCGATTTGTATGATGACAAAATTCAGGTCCCATCTTCCCAGGAAAGACCGCTCCTGCTTGCCAGTATGAAAAAATGCCAGGCGGACCTGGAGTTGTTCGCACTGGCCACAGATTCAAAAGAAGCCAAAGATATGTATAAGAAAAATGCTGAAAGGCTGGAAGCATCGATTGCCAAATTAAGCCCTTTGCTGAAGGGGTAGGCTATCGGTTTTGCTTTCAGCTTTTTCATTGTTTCTGTTGGCTTGGAAAGGAGCAATTGTGTTTTTTACTGCTTTTGACAAGTGTTTCTCAAGGTACTTATTAAATTCTGTCACGTTACCTCTGCCAAACATGCATTTAGATTGTATTGAGAAAAGCATTGTAACCGCTTTATGATGAAAATACAAAGAGATTAAAATCTATAAATTTAAAGAGACGAGGAGGAACTTTTTGTGGCAGAGCAAACAGGTGCAAGAGCAAAAGTTCAACGGTTTGGAAGTTTTTTGAGTGGGATGATCATGCCCAATATCGGAGCATTCATCGCTTGGGGTCTGATTACAGCATTATTCATAGAAACAGGCTGGACTCCTAATGAGGATTTCGCGAAGCTGGTAGGTCCAATGATCACCTACTTGCTGCCACTGCTGATCGGTTTTACCGGGGGTCGAATTGTCCATGGCCTCCGCGGCGGTGTCGTCGGGGCGACAGCGACTATGGGTGTCATCGTAGGAGCGAGCATTCCAATGTTCCTTGGTGCCATGCTGATGGGGCCGCTTGGCGGTCTCGCGATCAAGTATACGGATAAGCTGTTTGAAGGCAGAATCCGTTCTGGATTTGAAATGCTAGTCAACAACTTCTCCGCAGGAATTGTCGGAGGAATCCTGGCTTTATTCGGATTCAAGATTATTGAACCACTTGTTTCCGGACTGACAAAGGTTTTGGCAGCTGGGGTAGAATTCATGATCAATGTCGGATTACTTCCTTTGGTCAACCTTTTCATTGAACCAGCGAAAGTTCTCTTTTTAAACAATGCGATTAACCATGGGATTTTAAGTCCGATTGCAGTGGATCAGGCACAGGAAGCAGGAAAATCCATTCTGTTCTTGTTAGAAACAAATCCTGGCCCTGGGCTTGGTGTCTTGCTTGCGTTCATGGTATTCGGAAAAGGAATTTCCCGGCATACTGCACCAGGTGCTGCAGTCATCCATTTCCTTGGTGGTATTCATGAAATTTACTTCCCGTACATTTTATCGCGCCCGCTTCTATTGTTAGCTCCGATGGCCGGAGGTGTTGCTGGAACAGCTACGTTCGCAGCGTTTGGTGTCGGTTTGACGTCTACGCCATCACCAGGAAGTATTTTCGCCCTATTGGCGTTGACGCCTAAAGGCAACTTTATTGGTGTCATCCTTGGTGTCCTGGTTGCAGCAGCTATTTCCTTCGCAGTTGCTTCCTTAATTTTGAAAATGAGCAAACAGGAGGAAGAAGAAGACTTAGATGCGGCTACTGCTAAAATGGAAGCAATGAAAGGGAAGAAAAGCAGTGTAGCAGGAACCCTGGCAAAAGAAGATGAAAAAGAAGAGGACCCTGTCAAAGAGACACCGGCAGACAAAGTACCGGAAGTCGATTATAGTGAAGTTGACAAAATTATTTTTGCCTGTGATGCCGGTATGGGATCCAGTGCCATGGGTGCATCCTTGTTAAAAAATAAATTCAAGAAAGCGAACATCGATATTGATGTAACGAATATGGCGATCAATGACCTTCCTGATGATGTAGACATTGTCATTACCCATAAGGACTTGACGGATCGTGCAAGGAACAAGGTGCCAGGAGCTTATCATATTTCTGTCGAAAACTTTTTGAACAGCCCGAAATATGATGAACTCGTAAATGAGCTTACGGAAAATAATTAATAGACGAAGAATGGGATGAGGGAGGTGAGCAGGAATGTATATGACCGGTCGTGAACGGAAGCTGCTGGAAATTCTGTTGGATGCAAGCCAGGAAGTATCTGTGAAAAATCTGTCAGAGGAACTTGATGTCAGTACAAGAACCATCCATCGTGATATGAAAAATGTCGAGGATATCCTTAACTCGTATGACATTCAGCTGGATAAAAAGGCAGGAAGCGGCTTTGTCATCGCTGGCACAGATGCTGCGATGACAGAGTTGAGGGCAGCCATCCATGAACAGGCATCCCTGGATTATACTCCGGAAGAACGGCATGTTCTGTTGCTGTCAAGGCTGCTTGAGGCAAGGGAACCGGTGAAACTGGTGGCCTTGGCTAACGAACTTGGCGTGACAGTTGCCACTCTCAGTAATGACTTGGATAAAATGGAAGTAGAGCTGAGTGATTTTCACCTGTCCTTAGTCCGGAAAAGGGGCTACGGGGTGGAAGTCCGGGGCGATGAAGCCGCCATCCGGGAAGCGATCAACCATCTTATTATGGAACACATGGATGAGCTTGATTTCCTTACTCTATTAAGGGAAAAGGTGAATGACCCTGCTCAATCTCCCATTGATGAAGTATCCAGCCAGCTTCTCGGCATGGTGGATAAGGAAAAATTGAAGCAGATTGAGAAGCATCTGGAAGAGTTACGGGATAAACTGCCTTATCATCTTGCAGACAGTGCCTATATAGGACTGCTTGTTCATCTTGCCCTCGCATTAGAGCGGGTCAGACTCGGTGAGATGATTGATATGGACCAGTCCCATTTGGAGAACATGAAAACTACAAAGGAATATGCGTTTGCCAGTGAGTTGATAGATAAATTGGCAAATGCATTTGAATTTGATATTCCAGAGGCTGAAATCGGTTATACGACAATGCATCTGATGGGGGCAAAAGCAAGATTCCATAAGGACTACACGATAGAAGAATCAAGTATAAGCGTCGCTTTTAAAGCGAAGCAGCTCATTGAAATTGTGTCTAATGACATTGGGTCAGATTTGCATCGGTCGCCAAGACTGCTCAACGATTTAGTCGTTCACTTGAAGCCGAGCGTGTATCGGCTCCAGCAGAATATGGGGATCCAGAATCCACTGACAGAGCAAATATACGAAGACTACCCTGAATTATTTCAAGTAGTGAAGAAGGCGCTTGATGACATTTTTCCTGAGCTTACTTTTCCAATAGAAGAGACAGCGTTTGTTGTCATGCATTTTGCCTCCGCGTTATTGAATATGGAAGATCCAAAAAGCCTTCATGTACTGGTGGTCTGCTCAAGCGGAATCGGCACCGCCAAAATGCTTGCAGCAAGATTGAAGCGGGAATTCAAAGATATCGAAACGGTCGAGCACCATTCTCTTTTCGATTTGGAACAGCTTGATCTTCAAACGTATGACATGATCATTTCGACGGTTCACTTGAGAAATATGGAAGAATATATCCAGGTAAATCCAATTCTTCCCCCAGGGGACATTCATCGAATTGAGCATGCCATTCGTAAAGTAAGGATTTCCGGCAGAATAAAAAAACAGGAACAGCAACCGGAAAAAATTGTGGAAGCAGATGATACGTTACAGGCAATCCGCAATTCGGTCGAAACCATTCAGCGCTATGCAACGAGCGTTAACCAGGTTCTGGACGGATTACTCGTTGAGAATATAGAAGCAGATGACCTTTCGGATGCATTGAGAAAAGCATGTGCACAATTGTCACAAACAATAACCAGCCCTGATGAGGTAGTCAAGCAATTGGCAGCCCGCGAACAACTGGGAGGTCTCGGCATACCTGAGACGAAACTGGCGTTGTATCATACGAAAAGTGAACATATCGAGAAGGTATCCTTCACCATTCATTACTTGAAACGTCCACTTGTGATTACAGGCATGGACCAGGAGGATATGAAGATGGATACGATGCTTTTGATGCTGGCCCCGGAAGGACTTCATCAAGAAGGGCTGGAGGTAATGAGTTTTATCAGCTCATTGATTGTAGAGGAAGAGAAATGTATCGCAATATTGCAGTCGAAGGATGAAGAAAGGATCATTCATTACCTTTCAAACCAGCTGCATCAATTTTTTAAGAATAAACGATAGGGGAGAAAATTATGTCTGAAACTATTTTGAAAGAAGCCAATATCCAATTGAACCAAAGTCTTACCGGGAAAGAAGAAGCTGTCCGTTTTGTCGGCGGTATCCTTCACAAGGAAGGCTACGTTACGGAAGATTATATCGAATCGATGCTTGCAAGAGAGGAAATCACCTCCACGTTCATGGGGAATCATGTCGCCATCCCCCATGGAACCGAAGAAGCTAAAAAATCTGTGAAAGAAACTGGCATTTCTGTCGTAACCGTACCTGATGGAGTAGATTTTGGCGGCGGCAATATAGTGAAGCTCCTGATCGGGATCGCGGGTAAAGGTGATGAGCACTTGGAGATCCTATCGAAAATCGCCATCGTCTGCTCTGAAGAAGAAAATATTGATAAAATTCTCCAGGCCGACTCTAAACAGGAAGTAATCTCCATATTCAGCGAGGTGGAATAACTATGAAGGCACTTCACTTCGGAGCAGGGAATATCGGGCGCGGATTCATCGGCGCGCTCCTTTCCCAGTCCGGTTATGACACAACGTTTGTAGATGTCGATGAAAAATTGATCCAGCTCATCAATGAGCGGAAATCCTACCATGTGGAGATTGCCGGCTCCAACGAAAGCATCCAGGTCAATAACATAGCCGGCCTTAACAGCCTGAAGCAGCAGGAGGATGTAATCGAAGCAATTGCCGAGGCAGACCTAGTGACAACAGCTGTTGGTCCGGCAATTTTGAAAGTGATTGCACCACTTTTGGCAAAAGGTCTGGAAAAAGTAGTGGACAATGGCAGCCGTCCATTGAATGTAATTGCCTGTGAAAACATGATTGAAGGCTCTTCAAAGCTTCGTGGATACGTATTAAATGAATTGGATGGCACCGTTCAGGAAAAGGTCAAAGAGCAAATCGGATTTCCTGATGCTGCTGTTGATCGAATCGTTCCTGAACAGAAGAATCAAGATCCTTTGACCGTCAAAGTAGAGCCGTACCATGAATGGGTTGTGGAAACGAAGGATATTCGAGGCGATTTACCGGAAATAACCGGTATTCATTATGTTGGTGACCTGACTCCTTACATCGAGCGAAAGTTATATACAGTAAATACCGGTCATGCTGTTGCCGCCTACCTTGGTCATTACCATGGTTTAGAGACGATCAAGGAAGCTATGGACGATCCTGCCATTTTGGAAAAAGTAAGGGGAACGCTTGGTGAATCAGGAGATGTACTGATTAAAAAATATCAATTTGATGAAAGCGAACATCACCATTACGTGGATAAAATCATCGAGCGTTTCCTGAATCCAGCCTTGTCTGATTATGTGACTCGGGTAGGGCGTGCCCCGATCCGAAAGTTAGGTCCAGACGACAGGCTTGTCGGTCCTGGGCGAGAGTACGTTCAATTATTTAAGAAAGCTCCAGACTATTTAGCAGAAGTCATTGCGTCAGCATTGCTGTATCAGAATGACAGCGATCCGGAAGCAGAGGAGCTTCAGAAGAAAATTAAAGCTGTAGGTGCGATCGAGGCATTTACTGAGATTGCTGATCTGCCTATGGACCATCCATTGACAGTCCGTGTAAAGGAAATATACAACCAGCTTTCCAATTAAATATTTTTTCTTTAGGTGGCTGTGAAAGATCTTTTCTATTAGGAAGACAGTAAGGTCCCTCGGGTTACACCGAAGCAACTGGTAATCGGGAGATGTAGGTAAGGTTTGGCTTTTAAAAAAGCGGTCAATCCTCGCTGTGATAAAGAACGTTACGATGAGGATCGGCTTTAGCTTTTCAGGGGGTGGGCAAGGCGGTCCTGCTTTTGATTTAACTTTCAGGGATTTTATGCCCTCTATACCTTCATGAGTCTTTATGTAGTGTTTTTTGAACATGAAAAAAGGGTGATTTTCTTTAAAATCAAAGAAGATCACCCTTTTTAGATTGGCCGTTGTTAAAGTTAACAATACACGGTTATATCATAGTTGATTCCACGAATAGTGAGAGGCCGTGCCCGCGGCAAGCATCCGCCGGCAAGCGGTTCGTGAGAATCAACAACCAACTTCAACATCTCCTTTTGATTATAAAGGGCTTTTTTCAGTGGCTCCGGTTACACCCCGGGGCCTTTTTCTGCTTCCAGACAACATTTCTATTTCATATTTGTATATAAAAAAATCGCTCCATTCGCTAAAATGTAAGCGATCTAATGCAGCTTCAGTCTATTTCTATATTCTCCTGCTAACTTCCTGTTTCATCCTTCCTTAAGGCCAATATAAGGAATCTTCTGATCACCGACGACTGCTATAAGAACAGGACTGTTGTTTTCCTGCAGTTCAAATATCTCCGTTCCAACAGGCAGGTTGGTTGCTATCCCTGTGCCGAAATCCTCTCCTTCATGATAGGTGCCGGTGATTTCCAATACTTTTTCTCCAATTTCTAACTCCAGTTTCCTCATCCATTCAATATCTTCCGCATTTTCATAGACAACATTTTCAAAAGCAAAGATATCCCCATCTGGATGGTCGAGCAAGTACATTTGCGGGGTAGTTTTCATGACAGTTTCTGAGTCGACGGACTCTTCCTGTACACTGCATGCTGCTAGCCATAAACTAACGAGGCCAATAAAAGCCAACCATCTGCCAGACTTCATTTCCCTCCTCCTTTCCTGCTGTTTTTCTTTTATCATACCAAAAACCAGGTCATAAAAGCGTAGAAAGAAACTGCATTGGAAACAAAGCCACCAATTGCCAGTTATCTAGCTGCCAAACGTCTGTATAATGGAATTTGGAGGTGGAATTGTGAGTCTGTTACTGCTTTTCATACCATTTATCCTGATCGGCATTCATGCCGCCTATAAAAATACCAGGCAAGTTAATATAAATAGAATTGATGTTGGAGCTACAAAATATACCGAAAGACCGCTCCATATTTTGCATATTTCGGATATGCATCTTGAAAATATTTCGATTACAGCAGATGAGCTTCATGAAAGATTAAAAGGAGAGTCTTTTGACCTGATTGCGTTGACAGGAGACTTCCTCGACCGGAAATGGACAATACCAAAGCTTGTGCCGTACCTGGAGGTTTTCCAGCGCCTTGCACCTGTTCATGGCATTTATGCTGTTTTCGGCAATCATGATTATGTACTTCGCCCCCATAATTTTGAAAAATTGAAAAGCACCTTGCAAGCTTATGGGTGCCAGACGCTGCAGAATGAACAGGAACGCCTCATGATAGACGGCAGACAAATCAATATCGTTGGCATTGATGATTACAGCACTGGTCGCAGTGATCTGGAAGCTTCCTTTAAAGAGGTGGAAGAAGGGTATACACTAGTCCTGACCCATGACCCGAATGTTGTCCTTGAAATGGCTGGATATCATTTTGATTACTTATTGTCCGGACATTTCCATGGCGGACAGATTCTTTATCCGAAGGCTTACCATCTGGCCAAAATGGGTAAGCTGCCACGGATGGATATGGTAAAAGGCCTTCAAAACTATCAGGGTAAAGCGTTTTATATCAGCGAAGGGCTTGGTCAGACCGGGCTGAACATCCGGGTAGGAAGCCGGCCGGAAATCACCATGCATCAACTCGCAGAATAAAAGCCGAAGACGCCTACATGGTGTATTCGGCTTTTTTGCTCTGGTATCTATTTTCAAGGTCTGTACGGGACATGTAAATATATTTAGGCTGGTGCTTTTTCAAATATTTCAGGGATGGCGGCCGCATACACAGAGTGCTGATAGCAATAAATGACATTAATTTCAGCGAGCGATAGAAGGGGCTCTCGATAGCAATAATTTCGAACCCAAGCCGTTCACAGCCACTGTTCAGGGCTGTGATGCCAACAATGCCTTTGATCTCATTGACACGCTTATGGGAAGTAATGAACGAAACGAGGTCAGGCAAAGAGTGCTGAACAGCTTTATAAATATAGCGGGCTTTTTGAATATCGTTTTTCATCCCGCGCATTTCATTGATCAGCCGGATATTATGCAGATGTATTTTGATCAGCTGGTCATTTTTCTGAAGGAGCGTACCGTCAGCCAGCTTCCTCTGTTTTCCTTTATAAGCGACCAGCTTGACCCGAAAGATGTTATTAATTTTATTTTTAGACCGCACATATGTCAGGCGGCTCATTCGGTAGTATAATGGATCCAATAAGGTCCAGATGTCAACAAGGTACTGTTTCATAAATGACTCCTCCACGATGATGTATGTCGCCTATTATTTTTTGGCTGCAGCACCCATTTTATAGATGGCAAATTGTAGCTATCCGGGGAGTTTCCAGTGTTAATTTATGGAATTCAAAAAAATCAGCTTTACCCTTTTAGAAACTTTGGATATAATGAGAACAAACGTTCGAAATTATGACGGGAGGGGTAAGGATGGATGGCCAGAACAGGGATCGCGGTACAATCAAGTGGACATCATTGATGCTGCCGGAGCATGTTCAGCTTGTGAAAGAACTTTGGAAAGAAGATGAACGCGTAGAGAAGGGAATCATCGATGAGCAGAAGGCCGTTGAAATTGACTTCCTGATCCAACGGGCGATGAATGATAATTTGACAGTGGAAATTACTTATCATGACGGCTTTGAGCATCAATATCAGAAAGGTAAAATCAATTCAATCTGCACATTCAGAAAGCGATTGCACGGTATGGATGCCAATACCAGGGACATATTCTCGATTGATCTAAACGATATTATCGATATCACTATCCAATGATTTCAGGTAAGAACAAGGGGGGAAAGGGGCTTATGAAGCTCGATGCAAAAGAGGCAGCTGAAAAGATAGTTCATACGTATTATCCTCATTGTGAGGTGGCATTGTTGTCCGGAAGCGTGGTCAGGGGGGAGGCAACCAAAACCTCTGATTTGGACATCGTCCTTTTCGATGACCAACTCCTTTCCTCCTACCGGGAATCATTTCATGCCTATGGCTGGCCTGTTGAGGTATTTGCCCACAGCTTTTCCTCGTATCAAAAGTTTTATAAAAGTGACTGTGAGCGCGGCCGTCCTTCCCTGCCGCGGATGGTGGCAGAAGGTTATGTCATAAAGGGAGATGCTGTAAAGCTGAAAGAAGAAGCGGAACAGCTGCTCGCTAGTGGCCCGGCCTCATGGGATGAAAAGAAAATTTGGGAGAAACGTTATTTCATCACAGATGTGCTGGAGGATTTCATTGGATCAGAGGACAGGGCGGAGGAAATTTTTATTGTCAACAAAATGGCGGACCTCATCCATGAATTTGTGCTCAGGACTAACAGGTGCTGGACGGGCGATTCTAAATGGGTGATTAAAGCAATCCAGGCATACGACCCCGTGTTTGCCAAGGGTTTCGTGAAGTCGCTTGAGCGCTATTACGTTCACGGTGAAAAAGAACCTCTGATCAAACTTGTCGATGAAGTGCTGGCTCCTTATGGAGGAAGGCTGTTCGCTGGATTTTCACTTGGAAAAAAAAATGAAAAGCAGACGTAAATAAACAACCATGACAGGTTGAAAGCGTAGGATATTGGAAGGGCAGTGGGCTAAGTATATTGCTTGATTAGACTGTCATTGTCTCTTCCTGATTTCTGCAAGGTTGTCACGGATAGCTGCACCGGAAGCTTCGGCGCTGCTGATGATTTTACGCTGGTAATCCCAGAGCGACTGGCCATATGAAATTTCGATTGTTTCGCCGTCATTCAGATGGAAAATGATTTGTTTCAAAAAGATGGTACCCTCATTCTTTTCGTATACTTTATCGATTTCCTGTACATCGCTCCATTGATACTTTTGTTGCTCCCATGCGAATAGGGTGTTGTAGGCAAAGCCGTTCTTTTCGAAAAAATAATAATTGTTGATTGCCAGTATAATCAACAGGATAGCAACAGGAAATCCGGCAATAAGCATCCAATGAGGTGCTTTTTTATTTTTATCTTCCCGCTTGAATTTGAAAATAATATAGATGCTCAATATAATGGAAATCCATAAAAAACTTGCACCAAGTGTAATATAAGCTGAAGGTGGCCCCTGAAACACCCAATGCTCTCGTGAAAAGAAGAAAATGTCCTGAAAAATAGCTAAAAGTGCGAAAGGTGCAATAAAGCTTAATACGAAGCTTATGATAATGATGGCGATTATCAAATAGTTAATCTGTGAACCTTGATCCACGGTGTACATAAAACTCCCCCCACGCCGAATAAGTAAAATTTTTACAAAATTCAAATTAATTATACGCGCAGCCATCAGAATGTACAACGGAAAGTTCGGTTAAAAGGAGTATTTTTCATCACAAAAAAAGCTTGCAGAGAGTACGTGGTTTCTCTGCAAGCTTCAGAAGCTATTATCTGGCTTCTTTTCGAGCGGGTGCTTCTGTCCAGGCAACCCATCCTGCTGATAAAAAGACGATGGTGGCTGCCAGGAACGTCACCCCGATAATCATATTCTCTACTAACATCAACATGACACCAGAAGTAAATGCGTTCATGATTCCTATAGCGATGAACATCCAGGAGGCAAGACTCTTCTTACGCACGATGATCACCCCATTTTCAATAGGTTACTTTCAGTATAATCGAATTGCTGCTGCCCGTACATAAGCAGATTAGCGTGTTTAGTGCAGGAAAATAGGTGGAAAATATTGTACAGAAAGCAAAGAGGAGGATTATTCTTGCAAACACACAAGTTATATATTGATGGGCAGTACGTAGAATCTACAGGAAATGAGTGGCTGGACATTATTAATCCGGCGACTGAGGAAGTGATTTCTCGGACGCCGCGTGGCACGGAAGAAGACGTAGACAGGGCTGTTAAAGCAGCCTTCAACGCTCAAAAGGATTGGGAGATGACCCCGAATATTGAACGGGGGAAAATCGTCCGGGCACTTGGCGATAAAATCGAAGAACAGCGTGACCGGTTTATCGAATTGCTTCAGGAAGAACAGGGAAAAGATTATGAGCTTGCCAGCGGAGAAGTGGATCTTGCTATTGATTATTTCCGTTATATGTCTGAATGGGCACGCAGGATAGAAGGAGAAATCGTTCCAAGTGACCGTCCGAATGAGCAAATTCATATTTACAAAAAGCCGATTGGCGTAGTCGGTGGCATTGTTCCGTGGAATTTTCCAGTATTCATTTTAGCCCGAAAAGTAGCGACTGCACTGGTTACTGGATGTACCATCGTGCTTAAGCCGAGTCAGCAGACGCCGAACACCGCCATGGAATTCACTAAACTGGTTGATAGCATGTCAGAAATCCCAAATGGCGTGTATAACCTTGTGACGGGTACAGGATCAGAAATCGGCAATGCACTTGCATCTCACGAAAATGTACACATGATTTCCATGACTGGCAGTGTTCCAGCAGGTACAAAAGTGATGGAGGCTGCGGCGCAAAATATTACGAAGGTCAATTTAGAGCTTGGCGGTAAAGCACCGGCGATCGTTACAGAAAATGCCGATCTGGATTTGGCAGCAGAGAACATTATGATTTCCCGGCTGGCCAATAACGGTCAGGCATGCACAAACGCGGAGCGTGTGTATGTCCATGAAAGTGTAGCGGATGCATTCCTTGAAAAATTAAAACAAGAGATCGAAGGCGTGACAATTGATGATCCCCTTGCCAATAAAGAGGCGGATGTCGGTCCGTTAGTCAGTCAGGAACGGAAGGAAAAAGTAGCAGAAATGGTAGCCGCCGCCGTTGAGGAAGGTGCCGAAATCGTAACGGGAGGCGACAGTCCATCCGGCATGGATAAAGGTTTCTTCTATCAGCCTACTGTTTTGAAAAACGTCAGTCAGGACATGGAAATCATCCAGGAGGAGATTTTCGGTCCAGTTATCCCTGTCAGCACTTTCAAGTCGCTTGATGAAGCCATTGAGCGTGGAAATGACACGAAGTATGGCCTTTCTTCTTCTGTGTACACAGAAGATTATCATGAAGCGATGCGTGTCGTAAACGAGCTGAAATTCGGGGAGACCTTCATCAATCGTGAAAACTTTGAAGCAGTCCAAGGCTACCATGCCGGTATGCGCCAATCCGGCTTAGGCGGAGCTGATGGAAAGCATGGGGTGGAAGATTTCTTAGTCACCCAGACCGTCTATATGCAATACAAGCAGGATAAACAATAGGGGAAAACAGCCCGCTTTCTGCATCCAAGCGGAAAGCGGGCTGTTTTACCTGCCATACATAAATATAAAAACAGGCTGTCTCTTTTGTCTGAATAGACGTTTGAGACAGCCTGCTTATCGATTAGCGATTATCAACTTTTTCCGGATACAGATCATGGTTCATCAGCCGCTGTTCTGCCATCTGTTCGAATTTTGTCCCTGGTTTACCATAGTTACAGTAAGGGTCGATGGATATCCCGCCTCTTGGAGTGAATTTCCCCCATACTTCGAGATATCGTGGATCCATAAGCTCAATCAGATCATTCATGATCATATTGACACTGTCTTCATGAAAACCGCCATGGTTACGGTAGCTGAACAGGTATAGCTTCAGCGATTTGCTTTCCACCATTTTCTGATCAGGGATATAACTGATATAAATTGTTGCAAAATCAGGCTGTCCAGTTTTGGGGCACAGTGTGGTGAATTCAGGACAGTTGAATTTCACGAAATAATCCCTGTCCGGATGCTGGTTATCGAATGTTTCTAATACTCCAGGGTCATAGTCGAACGAATAGCTTGTTCCCTGACTTCCCAATAGAGACAGGTCTTTTAAATCTTCGTCTTTCCTCCCGGTCATATTCAAAATCTCCTTTCTATTAAAAAAGCCACATCCTAAGGGATATGGCTGATAACGACATATATCCTTAGTTTTTTATCGAGGGTTTGAGCTAAGAACCTCTCCCATCCAATGATAGGTTTATATACCGTACTGCCCATTAATTATAGAGCGGCCCAATTGCCCTGTCAATAAAGGGAAGTATCCTACTTTTTGGCAAAAGTTGTTGCGAATTACTTTAAAACTTTTTGCAAGTATTCTAAAATGATAAGTAATTCACGAATTTTTAGAAAAGTCCAAATTGAGCAGCAGTCCACACATTCAACGGTGGGAGTTTTTTTGCCAGTAGAAGAAATCGTTTACAAAATTTTTAATGAGGTGATTCAATGGACATGCAACCAATTCCAGCACGCGAAGGCAATCACAACATGAAAGATTACAAAGATACTTATGAAAAATTCCAGTGGGACAGCGTCAAGAGTGAATTCACCTGGAGTGAAACAGGCAAGGTGAACATCGCTTATGAGGCGATCGACCGTCATGCAGATAATCCTGCCAAAAAAGATCAGACTGCATTGATTTATTCGTCTCCGGATCGTGAAGAAAAACTTACCTTTGAAGACTTGAAGCTCAAAAGTAACCAGTTTGCAAATGTACTTAATAAATATGATGTAAAAAAAGGCGACCGCGTCTTCCTGTTCATGCACCGCAGCCCTGAATTTTATGCTGCTTTTCTGGGAATCCTCAAAGTCGGCGCCATTGCCGGTCCGCTGTTTGAAGCGTTCATGGAACAGGCAGTAAGAGATCGCTTGGAAGACAGTGAAGCAAGCATGCTGATTACCACACCGGAGCTCCTTGATCGTGTTCCTGTGGATGACTTGCCGCATTTGAAACAAATCGTCCTGGTCGGTGGAAACTCCGGCGATGGTTATATTGACTATCATAAGGAAATGGACCAGGCTTCCAAGGATTTTGACATAGAATGGGTTGATTTGGAAGACGGGATGCTGCTCCATTACACTTCCGGTTCTACCGGAAAGCCAAAGGGTGTCTATCATGTCCATAACGCAATGATTCAGCACTATCAGACCGGTAAATGGGTGCTTGATTTGAAGGAAGATGATATTTACTGGTGTACAGCTGACCCAGGATGGGTAACAGGGACAAGTTATGGTATTTTTGCACCATGGCTGAATGGGGTTACCAATATTATTCGTGGCGGACGATTCAGCCCGGACGATTGGTACGGTACGATTGATAAATACAATGTATCCGTCTGGTATTCTGCGCCGACAGCTTTCCGTAAACTTGTAAGTGCTGGCGAAGATGTCGTCAAAAAACATGACCTGTCTTCTTTGAGGCATGTGCTAAGTGTCGGAGAACCCCTCAACCCTGAAGTAATCACATGGGGAATGAAAGCATTCGACCTGAGAATCCATGATACATGGTGGATGACAGAAACCGGAGCAATGCTGATCTGTAACTATCCGACTATGGATATGCGCCCAGGCTCCATGGGCAAACCTTTCCCGGGAGTTGAGGCAGCAATCGTCGATAATGAAGGGAACGAACTTCCTCCAAACCAAATGGGGAACCTCGCCATTAAAAAAGGATGGCCATCCCAAATGCGTGCCATTTGGCAGAATCCAGGTAAGTTTGAAAGTTATTTCCTTGGAGATTGGTATGTATCAGGAGACAGCGCTTATCAGGACGAAGACGGCTATTTTTGGTTCCAGGGTCGTCTCGACGATGTGATCAATACCTCTGGTGAACGAGTGGGTCCATTTGAAGTCGAAAGCAAGCTGATTGAACATGAGGCTGTTGCTGAAGCAGGGGTTATCGGTAAACCTGATCCTGAGCGCGGCGAAATCATCAAGGCGTTTATTACGTTAAATGAAGGCTATGAGGAATCTGATGAACTACGGGAAGAAATCCGTCAGTTTGTCAAAAAAGGACTCAGTGCCCATGCAGCACCGAGAGAAATAGAAATCAAAGATACGATTCCTAAGACGCGGAGCGGTAAAATTATGCGCCGTCTGTTGAAATCCTGGGAACTAGGGCTTCCAACAGGGGATACGTCCACACTAGAAGAATAATCAAAAAAAGGGCGCTCACAAGAGCGTCCTTTCAGTTTGCAGAGAAACTCTATGTTGTTCTACAAGTTATATTTTTATGCTCATTTACGGGGGCGAAATCACTCGCTTTCCGGGGACGAACGCCCGAGTCTCCCCGTGAACACACATGAGGCCAGTTAAAAAGCCTTTTCTAATCTAAAGGAGTTATTAAAGTTTGTTCTTGATTCTCAAGAATCGCTTATCGGTGGTATAAGTAAAACTAAGG
Organism: Thalassobacillus pellis; assembly: GCF_016908295.1. Taxonomy (GTDB): domain Bacteria; phylum Bacillota; class Bacilli; order Bacillales; family Halobacillaceae; genus Thalassobacillus; species Thalassobacillus pellis. Next base: position 1,213,791 of record NZ_JAFBDO010000001.1, read on the forward strand.
CTTTCGCCATAAGGAATTGGCGACAAGCCATGTTTTTCTAATATGTAAAAAAGTAGATCTTTGCATTGTTGATTGCCAATTTGGGCAGGGGAAACGATGAGACTCCTGCAGGAGAGGCAAGGCTGACGAGGCCCCGCAGGGCGAAGCCCGAGGAGACTTGTCGTCTTCCCTGCGGAAAGGGAATCGTTTCCCGGCCATACTTTTCCGGTATCAACAATTAGAAAAACTCAAGAAGCTGCCCATAAGTCTAATTCAGACTTATGGTACAGCCCCTTTCTTTTCTATTTATTAAAACTTTATTTCTTTAGCTCTCAATATCACCTTTAGGTCCGAAGAACTCGTAGTTGATACGGTCAGCTGGCACGTGCCATTCTTTTAATGCCTTGTTGACTGCTCTCATGAATCCTTCTGGCCCGCAGAAGTAAAAATCTGCATTCTGCGGTACTACTGACTGAAGCCATGGCAGGTCGATATATCCTTCCTTCGTGTAGAGCATTGCTTCCATATCTTCTTCAGTCGGAGAATCATAGATGATATAGGTTTTTACGTTTGAAAGTTGATCCGCTTTTTTCATGTCATCCTTTAAGGCATGGAAGCTGCCGTTGCGAGCTGCGTGAATGAAATGAACTTCACGGTCGGACTTTTCGTTGATAAGGGTTTGGAGCATGCTCATCATCGGTGTCAGTCCTACTCCACCACTAATGAGGACGAGCGGATTTTTTGATTCCTTATCCAGGAAGAAGTCTCCGGCTGGCGCACTGACAGGAAGAACATCTCCTTTTTTTACTTGTTCGTGGAGGAAGGTGGAAACCTTTCCTTCAGGCAGTTCCTCTGTCCCATCCTCCCGTTTCACACTTATCCGGAAATATTCTCTTCCAGGTGAGTCAGAGAGGCTGTACTGGCGAAGCTGCTCATATTTTTCTCCAGGCATTTGTGCTTTTATGGTTAAATATTGTCCAGGCTTGAAGGTCGGTAAAGCACCGCCATCTACAGGCTTTAAATAAAAGGAAGTAATGACATCGCTTTCCTTCACTTTATCAAACACTTCAAAGTCACGGTAACCGACCCAGCCGCCTTTTTTCTCTTCGGTTTCCTTATACATGGCCGCTTCGACTTGAATAAAGGCTTCTGCAATTTCACCATAAGCGACCCGCCAAGCTTCCATAATATCATCGGTTGCTGCATCTCCGAGCACATCTTTAATTGCAAGAAGGAGGTACTTTCCAACAATCGGGTAATGTTCTGGTTTGATATTCAAGCTGCGATGTTTGTTGGCAATTTGTTCAACAGCCGGCATGATCTGGCTCAAATCATCGATATACTGGGCTGCGGCATATACAGCACCTGCTAGTGCGCGTGGCTGTTTACCTTCTTCTTGATGGGTCATATTAAAGATGTTTTTGAGCTCTGGATGCGCTTCAAACATCAATTGATAGAATCGAGTCGTAATTTTCTCTCCATGCTCTGCCAGGACTGGTGCAGTAGCTTTGACTGTTTTAATCGTCTGTTCATCTAACCTCGTCATTGTTTGAGTAGCCATATTTTAAATAACCCCTTTACGTATGAAAGATGTATTTTGTGTACATCTTTATTGTAAAAACAATTTTAGCACTAAAGCAATATTGTAAATACAGGTTTTTGTGACGATTCCGTTAACGTTTCACATGAAACAATTAATTTGTCGAAAAAGACATTATTATAACGATGTGGTACGATGAGAAAAACAAAGATGAGGGAGTATGACTTTTTATGCGTCTGAAAAAATACACCGACTACGCCTTGCGTGTATTAATTTACACCGCTTCCAAACCGGAAGGGGAGCTTGCGAGCATCAAAGAAATTTCGAGGGTATTCGACATATCAGAAAACCATTTGGGGAAAATCGTCCACCAGCTGAACAAATTGGAGCTTATTGAAACCATAAGAGGACGATTAGGCGGACTTAGGCTTGCGAAAAATCCAGAAGAAATAAATATAGGCAGCGTCGTCCGAACGATGGAAGATGATTTTCTGCTGCTGGAATGCTTCGACAGGGAAAATAATGAATGTGTCATCACGCCTGGCTGTAAGTTGAAGGATGTTTTGAACGATGCCTTGAAAGCGTTTTTAAACGTTTTGGATCACTATACCCTGGCTGATCTGCTTGAAAACCAGGGGGTTTTGAAACACCTGATGTCCATTGCCGATTGAGAAGGAACCGCCTGAGCAGGCGGTTTTTAATTTTACACTTTTAGAAATTTTAACTTTGTAAAAGAATTAAAGTATACGTAAAACTAAGGTTTTCGTCATAAGGACTTAACGGCAAGCCAAGTTTTTCTAACGTTCAGGAAGGATATAACCTTAGCAAAGAAGCCTTCAAAGTTGGGAGAATTTTTAAGTTCAAATTATAAGAGAAAAACCAGCGTTTCACGAAAGAAAGAGTGAATGAAATTTGATAATAAAAAGGTGAATGATAGACAGGAGTGGGACTTTATATGGATGATATGTATGATGTGATTGGCATCGGAATAGGACCGTTTAATCTGGGGTTGGCCGCACTGATGGATAAAACTGAATTGAATGGTATTTTCTTTGATAAAACTTCTCAGTTCGACTGGCACCCCGGTATGATGATAGAAAAGATGGATCTCCAGGTACCTTTCCTAGCAGATGTGGTGACTTTGGCAGATCCAACAAGCCCGTATTCTTATTTAAATTACTTACGTGAGGAAAATCGGTTATTCAAATTTTTCTTTTATAGTGAATTTAAGGTTCCAAGACAGGAATACAACGATTATTTGAAATGGGTGGTTTCTCGTCTGCAGGGGCTAATGTTTAACCATAAGGTCATCGATGTAGTCGATCACCCTCAGGCGAATGACCCCCATTATGAAGTAATCGTAAAAGATATAGAGCACGGCATCGAGAAATCCTATCATACCAGGCATGTGGTTATGGGAACTGGCAGTAAACCGCTAATGTTAAAAGATATGACAGGCTTGCCCGAAGAAGATGTGCTTCATACCAGCAAGTATTTGTACCATAAGGAAAAGCTGCTGAATTCAGAGCACGTAACGATCGTGGGTTCCGGACAAAGTGCAGCAGAAGTTTTCCTTGATTTACTCCAGGAACAGGAATATCGCGATGATATGCATCTGACCCTGCTGACACGTTCAGCAGGATTATTTCAACTGGAAAGCGCCAAGCTTGGCCAGGAGTTTTTTTCACCGGATTACGTCGATTATTTTCACGAGCTGCCTTTCGATAAACGAACTGATTCACTGGAGATGCTAGGAAGCCTCCGGAAAGGAATTGATCCTGATACATTGAAGGGATTATACCGTACACTCTACCATAAGACGACAGGATCAAAAAAAGCGAATATTACAATCCAGCCGATGACAGAAGTCCAGGAAATCACCACGGCAGGTCAAGGGTATCAGCTGCAATGCCATCAATGGCAAAAGGATTCTCATTTCACCTATATGACAGACAAGGTGGTACTTGCTACCGGTTATAGACCGCATATCCCTGATTGGTTTCTGGAACGTTTTCAGGATAAAGTCGAATGGGAAGATGATAAGCGGTACCAGGTCACTAGAGATTTTCGCCTTGTTTTTCATGATGACAGAAACCATCACTTTTTTGTGTCTACTAATCTTACGCATACCCATGGAGCAGGGGCAACGAATCTTGCCCTGGCAACCCAGCGGAACATTGAAATCATCAACAAAATAGCTGGTAAACAAATTTATGAAGAGCAGCGGAATACAATTTTTCAGCAGTTCACTATGGAGGATAATTAACAAAAATATCCTTTTCCCAGTTTAAATCTTTCCGTTGCGGGTACATCAAAAATGTGACTTCATTAATCATTAAGGAAGATGAAGGAGGATTTTTGTATGGGTAAGAAAATTGCATGCCTGATGACAGACATGTTTGAGGATGTAGAATATACAGATCCGGCGAAGCAATACCAGGAAGCCGGACATGAAGTAGTAACAATCGAGAAGGAATCTGGTAAAGAAGTGACAGGGAAAAATGGTGACGCTAAAGTAAAAATCGATAAAGGAATCGATGACGTGAAGCCGGATGACTTTGATGCTTTGTTTTTACCAGGCGGTTTTTCTCCGGATCAACTGCGTGCGGATGAGCGATTTGTAAAATTCGCCAAACATTTCATGGATGAGAAAAAGCCGGTTTTTGCTATTTGCCACGGACCTCAGCTGCTTATTACTGCCAAGACCCTGGAAGGCCGCAAAGCTACCGGATTTACCTCCATTGCAGTGGATATGGAATATGCCGGTGTTGATTTTCAGGATAAAGAAGTTGTCGTCTGCGGTGATCAGCTCGTAACAAGCCGTAACCCGGATGATATTCCGGCATTCAACCGTGAATCTCTTGCACTTCTCGGCTGAATAGTAAACTCTGAGACGATAAAAAGAAGGTCTCCCCCTGGTGGCCGCTGAAAAACTGAAGATTTATAAGGTAGATTAAAAAAAGGCTGTCTCAAAAGTCTAAAATAGACTTACGGGCAGCCTCTTGTTTTTGGCTCTAATATATGTTGGGGTTTTAGAAAATTCGGCAAAAAAAATACACGCAAACTCCTATAACCTTTAAACTTGAATTGTCGAGAAACAAGCAGTAAAGGAGTTGCGTGTACATGCAGTTTAACATGACTTTGCCAGGATTAGAAGAAGTGAATATCACAAAATCTGAGGAAGTGGAGGGTGCTCTTCTTCTTCATATTACGGTTCCAAAGAAGGCCCAACGATGTCCTCTTTGTGGAGAACGTACCAGTCGCATACATGATTACCGTACACAGAAGATTCAACACTTAAAGGTTTTCGAACGGACCAGTTATCTGTTTTATCGTAAAAGACGTTATGTATGTCCGTGTGGGAAGCGATTCTTAGAACCTGTTTTTTTACACTTTTAGAAAGTTTAACTTTGTTAAAGGATTAAAATATAAGTAAAACTAAGGCTTTCGCTATAAGAACTTAGCGATAAGCCAAGTTTTTCTAATTGTTGATACCGGAAAAGTATGGCTGGGATACGATTCCCTTTCCGCAGGGAAGACGTCAAGTCTCCTCGAGCTTCGCCCTGCGGGGCCGTGCCCACGGCAAGCGATTCGAGAGATTAAACAAACAGCTCCTTAAAATTATAATGGACTTTTTTCATGGCCTTTCCATTGGGCAGCAATTATATTTATCAAATCTCTATTCTCGCATTTGGACATCGTTCTTTCAGTACTTGCCTTAACCTTTCCTCATCTTTTGGTGCAGAGACGCGGAAGGACTCATTGGACCCTGTAACCTCCAGTCTTTTCAATGTCCAGGAAGGGCTTGCCAGTGGATTATAGCTGTAAGTCACCGATCTAATATCATAAAGTGGAAGAGACTTTTTGATGGGACCGAAATGGGAGTTGAAGGCAACATCGGTAACTTCATGGTATGATTGAAATAACGCCCATATCATAATGGCCTCGATTACAATGATGAGGACCAGTCCGACCCATCCTTCGTCCGGATCCATATAAGCAAAAATGGCGGCAATGGGGATGAGGATGGTGACAAGTATCACGAGCAAGGGGTTCTTTTTTACGGCAAATTTCATTTTTTCACCTCATTCAGAAAGTTAAATATACATAGAAGTTTTTGACGGGAGGAATACGATATGATTGTCAATCAGTTTGACCAGCATTTTTTAATGTTTGCCCAACATGATCATGCGCTGGGGTCAGGTGTGCTCGTAGATAATTGGAAGCAGGATTTCCTGATTCGATCTAAACTGAGAGAAGAGGCTGACTGGGCTGTTGCCCAGCATGACCGCGCCTGGATTCCCCTCGATAAGCGTCCGATTTGGAACGAGAAGAAAGACCGTCCGTATTCTTTTATTGATTACCCGCTTCAGGAAAAGCTGGATGCTTATACCCGGGGGATTGACAGCATTGCCAAAGAGTCTTCCTATGCTGCAATGCTTTGTAGTCTTCATTATAGCTCATTTTTTCCTGCTGACACGAAGGACTCGACTATCCAAGCCTTTCTAGACCATGAGAAAGAGCGGAGGGAAAAGCTGTCTGAAAAGCTGACAATCGATGTACCCAAAGACCTTTACGATCGTCATTTCAGACGGCTGCAGTTTTGTGATGATCTTTCGTTATATATATGTATGCAGGAGCCTGGTGTCTCGAAGGAAAAGGAGCTGTCCTGGTTTAAAAACGGCTTTCGCCAATCTTTCGACTTTGCTCCGGATGGGATGATGGCCCACTGGCTGGATTCAGAAACTGTTTCGGTCCAACCGTTTCCGTTTGAGCGGATTTTTGAACTGAATGTTCCATATCGTATTGTAACAAAGGAGGCAATTGCTCAAAAAGGATTGCAGAAAGCCTGGGAAACAGCAGATATAAAAGAGCGTAAGGTGACCCTCGTTCCAGGGAGGAAATGATCTATGTCACTGGAAGCAGAGTTTGGTGTCAAGATATTAAGAGGAAATGACTACGCAGTAATAGAAGAAGCAGAAAAGGTTCCCTTCGTGAGGTTTGAGGAGTTAATTTATAATGCCAAAAAAAAGCTCGTTCACGAGGAGCTGAAGAAAATTGTCCTCGTCCTGGAAGGAGATCTTGATCGACTCGTTTTGGAAACGCTAAAGAACGAAGGATTTCAGCATACCAAGAAGCGCTGCCGCTATGAATTTGACTTCCAAAAGCCTTTTCCCTTTCCTTTAGACAGGCGTATTTGTCTCCAGTCGATTGATGAGATTGGTGAGACTGCTTTTTTATCACTTTGGGAACAGGCTGCCGGTCGCTCCCAGGCAAAACGAGATTACACCAGTTTAAAAAGCGAGTTAGGCAAAACATACAAAAGATCTTGCTATGGCATTATTCTTGAAGATAAAGGAATCGGAATAGCTCTTCCCCATATCGAGCCAGGCACCGAGCAGGAAGGCAGGCTGTTTTTCATCGGTTTGATTCCCGCTTTTCGGGGTAAGGGGTTTGGAGTAGAGGCTCACCGCCATGCATTATATATCTTAAAAGAACGATTCCTGGCAGAAAATTATGTAGGGATGACCGATGAAGATAACCTTCCAATGAAACAAATCTTTTATGCCAATCACTGCATTAAAACAAGTGATGTTAACATATTTACCTATGAAATATAAAGAAGCGGTCCAAAAGTTTGGGCCGCTTTCCTTATGTCATTCCAATTTTTCGACATTGAACTGCTCATTTAACAACACCCAGTTTTGCGGGAAGGATAGCCCCAGTTTCCAATAGCTGACACCTTTCAATCCCAGTTCTTTCACGAGGTCGAATTTCGCCTGAATGGATCTGGCATCCTCGAACCATACCTCATGGCGGTTCCCTTCGTTATCCTGGTAAAAGTAGAATGGTGCCTGGGCTTCCTGGTCGTACTGAATAGCGACGTTGTTTTCCCGGGCTCGCTGAATCGCCTGCTGGGGGCTGAGGGCTTCTGCAAACTCCCCGCCTTCAACAAAAGGAAGTGTCCAGTCATAACCATAAAGGTTCTGCCCTAGCAAGATCTTTTCTGCCGGCATCTCGGTAAGGGCATACTCGACTACTTCACGCACTGGACCAATTGGTGACACGGCCATGGGAGGTCCCCCGCTGTATCCCCATTCGTACGTCATCAAAACGACAAAATCGACAATTTCCCCATGGGCAGCATAGTCATGTGCTTCATACCATGCCCCCTCTTGCTCTGCACTTGTTTTTGGGGCAAGGGCAGTGGAAAGGAGAAAACCTTCCTGGCTGAGACGTTGTTTGGCTTTTCTTAAAAAGTTATTGTAGTCCTCACGGTTCTCAGGAGGCAAAAATTCAAAGTCAAAATGGACGTCCCTGTAACCGCCTTCCCGTGCAGTTGTCACAATATTATCAAGCAGTGTATTCTGGACGTTTTCATTTGTTAAAATCGTCCTGCCTAACTCTGCGCTGAACCCTTCATCAGTAAGGTTAGTTACAACGAGCATCAGGGCCGTATTATTTTCTTCAGCAATTTGCCTGAAGTTATTAAGCGGTGGTGCTTCCAGACTTCCATCTTCCTGAACCCGGTAGCTGAATGGTGCCAGGTAAGTCAGAAGAGGACTTCGCATCCTGGCTGCGCCCTCCAGCGTTGGGGAAACTTCGCCTCCTGTCGGCTCAATATAGGCATTGAAAGTAGCTGTTGTTTTTGGCTGTGGGGGAATGTATAACCGGAGCCCGACCTGCAATATAGTATCGGTAGAAATCCCGTTGATTTCCGCAAGCTGTTCGGCTGTTGTATTGAAACGCTGGGCAATGGAATATAAACTGTCGCCCGGCTGGACAAAATAGAACTGACCGACGATTGGAATGACCAGTGCCTGACCGACGACAAGCTGACCGGGTGCTTCCAACTCATTGGCATCAATAATCGCCTGGGGAGTTGAATTATATAAATTAGCGATCGCAAATAGACTCTCTCCACTTTGTACAACATGAATCTGCATCATGCCACTCCTTTCCTGAATTAGTCCTTTATCAGTTTATGAACAGGATAGGAACGATTATGATTTGATTGGGCAGAATAATTGATACTTGCACCTGCATAGTAAATTAGCGATACTAAAAGAAGTTGTAACTGAAAGTTATCATAATGAAGAAATGTGTGATTCCTATGCATGAAGATGAAAAGTGGATGAAGATTGCTATCGAAGAAGCTTACAAAGCAAAGGCGGTGGGGGAAGTTCCAATCGGAGCAGTAATTGTTAAAGATGGAAAGGCAATTGCTTCTGGCTATAACCTCAGAGAAACGAGCCAGCTCGCATCCTCCCACGCAGAGTTCATTGCCATCGAACAGGCAAACCAGGCAGTCGGAAGCTGGAGGCTGGAAGATTGTACATTATATGTGACATTAGAGCCTTGCCCCATGTGCGCCGGAGCAATCTTGCAATCGCGTATCCCTCGTGTGGTGTTCGGTGCCTTTGACCCGAAAGCAGGCTGTACGGGCACATTGATGAATCTGCTTGACGACGAGCGCTTTAATCATAAATCGGAAGTTGTCGGCGGCATACTGGAAGATGATTGTGGAGGGTTGCTCTCTGAGTTTTTCCAGGAGCTAAGGCTAAGAAAACGGCAGGAGAAGAAATCCAGAAATTCACAATGATTTTATCATTGATTTTATACCGAAAAATAGTTATACTGTAATATGCCGTGCTAAGCGGGGAGGTAGCGGTGCCCTGTACTCGCAATCCGCTATAGCGAGGCCGAATTCCCACCCGAGGTGGTGTGGCCTTAAGGTCTGCCTCAAGTTAGTGGTGTTGACACCCAGGTCCTGCGCAACGGGAACCAGCGAACCCTGTCAGGTCCGGAAGGAAGCAGCAGTAAGCTGACCATCTCGTGTGCCGCGGGAGTGCCTGGGTCGAGCCATGAGCTTGAGTAACGCTTAGGGCTGCACCATCGACGGTGGGTGCACGGCTTACATAGGAGAAACTCACCTGGTATCCAGGTGAGTTTTTTTCATGTCTAAGAAATTATAAAAATTCCTACTTACTAAAGAACCATGTATTTTAAGTAATAAAATTGAAACGGGATAAGGTTTTCATCTCCGATCGGATTCAGGTATAATAGGGGAGAAACCATGGGTGGACGCGACTGAAAAGCGGCTGCACCAGCTGGACAATGGAGTAAAGGAGAACGACCTTATGAGTTATCAGGCATTATATCGTGTATGGCGCCCCCGCAATTTTGCTGACGTCGTTGGACAAACGCATATTACGCGGACCCTGCAGAATGCGATCATGCAGGATAAATTTTCCCATGCCTACCTTTTTTCAGGCCCGCGGGGCACTGGGAAAACAAGTGCAGCAAAGATTTTCGCCAAAGCGGTCAACTGTGAGCGTTCTCCGGTAAAGGAACCCTGCAATGAGTGTCCGGCATGCCTCGGGATTCAGGACGGTTCCATTTCTGACGTTATTGAAATTGATGCGGCATCTAACAATGGGGTAGAACAGATCCGGGAAATCCGGGATAAAGTCAAATATGCTCCGAGCGCAGTACAATATAAAGTATATATCGTGGATGAAGTACATATGTTATCCATCGGGGCATTCAATGCCCTTCTGAAAACGCTGGAGGAGCCTCCAAAACATGTGATATTCATCCTGGCAACCACCGAACCTCATAAGATTCCATTAACGATCATCTCTCGCTGTCAACGCTTTGATTTTAAACGCATTTCTCAGCAGGCCATGGTGGAGCGGATGGAAACGATCATTGCGAGCGAAGGAATCACTGTGAACCGAGAAGCTCTGGAGGTTGTGGCCTTAACGGCTGAAGGCGGGATGCGGGATGCACTCAGTCTTCTCGACCAGGCAATCTCCTATAGTGATGACGAAGTTAGCATCGATGATGTGCTGGCAGTAACGGGGTCTGTATCCCAGCAGAAACTTGCAGGAGTAATCGATGCCCTGCATAATCAGGATGTCAAAGGCGCACTGCAGCACGTAGACGATTTAATCCAGAACGGGAAGGATCCAGGACGTTTCGTTTTTGACTTGATTTATTACTTGCGTGACATTTTGCTATATAAAAGTGCTCCTGGGCTGGAAGACAGCCTGGAACGCGCGATTCCGGATGAAACATTTAAGGAACTCGTTGAGCGTTTAGAGCCGGGATGGATTCAGCAGGCAATCAAAGAGCTTAATCAATGTCAGCAGGAAATGAAATGGACGACCAGCCCGAAGGTGTTCATTGAGATTGCCATGCTTAATTTAGCAGACAACGATAGTAAAGAACCAGCGGAAGCAGAAGCCGTTAAGCGACTGGCCAGAAGAATGGAGGAAATGGAGCGCGAATTGAAACAGCTCAAACAAAATCCTCCGCAGGCACACGCCCAGTCAGCGCCACAGGAACAGAAACGGCCACAACAGCGCGGCGGCAGGAATGGGTTCAAGGTTCCATACGAACGAATTCGCACTGTTCTTAATGAAGCTTCCAAAGACCAGCTGAAGAAAGTCCATTCCCAGTGGGCGAATTTCATGGATGCCTTAAAGCAGAACAATGCTCCGGCCCATGCAACTTTATTGAACAGCAAACCGAGAGCAGCTTCCGAAAAGGGGCTTGTGTTAGCCTTCAGATATGAAATTCATTGTTCTCTGGCGCTTGAACATCAGCAGACGATCGAACCCCTGTTGGCTGAGTTCATTGGGACGACGGTATCCATCATCCCGATTCCTGAAGCGAAATGGCAGGAGTTACGGGAAGAATATATCCGTAAGCAGAGAAGTGAAGGATCACCTGATGAGGAAGAAAGTAAAGAAGAAGATCCGTTGATCACCGAAGCCCGTAAGCTGGCCGGTGAGGATTTAATAGAAATACATGATTAAATTTAAGGAGGAATTACCATGCGTGGTGGAGGAAATATGAATAACATGATGAAGCAGATGCAGAAAATGCAGAAAAAAATGATGAAAGCTCAGGAAGAGCTTCATGAAATGACATTTGAAGCGACAGCCGGCGGTGGAATGGTTAAAATCACTGCTAACGGGAAAAAAGAAATTACAGATATTGAAATCGATGAAGAAGTCGTTGATCCTGATGATGTGGATATGCTGCAGGATCTCATCCTTGCTGCAACCAACGATGTATTAAAACAGGTTGACGACAAAACGAACGATACAATGGGACAGTTCACTCAAGGCTTGCCTGGAGGAATGTTCTAGGAGGAATTCTGATGTATTACCCAGAACCGATATCCAAGCTGATCGATAGCTTTACAAAATTGCCAGGGATCGGCCCGAAGACGGCGGTCCGACTGGCTTTTTTCGTTTTGAATATGGAGGAAGATGACGTCCTTGATTTTGCAAAATCCCTGGTAAATGCCAAGCGGGAACTGACTCATTGCAGTATCTGCGGGCAAATCACCGACCAGGATCCATGCTCCATTTGCCAGGATGAGTCTAGAGATAATTCTCTCATATGTGTAGTCCAGGATCCGAAAGATGTCATTGCGATGGAAAAAATGAAGGAATTCAGCGGGAAGTATCATGTCCTGCATGGTGCAATTTCACCGATGGATGGAATTGGGCCGGAAGATATCAATGTACCGAGCCTGTTGAACAGACTGAAAGATGAAGGGGTGGAAGAACTCATATTGGCGACCAACCCTAACATCGAAGGGGAAGCAACAGCTATGTACATTTCCAGACTTGTCAAACCATCTGGAATCAGGATTACCCGCCTTGCCCACGGACTTCCTATGGGCGGAGATTTAGAATATGCAGACGAAGTGACCCTTTCCAAAGCAATGGAAGGAAGACGAGAGCTATAAGGAGAAGAAGCGGATGTTCAGACGGAAAAAAATTAAAAAAGAAATGGACCAACAGTTACTGGCAGATATATACTATCTGAAACAGGAATGGACCCATTTAAGAAATATCATCGACCATAGTGTGGAGCCGACAGAAGAAGGTCTGCGCGATGTCGCTCTGGCTGAAGCGAAGTATTTTTATTTATTAAGAGAAGCAAGACACCGCCAATTAAGTGCTCTTTCTTAATGGAAGTGTGCTAATACTCTTTTGCAGTTCATAGCTTATATAGTAAGGACAAGCAAAGGAGGAGTTAGCATGGATCCGTTGATAGTGATCAGTGGATTGGTATTGGCAGTCGTACTGATATTGATACTTGGCGCCCCCATCAAACCTATGAAGTGGGTAGGCTTTATTGGCGTTAAAGTGCTGATAGGTGTGTTATTGTTATTTTTCGCTAATGTATTCGGTGCAGGCATCGGCTTGCATATACCAATCAACTTGTTTACCACGGTTGTAACTGGTTTATTGGGTGTTCCAGGGCTGCTGTCACTGACAGCTCTTCATATATGGATACTTTAATGAAGGCGAGGGGTTGCTCCTCGCCTTCAGGCTGTCGAGAAACTCTCGACAGCCTGATTTTCTTTCCTTTTTCACCGCACTTATTTGTTTTCCTATTGATAAGAAGTTGTTTAGGTGGTGATTTTCAAGGGAAGAACGACAAAAATGTAATGGAAATAGTAACGATTGAAGAGCTGGTTCCGTTATAGCTAGAGCGAAGGAGCCCAGACCGTGACACTCCTGCTTAAAAACGGGCGACCCGAGACCCCGCAGTGTGGGTTTCACGAGGAGGCTTGGGCGTTCGTCCGTGGAAAGGGAATGGTCTGGCACCTAGCGGCAAGAAAAAGGGAGTGCCTGCTCCTCGCCTTTTTCTTTTTTGCCTGAGTCTCGCCGTTCTACTACTTAATCTAGAAGGATCCTTCTTCAACTAAGGTGAAGTTAGAGTGTTTAAAAAAACTTTAAAAAAAGTGTTGCATGAAACTTCCCGGCATGGTACATTATTAAATGTCGCTTCAAGAGAGCGACCCAATCAAATAAAAAATCATGAAAAAAGTTGTTGACTTAAAAACAACAGCATGATATATTGATTAAGTCGCCATTTTGAGCGGCGGACAAACATTTGATCTTTGAAAACTGAACGAACCAACCAGTACGTCAATTCGATTTCTTCATTATATGGGGAAATCAAACAACGCACGAAAAAGTGCACAATGAGCAAGTCAAACTTTACTTTTATGGAGAGTTTGATCCTGGCTCAGGACGAACGCTGGCGGCGTGCCTAATACATGCAAGTCGAGCGCGTGAAGCAGGTGGATCCCTTCGGGGTGACACCTGTGGATCGAGCGGCGGACGGGTGAGTAACACGTGGGCAACCTGCCTGTAAGACTGGGATAACCCCGGGAAACCGGGGCTAATACCGGGTAATACCGGACTCCGCATGGAGTCTGGTTGAAAGATGGCTTCTTGCTATCACTTACAGATGGGCCCGCGGCGCATTAGCTAGTTGGTGAGGTAACGGCTCACCAAGGCGACGATGCGTAGCCGACCTGAGAGGGTGATC
>NZ_JAFBDO010000002.1 GCF_016908295.1 Thalassobacillus pellis
AGTGCGACATCACTGCAGAGCATGCAACACGACGAGCACATAGATAATTGGTTATAGTTCAATGATTTACATATTAATATTATTCCACCGTAGCTAAGCCGAAGCATCTTGAATTAACTCCCTGGAAGGCTTTGCGAGGAGTGCGACATCACTGCAGAACATGCAACACGACGAGCACATAGATAATTGGTTATAGTTCAATGATTTACAAATTAATATTATTCCACCGTAGCTAAGCCGAAGCATCTTGAACTAACTCCCTGGAAGGCTTTGCGAGGAGTGCGACATCACTGCAGAGCATGCAACACGACGAGCACATAGATAATTGGTTATAGTTCAATGATTTACATATTAATATTATTCCACCGTAGCTCAGTGGTAGAGCAATCGGCTGTTAACCGATTGGTCGTAGGTTCGAATCCTACCGGTGGAGCCATTCAGGTCGGCGTAGCTCAGCTGGCGAGAGCGTACGGTTCATACCCGTGAGGTCGGGGGTTCGATCCCCTCCGCCGACACCATACATACAAAATTTTATACTTTAACACATGGCGGTCGTGGCGAAGTGGTTAACGCACCGGATTGTGGTTCCGGCATACGTGGGTTCGATCCCCACCGGTCGCCCCATGTGGACCCTTAGCTCAGCTGGTTAGAGCTATCGGCTCATAACCGATCGGTCGCAGGTTCGAGTCCTGCAGGGTCCACCATTTTTTGCGGAGGAGTACCCAAGTCTGGCTGAAGGGAGCGGTCTTGAAAACCGCCAGGGGCTTCACGGCCCGCGGGGGTTCGAATCCCTCCTCCTCCGCCATATTTTATAAATCTAAAAAAATGCTTGAATGATAATCATAATTCGCAAGCATTGTCATCACACAAAATAACAATACTATGGCTTGGTAGCTCAGTCGGTAGAGCAACGGACTGAAAATCCGTGTGTCGGCGGTTCGATTCCGTCCCAAGCCACTTTTTAAACACAGATGCCTGGAAAAGGCATTTTTTTATTGGGGGTAAACCTTTTGCAGAGGTCTTCTTCCAGCTTCAGCGCCTACCCCCTCGCGTTCCTAAGCCAATCCTCTCTGTGACAGAGACGTCACGGCGAGGGTTGGCTTAAGCTTGTCGGGGGTGAGCAACCGCTTTTGTTCTTGTCTAAGAGCAAGGTTCTTCTGGCCTTTATTCTCTTGATTATTAAGTATGTGGATGATCCGGGTATAATTAAAAGTTTGAAAATATTTCTGACGGGATATGTTAAATACGTGAGGGATTTTCCTCATGCAAAAGATTTGCAACCTGAAAATCGCTTTGGTAATGTTGGATTAGAGGCTTTCAGAAAAAGTGAAAGCAGCTGATCTACATATTATAAAAAGGAGGAATTTCATTATGGCTAATTTTGAACTACCAGAACTACCTTACGCTTATGACGCACTAGAACCACACATCGACAAAGAAACCATGAATATCCATCACACAAAACACCACAACACCTATGTTACGAAACTGAATAACGCACTGGAAGGTCAAAAAGATCTCGAAAGCAAATCTCTTGATGATCTCTTGGCTAATCTAGATGCAGTTCCGGAAAATATCCGTACTGCAGTTCGCAACAACGGTGGGGGACATGCCAACCACTCCCTATTCTGGACGATTATGTCTCCAAATGGTGGTGGAGAGCCATCAGGTGATTTAGCTAATGCGATTAACGAAAAGTTTGGCAGTTTCGAAAGCTTCAAAGAAGAATTCGGTAAAACTGCAACTGGTCGTTTCGGATCTGGCTGGGCTTGGTTAGTTGTCAATAATGGTAATCTTGAACTAATTGACACATTGAACCAGGATTCACCGTTAATGGAAGGTAAAACTCCTATCTTAGGTTTAGACGTTTGGGAACATGCTTATTATCTCAAGTATCAAAATAAGCGTCCTGATTATGTAAGTGCATTCTGGAACGTTGTTAATTGGGAAGAAGTATCAAAGCGTTACCAGGAAGCTAAGTAAATATTATGTTTTTAGAAGCTGTCGAGTTATTCTCGGCAGCTTTTTTATAATCCTTTTTCTAAGATTAAATAATCTTTACATACTGTTTCCCCACTGTCCTCAAGGTGCAAATACATCATACTCCCGTTAAAAAATTGTATATCTCCAATCTATTTGAGGAAACTAAGCAGGACAGTAAAGGAGATTGGAGATATGAACAAAATCATGCGTTCCCTGTTAGGGCCAACTGAGGTAAATAAAGATCTGATGCTGTTACTGCTGATTGGCGGATTATATTCATTAGGAATATTTTTATCCAATACCTTTGTCAATGTTTATCTTTGGAAGCAATCCAGTGAGTATTCTGCTATTGCCTTATATAATCTAAGCATCTATGTGCTCCAGCCAATTACGTTTATTGCCGCTGGGCGTTTCGCTAAGAAAGTCGATCGGGTCATCGTGCTAAGAGCAGGTGTTATTTTCCTTTCCTTGTTTTTCCTCACCGTATTACTTGTAGGCGAGAGGGCCGCAAGCTTTAATATTCTTTTAGGGGCATTACTGGGAGTAGGGTATGGTTTTTACTGGCTGGCATTTAATGTCCTGACTTTTGAAATTACCGAACCGGAAACGAGGGATTTTTTTAATGGGTTTCTTGGACTGCTTCAATCATTTGGAGGTATGATCGGTCCGATACTTGCCGGTTTTATAATTACCAGTCTGACTGCTTTTACCGGCTATACGGTGATATTCACCATATCCTTTGTATTATTCATTTGTGCAGTAGTGACTAGTTTCTTCTTGGGAAGAAGAAGAGCTAAGGGGACTTTTTCTTTTAAACGTATAATTAGAGAAAGAAAATCAAATAAAAACTGGGGGAAGATTCTGCATGCCCACGTATTCCAGGGTCTGAGGGAAGGAACGTTTTTCTTTGTAATTTCTATATGGGTTTATATAGCAACCCAAAGTGAACTTTCGTTAGGAACCTTCAACCTGGTCTATTCAGGTAGTGCGTTCATTCTTTATTTTCTAGCGACAAAATGGATCAAGCCACGCATGAGGAAATGGGCGATTTTTGCTGGAGGGGTTTCCCTTTATCTTTCCTTATCGATTTTGCTTTTAAATATGAATTTTACCTCTTTACTTATTTATGCAGCAGTAATTGGGATATCCTATCCCATTTTATATGTCCCTTATATTTCTTTGACCTATGACGTCATAGGCAAAGCCTGGAATGCTGCCGAAATGAGGATCGAGTATATAGTCGTTAGGGAATTATTTTTGAATATAGGAAGGGTAGCATCTATTTCCATATTTTTGCTTGGAATAACCCTCTTCCCAGCAGAACAAGCTATCCCGTTCATTTTGTTATTGGTAGGGTCTGGCCATTTCTGGATTTACTTCTTTATCAAAGATATTAATTTAAAGCAGCGAGAAAAATCGGAGCAGGCTTTTGTTACAGATACAACAGTCAATACAAGCAAAAACCCTTGATTTCCATATCCTTTCTATTCTAACAGTGTAGAAGATGTTATAATCTAAAAGTGGATTTTCTAACAAAGGGGGAGGACGATGGGGAAAAACAAACAGACCAGGCAGAAAAGTTCACATCTTCCTTTACGAATGAATATATTGTTTTTTGTTATTTTTGTGTTATTTTCTTCTTTGATTCTGCAACTTGGAGTGGTTCAAATCCTTTATGGAGAGGATGCACAAGAAGAGATTAATAAGACGGAGCACACAACCATCAATACCCCTGTACCACGGGGGAAAATGTATGATCGGTTCGGCAGGGTTATCGTTGATAATGAGCCTCTCCGTTCCATTACATATACACCGCCTAAAGGTATACAGGCAGAAGACAGGTTAGAGCTTGCGAGAAAGTTAAGTGAATACATCAGTATGGGAAATGAAGAAGAAATAAAGGATATAGTCCGATTACGTGACCGTAAAGAATATTATTACTTATTGAATGAGGAAGAAATTAAATCCCGCTTGAAGGCAGAGGAAATAGAAAAACTGGACAATGGAGAAGAATATCAGCTCATGCTTGATCGCATCAAGAAAGAAGAAGTCAAGAACTTCGACCTTGAAGTCCTTGAGGTTATTGCCATTAAAAAGGAGCTTGATCAGGCATCCGTCCTTGCCCCTCATGTCATCAAGAATGAAAACATTACTATCGAAGAATATGCCACTGTAGCTGAACATCTAAATGAACTTCCGGGGATAAATGTTACTACAGATTGGAATCGCACTTACCCTTTTAAAGGTATATTCCGTAATTATATTGGAAGTATTACAACAAGAGAACAGGGTTTGCCAAGGAGCAATCTGCAGTACTATCTTTCCTTAGACTATAGCAGAAATGACCGGGTAGGCATCAGCGGGCTTGAAGAAGAATACGAAAGCGTATTAAGAGGAACGAAAGAGAAAGTTAGATACGTGACTAATAAAGATGGAGAAGTGATCAGTCAAGAAGTGATCCGGGAAGGTTCGCGCGGAAGTGACCTGGTTCTATCCATTAATATGAAATTGCAGAAAAAAGTCGATGAAATAGTGAAAAATCGGTTACATGAAGCTATATCCGAAGAGCCTTATGATAACCGTACATTAGAAGATGCAATGGTTGCCATGATGGACCCGCAGACAGGTGAAGTACTTGCCTTATCCAGCCAAACTTACAACCGGGACCGTGAAGGTGACGAGCCATTATTCCGTGATACATCTTATAAAGTTACTCAAGCGCAGCACCTTCCAGGCTCTACAATTAAAGGGGCTACGGTATTGACCGCACTTCAAGAAGGAGTAATGAAACCCGGGGAAAATATTCTGGATAGGACATTGTATGTAGGAGATAATAAAAAATCTTCCTGGACATCTGGAATCGGTTATGTCGATGATATAGAGGCATTACAGAGATCTTCTAACGTCTATATGTTTTTGGCAGCTATTCGTCTTGGAGGCGATACTTATGTTCCGAACACCGGGCTGGATTTTAAAGCAAATACTTATCAGCGTTTTTTGTATTACTTTAACCAATTTGGGCTGGGTGTCAAAACAGGAATTGATATTCCCTATGAGTCAGTAGGATATATAGGGAATCCTGAAACGCCCGGTTTATTGCTCGACTTTGCCATCGGACAGTATAACTCATATACCGGTATCCAGCTTGCCCAATATGTCTCCACGATTGCAAATGATGGGTATCGTATCCAGCCGCATATTGTTAAAGAAATCAGGGAACCATCCAATGACGGGGAATTAGGTCCTGTAGAGAAAAATATAAACACAAATGTATTAAATAGAATCGATATGCCTCAGAAGTATATAGACAGGGTTCAAATCGGTTTTAAGTATACATTCCAACGTCCCGGTGGTACTGCTTATTCTACTTTTAAGGACGCAGAGTACAATCCTGCCGGAAAAACAGGCACAGCTGAAAATTTTAAATATATAGAAAAGCCAAACGGAGAAACGGAACAGGTTTCCACTGTAAACCTCACCATGGTAGGATACGCACCGGCAGATGACCCGGAAGTCGCTTTTTCTGTAATCGTGCCACATGTAGGTGTAGATGCAGCTCATATGATCAACAGATATATCAGTAAGGACATATTGGATGCATACTTTGAAATGAAAGAAGAGCGTATGAAAAACGGAGTAGATAAGAACCTTACAGATGATAAAAATAAAAAAGACAGTGAACAAGAAGAGTGATACCTTAGGGTGTCACTTTTTTTCGGCTGGAATTCCTTTGTTAATCGATATTTACATAACCTTTACGTTTTATTCATACCGAATTAAAACTTTTTCCCTATTATAAATAGTGTAGTTGGCCTAGCCGACAAATACAGTCAGTGGGGGAATTGACATGAAAAGATTAAAAACGTTAGTACTGTTTTCTACCATGATGCTTGTGTTCGGGGCACTTGCGGCGTGCGGAAACGCTCCAAGTGATGCTTCAAAAGATAATAGTGGGGGAGGAGAATCAGTTTCAGGATCTATTGTCATTGATGGTTCTTCCACTGTATTCCCGATCATGGAAGCATTGACTTATCAATACAACCAAAAGAACCCGGAAGTGGATGTTACAGTAAACAGTTCTGGTTCTGGGGGAGGATTCAAGAAATTTACGAGAGGCGAAACAGATCTTAGTAACGCTTCCCGTCCAATCAAAGAAGAAGAGAAACAAATTGCAAAAGAAAATGGAATCGAATATAAAGAATTAGAGTTAGCGAAAGACGGACTTTCAGTCGTAGTCAGCAAGAAAAACGACTTTGTTGACAGCCTTACAATTGAACAATTGCAAAAGATCTTCCGTGCTGAATCCGGTGTTACTAAGTGGTCTGATATTAACCCGGAATGGCCTGATGAACCAATCAAGATCTTCAGTCCAGGGCATGACTCAGGTACATTTGATTATTTCAATGAAGTCATCCTAGAGGACAAGCCAATGAAAGAAGGACAAAATACCACACTTTCAGAAGATGACAATATGCTGGTACGTGGAATAAAAGACAATCCTTATGCCATCGGTTACTTTGGTTATGCATATTACGCAGAGAATAAGGACAGCTTGAAGGTTCTTGGCATTGATAATGGCGAAGGTAAACCGGTAAAACCTACTCCAGAAACCATTAAATCCGGTGAATATACACCGCTTTCTCGTCCATTATTCACTTATGTCAATCTGAAATCTCTAAAAGAAAAACAACAGGTGGCCGATTTTGTGAAATTCACTTTGAAAAATGCAGGAGAAGCTGCTGAGCAAGTGGGCTATGTTGCACTACCGGAAGAAAAGTATCAGCAGCAGCTTGATATGATTAAGGAAATTACTAAGTAATTTGAGAAAAACGACATAGGCGGAACAGGTGAGGCCAAAATAGCCTCACCTTAGCCTGTGATTCAAGCTTTGACCGGGCGGGGGATAGCATAGACCGGTTCTATTGGATGAAAGGAGTTTTATCATGGGCAAAGCTTTGGGGAAAGAGAAACAAATGGATGTCCAGAAGCTTATACAGGAGAAAAAGCAAAAACGAAATGTAACCAAGCAGTTTGAAAAAGTAATTCCGTTTTTATTGCTTCTATGTGCAGTCATCAGTGTGTTGACCACAATTGGAATTGTGTTCACCTTATTAAGGGAATCATTTACTTTTTTCAGTGAGGTGAACATCCTAAACTTCCTTACTGGTACGGATTGGTCACCGTGGACTGGCCATTTTGGTGTCCTACCTTTGATTACCGGGACACTGTTAATTACAGTTATAGCTGTTATCGTAGCTGTGCCTTTAGGTTTGATGTCAGCCATTTATTTGAGTGAATATGCAAGTGATCGTGTGAGGAAAATCATTAAACCTACGTTAGAGGTGTTAGCTGGAATACCGACGGTTGTCTATGGTTTTTTTGCATTGACATTTATGACACCATTATTTCAGAATTTCATGGAGTTAAGTATCTTCAACGCTTTAAGTGCAGGGGTCGTAGTGGGTATTATGATTATTCCAATGATTGCTTCTTTGTCCGAAGATGCAATGAGCAGTGTGCCTAATTCCTTGCGTGAAGGAGCTCTTGCCATGGGGGCAACCCGCTTTGAAGTAACAATGAAGGTGGTACTCCCAGCAGCATTTTCCGGAATAGTTGCCTCTATTGTACTTGCTATCTCCCGGGCAATTGGTGAAACAATGATTGTAACGATAGCTGCCGGGGCATCACCTGCCTTGACTTTTGACCCGACAAGATCGATTCAAACGTTAACAGCTTTCATTGTTCAGGGGGCTACAGGAGATACTACATTTGGTTCTACCATTTACTACAGTATTTACGCTGTAGGTATGACTTTGTTTGTGTTTACACTGTTGATGAATTTACTTTCTCAATGGATTTCTCGCAGGTTTAGGGAGGAATACTGATGCAACTGATTAATCACCAAAACATTCAAAAAAGAAGTGGTGGAAGAGTCCTCCTGAATAAAGTGTTCAAGGTGTTATTTTTCCTATCAACCACAGTAGGATTAATCTTCCTTTCCATGTTATTGTATCGTGTATTGACTCAAGGAACTGGTCATTTGAATTGGGATTTTATTACGAACTTTCCTGCTCCATACCCAGATAAAGCGGGTATTTTTGCAGGGTTGATTGGCTCGCTCATGCTGATGGCCATCGTTGCTCCAATTACGATTATCATTGGCGTTGGTACAGCCATTTATTTAGAGGAATACGCTCGGAAAAATCGATTCACAAATTTCATTCAGGCTAATATTCAAAATCTTGCAGGAGTCCCGTCAATTGTATTTGGATTGCTTGGTCTGACATTTTTTGTCTATTTATTTCAAATGGGTTATACCCTTATCGCCGGCGGTTTGACAATGTCGTTATTAGTACTTCCTGTAATAGTCGTTGCTGCCCAGGAAGCTTTGCGGGCTGTCCCGAATGATGTTAAAGAAGCTTCCTATGGCATGGGAGCATCCAAATGGCAGACGGTATTGCGTGTAGTCCTGCCGGCAGCATTACCGGGGATATTGACAGGTACCATCCTTTCTTTGTCACGTGCGATTGGTGAGACAGCTCCCCTGATTATCGTTGGCGCAGCAACTGCGATTTATTCTATTCCTGATTCTTTATTATCTAAATATACCGTCATGCCGATTCAGATTTACAACTGGACCGGCAGACCACAGGAAGAGTGGCAATTGGTCGCAGCAGCAGGGATCATTGTACTGTTGACGGTGTTACTGCTGATGAACGCAATAGCTGTTTGGATTCGGAACAAATTTCAAAATAGATATTAATCTTGGATGCGGAGGGTTCTGATATGACCATCACAACTCAGGAAAACGTTAATATAAAACCAGATACAAAAGGCGGTCAAAATAACAAAGAAGGCAAAAAAGCGAAACATGTGTTTGAAGTAAGTGACCTAAACTTATGGTATGGCAGTAAGCAGGCTTTATATGAAGTGAACATGAAAGTGCCAGAAAATCAGGTAACGGCCATCATCGGTCCGTCAGGCTGTGGAAAATCCACTTATTTGAAGACGTTGAACCGGATGGTTGAAATGGTACCAAGTGTGAAAACTTCAGGATCTATAAAATATAAAGGGAAAGAAATTTTCAGTGAATCGTTTGGAGTTGAAGATTTACGTACTAAAGTTGGTATGGTGTTTCAAAAGCCAAACCCTTTTCCTAAATCTATCTATGATAATGTTGCTTATGGTCCAAGAATTCATGGTATTAAGAAAAAAGCTCAGCTGGATCAAATAGTTGAAAAAAGTCTCCGGGGAGCAGCTATCTGGGATGAAGTAAAAGACCGTCTAAACGAAAAAGCATTCGGGCTTTCCGGTGGTCAGCAGCAACGTATCTGCATTGCCAGGGCACTTGCTATAGAGCCTGATGTCATTTTAATGGATGAACCTACGTCTGCTTTAGATCCGATTTCAACTGCAAAGGTAGAGGAATTGGTTCAGGAATTGAAGAAAGAGTACAGTATCATTATCGTTACGCATAACATGCAGCAAGCTGCACGTATTTCCGACAAGACTGCTTTTTTCCTGAACGGAGATATGATTGAATTTACCGACACAGATGAATTGTTTTCTAACCCAAGTGATAAACGGACAGAAGATTATATTACTGGCCGTTTCGGATAAGAAGTGTGAGAAAGGGGAATACCAACGTGACATTTCGCATGCAATTTGAAGAGGATTTAAACACATTAAGAGATCATATAAAAGAACTGGCAATTGGAACGAAAAAAGCTTTAAGAAGATCGGTCGATGCCTTATATAACAAGGATATACACACGGCAAGGGAAATTATGGAGGACGATTCAGAACTGGATGCAAAAGAAGAACAAATCAATGAAGAAGCAATTCTAATGATCGCTAAACAGCAGCCGGTGGCTACTGACTTGCGCAGGTTAATTATTGCATTAAAAATTTCTTCTGATTTGGAGCGTATGGCTGATCACGCGACCAATATCGCTAAAGCTACCATACACTTAGGAGAGGATCATACTATCCATGTATCTCCCGAGATCCAGGAAATGGCGGATGTTGCTCTTGACATGCTTGATCTTTCCATTAAAGCATTCGAGAATGAAGATATCACTCTCGCTAAGAAACTCGGAGAAATGGATGATATTATTGACAATAAATATGGCAGCCTTATCCGTGAAATGCTTGAGCAGACTGCAGTGAATCCTGAACAAATCCAGCATGTCATGCAAATGGCATTCTCGGCCCGCTTCATAGAACGGTTTGCCGACCACATTACAAACATCGGCGAAAATATTTTCTATCTTGTCAAAGGAAAAACTTATGATTTAAATGATTAAATAAAGCTGCCCTCCTGGGCAGCTTTAATTTTGTCTATAAGCACATCTATATTAAGATACGGTCTTATTTACTCGTTATTGCATTTGCTATTTCTTCTATTTCCATCTTGTTGGTTATTTCAAATTTACCGATTTGGACCTCTCTGCTTAAATTATTATCCTGAAGATAGTCATTTAACATACTACTATCCTTTATCATTCCCGCCTCAAATAGATCTTTACTAATGTCCTGAGAGGTCATTCCTTTCTCTATCGAAATAACATATGTTTTTTGTACTTCTTCTGGCTTGCCGCTTTCTTCAGGTTCAGGCGGGACAGGCTTTGCTATATGGCCAGCCTTATCATTTTTCTCTCCAGTGCCTTTTTCAACCACTTCAAAACCTCGATTTTCTATCATTGCTATCATTTCTTCTAAATTAATATCTGTTTCTGCTGCACTCGAATGATCCTCTTGTAAAGTGTAAAAAATTCCTATAATAGCTGACGATGTAATCAACCCGAGTGCAAAAGTCCTAATGAGATGTTTCATGTGCAGCTCCTTTTTTATTTGAATTGATGAATGATGGAAAGGATATCATGGTCACTCATCCTGGTCTTTTCAGCAATCTGGCTGATGGAATATCCCTTTTCCCGCATTTCTCTAATAGTGGTAATCAGCGGTTGCTTTGAGTTTATATTTGTTTGCTGTAATTCCATCCCTGCAGTTAAATCATCTGTCAGCAGCTCTTCTTCTAATATTCTGAGTTTCTGTTTAATGTGATAATTCTCCTGCATAGAGGATATTGATATTTCTTCTACTTGACCTTCTAAATCTTTTATTTTATCATGCATAAAAAATGAAAGGATAAATAGCACAATTCCGGTAACGCCAATAGCGATGATTGCCTCTAGCATTTCGTTCACTCCTATGTAGTATATATTTACATTTATATCACAGTAAGGCTGATATTTCTATGATTTATCCGTGTGTTTTTACCGTTTGTATGCTTGAAAGCTTGGACTAGTTCTGCTATTATAGATAAGTCTGATATTATCAATGTGAAATTTGGCATGAAAAGATAAGATTTGGAGGGATAAACATGCGTGTGAACATTACTCTGGCTTGTACTGAAACAGGCGATCGTAATTATATTACCACCAAAAACAAACGTACGAATCCTGAGCGTTTGGAGCTAAAAAAATACAGCCCGCGCTTGCGCAAATATACGTTGCATCGCGAGACTAAGTAAGACAGTAGGGTATTAAATCCTACTGTTTTTTTTATCGGAAATACAGTTTTTTAAAAAATGCTTTTATTACACAAATATAATTTTACAGTTATGCTTACATAGGGGATATGAGACAATATAACAGCTCACGTAAATATTAAGGATTAGACATTGTATAAATGGAGGTGCTCTCATGCAAAAAGATCAATTACGGGCACGAGGGAAAAAAATTCTGGCCAGCTTTTCGAATGATGAGAAAAAGAAGCTTGAGCATTCCCTAAAAGAACATTTGACTTCTTCCAAGCTATGGAATGAGGCAGAGACCATAGGAATGACAATTTCTCAGGAGCATGAATGGTCTACTTATCCTTTAATTGAAACTGGATGGGCCCAGGGAAAAACCATAGTAGTCCCGAAATGTGATCCCGCCCCAAAAGAACTTCACTTTCATCAACTTACAGACTTTTCCGAATTAGAAATAGTTTACTTTGGTTTAAAAGAGCCAAACCCTGAGAAAACTGCCTTTGTCAGGAAAGAAAATATCGATCTGCTGCTCGTCCCTGGATTACTTTTTGACTTGAAAGGGTATCGGATTGGGTATGGAGGAGGGTTTTATGATCGTTATCTATCTGATTATAAAGGTGAAACTGTCGCCCTGGCCTCTGAAGAGCAAGTAGTAAAAGAACTTCCCTATGAAAATTTTGATATACCTATCCAACATTTAATCACGGATAAGGGGTTTGTTTACTGAGTCCAGTATTAACAGGTTACCAAAAGGAGGCAGGTAAGATGGAGCGCGTGAATAAAGTTGCATTGATTGGAACAGGGTTTGTCGGTTCCAGTTACGCTTTTGCTTTATTAAATCAGGGGGTAGCTGATGAGCTTGTTATGATTGACTTGAACAAGGATAAATCAGAAGGAGATGCCATGGACCTTAATCACGGTCTACCCTTTGCTCCTGCCAGCAAGAAAATATGGTTTGGAAATTATCGGGACTGTGAGGACGCTGACCTGATTGTCATTACAGCTGGTGCTAACCAAAAACCGGGTGAAACAAGACTCGATCTCGTTGAGAAAAACAGCAGGATTTTCAAAGGAATCGTTGACTCGGTGATGGCAAGTGGTTTTAACGGTATATTCCTTGTTGCCACAAATCCTGTAGATATTCTCACATATATGACCTGGAAATTCTCCGGACTTCCTTCCAATCGAGTAATCGGGTCAGGCACAATTCTTGATACTGCCAGGCTGAGATATTTGTTAAGTGATTATTTTGATGTTGACCCAAGAAATGTCCATGCCTATATCATGGGTGAGCACGGGGATTCTGAGTTGCCTGTTTGGAGTCATGCTAACATCGGTGGACGGTCCGTTTATGATCGCATCAAAGATCGCCCGGACCTGTATAAGACGGAGGATCTGGACAACATTTTCATAAATGTAAGGGATGCTGCCTATCATATCATCCAAAGAAAAGGTGCCACTTATTATGGAATTGCGATGGGTCTGGTACGACTGACAAAAGCAATTCTCCATAATGAAAATTCGGTCCATACTGTTTCTGCTTATCTCAAAGGAAAGTATGGACAGGATGATATTTATATAGGCGTTCCTGCTATTGTAAATCGTTCAGGCATAAGGGAAGTCATGGATCTTGATTTAAGTGATGTTGAAAACGACCAGTTCACTCATTCAGCTGAGGTATTAAAAAAGACGATGATTCCTTTGGGGGAGAAATTTTTTTAAGAATAAATGGTGCGAACGGTGAAAAACTATAGACATCGCATATCATCAGGGAAAGGGTGTCTATATGAGAGCATTGCTTGTCACTGCAGCAGGATTGCTGCTCCTTTACTTATTGGTTCAATACCGTTTCCGTCTTATTAATCAGTTACTGGCTGTCCAAGTACTGAGGAAATTCATCGCAATATTCCTCGTTAATATACCTGGAGTAAGAGAACGATTTTTCCGTCAAACTTTTTTATAATCAAAAACGAGACTGTCTGAGGAGAACTGCCATTCCTTCTTGGAACAGTCTCGTTTTTCTTAATAGAAGTAGCTGGAAACCTTCTCATTTCTCCCTGGTGGCGGTCATGATATGATGAGAGGAGGAAGGAGCCGGAAAATGTACATTGAGGAAGAATTTTACTTTTGGAAACTTACCCATGATCTAATTGTGAATCATGGGTTTGATATACTCCACATCAATGAACAGAACAGTGAGGTATGGCTAGAAAAAGAAGTTGAGCGAAAGAATCATGTTGTACGTCTATACCGGGGGCAATTTGACTGGTCCAATCAGCTTAAAAAGGATATTGCCAGAATTCATCAGCACATCGAGCAGAATAAACATATGTTTCTCGGAAGAGAGTTACTCGTACACGCTGTTTATGTGTCTGAATTCGGACCTGTTGACAATTGGGATGGGCTGGAGCGACCGCTCAAGGTAAAAGGAAAAAAAGAAATACATTTGAATGTCCATTATCTTAATCAGGATACAAGGGAAGAGCGACAAAAAAAATTATACCAGCAGCTGAAGCTGGAACCGGAAGTAATCGTATGGTCATCAGATGTACCAGAGATAGAGCATCAGCTTCCTTACCTTAAGGACGAAATATTGTTTCAGAGAAATAAAAAAAGAAAGGAGCAGGAGGGTTTATTTAACTATGGTAAACCCTTGCTGACAAAACTGCTTCTTATCGCCAATATACTTATTTATTTTTATTTAGAAATGAATGGGGGAAGCACATCAGTAGTCAACTTGATTGAATACGGGGCGAAATACAATCCTGCAATTGTCGATGGAGAATGGTGGCGTATTATTTCATCCATGTTTCTGCATATCGGTCTTCTGCATATTATGATGAATATGCTTGCCTTATATTATCTTGGCACTGCGGTCGAAAGAATTTATGGAACCACCCGCTTTTTCCTGATATATTTTCTGGCTGGAATGGTCGGAGGAATTTCAAGTTTTGCTTTTAATCCTCATGTGGCTGCTGGTGCATCGGGGGCAATTTTTGGATTATTTGGGGCGCTCTTGTATTTCGGTGTAATGCATAAGCAGGTTTTCTTCCGAACAATGGGAAGAAATTTAATATTCATCATTGTTCTTAATATCATTCTGGGCTTAAGTGTTCCTCAGATTGATAATGGTGCTCATTTAGGGGGACTGGCAGGAGGCTTCATCGCCAGTGCTGCTGTGAATCTGCCAAAAAATATACAGCCCATCAGGCAGGCTGCAAGTTTGTTACTTTACCTTACTGTATTAATAGGACTTGGTTTTTATGGGTATCAGCAGTCAGGTGACACTCCCCACACGGCGGCAGAAGTAGAAATATCACAACAGATGCTCCAGGAAGAAAAATATAAAGAAACCATATCATTCACGGAAGAAGCAATGGAAAGAGGGGGCGAGTATGAATCGTACCTTCTTTTCAACCAGGCTTATGCCCATTTTCAACTACAGGATTTGAAGGCTGCCAGGCAAGACTTGGAGCATGTGATCGAAATAGATCCGGATATGGCTGAAGCCCATTATAATCTGGCATTGGTCCAATTTGAGCTTGGGAATCGTAATTCGGCATTGAGCCATGCAAATAAAGCCGTTAACCTGATGCCAGACAATGAGAAATTCCGGGACTTTTATGAAAGGTTATCAGAGTAATATTGTATAAGCTGCTCCTTATTTCCCTGGTCGTCTTCAAAGAGTACAAGCAGGTGTTTCCCTTCTTTATCAAAAAGAATTAAGGGAACATAGCTCTGGATTGGGTGCCCGCTTGATTTTGAATCAGAAATCCCCATCACATAATTCTTATATAGTCCTTCCCACAGTTGCCCAAGGATTCGCTTGGACTCTTCTTTATCCACTCCAGGGATAGGGTCTTCCTGGTATTGGTATAATTTGGTCAACGGGACGGCGACATACCTTTCAACGGGTATGTTGAAATATGATAAGAGGGCATCCCATTGGTAATCTAACTGCTGCTGGACAGAATGGTTTATCGTTTCCACCCATTCTTTATGCTCATTTGTTTCTGGTTTATGAAAGGATTCTAATGCAGTATGAGGTGAATCGATGACATAGAGTTGATCATGTGTCAGAGTCTGGATGCTTTTAATAATATCCTCTGGATAATGGATTTCACCATGATGGATCGTAATTGCCTGATAGAGGCTGCTGTCTTCGCCATTTAAAATAGACTGTTGTTCAATCAGATTTGTGTTTTCACGCCATTTATTCATGATACCCTTTAATTGGCCATTAACATATAAAAGGGATACATCTTGTCTCAAGTACATTTTATCACGGGTATCAGACCTCATTGCCCACTGGACCTCATATTCATCGGAATCCTTCTCTGAATTAAACGTCAAAGTGGTTTCTGCAGATTGAAATTCTTTCGTTTCATCAATCGGAAAATATTTGATTACATTTATGGAAGGATTGAGAAGAGGTGAAAGAAAGTTGAAGTAAACGATCACTACGGCAGCTATCATCAACCCGAACCATACATATTTGCTCATAAGTTTGTCCCCTTTTTGATCGCACGTCTTTCTACATGTTATATGATGGATAATATAATTTATGAATGGAAATGGAGGAATTAACATGCAAAAACATATTAATCATATGGTAGATCATTTGAAACATCTGGTCTCTATCCCTAGTCCTTCCGGGGATACAGAGAAAATCATGCGGTATTGTGCCAATTTAATCGGAACAAATGGAATAGAAATGAAACAGACGAATAAAGGCGCACTTATAGCAACGATCAGAGGTAAGGATGATGCTCGACATAGAATTCTTACCGCCCATGTTGATACGCTAGGTGCTATGGTGAAGGAAATCAGATCGGACGGAAAACTTCACCTTTCTATGATCGGCGGGTTCAGATGGAATAGTGTGGAAGGAGAGTATTGTACCATTCATACATTAGATGGAGAAGAATACAGAGGTACCATCCTGATGCAAAATCCTTCTGTCCATGTAAATCACGACTTACCTAAGGAAAAGCGTGATGATGCTCATATCGTGGTTCGAATCGATGAACAGGTGTCTAATAAAGAAGATATAGAAGAACTAGGCATACGTGTCGGAGACTTTGTTTCCTTTGACCCCAGGTATGAAATGTCGGACAGTGGCTATATAAAGTCACGTCATTTAGATGATAAGGCAAGTGCAGCCGTATTACTTCATATGCTGGAGGAAATAACTTCTGAAAATATAGAACTTCCTTATACCACCCATTTCTTTTTCTCCAATAACGAAGAAATCGGGTATGGTGCGAATGCGGGAATCCCGGCTGAAACCGTTGATTATATAGCAGTAGACATGGGGGCTATCGGGGAAGGACAGACATCAACAGAACATGATGTCTCTATTTGTGCAAAAGATTCTTCTGGTCCCTATCATCTCGGGCTGAAAAAACAACTGGTTTCTTTGGCTGAGAAAGAACAAATCGATTATCAAATCGACATTTATCCGTTTTACGGATCAGATGCTTCTGCGGCAGTAAGAGCAGGGTATGATATCAGACATGGCCTGGTTGGTCCAGGAATAGATGCCTCTCATTCCTTCGAACGTACTCATACGGATTCCTTGTGGCAGACATACCGTCTTCTGATGGCTTATATTCAGGCTTCACTGGATTAAATGCATGTTTCACCTTTATCAGTACACAATAAAGTAAAGCAATAGCTGATGGGGTGATTGTATGAAAAAGGAACAGCAGGAAAAACAGCCGGTATTCAAGGATTATCAGAAGAACATTGACTTTATCCATGAACGTCTGGGTGTCGGCAAGAGTTTTGATATCATCCAATTGGATCTGCATTATGCAGGACGTAATATGGCCTTGTTTATGATAGATGGCTTTGTCAAAGATGAAATTCTCCACTTCCTGATGAAACTTCTTTCTCGTCTGGAGCCGGAGCAATTGGAACCAGAACCTCTGGAAAAATTATTGAAAACGCACCTTCCTTATGTCGAGCTTGGTAAAAAAGATGACTTGATCGCTGCAACTGATTGGATGCTGGGAGGGCCAACCCTTCTTGTTGTAGAGGGGCTTGATCAAATCATCATCATTGATGCTAGAACCTACCCTGTCCGCAGCCCACAGGAACCTGATCTGGAACGTGTGGTCAGGGGGGCAAGAGACGGGTATGTGGAAACCATTGTTTTTAACACAGCTTTGACAAGAAGAAGAGTGAGAGACCGCTCGTTACGGATGGAATATATGCAAATTGGCAGAAGGTCAAAAACGGATATCTGCATATGTTATATAGAAGATATAGCAGAAGATAGCAGAGTGAAGAAGCTGAAATCGATATTGAAGAAAATTGATACTGATGCCCTTCCTATGGCTGAAAAAACCGTAGACGAATATATAAGTGAACATCACTGGAATCCTTATCCGAATGTCCGATACACAGAGCGTCCGGACACTGCTGCAGCACATCTGTATGAAGGGCACATATTAATCATGATTGACGGGTCTCCGAGTGTAATGATTACACCGGCTACTTATTGGCATCACCTTCAGCATGCGGAGGAATACCGACAGAAACCAGTCGTAGGTGCCTATCTTCGTCTAGTCAGGTTTATTGCAGTTATGGCAGCCTTATTCTTACTGCCGTTATATTATCTATTTTCCGTACAGCCCGAATTGCTACCAGAAGCTTTGAAGTTTATTGGTCCTACAGAGGTAGGGGCCATTCCTCTTTTGATCCAGTTTATTGTTGCTGAACTCGGAATCGATATGCTGAGAATGGCAGCTATTCACACACCAAGCGCCCTAGCCACAGCGTTAGGTCTGGTCGCAGCGATTTTAATCGGACAGGTTGCAGTCGAAGTTGGTTTATTTACGAATGAAGTTGTCCTGTATCTTTCCATAGCAGCTATTGGAACGTTTACTACACCTAGTTATGAGCTAAGTTTAGCAAACAGGCTCATACGAATAATACTGCTTTTGTTGACAGCAGCATTCGGGGTAATTGGCTATGTAGTAGGTATTACTTTATGGATATTGAATTTAGCGAGAATGAATACTTTCAATACGCCATATTTCTGGCCGTTTTTTCCTTTCAACGCAAGGGCGCTGAGAGATGTACTGCTCCGTTCCCCTATCCCGTTAAAAAACAGAAGACCAGCATTCCTTCATCCCAAAGATCCGGACAAATGATGAAGCCAAATCGTGCAATCAAACATGATATAACCGTATCTTGTTATAAACTTAACAATGGCCAATTTAAAAAGTGTGATTCTTTAAAAATCAAACCCTCAGGTTGTCGAGAAAGTCTCGACAACCTGAATTTTTTGGTGTTTTTCCCTAATTCCTGTGTCTTTGTTTGTTTCAATCAAAGAAAGAGCGAAACGAAATGGAATTGGTAACGATTGAAGCGTTGGTTCCGGAAACACGATCAGTTGAAATCGTCTAACACGATTTAAATCTTTCAGGAAGTCTTCGATGAAATCGTACTTCAGGCTATGAACCACCGTATGGTGACGGGGAGATTGCTCTTTACCGACCCCACTTTTCTGTTTTAAAGAAATTCCAAGGAGCGAGGACCCTTCCACTCCTGCGGAAGAACGAGGGAGCCGAGATCGCCGAGCGTGGGTTTCGCGAGGAAGCTCGGGTGCTCGTCCGCGGAAAGGGAAGGGTCCTTCGCTCCTGGCGGTAAAATGCTTTTGGGTCTTTTTTTGAACATGTCTGGAGGACTTTCTTATTTTATTTCTCTAAGTGGATTGGTATAATACAAAGCAGGTGATTTTTAAATGAAGACTATATATGATATACAGCAGTTACTGAAAAAGTTCGGTACTATTATTTACGTTGGAGATCGACTTGCAGATCTTGAGTTGATGGAAGAAGAACTTAAGGAATTATATAAATCCCAGTGCATTTCTAACGAAGAATTTCAACTGGCACTATTATTGTTAAGAAACGAAGCAGCCAGAGAGCGGGATAGACATGAAGGGGAGAATGTATAATGGAGAGATATTACATAGGCGCTGATATAGGTGGTACATCAATCAAACTTGCTTTTATAACGGAAGTGGGAGAAATAAAAGAGAAATGGGAGATACCGACCGATACAGAGGATAACGGTGTAAATATTCCAAAGGACATGTCCCGTTCCATTCATGATAAACTCATGGGAGCAGGATTCGAGAAAGAGCAAGTAATGGGAATTGGAGCAGGAGCACCTGGATTCATCAATACAGAAACAGGCTTTGTCCACCAAGCTGTAAACATTGGATGGAAAGATTATGAGCTTGGTAAAATTCTGAGGGATTTGACTGACTTACCAGTATATGTTGAAAATGATGCCAATCTGGCTGCTTTAGGTGAAAACTGGAAAGGTTCAGGTAACAATGTAGAGAACCTGCTAGCGATCACACTCGGCACCGGAGTAGGCGGAGGAGTCATCGCAAATGGTTCGATCATTAATGGCGCTAATGGAACAGCGGGTGAAATAGGCCATATCACTGTTATTCCCGAAGGTGGCGCTCCTTGCAATTGTGGAAAAACTGGTTGTCTGGAAACGGTGGCTTCGGCAACTGGTATGGTCAGATTGGCAGAGCGTAGGATCAATGAAGGAAATGATACACGCTTAGAAGAAATCAAGGAAACTAATGGAGTGTTGACTGCTAAAGATATCTTTGAAGCTGCTGCTCAGAAAGACAAGGAGGCTATTCATGTTGTAAATGATGTAGCCGACATTCTTGGGATGACAATTGCTAATCTGGCCATTGTCTGTAATCCTTCCAAGATTGTCATTGGTGGAGGTGTTTCTCAGGCTGGAGAACAGCTCCTACAACCGCTCAGGGAATCCTTTACCCGCTTCGCTTTGCCACGTACGAACGAAGCTGCGGAATTTGTACTGGCAGAGCTTGGAAATGATGCAGGAGTCATTGGTGGCGCTTTCCTTGTTAAAGAACATATAGGATAGGAACTGCCTTACAAGCCCATTACTTTGGAAAACACCTCTGAGTATATTACATGTTCAGTGGTGTTTTTTTTTGATTCGCTAAGGAGTTTACATTAATACGGAAAATGCTTCCCGTTACATGTTTAGAGGAAATTATGTAATAGCTTTTTTATGTCCTGCGTCTTAGGACCGTTGCTTTTCTTCAGTGATTGAATTATAATTACTTTCTATTATTGACGGCTGGTGTTACAAGGGTTTTTTCAAGGATAAAAGAAGTTTGTCCAAAAATATGAAACTTTTATGGTAGAATGTTCGTCATATATAAAGAATGGTTTAATAAGAATGATAAATGGATACTGTAAAGCAAAGGTATGTCTTATTTTATTTTTGATTCGCGCCTTTGTAAGAGGAGGATATATATATGCAAGCCTTTAGATGGAAAGTACCTTTATTCATCCTTGCAACGATATTTTTTGGACTGAAAACATATTTGGTATATAGATTCATGCTCAATTTAAGTATTGAGAATCCAATGCAGGAACTGATCCTGTTTCTGAATCCATTTGTGAGTGCTTATCTTGTTTTTGCGATCAGCGTATGGCTGAAACCGCATCGTCAGATGAAGTATTTGCGCTGGACAGCATTGGTTGGAACAATGATATTGTATTTGAATCTGGTATTCTACCGTAATTTTACCGATTTCATAACGATTCCTGTTTTGTTTCAGGGAAATAATGCTGCGGATCTTGGAGGAAGTCTCCTGTCATTGATTCATTTCCAGGATATATTTATTTTCATTGACGTAGTTATCATCTGGTATTTGAGTAAGAATATGGATAGTTGGTCAGTCAATTTTTCTAAAGCAGGAAAAATTACTGTGACTGCTGTGACATTCCTGCTGATGACAACGAACGTTGTTCTTGCCGAAATGGAACGACCTATGCTGTTTGTGCGAGCATTTGACCGGGAATATCTGGTGAAGAACATCGGAATATTTAATTATCATCTATATGATGCCACCATGCATACGAAAACAAAGGCACAACGGGTGTTTGCGGATGGCAGTGAAATCAGTGAAGTAGAGAATTACATTCGTGAAAATACGGAAAGTGATCAGAAATCTGACTTGTTCGGGGTTGCAGAAGGGAAAAACGTTATTTTTGTTTCCGTAGAATCCATGCAGAATTTTGTGCTGGATGCAAAAATTAACGGTAAAGAAGTGACACCGTTCATGAATGATCTGAAGGAGCGGAAAGATACCATTTTCTTCCCTAACTTCTATCACCAGACGGCCCAGGGTAAAACATCAGACTCTGAGTTTATCGTTGAAAACTCCTTATATCCGCTGCCACGTGGAGCAGTATACTTCACCCATGCAGCCAATGAATACAATTCACTCCCGGAAATTTTGAATGAGAACAATTATTACACCTCCGTTTACCATGCTAATAACAAAAGCTTTTGGAATCGGGATGTCATGTATGACAATTTAGGATATGATAAGTTTTTTGACGAAAAATCTTTTGAGGAAACAGAAGAAAATACGTTTGGATGGGGTTTAGAAGATAAAGCTTTTTTTGAACAATCAATCAAGTATTTAAAGGATCAGAAGCAACCATTCTATAGTAAATTCATTACTTTGACTCATCATTTCCCATTTGAACTGCCGGAAGATAAATCTAACCTGGATTTGTATGATTCAAATTCGAGAACTTTGAATCATTACTTTCCTACAGCACGCTATACAGATGAAGCATTGGAAAAGTTTTTCCAGAATTTAAAAGACGCCGGTTTATACGAAGATTCCATTATTGTTTTAATGGGAGATCATTACGGGATAAGTGATTATCATAATGCCGCAATGAGTCAGTTTTTGGGAAAAGAGATTGATGGTTATCAACACGTCCAGAACCAGCGTGTTCCGTTTATGATTCATATCCCAGGCTATGATCAAGGGAAAACCTATGATAAAATAGCCGGTCAAGTTGATGTGAAACCAACATTGCTTCATTTACTTGGTATTCCAGCTGAGAATGACCTGACCTTCGGGACTGACTTGTTTACTGAGGACCGTAAAAAATTTATTGCCATGAGGGACGGGAGCTTCGTCAGTGACAAATATGTCTATAAGAACGAAGTTTGCTACGATCGCCAAACTGGAGAAGAGGTAAGCGATACAGAGGCTGAAAGTTGCCTTGCTGTTAAAAAGAAAGTAGACAAAGAACTTTCCTTATCAGATAGCCTGATTTATGGAGATCTGTTCAGGTTCTACAATTTCGATCAGGGAGAAAAACAATCGGAGAAGGAAACAACAGTTAGTGATAAATAAGGCACCTATTGGGTGTCTTTTTTTTATACTATAAGTAAGATTAGTTTTGTCGAAGGAGTAAAGTATAACTAAAACTAAGGCTTTCGCCATAAGGACTTGGCGAGAAGCCAAGTTTTTCTAATAAGAAATTAATTAGAAAATAAGGGGGACTAAGAGTGATTACCGCTTATGATTTTTCTTTATTCCAACAGGATATCGATCAATTGAGTTTAAATAAGTCGGTCGCTATAGAAAAGATAGGAGAATCTGTCCTCAAAAAACCGATATACCAATTGAAAATAGGTTATGGTCCACGTAGGGTTCATTGGAATGGAGGCTTTCATGGTAATGAGTGGATGACATCGATGATTTTGGTAGATATCATCAGGGGATTGGTAAGCAACAAACATATATTTAAAAAGGTTACGAACTGTTCATTGGAGGAAATTTTTCAGAACATCACTTTATCAGTGGTTCCTATGGTTAACCCTGATGGGGTGGATCTTTCTATTCATGGTGAAAAAAAAGCAGAGGAATATGTCAGCCTTGTTCGTATGCTCAATAATGGTCATACAACCTATTCTTCCTGGAAAGCGAACATACGTGGGGTCGATTTGAATAAACAATTCCCTGCCCGCTGGGAAGAAGAACAAAAAAGAAAACCAGTAACCCCTTCATTCAGGGACTTTCCAGGATATGCACCATTAACAGAGCCGGAGTCAATAGCCATGGCCCGGTTAACGGAGTATGAGCAGTTTGACCGAGTGCTTTGCTTTCATTCCCAGGGGGAGGTCATATATTATGGATATGGAGCAAAGGAGCCACATGAATCATGGGAGACAGTTCGGAGATTTAATAATGCAAGCGGTTATGAACCTGTACAAACAGTGGATAGCTATGCCGGTATGAAGGATTGGTTTATCGATGTATTCAACAAAGAAGGGTACACGATTGAAATAGGTAAGGGAATTAATCCCCTGCCTTTATCACAATATAAAAGCAACTTGAAAAAAGCTTCACAGGTCGCATATCATTCATTAGTTTTTCACGGAGACTAATTATGAGAAAAGAGGGGTGAATAGGATTGGAAAATTATTTATTTGATTTTCACGGGGTATCTAAGGATATTTTGAACGATTTGAATTTTACCATCAAAAAGAATGAAAAGATTATATTATTCGGTCCTTCCGGTGCAGGCAAAAGCTCGGCATTATTTTTATTTAATCGGCTTCGTGATCCGGATTCGGGTAAGATCTATTATAAGGGTGAGCCGATTCAATCCTGTGAGATTTCACAATTACGCAAAAACATCGGATTAGTATTGCAGGCACCCAATTTATTTCCTGGAACGGTACTGGATAACCTGAAATATGGTCCCTCTTTGTTCGATGAGTGGGAGGATAGCCGGGCGGAGGAACTAATGGATTTAATTCAACTGCCTGAAAATTATCTGCACAGAGATGTAGATCAGTTATCTGGAGGCGAACAGCAGAGAGTGTCATTAGGCAGGACTTTAGCTAATAAACCAGAAGTTTTACTGCTTGATGAACCGACCAGTGCCCTGGATGTAAGGACATCTGAAGAGATCGAAGGAGTCTTGGAAAAATTAATTGAAGTTCATCAATTAACTATGGTCATGGTCACTCACAATCTTAGACAAGCTAAAAGGCTCGGAGAACGTGGGATTTTTATGAAGGAAGGTAAGATAGTTGAAGACGGTAACATTTCCCGATTGCTGATGGAACCTGAATCAAAAGCATTACAGGAGTTTTTACAAGACTAGGAGGCTTTGTCATGTCACCGGAAGTATCCAATCAATCGTTATTATTTTTAATCGTATTCGTATTAGTACCTTTGACTTTATCTTATTATTATCAATTGGGGATGAGTAAGGACATTGTCTGGTCTTCCATCCGTGGAACCATCCAGTTATTTGCTATTGGATACATACTTACCTATTTATTCGATTTGAATGCTTTTATTGGTATTCCCTTGATGGTCGGTATCATGATACTGGTTGCTTCTTTCCATGCATGGAATAAGGGGAAGGAACTGCCGAATGCTTTTGTGGTCATTTTTCTTGGTTTACTGGTAGTGGAAGGCAGTGTGCTTGCTTTATGGCTGGTATTTGATATGGTTAATTTCAAACCCTCTGAGGTCATACCAATGAGCGGCATGGTAATCGGGAACAGCATGGTTGCCATGGGACTTGCACTTGAAAGAATGAAAAGTGAGTTCACGGAAAACAGTGGTCGCTTAATGGCAGCACTGGCTTTAGGTGCTCAACCGAAACAGGCTTCCCATCTGATCATCCGAAAAACATTGAATGCTTCTTTACTTCCAAATGTGGACAGTTTAAAAACAATCGGTCTTGTTCAGTTGCCTGGTATGATGACAGGGTTGATTCTTGGTGGAGTAGCCCCAGTGATGGCAATAAAATATCAACTCGTAATATCACTCAGTATCTTTTCTTCCGTATCATTAAGTGCGATGATTGTTACATTGGCTATGTATCGGTATTTCTATAATGAAAATCAACAGTTAATTGAAAGTGCGGAAGAAATGCGGTCCAGAACAAATGATTGAATTCCATGAAAAAAACCTTGCCGCTAAGGCAAGGTTTTGTAATCATCACTTATCCAAATAAGTTGCTGTAAATAGTCATTACAGAGAACCAGCCGAAAATCAATGCTGAAGCTCCTGCAAATAGTACTGCAAAGAAATTTTTAGTTTTGATTTCACGGAATACGGCAAGCACACAAAGAATTGTCACCAGTAATAGAATGATGGCTGTTACCAATATCAGCACCCCCTAAACCCTTCACTGTAGTATCCATAGCTCAAAGCTGGATGTTATAATGGATATGAATCCGTTACTTCCTCATACATTTTATAGTATAAGGAAGTATTTGTCGAGTTATTCTTAATGATTTTATTAAAACTTTTTAAAGGAGTCAATAGGTTTATGGAAATTGTACAAATGCCCCTTGGGCCCTTGGGTACCAACGGTTATATTATTTCTGACGGCGACTCCTGCCTGATTATAGATCCGGGTGGGGACAGCGGACGACTAGTGGAGTATTTAGAATCTGAAAGGAAAAAACCCGTTGCAATTTTACTTACTCATGCTCACTTTGATCATATTGGAGGAGTGGATGATATAAGGGATCACTATAATATTCCCGTATATATCCACCCTGAGGAAGAAGATTGGCTGGAGAAACCAGAGTTTAATGGTTCCGCTTTCTTTCAAATGGGTAGAGTGACAGCAAGAGCAGCCGAACATCATATAATAACGGGAACTATGAAAGTAGGTCCTTTTAACTTTGAAGTACGCCATACACCCGGCCACTCCCCTGGCAGTGTCTCTTTTGTTTTTCAGGAGGAAGGCTTCGTCATAGCAGGTGATGCTTTGTTCAACCGTGGAATCGGAAGGACTGATTTACCGGGAGGAGATATGGAGGAATTGATGACTAGTATTCGTCAACAATTATTTACACTGCCCGATAAAACGGCAGTTTATCCCGGTCATGGACCTGCGACAGTGATCGATGAAGAAAGACGTAAGAATCCATTTTTAAACTAAGTTTCATGTATAAAAAGGGGGAAATCCCAAAATTTATTCATGAAAAGCTCATAAAAACCATTTATCCTTATTTACAATAACGTCATCAAGATGGAAAAGGGGACAGTAATGAAGGATATTATAAAGAAAGCGATTGAGAGTAACAATAAACATTCAATCGGTTATGATACCTTTATCGAGTTAGCATTATATCATTTTGAAAAAGGATATTACCAAACAGCTAAGGACAAAATCGGAAAAAGAGGGGATTTCTATACCTCGAGCAAAATAAATCCTGTTTTCGCACACGTACTTGCAGAGTTTTTCATCCATGTCCATGAGTTTCATGGTCTTCCATTGGCTATCTGCGAAATAGGAGGCGGGGACGGTTCATTTGCGTTGGATGTCATCGATATTTTTGAACAAAATGATAAAAATTTTTCCTATCACATAATTGAAAAGAGCCATTTTCATGCGGGAAAAATAAAAAACAGGGATCTTTCTGGGAAGATACATATCCATTCCTCTTTCTCCTCATTCAATCGAGCGGAGTCTCATTTCAAAGGAATTGTTTTTTCGAATGAATGGCTTGATGCCCAGCCAGTTAAAGTATATGAACAGAGAAATAACAGTTTGAAGGAGGTAAGAATTGCCGTAGATGACGAATCTGATTTTTTCGAAGTGATGCATCCTGTCCAGAAGAAAATGTCTGTTTATATGGAAAATACGTTAGGTCATTTATCGGAAGGGCAGCGGACAGAATTGCCTGTTTATATGGAAGATTGTGCAGAAGTTATCAGTTCCATTTTAGAATCAGGGGTCATCTTGACAATTGATTATGGTTACACAACTGATGAAAGGAGTCATCCGGCGAGAAGGGAAGGGAGTTTGAGAGGCTATCGCAACCATCAGCTTATTAAAAACATCCTTGAAGCCCCCGGGTCGATGGATATAACCCACCACGTCCAATGGGATTTATGGAAGGAAATATGTGAAAGTTTCGGTATTCATACTGTTTCGTTAATGAAACAAAGGGAGTTCCTGTTGGAAACGGGAATTTTGGGGAAGTTGATTCAGCATGATGATAATAACCCCTTTTCTTATGTTAATAAACGTAACAGGGCTATACGTTCCCTGATAATGGGGGAAGGAATCAGTTCTGCTTTTGACATTTGCGTGCAAGTGAAAAATTTTTCAAAAGAAATAATTCTCAACTACAAAAAAAATCCTGCTGACCGCTAGGGGCAGCAGGATTTTTTTTAATGGAATCCAGGGACCAGGATAAAGGTGGTGTAATACGTAAATCCGATCATAAACACCGTCAAGTATGCACCAAATATGTACATATACATACGTTCTGACAGTTTCAAATAGCTTACGGTAATGAAAAATGCTGTTTGAACTACGAATAATAAAGCCGATTCCATCATTTCGCCGACAAAAAACATGACAGCGAATAGTCCTGTCCAAAAGGCAAGCACGCGAAACATGCGATCCATGCTTCTCCCCCTCCTTCTCTCGATGAAACTATCATAGATATTATAAACGACCCAAGCGTGAATGTAAAATGAATCCTGTTATGCTTGTTTTAGTTCTGCTTTATATAAACAGCTTCCGCATCCATCCATTATAGTATGCTCTTCTGTCCAGATCATATCCTCGAATAATGCCTCGAACATCCCTTTAAGAAAGAATTCATGCATCAGACATACAATATCACTTTGTTTTTTAGCTATATCTTTAAATGGACAATTATTTACTTGAAATTTGAAAACGGAATCCGACACCGGTCGAAATTCCGGGTATAGACCGATCATCTCGGCAGCTGTTTTCATGATTTTTAATCTTTCTTCTTTAGATAGGGATGATCTAGAGGAAACACCGCTCCGTTGCATCATTTCTTTGCCGAATTTTTCCCCGGTTTTGTAGAGTGCCTGTTTTCCAGCCTCTCCCATTTCTGAGAAAGCCT
Organism: Thalassobacillus pellis; assembly: GCF_016908295.1. Classification (GTDB taxonomy): domain Bacteria; phylum Bacillota; class Bacilli; order Bacillales; family Halobacillaceae; genus Thalassobacillus; species Thalassobacillus pellis. Next base: position 28,274 of record NZ_JAFBDO010000002.1, read on the forward strand.
CAATTGCAATTTGTGAGAGTAGTTTGTAATCACGGAAAGGGAAACTGAGCCCGATTTCTTCATGAGATAGTTGATATACCCTGCTAGGTCTTCCGCCTTTACCTGTCTTTTTAGACGAGGAAATCAGCATCTTCACATCCTCTAATTTGGAAAGATGCAGCCGTGCTACATTAGGATGTATTTCGAATACTTCTGCTATTTCCAGTACGGTTACCTCATTGTTTTTTTGAACGATGTATTCATAGATATAAAACCTTGTCGGGTCACTTAACACATTTGTTATTTTTAACGTGTTTTCCATGTTTTTCATTACTCCCTTCCATTCTACTTTAATTATAATGTTTATTTTGGAAATTAATAGCAGGAAGGTAATTTTGTTAAAAAACGTACACAAATGAAAAACTGAAAATATTTAGAAAACGTGAAGCAAATAATTATACAATAGTTAAACAATAATTGTACAATATAGGTACAAAACAAAAGGGAGCGAAGTATATGGATCAGTTGAAGTTTTTCAGTTACCCTAGTTGTACTTCTTGCAGACGTACGAAGTCCTGGTTGAAGGAACAAGGTGTCCAGTTTAAGGAGCGTCACCTTTTCAAGGAAACTCCAGACAAGGAAGAATTGACCCAAATATTGTCCCTGACAACAGAAGGTATAGATGAGATCCTTGCGACTAGAAGCAAGGAATTCAAATCCCTTGAAGTCGATATAAATTCGTTGACCTTGAATGAATTCATTGACCTGGTCATGAAAAAGCCTAAATTACTCAAACGGCCCATATTAACTGATGGTAAAAAGCTCGTAGTGGGATACGACGTAGAGGGGCTTCATAGCATTACTAAACATAAACCTGATTGGACCTTTAAAATATCGTAGAAGAAAGAGTGTCTCATTTGGGGCACTCTTTTCATATGAAAAAAAATCCGCCCTGTGTACAGGACAGATTAAAAAACTGAGCTGGGCTAGCTGGATTCGAACCAACGAATGACGGAATCAAAATCCGCTGCCTTACCGCTTGGCTATAGCCCAATAATTATGAGGTAATTTTATTATGAACGTGAGTTGAAGCTTTTATACATAAAAAATTTCCGGAGTATAAAACATACTCCGGATGTTCTTAAGGCATCACTTTTCTGATTATCGTGGTTTTCGTGCCTTTTTCGGTGGCAGCAGCAATCGTAATGAGATAATACCCCTTTTCTGTAATTTCATAACTAATATCTGTCCTGCCGTGTGGAAAAGTATAGACGATCTCTCCTATTGATGGAAAACCCTCCATGGTCCGTGAATCATAATTAAACTTCCCAATCCCTGACTGTACCAGTGAATGCAGTTCCATTTGTTCAATCTGTAATTTCGTGAACTTCTGGTGGTTTTCATATAACCTGATTGCTGCTGTAGTGGTTCCTAACAGTAGAAGGACTATTAAGAAGGAAGCTGGAAATATAAATCCGTTTTCACGGAATATTGTTTTTAACAATACTCTTCTTTTCATATTCTTCCCCTGCTTTCGAAGTGACAGTTGCTGTGAATAAGCTTCCAGAAAGGGTGAAATTAATCCCCTGTACAGAGTGAATGAGTATCTCATGGCCTGACCCATCTACTGTTCTGCGCACGGACCCCTGGTAAAATTCAATGGTTATATTTTCTCCTGTGTTTGAGGTGAAAGAAACTGCATTGGGCTTTATATCAGTTATTGAATTGTAGGATATTTCTTCTTCGAGAAAGGTGAAAAACTGTTGGATGTCTAATTCCTCTTCATAATCGTGTAAATCCATGAGCTTATAAATAGGTAAGAGGAAGGTAAACAGAATACTTACCATAGTAAGACATAGTAATGACTCTATGAGTGTATAACCGTCACATTTCTTTGTATCCATATATGCATAATTGCTCTCTTTTTTTCTTTTCATTATTCCATCCACCACATACCTTCAAGAGGTTATCTTTGTAAGAGTAATTAATGAGGAGAGTAATATTTTTCCCTTTTATTTGTTTATCAACAGGAACGCCAGGTTCTGAGATGGCAGCCTGCAATTCATTATTAATCAAAGATGAAGCATTTCTCCGCTCAGCAAGTACAGCCTCCTCCATTTTCACCTTCATAGCCACCGGTGTAATGGTCACGATAACCATGGTTATTATACTGAAGGCAAACATGGTCTCTAATAATGTGAAACCATTATATTTCATTAATATAAAACCTCCCTTTACCGAAAGGGAACACAATACGGTATGTGGTCGTATCTGTCCTGATTTCCATAATACCCGGAGTTTTAATGGTACCATCAAAAGAAAAGCGGATAGGAGACCGAAGTGTCATAAGTCGAAGGTTAATATGCGCTGGTATTCTTGCTTCTAATAATTTTGTTTGGTTAAGCGGATCATAAAGGTAATAATTGTCCATGGAAGGGAGGATATAAAACTCATACATTCGATTATCATGCATCGTCAATTTTTGTGCCAGGAGTACATCATCTTCCAATTGATGAAGAAATTGTTTAAGCTCTTTTTTTTCCATGATGGAATGCTGGACAGGAATTAATATTAACAATAAGACTGACCATATGGATAAAACAAGTATAGCCTCAATAAGTGTAAAGCCATTATGGGGTTGCTGGTGGCTCAGTGACTTTTCCGGTAGCGTCGTCATAGCCTAAAACTCCCCCACTTGGGCAATTCTGCTGTTCTAAATATCCCGCCGTTACTAACTCTTCTATTGAAGCGGGCAGGCTGCCATTATCAAGCTTATAAGCCTGTACTTGTGCTTCTGCGAGTTTTACCAGTGCTTCACACCCTTTTTCATTCACCATTTCATTATTTTCAGATAGGTTGGGAATGGTAATGATCAGTAACACGGATATGATAAGTAGAACGATCAGCATTTCAATTAGAGTAAAACCTTTCTCATTGTTCATATTTGTGGTTTCCCTTCTAAATGTTTTCCATCCATTCATACATCGGCAGCATGATTGATCCATAAATAAACAATATTACACCTGCAATCATTATAAAAAATAAAGGTTGTATTATCCCTAAGATCTTATTCAGCTTGTCTTTGGTCATTTCTGTCAGTATATCTGCGAGCATTGCCAAGTCTCTTGTCAATAAAGTCATATCTGCATTTTTATGAAACAAAGTGGTAAGCTCAGCACGAAGAAGGTTGCATTGCTGAATGGATTGGGCAAGACTTGCTCCTTGACTCAGACTCTCCAGCATGAGAGAAGCATAATAGGAAAGTATCGGGTAATGGTCCTGTTTTTCCATTAACTGAAGTGCCTCCTGTAAAGAAATTCCTGTAGCGAGCAGGGAATGGAAGTGGGTAGCGAATAAGAAAGTGACTTTCAATTGCTGGTAATCTTTCAATAAAGGGGTTTTCTCATATAGCTGGAGCCGACGAAATAGTGGGAGCGAGTCTTTTTTGGCGATCCAGATAATCACACCTGCCAGCAAGGAGACTAAGGTTATATTTAACATAAGCAACAGGATGTCGACAAAGTGGACTGCGGCAGTAAAAAACAGGGGTAAATGGCCATTGTTCTTAAGCAGGGAGGTAAAAGAAGGAAATATGGTCTGGTCGACAATAAACAACATTATCACGAGAAAAAAACTTAAAAACATCGGGTATCGAAGTATCTGTCTGAATTTGTGTATATATTCATGTTCAAGAAAAATCATATTGCTGCATTGCTGGAAAACCTGGTCCAAATTACGATGGATTCTGGCGAAAAAAAGAAAGGAAACTATTCTGTCTGAAAAGCCAGCCTGTTTGACAGCTTCGTCAACTGTATTCCCCTTACGGAGTTCAATGAGCATTGATTCCGTTATGTCCCGAAACTGCGCATCCCACGAAAGCATATCTAAGGCTTCTGATAAAGAATACCCTTTTGCCAGCAAATGACTGGTACGTTTCATAAAAAGAAGCTGTGTTTTTTGTGGAATCCCTTGCCATCCAACTTTTTCAAATAACCTCTTTTTCAGCAATAAAACCGTACGCATAAGCTTTTCTCCTTAAATGATCGAATGATTGAAATGGATAATTATCGGGGAGTGAATGGTGCTTAATTGCGTAGGAGAGTGTGTCGCCGTCTAAAAGCTCAAGAATAGCTGCTCTTTGTGGTAAATGAGTGGCACATTGAAGGGGGAGGAGGCGTTGGGAAGCTACAGACAACAGTGTTTGTTCCAGGTCGATGGTTTTAATTCCCATCTCCTTTAACCTTAGAATTGTTCCTATAGCATCTTTTGCATGGAGACTCGACAGCACAAGGTGGCCTGTCTGGGCAGCATGGAAAGCGAAATGCGCTGTTTGTTTATCTCTGATTTCTCCCACCATAATCAGATCGGGGTCATGGCGGAGGGCTGCTTTCAACCCGGCATCATAGCTGACACCGGCACGTTCATTCACTTGGACCTGAATTATGTTTTCCAAATTCTTTTCAATCGGATCTTCCAGTGTTATCGCCTGGTACGAGTGGGTCCCGATGAGCGCCTGCAGCAGTGCATACAAAGTTGTAGATTTTCCGCAGCCGGTCGGCCCGGTAAAGAGAATGATTCCGCTCTGATGGTTGAGCCATGATTGAATGTGATTATACTGAGAGGGAAAAAGGAAGAGCTTATCAAGGGAAAGCATGTCGCTTTGGGGGAGAATACGGATGGCAAGGCTTTCGTTTTCCTTTATAGGAAGGGTTGATAATCGCAATGCATATAATTCACCTTGATTCCGAAATGAAATCGAGCCATCCTGTGGCTTTTTTATTTCTCCAATGTCCATTCCGGATGTAAACTTGTAGTAAGATAACAATTTAGCGTAAACTGGATTAGTGATGGATGAATGGAATATTCGTCTGCCATGGATACGGAAGTGGATATCTACATTGTGGTGGTATGGAGAGAAATGGATGTCAGATGCTGTGGATTGGATAGCGGAAATGAGTAACTGGGTGGAAAGAGTAGCAGTGGACGTCTTCACTTACATATATCACCTCACTTATTAGTTATAAGATACATAATTCGACATTAAATTGAAAAATCCTGCAAATATTTTTAAAAAATTAGGAGTGAAAGAATTGAAGACAATTTTCTTAATAGGTTTTATGGGAAGTGGAAAAACAACAGTTGCGGAAATTTTATCTGAAAAGCTGTCGATGAAGCGTTTGGAAATGGATGAAGAAATTGAAAAACAGCAATCCATGAAAATACCGGAAATATTCGAGCAGTTCGGTGAAACCCACTTCCGCCTCCTAGAATCCGAATTACTGCAAAATATTCCGGAAACAGGCTTAATTGTTTCTACTGGCGGGGGTGTACCTATGAGGAATGAAAACAGGGAACTTCTCAAAAAAGGGACAGTTGTGTTTTTGGAAGCTGACTGGGAAGAAATTGTCCAAAGACTTCAAGGAAATAGTGGGCGCCCACTGTGGAACAATTCCGATGCTAAAGCTAAAAAGGACTTATTTGATGCACGCCAGACCGTGTATAAACAAACAGCGGATGTAGCGGTATCAGTCAATGGGAAATCACCGGAAACAATAGCTGATGAAATCACCCATGTATTGAAATAAGCTCTGCTGGTCATAATAGGGACAACCATGATTCAGGAGTGATTGGGATGTCCGGGAATGATTATGTGAAATTTGTTACCCAGGAACTAGTACGTTATATGAATCTTACCAAAGAAGAGAAAGTGAAGCGTAAGTCTCAAAAAGGAAGGTATACCAGGCAGCATACATTGTTTGGAATATTGCCAATGGCAGCAAAGATGCTATTTCGTAAAAATAAATGACAACTGCCCTCAATGCGGAATCATGTCCGTTTGAGGGCAGTTTTTTCATGACTTATCATTGTGTTTGCAGTTTCCTGTGTAAGATAGAACATTCCGCCATTTATAACCTCAATCGTAACGCGTGGAGTAAAGCGTCCCATTAAATCTTCCAATTCTTTCTCCAGCTGGCGGCGTTCTGCTTCGTTATCCTTATCTGTGAAGAATGCCTCAATTAATTTTCTTTCTTTTTCTCTGGCTACTAAAGTTTCTTGCACCCAGGTTTTGTCCTGTGCCTCGATATGCTCTTCAATAAACCGAAGGATTCTTCGGTAGCCACTTGCCACTTTAATCAATGGGGTCATCGGAAAAGTATAATCGGAAATGGTCGGTTCGAACTCGATGTTTTCTAATTTCTCCATAGCTGGGGAAAGTATGGTTCCATGAATGAGGTTCAATCCGACCGAGTGTGTTTCATCCTTTTTCTGTTTGCCAAAATAATGCACTTTAACATTAACTACAAGCCAGGGAATCATTGGGGCATGTATAGGTGAATGGTTTACTGTTTCATACAGTTTCGTGTATTTATTATTTTCAAGCAGATATTGATAAAATTGGCGGAGTCTAGGTGCGCCTGAATGGATATATTCCCCTTTTTCTTCCCTCAAAGACGGGTCAGTTATTAAAGTAAGCGACATCGGGTCTCCTTGCCGTCCCATTTTCTTAATATAGTGCCAATAAAAAGGTCTGTTCATTAACGCTTCATCCATTTCATCTGTTAATTGGATGACCAGTCTGCCGCTATTATCTTCTACAATCGGACACCCGTATTCTTGAAAAAAAGTCTTTATGAATTGGTAATGCTGTACTGCTTCGCTCATGAGGATGACCTCCATTGGCTTTTTGTATTGGAAATGACAGATGTCAGATTGTCCAGCTTAATCTTTGCTTCTCCGTGGCTTGTAGACTCTGACATGATTGCTTCCACTTCCATGCCTAAATCTTTGATGTCCAATTGTTCCAGTATATGATCCAACTCTCCAATAGCATTTTCAAACAATTGAATTTTGTCATATAACATATTCATGATGTGTTCTTCGATAGTGTTTCGGATAGCGAAGTTATAAATTTTTACATCTTGTTTCTGGCCAAATCTATGGATACGGCCGATACGCTGTTCCAATCGCATTGGGTTCCATGGAAGGTCATAATTGATCATATTTCGGCAGAATTGCAGGTTTATCCCCTCGCCGGCTGCCTCGGTTGCAATCATCACCTGTGCATGATCGCGGAACAATTGTTTCATCCAATCCTTTTTACCCCGTTTGAATCCCCCACGGAATGGGACGGAAGATATTCCATGCTGCTGCAAATACCATTGTAAGTATAATTGACTTGCTCGATATTCGGTGAAAACGATGAACTTTTCATCCGTTTGCTGAATGATTTCGACCATTTTTTGTGCTTTGGCATGATGGGGAAGCTGTTCAATTCCTTCTAGTAAATTCTTCAGATGGATTGCATTTTCATTAGCATCAATCTTTTCAAGCATCTGTTTGCTGGACATATAACATGCTTCTCTGGAAGAACAGAGTTCTTTAGCAAGCGTCAGATATGTGAAGGAAGGATGTGTACCTTTAATATTTTCCAGCTGATTGTATACCTGTTGTTCTTCTTCAGTGAATTGGATCCATTCCGTTTTCACCATCCGTTTTGTGTCAGAAAGACCGGTGTCTTCCCTGCGATTACGGATCATAACATTATTCACCAGTTGCTTTAAATGTACATTCCCTTCCATATTACCCAGCTTTTTACCATACTGCTTTTTAAAAGACGATAAATCGCCCAGGTATCCTGGCTTTAAAATGGAAACAAGATTGAATATGTCAGTGATCTTATTTTGAATAGGGGTGGCTGTCAATAGCAGGCAGTATTTTTTCTGCAGCTCTTTGACGAATTGAAAGTTTTTAGTTGCTGGATTTTTTAATTTATGCGCTTCATCGATAATCACAAGGTCATAAGCAGTATCCAGTATTTCCCGGTTGTGCGGTTCCCTTTTAGCCATATCAATCGACGTGACGATTATGTTGGCTTCTTTCCATGCAGGCTTCTTTCTGGGAGCATATGCCTGTATAAGAAACTTTTCATAGAGTTCCGTAACCCATTGGTTGACGAGTGAAGCTGGGGTAAGAATTAAAACTTTGCTAACCATACCGCGAATCATATATTCTTTTAACACAAGACCAGCTTCTATTGTCTTTCCGAGTCCAACCTCATCTGCAAGAATCGCCCGGCCTTGCATACGGTGTATGATATCCTCAGCAGCATCTCTCTGGTGCGGTAAGAGTTCAAGGTGAGGAAGATGGCTTAATGCAACAAGTCCTTCAAAGGATGGGACCGTTGCGTCCTCTGCCGCCTGATAAGCAAGTTTGAATTTTTCCCAGCTGCAAATTGACTCCGGGTTGGAAACCTGTTCTGCTAATTGTTCTCCGAATGTCTCATCCCGAATCACTTCCATTTGACGGTTCCCTCCTGTTTTTTATATAACATCAGCCTATAAAATTATCTTTTCAATCCTTATCGCCCATATGCTATAATATGATTGGTAATGTGACAGATTTTTCACATCTTTTTTGTTAGTATGCCCAATTGAAAAGATTATACAACTGCGAATGACTGCAGGGGGAGAGACTACCTGGTAGCGCCGAAGGAGCAAGCATACAGCATGTGAATCTCTCAGGCAAAAAGACCTCTGTGTGACGCAACTCTGGAGAGTGTTTACATTAGTAAACCACCCAAGAAGCAAACCTTGTCTATGGGCGATTAGATCCTGACAGGTGAAACTTTCTGGTGAATGGACAGAGATCCCTTGAACGTAACGGTGGGATTTCTGTCTTTTTTTGTCTTACAAAATCAAGAATTGGGAGTGATTGGATGTCAGAAGTAAAACGTACACCTTTATATGAAGAGTATGAGAAACACGGCGCAAAAACGATCGACTTTGGCGGCTGGGATCTGCCAGTACAGTTTTCAAGTATTAAAGAAGAACATGAAGCTACACGTACGGACGCCGGGTTATTCGATGTCTCTCATATGGGAGAAATCTTGGTAGAAGGACCTGAAAGTGAAAAGTTTCTTCAAAAGATGCTCACTAATGATGTTTCCAAGCTCGAACCAAAAAAAGCACAGTATACTATTATGTGCTATGAAAATGGCGGTACTGTGGACGACTTGATTGTTTATATGCTTGAAGAAGAAAAATACCTGTTAGTTGTTAATGCAGCCAATATTGAAAAGGATTTTGACTGGCTTAAGAAGCATGAAGATGAAAGAGTATCCATCACGAACAAATCAGATGACTATGTGCAGCTTGCCCTTCAAGGACCAAAAGCAGAACGTATCTTGCAAAAATTGACGGATACTGACCTTTCCACAATCAAATTTTTCCGTTTTGAGTCTCCTGTCAGTTTCAAAGGAATCGATGATCAAGCTATCGTATCCCGTACAGGTTACACGGGGGAAGATGGTTTTGAAATCTATCTTCCTAAAACATCTGGTCCCGTTCTTTGGAGAAAAATCCTTGAAGCAGGTGAACCGGAAGGCGCTAAGCCTATCGGATTAGGAGCAAGGGATACTTTGCGATTTGAAGCGAACCTGGCATTATATGGACAGGAATTGTCCCCGGAGATTTCTCCGCTTGAGGCAGGACTTTCCTTTGCGGTTAAACTGAAGAAAGAGGCTGATTTTATCGGCAAGGAAGCGTTGGTACAACAGAAGGAAGAGGGTCTGGAGCGTAAGCTTGTCGGCATTGAAATGATTGATAAAGGTATTCCGCGTACGGACTATAAAGTTCTGGATGGCGATAAGGAAATTGGATTTGTGACCACCGGAACCCAGTCACCGACTCTTGGCAAAAATGTTGGACTGGCTCTGCTTAACAAAGAATATACGGAGTTGGGTACAGAAGTAACAGTCCAAGTGAGAAAGCGCCAATTGAAAGCTGTAGTTGTTAAAACACCATTTTACAAGCGTGGATAAAGGAAAGGGTGGAAGTAGCATATGGAATTTCGATACTTGCCTATGACTGAAAGAGACAAACAAGAAATGCTGGATACGATTGGTATCAAACACACCGATGAACTGTTTGCCGATATTCCTGAAAAAGTACGTTTTAAAGGGGAATTGGATATTAAGCCGCCGGCAAATGAGTTTTCTCTCATGAAAGAATTGACACAGATGGCTGATAAGAATGTCAATACTAAATCCCATACATCCTTCCTAGGGGCTGGAGTATATGATCATTATATCCCTTCCATCGTTGACCATGTCATTTCCCGATCTGAATTTTACACGGCATACACACCATATCAGCCGGAAATCTCTCAAGGGGAATTACAGGCGATATTTGAATTCCAGACGATGATATGTGAATTGACAGCAATGGATGTAGCAAATTCATCTATGTATGACGGAGGGACTGCACTTGCAGAAGCTGTTAATTTGAGCGCAGGCACGACTAAGAAAAAGAAAGTTATCGTTTCTAAAACAGTCCATCCTGAATCAAGGGCGGTCATTCAGGCTTATGCGAATGGCCCGGGAGTTGAAATAGTTGAAATCGGGCACAAAGATGGACTAACAGATCTAGAAGCGCTTGAAGCGGAGATTGATGAGGATACGGCAGGAGTCGTCATTCAATATCCGAACTTCTTCGGGCAAATTGAGCCTCTGGATAAAGTGAAAGAAATCCTGGCTGAACAGAAGAAAGCAATGATGATTGTATCGAGTAATCCTCTTGCACTTGGTTACCTGACACCCCCCGGTGAATTCGGTGCAGATATTGTTGTCGGGGATGCTCAGGTATTCGGTATTCCTGCACAGTTTGGCGGCCCGCATTGTGGATATTTCGCGACATCGAAGAAACTGATGCGGAAAGTGCCTGGCAGACTGGTCGGGCAAACGACTGATGAAGAAGGCAGACGTGGATTTGTATTGACACTACAAGCAAGAGAACAGCACATCCGGAGGGACAAGGCGACTTCCAATATTTGCTCGAATCAGGCTTTAAATGCTCTCGCCTCTTCTGTTGCTATGTCATCATTAGGCAAACAGGGGCTTAAGAAGATGTCATGGATCAACATACAGAAAACAGCTTATATGAAGCAGGCGCTAAAAAACCAAAACATACAGGTTCCATTTGATGGTGCATTTTATAATGAACTCGTCGTAAAACTGGACACGGATATCCAGTCCGCTAATCGCCGTCTGTTGGAAAAGGGGATTATCGGAGGTTATGATCTTGGTCAGGATTATGCTGAGCTTGAAGGCCATATGCTGATTGCGGTAACGGAAATCCGCACGAAAGAAGAAATGGATAATTTCGTAAAAGAATTGGGGGATATACATGGCTAACCAAGACTTTCCGTTAATATTTGAGCTTAGTCAAGAGAGCCGGACTGGTTTCAGTCTTCCGGAAATGGATGTACCAGAAGTTGAATTGCCAATGGACGATGTGTATGTACGTAAAGAGGCAGCTGACTTGCCGGAAGTTAGCGAATTGCAGATTATGCGCCATTACACCGCTCTGTCGAAGCGGAACCATGGTGTGGATTCTGGTTTCTATCCACTAGGTTCCTGTACGATGAAATATAACCCAAAGATGAATGAAGATGTAGCACGTTTGACTGGATTTAGTCATATCCACCCTCACCAGCCGGAAGAAAGTGTCCAGGGGGCAATGGGATTGTTGTATGATTTGCAGACGACATTAGCTTCCATTACTGGAATGCATACTGTCACCCTGCAACCGGCTGCAGGCGCGCATGGCGAATGGACCGGTTTGATGATGATTCGTGCTTTTCATGAGGAAAATGGCGACTATAATCGAACGAAGGTTATTGTTCCTGATTCTGCCCATGGGACAAACCCGGCCTCAGCTACTGTTGCGGGTTTTGAAGCAGTTACCGTTAAATCGGATGAGCATGGTCTCGTTGATTTAGAAGATTTAAAAAGAGTAGTCGGAGATGATACGGCTGCCCTGATGCTGACAAATCCAAATACACTTGGTTTATTTGAAGAACATATTCTGGAAATGGCAGAAATCATTCATGAAGCTGGAGGAAAGCTTTACTATGATGGAGCCAATCTGAATGCCATTCTAGGATATGCCCGTCCAGGGGACATGGGCTTTGATGTCGTCCATCTTAATCTGCACAAGACCTTTACAGGACCCCATGGCGGCGGCGGTCCCGGTTCCGGCCCGGTAGGTGTTACAGAGGAAATGGTGCCGTACCTTCCGAAACCGTTGCTAGCAAAGAAAGGTGATAAGTTTGTATTTGATTATGAATGTCCTAAATCAATTGGCAGAGTAAAACCCTATTATGGAAACTTTGGCATCAACGTACGGGCTTACACCTACATCCGTACTATGGGGGCAGAGGGGCTTAAAAAGGTTAGTGAATATGCAGTGTTGAATGCCAATTATATGATGCGGCGCTTACAGGAAGAGTATGAATTGCCATTTACGCAGCATTGTAAGCATGAATTCGTCATTTCTGGTAAACGCCAAAAAAAACTAGGGGTCAGGACATTGGATATAGCCAAAAGACTGCTTGACTTCGGATACCATCCACCGACTATCTACTTCCCATTAAATGTAGAAGAAGCGCTGATGGTAGAGCCGACTGAGACAGAGTCAAAAGAAACACTGGATGCTTTTATTGAGGCAATGCTACAGATATCAAATGAGGCTAAAGAAGATCCGGAAATTGTCCAGGAGGCGCCTCATACCACAATTGTGAAGCGGATGGATGAAACAACAGCAGCACGGAAACCGGTTTTACGTTATATTAAAGAAGGTTAATATAAAAAAGATATAGTAAAGGGTTCTTTAACCGTCTGGTTAAGGAACCCTTTTTCTTTACCTAAAAAAGTGGCCAGTAGTTGGCCACTCAAAAGATTTTTTATCCTGTTTTTATTTTACCGCCCCAGCGTTTAAAGCCGCCTTTCAGCTGGTTGATATCCCTGTAGCCTTTTTTGTGGAGAAGCATTGCAGCTCTGGCTGACCTGGCACCGCTTTGACAGTACAAATAGATTGGTTGATCCTTTCTAAGCTCAGTCAATCGATGGTTCATCTGGGAAAGTGGTATATTTCGTGCACCAAGAATGTGACCGCCTTTGAATTCCTTCGGTTCCCGAATATCAATCAATTGAGCTTTCCGGTAACCTTGACGAAACTCGTCTTCTGTCAGAGTGGTCATTATTTTCCGCGCTTTAAAGTATCTATACAATCCGAACGCAATTAAAATGACAATTAATCCAATCAATAATTCCATCTAGCATATACCCCCATTTTTTCTATTACCTATTCTATTATATGTATGATAGCATAACTTTTCAAAATGTTTTTACCCCGGAAGGCGTGAGATACGAATACTTTTTGCGTATTCTATTTAGAAAACAGGCGCTATTTTTGTCGAAAATTGCAAATGATAAAAAAGGTTGAATAGAGATTAAATTACCGAGATATCTTCTGTTTTCTCCCTTTCTCTACTGTTATTGCCGGATTTTATGATTGACAAATTGCTTTCTTTTCGTTCTGAACACAATATCTGGTGTTTTTTTATAAATTTAAACACAATATATTGATTAAGATTCTCTCAGTGTGGTATCTTACTTATAGATTAATAAAATACCGACAACAAGAAGAATACCATCAATCAGAGATAAAATAAATAGTGAAGGAGAGATTCAAATGTCGACTGTTGCCGAATCTCATACCAAAATTAATGTAGAACGACTCAATCAGGATATTCGTCAATTCCCTCAAGTACATGAAATCACATCAGATATGCAAATCTCCCATAAAGGTGTATCCCGGCTGGTCATGCTCGATCGTTATGCTTTTAAAGATACTGAGCGTTTGACACTAGGGGAAGGGGATTTTGTCGTATTGACTGTCAAAGAGGATCCTAATTTTCCAGCAAGAGGTTTAGGGTTCATTGAATCAATCGACTGGGAAAAAAAGCAGGCAAAAGTAAAAGTTGAGCAGGAATTCGTCAATGTCCTTGATAAAGAAAAAGAGCGGGAAACAGGAATGGTCACCCGTAACCTTGATACAATTGATAAACCGCTGGAAATTTTCTATGAGCAGATTGCCATGCGGAATGCAACTGGTTTGGCTGCTGTGGAAACAGCTCCTGAGAAAAAGGAAACTTGGCAAAAAGAGTTTTATCGGGAGCTGTCAGATTTGAATTTCATTCCTGCTGGACGTGTATTATACGGGGCAGGAGCTAACACGGACGTCACTTACTTTAACTGTTATGTCATGCCGTTTGTTCAGGATTCCCGTGAAGGAATCTCTGATCATCGAAAACAAGTAATGGAAATCATGTCACGCGGTGGCGGAGTTGGAACAAATGGATCAACCCTCAGACCAAGAAATGCACTTGCCAGAGGGGTGAATGGTAAATCTTCCGGATCTGTTTCCTGGCTCGACGATATTGCAAAACTGACACATCTCGTTGAGCAAGGCGGGTCTAGACGTGGCGCACAAATGATTATGCTCGCCGATTGGCACCCGGATGTTTTGGAATTCATTATTTCAAAAATGCAGAACCCGAGAATTCTCCGGTTCCTTATTGAAAATACAGAGGACGAGCAAATAAAGCATCTCGCTCAGGAAAAATTGAAGTTCACTCCTTTGACAGAAACAGAACGTGACTTGTATCAAAGTGTTGTAAATTATAAAAGTATGCCTGGTTATGGCGGGTTTACCGAGCAGTCGATTCGCGAAGCAGAGGAGAAGCTGTTAACAGGAGGAACGTATACCGTCCACAATTCCGACTTCCTGACTGGTGCGAATATCTCTGTTTGTATCACTAAGGAATTCATGGATGCAGTTGAAAATGATGAATACTATCAGCTCCGTTTTCCTGATGTCGAAAATTATTCCGCCGAAGAAATGAAAGAATATAACGAGCATTGGCATCAAGTAGGCGATGTCAGAGAGTGGGAGGCAAAAGGTTACGATGTACGCATTCATCGCAGGATGAGAGCGAAGGAGCTATGGAATCTGATTAATATCTGTGCAACTTATTCTGCCGAGCCTGGTATTTTCTTCATCGATAACGCCAACGACAAAACGAATGCTACTGCTTATGGCCAAAAAGTTGTAGCAACAAATCCGTGTGGTAGCGCAGCGTAGTTTGCCTCACGTTAAAAACTCCGGAATAAAGCGGGAACCCTGAGAAGGGAATCCGAACCGAAGGCAGGCTGTAAAAAGCCGGTCAGGGGCAACGCATAGGTGGTGAACCTCGGAGCTTACGAGAATATAATCCACCCACGAGGCCGGAGCGTTACCCAAACAGTCAGTATATGCTGGGGTAATGAAAAGATATGCTGAACTTACACGAATAGGAAGTGTAAGAAGTAAAGGATAAAAAGCCTTTACGATAACAATCTGGAACAACCGCTCGCTCCTTATTCTGTCTGTAACCTTGCGGCAGTCAACCTTGCGGCTATGGCGGATAAGGAAAATAAAACCATTAACTATGAGAAATTGAAGCAGACTGTAGAAACAGGAGTGCGTCTGCAGGATAATGTTATCGATGCAACCCCGTATTTCCTTGAAGAAAACAGGAAACAGGCACTTGGAGAGCGTCGTGTCGGACTAGGTGTAATGGGGCTTCACGATTTATTGATTTATTGTGAAACAGAGTATGGCTCAAAAGAGGGTAATGCGCTAGTCGATGAAATCTTTGAAACGATTGCCACTACTGCTTACCGTGCCTCTGTTGAATTGGCGAAAGAAAAAGGCAGCTTCCCGTTTTTAATTGGGGAAACCAATGAGGACACAAAAGCTTTGCGAGAGCAGTTTATTAATACCGGCTATATGAAACAAATGCCAGAAGATATCCGTAATGATATCTTGGAATATGGAATTCGTAACTCCCATCTACTGACTGTGGCACCGACTGGAAGTACAGGAACAATGGTTGGGGTATCTACTGGATTGGAACCTTATTTCTCCTTCTCCTATTACCGAAGTGGACGTTTAGGGAAATTTATCGAAGTGAAAGCAGATATTGTTCGGGAATACCTTGACGGACACCCGGAACAGGACCCCGACAATCTGCCGGATTGGTTTGTAACGGCAATGGGGTTATCTCCAGAGGCCCATGCGGACACACAATGTGTCATCCAGCGCTGGGTGGACAGCTCTATTTCTAAAACGGTCAATGCACCAAAAGGCTATTCTGTTGAACAGGTAGAAAGTGTTTATCAGCGCCTATATCGAGGCGGTGCTAAAGGCGGAACTGTTTACGTCGATGGCAGCCGAGATTCTCAGGTATTAACCCTTAAGGCAGAAGAGAATGACTTTGAAGGGGAACAAACCGAATTGGAATTTGATGAAGATAAGAAACCTCGTGTTGTGTTGATGGATACGGTCCAGGAATTAACCAAAACGGATGTCACGATCGGTTCTGAGGTCGGTAATACTTGCCCAGTATGCCGTAAAGGTAAAGTAGAGGATATTGGCGGGTGCAACACATGTACAAATTGTAATGCCCAGCTAAAATGTGGACTTTAAACGCCAAAACAAGCCTTGCAGAAATATACAAGGCCCCTGGAAACGGAATGTTTATTTAATGTGTTTTTAAAAAAGCAGCCGATCTTCGAGTGATAAAGAGCGTCACGGCGAGGGTCGGTTTATGCTTATCAGTGAAAAACCACGATGAAATTAATTTTCATCGTGGTTTTTTCGTATGTAAAAAAAGAATTTTTTTGCATTGTGATTGCCGGTCTGGGCAGGGAAAAGATGAGATTCCTACGGGAGAGGTAAGGCTGACGATGCCCCCAGGAGCAAAGTCAGAGGAGACTTGCCATCTTCGCCGTGGAAAGGGAATCGTTTTCCTGCCCTACTTGCTACATTATCAATAAAACAGAAAAGGTGCCTCAATTAGTCTAATTACAGATTTATGGGACAGCCCTTTTTATATTGGCGGCAGTTAAAGTTTATAAAGATTAACGGTTATATCATGGTTAATTCCACGAATAGCGAGAGACTGTGCCCGCGGCAAGCATCCGCCGGCAAGCGATTCCTGAGAACCAACAACAAATTTTAAACGTCTCCTTTTGATTATAAATTTTCCTGCAGGGCTTTTTTAATTTCCATTAATCGCTTCCCTTGTTTTAACCCATACTAAAAAGAAAAAGGAGACCTGTCATGATAAAGCCATTTATCCCTGAGCTGGTTTATATAGAACCCCGGGCACTAGAATTTGAGCAAGGAAAAATTCTCCATGACAAATTTTCGGAAATGGGGATTGAAATAAGGGAAACAACTTCTCACAATCAGGTTAGAGGGATTCCCGGAGCAAATGAGTTTCAAAAATATAAAAACGCCAAAAACACGCTGGCTATAGGCGTCAGAAAGACATTGGAATTTGATACCTCCAAGCCTTCTGCCGAATATGCCATCCCTTTAGCTACCGGATGCATGGGTCATTGTCATTATTGCTACTTGCAGACGACTTTGGGGAGCAAGCCATATATACGGACCTATGTAAATCTTGAAGAAATATTCGATCAGGCTAAAAAATATATGGATGAAAGAAAGCCAGAGTTAACAAGGTTTGAAGCGGCTTGTACCTCAGATATTGTTGGAATTGACCATCTGACGCATTCCTTGAAAAAAGCCGTCGAGTATATCGGCCAGCAGAAATACGGAAGGTTAAGGTTTGTGACAAAATATCATTACGTTGATCATTTACTTGATGCCGAACATAACGGTCATACAAGATTCAGGTTCAGTATAAATGCCGATTTTGTTATTAAATATATGGAGCCGGGTACATCCCCGCTGGATCTTAGAATTGAAGCAGCGAAGAAGGTGTTAGCAGCGGGATATCCATCGGGTTTTATCGTAGCACCTATTTATGTTCATGATGGATGGGAAGAAGGATATTATCAGATGTTTCAAAAGCTTCATGACCAATTGAAGGATGTTGACTATGACGAAGAGAATCTTACCTTCGAACTTATCCAGCATCGTTTCACAAAGCCCGCTAAACGGGTGATTGAACAGCGTTATCCCAAATCAAAGCTTGAAATGAATGAAGAAGAACGTAAATATAAGTGGGGAAGGTACGGCATTGGAAAATATGTATATCCCACGGAAACCCAAGACAAACTGAAGGATACAATTTCAGCCTATACCAAAGAGTTTTTCCCCGATAGCACCATCAGTTACTTCACGTGATGATTCTTGTCACAGGCTGCAAACTGTTGTATCATTTTCATGAATACAACTGTTACCAAAATGGCACAGTATTGGGGGATTAGCATGCCGACACCTAGCATGGAGGATTACATTGAACAGATATATATGCTCATTGAAGATAAGGGTTATGCAAGAGTTTCTGATATAGCCGAGGCATTGAATGTCCACCCATCTTCCGTGACTAAAATGGTTCAAAAATTAGATCGCGATCAATACCTGAATTATGAAAAATATAGAGGATTTGTACTTACCGCCAAAGGTAAAAAGATCGGCAAAAGACTTGTATACCGCCATGAACTGCTAGAACAGTTTCTGGAAACGATCGGTGTAGACAAAGATAAAATATACGAAGATGTAGAAGGTATTGAACACCATTTGAGCTGGAATTCCATCGACAGAATCGGTGATTTACTTCAATATTTTGAGGAAGACAAATCGCGAGTGAAGGGACTTAGAAAAGTACAGGAGAATAACGAAAAGGAAACATCATGATCGTGACAGGACACACCTATTGAAAGGTGTGTCTTTTTATTCATAGACATGCACCCATTGAAGGATTTTGGTTCTATAAGCCTCCTCATCTTTCTATATATGAACAAACGACATCATGAGGAGGGCGCTTATGAAGATTGATGGAGTATTCTCAGGCGGAGGCGTTAAGGCGCTTGCATTTGTAGGAGCTTTGCAGGCAGTCGAAAATAAAGGATACTCCTTCAAACGTGTGGCGGGAACTTCTGCCGGTGCAATCACAGCCAGTCTTCTGGCAGCCGGCTACAAGCTTGATGAATTGGAGCAAGTACTTAGGCAGCTCGACTTCGAAACCTTCGTAGACCCTCCCATGCTGGACCGTATCCTTCCATTTTCCAAGTGGCTTTTGCTATATATAAGAATGGGCCTTTATAAAGGAGAGCGCTTAGAACGGTGGTTATATGACCAACTGGCGGCAAAGGGAGTTTATACATTTCGGGACCTGCCTCATGGATCATTAAAGGTTATTTGTTCAGACTTAACACTGGGGAGGATACTTGTAATTCCCGATGATTTAGAGAGCTACTATAATATTGATCCTGATAGATTTCCTGTCGCTAAGGCAGTAAGGATGAGTGCTGGACTTCCATACTTTTTTATGCCCGTAAAAATACAGGGGAAATTTTCGATGAAATCATTGATTGTCGATGGAGGATTGCTAAGTAATTTTCCTGTCTGGGCTTTAGAAAAGAGAGACGGGATACGCATCAGGCCAATCCTCGGCATGAAGCTGAGTAATCCTCCAAGCCATTTTCCTAAACGGAAAATTACCAATTCGATCGAAATGTTTCATGCTTTATTCTCTACAATGAAACAAGCCCACGATGCAAGGTATATCTCCAAAGCGAAACGGGCTGATATCATCTTCATCCCTGTCACGTCAGTTGATACTACCGATTTCAAATTGACAGATTTACAAAAAGAGCAATTGATCGATTTAGGCAGGGAGCATGCCGAGAAATTTTTAGGTCATTGGAGAAAATAGGAAAACCGAGCCGCATTCAGGATGAGGCTCGGTTTTTCTTTTTGTTTTTATTTCCTTCGATTACGCGCAGGTGCGTTGCTTGTGCTTTTCGTTTCTTTTTATTTGCAATAGGGGAAGGGTTATAAACTGGTTTAGGGCTGCTTTTTGGTTTGCTTGGTTTCCCCTTGTATTTCATTTTCGATTGTCTGACAGCTTGTTTATACTTTTTCATCTCGTCAGAGGTCCTGTTTTTCAAAACAAAACGGCTGATGACGAGGTATAATACCGCTGCAAAACCAACCATTATCAGAATATTGGTGAGAAAGCCCATGGTGTCAGTGACTAACCTTGTTACGACACCTACGACAGCAAGACCGATTAAAACATAAATGACAGGCATCATGCGACTGCGTGGCATGTGAGTTGTTCCTCCCTTCTGTGATTGAATCGCTTATGAGATCACCCTACTATTCTCTATACCACTTTTTCGAAGGTTTTCATCATTTTCGAGCACTTTTTTAAAAGAATGTATGGCTACTTCAACCTGGTCGTCTTTTGGTGCTTTTGTCGTAAGCAGCTGAAGCCACAATCCAGGATAGCCCAGTACCTTAAGACCTGGGACATTTCGAACCTTGTTGGTCAGTTGCAATACTTCAAAAGAAATTCCGATAACCACCGGTATCAGAAAGATTCTGTTGACGATCCTCCACCACAATGGATCTGTAGCAACAAACATATACACAAACATGCCTACGATGACAGTAAATAAAATGAAACTTGAACCACATCGGTAGTGAAGGCGTGATTGTTTCTGTACCTCTTCAACTGTCAAAGGAGAACCACTCTCGTAAGCGTTGATGACCATATGTTCTGCTCCATGGTATTGGAAAACACGTTTAATGATCGGTGTCAACGAAATAAAATAAATATATGCGAGGAGCAGAATGAGCTTAAAGAAGCTCTCCAATGCCACTTGCCCAGCTCTTGAAGATATGATCGGTTCGAATAAATCTGCAACCAGGGCGGGTGTTACTGTAAAAATCAGCTTACCAAAGAAGAACGATAAGACACCGAGTGCTCCGACGCCAAGGATCATTGCCAGCTTGGAAGTTTGTTCCTCCTGTTGGATACTTTCATCTTCGTCCGGGTGCACATCATATCTTTCTGTTGAAAAGTTTAAATGTTTCGTGCCGTTTGCGCTCGCTTGTATGAGTGAAACCAACCCTCTTAAAAATGGAATCTTTTTAAGACGATTCGCTACTTTAGATTCTTTCCTTTCTACTTCAAAATATTCAATACTTTCATCTTTTCTACGGACAGCTGTCACGTAGCTGCTTTTTCCGGCGAACATCACGCCTTCGACAACCGCCTGGCCCCCGTATGTGGCAGTTTTCTTATCTGTCATGCAAACACCAACCTCGTGTTGTAATTTAGAAACTTTCTTTCTTTTATTTTACAGCAAATAACAAGGTATCACTAGTATGTTTTACGTAAAGTTTGCACATTCCGCTCTCCTTATTATGAGGAATTTCGACCCACTCATACAAAAGTCAAGTCGTATAGGATTTTTTTAGCTGTCCGGGGAAAACTAGTGAACGGAGGTGGGTATTCATGGATGAAAAAAGACTTGAACAAAATCAAAGAGAAAAGCCGGTGAGCGTTTTCAACAAGGCTTTATTTACCGGATTTGTTGGAGGGGTTTTATGGAGCACCTTCGGTGCAGTAGCCTACTATTTTAACTTTACGGAGGTTTCGGCTGCATCATTCCTGTTCCGTTCATTCTGGCAGACAGAGTGGACAAGTTCACTATTGGGAGAGGTGCTGGCGATTTTTGGTGTCGGTATAATTTCCATAGGGGTTGCTTTATTGTATTTTTCATTATTCAAAAAAATGAATGGTCTTATGCCTGCTGTCCTGTTCGGAGTAGTTTTGTGGGGACTAGTCTTTTATCTGTTGAACCCGATTTTCCCTGCCGTTCCTTTTCTGACAGATTTAAGCAGTG
This sequence comes from Thalassobacillus pellis, assembly GCF_016908295.1. GTDB lineage: Bacteria > Bacillota > Bacilli > Bacillales > Halobacillaceae > Thalassobacillus > Thalassobacillus pellis. Next base: position 49,809 of record NZ_JAFBDO010000002.1, read on the forward strand.
ATACGATCGTCACAACTATTTGCCTTTTTGTTTTATACGGTGCTTTTGTCGGGTATTCCATTTCATATGAATACCATGATTTTAATCAGACAGAAACAGATGTCTCCACAGCGAAATGATTACGCAAAAATTAATGATTATGATAAGATTGATTTGTGTGAACATTTTATGAAAGTTGCGGAGAGAGAGCCATGAATCGTTTGTTGTTATTGAATGGTCCTAACCTGAACATGTTAGGGAAAAGGGAACCGGGGGTATACGGTAACCAGACGCTTGAGGAAATTGTTCATCTGGTTAAAAAAACAGCGGCCGAAAAAGGGTTTGAAGTGGAAGCATTCCAATCCAACCACGAAGGAGAGCTTGTAGACTTGATTCAGCAGGCAGACGGGAAATATGAGGGGATCATCTTTAACCCGGCAGCATATACCCATACAAGCATCGCCCTTCGAGATGCGATCAGTGCTGTTCAAGCCCCGGTCATAGAAGTCCATATTTCCAATGTTCATGCTCGTGAGGAATTCCGGCATCATTCTATGCTGGCACCTGTCTGCAGGGGGCAGATCGTTGGGATCGGTATTTCTGGATACCGTTTGGCTGCATTAGCATTAATGGAGGAAACAGATAGCGAAGGGAGTAGTTAATATGGATAAGTTGAGAGGAATCAGACAAAGTATCCAGGACATGGAACTGGATGGTTTATTGGTCACTAATGATAAAAACCGCCGGTATTTAACAGGTTTTACCGGTTCAGCAGGGGTTGTTTTGCTAACAGCAGAAAAATCTATTCTAATTACTGACTTCCGTTATACCGAGCAGGCTGGAGAACAGGCAAAAGGATTTGAAATAGTAGAACATAAAAAGCCGATTATCGAAGCGATATCTGAACAGGTAAGCAAACTCGGCATTCAGAAGCTTGGTTTTGAAAAAGATCACCTTACATACGGGGTTTATCAGCAATACGAAAAGCACATAAGCGCTGAACTTGTACCGGTTGCTGGACTAGTGGAAAAGCTGCGCTTGATTAAGACGGATGAAGAGATTAGTATATTGAAGGATGCAATCAAGATCGCGGACTCTGCATTTGATCATATTTTAGGTGTAATCAAGCCGGGGGTAAAAGAAATCGAAGTTGCCAATGAACTGGAATTCTTCATGCGAAAACAAGGAGCTTCATCGTCGAGTTTCGATATTATTGTTGCCTCTGGTCTTCGTTCGGCTTTTCCTCATGGGGTGGCATCTGAAAAAGAGATCCAATCCGGGGAACTAGTTACATTGGATTTTGGTGCGCTGTATAAAGGTTATTGTTCTGATATTACCAGGACTGTTGCAGTTGGTGAAATCGGTGAAGAACAGAAAAAGATCTATGATACAGTCCTTGAGGCACAATTAAGAGGTATGGATGGGCTAAAAGCAGGGATTACCGGAAAAGAAGCCGATGACCTGACACGTGATTACATCAAGGAAAAGGGTTATGGAGACTATTTCGGGCATTCAACAGGTCATGGTATCGGTCTTGATGTCCATGAAGGTCCTGGCCTAACTTATCGAAATGAAAAAGTTTTAGAAGCGGGTATGGTAGTAACAGTAGAACCAGGTATTTATGTGCCAGGGGTTGGAGGCGTCAGAATCGAAGATGACGCACTTATTACAGTAACAGGCAATGAACGCTTAAGTAAGTCGCCAAAAGAGTTAATAACGTTATAACCCAGTTAAACAGGAGGCAAATTGATATGATTTCAGTTAACGATTTCAAAACAGGATTGACGATTGAAGTGGATGGGGACATCTGGTCGGTCGTGGACTTCCAGCATGTTAAACCAGGAAAAGGAGCAGCATTTGTCCGTTCAAAGCTGCGTAACTTACGAAATGGTAATATTCAGGAAAAGACATTCCGTGCGGGTGAAAAAGTTGAGCGTGCCCATATTGAAAACAATAAAATGCAATACTTGTACTCATCTGGGGATGCTCATACATTCATGGATACCAACACGTTTGAACAGTTGGAGATGCAGACAAACCAAATTGAAAATGAACTGAAATTCTTGAAAGAAAACATGGAAGTCAGCATTATGACTTACCAAGGTGAAGTCATCGGTGTAGAACTTCCAAACAATGTAGAGTTGACAGTTACTGAAACAGAGCCCGGTATTAAAGGGGATACTGCAAGTGGAGGGACAAAACCAGCAACCGTTGAAACTGGACTGATCGTTCAGGTACCCTTCTTTGTAAACGAAGGCGATGTACTTGTTATTAATACTGCTGATGGAAAGTATGTTTCCAGAGGTTAAATTTCATATTTGTAATCGTTGGGTTTCTAAAAAACCCTCAATAGAAAAAACACTTCAGAGGTATTTCTGAGGTGTTTTTTCTTTTTTTAGGAGGCAGGTAGGATTATTCCTATATCCCAGAAGGAGGATTCGACATCTCGGCAGGTTGTTTCGCTCTATAGAAGAATGACTGCAACGTTTAGGAGACTGTTCCGGAAACTTAAGGAACAGTTTTTTTATATGATTTTTGCACTGATAATTCAATAACTCACCAAACATCTCTAGTGACGGTGTGGTCATATAAGAGTTTATCTTGCATACATTTACAGTAAAGAACCAGGTGAAAGGTCGTTTTCCAATGAATGAAATCATTAATCTATTCCCGGAAAATATTCAGCTCATTATAAGAAAGATGGTGAAGTGGAACGAGATACAGGAGATTCGGTTAAGAGTAGGACAACCTATTGAATTAATCTACCAGAATAATTTTGAATGGCTGGACAAGACGTTGGTGACAGAGCAGGAAAAGAACCATATTCTCAACCAGATTAGTCAGTTTTCTTTATATAGGTTAGAGGATGAATTGAGAGAGGGATTCATCACCATAGAAGGCGGGCACCGGATTGGTCTTTCAGGGAAAGTGAATACAACCGATGGCGACATTCATGCGATCCGTCACATCTCCTCATTCAATATCCGAATCGCAAGAGAGAAAAAGGGAATAGCATCTTCTTTAATGTATGGTCTTTTAAAAAACAATCGCTATCTCAACACGTTAATAATTGGTGCGCCGCAAACGGGCAAAACCACTTTATTACGGGATATAACAAGACATATCAGTTCAGGTTGGGGAAGTATGGAAGCCAAAAAAGTTGCTGTGATTGACGAAAGGTCCGAAATTGGAGCATGTATCCACGGAATTCCGCAGTTAGATGTTGGGAGAAGGACGGATGTTATGGATGCCTGTCCTAAATCCACTGGAATGATGATGATGATTCGTTCCATGTCTCCGGATGTATTGGTAGTTGACGAAATTGGTCACCAAAGAGATGTTATAGCTATTCACGAAGCCATTAATGCCGGTGTGACGCTTTTTTGTACAGTTCATGGAAACAGTCTTGAAGAAATAAAAAAACGACCTTCAATTGACCAATTATTGAGTAACCAGGTCTTTGATAGATATCTCTTACTGCAGCCAAGAAGTTCAGGCAAGGCGTTTAAAAAATCATCCTTGCTCAATGGAGAAGGATATCCCATTGAAGTGACATCAGGAGGGATTTCGAATGAAATGGATAGGGGCGATATTATTACTCGCGGCAACTACCTGGGTAGGCTTTGAAGTTGCAAGGAAGTTCAAGCAGCGACCAAGGCAAATACGGCAATGGAAACATGCCCTGCAGATGCTGGAGTCGGAAATGGTATACGGTCAAACACCATTGCTCGAAGCATGTGCCTACCTGTCCAAACAGCTGCATGAACCTACTGCATGGTTTTTCCGATCCATAGCAGAGGCAAAGAGTCGTTCTACTTCAGACTTTTCCCAAATATGGATTGATGAATTAGATCGCCATTGGGCCTATACGGCACTCGAAAATAATGAAAAAGAAATACTGAAACAATTTGGCCAGACCCTTGGCCAGCATGATTTACTGTATCAGAAAAAACAGGTGCAGTTAGCGCTTAGCCATCTGGAAATGGAACTCGAGGAAGCGGTCGGAATCTACCACCAGTATAACAAGACTGTTAAAGGACTGGGATTTTTGACAGGATTGCTGCTCGTACTTTTACTCATCTAAGGAAGGGGCCATCCATCGTGATACAAGATGCATCGATACTATTTCAAATTGCAGGGATAGGGATCATCGTAGCAATGATCCATAGCATACTGAAACAAATGGGTAAAGAGGAAATAGCCCAAGTAGTCACATTAGTCGGTTTCATCATCGTTTTATTCATCGTTTTGAATGGACTGGCTGACTTATTCCAGCAGATTAAATCCGTGTTTCTATTTCAAGGGTAGTTTTGCATGGACATTATTCAGATTGTTTCGATAAGTATTGTATCCAGCATTTTGATACTTTTGCTGAAGGAACAGAAATCATCGCTGGCGTTCATGCTGACTTTGTTTACAGGTTTAATCATCTTTTTCGTATTGATCCAGCAGATATCCCATGTGTTTTTATTGATTGATTATATGGCTGGGAAAGCGGATATTCATGGTGTTTATGTTGAAACCATTTTGAAGATCATTGGCATCGCCTATATTGCAGAGTTTGGAGCACATCTCACAAAGGATGCGGGGCTGTCGTCTATTGCATCTAAAATCGAATTGGCTGGCAAGGTGTTCATTTTACTCTTAGCAATTCCTATACTGACAGCTGTAATTGAAGCAATTCTAGGGTTTTTCCCTGGATAATGAAGAAGAAGGGGGATGGATTTGAAATGGTAAGGTCCTCCTCATGTATGTTAATCCTGCTATTCCTAATCTTGTTTGGCGGCACCACCGTTTCCTATGCAGAGCCAAATCCTTCCCAACAAGTGAATCCTGAGCCTTTACTTAAAAACATTGACTTTCAAGAGCTGAATCATTACTGGCAGATGGTAGTTAAGGAATACGGAGGTTATCTGCCGGAGCTGCGGCAATCTAGCCTGCAGGAACTTCTCAAGCAAAATCCTGACTTTTCCATCACCGATTGGATGATGGGATTTCTGAAGTATTTATTTCATGAATTAATCGCTAATGGAAAGTTATTAGGGAGCCTTATTTTCCTTACATTGTTTATTACGGTCCTGCAATCCTTACAAAATGCCTTCGAACAGACAGCAGTAAGTAAAATCGCCTATATGATTGTTTATCTCGTACTTATTATGCTTGCATTGAACAGCTTCCATCTAGCTGTAACCTACACCAGTGATGCAATTGATGCGATGGGGTCCTTCATTATTGGATTACTTCCTCTACTGCTCGGTATAATGGCTACTTTTGGACACCTCGTATCCGTTTCTTTTTTTCACCCGATAATTATCATGTTGATCCAGGTCAGCGGTATATTGATATCTCATGTTGTACTCCCACTATTTTACCTGTCCGCATTGCTGTTGATGACAAGTTCACTGACTGATAAATACAAAGTCGATCAATTGGCACAACTGCTCCGTAATGTGGGACTGGCTCTCCTCGGTACTTTTCTTACAGTATTTCTCGGGGTTATCTCTGTCCAGGGGGCCTCTACTGCGATTCAGGATGGAGTAGCAATGAAAACAGCTCGGTTTGTCACTGGCAACTTCGTACCAGTTATCGGCCGGCTGTTTACAGATGCGACCGATACCATATTAGGTGCTTCTTTGCTGCTGAAAAATACTGTCGGACTGGTCGGCGTGGTGATCATTATTGGTCTGGCTTTATTTCCTGCTTTAAAAGTGCTTGCCATCGCATTGACTTTTAAGATTGCCGCCGCTATTCTCCAGCCCATCGGTGATGGACCAGTCGTCAAAAGCATGTCCATTATCAGCAAGCATATCCTTTATATATTTGCTTGTCTGCTCACAGTCACTTTCATGTTCTTTCTGCTAATAGCTATACTCGTAGCCTCCAGCAATTTGACTATGATGGTTCGATAAGGGGGAAAGTCATGTCTTATGTCATTCAATGGGTTACGGAAATTGTAATTTTTTTATTGCTTGCCATGGTCATCGATTTCCTTCTTCCGTCAGGACAGATGCAAAAATACGCTCGATTGACGATTTCACTGATTTTGCTGCTACTGTTTCTTAACCCGGTTTTTGAACTGTTTAATACCGACATTAATCAGTTGATCAGCAGGCAGTCAGAAGTCTTTTCTCAACAGCAAATGACCGAAGAGGATATGAAAAAATCGATTGAAATGAAGAAAAATGAAATAGAAGCGTCACAGGATGCATATATATTAGAGCAAATGGTTGTCCAGATGAAAGCACAAGCTGCAGATCAACTCGCAGATGAATATCAGGCAGCATTGACTGACCTGGAGCTCACTTTCGTAAAAGGTGAAAAGGACATTGATAAACTCGAAACAGTCCTTGTTACTTTATCGGAGGAAAGAACAGTGGATTCCATAGACCGTGTGGAGATCAATCTGGATGCACCAGTCAAGAAGGAGGACAACCAGGCGGATGAAGCGATTATTGAATACCTGGCAAAATTATGGCAGGTAGAGAAAGAGCAAATACAGATTCAATGGGAGGGCGAACATGGGTAAATCATGGAACAATCTCTTCTCTATCCTTAAGAAAGACGATGGAAAAAAACTAAATAAAAAAGGCTATATCGTCTTGATTGGTTTAGTTGGCCTGTTACTCATAATTGTCAGCAACATTTTTCAAGGACCTTCCCCTTCCCAGAGCCAAATCGATATGAATAAATCGCCGAACATCAATACTTCCAGTAACTCAGTACCGGAAGGAGATACAGATGAAGGGATAGCTGAACTTGAAAAAAGCTATGAAAAAGAGCTGGCACCATTATTAGAAAATATCAAAGGTGTCAGCGAAGTGGAGGTGATGGTGAACTTAGGTGCAACGAAGGAAAAATTATATGATAAGAACTTGATAATTGGAAAGCAATCAACAACAGAAACAGATAAAAATGGCGGGGAAAGAGAAATTGAGGATTATTCCCGGGAGCAGCAGCTGGTCTTAGTAAGGCAAGGTGATCAGGAGCTTCCTTTACTGATACAGACTAAAAAACCAGATGTCAAAGGGGTGTTGGTGGTAGCAAAAGGAGTGGATCATATGGAAGTGAAGCAATGGGTTGTAGAAGCTGTTTCACGCGTATTGGCTGTACCTACTCACAGGATATCAGTCATGCCGAAAAATTAATTTAGGGGGATGGATGATGGTTAAAAAGCAAACGGTTTGGTTGTTGACGATGCTTAGTCTGATGATCGTATTAAGTGTATATTACATGACTGCACCAGAGGGAGAGGACATGGCATTCATTAATAATCAGGAAACAGAAAAGGATGGAGCGCAGGATACTGCAGCTGATTCCAATGGTGATACGGCAATTTCTCAAATGTCAACAGAAGAAATGTTCGCAGCAATCCGCATGGAAAAAAAGAATGAGCGAGATAAACACCAGGAGCAATTATCAGAAATTGTAGCTTCCAGTGAATACTCAGCGGAAGAAAAAAATGATGCTTTAAAGGAAATGCAACAACTCCAGGAGCTTCAATCAAAAGAATCCATTTTAGAAACAACCATCCAGTCGAATGCTCAGTATGAAGATGTTCTGGTGCGTGCAGAAGAAGATGTCATTTATGTCACAGTAAAAGCGGATGAACTTTCCCCGCAGGAAGCGAATGAAATAACAAAACTTGCAGTCGACGAATTTGGTGAAAAACCAGTCCAGGTCGAATTCCAACCATATAATTAATCAAGTTAGGATCCATTAAGGGTCCTCAGGTTGTCGAGACTTTCTCGACAACCTGATTTTTTTTTGGTGCTTTTCCCAAATTCATGTGTCTACGCTTGTTATTCCAGAGACAGGAAATCATTAGAGGCGGTGAAATGTTTGTTTCAATCAAGGAAAGAACGACAAAACGAAATGGAAATGGGAACGATTGAAGAGCTGGTTCCGGAAACACGATCAGTTTAAATCGTTGAACATGCGGTCTTTGATGAGAAGTTCACGTAGAAACTGCTGCCTATATCGAAGAGTTGAATGAAGCCTTCCTTCAGGATCGGGTGGATCAGAAAAAAGCCTCTCAAAGAAAAAGAGCGGGGGGAGAAAACCAAAGAAGTAAAAGTCAGTGAACCGGTCCTGAAAGTGGTTATTTGCCAAATCGAACGATTCGGATTTCCACTCCTGCGGAAGGACGAGGGAGCCGAAATCGCTGAGTGGGGCTTGAGCGAGGAAGCTCGGTCGCACGTCCGCGGAAAGGGAAGGGTATTTTCTTGAAGCAGGATTTCCATTCTTAACGTGAAATTTAGCGAAAGTTGAAGTTTAGACATGTTTTATCGTAGAATGTTAGAAGGAGTTATTAGTACCTGTTATTAAAGCATTAATCAAAGACAAGGGGTGCCATACATGTTAAAAGTGCAAGAAATACGTGAATTGATTAAACTTATCGACAAATCTGATATCGAAGAATTTTGCTATGAAACGAACGGAACTAAAGTTTCTATGAAAAAACAGGGTGGGCAGGTTGTCCAGCAGCCAGTCCAGGAGCCTGTAAATCAGGTTCCACAAGTGGAGGACAAGAAAGAACAGGCAGAACCTGCAGAAACCCAGGAAACTAAACAAGAAGCGCCGGCACAAGAAGAAAAAGAGGATCGCAAACAACCAGAAACTGGTTATGATGCAGAAGTGAAATCTCCGATGGTAGGAACTTTCTATGCGGCATCATCCCCAGACAAAGATCCATACGTGCAAGTCGGAGATAAAGTGAAACCGGACTCTGTTGTATGTATTGTCGAAGCAATGAAGCTTTTTAATGAAATCGAGGCGGAGGTATCCGGTGAAATCGTAGAAATACTAGTAGAGGATGGCGAACTCGTAGAGTATGGCCAGCCACTATTCAGGGTAAAGTCCATTTAATGGGGGTGTCTTTATGATTAAGAAACTGCTTGTAGCAAACAGAGGAGAAATTGCTGTCCGGATTATCAGGGCATGCAAAGAAATGGATATTGAAACTGTAGCCATTTATTCGGAGGCAGATAAAGACGCACTTCATGTGCAGATAGCAGACGAAGCTTATTGTGTCGGCCCGACACTTAGTAAAGATTCTTATTTGAATTATACAAATATCATGAGTCTTGCAAAGCTTACGGACGTTGATGCAATTCATCCGGGCTATGGTTTTCTTGCCGAGAATGCTGAGTTTGCCGATATGTGCAAAGAGTGCAATGTAATCTTTGTTGGTCCATCTGCTCATGCTATTTCCAAAATGGGTACAAAGGATGTTGCACGTAAAACTATGGAAGAGGCAGGTGTGCCTGTCGTTCCTGGCTCCGATGGTATCGTTGCTGATGAGAATGAAGGGAAGAAAGTTGCAGAAGAAATCGGCTACCCGGTAATCATTAAGGCGACTGCTGGTGGTGGCGGTAAAGGGATCCGTGTCGCCAGGGATCAAGAGGAATTAATTAAAGGTATTCGTGTTACACAAAATGAAGCTGAAAAAGCTTTCGGAAATCCAGGTGTATATATTGAGAAATTCATTGAAGACTTCCGCCATGTGGAGATCCAGGTATTAGCTGATAACTTTGGAAATGCCATTCACCTTGGAGAAAGAGACTGTACAATTCAACGACGTCTGCAGAAATTGATTGAAGAAACCCCATCTCCTGCAATTACGCCAGAAAAGCGTGCAGAAATGGGAGAAGCAGCTGTAAAGGCAGCATTAGCAGTTGAATATTCCGGTGCTGGTACGGTTGAATTTATATATGATAAACAAAAGGACAACTATTACTTCATGGAAATGAATACAAGAATCCAGGTGGAACACCCTGTAACGGAAATGGTGACAGGCGTTGATCTTATAAAAGAGCAGATTCTTGTCGCTTCCGATGAAAAACTGGCCTATAGCCAGGAAGATATCACCTTTACAGGTTGGGCAATGGAATGCCGCGTCAATGCGGAAGATCCTTTCAAAGACTTCATGCCATCGCCTGGAAAGATCGATGTTTATTTGGCTCCTGGTGGACTTGGTGTCCGTATCGACTCAGCCGCTTACCAGAATTATATGATTCCTCCTTACTACGATTCGATGATTGCCAAGCTTATTACCTATGGAAAGACAAGGGAAGAAGCGATTAAGCGGATGAAGCGCGCCCTTGATGAATATATCATTGAAGGTGTGAAGACTACTATTCCTTTCCATCAACGGATGATGGATCATCCAGTTTTTGTTGATGGAGATTTTAATACTAAATTCTTGGAGAAGTATAATATAATGAAAGAAGAGTAGTAGGAAGGAGTGAGCAGGAATGAGTGAACAACGCCTATTGAATGTAAGCAGTGACACAACCCTTGGTAATGTGGAGATAGCACCCGAGGTAATCGAAGTCATTGCAGGTATCGCCGCCGCAGAAGTTAATGGCGTAGCAGCGATGAGGGGGAATTTTGCCTCCGGAGTCGTTGAACGTCTTGGTAAAAAGAATCACGGTAAAGGCGTGAAAGTTGAGTTAGAGGAAGAAGGCATTGTTATCGATGTTTACGTTGTTATGGACTATGGCATCTCAATTCCGACTGCTGCCCAGAAGATCCAAGATAATATCCGTCAGGCATTAATAAATATGACAGCATTGGAAATAAGAGAAATTAATATTCATGTTGTCGGTATCCAAATGGAATTAAAAGAAGAAGATATGATCGAACAAGAACAGTAATTGAAAGGCCAGGGAGCTGAAACTAAGCCCTCGGGCCTTTTTTATACTTTAAGAACGATTAACATAGTTAAGGATTTAAGTATAAAAAAACTAAGGCTCTCGTCATAAGGTCTGGCGACAAGCCAAGTTTTTTAACTCTTTCTTTATCGTCTGTTTGGTTTATAATGGCGTTTAAAGGTTTAAAATGTTATCATTCTAACGGATATTACCTAAAAGGAGAATGGACATGAAAAGACATCTAGCCCGTGAAAAGGCATTCCAGGCCTTATTCCAGATAGACATTAATGACATAGATATTGAGGATGCGATCGCCCATGTAATCGAAGACACGGGAAGTGATGCCTTCATGGAACAATTAGTACAAGGTGTAAATGACCATAAAGACACACTTGATGAAAAAATTGCGAAGAACCTGGAAAAATGGAGCATCCATCGTCTTCCTTTAGTAGAGAAGACGCTGTTAAGGATGGCTGCTTATGAAATGGAATACATGGAAGATGTGCCTCACCAAGTCGCAATAAATGAGGCTGTCGAGCTTGCTAAGGTGTTTGGAGATGAAAAATCCGGCAAATTCATCAATGGTGTTTTGTCCAAAATGACGATTTAACAAAGGGGCTGTTTCATGTGACCGCAACTGTAATCTATGGGAAAGATTTGGCGGCTGAATTGAGAAATGAAATGAAAGAGGAAGTAACCAGGCTAAAGGAAAACGGAATCACTCCTGGTTTGACTGTTATATTGATTGGAGAGGACCCTGCGTCTCTTTCCTATGTTAGAGGGAAACAAAAAGCTTCAGAAAAAGTGGGCATGGAATCAGACTTGATTGAACTTCCAGAATCAACCTCCCAAGCTGAACTGCTATCTTTGATTTCTGAGCTGAATAACGATGATAAAGTAAATGGAATATTGGTTCAATTACCGCTGCCAGACCACATTGAAGAACAGGAAATTATAGAAGCAATTGAACCTTCTAAGGATGTGGATGGTTTCCACCCTGTCAGTGTAGGCCGTTTAATGACTGGCCAGGATACGTTTTTCCCATGTACACCATACGGTATCATGGTGATGCTGGAAAAAGCGAAGATCGATGTTGCTGGAAAACATGTAGTTGTTATCGGAAGGAGTAATCTGGTAGGAAAACCCGTCGGCCAGCTGCTGCTGAATGAGAATGCTACTGTTACATATTGTCATTCAAAAACAAGAGAGTTAGTTTACCACACAAAGCAGGCAGATATTGTCATTGTTGCGGCAGGAAAAGCAGGGCTGATTACTGATGAGCATATTAAAGAAGAGGCAGTCGTCATTGACGTTGGTGTCAACCGGGTCGATGGCAAGCTGACTGGTGATGTGGATTTTGATTCTGTCAAACAAAAAGCGTCTTATATCACTCCTGTACCAAAAGGGGTAGGGCCAATGACCATCACTATGCTGCTTTACAATACGATCAAGGCAGCTAAAAAAACCCATGGCCTGATTTAAAAGGGGATATTCTGTATGGATGATCAATATTTGACGGTGACAGCACTGACAAAGTACATTAAAAGAAAAATCGCTTCTGACCCTCACTTGAAAAATGTTTGGCTCAGAGGTGAAATATCTAACTTTAAACACCACAGCCGCGGTCATATGTATTTTTCTTTAAAAGATGAAAAGGCAAGGATTCAGTCTGTGATGTTTGCTGGTAACAACCGTAATTTGAAGTTCCTTCCGGAAAACGGAATGAATGTGCTAATCCGTGGAGAAGTCAGTGTATATGAACCAATGGGTCAGTATCAGCTGTATGTGCATGACATGCAGCCTGATGGTATAGGCGCCTTATACCTTGCTTATGAACAATTGAAAGAAAAATTGGAAAAAGAAGGGCTTTTTTCTCAAGAAAGAAAAAGGCCAATACCAGCATTCCCGAAGCATATAGGAATTATCACCTCCCCTACAGGAGCAGCAATCCGTGATGTTCTGACAACTATTCATCGCAGATATCCTATGGTAAAAAGAACAGTACTGCCAGTTTCCGTTCAAGGGGAGCGTTCCAAAGATTCATTAGTGAAAGCAATTCAATATGCTAATCAATCTAACCAGTTTGATGTATTGATCATAGGCAGAGGCGGAGGGTCCATTGAAGACCTTTGGAGTTTCAATGAAGAAATTGTAGCAAGAGCGATTGCAGCTTCTACCGTACCGGTCATTTCAGCAGTCGGCCACGAAACAGATTATACAATCTGTGATTTTGTAGCAGATGTGAGAGCAGCAACTCCAACAGGGGCGGCGGAACTTGCTGTACCTTCCCAGATTGAACTAAAAGATCGGATTGAATCCTTTACCAAGCGATTGGAAAGGATTCTTTACCGTAAACATAAAGAATCAAGTCAGCGTTTAGAACGGTTAAGGAAAGCTTATGCATTTAAATATCCTGCTCAGTTGATGAGACAAAAGGAACAAGAACTGGACAGGCTTTTAGACGGTCTGAATCGAAGGATGGATATTCAAAAAACGAGCAAACAGGAAGAGTGGAACAAGCTGCGTGCACGACTACTGCAACAGCATCCGGATAAACAAATAAAGCAGGAAAAACAGAACCTGAAGCAGGCACATTACCGTCTGTTCCGCTCTTTTTCAAAAGAGATAAAGGAAAAGGAAAAACGGTTTGACACGACCCTGGAAAAACTTTCTTTATTAAATCCATTGGATATCATGAAACGTGGTTATGCAATCCCGTTTAAGAAGGATGGAGATTTGGTTAAGACAGTGACATCTATACAGCCGGGGGAAGCATTGACCTTGAAAATGAAAGACGGAAGTCTCGATTGTCAGGTTTGGGGAATAGAGGAGGATGACAATGTCTGAACAAAAAGAATTGAGCTTTGAAGAAGCAATGGAACAATTGGAGGCTCTTGTCGAGAAACTTGAAGAAGGAGATGTTCCTTTAGAGAAAGCCATCAATTATTATCAGGAAGGTATGAAACTGTCCAAAACGTGCAGTGAAAAGCTTTCCCGGGTAGAAGAGCAGATGCAGCAAATTCTGAATGAGCACGGTGAATTCGAGCCATTCTCTGTGCAGGAGGAAGAGTAGTGGATAGCAGTCTCAACTCCTATCTGGAAATCAGAAAGCAAATGATTAATGATTTTCTGATCGCTTATGTGAATAAGGTAAAAATGCCAGACCAATTAAAATCCTCCATTCTTTACTCTATTCGGGCTGGGGGAAAGAGACTTCGTCCAATTTTAATGATGGCAGCAACAGAAGCAGTCGGCGGGAAATCGGAAAAAGTGCTGCCTGCTGCAGCCGCACTGGAAATGATTCATACTTATTCCTTGATTCATGATGATTTACCTGCAATGGATAACGATGACTTTCGCAGGGGAATGCCGACAAACCATCGGAAATTCGGGGAAGCGACAGCAATCCTTGCTGGAGATGCTTTGTTGACGCTCAGTTTTCAGGTAATAATGGAAACGGAAGCTTTGACAAGTGACCAGAAAATTTATCTGGCACAACGGTTATCCCAGGCGAGTGGTGCCTCTGGCATGGTTGCCGGTCAAATATTGGATATGGAAAGTGAAAATCAGGAAATTGAGTTGGATCTGCTGGAGAAAATCCATCAATGCAAAACAGGCAAATTAATCAGTTTTGCTATATCTGCAGGAGCCTATCTTGGTGATGCAAATGAACAACAGCTCACTAATATTACAAAGACAGGCGAGCAGCTTGGTATTATTTTTCAGATCCAGGATGACATTCTTGATGTAAGTGGAGACGAAGAAAAAATAGGAAAACCTGTCGGAAGTGATACTACAAATAAGAAAAGCACTTATCCTCAGCTGCTTGGTTTAGTTGGTGCAAAAAGGAAGAAAGAAGAACATGTCATGTCTGCTAAGAAATCCTTATCACAAGCGGCAGTTGATAATACTATGCTGTCGTTACTCATTGATCACCTAAGTCATCGTGATCATTAACATACATGAATGTAAAACAATTCCATGGCTGCCTGGCCAGCTAATGCCTTAATATTGAGGAGAGAATGGGATTGTGTTATATTTAATTTACAAAAGGAATGGTGCAGTATTCTAGTCAGCCCTCCGTTCCTGAAGGCGGGCCTAAAAATCTGCCAAAGGGCATATCGATGAAGTTCCTTGTGCCGGCTTGAGGCGCCCAGCCTTGGGTTGGTGCTGGGAGTTAAGGTAGCGGGGCGATCCACAAAGGCATGTGGGCGTTGACCCTGCTTCCGCGGAGGCCCATATCTGTGATGGTTTCTTAGCCGGAAACCATGATGGAATGGGGTATGAACCTGCTTTATATGGAGGAATTCTGTATGAGCAGCGTAGCCTGCCTTGAGTGGTATTGAGGGGATTATGGAATTAAAATGCGAGCGAACGGATGGCCACCTTCACTTGAATTTTTCGCCATATGAAATCAAGACTGCAAAAGAGGCTAAGGGACGGCTAAAGGCTGTTGAGGAAATCTCCTAGACTGTTTGGAAGACTTTCAATAGGAATTATAGTACGGACTAAGTGGTAATCCAGTCCGGCTTTCGGAAACGGAGTCGAGCCAGGTTTAAAGGGGAACCGCCAGAGTGGTGACACTCGGTACCTGGTTGGGAAAACCTACTGGACCTAAGCCGTAATTTTTACCTGTTGATTGACCATTCCTTCTTTTCTACATATATCTGAAGCCAAATGAAACAGAGGGTATCATACATGTTAAACCAATTTCAAAAATCATTGAGATTTAGTATAAGTATTGCCGTTATCACTTTCGTGTTAGCGGCTATTTTTTCAGTCGTGTCATCTTCGCTTCTCAGTGGATTTATATGGATTTTCGGGTTAGTTATCGTTTTAATAATCGTCCTGATCGGTGTTATATTTGATATGCTGGGGATAGCGGCCGCAGCTGCTTCGGAACCGCCTTTCCATGCAATGGCGGCGGAAAAGGTCCCTGGTGCTAAACAGGCGATCATAATTGTAAGAAATGCAGACCGGTTTGCAAGCTTTTGCAACGATGTAATTGGTGACATTTCAGGAATCGTCAGTGGGACTGCATCTGCAATTGTCGTCATTCAACTAGTGAATACATTTGGC
Source organism: Thalassobacillus pellis (assembly GCF_016908295.1). Classification (GTDB taxonomy): domain Bacteria; phylum Bacillota; class Bacilli; order Bacillales; family Halobacillaceae; genus Thalassobacillus; species Thalassobacillus pellis. The sequence goes on from NZ_JAFBDO010000002.1 coordinate 65,519, forward strand.
CATGATGATGGATCAACTTTACAAATTGTAATTTCAGTCCTGATGACGAGTACCGTGGCCGCATTGACGGTCGGCGGTAAAGCACTTGGTAAAACATTTGCCATCCATTCTTCAACAAAAATTATTTTTTTTGCGGCAAGGTTGATTGCAATAGTAGAGGATAAGACGAAAATAAAACTCCTATCAAACCCGGCCGAGGCTTCCAGAAAATCACGCTAAAGATAAGGAGGTCCATTAATGGATCTAACTAAAATTCAAGATCCTTCGTTTCTCAGGGATCTATCCGACGAGGACTTGAAACAGCTAGCCTCAACTATACGAACATTTTTGATTGAAAACCTTTCTAAAACAGGCGGGCATCTAGGAGCCAACCTCGGAGTAGTCGAGTTGACTCTTGCCCTTCATAAAGTATTTGAGAGCCCGAAGGACCGCTTTATATTTGACGTCGGTCACCAATCTTATATTCATAAGATACTGACAGGTCGTGCCGGACAATTCAGTACCTTGCGTCAATATAAAGGTTTATGTGGTTTTCCAAAACGCTGTGAGAGTGAGCATGACTTATGGGAAACCGGTCATAGCTCCACTTCTTTATCCGCTGCCATGGGTATGGCTATTGCCCGTGATGTCCGCGGGGAAAACCATTCCATCGTACCTATCATCGGGGACGGTGCTTTGACTGGTGGTATGGCTCTGGAAGCATTGAACCACATTGGTCATGAGAATAAGAATGTAACCGTTATCCTGAATGATAATGAAATGTCGATTGCGAAAAATGTCGGTGCCTTGCATAATGCACTGGGAAGAATGCGGAGTGCCGGTAAATATAACCGTGCTAAAGACGATTTAGAGTGGCTTCTCAAAAAAATCCCAGCTGTTGGCGGTAAGCTTGCTCAGGCTGCAGAACGTTTAAAAGACAGCATGAAATATTTTGTCTTGCCTGGTATGTTTTTTGAAGAACTGGGTTTTACCTATTATGGACCTGTCGATGGCCATGATTTTCATGATTTATTCGAGAATTTAAATTATGCCAAGAAAACGGAAGGCCCTGTGATCGTACACGTCATGACCCAGAAGGGGAAAGGATATCATCCTGCCGAGTCCGATTTGAAGGATAAATGGCATGGAGTAGGACCTTATAAAATTGAATCCGGCGAAAAAATTAAACCAGAGGCTGCCCCGCCTGCCTGGAGTGCAGTCATCACGGAAGCCCTAAGCAAAAAAGCGAGGACGGATAATCGGATTGTAGCAATCACTCCTGCCATGATACTCGGTTCTAAACTGGAAAAATTCGGAGAAGAGTTTCCGAATCGATTATTTGACGTAGGAATTGCAGAACAGCATGCAACCACTGTCTCTGCTGGATTAGCTACACAGGGAATGAAGCCATTTCTCGCGATTTATTCGACGTTTCTCCAGCGGGCTTACGATCAGGTGGTCCACGATGTCTGCAGGCAGAACTTAAATGTCTTTTTTGGTATTGACCGTGCTGGTCTTGTCGGAGCGGACGGGGAGACCCACCAGGGTGTTTTTGACATAGCATTTTTAAGACATCTGCCAAATATTGTGCTGATGATGCCTAAAGATGAAAATGAAGCCCAGCACCTGGTCCACACAGCCTTCTGCTATGACGAGGGACCAATTGCCATTCGCTATCCCCGTGGAAATGCAAAAGGTGTACAGATGGATCCGGAAATGAAAGAGATCGACATCGGCAGCTGGGAGGTTCTCAAGAAAGGAAACGATGCAGTGATCCTGACCTTTGGTTCCACTATCGACATGGCACTTGAAGCGAGTGAAGAGATGGAAAAGCAAGGTGCATCTATCCGGGTTGTCAATGCTCGTTTTATTAAACCACTGGATGAAGACATGCTCCATGAAATAATGCAGGAGAAGCTGCCGATTATTACAATAGAGGAAGCCGTATTAAAAGGCGGGTTCGGTTCCAGTATCTTGGAATTTGCTGAAGAGAACCTCTATCAGGAACAAACAATTAAACGTATGGGTATTCCTGACCGTTATATTGAACATGGGAATGTGTCAGACTTGCTCAAAGAAATTGACTTGACAAAAGAAGCGGTTATTGCAAATTTGAAAGAACTTATTCCAACTAAACAAAAAAGGGCATGAAGATATGAGCAAAAAAATAAGACTGGACACTCTTCTTGTGGAGAAAGGATTGATCGAAACAAGGGAGAAGGCAAAACGGACAATTATGGCTGGCCTTGTTTATTCTGAGAATGAACGTCTGGACAAGCCAGGGATGAAAGTCGAAGAAAATATAAAACTGACGGTGAAAGGCAAGTTGTTCCCTTATGTAAGCAGGGGCGGGTTAAAACTTGAAAAAGCACTAGATGTCTTTAAGATTGAGTTAAAGGATAGAATAATGATTGACATCGGTTCTTCTACCGGCGGTTTTACTGATTGTGCATTACAAAATGGAGTGAAGAGCAGTTATGCCATCGATGTAGGGTATAACCAGCTGGACTGGAAGCTTCGTAATGATCCTCGGGTGCGGGTGATGGAAAGGACGAATTTCCGTTATGTCACAGCTGATGATTTAACTGAGGGCATACCAAGTTTCGCTTCAATCGATGTATCATTCATTTCCCTCAAACTTATCCTTCCGGTCTTGTGTACACTTCTAGCTGAGTCGAGTGATGTGGTTGCCTTAATCAAGCCGCAGTTTGAGGCGGGCAGAGAACAGGTTGGCAAAAAAGGAATCGTCCGTGATCCTCTTATCCATAAAGAAGTGATTTCAGCAATATTAACTCTTGCTCAGGAAAAAGGCTATCATGTGGCTGGCTTGTCCTTTTCCCCGATTACAGGGGGAGATGGCAATATTGAATTTTTGGCCCATTTACAATGGGGTAATCAAGAAGCAGGTAAACGCATCACGGATGTCGAAATTAACAGCATCGTGTATGAAGCGCACGAAAAACATCGGAAGAATGCTTGAATAAAGAAGGGCTGCCCAGGTGTAGCCCTTCTTATTTGGGAAATCATGTTTAGAAGGACATATATTTGAAAAACCAACCACTTTTTCGACTGCCAGACTGTATCACAGATGGAGTCTCCAGTAAGGTTTTGGTGAATGGAGGTATAACCCAGTGAATAAAGGACAACGTCATATCAAAATTCGTGAACTCATCACCAATAATGACATCGAAACACAGGATGAGTTGGTCGACCGTTTAAAAAGCCTTGGCTACAATGTCACTCAGGCAACCGTATCACGGGATATAAAAGAATTACACCTTGTTAAAGTGCCGATGATTGACGGACGATATAAATACAGCCTTCCAGCCGACCAGCGTTTCAATCCGCTTGAAAAACTTCACCGCCTAATGATGGATGCCTTTGTCAGTATCGACCGTGCTGGCCACTTCATTATTCTGAAAACACTGCCTGGGAATGCGAATGCGGTGGGAGCATTGATTGATAATCTTGATTGGGAAGAAATTATGGGAACAATTTGCGGAGATGATACATGTCTAATCATATGTCGAAGCGAAGAACATACAGAAACATTGTCAGAACAATTACTCGAAATGCTATAAGTGGAAATTGGGGTGGCTTTTACTATGTTAACGGAACTTTCGATTCGGGATTTTGCTATCATCGACCAAATTTCTATTAACTTCCAGGAAGGATTGACTGTATTAACAGGAGAAACAGGAGCAGGGAAGTCCATTATTATTGATGCAATCCAGCTATTAGCCGGTGGAAGGGGTTCAGTGGAATTTGTCCGTCATGGCAGTAAAAAAGCAGAAATAGAAGGACTTTTCCAGGTAATTGACCATACCCATACCGTCTATACAGTTGGAGAGGAATTCGGTGTAGAAATAGAGGAAGATGGCATGGTGGTACTGAACCGGACCATTACTTCCCAAGGGAAAAGTATCTGTCGTGTAAATGGTAAGCTGGTGACATTAGGAATTTTACGGGAATTTGGAAAGTCGCTCATAGATATTCACAGTCAGCATGAAACACAGTCGCTGATGGATGTGGACAGACATATAGACCTCCTGGATTTATTTGCCGCGAGAGAGCTTGCTCAAGCGAAATTGGAATATCAACGAATATACACCAAATATCGATCACTTGTAAAAAGATTCAAGGATCTTAGTGAAAATGAGCAAGAAATGGCACAGCGTCTGGATTTACTTGAATTTCAATCAAGTGAGTTACACGAAGCGGAACTTCAGCCTGAAGAAGACGGACATTTGACTGAAGAAAGAAGCAGACTGGTCAATTATGAAAAAATATATGAAAGCATTCATGATGCCTACCAGGCGCTTTATGGAGAACAAAAAGGGTTGGACTGGCTTTCCCATGCACTGACTGCACTTGAAGGAGCACAGGATTTTGATGAAGAAATCGCTAAAATGTCCGAGGAAATGTCCAATCATTATTATTTGATTGAAGAAATGACCTTCAAGCTCAGCTCTCAGATGGAGCAACTGGAATTTGATCCTGAACGCTTAAATGAAATCGAAGCCAGGCTGAATGAAATTAATCGTTTAAAGAAAAAATATGGACAGACTGTGGAAGAAATTCTCGAATATCTCTCCCGTATTGAAGAAGAAATTGATGAAATAAAAAATAAAGATTCCCATTTAGCAAAGCTTGAGAATGAAATCGATGAACATGGGGAAGATGCGGCTTTAGAAGCGAAACATCTTCATGATATCAGGATGAAAGCCTCCAAGGAACTTGCTGGGGACATTCATAACGAGTTAAAAGACTTATATTTAGATAAAGCATCATTTGCGGTCGATATTCAAATACGAGAAGGTTCTAATCAGGAACCAATTCTTGATGGTAAAAATGTCAGACTGATGCCTAATGGATTTAACTTGGTTAAATTTTTAATTACAACAAACCCAGGAGAGCCATTAAAAGATATCCATAAGGTTGCTTCAGGAGGGGAGCTTTCCCGAATCATGCTTGCATTAAAGAATATATTTTCTAAGCACCAGGGCGTGACCAGTGTTATTTTTGATGAAGTGGACACTGGAGTAAGCGGCAGAGTGGCACAGGCGATAGCTGAAAAAATCCATGGTATTTCAGAAGGCTCCCAGGTGCTATGCATTTCTCACCTTCCCCAAGTGGCGGCAATGGCTGATACACATCTGCAAATTGAAAAGCATGTTATTGAAGATCGAACTTCTACCTCTGTAGTGGAATTGACCGACCAGCATAAAGTAGATGAAATCAGCCGGATGATAACCGGCGCTGAACTGACAGAAACTACTCGGGAGCATGCAAGGGAGCTTCTTGAGCTGGCCAGGAAGCATAAAGCCAAGGAACAGATGGAATCACGCTGAAGCTAATTCAATGGCGGGCGTGATTCTTTTTTACCTTATTTTAGCTCCCTCTATATCCTTTTATTCACAATGGATTTTTAAAGGAAACGTTCCCTCTTTTTTCTGATTGGCAGTGTGTTTAAAAAGCACATCCTTAGACCACATTAAAAGTAAACCATTCGATAATGGTGTGGGTTAGAAGCGAGGAGTGGAACTTTTGAGAAACAGACAACTATGGAAAAATGCAATAGGTTCAATCCTGCTGCTCAGCATGATATTATTGCCGTTTCTAAGCCCTGTACAGCAATATTTATCCATTCCGACTGAATGGACTACCTTTGAAGAACAAGGACTTTCAACTGTCCCCGCTATAAGTGATATTAGCGCATCACAGTCTGATGCTATCCATGCTGTTAAAAGTAAAGAAAATATTTCCGAACAGCAGCGTGATGAAGTATTTTATAATTTTGCAGGTCTTCCATTGAAGAAAATAAATGTTGATTATTTGGAGGACTTCAAAATAATGCCTGGTGGTCAATCGATAGGTGTAAAACTCCATACCAAAGGAGTTTTAGTTGTTGGGCATCATCAGGTTAGAACAGGGGAAGCACAGGTTTCCCCAGGTGAAGCAGCTGGTATTAAAGTTGGAGATATCATTCTCAAAGTCAATGGTGTAGAACTTAAGGAAATGGCTGACATGGCTCCAATAGTGAAGGAATCCGGTAAGGAAAATAAGGATCTGCAAGTGACAGTCAAACGTGGCGATAAAACTTTTGAAACAAAATTGTCGCCCACATATGACGTAAAAGATGAAAAGTACAGAATTGGTCTTTATATACGAGATTCGGCTGCAGGTATCGGTACGATGACTTTTTATGACCCTAAATCGAAGAAATACGGTGCTTTGGGTCATGTCATATCAGATATGGATACACGAAAGCCGATTGAAATCCATGAAGGTACGATTGTACGTTCGAATGTTACTTCCATCCAAAAAGGAAGTGAAGGAGTTCCAGGTGAGAAAAGGGCGGAATTTTCTGCTACACGAGACAGGATAGGTGATATTACGAAAAATAGCCCCTTTGGAATATTTGGAACACTGGAACAAGACATCAGCAATGGAATTAACAAAAAGCCGCTTCCAATAGCTTTGTCTCACGAAGTCAAAGAAGGACCAGCAAAAATCCTTACAGTCGTTGAAGGGGAAGAAGTACAGGAGTTCGAGGTAGAAGTAGTAAGTACGGTACCACAGAAGCATCCTGCCACAAAAGGAATGATCGTCAAAATAACAGACCCTGAGTTGTTAAAGAGAACGGGCGGGATCGTTCAAGGGATGAGCGGAAGCCCGATCATACAGGATGGAAAATTGATTGGAGCAGTCACACATGTGTTTGTCAATGACCCTACCTCGGGTTATGGGGTTCACATTGAATGGATGCTGCAAGAAGCAGGAATTGACATATACCAAAAGAAAGCAAGTTGAGCCGTAACTTTTACGGCTTTTTTTTATGGCCAGGATGATGGGAGTGGAGAAGCCAAGTTTTTCTAATAGTTTAAAAATCCGGTGATTCGTGGTATGGTTAATCAGATAAAGATTTTTCGACAAACAGGAAATAATTGCTGCTTTTTTTGTTGAATTACATCGAAAACAGGAGAATAGTTAAGAATACGTGAGGATTTTAAAAATAATTTAAATTTTTTCGTTAAATAAAAAGGGATATTAACTCGATTGTCGAATACTACACTTGAAAAGCAGGTGGAATTGCTAAGGAGGAAATAAAGTGGAAAAAATTAAAATTGGTTTAGCAGACGATAATCGTGAATTGATCAAGCTGCTTGAGGAGTATTTTGCTGATATTAAAGACGTCGAGGTAGTGGGGACTTCTTATAATGGAAAAGAATGTTTAGAAATGCTGACAGAAGCTAAGCCGGATGTATTGGTATTAGATATTATCATGCCGCATATGGATGGATTGGCTGTTCTAAGTCAAATGAAGCAATTGGAATTAAAGAAGAAGCCAAGTGTCATTATGCTGACTGCTTTTGGACAGGAAGAAGTGACAAAGAAGGCTGTCGATCTAGGAGCATCTTATTTCATGTTGAAGCCATTTGACCTGGATTCTTTAACTGATCAGATCCGTCAGATTCATGGTTCAAATGATCCGATCAGTAAGGCAATCGGAACTAGTTCCAAGTCGGGACAAAAACCGGATTTGAATACGAGCATTACCCATATTATTCATGAAATTGGTGTACCTGCTCATATCAAAGGTTATATGTATTTAAGGGAAGCTATATCCATGGTCTATAATGATATCGAATTGCTTGGCTCTATTACGAAAGTGCTTTACCCGGATATTGCAAAAAATACCAGACAACCGCGTCCCGTGTCGAGCGTGCCATCAGACATGCAATTGAAGTAGCCTGGAACCGTGGAAACGTTGATTCTATTTCTTCCTTATTCGGATATACGATCTCCAATACCAAAGCCAAACCAACCAATTCTGAGTTTATTGCGATGGTCGCTGATCGTCTGCGCCTGGAGCATAAAGCCAGTTGATTTAGTAAACAAAGAAAAATAAAGAATAGAACTAGCTAAACCCTGAATTTTTAACAAATTCGGGGTTTTTTTTCGTTTTATGGGAATTATCGAAATTATTCGTAAAATCCGTGGAGATTCCCGGAAAGTGTATGTTACAATTTTAAAATGTCAGCTACTATAGAAATAATAGGGAGTTGTATTGAAGTGAAAGTAGTTAAATTCGGAGGAAGCTCCGTAGCCACAGCAACGCAGTTAAGAAAAGTAGCAAACATCGTTCTAGATGACCAAGACAGAAAAGTCGTGGTCGTTTCGGCGCCGGGGAAAAGATTCAGCGGCGATGTAAAAACGACGGATTTACTTATTGAATTAGCTAACAAAGTGATCGGGAAAGAAAATTACGATGAAGCCTTGAATAATGTACTGGAAAGGTTCCATAATATTATTCAGGAATTGGAATTAACAGATGGTTTACTTGATGAGATACGTACTAAAATTGAAGGGATCATCAGTTCCCACGAAACAGAGGAATGGACCCTCGATGCTTTAAAGGCATGTGGAGAAGATGGTACTGCTTTGATACTCAGTGAGTACTTACGCACTAGAGAAATCGATGCATCTTACGTAAATCCAGAAGATGCAGGAATACTTGTCAGTGATGAGCCTGGCCAGGCCCAGGTACTTGATGAAAGTTTTGAAAAGCTATACAAGTTACGAGAACGGACAGGAATATTGGTGATTCCCGGGTTCTTCGGATACAGCAAGTCAGGCAGGCTCGTAACATTTCCGCGTGGTGGTTCAGATATAACAGGGTCAATCGTTGCAGCAGGAGTAAAAGCGGATTTATATGAGAACTTTACTGATGTCGACTCCGTTTTCTGTGTCAATCCGACTATTGTTTCCGAGCCGCGACAAATCAATCAACTGACTTACAAAGAAATGCGGGAACTATCTTATGCAGGTTTCTCCGTATTTCACGATGAGGCGCTTATACCAGCTTTTCGAGAACGGATTCCTGTTTGCATAAAAAATACAAATAATCCAGAAGCACCAGGCACGATGATTGTTGCTGAAAACGAGGCGGATTATGGAAAAGTAGCAGGGATAGCGAGCGATAAAGGTTTCTTGACGCTTTATGTCAGTAAATACTTGATGAACAGGGAAGTCGGTTTTGGCCGGAGGCTGATGCAAATATTAGAGGATGAAAATATTTCCTTTGAACACGCGCCATCAGGAATTGATGATATGTCAGTCATTATGCGTGATTATCAAATGGACAGTGAATCGGAAAAGAGAGTGATCGAAAGAATCAAAAATGAGCTCGATGCTGACACAGTCAATATTGACAGAAATATGGCCATGATAATGATAGTAGGAGAAGGAATGAACAGCACAGTAGGTTTAGCCAGCCGGGCTGCTACTGCAATCAGTTCAGCTAACGTAAATATTGAAATGATCAACCAGGGTTCTTCTGAAGTTTCATTGATGTTTGGTGTAGATGAAGAAGGGATGGAACGTGCAGTTCAGGCGTTATACAAAGAGTTTTTTACCAATTAAACATATAAAAATCGGGCTGCCCCATAAGTTTGTATTAGACCTTATGGGGCAGCCCTTTTTTATTATTTTACTGTGGTTCATACCGGGAAAATGGTACTGTGAGCCGCTTATCTTTCCACGATGAAGACCGACAGGAGATGATTTACAAAGCGGTCTGTATGTAATTTTGTGTCCATGCAGACCGCTTTGTATTTACTTTGATACAAGAAAAAAGGGTTAGCCACTGAATGTACAACAACTTTCACTTATAAAAAAACAATCTTTTTAGAACCTCTTTTTTGTGTAGAAGAGAATCATACAAAGAGTTTTTTGAAATATCTTCAAAGTCTTAAGACTCCTAAGTGAATCCCGGCATGGCTTATCTTAAGCTTGCCGGGGTGAGTTAAGCCCTTCCAGCTTTTGTTCTCTTCGAATCCTTCACACTTCTTTCTAAAAGAGGCTGAAGTTCCTGATAATTATTAACTCCACGATTTAAAGTAGCCTGTAACAGACAAACAAATAGTTCACTGGTCATGATCGCATCATTAAGAGCGTGGTGACGAATCCGCCTATCAATATCAAAGTATTTCAATAGCGGATCAAGCTGATGTTTCTCGTCCGGAAGAAGCCATTTGGCCATTGATTGGGAATCAACAACCAAAGGATGGTAATCAGGCAGCTTCCAACGCTTTAACAGGCTTTTTAAAAAGTGCATGTCAAACTTAGCTGGGTGCGCGACAAGTATAGAATCCTGACTGAAATCCAAAAATTCATGGAATGCGGAAATGAATGGTTCCCCGTTTTCTAACTGTTGCTTTGTTATCCCTGTCAAATTCAATGTACCTGTCCCGACGGAACGGATCGGTTGAATAACTTTATGGAACCTTTTCCTACTGCACGATTCAAGTCCGTTTATACGGATGGCGCCAATGGAAATTATTTCGTGACCCACTTCAGGAAAAAAACCAGTTGTTTCTAGATCAAACACCGTAAAAGGGACTTGATTCAGAGGGATATGATAAAGCTCTTCCTTTATTCGCTGCTTCTGTAGACGGTTGTTAAGGTCTTTATAAGGATGCTGATTAAGGTAAGGCTTAATTTTATAGTGGAATTTTACTTTGTCGAGAAGCAGGTACCTGAGTATTTGTAAATCGACAGGAAGCATTATACCACCCTGTTCCTGTTATAACTAAGTTCTAGTACTTGTTGAAGCCGTTTCGCTATCATTAGTGCATCACGAAGCATTTTTTTCTCATCCCGGGATAACTGCCCGAGATGCAGCTCACTTGATAATTTTTCGTTTTCCCTGAGCTGCTTTAAATTTTCTGTTAAACGGAATGTTAATAAACGGTGTAATGCTAACTTGGCATTCTCTGCATCACGTGGATGAAAACGCTCATGCTCAGTCAGCACTCCCAGACGTTTCACCGTATTGACGTCCTCAACGCCGTATTTAATGGAATAAATCCGAATAGCATTGACAATTTGCATTATGGAAGATTTTTTGAGATTCAGTATTCTTTTTTTTCCTGCTCCTGTAATTCGGCCAAATGGTTGTATTGGAACTCGAAACCTCAAAGTATCTTTCATTAACAGCTGCTGAAGTTTAAAAGACCTTTGTATTTTTGAGACTACATATTTTCTTAATTCATAAGCAAGGGAAAAGTCACCGAAAATCGGCCGGAAATCCACGAAAATAGTAAAATCACGAATTTCTTCGGCATCCATAATCTCAATCCATTGCTTCACACTGTCATACCAATCATCCAGTGATTTCCGCCATTTATCGTTTTTCGCCATTATATTACCAGTGCAATAGGGAAACCCACACTCATCAAGCATACGATTCACTTTTTCCGCAAGCAGGCGGAAATATTCCTCCACCTTGTTGGCATGGGGCAGATGTGCATAGTTAGCAAGTATCAGGCCATTATCCTGATCCGTGCTGAAAGCCTGTTCCTTTCTTCCTAGACTTCCCATAGCGATGAAACAATAATTTACTGGTGGTAAACCGTACCCCTCTTTGACCATTTCAGCTTCGGCTATCTCGATAATTTGCTTATGAAGCCGTTCATTGTAATTGGATATCAATTCAGTTATATCAAAAGCATACATATCTTCTTTCAGTAAATTGTAAACAAACTGCTGGAACCGATCATTGTTTACTGGAGACAGAGCTTTCAGCACCTCTAAGTCTGTTGCATTTGAAATCCGGTAAGTCAGATCAAAATAGACGGAATTTTTAATTTCAAAAAAGGAGGACTGTCTTAACACCCCAGCTACTGTATCCTTGTGCATGACTGGGATCAGTTCAGTAGGATGGTATTTTAAATAACCTAGCGCATCATAGATGAAGCTTTGATCAGCAATTACAAAAGGGGCTTCTACAATATAATCTCTGACTGGTCTGGCATGGTCGTTTTCAAAGTAAGCTTTTAGGATTTCTGAATACCCTACCATTCCTTCCAAGGTCTTTTCATCATTACTAACAATTAAGGCTTCAACCTTTTTAGTCTGAAGCATCCGCGCAGCTTCCACAATCGATACTTCGGGGGAGATGAAAATAGGAGGCTCCATGAATGTATCTGCCCGTTTTTTAAACAATTCTTTCTCATCATCGTCCGCAGACGAACTTTTGTAGATGATTTCATTATAAAGAGATTTCATAAGGTTACTGATTTCATCTACAACTACTTTAGAGAAGTGACTGTTTTCCCCCATAACTTTAAAGAACTTCGCTTTATCGAATTTGAGTGTCTTGATAGGTTCCAAAGCCTGGACTGAAAACTTCATCTCCCCGCTTGTCAGAAGAATCATGACACCGATAAGGTCACCCGGATAGTAAAACCGTACAGATAATTGCTGGCCATTTAAACGATGCATGATATTTTTAGCCAGACCAGAAAGTAAAAAGTGAATTTCAACGGTTTCTTCATCCTGATCCTCATGAAGAATAAATTCATTTGTTTCAAAGGTAACAATTTCAGCATTATTAAAAATATCTTGGAATTCAGCATCCGTCAGGAGGTTAAAAGGGTATTGGGATTTGAATATCTCTGTGGACAGATCCATAAGAAAAACTTCCTTTCTGCCGTCTATCTGTTTTTTTACCAGAAAAAATAGAGCTTTTGCCTGCTCTATTTTAATATTTACTGTTTGAAGATTTTCTTTTTTTATCACGATAGCGTATGAATCCGCCAATAAAGGCAATGCCTCCAATAAGAAAGACCAGTGCTGCGATCAATTGAATAGATATATGAAAAAAAATCGGGTGGGTGATGCCGAACAATGTATCTCGTATCAGCTTTATGCCGAGAGTGGCAGCAACAGCCGGTATTACAAGAATAATCAATGCTAGTAACCGCATATAGGATGCTCCTTTTTATTAATTCAACTACAGTATAGCAAAACACCGGGCTTGTGAAAATATAATCATACTTGCCAAAGTGTGCAGGAATATGTATGATGAAGGTGCGCAAATTATTGCAGGATGTGGTATGGTGAAAAGAGTATTGATCGTAGGTGCCGGAAAAGGAGGCACCGCATTACTTAAATTATTGAAAGCTACCGACCGAATGAAAATAGTAGCCATTGTTGATATTGATTCCAGTGCACATGGATTGGTGCTGGCAAAAAAAATGGGTATTGCAACAGGTGGAGACTGGCGGGAGTGGATACATAAAGATATTGATATCATTATCGAAGCAACAGGCGATGAAGATACTTTCGAAAAAATTGTGGCTATGCGAAAAGGCAAGACAGTGGTCATACCTGGTTCAGTCGCGTATATAACAGCTGAACTGTTAGAAGAAAAGGAAACATTGCTTAATGAAGTAAAGGATCAGACTAAGAGCCAAGAGCTGATTCTCAATAGCATCCATGATGGAATGATCGTCATCGATGAAAACGAGAAAATAAGTTTTTTGAACAAAAGTGCATCTAAAATACTTGGAATTCCAAAAGAGGAAGCACTGAACCGATACGTAAATCAAATCATCCGTTCCTCAAGACTCCCTCACATACTCAAATCAAGACGAAAAGAAGTCAACCAGAAGCTTGAACTGGAGAATGGGAAGAAGCTTATAACAACACGTATTCCGATTATCAATTCCAATCACGAGGTAATGGGGGCATTCGCAGTATTTAAAGATATTACGGAAGTGGTCGACCTTGCAGAGGAAATAACCGACTTAAAAGAAGTCCAAACCATGTTGGAGGCGATCATCCAATCTTCCGACGAGGCGATTTCCGTAGTTGATGAAAACGGTATCGGTCTTATGATAAACCCTGCTTATACAAGAATTACAGGTCTTACCGAAAAAGAAATAATTGGAAAGCCTGCAACGGTGGATATATCTGAAGGTGAAAGTATGCATATGAAAGTGCTGCAGACGAGGAAGCCTGTACGAGGGGTAAGAATGAAGGTTGGTCCAGCCAAAAAGGATGTAATCGTAAATGTAGCACCAGTAATTGTTGACGGCAAGTTAGAAGGAAGTGTTGGTGTCCTTCATGATGTATCTGAAATAAAGTCCCTGACAAGCGAGCTAAAGCGGGCCAGACAAATAATCCGCAAGCTTGAAGCGAAGTATTCCTTTGATGACATTATCGGTGATTCACAGGAAATGACGTTGGCACTGGAACAGGCAAAAGTTGGCGCCAAGACTCCCGCTACTGTACTCCTCAGGGGGGAGTCCGGAACGGGGAAAGAGTTGTTTGCCCATGCAATCCATAATGAAAGTGACCGGCGTCATAATAAATTTATCCGGGTCAATTGTGCTTCCATTGCAGAATCATTATTGGAAAGTGAACTTTTCGGCTATGAAGAAGGAGCGTTCTCCGGTGCGAAAAGAGGCGGAAAGAAAGGGTTATTCGAAGAAGCTAATAACGGAAGTATTTTCCTTGATGAAATAGGGGAACTTACATTACAGATGCAGGCGAAACTTCTGAGGGTCTTACAAGAAAAAGAAATCGTCCGAGTAGGTGGCACCAAGCCAATTCCTGTAGATGTGAGAATTATAACCGCAACACATGTGAATCTGGAAAAGGCAATTATGAATAAGACATTTCGGGAGGATCTTTATTACCGTTTAAATCGTCTCCCAATTTATATACCTTCATTGAGGGAGCGGATAAGCGACCTGCCATTATTGATTGACCACCTCATCCAGAAATTGAATGAAAATTATGGACGAACAGTCAAAGATATCGATGACAGAGCGCTCGAACGGCTGAAAAGATACCATTGGCCAGGCAATGTCAGAGAATTGGAAAATATTCTCGGACGGGCAATGATCTATATGGAAAACCAGGAAGAAATCATTATGCCATCCCATATACCGCCGCTCAGGTCAGAAAAGTCGGATTACGCTGCCCAGGCCGAGGATATGCAGCCCTGGTTAGGGGAAACACTCCAGGTCGCTGTTGAAAACCTTGAACGCAACCTTATTTCACAGGCTTTTGCAGCTGCGAATTTCAATAAAACAAAAACAGCTAAATCACTCGGTATATCTATCCGGAATTTATATTACAAACTGGACAAATACAATTTAGACAAAAATGACATGCAATAAATTTCTTTCATGCAAAGTTTTGCATTTTTTCAGGAAAACAGATTAAGCGCTTACAGGGATCGTGGATTGGCATGAATCTTGCAATTAAATGTTGAAGAGGGTGTTTTTTTGCAGACTTTAAAAGAATTGTTAGAGAAAGTTGATCAAGCAGATAAAAAAGTAGTGGCAGTTGCACAGGCTGCGGATACTGAAGTTATGAGGGCGGTCATGCTCGGGGTGGAGAGAGAACTGTGTGATTTCTTATTGGTTGGGGACCAAACTGCAATTCAGCGGGTGGCTGAAGAAATTGGTATTGAGGTTGGTCATCCCGCCATAAAAATATTGCACTGTAATGAAAGGGAAGCCTCACTACAAGCTGTGAAGGCTGTCAATAATGGGGATGCTCACGTACTTATGAAGGGTAATGTTTCCACAAAGGACATTTTAAAAGCAGTACTGAATAAAGAATTTGGACTGCGGACCGGGAACGTACTGTCTCATGTAGCATTGTTTGAAATACCTAATCAAACTCGGCTGATCCTTCTGACAGATTCAGCTATGAATATTGAACCTTCGTTGGAAGAGAAAGCACAGATCATCGAAAATGCAGTTTCAGTGGCACAGAATATTGGTATAAAGATTCCTAAAGTTGCTCTGCTTGCTGCTGTAGAAGTGGTGAACCCTGCAATGTCTGCAACACTGGATGCAGCAGCACTGACGCAAATGAATAAACGTGGCCAGCTGAAGAATTGTATTGTGGATGGGCCGCTGGCGTTCGATAATGCTGTCAGCAGAGATGCGGCACAGCAAAAGGGAATAGATTCACCAGTCTCAGGTGAGGCTGATATTTTAGTAGTACCTGCTATTGAGGTAGCAAATGCATTATATAAATCATTCATGTACTTTGCTGATGCAAAGGTTGCAGGGATAATAAGCGGAGCAGCAGCTCCGATAGTACTTACCTCCCGTGCAGATTCTGCAGAGAGCAAATTATATTCCCTATCGCTTTCTTTATTATCAGCAAATTAATATTAGGAGGAATACGAGATGCAGATTTTTGGTTATATGGAAGAGTATGATTATGAACAATTGGTGTTCTGTCAGGATAAACAGTCAGGCTTGAAAGCAATCATTGCAATTCATGATACGACGCTTGGGCCTGCACTTGGTGGTACGAGAATGTGGACTTACTCAAGCGAAGAAGACGCTATTGAGGATGCATTACGTCTGGCTAAAGGGATGACTTACAAAAACGCCGCAGCAGGACTTAATTTGGGCGGCGGAAAAACTGTAATCATTGGCGATCCTAAAAAAGACAAGAACGAGGAAATGTTCCGGGCGTTCGGCCGCTTTATCCAGGGTTTGAATGGCCGATATATTACAGCGGAGGATGTTGGGACAACAGTTCAGGATATGGACCTTATCCACGAAGAAACAGATTATGTAACCGGGATTTCACCTGCCTTTGGCTCTTCCGGTAATCCATCGCCTGTAACTGCTTATGGTGTTTATCGTGGCATGAAAGCCGCAGCTAAAGAAGGGTTTGGAACTGATTCTCTGAAAGGAAAAACTGTAGCAGTTCAGGGAGTAGGCAATGTTGCTTATAATCTTTGTCGCCATCTTCATGAGGAGGGTGCCAATTTAATCGTAACTGATATCAATAAAGAAGCTGTAAAAAGAGCGGTCGATGATTTCGGTGCGAAAGCAGTTGATCCAGATGATATCTACACTGTTGAATGCGATATTTATGCCCCGTGTGCTTTAGGAGCAACAATAAATGATGATACCATCCCAAAATTGACTGCTAAAGTCATTGCAGGTGCTGCCAATAATCAGCTCAAAGATACCACACATGGGGACATTCTCCATGAAAAAGGTGTCGTATATGCTCCGGATTATGTCATTAATGCAGGGGGCGTCATTAATGTTGCCGATGAACTGAACGGCTACAATAAAGAACGTGCCATGAAACGGGTGGAAACCATTTACAGCAATATGGAAAAAGTTTTTGAAATATCAAGAAGAGACAATATACCAACATATGCGGCAGCCGACCGCATGGCAGAAGAGCGAATTTCCAGGCTCCGTCAATCACGAAGCCAGTTTTTACAAAATGGACATCACACCCTTAGCAGAAGGTAATATTTTTGGTTGAACGGAGGTTTAAGACAGTGCCCCAAACTAACAGAATACTTGTAATCAATCCAGGCTCAACATCTACGAAAATCGGAGTATTTGAAGATGAGGCTAATATCTTTGAAAAGACCATTCGCCATTCAAACGATGAATTGGCAGGTTTTAAAAGCGTCATCGAGCAATATGAGTTCCGTAAACAAGTTATACTCCATGAACTGGATGTCGAGGGTATCAATATCAATAAACTCAGTGCTGTTTGTGGCCGGGGAGGCCTGCTTCGTCCTATTGAAGGAGGTACCTACGAAGTCAATGAGGCCATGCTTGAAGATTTGAAAGCAGGATATAACGGCGAACATGCATCTAATCTTGGGGGGATCATCGCGCAGGAAATTGCTGGCGGTCTTAATATCCCAGCCTTTATAGTGGATCCGGTGGTCGTCGATGAACTTTCTGATATTGCAAGAATTTCAGGAGTTCCGGAAATTCCGAGAAAAAGCATCTTTCATGCATTGAATCAGAAAGCAGTAGCCCGCCGTGCAGCGAAAGATCTGAAAATAACCTACAAAGAATCACGGCTAATCGTCACTCATATGGGCGGAGGTATTACAGTAGGAGCTCATAAAGACGGGCGTGTTGTCGATGTCAATAATGGTCTTCACGGAGACGGACCCTTTTCACCAGAGAGGGCAGGAACCGTACCTGCCGGTGACCTGGTATCTCTATGTTTTTCCGGTCAATATTATCGGGAGGAAATCATGAAAAAATTGGTAGGACAAGGTGGATTAGTTGCTTATCTTTCCAGTAATGATGCTGTTGAGATTGAAAAACGTATAGAAAATGGCGACGAGAAAGCTGCACTGACTTATGAGGCGATGGCCTATCAGATAGCTAAAGAAATTGGTTCCATGAGCACTGTTCTGGAAGGAAGAGTCGATGCTGTAGTGCTTACTGGCGGACTTGCCTATGGGAAAGGGTTTGTCGAGCTTATTTCAGAACGGGTGAAATGGGTTGCAGATGTCTTGGTCTATCCTGGTGAGAATGAGCTGGAAGCCCTGAATGCAGGAACTTTAAGGGTCCTTCGACAAGAAGAATTACCGAAACAATACCCGAACTTTACGGAATAGAAAGGAGAGTCATTCATGGCTGAAGAATATGATTTAGTCGTACTCGGCGGTGGTACCGGGGGCTATGTAGCAGCGATTCGTGCTTCCCAGCTCGGACTGAAAGTTGCTGTCGTTGAGAGAGGTAAAATGGGCGGTACATGTCTGCATCGCGGCTGTATCCCTTCTAAAGCATTGCTTCGCAGTGCTGAAGTTTTTCGTCAGACGAAAGAAGCTGGAGATTACGGAATCAAAACACAAGAACCAGAAATCAATTTTGATCGCGTTCAGGAGCGTAAGCAATCGATTGTTGACACCTTACATAAGGGTGTAGAAGGATTGATGAAAAAAGGGAAAATTGAGGTTTATGAAGGTTTCGGACGTATACTAGGGCCTTCGATTTTTTCACCAATGCCTGGCACCATTTCTGTTGAAATGAATAATGGCGATGAAAATGAAATGCTGATTCCCAAAAATGTGCTGATTGCAACCGGATCCAAACCAAGAACTTTACCGGGACTAGAGGTAGACGGAGAAATGGTAATGACTTCCGATGAAGCTTTAGAAATGGAAGAGCTTCCAAATTCCATCATAATTGTCGGAGGAGGAGTCATTGGCATCGAGTGGGCTTCAATGCTTGCTGACTTTGGTGTTGAAGTGACTGTGCTTGAATATTTACCGAACATACTTCCTACTGAAGATCAGGAAGTTTCCAAGGAAATGAAACGCTTGCTTAATAAAAAAGGAATCAAGGTAGTGACTAGTGCTAAGGTTCTTCCTGAAACATTGAAGAAAGATGACAATGTGGAAATTCAGGCAGAAGTAAACGGGGAAACTGAAACCTACCAAGGGGACAAGCTGCTTGTTTCTGTAGGACGTTCAGCGAATGTTAACAACATCGGTCTCGAAAACACAGACATCCAGGTAGAAAATGGTTTTATCCAGACCAATCAGTATTATCAAACGAAGGAAAGTCACATTTACGCAATTGGTGATGTCATTGGAGGATTACAGCTTGCCCATGTTGCTTCCCATGAAGGCATGATTGCTGTTGAGCACATGGCGGACAAGAAACCACACGCTTTAAAAGCAGAACATGTTCCAACGTGTATATATTCCAATCCTGAAATCGCCAGTGTCGGATTAACCGAAGAACAAGCAAAAGAACAAGGTTATGAAGTCAAAACGGGTAAATTTTCGTTTAAAGCTATTGGTAAAGCGCTGGTGTTTGGAGAGACAGACGGATTTGTGAAAATTGTTGCAGATAAACAGACAGATGATTTGCTCGGTATTCATATGATCGGCCCACACGTGACCGATATGATATCAGAAGCCGGCCTTGCAAAAGTACTCGATGCCACGCCATGGGAAATCGCAGAAACAATCCATCCTCATCCGACATTGTCAGAAGCGATTGGGGAAGCAGCAATGGCAGTTGACGGAAAACAAATTCACGGATAAATGAGAAGGAGGGGTTTATATGGCTGAAAATCGCCATGAGCAACTTGGATTGACTGATGAACAAGTGTTGGAAATATATCGGGTAATGTTAACAGCCCGGAAGATTGACGAACGCATGTGGCTGTTGAACCGTGCAGGGAAAATCCCATTCGTCATTTCCTGTCAGGGTCAAGAGGCGGCGCAGGTAGGGGCTGCATTCGCCCTTGACCGTAACAAAGATTATGCTCTTCCCTATTACAGGGACATGGGTGTCGTACTTGCGTTTGGGATGACAATTAAAGAATTGATGTTGTCTGCTTTTGCAAAAGCAGAGGATCCTAACTCCGGCGGCCGTCAGATGCCCGGACATTTTGGACAAAAGAAAAACAGGATTGTCACTGGCTCATCTCCCGTTACGACACAGGTTCCCCATGCAGTAGGTATCGCCTTAGCCGGAAAGATGGAGAAAAAAGATTTTGTTTCTCTCGTTACGTTCGGGGAGGGTTCTTCCAATCAGGGAGATTTCCATGAAGGGGCAAACTTTGCCGGTGTGCATAAATTACCTGTTATTTTTATGGTGGAAAATAATAAATATGCCATCTCCATTCCTGTGTCCAGACAGGTTGCCTGTGAGAAAGTATCCGACCGTGCTCAAGGGTATGGTATGCCTGGTTACACCGTAGATGGAAATGACCCGCTTGCTGTTTATGAAGTGGTGAAAGATGCAGCCGAACGTGGCCGGAACGGGGAAGGCCCGACATTGATCGAGGCGGTATCCTACCGACTGACTGCCCACTCAAGTGATGACGATGACCGCACATACCGGGAAAAAGAAGAAGTGGATGAAGCCCGCAAAAAAGATTCCATCATTACATTCGGTAACTACCTTCGTGGTTTGGGAATTTTGACGGAGGAAGTGGAAAAAGAAATAAACGAAGAAATTACCGACCTGGTGAATGAAGCGACAGACTATGCTGAAAATGCGCCATACGCAGAACCTGAATCTGCATTGAAGCACGTCTATAAAGAGTAAGGAGGGGAAAGAACGATGCCAGTAATGTCTTATATACAAGCAGTTACACAAGCGCTCCGGGAAGAAATGCAGCGTGATGAAAAGGTTTTTATTTTAGGAGAAGACGTCGGTAAGCGTGGCGGCGTATTCCGTGCCACAGATGGCCTTTATGACGAATTTGGTGAGGACCGGGTGTTGGATACACCATTGGCTGAATCAGCAATTGCCGGGGTCGGCATTGGCGCTGCCATGTATGGAATGCGTCCTGTTGCAGAAATGCAATTTGCTGATTTTATTATGCCGGCGGTGAATCAGATCATTTCGGAAGCAGCTAAAATCCGTTATCGCTCGAATAATGATTGGGAATGTCCAATTACGATTCGGGCTCCATATGGAGGAGGGGTACACGGCGCATTGTATCACTCCCAGTCAGTGGAGGCTGTTTTCGCCAATCAGCCTGGTTTAAAAATCGTCATGCCCTCGACACCTTATGACGTAAAAGGACTATTGAAAGCAGCCATCCGTGACCCGGACCCTGTTCTCTTCTTTGAACACAAACGAGCTTACCGCCTGATCAAGGGTGAAGTTCCTGAAGATGATTATACCCTTCCGATTGGAAAGGCGGATACTAAGAGGGAAGGTTCTGATATTACCGTAATTACATACGGTTTATGCGTCAATTTTGCTCTTCAGGCAGCCGAAAAGCTAGCTGAAGAAGGTATTGATGCCCATATCCTCGATCTTCGCACTGTTTATCCATTGGATAAGGAAGCTATTGTTGAAGCTGCATCAAAAACAGGTAAAGTATTACTCGTTACAGAGGATAATAAAGAAGGCGGCATCATAAGTGAAGTGTCTGCCATTATAAGTGAAAATTGTCTGTTTGATTTGGATTCTCCTATCAAACGCCTGGCTGGTCCTGATGTACCTGCCATGCCTTATGCTCCGACGATGGAGAAATACTTTATGATGAATCCAGATAAAGTAGAAAAAGCCATGAGGGAGCTTGCTGAATTTTAATCCAAAGGAGGAGTCTCTGTGGGTGTAGAAAAAATCAACATGCCACAGCTTGGTGAAAGTGTCACGGAAGGAACAATCAGTACGTGGCTCGTCCAAGTTGGTGACAAAGTAAACAAATATGATCCGATAGCAGAAGTAATGACAGATAAAGTCAACGCCGAAGTCCCTTCTTCTTTTACAGGAGTGATCAAAGAACTGGTAGCACAAGAAGGAGACACTATCGAAGTAGGCGAATTGATGTGCTATATCGAAGTCGAAGGCGGAGGTTCTGTTAAAGAAGAACCTGAACAGGAAAAGACAGCCGATACACCAGCGCCTAAACCGGAATCAGAACCTGCCAACGAAGACAAGAAAAAACCGGCTGCCAACCAGGATACATCTAACAAAAAGAGGTATTCTCCGGCTGTCATGACACTGGCACAGGAAAATGATATTGATTTGACTCAGGTAGAAGGTTCAGGAAAAGGCGGAAGGATTACCCGTAAAGATATTGAAAAAGTTATCGCTGATGGCGGCACACCAGCCAAAACTGAACCACAGCAGACGGACGCTCCTCAAGCGGAAGAACAAGCTCCGAAAAGCCAACCGGCAGCTGCAGTGCAAACTCAGGCAGGAGATAAAGAAATTCCGGTGACTGGCGTTCGTAAAGCGATTGCGCAAAATATGGTCAAATCTAAAACTGAGATTCCACATGCCTGGATGATGGTAGAAGTAGATGTTACCGACCTTGTTGAATACCGCAATTCCCTTAAGGATAAATTTAAAGCGGAAGAAGGATACAGCCTTACTTTCTTTGCTTTTTTCGTAAAAGCAGTGGCACAGGCGTTAAAAGAATTCCCAGAGCTGAACAGTACATGGGCAGGGGACAAAATCATCCAGCGTAAAGCAATTAACCTGAATATTGCTGTCGCCAAGGAAGATCAATTGTTTGTACCTGTCATTCGGGATGCGGATGACAAAAGCATTAAAGGAATCGCAAAAGATATCACAGATCTTGCAATGAAGGCCCGGAATGGCAAGCTGACATCAGCTGACATGGAAGGCGGCACATTTACTGTCAACAACACTGGTTCGTTCGGTTCCGTGCAGTCTATGGGAGTAATCAATCACCCACAGGCGGCAATTCTCCAAGTGGAATCCATCGTGAAGAAGCCGGTTATTAAAGATGGCATGTTTGCAGCACGTGATATGGTCAACTTATGCCTTTCTCTGGATCACCGTGTGCTTGATGGACTGGTAGCAGGTAATTTCTTGGCGAGAGTAAAAGAGATTTTAGAAAAAGTCTCCAAAGAAAATACTCCTATCTACTGATTAAAAAAGCCAAGACTTCCGTAGAGTCTCTATGACATTTACGGGAGTCTTTATTAGTTCCATTTGTTTGAATGACTGTTGGAATACTGATAAGATTAAAAAAGAAATCACTCTATTGATAAAGGGGTTATACGAATGGATTTCAATATTTACATGAATGATATCGTCACTCAGGCCCGTGACGAAATTACAAAAGCTGGCTATCAGGAGTTAACGAATCCAGAAGAAGTAGATGAGGCGTTGAAACAAAAGGGAACTACTTTGGTCATGATCAATTCTGTGTGTGGATGTGCCGGTGGAGTCGCCCGTCCAGCAGCAGCCAACTCTATCCATTACGATAAGCGTCCAGATCATCTAGTCACTGTATTTGCAGGACAGGATAAAGAAGCTACAGAACGCGCCCGCCAATTTTTTGTGGGTTATCCGCCTTCTTCTCCTTCCTTTGCCCTGTTAAAAGATGGGGAGATTGTCACCATGGTAGAAAGGCATGATATTGAAGGCTTTGAACCGATGGAAGTCATCGGGAAATTACAAAACATTTTCGAAGAACACTGTGAAGAGATTTAATGGAGTATATGATATTTACCGGGAAGCAATTGCTGCTTCCCGTTTTTTTATAAGATTAAAAAATGATCGTTGTGGATAGATATCTACGGGGACAGCCAGCTTCAGCGCATGCACCTTCGAGGTCTTATATCAATCTATTCGATGGCATGGCTTGGCTTAAGCTTGTCTGTGGTGAACAAGGCGTTTGCGCTTTAGTTTTCTAGTATCATTGTATCTCCTAAGGAAATGGAAAATAGCCCGTGCCCAATCTGAAAAGTACATAGGAGGCTGGCCTTTTGTGTTTCTGCCACAAAAGGGTGGGGGGATGTTTGTACTTCTGCCACGTTGTAATGATCGGGGGATAGTCGTTATAATTTTCTTAACAGTAAAAATTCCATTATTGGAATGACTGGTGAGCCGCTGCCAAAATGATGTAGTGACTGAAGGGATGTGGTGACATTCGAAGCCATAAGCAAGAATTTTTTCCTTTACTTATCAAACAACAAGATGCTGGATCATTTGGCAAAGAAATGGGGACCGAAGTTCGGCGCCGATAAAATTGTAGGTGGCGTGACATTTGAACAGGCAGTGCCTTTAATCGAAGGTTTGAATCGTCAGGGACTTCAGGTGACAGTAGACCATCTTGGCGAATTCGTACATTCAGAATCGGAAGCAAGAAAGCGCTGTCAAGAGTGTCTAGGAACCATTCGAACAATTTATGAAAACGGTTTAGGTTCCGAGCTATCATTGAAACTTACCTCACTGGGTCTCGATATAAGCGAGGAACTGGTAGCAGAAAATATGCAGCGGATCATGGAAGAAGCACAAAAGTATAATGTGGTCGTAACGATTGATATGGAAGACTCCTCCCGATGCGGGAGGACGCTTGAAATTTATAAGCGCCTCAAAAAAGATTATCCGAATCTTGGTACAGTCATTCAGTCGTACTTGTATCGGTCAGATGAAGATTTGGATGACCTTAACGAATATGATCCCTATTTAAGGCTTGTAAAAGGGGCGTACAAGGAATCAGGGAAAGTGGCATTTATTGAAAAGGAAAAAGTGGATGCAAATTTAAAGCATTTGATCAAGAAAAATTTGCTGAATGGCCATTATACTGCAATTGCAAGTCATGATGACGCCATCATTGATTTCACGAAGAAACTCACTGAAGAGCATGGCATAGGGAAAGAGAAGTTTGAGTTCCAGATGCTTTACGGAATGAGGAATCAAACCCAGCTGGACCTTGTAAAACAAGGATATACCGTCCGTGTTTACCTGCCTTATGGCGATGACTGGTATGGGTATTTTATGAGAAGGTTAGCAGAACGCCCGGCGAATATTGCTTTCGCCATCAAGGGCATTTTTAGTAAATAATATCGTAGAGAAAGGGGATTTTTACATGGTAACTGCATACAAACACGAACCATTCACAGACTTTACAATCGAGGAAAACAAAAAGGCTTTTGAGGACGCTTTGAAACAAGTGAAAGAAGAACTGGGCAAAACTTACGATTTAGTAGTAGACGGTGAGCGAATTCGTACCGATGAAAAAATCGTTTCAACTAATCCCGCTAACACGAAACAAGTGGTCGGAAATGTTTCAAAGGCGAATCAGGAAATTGCGGAGAAAGCTGTACAGGCCGCTGACAAAGCATTCAAAAGCTGGAAAAAATGGGATGCAAGTGCACGTGCTGAAATTCTGTTCCGTGCTGCAAATATCGTGAGACGCCGTAAGCACGAGTTTTCTGCTTATCTTGTGTACGAAGTAGGTAAACCTTGGAAAGAAGCAGATGCTGATACTGCTGAAGCCATTGACTTTCTCGAATACTACGGTCGCCAGATGCTTGAACTTAAAGATGGAAAGCCGGTAGAAAGCCGTCCTGGAGAACAGAACCGTTACGTTTACACTCCGACTGGTGTTTCCGTTGTCATTCCTCCATGGAACCTGGCATTTGCAATCATGGCCGGTACTACCATCGCGCCGATTGTAACTGGAAGCACTGTGGTAATGAAGCCGGCAAGTAACAGCCCGGTTATCGCAGCCAAATTTGTTGAAGTACTCGAGGAAGCTGGACTTCCAAAAGGTGTCTTGAATTTTGTACCAGGAAGCGGCGGAGAAGTTGGGGACTACCTTGTCGATCATCCGAAGACAGCGTTGATTTCCTTTACTGGTTCCCGTGAAGTGGGGACAAGAATTTATAAGCGTGCAGCGGAAGTACAGGCAGGACAGCAGCACTTAAAACAAGTGATTGCGGAAATGGGCGGTAAAGATACGGTTGTTGTTGATAAAGAAGCAGATCTTGAGACTGCAACAGAAGCTATCGTCGTCTCTGCCTTTGGTTTCTCTGGGCAAAAATGCTCCTCTGGTTCAAGAGCTGTAGTCCATGAAGATGTTTATGATGAAGTATTGGAACGTGTGAAAAAACGTACAGAGGAACTTACAGTAGGTAATGCTGCCGAATCCAACGTTTACATGGGGCCAGTAGTGGATCAAGGTGCCTATGACAAAGTGATGAGCTATATTGAAATCGGTAAAGAAGAAGGTCGCCTTGTAACCGGTGGTAAAGGCGATGATTCTAAAGGTTATTTCATCGACCCTACAATATTCGCTGATCTTGCACCAGATTCCAGGATGCAACAAGAAGAAATTTTCGGTCCTGTTGTATGCTTCACGAAAGCGAAGGACTTTGATGATGCCCTGGATATTGCTAATAACACAGAATATGGTTTGACAGGTGCAGTTATTTCCAACAACCGCGCCCATTTGGACAAAGCTAAAACAGATTTCCATGTCGGTAACCTATATTTCAATCGTAACTGTACAGGTGCTATTGTCGGTTACCAGCCATTTGGCGGATTCAATATGTCTGGAACAGACTCCAAAGCAGGTGGACCTGACTATCTCACTCTTCACATGCAAGCGAAGACCATTTCTGAGAAATATTAATATCGTTCAAGCAGCAGCATCTCTTTACAGAGGTGCTGCTTTTTTATACTTTAAAAGAGTTTAACTTTGTGAAAGGATAAAATTATATGTAAACTGGAGGCTTTTGCCAAAAGGCCTTGGCAAAGCTATTGTAATGGTATAATTGCTTCTCCTTTTGCTTTTAGAGTGAAATCTATATAATAGGGCATAACATAAGGAGTTGGTTTCAGGTCGAAAACTCACATCTTTTGTTAAGTTACTTGGGAGGGGGAGGGGCACATGAATGTTGAAGAATTAATATGGCAGACGGATGATATCCATAAGGCGACAGAGCTGATCAGTTCGAAGCTGAATAAGCCGGTTATAATTGAAAATAAAAATTTCGAACTGGTATCTTACAGTTCCTCATTCAATGACTTTGATCAGACACAACAAAAAACGATTCTATCGAAAAAGTGCCCAATTTTTATAATTGACCGCTTGAAAAAAGAGGGTATCGTTCAAAGGCTTGAAAAGCAGCCAACCCCAATACGTGTAGAACCTATGGAAGAGCTTGGATTTTATCAGCGCGTAGTTGTACCGGCGAAGCATCTTGGTCATACAATGGGATATCTTTGGGTACAGGAATCCGATCATTTACTTGAGAATTCGGAGTTTGAATTTCTCGTTGATGTTGCCCCGCATCTAGGTAAATTGATCTATGATACGTATGCCCGGATCAATGCCAGGGAAGGAAGACGCGAAGAGCTTTTGTGGAAAGT
Source organism: Thalassobacillus pellis (assembly GCF_016908295.1). GTDB lineage: Bacteria > Bacillota > Bacilli > Bacillales > Halobacillaceae > Thalassobacillus > Thalassobacillus pellis. The sequence continues at coordinate 92,707 of NZ_JAFBDO010000002.1, forward strand.
GTTACATCATGAATATGGCAGTGAAAGTCAATTTCGTCATGATGCAACACTTGCTAAATTAAAACTCCCGGAACGTTATTCGATTTTAGTTTTTTCCGTGACGGCTCCGCAGTATAAATATCAGTTGGATTACCTGGAGAGAGCGGTAGAAAAGTTTCCTTTGAGGGATAAATTACAATTTTTGAAGACAGAATACCAGATGGTGCTTATTGTCCATGGGTATGCAGAACAGGAGTTTTCCTCCAGGAATATCGCCCGTTCGTTTATCGAAGAGCTCAAGGAGGGAATCTCCGAGGAAGCCTTTTATCACTTTTTGATTGGGATCGGGAAGGAATATCGGGAGTTGATCCATATGCGGAAAAGCTTCCTGGAAGCATTGGAAGTTATTGAAACAGCCAACTTCGTTTCTCCACGACCTGAGACGATGCCCCGGGAATTCGCAAAGTTAGGTGTATTCCGTTATTTGGCGACACTTTATGAAAAAAATAGTTCCGAAGATTTTTTCAGTGAAGATTTACTGCGTCTGATGAAAAAAGACATGGAAAGCCAGACGGATCTTTTGTGGACGCTTGAGGTCTATTTGGCAAGCAACGGTAAAGGAAAGCAGGCCGCCAATGATCTGTTTATCCATCCGAATACACTCAACTATCGGCTGAAACAGATTCAGGAACTGACGAATATCGATTTTAATGATTTCAATATGAAAAGTTATCTTTATACGGAACTGTTATTACTAAATAATGTCCCAGCATACAGGCAGCGGTATAAAGATGCTGTGGAGCATCGGTAGCTTAATCATGATGGAGCGAATCAGCATACACTTTTCAAGCTGTGGTGGAAATGTTATCCTTTTCGGGTACTTGAGGATTTCATTAAGGGCAAGGAGCGTTTTTTAGTGAAAATTGGTTACCGTACGATAAAAACAGCTATCGGAACACCCTTTGCCATCTGGGTTGCACAGATACTCCAACTGAATAACTTCGCCTCAGCGGGAATTCTGACGATATTATGCATACAGGTGACTCGCAAACGTTCGTTCCTGTCAGCATGGCATAGAGTAGCAGCCTGCTTGTTGGCTATGGTTTTTTCTTATGCATTCTTTGAGCTGTTCGGTTACAATCCGATTGCGATTGGTTTGATGCTTTTCTTCTTCATACCGGCTACTGTAGCATTTCGGATTACTCCAGGGATCGTTACCAGCTCGGTCATTATCCTGCATTTATATGGGTCGAAGAATATTGAACTGTCTACATTGATCAATGAGTTACTATTAATCATCGTTGGTATCGGTACAGCACTTTTACTTAACTTGTATATGCCGAGTCTTGAACGAAGGCTTTATCAATATCAGGACAAGATTGAAGAGAATTTTTCCATTATACTTAGTGAACTCGCCACTTATTTGCGGGACGGTCATAATGACTGGCCGGGAACCGAATTGACAGAAACCGCCCAGCTCTTAGAGGAAGCCAAATCCCTCGCCTTTCAGGATGTAGAAAATCATCTTCTTCGCTCTCATAGTCAGCATTATCATTATTTCAATATGAGAATGAAACAATTTGAATTATTAGAAAGGATGCTGCCGCTGGTCAGCCGCGTATCAGGTTCTTATATACATGCGTCCCGGATATCAGCTTTCTTTGAGGGTTTGTCACAAGCCGTTCATCCTGGAAATACAGCTGTCCTTTATTTAAAACAAATTCAGGAAATGAAAAAGGAGTTTCGTAAAGCTGATTTACCAGAAACAAGAGAGGAGTTCGAATCCAGAGCGAATCTATTCAACCTTTTGAATGAAATAGAACAATATCTGATTATCAAACGTTCCTTTAAAAAAAGTGACGTATAAGTTTAGTGGTCAGGCGGGAAACATAAGGGAAAAGGAGTTCGGGCGATGAAAATTCTTGTCTTCACTATGTTGACTGCATTCCTCCTGCCCTACAGTCCTGAAGTATCAGAGCCTTTTATCATTGTCAATAAATCGATCAATCAACTGGCATTGTTTGATGACGGAAAGCTTGAAGAAGTCTACCCGGTCGCAAGTGGGGCAACCGAAGAATTGACCCCTACAGGGCTGTTTACCATAACGGTAAAAGCAAAAGATCCTTATTACCGGAAAAAAGACATACCTGGCGGGAACGCGAATAATCCACTCGGTACCAGGTGGGTTGGTTTTGATGCAGAGGGTACGGATGGAAGGATATTTGGTGTCCATGGGACCAATCAGCCTGATTCTGTTGGCAAGTATGTATCAAATGGCTGTATTCGCATGTATAATAAACAGGTGGAATCTCTGTATGAGCGTGTGCCGACTGGAAGCAAAATCCTGGTAGTAGATACCGGGAAAAGCTTTAAAGATCTTTATGAAAATTATCTCCAAGAACAGGTGCAAAATAAATTTAATTACTAATTAAAAGGAGGGGCTGTCCCAATTAGTCTGTTACAGACTCATGGGACAGCCCCTTTCTTTCATGTCTTTTTTATAAAAACATTCCCGCACCAACGAGCAGGCTGGATAATACCATGGATAGGATCATCAAATAAATGATTATTTTCATACGTCGTTCACGCTTTGATTTTTTACGTGCTTTTGCCAAGGCTATAAACCTCCTTTTCGCATATATCCCTACTTGTATTTTACATGTAAATGAAAGATTGGACAAGTAGACGTAAATGCTTAAAAATAGAATTAAGTCTATTCTCCCAAGGTTAACTTATCGGGTTTTTGCTGAAAAAGCCAGCAAAAATTGATAAGCTAGTAACAGAGGGTTTTTTGGAGGAGGTTTTGTGGTGAAAAAGAAATCAGAATTTCAACAACAAAGGGAAAAGTGGGAAAAAGACGTCGAAAAAACGCTTGCACGATTTCCTGAAAGAAAAGAGTCTTTTGTGACGAGTTCCGACATACCAATCGAACGTTTATACAATCCTGAGGAAATTACATTCGATTACGATAAAAAACTGGGCTTCCCGGGCCAGTATCCATATACCAGAGGCATACAGCCGACAATGTACAGAAGCAGGTATTGGACAATGAGGCAGTATGCCGGCTTTGGTTCAGCAGAGGAAACGAATAAACGGTTCCGCTATTTGCTGGAACAGGGACAGACAGGACTTTCGGTCGCTTTTGATCTTCCGACACAAATAGGGTATGATTCCGATGATCCGATGTCGGAAGGGGAAGTCGGAAAAGTGGGAGTCGCCATTGACTCTCTTAAGGATATGGAGCAGTTGTTCGACCAGATTCCATTGGATCAGGTCAGTACCTCTATGACAATTAATGCACCAGCTTCCATTTTACTTTGTATGTACATAGCTGTTGGAGAAAAACAAGGTGTACCGATGGAGAGGCTGACTGGCACCATTCAAAATGATATTTTGAAAGAATATATTGCCCGGGGGACTTACATTTATCCACCAAAACAATCAATGCGCCTAATTACAGACATTTTCGGTTATTGTCAGGAAAATGTCCCTAAATTCAACACAATCAGTATATCAGGTTATCACATTCGGGAAGCTGGTTCTACAGCTGTACAGGAAGCAGCCTTCACGATTGCGAATGGGATGGCGTATGTTGATGCAGCTATAGATTCAGGGCTGGAAGTAGATCAATTTGCACCTAGGCTGGCATTCTTCTTTAATGCCCACAACCAGTTTTTTGAGGAAGTCGCTAAATTCCGTGCCGCACGCAGGATTTGGGCACGAATAATGAAGGAGCATTATAAAGCGGAAAATCCAAAAAGCTGGAAGCTGCGCTTTCACACTCAGACTGGCGGCTCTACATTGACCGCTCAGCAGCCCGATAATAATATTGTTCGCGTCACTTTGCAAGCGCTTGCAGCTGTTATGGGCGGAACGCAGAGTCTTCATACTAATTCGAGAGATGAAGCATTGGCATTGCCTACGGAAGATTCTGCAAGAATTGCCCTGCGTACCCAGCAGATCATTGCAAATGAAAGCGGTGTGGCTGATACCGTTGATCCTCTTGGCGGATCCTATTATGTTGAAGCCCTTACGGATAAAATGGAAGAAGAAATAGAAGCCTATCTGGAAAGGATAGGCAACCTTGGCGGGGCTGTGCAAGCTGTAGAAGACGGCTTCATGCAGCGCGAGATCCACCAATCAGCCTATGATGCACAAAAGCGGATTGAATCCCAGGAGGATGTCGTTGTTGGTATGAATGCTTTCCAAGTGGAGGAAGAAATAAATCCTGATCTATTAAGAGTAGACGAAGAATTGGAAGCAAGACAAGTTTCACAAACAAAAGAAGTAAGAAATACACGGGATAATCAGCGGGTCGAAGTATGTCTTACCGATTTGCGCGAAGCCGCCAAAACAGAAGACAAGAACCTTATGCCATATATCCTGGACGCAGTTAAAGCATATGCAACCGTTGGAGAAATTGCAAATATACTTCGGGATGAGTTCGGTGAATATGTGGGAACGTAAAAGGGGGAACGTGGGATGAGAAAACAAATTAGAGCACTGATAGCAAAGCCGGGGCTTGATGGTCATGATCGGGGAGCGCTTATCATAGCCCAGGCCTTACGCGATCATGGCATGGAGGTCATCTATACAGGCTTACGTCAGTCACCTGCACAGATTGCGCAGGCGGCAATCCAGGAAGATGTTGATGTAGTAGGGTTATCTTCTTTATCAGGGGCGCATAAATCTTTATTCCCAAAAGTAGTACAGGCACTACGGGACAAAGGTGCATCAGATATACCTGTAATCGGCGGCGGTGTCATCCCCGCTGAAGACATCCCATATTTGGAGGAGCATGGTGTCACCAAAATTTTCACAAGCGGAACACCAACTGAAGCTATCGCAAAATATATCCAGAAATTGATCGATCCTGAAATGGAAGTCATGCCCCCGCCGCAGAAAATTGCGCATATAGGTATAGCTGTAAAAAGCATTGATGCTTCCCTGCCTTTTTATAAAGACACACTTGGCCTGGAACTGGAGGGGGTTGAGGAAGTTGACTCTGAACATGTCAGAGTGGCATTTATAAGACTTGGAGAAACAATGATTGAGTTGTTGGAACCCTTGAACAGCGAATCGGCTATTCATCAATTTATGGAAAAACGCGGGGAAGGCATCCATCATATCGCCCTCGAGGTTGATAACATAGAAGCAAGGCTTGCCCAATTTAAACAAGAAGGAATAGCCTTAATCCACGATTCACCGAAACAGGGAGCCCAAGACAGCCAGATTGCTTTCCTGCATCCGAAAGCGGCAAACGGAGTCCTGTTCGAGTTATGCCAGCATAACCATAAGGAGTGATAACAGCATGGATATATACGATAAAATAAGTGAGTTATATGATAAACGCAGAAAAACCGAACTCGGTGGCGGAGATGAGCGGATCGACAAGCAGCACCAAAAGGGCAAAATGACAGCCAGGGAACGAATAGATTATTTGTTGGACGATGGGACTTTCATCGAATTAAATCCATTCATCGAGCATCGTGGGGATGATTTCGGAATGAATGGACAATCAGCACCAGGAGAAGGGGTAGTTACCGGATTCGGTAAAATAGATGGCAGAGATGTCTATCTCTTTGCCCAGGATTTTACAGTCTTTGGTGGCGCTCTTGGTGAAATGCATGGGAAGAAAATCGCAGCGGTAATGGACTTGGCTGCCAAGAATGGTACCCCGTTTATCGGGCTGAATGATTCAGGCGGAGCCAGGATTCAGGAAGGTGTCTCCTCCCTTGATGGATATGGTCACGTATTTTACCGTAACTCCATTTATTCCGGAGTGATTCCACAAATATCCGTAATTATGGGGCCATGCGCGGGCGGAGCCGTATATTCGCCAGCCATCACCGATTTCGTTATCATGGTGGAAGAAACTTCCCAAATGTTCATTACCGGCCCTAAAGTGATTGAGACTGTTACCGGTGAGAATATATCCTCTGAGGATTTAGGAGGCGCTTACGTACATAATACGAAAAGCGGAAATGCCCATTTAAAAACAAAGGACGAAGAAACTGCACTTGACTCTGTTAAGGAGCTGATCAGTTACCTGCCGTCAAACAACGAAGAGAAGGCTCCTGTAAAGAATACGGATGTTTCAGATCATTACCGTCCAGACATCACCGACAAAATACCATTTGATCCCGTTCGCCCATATGATGTCCGCGTCATTATCGACGAAGTGGTGGATAAAGATTCGTTTTTTGAAATTCATAAAGATTTTGCAAAAAACATTGTTGTCGGTTTTGCCAGGCTGAACGGGAAAACCATCGGACTTGTGTGCAACCAGCCAAAATATATGGCCGGCGGCCTGGACATCGATTCAAGCGATAAGGCATCCAGGTTTATACGATTTTGTGATGCTTTCAATATCCCGATTATTACATTCGAAGATGTGACTGGTTTCTTTCCAGGAATCAAACAGGAGCACGGGGGGATCATCCGTCACGGAGCGAAAATTCTGTATGCTTATTCGGAAGCGACCGTACCAAAGCTGACTGTTATTACGAGAAAAGCATATGGCGGGGCCTATGTTGCCCTTAATAGTAAATCAATAGGAGCAGATCTTGTCTACGCTTGGCCAAATGCCGAAATTGCTGTCATGGGTCCGGAAGGTGCAGCGAACATCATTTTTGCCAAAGAAATTAAGGAAAGTGACAATCCGGAGGAAACACGGCAAAATAAAATTAATGAATACCGGGAAAGGTTTGCTAATCCTTACGTTGCTGCCGGGCTCGGTATGGTTGATGATGTCATCGATCCACGGGAAACTCGATCCACCCTGATCAATGCGCTTGATATGCTAAAAAACAAACGGGAAGAACGTCCGAAGAAAAAACATGGGAACATCCCGCTATAACAATTAAATAACAATTCCCTGTCATTGACAGGGAATTACCATTCCGCTAACGTACTTAATGAATTTATTTTTACATATGAGGAGGAGCTGACATGCTCAAAATCAATAAACAGCGTTTACTGGATGAATTTCTTGAACTGGTCCAGATAGATTCAGAAACAAAAGATGAAGCAAAGATTGCAGAAGTGTTGAAACAAAAATTCTCTGAACTTGGACTGGAAGTTCTTGAGGATGAAGCAAAATCAAATACAGATCATGATGCCAACAACCTGGTCTGTAACCTGAAAGGAAACAAGGATGGTGGCGACACGATCTATTTCACCTCCCATATGGACACTGTTGTTCCGGGCAATGGGATCAAGCCTTCTATAAGAGATGGTTATATAGTTACTGACGGAACTACTATTCTCGGTGCAGATGATAAAGCTGGTCTTGCTGCAATGCTTGAGTCCATCCGTGTTTTAAAAGAGAATGATGCTGAACACGGAGATATCCAATTCGTCATAACAGTCGGGGAGGAAAGCGGACTTGTAGGTGCGAAATCTCTCGATGAATCATTATTAAAAGCAGACTATGGCTATGCGATCGACAGTGACGGACAAGTAGGAAACATCATTATTGCAGCTCCAACACAAACGAAAATCAATGCAGTTGTAAAGGGAAAAACTGCTCATGCAGGAGTAGCTCCTGAAAAAGGAATATCAGCCATCACTCTTGCTGCCAAAGCGGTTGCAAGGATGCCGCTGGGTCGAATCGATGATGAAACGACCGCGAATATTGGACGTTTTGAAGGTGGAAGACAGACAAACATTGTCTGCGATCATGTGGAAATACTGGCGGAAGCCCGTTCCCTTGTACCAGAGAAAATGGAAGTACAGGTAGAAAAAATGAAGCGTGCCTTTGAGGAAACTGCAGAAGAAATGGGTGGCGAAGTGGACTTGGAGGTAGAAGTCATGTACCCCGGTTTCAAGCATGGAGCAGGAGATAAGGTAGTCGAAATTGCCCGTGCAGCTGCAAGGAATATCGGACGTGAGAGTGAGTTGTTGACAAGCGGTGGTGGCAGTGATGCCAACATTATTGCCGGTTACGGCATTCCTACCGTCAACCTTGCTGTAGGATATGAAGAAATTCATACAACAAAGGAACGTATGCCAGTCGGGGAACTAGAGAAAGTAGCAGAATTGGTCACGGCCATCGTCTTAGAAGCAGCCAAAGCTTAATGTTTACCCCGCTGACATAGAAGATATCAACAACAATAAAAAAATATGCTTTACTCAAAAACGCGTGTGCCTTTACTAGTTTAGACTTATAGGGCAGCCGCGTTTTTTCTCTCAGAAACATAAGTTTTTTTACAGGGTTACTGTAAAACGAAAGGTTTAGAATATATATGATTTAAAAAATGGTCTGTATAGAATTTTATGAACTATACCCTGAATAATGGATGGTGACAGATAACTCTTCGGAGCGGTCTTCCTTCACATGGTTCTTTCAAAAAAATCACTTTTTATTATATAGGCAACTGTTGTGATCTACCTGGTCACATAGTTGAAGCATGGTAGATTCTTGGGTTGAGCGAGAGGCGATGATCCCTGCGGGAATAGCGCGAGACGAAGGTCCACTGGGTCAAGTGATCTTATTGACCAAGAAGGCTTGAGTATGTACCCGCGGCAAGCAGTTCGTTAGAATCCACAACAAACTATTAGAGCTCCTTCAGGTTAAAAAAGGACTTTTTTCAGGGGCTTTTTTTCTACAGCGAAGCTTTTTGAGGTATTGACTATTTTTAAAACCATCACATTCAAGAGAAGATGGGTAAATGCGAGTTTATCTTAAAATGGATGTCATGATATAATAAAGGAACAACCGTTCGTAAAGGAAGGATTCCCATGAGCAAATGGTACCCAAAAAACGGCCGTGTCATATTCCATGTCGATATGAATAGCTTCTATGCCTCAGTGGAGATGGCCTTTGATCCAACACTAAAAGGTAAACCACTGGCCATTGCCGGCAATCCAGAAGAGCGTAAAGGAATTGTCGTGACAAGCAGCTATGAAGCAAGGAAACACGGTGTGAAAACAACGATGCCTTTATGGGAAGCAAAAAAACATTGCCCGGAGCTTATAGTTATGCGGCCAAATTTTGACCGTTACCGAACTGCATCCAGGGAAATGTTTAAAATCCTGGCTGATGTGACAGATGTGATCCAGCCCGTATCTATTGATGAAGGATACATGGACATTACCAGCTGTGGACACTTAGGTTCCCCTCTGGATATAGCAGCTAATATACAACACAGGATAGCGGAAGAACTTGATCTTCCCTGCAGTATTGGAATAGCTCCGAACAAATTTCTCGCAAAAATGGCATCCGACATGAAAAAACCGATGGGGATCACTGTCCTTAGAAAGAGGGATTTACCTGAAAAATTATGGCCGCTTCCGATAGAAGAAATGTACGGAGTCGGTGAAAAAACTGCCCAAAAACTGAGGAGATATGGCATAACAACAATAGAAGGTCTGGCTAAGCATGACGTGTTAGAGCTGAAGCGAGTGCTTGGGGTTAATGGAGAACGGCTGCAAAACAGGGCCAATGGAATTGACAATCGCCCTGTTGACCCAGATGCGGTAAATGAATTCAAGAGTATCGGATCATCCACAACTTTATCAGAAGATACAACCGATGATTTGGAGGTCCGGCAGGTACTTCGCAAGCTGTCCAACAAGGTGGCAGCACGTATGGAAAGAAAAAAAGTTTCCGCAAAAAATGTTCAGCTGATGATCCGCTATCATGATTGGAAGACCATAACGAGAAGCAGACAGCTCTCCGATTACATTGCTGAAGCTGATGATCTCTTTCGAACAAGTCTACGCCTGTTTGATGAGCATTGGAACCAGGAGCCGATCAGATTGCTGGGAGTGACAGCCCATGACCTTGCAGAGCAAAAGGAAATCACTCAGCAGTTAGATTTGTTCAGTTATCAGCAATATGCTGAAAAGGAAAATCTCTATAAAGTCATCGACGATCTAAGTGAACGTTATGGTAAGAATCCTTTCCAGATTGTCTCCAGCTATCGTGATGATTCCACAAGAATCAGTACTTCGTTTCAAAAAGATTTTCTTGATGATTATAAAAAATAATATATTTATAAATAGGGCTGGCTGATTTAATCACTATAGTAATGAACCATGGTGAAACCTATTCATTCGGGGTATTTATTGACGCAATGTTCCATTCTTTGACAAAGTTTGTTTATAACAATTTTAAACAGGGTAACTAGGTAATTGTAAGAGATTACATATTATCTAGGAGGAGAGCAATGAGCAAAAATCATAAACGTAAAGATGAGCAGCTCGAGCAATTTCGAACAGATGATTCTAATAAAAAAATGACTACCAATCAAGGCACAAAAGTATCAGAAGATGAGTTTTCCTTAAAAGCCGGCGAGCGTGGCCCTACGTTGATGGAAGACTTTCATTTCCGTGAGAAAATGACACATTTTGACCATGAGCGGATACCGGAGCGGATTGTACATGCCCGAGGTTTTGCAGCGCATGGGGAATTCGAAGTATATGATTCCATGAAAGAGTATACGAAAGCAGGTTTCCTTCAGGATCCATCGAAAAAGACACCGGTGTTTGTTCGCTTTTCAACTGTTGCCGGAAACCGGGGTTCATCAGAGACAGTGCGTGATGCGCGAGGATTTGCCACTAAATTTTACACGCAGGAAGGGAATTTTGATCTTGTAGGCAATAATATACCTGTTTTCTTTATTCAGGACGCTCTCAAGTTTCCTGACCTTGTCCACGCTTTGAAGCCCGAACCGCATAATGAAATGCCACAGGCAGCGTCAGCACATGACACATTTTGGGATTTCATTGCCAACAATCAGGAATCCGCTCATATGGTCATGTGGGCCATGTCAGACCGTGCCATTCCACGCAGTTTTCGGATGATGGAAGGGTTCGGGGTGCATACATTCCGATTTGTTAATGATAAAGGGGAAGCTCATTTCATTAAGTTCCATTGGAAACCAGTATTAGGAACGCACTCTATCGTATGGGATGAAGCACAAAAAATTTCAGGTAAGGATGCAGATTTCCATCGAGGAGATTTGTATGATGCAATCGAGAATGGCGATTATCCAGAATACGAATTGGGTGTGCAGATCATTAAAGAAGAAGATGAATTCAAATTTGATTTTGATATACTCGATCCAACGAAGCTTTGGCCGGAAGAAGAAGTTCCGGTGAAGTTAATTGGTAAAATGACCTTAAACAGAAATGTGGACAACGTATTCGCTGAAACCGAGCAGGCAGCTTTCCATCCCGGTCATGTAGTACCTGGGATTGATTTTTCCAATGACCCATTGCTTCAAGGGCGGCTATTCTCGTATACCGATACACAATTAAGCAGGCTTGGGGGACCGAACTTCCACGAGATTCCAATTAATCGACCGGTTTGCCCTTTCCATAATAATCAGCGTGATGGCATGCATCGTATGACTATAAACAAAGGGCAAGTGAGTTATCACAAAAATTCGCTTGCTGACAATACTCCGACACCGGCCACGGAGGAAGAAGGCGGTTATACCCATTATCAAGAGAAAGTGGAAGGTTATAAAATCCGGGCTCGCAGCGACAGTTTCAAAGATCATTTTTCCCAGGCAACACTATTCTGGAATAGCATGAGTAACCCTGAAAAAGACCATATTATTCAGGCGTTCAGTTTTGAACTTGGTAAAGTCGGAAGTAAATCTGTACAGCAGCAGGTAGTGGATATGTTCGCCAATGTTAGTCTGGACTTGGCAGAACCTGTGGCAAAAGCGATTGGAGCAGATGTACCTGAACAGGGAGGTTCCAACGTAACGAAATCATCTCCCGCTTTAAGCCAGGAAAATACAGTCAAGACACCTCATACCAGAAAGCTTGCGGTTCTGCTTGCGGAAGGTTTTGATGGGGAGGAAGTGACGAATGTCCTGGAAGCTTTGAAAGCGGCAGGAATCCAGCCGGAAATCGTCAGTGACACACTCGGGCTCAAAACAGCAGATGATGGAGTGGAAGTGGAAGCAGACCACACTTTCTTGACGGGAGAATCTGTACTGTTCGATGGACTCTATGTGGTCGGAGGTAGCGGTACTGACAATAAGTTTACGAACGATGCCATGTATTTCATTAAGGAAGCATACTCCCATTTCAAACCGATTGGAGCTACACATGACGGTATCCAGTTAATTGAGAAGGCAGCAATTAACGATAGTCCTGGAGTGATTACTGGGCGCGAAATGAAACCATTTGTGAAAGAGTTTGTGGAAGCGGTCGCCATGCATCGACACTGGAATCGAAAAATTGTATAACTGATAGATCAAAAGGGCTGTTCCCATGGGGCAGCCCTATTTGACACTTTAAGAAAGTTTAACTTTTTTAAAGGATTAAAGTATAAGTAAAACTAAGGCTTTCGCCATAAGGACTTGGCGACAAGTCTTAGTTTTTATAATGGTTTATTTTAAGATAATCTTATACCGCCATAACAAATTTACATATATGGAGGCAGCAATGAACCCACTTAAATAGATAAAAAACGTATAAAAGATGTTCCAATTATTATAATATTGGATCTTTCCAACAGTAAGCCCGAGAAACTCAATGAAAGTAGTGGTTATGGCAAATGACAAAATTAATATTCCACTCTTAATACTTTTCTTGACTTTGATGTAGCTGAATGCAACGGCCATCAAAGGAAAATAACCAATGTTATATGGCATCATTGACAAAGAAGGGTTTTCGTGTTTTGGCATGACCTGCCAAAATAAATCTGCTCCCCAGTCGTTAGCGAGAAAAGCGATAGAGATACCGACAGGGTAGATTAGAATGACTAACTCAGGGTACTTTTTAAAAAACATGAACAATATAATCAACGGTATGATGGTTCCGCATAGGATGTTGATGACCATGTTCTCAATCCCTTTTTATCGTTAGTATGTACGAAAGTTCCCAAAAGATTTATTCATGGTCAAAAAAGTAAAAATTTATTCAGATTTTAAATTGTAAATAATTTACAAATGGACGGGTCACTAAAAAACGGGCTGGTTTTTAATTTTTTGTGAAGTAAAAATGGTTCCGGATCATTTCCGTTACTTCATAATTTTTTTAATGAGTTTAAGTCCCAGTTTTGAACCCGGATAACGAAATCCGTAATCGAACTTTGTTGTTTGTTTAGTCATGCTTTTGGCATGACTGAAGGTATCAAAGCTTGCTTTACCATGGTAGGAACCAATTCCGCTCATGCCAACCCCGCCAAAAGGAAGGTTGGGATTGGCTATATGTAACAGTGTATCGTTGATACAGCCGCCGCCAAACGAAAGGGTTTCAGTGACCAATCTCTGTTCGTGTTCTTTTTCGCCGAAATAATATAAGGCTAAAGGTTTTTCCTGGTCACGAATGTTGTCAATCGCTTCATTCAAATCTATATACGTTAATACAGGAAGTATTGGTCCGAAAATCTCTTCTTTCATCACTTCATCTTGCCAACCAATGTTATCAAGTAGAGTAGGCTCCATTTTAAGGTTTTCTCGATCCGTATTACCGCCAGTTATCAAGGTGCCATTATTCAGATAGTTTGAAAGCCTGTCAAAGTGCTGTTTATTTACAATTTTTGTGAAATGATTATTTTCGAGTGGCTGTCTTCCATAGAAAATCTTGATATATTTTTTGATTTTAGCCAACAGCTTTGTTTTTACATCGCGGTGAACATACAGATAATCAGGAGCTATACATGTTTGCCCTGCATTCATGAATTTTCCCCAAACAATCCTTTTTGCAGCAAGATCCAGCTTCGCGTCTTTATGGATAATGGCAGGACTTTTTCCGCCGAGCTCAAGCGTGACAGGGGTCAAATGCCTGCTTGCTTTTTCCATTACACTTTTTCCGACCTGGACGCTTCCGGTGAAGAAAATATAGTCGAAATGCTGATCGAGTAACTCTTCACTTGTTTCTTTTCCTCCTTCAATGACCTTAAATAAAGCAGGATCAAAGGTATTTGCTATCATTTTGTTCAACAGTGCTGAAACGTTAGGTGTTAATTCCGAGGGTTTAAGAACGACCGTATTTCCTGCTGAAATAGCTCCTATCACAGGAGCAAGGGCGAGGTTTATTGGATAGTTCCACGGAGAAATGACGAGAGCTGTCCCGTAAGGTTCTTTTATGATATAACTTTTTGAGCCTTTATGGGATAGGGGGTTTTTAACTTTTGCAGGTTCCATCCATTCTTTCAGCCTATTTCTATGCAAGTCAATTTCACCATACAGAAATCCTATTTCAGTAGCATAAGCTTCATACTCAGATTTATTTAAATCGCGGTGCAGAGCGTCCAGGATATCCGATTCGTAATCTTTCAGCATTTTTGTTAACAGGTTAAGCTGTTTGATCCTGAATTTGTAATCTCTCGTAAGTCCTTCCTGGAAATAGGCTTTTGCATAGCAACTGTTCCATTGATGTCTGTCATATCCTGCACCCTCCTTTATTTATTTGCCGGGACGGGATGACTGTAAAAATCACGGGCAATTACCGTGTCTGGAAAAATTTCTCGTGCCTCGTCAAGAAGTATATTACTTTCTGCCCCTTGATAACGTGAAGAAATATGCGTCAAGATCAATTGTTTCACGTTAGAAAGTTTTGCAAGCGTTGCTGCTTGCCTGGTAGTAGAATGATAGTAATCATGGGCAAGGTGTTCGTCATTCCCGGCAAAGGTAGCTTCATGGACTAGAATATCTGCTCCATTGATAAAGTGACGAAGACTTTCTTTGTAACGGGTGTCCCCCATGATGGCGATTTTTCGACCGGATTTCGGTTGGCCGATATAATCCTTTCGGTAAATGATTGTTCCATCGTCCAGTTGAGTGGTCTCGTTTTCTTTTATCTTCTGATAGACAGGACCAGGATTAATTCCGTCCGCTCTGAGTTTGTCCGCCAAAAGCTTTCCTTGTTGTTCTTTTTCTTCGATGATATAACCGAAGCTTTCAAGGCCATGTTCGATTGGCACGGCGGTCACGTGGATAGAGTCATCTTCATATATAATCCCTTCTGATATTTCTTTGACAGCTAGGGAATAAGTAAGCCTTGTTCCGCTGACACGAAGGGCTGTTTCAATATACTCTCTCAAACCTTTCGGACCATAAACGGTGCAAGGTGTTTCTCCTGCCTGGAAAGAGCGGCTGCTCAATAAACCCGGAAGACCGTAAATGTGATCTCCATGCAGGTGTGAAATGAAAATTTTTTCAATTCGGCGTGGCCGGATATTGGTTTTGAGTATTTGGTGTTGGGTGGATTCCCCGCAATCAAAAAGCCAGGTGGACTGGCGTTCCTCCAGCATTTGCAAGGCAAGTGCTGCTACATTACGTTCTTTTGATGGCACCCCGGAACCTGTACCTAGAAAGAGTAATTCCATTACAATCCCTCCTATTACTTTGCGGTTGGACCAGCATATAGAGTGGAGCAGTCAATTCCAGGCGCGTTCGTATTGTTTTGGACCCTGTAACAGGACTCCCAGTTCATTTGCTGCCTGCTTCGGCCAATATGGATTCCGCAGTAATGCCCGTCCAATGAAGATTAAATCTGCACGATCATTTTTTAATATTTCTTCTGCCTGAATACCAGTTGTAATCAAACCTACAGCTCCTGTGGCTATGCTGCATTGCTTCTTGATTCTTTCTGCATAGGTGACCTGATAGCCAGGGTAAGGGTTGATAGATGCAGGAACTACTCCTCCAGAGCTGACATCTATTAAATCTACACCCTGTCTTTTCATTTCTTCGGTAAAATAATAGAAGTCTTCCATTTGATTGCCTTCTCGATTATACTCGTCAGCGGAAATCCTTACGAATAGCGGTTTATTCCAGACTTTGGTGACTGCTTCTATCACTTCCTTAAGAAATCGATAGCGATTTTCCCTGCTGCCGCCATAAATGTCACTTCTCCTGTTGGTTAGAGGGGATAGAAACTGATTGATCAGATAGCCATGAGCAGCGTGCAATTCTATAATATCAAAACCGGCTTGTCTGGAACGTCGTGCTGCGTCAGCAAAAGCTTCCACTGCCTTATCAATATCGTGTTTTTCCATTGCGATCGGTGTTTTGTATTTCTCATTAAAAGGGATGGCACTAGGTGCGAAGATGTCTTCTTTTACTGTAGCTTTTCGACCAGCATGTGCAATCTGGATTGCCGATGCAGCACCATGTCGATGGATTCCCTCATTCGTTTTTTTTAATCCTTCGATATGATCATCTGCGTATATGCCGAGATCATCGTGCGAAATCCGGCCTTCAGGAAGGACCGCTGCAGCCTCTGTCATAACCAATCCCACTTGGCCAGCAGCCCTGCTTTCATAATGGGTCAGATGAAAAGGCATAATCCTTCCATCCTGATTAACCGAAGAATACATGCACATCGGTGACATAACTATCCGGTTTTTCAGAGTCAAATCTTTAATGGTATATGGGGAAAATAGTTTGCTCATAATATGACGCCTCCTGTGTATCTCATTGGCACACTTTGCGGTATTCAATGGCAAGATGTGGGACATCGGTAAATATTCCGTCACATTGGAGCTTGTAACATTTTTTTAATGGAGACGCTTTATTTACCGTATAAATTCTTAAATCGATACCTTCTTTCCGGCAGTTATCGACAAGCTTCTGGTTCAACAAGCGATACTTCGTATGCAGTGCACTCACTCCAAGCTGTTTGGCGAATGAGGGCAGGTCCTTTATGTTTTGTGAGGTTAAAAAGGCTGTAGCTATCTCCGGTGCAACAGCTTGCATCCTTTTAATGCTGTCGGAATTAAAGGATGATATTACTGTCTTTTCTACTAGCCCAAAATGACATAGTAGTTCGTATACCTTTTGTTCGATATCCTTATAAGCAATTACTTTCGTCTTAAGTTCTATATTCAGGTACATGGATTTATCTTGTACCCAGCTTAAAAATTCTTCTAATGATACAATGGGAGTATCTGAAAATTTGCTCGACAGCCAGCTCCCTGCATCTAACCGTTTTATTTCGTCATATGTATAATCCTGGACAAACCCTGTTCCATTTGTCGTTCTCCTGAGATTCTCATCGTGAATTAAAATCGGAACACGGTCTTTAGTGAGCTGGACATCTGTCTCAATGCCGTCAGCACCTGCATGGTAAGCCAATTCGAAGGCAGGCATGGTGTTTTCTGGTGCCAATTTACTCGCACCCCGATGGGCATAAATCAACGTTCCCAATTGCTTCACCTCTCAAATATACTCTTTTTGATTGTGTGGCATTTTATTCTAAAAGTCAATTTACAAGGAGTGGATCTACATGGCACGAAAATGGGAAACTAAAGAGCAGTTAACGGACCTTCTATGCTCTCTAGTAAATTATCCTAGTGTTACTGGTACGAAAGATGAAATTGCTATGGTCGAATACATACACCACCTCTTGGAGGGGCAGGATTATTTTCGGCAGAATTCCGACCATCTTCAATTGCATCCATTAAAAGATGGCAGGCAGCTGCTGACGGCTCTCGTAAAGAATAATGATGCCAAAGAAACGATCATTTTATTGTCCCATATCGATGTGGTCGGTATTGAGGATTATGGCTCTCTGCAAAACTTAGCCTTTCACCCGAAGGAGCTGACCCAGGAGCTTCAAAAAAGAATAGAAGAGCTTCCTAAAGAAGCTGCGAACGATTTGAAAACCGGTGACTGGCTGTTCGGCCGCGGAACAATGGATATGAAATCAGGAACCACCGTACACCTCTCCTTATTGGAAAAAGCGATGGAAGGGGAATTTGACGGAAATATCCTTCTTTTAGCTGTGCCGGATGAAGAAGCTAATTCACTTGGGATGATTACTGCCTTGCCTGTTTTAAATGAGCTGAAGCAGCAACATGAATTAGAATTTAAGGCCACCATGAATGGAGAGCCGATGTTCAGCAAATATCCTGGTGACCGTACCTATTATCTATATTCCGGATCCATTGGTAAAGTACTGCCTGGATTCCTGTGTTACGGAAAAGAAACTCACGTTGGAGAACCATTTGCCGGTTTGAATGCAAATCTGATGGTAAGTTACCTCACACAGGAACTCGAATTAAGTGAAGACTTTATTGAAACGGTGGGGGATGAGACTACCCCGCCACCGATAAGCTTGATGCAAAAAGATTTGAAAGACGCTTATTCTGTCCAGACCCCCCAGGCAGCAGTCGCCATGTACAATGTTCTGTATATGAAGCAGACACTCTCCAGCATTAACGAGAAATTGCTGGCTGCAGCACATCGAGCAAGCCAAAAAGCAATCGCGCATTATAAACAAAAATCTTCTTACTATATGGCTGAAACAGAACATCGGCCACTGAATATGGATATTACCGTCCTAACTTTTGAAGAGCTGTACAGAGAAGCTGAAAAGCGGTTTGGAAAAAGGGAAGTAGAGCGCAGGCAGAATTTGCTCATTTCCCACAGAGATAAAGGAGACAGAGATTTTTCTACACTTCTCGTCCATGATCTTGCATCTCTTTGTAAGGATATAGGACCGATGATTATATTATTTTACAGTCCGCCGTTTTATCCTTCGGTTTCATCCAACCAGGATCCTTATATCGAAGCGGCAGTCCAGGCGTGTCAAAACTATGCTAGAGAAAAATACAGTCTTCAAATCGAAAACACCGAATATTTCACAGGACTTTCCGACCTAAGCTTTATCGGACCTACAGCCGACGACTCCCCTCTGGGAGACCTTTTGAAGCAGATGCCTATTCAGGGACGCGGCTTTGAACTCTCAAGTGATTTGATGCAGGCTACCAACATGCCGGTCATTAATATCGGCCCATTAGGGAAAGACCCCCATCAATGGACAGAACGACTGGAACTGACATATTCTTTTGAATACCTGCCAGATATGCTGCACCATACCCTGCAATCAATGTTTAGGAAATGATTATGGCTGCCCCCCCGGATAACAGACGGGGGCAGTTTTTTTGTTTTCCAGGAAAATATGGGCGTTACCCCCCTTTTTATAGAGCGCCTCAGCTATTAAGTGGGATTACTGGAAGAAAAATGCTACAATTTAGAAAATGAATGATGATTCAGATAAATGGAGGATGCAGAATGACAATGTTGACACAAAAAATAAGTCAGTTGACTGTACCAACCCCATACGCTGTCGGAGATGTTCATATGTATGTGCTTAAAGACGAGCGTTTTTCCATCATAGATGCCGGCGTCAATACAGATGAAGCTTGGGAAGCTGTACTCTATCAATTAAAGGAAATGGGCTATGGTCCGGAGGATGTTGAACAGATAATTCTGACCCACCATCATCCAGATCATATTGGATTGATTGAACGCTTTCCCCGTATTACCGATGTAGTGGGTCACCATTATATTGACCCGTGGCTGAGAAAAGAGGAGTCTTTTCTGCAAAGTTATGAAGCATTTTTTACCGGGCTTTACAAGGAAGCTGGTGTTCCTGACCGTTTCCGTAAATTCCTTAAGAGCTTGCGGAAGCCTTTAGTCACTGCGCCGAAATCACAGCTGACAATAAAAATCGATGAGGGGGATCAGCTTCCTGGTCATCCCGGCTGGGAAGTCGTGGCGGTACCCGGCCATGCACAGAGCCATGTCGCTTTTTATCACTCCAGGGAAAAGGCTTTAATTGGAGGAGATGTACTTCTTAAGCATATTTCCTCCAATCCATTATTGGAACCGCCTTTACAAGAAGGAGAACCAAGGCCAATACCCCAACTGCAATATCGTGATACGTTGGCCAAATTGTTGAACATTGATTTTAATACAGTTTACCCGGGCCACGGAGATATCTTCACTGCGCCACATGACTTGATTAAAAAGCGTCTAGAAAAGCAAAAGGCACGAGCCTTTCACGTTTGTGAACTTATTGGAAAAAAAGCGCTTACTGCTTTTCAAGTGTGTGAACTCCTATTCCCGAGCCAGATGGAAAAGGAATTCGGTTTAACGATGTCAGAAACAATCGGCCAGCTTGACTATTTGTTGAGCATCGGTGCACTTAAAGCTGAAAAAGAGGATGAGGCACTGGTGTATAGCCGTTTGGAGGGTTAAAAATGAATGAACATCTGAAAGGGAAAAAAGTGCTTATCACAGGCGCCTCGAGTGGAATCGGTCAATACTTGGCGATTCATGTAGCGAGAAATGGCGGGCACCCCATTTTAGTAGCCCGCTCAGGTAATAGGCTTGAGCTTATCGCCAAAATACTGAAAGAAAAATTCGATACAGACTGTTATTGGTATAAAGCCGACCTTACCAATGGAAACGAATGGAAAGATGTCAGTGATATTATTTTTTATGACCATGATTCGATTGATGCTTTGATCAATAATGCAGGAATGGGTATTTTTGAAAACTATTGTGGTTCCAAATGGCAGGACATCGAACGGATGCTGCAAGTGAATGTCCATGCTCCACTTAGAATTACCCATCAGGTCCTGCCTCATTTTATCGCTCAGAAATCGGGGCATATTATCAACATTGCTTCCCAGGCGGGGAAAATGGCTACACCAAAATCTGCTGTCTATTCCGCTACAAAGCATGCATTACTCGGTTTCTCCAATGCTCTTCGTATGGAAGTGGAAGGATGGGGGATTCTTGTGACCACAGTAAATTTAGGGCCTGTCCGCACAAACTTTTTTAAACAGGCTGATCCCACTGGGAACTACGAAACTGCAGTAGAGCATCTGATGCTTGATGCTAATCAGGTAGCAAACAGGATTGTCAAACAGTTATTTATTCCAAAAAGGGAAATCAATCTTCCGACCTGGATGGATGCAGGCAGTAAGGTCCATCAATTATTTCCGAGTGTGACAGAAAAAATGCTGCGTTCCCAATTTAATAAAAAATGACCTCCCTTATCCGGAGTCCACTGGGCACGGCCTAAGCTAGACAAAGACAAAACGGTCAGTATGGACTTGAAACTCCATTACTGGCCATTTTTTTATACGCTTCTGTTTTTCAGTGCCTCATTATCCGGCAGGCTTTTTCCTGTGATTCCCTCTTGCATACACGAACGTATATTCGCATAATAATAAGTGAGAGAGAAGGGGTGTGATGGAAATGGAAAACCCTGAGATTGACTATCGGCTGTTTCCGGACCGCCGGGTTTTATGTGTGGATATGAAAAGCTTTTATGCGAGCTGTGCCGCTATCTTAAGGGGGCTTGATCCGATGACCTGCCATCTCGCCGTTGTGGCTGATACTAACCGCAGGGGAAGCGTGGTACTCGCTGCATCTCCTGCAATGAAAAAGGATTATGGCATTCGTACAGGAAGCCGATTGTTTGAAATTCCGAATGAGCCGGACATTGTAATCGTTTCTGCCCAAATGAGCACGTATTTGGAAATTTCTGCTGAGGTGACCCGGCTGTTTCATAAATATGTACCAAAAGAAGCGATTCATACGTACAGTGTCGATGAAAGCTTTTTAGAAGTGAGTGGAAGTGAGCGGATGTTTGGAGGAGGCGCCCGTGAAATTGCCCAAATGATTCTAGAGGAGCTGGAGGATACCTTTCATTTAAAGGCGGCAATCGGGATCGGCCCCAATATGCTTATGGCCAAGCTCTGCCTCGATTTAGAAGCAAAGAAAAAAGGGGTGGCAGAATGGGAGTACAAAGATGTAGAGAAGAAACTGTGGCCTGTTTCTCCGCTTCGGGAAATGTGGGGAATCGGTCCCCGTCTCGAACGAAGGCTGAACCGAATGGGAATAACGACCGTCGGCCAGCTCGCCAAGTACCCGCTGGAACGTTTAGAAAAGACCTTCGGGGTGATGGGGAACCAGTTGTTTTATCATGCCCATGGAGTTGATTTGTCCGAGCTTGGCGCACCGATCATCCAGGGGCAGATCAGCTATGGTAAAAGTCAGATTCTGTTACGGGATTATCATGACCCCACCCACGTTAAGCACGTAATGCTGGAAATGTGCGAAGAAGTCGCCAGAAGAGCAAGGAACAATGATAAAGCAGGAAAGACGATCAGCCTCGGTATCGGTTACAGTAAAACCGAAGGGGGAGGAGGCTTTCATCGCTCAAGAAGTATCGATCAGCCCACAAACGTCACCATGGATATCTACGCGGTCTGCCTTCAGCTGTTCAAGGAATTTTTTGAGGAAAAAACTGTGCGCAGTATTTCCATCTCTTTATCGAATATCAGTGAAGATTCGAGCATCCAGCTGGACTTGTTTGATTCCAACAGGACCCGAAAGCGTGAGCTCGGCTATGTCATGGATGCGATTCGGGATAAATATGGGAGCGATGCTTTGCTTCGTGCGGTTTCCTATACGGAAGCCGGAACCGCGCTCCACCGCAGTAAATTGGTTGGCGGACACTTTGCAGAGTAATGCAAGCCTGGTCTTTGCCCGAATAAGAAAAAATAATTATGATGGAGTTAATAGGAGGGATGGGAAAATGAAATTGACCATCACAGATAGCGCGAAAATACAGCTGGAATCATTAAGAGGAGAGGAACATCCATACCTTCGCCTGTTTTATGATACGGATGATTGTGGATGTGGAGTCAACGGCGTACCCACGGTTCGCTGGACGTCCCATCGTACGGAATGGGATAAAAGTATAGAGAGCACCGACTACAGCGTGATTGTTCATAAACAACAGGCAATCTTTTTTTCAGAAAAACTAAAGCTGGATGCTTACGGCGGGGCTCTTCGACTTTCGAGCCCGGAAGGTATTCTTAATCCCGCCATTTCCGGTCGGGAAATAGTAAAGGAGGAAGAAATGTGAGCAAAAAAGAGCGAGTTTCCGGAAGCGGCTCATTAAAAGATCGCCTGAACCCGGATTTATGGAACCAGCTCCAGTCTAAGAAAACGGAATGGAAACAAGCAGAGAAGGAACAACAGGAAAAGGAACGCCAGCGTCTGGTAAGAGAGAGAAAGGAAAGAGAAGCGAACAAGAGTTTTGAAGAATTGCTCGAGGAAAGCGATATCGATTGGAAAAAATATAAATAGGATACAAAGAAGACATGCACCAGAGCAGACAGCTCAAGTGCATGTCTTAATTAACGATGTTTTTGGTAAGTGATCGGTTTTGTCAGTGCCTGGATTTCTCCGAAAATCTGTTCCGTTAATGGCTTAGCTTCAAGAAAACGGAGGTTATCTTCCAGCTGCTTTAAAGAACTTGCCCCAAATACTGCAGTAGCAATCGCCGGATGATGAAGGACATATTGAAGTGCAAGGGCATTTAACGTCCGTTCTTCACTGGAATAATCCTCGAGTTTTTCCGCTAATGCGAGCATCTCTTCGTAATTGTAATCCAGGAACCCATCATTCGCTTTGGATTCGACTACCTTTGCTCCGTTGTCGCTCAACATGCCTTTCGCAAGTGGACCGCGGGCAAGCACGCTGATATTATTCTGATAGAGGTAATCAAGTATTTCCTCTTCGGGACGCCGGTCAAAGATATTATATTGCATCATCACACTCACCATGCTGGAGCGTTCCGCGTATTCCCTGATAACGTTCGGACGAATCGAAGAAATTCCATATTCCCTGATTAACCCTTCCTGTTTCAAATCCTCAAAAGCTTCGATTGTTTCACCAATATTATCTTCGATTGTCCCGCCGTGCAGTTGATAAAGGTCGATATAATCGGTGTTCAGTCTGCGGAGGCTTTCTTTTACGCCTTCTTTAATATGGTCCTTGGAAGGATCCCAGAACCAGTCCTTTTTTTCTTTATCAAAATGGTTTCCGACCTTTGAGCCGAGGATGACATCCTCGCGGCGATGTTTGATGGCTTTGCCTACAATTTTTTCATTTTCCCCGAAATCATATAAATCGGCAGTGTCCAGATAATTGATTCCCGCTTCAAGTGCACGCTCGATCATGTTCTTTGCTTTGTGCTCATCTGTCCCAAGGTTCATGCACCCCAGACTAATCTCAGAAATGTGCAAGTCAGAGCTTCCAAGCTGTCGTTTATTCATAGAATCATCCTTTCTATTAGTGAGACGCTATGTATCCAGAAAAATCTGCTGTTATGTTAGAATAGTTTTAGTTTATGGAGAAGAAAGGAGTTATTGTTTTGAAAAAGTTTGAAGAGATAACAACAGAAACAGAAAAAATCTTTGATGGAAAAATCGTCAAACTCCAAGTGGACAGTGTTACTTTACCCGATGGAAACACATCTAAACGAGAAATCATTAAACATCCGGGAGCGGTGGCAATCATTGCTCTTACGGAAGATAATAAAATTTTGTTCGTTGAGCAATACCGGAAGGCGCTTGAAAAAAGCATCATAGAAATACCTGCCGGAAAGCTTGAAGGCGTGGAAGACAAACCTGCTGTAAGAGCGAAACGTGAATTAGAAGAAGAAACTGGCTATACAACAGACAAGCTTGAATGGGTGACTTCGTTCTACACTTCCCCAGGATTTGCTGATGAGCTCGTTCACCTCTATTTTACAGACGAGTTGGTGCAAATGGAAGACAAAGTAGCAGGGGATGATGATGAGTTTGTGGAACTTATGGAACTTACTGTCGACGAAGCCGAACAAATGGTAAAAGAACAGAGAATTCATGATGCCAAGACGGCATATGCAGTGCTTTTTCTAAAACTAAAAGGAGTTTAATTATGGACTTGCAATCTTATTTTGCAGATCTTCACATACATATCGGCAAAGACTGGAACGGGCGGCCGGTAAAAATCAGTGGCGGCAAATCTTTGACGGTGACCAACGTTCTGAAGGAAGCGAGCAGACGTAAAGGAATGGATATTGTCGGAGTCATCGATGCCCACGTGCCTGAAGTGCAGGCTGAATTAGAGGAGTTCCTTACAAAAGGGCATGCGAAAGAGCACAAGGATGGTGGTGTATGCTTTGAGAACACCTTACTGATATTAGGATCGGAAATTGAAATATATGATATTAATTGTCGGGGGCCAATTCATGTATTATGTTTTTTCCCTTTTCTTTCTGTGATGAAGGATTTTTCCAGCTGGCTTGCGACTAGGATGACGAATATAAATTTGAGTTCCCAGCGGTTCTATGGTACTGCCGAGGAGCTGCAGAAATGTGTGAAAGATTTTGGTGGGTGGTTTATACCCGCCCATGTTTTCACCCCCTTTAAAAGCATGTATGGAAAGGGAGTCGATAAATCTTTGACAGATGTATTTGACGCTACTATGATAGATGCTGTTGAATTAGGCCTCAGTTCTGATACAGAAATGGCTGATCAGATCTCCGAGCTCCATGTCTTCCCATTTTTATCGAATTCGGACGCCCATTCGCTGAATAAAATAGGAAGGGAATATCAGGAAGTATTACTGGAAGAGCTTTCTTTTTATGAACTTGGGCTGGCGATCAAGGGGAAAAGCGAAAGGAAAATCAACCACAATTATGGCATGAATCCACGACTGGGAAAATATCATCAAACAGTATGTAATCATTGCCAGAAAAATCTTTCCGTTTATCAGACACCTTGTCCAAACTGCGGATCTAAAAAGGTAATTAAAGGAGTTGCAGAGAGAATAAATGAGCTCTCAACGAATTCAGTAAACCATCCGTCGCGACCACCTTATATTTATCAAGTTCCACTGGAATATTTACCTTCTCTTGGGCCGAAAACCTATGAAAAGCTATTGGAACGTTTTGGGACGGAAATGGACGTCATCCACCATGCTTCTTTAGAAGAGTTACAGCAGGTAGTACCCGAAAAATTGGCTGGTGCCATATTACGCCTGAGAAATGGAGATGTTGCCATTGAAGCGGGAGGCGGCGGAAGATATGGAAAACTAAAAGGGGATTCATAGAAAGGGAGGTCTACTTTCTACCTTTGGTTCATAGAGTTGTAATAGAAGCTCGATGAAGGGGTGGGAAAATGTATCTCCAGCAACGTCTATTAAAGAATCACTTTACTAGTTACATTAATATTTATGTTTTCATTTCAGTATTGTTCTTGATCGGTATCATATTCGGGGCGATTATCGTTAATAGTATGAATTTCATCCAAAAACAAGATTTATACTTTTATTTGAACCAGTTTTTTAAGCAAACGATCGATACCAATTCAATATCCCAGCCGATGTTATTCTGGGATAGCCTGAGCTATCATCTTAAATATATGCTCTTGATTTTTATTTTGGGTATATCAGTAATCGGTATGCCCGTGATAACAGTCCTGTTATTTATCAAAGGACTTGTGGTAGGATTTTCTGTTGGTTTTCTCGTCAATCAGATGGGCTGGTATGGTCTGTTTATTTCTTCTGTATCCATTGCCCCACAGAATTTGCTTGTAATTCCGGTATATCTCATTGCTGGTGCTATCGCGATGATTTTCTCAATAACCTTATTTAAACAGCTGTTTTCCAAACGAATGCATCAGCCTGTCATGAAAGTGTTCATGCAATATGGCGTTCTGTTTCTGCTATTGTTTGCCTGTCTCGTAATTGCTGCATTTATTGAAGCATTTTTATCAAGTCAGGCAATGGAAATGGTCGTTAAATGGATTTATTCGCAATAATATAAAAACAACAATAAATTAGAATGATTATTGATAACAGATTATAATAATTTCAATTTGACACTGGTTCCTTCTCTGCTTATAATTAAATTGGAATTGCGAGGGAGGGACGCTACATGGAGCATCGCATCGAGCGGATAAAAAAACAATTGCACTCTCAGAGCTACAAATTGACACCTCAGAGGGAAGCGACCGTACGCGTGCTATTAGAAAATGAAGAAGATCATTTAAGTGCAGAAGATGTCTACCTCCTCGTAAAGGAGAAGGCGCCCGAGATCGGTTTAGCCACCGTATACCGGACATTGGAGCTGCTCTCTGAATTGAAAATAGTCGACAAAATTAACTTTGGCGACGGCGTATCCAGGTATGACCTCCGAAAAGAAGGTGCTGAGCATTTTCATCACCATCTCGTGTGTATTGAGTGCGGAGCGGTTGAGGAAATTGAAGAAGACCTGCTTGGAGATGTTGAGAAGCTGATTGAAAGCCAGTGGGGATTCGAAGTGAAAGATCATCGCCTGACTTTCCATGGCATATGCAGGGTCTGCCAAAAAGAAACCGTCAAAAGTTAACAATTAATATATGCAGCAGAACAGTGGGTACGGCAATCGTATTCACTTTTTTGTTGGTGAAATCAGCATTAAATCAAAAAAGAAATTTGAAGGAATGGAGTATAAGTGCAACTAAGCTGTCAAAGAACGCCAGCTAAGTTTTCTTTACACTCCAGGTCTTTCATGAAATCTCAACAGGGAAGCTGATTCGACGGCGTTGAAATTTGAAGGGATGGAGTATAAGTGCAACTAAGCTGTCAAAGAACGCCAGCTAAGTTTTCTTTACTTTCTTGGGGTTTTGGTGTACTTTTAGTGTAGGTTGGTGTCTTTATTTACACGTAGGAAAGCATAAATACTTTTGCGAAGAAATCGCTTATAGTAATAAAAAATTTTAAAAGTTCCAAGCATATGAAAAACGTACACATTTACGAAAAAAGGTGTGAATGCAGGTTTTTCTAATGTATATTTTTTGTTTCGGATGGCATACCTTGTTAGTGAGATTAACAAAGGGGACTTGCTTATGAAACAAGTGATGAAGTTTGTGAAAGATACTATGAAAGTGCTGATCATTTTCGTCCTTTGTACGTCCTTTTTTTATGTTGCTTTGAGGATGGTTCATGAGGAATATGAGCGGTTTCACCGTTATGATGAGCCTCAAGGGACAGCAGTGAAGGTTTTTAATCAAGAGCAGATCGATTGGACGGAAAGGTTATCAATCTTTTTTCAATTGGGAGAGTAGAGGCGAATGCTGCAGCATGCATTGGAAGATTTTTTTCATTACCTGACAGTAGAAAGAGGATTGTCGGATAATACAATCAAATCATATCGACGAGATTTGAAACAATATTGTGCCTTTCTCGAAGAACAAGGGGTCAAGGATTGGAATGATGTAGCACGATCAACCATTATGAAATATCTTTACCACTTGAATGATGAAGGCCGGTCGTCTGCAACTCTTGCACGACTGTTGTCATCAGTAAGGCTGTTGCATCAGTTTCTTGTCAGGGAAAAAGTAAGTGATCACGATCCAAGTTTACATATTGATACTCCGAAGAAAGAACGAAAACTTCCCAAGGTTCTTTCCTCCGAGGAAGTGGACAGGCTGCTCGAGCTTTCCGGCAGGGATCCGCTGTCCATCCGCAATAAAGCTATGCTGGAAATGTTGTATGCTACAGGACTTAGAGTGTCAGAACTGGTTTCTTTGGAAACTGGTGACCTTCATTTGACGATGGGTTTTGTCCGTTGTGTCGGAAAAGGATCCAAAGAGCGGATTATTCCGCTTGGTGATCATGCTAAAGATGCCGTGGAAGATTATCTGGATCGGGGAAGAAGCGAACTGGTCAAACAAAAGCGAACAGAGCAGCTGTTTGTCAATCACCATGGGAATCCATTATCCAGGCAAGGGTTTTGGAAGATCTTGAAAGCGGTTGCCAGGGAAGCGGGTATCACCAAACCAATTACTCCCCATACATTACGTCACTCTTTTGCCACCCACTTGCTGGAAAATGGCGCAGATTTGAGAGCTGTACAGGAAATGCTGGGGCACGCAGACATTTCGACTACACAGATATACACTCATGTATCCAAAACAAGGTTAAAAGATGTTTATCGCTCGTACCACCCACGGGCATAAACATTTTTTAGGCGGGTAGTTGTCTGACATCCTACCTCTAGATAGAAAAGGCATAAAAACAATCACCTTAGGGAATGTAAACACACAGGAGGGATTATCAATGAGTCAGTTTAAACGTGTATTTTTAATAGTGATGGATTCAGTCGGAATAGGAGAGGCTCCAGATGCGGCTGCCTTTAATGATGAAGGGGCTGATACGCTGGGACACATAGCTGACCATATGAATGGGCTTGACATGCCTACTATGGGAAAACTCGGCCTAAGTAATATTAGAGAAATCAAAGGGATTGATAAAGCTGAAAATCCACTGGCGCATCATACAACAATGAAAGAAGCATCCCATGGAAAGGATACGATGACAGGTCATTGGGAAATCATGGGCTTATATATCGATAAACCATTCCGGACTTTCCCGGACGGATTCCCTGAAGAATTACTATCTCAATTGGAAGAAAAGACGGGAAGAAAAATCATCGGAAACAAACCTGCTTCGGGAACAGAAATCGTTGATGAACTTGGGAAAGAGCATATGGAGACAGGTGCGTTGATCGTTTATACCTCAGCGGATTCTGTGCTCCAGATTGCTGCCCATGAAGAAGTTGTCCCATTAGATGAACTGTATAAAATATGTGAGATTGCCCGTGAATTAACCCGTGATGAACAATACATGGTTGGCCGAGTCATCGCCCGCCCGTTCATAGGAAAGCCAGGTGCATTTGAGCGTACGCCTAACCGGCATGATTACGCTTTGAAACCGTTTGGACGGACTGTCATGAACGATTTAAAGGATGAAGGTTATGATGTTATTGCCCTCGGGAAAATTTCTGATATTTATGATGGGGAAGGCGTCACGGAAGCTATCCGGACGACAGATAATATGGATGGAATGGATAAGCTGGTAGAATCGATGGATAAATCTTTCCATGGATTGAATTTCCTTAATCTCGTGGACTTTGACGCTAAGCATGGACATCGCCGAAATCCTCAAGGTTATGGGGAAGCATTAGAAGCTTACGATGCCAGGCTCCCTGAGGTACTCGACAAATTGCGTGAAGATGACCTGTTGCTGATTACAGCTGACCATGGTAATGATCCTGTCCATCATGGAACCGACCATACAAGGGAGCTGGTTCCATTACTTGCTTATCATAAGGGAATAGAAACAGGCAATCATCTGGCACAAAGGGAGACTTTCGCGGATGTCGGGGCAACGGTAGCAGACATTTTCGACGTGAAGATGCCACAATATGGAACAAGTTTTTTAAAAGATATAAAGTAACGGAGGGTGAATAATGGAGAAAACACATATTACAGAAGCAGCGGCTTTTATTAAAGAACAATTAGATAGCGATCCTACAGTTGGTCTGATACTTGGTTCAGGTTTAGGGGTTTTGGCGGATGATATAGATGGGGCCGTTGTTATTCCATACAACAAAATACCTCACTTTCCTGTATCAACAGTCTCTGGACATAAAGGGCAGCTTGTCATTGGAAAATTACAGGGGCGGCAAGTGATTGCCATGCAGGGCCGCTTTCATTATTATGAGGGATATTCCATGCAGCAGGTTACGTTTCCTGTACGTGTGATGAGAGAGCTGGGTATTGAAACATTATTGGTCACTAATGCAGCAGGTGGAGTTAATGAAAGCTTTGAACCTGGTGATTTGATGCTGATCACAGACCATATCAACAATATGGGAGACAGTCCGTTGATTGGAAAAAATGATGAGGAGCTGGGACCTAGATTCCCGGACATGTCCCAGGCGTACAGCAAAGATTTACTTGAACTGGCACAAAAAAGCGCAGATAAGCTCGGCTTGAAAGTCAAAAAAGGAGTATATGTAGGCAATACAGGTCCAGCATATGAAACTGGGGCCGAAGTAAGAATGATTCGTACTCTCGGTGGTGATGCTGTCGGTATGTCTACCGTACCAGAAGTAATCGTAGCAAGTCATTCCGGAATCAGAGTGCTTGGTATATCCTGTATTTCCAATATGGCTGCAGGTATTCTGGATCAACCACTTACCCATGATGAAGTAATTGAAACGACAGCCAAAGTACGTGAAGACTTTCTCGGTTTTGTAAAAAAAGTCCTGCAATCCTTGCCGGCATAAATAGAAAAGGGGTGACTGTCACGTCATGAGAATGGTTGATGTGATTCAGAAAAAGAGAAACGGAGAAGAACTGACAGGGGAAGAAATCCAATTTTTTGTAAAAGGCTATACAGAAGGCAGTATTCCTGATTACCAGGCATCTGCATTAATGATGGCCATTTATTTTAGAGGAATGAATGAAAAAGAAACGGCTACATTAACGCAAGCAATGGTAGATTCTGGAGAAACAATAGATTTATCAGCAATTGAAGGACATATCGTCGATAAGCATTCTACCGGCGGAGTCGGTGATAAAGTTACTTTTATCGTCGGACCACTTGTTGCTTCTGTCGGAGTACCTGTTGCTAAGATGTCAGGCAGAGGACTCGGTCATACAGGTGGGACATTGGATAAGCTCGAATCCATCGAGGGTTTCAATATTGAAATTTCCAAGGATGTGTTCGTTAATAACGTCAACACAAATAAACTTGCCGTCGCAGGACAGACGGGAAACCTTGCACCTGCAGATAAGAAGCTTTATGCATTGCGTGATGTGACAGCTACTGTGGATTCCATCCCGCTTATTGCAGGTTCCATCATGAGCAAGAAGCTTGCATCTGGAGCAGACAGTATTGTTCTTGACGTTAAGACTGGGTCCGGCGCGTTCATGAAAACTTTAGAAGAATCAGAAGCACTGGCAAAAGAAATGGTTAACATCGGTAAAAACCTTGGTAAAAATACGGTGGCAGTAATTAGTGATATGAATCAGCCGCTTGGCTATGAGGTTGGAAATGCCAATGAAATAAAGGAAGCAGTGGAGATACTGCAAGGGAAGAATGTCAAGGATCTGCGCAGACTATCCTTGGAAATTGCTTCTCATATGACCGTATTGGCTGAGGTATTCAGCAGCTATGAGGAAGCGTATGAAGCTCTTGAAGCAAACCTTGAAAATGGAAAAGCTTTCGAAGCGTTTCGAAGCTTTGTAAGTGCTCAAGGTGGAAACGTAGAAATGATCGATGATCTGACTAAGCTGCCAAAAGCTGACTATCACATTGAAGTTAAAGCAGAACAGGATGGATACGTAGCAGAAATTGATGCCGAATCCATCGGAGTTGCAGCCATGTACCTGGGGGCAGGACGAGCAACAAAAGATGACGTAATCAATCATGGGGTTGGCATTACTTTAAAAAAGAAAATCGGGGACACTGTGAAAGCAGGGGAAACTCTTGTCGTCCTTCATAGTGAGAAAGAAACTGCAAATGATTCCAGGGATAAAGTTAAAGCAGCATATACGATTATAGAAAATGCACCAACAGACACAACCTTGATTCATAAAGTAATAAAATAACCAAAAAAGTTTAAATAGAAAATGGCTGTCGGAAAATAATTTCGACAGCCATTTTTTCTATTATTAAATCAAACGATCATTACAAATTGATTCTCAAAAAATTTTTTCGAAACTAAGTTTACATAATATTAATACAGGAAATTACATCCTCCTACAGATGTTTTTTAGACAGCTCGTAATAAAAGTGGAAGGATTGGAAAAAATAACTATAACTACGATTGGAGGGACCACAAATGAAAAAGTTAGTCGTTTATCTTACAGTACTAATGATGGTATGTGTTTCAAATGTGTCAGTTATCCATGGACAGGAGTCCTCTCAAATAGAATTGGCGGAGGGAGCAAAATCTGCGGTTTTGATGGAGCATAGCAGCGGGACACTTTTATACGATAAAAATGCCCATGAAAAATTACCACCCGCAAGCATGACCAAAATAATGACGCTCATTTTGATCATGGAAGCTATCCATCAGGATAAACTTTCATTAAATGAAAAGGTCAGGATCAGTGAGCGGGCTGCATCAATGGGAGGTTCGCAAATTTTTCTTGAAGCAGGGGAAGAAATGACGGTAAATGACCTTCTGAAAGGAGTTGCAGTCGCTTCAGGGAACGATGCCAGTGTTGCGCTTGCAGAAAGGATTTCTGGAAGTGTTGAAGGCTTTGTAAAAGATATGAATAAGAAAGTAAAAGAGCTGGGGTTGAAAAATACAAAATTTCAAAATACAACCGGTTTGCCAGAAGAAGATCATTACAGCACTGCTTATGATATGGCTGTTATGGCCCAGGAGTTATTGAAGTATGAGGATATCACTAAATATACAAGCATTTATGAAGACTATCTCCGAAAAGGGCAGGAAAATGAGTTTTGGCTTGTTAATACCAATAAACTTGTCAGACATTATCCTGGTGTAGACGGATTAAAGACAGGATATACAAGCAAGGCGAAATACTGCTTAACTGCAACTGCCAAGAAAAATGGGATGCGTGTTATTGCCGTAGTCATGGGTGCAAAAACACCAAAAGAGAGAAATGCTAACGTCGCTGGAATGCTTGACTATGCCTATAACCAGTTTGCAACAGAAGAGTTATATAAGAAAAATCATAAAATGGATTCCATAGAGTTATCTCGTGGTGATATACAGAACCTTGATGTCGTAACCGAACGTCCTGTTTCTCTTCTCAAGAAAAAAGGGGAAAAGCTTGATAATATGAAAGTATCTATTGAATATGAGTCTGATATACAGTTACCAATTGAAAAAGGAACAAGACTGGCAATGTTAAAGGTTACAAAAAAGGACAAAACACTGACTGAAGTGCCGTTAGTGGCTGCTGAAACTGCTAAAAAAGCTTCCGTATGGCAGTTATATAAGCGTACATTAGGGCAAATGCTGCACCATTAAAACAGACATGCTGTCACTTTTTACATTCATTTAGCAATAATCCACTACTTTTGTCAGCCGGCAGGAAAAATCGCATCCTCTAAAGAATGATTCACTAATGCAAAAGAAAGAGGAGGTTGCAAAGTGAGTCTGACGGTAGATTTTGCACGAAAAAAAGATGTCCTGTTGGTACGGCTGGTCGGTGAATTGGACCATCACGAAGCAGAAAATTTGAAAAAAGAGTGGCAAGCAATTCTAAATATGCACAATGTACAAAATGTTATTTTGAATTTACAGGGTTTGTCATTTATGGACAGTTCGGGTCTTGGAGTCATTTTAGGCAGGTATAAGGAAATCAATGCTATTGGCGGTGAAATGGTAATTTGTTCTATTTCACCAGAAGTGAAAAGACTGTTTGACCTCTCCGGAATGTTTAAAATCATGAAGCTTGTCGATAATGAAGAATTTGCTTTAGAGATGCTGGGGGTGGCTTCATGAAAAATCAGATGAATCTGGAATTTTTAAGCGTCAGTCAGAATGAATCGTTTGCTCGTGTCACGGTAGCTGCTTTTGTCAGTCAGCTTGACCCGACGATGGAAGAACTGACGGAAATCAAGACAGTTGTATCCGAAGCCGTCACAAATGCGATTATTCACGGATATCACGAAAAACAAGACGGGAAGATTTTTATTTCCTGCACAATTGATGATGGGGGTATGGAGCTGATTATCCAGGACCATGGACTTGGCATCAAGGATATCGAGGAAGCTCGTGAGCCCTTGTTCACTTCGAAGCCTGAACTGGAACGCTCGGGTATGGGTTTTACAATCATGGAGAACTTTATGGACAAAGTCGATGTCATTTCCAGCCCTGACCAAGGCACGACTGTCCGACTAACTAAGCACCTAAGTAAAAATAAAGCTTACTGTAATTAGGGGAAGCCATGAATGTCGATGTGAGTCAAAAACATAAACGGCTGACCGATGAAGATGTCAGGGATTTGATCGCCCGCAGTCAGGAAGGCGATCAGTCAGCCAGAGACCTGTTAGTAGAAAGGAACGTCAGGCTGGTTTGGTCAGTTGTCCAGCGTTATATCCATAGAGGTTATGATCAGGAAGACCTCTTTCAGATTGGTTGTATTGGTTTGTTAAAATCAGTAGACAAATTTGATTTGAGTTATGATGTCAAGTTCTCCACTTATGCTGTTCCGATGATCATTGGAGAAATCCAGCGGTTTATTCGTGACGATGGAAGTGTGAAGGTAAGTCGCTCTTTGAAGGAAATGAATCATAAAATCCGCAAGAAAAAGGAAGAACTTACTAAAGAATTTGGCAGATCACCTACTATCGATGAAATGGCAAAAGCGCTTGATATGTCACCAGAAGAAGTTGTACATGCCGAAGAGGCTGGAAGGGCACCGCAATCGATACATGAAACGGTTTATGAAAATGACGGGGACCCAATTACTTTGTTGGATCAGATGGCCGATGATGATACTAAATGGTTCGACAAAATGATGCTGCAGGATGTGATCAGGCAGTTGGATAAACGAGAGCGTCTGATTATATATCTCCGTTATTTTAAGGATCAGACCCAAACGGAAGTTGCCCAGAGGCTGGGGATTTCCCAGGTGCAAGTGTCACGATTAGAGAAGAAAATTTTGAAGGATATCAAAGAACAAATGGATTCAAGTTGACAGGAAAGCGGACATTCCAAATGTCCGTTTTTTTTATGGTTTTTTTACCGATAGTCACAAGTAAATGGCGGTGAATGATTTTTATCTTACTACTAATACTAATCCATACAACAAGAAGCAATCTGAGGGTGGTGTATATGTCAGAAATTGTTTATGTAAGGCTGCTGAGAAAAGTGGAGATGCCTAACAGTGGACCCATTTATGTCAAGGACATTGCTTTACTGTCCTGTTCAACCGAACTTAAAAATAGACTGGAGTATTTACCTCTGCATTACATCACCAAAAAGGATAAAAACGTGATAGTTGTCGATGGTTTTTCTGTAATTGAGAAAATGGCAGAACATCACAAGAATATTGATGTACAAATTCTGGGCCCGGCTCAATCGATCATTTTAATCACTCAGAAAAAGAAAAAAGCTGCTTTCTGGATGATTGCCGGTATATGGTTGCTGCTTTATATCGGAGCAGCAATGGCCATTATGAATTTTCATTATGATGTCAGTATGGAGGCGGTCCAGCAAAAGCTACATTTCATGCTGAGTGGGGAAGAGAAAGAGCACCCATTTTGGATTCAAGTACCGTATTCCATTGGTCTTGGTCTAGGGATGATTTTGTTTTTTAATCATCTTTTCAATAAGAAATTCAATGAAGAACCTAGCCCGCTTGAAGTCGAAGTATTTAAATACCAGCAAAGCATGGACGCCTATATGGCTGTCTACGAGAACAAGGTGGAAAAAGATGATGACGTACGTAATTGAAATCATCATCGGCTTAGGTGCTGGAATTGCTGTTGGTACTGGATTCGTCGCATTTTTGACAGTGCTGGGAATTATCCCAAGACTTATGCAGTTAAGCAGATCTGCCTCCTATATTCACTGGTATGAAGCTGCTGTTATCCTTGGAACAGTTGCTGGTATTTACCTTTCCTTTGGGGATATTACCGTAACATTTCCGAATGTTCTGCTAGCGTTTTGGGGCTTATTCCATGGAGTTTTCATTGGAATGCTTGCAGCGGCATTAACAGAAGTTTTGAATGTGTTTCCACTTATCACAAAGCGGATCGGTATGGATGACCAGCTTATGATCCTGCTTATGGCAATAGTCTTAGGGAAAATTTCAGGTTCATTATTTCATTGGCTTATTTTTGTTAAATAACGGAGGTACATGATGAGCGATAAATTTGATCAGAAACAATATCAAAACACAATCAAGACCTACCAGCCGAAACCGAATTATCTTGCCAACTGTATCAAGGCATTTATCGTTGGTGGGCTGATCTGTGTCATAGGAGAAGCTTTAACTGATTTTTATATGAAAGTATTTGACTTTTCGGAAAAAGAGGCAGGTAATCCAACGGTAACTACTCTGATATTAATTGCCGCCCTCATGACTGGATTCGGGGTTTACGATAAACTTGGCCAGTTTGCAGGTGCAGGGTCTGCTGTTCCAGTAACAGGTTTTGCTAACTCTATCACCTCGGCTGCTCTTGAGCATAAGAGTGAGGGACTGGTGCTTGGCGTTGCTACGAATTTATTCAAATTGGCAGGATCAGTCATCGTATTTGGTGTGGTTGCTGCCTATATATTGGGAATGCTGCGATATGCACTGCAGCATATGTTCTAGGAGGATCAAGTATGGCTAAAATCGGAAAACAAACCTGGTTATATAACCAGCAAATTTATGTAAATTCGACTGGTACAGCGGTAGGTCCACTTGAGGCACAAGGTCCTTTATCCAATACATTCGATAAAAAATACGACGAGCTTCATTGTAATCAGGATAACTGGGAACTTGCTGAACGACAGCTTATGAAAGATTCTATTGATGCCTGCATGCAACGAGCAGGTAAAGATAAAAGCGGAATTGATGTGATCCTGGCAGGTGATCTGTTAAATCAGAATGTAACGTCTAACTATGTTGCAAAAGAACTGGGTCTTCCTTTTTTATGTATGTTTGGAGCATGCTCTAGTTCCATGGAAACTCTGGCCACAGGTGCTGCATTGATTGAAGGAGGTTTCGCTGCCCAGGCGCTGGCGGTGGTAAGCTCCCACAATGCTACCGCTGAGCGGCAATTCCGGTACCCGACTGAATATGGAGGGCAAAAGCCAAAGACGGCTACCTTTACCGTTACCGGCAGTGGTGCTGCATTAATTTCCAAAGAGAAGTCATCGATCCGTATAGAAGCGGCAACGATCGGGCGTGTAATGGATTATGGTGCTACTGATCCCTTTGATATGGGGTCTGCCATGGCGCCTGCTGCGTATGACACGATCAAAACGCATTTTTCAGATTTAGGACGGATGCCTGGGGATTATGATCTGATAGCTACGGGTGATTTATCAGGTGTCGGGACGCCAATTTTAAGAGATATGCTGAAAGAGGACGGATATGATGTTGATGAAATTCATAATGATTGTGGTCTGATGATTTATCACAGTGACCAGCCAGTGTTCAGTGGCGGAAGTGGTTGTGGGTGCTCTGCGGTCGTTACTTACGGAAAATTACTTAGCGATTTGGAAGATGGTATCTATAAAAGAATAATGGTAGTAGCTACTGGAGCACTTATGAGTCCTACCATGGTACAACAAAAAGAAACTATCCCTACGATTGCACATGCAGTAGTCTTTGTCCGAGAGGAGGAAGAGTGATGGATTATGTGTGGGCGTTTGTCGTCGGTGGGGGAATCTGTATTATCGGTCAATTATTACTTGATGTAGCGAAGCTTACCCCGGCACATGTAATGTCTACTTTCGTTGTGATTGGAGCTGTACTAGATGTATTCGATCTGTATGACAACCTGATCAAATTTGCTGGTGCCGGGGCGACAGTTCCAATTACCAGCTTTGGCCATTCTTTGCTTCATGGCGCAATGGAACAGACAAAAGAACATGGATTTATCGGTATTGCCACTGGCATATTTCAGCTGACTTCAGCAGGTATCGCATCAGCTATCCTGTTCGGCTTTTTAGTGGCTGTAATTTTTAAACCGAAAGGGTAACCAAAGCAGTATGCCAGGAAAGGAGATGATAAATGTGAGAAAAGAGGAAAAATCACCGATCAGCCCAAAAATTGAAGAGGTTGAGAAGTTCATGAAAGAACATATGGGCATCGGTACTTCCTTTGATGTGGGTTTTCGCCAGTTCACCGTATTAGATAGAAAGCTTGACCTTTACTATGTGACCGGCCTATGTGATACCGAATATATAATTGAACTGATGAAGCAATTAATGGAGCTGGATGCAAGACAGTCAAGAACGAAAAAGACTTTTGAAGCGGTTCATGAACACCTTGTCCATCAGCAAGTGGAAACAATTGATTCAATGGAAAAGTGCATCACCCAGATTCTTTCTGGATTGGTTGTTATTTTTGTGGAAGGTGAAAAGAAAGCATTCGTCATTGATGTACGATATTACCCCGGCCGTACTCCTCAAGAGCCGGATACAGAAAAAGTTGTTCGTGGATCAAGGGACGGATACACCGAAAATATTATTGAAAATACTGCACTAACACGGAGAAGGATCAGAGACGAACGTTTACGGCATGAACTGATCAAAGTCGGAAAAAGGTCCAAAACTGATATATGTATTTCCTATTTAGAGGATGTCGCGGATCCTGGCCTAATTAAACTGATAAAAGAAGAGATAAAAAAAATCGACATTGATGGACTTTCCATGGCCGATAAAACGGTCGAAGAATTCATCGTAAGGCAGGGAAGGAATCCGTTTCCTCTGGTCAGGTATACCGAACGGCCTGACGTTGCCGCTGCTCATTTGTTCGAAGGCCATGTGCTGATTATGGTTGATACGACCCCCAGTATGATCATCACTCCTACTACTTATTTTCACCATGTCCAGCATGCCGAAGAGTTCCGTCAATCCCCTTTAGTGGGTACATTTATCCGCTGGATCAGATTCATAGGTATCTTTGCGTCTGTGTTTTTGCTCCCGTTATGGCTATTGATGGTAATTGAACCTTCGTTGTTGCCACAGGAGTTGTCTTTTATAGGGCCGAATGAAGAAGGCACTGTACCTGTTGTAATCCAGATAATACTAGCTGATATTGGAATTGAATTCTTAAGGATAGCAGCTATCCACACACCGACCCCTCTTTCTACTGCCATGGGTCTGATAGCTGCTGTTTTGATCGGTCAAATTGCCATTGATGTGGGGATGTTCATCCCTGAAGTCATTCTCTATGTTGCAGTTGCGGCAATTGGAACTTTTGCAACACCAAGCTATGAATTGAGTGTAGCCAACAAGATGAGCCGCCTAATCATTATACTGCTGACTTCTTTCTTTGCTGTGAAAGGATTTGTTATCGGCTTTACCCTATATACACTTATGCTCGCAAGAACCAATTCCCTTAATACGCCATATTTATGGCCTTTGATTCCATTTAATGGAAAAGCGTTGCAGTCGATCATATTAAGGATGACCATTCCACTTACCAAAATACGTCCTAGTATCGTTCATCCGCAAAACAATCACAGGCAGCCGTAATAATATTTCATTGCCCGGCGGCCAGCCTTGTGATACCTTATAAATAATCGAAAAAAGGATGTCCCCTTTCAGAGAAGGTAAGGACATTCTTTTTCATTACTATTCCAATATATTTACAATAAATTTAATGGAATGACGATCAGAAAGGAAGGAAACCAATGATTCGTCCCTATAATGAGCAAGGACATTTACTTATAGGTGGAGTGGACGCAGTCTCATTGGCAAAGGAGTATGGCACCCCTTTATTTGTGTACGATGTTGAACGGATCAGGGAGAATGCGCGGGCTTTTGTCAATACGTTCAAAGAAAGAGGGGTAAAAGCACAAGTCGCTTATGCAAGCAAGGCTTTTTCCTCTGTAGCTATGCTTCAGGTAGCAAAGCAGGAAGAACTGAGCCTCGATGTTGTCTCCCAGGGAGAGTTGCATACAGCCATCAAAGCTGGTTTTCCCTTAGACAAGGTTCATCTTCACGGTAACAATAAATCTGTTGAGGAACTCGAGATGGCAGTTTCAAAAGGGATCGGCTGCATCGTCATCGATAACTTTTATGAAATTGAGTTGTTGTCGGCTATTCTAGAAGAACAGGAAAAGGAAGTAGACGTATTACTCCGGGTCACTCCGGGAATAGAAGCACACACACATGATTACATCCTTACTGGACAGGAAGATTCCAAGTTTGGTTTTGACTTGACGAGCGGGCAGGCAGAGGAGGCCTTTAAGCGTCTGGCTCTTGAAAGCCGAATAAACCTGATAGGACTTCATTGCCATATCGGTTCACAGATATTTGAAACAAGCGGATTCATATTGGCGGCTAAAAAGCTGTTTACTTCTCTTGAAGAATGGCGCGAATCATTCGGTTTTACTGCCAGCGTTTTAAACCTTGGAGGCGGCTTCGGCATCCGTTATACAGAAGAAGATGATCCTCTTGGACTAAATGCCTATGCGGAAGCTTTGATAGATGAAGTGAGCGCTCGTTCGGAGGAATACGACTATCCTGTACCGGAGATTTGGATTGAACCAGGACGGGCTATTGTCGGTGACGCCGCTGTTACTTTATATTCCATTGGTTCAATAAAAAATATCCCCGGCGTAAGGAAGTATGTTTCGGTTGATGGAGGAATGACAGATAATCTACGTCCGGCATTATACCGCGCAAAATATGAAGCGCTGGCTGCCAACAAAATGACTTCGCCATTGACAGAAAAAGTTTCAATCGCCGGAAAATGCTGTGAGTCAGGAGATATGCTAATATGGGATGTGGAGGTTCCGGAAATCAATCCTAACGATATATTGGCTGTATTAAGCACTGGAGCCTATGGCTATTCCATGTCTAATAATTATAATCGTTTTCCTAAAGCGGCAGTGGTGTTTGTGGAAAAAGGAGAACATCAACTTGTCATAGAACGGGAAAGTCATGAAGATCTGACAAGGTTGGATCGTTCATACAAAATTGGAGAGGAGTCAATAAAATGAAAAAAGGAAGCATCGCATTCGAAAATGGGGAGAAAATTTTAATCGAATTTTATCCTGAAGCAGCACCTAAAACCGTGGAGAATTTCGAGAGTTTAGCAAACAGCGGGTTTTATAATGGTGTAACCTTTCATCGTGTCATTCCAGGTTTCGTAGCACAGGGCGGAGATCCAACCGGAACTGGCCGGGGAGGTTCCGGCAAGACTATTAAATGCGAAACAGAAGGGAATCCGCACAAGCATGTAGCGGGATCTCTATCAATGGCCCATGCAGGTAAAGATACAGGCAGCAGTCAGTTCTTTATTGTCCACGAGCCTCAGCCGCATCTTGATGGCGTCCACACTGTGTTTGGACAAGTGGTTGATGGAATGGATACAGTGTTAACCATCAAGCCAGGCGATGAAATGAAAGAAGTGAAGGTTTGGGATGAATAATTAACGATTAAACCAGTGAGTCAGTGCAGCTCACTGGTTTTTTCCCTCCGGTTTGTTTTTAGAGAGGAGCAGTTTGATGTGTTAAGCTTTTTATTGGCCATGATCTGGATTGCGCCTCTTGGTTTGCTGATTCATGAGCTTGGTCATGCTGTGGCCGCTCTGTTATTCAAGGGGCAGGCTGTTATGAACCTTGGAGTAGGGACTCCTGTGTTAAAATTAAGGTTTAAGCGTCTTACCCTGCGAATTGGCCTTTTTTTCATGCTTGGCGGCTTTACTACGAGTGAAAGTAGCGTAGGTTTTAAAAAGTGGCAAGAAGCAGCCATCAGTATCGGAGGTCCGCTCTTTAACGGCATCGT
Source organism: Thalassobacillus pellis (assembly GCF_016908295.1). Classification (GTDB taxonomy): domain Bacteria; phylum Bacillota; class Bacilli; order Bacillales; family Halobacillaceae; genus Thalassobacillus; species Thalassobacillus pellis. Next base: position 134,509 of record NZ_JAFBDO010000002.1, read on the forward strand.
TTTTATGATACTGTATAAATTTGTTGACATAGGAAAAGATGGTTCAATACATACGTTTATGCTGTTCAATCTTTACCTTGCTGTCTTCAATTGTATTCCCATCAAATTCAAGGAAAGAAAGTCAGATGGTTACCGTTTTATGAAAGCGTTTTTCAAAACTGATTCCAACTAACCTTGAATAATTTTTGTTTATGCATTATGCTATTCGTTGAAGTAAACAAGCATTTGTTTGTGGGGGAAGACACAATTGAGAAAGAAAAATTGGATTTTGTTTGCCATTTTGTTGGCAGTTAGCATACTATGGGGATTATACTACTGGTTTGTTATCGTTTTTTAAATCCAGATTGAAAGGGAATTAAATTATGAAATAACAAATCTGGTATGAGGTGGTTTGCTTGAAAAACAGCAATAAACAAGAAAGAGTGTTGTTTTGGCTGATTATGGCCGTAGCAGCCTTGTTCCTGTTATCAATGATAGGAAAGTTATTTTCATAATGAGGGGTTACTATGTTAATTCGTTATAAAAAATCATTTGAAAAAATCGCAATGGGGCTGCTGTCTTTCATGCCTGAAGAAAAGGATGTCAAGAAGCTCCAGCAAACGATAAAAGAATATGAGACTAATGAGGATTGGCAATTATTCCTGTGGAAGGAAGAAGATATCCTCGGAGCTGTAGGGGTGCGTTTGGAAAACGGTACGCATGCCGTAGTTCAGCATGTCACTGTCAATCCGTCTCATCGAAATATGGGGATTGGCAGAAAGATGGTCCAGGGCGTTAAAGGGTTCTATAAGGATCAGTACCACGTATGTGCGGACGAAGCTACTGACGCCTTTTTAAAGAAATGTAATGCAGATGCCGGAACAGCTTCAGCCGAAGCTTAATGTCGAAAAGGGCTGACCCTTAAGTCTAAATCAGACTTTGAAAGGGGTCAGCCCTTTTTATTTATGGCAATAATATAAAAATTAGTATAATGGTTTATTTTTATCAGACAGATTATCCAGGCGTTCTTGAATTACGGAAGAACGATCGCGCAGACGATGTTTATTGATCAAATAATAGTCGTTTATATCATCACATTTTTTATAATCAGTCTTCCACTCCTGGCACCTCTCTTTCACCTTCTCTTCCAGAATCCTTTCTTTAATGGGCAGGTGAATTGCCTGGTAGGGAATATGTTCTTGATAATTCCCATTTAAACGGATGAACAGTTTTTCTATTTCCTTGCCATCTAGCCCGAGTTTCTCCAATTCTTCTTTGCGTTTCGGCCATTTTCTCTGTGAACTTTTAAGTAATTTAGCAGCACCTGCAATATTTCCGCGGCGATAATGGTAAATGCTTACAGCTAATTGAATGAGCACCACCCAGACAGAATCTCTCACACCTGGTTCGTAATCTTTCCAATACTCTTCTAAAACTTCATGGCATTCAAAATAATCTTTTGTACCATTGAAATGAGCCAGGTAATCAATGTAGGCTTCAGGATAAATCATATCCAAATCTCCTTCGTAACTTTAAGGAAAGTGTAACATATGTAGGAGTCTGGTGCCTTCAATTATACCTTCTTACCTTCCCTCTCATATAACTCGTCCATCACTGATCAGTATAAAAAAGGAACCTGGCCAGCAAGACGGGTGCTTCCTGACCTTGTGGTCCTTTTCTGATTATGTCATCATGGGGCGGCTTAATACCACCAGGCAGCCCCTACGATGATCAATAGAATGAACAATACAACGATTAACGCAAAGCCGCCGCCATAACCGTAACTCATTCTGATATTCCTCCTTTTTGCTGTTAACGGATATATATTTTTTTGGTAAGATTTATCTTACGGTATTAACATATGTAGCTATTACAAAAATGTATGGGCGGATTTGCAACTTCCGTCCGGAGGGAAGAAACTGTATGAAACAGAGTTATCAAGTGAAGGTAGATGCTTTTGAAGGACCACTGGATCTCTTATTGCATTTGATCAACCAATACGAGATTGACATATATGACATACCTGTAGCTGATATAACGGAACAGTATATGGCTTTTATTAAAACGATGCAACAACTGGAGCTGGATATTGCAAGCGAGTATTTGGTTATGGCAGCAACACTCCTTGCCATCAAAAGCCAAATGCTTCTTCCTAACCAGCCAGTTGATCTGGAAGATGAGGAAGAGATAGAGGATGATCCGAGAGATGAGTTGATGCGTCGGCTGATTGAATACAGGAGATATAAAAGTGCTGCAGGAATTTTGAAGGAAAAGGAAGAACAAGCAGATCGTATATTCACACGGCCTCCCTCCAGTATGGAAGAGTACATGGATACTAAGCCTGAGATCCGCCCTGGTGAAGCTTCAATTTTTGATATGATTGGAGCAATGGAGAAGCTGTTACAAAGAAAAACATGGGTGGAACCGAAAGAAACAACCGTTCAGCGAGATGAAATCCCAATCCAAACTAGAATGACAGAAATACTTGATCATATCAGCGAAAAAGAAGATGGAACAAAATTCAATGATTTGTTTCCACAGCGCTCCAAACCTCATGTGGTGGTGACTTTTATGGCTCTGTTGGAGCTGATGAAAGGAAATGAAATCTACTGTGTACAGGAGCATCATTTCGATGAGCTGATTGTATATAAAATGGAGGAAACACCATGAATAAAAAATATCAAGGAATTGTAGAGGGGTTATTATTTGTAGTCGGTGAAGAGGGGATCACACGGTCAAAGCTGGCAGAGCTTGCAGAGCTTGAAGCTTCGGAGCTAGAGGAAATTCTGAAGGACCTTCAAGAGGATTATAAGCATGAGGGGAGAGGAATTACTCTGATGGAGTCTGGAAAAACTCTCTACCTTTCCTCGAAACCACAACACTCTGTTTACCTTAAGAGACTGCTGGAATCTCCTCAAACACCCAAGTTATCCCAGGCTGCCCTAGAGACACTTGCCATCATCGCTTATCAGCAGCCGATTACACGTGTAGAGGTAGAAGAACTACGGGGGGTAAAAAGTGATCGTGCCATCCATACACTTGTCGTCCGTTCCATGATTGAAGAAGTCGGAAGAAGAGAAGGAATTGGACGCCCGATCCTATATGGAACCACTACTGATTTTCTTACTTATTTTGGTATAACGTCACTTGATGAGCTTCCACCTCTGCCAGAGGGTACCGAGGAAGATTTAGAACAGGAGGCGGATCTTTTCTTTGAAAACATTCATACCAAAGAAGATAACGAGAAGCACTCCCAGGAGGGTTAAGAAAGGTTCAGATTTTTAACATAGGATATGATAAGATAGGCTTATCATGCAGGAAATGGGGGGCAATTCGATGGAAATAAGAGTTTCAAAGGGAGTCGAATTGGAAAAGACACTGAAAAATTCTCCAGAAGATTTTTTCAATCGGTCTGACATCGTTTATGAAGACAAGGGTACCGAAAGAAAATTTTCTTTACTTTATTTGCGTTACTTTGATGAGAAAGTCCATGAATTCACACCGTTTGAAAGCAACCCGATCATGACTTACGGAGATGTGGATGTTGAGCTTAAAGATGTTGCTGCTTTTATTGCATTTATAAAAAATCCAGGTTATAAACATCGTAAGAAAGTATACATTAATGAATATGAGGACTATAAAAAGCTATTTTCAGATGTAAACTGGGAAGCAGTTAAGCAAGCCTATTTGAAGTTGAGTGATGGGAAAAGCTTTGAAATGGAATCAACACTTGACTTCATACGTGCATAATGACAGCAAACGGGAAGAAACAGCACAGGAGGCCAGGTTATGAGTGAGCGATTCATTCGTACGCAATTGCACGAAGTAGGTGATTTTCTGGAATTTGCAGTGACTCAGCTAAGTGATTATCTGGATTATTATCCATTGAACAGTTTGTTGGAAGAGGAAGGAAGCCGGGATAGAGAATATTATCGGGATTTACTTCATTCTCTGAGAAGACTTGAGGTATTCTGTAAGGAAGCACACGATACAATCAGCGGTCTTGCTAAATTGGAAGCTTTTCGGAAAGCATCAGTAGAAAGAACGCTTTATGGTATTTACCATCAATGCATAGCAGAGTTTTTTTCCCCGAAGAGTGACACTTGGATGGAAAATAGTCGTGCAGCCTACACTGGAGAAAGCTCCATCCAATTTCAGCAAGAACCACCCCGATCCATGAGAGTATTATTTTCGAAATTGGAAAGGCCATTTCAGGATATCCGAATGAATCTCGAATTTTATGAAAGCGATTACCTTACGCAGCAAAATATTCGCTCTGATAAAGAAGGTCCAGCCTCATAAGGTAATTGCATACTCCTGTAATGGGCTGAAAACTGAAGATATCTGGAAGATTGATATAATAAAGCGGTCTGTGAGGAAATTAAAATTCCCCACAGACCGTTTTTTCATTGTTGATTGCCAATTTGGGCAAGAAAAAACTCTTACGATAGAGGCAAGGCTGACAATGCCCCGCAGGTCAAAGCCCAAGGAGACTTGTCTTCTTTCCCTGACCCGCTTTTCCGGTATCAACAATACAGAAAATGCTGTTCCGATTAGTCTATTACAGACTTATGGGGCAGCACGTTTTATAGATTGGGCGGTATTTTTTATACAAAATACTCAGGGTGTTTGTGCTTACTCAATCATACGCTTGTCTTCACCGCATAGATTAGTATAAAGCAATTGTTTTGGAGGAGGGGCCTCATTGAAAAAATGGCTGGGCAGATCATCAATCATATGCTTTCTTTTCATTAGTTTGTTTCACCCGAATGGGGCAGAAGCATCCATTGGGGTTTCTGCAAATAATGCCGTCTTAATGGACATGCAGTCAGGACGGGTACTATTCCAGAAAAATGCACATGACCAGGAGCTGATTGCAAGCACAACAAAAATCATGACAGCGTTACTTGCTGTTGAGTCAGGACGGCTCGATGAAAAAGTAAAGGCCAGCTATAATGCCGTACATACAGAAGGTTCGTCTATTTATCTGAAGGAAGGCGAAAAAATGACCCTCAAGGATCTGGTCTACGGCCTGATGCTTCGATCGGGAAATGACGCTGCAATGGCTATTGCTGAACATTTAGGGGGGAGTAAAGAAGGGTTCGCGTTTCTGATGAATGAAAAAGCGGCGTGGCTAGGTATGAATAACTCGCATTTTGATAACCCGCATGGGCTGGATTCTGATACACACTATTCCACAGCTTATGATTTAGCGCTGTTGATGAGCTATGCCATGAGAAATGATAACTTCCGTGAAGTTACAGGTGCAGAAAGGTATTTATCCGATAACAGAGATTATTATTGGTTTAATAAGAACAAATTGCTGACTAAATACTATGAATATTGTACAGGAGGAAAAACCGGTTTTACAAAAGCAGCTGGAAGAACGTTAGTATCGACTGCAAAAAAAGGAAAAATGGAATTGGTGGCAGTCACTTTGAATGCTTCTAGTGACTGGAATGATCACCAGCGGATGTTTGAATGGGGCTTTAAAAACTATGAACAAGTATCCATACAGGAAGAAGGGAAAGTTCCTCTTGAGTTAGAGGGGACTGGAAACTTATATTTTACAAGAGATGTGATAATGCCAGTTACTGAGAAAGAAAAAGAAGCTCTGTCCTCGAAGTTAAAACTCTATCCGCCAACAGCAGACGAGCTTGCAGGGAAGCACATCGTATACTTAAACAACGAACCGATTCTTGAAACAGCTGTGCTGGATGAACCGTTCACTCCCACTCTGGTCGATCATTGGATCAGACGCATTCACCATTTTATGGGGATTTCCCTATGGTAAACATTATTTGGGCTATGCTTGCTGTGATCGGCATCATTTTTGCAGCGTTCAATGGAACGATGAAGGAAGTGAACGAAGCGATTTTTGCCACGATTGATGATGCTGTCATGATCACCCTCACCATGATGGGTGTCCTGATCTTTTGGCTGGGTCTGATGCGGATAGCGGAATCTGCAGGTCTGCTTCAGGGACTGACCAACCTTTTTCGCCCAGTCGTAAAAAAAGTATTTCCTGAAATACCGGCTGATCATCCTGCGCTTGGTTACATCCTTTCTAATATGACGGCAAATATGTTTGGGCTAGGTAATGCTGCAACTCCTATGGGGTTGAAAGCGATGAAGGAAATGAAGGAACTGGACTCTTCAGGAAAGGCGAGCCGTTCCATGATTACCTTTTTGGCAATCAATACATCGTCTATCACTCTCATACCTACAACAGTTATTGCTATCCGCATGAAATATGGCTCCGTTGATCCTACGGCTATCATTGGTACTACGATTGCTGCTACGATTTTTTCCACTGCCGCAGCACTGATCATAGACAGGTATTTTCATTGGAAGAGAACCAGGGTGAGAAGATCATGACATTAAGTATTTGGATTATACCTGGCCTCATCCTACTGATTTTATTGACTGCAACGTATAAGAGAGTTCCTACCTATGAACGATTCGTTGAAGGAGGGAAAGAGGGGATTGAACTTGCGATTTCCCTGCTGCCATTTTTAATAGGAATGATGGTTTCGATTGCTGTATTCAGGGCATCTGGGGCAATGGAAGCGATTATTACAATATTCGAACCGGTGACTGCCTTAATTGGTATGCCTAAAGAACTGCTGCCCTTGGCATTCATCAGGCCCTTGTCAGGTACAGCCGCCCTTGGGATGACAAGTGAACTGATTAAGACATATGGTCCAGATTCCTTTATCGGCAACCTTGCCTCCACTATGCAAGGCAGTACAGATACTACTTTTTACGTTATTACTGTCTATTTTGGTGCAGTAGGAATAAAAAAGATGGGCGATGCGCTAAAGGTTGGACTATTAGCAGACCTAGTTGGTATAATAGCTTCAATAATTATTGTTACCATTGTATTTGGGTGACGTATGGAAAGTATGTATGGTGAGTAGACTGGGAATACCATAAAGCCGCGCTGGAAAGGGTCAGCGTGGCTTCGTAATGTGTTTAGCGCGAGATTTGTCTAATAAAGGCTTACCATGTGAAAAGGTGGCGATGAAGTTGGAAAGATTGCAAAAAGTGATTGCTCAGAGTGGGATAACATCAAGAAGGAAAGCGGAGAAACTGATCGTAGATGGGAAAGTAGCTGTTAATGGCGAGATAATAACTGAACTTGGTACAAAGGTTTCACCGGATGACAAAGTAGAAGTAGAAGGAGTCCCTGTTACTAAAGAAGAACCTGTCTACTTTTTGTTATACAAGCCCCGTGGTGTCATTTCCAGTGTCAAGGATGACAAAAACAGAAAAATAGTTACAGATTACCTTCCGGAAGTAGAACAACGCGTATTCCCTATCGGTCGGCTCGATTATGATACTTCAGGCATTCTTCTTCTGACCAATGATGGTGATTTTGCTAACCTTCTGATGCATCCTAAGCATGAAATCGAAAAGGTGTATATCGCAAAAACAAAAGGAATACCACTTAGAGAGGATCTGTCAAGGTTTAAAAAAGGAATTAAATCTGAGGGTGAACTTTTAAAAGCTAGCCATGTTAAAACACTCTCTGTCGATAAAAAGAAACATACGGCAATTATACAAGTAACCTTGCATGAAGGTAAAAACAGGCAGGTAAGGAGAATGTTCGAAGAGATCGGCTTTCCTGTAGATAAATTGAAGCGAGAGAGATATGGATTTCTCGACCTTCATGGAATGAATGCTGGAGAAACACGAGAACTTACACCTCATGAAGTAAAACAATTGCGGCAGCTGGCTGAAAAAAATGTTAAATAATTTTCAAATTTAGCTTTGCCGATCAGTGTTATAATTGCGAAAGGAGTGATTAGAGTGGACAAAACCAAGAAAAAACGTAAGCGATTGATTTTCCGCTCAGCAGTACTAGTCTTATTGCTAGGTCTAGTCGCCTTCGCGGTTATTGGGAACCTCTCCAAAGATAATGCCGTAGTAGCTGAAGGAGAGGAAGCGCCTAATTTTCAACTTAAACAGTTTGGTACGAATGGCAAAACAATGTCCCTGGAAGATTTGGAAGGCAAAGGTGTCATGCTGAATTTCTGGGCTACATATTGTAAACCTTGTGAAGCGGAAATGCCTTATATGCAAAAGCTTTATCCAAAATATAAAGATAAAGGCGTAGAAATCGTCGGTGTTAATTTAGATGCCACGAAAATGATCGTAAACAAATTTATTGATGAATATGATCTAACCTTTCCAAACCTTCATGACGAAGGTGGACAAGTGATGGATTTATACAATGTCGGACAGATACCTTCCACCTATTTCATTAATGAGGATGGTGTTGTCGTTGAAAAGGTGGTAGGACCTTTGACATTAGAAAAACTGGATAGTTATTTGCAGCAAATACAGCCAAAAGGATAAGTCTTTTAGAAACTGAGAGGTTTTTTTATGAATAGAATTAAATGTGAGTGCGGTCACGTTAACCCGGAGGGTACAGTTTTATGTGAAGCCTGCGGAAAACCGGTGGAAGGCAATCAGCATATTGATGGAAATGAAAAAGACAAGCTGTTGAATATGCGGTATGAAGGTAGTGCGCGTCGTTCAAAGACTTACAACCGGAACCTTGTAGATAAAACCTGGAACTTTTTTTCATCAGTAAAAGTTGGCGTCTGGCTTATCGTTATAACTTTAATTGCATCCTCATTAGGTACGATTTTCCCGCAGGAAATGTATATCCCGCCAGGTGCAGATCCAGCTACCCATTATGAAGAACAATACGGACTTGCCGGGCAAATATATTATCAGTTGGGTTTTCATAATTTATACAGCTCATTATGGTATATGCTTTTAATTGCTCTTATTGGCGTTTCATTGGTCATTTGCAGTATCGACCGGGTAGTTCCTCTTCATCGGGCCTTGAAAAAACAGAAGCCGAAGAGGCATCATACTTTTTTAAAGCGTCAACGTCTGTTCAGTCAGACAGAAGGCGATGTGGATATAGAAAAATTCATCTCTCGATTAAAAAAACAGCGTTATAGAGTAACCCGTCAGGATGATAGCATTCTTGCTGAAAAGGGGCGTTTTTCCAGATGGGGTCCCTATGTCAACCATATAGGTTTGATCATCTTTTTATTGGGGGCTCTACTAAGGTTTATACCTGCAATGTATGTGGATGATTTCGTCTGGGTAAGGGAAGGCGAAACGGTTGTTATTCCTTCCACTCATGGTGAGTATTACGTAAAAAACAAAAACTTCATTCTGGAAACATATAATGAAAAAGAAAATGAACGATTCCAGGCTGCTTTACAGCAGGAGGCTGCACCCGTACCAAGCAATTACCAGACAAATGCTGTTATTTACAAACGTACTGATCCTCGAGTAGTCGGGGCAGAGCCGGAGCTCGAGCCGATTAATGAAGCTGAAATCCGGGTAAATGAACCAGCAAAATTTAATGGATTTGCCCTTTATCAATCCAGCTTCCAGCAAAACGAATTCACCAAGATGTCATTTAAGCTTCATGAAACCGGTAACGAAGAAAAGGTGTTGGGAGAATTCACGATCGACCTGACCTCCCCAAAAACAGAGTATGAATTGGACAGTGGAGCCAGAGTGGTCATCGACCAATATTATCCCGAATATTACCTTGATAACGGAGAACCTCGTTCCAAATCTAAATACCCAAAAAATCCTGCTTTTGTATTTTATGTCTATCCTCCCGGTGAAGAAAAGCCTGAAATCAGTTTTGCGGGAATCGGCATGAATATTGATGCTACAGGCGAGAATGATTATAAGTTAAATCTTGCAGGCTTTGATACTCGTGATGTGACTGGCCTTACGGTTAAGAAAGATTATACATTACCATTCCTTGGCATTGGAGGACTAATCTTTATGATTGGTGTCATCCAGGGCATGTATTGGAACCATAGACGCATTTGGCTTCAAAAAAGTAAAGACAAAGTTTGGATTGCAGGTCACACAAATAAGAATTGGTACGGCATTAAAAGGGATATTGAAAAAGTTATTGAAGGAACTGGGATAGAAATGCCTGAAGATCAACAACAGTTAAAAGGTTGAGCACCCGCTGAAGCTCAAGGAGGATGAACATGGGAGATTTAGTCACGATTAGCAGTAACTTATTATATGCGGCTTTCATCATATATCTGGTTGCCACGTTCTTTTTCGGGGCAACTGTAGGAACAAAGAAACAGGATGGAAAAAGTAAGGCCGGAACAATCGGAATCACTTTGACCATTATCGGTTTCCTGACACAGGTAGGCTATTTCATTACGAGATGGATAGCCAGCCAACATGCCCCAGTCAGTAACTTGTTTGAATTCACAACATTTTTCGGTATGATGATGGTTTTCGCATTCATCATCATTTATTTCATTTACCGTTTGAATGTAATAGGATTGTTTACCCTTCCGGTTGCTTTACTGATCATTGCCTATGCAAGTATGTTTCCCAGGGAGATATCGCCACTGGTACCATCATTGAAATCCCATTGGCTTTATATCCATGTAACGACAGCGGCAATTGGGGAAGCGATTTTAGCAGTCAGTTTTGCTGCTGGTTTGATATTTTTAATCAGACAAATCGATCAGACCAAAAAGTCCAAGCATACCTTCTGGCTGGAATTCGTGATTTATGCTATTTTCTCGACTTTGGGATTCGTCCTTATTACTACAGCATTCGGAGCGATGGATTACGAGACAAAATTTGAAGCCCCGCTTGATGGACAGGTCGTCACCATGGATTATCACCTTCCGGCAATTGCTGGTCCTCATGATGGCGAATCAGTTTCCGAAAGTACAATAGGACCTTTATTCGAAACACCTGAATGGATGAGAGGACAGGAAGCGTCAAGCAAATTCAATACGCTGTTGTGGTCCTTGCTTACAGGATTGGTTATCTATGGCATTGTTCGGTTGATTTTGCGGAAACGTGTAGCTGCAGCCATTCAGCCGAAGCTGCAAAAAGTAAGCCCAGACTTGATCGATGAAGTTTCCTACCGCGCAGTGTCGATTGGTTTCCCGGTCTTCACTCTTGGCGCACTCATTTTTGCGATGATTTGGGCCCAGGAAGCCTGGAATCGTTTCTGGGGCTGGGATCCGAAGGAAGTTTGGGCATTGATCACCTGGTTATTTTACGCTTACTTCCTCCATCTACGTCTTTCAAGAGGGTGGCATGGAACTAAGTCTGCGTGGCTTGCTGTAGGTGGTTTTGCCATCATTATGTTTAACCTCATAGCTGTCAATCTAGTTATTGCAGGCCTACATTCCTACGCTTGATTAAGAAGACCATCGGAGAATATATACTCTGATGGTCTCTCGTATATACTGTACTTTTCATAATTGGATAAACAGGGAATAATTGAGATAACAGCGAAAAAAAAGATATAAGCATATAAACTCCAAAGGGGGTAATTTAATTGGAAAATGAACCGAAAATATTAGTAGTAGATGATGAAGAACGTATCCGAAGGCTGATCAGGATGTATTTGGAACGGGAAAACTTTTCTGTGGAGGAAGCCGAAGACGGGGAAGAGGGTCTTGCGCTCGCATTGGAGCAGGATTATGATGTCATCTTGCTGGACATCATGATGCCAGGTAAAGATGGTGTAGAAGTTTGCAGGGAATTAAGGGAAAAGAAAGCGACCCCGGTGATCATGCTGACAGCTAAGGGGGAGGAAGCTAACCGTGTCCAGGGCTTCGAGGTGGGTACGGATGATTATATAGTCAAGCCATTCAGCCCGCGTGAAGTTGTTCTCCGTGTAAAAGCATTACTGCGTCGTTCTTCTTCCACAAAGTTCTTGCAGACAGAAACGACTACTAAAAATGTGCTCGTATTTCCGCACTTGACCATAGATAATGATGCCCATCGTGTAACAGCAGATGATGAGGACGTAAATTTGACCCCTAAAGAGTATGAACTGCTTCATTTTCTCGCCAAAGCCCCCGATAAGGTGTTTGAGCGGGAGCAATTGTTGAAAGAAGTCTGGCAGTATGAATTTTTTGGCGACTTGAGGACGGTCGATACCCATGTGAAAAGGCTGCGGGAAAAACTGAGCAAAGTTTCCACTGATGCCGCAAAAATGATTGTGACCGTGTGGGGTGTAGGATACAAATTCGAGGTAAGTGGTGATTAATGTTTTGGCGTAGTGTCGTAGGTAAGCTATGGTTCACTATTTTATTGCTTGTATCATTCGTCCTTTTCATCCTAACCGTTTTATTGCTAGAGTTCTTTGAAAATTATCATATTGAAGATGCAGAACGAGAGTTGCTCCAGACAGCCAGCCAGATATCAGAGATCGTTGAGGATTTTGATGAACGTTCACTTGTGCTTGATATGGCTACCAGGGTGAAAGATCCGTCCAGCCGAGTAGTCATCATGTTTGATAAGGGTGATATGTGGAGTTCCCCTTCAGAAGATTCCTTACCAGAAATTGACAAAAACTGGATTATGCAGGATAAAGAGTTATCAAACGTATTGACGAATAAAGACCAGGTAAAAAAAATTGCTGAAATTGAAACCCTTGAGCATGGTGTGATGGTTGTCGGTTCTCCGCTAGACAAAGCCTCTGGTGCTGTCTATGTCTATCAGTCACTCGAAAGAGTTGAAGAAACTACGCGGCAGACGACAAAAATCATCTTCCTGGCAGCTGGTATAGCGATCATATTAACCACCATTTTCGCCTTTTTCCTATCCACAAGGATTACAGCACCCCTTATAAAAATGAGAGAAGGTGCCCTTGAGCTTGCTAAAGGGGAGTTCAATACGAAAATCCCGATATTAACCCATGATGAAATTGGGGAACTTGCAATGGCATTTAACCGGATGGGCAGGCAACTGAAATTCCATATTAATGCTTTGAACCAGGAAAAAGAGCAACTGTCCGGAATTCTCAGCTCCATGGCAGACGGTGTTATTACCATAAATCGGCAAGGGGAAGTACTGATCACCAATCCACCTTCAGAACAATACCTGGATGCACTTGAATTTGAACAGAAGGAAGCAGGAGACTATCAAACCCATCCTGTTCTCCCTGATAAACTTCGAGAAATTTTTAATGAAGTCATCCAGAGCGAAACAGAAGTAATGACGGAAGCTGACGTCCAAGGGCGGAACTGGGTGATTATCATGACTCCATTATATGACAGGACGTATGTCAGGGGTGCAGTTGCAGTGCTGCGTGACATGACAGAAGAAAGAAGACTGGATAAACTACGAAAAGATTTTATTGCAAATGTGTCACATGAATTGAGGACACCTATTTCAATGATGCAAGGGTATAGTGAAGCAATCGTTGATGATATTGCAGAGAGTAAGGAAGAAAAGAATGAATTGGCCCAAATCATTTATGAGGAATCATTAAGGATGGGGAGGCTGGTAAATGAACTGCTGGACCTTGCCCGAATGGAGGCTGGACACATCTCCTTAAATAAGGAAGAAGTTGATGTCGTACCATTCACCGAAAAAGTGGTCCGAAAATTTCAGGGGCTTGCTCAAGAAAAAGAAATACTGCTTACTCATCATGCGATTAACCAAATCGGTCAAGCTGAATTTGATCCTGATAGAGTAGAACAGGTACTTACTAATCTTGTGGATAATGCGATCAGGCATACTAACCGGGGCGGTGAAGTATCGGTAAATCTTGAACTTGATAACAATAATCTATTAGTATCTGTCAAGGATTCGGGATCCGGGATTCCGGAAGAAGATCTTCCCTTTGTGTTTGAACGATTTTATAAAGCCGACAAATCGCGAAAAAGAGATAAAAGTAAAAAAGGGACAGGTCTTGGACTTGCGATTGCTAAAAATATAGTGGAAGCACATCATGGCATTATTGAAGTTCACAGTAAGGCAGGTATTGGGACAACATTCTCCTTTAAACTGCCATTAAATTGCGAAACCTCACAGGATTTGTAATATATTCTTGTTCCTTGTGAAACACACTCTTTACATTCGATAGGCTTATGATAATATAAGAATAGTATAATCGAATATTCGCATGAAGGTACTCTTTATGAGTTAAAGGGAATTTGGTGGAATGCCAAAGCTGTCCTCGCAACTGTAAGTGTGACGAACCGGATTTACCACTGTATCTGATGATATGGGAAGGGTCCGCAGTAGAATGAACACGAGCCAGTAGACCTGCCTTTTTGCATCGTTTCAAAGCTTCGGGGATTGAGCGTTTGAGACAACCGGGCATGTATAATCTATCAGGTATAATGCTGGTTTGTCTTCAAACCCATCCGTCCAGGGATGGGTTTTTTACATGGACCAACAGTACGGTTGTCGATAATGAATCCCTTCTAAGCTTAGCCAATACTATGTGGAAAGAAGGGAAGGAAAGAAATGGGCAAATGGTATCGTATAGTATCAGCTATCTTTCTCAGCTTGGGTATCCTGGCAGGCTGTCAGGCAGAAAGCCCGGGTAATGATGGTCAGCAGCAGACAGAACAACAGGCAAAAGAGGAATTTTCAGTACAGATAACTATATCTCAGAACAATGGGGAAAAAAGCGTTGCAGAAAAAGAACTTGAAGTTAAAGAAGGAACATCTTTGATGAAAGTTCTGAAAGAAAACTTCGAGGGCGTAAAAGAAAAAGACGGTTTTATCACCCAAATTGAAGGTATCAAAGCAAAAGATGGAGAGCAAAAAGCCTGGTTTTTTACTATTAATGGGGAAACAGCAAAAGTAGGTGCTAAGGAGTATGAACTTAAAGAAGGCGATGAAGTGGTTTTTGATTTCCATAAGTGGGAATGATACCGATGAATACTTATAAGATCACTCTGATTGCTTTATTGGCATCATTAGCTGTTGTTGGAAGGTATGCCCTTGCATTTATTCCGAATGTCCAGCCGGTGACCGCGATTATCATACTTGGAGGTATTTGGCTTGGTCCGCTTTCTGCGGTAATCCTGGCTTTGTTGATCACCTTTTTATCCAATGTCTTACTAGGGATGGGAATTTGGACAATATGGCAAATTGTAGCGTGGGGATTAATCGGGTTTATGAGTGGTATTCTCGGTAAATGCTGGAGGGAGATTCCACTGCCCTTACTATCGATATTTGGTGCTTTCAGCGGTTTGTTATATGGATTTATAATCTCTCTCACTATGTATTCTTACGCAGGATCTTTTTGGGGATATTACCTTGCAGGTCTGCCGTTCGACTTGTATCATGCGATAGGAAATGCGGTATTTATTTTTGTCTTATCCCCTGTCCTCAGTAAATTGTTCCAGCGTTATAATAAGCAATGGATTCTGACTTAAATACCAGCCAATTGCTGTGAGACTACTGAAAAACGGAAGCCCTTAGAAAAAGCAGAATTTTAAAAAAGCGGTCTGTGGGAAATTTAATTTCCATTCAGACCGCTTTTTATTTAATTTCAAGTGGTTTGTGTCATCTATTCCTTACACTCTTTTTCGTTTAACTTCTGCTCCACGATGAGCGTTCGGTGGGGGCGCCTGTGTGAACAGCGCAAGCCGAAGATATACCTGGTCAAGTGATCCTTTTGACCAAGAAAGGCTTAAGTCCGTGCCCACGGCAAGCAGCCACCGCTTTACGATTCGCTGGAATCAACTTTAAAAAGCTCTACTAGATACGAAAGGACTTTTAAGTGGCCTCATTGCCGGTTGGTATTTTTTAATGGGAAGTATTATTATGGTTAGTGTAACTTTTTAAATGGAAAAGCGACTATTCAAGTGAACGGGAGGCAGAAAAAGTGCGATCGGTATACGAAAGGTTTTATGATCAATACCACACCGATCTTTACCGGTTTGTTTTTTATATGGTCAAGGATCGGGAACAAGCAGAAGATCTCGTTCAGGATGTTTATATCCGGGTTATTAATTCTTACTCCCGTTTTAATGGGGAGAGCAGTGAAAAAACATGGCTTTTTTCTATCGCACGTCATGTGACAATAGACTATTTCAGAAAACAAAAGCGGAAAAAGAAACGGCTGATGGACTTCTTTGATTGGAGTAATCATGGGGAACAGTTACAGGATGAACGTCCCCTTCCTGATGAAATCATAGAGCAAGGTGAAACCATTCGGGAAGTATACCGATGTATGGAGCAATTGACAGTCGACCAAAAAAGCGTCATCGTCCTCCGTTACATACAATCCATGTCCATCCAGGAAACTGCTGATATACTCGGGTGGAGTGCCAGTAAAGTAAAAACAACTCAGCACAGGGGAATGAAAGCATTACAGCGTCAGATGGAAAAGCAGCGAGAGGAGGAGAAGCACCATGAGCAATAAAAAAAATGCAGACAAAAAACTCGAACATGCATTAAAGAATATGCCGGAAATAAAAGACAGACAAACAAAAGATGACTTATACAGAAAAGTTTCCTCCCGTTCAGAGGATGATAAAACACGGAAAAACAAGCCATGGGCAATACCTGTCGTTGCTTCTGCTACTGTCATACTGCTGCTAGCACTTATCATTCCTATGTTGTTTATGAACCAGCAAGAACTAAAAAACAGAGAATATAGTACAGATCAGGCTGCTCAGGAAAATTCTAATAAAGACTCCGGAGATGCCGCCAGAATATTGGAGGATGCCGGAGAGGAGGCACAATTATACGAACAAAAGATTGCCTCGGAAAGCCACCTGGTTCTCTATGACGATCCGGATACACAACTTGTTCATATCGGTGTACCTGGGAAAAATGCGGAACATATCGTACCATTATCTATCATAATTCCTAATCATGGAAGTATTACGGACACCTGGAGTTCATTGCGTAACCTCTCCTCACAGCTGGAATCCTTGGGGTTAGGTAATTACCCTTTAAGTAATATTGCTTTATCTATCAACAAAGAAGAAGGTAAAGGAACTGCGTTATTTATGAGTGGATACCGCAATAATGGAGGTTCAAGCGCAGATCAGGTGCTCGTTAAGAGCATCCAGTCAGCTTTTCGTCCATATGGTATCAAGCAAGTGAAATTAAAAAAAGAAGGAGGGGGACCTGTTGAGGTAGGGCACTACGGTGAACTGGATCAACTCCAAGTGGAACCGGAACCGGCAGTATATAAATTATATCAATATAGTCCAAATCATCCGACATTCCTGATAAGCACAGAAACCAGACCAGATTTAAAAATTGACGAGGCTATCCAGGCTATGCACAAAAGTGAGGGCAAGTTGATTTCATCTCCAATACCGGAGAATGTCAGAATTCAAGCAAAGAAAATTGATGAAAGAACATTAGAAGTCAATATTAATGAAGGTTCCCTTCAACAAGACCAACAAACCTTGAACATGGTAGAGGCCGTTCTTGCCACTGCTGGTACTTACCATATGGAAAAAGTCCAGTTTACAGGTAATGATATAAAAAGGATAGGTCCATATAATCTAACCAGACCACTTGATGTGCCAATAGCCGTTAACCCCTTAGATTATATAGAGTTAAAAAAGTAAAAGAATACGAATTTCGTTTTTAGGTAAATGACACGACGATGTCAGTAAAGAAAAATCTCCTCCCTTGCGCTGATGCGATGGGAGGAGATTTTTTAGTAATAAAAGTATAATAAAGAAGCTTCCCGACGTAGTGAAAATTTTAAAATTCCCATATTCACGGGAAAACATTGCTGAAAAAACTATTTTTACTGACTGTTAAACGCTAACAATGTATTATAGGAGAAAAACGATGGTCATGTTAAAATAGAAAGGGGATGAAACCGAAAGGATAGATCAGTGATGGACAAAGAGCAATTAATCAGGCAAATTTCAAAAAAGATAAAATTGATCCGTGTAGAAAAAAGTTATACCCAGAATAAAATGGCTGATATATTAGGTATTTCTAAAAAGACATTAGTCCAGATTGAGAAGGAAAGAACAGAAGCAAGCTGGACAACGATAGTGGCTGTCTGTGCTTTGTTTCAGGATAGCGAAACCCTGAGGAACATGCTTGGTGAAGATCCGATGGAAGTGATTGAAACCGTGGCCCACGAATATATTGAACGGCCAAGGGATAAGACTTTAGGAGGGAAAATATGGTGGAACAACATCGAAGAAAGACAGTTCTTTACACTTCAGCAAAATCTGATAAGCAAGCATTACAGAATCATAGACAACCAACATTACAGGTGGTACAGCAGCTTTGATGAGCAGGATGCAATGGAAAAACTGATGGAGCTGGAGCATAAGTAAAAGCCCACTGCAGGTGCGCAATGGGCTTTGACGAATGTTCTATTCGAATTTCAGAGGATCTCCTTCAAATGGCTGATCCGCAACTTTGATGGAATCAGTAGGACAACCTTCAAATGCATCCTCCATATCTTCTTCTAATACTTCAGGTATTTCAACGATACCTTCATTATCATCAAGCACTACATAGGCGATGCCTTCATCATCATAATCGTAAATATCCGGTGCAGCTGCACCACAGGCACCACAAGCAATGCATGTTTCTTTATCAACAATGGTATATTTCGCCATGACCTATTCCCTCCTAAATAATACAGCTCCTCAAAAATGGAACATACAACTGTTATCTCTATATTTTCTGGATACATCCGCCTTGAATTAATTGTACTTCTTCTATTAAAATATTTCAACATGGAAATCACCGACAAACCTTGCAGCTAAAGGGTTTCCGTGTGATTTATATCACGTTGCGATTTCCCGGAATTGACTGAAAATTATCTCATCTTTAAAAAGGGGGAAGTGCTTTTGTTTGTATATATTTTAATGACCTGTATCAATCAATTAAACGGTGAAAGATCTATTGGAGGGATCTATAACCTATTAACTGGTAAAAGGTCCACTCAGACCCTGCAGGATTCCTATACTTATCAGCTTACTGCATTCTTCGGCATTTATAAGCAGCTGGAACGGGATTCCTTTATGGAATTAATCAAAAACTTACAGTCGGAAGACATATTAATCGTTAATGGTGAGAAGCCTCAGCTCACTCATAAGGGAATTAGTACATTTAAGGAAATGAAAAATGACCAGGGCCCGTTGTACTTTGACGGGATGCGTCTTCATGCCATTATCCATATTTTTGAAGAGCGGCTGTTCTTATACATCCAGACCATTACCAGTCTGGTTAATGGCAAAAAAGATTTTTTACCTTTATCTGACACAAATGATGTGCTTCAATGGGTGAAGAATCATTATAAAACAAAAAAAAGGAAACTGCCGGAAGCTGTCAATCGTCTTTACCATGAGCTCGAACTCTTTTTATCACAGATAGACAGTAGGGAGTCCGAAATTTTCACTTACCGTGTTACAGGAGCGGACTTAATCGGTTTAAGCAAGCAGCAGCTGGCAAAACAATTTAACATGGATATCCACGATGTCCATCTTCATCTTCAACACACCCTTCACTTAATGTATCGGGTAGTTGAAAAAAAACCGCAGAAATACAAAGAGCTTTCCTTGCTTCTCGGCGATGATAATGATAATCCTCTGATTACACATTCAGCAAAGCGGACTTATCAGATGCTGTTAAATGGAATGGATCTTGAGGATATTTCGATGAATAGGGGTTTAAAAATGAGTACCATCCATGACCATGTAGTGGAGGTTGCCTTATGCATCCCGGAATTTGCAATTGAAAAATATATATCAATTTCTGCTATAAAAGAAATCAATGAAGCGATGGATGGTCTTAAGACGAAGCGGTTGAAAGAAATATACGATGTGCTTGAGGGAAAATACGATTATTTTACGATAAGATTAGTAATGGCACGGAATCAACCTGATAAAAATGGGGCAGTTGTATGAACACATATGATTTGGAAAAATATTTGAAAACACATTTCGGTTTCGATACATTTCGTGAGGGCCAAAAGGAAATCATTTCGGATGTTTTAAATGGCTATGACGTTTTGGGAGTACTCCCCACAGGTACAGGAAAATCAATCTGCTATCAGCTGCCGGCAATGCTCCTTGATGGTATTACAGTCGTTGTATCCCCTCTGGTATCATTGATGGTGGATCAGGTAAGGCAGCTTAAGGCGGCAGGATTTAAAAGAGTGGCTGCAATAAACAGCTTTTTGGATCCAAGGCAAAAAAGACAGGTACTGGATCGTCTGTCTCACTACAGGCTATTATATTTGTCTCCGGAGATGCTGCAGAACCAACATGTAGCAGATCGGCTTGGGATCATGGACGTAGCTTTATTTGTTGTTGATGAAGCTCATTGTATCTCACAGTGGGGGCATGAGTTCAGGACGGACTACCTGAGGCTTGGTGATATGATTGGGAAAATGGGAAGACCGCCTGTCCTGGCATTGAGCGGGACAGCAACGCCCGAGGTGCAAAGCGATATCATCAGGCAGCTTGATTGTGAAGGTATGCAATTACATATTTACCCGATGGATAAAGCGAATATATCCTTTGTAGTTGAACACGTGAATCATTCCGATCAGAAAGTAGATAAACTTACTGAATTACTAGCTCACAACCATGCGCCAGCAATGATTTATTTTTCAAGCAGACTGCAGGCGGAAAACACCGCCCATGAATTAATGAGGAGGCTTTCTGACCGGCAAGTTGCTTATTACCATGGAGGAATGGAACATACCGACAGGCTTTTGATCCAACAGCAATTCATGAATGGCCAATTAGATGTGATCTGTTGTACAAGCGCTTTCGGTATGGGAATTGATAAAAAAGATATCCGCTTAGTTATTCATTATCATATACCGCCGCAGTTGGAATCTTTCATCCAGGAAGTAGGACGGGCAGGAAGGGATGGAAATCATAGCATCAGTATAATTCTATACGCTCCATCCGATGATATGCTCCCGAAAAAGCTGATTCAAAGTGAACTTCCGTCCACAAGTGATTTGGATTGTATATTTTCTTATTTGCATACCATTACCCATGAGGACCAGCCGCTTCCTGTAGATGCTGTTGTAATGGAAGAAACCGGGCTTCCAGAAATTCAATGGCGTTTTATCAAGCATCACCTTAAGCGGCATCAGTTATTGGAGGATAATATTCTTATTACAAACCGAGACAAGTGGGAAGTAATGAAAGAGGAAGTGGAACGTGTGGTCCGTGACAGGTATACGTATAAAATGATGAAGCTGTCTGAACTAATCATGTCTCTTCAAACACAAGGATGCAGGAGAGTAATGTTATATAAACCATTTCAAAAAGACATCAAGGAACCTGTAGTACCCTGCTGCGATCATTGCGGATTTGCATGGCAGAAGGTCCGCTTTGACATCGCCAAAAGAAATCCGGAAACATTGGATTGGATAGCACGCCTAAACAGATTGTTTTTACAGGGAGAAGCTAATGGGTAAATCCAGACAAGCTGAATTAATCGAGAAGATGACAGACAGGGAAATTACCTTTCACTTGATGCTGACCCAGATAATCATATTCATCACTGCTGTAATCGGCAGCTGGTGGTTATTTGATTCTTTTTGGGAAGGTTGGCTGCAGCAGTTCGATTTAAATGGTAAAGAATTATTGGTTTATGGTGTCTTTCCAGGACTGATTGTGGTGGCTGCTGATTTACTATTAATGACACTTTTACCAGAGAAGCACTATGATGATGGGGGTATAAACAGTAAGGTATTCAAAACCCGGTCTATACCAAGTATTATTGGCCTGGTGTTAGTAGTTGCAGTCAGTGAGGAACTTCTGTTTCGGGGTGTCATCCATTCCGAATTCGGATATGCTGCAGCGAGCATTTTGTTTGCAGTCATGCATATTCGTTACTTGAAAAAAATAGTCTTGCTTATTTCAGTCTTATTTGTAAGTTTTTTTATTGGGTACATGTATGAATTGACAGGTAACCTGACAGCAACTATCCTGGCTCATTTTGTCATTGACTTTTTATTGGCTCTGTTGATCCGATTCAAAAAGTGAGGGTATCTGGGTACATGTAGCTGGAATTGATATATTATTTTTTATTCTTGTCAATATCTACAGTTGTCAGAAATTATCTTATGTAAATGAAATAGAAGACCTGAGAAATCACAGGTCTTCTTTCCTTTAAAAGAATTGTTTTTTTCCTCTTTCCTCCTTAAGTATTTCAACTGCTTCCCTGAATCTCTGGGAATGGATAATTTCCCGCTCCCTTAAAAAGGCTAATCCATCATTCAAATCGGGGTCATCTGACATATTAATGAGCCATTGATAGGTTGCTCTGGCCTTTTCTTCCGCCGCAATATCTTCATACAGGTCAGCAATAGGGTCCCCTTTAGCTTGTATATAGGATGCCGTCCAGGGGACTCCGGCGGCATTATGATAGAACAAAGCATTATCATGGTTGGCATAATGCGCACCTAAGCCTGCCTCTTCCATTTGTTCGGCAGAAGCATCTTTGGTCAGTTTATAAACCATAGTGGCAATCATTTCCAAGTGGGCGAATTCCTCTGTACCGATGTCTGTCAGCAGCCCAATGACTTTATCAGGAATAGAGTAACGTTGGTTTAAGTATCGCAGGGCAGCTGCCAACTCACCGTCCGCACCACCATATTGTTCGATCAAAAATTTAGCGAGCCTAGGGTTACAGCTGCTTACTTTTACCGGGTATTGAAGCTTTTTTTCATAATACCACATAAGTTTTCATCCCCTCCTTTTCCAATTTCCTAAAACCTCATACCTGCCATGGCCAAGGAGTATCATCCCATTGCCATGGACAGCCTGAGTAGCTTTTACCGTATTGCATTAACGGGCCGAACTGCTGTTCAAAAATCTTCTTAAGCCGCCTGCTTTCTTTTGCACAAGCATTGAACTGTTCAATTGCCTGGGCATCATTGGGGTGCGTGTCCAGATACAGTGTCAATTCCACCAGCACAAAATCAACTGCCTGGATGGCTTCTAACTGCTGATAGTACTCAGGAGTTAGTTTGTTCATCCATTTCCACCTCCCTGGCTGGCTTCGGTTTTGGATATGGGTCATAGAAGGCTGGCCATAATGTTCCTTTCATCAGCGCGACCCTTGGTTCGAATTGTTGAAGGCCAGGCGGCTGGAAGCCCATATATAGATTTGGCGGAGTGGAATAACACTTGATTAATTTTGGAGGACAAGGATCATGCGGACCATAAAAAGGCCGGTAACATTTTTGCTGCGTGTACAAGACAATCACCTTCCTTAATTAGGCTAATGCAATTGTATGAAAAAGGAAGGCCGTCCTATGCGAGAATTATGCAGGGTTTATGGGAGTGGAACGAGAATTATAGTGAGGGAAGAAAAAAATAAGGTGGAGGGATGTCAATGTTCGTTAAAAGTATAATGGTTTCACCACACAAATGTTTCGTCGCAGATAAGGATGATATTTTAACCAATATCCTCCGTACTTTAAGTGAAAAAGATATACAGGCGATGCCTGTTTTGGATGGGGAAAGGTTCATCGGGATGATTTCGAAAGAGTTACTTTATCAGGCCTGTTTTGAAAGTAATCAGCAAAAGGATATCTTTTTAGAGACAACAACAGCAGGAGAGATATGTGGATATAAAGATTTAAGCATAAAAGAAAATGAAGTGTTTGAACGTACTTTACCTGTATTTAAAGGTTTTCCCATTCTTGCTGTTACAAATGATTCCGGTCAGTTCCTTGGTATTGTGACTCGATTTGATGTGCTTGAACAGTTTGAAAGCGCTTTTGGTGTAAAAAGAAAAGGTGTCAGAATTGCTTTTACTTCCGAAGAGTCTGCCGGAAGGATCGAACGGTTGGGAGATATCTTGAAAACGTATCACGAAAATGTCATTTCTCTTGCTACATTTGATGAAACGGATAAATTGGCACGGCGGATAGTTTTGAAAGTAGACCCCAATGATAATATCGAGAAATTTGCACAAAAATTAGAGAAAACAGGATTCCGTGTTCTTGATATCCATAAAGACTAAGGCTTCTTTTTCCCCTTACTATGGCATAAATTTGTCTGGGAGGGGATTTTTTGAAAACATTCATGAATGTTTTGCTAGCATTCAGCGGTTGTTTCCTGGCAATCTATTGGCTGCCATTTGCCGGCTTGCCTCTTGAACCGAGTATGTTCATCTATACGATCATGCAGCCAGGTACATTTATATTAGGCGCTGGGTGTTTGTTAGCTGGCGTTATCGGAGAGTCTTACCTTTTTCGCAAGAGTTTCCATGAGATATTCCATTACAACCAACTGAAAAAAGGAATACTTATTGGCAGCACAGCATTCATACCAGTTCCTTTAGGTTTTCTTTCCTTCAAAATAGTAATTGTTTTCTATGTCCTGGCTATCATCTATGGTATTATCACGATAGATTTTCATTTGAAACGTAAAAGACTGGGGCGTGAATGGGAGACATGATGTATATTGGATTGTCGGTAATGGTTGTTGGGATTTTATTACTCTTTCATATGTATAGAAAAGCACATACTGACGTCATCGACAGGCAGGTACTATCTTCCGAGTTTCTGCCGGCAAGTTTTCGAGAAATTAATATATTCTTCCTATCCGATATTCATCGGAGAACTCTCCAGGAAGAAACACTTTCCAAAGTAACAGATTCTATCGATTTGGTTATCATTGGCGGTGATCTGATTGAAAAGGGAGTCCGAATGGAGAATGTCAAACAGAACATCACAAAACTGAAAAAATGGGGAGCACCGGTCTACTTCATATGGGGAAATAACGATTATGAGGGTGACTACCACGAACTGGATGCCACACTGTTGTCTCTCGGAGTCCACATTCTAGGCAATACTGCAGCTAATCTTGAATCAGCAGAAGGAGAAAAAATCAGTATACTAGGGGTTGATTTTTATCACCACCCCGAAGAAAATCTGAAATATGCTTATGAAGATGCGACAGGAGAATTTAAAGTACTAGTCATCCATGATCCTGCTATGCTTCAGGCTTTCTCTTCAGAGCAAAAGAATGCTGTACACCTTGTATTAAGCGGTCATACTCACGGTGGGCAGATAAGGTTATTTGGCTGGGGACCCATGCCTAAGGGTGGGCTGAAGAAAGATCGGGACACCCCCGTGTTTGTAAGTGAAGGGTATGGTACAAGGCTTTTACCATTGAGGCTCGGTACACAGGCAGAGTGTCATGTAATCACGATAAAATCGGTGAAGTGATTATTCAAATGTTAAAAAAAGAATATACATATTTTACACAAGGGGATGCAGATGTATATAATTTAGTAAAATGGTGTATGTGGAGGAAAGCTTATGGCGACCACAAACGGTAAATATAACATTAAAGCAGTTTCTAATATACTTGGCATCCAGCCTGGCACGCTAAGAGCCTGGGAAAGAAGGTACCAGATGATTCGTCCGATCCGTAATGAAGCTGGGCATCGTCTGTATACCGACGAACATATTAAAATTTTAAGGTGGCTCGTCCAGAAGGTGGACAAGGGCTTTACTATTTCTCAGGCAGTATCGTTGCTGGAAAATAATGAACAGTTGATTTTCGAGACGTCGATGGAGGGCAGAGAAACCAATGAACTATCAAGAAAAAGCGAGCAGTTGCTTCAGGCATTAATATCATTTGATGAGAGGTCCGCCCAACAACATTTGGATCATGCCTTCAGTTTGTTTACTTCAGAAACTATAGTAATGGATATGGTGGGACCGCTGTTAGTCAAAATAGGGGATCTTTGGGAAAATAACCGTATTACAAGCGCGCATGAGCACTTTGCTTCTAATTTTCTCCGTTCACGAATTGGGATGATGCTGTTATCGGTTCCTTCCGATCAACTGCTTCCTAAGGCGCTCCTTGTCTGTGGTCCAAATGAACGGCATGAACTGGGGTTGTTAATTTTCGCTATGTATCTGAAAAGGAAAGGACATGAGGTTATTTATCTGGGTCAAAGCATTGCAGAAGGAGATATTGATGTAGTAATTGAGGAGATCGAGCCACACTTTCTCTTCATGTCTTGTACCCTCAAGAAAAATATAAACTTATCCCTCCAATTAGCCGGAGCTTTACATGAACAATTTCCCTCCCTTCGTATCGGATTAGGCGGCCATGCCTGCAATCAATTGCCCGATAAACAAAAGGAAACGCTTAAACCGTATCTTGTTGGAAATTCAAAACAGGAATGGGACAAATGGCTAATTAAAAACATGCAGCCACTTGAAAAATAGGTAGACAAAACCGATAAATAATGTAACCATGCATTCATGAGTTCGTAGGGAATCCCTGTGGAGCATAAAGAAGTACCAAAAGATAAATAATAGCATAAGATAAAGATAAACCGAGGATTTCAGGGGGCGATGGGATGCGTCTGGAACGAATGTCCAATGAGAAGTTCAAAATTTTCCTCACCTTTGATGATTTAATAGAAAGAGGGCTCACCAAAGAAGACCTTTGGCATGATTTACCACGAGTCCATCAATTGTTCAGTGACATGATGTATGAGGCCAGTGATGAGCTCGGCTTTGAACTCGACGGTACTTTACTGGTCCAGGTGTACCTGTTGCAAGCACAGGGAATGTTCATTGTTGTAACCCAAACAGAAAGCGATTTGGACGAAGAGGATGAAGATTACATTGAAATGAAAGTGACATTGGACGAAAGCAAAGAACTGATTTTTTCCTTCTGTGAATTTGAAGATATTATCCAAGTCAGTCATTCTTTATATAATTTAGGAGTACGGGGAGGCTGTGTAGATTACTACCAGGACCTATATTACATGCGCCTTGAAGAAGAGGATATCGAGACAATGGATAAGGAATATATCATTGCATTGATGTCTGAATTCGGTACTCCGAGCATTATCACTTCTTATCGTTTAGATGAATACGGGAAAACAATTCTGGCAAAACAGGCTGTAAATCAGATTCATCACTACTTTATTCAGCCGGAATTAGAGAATTGAAGAACGGTGGCTACCCATGCACCGTTCATCTTTATGTTTTTTAAATGAATTTAAATAGAAGCTTTGAACTGAACGTGTTAATATGAAGTTGACTCTGCACCGGAAGTGCAGATAATGGGGATTGGGGAGTGTAACAATTGAAAATAGCGGTTTTATATGGTGGAACTTCCGGAGAAAGGGAGGTATCTCTTTCTACAGGGAAAGGTATGATAGAAGCACTCGAGAATAATGGACATGATGTAAAAGGGATAGATTTTCATCCTGCACGTATGGAGGAAATCATTAATCTTGAAGTAGACCTTGTAGTGATCGGACTTCACGGACGCTATGGTGAAGATGGAAGAATCCAGGGTCTTCTTGACATGTTAGATTTACCTTATGTCGGGTCTGGGGTGCTTGCTTCGGCGCTGGCGATGGATAAGGCAAAATCGAAACAGATCTTCAGCTTGAATGGTATTTCTACTGCTAGAAGTGAAGCCTATACAATCAGCCGGTACAGCAGCACCGATGAAATAGCCAAGCTTGTAACGGAAAAATTTATGCCTCCGTTTGTGGTAAAACCAAATCAGGAAGGCTCGACATTGGGACTGACAATCATCAAGGATCAGGGCCAGGTTAAAGCAGCCATAGAAAGCGCCTTTCAATCAGATGATACTGTACTGATTGAAGACTATGTTGCTGGAAGGGAAGTGACCGTCCCTGTTATTGGAAAACAAGGACAGGAGCAGGCTCTTCCGGTTATTGAAATCATTCCGAAGAGTGAGTATTATGATTTTGATTCAAAATATAAACCGGGAGGAAGTGAGCATATAGTTCCTGCCCGATTATCTGAAGAAGTAACTGAAGAGCTGCAGAAGCAAGCTGTGCTTGCCCACCAGTTATTAGGCTGCGATATATATTCCCGAGTGGATTTCATCGTAACAGAGAAGAATGAACCAGTTATATTGGAAGTGAACACACTTCCTGGTATGACTCCGACAAGTCTTTTCCCTGATTCAGCAAAGGAAGTCGGCTGGAGCTACGAAGATATGATTGAGAAGTTCGTAGAGCTGACAATCAGCCAAAACAGCCCTAAAACAAAGTCTTAACAATTTTAATTCAATTAGCGACAAAATAACTATTTTTAGTTGTTTGCATAATCATATTGAAGGTGTATACTAATCTCTGAAAGCTAAGTTTTTAACGGATCGATATAGGAGGTAAACTGATGGTAGCCGATAAGCCAGCAGATTCTACAAACGATAAATTGGATGTACTTAAATCAACACAGACTGTAGTGAAAAAAGCCCTAGATAAACTGGGGTATCCCCAAGAGGTATATGAACTGTTGAAAGAACCTGTAAGAATGATGACAGTCAGAATTCCTGTCAGGATGGATGACGATTCCATAAAAATATTTACAGGATACAGAGCTCAGCATAACGACGCAGTCGGACCAACAAAAGGTGGAGTGAGATTTCACCCCAATGTATCGGAAAAAGAAGTGAAGGCCCTGTCTATTTGGATGAGTCTCAAGGCAGGAATCGTGGATTTACCCTATGGCGGCGGAAAAGGCGGAATTGTATGTGATCCCCGGGAAATGTCATTCCGTGAACTGGAAGGTGTAAGCAGGGGGTATGTTCGTTCCATCAGTCAGATCGTAGGACCTACAAAGGATATTCCTGCACCGGATGTATTCACTAACTCTCAGATCATGGCATGGATGATGGATGAATACAGCAGGATTGATGAGTTTAATAACCCGGGCTTCATCACTGGGAAGCCGATAGTGCTGGGAGGTTCCCACGGCAGGGAATCGGCAACAGCGAAGGGCGTTACCATCTGCATTGAAGAGGCGTGTAAAAAGAAGGGCATTGATGTAAAAGGTGCACGAGTTGTCGTACAAGGCTTCGGTAACGCTGGCAGCTTTCTGGCGAAATTCATGCATGATGCAGGCGCAAAAGTCATTGGGATCTCCGATGCTTATGGTGCGTTGCATGATCCGGAAGGTCTTGATATCGATTATCTTCTGGACCGTAGGGATAGTTTCGGAACAGTGACTAACCTGTTTAAAACGACTATTACGAATAAGGAGTTACTTGAACTCGATTGTGACATCCTTGTACCTGCGGCAATCGAGAACCAGATTACAGAAGATAATGCATATAATATAAAAGCAAACGTCGTCGTAGAAGCAGCAAATGGGCCGACAACGTTAGAAGCAACCAAGATTCTTTCTGACAGGGGAATTCTTCTCGTACCAGACGTACTCGCTTCCGCGGGCGGCGTGACTGTATCTTACTTCGAATGGGTACAGAATAACCAGGGGTACTACTGGACAGAGGAAGAAGTAGAGGAAAAACTCCAGAAGGTCATGGTGAAGGGCTTCAATTCTGTTTATAATACTGCTGAAACGAGAAGGGTGGACATGCGGCTAGCCGCCTACATGGTTGGAGTCCGCAAAATGGCCGAGGCCTCCCGCTTCCGTGGATGGGTTTAATTTGATTGTTATACACATATCTCCTATCATGTAATATGGTAGGAGATATTTTATTGTACTAAAGTAAACAATACATCTATCCAATATAATTTTCAGTGAAGAGGTGTGGAAAAACGTGCAACAGGAAGAAGTAATCATCGTCGGTGCCGGCCCATGTGGAATGAGTACAGCAATTGAGTTGCAAAATCGCGGCATAACACCGTTACTTATAGAGAAAGGTAATGTAGTCAATTCCATTTACAATTACCCCACTCATCAGACTTTTTTCAGTTCAAGTGAAAAGCTTGAAATCGGCAATATCCCATTTATAACAGAACGCCAGAAGCCGGTAAGGAATCAGGCACTTGCTTATTACCGGACCGTCGCAAAACGCCAGCAATTACGAGTAAATGCCTTTGAAAAAGTGAACAGAGTAGAAAAATCGGAGAATGGTTTTATCCTTCACACTAAAAAAAAGAATGGCAATAATGATGTTTACCAGGCAAAACAAATTGTAATTGCAACGGGGTATTATGATCAACCGAATATGATGGGAGTCGAAGGCGAAGAACTGAGCAAAGTAAAGCACTATTTCAAAGAATCTCACCCTTATTATGATAAGGAAGTAACCGTAATCGGGGGGAAAAACTCTGCGGTTGACGCAGCGCTCGAACTTGTTAAGGCAGGTGCACATGTCACCGTGCTTTACCGAGGAGAAGAGTATTCGAAAAGCATAAAGCCCTGGATTCTGCCAGAATTCGAAGCACTTGTCCGGAAAGATGTAATAAACATGGAATTCTGTGCAGATGTTAGAGAAATCACAGAAGATAAAGTAATTTATGAATGTAAAGGTAAAAGACATGAAATTTCCAACGACTTTGTCTTCGCTATGACCGGATACCAGCCAGACCATCAATTTCTTACAAAAATGGGGGTAGAAATGGATTCGGACACAGGAAGGCCAACGTTTGATGAGCATACGATGGAAACGAATGTACCAGGGATTTTTATCGCTGGAGTCATTGCAGCTGGCTATAATAATAATGAAATTTTTATTGAAAACGGACGCCATCACGGAAAGCAGATAGCAGAAGCTGTTACCAAAAGAAGTTAAATAAAACGAAAGAGCATGCGAAAAACCGCAAGCTCTTTCGTTTTTTACTATATTTCAATAATCGAACATAGGTGCTAATTCTGTAGGATTTTTAGTCATTTCCAGAGCTACCAAGAGTTTAATTCTTGCTTTAGGTCCAGTCAGCCCGTTCGCAAATATGATGCCTGCTTCCCGTAATTTCCTTCCACCACCTTCATAAGCATAAGTATCCTGCACGATTCCCTGATAACAACGCGACACTAGTACAACAGGAATTCCTTGAGCCAGTATTTCTTTCAATGGCTGGACCGTGTCAGGAGGCAAATTGCCTTGGCCCAGTGCTTCAATTACAAGCCCATCAAGCGGGTTATTCATTAGAGCCTTGAATATGGTTCCATCCATACCTGCATATGCTTTGACAAGAGACACATGCTTATTAATCTGTTGGATTGGATAGGAATCACGATTGGAAAGCTTATGGTGGAAAAATACATCCCGCTTTGTTGTAATGCCAATTGGTCCATATTGGGGGCTTTGAAAAGTGGCCACATTGCTGGTTGACGTTTTTGTTACATTTTTTGCGGTATGGATCTCATCATTCATGACGACTAGTACACCTTTATCTTGAGCTTCGTCACTCGCTGCAACCCTGGTGCCAGTAATTAGGTTATAGAGTCCGTCTGCACCGATTTCATTACTGGAACGCATCGCTCCTGTAACCACTATCGGCTTTCTCGTTTGCAGAAATAAATCCAAAAAGTAAGCAGTCTCTTCCAATGTATCTGTTCCATGGGTGATTACCACTCCGTCAAGTTCATTCTTGGCAAGCTGTTCATGAATTTTCCTGCCAAGGGTAAGCATGTGGTCCGGGGTGATATGCGGGGATGGGATATGGAATAGTATTTCTTCTTCGATTTGTACAGATTCAATGTTCGCCGCAGCGATTTTTTGCAGTGGGTGGCCGTCCCCGGTGTCTACTTCACCTGTCTCTTTATTTTCTTTCATAGATATCGTGCCACCTGTATGGATAATTAATATTTTTTTCATTCGATCACCTGCTCCATATCAAATATTCCTTTTCTCTCTTCTACATGATACGATTATTTTAATTAGAATGAAAGGGAGGTGAGAAGAGGATGTTTACCATATTGACATTCGCGATAGCGCCTGCTTTAGGTTTGATGACATTTATCTATTTGAAGAAACGAATCGAACTGGAGCCGCTGCCAATGATCATACGTACATTTTTATTAGGGGCAGTCCTTGTATTTCCGTTAATGTTCATGCAGTATGTGTTCAAGGCTGAAGGTATCATCCCTTCTCCCGTCTTACAATCATTCATTCTTGCTGGTTTACTGGAAGAGTTTTTTAAATGGTTCATATTCTTATTTGCTGTATATAAACATAGGGAGTTCGACCATCCTTATGATGGCATCATTTACGGAGTCGCAATCAGCCTGGGATTTGCCACCGTAGAGAACATACTGTATCTTCTCTCTCATGGGGTGGAATATGCGTGGGGAAGAGCGATATTCCCTGTGTCTTCCCATGCTTTATTTGGAATTTTAATGGGATATTATGTTGGTAAGGCGAAATTCAACACGGAAAAAACCAAACTGTGTCTTGCCTTTGCATTGTGGATTCCGGTTGCTCTGCATGGTCTTTACGATATGATTTTAACTACTACAACTAATATCTGGATGATGCTGATGATCCCTTTCATGATCGGACTGTGGTTCTTAGGATTAAAGAAAATCAAGCTGGCCAACCATCATACGGAGTCGTATTTGAAACAGAAAGCAGAGTAGGCTGCAGATGCTGAAAGTGAGTAAAAACAGACTTACTGGTGATGAGGCTGGAAATAAAAAAATAGAGAAGATGTGATTGAAAGAGCGGTCTGTATGGAGTTTTACCTCCATACAGACCGCTTTGTCTTTGATGTGGTAAAAATGGATGTTGATGGATAACCTCTGAAGCGGTCACCTCCAGCGCCTGCCCCTCGATGTAGTGGCCACATGATGACGGATTTTTGTGTCTGATGTTATTGCTATAACCGAAGTCTATTTACAGAAGCTAATTCAGGCAGCAGCATTTTTTTGTGTATAAAATATGCTTTCATTCAAAAGCTATCATTAGTATTTATGAAAATAGAAGGTCCAGGAGGCGAGAACAAGTAATGTCCAAGAAGCGATCATTCCTGTACGTTGGTTTAGCAGTGCTGATGATGATAATAATGACCACTTCGTACCCAGGTAAACCTGTGGAAGCTTTTTCGAATCAAGTGATCCAGCAAGGGGCAGTTGGCGACGATGTTATTGAATTGCAAGCTAGATTACAATACCTTGGATTTTATAATGGTAATATTGATGGGGTTTTTGGGTGGGGAACCTACTGGGCCCTGCGTAATTTCCAATACGAATTTGGGTTGGAAATCGACGGCCTTGCCGGGTCAGAGACAAAACAAAAGCTGGCTGATGCTAGCAAGTACGATGAAAACTTCGTGAAAAAACAAATCAGAAAAGGTAGAGACTTTACTTATTATGGTGGTATTCCAAAGAAGCAACAAGTAGAGAAAAAAAATACTGGAGGTCAACAGCAGCCCAAGGAGAAAAAACAGCAGCAAGCTGACCAGCCAAGCAATACTGCTGTCAATGTCCCAAACGGCTATTCACAAAACGACATTCAACTCATGGCAAATGCGGTATATGGAGAAGCCAGGGGAGAGCCTTATGTCGGACAAGTTGCAGTCGCTTCAGTCATACTTAACCGTATTGAAAGTGCCAGTTTTCCCAACACGGTTGCAGGAGTGATATTCGAGCCGAGAGCATTTACTGCAGTAGCGGATGGTCAGATTTGGCTTACCCCAAATGAAACAGCAAAACGTGCAGTCATGGATGCAATCAATGGCTGGGACCCTTCCGGTAATGCGATTTATTACTTTAATCCGAAAACGGCGACATCCAACTGGATATGGTCGAGACCGCAAATCAAACAAATCGGAAAACACATTTTCTGTAAATAGGAGGTGACAAACATGGCACGATGGATATTAATCTCCATTTTAACTCTTGGGCTTGTCGGAGCAGGGGTATGGGGGTATCAGGAGCATCAGGATAAGAATGCGATTTTGATTCAGGCAGAAAACTCTTACCAGCGGGCTTTCCACGACTTGTCCTATCATACCGACTTATTACATGACAAGATAGGGACAGTTTTAGCAATGAATACTCAACAGCAGTTATCGCCTCAGTTGGCAAAAATTTGGAGGCTGGCCTCAGAGGCTCAGGCAGATGTAGGACAATTGCCACTGGCATTGCTCCCGTTTAATAAGACAGAGGAGTTCCTTCATGATATAGGTGATTTTACGTATCGGGCAGCTATCCGTGATCTTTCCAACAAACCACTGACAGATGAAGAGGTTAAAACACTGGAACAACTATATGAACAAAGTGGTGTGATTAAGAATGAACTAAGAAAAGTACAGCATATGGTTCTCGAGAATAATCTCAGGTGGATGGATGTACAATTGGCTTTGGCTACTAATGATACACAGGGAGATAACACCATCATTGATGGTTTCCAAACAGTTGAAAAGTCCGTAGCAGGCTTCGGTGAAGAAGATGCTGGACCTACTTTAACAGGGGTTTCTCGCGAAAATCATGAGTTCCGCGGCTTGAACGGGGAAGAAATCACTGAAAAGCAAGCATTAGAAATTGCCAGAAAACTATTTGCTCTTGACAAGGGGCAGAAGCTGAATGTGACTAAAACGAGCAAAGGTGCAGACGTACAAACCTATATGGTTTCTTATCAGAAAGGTGACGAAAACGGCTACGCTGATATATCAGTTAAAGGTGGACACCCATTGAACGTCATGGTGGAACGTCCGGTCAATAAAACAAAAATAAGCCTTCACGAGGGGCA
Organism: Thalassobacillus pellis; assembly: GCF_016908295.1. Classification (GTDB taxonomy): domain Bacteria; phylum Bacillota; class Bacilli; order Bacillales; family Halobacillaceae; genus Thalassobacillus; species Thalassobacillus pellis. The sequence continues at coordinate 168,696 of NZ_JAFBDO010000002.1, forward strand.
GCAAAAAGCAGAAGAATACTTGAAGCAATTCAAATTACCTGGTTTAGAATTAATTCAGAGCAGACAGTATGAAAAAGAAGGGGTATTTACCTATGTAAGTACTATCGATGGGGTAAGGATTTATCCCGATTCCATTCATGTGAAAGCAGCCTTGGATAATGGAGATATACTTGCAATGACCTCAAGAGACTATTTCATGAATCATGAGAAAAGGGATATCAAAAAACCCGCAATTTCAGAGGAGCAAGCCAGGTCTAAAGTGAATCCAAATGTCGAAATAAGAGAACATAATTTGGCCATCATTGAAAGTGACCTTGCAGAAGAAGTATTGTGCTATGAGTTCTTGGGTACCATGAATGGAAATACCTATCGAATTTTTATAAATGCGATGGATGGTTCAGAAGAAAAAGTTGAACAGTTAAAAGCAACAGAAATAAAATTTTCCAGTGAAGTCTGAGGAAGGGGATAATTCCCTTCCCCTTTTTTATTCTTTCTGAGATAATAAGAGAAGCATTACTAATTACCCAGTCAGAAAGAAGTGGTTCAAGATGATAGGAATCGGAACTTCTGTGAGTCTAGAACAAATAACCATGGATAAAGAAATGGATCGATTTAAAAGTAAAGTGGTTGAGATTAAAGGACAATTCCTTTATCTGACTTATCCGATTAGCGAGAGGACTGGAAAGACCGGGATTTTTTTTGAAGGTACTCCATTCAGATTGAAATTCGTCGGTAAGGATCAGACTGCTTATATGTTCGATACAGAGATTATGGCTCGAAAGAAAATAAAAATTCCTGTTCTTGTTTTTCATTTACCTGAGCCGGATAAAATCATCCGAATACAACGAAGAGAGTATGTAAGGGTGGAAACTGCTGTTGATATCGCCATAGAACCTTATGGAGAAGTTACTTCACCTGTTTCCACTATAACGTTGGATATAAGTGGTGGTGGAGCTGCAGTAGTATTGCCAGCGTTACATAATCTTCAAGCCTTCCAGGAGATTGATATGATGCTTGTGCTTCCTATGTATGACGGTAAAATGCGTTATGTGGATGCTTCGGGGAGAATTGTCCGTATCAAGCAAAGTGAAAATGGCAGAGATATAGCTTCGGTTAAATTTTTAGACATTTCGGATCAAGACCGTCAGTCGGTGATTCAATTTTGTTTTGAGCGCCAGCTCTACATGAAGAGGAAGGGTGTTCAATAAAAAAATCAGGAGGCGGGCAAGTGGGAATTCTAAAGAAAACGGAAAAAATCATCATTGGAGCACTGTTGGCTCATGGGTTACTTCTGATCATAGCACAGTTTCTACTTCTAAATACGGAATGGTTTATCCAGATACAGCCTGTTTATGACTATATAGGGGTATATATTCAGCAGGATGGTTCCGGGGATGTAATGGATTTTTAAAGGTGATTTATGTTATTCTTTTTAAGGATAAATGAATAGGATGTTCTTGAAGGAATCACGTATAGACACGATGATAAAAATACAAATGACGGTTTATTGGACGTGCTTTCTTCTGCTGGAAAGGCGTCTTTTTTCAAGTGATGAGAAAGAGAGTGGTGGATGATTTGGAGACAAAGCTAGCAATCGCGATAGACGGACCGGCAGCAGCCGGAAAAAGTACAGTAGCAAAAAAAGTGGCAAAACAGCTTGGATACATATATATCGATACTGGGGCTATGTATCGCGCATTAACTTGGGCCGCAATTAAAAAAAAGACTGATTTGGAATCAGAAGATGATCTCAAGGAGTTATTATCGGGAACTGACATTGCTCTTGAAATGGAACAGGACGGGCAACGGGTGTTTGTTAACAATGTTGATATAACTGATGAGATTCGAACCCAGGAAGTGACAAATAATGTTTCCCTCGTAGCAAAACATGGGAAAGTACGTCATGAGATGGTCAAGCGTCAGCAGCAGCTGGCTGGTAAGCGTGGTGTGGTCATGGATGGAAGAGATATAGGCACACATGTGCTGCCCGATGCAGAAGTTAAGATTTTCATGATCGCTTCGGTAGAAGAGCGTGCAGAAAGAAGGCATAAGGAAAATCTGGAAAAAGGATTTCCTTCTGATCTTATCGAATTGAAAGAAGAGATCAGAAAAAGGGATGAAATAGATTCGGAAAGAAAAGTTGCCCCGTTGGTCAAAGCAGCCGGTGCTGTTGAAATCGACACAACCTCCCTTTCTATTGATGAAGTAGTGGAACGTATTATTGAGGTTGTAGAAAGGAAATCGAGCTAAGGAGCAGTCGACATGAATTTATATAAAGTAGGGAAATTCTTATGCAGTGTTATTTTTTATCCTTTATACCGCATTAAAGTCGTAGGCAGGGAAAACATACCTAAGGAAGGTCCGGTAATCATTTGTTCCAATCATATATCAAATGTTGACCCGCCCGTCGTTGGAATAACTAGCTCTCGTGATATACATTTTATGGCTAAAGAGGAGTTGTTCAGAAAAAAAATTATTGGCACTATTCTTCTCAATGTTAATGCTTTCCCGGTTAAAAGAGGAATGCGTGATCGTAATGCTCTAAGGGGCGGGTTGAAAATATTAGAAGAAAATAAGGTGCTTGGACTTTTCCCGGAAGGAACTAGAAGTAAGAACGGGGAAGTAGGAGAAGGGCTCGCTGGAGCAGGTTTTTTTGCATTAAGATCAACAGCCTGGGTCGTGCCTTGTGCCATTATCGGTCCATATAAACCATTCAAACGGTTGAAAGTAGTATACGGGCCACCGATTGATATGCAAAGCTACAGGGATGGAAAAGCAACTGCAAGAGAAACAACTGATATGATTATGAAAGAAATCAAAAAATTAACAAAAAATCAATAATTCCAATAAGTAATTACTTGACAAAAGTACTTAAATATTAGAAGTTAGACAAAAGGACATTAATAGAAGTGATGTAGTGTCGGATTTTGAAGGAGGTAGCTTGGTATGGATGAAATGAATCAAGAAGTATCAGGAATGCAGGAATTCTCTACAGGTGACATCGTCACAGGGAAAGTAGTAAAAGTGGAAGAAAAACAAGTGCTTGTTGATATTGGATATAAAGTGGAAGGTATCGTTCCTATCAGTGAACTTTCCAGTCTCCATGTAGAGAAAGCGGCAGACGTGGTGAGTGAAGGGGATGAAATCAAACTTCAAGTCAAGAAAGTAGAAGATGATGAGATTGTACTTTCCAAACGTGCTGTGGATGCAGATAAAGCATGGGATGATCTTGAGCAAAAGTACGAGAGCGGTGAAGTTTTCGAAGCGGAGGTCAAAGATATCGTCAAGGGCGGTCTGGTAGTTGATGTAGGACTTCGGGGCTTCATACCAGCATCCTTGGTAGAAACCTATTACGTCGAAAATTTCGATGAATATAAAGGTAAGCCTTTAACGCTCAAGGTAGTAGAACTGGACCGTGAGCAAAATCGTGTCATCCTTTCTCACCGTGCTGTGGTAGAAGATGAAGAGTCCTCCAAAAAACAAGAAATTCTTAACTCACTAGAAGAAGGTCAGGTCATCGAAGGCACAGTACAGCGAATCACTGATTTTGGTGCATTCGTTAATTTGGGTGGAATTGACGGACTTGTGCATATTTCCCAACTTTCCCACTCACACGTAGAAAAAGCATCAGACGTAGTAGAAGAAGGGCAGAAGATCGAAGTGAAGGTCTTATCTGTCGACCGGGATAATGAACGTATTTCTTTATCTTACAAGGAAACACAACCAGGTCCGTGGCATGACTTGGAATCTCGCGTTGAGCGTGGAGCTGTGTTGTCAGGTAAAGTTAAACGTCTTGTTAACTTTGGCGCTTTCATTGAAGTCTTCCCTGGCGTTGAGGGGCTGGTGCACATTTCTCAAATTGCCAACCGTCATATTGGGACACCAGACGAGGTGCTTGATGTCGGACAGGAAGTAAAAGTAAAGGTGCTTGATGTTGATGAGCAGGCAAAACGACTATCATTAAGCATTAAAGAGCTTGAACGTGATGAAAGCCGCCAAGAGCTTAAACAGTATGAAAAAGAAGACGATCACTCTGGTTTCCAATTAGGTGATATGATTGGAAATAAACTGGACAAATATAAAAACTAAGTTGGTGGGAAGGATATGTCTCGAGAAGAACGTAAGATCGACCATATCCGCCATGCCCTCAGTCATCCGAAAAGTGTACTCAACCATTTTGATGAGGTGCAAATCATCCATCAGAGTCATACCTCATCTGAATGGGAAAAGCTAAATATCCGCACGGAAGTAGGCGAACTTAATTTAAGTTCGCCTCTTTTCGTCAATGCGATGACAGGTGGAGGCGGAAAGAAAACGGAAGCAATCAATCGAAGTTTAGCGGAAGTAGCACATGAAACGGGTATCGCTATGGCAGTAGGATCGCAAATGTCAGCGATTAAAAACCCGGAAGAAGAGTCTAGCTACCGGATAACCAGAAAAGTAAATCCCCATGGGATAATTTTTGCGAATGTAGGTAGTGAAGCCACTTTAGATCAGGCGAAAAAAGCAGTGGATATGATTGAAGCCAATGCCTTGCAAATCCATCTGAATCCCTTACAGGAATTGGTCATGCCGGAAGGAGACCGTGATTTCAGCTGTCGTATGTCAAATATCAGTCAAATAGTCGACCAGGTTGAGGTACCTGTCCTCATTAAAGAGGTCGGTTTTGGTATTTCACGGGAAACTGCCATCAAAATGAAAGAACTAGGTGTCAGCTATATCGATGTCGGTGGCCGTGGCGGCACTAACTTTTCGATGGTGGAAAACAAAAGAAGAGACAAGCCCTTGTCTGCATACGATGATTGGGGTATCCCTACTCCTATTTCTATCATGGAAGTGAACGATATTTTTCCGGAAAGCCATATTATCGCTTCTGGCGGAATCAGACATGGGCTTGACGGCGTTAAAGCTCTTGTATTAGGTGCTCGGGCATTCGGAATGGCAGGCAGTCTTTTGGAGGTTTTAGTGGAGGAAGGGCAAGAAGCACTAATCGAAAAAATCCATACCATTCACCAGGAGGTAAAGATTGCGATGATGCTGTTAGAAGCTGAATATATTAATGAACTGAGCGGCAAGCCTCATGTTTTTTTCGGGAGAACCAGAGAATGGATCACCCAGAGAAGGAACGAAAAGATGTCCTGAATAAGTACTTCAGGGCATCTTTTTTATACGTTTAGCGAGTATAAGTTAAAAAAATAAAGCCCTCGGCGTTACCACTGTAACCTAATTGGCTTAAACAAGCACGTGCATCAGGGACTTTGCTGTTTAAAAAGCCTTTTAATCAACCATAATGATAAAGGTAAACAATACAATGACATTATGCCAAGATGTTCTACAAGGCAGGAAAGGGCACCGGAAATGAGTTTTCAATTTTACTGGTATTTATGGATGATTTGGATTATTGTAATCTTTTTTTATCAAAATCCAATCAAAGGCCGTATCTATTCCATATGGTTAATGGTTGCCATCATTCTTACTGGACATCTCTTAAGTATGGATGATGTTTCCATTACTTGGACACTTGTCTACCTTTGGGGAAGTAGTCTCTTTATGGTGATGGGAAATTCCTTGTCCACCAAAAAGTGGACATATCTGCTTTTGTTCAGCCTGAGTATGTCCAGTGTGCAATTATTTATATTCCTTAACCCAGTCTGGTATATGTTAGCAAGCGATTTATTCATTATCTTAGCAGGATATCTGATGTTATCAATTTTAACCGCTGATACGCTCTTACGTATGAAAATGTGGCTGTTTATTTCATCTACTGGCGTGTTTACAAGTGACTATATATTATACAGTTATGGGCTTCAGTCGGTGATAGGCTCCACTGATGATCTGGTATTGTGTGTAAAAGGAATAGTTATTTTCATTATGCTGTTTGCCCTGCGGACTTGGAAGCACCGAATCAAAAATTCTGCCAGACTCATCAAGATGAAAAAACACACAGCTTAATGCGCTAAGTGGTTTAGGGAAAGTAATTGTTTCAAAGCCGCATGTTTGCTAAAATAATGAAGGAAACATACAGCATCGACACATGGGGGGTTGACTCCATAAAAGCGCAAGACCCACGGCATGCCTCCATAATAATTGGAAGCTGCCTATTCAAGCCATGGGTCATCAGCTTTAGGGGTCACCTCCATTTTAATTTATACATGTCGAATTTTGCGGTATAAATATTTAAAATAATTGCAGATAAATGTAGAAAGAAAGGATGACCCTTTCATGAGAAAATCAGTAGTTGCAATCGTTGGCAGGCCAAATGTTGGTAAATCTACTATCTTCAACCGATTAGTAGGCGATCGGATTTCGATCGTTGAAGATATTCCAGGGGTTACCCGGGATCGTATCTATGCCCAGGGTGAATGGCTGACTACCACCTTTAATGTCATTGATACTGGTGGAATAGAAATAGGGGACGAGCCATTGCTTGTCCAGATGCGTGAACAAGCCCAAGTTGCCATCGACGAGGCTGATGTCATCATATTTATGGTAAATGGCAGAGACGGTATCACTGGAGCGGACGAAGAAGTTGCAAAAATATTGTTCAAATCAAATAAACCAGTAGTACTTGCGGTTAATAAGGTCGATAATCCTGAAATGCGGGAAAATATCTATGAATTCTATTCGCTTGGATTCGGAGAGCCATTCCCAATTTCAGGAACACATGGGCTGGGGCTTGGAGATTTGCTTGACGAAGTTGTCAAACATTTTCCGGAAATGTCCACAGAAGAAGAGGAAGATGATATCATTCGGTTCAGTTTGATCGGACGGCCGAACGTAGGGAAATCTTCCTTAGTAAATGCGCTTCTTGGCCAGGACAGGGTAATCGTCAGCGATATTGCTGGTACTACCAGGGATGCGATTGATACACCATTTACTAAAGATGGAAGAGATTTCGTTATTATAGATACAGCCGGCATGCGAAAAAAAGGTAAGATATATGAATCTACAGAAAAATACAGCATTCTTCGTGCATTAAAAGCGATCGAGCGTTCAGATGTTGTCTTGACGCTTATTGATGCAGATGAAGGTATTATCGAACAGGACAAAAAAATTGCCGGTTATGCCCATGAAGCAGGAAAAGCAGTCGTGATTGTCGTGAACAAATGGGACACGGTCGATACAGACGAAAAATCCATGAAAGAATTCGAGGAGAAAGTTCGTGCTCATTTTCAGTATTTAAGTTATGCGCCGATTGTTTTTCTTTCTGCCAAGACGAGAAAGAGGACCCACACGTTGCTTCCGAAAGTGCTTCAGGCCAGTGAAAATCATGCTAAAAGGGTGCAGACCAATATATTGAACGAAGTTATCATGGATGCATTGGCAATGAACCCTACACCGACAGTGAAAGGCCAACGCTTGAAAATTTTTTATGCGGCCCAGGTATCAGTCAAGCCGCCAACCTTTGTCGTATTTGTTAATGAACCCGAATTAATGCATTTCTCATATAAAAGGTTCCTGGAAAATCGGATCAGGGAAGCTTTCGGTTTCGAAGGTACTCCAATCAAGATATTAGCCAGAAAACGGACTTGATGAAAGGAGAATGGAGATGGAAAAAGTTGCAGTACTGGGAGCGGGAAGCTGGGGAACTGCCCTTGCACTCGTTCTTGCCGATAACGGAAATGATGTACGTTTATGGACACACCGTAAAGAGCAAGCAGAAGAAATTAATCAGAAGCACACCAATAATAAGTACCTTAAAGGAGTAAAGCTTCCAGATGCTATTGTTGCCCATCATGTACTCGATAGTGCCGTCGAAGGTGCTGACCATATCATTCTGGTAGTGCCTACGAAAGCAATGCGTGAAGTTTGCCAGCGCCTTTCAAGCACATTGAGCCATTCGGTAACGCTTACGCATGCATCAAAAGGAATTGAGCCTTCCTCATACAAACGGGTTTCCGAAGTGATTTCCGAGGAACTTCCAGCTGATAAGCTTGAGGGAATCGTTGTTCTTTCCGGTCCAAGCCATGCGGAAGAAGTGGTACAGCGCCAGCCTACTACGGTTACTGTTTCATCAGAAAATCTTGTAACAGCTGAGCAAGTACAGGATATTTTTATCAATGAAAAATTTCGTGTCTACACTTCCCCGGATATTGTAGGAGTAGAATTAGGCGGTGCATTGAAAAACATCATTGCATTAGGTGCTGGAATATCAGACGGTCTCGGGTACGGGGACAATGCTAAAGCTGCATTGATCACCCGCGGATTGGCTGAAATAGCCAGACTGGGAACTTCTATGGGAGCAAACCCACTTACCTTTGCAGGGTTGTCAGGAGTGGGTGATTTGATTGTCACCTGTACCAGTCCACACAGTCGTAACTGGCGTGCCGGCAATTTACTGGGTAAAGGGAATGACCTTGAAAAAGTCCTTGAAGAAATGGGCATGGTGGTAGAAGGTGTAAGAACGACAAAGGCAGCTTATCAATTTTCCAAAGAACAATCCGTGGAAATGCCAATTACAGACGGTATTTATCGGATTTTGTTTGAGGGTGCAAAGCCGAAGGACGTTGTTGACGAATTAATGACAAGAGGCCGGCGTCATGAAATGGAAGATTTAAGCAACCTTCTCGGTGAACGCTACTCCTGATTTCAATCAGCGATCTCACTCACACTCCCTCCCTGCATGCATATAATATCTTGAATGTTATGCACGAGGAGGGACTTTTAGTGAGTGGTTTCCAAAAGAATTTGTTTGATCAAATTCAGAAGAATGCAAATGTTACGCCTGATGAAATATTCAAGGTAGCGGATTCCGTGAAAAACGCAGATTTTACTAATGAACAGACAATTCGTAATTTGGTCAGGCAATTATCGAAAATGGCTAATAAACCAGTTTCCAAAGCGAAGGAAGACAAAATTGTTAAAGCGATTATCAACCAGAATATGCCACTTGATATGAATAGTCTAAACCAATTATTTAAAAAATAATCAGTTGTTAGGCACGTGAGGATACGGGCATACCATCAACTGCATAGTATAACTCGCAGCAACAATTCTATTTGAGCTGACATGGGAATTATTTAGTCGAGAGGCTGTAACAAAACCGACATGGAATGAAACGCTGGGCCTTTATCAGAACTGCACTGGGAAGCTCTCTTTTATTCTTCCTTTCAGGAAAACAAGGCCAGTAAAAAATAGAGATAACTTCATTTCATAGCTTTGTTATAGTCTCTTTTCCCATGGGTTAGAAACAATGATGACTGGGACAGGCTCTATGGTATAATACCTGTCGTAGACAGCTACTGTTTTAAAGGAGATGACAAAATGTCTGTGGCAATGTTAAATATGTATATATCATTTGCCGGTATCCTTTTTATGGTATTGGCGATTGGGCTCATCTTGCTGAGCCGCCATAAATTGAAAGGAATTGCAGCAGGAATTGTGGCGTTATTCGCTTACATATTCATGTTTTTGTCCGGTATTATTATTATTTATATCGTCTTCAGCGGGCCGACGGGATAATAGGCAAGGAGGAAAATTATGAGAGTAATTCATATTGTGATGGCACCTCTTGTTTTAATGTTGCTGACTGGGTGTCTTTATCCGGAAAGCCGCCTTTCCAAAAATCAAATATCCAATCAGGCGCAGCTTGAGAACGTGCAGGAAGCTGTGAGTAAGTATAAAGAACAGGAACAAGGATTGATACCGATCCAAACAAAACCACAAGATACCCCGATATTCCAGAAATATCTCGTTGATTTCCAGAAATTGAAAGAAAACAACCTCATTTCTGATATACCTGGAAACGCTTTTCAAAATGGCGGTGTATATCAATACGTCATTGTTTATCCAGAGGACAATCCAACTGTAAAGCTTATTGACTTAAGGCTTGCCGATCAACTTCGGTCCCTGCAATTCAAAATTCAGCGGTATCAGGCGAAAAATAAGTACGTGCCTTATGGCAGTAAAGTAGCCAAAGGAGTATTTGAAATCAAGTATGAACAATTGGGATTAGAAGCCCGTCCTACTGTCAATAGCCCTTATTCAGACAAGTTGCTGCCAATCTATCTCAATGGTAAAGGAGAATTGCTGATAGATTACCGCAAGGATTTGTATGACTTTTTACAAAAATACGAGCATAATTTCCAGACGGGTGAGGATATCCGATATATATTGGTCAATAACTCTCCATTTGTTCCAGCTTATTCACCTCCTTATACGATTGAAAACGGTGAACCTGTTTTCATGTCGGAGTCATAGGCGGGCATCATGGCTCATAAGCATAAGAGACTGGTCGAACAACACCGTTTCTTATGCTTTTTTGATATTGATAAAGAGTATATAAGAAACTATTGCCGTTGCTTATCGACAATCCATGCCTTTCCTTCAAATAAAAACGATAAAATATGAAAGACCAGTCATATTTAAATAGGACAACATCATAGAATCATAATGTCATAGCTCGTGTAAGATTTAAGAGTCGAGGCAGATCAGGAGGGGATCTTTTTTGGAAAAAGTCGATATTTTCAAGGATATTTCCAAACGGACAAATGGGGATATTTATCTGGGTGTTGTCGGCGCTGTACGGACAGGTAAATCAACTTTCATCAAAAAGTTCATGGAGCTTGTAGTTTTACCGCAAATGGCTGAAGGATCAGAACGAGAAAGAGCCATGGATGAACTTCCGCAAAGTGCAGCAGGAAAGACGATTATGACCACAGAGCCTAAGTTCGTTCCGAATCAGGCAGTTTCCGTACCAGTGGAGGAAGGGCTCGACGTGAATATCCGTCTGGTAGACTGTGTGGGTTATGCGGTCAACGGTGCTATTGGCTATGAAGATGAGAACGGTCCGCGGATGATCCATACGCCATGGTATGAAGAAGCTATTCCATTTCATGAAGCAGCGGAAATCGGTACAAGAAAAGTAATACAGGATCATTCTACGATAGGTGTGGTGGTCACAACGGACGGGTCGATCGGTGAAATTGCCAGAAGTGATTACGTGGAGGCAGAAGAACGAATTGTCAATGAAATGAAGGAAGTGGGAAAACCCTTCATCATGATCATCAATTCAGTTCAGCCATATCATCAGGATACAGAGATCTTACGGCAGCAGCTCTCTGAAAAATACGACATCCCTGTCCTGGCCCTGTCTGTTGAAGGAATGCGGGAAGATGATGTCTATAGTGTTTTAAGAGAGGCACTATATGAGTTTCCAGTCCTGGAAGTCAACGTTAACTTGCCTAGCTGGGTAATGGTCCTAGACCACGAGCATTGGTTGCGGGTAAGTTTTCAGTCAGCTATTGAAGAAACGGTTCAAGACATCAAGCGTCTCAGGGATGTTAGCAGGGTAGTGGGGAATTTCGATGCCTATGAATACATTTCAGGAGCTAATTTATCAGGAATGGAACTTGGTGAAGGGGTAGCCGAAATTGATCTTCAGGCACCGGATCACTTATATGATGTGGTACTAAAAGAAATTGTCGGGGAAGAAATAAGAGGCAAAGACCATTTATTGCAAATTATGCAGGACTTCTCCCATGCGAAGCGCGAATATGACCAAGTCGCTGATGCACTTAATATGGTGAAACAGACCGGATATGGTATCGCTGCACCGACTTTGCATGATATGGCACTGGAAGAACCTGAAATCATCCGTCAGGGTTCTCGCTTCGGTGTCAGGCTGAAAGCGGTAGCTCCATCTATCCACATGGTAAAAGTGGATGTTCATTCTGAATTTTCCCCGATAATCGGAACCGAAAAACAGAGTGAGGAGCTTGTCAGGTATCTTATGCAGGATTTTGAAGAAGATCCATTGTCAATCTGGAATTCTGATATCTTTGGACGTTCCCTCAGCTCGATTGTTAGGGAAGGTATTCAAGCCAAACTCGCTTTAATGCCAGAAAACGCCAGATATAAATTGAAAGAAACACTCGAAAGAATCATTAATGAAGGATCAGGTGGTTTAATCGCTATTATCCTGTGACGGCTCTTATATAGGGCCGTTTTTTTGTTTTCTTGGAAAACGGGCGATATTTTTAGAAATGGGTTTAAATAAGCCTATTAACACGTTTTTTTTGCATTTAGCAGGAATATTTTTTCTTTTTTGCAGGATAAATGTATCAATATGTCGTATTATCGTAAAGAGAGTTGTGAGAAATCGGGTTAATCCTAGTCATATCAAGGGTTCGAGCTTTCTTGCATCTTAATTATGAATATGGTATTCTTCATGTACTGCAAGCAAGGAAAATGCAGTCAAATTGCGGTATTAAGCGGTTTTTGGGGAAGATATGTATTGAATTTCACCTGAAACTCGTTTAATATAAGGCATGTCATCCCAACAAGGATGGCAGCATGTACAGAATATTCCTGGATTGGTAGCAGAACCAAGTCCTGAGAATAGATTATCGCCCGAGAGGAGGTGAATGTCATGAACAAGACAGATCTAATCAATACTGTTTCTGAAAAAGCGGATCTTTCTAAAAAAGATGCAACGAAAGCAGTTGATTCTGTATTTGAATCAATCATGGATTCACTAAAAGATGGTGACAAAGTACAATTGATCGGTTTCGGTAACTTCGAAGTACGTGAGCGTGCTGCTCGTAAAGGCCGTAATCCGCAAACTGGTGAAGAAATCGAGATTTCTGCCAGCAAAGTACCTGCTTTCAAACCAGGTAAAGCCCTAAAAGATGCAGTAAAATAATCATCTACATAGGGCCAGCGAAAAAGGGTGCCATCCGAGCACCCTTTTTTACTTTCTGGAAAATAAAAAAATAGTGGTTATGAAGGCCTCTCTACAGTGGGCTGCATCCAGTTTTAGAGCCTGCCCCTTGCGCTCACAAGCCGGTCCTCTCTGTGACAAAGACCGTCACGGCGAGTCTTGGCTTAACTTTGTCGGTGGTGAGCAAAGCACTTGCGTTTTTGTTCCTTTCTATGAACATGAAGTGCCTTTCATAGATGTTATATATGTATCATTTAGACAGGTGAGTGAAAAATAATATTGTGGTTTGACATCCAGCTGGATGTAGGCGATAGTAAATTACATAAAGGGAGTGGAGGATATGAATTTATCCGGTAATGATTTTTTCGTCATCAAGGCGTTGGAAAATGGGGTTAATGTAATCGGATTGACCAGAGGAACGGATACACGGTTTCATCATTCAGAAAAACTGGATAAGGGTGAAGTAATGATTGCCCAATTCACGGAACATACCTCTGCTGTAAAGGTCAGAGGGAAAGCGTTAATCCAGACAAGTCACGGGGAAGTCACAAACGAAGCAGATTAACAAGTATATCTGCCAATACATATCAAAGGCGGGGGACAACGATTTATGCTATAATGATTGTGGTTCAATTCGTCTATCAGAAAGGACTCAGGTGATCCAGGTGACTACAGTAGAACTTGATATTAAGCACTTAAAACAAAAAATAGCCGATAAAGTTCGCCATCCTTTTTTAGCAAAATTCGTCTCTGACCCAATCATAGATGAAGACAAGCTGGTAATATTGACCTCTATTATGGACAACACGGGGCTCTCTCCAATCAAAAAAGAACAATATATCATCACTACGATGCTCGTACAGATTGCACTGGATACCCATGATCTGGTTTCGTTGTCTGACTCCGGTGAAGATCAAGTGACTGTCAGAAATCGGCAACTAACTGTTCTGGCTGGCGATTATTACAGCGGAATGTATTACTACCTGCTTTCCCAACTGGATGATATACCAATGATCCATACACTGGCTTCAGCAATAAAAGATATCAACGAGCAGAAAATGGAACTTTATTATAAAGATGTCGAATCATTCCAGGAATTCATGAATGGGCTTAAAACTGTGGAATCCCTCTTAATTCAACGTGTTGCCGAGTATGTAAAACGTGCCAGCATAAATGATGTAGCAGGTGAATGGCTACTCACAAAGAAATTATTGAATGAGCAGAGGAATGTACAACAGGATGGCTATTCCCCATTGCTGGATCTGTTAGTAAAAGACAGGCTGACCAATACTACCTACTCTCAAATCATGAAGAGTGTTGATCTGATGATTCAAAGGAATCTTTCTCGTCTTGAAGTGACCATTTCCCATCTACCCCTGCATTTCAACAATTTGAAATCCTATGTTCATACCACATTGAGTGAACAACACTATCAGAACCAAGTAGCAGAAGAGGGATAAACATGCAGCAAACGAAGGAAGAACGCGTCCACCATGTCTTTGAAAAAATATATAAACGATATGATATCATGAATTCTGTGATATCTTTTCAACGCCATAAAGCCTGGCGGAAGGATGTAATGAAACAGATGAATGTGAAACCGGGTGATAAAGCACTGGACGTCTGCTGTGGTACAGGAGATTGGACGGTAGCCCTAGCTGATAAAGTAGGGCCGGAAGGAAAAGTGATTGGTCTGGATTTCAGTCTGAATATGCTGTCAGTCGGAATCAGGAAAAAGCTGGCCGGCCGTTTGTCACAAATGGAATTTCAACATGGCAATGCTATGGAATTACCTTTTGAAGACAATAGCTTCGATTATGTGACCATTGGGTTTGGTTTGCGGAATGTACCGGAGTATATGCAAGTATTGAAAGAAATGACGCGCGTAGTCAAACCTGGCGGAAAAGTAATATGCTTAGAGACATCCCAGCCGACAATCCCTGGATTCAGGCAGGGATATTATTTTTATTTTAAATATATCATGCCTTTGTTTGGCAGGTTGTTTGCAAAGAGCTACCAGGAATATAGTTGGCTGCACGAATCAGCGAAAGACTTTCCTGGAAAGTCTGAGCTTGCTGCCTTATTTGAAGGAGCAGGCCTTGAGAACGTAAGAGTAAAGTCTTATACCGGCGGTGTAGCTGCCATGCATATGGGTGAGAAATTAACATGATACCACAAGGGTGAACTCCATGAAGCTAGCAATGATATATTCATTTTTAAAGCAGGATTTAACTAAAATAGAAGAAGCGATCAACCATACCATTCAGGCTCAGCATCCTGTTTTGCGTGAAGCATCCACTCAGCTATTACAGGCCGGCGGGAAACGGATCCGTCCCGTCTTTGTCCTTCTTGCGGGAAAATTCGGGGATTATCGCCTGGACAGGATGAAAGCAGTTGCCGTAGCACTGGAATTAATACATATGGCTTCATTGGTCCATGACGACGTAATCGACGATGCCGAACTGCGGCGCGGACAACCGACCATCAAAGCTCGCTGGGACAACCGGATTGCCATGTATACAGGAGATTACATCTTTGCAAGGTCATTGGAAGCTTTATCTGTTTTGGAAGAACCAAGAGCACACCAGACACTGGCCAAAACAATTGTCGAAGTTTGTGTAGGAGAAATCGAGCAAATCAAGGATAAATACCGCCTTGATCAGAACTTGCGTGACTATTTGAGAAGAATTAAACGCAAGACGGCACTTCTAATTGCAGTAAGCTGCCGTCTTGGTGCGATAGCATCGAATGCTCCTAAGGATTATGAACAGGCACTATTTCATTATGGTTATAATGTGGGAATGTCCTACCAAATAATTGACGATGTTCTCGACTTTACTGCTTCTGAGTCGGAATTGGGAAAGCCTGCAGGAGGCGACTTGCTTCAAGGGAATATAACTGTTCCGGTTTTGTATGCAATGGAAGATGCTGAATTCAAGCATGACTTGAGAGAATTGTTTTCCGGAGATCCAGAGGGTTTGACCCATAGAGATTTACAGCCTGTAATAAGTAAAATAAAAAATAGTGACGCTATTGAACGCTCTCTGCAGCTTAGCGACCGCTATTTGGCGAAAGCTTACCAGTCTCTTGAAGTATTACCAGCAGGCAGGAATAAGCAGACATTGAGGGACATTGCAAAATACATTGGAAAAAGAAGGTCATAACGAGATTGCCACAGCCCCTATTATCTGGTAGAATCTTCTACGGTAATAGTTTTAAGCGCTTACACAAATACATATGATGAGGTGTTGACAATGGAAAAAACTTTTTTAATGGTTAAGCCGGATGGAGTACAACGGAACTTGATTGGTGAAATCGTGTCACGTTTCGAAGATAAAGGCTTTAAATTAGCTGGAGCAAAATTGATGAATATTCCTCAGTCACTTGCCGAAACACATTATGGTGAGCATAGCGATAAGCCTTTCTTCAGTGAACTGGTAGAATTTATTACATCAGGCCCAGTATTCGCAATGGTGTGGGAAGGGGAGAATGTCATCGCTGGCGCCCGTCAAATGATGGGTAAAACTAACCCGCAAGATGCACTGCCAGGTACAATTCGCGGCGACTTTGGTGTCACAGTAGGTAAAAATATCATCCACGGTTCTGATTCACCTGAAAGCGCAGAGCGTGAAATAAGTTTGTTCTTTGAAAACGAACAAATCCTTTCGTATGATAAAAATGATCAAAACTGGGTCTACTAAAACTTTAATAGAAGCGGCTGTTGCAAAAAGCCGTTTTGATATAAAAAACTACGAAGAAATTGATTTTTCTTCGTAGTTTTTTTGTTTTTAGCTAATGGACATGCGGACCACTCCGTCTGTTTCAGGAGTTGTGGACATTATAGCTAATGCAGCAATTTTTTTGTATGTAAAAAGAAGATTATTGCAACGATGATTGCCAATTTGGGCAGGGAAACAATGAGACACCATTGGGAAAGAAAAGTTTTTTAACAAGGAAATCCCCTTTTTATATTGGCTGCTGTTAAAGTTTATAACGATATAAGGTTACATCATGGTTGATTCCACGATGAGTGAGAGGCGGTGACGTCTGCGGGAACAGCGCGAGCCGAAGATCCACTTGGTCAAGTGATCTTTTTGACCAAGTTAGCAGAGGCCGTGCCCGCGGCAAGCATCCGCCGGCAAGCGATTCGTGAGAATTAACAACAAACTTTAACATCTCGAAAATAAAGGACTTTATCAGAATGTTTTTTATTTCTATTGTGAAAATACCGTTTATTAACGGTAACTACTCTAATAAAATCTTTACACTCCAGAGAAGTTCGGGTAATCTTAAGCAAAAGGAGCAGAAGGGAAAAAATAGATGGAGAACGATTACATAGAATTCATCAAAAGTATAAAAACCAAGACTGGTATTGACCTTTCTTTATATAAAGAAGCGCAGATGAAACGCCGGCTGACCTCTTTAAGAGAAAAACGAGGATATAAAAATTTCTATTCTTATCATAAAGCACTGACAGATGATCCGCTATTGCTTGAGGAATTTCTAGACCGTATGACTATCAATGTATCGGAGTTTTTTCGTAATTATAACAGATGGAAGGTTTTTGAGGAGAAGGTTGTGCCGCATCTGCTTCAAAATAAACTGAAATTGAAAATATGGAGTGCAGCCTGTTCTACAGGAGAAGAGCCTTATACGATAGCAATGATACTAAGAAAGTACCTTCCTCCCCACCATATCCATATCACAGCGACTGACCTGGATGAAAATGCTCTTGTTCGTGCAAAAAAAGGTATTTATCCTGAGCGTTCCTTAAATGAGGTGCCAAATGATATAAAAGTTAAACACTTCAAAAGAAACGGTGCATTATACAGCCTGGATGATTCTATCAAGCAGGCAGTGACCTTTAAGAAACATAACCTGCTCGCAGACCGTTTCGAACGAAACTTTGATGTGATTGTATGTAGAAATGTCATGATTTATTTTACCGAAGAAGCTAAGCAAAATATTTATCATAATTTCACCAATTCCCTAATCACAGGCGGGATTTTTTTCGTCGGCAGTACAGAGCAGATTTTCTCTCCTGAAAAATATGATTTAAAGTTATTTGATACGTTTTTCTACCAGAAAGTAAAATGAAAAAAGCCCTGCTGCGAAAATCATTCCAGCGGGCTATTTTTGTTTTGATGGCAGTCCATCCAGCGCTTTATCGCTTTTATATTTTAACCTGTTAAAACATTTCTTGCACACAAGTGCGAAAAGATATGATATAGTAGAACGTAAAATTCGATACTGGAGGGACTCCGATGCGCTATTTAACTGCAGGAGAATCACATGGAAAACAATTGACGACTATTATAGAAGGATTACCATCCCATTTACCATTATTGAGTGATCAGATTAACGAGTCCTTAATCAGACGCCAGGGTGGCTATGGCCGTGGGCGGCGGATGCAGATCGAAAAGGACTTGGTTGAAATAACGGCTGGTGTACGTCACGGTTATACGCTAGGTTCACCGATTTCCTTAGTGATTAACAATGATGACTTTAAACATTGGCAAAACATAATGGGCGAACAGCCTATTCCGGAAGATGAAGAAGTACGCCGGACGATATCCCGTCCAAGACCAGGGCATGCGGATTTGAATGGCGGGATGAAATACGGCCACAGAGATTTACGTAATGTTCTTGAGCGCTCCTCCGCCCGGGAAACAGCAGCACGTGTGGCAGCTGGTTCCGTAGCTAAGGTCCTGCTCAAGGAGTTAGGCGTATCCATTGGAGCTTATGTAAGGGAAATTGCCGGAATAGTAAGTGAATTTGATGAGACTATGGCATTAAAGGACAGGATTGAGTCTTCTGAACAATCACCTGTACGGACACTTGATAAATCAGCGGAAGCAAAGATGATGTCAGCAATTGACCAGGCCAAAAAAGAAGGAGATTCCATAGGAGGAGTGGTAGAAGTATACGTAGAAGGTATGCCGCCAGGGGTAGGCTCTTATGTCCAGTATGACCGTAAGCTTGACAGCAGGATTGCAGGAAGTGTCGTAAGTATCAATGCCTTCAAGGGGGTAGAGTTTGGGATTGGCTTTGAAGCCGGACGTAGAAATGGCAGCAAGGTACATGATGAGATTGCCTGGGAACCTTCCCGTGGTTACTACCGTAAAACGAATAGACTCGGAGGTTTTGAAGGTGGAATGACTACTGGAATGCCACTTGTTGTAAAAGGGGTAATGAAACCGATACCGACTCTTTATAAACCATTACAAAGCGTTGATATAGAAACGAAGGAACCTTTCGCTGCCAGTATAGAGCGTTCGGATTCCTGTGCCGTCCCGGCGGCTTCTGTTGTCATGGAGCATGTAGTCGCATTCGAACTGGCTCGTGCGTTATTAGAGCAATTCCCGGGTGATTACTTCCCACGAATGAAACAGGCTGTGGAGGCTTACCGTGAAGAGGTGAAAAATTTCTAAATGAAACAGTTGACTGTCCAATCAAGCCATCATAAATATAAGGTAAGCGTTGGCCCACAACTGAGACAACAGGCCGGTGAATTACTTGAAAGAGAATACAGTAAAATTCTGATCATTACAGACACTAGTGTTGCACCTTTATATTTGAGGGATGTTCGAGCTTCTTTTACAAAATCGGAAGTTTTTACAGGAACGGTTCCGGCAGGGGAAGCATCTAAGAATCTGGCAGAATATGAACAGCTTATAACAAAATGTCTTGAGTACGGATTGGATCGGCAGTCACTGATAATCGCCCTCGGAGGGGGAGTAGTCGGAGATTTGGCTGGTTTTGTTGCTGCGACTTTTATGAGGGGTATCGATTATGTTCAGCTTCCGACAACAATCCTTGCTCATGACAGCAGTGTTGGTGGAAAAGTAGCTGTAAATCATCCGCAAGGCAAGAATATGATCGGGAGCTTCCATAGTCCAAAAGCGGTCATTTATGACGTAGAAACATTGCGTACTCTGCCAGAGCATGAAATTCGCTCTGGATACGCAGAAGTAATCAAACACGGATGTCTTTCATCCCCCCAACTTTTTTACGATATTCTCACTAAGGATTTAAAAGGTATGATGGACCCGGATATACTGACAGGTCATCTGATCAAAGGGATATCGATCAAAGCGGAAATAGTGGAATTGGACGAAAAAGAAAACGGGGTGCGGAAGCACTTAAACTTTGGTCATACGCTAGGTCATGCTATAGAGGCTGAATTGGGGTATGGTAAAGTTACTCACGGAGAAGCAGTGGCAGTCGGCATGCTGTTTGCCATGTATGTAAGCGAAAGGAAGCTCGAGGCTGATTTACCATATAAAGAATTAACGGAATGGCTGGTAAATAACGGCTATCCTGTTCATACTCTCCCGAAAGTTTCGGTTACAGGCTTAATGAAAAAAATGAAACAAGATAAAAAGGCAATCAATGGTAATGTGCATATGGTGCTATTACGGGAGTTAGGATCCCCGATAGTGTTAGAATTAGAGGAAGAAGATATTCAATCCATGCTCTCGAGTTTTATCAGTGAGGTGATGAATCGATGATCAGAGGGATAAGAGGTGCAACCACAGTTAGGGATAACGACAGTGAGGAGATCATCGATCATTCCTATAACTTAATTAAAGAAATGATCGATGCTAATGATGTAAAGGCGGAAGATGTAGTATCTGTATTATTTTCAGCAACGCCTGATTTAAATCAGGCATTTCCGGCTAAATCATTGAGGAAGTTAAAAGGCTGGACGTTTGTGCCTGTTATGTGTATGCAGGAAATAGATGTTCCAGATTCTCTTGGCAAGTGTATAAGGGTTATGATGACAGTCCAAACGAAGGCTGGCCAAGAAGAAATAGAGCACATTTATCATCATGAAGCAAGGAAATTACGACCTGATTTGAAGGTATTGGGAGGAGAGAAAGCATGAAGGCAAAAGAGATTTTGAAATCAATGAGTCCATATAAGCCAGGGAAGCAAATCGATGAAGTGAAAAAAGAATTTGGTCTGGAGAAGATTGTAAAACTTGCTTCGAACGAAAATCCGTTCGGTTTTTCTCCTCAAGTAAAAAAAGAATTACCTAATTTAATTACTGGATTGGAAAAATATCCAGATGGTTACGGTACTGAATTACGCAAGAAATTAAGTCAAGAATTGAATATTAAAGAAGAAGAGCTCATTTTCGGTAACGGTTCAGATGAAATTGTGCAAATAATCTGTCGTACGTTTCTAGAGCCTGGTACCAACACAGTCATGGCAACTCCGACATTTCCTCAATATAAGCATAATGCATTGATAGAAGGAGCTGAATTGAGGGAAGTACCTACAAAGGAAGGGTACCATGATCTGGATGAAATGCTTCATCAAGTGGACAACAATACACGAGTTCTTTGGCTCTGTACTCCTAACAATCCGACAGGGGCTCACATCTCCTCTGATGAAATGGAAAAGGTGCTTTCTGAATGTCCAGAACATGTACTAATTGTAATCGATGAAGCTTACTACGAGTATATGGATGCATCGGATGCCTTTGATGCTGTAGGTGCTATTGGCAAACATCCTAATTTAATAGTCTTGCGTACCTTTTCCAAAGCATACGGATTGGCAGGACTCAGAATCGGTTATGGAATTGCTGCTAAAGAATTGATCGCAACACTTGACCCTGCGCGTGAGCCTTTTAACACTTCGACGATTGCGCAAGCAGCTGCTATCCTTGCGCTTGATGATAAAGAATTCTTAAACGATTCTATAGCAAGAAACAAAGAAAACAGGGAAATGATGATGAAGTTTTGTAAGGTGAATGATTTGGGATTTTATGATACCCAGGCGAACTTCATGCTTATACATCTGCCTGTTAGCGGTGACTCCCTTTTTCAACACTTAATAAGAAAAGGTTTCATTGTCAGATCAGGGGAAGCACTTGGCATTCCGAACAGCATCCGTCTAACTATTGGCAGTAAAGAGGTCATGAAAGAAATCCAGCAAGAGATGCTCAATTTCCTTGAATCGACAAAAACGGGTGTAGAGTAATGAAAGAGTCAGTCATGATAGTTGGGCTGGGTTTAATCGGTGGTTCCCTGGCCCTGGGTTTAAGCAAGCAAAAAAAATATCATATTATAGGATGTGATTCCGACATTTCCTCCAAGGAATTGGCAAAAGAGCAAGGTGCCATATCGGAATCAACTGACTTTGAATCAGGAGTTAAACAGGCAGATTACCTAATCCTTGCCACTCCTATCCCCATAACCATTGATTATTTAAAAAAGCTTGATAAGCTGAAATTAACCAAAAAACTGATTGTAACGGATGTATCATCTGTAAAAGAGAAAGTAATGGAAACGGCAGACAGCATTACGAATCCACATGTATCATTTGTCGGCGGACATCCGATGGCTGGGTCTCATAAACAAGGATTTACAGCTGCTAAAAGCCATTTATTTGAAAATGCCATATATGTTTTGACACCATCCAGGAATGCATCCGACCGAGATGTTGAATATATCAAAAAGATACTTATATCTACGAAGGCCAGGTTTCTAACTTTTAATCGGGAAGAGCATGATGAAATGACTGCGGTGGTCTCCCATTTTCCACATTTAATAGCATCTTCCTTGGTCCATCAAGCAAGGCATTGGCAGGAGACGCATCCTTATTTAGAAGATCTTGCGGCAGGAGGTTTTCGTGATATTACGAGAATAGCTTCAAGCAACCCTGTTTTATGGAAAGACATTTTCTTTCAAAATCGCAGTATTCTATTAAGTATGATTGATGACTGGGTGAAGGAAATGGAAGAAGTAAAACAATTACTTTCCTCGGAAAATCATGAGGCTACACAAGAATACCTTTCAACTGCCAAACAATACCGAGATGGTCTTCCGGTCAAGAAGCGGGGGGCCATTCCTTCTTTTTATGACATTTATGTGGATATCACAGACCAGCCAGGTGCATTACTTCATGTAATGGGGCACTTGGCAGAACGGGAAATTTCGATAAAAAACATAGAGATTCTGGAGGTTCGGGAAGGAATTACCGGTGTCCTTCGAATTAGTTTCCAATCTAGTCGTGAGCAAAAAGCAAGTAAGCTTATTCTGGAAGCAGAAAACTATGAAGTTACCATCCAACAATAAGGGGGAAATGATAGTGAAGTCTATGACCTTAAGACCAATTGACCAGGGCATTACGGGAGAAATTACTGTTCCAGGGGACAAATCGATTTCCCACCGTTCTGTAATTTTTGCATCACTTGCTTCAGGAACATCAACCATAACAAATTTTCTGGCAGGGGAGGACTGTCTTCGTACCATAAATGTTTTTCGCTCCTTGGGTGTCAACATAGATCAGGATGGTACGAAAGTATCTATCAAAAGCGACGGTGTAGGGCGACTGAAAGAAGCTGAATGTCCTGTATATTTCGGTAATTCCGGGACTACTGCCCGGCTGGTTACAGGTGTGCTGGCGTCACTCCCATTATTCACTACATGTTATGGCGACCCCTCTTTATCTAATCGGCCAATGGATCGAGTGATTACCCCGTTATCAAAAATGGGTGCCAATATTCAAGGGAGGGACAACAACAGGCTGCTTCCTATAGCGATAAGTGGAAAAACACTAAAAGGTATAACATATGAAATGCCAGTAAAAAGTGCTCAAGTCAAGTCTGCCATTTTACTTGCTGGAATGCTTGGAGAAGGCGAAACAACTGTAATTGAGCAGGTCAAAACGAGGGATCATACGGAACAAATGCTGCCCCGTTTTGGTGTAGGTGTTGAAGTGGAAGGATTAAAAATTACGATTAAAGGTGGGCAGCGTCCGCATTCAGCTGATATTGCCGTGCCGGGAGATATATCTTCGGCGGCATTTTTCCTGGTTGCGGCTGCTGTTATTCCTGGAAGCCATATCACAGTTAAGGATGTAGGCTTGAATGAGACCAGGACAGGTATTATCACGGCTCTTGAAAAAATGGGAGCCAACATCCAAACTACTGTTACAAGAACGATTGGTTCGGAGCCGGTGGGAGATATTGAAGTGAAGTATGCCCCACTTAAAGGAAGTATAATGGAAGGAGACTTAATTCCTGCATTAATAGACGAACTTCCTATCTTAGCCCTGGCTGCCACACAAGCAGAAGGAAAAACGATCATTAAAGATGCAGAAGAGCTGCGTGTAAAAGAAACTGACAGGATTGCTGCTGTTGCAGATGTGCTGACCAAACTTGGGGCGGATGTAACAGAACAGCCTGATGGACTTATAATTCATGGTAAATCTGTTTTGAGAAGCGCGGAAGTAGACTCTTATATGGATCATCGTATCGGAATGATGGTCGCCATAGCCTCTTTATTAGCAGAGGGAAATATTCAATTGACTAACAGTGAATGCATTGCAATTTCCTACCCTGATTTTTTTAAAGATCTGGAATATATCATCAAAAAATGAGTTTCATTCATACATGCCTGTAAGTTCTCATACCTTATAGAAACCCAGTTGGAGGTGGACGAGTATGGGAGCTTACTATTTTTACCAGCATACATGGAACAATGAAAATTGGCGGAAAAAGGAATTGATGGTCGAAGAGGGCTTATTTGTAAGGCGATTTCGTCCTGCACAGAGCCCATTCGAGCTGAATCTGGACGCCTTCCACGTAGCACCAGGCTTTGTCTTCGTCGATATTGCTTATCCCCTCTATACCTCTTTGGCAAAAGTGCAATTGGGGGAGGAATATATGAAACGAGGGTGTACTTTGCTCATTGTACAGCTGCCCATACGATCGAGTCTTCAATATAAGAATAAATATGAAGCTTTTTTACAGCAGTTAAAAGAATTACCAGTCGATTATATGGTAGCTCCTGTCATTCCCCCGCAAATTCTCCAGCCTGCTATGGTACGTTATTTTGGTCTGATGAAATGTCCATTTATCCTCTTTGAGGCTGATAAAGCAAGAGAACTTAAAGAAGTAGCCTGGGAATGGCTAGCCCAGGCCCAAGGGTATTCGAGAATACCAATCGCTCCGCTTTTCTCACCTGAAGCAGAAGATTTTCAAAAAATGGACATGATTTGGAAAAAGATAGTGGACCATTGTGGTATGATAACGTTGAACGATCCAATCACTGACCTTCCACTTTCTTCTAGAAACCTCCGTATAAGTGGGATATATCCGGCCAAAGGGGCGTTAGTTCCGGGGGGGTTCGGAGATTTCAACCTCTTTCTGCATGATGGAAGCAAGGTGATTGATGATCCGGAAGAATTCAGTTATCATGGGTCTGTTCCAAATGCAACAATTCTGCGTGGACGTGTAGTCCAAGCCAGTCAAAAGCTTACAGGTAAAGAAATGAAAGGAACACATTTGAAAGTTTCCATACCGAAACATTTTTTATAGATTCAGAAAGGGTGTCCTTATGGAGGAAATACAAGAAGCAGTCCGGCTGATGGAGGCCAACCGGACGGATGAAGCATTGAAAACACTACAAAACTACCTTCCTGAAGCTGATGAAGAAGAACGCTTCACTATTACGGAATTGTATATCCAATGGGGGATGCTAGAAGAAGCGAAAATGATTCTTACAGAGTTGCTGCAACGTTATCCTAAGGAAAATGAATTGAAGATCATGCTTGCAGAAATTCACATTGATCTGGAAGAAGATGATGAAGCTATCAGCATTTTGAATCAATTTGAACCTGAAGATGAAGACTATTTGCCATCATTGATGCAGCTAGCAGATCTCTATCAGTCACAGGGTCTGTTTGAGGTAGCCGAACAAAAACTTTTAGCTGCCAAGCAGGCGGCTCCCAACGAAGCGATTATCGATTTTGCTTTAGGTGAATTATCTTTTTCTAATGGTGAATATAATAAAAGTATCCCGTTTTATGAAAATGCTTACCAGCGTGAACCGATTATAGGTGATATCGAAGTGGCAGCCAGACTTGGAGAAGCTTATGCAGCTACTGGAGATTTCGAACAATCCCTTACACAGTTCCAGAAAGTAGAAGAAGAGAATCCAGACATTAAATTCAGATATGGTTTTGTGGCATACCAGGCGAACCGTAGTGATATTGCCATAAAAGTATGGGAAGACCTTATTGAAAAGGATCCATATTATCAATCTGTATATCCTTTATTGGCACAGGTTTATGAAGCAGAGGGTATGGTGGAAGAAGCCTACGAAATGGCTAAGCGTGGACTAGCCAAGGATGAATTTAACAAAGAGCTTCATCACCTGGTGGGAATGCTTGCGTTCAGACAGGGCAAAAAAGAAGAGGCTTACCAATCTATGAAAGAAGCTGTCAGCCTCGATCCAGGTTACAAGGAAGCTATTTTGTTTTTGATTGAAAATTATAAGCTAGATAAGGATGAAGAAGCTGTTGTTGACCTTCTCGAGCATGTTCTGGACCTTGGCGAAGAGGATCCCAGCTACCACTGGGAACTGGCAAAAGCTTATGATTCATTAGAAAAGTATTCTGATGCTATAAAACACTATGAACTTGCATATAATTCCTTTAAAGAGGATAGCGATTTCCTTAAGGAATATGGCTACTTTTTAGTAGAAGAAGGGAGGATGGAGCAAGCCGAAAGTGTGCTGCACGATTATCTGGAACTCGAACCGACTGACAGTGAAGTAGAGGAATTCATTCATCGTCTGAAGAATAGGGAAGATGAAATCACATAACACGGTGCGGGAGGAGTGTAGATGGAAACACCTATATCCGTTCAAGATAAAAAGGATTTTGTCCGGTGGTTTCTTAATCATTACCAGTTAAAGAAAAGGGAAAGTGTCTGGATATTGAATTATTTGATCAACCACGAGGCCATATTACAATATGCTCATTTTGTGGATGAAGTTGAATTTTGCCCTCGGGGCATTCTAATCAGCGCGCAAGGTGTCAAAGCTCCGCCTTTCAGGTTTTATAAAGATAAAGTGATGACTACTGATGCAGAAAAGTCTTTTCATGATATCCGTCTTAACCAGA
The DNA here is from genome assembly GCF_016908295.1 of Thalassobacillus pellis. Lineage (GTDB taxonomy): Bacteria > Bacillota > Bacilli > Bacillales > Halobacillaceae > Thalassobacillus > Thalassobacillus pellis. Next base: position 195,277 of record NZ_JAFBDO010000002.1, read on the forward strand.
ACGAACCACTGTATATCCAATTGAATTTCGATCAATCCAACCAAAGTGCAAGGTATGCAGGAGTTCTGGAAGAAAACCCATTTGTCCCTGTCAACCATTACCTTACATCCAAGGACAGACGGTTGGCCAGACGGCTTTTGGACATTAGTTTGTTAGAGCATCAGCGGCAGCAGTTGGAAAGAGAGATCGATGAAGCACTGGATACAGGGGATCGGAAATCATTTGTGCGTCTTTCCGGACTTTTGCAGCACGTGAAAGAGGAATTGGATGGAATTATGAATCATTAAAGTTTCTATATGCCCTTGATAATGGAAAAATACCTTCGAGAAAACAATCATTTCTCAGAGGTATTTTTTTCGTTGGTACACTAGTAGAGCTGTAATGATAAGCGCTGATTTCCAACTCCTCCAATTGTGATAAGATCTTCAGAAAAACCAATCGATTCCCGCTGACACTATTAGAAAGCAGCACTTATCAGGAATTGCCGAATGCGTAAAGTCATGATTCTTACCTATAAGTTTCATTTTTGGGACATGCTCTTATTCTTTTTACTATTCAAAAAGCATTCTTTTCTAGTAAAATGGGTATGTTATGGAAAGGATAGTGATGTGACGTGCAATGGAACAAAGAAGACATTTCTTTATTTATGGGTGCTAAGGAATACATCGACACTCTGATCGTACCTTTGATCCCCTTTGATCCATCTGTCGAGCATGGGCTAAAAGAGCAGGCGTTCCAAAGTGAACTGCTCGGATTGTTCATGAGAGAAATCGATAAAGAGTTCAAAGGACGGGTGCTGCTTTCACCAGAATACTATTACATAGAGGACAATAGAGAACAGGAAATCCCTCGAATCAACAGCTGGTGTGAAAAATTCCAGCAGCAGCCATTCGAACACCTCTTTCTCTTCACCTTCGATGTAAAATGGAAGCGACTGGACAAAGATCTTACAGGAGAATTAATCTGGCTTCCCGGCAGGAAGAACGGAAGCTTGCAGTCCTCAGAAACGATATCTTTTGTCAAGGAACAAACTTCACAAATCACTGAAATGATAAGGTCTTATTGGTAATTTAAAAGTTTGTCGTTTACTCGATATTTTATTGACCGGACAAACAGTTTGCGCTATCATGGTAATGTCCTAGTAAACTGTGTGTAAATCATCCATATCCTATGGATTACAGCATAGAGGGGGGAAAATAATGAGTAAAAAACAAGTATCCCGTCGTCAATTTTTGAACTACACATTGACTGGTGTAGGCGGTTTCATGGCTGCCGGCATGCTTGCTCCGATGGTCCGATTTGCAATTGATCCTGTGTTGAAGCCCTCAGCATCAGGGGAAATGCACCCTGTGGTGGAAGTAAGTAAAATTACAAACACCCCTCAACGGTTCGAATGGGAAGTCAAACAGCAAGATGCATGGTATGAATCCATGGTTCAGAAGAGTGCCTGGGTTTATGTCGATAAAAATGATGAAATCGTAGCCCTATCACCAATCTGTACCCACCTCGGTTGTGTAGTTGACTGGAGTTCGAATGAACAGTATCCAGACCAGTTCTATTGCCCATGCCACGGTGGCCGTTACACAAAAGACGGGGTGAATGTCCCTGGAACTCCTCCAACTGCTCCATTGCCGATTTATGAGCATAAAGTGGAGGAAGACATGCTTTACCTGGGGAGAGCCCATGACAGAGGAGGAGGGGTTTAATCATGCTTCAGAAAATTTATGATTGGGTAGATGAGCGCATGGATATCACACCATTATGGCGTGATATCGCTGATCACGAAGTCCCAGAACATGTCAACCCCGCACATCACTTTTCAGCATTCGTGTACTGTTTCGGCGGTTTGACATTTTTTGTAACAGTCATCCAGGTTTTATCCGGCATGTTCTTGACTATGTATTACGTGCCTGATATCGAAAATGCATGGAAGTCTGTTTACTATCTGCAGAAAGAAGTTGCCCATGGACAAATTGTACGTGGGATGCACCACTGGGGTGCAAGCCTGGTAATAGTAATGTTGTTCCTACATACATTGCGCGTATTTTTCCAGGGAGCCTATAAGAAACCACGTGAACTGAACTGGGTCGTTGGTGTGCTATTATTTTTCGTCATGCTCGGTCTTGGTTTTACTGGATACTTGCTTCCTTGGGACAACAAAGCTTACTTTGCAACTCAGGTAGGTCTTGAGATTGCAGCCGCAACGCCATTTATTGGTGATCAGATCCGTACTCTATTAGCTGGAGACCCTGAAATTGTAGGGGCACAGACACTGGCTCGTTTCTTCGCCATCCACGTCTTTTTCCTGCCAGCTGCATTGTTCGGCCTGATGGCTGCCCACTTCATCATGATTCGTAAGCAAGGTATTTCTGGACCACTATAAGAACATGCATTTGAAAAGGAGGGAACGCTGTGCATAGGGGAAAAGGCATGAAGTTCGTCGGAGACTCACGTATACCGGCCGAACGCAAACCTAACATACCTAAGGACTATTCTGAATACCCGGGACGTACGGAAGCCTTCTGGCCAAACTTCCTGTTAAAGGAATGGCTTGTTGGAGCCGTGTTTTTGATCGGTTTCCTCGTCGCTACGGCCGCTCACCCGTCTCCGTTAGAGCAGCAGGCTGATCCGACAAACGCATCATATATCCCGTTGCCGGACTGGTATTTCCTATTTTTATATCAATTTTTGAAATATCAATATGCTGGTGGCGATTTTATTGTGCTTGGAGCGATTGTAATGCCTGGTCTGGCATTCGGTGCATTGCTTTTGGCTCCATTTTTGGACAGAGGCCCTGAACGTCGCCCGACACGCCGACCAATCGCAACTGGCTTGATGCTTTTGGGTGTTATTGCTACTTTCTGGCTTACGTATGAATCCGTTTCCCATGTGGATTACGAACAACGTTCTGAGCAGTACGGTGTAAAAGAAGAAGGAGAAGGACCGGATATTAACACGGACCATCCTGGTTACGCCGTCTATGAAGCAAACTGTTTGAGTTGTCATGGGGATACATTACAAGGACAAGGCAGCAACCCGTCACTATTGAAAACCGAAAAATCAGTCGAAGAAATTAAACATATTGCAAAAAATGGTATTGGTAATATGCCTTCAGGTGTATTTAATGGCTCTGAGGAAGAATTACAGAAGCTTGCCGAATTTATTCACAGTGCTGCCACAGGCGGCGGTAAAGGTGGAGAAAAAGGCTCTGGAGGCGAGGGTGAAGGTGGATCTGATTCAGGTTCAGGCCATTAATCCGTTACTATATATCCATTCAGGAAGCCGCGCTAAAAGTAGCGCGGCTTCTCTTGTATTTTTTATTGATGAGGTGGGATCATGTTATCTTATTTTTTGAATAGCCGTATAATTCTGATGATGCTTTTCATCATCAATCTCGCTGGCAGTGTTTACGGATATATCTGGTATGGATATCAATTGGAGATAACTGAAGCGAAATATCTTATTTTTGTCCCTGACAGTCCGACTGCGAGCCTTTTTTTCACCATATTTTTAGGTTTCTACCTTTTCGGAAAGCATGTACCTTATATCAGTGCTTTGGCTATGGTAACCTTGTTCAAATATGGCACATGGGCTGTGGCTATGAATATTCTGACTTTAATAGTTGAGGGCAGTTTACATTGGACCGGCTATATGCTGATTATTTCCCATGGTGCCATGGCCATCCAGGGTTTATTGTACGCTCCCTATTATCGTTTACAACTTCGGCATCTGGTTTTCGCTGCTGTCTGGACCCTCCATAATGATGTTATTGATTACGTTTTCGAACAGATGCCGATTTACGGTCCGTTAATGGAATACCTGAATCCCATTGGGTATTTTACTTTCTGGCTGAGTATGGTAAGTATTGCAGTTACCTATTACCTTGCTATCCGTCCCAGACTCCACATCAAGTATACGCCTTCATAGGTCTAAACTTGTCCTTCTCCTCATAAAATGGTTAGAGAACATAGGGGAGAGGTGACATTATGTTGCGCAGAATTACCATCTTGATGCTTGTCTTCCTTTTCATGGTTTCCTGGCATCGGGTGGAAGCCAAGCCGGTTCCCGGCTATCTGACACAATTTGTAGAGGAGTATTATTCGGCAGTGAAAGATGGCGATTTGACACTTTCCTATAATTTACTTCGATACAATGAAAAGGGTTTGGAAGAATATATACAAGAGCACCAGCCAATGTATATGGAGAAGTTCTTAGAGCTAAAGAACAAAATAGTCAGGCAGAAGGGAAGTTTAAAGGGAAAAACAGGTACAGGCCACTCACAAATGGTGTTGCTGCTCGATGTCCTGATACATGAAGACGCACGTTATTTCCAACATGAAAAAAATCGACTGGCAGAAGTGATCGACCAATATCATAACAGCATAGTCCCAAGTGCTTCCCTGGATGTAACTTCCATTATTAGTAATTGGGAAATTATGCTTCCAGCTGCGGAAATTGTATTCACAAAGGAAGTTTACGATCAATTTGAAACCTATTATCAGATGCTCGTAAAATCCGATACTCCCGCAGAAATCGAAAGAACACTGAGTTTATCCCTGGAGTTGATGTCTAAAAATGCACCGGATTCGAAAGTTTTCGAGCTGGATGCATTGCTATGGACAATTATAATTGTAGGCGGATGCATCATAGTTACGTTATCTTATGTAGGTTATAAGAAATACCAAGCTGAAAAGCAAAAAGCCCTTTACAAAAAATTAAATAGTTGATTTTTGAGGGAAGATTGACTAAAATTGACCTTAAGAAAGAGTATTTTAAACAACATAGACGGAGGAATGGAAAATGGGTTTAGGTTCATATTTGGTTTATATTGCCCTCTTGTTGATTATTCCACTCTGGGCCCAGTCAAGAGTGAAAAGTACCTATAAGAAGTATTCAAAGGTAGCGACATCTTCCTATATGACAGGAGCCGAGGTTGCTCGCAAAATCCTTGATGAGAACGGTTTATATAATGTTAGCATTGAAGAGACTCGAGGAAAGCTGTCTGATCACTACGATCCCAGAAAAAAAGTTGTCCGCTTATCTACTGATAACTATCATGGACATTCAATGGCTGCTTCCGCAGTAGCCGCCCATGAGGTAGGACATGCGATCCAGGATGCACAGGATTATGCCTTCCTTCGATTTCGACATGCGCTGGTGCCTGTAGCAAGTTTTGGTTCAAATGCTTCAATTTTCCTGATTATTGGAGGAGCACTTTTAGGTTATTCCGGATTATTCCTTCTGGGTATCATTTTCTTTGCAGCTGCAGTATTGTTCCAATTGATCACCTTGCCTGTTGAATTTGATGCCTCTAACCGCGCTATGGCGCAAATGGTTTCTTCAGGAGTAATTCGAAATAATGAAGAACGGTCAACAAAGAAAGTTCTGAACGCTGCCGCTTTGACTTACGTAGCAGCTGCACTAGTTGCATTAGCTGAATTGATCCGTTTCATTCTGATGTTTGTCGGTATGAATGAGGATTAAACAAAGCAATAGTCGCCTTTTATAGGTTGTTTAAAGCTGTCGGGAAAGTTCTCGACAGCTTTTTTTGTTCTAAAAAATGAAGGTTGTGAATTGACCTCGACAGCAGGTTACTTTCAGCTCCAGCACTTCCCCCCTCGAGCTCTTAAGCCATCCTCTCTGTGACGAAGACCATCAAGGCGAGGCTTGGCTTAAGCTGGCGGGGGGTGAGCAAGGCGCTTCCACAATTGTTCTGCTTGCTAGATTTATTCGTGCAGTGGGTTTTTATTTTCGTCAAGGGTAAACCCTTCGCCCAGTACATCATGGACTGTACTCATGGCAACGAAAGCGTGGGGATCAATTGAATCGATGACTGTTTTCAAACGGACTATTTCGTTCTTGCCTACTACACAGTACAAAACGTCTCTTCTCTTTCCTGTATAGGATCCTTTTCCTTGAAGGACGGTAACCCCACGGTCCATTTCCTCCATGATTCTTGCCGAAATGGCCTCACTTTTTTCCGAGATGATAGTAGCACCCCTGGCAGCATAGGCCCCTTCCTGAATGAAATCGATTACTCTAGCAGCAATGAACACAGCGACCAGGGTATACATACCTTGAATGTAGTTTAAATAAGTAATGATGGAGGTGAATATAACCGCTGCATCAAACAGAAACATAGCCCTGCCCATTGACCATCCCCAATATTTATGGATCAGGCGTGCAATAATGTCGATTCCTCCGGTTGTCCCTCCATAACGGAAGATAATGCCCAATCCCACTCCAACGAAAACTCCGGCAAATAATGCTGCAAGTGTCATATCATTTTGAAGACCAATATCAAATGTGTAAATCTGAAAAACCCATAGGAAAAGGGAAACAGCGAAGATGCCAATTAATGAATAAAAAAAGGTACTCCGGCCAAGCATCCTCCAGCCGATTATTAGCACAGGAACATTCAACACGATGTTCATCACACCAGGATCCCAATCAAACAGGAAAAGTAATAGCAGTGTAATTCCAGTAAATCCACCTTCGCCCAGATGGTTCTGGATATTAAAGTGAACAAGCCCGAAAGAAAAAATGGCTGACCCTATCAGTATGAAACATATATTTTTGAATTTTAATCTTAACATTTTCACAGGTGATCCCTCCCCGAATAGTCCACGCATGTATTCCATTATAATCAACCGCCGACCAGGCGACAATACACTTGTTATTTCGAGTAAATAATTTGTCAAAGCAGATTGTTTTGGCTACCATTTAGGAAGACAGAATGAACGATAGGAGTGGATTGGTATAATGACTGATAAACTTGAATATACGACAATGGAAATTCAGCAGCGCGTCGATCGTTACATATCACAATTTAAAGAAGGCTATTTTTCTCCATTAAGTATGCTGGCAAGGCTGACAGAGGAAGTTGGTGAGATGGCTCGTGAAGTCAATCATCATTATGGTGAAAAGCCTAAGAAAAATACGGAACAGGAAAAAGCACTTGAGGAAGAGCTGGGTGATGTCCTGTTTGTATTAACCTGCTTTGCCAATTCCGTTGATATTGATCTATCTGATGCATTTGAACGCTCAATGGGAAAGATAGAAACGAGGGATAAGAATCGCTGGACTCCAAAAGAAGAAGGAGAGGGATAATTAATGGAAATAATAAAAGTAATTGTAGCCGGACCTCGTGGGAAAATGGGACGAGCTGCTTTAAATATGATTGCAGGATCCGATAATCTGCAGCTTGCTGCTTGTCTTGACAGGAAGTTCGGAGGTCACAGGGTATTGGATTTGGAGGATATGCCAACCTTAGATGCACTCATCTATGAAGACCCTGCTGTATGTTTTTCAGAAGTGGATGCGGATGTATTGATTGACTTGACTACACCAGAAGTCGGTTACAAACATACGAAGCTTGCTCTTGAACATCATATAAGGCCAGTTATTGGTACGACCGGTTTTACAGAGGAACAATTAACAGAACTTACACGGATGTCCGAAGAGAAACGGCTTGGAGGTGTGATTGCTCCGAATTTTGCTGTCGGGGCAGTATTAATGATGCAATTTTCCAAATGGGCTGCGAAGCATTTCCCAAATGTTGAAATAATTGAACGGCATCATGACCAAAAGTTGGATGCTCCCTCAGGAACCGCCTATAAGACAGCTGAACTGATCCGTGAAGAGAGGGAACCAAGACAACAGGGACATCCAGACGAAAAAGAAACCTTACAGGGCGCCAGAGGAGCAGATAAGGATGGTATAAAAATCCATAGTGTCCGTCTTCCTGGACTTGTAGCACATCAGGAGGTTGTATTTGGTGGTACTGGAGAAACACTGACAATTCGTCATGATTCCATTAACCGTGAATCCTTTATGACTGGTGTGAAGTTGTCAGTGGAGACAGTAATGGGAATGGATGTTCTCGCATATGGATTGGAAAACATTTTAGAGTAGGGGAGTAAAATACATGAATATCGCAATGATTGCACATGATGAAAAGAAAGCTGAAATGCTCCAGTTCGTGCAAGCCTATGAGCCTATTTTTAAAAAACATAAACTATTTGCCACAGGCACGACTGGAAGTCGGATTCAGGAAGCAACCGGGGTGAAAGTTATCCGATTTCAATCTGGCCCGCTAGGCGGCGATCAGCAGATTGGTGCAAAAATTGCTGAAAACGACATGGATATCGTCATTTTCTTCAGGGATCCTCTTACAGCCCAGCCTCATGAACCTGATATCAGTGCACTAATGCGGCTATGTGATGTCTATCAGGTCCCTTTAGCGACAAACATTGCAGCAGCTGAAATTCTGGTCAGGGCTATGGACCGAGGGGACCTTGATTGGAGAAAAATTATTAAGGACAGAAAAGAGCAAGGGTGATATGGTGAAAAGAATAGGAATTACCTGTTATCCAACCGTCGGAGGTTCAGGAGTGATCGCGACAGAACTGGGAAAACTTCTCGCTGAAGAAGGTAATGAAATACATTTTATTACCTCCCAGCTCCCCTTCCGGTTAAACCGCATTTATTCTAATATTTTTTATCACGAAGTGGAGGTAACCAGCTACCCAGTCTTCAAGCATCCTCCTTATGATCTTGCCCTTGCCAATAAGATGGCGGAGGTCATCAACAGGCAAAAGTTAGATATACTGCATGTGCATTACGCTATGCCTCATGCGGTCTGTGCTATTTTAGCTAAGCAAATGGCAGATCATGATGTGAAAATTATTACTACACTTCATGGAACCGATATCACTGTGCTCGGAATTGACCCGAGCATGAAAAATTTAATCAAGTTCGGAATTGAACAATCAGATAGTGTCACTGCTGTTTCCAAAAGCCTGGTTGATCAAACTCAGGAAATGCTTACAATTGATAAAAATATGGAAGTCATTTATAACTTTGTTGATGAGAGAGAATATTATCGGCACTGTAATCAGGATTTAAAAAAGCAATACCATATCGAAGAGCACGAAAAAGTCATTATTCACATTTCCAATTTCAGAAAAGTAAAACGCGTGCAGGATGTGATATTGACCTTTAAAGAAATTCAGGAAAATTTACCTGCGAAATTACTTCTCGTCGGAGATGGGCCTGAATTCTCAACCTGTTATCAAATGGTTCAGGAGTATGGTATGGAGGAGAACGTCAGGTTTTTAGGAAAGCAAGAAAATGTATCCGAGCTGCTGTCTATTTCAGATTTAAAGCTATTATTGTCTGAGAAGGAAAGTTTTGGTCTTGTACTTTTGGAAGCAATGGCATGTGGTGTACCATGCATCGGGACAAATGCTGGGGGCATACCAGAAGTCATCAGTGATGGTGAAACAGGTTTCATCACTGAAGTTGGTGATGTAAAAGCTACAAGTCAAAAAGCAATTCAATTATTAACTGACCGTGATCTCTGGCTCCGTTTTTCCAGGAGTGGAGAAGATAGAGTGAAACAAGAGTTTCAGTCAAAGCAGATATTGAAGCAATATGAAGCTTTATACGACAGGGTGTTGGGCCATGAAGTATGATATTAATTCGTATGAAGAGTTCAAAAAGGCGATCCCGATAATTGATAAAATAGTTGAGAATGGTCACGATGCTTTTTTTGTCGGTGGTTCGGTACGAGACTTACTGATCGGAAGACCTATCGGAGATATTGATATTGCAAGCTCAGCCAAACCAGAAGAAATCATTTCCTTGTTTGATAAAGTCATTCCTATCGGTATTGACCATGGCACAGTGATGGTAAGACATAAGGGGGAGTCCTACGAAATAACAACCTTTCGTACGGAAGAAGACTACCAGGATCATAGACACCCGGATAAAGTTGAATTTATAAACGATGTGAAAGAGGATCTGTCACGGCGTGATTTCACCATTAACGCTATAGCGATGGATAAAAACGGAGATCTGGTAGATCCTTTCGAAGGGCAGAAAGCAATTGAAAATAAAGTGATTAAGGCTGTAGGTGATCCCCTGGAAAGGTTTGAAGAAGATCCTCTACGCATGATGCGTGCAGTCCGTTTTGTCAGTCAGTTAGGATATGAGATTGAAAAGGAAACATATACAGCTATCAAAAAGCAGGCAGGCTGGCTAAAAAAAATCGCTGTCGAGCGGATTGCCATCGAATTTGAGAAGATGTACGCCGGTCTCCATGTAACACAGGCCATTGACTGCTGTCTGCATGCTCGGATTCATGAAAGCCTTCCTGTTTTTCAGGAATATCCAAATTGGTTAGAGCAGTCTGGAAACTTCAAGCATCCCCTTAAAAGTTTCGCTGAAATTGTGGCGTACTACTGCTATACATTTGACTCTTTTTCGACAGGGGAATGGGCGAAACTGTGGAAGTTGTCTAAAAGGACAAAGAACGATGCTCAAGCACTGATGATCGCCCTTGATCAATACAAAAAGATGGGGTTACGCAACATAGTGCTCTATTCATTGCCAGAACATCTGACAGAGGGTTTTTCCAGGCTCGCAGCAATGATTTTTGATGAAGAATTTTACAGTTTGAGTGATCGAGTGAGTGCAGCAAAACTTAGCCTGCCAATTCAAAAGCGGAATGAGCTGGAGTTCCAAGGGGGAGACCTGTTGGCACTCTATCCAGATGAGAAACCCGGTCCATGGATGGCGGAAATACTGGATAAGGTGGAAGAGAAGGTGGTATCCAAAGAACTTCGGAATGATTATAATGAAATAAAGGAGTGGCTGATCAAATGGAATCCACCCGGCAGAAAATGATAAAGTTACTGGCAAATAACCGTACTGGTTACATTTCCGGCCAGGAGCTTTCCAGACAGTTATCCGTATCAAGAACTGCTATATGGAAGCATATGAAAGAATTAGAGAAAGATGGCTATATTATAGAAGCCGCTCCTAAGAAGGGTTACCGCATTATCGACTTTCCCGATAAAGTCAGCCAGAACACGCTGAGATGGGGGTTGAACACTACGTGGGCAGGTCAGGAGCTGTTTCATTATAATCAGGTGGCATCAACACAGGAAATCGCTCACAAGCTTGCTGCTGAAGGTCATCCCCATGGAACACTAGTGGTAGCAGATGAGCAAGTCAAAGGAAAAGGAAGGATGGCGCGACCTTGGCATTCCCAGAAGAAAGACGGCATTTGGATGAGTCTGCTGTTACGGCCGGATCTTCCCCCGGTCCAGGCTCCCCAAATCACCTTATTGGCTGCCACTGTACTTGCAAAAGCAATTGCGTCCGCATCACAGGTAGAGCCACAAATTAAATGGCCGAATGATCTGTTAATCAACCATAAGAAAATGGCGGGGATACTTACTGAAATGCAGGCTGAACAAGATCAGATTCAGTATGTCGTCCTTGGTATGGGAATCAATATCAACCAGGATCCAGGAAAATTTCCGGATGAGATTAAGAAAAAAGCGACTTCCCTGCGTCAGGAAACAGGGGAAACATGGAATATCACCTGGCTGATTCAATTGATTTTAGAAACCTTTGAGAATACATATGAGCAATTTGTACACGAAGGTTTTGGAACAGTAAAAAAAACTTGGGAGCAATATGGTTATAAAATCGGTGAGCAAGTAACCATTTCCACAATGAGAAAAACCTGGGAGGCAACATTACTTGGCATAGAAGCGGATGGTGCGCTGCTGGTAAAAGGGATTGATGGACGGGAAGAAAAGCTTTATTCTGCTGAAATCCATTGGGGAGAGGGGGGTTATAATGCTGACGCTTAAACGGATGATGGAGATGAAGAACAGCAATGAAAAAATTGCAATGATTACGGCATACGACTATCCTTCGGCAAAACTTGCCGAGCAGGCAGGTGCTGATATGATATTGGTGGGAGACTCATTGGGAATGGTTGTACTGGGATACGACTCGACAGTGCCAGTGACCGTTGCAGATATGGTCCACCATGGAAAGGCAGTGCAACGGGGAGCAACAGATACTTATTTAGTCGTGGATATGCCGTTTATGTCGTACCATGTATCCATGGAAGAGACAATGAGGAATGCGGCAGAAATCTTTCAATCGACAGGTGCACAAGCTTTGAAATTAGAAGGGGGCGGTGAAGTCCTTAAGTCGATCCGAAGACTAAAGGTGGCAGGAATCCCGGTGATCGGACATTTAGGTTTGACCCCCCAGACGGTCAATGTCCTTGGCGGGTATAAAGTCCAGGGTAAAAACCAGGAAACCGCTAAACAGCTCATCGAGGATGCTGTTGCAATAGAGGAAAGCGGAGCTATTGCGCTGGTACTGGAATGTGTTCCAAAAGAATTGGCGGAACTTGTTTCTGAAAAACTGTCGATTCCAACAATCGGTATCGGGGCTGGGCCTTTCTGTGATGGTCAAGTCCTTGTTTATCATGATATCCTCCGTTATGGAGTGAATCGCCTGCCGAAATTCGTGAAGAGTTATCTTGATGGTAATGAATCGTTCTCTGCTGGGCTAAGCGGATATGTCCAAGATGTAAAATCGGGCATCTTCCCTGAAGAAAAACATTCATTCACTATGGATAAAGGTCTTTTGCCAAAAAAGGAAGGGGATAAAACGTGAAGGTTATACATTCCCCTGACGAATTGCAAGAAGTAGCTATATCTTATAAAAATGAAGGAAAAACAATTGGCTTTGTCCCTACGATGGGTTTTTTGCATGAAGGTCATGAAAAATTAATAGAAGAAGCCCGAAAAGAAAATGATATAGTATTATTGAGTATTTTTGTTAACCCTTTACAATTTGGGCCACATGATGATCTTGATCATTATCCCAGGGATGAGCAGCATGATCGTAAAGTAGCCAGTCGTTTAGGGGTAGACTTACTTTTTCATCCTGATGTGGAGTCCATGTATCCGCATGAACCTGCAATAAAACTGACAGTGATACGAAGAACGGATGTATTATGCGGGAGAAGCAGACCTGGACACTTTGACGGTGTTGTCACGGTTCTTGCCAAACTGTTTCATCTAGGGCTGCCCACACGTGTTTATTTTGGAATGAAAGATGCCCAGCAGGTTGCAGTGGTGGATGGGTTGATAAAGGACTTTCATTTTCCTGTAGAATTAGTGCCTGTTCCGACGGTCAGGGAGCCCGATGGCCTTGCGAAGAGCAGCAGGAATGTGAACCTGTCTGCTGCCGAAAGGAAAGAAGCGCCGTTTATCCATAAAGGGCTTGTACATGGTAAGGTGTTAATCCAGGATGGCTGCAGGAATCCTGAAAAAGTAAACAATGCGGTTAAAAGTTTTATTGAAAAACATACTCATGGTAAAATAGATTATATAGAAATACTATCCTATCCTGAATTAGAATCAGTTGCTTCCATCAAGGGGCGGATCATTCTGGCTGCTGCTGTAAAGTTTAATAAAGCAAGGCTGATCGACAATCTAGTTATGGAGGCAGGCGACTGAGCAGATAGGGTAACGTATAGGAGGAGAATCATGTTTCGCACCATGATGAAATCAAAAATTCACCGCGCAAGGGTAACGGAAGCAAACCTGAACTACGTTGGAAGTATAACAATAGACGAAGACATCATGGAGCAAGTGGATATCCTTCCCCATGAAAAAGTTCAGATTGTCAATAACAATAACGGTGCACGCTTGGAAACATATGTTATACCCGGTGAAAGGGGTAGCGGCGTTGTCTGCTTGAATGGTGCAGCTGCAAGGCTTGTTCAACCAGATGATATAGTAATTATTGTTGCTTATGCATTGGTGTCCAGAGAAGAATTGAGCGAATTTAAGCCAAGGGTTGCTTTGATGGATGAGAATAATAACATCACAGAGATAATGGAACAAGAACCGCCGTTGACTGTCATCCCTTCATAAATGGACTGGTAATCAAAATTCGTATTTGGAAAGGATTCACGCTGCTAAGAAGCGGAATCCTTTATTTTTCGTAGGTTATAAGGAAAAGAGGGTAGCTTCATGGCTAAGTTTACAGTAGTTGATTTAGAAACAACTGGTAATGCCCCGGCAAAAGGGGACAGGATAATCGAGATAGGCCTGATGGTATGGGAGGACGGGGAAGTCACTCATGAATTTTCATCTCTCATTTATCCGGAAGTCTTTATCCCGGCTTTTATCTCAAACTTGACAGGTATTACAGAAGAAGCGGTAGTGAACGCTCCTCTTTTTTCCGAAATTGCTGAAGATGTGCATAGCTTTTTTCAAGATGCCTATATTGTAGCGCATAACATTCAATTTGACCTAAGGTTCCTCAATCATGAATTTCACGCTTGCGGCTTAAAAGCTTTGCGAAATCCCGTTATTGATACAGTAGAATTATCCAGGATTCTGTTTCCCCAGGCGAACAGTTTTAAATTAGGTCATCTTGCCGAGCAGCTGGATATAAAGCATGATGAGCCCCATCGTGCTTTATCTGACACCAAGGTCACCCTTAGTTTGCTGGAAAAGCTTCTGAACAAGTTCACTGAACTGCCATTACATACTCTCCAACAATTGCGGACACTGGAACATAACCTTAAAAGTGACCTGGATGGATTATTGAATGACGAAATCCATCGAAAATTTTACGGCGGGGAGCTCAGCAAAGGAATAGATATTATTCACGGACTAGCTGTTAAGGCCCCTGTTCAGCCTGCTTCTGAGCCAAATGTGCCATCCAAGTCCTTCGGTTCCTATTTAGACAGACTGTTCGGCACTAAAAACGGTCTTGCTTCGGTTGTACCTGGGTATGAATTTCGCGAAGGGCAAAGGGTTATGTCAGAATCTGTTTATGATGCATTTAATGCTAATCATCATGCAATGATCGAAGCGGAAACAGGCACGGGTAAATCTTTGGCATACCTGATTCCCTCTGCATATTTTGCAGTCAAAAATAAAGCCAAGGTTGTTATTAGTACGTTTACTACACAATTGCAGCGACAATTACTGGAAAAAGAAATACCTCAGGTTGAAAGACTGTTTGATTTTCCGTTAAAAACAGCAATTCTAAAAGGGAAAGAACATTATATAAGCACACTGAGATTCAGCAAAGAAATGGAAGAACGTTCCCTTGATAATTACGATATAGTTTTATCAAAGGGCATGCTGCTTGTCTGGCTGACTGAAACAGTAACAGGTGATATCGATGAAATCCAGTTACCACCTAGTGGCAAAGTGCTATGGAACCGCATTTCTACAGATCAGGAAGATATTGAAGAAACGTGGTCATCCGCTAACAGGGCATCATTTTATCGTCGTGCCCGGGAAAGTGCGGAAAATGCCCATATCATTATTACGAATCACTCTTTATTATGTACGGACCTGACACTTGAACACGCCTTTTTACCCGACTACGATTATATAGTTGTAGATGAAGCTCATCATTTGGACTCCACTGCAAGCAGATATTTCGGGTTGCAGATGGATTATATTCAGTGGCAGAACTTCTTTACTCAGCTTGAATCGTTTTATGCTGCCAAGGAAAAAGTATGGCCTGAAAAGTTAATTTCTGAGATCAAGCGCTGTGATCCTATCTTACAAGAAATGAAAGAAGAATTGGATGGGTTATTCCGCTATTTATTCCATGTAGTAATTTCTTACAACAAAAATAATGTGGACAAAAACGATATTGGAAGAGTCCAATTCACTTTCCGGCACGATTATATGAAAAACAAGCAAATTTCTACGATACGGGAAATGTTTTTCAGGCTTAAATCACGAATTAATAAAATGGTCAGGACAATGGAAATATTTAATGCGCAATTTTTAATCGAAACGAATGCTGCAGATAGGAATATGCTTGAATCGGATCATAAAGAATTGACCAATCATATGGAAAAGCTTGAGAGCATGAAAAATGAAATGGAAGATTATTTACTAAATGATGATGACAGCGAGGTAAAGTGGCTGGAGATTGATGCGAATGGCGCACATAATGCTGTTTATCTTTACAGTGAACCGATAGATATTTCTGAAAACCTTCGGCAATCGCTTTTCAACCAAAAGAAAAGCGTAGTGTTAACCAGCGCAACTTTAACGATGAAACACTCTTTCAAATACATCACAGATCGACTTGGGGTAACAGGCGAGGACTTGTTAAAAACAAAAATACCCTCACCTTATCCGTTTGACCAGCAAGTGCAGCTGATGGTTCCGAATGATTTTCCTGACATTAAAACAAATCAGGAAGATTTCATATCGGCAACCTGTGAAGCCATCTATTCTCTAGCTCATATTACAGATGGGCGTATGCTTGTCTTGTTTACTTCTTATGATATGCTGAAGAAATCCTATGATCTGTTAAAGGAGATAATCCTTCCGGAGGAATTTATGCTTTTCGCCCAAGGTATTTCAAGCGGAAGCAGGGAGCGTTTGAAGAAGAATTTTCAGGCGTTTGATCAATCGATATTGCTCGGAACAAGTTCATTCTGGGAAGGTGTAGACATTCCGGGTCAGGATCTTTCATGCCTGGTAATTGTTCGTCTCCCATTTCAGCCGCCTAATCACCCAGTTTATCAGGCACGAACGCATTATATGAAAAGAAATGGAAAGAATGCTTTTATGGAGCAGGCATTGCCTCCAGCTGTCATCCGGTTCAAACAAGGTTTCGGAAGATTGATCCGTTCCAGCACTGACAGAGGAATCGTATTCGTTTGTGATCAACGCCTGATTAATGCCCGGTATGGAAAGTACTTCATCGAATCCATTCCTGAGGTGCCTATTACGGTCGATAGTACAACAAATTTAATGCAAAAAGCGCAGGAATGGTTATGATTTTATCAGCTGCACATGCTATCAATAAATGAAAAATAAATGACTGATGGCAGGGATGCAGATGCTAAAAAATACAATACTTTCCCTTCTTATCCTGATTATCGGGACTAGTCCGAACTCTCAGTCTCTGCTTGAACCGTATGTAGGCAACGAAGCCAGAATTACTTTTTTCGGTCTGCCTGACGGAGAAGCCACTTTACTGGAAACTGATCAGCAGGATAATTATTTGATCAATACAGGCGATGAAGAAAGTTACCATAATCTGACTGCAGAATTAGATGAACTAGGTGTCAAGAAGATTAATGGTATTATCCTTACCGGGGAAACGGACGATTATTGTGGGAATTTAGCCAAACTGATTGAAACTTACAAGGTGAAAACCGTTTTTCATACTGGTAAATGGGAGAGGGAATGTACCAAAGGTGCAAGTATAAAACATATTAGATGGTCTGAAAACGACCAAGTACAGTGGGGAGAAGTTCATGTACAAGTTGTCTATACAGATGAACAGGTAATGGATGTACTCCTGACTATTTATAACACCGGGGTTTTATTTCTGACAAAGGGTAATATCGAGGAAGAACTGCACATTTTAAAAAAGAATCTGCCTTTTGAAATCCTAAAAGTCGGTGCCTATGGTTCTGGACAATCACCAAGCGGACAGTTTTTGGATGAAACAGATCCCCATCTGGGAATTGTATTTTCAAGAAGAGGCATAGCGGTCAACGATGGCTTAATGGAAAGGTTGCAAGGGTATTGGATGGACCTTTATCGGCTGAAACAAACAGGAACGACAACCATTGAAATAAATGAGGAACAATATTCAGTACCTTCTGATTAAAGTAAGAAAAAAACCTGTGCCCATCAAGGGCACAGGAATGGTTGTGGGTTAGGTTTTTATTTTAATTCAATTCACCATCAAAAATTGTAGGCCAAACTGTTATAATGGAAAAGGTGATACTTGGTTCTTAATTGATATTATTCGTCAAAACCCTGCCTGTATGTATAGCAAATTTTGAGATGAACTGATATTATTGGGGGGATAAAAATGGGGAACAAAATTGAGACACTTTCCACGGTCAAAGTCAAACATGCAGATGATCTGTATAAGATTGTCGATACTCTAAACAGGACATTGAAAGAAGAAAATTTAATGTTCGGATTGGCACTTGATGAAGATGATAAGGACACCGCGATCTTCACGATTTACCGTACCTGATTGGGTGAAATGGTTACTGGCAGGTTTGGCATTATGCGGACTTCTGGTTTTCGGTTTTTCGTATTGGGTTTACACCGGTATCATGGAAGAAAAAACAGCCGGATTTCAAAAAGCAAAAGAGCTGGCTCTTGCAGAAACTTCACTTACACAAGCTATATCCGTCCAGAACTATAATGGCGATCGTGCTGTACATATTGTGACAGGGAAAACAGAAAAGAATATTAAAGGCTACGCCTTCGTCAATCCAGAAAAGGATAAGATAATCAAATTTATACAACAGAGTGAAATTCTGAATAAAGCAGATATGAAAAAAGCGTGGCAAAGCAGCTGTGAAAATTGTCAGATGATTGAGGTACAGTTGGGTATGGAGAACGAAGTACCTTTATGGGAAATCACGTACATAGATGACCAGGGGCGTTACGTATTTGCTTATTTTGATGTGAAATCAGGAAAACGGAAGCAGCTGTTTGCTTTTAAGCGTTCATAAAAAGGAGTGGAGAAAGTGGAATTAGCAAAAAGAGTACAAGCATTGACACCTTCAAGCACATTAGCCATTACTGCAAAGGCTAAAGCTTTAAAGGCAGACGGACATGACGTTATAGGCCTGGGAGCTGGTGAACCGGATTTCAATACTCCGGAGTATATCCTCGAAGCCGCATCCTACGCCATGAAAAAGGGGTTGACCAAATATACCCCCTCTGGTGGAATTCCGGACTTGAAACAGGCAATCATCGAAAAAATGCAAAAAGATCAGAATCTTGTATATAAGGATACTCAAATCATTGTTACTACCGGAGCTAAACATGCATTATATACACTTTTTCAGGTCTTGTTAAATCCGGGGGAAGAGGTAATCATCCCTGCTCCCTACTGGGTAAGCTATCCGGAACAAGTTAAACTTGCCGGAGGGAACCCGGTCCTGACGCAGGCGAAAGAAGAGAATGATTTCAAATTGACGCCAGAACAGCTTGAAAAGGCGATCACTTCTAAAACAAAAGCAGTCATCATTAATTCTCCGAATAACCCGACTGGTATGATGTATTCACGAGAAGAATTAAATGAGTTGGGGAAAGTTTGTCTGGAGCATGGTGTGCTGGTCGTTTCCGATGAAATTTATGAAAAATTAATCTATACTGAGCAGGATCATGTTTCCATCGCTTCTTTATCAGAAGAGCTTTATAACAATACAGTCATTATCAATGGAGTTTCGAAATCTCATTCCATGACAGGATGGAGGATCGGATTTGCTGCGGGAAATCCCGAGATTATCAAAGCGATGACCAATATGGCATCTCATTCCACATCCAATCCAACCTCTATTGCTCAATATGCAGCACTTGCTGCTTATACTACGGATGAGAATGAAGTGGAAAAAATGAGAGAGGCTTTCGAAGAACGTCTGGAAAAGCTATATGACTGGCTGGTTGATATTCCAGGTGTCGATTGCGTTAAGCCGAAGGGAGCATTCTACTTATTCCCTAATGTTAAAGAAGCAAGCCGGCTTAATGGCTTTGAAAATGTCGACGACTGGGTCGAAGCCTTGCTGGAAGAAGAAAAAGTTGCACTTGTACCGGGATCTGGCTTTGGTGCGCCTGATAATGTGCGTCTTTCTTACGCAACATCACTTGACCATTTGGAAGAAGCAGCGAGAAGAATCAAGCGTTTCGTAGAAAATCATACCAAGTAGTTGGAGGGAACATTGTGAAAACGACGATAACAGAAGTCCATAAGCATATAGGGGAAGAGGTGACGATTGGAGCCTGGCTCGCGAATAAACGATCAAGCGGTAAAATCGCTTTTCTTCAGCTTCGTGACGGGACTGGGTTTATCCAGGGAGTTGTAGTAAAAGCGGATATTGGCGAAGAAAAGTTTCAGGAAGCTAAGGCTCTGACTCAGGAATCATCCATATACGTAACTGGGAAGGTAGTGGAGGATGCACGCTCTCCGGTAGGCTTTGAAATTCAAGTAACAGATTTTGAATTGATTCAAGAAGCAGTAGAGTACCCGATCACCCCTAAAAACCATGGCACAGAATTTTTGATGGATCACAGACATTTATGGCTACGTTCCAAAAAACAGCATGCCGTCATGAAAATCCGTAATGAAATCATACGCGCGACATATGAATTTTTTAATGAACAAGGATATGTTAAAATCGATCCTCCAATATTGACAGGGGCATCAGCAGAAGGTACAACTGAACTTTTCCACACGAAATATTTTGACGAAGATGCTTATCTATCACAATCTGGCCAGCTTTATATGGAAGCTGCAGCAATGGCATTTGGAAAAGTGTTCAGCTTTGGGCCCACCTTCCGGGCTGAAAAATCAAAAACACGTCGCCACTTGATTGAGTTCTGGATGATTGAACCAGAAATGGCTTTTATGGATCATGATGACAGTCTGGAGGTTCAGGAGCGGTATGTTGCACATGTGGTGCAGTCTGTCCTGTCCAATTGCAAGCTTGAATTACAAGCCTTGGACAGAGACATCACCCAATTGGAAAAAATTGCAGCGCCATTCCCGCGCATAACTTATGATGAAGCTATCCAGCTCCTGAAAGAAAAAGGGTTTGATGATGTGGAATGGGGAGATGATTTCGGTGCTCCGCACGAAACAGCTATAGCAGAAAGCTTCGACAAACCAGTATTTATCATAAACTGGCCGGCTGAAATCAAAGCTTTCTATATGAAGCCTGATCCTAAACGACCAGAAGTAGTCTTATGCGCCGATTTAATTGCTCCTGAAGGTTACGGAGAAATTATTGGAGGATCCCAGAGAATAGATGATTTAGAGCTGATGAAACAGAGATATGAGGAACATGAGCTTACTGGACCAGCCTATGAATGGTACCTGCAGCTCCGCCAGTATGGCAGTGTTCCGCATTCTGGGTTCGGGTTAGGGCTTGAACGTACAGTAGCCTGGATTTCCGGCGTGGAACATGTTAGAGAAACCATTCCATTCCCACGTCTTCTTAATCGACTATACCCATAACCGAAAGTGATGGCCGGACCATGTTCTTTTAGGAGAAGAGCATGGTCTGTTTTTCGGAATCATGCAACAGGAGAATGATGACAATTAAGGTGTGAACGTATGAGCAATTATCAGCAATACCAAAGAATTGTAAACGATCAGATGACTGTATCAAAACGCCTGCTTCAGTGTTATAAAACACTTGGTCTGAATGAATCGGAATTAGTGCTGTTACTCCAAATCCAGCGTTTTTTCCACGAAGGTAATACCTTCCCGACCCCGACGGAAATCGCTGAGTATCTATGCTGCACGGAGCAGGAATGTTCCAAATTGCTGCGCTGCCTTATCCAAAAAAAGTTTTTGGTGATAGAGCAAAAACACAACGAAGATGGTATCATAAACGAATATTATTCCTTAGAACCCTTATGGGAGACTATTTATAATGGTGAAGTAAAGGAGAATGTTCCGAGCGGAAATGATTCACACGAAAATATTTTTGTTTTGTTTGAACAGGAATTCGGTCGTCTTTTATCCCCGTTTGAAATTGAAACGATCAATATATGGCTGGATCAGGAAGAACAGCAGCCTTCACTAATCAAAGCTGCCCTAAGAGAGGCCGTACTTATGGGAAAATTAAATTTCAAATATATTGACCGGATTCTGCGTGAGTGGAAGAAAAAAGGGATAATGAGTGTGGATCAGGCAAGAAAAGCTGGAAAGCAATTTCGTGGTCAGAAAAAAGCGGACCGCCCTAGCCAGGAGAATAAAAGGGATATTTCCCTTTATTATAATTGGCTGGAGGATGATTGAGGAGAAAGGAGGGGAGCAATTGCTGAATAAGAAACAAGTGGCTTTTTGTCTAGATGTGTTTGAAGAAATGTTTCCTGATGCTGAATGTGAATTAAATCACAGAAATGCTTTCGATTTGTTAATTGCAGTTGTCTTGTCGGCCCAGTGTACAGACGCCCTTGTCAATAAGGTCACTAAAAACCTTTTTCAGAAATACAGGACACCTGAAGATTATTTAGCAGTCCCTCTGGAAGAGCTACAGGAGGATATCCGGTCGATCGGATTGTATAGGAATAAATCAAAAAATATCAGGAAGCTTTGTCAAACATTGATTGATAAATTCGATGGGGAAGTACCTAACACCAAAAAAGAATTGGAGAGTCTTGCGGGTGTGGGCAGAAAGACGGCTAATGTTGTCGCATCTGTCGCTTTTGATGAGCCTGCTATCGCGGTGGACACCCATGTCGAACGAGTTTCCAAAAGGCTGGGTATCTGCCGATGGAAGGATTCTGTATTGGAAGTGGAAAAGACCTTGATGCGTAAGATCCCTGAAGAAAGATGGAGTGAGTCTCATCACCGTATGATTTTTTTTGGGAGATACCACTGTAAATCACAGCGGCCAAATTGTGAGCAATGTAAGTTATTGGCTTTGTGCAGGGAAGGGAAAAAACGGATGCGAAAAGTAAGCGGTTAATAAATGTAAAACCCGGACGGAAAGTGCTATAGCACAGCCCGTCCGGGTTTTTTTAGAATCAGTTAGATTGTTTTTTCTTATCAAGGTTATCTTTATCCTTGGTTTTTTTCTTATCGGAGGATCCACCACTAGGGGAAGATCCGTTATCGGATCCGCCACTAGGGGAAGACCCTCCATTACTGGAAGATCTTTGTCCATCTTTAGTATTGGCAGAGGAAGCGGTAGTATCACTTGTGGATGCCTCGTCATCATTCTGGCCGCCTTGATCGGAATCGCCTTGATCGGAGCTGCCACCGGTATTGCCATCGGTGTCATCACCCGATCCGGTTCCATCTCCGGTTCCATCTTCCGATCCGCCAGCGCCGCCATCACCTGTTCCAGCGCCGTCACCGCCCTGTTCATCGTCACCGGAATTACTACCGTCTTCGCCTCCACCACCTTCACTACCACTACCATCTTCAGGGGGGTTATTCCCATTTCCCTGGCCATCTTGCCCGTTACCATTGCCTTCATTGCCACCGTCCTGGCCATTACCTTCGCCTTGACCTTGATCGTCTTCTCCGTTATTTCCTTCGCCTCCGCTGCCTTCACCATCTTCTGGTTTCTCCTGTTCACCGCCAGGGACAGTTACTTGGGCAGAAGCTGTTTCACTTTTACTGTCCTCTCCGACCGCTGTGACATAGAAAGTATAGTCATAACCAGGCTTGATTTGAGTAACTTCTAATTTTTTATCACTCATCGTAGTGATAGACCTCGGCTCAGAACCATTTACGGAAACTGCTACTTCAAAGTTCACATCTTCTTTGTGTTTCCATGACAACTCAATGATATGCTTACCTTTATTATATTTAGCAGTTAAGTCTGTCACCGGATCCAACTGGTCATATACCTCTGACTGTTTTGTTGGGAGGTTGTCAACATGGAACAGTTCAGTGATGACTTTAGATTCTGGTGTGTACTCGCTCGGGAGCTTAGCAGGACGCGTACCTTGTTCGACTTTTACTTCTTTAACCGTATCAGGCTTGGTCCAGTCCTTGGTTTCTTCACCTTCTGATAACGTGCTCATTGTCGACTGGAATGCTTCTCGTGGTATTCTTTTTCCGGCATCAGGAATGTCTCTGGCATTACCTTCCCCATAGCCAGTCCAGACTGAAATTGTGTAATTCGTTGTATAACCTGTAAACCATGAGTCAGGAGCAATTTCTTCACCCCTGTTGGTAGTACCGGTTTTACCGGCCACTGGTAAACCAGGAATATTTGCAGAATTGCCTGTACCATTTTCATTTTTCATAACACTTTTCAGCATATCCGTAATCATATAAGCTGTATATTCGCTCATAGCTGCATGTGGTTCTGGAGTTAGGTCAAGTTCCTCTCCATTTTGAAGCTTTACCATTTTCACGGCATAAGGCTCATTGTAAATACCCTCATTACCAAATGCTGCATAAGCACCTGCCATTTGTACTGGATTAACCGTAATTTGTCCTCCGCCGATTGCATCTACTGGCACTACATTTACATCTTCCGTATTGAATCCAAGGCCACTTGCGAATTCAGCTGCTTTTTCAAGGCCAACCTCCTGAATGGTTTGTATGGCAGGACCATTCAAGGAACGATACAAAGCTTCACGCATGGTTACCCAGCCGTAATATTGTTCATTATAGTTTCCGATTGTATATTTACCTACTTTTGTCGGGCCATCATCGTTGAACTGGTGATAAGTTGACCACTTCATATTCTCAATGGCAGGCCCATAAGCCATGATTGGCTTGAACGTTGACCCCGCTTGACGGCCTCCTTGTATGGCATAATTATAACTTGCAGGATTTTCTGCCTTATTACGTCCTCCGCCGATAGCACGGATGGCTCCGGATTGTGTATCCACAACTGATATTGCCGTTTCCAGCTCCTTATCTGGGAAAGAGAGGGAGCTTTCTTTGCTTAATAGCATTTCCACATGTTCCTGTGCTTTTGGATCAAGAGTAGTGTAAATGCGGAGGCCATCTTTATAAATGTTTGCGCCATCCAATTTTTTTTCGACTTCCTTTTGGACCTTGTCGATAAATGCTTGATATTTATTCGTTTCTTCTTGCTTTGGAGCAAGCATGTCTTCAATTTTTACCTGTTTCGCTTTTTTCGCTTGCTCTTCGGTAATTTTATTATGTTGAACCATCAAGTTCAAAACCACATTTCTGCGGTGTTTTGCATTCTCAGGATGCTCGAAAGGGTTATAGGCAGCAGGACGCTGAGGAAGACCTGCCAAAAGGGCGGACTGAGATAATGTCAGTTTGCTCAAGTCACTGATGCCGAAGTACGTTTGAGCTGCCTCTGCCACGCCATAAGCACCGGCATCATAATAAATCTTGTTCAAATACATTTCCAGGATTTCTTCTTTAGAGTATTGTTGATCCAGTTTAATTGCTAGCCATTGCTCCTGGACCTTCCTCTCTAATGTTTTCTCTGGAGAAAGGAACGAACGTTTGACAACCTGCTGGGTAATCGTACTCGCCCCTTCTGAACCGAATCCTTCAGTGATATTTGCCCAGATTGCAGCTAGTATCCGTTTGAAGTCAATACCAGAATGTTCAAAAAATCGCGCGTCTTCGGTTGCTATTACCGCGTCAATCATGACTTGAGGTAATTCATCGTAACTGATTTTCGTTCTGTCCTGGGACCCTAATTCTGCGAACAAATCTCCATTTCTATCATATATCTTCGATGAAATAGGATCAGATAATTGCGATTCATCAATTTTAGGTGCGTTGGAGATATAATAAGCGAATAATCCGCCAATACCGATCATCATTACTAGGCCAACAATTAACATGATCATGATTATTTTCTTGATCGTCGGTTTTTTACTGCCGCTATTTTTTTTGCGTTTGCTTTGCTTTTGTTGCAGTTGTTTTCTTCTTGCTGTGCGAGATTGGCTTTCGTTTGCCATAACTCTAATCCTCCATTTCTAGAAAAAAAGCTTATCAAGTACTTTTAAATAATCTACTCGTGCCTGATAGTGGAAGGGGATGTGCTGCCCATTTCTTTTAATAAAAGAATAGGGGATAGATTTCCTGCCTCCCTCATATTGTTCGTCCCACCAATGAAAAAGTTTCACCGCAGAGAGAAAAAATGTTTCTTCATGGGGGGTGAATCGTATGATCATAAAGCATATCCCTCCGTGATAATGAACAGCTTTCATATGATCGATCTGGTGCTGATGAATATTTGCTAAAGGAAATGACGTTTTATTTCTCGTTTCCTTTGCTTCAAAATCTATATATTGGCCTCTGTAGATTCCATTGTAATCAGTCGTGGAAGCTTGTTTGAAGTAACCTTCTTTTATGACAGCTGCACTTCTTTTCGGATAATCTACTTTTACGATTTGGACTGGTGTCGGTTTTTTATGGATGACCGCCGTATCAGATGCCAGGTAGTATTCATTCGTAGTGTTGATATCTTCTTCGAGAGTCATTCCTCTGTTACTGAAATTTGTCCGTTTTCTCGTGGATTTACTTGCGGGTCTGGAACTCGAAGACCTCCTGCCATTGGGATAATTCATATGCATACCTCCCTATCACCATGAAAGTATCATACCAAATTTCAGCCTTCTATGAGAACTAAAGTTGCTGAATAGTAATGAAAGTTACCTCAAATCACATACTAAGTATCAGCAGAGGAGGGGGTAACTGGTGTCCCTGAGAGACAGCTTCGATTTAAATGGAATCGCTGAAATAACAATACGCCATAACTCCGATAACATTACCCGAACGGTCGCTTATCAAAACTTCTACTTCAAGCATCCTGAAATCAGGTGGGCCTTGCTTGCTTCCATGGTATCCCGTAATGCCGGGTGGAACATGACTGATCTTTCCCTTTTGCCTTTTCAAAAAATACTGACCAAAAAGGTTAGGCAGCGATTATTTATGACATATGAACGGGCGAATTGGCTGATTTTTTCAGATGCTTATCCGCAGCTGCTCATGTATGAACTCTCTAAAGAGAATAATCAGCCCTTGTTTCACCTGCTTAGGAAATATCATGTTTCCTATTTTATGATCAGGGAATGGCAGCGATTTTGGGAAACGAAAGATGTGAACAGGCTGACTCAAGCACTGATCATTAATGAACAAAACGTTATTGAAAATCCTGTCATAAGGCAGCATTTTTTCAGTGAACAGGTGTTTAAAAGCATCCCTTATCTGCTTGAAACAATACTAAAATTAAATGCTGTTATTTTTCCAACAGTTGAAGGAGAACTTTACGGAATCGAAATTCACCGTTTCACCCACTTAGACGAAAGAATTGCCGTCGGGCATACTCTTACAGATATATTATTTAATCCAGAACTCTTTCAGAAATTCATTAATTTCATTTTAATGGTTCCACCGACGGGTTCAAGGGAAGAGTATGAAAATTTTTTAACAATCAATGGACAGCAAGCACTACCCTTAAGAAGCATTTTTCCCAAAGTCGACCATCAGGATATCATTCGTCAGGACTGGCTGAAATTCAGGGGGTGCAAACAGAAGTGGTGGCTTGTGAAATATGAAAGAGATACCAGGAAGGATATTTCACATTACTATGTCAAAAAGCGGCTGATCGACATAATTGGAAATAGGAAGAAATGATAGAACGGGGGAGGTTAAGAATTAACTTATCAACCTGCCCCGTTGCTATTAGGTCGATGGACGGTTTTCTCCATCCGTCTTAGGGTTTCCTGTTTGAGTGGGACGACTTTTACTGTTTTGTCTGTTTTGCTCTTTATTTCTTCTTTGTTCTTTACGGCTCATGATTCTTACCCTCCTTTTATATTAGTGTTTGTCGAAATGACAATATTATTTTCCCGTAATTAGCTTTTTTTGTTGGATAGCTTCTAGTTTTGTCATGGGGGAAGGGGAGGGAGAAAGGGACAGAGAATTAGGATATAAATGAACAAGGGGAGGTTCTTTTCATGGGTATACCCGTAAGAGTGAAAGATGCAGGAGGAGTTCCGCGGCAGTGTTTGGAGGATGCTTTGGTCGATATGATGGAGGACATGAGAAGGTTAGAGCAAAAGATTTCTCTAAAAGCTGATGAGGTAGTTTTCACCATGGCTGTATCCCATCGGAAAGAAATCGACCGGTTGCAGGATGAAATCATTGAATTACACGAGGAAGTCAGACAGTTAAAAAGAACTCAAAAAGAACTTCATTATAAAAATACCCTTTTATTATCTACAAATAAATTCCTGAACAACTGACATGTCAATGCGTAAGTCCCTTCTCCATGTTATGGTTGTAGAAGGGAAAGGGGAGAAAGTGAATGACTGACTTGTATGCTCAGACTATGGAATTAAAAAGGTTGAGCGACCACCTTGCAGAACGTTATGCTGCTGGTGAAGGACCGGTTGATCGAAAAGATCATGATTTTTTTCAAATGGTGAAAAAGGAAACCATGCCATTGTTCGAAAAAAATGATAAATGGCTGGATACTGCCTCTGCATTTGTCAAAGACCGGGAAGTGAAGGTTCATCCTAACCAGGTGCAGTCGACACATGAAAATATAGAGTTGCTTATCCTGCACAGTTTCTATCTTGACGTAAAGAAGAAACGTTATAATGAACTTCATCACTCTGTCCATTATGTGCTGGATATGATTCTTACAAGTTTATCTGAACAGGAGGGGTCCCATTAAACAGGGACCCTTTTTTAGGTGGTTAAATGATATATCTGAATGGAAGGAGGAATGCTGCCTTTGTTTTTTCTATTCTTTAGCGGCTGTTCCTTCAGGATAGGTTTTTGTTTGTTCTCCTGCTTCCGAAAAACGTTTTGCTGTTTTAGGTTTTTCGTGCTCGTGGTCTTGTCTTTTTACACGGTATCCTTTCCCTCTGCCCATATGGTTCACCTCCTTTTCTGTTAGTATCTCCATTCGAATATAATTATAATAAGGCTTAAATGACCTCAATTTAGGAGAGGAAATGAACGAATCAGCTGGGATGACCGTCTAATGAAATAGAGATAAGGGTGGGGTAAAAATATGGATAGCCAAACCTTGAAGCTTGCTACAAGAGGTGATCCTAGAGCCTTGGCCATGGTATTAGAAGAAAATTACAGCTTTATATATAAATATTTGTTGAAAATTACCTGGAATGAACAAACTGCTATGGATCTGACTCAGGATACGATGGTGAAAGCAATTCAAAAGATACACTTGTATAAAGAAAAATCGAAATTTTCTTCCTGGCTGATTACCATTGCCACAAATTTATTTTTTGATTTAAAAAGAAAAGAGAAGACGGCTAACACCTACTGGGAAAAGGAGCGGGCTGCATCAAGTGATAATTGGTTTGTCAATCAGCAAGAGGAATTACTGGATTTATATGAATTGTTAAAAATATTGAAGGAAGAGCAGAAAATACCCTTATTATTAAAGCATTATTATGGTTACTCCTATGGGGAAATCGGAGAAATGCTTCAAATAAAAGAAGGAACAGTCAAGTCAAGGGTCCATTATGCATTACAGATGATAAGAGAGGAGCAAATTGATGAAAAATAAGGATCCCCGGGACTCTAAAGAGTATTGGAAAAAACCAATCGTAGAAAAAATCCAGAATACAACCTTTCAGGCGGACCAAAAACAATCGGTTGATGTTCCGGAAAGGGAGTGGTTCGAAGACCTGGTAAGAAGAGAGCAAAAAAAACACCGTCAACAGTTGTGGAAGGATTTAATGCTGTTATGGGCAATTGCTCTAATCATTTTTACTGGATTAACTGTCAGTGTGTTTCTTTTGCCCGTTTTCTTTATACTGGTACAGGTAGCCGTGCTGTTTGTATTCTGCTTCCTGTATTGTCAGGAGAAGAAAAGGGTGACTGAGCATGAACAATATACAACCACATGAACTGCCTGTCTGGACGTGGATATTGATAATATTCACCTTGTTAACACAAAGCACTTTGCTATTTCTGGCAGCACGAAGAGCAGGAAGAAACCCTTGGATATGGGGAGTTATCGGTTTAATTCAATTTCCTCTCCCGACCTTAGTTTTTTTGCTGTTCCGCTATGTTTTTTGGAGAGATAAAACATATTAGATATAAATCAATGACATTAGTTGAGCCAACCGCCCATGTTTTAATTAATGATAGTAGCTGATGAATTACTCATAAAAACTTCCCTTTCTGGTATCAACTAATAAACAAGAGGCTGCCCGTAAGTATTTTTCAGACTTATGGGACAGCCCCTGGTTATTTTAAACTTTTCGTATCCCCTTTTTCAAAATCAGATAGAAAGCGGGAACCAGTAATAAAGTCAGTACAGTGGAAAAAATCAGTCCGGACACTATGGAAATCGCTAATGGCCGGAACAGAACGTCACCGGTAAAGATAATCGGCAGAAGTGCTGCGATTGAAGTCAGGGAAGTTAAAATGATTGGCCTCAGCCTGGCCCTTCCTGCTTCTACCACTGCTTTTTTCAATGTGCTGTATTTACTTCGGTTCTTTTCTATAAATTCAATGATGATTACCGAGTTTCTGACTGCCACCCCTGATAATGATACTATTCCAAGCACTGCAAGAAAGCTCAAGGGCTGCCCAGTGAGGAAAAGGCCTATGATCGCGCCGGTAATCGCCAGAAATACGGAACTGGTAATCAATAGCGGCATCGTTAACGAATTAAATTGGATCGCAATGGTCATGTAAATGAGGAACAAAACGATAACAAATATTTTCGATGCTTCTATGAAAAATTCTGTGCGTTCGTTTGTCTCTCCCGATTTTGATAGCGTGTAACCATCAGGGAGATCTTCTTTTGCGTCTGAAATTAACTCGTTGGCAGCACGCGTAAAAGAAGCAGACATATTTTGCTTGGGGTATGCTTCCAGGGTTATCGTCCGCTCGCCATCCTGATGGGGTATCACGCCGATAAGTTCTGTTTGTTCAACTGTAATCAATTCATCCAGTGTAATGAAGGATGGGGTTCCCTGAGAATTACCTGGATTGCTGGAAGCTAATTTAAGTGCTTGTAAGTTAATTCCGTTATGGTCACCATCATCGACAACAGCGGTAATTGGAAGTTGCTTTCCACCGTTATTATATTTACCGATTGGAATGCCTATATTCGCAATTTGGATCTGGGATGAAACCTGGTCGATTGGGATTCCCTTCTCTGCAAGTAATTTCCGATCAATGTTATATTTGAGAAACGGCTGCCCGTTTCCGGCGTTCAATGTAACTATTTCAGCGCCTTTAATGTTCTCCATCTGTTCTTTGAATTGCTGTGATATATCAACAAGTTTTTTCAAGTCGGTCCCCTGGATTTTTAACTCGATTGGCGGAGAAGGTGGCGGTCCAGATACAATTGTATCCATAAATATTTCAGCATTCTGGAATTTGTTCCTCAGTTTTGTTTCCCATTCGTTCATAAATTCAGTGGCGCTGGTATCCTCTTTATCTATCCTTACCAGCAGTTGACCGGTGTTTTCGCCTGAGCGCTTTAAACTGGAACTAAAAAGGTTTGGTAATCCACTGCCCGTATAAACTGCTGTCTCAGTTATATCACTCTCATTGTCCTTCAAAAAACTCTTCATCAGATCTAGTTGATCCTTTGTTTCTTTAAGAGGAGTACCCTGGGGGTACTTTACGGATACAGTCACTTCCTGCCGATCGGCCGGAGGGAAAAATTCAAAAGGAATTTTAAATACCAGTAGGGAAAGCAGCAAACATACTAGTAAACCGGCGATTCCAGTTATCCACGGCCATTTAGTCACTTTAGGCAGCAGGATATCCGCATATGTTTTCTCCAGACGATGGAAGGAGCCCCCAAGCAACCCAACCTTCTTTTTAGAAACTTTTTTGGAGTACTTTTTCCTAACGTATTGGACTGTCGGTATCAAGGTAAGAGCCATAATTGTCGAAGCCAGTATGGTCATGATCAAAACAGTGGGCAATGCTCTGATGAATTCCCCGTTACTTCCTGATAAGAAAGTAAGCGGAAAAAAGCTGAATATGATCATCAGAGTAGAAGTGATAATAGAAACTGAGACTTCTTTTACACCTCTGATAGTTCCTTCCAATGCGCTATCACCAAGCTGAAAGCGGCGTTGGATATTATCATTAACGACAATGGCGTCATCTACCAGGATTCCAATTGCAATGATCATTCCGATAATTGAAATCTGGTTAAGGTCTACTCCTGCGTAGGGTAATGGGATAAGACCTATAACAATCGAAATAGGTACAGCTAATCCAACGAGCAGGGCTGATAAAAATGGCAGACCAAGCATAATGATGATTAATACTGCCGCCAGAGATATACCGAAAGAAGTTATCAGACTGGTGAAGACCTCTTCGATAATTGTACTTTGCGTATAAAAACGATCAATTTTAACCCCAGAAGGCAGCGTATTCTCGTGGTCTTTAATATGTTCTGTCAGTTGGTTCTGCAGTTTGGAAATATCTGCTCCTTCTTTTGCAAAGACAGTCAAGGATAAAGCGGGCTTCCCATTAGAAGCAATCAAATCTTTTACTTCCTGGTTAACGATTTCTATCGTTCCCACATCGCTAAGGGTGATCGGCACGCCTGTGGAGGATTGGCCAACTGGCGTTTTTATCAATTCATCCAGTTCCTTATATTTGTTCAGCTCTAGCTGGTAACTGGTATTATCTTGTTTTTCCGTTCCGATAGCGGCTGGGGAAAGTTCCTTACGTACCGCCTCCAGTACCGAAAATGAAGACAATTTCGCTTCATTAAGCTGCTGATTATTTAGTGTCAGTCTTACTTCTGGATCTGGCAAACCTTTGACTAGCACTGATTTCACTTCAGGTATGGATGTAAGTGTTGATTTCCAATCATCTATTGTTCCGTGAAGTTGTTGTAAGTTGTCGTAATTGCTGGCTGTCAAGTGGTAGGAAGCGACAGCAGACCCCCTTAAATCTGTGTCCACTTCAGGGTCCTGTACACCTTCAGGAAAGCTCCTAGAGACATCTGTAATCGTTTGTCTGATTTTAGACTGAACCGAACTGGTATCTGCTTTGTCGGAAATAGTAGCTGTTATTGATGAAAATCCAGTGGTTGATGCAGAGGTCACTTTTTCTATACCATTAATATCAAGTAACCTTTCTTCTAAAGGGTTGGTTATCATTCCCTCCACTTCCTCTGGAGATGCTCCCGGGAACACTGTGGATATAGAAGCAAGGTTGACGTTGATTTCAGGAAGTTCCCTCTTTGGCAATTGAAAATAAGTGAAAACTCCTGTAAGGATTAATAATAGAATAAATACCCAGACAATTTTGCGGTATCGAATAATGGTTCGCAAATAAATGACCTCCCGTATCTATAATAAGTAATGTTTTTCCATTCTATTATTACTATAAACGTTTATTTGACACTTTTGTCAATTTTCAATATGCGTACGAAAGTTTTGATATGGTAAGCTATTGAAACCGCTTTACAGTAAGAACTATATCGCTTATAATTAATTTCCCAAAGTTAAGGGAGGAAATAATAGTGCCAAATAAGGAACTTATTGAAAGAGCGAAACAAATACGTGAGAAAGCGTACACTCCCTATTCGAAATTCCCGGTAGGAGCAGCATTAAAGACAAAATCAGGAGTCATTTATGAAGGCTGTAATATAGAAAATGCAGCGTATCCTGTAACATGTTGCGCTGAACGTGTAGCTATTTTTAAAGCAGTATCGGATGGTGAAAGGGATTTTTCAGAACTGGCAGTGGTTGCAGATACCACACGCCCGGTTCCTCCTTGTGGTTCCTGCCGTCAGGTTATGAGTGAATTTTTTCCGAGCGACTTGACGATTTATACGAGCAACTTGTCCGGAGAAATAAAGTCGATGACCATGGAGGAACTGCTGCCTTTTTCTTTCAACCAATCTGATCTTACAAAGGATTAGGGCTGTACATAAAATGCCCGACTGGCTTAGCCGGTCAGGCATTTTTTTTGCAAAAAAGCACACCATGCGACATTGATCATACAAAATAGTTATTTGTCTTAGTACATGTACCCCTTTGCATACATAGGTTATTAGGGAAAGGTGAAATTTCAAAAGAAAGGGGTAATGGAAGATGCGTCACAAGCATTGTATGGGTCCGAACCAAGTAAGCCCTGCTCAGCAAGTGGTTTGTCCGACCAAACATTGTGTCCAGCATAACTTCTACCAGAAGGAAGTAGACTTTATTCATCCTACACACACTACGGTTTATAATCATCATATGACCCAGAACAAACATTTTTTCCCTCAAACACAGTCAGTTGTCGATACTTTCGGATCAGAAGATGTCATGATGCCTCCGCAAGGAATGTCTCCTCAAATGGGACCTAGACCACCAATGGGGCCTAACCAGGTTGCAGGGGCTCAATATAATGGTAATGGACCAGGGCCGATGGGAATGGGGCCGCAGGTTGCAGGAGCCCAGTACAACGGACAGCCACAAATGGGACCATATGGCAAAGGTCCACGTCCGGGAGTTATGGGTTATCACAAACCATGCTGGCGGGACTGAACACTCTCCAGGTAAGCGGGCATACAGAAAATGCCCGTTTTTACATAGAATTAACTTTCTACTTATAGAGTGGATACAGGCAGTATAATAAGATATAATCAAAAGGGAATAACAGTAGTGAAGGAGCATGTTATGAAAACGATGGTTGTCACTGGATATAAACCGATGGAATTAGGCATATATAAAAATGATGACCAGCGTGTATACTATATTAAACAAGCCATACAGAAGAAATTAACAGGATTGATTGAAGAAGGACTTGAGTGGGTGCTGATATCCGGTCAAATGGGGGTTGAATTATGGACAGGCGAGGTTGTTCTTGATTTAAAGGAGCATTACGATATCCAATTGGGATTTCTTCCGCCATTTACTAACCAGGAGGAACGATGGCCGGAAGAAGTGAAGCTGCAATATGAAGAATTGACGATGATGGCTGACTTCTTTAAACCTATCTATGAAAAGGACTACGAAGGACCATTCCAGTTTAAGGCTAAAGACAAATTTCTTGTTGAGCATTCGGACGGGGCATTACTCTTATATGACGAAGACACTCCAGGAAGTCCGGATTTTTTCAGGAAAGAAGCAATTGCTGCTAAGGAAAAAACTGAATATCTTTTACTTTACATCACCCCTATCGATCTTCAGGAAACTGTGGAAGAAATAGAAATGTCGAGGCCTGACTTTTGGAGCCAGTGATGGTATTTAAAAAATTGACATTCCCCAGATGTTTTGGAAAAATAAACTATAAGGTGTCTAAGTAGAGGTGAATAATAATGGCAAATGATAAAATTCATTTAGACGGTAAGAAGATTCTGGAAAAAGACTTCAAGACATCCATGCGCGGTTACAATCAGGAAGAAGTGGACGAGTTCCTGGATTTGATTATTCAAGACTATGATATGTTCCAACAGGAATTAGACAGGCTGAAACAGGAGAACGACCGTTTAAGGAGAAATTCCACAAGAGAAACAAGTAGAACACGTACCTCACAGCCGGAACCAGTTCAGAATCATCAGGTGAATTACGATGTATTGAAACGACTATCTAATTTGGAAAAAGCTGTATTTGGCAAGAAGTATGCCGACTCCTGATTATTACATTTATTTACCAGTTATCAATAACAGAGAAGTATGATATAATGAATTTTCCGTTGACGGAGACAAATGAAATAGCTACAATAATAGAGCATGTTTGAATACTCGGATAATCGCTGCAACACCATGCAGAGGAAAGTCCATGCTCGCACAGGCTGAGACGCCTGTAGTGTTCATGCCTGACGAAACCATAAGTCAGGGTAGCCTTATGGCTAACGGCAGGGAAGATACCTAAGTCTTAAACAGATATGGTATCCCAACCTTGAAAGTGCCACAGTGACGTAGTCAAAGCAGAAATGCTTTGAGTGGAACGCGGTAAACCCCATGAGCGAGCAACCCAAATGAAGGTAGGGGCACTCTTTGACGGGAACTCAACCGGAGAAGAGACAAGTACACTTGTAGATAGATGATTATCACCGGAGTACGAGGTTGACCACCGCTTGCAGTACGATGGAACAGAACATGGCTTATAGAGTATTCAAAGGTCGCAATTATTGTGATAAACCCTTTCTAAATGCAGCATTGCGTTAGAAAGGTTTTTTTATTATATGACGGAAAGGATTGTCATCTGCCCATGAAACGAAATGTGACATTGATTGCAACGGCAGCAATGGGGCTCGAATCCATCGTTGCGAATGAAGTAAGGAATCTCGGATATGAAGATGTGGAAGTTGATAATGGAAGAGTGACTTTTGATGCGGATGTTTCTGCGATCCCCAGGCTGAATTTATGGTTAAGAACCGCTGATCGCGTCAAACTGCAGGTTGGAAAATTTAAGGCTTTAACGTTTGATGAATTATTTGAGCAGACGAAAGCGCTTCCTTGGGAGACGTACATACCGGAAGATGGTGAATTTCCTGTTGTCGGGAAATCGGTCAAATCAAAACTGTATAGTGTTCCGGATTGTCAGTCGATTGTAAAGAAAGCTATTGTGGAACGCCTGAAGCAAAAACACGGAGTAGCTTCATGGCTTAAGGAGAGTGGAGATTTTTTCAGGGTGGAAATTGCTATTCATAAGGATACGGCGTTGTTGACTATTGACACCTCTGGCCAGGGTCTTCATAAACGCGGTTATCGAACAGGGCAAGGAGAAGCCCCTCTAAAGGAAACTTTGGCTGCTGCTCTTATTCAACTGACAAATTGGACAGGAGATAAGCCTTTCGTTGATCCTTTTTGCGGGTCCGGTACAATTGCGATTGAAGCCGCACTTATAGGGCAGAATATTGCCCCTGGCTTCAATCGTGAATTTGCATCAGAATCTTGGGGATGGATTCCGCAGAGTGCTTGGGATAAAGCATTTGAAGAAGCAGAAGACCTCGCGAATTATGATCAGCCGCTGAATATCACTGGCTATGACATCGATCATCGGATGATAGAAATAGCGCAGGCGAATGCCCTTGAGGCAGGACTTGGCGAGCTTGTTCAGTGGAAACAAATGCAGGTGAAAGATTTACGGCCTAAGCAGGAAAATGGCTATCTTGTGTCAAATCCTCCCTATGGAGAGCGAATTGGGGAGCGGAAGGAAGTAGAAACAATGTATCGGGATCTCGGGATGATTATGAGAGATAACCCGACCTGGAGTGTTTATATACTGACTTCCCACTCCGATTTTGAGACCATTTATGGTCAAAAAGCTTCTAAAAAACGGAAACTCTTTAACGGGTTCATCCGGACTGATTACTATCAATTTTTTGGGAAGCGCTGAAATTAATTAGGGGGAAGGGCTATGAGCAAAGCGATTGAAAGGGATTTTCTGGATTTATTAAAGGAAAAGGCATCCTATGAGGAAGCACTGGCATTAATGTTTTGGGACTTACGGACAAAAGCTCCCAAAAAAGCTGTAGAGAACCGGACAGAGGTAATTGGAATGTTATCTCAAAAAGTACATCAAATTACTACTTCCGAACGCATGAAGCATTACATTGATGAATTAAAAAGCGTCTCGGAAAATGAAATGATTAAAAAAGCTGTGGAAAAGTCAGAAGAAAGCTACGATCGTAGTGCCAAAATTCCTGACGAGGAATACAAAGAGTATGTAATGCTCCGTTCAAAAGCTGAATCCATCTGGGAAGATGCTAAGGGAGACGATGATTTTGATACCTTCCAGCCTTATCTTGAAAAGCTGGTCGAGTACAATAAAAAATTTGCAGGTTATTGGGGTTATGAAAACCATATCTACGACGCTCTGCTCGATAATTATGAGCCTGGAGTGACGGTGGAAGTACTGGATAACGTCTTTCCAAAAGTCCGTTCTTCCCTCACCAATCTGGTAGACAAAATCGAGCTTTCTCCCAACAAACCTGATCCTTCCGTACTTCATGGGCACTTTCCGAAAGAAATGCAGGGAAAATTCAGTCTGGAAATTCTTGAACGGATGGGATATGACTTTCAAGCAGGCAGACTGGATGAAACAGTACACCCATTCGCCATCGGGATGAATGTCAAGGATGTAAGAGTGACGACAAAATATGATGAAGCAGACTTCCGTACGGCAGTATTTGGTACCATTCATGAAGGCGGGCATGCTTTGTATGAACAAAACATCAATCCTGAATTGTCTTTTACCCCGCTTGCGGGTGGGACTTCGATGGGGATTCATGAGTCGCAATCCTTGTTTTGGGAAAATTTCATCTCCCGTAGTGAAGCCTTTTGGGAAAATCATTACAACTTGTTTAAGAGCTATGCACCTTCCTCATTCACAGACCTACCATTGAATACTTTTTATCGTGCTATAAATGAAGTCAAACCTTCGTTTATTCGAATTGAAGCGGATGAATTGACATATCCCCTTCACATCATGGTTCGTTATGAACTGGAGAAGGCGTTGATCAACGGCGAAATTAAGGTGAAAGATATTCCTGAATTGTGGAATGATAAGATGGAAGAATATTTAGGCATCCGTCCACGAAACAACGCAGAAGGGGTATTACAGGATGTCCATTGGTCTGGTGGAAGTTTTGGTTACTTTCCGTCTTATGCATTAGGGTTTATGTATGCAGCACAATTCCATCACACGATGCAGCGCGACATTGATATGGATGCAGTCATCCGGGCCGGAGATTTTACAAAAATCAAGAATTGGCTTAC
The DNA here is from genome assembly GCF_016908295.1 of Thalassobacillus pellis. GTDB lineage: Bacteria > Bacillota > Bacilli > Bacillales > Halobacillaceae > Thalassobacillus > Thalassobacillus pellis. The sequence goes on from NZ_JAFBDO010000002.1 coordinate 233,270, forward strand.
GGAACATATCCACAAACACGGGTCCATGAAAAAACCGCTTGAGATTTTGAAAGATGTAACTAATGAGAGTTTGAATCCTGATTATTTAATCAAGTATTTGACCGATAAGTATAAGAAAATCTATCAATTTTAAAGATGTTACGATGAACAATGGGATTACTTAATGGGATATCCAAAGCACAAAAAAGAAAAAGCATTCATACTTCAGGATGTCGAGGAAGATTCGACATCCTGTTTTCAGTTCATGGGGATCATTAATAATTGAACTTCTTTACCGAGACAGTGATTGTATTCATTGCTATTATACTGCTTAACATCTTATCGGCTTCGCTTTTACGATTGCAGGTCATTTCGTATTTACTTAAATTCATGGATGATTGAAATTTAGGATCAGCGATTTATTTATATTATTACTCCTATAAGACACACTAATGAAAAAAGGAGTCGCTTATGAGCTGCATCCTATCTATCGGTAAAAGTATTCCTCCATTTGAAATGGATCAAAAAGAAGTAAGTTCTCTGGTGGAACAGCTGTTTCCGCTTACGGACAGGGAAAAGGAAAGATACATGCCTATTTTTGATAATTCGCTGATTAAAAAGAGACAATTTGTAGTAAACCCTTCCTGGTTTCTAAAAAATCACGGGTTGAAGGAAAGGAATGACATATATATTGACCATGCCGTAAACCATGGTCTTACTGCTATTGATCACTGTTTAAATAATGAAGTTTTCCTGGACTCACCTGTACAATATAATGATATTGATATGATTATTTTTGTTTCTACAACAGGAATGGCTACCCCTTCTATTGAAGCACGCATTATGAATCATCGCGATTTCAGGGAAGATGTCAGACGAATGCCGCTTTTTGGACTTGGCTGTGCCGGTGGGGTTAGTGGGATGGCCAGGGCACATGAATGGTTAAAAGCCCATGATGAATCTTGTGTACTGGTTGTCAATGTAGAGCTGTGCGGCTTGACTTTCCAAAAAACAGATTCGAAAAAAAGCAATTTTGTCGGGACTGCCCTGTTTGGAGATGGAATCAGCGCAACTCTTCTGTGTGGTCAGTCATCCAGGCATTTTGCTAAAAAGAGAAGAACTGCCCCTGTTATTACAGATACGGGGTCAAAAACAAAAAAGGATTCCATTTCAGTAATGGGGTGGGATGTTACTGACCAGGGGTTCGAAGTAATCTTTAACAAAAGTATTCCTCATTTGGTGAAAAGTTTCTGGAAAGAACACATAGAACAATTCACGGCGTTACAGGATATAAAATCCGAAGCTCTGCCATTCTTGGTAGCCCATCCAGGTGGCAAAAAAGTACTGGAAGCTTATGAAGAAGTACTCAAGATAAAAAAAGATAAATTGCAGCATTCTTATGGGGTTCTCGAAGATCACGGCAACATGTCCTCGGTTACAGTTTGTTACGTTTTGGAGCGATATATGAAAGGCTTCCCGGATAAAGGAACGATATCTTTAATGGGTGCTCTCGGCCCAGGTTTTAGTTCAGAACTGATCAGTCTGGAGTGGGTGTGATGCTGATTATTTGGCCGTTTCTTCTTATGTTCATCGTCCTCCAGCGTATACTTGAGTTAATTATCGCAAAGTCAAACAAGGAATGGGCAATGAAACAAGGCGGTGTAGAAATAGGTGAGGAACACTATAAATGGTTTATCCTTGTCCATGGGGCTTTTTTTATCATGCTTATCATCGAATCCTATCTTTCCTTTACAGGCTGGACCACTATAAAAACGATCCTCCTATGTATTTTCTTGTCCTTTCAGGTATTAAGGGTATGGTGTCTCGTTTCGCTGGGAAGGTACTGGAACACCAGGATCATTGTGATCCCAGGGCACACACTGGTTAACAAAGGCCCATATAAATACTTGAAACATCCGAATTATCTTATCGTCCTAGGTGAATTTATAGTTATACCGCTAATATTCCAGGCTTACGCAACAGCAATAATATTTCCGGCATTGCATCTTCTGTTAATGGGAATTAGAATACCTGCCGAAGAAAAAGCATTGGAGGAACTATCAGCCAACGGATATACACCTGAAAATTGCTGAACTGAATAGAAATTCAAACACCTTGAGCCAGGCATCCCACCTGGCTCTTTGTTTCTGCTATAATAAAGGAGATGAAAGGTGTGGAATAATGTCGAATATAATTTCAGTAACCAAGGCAAAAGAACTGAGTGATCAAAAAGACGTTGTTTTTGTTGATTGCCGATTTGACTTAGCTGATAAAGAAGCCGGCAGGGAATCGTACCTTAAAGAACATCTTCCTGAAGCAGTTTATTTCGATTTAGAGAAACATCTCAGTGGACCGGTCATAACACATGGCGGGAGACATCCGCTTCCGGAATTGGGCTATTTTCAGAATGTCCTGGCAGAGGCAGGAATAAGTCAACATAAAATTGTCATTGCTTATGATCAGAACAAAAGTGCAATGAGCGCAAGACTTCTATGGATGTTGAAATTCTGTGGTCTTGATATGGCATACATACTTGATGGCGGTCTTGATGCCTGGAAGGAAGCCGGATATCCTACACAGCCAGGAGAAACTACTCCAAAAAAAGAAGTACTTCCTGAATTTAATATCCATCACGAAATGGCATGTGGTGCAGCTTATGTAAAGAGAAAAAGCGGGGAAGGGAAAGCCGTTCTTGTGGATTCTCGAAATTATAAAAGATTTTCGGGTCAAGAGGAGCCGATTGACGTAAAAAGCGGGCATATACCAGGTGCAATACAATTTGAATGGATGAATGTCTATCGGGAGAACGGGACTTGGAAATCAAAAGCAGAATTAACTGCTTTATATGCTGATATTTCCTCATCCAATGAAGTGATTGTTTATTGTGGTTCCGGTGTGACAGCGGCTTCGAACGTTATTGGTTTATGGGAAGCCGGTTTTCTAAATGTGAAACTTTATGTGGGAAGTTTCAGTGACTGGATTTCTTATCCGGATAATGAGGTAGCCGTGTCAGACTGATGAATTGTCTGATATAGATATTCAACCCTGTTGTAAAAAGGTGGCAGAGCATGAAACAAACATACACACTGGCTTACTATCTTGAGGACCTCTGGTCAAAAGGTTTCAAGCTGTCAGACGAGGATGTGGTTTTCATTTATTTCGGGATGAATTCAACAAATGCCCCCGTTTGGAAAGTTATCCTTGCTTTGAAAGCGACATTGCAATTTCAACATAAATTCGATGGCAGTTTTTATATGAGCGTACTGGAGCTAATTACCAGAGAGAAAATTGATACAAGAAGAAAAGCTTGGTGCGCATTAGAGACAAAGGGATTATCAAAAAAGTACCTGGACAGGGAAATCGGTTCGATCCGCGGAGATTACAATAGAATAAAAGAACATAAGTAAAGCCATGTCCTAAGCAGGAAATGGCTTTTTTACCGTCTAACAATTATAGATGATTGTATGCAGCTCCTCGCGCTCTTGACAAAGAACGTCACGGCGAGGCTTGGCTTAAGCTTGTCGGGGTGCAAGGCGCATCCGCTTTTGTTTCGTCCAGCTCCAGCGCCTACCCCCTAGAGGTCTTAAGCCAGTCCTCTCTGTGACAAAGAACGTCACGGCGAGACTTGGCTTAAGCTTGTCGGGGTAAACAGGCGCTTCCGCTTTTGTACTGTCATAGATGCTTTTTCAGTTCGCGTCGTGCCAGCTTATCTGCCTTTCCATTATTTTTTTCAGGAATCCATTTAAAAAACACATATGGAAAGCCGGTTTGTAGTCGGTTGATTTCAGCTAGTAAAGGAATGTATTTACTGTTTTTACTATGGTTTTTTTCAATCGTTTCCACTACTAATTTAGAGTCACTTCGAAACGACAGAATTTCTCCCGAAAACTTTTCCCGGCAGATTTCCAGTGCTTTAATAACGGCATGAAATTCAGCTTCATGATTTGATAAATTACCAAGTGGAAAAGCGTATTCATAATGGTCTGTTCCATTTTTTATATAGACGCCTGCACTGCTAGGACCAGGATCTCCAGCTGCAGCGCCATCTGTATAAATCTCTATCATCTAATCACCATCCACCACTTATTTACTTAGGGAATTTTCTAGCTGCATATAGGAACGGAGTGTCAATCGCTGCCACTAGGAATTTAATAAAATAGGTAGTGAGAAACACTTCCCACCAAATATGAAAAGGAAACACACCATAAAAGGCAATACTGCAAAATATGGCCGTGTCTATGAGCTGACTCGTCATAGTACTGACATTATTCCTCAACCAAAGCCACTTGTGGTCATTGAAACGATTTTTTAGCATGGCATATATCCAAACATCGATATATTGGCTGACAATGTATGCTGCAAGGCTGCCCACTGCAATTTGTGGGACAATTCCGAAGAGAGTGGAAAGAGCTTTTTGTGCCACATCGCCACTTGCTGGAGTGAATGTTAAAGCTATCTGCATCATGATTGACATACCAATAAGTGTCGAGAAACCCATCCAGACCGCTTTTCTTGCTTCATTTTTACCATATCTTTCGTTTAAAATGTCTGTCGCTAAGAATATTGTTCCATAGATGATATTTCCTAAAGTCGCTGTCATACCAAAAAGTTCTATTGTTTTTAACACCTGGATATTTGCGACTACTGTGGCCATACCTATCCAAACAAATAAGCCCGGCTTTCCAAAAATCCGATAGATAATCAGCAGCATGCTGAAATTTACCAGGGCAAAAAGAACCCAGATCCATTCGTTACTCATTCATTTTCCTCCTTAGTTTTGATAACGCGGGAGTTTGCGAACCGCGGTACTTTTTACATCGTTTTATATTATACTTGTCCTGCTTCTCCATAAACAAGAAATAGGAGAAATGACTGTTAGATATGCACTTTAACCTACAGCTGTATCTTTTATAAAAAATAAAAAAGCGGCAATCACAATGATTGCCGCTTGGTTAGACATTTAAATTAGTTTTTTTCTACGTTTGCAGCTTGAGGGCCACGGTCGCCTTCGACGATTTCGAAAGTTACAGATTGACCTTCTTCAAGGGATTTGAAACCTTCTTCATTGATTGCAGAGAAGTGTACGAATACATCGTCGCCACCTTCAACTTGAATGAAACCATAACCTTTTTCTGCGTTAAACCATTTTACTGTACCGTTTTGCATGATAAAAATCCTCCTAAAAACTTGCACGTAACACGTGTTAAAATTACAAATCCGATGAATAAAAGCAATCGAAGGCTAAAATTCAAGTAAAATTGAAATGCCTTTTCACTGAAAATACTCATCTTTTTTGCCTGCATTTAATATAGCTTATTTATGCGTTATTTGTCAAGAAACTGCTGAAATTCTTTATATAATCAATAAATCAAAAGCAGGTCTCACAGAAATACACCAATCAAAGCGATGGTTTTCGTTTTTAATATTTTCTGAAAATTAAAACTTCAGAGCTTTTTCTAATATTAGTCAACGAAAGACACTGCCTTAGGTTAAAATATAACGAGATACATATAAAAGGAGGCATCATGATGAAAACAGATATTGAAATAGCACAGGCTGCTAAAATGAAGCCAATTGAAAAAATCACAAAAATGTTAGCGATTTCAAAGGAAGATTGGGAACCCTATGGACACTACAAGGCTAAGTTATCCAATAAGCTGCTGGATAAATTGAAGGACCGGCCTGATGGAAAAATCATCTTGACGACAGCGATTAGTCCAACTCCTGCAGGAGAAGGAAAGTCCACAGTAACCGTCGGCTTAGGACAGGCGTTGAATAAGTTGGGTGAAAAAGCGATCATCGCATTGCGCGAACCATCCCTCGGCCCGACTATGGGGATGAAAGGCGGGGCTGCAGGAGGCGGTTATTCCCAAGTGGTTCCGATGCAGGATATCAATCTTCATTTTACAGGTGACATCCATGCAATTACTACTGCCAACAATGCCTTGTCTGCTTTCATTGACAACCATATACACCAGGGGAATGAGTTGAATATTGACCCAAGAAGAGTAGAGTGGAAACGAGTAATGGATATCAATGACCGTGCATTAAGACAAATAGTGGTTGGACTTGGCGGGCCGGTAAGAGGGGTGCCGCGGGAAGACGGCTTTAATATTACCGTTGCCTCTGAAATAATGGCAATCTTATGTCTTGCTAAGAGTCTTGATGATCTAAAGGAACGACTTTCCCGTATATTGATAGGATATACATATGATAAACAACCGGTAACTGTCGGCCAACTTGGCTATGAAGGGGCGCTCACACTTCTGTTAAAGGATGCAATCAAGCCGAACCTCGTCCAGACCCTCGAGAATACTCCTGCAATTATCCATGGCGGTCCTTTCGCCAATATTGCACATGGATGTAACAGTGTGATGGCCACTAAAATCGCTGCAAAATTAGGTGATTATGTGGTCACTGAAGCAGGATTTGGTGCGGATCTAGGGGCGGAAAAGTTCCTTGACATCAAGACACGTGCTGGAGAGTTTGAACCGGATGCGGTTGTCATCGTTGCTACTATAAGAGCATTGAAGATGCATGGTGGCAGAGATAAAAAGGATTTAGAAGTGGAAGATCTGGATGCATTAAAAAGTGGGATGGAAAATTTGAAAAAGCATATGGAAACGATTGAAAACTTTGGGCTGCCGTTTGTGATAGCGATAAATAAATTTCCTACGGATACCCAGGAAGAAATCAATTTCGTCAATCACTGGTGTGAATCAAGAAACGCAAAAGTATCCTTAGTAGATGTCTTTTCAAAAGGCGGAGAAGGCGGCCTTGACCTTGCTGATAAAATTGTACAAGCTAGTAAAGCTGAAAGAGGAGAACTTCAACGGGTATATGAGCTTGAAGATAATCTCGAACTGAAAATCACTAAGATAGCGAAAAAAGTTTACGGAGCAAATGGAATCGAATTAACTCCAAAGGCAAAGAAGCAATTGATCCAATACGAGAAATTAGGTTTTGGTTCCCTGCCTGTCTGCATGGCAAAGACGCAGTATTCTCTATCGGACGATCCTACTCTTCTCGGCCGCCCGAAAGACTTTACGATTACCATAAGGGAACTTCGGCCATCAGTAGGAGCGGGATTCATAGTTGTATTGACTGGTGACGTTATGACGATGCCAGGATTGCCGAAAAAGCCGGCGGCCTTAAAAATGGATGTTACGGAAGATGGGAATATAACTGGTTTATTTTAGGAATAGTTCCGTTCACTTTCTCAAATTAAGAAATGAGGCGATCTCCCTTTCCATTGGCATGCGGAGATCGCTTTTTGCTACAATGAAAAAATAAGAGAAAGACAAGTGAGGTGAATCGGAGTGGCTGTCAAAATCGGTGTAACCGGCTGGGGAGATCACGAGCTTCTCTATGAAAAAGGGATTCCTCCTGGGGAAAAGCTCGCTGTCTACGCCTCTCACTTTCCAGCAGTTGAAGTGGATACTGCTTTTTATGCCATCCAGCCGCAAAAAAATTATCAGAAATGGGTAAGTCAAACCCCGGAAAACTTCTCTTTTGTTATCAAAGCTTACCAACAGCTGACAGGGCATGACAGGTCGAAACTTTCCGTCCATGACGCGAAGCAACTCATCAAAGATTACCGGGAATCCATTGAGCCAGTAATCCAGGCTGGAAAACTTGACTCAGTTTTATTTCAGTTTCCGCCTTGGTTTGATGTAAAGAAAGAACATATTCAAAAATTGAAATCACTGAGGGAGTGGCTTCCGGATCTCCCGCTGGCTTTGGAGTTCAGAAACCGTTCCTGGTTTGACGAAAAGTACAAGGAACAAACACTCAAGTTCATGAAAGAGGAAGGCTGGATCCATACCATTTGTGATGAACCACAGGCAGGGGAGAACTCTGTACCTACGGTTCTTGAACCAACGCATCCGAATAAGACGCTTATCCGTTTGCATGGCAGAAACACCCAGGGGTGGAACAGGAATGGAAGAGATGGCCGGGATTGGCGGAAAGTCCGGTTCCTATATCGTTATAATGAACAGGAATTAAAGGAGTGGGCAGATAATCTGCATGAATTAGAAAGAAAGACTCCGGAAATCACCGTATTTTTCAATAACAATTCTGGTGGGGATGCCGCTCATAATGCTAAACAGCTCATCGAAATGCTTGGAATTGAGTATACAGAGCTGAACCCTCGGCAAATGGATCTATTTAATTTTTAAAAAGGAATGAGCACCATGGAAGAAAGCCGCATAATAGAGGGAATTGAAGGAATAGTCAAAGAAATTTTCGAGCGCGATGCGACGGGTCATGATTACTACCATATGAAAAGAGTGGCTTTCCAGGCAAAAGAAATAGCAATCGCAGAAGGCGCAGACCCTTTTCTGTCTGAAGCAGCTGGCTGGCTGCACGATATTGGAGACAGAAAGCTATTCACCGACTCAGGTTCTGCCTGGGAAATGGTAACAGCCAAGCTTACAGAACTTGGTTTATCAAAATCTTTTATTCAAGAAATCAGGAAGATTGTTGCCGACGTATCTTTTTCTAAGGGTAAGTTGCCCGACTCGCTGGAAGGCAGGATAGTACAGGATGCAGACCGCCTCGATGCGATAGGTGCCATTGGAATCGCAAGAACTTTTGCTTTTGGGGGAGCAAAGAATCAACTGATACACACAAATACTAAGGAAAATACTTCGATTAAGCATTTTTATGATAAGCTGTTAAAGTTAAAAGGGATGATGAATACGGAAGAAGCAAAGCGGAAAGCTATCCACCGTCACCTTTTTCTGAAACAGTATCTCGCTGAGTTTTTAGCCGAATGGGAGGTGGGCGAACAGCATGATTGATCCGAATGAACCCAAAGTCCTTGGTGATCTAGATGGAAATACAAGGTGTAAGCATTATAACAAGCTAGAAGACATCATCGCGATCAAGTTCTATTGCTGTGGAGAATACTACTCCTGTCATCGCTGCCACGATGAAATCGCAGATCATCCTATTAAAACATGGCCGCAAGAATGCTGGAGAGAAAAAGGGGTTTTGTGTGGGGTATGTGGTTGTGAAATGGAAATTTCGGTATATATGAAGAGCAAAAAATGCCCGAAATGTAATAATCTTTTCAATGAAAGGTGCAGAAATCATTATCATCTTTATTTTGATAAAGAAACGAAACAGTAATTTTACATAATCTCAAGCGTTATTAAGAGATACCCTTGCAACAAAGAATTACAAGGAGTGAGAATAAATGGCAAATGGAGAGAAACAATATCTTCAAATGTGCCGAGATATTTTGAATCATGGCACGGAAAAGGGAGACAGGACTGGGACTGGCACTTTTTCCACCTTTGGTAAACAATTACGTTTTGACCTTCAGGAAGGGTTTCCGTTACTGACGACAAAACGGGTGCCATTTCGCCTGATCGCCAGCGAATTGCTATGGTTCATTAAAGGTGATACAAATATCAGGTACTTGCTTGAACATAACAATAACATCTGGAACGAATGGGCATTCAAAAAATGGGTGGAAAGTGACGAGTATGAAGGGCCTGACATGACCGATTTTGGAAATCGCAGCTTGACAGATGAAAGTTTTAATCAAAGCTATCAACAGCAGATGGCCCGCTTCAAAGAGCTCATTCTGACGGATGATGCTTTTGCCGGGACTTATGGTAATTTGGGTTCGGTATATGGGAAACAGTGGCGTGCCTGGAGAACATCACAAGGCGAGACAATTGATCAGCTCAAAGAGGTTGTGGAAAATATAAAGAATAATCCTGATTCAAGGCGTCATATCGTGACCGCGTGGAATCCTGAAGATGTCCCTTCCAATATGGCATTACCTCCCTGTCATACAATGTTCCAGTTTTATGTTGCGGATGGAAAACTCTCCTGCCAGCTGTATCAGCGAAGTGGTGATGTTTTCCTAGGTGTGCCATTCAATATTGCTAGTTATGCTCTTCTGACATATCTGGTGGCTCATAGCTGCAGCCTGGAGCCGGGTGAATTCATCCATACGTTAGGGGATGCTCATATTTATAAAAATCATGTGGACCAAGTGAATACACAGCTGAACAGGGAACAAAGAAATTTTCCGGAACTTTGGCTCAACTCTGAGAAAAACTCCCTGTTTGAATTTGATATGGAAGATATGAAACTCGAGGGCTATGATCCCCACCCTTCCATTAAAGCACCTGTAGCCGTTTAGAAAGGAGTGTCAGCATGATTTCATTGATGTTTGCTATGGATCGCAACAGGGTCATCGGAAAAGATAATGATCTGCCCTGGCATTTGCCCAATGATTTGAAATATTTCAAGGAAAAAACGATGGGAAATACGATAATCATGGGGAGAAAGACGTTTGAGTCTTTTAACCGCCCCCTACCCAAAAGGGAGAATGTCATCCTGACGAAAAACGAAAGTTATCAGCAGCAAGGATGCACGATTATCCATGATATCGAAACAATCCTTAAATGGAATGAACGGGAACCGGAGAAAGAGTGGTTTGTCATCGGCGGGAGTGTATTATTCGAGCAAATTCTGAAGGATGCAGACAGGATGTATGTGACATACATTGACGATTCTTTTGAAGGAGACACCTTTTTCCCAGCAATTTCTGAGCATGAATGGAAGCTGGTGGAAGAAGAAAAAGGTGTGAAAGATAAGAATAACCCATATGATTACTATTTCCGAACGTATGAACGAGTGAGGAATTAATGGAGAAAAATTGTGGCGTTCTGCTCGCAGGCGGGGAGTCGAGGCGTATGGGAACTAACAAAGCCTATCTGATACTGGATGGTCGTTATGTAATCAATTGGGTTGACGAAACCCTTGATAACATTGCCGATCAGGTTGCTGTTGTTTCGAATCCTCCTTATGATTATTCATTTTTGGGTAGGAAAGTAATTTCCGATATCTACAAATCACAAGGCCCTCTTGCCGGGCTGCATGCGGTAATAAACCTAATAGAAGCGGATAATTACATTGTATCCGCTTGTGATACACCTTTTATATCAGCGCAAGTTTATAAAGACATTCTCAGACAGAAAAATGGTTATGATGCTGCTGTTCCTGTTTTTGATGGGAGATTTCATCCTTTGTCCGGGATTTACAGCAGGAAAGTTTTTCCGCACTTGGAAAACTTACTTCATGAAGGAAACAATAGCATGAAGGCGCTGCTGGATACTATCAACACTATTTACATTTACGAATATCCGGGCAGTTCACATGAAGAACAGCGCAGACATTTTTTTAACATGAATGAACAAAAGGATTATGAGCTGGCTAAGAAAATGCTTAAGGATAGAAGTAAATAAAGACAAGTTGTACGTGACATGATAAAATGAGCATGTTGAAAAGCAAATTCGTCTTTTTTTTGACAAAACGGATTTCCGCCTGTCTTTTCTTACCCTCAGTGGTTATAATTAAGATATGGGTCAAGGGTGGAACATACCGGACCTTTTTGATTAGAAGGATGGTGAAAGAATGCTATCAAGTATTGGCGTACCAGGGTTGATTTTAATTCTGATAGTTGCTTTAGTTGTTTTCGGACCTTCGAAATTGCCAGAGATCGGAAAGGCAGCTGGTCAAACACTGCGTGAGTTTAAAAAATCTACCAAAGAAATGACCGGAGATGTGACCGAAGAGGTAAAAGAAGTGAAGAATACAGTTACCAATAATAAATAATTTGTTATTTACTACTTATGAATGAGGTGATAGACAATGTTGAGCAACATTGGCGTCCCCGGACTTATATTGATTTTAGTGATTGCGCTTGTCATTTTTGGGCCCTCAAAACTACCGGAAATTGGTAAAGCTGTGGGTTCCTCTTTAAAAGAATTTAAAAAAGCGACAAATGACATGATGTCTGATGACGATAAAGATAAAAAAAATGATGAAAATGATCGAAATGCTAAATAAGTAAAATAGAAAGGTGTAAGGGATAACCTTACATCTTTCTTCATGCTATAGGTTTGGTCTGTGTGCAGGAGGTGATGAGTATGTCGGAGAGACAGGATATGGAAATGAATTTGACGGACCATTTGAGCGAGCTTAGGAAAAGGATAATTTGGACGCTAATCGCGTTTGTAGGCTTTTTCATTCTCGGATTTGTTTACGTAAAAGATATTTATGCGTTTTTCGTTACAGACCTGCCATTTGATCTTCATGTAACCAGTCCTGGCGAAATCATCTGGATTTATTTTACCATGGCGGGCATCATTGCAATAGTCGGCTCTTTACCAGTGCTATGCCTGCAGATTTGGTTGTTCATCAAACCTGCTTTGACTCCGAAAGAAACAAAAGTTTCCCTTTCATACATACCAGCTATTTTTCTTCTGTTCATTGGGGGTCTTGCCTTCGGATATTTCATTTTCGTTAAGATGATCCTGCCATTTCTGTTATCTTTGAATGATGGCATGTTTACTGAGATTTTCACGGTGGAACGATATTTCAATTTTCTATTCCAGGTGACCATACCATTTGCTGTTTTATTTGAATTACCAGTTATTACGATGTTTTTAACCAGCCTTGGTGTTGTTAACCCGGTATTTCTTGTGAAGGTCAGGAAATATGCCTATTTTATATTGGTGATCATTGGAACGATGATCTCTCCGCCTGATTTTGTCCTGCAATTGGTAGTTGCCATACCATTGATTATTTTGTATGAAATCAGCATTATACTATCCAGGATTGTTTATCGAAAGAAATTACAACGGCAAAGAGAATTTATGGAAACAGAAGAAGATGCTTAGAGGCTGGAACAATTCAAAGCAGACGAATGACCAACAATAAAATAAAGAGGATTCAGTAGGGAATTTAGTGCGTAGTCAATATCCGCAGACTCCTGTGGGAACAGCACGGGCCGAAGAACCCGGAAAGTACAGTTTTTGCTTTCTGAGGTAGCAGAGTCCGTGCCCAAGGTAAGCGAAGGATATTGACGAAGCGGTGATTACAATAATTACTGAACAAAAATACCCGGACAAATTGTTCAATTCATTGTTCGGGTTTTCCTTTAGATAAAATCTTTTGTCCCGCACCTTTTATATAAAAAAGCTTATCCCAAACATTAAGGATAAGCTAAAAACATAGGAGTATCACTTTGCGCATTTAAAATATACCAACTCTCCAACAGTTACGCTGTGAGATATATCACTCCTGGCATTGATTTTATATGGGTAGCGTGATAAATATAATAGCATACATTAAACGAGGAGGAACATTACATGCGCTCTTTCTATCATTATATGATGCGCTTTCGAGGGAATAAGCAACTGAATGATGAAAAAAAGCTTGCTGACTGGATGTTTGAAGACCATAGCTTTCCTAAGCAGGCTACAACGTATGACGAAGTAAGCAGGTATCTGGAATGGAATGCCCCATTTCCTGATGCTTTAAAAGCTTTCGACAGACTTTGGGATGATTATATTATAGATGAGGAATAGAGTTTATTTTAATTATGATCGCACAGAGACTAATCTGTGCGTTTTTTTGTAAGGGTGCCTAATGAAACAGAGCGCATGTTCGTATATAATGGTATATAGACAGCTCTATATATAGAAAAGAGGGATAGCATGAAACTGATACATACGGCAGATTGGCATTTGGGGAAAATTGTAAATAACTTACATATGACAGAAGATCAGCGTTTTATCCTGAATCAATTCCTGAATGTTGTAGAAGAGGAAAAGCCGGATGCAATAATCATAGCAGGGGATTTATATGACCGCTCTATCCCCCCGCGGGAAGCAGTTGAGCTTCTGAATTCTACATTGACAAAGCTCACGCTTGAGCTTAAAATACCGGTTTTGGCGATATCTGGAAATCACGATAGCCCTGATAGGCTCGAATTCGGTTCCAGTCTATTCCGAGCCAATCATTTGTATATTAATACCAGGTTAAGGTCTGGGTACAGTCCGGTCACTCTAGAAGATGATTACGGCCCCGTGCACTTTCATCTTATCCCTTATATAGAACCCGCAGAAGTAAGGGAGTTCATGGATGATGATACTATTCAAACACATCATCAGGCCATGGAAGCCATTGTGAAATACATAGAATCTAATTATGATATGAACGACCGTCATGTGTGGGTGGGCCACAGTTTCTTAGCAGGTGGAATGGAAACGGAATCAGAGGAAAGGCTTACTATGGTTGGTGGGAGTCCCTATGTGGATGCTTCGCTGTTTAAGAATTTTTCTTATGTGGCTTTAGGACACCTTCATCAGCCCCAGCGAGTTAAACATGACCACATACGTTACAGTGGTTCACTTTTGAAGTATTCGTTTTCAGAGGCTGACCAGAAAAAAGGGGTAACGGTTGTTGAATTGGATGAACAAGGACAGTACCAGCGTCAGATTCCCCTTACACCAAGACGCGATCTGGAAATTGTAGAAGGTTATTTCGATGAATTGCTTGAAAAAAATCTCGCCGGAAATCACGAAAATTACCTTCATATTCGCTTGTTGGATGATGGACAATTAGTAGATCCGATGGGAAAGCTCCGCAAAAAATACCCTAATATTCTCCGGTTGGAGAGAAAAGTAAATGTTTCCCAAAATCAATTAAAGGACTTGAAGAAAATTAAAGAAAGGCAAGAAATGTCTCATACAGAATTATTTGCTTCCTTTTATGAAGAAATGAAAGGGGAAGCAATACCTGAAAAACGGAAATTGCAGATGCAAGAATTGATTTCCAATCTTATGCAAGAAGAGCGGGTGAAATAGTATGAAAGCAGTGAAACTGAAAGTGGCTGCGTTCGGCCCATATCGTAATGAACAGATAGTGGACTTTAATCAATTGAAAGACGAGTCTATATTCCTTGTTACAGGTCCGACAGGTGCAGGAAAGACAACTATTTTCGATGCGATGTGTTTTGCTTTATACGGGAAAGCAAGCGGAAGCGATCGGGATCAGGATACGTTAAGGAGTCACTTTGCCCCTATACAAATACAGACAATGGTGGAGTTCGTTTTTCAGCTTCGAGGGAAAACCTACCGTGTCATCCGATCCCCGAGGCAGCAAAAGAAAAAGGACCGGGGAGAAGGTTTTACAGAAGAACCTTCACGGGCAGAGTTATATATTCTTGAAGAAACTGGGGAGAAACTGGTTGCTTCCCGAATCAAAGATGTAAATGAATCGCTGGAAGAAATGATCAGCCTGGATTATGAACAGTTTCGTAAAATGATAATGATCCCTCAAGGAGAGTTCCGCAAACTCATATCAGAGAACAGTAAGGAGCGGGAGGAAATTCTCCAGCGTATTTTCCATACTCATTTTTATGAGCAGTTGACGGAATCTTTGAAACGCCAGGCAAAAGAATTAAAAGGGAATATTGAAAATCACGAATGGAAAATTTCCCAGGCAGCAGGGCGAATAGACTGGCAGCAGGAAGAAGTGAACATAGAAGAATGTGATAACAAAGAACTGATGGAGAAAATCTCAAATATAATGGAGCGATATTTGAAAGACCTTACGAAGCTGGAAGCTGAATATAAACAGCAGGCGAAAACGGTGGAATCAGCTCAGGAAGCATTTTATCAGGATAGACAGCTCAAGGAAAAATTCAACCTTTTAAGAGAATACCAGAAAGAAAAACAGAATCTTCTTGAAAGAAGAGAAAGTATACAACATATCGAAAAACAATGGACAAATGCCCAGAAAGCATTGGAAATAGCCCCATATGAAGAACTTTGGAGAAAGCGCCAGGAAGAATACGAGAAGCTGAATAAAAACCTCGAAGAAAAGAAAAGAGATTTGAAGAATAAACGGGAACACTTTGAACTTGTCAGCTCCAACTATAAGCAAGAAGCGGACAAGGAAGAAGAAAGAGAACAACAAAAAGAAAAAATCAGGGTGAAGAAAGGGGAGTTAGAGAAGTTAGAACGAATTGGCAGTTTATATAAGCAATCAGTGCAAAAGACTGACGAACTGTCCAGACAGGATAAATTACTCGAACAGATGGAAAAAAATAAAGCTGCCCTGACAGAAGAAAAAAACCAAAAAGAATCCATTGCTAAGCAGGCGAACGAGGCCAACAAATCTCTTTATGAAATAAAAGAGTTGCTCCAAGAGGAACAGAGAAAGCGGGCGGGGTTAGAGAAGGTTGAAAAACTCCATGATAAGCTTGTTCGCTTAAGAAGAGATTACCAAGTTTTTAAGAACAGGTATGAACGGAATAAATCAGAACTTGAAGAAGCAAAGCATCAGCTGGAGAAGGAGCAGGCCGGTTTAAATGAACATCATGCTTATTTATTAAGTCATTCGCTCCACAAGAACGAGCCCTGTCCTGTGTGTGGCTCAACCGATCACCCATTTCCAGCTAATAGACCAGAAGGAATTGCTACTTTGGAGAAAGTGGAGGAGCTGCAAAGCAAAGTTAAATGGAAGGAAGAGGCTGTCAAACAGGAAGAAAACGATTATATCCAAATAAAATCGGACGGTAGCTCCCATAAACAGCTGACAGAATCGGCCTTTGAGGAGGTAGCAGACCTTCTACCAGAGTTGACGGAAGAAGCAATAAAAAAAGCACTGGCGAAACAGCGCGAAAAAGTGAAGGCAATAAAAGAAGAGCAAGCAAGTATTGAAAGAAAACTGACATACATTTTCAAGGCGGCAGAGGAAGCTGAGAAACTAGAAAAAGATATGGAAGAGACAGAAAAGGAAATAAATCGGCAAACAGAGAAGCAGCACCTATTACAAAAGGAAACTATTAAGCTAGAAGCGCTGATGGAACAATTGAAAGAGGGTCTGAGCCACGAACTTGAATCGAAAGAGCAACTTTCTAAAGAGGTTGTTGAGTTGGAAAAAGACTATATTAATCAAGTAAAACAATGGGAAGAGACACAGGCACAGCATGAGAAGTTGAAAGAACAGGTCCAGCGGATGGATGCAGAAGTTTCAGAATCTACTTCACATCTGACAGACATTAATAATGCTGTGGAGGAAACCAAAGGTACATTTATACAATTGTTAAAAGAGTACGGATTCATGACGCCAGATGATTATCAGCAAAGCAAGATGCCTAAGGAAAATGTTTCAGAGATGAAAGAGAAAATTGATAATTATAAGCAACGGCTGGGAGCAGTAACCGACCAGGCGGCTGAATTGGAAACTCTAGTTCAAGATCGGGAAGAGCCTGACCTTGAGGATTCAAAAAGAAATTGGGCAGAGGCTGAACAAGTGAAAGAGAATATGAGCAAACATATAAATGCCGTGCAAATGGAGCTTCAATCTCTTAAAAATGTCCATTCGGAAGTCCATATGCTCTGGGAGGAAATAAAAGACCTTCAGGAGGAATACTATGACATAGGAGAGCTTGCAGATCTTGCAAAGGGTGAAAATCATTTAAGGTTATCGTTTGAAAGGTATGTATTGAGTTCTTTTCTCGATGAAATTCTTATGCAGGCAAACATCCGACTTGATCAAATGACGGATCATCGCTACCAACTGATCAGGAGTGACCAGGTAGCAAAGCGCGGAGCACAAAGTGGCTTGGATCTGGAAGTGATGGACCATCATACAGGCTTACAGCGATCTGTAAAAACACTGTCTGGAGGAGAGGGTTTCAAGGCCGCGTTATGTCTGGCTCTGGGAATGGCGGATGTCGTGCAGGCTCATGCAGGAGGTGTCCAATTGGATACGTTGTTTATTGATGAAGGTTTCGGAACTTTAGATGAATTGTCACTTGAGCAGGCGATTGGGTGTCTTAAAGAACTCCAGGATGGAAACCGGCTGCTCGGTATTATTTCCCATGTGCCGCAATTAAAAGAGGAAATAAGGGCAAAACTTCAAATTACTCCGAGCCCTGAAGGGTCATCTGTGAAATTCGTATTCCATTAATTACTTTTTATTCAGGTCCCTTTCTCATGATATATTATTAGATGCAATGATAGATTCAGAGAGGACGTTTCCAATGAAAGTGATTAATGGTGCAACAGATAAACAAATTGAGGAATTAACCAGTCTATGGACGTATTTTCAAGAAAACATTCTGCCTGCTTATTTTTCCCAAGCTTATATGGAGAAGTTGGATCAAGCCGATATTTTTTTGTTACCAGAGCTTGAAGCTAAGGATCAGGGGGATATCATTTCAATGACAATCGCCCTCCAGACACTCATTCACCTGTTACTCCCCGGACAGAATGTGTCGCTGCAGTCAGAAAAATTATTCCATGAAAACAAGCAGATATTAGAATCCCACGGTTTATCATTTCCCTTTGATACAGCAGTTTTTGATTTTCCTAACGAAAATTCTTATGGTCATCACTAAACACTTGTATCCTATAAAGGTTTTGGCTAGGATAATAATAGATGTGAATGGAGGAATCATCTCATGCCATCCCCATTTACGATGGAATGGAATTTGATTACCCACGGGAAAGAAAAACGCATTGATCAGGCTGATAACATCTTTGAAATGGATTTTGAAGGATACCGTATATTTCCCATGGGAGAAAATATAGAAATAAAGCGAAATGACAAGGCTGATTTAATTGGAATAGGGAAAATTGTCGAAATCATCTTCCGTGATGGACGGACCATTTGCAAATATCAACTTATTTCGCTATATAGTGTCAATTAATTCTGACAGACTAGGCAAAATGGGTCATATCCTGCGGTTGCCCGGGAAATATTGATAGTTTTTGAAAGCATTATTTCAATGAGATCCTGAATGAAAAACCACAAAGAATTACTATTCTTTGTAGTTTTTTCGCATGTGAAAGTAGAAGAATTTTTGCATTGTTGATTGCTGGCTTTGGCAGAGAGTCTTGGCAGACGAGGAGCCTTTTCTACTTCCCTGTGGAGAGGGATCGTTTCCTTGTCATACTTTCCCGGTATCAACAATTAGAAAAACTTGGCTTATCGCCAAATTCTTATGGCGAAAGCCTTAGTTTTACTTATACTTTAATCATTTAACAAAGTTAAACTTTTTTAAAAGTGTAAAAAACAATGGGCTGCCCATATGTCTATTTAAGACTAATGGGACAGCCCCTTCCATTTCCAGGATAGAAAGGATGTATTGGAATGGAAATTCTACATAATGATTGGGCACCTTTACTAAATGATCAATTTCAGCTGCCGTATTACCAGCGGTTAAGAGAATTTTTAAAAAGAGAATATAACAATCAGACCGTTTTTCCTGACATGCATAATATTTATGAAGCTTTTCATTCAACACCTTTTGCAGAAACAAAAGTAGTCATCCTTGGGCAAGATCCTTATCATGGACCTGAGCAGGCTCATGGCTTCAGCTTTTCGGTCCAACCTGGCATTGATATTCCTCCTTCTTTAAAAAATATTTTTAAAGAGCTGGAGGCTGATCAGGGAATCACTGCACCGAATCATGGGTTTTTAAAATCATGGGCAGAACAAGGTGTTTTGCTCTTAAACAATGTGCTTACTGTCAGGGCCCACCAGGCACATTCCCACCAGGGAAAAGGGTGGGAACAGTTTACGGACAAAGTAATAGAAGTACTTAATGAACGAGAAAAGCCAGTAGTTTTCATACTTTGGGGACGTCATGCACAGAAGAAAGCTTCTTTTGTAGATGAGAGAAAACATTTTGTTATCAAATCGCCTCACCCCAGCCCATTATCAGCACACAGAGGTTTTTTCGGGAGCCGACCGTTTACGAAGGCCAACCGCTTCCTTGTTGAAAGCGGAGAACACCCGATTGATTGGCGCTTGCCAGAGAATCCTGATTGAACGCCCATGCCATTCGATATCAGTTGCATATAGTATTCTATAATGACTAGTACGGAGGGGTGTTTATGTTTCCACCTGGTAGAACTCCGATGGGCGGTGGTCCTGGATTTTTCGGGCGGACTCCTTTTCAAATCGGGCAGGGAATGAATCCATATGGCGCTGTACCTAAACAAGGCTTTTTAACTAAACTTTTCTCCGGTGCAGCGGGAAGAGGTGCCCAGGGGGGACTTGGTGCAGGAGTGACCCGAGGAGGAACCGATTTTGCTTCTATGCTCGGCAATATGCAGCAGGTTATGAAAGTAGCGCAAACAGCAACACCAATGATTCAGCAGTATGGGCCGATGGTCAAAAATTTGCCGATGTTGTTTAATCTCTGGAAAATTATGCGTGAACCTGATGAGGAAGACCAAGAAGAAGATAGTACGCCTAACAATGGTGTTGAAAAAGATAAAGGTGAACCAGTATCTATCCAGCCTGCTGACAATCGTCCAAAAGTGTATAAAAACAATAGCCAATCAGAAGGTGCAGAAAAAGTATCCGCATCATCCAGACGAAACAATCAAGGTACATCACAGCCCAAGTTATATATTTGAGCTGTGCATGTGACTTGATTTTTTTTCATAAAGGAGGAAGAATAAGAACAATAACCCAACAACTTTCTACAGGGAGGCCTTAGCTATGGCACTGAATGAACTAAAAAAGGCGACATTTGCCGGCGGATGTTTCTGGTGTATGGTGGAACCTTTTGATGAACTTCCAGGGATTGAAGCCATCTTTTCTGGATATACTGGCGGCGATCTGGAAAATCCTACGTATGAAGATATTTTCACTAAAGATACAGGTCATGTAGAAGCCGTTGAAATTACGTACAATCCATCGGTCTTTCCTTATAAGCGCTTAGTCGAAATATTTTGGCAGCAGATAGATCCTACAGATGCCGGGGGCCAATTCAACGACCGTGGCGAGCATTATACGACGGCTATTTTTTATCATGATGAAGAACAGAAAATGACAGCTGAAAAAAGCAAGCATGAATTGGAATTAAGTGGAAAATTCAAAAAACCTATTGTTACAAAAATATTGCCGGCAAAACCCTTTTATCCTGCTGAAGAAAAACATCAGGATTATTATAAAAAACAGTCCTTTCATTATAAACTGTATAAAAAAGGGTCTGGGCGAGCAGATTTCATTAAAGAAAATTGGGGAATTAAAAAAAATAAAGAAAAATTACGCGAGACATTGACAGATATGCAATATAAAGTAACCCAGGAAAATGGAACAGAACCTCCATTTAGAAATGACTTCCATGATCATGAAGAAGAAGGGATCTATGTTGACATCGTTTCCGGGGAGCCTCTATTCAGTTCTAAGGATAAATATGATGCTGGCTGTGGCTGGCCAAGCTTTACCAGACCGATTGAAAAACAACAAATCGCTGAAAATACAGATACAAGCCATGGGATGATCAGGACGGAAGTACGAAGCAAACAGGCTGATTCACATCTTGGTCATGTGTTCGAGGATGGACCTGAAGATAAAGGCGGTATAAGATATTGCATAAATTCTGCAGCCTTAAAGTTTATCCCGAAAGAGGAATTAGACAAAGAAGGCTATGAAGACTATAAGTATTTATTCCGTTAACCCTGCCTTTAACCTGTCAGTAGAAAAGCTGGCAGGATTTTTTTGTTTAACTTGAGTTCTCTTCGGGATATATAGGGAGTAGTGGAGGGAGTGATTACTATTTCTGGAATAATACTTGAATATGCTTGGGTTTTTTTGGTTCTGATTGGGCTGGAAGGAGTCCTTGCAGCAGATAATGCGCTGGTTATGGCGATGATGGTCAAACATCTGCCTGAGGACCAGCATAAAAAAGCACTGCTTTACGGGCTTGGGGGAGCAGTAGTTTTTCGCTTTGCTTCCTTATTTTTAATTTCGTTCCTGGTTGATATCTGGCAGATCCAGGCGCTTGGAGCTGCCTATTTGATTTATATAGCCGTTCGTAACCTATGGAAAAATAAGAAAAAGAAATCAAAGGATTCAGATGGATCAGGGAAGAAACAAAAGAATGAAGGTTCGGGTTTTTGGATGTCGGTTTTAAAAGTGGAGTTAGCGGATATCGCCTTTGCCATCGATTCAATTTTAGCTGCTGTAGCACTTGCTACAACGCTTCCTGATACCGGTTTTACCTCAATAGGAGGAATGGATGGTGCCAAATTTATGGTAATATTTGTTGCTGGTATGACAGGTGTAGTTTTAATCCGTTTTGCAGCATCTTATTTCATCAGGCTGTTGGAACGTAAACCCGGGTTAGAAAATGCTGCCTATGTAATCATTGCTTGGGTGGGTGTCAAATTAGCGGTGCACGTGCTCGCTCATCCTAATCTGAAAATCATCCCGAAACATTTTCCAGAGTCCGTATGGTGGAAAGTGATATTTTGGGTAATACTGGCAGCTATCGCATTAGTTGGCTGGTTCTATTCCTCAGATAGAAATAAAGATGATAAAAAGGAACCCTGAAATATGGGTTCCTTTTTTCAATGTCATAAAAGCTTCTGCTATACTTAAAGCAGTATTCGTTTTGGAGGAATAAGAAAATGGGTCGAAAAAAAGCACTGTCCAATGATGAACTGTTCCAGGCCACAGAAGAATTACTCGTGGAAAATGGAATACACGCATTCCATTTCAAAGATTTAGCTGAGATGCTGAATGTCAGTAGAAGCACCATTTATGAGTATTATACAAATAAACATGAATTAATTCTGTCGTATATGAAAGATCTTATGGTTAAAATCAATGACCGAATAGATGAAATAGAGGATAATCAGCCACCTGAAAAAAAGTTGCATCAATTATTGCATATCTTTTTGGAATTCACCCAGATCCATCATATAAATGAAATTATCGCACAGGTTAGATGCCAGGAGGAATCCTCCATCATCAATTACCGTAAGGAACTGTTTCAACAGCATCAATATGCCTATAAAAAAATGACCGCCTGGATTGAAGAAGCAAAGGATCAAGAAAGGTGGAGGACAGATATACATACTGTCGTAATAGCTGATTTGATCTTCCATTCTATTCTTTTCCGCCAGAAAGGTATAGGTGAGCAGTTGTTAGCTGACCAGCTTTTCAGCCTGATTCATAACGGGATGGGGAAGGACACGAAGTAATCATTTGCAGAATTCAAAGAGGGATAGGACCTATGAAAGTTGAACGTTATATTTTGTCTTATGTAATTTCGGTTTTAGGTGGACTGGCCTTCCAAATCATGAAGCTTCCACTTCCATGGATCTTAGGACCAGTTACTTTTTTACTGTTTTATAAACTTACAACAAAATACAAGACTGAAGCCTCTCTAAAGCTAAGGAATGTTAGTTTTGGTTTACTCGGGATTCAGATTGGCGGTACTTTTACTACTCACACTTTTGCAAACGTAACTCCATATCTATTGCCTTACACGATACTTACATTGACACTAATATTTGTAAGTCTATTAAACGCTTACCTGATTACAAAATGGATAAAAATAGATGCGAAAACGAGTATGCTTGGGAGTGTGCCGGGAGGACTGTCCGCAATGCTAGCCTTGAGTGATTCACTGAGTGGAAATACAGTCCTGGTCACTATATTGCATACCATCCGTCTGGTCACAGTACTGTTTGCGATCCCTTTTGTGGCAACGGAGTTTTTCGGCCAAAGTAGCCAGGGAAATATAGCTCAACCACCAGAACCAAACGGTGAATGGTATACTATTGCCATATATTTAACCTCTATTATAGTAGGTTATTACCTGCAGAAAAGGATTCCGGCCTCCCTAGTAATTGTCCCAATGCTGATTGTCGGTGGCTGCGAAACGGCAGGACTTCCATTATTTGAAGTACCGAATATCATATTTGTTTTTGCACAGTTGTGTCTCGGTGTATATCTAGGAAATTCCGTATCCATAATCGATTTATGGAAAGCTGGGAGTTATTGTCTCTATTACTTTGCGCTGTCTATCTTTCTAATTGGGATATCTTTTGGATTTGGATATCTACTAAGTATTTGGACGGGCATGTCTTTGCCTACAGCGATTTTAAGTCTTGCCCCGGGAGGTTTGATTGAAATGGCTCTGACGGCGAAAGAAGCAGGTGGTGACCCATCTATTGTCAGTTCTCTCCAAATAATCAGGCTCCTGGTCATTGTTCTTCTGATACCACTAGTGTTGCCCTGGCTGGTTTTTAAGCTGACAAAAGGCGCTTCAGCACACTCATGAGAGAAAGCAATTCTCTTTGACATTATCTTGATTTAAAGATAATATAAAGTTTGAAACTGAGACATTTATGCTTATATTGATAGAAAATATAATGGAGGTGGAAAGGTGAGTATGAAAACAGCAGGAATCCACCATATTACAGCTATCGTGAAAGATCCGCAACACAATATTGACTTCTATGAAAATGTCCTAGGGTTAAGACTGGTTAAAAAGACAGTCAATTTTGACGACCCGGGTGTTTATCATTTATATTTTGGTGATTATTTTGGAAATCCTGGCACAATAATGACATTTTTCCCGATTACACAGGCTGTGAAGGGGAAAGCTGGTACAGGGCAGGTGGATCGTATCGTCTTTGCTGTTCCGAATGGATCCATGCCTTTTTGGAAAGATCATTTACACAAAAATAATGTCGAAATAGATATATATAAAGAAGATTTATTGTTCGAAGATCCAGAAGGGGTGAAGCTGGCCGTATCGGAAATAGATTATCCTACTGAAGATAGGCATGCGAGCATTCTCCCTAAACAGCATAATATTCTTGGCATCAAGGGAGCTGTACTGGATAGCCGATCTCCAGGCAGCACAATAGATGTATTGACAAAAATGGGATACCAGGTGCAAATGAAAAATGATGATGTGACTTTATTAGTTACCGAATCAAGCAGCGTCGGTTCCTTTATATGGGTTAAAAATGAAAGTGGAAAGCCTGCTAAAAGTGGTGCAGGGACTGTTCATCATATAGCTTTTCGTACAAAAAATGAAGCTGAACAGGAGAAATGGCAGCAATATTTAATTACATTAGGCCTGAGGGTAACTCCTGTCATGGATCGAGACTATTTTAAATCGGTCTATTTTCATGAATTCGGGGGGATTTTATTCGAAATAGCAACAGATCCTCCTGGATTCACAGCAGATGAAGCCTTAGAGGAATTGGGTAACCGTTTGAAGCTGCCAGCATGGTTAGAGCCGAAGCGACCTATGATTGAAAAATTACTCCCTGATATTACAAGGAGGTAGAAGGATGAAATTGAAACATGTATTTCATAAAGGAAAGGGAAATAATGACAAGGTATTCCTTATGCTGCACGGAACAGGAGGAACCGAGCGTGACTTAATTCCCGTTGCAGAAATGATTGATCCTGATGCAGCTGTATTATCTGTCCGTGGTAATGTATTGGAAAATGGCATGCCGCGATTTTTTAAACGTCTTCGTGAAGGTGTTTTCGATGAAGAAGACTTGATTGAACGTACGGATGAGCTGCATCAATTTTTGGACGAAGCTGCCGACGAATATGGGTTCAATAGAAGCAATGTAATTGCCGTCGGTTATTCAAATGGCGCAAATATTGCAGGTAGTTTGTTATTCCATTATAGGGATGTTCTAAACGGGGCAGTGTTATTTCACCCAATGGTACCAAGACGCGGAATTGAACTTCCAGATTTGGGCGATACTCCTGTTTTTATTGGGGCAGGAAAAAATGATCCGATTTGTCCCCCAGAAGAAACAGAAGAACTTAAACGAATTCTTCAGGATGCCGGGGCAGATGTCCGGGTTTTATGGGAGAATAGGGGGCATCAACTGACAGAAAAAGAAGTAAATGAAGCTAAAGTGTGGTATAAAGATAAGTTTTAAGTTTAGCTATGATTCAGCTGTCTTACCAAACAGGAAAGACAGCTTTCTTTAGAAAAAGGGGTGGGTGAATGACAGGTATTTCATTTGCACATAAAAAGCTTTACCAGTCAATATTCGTTGAACGGCCCAACCGATTTATCATTCACTGTCAACTAATTGATGCTGACAAACAGGTAAGGGTGCACTTGCCAGATCCGGGCCGACTAAAGAAATTGTTGATAAAAGGAACGATAGTATATTTAACTCACCACAACGATCCTGGCAGGAAAACAAACTGGTCTGCTGTTATGGCAGAAGACCCTGCTTCAGGAGCGTTGGTATCCTTAAATACCCTTGTTGCCAACCAACTTGTTGAGGTACTTTTGAAAGGTAAACAAATTCCATCTTTTCGTGATTGGAACTTTATAAGAAAAGAATTTCAGTATGAAGGCTCACGCTTCGACTTTCTTTTGGAAAAGGATGGGCGGGAACTGGTGCTGGAGGTGAAAAGTGTAACATGGAAGACCAAGGATGAAGGAAGATTTCCGGATGCAGTAACAGATCGTGGGAAAAAGCATGTGGAAAAATTAACAGCTATCCAAAAAAATAATAATATGGATACTGCCATTTTGTTTGTAGCCCAGCGGGAAGATATCTGCGCGGTCACTGTTGCAGATGAGATTGATCCAGACTTTGCAGCGGCAATCAAGCTTGCCAGGAAAGCCGGTGTAAACATAAGAGCCATCGGCTGCAAATTGGATCCAAGTGGAATTCGTTATAAAGGCGAAATTGTTTTTTCTCAAGGATAGGCATCATTTGTGTTGTTCCAATAAAACAGATATGATTGAAAACACAAAAGGAAAAAGGATGAGTGTTATGATTCACAAACAATGGGAAACAGGTGCTACGATTAAAAAAGTCGAATGCATTCATAACGAAGCAAAAAAATTCGTTGTCGAATATGTACTGACACCCGGAAAAGTATATGATGTTAAGAACGAAACCGAAGAATTTTATTTCCTTATTGATAATAGCGGAAGAATCGGCGGATTCTATAAATTCTATTTCAAAGAAATCTCATAAAACTAGTAAAAAACAGCGGTCGGGCACATGTCCCGGCCGTTTTTTTGTAATCGAGAAAGTTATCAGTATGGATGCCTGAAATACAGAATTCCAACTATTTAAAGGGAATGTTTTAGTCCAATTTACTTAGGGTAACTTCATAGAGATATATAACAGAAAAGGCAGGTTGATGGTAGTGATTTTAGATAATGTTTATATATACCAGCCATATGACTCGGAAAGAACAGGTATTCACCATGTAGAAATAGAAGACGGTAAAATAATTGGAATCTATCAAGGGAGGTTCACAGGCAGCGGACAAGAAGTTAAGAATGGACATGAAAGAACACTTACCGCCTCATTTAATGACAGCCATATGCATTTACTTCGTTATGGCCTCTTGAAAAAAGAGCTTGATTTGACTGAAGTGACTTCCTGGGACGAAATGAAAGATGCCGTTCGAAATCATTATAAAGAAATGGAGGAAGGAGACTGGATTTTTGGTAAGGGTTTCGATGACGGCGCTTTCGATGACATTGATAACCTGCTGACTGCTGATACTTTAGAGGAGATTTTCCCTGACAAATATATGTTTTTTTTACATCAGGACGGTCACGAATGTGTTATCAGCAGGAAGGCACTGAACCTGGTCAGAAAAGAAAAAGAGTTTGAAAAAGAGCCTGATTTTTTTAAGGAAACTGACGAGGATGGGAATTGGAATGGAAGGTTCAAGGATACTGCCGTCCATTATATCAAGCGGCACTTTTGGGGACGGTCAGTAAAGGATGCAAAAGAAGCTCTGAAACAGGCGTTCCCTTACCTGCTTGAATATGGGATTACTTCTGTGCATACTGATGACCTTAATTTCATCAAGTCTTTTGATAATCTATGGCAGGCATATACAGAACTTGAGAAAGAAAATGAATTGCCAATTGATGTCCACCTTCATCATTATATTTTTGACAGACAGGACCTCGACAGGTTTATTGAGCGGGACAATAAAAGAACAGGAGATGGGACCGAGCAGGTAAAAGTTGGTGCAATCAAGATTTTCCTTGATGGTACCCAGCGTCTGTTCACCTCCGCAATGAGAAATCCTTATCCTGTTAATCCGTCAACAGAAGGTACGCTGGTTTATAGTCAGGATGAACTAAATGAGATGATCCGGACTGCCTCTGAAAATGACATGCAGGTGGCGATGCATGCTATCGGTGACAGGGCTGTCGAGGAAGCTATTACCGCATTAGAACAGCCGGAAGCCCGAACAAAAGCATTAAGGCACCGCATTATTCATGCTCAATGTTTGGCACCGGACCTTATTGCCCGAATGGAAAAACTTAAGCCCTTTGTTGAAACCCAGCCTTCCTTTTTAATGGAAGAATGGCAGGATAAGGGTAAATGGACACCGGAGGACCTGCTGCCATATTGTGATGCATATGAAAGTATGCTGAAAAGTCATATACCTATTACTTTAAGCTCTGACCTCCCGATCGGATCGATTAACCCGATGGAAAGCATATATGCTGCTGTTACTCGGATGGATTTAAAGGAAACTCCAGAAGGGGGATGGATGCCACAGGAAAAAATATCCTTGGATGACGCTTACAACAGCTTTACAGTAATTCCTGCTGAATTAGAATCTTCCCATTATAAAAAAGGCAAAATTGCAGAAGGATACCAAGCCGATTTTGTTTTGCTTGATCGTAATCCAAAAGAAACTCCGCCTGAGCAGGTAAAGGACATAGTGGTAGAAGAAACTTGGTTTCGTGGAAAACAGGTTTTTCAAAAAAACTCCTCATAATACGATGCTTGTCAATGGTGGGGATATGCCCCATAATAGATGTAAGCAGGTAATAAGAGGAGTGGTCATAATTTGAAGAAATTGTTTCTCATCCGCCACAGTGCCACAGAAGGACAGCATCAGGATTCTCCGTTGACAAAGCTTGGGGTCAGACAATCACAGGCAATCTCGGTATTCCTTGATAAAGGTTCTTATCCGATTGACCGTGTCATATCAAGCCCCTATTTGCGTGCTATTGAGACAATCAAACCATATGCAGAAAGTAGAGGTTTGACTATTGAAATAGACGACCGGCTAAAAGAACGGATTTTGAGTAAAGAACCACTGGATGACTTTCTTGAATATTTGGAAGATACCTTTAAGGACTTGGATTTCAAGATGCCTGGAGGGGAATCTTCCAATGAAGCCAAAACACGGGTCAGTGAATTAGTGGCAGAGCTTGAACAGGATGAAAATAATGATACGATTTGCCTCGTTACCCATGGTAATTTACTGGCTCTCCTTTTACAGACTTTTGGGGTAGAGGCTGATTTTGACCAATGGAAAAACATTACTAACCCTGATGTTTATCTTGTCGAAAAACATGCAGGGAAATATGTCGTACAGCGAATTTGGAGAGATTGATGCTGTTAACCTTTTTTGAGTATTTTATTCAAAAGGCAGGAATTAACGCTCTTCTTATCTAATAGATATTATATGGGAGTGATCTATTCACACCGTATTTTATAATAATAGTAACCAATCACTACATGAGAAGGAGGAGATTCACTTGGCATTTGTCATTACATCACCTTGTAAAGATGAAAAAGCGGCTGAATGTGTCGATGTATGCCCGGTTGATTGCATAGATGAAGGAAAAGATATGTTCTATATCGATCCGGATATCTGCATCGATTGCGGTGCATGCGAAGCCGTCTGCCCGGTAGAAGCCATCTATATGGAGGATGAGGTACCGGAAGAAGAAAAGGAATACATCGAATTGAACAGGAAGTTCTTTGAAGATTAAAATAGCATAATTATATTCTCAAAAAAGCCATGCTGCCCAGCATGGCTTTTTTATTCCATCAGACAGATAGAAGATAGGCATATTTTTAACGATTAGTGGGTAAACCCTCTACAGATAGTTTTGAAGGAGGGTATGAATATTGGCTAAGTTACACAATAAAACAGCCATAGTTACAGGGGCGAGCAGTGGAATCGGAGAGGCTATTGCATTTCATTTTGCCAATGAAGGGGCGAATGTTGTCCTGGCTGCAAGAAGGTCTGGCCGGCTCGATGAGATTGCTCTCAAAATACAGCAGAAGCACTCAGTGCATATCAAAGTAGTCGAAACGGATGTCACAAGCAGAACAGAAGTGGAAAGACTTGTCAAAGAAACAAAAGAATCTTTTGGCAGCGTTGATTTCTTTGTCAACAATGCTGGTGTGATGCTTTTATCTTTTTTGAAAAACGATAAAGTAGAAGAATGGGAGCAAATGGTGGATGTTAATATCAAAGGTGTCCTCTATGGCATTCACGCTGTTCTCCCTGAGATGCTTGAACAAAATAGCGGACACATCATTAATATCTCTTCTGTGGCTGGGCAGGAAGTATTTCCATCCAGTACCGTCTACAGTGCAACGAAATTTGCGGTAAGGGCGTTATCAATCGGAATGGAGAAAGAACTTTCCCGTACCGGCGTAAGGGTAACCAACATTTCCCCGGGTGCTGTCGATACCGAGTTGACCGACCATATCACAGATGATGAAGTACTTGATATGTTTAAAAACCGGAGTATGAGTCCACTTGCAGCAGAAGATATCGCCAAGGCAGTTACTTATGCAGTGACACAGCCGGATTATGTGAATGTAAACGAAGTCACAGTACGCCCTATGCAGCGTAAGGAATAATAAAAAAAGCCGCTGGATATCAGCGGCTTTTCCTACTTAAGTATACGTAATGGCAGGCTGGTCATATGATCTTAAACTTGCTATGGCCTTTTTCATTATTATCAGTAGAGATATCGACATGCTCCACTTTGGCATAAGGGTTTGGGCCATTTTGGATTTTATTTACGAAATCGTCTAAATCCTGTTTCTTTCCTTCCGCTTCAATTTCAACAGTACCATCAGGGTTGTTTTTTACCCAGCCATTGATATCATATTGGCTGGCGACTTGTTGCGTGGAAAAACGAAACCCTACACCTTGAACCCTGCCGTGTACGATTATATGAGCAAACGCCATAATATTTCCTCACCTTCCTCCTATGGTCCTTGGTTATACCATAACCTGAAGGACCACAAGGGAAACATCAATCTTGGAACATTTCATTAAAGAACGCCTGTGCTTCCTGCTGATTACTGAATAGGGCATCGTTTTCTTCGATTAGATGGAAGGAATCATGCAGAAATAATGCCTTGTTATCAGGCTGATGAGGGTGCGGGACCACCTCAGCCTGTTTAATATTCGCAACAGTTGGTGTGTGGGGGTTACGATAGATGACGTAGACTTCATCCCCGATATTTACTTCAGTCGGATCGACCATATTGTCCATGAGATTACCTCCAATATTATTTATCGATAGTATGTGATGTATATGCCTTAATATGCCTAGAACAGCCATTCATATGTGGGGAGGCTACATTTTATGGAAGAAATCAGCATTACAGATATTCATGGATTCCGATTAGGCCAAGCGCAAAATAAAGACGCTGCAACCGGGTGTTCGGTCGTTATTTGTGAACGTGGAGCAGTTGCTGGGGTAAGTATAAAAGGTGGAGCGCCTGGTACAAGGGAAACAGACTTATTGCGTTCCGAAAACCTTGTCGAACGAATTCATGCAGTATTTCTTGCAGGAGGCAGTGCTTTTGGATTGGACACTGCAGGAGGGATAATGAAATTTCTTGAGGAAAAATCAATCGGTTTCGAAACGCTGGCGGGGAAGGTACCGATCGTGCCAGGGGCAATTTTATATGACCTCTCCGTTTCTCAATCACAAATTCGGCCTGATAAAACCATGGGATATCAGGCCTGTCTGAATGCCTATCGTAATCATAACTTTACTTTAGGTAATGCAGGAGCCGGAACAGGTGCATCCATCGGGAAGATTTTAGGAGGTTCCCATGCTATGAAAGGTGGTATAGGTGCCTATGCCATTCAGATTGACGGGCTCCAGGTCGGAGCAATAGCTGTGGTAAACAGTTTTGGTGATATTTTTGATCCAACCACAGGAAAAATAGTAGCTGGTGTTCACGATTCGGACACCCACCATCTGTTAAAGACAGAAAGGATAGTCTCAGAGCGAATGCTTGAAAGAAGCCGATCCTTTCCAGCAGAGAATACTTCCCTTGCTGTGATAGTGACGAATGCCGCTATAACAAAAGCTGAAGCCAATAAGCTGGCTGAAATCTCACACGATGGTTTTGCTCGTACGATGCGTCCTTCCCATTCTCAAGTGGATGGAGATGCCGTTTTTACGATGAGCACAAATGAAAAGCGAGTGAATATGATCTCCTTATCATCTCTGGCCGCAAATACAATAGAACAAGCAGTTCTGTGCGCGGTAAAATCAGCAGACAGTGCATATGGACTGTTAGGATACAATGACTTGAAGAAGGAGGATCAGAAAAATTTATGAATAAATATCTTTTCGTCTATGGGACAATAAGAAAACATGAAGCTAACCACTTTTATATGGAGAATTCCAAACTAATTTCCGAGCAGGCCTGGACGAAAGGGAGAATATATGAAGGACCAAGTTATTACCCTGTGCTATTGGACGAGGATGATACTGTTTATGGAGAACTCTACGAAGTAAACAGTGAAATCCTTAAGGAAGTTGATATGCTAGAGGGTTTTACCGAAAATGGTCATGATAATCTGTACGAACGGTCTATCCGGAACATATATACGGACCATGGCACTTACGAAGGATATGTCTATTACCTTTCCCCTGAGAACAAAGAAATGGCTGTGCATTCAATAGAGCAGGGGGACTGGCGGGTTCATCAACTATTGAAAAAAGACCAGGTAATTTACTTCGCCTTCGGTTCGTGTATGGACGATGAGAGGTTTAAATTGGCAGGAGTAGAAACGTTATTCCATGAAAAGCTGGGGAGAGGGGAATTGGAAGGGTATAAATTGATCTTTTCCCACCATGTCGAAGATGGGGGGAGGGCTGACATCGTGGAAGCAGATGATACAGTAGAAGGTATCCTGTACAAGACTCCACTAGACGCAGTGGATTATCTTTTTCAACGAGAAGGGGTCTATTCAGGTCATTACCGCCCTACTGTTGTCGATGTCAAACTGGGAGACCAGTGCCTGAATAATGTCATGACCTTTTATGTCCTTGATAAAAAGGAAGATTTATCTCCACCTTTTCATTATGCACGGGAGATCCACCGTGGAGCTGCTCCTTATTTATCTGAATCGTACATGGGACGCCTTGAGAAGAAATTCCTGGAAAAATTCAATGTAAACGGCTTTAAAGAATATATCCAGGGGACTAACAGGAACAAAAAACAGCAGTAGTAAAATTTGCGGCAATCCCGGCGCCTGTTCATCCTCAGGCTTACCTGCTAAAATAATAGAATGGCCATCATATGGAAAAGAATTTTGAAAAGGAGCACCTGAGATGAGCGTTATTACGGAAATTAGCTTGAAAGAACAACTCAGTATATTTCACGAAACCCTCCGGCAGCATGACCAGGAGGTACAGGCAGACAAGGTGCTTGATCTGATAGAAAAATGGGAATCCAAGGAATTAATGATCGGCTTCGCCGGGCACTTTTCTGCCGGCAAGTCAACGATGATCAATAAATTGGTCGAGGAAGAAATTCTTCCGTCGAGTCCAATACCCACCAGTGCTAATGTTGTCAAACTTAGAGGCGGGAATGATTATGTGCGGGTTTTTTACCGTAATGAAAACCCTGCCCATTTTGATGGTAAGCACGATATAGAAACCATCAAAGCACTTTGCCGTGAAGGTG
This sequence comes from Thalassobacillus pellis, assembly GCF_016908295.1. GTDB lineage: Bacteria > Bacillota > Bacilli > Bacillales > Halobacillaceae > Thalassobacillus > Thalassobacillus pellis. The sequence goes on from NZ_JAFBDO010000002.1 coordinate 266,611, forward strand.
ACGAAATACTGTCCCTGGAAATCAGTCAATCTGATGCCAAGCTTCCTCATAATGTGTCCTTGCTCGATACGCCGGGAGTCGATTCAACGAATGACGCAGACCGAGTGATAACAGAATCCTCTATTCATTTAATGGATTACATGTATTATGTAATGGATTATAATCACGTCCAATCTGAAGTGAATCTCACTTTTTTACGGGAAATGCAACGGAAAAACATTGCTTTTTCGATTGTCATTAATCAAGTTGACAAGCATCAAGATAACGAGTTAACGATCAAGGATTTTAAAGAAAGCGTCGAGCGGGCGCTGGCTAATTGGGGCATCCATCCAGAAAACATTTATTACACCTCGATGAAACAAGAAAACCTGTCATGGAATGATATAGGGAAACTTAAAAAAGATATGTACAGTATCTACCAGATTGCAGATGAAGAAAAAATGGCTAAAATCCTGGCAAGTGCGGAAACCATTCTTACAGATAGTGTAGAAAGTTTTGCCGAAACATTCATAGCAGAAGAAGAAGAAATTACTAGCAGAATAAAAGAACTTAAAGACAAAATAGAACAAGAAGCAAGAGGAGAAGATGCAAAGAAGCTTGTAGAAGAATTAGCTAATCGGTCGGAATATGCCGAACGGATGTTTCAGGAACGGGTCTTGTCTTTCTTTAAAAATGCTTATTTGATGCCGAGCGCATTAAGAGAAGATGCTGAGCGATTTTTAATCGCTATGCAGCCAGGGTTCAAGGTTGGATGGATGTTCACGAAAAACAAGACCAACGAGGAAAGAGAAGCTCGTAAACAGGAATTTCACAAGCATCTTCTTCAAGTTATTGAAAAGAATCTAATCTGGCCACTACGTGATCGTCTTACAGAATTGATGGAAAGTTATCAGATATTCCATCCGGAAATAGTAGATGAAATACAAAACATGAAAGCAGAATATCCACCCGAAAATCTGATAAAGCTGATAGAATCAGGAGCTGAAGTAACGGGACAATATATTCTTGTTTATACGGACAGGGTGGCAAAAGATGTAAAAGATTCATATCGTCACTTGACCAAAGAATTATGGGAGAAAATGAAATCTACTATTGAAGCTGAAACAGCAGAACAAATGGCAGAATTTGAAAATGCACAATTATGGTTGGATGAATTGGAAAAGAGTGAAACAAGGTTATCAGAACTGGAGACAAAAAAGGATGCCCATTACCAAACTTTAAATAAAGCTTTATTCGAGAGCGCCGGTGATCATGCTATATACACCGCTTCAGCGGAGAAGATGCTGGAGGCAAGAAAGAAAAAGGTGAAGTATCATGGCGGGGCCATTGAAAATAATCAGCCCAGCCATACGACCATAACTGAGGATACTGCACTACTAACTACCAGTGGACATCGAGGACAGTCGGGGAAAGCTGCACTTGCTGCAGTTGACGAAGTGGTCGACAGTCTGCAGGAGGTACCAGGTTTTCAATCGATCATTCAACAGCTGGAACTGAAAAAAGAGCGGCTCCGTGACAGAGAGTTCACTGTTGCTTTGTTTGGTGCATTCAGTGCGGGTAAATCTTCGTTTGCGAATGCATTGTTAAAACAAAAGCTGCTGCCTGTTTCCCCTAATCCTACTACGGCAACTATTAATAAAATCGCACCGCCTGACGAGAACTATGCTCATGGAACCATCCAGGTAAAAATGAAATCGGAAGAGGAACTGATCGAAGATGTTAACGAAGCTTGCGATGTATTAGGCATAGAAGGCGAGAATTTTCGAGATTTGCTTCAGAAGCTATCCGACTTGAATGAAAAAGATATACAACAGCTTGAACACAAGCAGCATGCATTCCTCCATGCGTTAATCGCCGGTTATGAAGAAAGTCGTGAGCAAATTGGCAAGACATTGACAATCACTCTGGAAGAATTTCCTTATTACGTAGCCGATGAGAAGAAATCCTGTTACGTGGAATGGATGCAGGTGCACTATGATTGTGAGTGGACGAGAAAGGGCATTACCCTGGTAGATACCCCAGGAGCCGATTCAGTGAATGCACGCCATACCAATGTTTCCTTTGAATATATCAAAAATGCTGATGCGATATTATTTGTGACATACTACAATCACCCATTCTCCAAAGCAGATGAAAGCTTTCTTACCCAGCTTGGAAGGGTGAAAGACGTCTTCAGTATGGACAAGATGTTTTTTATTATTAATGCAAGTGATCTTGCTGAATCAGAAAGCGAATTGAAGCAGGTTAGGGATTATATCGAGCAGCAGCTGCTCAAGTTTCAGATCAGGAACCCTCGCATATTTCCAGTATCAAGCCTGCAGGCTTTGCAAAATATTGGATCTTCTGGAATCGAAGCAGTAAAACGTCATTTTTATACCTTTATAGAAGAAGAAGCGACGGAAGTACTGGTCAGATCAATCTACCATGATTTTAGCAGGGCAAAGAACATGATGACAGACTTCGTACAAAATGCATCATTAAAGCAAGAAGAACGTGAAAAGATGAAAGACCAGTTCCAAGAGCAGGAACAGCAAATGCATCAGGTCATTAATGAGTTAGCAGTTGAAAAATATGAAACTGATATTGATCAGAAAATAAAAAAACAAATTCATTATATTCATCAACGGATGATGCTGAATTTACATGATATGTTCAAGCAGCATTTCAACCCTGCCACCATAACAGCAAGTGGAAAGGCAGGTAAGACGCAAATCATACAAGCAACAAATGCTCTGTTAACCGACGTTACCTATGAGTTAAACCAGGAACTTCGTGCCGTATCCTTGCGTATGGAAGCCTACCTGAATAAAACTGCTTCCAAAGTAAAAGAAGAGGCAGGCATAGAGCTTCATAAAGTTAGAAATGACTTTGAATTGGCAACCATGGAAGAAAGGAATTTTAATGAGCCTTCTTTTCAACGGTACATTTCCTATGAAGAAGTGAATATGGGGGAAATCTTTCCACTTTTCAGAGGGACAAAGAGGTTTTTTGAAAATAATGAGAAAGAACATTTAAAAGAGACTTTAGCAGGACAAATCGATCCTTTATTAAAAAAATGTCTGGAAAGCTCTCATCAAGAATATCAACAAATTTACCTTACAGAATGGAAGGATTTGATAAGCGGGGTAAGAAAAAATTGGGATAGGGAGATTGATGAATTTTACCGAAGCTTGCGATATAGTCTGGATAATCCTATTGATGTCGGCATGATAAAACGGAAAAGTCAACAGCTTGATTCGGTTTTAAATGAGTATGAATAACAACGAAACAAAAGGCTGTCGAGAAACTCTCGACAGCCTGATTTTTTTTGATTTCTTTCATTTTTCATCCCGCTCATTTGTTATCCTATGGATAAGAATCTGTTTAGGCGGTGATTTTTTGATTCAATCAAAAAAAGACGGCAAAATGAGATGGAAATCGAGCTTAAACCGACTTTTCAATGAAGGAAAGTGGATATACTGTATGAGAAAAGAGAAAGTCGAGCGTAGCTTCGCAGATTCAAAAGAACTGTATGGACTGCGCTATTGCCGCTTGCGTGGAAAAGAGTAAGTGAAGGAACAGGCGTTGATGACGACTGCCTGCCAGAACATGAAAAAGATTGTCCTTTATCTAGCCAGGGTGAGCTAGGTGAAGGAGAGTCTTTTTCTAGAAATTCCAAGGGGCTTTCGCTCCTGGCGGCAAGAAAAAAGCTTGCGAAGAAACAGGGGTTTCTCCACAAGCTGAGAGGATGCCTTTTTTAAGGCATCCTCTTTTTAAGTGAAATTAAATTTTGACTTCTACTTCACTATCTTTACGCAGTTTTTCAAGTAATTGCTTCACTTGTTCCTGCTGCTTTGAATTTTGCAGCTGCTGTTTGATGCGAGGTTTGGCTTCTTCGTATGCAGGTATTTCCGGTTTCTGTTCACTGTTCTTTCCTTGCTTTTCCATTTGAGCGACCATGGTATCGTATTGTTTTTTCATTTCTTTTTCTGTAACTTCAGGTGTTTCTGTGTTCTCTTCAATATATTTTTGTACTACCAGGCTTTCCTTAATGCGTGGTCGCAGCTCTTCTTTTGATGACATATTGTTCGCTTCTAGAAACTTTTTCATTTCATCTTCTGACTTAATCTTGTCGGTAATCTTTTTGTATTCTTCATCTACTTTCTTTTCGTCGACCTTAATGCCTGATTTTTCGGCGTATTGGACTAAAAGCTCTGAATTTACGAGTAAATCAACTACACTTTTCTGGACTTTACCCTTATTTTTATCTATATTCATGCCCATTTGTTCATATTGTTTCTTAATTGTATTGTACCGTTGTGTAAATTCGTCTTTTGAAATCTTTTCTCCATTAACGACTGCAACGACTTCCGGCAGGTCCTCCGTAGCGGTTGCTTGTTCCTTGCCTGCATCAGACTTCTTGTCCTCCTGCTTTGCCTCCTCACCATTACCACTACACGCGGCTAGTGCTAGTACTAGTAATAGTCCGAAGACCATTGACAGCATTTTTTTGTTCATGTGTCATCTCTCCTTTGATTGAACATGATGAAGCATATTCGGAGTGTAGCATACCAGAATTCGGATGTAAATAAACGAATAGAACCTCTAGCTCATATAATGAACTTTTTGTGAATAAGTTTAAATAACAGGAGGGGAGGAAGGAAATGTATTATTACGCTTATCCGCCAAATCTTTGTTGGTCATATCCAGCTCAATATCGCCAACAGCAGCATGGCAAAAGGGCTCATGCAAAAATTACAGGAGGTCCCTTAGCGGAACGGCTGTCAGGAGATGTGTATTTTTATGAGCTGCCTAACGGTGTAGAAGTATTTGTCCAGGTGCAGGGACTTCCCGAATTTAAAAAAGGGACGAAAGATGGCCAGCAGGTGGGTCCCCATGGATTTCATATCCATGAAAAAGGTGTTTGTTCGGTTGGAGATAAAAAGGATCCTTTCCAAAGTGCAGGGGAGCACTGGAATCCAGATCAACAGCCTCATGGAAATCATGCCGGTGATTTTCCAGTGCTGTTCTCAAATAATGGCTTCAGTCAAATGCTGTTTTTCACCAATCGCTTCAAGGTTAAAGATATAATAGGTAAAGCAGTCATCATCCATCAGGGACCGGACGACTATAAGTCCCAGCCTGCAGGAGCTGCCGGAAAGCGATTAGCCTGTGGAGTGATACAAATGATGTAAAAACACGAATAATTTTCCTTAAAATGTGTATAATGGAAGAAGTGGGGTGATGAATGCTTCTATCTTGACTTTTTCTTTATTGCATAGTAATATTAACACATAATTTTAATATAGGTCACTGTATTTTGACCGCTATTTCTTTGAAGTATGAATGACCGGAAATCACCTATTATAAAGAGTGATCATTAATTCATTTGATACTTTTTATAATATGTGATTTTTTTATAATCATATATTAATTTTTATGAAACATTGGAGGACCAAAGAATGAAAAATGGTACAGTAAAATGGTTTAACGCAGAAAAAGGCTTCGGATTCATCGAAGTGCAAGGCGAAGACGACGTATTCGTACATTTCAGTGCAATCCAAGGTGAAGGGTTCAAAACTCTTGAAGAAGGCCAGGCAGTTGAATTTGAAATCACTGAAGGCAACCGCGGACCGCAAGCTGCAAATGTAGTTAAACTATAATTGTAGTAAAACTATAATCGGGAAAAGGGACTGGCTTTTTGGAAGTCAGTCTCTTTTACATAGTTTTACCCATTTTTCAGAGGAGGTACGGGAATGGCATTTGGAAAAAAGAATCAAGAAGAGATCATAAAAGAAGAAACAAAGGTGTGGGAATGCAACTCTGATGATTGTAAGTGCTGGATGCGTGATAATTTTAAAATTGAAGAGACACCGACCTGCCCGATGTGCGGGAGTGAAATGAGTATTTCCACGAAAGTTTTGCAAGTTGTAGATAATAACAGCATTTATTATAAATAAGTTATGATCACGCTTGGATTCCAGGCGTGATTTTTTGTTGTCGGGAAATATATCTTCTTACGAGCAATAATGATATACTTTCCCTGGATGAAATTATGATAGATGGAGGATTCTAAATGATTAACGTGCATAATGTTGGTCTTCGCTTCGGTGATCAGAAGCTGTTTGAAGACGTCAATATAAAATTCACCCCTGGTAACTGTTATGGCTTGATCGGAGCTAATGGAGCCGGGAAGTCGACATTTTTAAAAATATTAAGCGGGGAAATTGAACCCCAGACTGGTGATGTTTCCATGAAGCCAGGACAGCGCATGGCTGTTCTGAAACAGAACCATTTCGAGTATGATGAGCAGGAAGTACTTCAGGTTGTAATGATGGGGCACACGCGCCTTTATGAAGTGATGGAAGAAAAGAACGCCATCTATATGAAGCCTGATTTTTCTGATGAGGATGGAATCAGAGCGGCTGAACTGGAAGGCGAATTTGCGGAAATGAACGGCTGGGAGGCAGATTCGGATGCTGCCAGGCTATTGAAAGGGCTTGGTATTTCAGAAGAACTTCATGGGAAGCAATTGAAAGATTTAAGCGGCTCTGAAAAAGTGAAGGTGCTCCTTGCTCAGGCGCTGTTCGGCAATCCAGACGTGTTGCTTCTTGATGAGCCGACGAACCATCTGGATATTAAAGCGATCCAATGGCTGGAGGATTTTTTGATTAACTTCGAAAATACCGTCATCGTTGTATCACACGACAGACATTTCCTGAACAATGTATGTACTCATATTGCAGATCTAGATTTTGGTAAAATCCAAATTTATGTAGGTAACTATGATTTCTGGTATGAATCCAGTCAGTTGGCTCAAAAAATGGCCGCTGAACAAAATAAGAAAAAAGAAGAAAAAATTAAAGACTTAAAGGAATTCATTGCTCGTTTCAGTGCTAATGCTTCAAAGTCAAAACAGGCAACATCCCGTAAAAAACTTTTGGATAAAATCACCCTTGATGATATCCAGCCTTCTTCACGGCGTTATCCTTATATTGCTTTTAATGCTGATCGTGAAATCGGAAATGACCTGTTAACAGTCGATGGTCTTTCCAAAACGATCGATGGAGAAAAAGTTCTGGATAAAGTCAGCTTCACTTTAAATAAAGATGACAAGGTTGCCTTTGTCGGTGACAATGAAATTGCCAAGACGACACTGTTTCAAATTCTGACAGGAGAATTGGAACCAGATGAAGGGACCTACAAATGGGGGATTACAACCTCCCATAGCTATTTCCCTAAAGATAACTCAGCTTATTTTGAAGGCTGTGATTTGACCCTTGTGGAATGGCTCCGCCAGTATTCACCGGAAGATGAAACAGAAACCTTCCTCAGAGGTTTCTTAGGAAGAATGTTATTTTCCGGTGAGGAAGCACTGAAGAAAGCAAGTGTTCTTTCCGGAGGAGAAAAAGTCAGGTGCATGCTTTCGAAAATGATGCTCAGCGGTTCCAATGTTCTTATTTTAGATGAACCTACTAACCATTTGGATTTGGAATCCATCACGGCTTTAAACAATGGGTTGATTAAATTCAAAGGATCCGTATTGTTCGCTTCCCACGACCATCAGTTTATCGAAACAATTGCCAACAGGATCATCGAGCTGACACCTAAAGGTATCATAGATAAAGAAATGACCTATGATGAGTATTTAGAAGACCCAAAAGTAGAACAACAATTAAAAGCATTGAAATAATAATAACCGCCCTCTTTATAAAGGCAGCAAGCTTGCAGAGAAACCATGTGTTTTTCTGCAAGCTTTTTTTGTGTGTGCGGGTGAATACCACTCGCTTTCCGCAGACGAACGCCCGAGCCTTCTCGTGTAACTCACACTGCGGGGTCTCGGATTGCCCGTTTTTCCGAAGGGAGCCTCGAGGTATTCGCCCGCCCATAACCGAAAAAGACGCTCCTTCACCTAGCCAACCCTGTCTAGGTGAATGGCAATATTTTCTGACAGGCAGCTGGCAGTAATGCCTGTTCTCTCACTTTCTGGTTTTCTCGCAAACGACAACAAGTCAGCCATCAAAAAAACTGCCTTTTTTATCGTCCACTGAAAAACGGAAGATTTAGAAAAGATATGGTTTAAAAAAAGCGGTCGAGCCTCGCTGTTATAAGAGCGTCACGACGGGGATCAGCTTAAGCTTGTCAGGGGTGGGCAAGGCGGTTCCGCTTTTGATTTACTTTTAAGGGATTCTATACCCTCTATACCTTCATGAGATATTATATAGATTTTTGCACTAGAAAAAAGGATGATTTTCTTTGAAATAAAAGAAAATCATCCTTTTTAAATTGGCCGCTGTTAAAGTTTATAATGATAAGCGGTTATATTACGGTTGATTCCACTAGGAGCGAGAGGCGGTGACGCCTGCGGGAACAGCGCGTGCCGAAGATCCACTTGGTCAAGCGAACTTCTTGACCAAGTTAGCTGAGGCCGTGCCCGCGGCAAGCATCCGCCGGCAAGCGATTCGCGAGAATCAACAACAAACTTTAACAACTCCTATCGATTATAAAGGACTTTTTCAGTTGACTCTTTTTTATAATAGCAGTTTTTTTATTTTTTAATTTTTATTGACAATAATTGTTTTTCTCCAGTTTTTTATAAAATCGACAATAATTGGAGCTATATGGTTTTTTTCGACATGATATTATCAATTGAAATTAACAAATAATGTTATTATTGGTACTTTGTAATCTTTTTGATATATGAATGTCAATACTGAAATATAAATGTCAACGGATTGTTCTTAACAAATTTTCCTCATGTGTTAAATTAGGGTCTGTAAGAAAAATTAATCCAATTTTACCAAGGAGGTTTTCCTGTGAAGAAAACAGTAGTATCATTAGCGGCCGTTACCACAATCTCTGGTGGTCTAGCAGCTCAGGCCCATGCACACACAGATGAATATGTGGTGAACAAAGGCGACACGCTTTGGGGAATCTCTCAAAAATATAACGTTACAGTAAATGAATTGAAAGATTGGAATGATCTTAATTCTAATCTGATTTTCCCTAATGATAAATTGGCAGTATCTAAAGATAACTCTACTCCTGCAGTTTCAAGTGCAGATTTCTATACCGTAAAATCCGGGGACACGCTGTGGAGCATTTCCCAGAATTACGGAATTACAGTTAATCAGTTGCAAAAAGCAAATAACCTGTCTTCTACCTTGATTTATCCTGGTGATGAATTAAGCTTGAAAGTTGCAGAAAATGGATCTATGAAAAAAGAAGCAAAAGAAACCACGAAAGAAACGAAAACAGAAACGAATAAAGAGACAACAGCAACTGAGTCTGATGTAGAGCAGACTGCTTCAGATGATACAAGTGAAGCTAGAGAAATTACTGTAACTGCTACTGCTTATACTGCTGACTGCACTGGCTGTTCCGGTGTTACAGCAACAGGTATCGATTTGAATGCTAATCCTGATAAAAAAGTAATCGCAGTTGACCCTGACGTTATCCCGCTAGGTACAGAAGTTTATGTTGAAGGCTACGGTTATGCAGTAGCTGGTGATGTGGGTGGAGCAATCCAAGGAAACAAAATCGACGTATTCATTCCAAATCGTGAAGATGCCCTTGACTGGGGTGTACAAACTGTTGACGTTAAAATACTAGACTAATTGTTTCAGAGACTGCCTTTCAAAGGGCGGTCTCTTTTTTATTTTTCGATAACAAGAGGATGTCTCTCGCTGTTTCTTACAAAAGTTATAACCGTTGAAGCATTACATAAAACTAATACTTTTGACTGAATTTCAAATTGCGGTAATTTTTGGATTAGTCAGTCAATTATCTTGAAATTGAGAAAACTACCAGTGTATAATGAACATGATTGTAAGCGTGTACAATGCTTGCAGAAAATGATCAAGGAGGGGTTTTATGAGTGGTATTTGGCTAGCGTTAGTAGGCGGTATTGTCTTTTTCCTTGGCTATAAATATTATTCGAAATTTATAGCTGAAAAAATATATCGTCTTGATCCAAACTATAAGACACCTGCCCATCAATACAGGGATGGGGTGGACTTTGTTCCTACCAATAAGTTCGTCCTATGGGGACATCACTTCACCTCTGTCGCAGGCGCTGCCCCCATCGTGGGACCAGCTATAGCTGTTTATTGGGGATGGCTCCCGGCATTGGTATGGGTCTTATTAGGAACAGTATTTGCTGCAGGTGTCCATGATTTCGGTACACTGGTGTTATCTGTCAGGAATAAAGGACAATCAGTAGGTACGTTAGCAAGTAAATTGATCGGTCAAAGAGCCAAAATATTGTTTTTATTCATTATCTTGTTATTAGTTCTGATGGTCAATGCAGTATTTGCCTGGGTTATTGCCAACCTGTTTATTTCTTTCCCGGCAAGCGTGCTGTCTGTATTCATTCAAATTCCGTTGGCCGTCTGGATTGGGTACAACGTATATAAGAAAAAAGGAAATATGCTGCTACCATCCATTATTGCTCTTGCAGTAATGTACCTTGCAGCAATCATAGCCACCTACGTCCCAGCTTTGCAAATTGACCTGGTCAGTTACTTCGGAGGCGAAGGTGCTACAACATTATTTGGCCTGAATGCCACTTCTATGGCATTTCTCGTTTGGATTATCGTCTTAATGGTATATGTGTATATTGCATCAACACTGCCTGTTTGGAAACTGCTTCAGCCGCGGGATTATATTAATTCCCATCAGCTTGTAGTCGGTTTGGGACTGCTGTACCTCGGATTATTATTCACAAACCCTGAAGTGACAGCACCTGTTACTAATCCAAGTGCAAATGATGTTTCCTGGTTCCCGCTTTTATTTATCACCGTTGCCTGTGGGGCAATTTCCGGCTTTCATGGCTTGGTTTCTTCAGGAACTTCATCTAAGCAGCTGGACAAGGAGACAGATGCCCGCTTTGTTGGATATCTGGGTTCCATTGGGGAAGGTGCGCTCGCACTTATTGCCATTATAGCTGTTGTCACATTCTTCCCGACAGCAGGGGAGTTTACTGCCACCTACAGCAGCTTTACTGCATCAAGTGGTTCCGGACTTAATGTCTTTATCCAGGGTGCATCTCAACTGGCAGCAGGACTTGGAATTCCGGCGACCGTTGCAGCTACCATTGTTTCAGTTATTGTTGTAAGCTTTGCAGCAACGACGCTCGATTCTTCTGTCCGTCTGATGCGCTATATCATTTCTGAGCTTGGTGCGGAATATAAGGTAACACCACTTACCAAAATGCACGTTGCTACAACTGTTGCCGTTGTTTCCAGTGCCGCTTTAACATTAATTCCTCAAGGACCAAAAGGCTTCGGCTCAGGTGGTTATCTGTTATGGCCGTTATTCGGTACTTCCAACCAGCTTCTTGCGGGTATCAGCCTGTTGTTGATATCTATATGGCTGAAAAGACTTGGAAGGAATTACCTTCCGACTATCATTCCAATGATCTTTGTCATGTTTATGACGCTATATGCGATGATCGACCAGGTATTTACGCAATGGGCACCTTGGGTGGAGGGCAGTGACTGGATGCTGTTCACTTTTGGTGCGATTATTCTAATATTTACCTTCTGGATTTTATTGACTGCGTTCTCCGCTATCATGTCGAATAAAGACGGTAAAATTGAAAAAAGTGCTTAAATCCTTTCATTGAAATTCTAAGAAAGAAAAACCGCATGGAAACAGTGCGGTTTTTCTTTTTAAAGGAGGGTTAGACCATGGTGGATATTATCATTATTCGCAGTGAAAATGAAATTGGCTTAGGATGATGCGGAGGCATTAGTGGTGACGGGTTCATCACAATGAATGAAGAATTCAAACACCAGGAATCAGACCGGCAGAAAATGGGGGAAATATATTGCAGGACAATGGAAAAATATGAGGGCCAAGTTGATGTCACCTTTCTTGACCCGAGAAATGTATTCGCATTCGCAGCCTATTTCTTTAAACATGTCAGGAAATCTAATATATCCATCACTGAAGCTCTCAAGTATATCTGCTGTCATATGAAACTCAACGCTATTTTCGTTGATGGAGAATATATTAAAAATTTCAATGATTATGATAAACTGATTAATAAAAAGATAAACAGCAGGGAGTGAGCTTATATGAATGAAAAGAAATTTTCCCTGAAGCGTTTGATTGAATGGTATGATGAAGTGCTAAGCCTTCCTCACAAAACAGAAGTAGCAAGGGAACTTAGAGATGAAGACGATTTATTTCTACTGCTTGTTTACTCTGATATGTTAGGGATACCAAACCCGGCTTTCTATTATACCTTGGAACTCTATCCATTTATCATTGAGAAATTTCACGATTGGCATCTGCGCATGGGCATGGAAAAATCGCCTCTTGACGGAATCAGGTGCTGTTAGTCGAATAAGAAAGGATTACATTTATGCAAGGTTTAAACAACAAAAAAATCATATTCGTAGGGGGCAAGGGAGGAGTTGGCAAGTCTACTTCGTCTGCTGCACTTGCGATGGCTTTTGCCAACGCCGGGTATAAGACACTGATTGTATCGACCGACCCTGCCCACAACCTTGGTGATATATTCCATAAACAAGTAAAGCATGAAAAAACTAAACTTGCCAACGACCTTTATGGTATCGAAGTGGACCCCCATAAAGAATCGAAACGTTATATCCAAGGTGTAAAGGAAAATCTTCAGGGACTAGTCCATTCACGGATGGTGGAAGAGGTACACAGACAGATTGATATGGCAAGCGCATCCCCAGGTGCAGACGAAGCAGCTCTCTTTGACCGCCTTATTTCAATCATATTGGAAGAAGCTGCCTCCTTTGACAAGATTATTTTTGATACAGCTCCAACCGGACATACAATCAGGCTGTTAACCTTACCAGAATTGATGAGTGTTTGGATCGATGGCATGCTGGAAAAAAGAAAAAAAATCAATGATAATTATACTCAGCTGCTTAATGACGGGGAGCCGGTTGATGATCCAATATATGAGATTCTGCAAAAAAGGAAGGAAAAGTTTACAGCAGTAAGAGAAATAATCCTCGATGGGGAAAAGACAGGGTTCATATTTGTTCTGATTCCTGAACGGCTGCCAATTCTTGAAACAAAGCAGGCAATAAAACAACTGGACAGCCACGATCTTCATATCGAAACATTGATCGTCAATAAAGTGCTTCCTGCTCACGCAGATGGGGAATTCCTCGCAAAAAGACGTAAACAGGAACTAGATTATCTTACTCAGATAGAGGATATATTTTCACAAAAGCAGCTTGTGCGGGTGCCTTTATTTGAAGAGGATGTTTCCGACTTGGACAAATTGCAGCGATTCGCAGATCATTTACAGTATTTAATGAAGGAGGAGTCACCATGAAAGCTATCGTGCATGAAAAAACAGAAGGAATACCCGGACTAAGTTTCCGGGATATCTATGATTTAGAAACGAAACCGGGAACGGTCAAAGTTAAATTAAAAACTTCTGGAATGAACAGGCGGGACGTTGCCGTTACCACAAGGCATAAGGCTGACCAGCCTCCGCTCATCCTGGGTTCTGACGGGGCTGGGGTAATTGCAGATGTAGGAAACGATGTAAACGGGTGGCAAGCTGGCGACGAGGTAATCATTAATCCAGGACTTGGATGGTTGAAAAATAGTGAGGCGCCGCCGGAAGGATTTGAGATTCTTGGACTCCCTGACCATGGAACATTTGCGGAATACATCGTTGTGCCTGCTGAGAATATAGAAACGAAACCGGAACATCTTTCCTGGGAGGAAGCTGGAGTATTGCCACTTGCTGCTTTGACAGCATATCGTGTGTTGTTCACTCGAGCGAAAATCAAGCAGAATGACACGGTCATGCTACCTGGAATAGGGAGCGGTGTCTTAACATTTGCATTGAAATTTGCCAAGGCAGCAGGTGCAAGAGTGATTGTCACGTCAAGGAGCGAACAAAAATTGGAAGCAGCTAAAGCACTTGGCGCGGATGTGGGGATTTTGACACAATCGGACTGGCAGGAAGAATTAAAGAATGAAGCAGTTGATGTGTTAGTTGAAAGCATAGGGAGAGCAACGTTTGATAAATCACTTGGTATTATTCGTAAAGGCGGAACGATTGTCACATTCGGTGCGACGACTGAGGATGAAGTAAAAATTGATATCCGCAAGTTTTTCTACGGCCAGTATAACCTGTTGGGCTCTACAATGGGCAGCAGGGAAGAATTCCGGGATATGCTGGCATTTATCAAAAAAAATGATATTAAGCCAGAGCTCGACCGTATGTTCAAACTGTCCCAGTATAAAGAAGCATTTGATTATCTGAAAGAAACAAAAAACTTCGGAAAAATCGGCTTTCTAAATGAATGAGGCGCCCCCATGGCTAATTGCCATGGGGTTTTAATGATTATAAAAGCATTGATTTTTATAAAAAGATGCGTTTTGAAGTAGCGGCAATTTTAACGTTTTAAGTATATTTACATAAAAGGGAAACATTTGAAGGAGTTTACTCGTTGTTAGCGAATTCAATGTAAAAGAAAACAAGGGAGGAATGACGATGGAAGCGGACAATAGATTCATATCGGAGAAAGATCTTTTTAATCTGTCATCAGTAACGGACCCTCAATGGTCACCTGATGGCAAAGGTGTTATATATGTCAAAACCGATTTGGATGAAGAAGAGGACAAATACATATCCAATCTCTATTATTATGATTCCAATACTAGAGAGAACTGTCAGTGGACATTCGGAAATAATCGAAACACTTTACCAAAATGGTCTCCGGATGGAAAAAAACTTGGATTTCTATCAGACAGGAATGAACAAAGCCAATTATTTATTATGTCATCTGTCGGCGGAGAAGCAAAGCAGATGACAGCCTGTCCAAATGGCATCACCACATTTGAATGGTCTCCAGACGGGAAATCGATTGCCTTACAGGCTGGTTTAAAGAAGAATGAGTCCTTTCACAAAACAGTTGAATTAGATAAGGAAGAAAAGAACCCAGCAGCAATAGTAGTCACTGATATGAAATATAAAGCAGATGGTTCAGGTTTGTTAAGGGGGGTGGAACAACAGATAGGAATCCTTGATTTATCTACGGAAATGATACATCCGATCACGAATGAGAAACACAGCTTTCAACTACACTGCTGGTCACCTGATGGCAGATCAATTGCCATGTCGGGAGATCAAGCTGAAAACAAAGACTTTTCATTTAATACAGAGCTTTATTTATATCATTTGACAGCGAATGAGTGGGAAACCATTCCAACAGAAAAGGGATATGTATCTTATGCCTGCTGGTCCCCTGGTGGAAGCAAGCTGGGAATTGTCTTCGAAGGCGTGTCCTATAAAAATGCAACCCATGCCGATATTCTTTTGTATAGTACAGAAACGAAAAGTATGGAAAACATAACAGCTGACTTGGATCTTCCAGTTGGTGATTTTACCATCGCAGACATACAGCAGGGGAGCAGAATGCCAGGGATAAAATGGCAGAATGACGATTTGCTTTATTTTGCAGTAAGTGTTGAAGGGAACGTAGTGATTTATAGTGGTACTTCCGATGGAAACACTAAATTATTTTGGTCCGAAAAGCAACACATTTATGGATTTGATTTCAATCGTACTTCTGGTCAATTTATTTTTGCGATAACAACGTCTGTTAAACCAGGAGAGCTCTATTTATGGAAAGAAAATTCGAATGAAAAGATACAAGTGACACATCATCACGACCATTGGTTCAACGAAATGACCTTATCCACCCCGGAAGAATTCACTTTCCTGAGTACGGACAGTTGGGAGGTACATGGCTGGATCTTAAAGCCAGTAAATTTCGATGAAAATAGTAGATATCCGTTTATCTATCAAGTCCACGGAGGACCGCACGCTATGTATGGAAATACGTTTTTCCATGAAATGCAGCTGCTTGCTGCAAAAGGGTATGTCGTAGGCTATATTAATCCGCGAGGTTCACACGGCTATAACCAGGAATTTGTCGATGCAGTACGTGGTGATTATGGCGGGAACGATTATATGGATATCATGAATGGATTGGAATACATACTGGATTCCTATGATTTTATTGACAGGGAGCGCCTTGGTCTGTCCGGTGGAAGTTATGGAGGGTTTATGGCCAACTGGATTGTCAGTCATACAAACAAATTCAATGCAGCAGTGACACAGAGGTGCATCTCTAATTGGATCAGCTTCTATGGGGTAAGCGACATTGGTTATTATTTCTGTGAATGGCAATTACAAGCCGATTTAAGGGATTTTGACAAGCTATGGAAACAATCACCCCTTGCATATGCTGACAGGATAACTACACCACTTCTTATTATGCACAGCGAAGACGATTTACGTTGTCCGATTGAGCAGGCAGAGCAGCTATTCATTGCATTAAAACGTCAGGAGAAAGAAACGGAATTCATACGTATACCTGATGCGGATCATAATTTATCAAGAACCGGAAAACCCTCGTTGCGAATGGAAAGACTGTATCATATTTTGAGATGGTTCGAACAGAAGTTATAAAGAAAAGCTGGGTTTTCACCCAGCTTTTAATACGCCTCGAATTGCTCACTAGATCACATACCAACAACCTAATCTCATTGCAATCACAATCACTATATAATTCTACTTCAAACTTAGTAGCAACTCCGAACTTTAAATAAAAAAATCTCCAGCAATAAGCTTATCAATATCTAAATGAATTGCAAGCTTTTATACTGGAGATATGTAAATATTTCTAATTTATTTATTAGTTAACATTGGAGGAGGTAGAAGGATGTCCCATAAAAATAACCCGAAAAAATTTGCGTTGAATATGACTGCAGCACAGTTTACCAAATTTTATATTATGCATCTTTTACAAGTTAACCCGCCGATGATCAGTGAACATTTTAAGAAGGAATTTCAAAAGCTTACAAAAAACTGGATTCCTGCTCCATCTACTTTACTCGATACCCTGCATGACATGACAGAAGAAGGACTCCTCAGGCGGAAAGAAGATTATAAATCTCATGATAAAAAAAGACAGAAGGTATATTGGTATTCTCTTACAGATACAGGGAAAGAAGAATTTGATATTTTGAAGAAAAGGTACCACCTATTATTTGAAGAACAAATAGAAATTCTAAATAAAATCATGAAAGAGATTTATAAGTGATCAGTTATACCATGTTTAACTCTCATGTCGATTATATTTAAAAATCATGGCGTGAGATTTCCATCAATTGGGTATGTAATAATAAATTACCCAAGGAGGATGGACATGAATGGCATTCCAAATTCCCCCCAGCCTTTATGGAGGGATACAACAATAGACAGCTTTCCGCAATTAGACAGGGACATGGAGACCGATGTTACTGTCATCGGTTCTGGTATTACAGGAATAACAACTGCCTATTTTCTCGTTAAGAAAGGTTTTAAGGTTGTGCTTTTGGAGGCTGGTAAAGTTATCAATGGTACTACCGGATATACTACAGCGAAGTTAAGTGCGCAGCACGGACTTATCTATGATCATCTGATTAGAACATTCGGAAAGGAAACAGCAAAGAAGTACTATCTCGCTAACCAGGAAGGTTTGCACTATATTGACGATATCCGTACAGATCTTAAGATTGACTGTGATTTTTCCTATCAGCCTTCCATTGTCTACTCAGCAGCCCCATCTGGTAACAGAAAAATTGAAAAAGAAGCAGAAGCATATAAGGATCTTGGGATAGATGGAGGGCTGGCTGATAACAGTGTTTTACCATTCCCAATACAATCTGCTGTCAAAATGAATCAACAGGCACAGTTTCACCCATTAAAATACCTGAAGTCCTTACTTATTTACTTGAAGCAAAAGGATACGCATATTTTTGAGAACACCAGGGCCGTTGATATTAAAAAAGGAACTTTACCTGAAGTTAAAACAAGAAAAGGCCATTCTGTTTTATCCGACCATGTCGTGATTGCGTCCCATTTTCCTTTTAAAGATTTAAATGGAATGTACTTTGCACGTCTGCATGTAGAACGATCCTACACAATAGCAGTAAAGACAAACGGGCCACCCCCAAAAGGTATGTATTTAAGTACAGAAGAACCAAAGAAGTCACTTCGGCATGCTCTAGGAAGTAATGGAGAAGAGTTACTTCTGATTGGTGGGGAAGGACATACCAGTGGTCAAAGTGAAAATACGTATAACCATTATGAAAAGCTTAAGGAATTCGCTGAAAAAAATTTTTCTGTAAAGGATATTCCTTATAGATGGTCCTCACAGGATATCAGCACTTTGGATCGGATTCCTTATATCGGTCCAATTACTAGAAATAACCCGAATATCTATGTCGCTACAGGTTTTGCTAAGTGGGGAATGAGTAATGGGACAGTGGCAGGAAAAGTGATAAGTGATTTGATAACAGGAAATGGGAGTCCTTATGAAAAACTTTTTTCTCCATCCCGTTTTAATGCCTCCCAGGATGTTAAGAATTTCACAAAAGAAAATATGGATGTTGCCAAAGAGCTCTTCAAAGGTAAATTGCATCGTAAGGAAACAGATATGGAAAATTTACAGCCGAATGAAGGCGGAATCGTCAACTACCGTGGAAAAAAGCTAGGGGCATACAAGGCTTCAAACGGGGGTGTAAGCCTGGTGGACACTACTTGTACCCATATGGGCTGTGACCTTCAATGGAACACAGCTGAATGTTCATGGGATTGCCCATGTCATGGTTCGAGATTTACACCAAGTGGGGAAGTCATTGAAGGACCTGCTACAAAACCACTGAAAAACTACCATAACTAGAAAGAAGGAGGGTTACAAATGGGAGAACAAAAAACTGCAATCGTAACAGGTGGGGGGTCAGGTATCGGTAAAGCTGCTGCTTTAAAGCTTGCTGAACAAGGATACCGGGTTGCACTATTTGAATTAAAGGAAGAAAGAGCAAGGGAAGTAGGAGAATTCATTGACAGTAGTGGCGGTACTTACATGATAGAAAATGTTGATGTGTCGAATGAGGAAAAGGTTGCCTCTGGAATCAGACACGTTTTTGAAAAATGGGGGCGCATCGATGTATTATTTGACAATGCAGGTATTAATGGTACCATCGCTCCTATTGAAGAAATGGAAGCTTCCGATTGGGACCATACTATCCAAACCAATTTGAAAAGTACTTTCTTGTTAGTCAAGCATGCCATTCCCTATATGAAAGAAGTTGGAGGAAGTATCATTATTACTAGTTCCATTAATGGGAGTCGTACCTTTTCTAATATTGGTTTTTCTGCGTACAGCAGCTCTAAGGCAGGACAAATAACCTTTATGAAAATGGCAGCTTTAGAGCTTGCCAGATATAAGATTAGGGTAAATGCCATTTGTCCCGGAGCAGTTGACACTAATATCGGGCAAAACACCGAGGAAAAAGGGAATCTTGATAAAGTACGTATACCGGTTGAATTTCCAAATGGGGACAAACCACTTGAAAACGCTCCCGGAAATCCTGAGCAAATAGCAGACTTGGTGTATTTCCTTGCCTCAGAGCATTCCAGTCATATTACAGGAACAGAAATTTATATTGATGGAGCTGAATCTCTTCTTTAAAAAAGGAATTGGCCAGCCTTTATCGAATTATTCATGTAGATTGATTTAAGGAGGTCCCCAATGGAAGACTATGCCAAATTCCACGAATCCTTCCTTACCATGTGGCGAAATTCTTCTTTGCAAGGGTTTAAGGAAACGATTTCGGAAGATTACCAGGCCAGGGAAGTTAGAAATGGGCAGATCGTTGATTTTGGTTACAAAGAATCTTTGGAAGGCTGGGAGCAAGGGTTTAAGTTTGTCAGAGAGAATGAAGCTCATTGGGAAATTGAAGAAGTGGCACTGATTCCAATACAGGAAGATGAATTTATGTCTATTTTGACAGCGACTTTGCGAATAAAAGGAAATATCATGAAAACGGGTAATCTTTTTTTTGAAACCTTTAAACTCGATCATAAGCGAAACTGGAAGTTGGTGAGAAGTTACATCGAAGCCGGTATCGCATTAGATAAAACCAGGAATCTCCAATTTACTTAACCTATCTGAAAAAAGGGAGTCATCCACTTAATTAAGGGGATGGCTCCCTTAGAACTTTGCTGATTTAATTAGGGATGCTATTTTGCACTATTATCAGGGTAAGCTATAATAGGTATCAAGTTTTTAAATGGAAAGTAGGTAAGAACATGAATGAATTGCAGATCGGTACGATACAAAAATTAACAGTTCTGAAAAAGAAAACAGAAGGCTTTGTCCTGACAAAAGGTAAGGAAGTGGTCATGCTTCCAAACGAAGATGCGGATGAAAGGATAGAGCTTGATGACTCCATAGAAGTATTTCTTTATTTTGATAAGAAAGGAGAAAAGATAGCAACCATGCAGCTCCCGGATATAACGTTGGAATCATTCGGTTGGGCAGTAGTCGTTGAAGTAGTAAAAAACCTCGGGGTTTTTGTTGATATCGGAATCGATAAAGAAATACTTGTTTCTAAAGATGACCTTCCTGTCATGGAACGGGTTTGGCCAACTGTAGGGGACTATTTGTTTGTTAGCCTGGAATTAGATAAGAAAGGACGGCTGCTGGCGAAGCCGATAACAGAAGGAGAAGTGACGGAAGACATTGAACGGGCTCCTGTATCTCTGTTAAAGAAAAATATAACGGCCAGGGTATACAGGGCTGCCAAGGCAGGGTCATTTGCTCTTACCGAAGAAGGGTATCGTGCTTTTATCCACCCGAATGAACGGAAACGTGAACCACGGCTCGGTGAAACTATTCAGGGCCGAGTCATTGATGTAAAAGATGATGGCACCATAAATGTCTCCCTTCTTCCTCTTAAACAGGAGAGTATGATTGACGATGCTGATTTAATTATGGAATATTTAGAAGAAGCTGGAGGCGAAATTCCTTTTTCCGACAAAAGTGATCCAGATGATATACGTGGTACCTTTCATATCAGCAAGGCTGCTTTTAAACGGGCACTCGGAAAATTAATGAAGGAAAACAAAGTTATCCAACAGGATGGTAAGACAATAATGACAACAAAGAATTGAGCTCCAAAAGATAGAGCACTAGTAGAAAAACTCGCATTCACTCGTCCTTCCGTGAATGTATTAGTTAACCTTATACTAGAACTTTAAAATTAACACAACGTCGTAAGTCATCTCAGCAGAGAAATTTTATACATTTGGAATGTAAAAAAAGCACTTAGGGTAAGTGCTTTTTTATTTTCTTGGATTGAATTCTGCGTGTTTTATAAAGGTATGTTCGTCTTCAATTAGCCCGCAGGAACCACATTGGATTTTGTATTCTGGACCTTTATACCCCATGTGGAAAGGATCTAAATTATCTTCTGTATAGGATTCCATCATCTCACCACTGCCGGGATCCAATTTTACTGCAGATGCTACCTGCTGGATTTTATTAAACCGGGAACGATTAGTTTTACAGCCAGGGCATAAATATGGTTTTGCCATTATAACACCTCCGCCATATATTATTCCCGATTCTTTCCAGATTATAAAAAACCCTTATTTTTTCTAGGTTTCTGATAAACAGAAGGTTTAGAAATGGGTTATTAACAAGGGCTGATTGGAGTTTTATATCCAAACAGACCTTTTCATCTTTTTCTAAGGTTTAACAAAATGATTAATTATAGATTATTAATGACATTATCAGTTACCTCTATTCATTTTTCAATTTCCTCAGTAACCACGAAAGCTAAATCTTCATTTCCAAATACCGACAGTACATCTATCAGTGTCTGATTGGGAATATCCTGAGCTTCCTGTTTAGGAACCGTGGAAGCAATCGCTTCTTCTAAAGCTCGATTATTAACCTGATCGGGATAAGCTTTTTGGTATATGGCAGATGGATCGAGGTTATGATTGATGCACCATTGAGCAAATATCAATATCATTGTTTGCTCTTCATTCTTGTAATTTTGGATGATTTGCTGTTCGAGTTGTTTTTTGTCCATCACTGGCAGCCTCCTAGTAAAGAGTATATGACTCCATTATATAAAAAATAATAGAAGGAATATAGAACGACGGGCGTCATGCCTGTACCATCCTGTCACAGGCCAACCTGCCATAAGCATAGTTTATAAAAGCCGTTTAACTAAAGACAGGAGGAGTTTGTATGTTTCCATACTATTGTTACGGAGGATCTCCGTATCACAGAATTTGTGCAAATCCTTATCGCGCTTATCCTCAGTTCCATTACTATCCAATATACCGGCAACAGACAGTGGCCGGGCAGGCATCATGGACCGAGGGTGGGAGTGTCACTCAATGCGGAATTCCTTGGTCCCAAAATGCCAATATGACTGTGGCTGTCGGGCAAAATTCTCCATATCAATGCGGGCAGACACTAAAAGTACGAAATCCAGCTAATGGGAGGGAAGTAATCGTAACGGTTGTCGATCAAGTTCCAAATTATCCTCGTAACAAACTTAACCTTCATCGTGAAGCCTTTCAAGCACTCGGAGCAAATTTGGATGCTGGAATTATCAATGTTGAAATTACTCCGTCGCCAGAATTAGAGGAGGAAAAGTGGGGGAAATATTTACTGGAAATTACTCAGGCAGCCTATCCAAATTATGGTATAACCAATTATGAGACAGTAAGTAAGACACAAGTATCAGCCAATGAGATGCGGGAAACTTATGAATATGTCCTTCAATCCCAACAGGAAACAATAAATGTTCAAGGCGTGGTAACATACAACCCAACTAACGATCGCATACTTTCTATTGATATCAGGGAAGTATAACTTGATCAGAATTAATCCAGCCCTTAAAATGATTAAGTATTTGCACCGTGGCAATACTTCTAGTACTATAGGAATGAATGCTCGAAATTGAAATGAGGGTTAGGAATGAAGCAATCAATATATGATCTGACATTCGATCAGTTGACTGATTGGCTGATGGAACGAGGACATAAGAAATTCCGTGCTTCCCAGGTATGGGATTGGCTATATAATAAACGCGTCAAAGAATTTTCTGAAATGCACAATGTCAATAAAGAATGTATCCAGCTATTGGAGGAGAACTTTGTCATCCAGACACTGAAGCAAGAAGTCAAACAGGAGTCAGCTGATGGTACAATTAAATTTCTCTTTAAACTGCAGGATGGAAATGTCATTGAGACAGTATTGATGAGGTTCCATTACGGCTTATCAGTCTGTGTGACTACCCAGGTAGGATGCAATATCGGCTGCTCTTTCTGTGCAAGTGGCTTATTGAAGAAAAGCCGTGATTTGACAAGTGGAGAAATTGTCGAACAGATCATGAATGTCCAGCATGCTTTGGATGATAAAGGACAGGGAGACAGAGTGAGCCATATCGTAGTAATGGGGATAGGTGAGCCATTTGATAATTATGACAATACAATGGACTTCCTGCGCATTGTCAATTCGCAAAAAGGTCTGGCTATTGGTGCAAGAAAAATTACTGTATCTACAAGTGGTTTAGCTGACCAGATCTATCAGTTTGCTGATGAGGATCTACAAGTGAACCTTGCATTGTCCTTGCATGCTCCGAATGATGAACTGCGGACCCGGATTATGAAAATCAACAAAGCATATCCACTTGATAAATTGATGCCGGCGATCGATTATTATTTAGAGAAGACGAATCGCAGAATCACTTTCGAATATATTATGCTCCGGGATGTGAATGATCATAAAGAGGAAGCCGAACAGCTGGCAAAACTTCTAAAGAATAAACGACATTTATCTTATGTAAACTTAATACCTTACAATCCGGTAGATGACCATTCGTATCAACGAAGTGAAAAGGAAGCTATTCTTGGTTTCTATGATACCTTGAAGAAAAACGGCATCAATTGTGTCATCCGCCATGAAAATGGTACAGATATTGATGCTGCATGTGGTCAATTGCGAAGTAAACAAGTAAAAAAAGATAAAAAAAGAAAGCAGCAAAAAGAAAAAGCCGCTAACTAAACGAAATTAAAAGCACAACGCATTCTCAGCGTTGTGCTTTTTTTGCTTTCAAACGCTTCGCTTTATAATTCAGGATCTTTTGGTGCATGGGGAGTAATGCTTGATGTTCCAAAAACCCTTTTATTTGTGGCTGGGAATTTATCTCTATAATCCACACCTTACCATGCACATCTATCCCCAGGTCACAGCCCCAGATACAATGCTTGTAAAAATGGTGTGAAAGAGATTCTGCTGCTGATAATGCAATGTTATCAAGTTTGTCCAAGAGCTCCGATTTATTGGGATGAGCATGTAATTGGTCTTCAACTGGAACAATGCTCGCCCCGTGCGCAAAGTTAGTAAGCATATATCCGTCCTGTGCTATACGGGCATACTTTCCTGTAACTTCCCATGACTTTCCTTCGTACAGCCGCTGGGTGATGACACGGTAGTCAACAGGGTTTCCTTTATCTGCAAGCAAGAAGATATATTGCTGGATAAGGAATGGGCTGTGAACATTGTTTTTTTTGGCCAAGTATTTAAATACGGCAGATATTTGATTTAGTTTTTTCACTTTTTTCATTATTTTTAGCTCATAACTACTATCATCAAGCAAACTGATTTTAAATATACCTTTTCCTGCCGACCCTTTCACAGGTTTAACGATAACTGTCTTATATGTTTGGAGCATGGAAGCTAAGTTCTCTTCATTAAATTCTTTCATTACGGGCAATGCAGAAATGAGGTGGGCATTCTTCTTAAGCAGGAGGTTTTTATGAAATTTGTTATTGATTTGCCATTTTCCCATCACCTTTATCTCCATTCGAAATCTTACCTTGATTAATTAGATATGTTTTTCATTTTATTCAATCGAGCAAAAAAATGGGTGAGTCAAATGCCTATACTTTTATCTGAAAACACTACATAAAATGAATAAGTACAGGAGTCTCGAATCGACGAAATTTAGGAGGTAACCATGAAAGATAAAGTAGGTATCTTGGTAAGTGAGGTACTGTACAGCCGTATCAAAAGAAAAGCGTTCACCCATGAGAATATAGCTTTTTACGAACAAGCTGGTGATCAATATGGCGTTTCCCTTTGCTACTTGAGGTTAGCCGATTTAATTCCAGGACACAAATTCGTTAAAGCACTTGTACCTACAGAAAAAGATAATTATATACAAATCAAAATAGAAAAACCCCGGGTTATCCATAACCGAATGTTAGGAACAACAGGCATGGATAAACGCAAATTTACGTTACTTAAAAAAGAAGGGGTTAGTTTTTTTAACGAAATTACTCGATATAGCAAGTTGGACATTTACAACAAACTTATTAGCGATGCAAAGTTGGCAAAACATCAGCCTGATACGATGCCAGTAACAAAAGAAAATCTGCAAGTAATGATGAAAAAACATAAGCAATTGATAATCAAGCCTGACCTTGGCACGTTGGGGTCTGGAGTATCAAAGCTTACACGTGAATCCGAGCGTACCTGGACTTTGGATGATGGCAGGTCCAGACAGGCATTTTCCATAAAGGCAGTTTGGCCAAAGAAATTAGAAGATCTCTGCACGGTTGGAGGCTATATTGTGCAAGAAAAAATACCTCTCGCTGCCTTTTATGGAAGTGCTTTTGATATCAGAGCCGCTGTCCAAAAAGATATAAATGGAGAATGGCAGGTAACTGGACTGGTAGGGAAGGCAGCAGGAAAAGGGAAATTTGTAACCAATGTAGCGAGAGGGGGAAGATGTTATTCGTTAGAAATGATCTTGGAAGATTGTGATCTCGATAAAGAAAAAGTAAAGTTAAGCTTAGAAGAATTAGCTCTGCATGTGGCACATGTATTGGATCACCATATTCCCAGCCTTGCTGATATTGGACTTGATATCGGATTGACATCGGAAGGGTTTCCAATGTTTATTGAGTGTAATGGCCGTGATCAGCGATACTCTTTTAAGGAAGCAGGTCTGTTAGAAGTTTGGAAAATGACTTATTTCCATCCAATCGGTTATGCGAGATGGTTACTCAATCAAAGTGAGTGATCGCCTAGATACTTGTGCACTATCCTGGAAATTTGTATGGATGGAAGCTGTGTCCTATCCAGAGAATTTTTCAGGAATGACTGACTTTGTTTTACAATAGCCTCTTTTGCATTTTTATCCTTGTGTAGATGTTTGACAACGTTATAAAAATCAGTGGCATTTCTAATGACAGGACCGGCATCAGCACGGGCAAGATGATTATGGTACCCTTGATAACCTTTCCCGAAATGAATACTTAAATCTGGCTGCAGTACGATAATTCCTTTGTTAAAGCTCGCCGCTTCAATAGAAGTGGTAGACGAAATGGTCATCAGATAGTCTGTATTTTTTAAGGTGTCATAGAGGTGTATGGGTAAAGGGGATAAAACCACTTGTGGGTGTCGTTCGTATTTTTTGTAAAGAGAAAAATCTCGGGTTCTTGATTTGATAATAATCGTTACAGGGAATTCTCTGAGTACTTTGTTGAACCAGGGCATTATCTTTGGAAACAGCATGCTTGTAAATGTCCCTTGGGTAGTGAAGGTAATGAGAGTATTTTTTTCAGGAATGTTCAGTTTTTGGCAAAGTTCTTTACGAGTCATGCGGGTAGTAGGGCTTTCCAGCTCAAACCGGATACTACCTACTACAGATATTTTATTTTCATCGATACCCTTATTTATTAGCCATTGTTTATAATTCTCACCCCAGACACAATGATGGTCGGCCAGAGACGGTGTCACTGAATGATCGGTCAAAAGCCAGTTTTGGATCCAAATATAGGACAGCTTGTATTTATGGGATAATTGAGCGAGCAGCATCCATGGCATACTAATAAGGTCGATACTTAGAATCATTTTAATATTTCTATCCAGAATTATTTTTTCTAATACTTTTGTATATTTAATAGCCATAGAAGTCCATTTGGTAATTTTATTTTGAAAAGCAGACGTCCCAAAAACCCTATGATTTCTTCGCCGGCTGATAACCTTTTTAATCTTGTCTTCGTATGTCTTCTTTACATGATTAGAATTGTTTTTTTTCAGTAAAGTAGTCAGATCAATGATGTCAAAATTCGGTGGCAGTCGATGCTGATTTAGTTTTCTTTTGTCTGCAGAAGATGTGACAATCAGGACAACAGGGTATTTTCGAAATCGTTTTATTGCTAGAGGCAATAAAGAACCAGGCATCATGATTCCTTTACGGCCAGACTGCCGGGAAAGGTCTTTTTTTCGCTGTGGCACCATAAATAATTTTCTTTGTGCATCACAAACGGAATGAATATCATATTTATTTTTCAGCTCCTCTAAAGGAACGGTATTGTTTTTTTCAATATAAGTCTTGATGAACTGCTGAAAAGGAGCTGTCATAGCCAGTGGCAAAGAAATACCTGAATAATTCAGCAGGCGGAATGTCTGATGAAATTCGCGTGTCAACCCATACTTCAAAATAAACTTGCCTGTTAAAGTATTTTCACCGTACAATTAGAAACCTCCTTTCTAGTTAAAGCAGCCGTCTTATTAAGCGCTTAATATTTGTGGAAGGCAGGGAGTCAGTGGATAAGGATTGTTCCAGAAACTTCTGGCCTTTTTCAATCAACTCTGCCTTTGCTTCATCATTTTCTACCAGGGAAGAAAGCGACTCCAATAATATTTGTTGGTTAGTGATGACGATCCCGGCCTCAGCCCTTGCCAAATGTTTATAGTATTCATTATAGTTTCTGCGGTAATTATATGGGATGTTAGGCTGCATGATGAGAAGTCCTTTTTTGTGGATGGCAGCTTCCAGAGCCACGTTGGATGATATAGTAGTAACATAATCAGTATGGTTTAAAATATCATATAAATGGACTTTTCTATTGGAGAGAACCACTTTTGATGAAAGATAACGGGCATAACTGGTCCGATCCCGCTTATGGGGTTTAATAATAACAGTAATCGGCAGTGTTTTGACGGATTCCACTAGCCAGCGGATTATTTTCAGGTTTTCACGTTGTGAATAATCCTGGGTGATGTAAGTAAGAATCTGGTTGTTTCCTTTTATATTCAACGCCTTTTTAAACTGGTCTTTACTCTTCAACTTACCTGTGCCTTGCATTTCAAACCGAAGGCTTCCTACGGGTATGACATGGTCTCCTGCAATTCCTCTTGATGCCATCCAGTTTTTCGTATGTTCTCCCCACACACAATAATGGCTTGCACGGGATGGAATGACTGTAACATCAGATGTAAGATAATCCTGTAAATTAATAAACGGCAGATTAAATTTTCGAGCAAGAAGGGAAAGCGTGTTACCAGGCTGTACATATTCGTTCGTATGCAAAATGACTTTCACATTATTTTCGATAATGATTTTTTGCAAAGCGTGTATTCTCCGAGATGAATTTGTGACCTGGGTGAGAAGCATATTCTCAAATTGTTTCGTTCTGAAAATTTCATGATTAGCATGTTGCTGTATTAGCCATGCTGCTCTTTTCTTTAAGTTTGCCAGAGTCTTTTTTTGGATCTTAATAGCTCCTAAATCAATCACTTTGAAATTGGAAGGTAATTTTCTATTATCTTTTAAGGAATTTCTGGAATCGAGGACGATTACTTTGTGTTTTCTTAAATGCTTTAATGCGTAGGCCAAGAGGCCAACAGGGATAAGAATTGCTTTCCGTTCTGGTTCTTTACTTAGATCCTTGGCGACACGCGGAGTACGGAATAATGCTTGCTGTACATCAGCCATAGACTTAAAAGGAAAGGATTTTCTCCTAATATACCTCGCACTATTCATATATTTATTTACGAATGGCGGCAGGACCTGAAAGTGATAATCATAAATCATCGTTAAAGGCAGTTCAATACCGGCATATTTTAATGAACTGAATTTCTCAAAAAATTCTTTGGTCAGGCCATACCGGATGATCAAGTGGTTATTTAATCCTTCTATACTGTACAAAGTTGTTCACTCCTTTGTTTGTTTTTATCCTCGAACTATCCACTTACTATTCTATGAGAACTTGTCAGTAAGGTATGGTTGACTATCAGGCATCTTGCGTTAAATAGACATAAAAGAAGCCTGATGTAAAATCAGGCTGTAAGGTATCACATTATAATTAATGATTATTTCGTTTTCCAAGTAGGCAGGAGGCAATATCAAAGTCCGTTTCCGTATCGATATCCACCGAATTTTCAGCTGACATTTCATACGGAATCGTTTTCCGGATAAAAAACGCTTTTTCTTTCATAAACACAGGATATTTAATGGCATAAATCGCACCATTAATTCGATATAATGGCTGATTTCCAAGCATAATGTTGTTTGCCAGCGAATCAAGGTGGCCATGAAGGTTGATAAGACTCAAAGCATTTACTGGGTGTTCAAATGGAGTGACGCTGATCACTGCATCAGCATCGTGCTGGAGCATCGCGCCAAGTGCTTTGTCAATATGATCAGAAGTTCGTAAAGGGGAAGTAGGCTGCAAAAGCACGATTATATCGGGGATAAATTGTTCTCTTTTCTCTAATTCTTCGAGTACATGCAGACAAGCATCAATAGGATCCGATTTGTCCTCAGCAAGATGAGCAGGTCTGAGAAAAGGGACTTCCGCGCCTGCATATGCTGCTGTCTCGGCTATTTTCTTATCATCAGTGGAAATGATATGCCGGTCGATTGAAACGGAAAATTTCGCTGCCTCGATTGTATAATTAATCAAAGGCTTTCCATGGAGTTTTTTGATATTTTTTCCCGGCAGTCTTTTCGATCCGCCTCTTGCTAAAGTAATACCCAATACATTGGTCATCACTGTTCCTCCTCTTATCTTAATTAGTGGAGTTTTTAATCGCTTCATACCAGTGCTTTGTTTTATTGTATTGATCGGCAATCGTCACTAAACGGGAATCATTCTTGTTTTCCAGGAATGTTTTCACTAATTGATATAATCCTGGTTTATATTCCTGATCCAATTTATCCGCAAGTGGTACAGGTTGAAATTGAAAAGTGTCTATTTTCTGTGCGGCCAACGTTTCTAATGGCTGCAGTTTCAAACGGTGATTAGTCGTAGTCAGTTCAACACCCCATCTCCCTGGAGATGACCAGTTGGCATGGTAAGAAAACAATACGCCATCCGTTGTTTTTCCTGAACCGGTAAAGATGGCACCTGAGGGGTGCCAGGACAGATTTCCGGACTTATAAGCATGAATCTCTTGTGGTTCCCCCCCTAAAAAGAAGGCAAGGTCGATCACATGGGTAGAGTTCGCAAGCAGCCAGTTCTCCTTGAGGCGGGTACTGGCGGTGCTATGTAAGATACGGTGGCCGAGTTCGGTAAAGTCAAAATGGAACGATTGCACGCCTCCATCTGCTTCGATTATTTTTTTAGCTTTAGCTGTAGAGGAATAAAATCTCCTGTTATATGCGATATAGACCTGACCATTTGACTGGGAAGCGAGCTCATGGGTTCTCTTTAGCTGGTTTACATCAAGTCCGCCAGGCTTTTCCACTAAAATAGTACTTACGCCATTTTCTAACAAGGCGGAGGTAGTTTCGGCAAGCTGATCGACATTAACACAGTTGATGGCGACAGATGGCAATCGGACCTTTTTTGATAAATATTTTTTCAGTCCTCCGGAGTGTGCTCTGACGCCCGTCTTTTCATAATAATATCTACAGGTTTCCTGGCTCCTTCCAATACAGACAGGTGCTATGCCAAGTGCCTTCAATACCTTCGTATATTCTACAGCTATATTTCCTGCTCCTACTAAGAGTACTTCGTTTACGATATGGGACATGCTTCAATCCCCCTGTTCGTTTGCTGATTGATATGACTGATAAGGGTCTCAAGTAGAGGAATATGCAGCTTCCAGGACAGAGAATAATCAGGCAAATCACAATTTCCTTCATCCAGCAACTTCTGGACGATCAGGTGCGTCAGTTCACTCTGATATGGTATATGGCAATCAAGTTCGCTCCATTCCCAATTTTTATCCGCTTCCGCTACCAACGCTTTTCCTTCGGTTAGGTTGACCGTGAACCGGAGGAAAGCGGAGCTTAAATGAACGGTCAGTGGCGCTGAACCGGTTGAATAAGAGGAAAGGAGAAGATGGCTGCCAGAATCACCACTGCCAGTCAGCGTGCCGGTTACTTCAAAAAACCCTTGCCGTTTACTTGCCAATAGCTTTGAATCCAGTAATCCTGAGTCAAGGGAGTGGATGTGTTCTCCGGTTAAGTAGAAAAACAAATCAAGGTGATGGATGGCATTGGAAGCCATATTCCAGTGTGTTCCACTTGTCAGCATACTGATGTTTCCCATTGTGTTATAGGCTTCGATTTTTTTCTTCAATTGACGAAAGACAGGGTAAGTACGGACAGGACAATTCACCCATGCTTTACACCCTTTGTCTTTTAATAACAAGTTCATTCTAGAGAAAGTCTTTGGGTGTTGAAATACAACCTTTTCCAAAAGGATAAAACGAACATGCCTATTCTTCAGCAATCGAATGATGACATCTTCCCTGACATCAGAAGTAGTAGCGATAATAGCAACGTCTAAGTTGTCTGCCAGATCCAACATATTTTTATGATAGGAAATCGTCAGTTTACTTGTTGAAGGTGAGGAACTGTCGTACATTCGTTTTGCCTTAACTAAAGATTCTTCGAAAGGATCTACAATTGCGATATGGGCGGGACGGTCGAGTCTTTTCAATGCCTGCATATGTCTTCTTCCGATCTGGCCGGCACCGACGATAGCAATTTTAGTGATGGCATTCACACAGATCATCCTTTTCTAAGTGATATAGTCGTCAATATTGAAGGGTTCCGTGTGGCTATCCTTCAAAAAAGCACGCTTCAACAGATTTTCATGATAACCAGCGTTACCAGCCAGGTTCGTAAACAGTTTTTTAATTGAGTGAAAGTCATGGATAAACAATGGCGAACCTGACAGATAATAAATGTCCGTTGGAGCAGAGTAGAAGGCTACGGCTTTTTTTGCCAGGAATGCTTCATAAGCAACGGCGGATGTATGGGTAATGATGATATCGGCATTATGAATTAATTCCTGTAAAGACTTGGTTCCATGCGGATGAATATGAGATTCGTTGGATTGCAGTAAATGGTTATAGCAATTGACTGGATGATCGGGATGCAGTTTGTAGTGTACAGATACTTTTCCGCTCATCTGTCTTGCTGCTATTTCGATTGCAGTGATCATTTTTTGATTGAATGTTTCGTCCAGTGGCTGTAGGGCCACAAGGACGGATGGCTTCTTTTTGGTGAAAGATGTATTTTGTTTACCAAATGGACCGGGACTTTTCGGAAACTTGGGGTGGGCAATCTTCAACTTCTCACCTGATACACCAAAGGAATTTAAGTAATGGACATGGGATTCTCCCCACACAAAATTGATATCTGCATTGACAGGCAAGTGACCCAGTTCCCCAAGAATTCCATGCTGGTAGTTGATGGTTTCGATGTTTTTTACTTGGGCGTAAGTAGTGACCAATCCCCCGTGTCGATTTACGGTAGATCCGTAAAGAGTCTGAGATATAGGGTGGCGATCAAATATTGTTTCGAGTTTCCGGATGTTTATCAATAATTTTTTTACAGCCTGTTTCATCCATAGACGAAACAGCTTTTTTTTGAAAAATGGCAGGTTGGATTGCTGGATGGCGATAGTAACCTGTTTTGAAACATGGTCTTCTTTCGAAAGGGGAATTTTTTTTTCTGGCAGATCAGTCAGACAATAAAGTGGCCGGCACCCGGGTTGTTTTAGCATCCGATTATATTCTTTTTTGTGGTGGGCGAGATAAACGATGGGGCGACAGTCAATATCTGCGACTAACGGATACATCTCCGCACGCACTAATAAAAAACCCTCTTTGAAACTTCTGGGAGGATTTTTCAGTAGGTACGGCTCACACCTTTCTTGTATATTGCTGTGAAAAGAAGAGCTTGGATAATGCTTTTGAGCAATAGGGAGGTTGCGTTCTACAAGTTTTTGAAAATCCCGAAAAAGCGGAAGAATAATCGGGATATTTTCATAATGTATGTGAAAAAAGAGATCAAAAAAATCGAACGTATGTCTCCATATCAGCTGATTTTTTGCCTTCATGGTCAATCTGCCTTTTCCACGTCGAGTTTTTTCAGAATGTCAATAATTTCTTTTTCGCCCAGCATGGAAACCTGATCGGATCTGATGGAAGGTGCCATAGCCTGCTTGAAATGATGGTAGGTGTTATGGTGCTCGGGGAGAATGACGTATAGTTCTTCATCATCCATTATATGTTCTAATTCATGGGTATATATGAGTTCTTCATAAATTTTTTCTCCTGGCCGCTTCCCGATCTGCTCTATCTTAGGCTTTGTTGAGCCTTTTTGGTGAATATATTTTTGTACAGCTTCCGCTAACTGTAATATGTTAATTCCTTTCATTTTAAATATAAAAATTTCTCCACCTTTGGAATAATAGGACGATTTTAAGGTGAGCTGGGCAGCATCAGCAATGGTCATTATAAATCGGGACATGCTGGGATCGGTAACCGTCAAATCTTTCCCGTGGCGCGCTTGTTCCATAAACAATGGAATAACTGAGCCGCGTGAATTCAGGACATTCCCGAACCTGACAGAACAAAAGAGAGTATTATGGTTGTTCAATTTTCTATTTGCATTTTTGAACATTTTCTCTGATAGGAGCTTTGTTGCTCCCATTGTGTTAGTAGGATTGACAGCTTTATCTGTGCTGACATTAACAACCTTTTTGACCTGATGGTGAATACAGGCACGTATGACATTTTCGCTTCCCATTATATTTGTTTTAACGGCTTCCAGAGGGTTTTCCTCACAGACGGGGACCTGTTTCAATGCCGCTACATGGAAAACCAAATCCATTCCTCTTGTGGCGTATTCCACAGAGTCATAATCCCTGACATCCCCCAATAGGTAAAAGATATTATCATGCTGTTTATATGCCTGTTTCATTAAATACTGTTTGCTGTCATCCTTGCTGAATACAACAATTTTCCTGGGGTTATAGGCCAAGAGAGAAGCGACGATTTGCTGGCCAATGGAACCGGTCCCTCCGGTAACCAATATATTTTTATTTTGAAAGTAACTTTTTAATTTAGATTCATCTATCAACTTACGTACACCTCTATTCTATTGAGTACTAATAATTAAGGTATGTGTATTCTTGTGGGGTGAAACCGTCATAGGCCTAACCGCAGGGCTTATAAGTAATTCGGGCGGCTTCTTTCAGTAAAGGGTGGTGGCATAGGACAATCTCGTGATTAATACAATGAATAGCATGGATGTCACCTTTGTTATTGCGGAAAGGACTCGATTGGCATGAAGATTCCTTTATCTAAGCCTGATATCACTTGGAAAGAAAAGAAGTATGTAGAGGAAGTATTAGATTCCGGGCAGCTCAGCATGGGTGAAAAAACCCGCCGGTTCGAACGGCAGTTCATGAGCAGATTCTCAGTGAAATATGCAGTTGCGATGAACAGTGGAACTAGTGCCCTGCATGTTGCTGTGAAAACACTTGGACTCAAGGCCGGAGACGAGGTCATTACTACTCCTTACAGCTTTATTGCTTCTGGAAATTGCCTGGTTTATGAGGGAATCAAGCCAGTTTTTGCGGACATTGATCCACAAACTCTAAATATCGATCCAAAATCGGTGAAAAAGTTAATTACCAAACAAACGAAAGCGATCCTTGCCGTTCATATTTTTGGCCAGCCTTGTAACATGGATGAAATAAAAAAGATTGCTGATCAAGATGGATTATATCTGATAGAAGACGCCTGTGAGGCGATTGGAGCAGAATGGAATGGTACTCCTGCTGGCGTAATAGGAGACGTAGGGGTTTTTGCTTTTTACCCGAACAAACAAATCACAACAGGGGAGGGAGGGGTACTTCTCACCAACCAGAAAGATATTTATGAAATGGCATCGGCCCTGCGCAATCAAGGAAGAAGCCAGACGAGTGAATGGCTGGAGCATGAATATGTCGGTTATAATTACCGGATGTCTGAACTGCAGGCGGCAGTGGGTGTCGGGCAAATGGAACGGTTGGATGAAATTCTGGGAAGGCGTGAAGCTGCTGCCAATCGCTATCTGAATCTTATCAATCAATATCAATTGCCCGTTACTACACCAATGGTGTTGCCTGAATGTAAGATGAGCTGGTTTGTATTCATTGTTATTTTAAAGGAAGGAAGCAACAGGCAGAAGATCATTAAGCACCTTGAAAGAAAAGGAATACAGGCAAAACCATATTTTCCATCTATCCATTTGCAAAAAAGCTTCAGACAGTTATTTGGATTTAAACCTGGTATGTATCCTGTAAGTGAGCAAATGTCAGAACGGACATTGGCACTGCCATTTTATACAAGTATTAATCCGAATGATCAAGAAACAGTCATTAAAACGCTGAAAGATGTACTGTAAATGCGATCATTTCATTTCCTTCATGTGATTTCAAAGCAGGCTAAGTCTGAAAGGAGGGGGAGGCTTTGAAAATTGGAAACAAACTGATAAGCAATGAGGCCCCCATTTTTATCATTGCAGAAATTGGAGTCAATCATAATGGTTCGATGGAGCTTGCTGAAAAATTAATTCAGAAAGCAAAGAATGCCGGTGCGGATGCAGTCAAATTCCAGTCTTTCAAAGCCGATAATTTAGTAAGTGAACAAGGAGAACTCGCTGACTATCAAAAAAAAGCTGGATTTAAAAATCAGAAGGATATGCTGGCGCAATATCAGCTTACAAAAGAAGAGTTTATAAGGTTAAAAAAAGTTTGTGAACAATATAATATCACTTTTCTTTCTACTCCATTTGACAATGAAAGTGCTCATGAACTGGATTCTATTGGTGTAGATGCATTCAAGGTAGGAAGTGGAGACTTGACGCATTTCCCATTACTGGAACAACTCGCTTCTTATGGAAAACCATTGATTATTTCTACCGGCATGGCGACCATTGACCAGATAAAAAGGGCAGTGGAATTCCTGCCTGATGACGCAGAGATATCACTGCTCCATTGCACATCTGCTTATCCGGCACCGTATGAAGAACTCCATTTAAATGCGATTAAAGTTTTCCGTGAAAACTTCAATTGTATAATCGGTTATTCCGATCATTCTATGGGTTTAGAAATTCCCTGGGCCGTAACTTCTTTAGGATATAAAATACTGGAAAAACATTTCACACTTGATCGCGAAATGGATGGGCCGGACCACAAGGCCTCGCTGACTCCGGATGAATTTAGTGACATGGTTAAAGGAATCCGAAACATCGAGAAAGCACTCGGTAAAGAATTGAAACAAATAACTCCCGCAGAAATAAACACGAAAAAAGTTGTAAGGAGGGGGATATACGCCAATAAGGCTTTAAGAAAAGGCCATATAATTACGAAAGAAGATCTATACTATCTCCGTCCAGTACAAGGTTTGGAAGCGTGTGAGTTCAAAGAAATCGTCGGCCGCAATTTGTTGCGTCCTAAACAAAAGGGAGAGCCTGTGACTTGGAAGGATTTTGACTTGGATGGTCCAAGGAGCAGAAAGACATGAAGAAAATTATTTGTTTCACTGGTACAAGGGCTGATTACGGCATTTACCGCCCATTATTGTTGCGATTAGAAAAAGAAAAAGATATTGACCTGCAATTAGTCGTAACTGGCATGCATGTTGTAGAGGAGTACGGGAGCACCATCAAGGAGATTGAAAAAGATGATCTCACTATCATTGCAAAACCTCCTATTTTGTTGAAAGGAGACTCCAAACAGGAAATGGCTCAGTCAGTGGGAACAGCAATCATCCTGTTTTCAAGCATTCTTTATCATTCCAGCCCAGATGGGGTGCTCCTTTTAGGAGACAGGGGAGAGATGCTCGCTGCTGTGACTGCAGCACACTACCAAAATATTAAAACATTTCACCTCCATGGCGGTGAAAAATCAGGATCTGCTGATGATGCAGTCCGTCACGCAGTATCAAAGCTTGCGACCTATCATTTCCCTGCTACAAATCAATCAAAAGAACGACTTATTAAGATGGGAGAGGACGCTGAAACAATTGCGGTGAGTGGTTCTCTTCGGAAACATGATATTACAGCGATTCAACAGATAGAGCCACGATTAAGGGAAAGGTGGCAAAATAAATTTAATTTATCAAAAAAACCTTCCCTTCTTTTTGTCATGCACCCGGATTCAAAGGATAGCACCCCTTTTCAGACACAAATTGATTCAGCATTACAGGCGCTTAGAGCACTTCCAGAGGTCAATCTAATAATCCTGGGGTCCAATAGTGATGCTGGCGGGGGAGTATTCAGGCAGGAAATAAAGAAGTTTACCCAAGAGATGAAAAATGTCCTTTATTATGAATCCTTGCCGCCAGATGAATATTTGTTTCTGCTCTCACAAGTAGACATTATTCTTGGTAATAGCAGCAGTGGAATCATTGAAGCTCCTTTTTTTCAGTTGCCTTATCTGCTCATTGGTAAGAGGCAGCTTGACAGAGAACATGGCGGAAATGTATATGTTGCCCCTTATATAAGTGACAAAATTGAAAGAAAAATCCGCATGCTGCTTGATTCAAAAAGAACAGAATCTGAAAACCCATATGATGTAACTGCATCACCTGCCGATACGATTGTCAGTCAATTGAAGAAATGGCTCTAAGGCAGCATTATTTAGGAGTTGATTTGTTTGGAAACCGAGCACAAACTAAACGTTATCTTACTGGGGAGGAAAGCCTGGGGGGCTAAAGCACTTGAATATTTGCTCGAAATGGGACATTCTGTTACTGCTGCAGTCGGCCCGCAGACATTTAAAGATCTGGATCATGAAGAAGGGTCGATTCTTGCAAGTGCTCAGGAACATGGTATTAAAGTATTAACGGTAAATGAACTTTATGGAGATATTTACAACGGAGAATTTCAGGATACAGACCTGGTAATTTCTTATTTATTCTGGCAAAAAGTAAGAGAGCCATTACTTACGCTTCCGAAAATGGCATCGATTAACTTTCATCCAGCTCCATTGCCGGATTATAAAGGTTTGGGTGGATATAACCAGGCAATCCTGGATGGCAGAAGTATTTATGGAGTTACAGCACATATGATGAGTAAAAAAATAGATGACGGTGATGTCATCAAAAAAGTCGAATTCCATATGGATCCGGAAAAGGAAACAGCCCTAAGCCTGGAACGAAAAAGCCAGGTGATTATGTTTGGATTATTCAAGGAAATCATCGGTCAGATATCAGCAGGAAGAGCATTGGAAACCGAGAAACAACAGCATGCATATGGAAGGTATATCAACCGGGAAATGTTTGAGAAAATGAAATACATTGAAAAAGATGATGACACCGAAGTGATTAACAGGAAAATTCGGGCTTTTTGGTATCCGCCATATGAAGGTGCAAAAATAACGATCGGGAATGAAGATTATACACTAGTCAACAAAGAACTATTGAAGGAACTCGGAAAAATGATGCACTACAAACCTAAAGATTAAGCCAAGGCAGTTTCATTTATGAATTAAGATGATTTCGCTCGTAATGGGCGAAATTTTTTATTTAGCAAAGTTTTGAAAGAGAAGAGCAGGATAAATATTGAGTTGTTTAAATGATTTAATCTTAGTTTACATAATATTTATTATCGGAAGTTAAACAACAAAACAAATGAACCATCTCATTTCCTGAGTATACTTATATTATTGAGATGGAAAATAAAATATTATGAGCCGAAATTTATCAGCTGAGTTCTGACTCGTTCAGTAATTTATTCAGCTAAGTTTTCTGTGAATAAGTTGGCATATAAATTTTTGCCTGGTAGAACTCCAATAATTAAATTATCTTTTCTGCTGATGTGATCCATGTCGTTGCTTCGATACTGTTAAGTATGTTGATATGGAAACATCTTTTCTTTTCAAAAACTTCCATTCGGCAATTTTCGATTTAATTAGGCAAGTTCATCTATAAATGCCTTAAATATCGTTCTGGGCTTTCAAGAAATGATCTGGTGATCTGCACATGTTCTAATTCCTCATAGATAACTTGTGTGGGAGTTTTGCTATCTAAACTGATAATGGTAGCATTAGGAAATGCCATTATCATTGGAGAATGTGTTGCGATAATAAATTGCGCTTCTTCTCTTGTCATTTCCTTTAATAGCGAAAGAAAGCTGAGTTGTTTCATTGGTGATAAGGGCACTTCCGGTTCATCAAAGCCTTTATTTGTGCGATATTTCCAACTCAATTTAAGTCTGTTACCAAGGTGAAGAGCAGCTTTGTTAGTCTCCTTTCCAATATGTATGGAGTTCGCATTTGCTGCAATTGCTTCTAACAGTGTGGATTTTCCCGTTCCATTCTCCCCCACTAAAATCGTCACTGGAGATTTGAATGTAAGTGATTCGAATGATTTTAATATTTCGAGATTGAAAGGGAAACAATCGTTATCGGTTCTTAAGTAAGTGATAGATTTTAACAGCATTACTCCCCTCCTCTTGTTAAGTTTTTTCATTGGTCTTATTAAATTGTTTTTTGGTTTTTTAGTTCGGAGTTGCTACTAAGTTTTAAGTCAGATATTTTTTTCTGTTAAAACGTTATAAAGGCTGGCAACCTGTTTAATCGGCGCCAGCCAGTTTATTTCATGTTTTGTTCTGTTCTGTCACTTTCATTTTACTCTTTTTTGCAATATTTACCTGGTTCTTTTGATATTCTTTCAGGGTTTGATAATAAAAATCAAGGATTTGTTCTGAAGGTTTCTGCCAGCTGAATTTTTCAGCTTCAGCACGCGCATTCTCACATAACTGCTTGTACAGCTCTTCATTCTCCAGTTTCGAAATCGCTTCAAGTAAACTATCCGTATTTTCATTCTCATAAAGTAACCCTGTCTGTTCATCCACTACTTGTTCCATGGTCGGTCCACTTTTAGCGGCTATGACCGGAAGTCCTGAGGCCATGGCTTCTAGAATTACCAGCCCTAAGGTTTCTGTTACCGATGGGAAGATGAAAGCATCACCTGAGGCAAATGCCTGGGATAGCTCCTCCCCATGAAGAAATCCTGTAAAGACAGTATTTGTTCCAGCAAATGTTTCTTCTAATTGTTTTCTGACAGGGCCATCCCCTACAAGAGCAAGTGAAATATCGCTGCGTTGTTCTAATAACGGCTTAAGCTTATGGATTTCTTTTTCAGCAGCAAGTCTTCCTACAAAAACAAACAGCTTATTACCCGGCTTACCCCCAGTCAGGCGATGACGCATATCCTCATTTTTATACTCAGGATGATACTTTTCGATATCGACACCACGATCCCATACGTGAACATTGGGAAAATTTTTGTCGGTAAGTTCCTTCTGAATCGCTTTGGATGTACAAAGGTTCAAATCTGAAAAATTGTGCAGTTTACGGAAATACCACCAGACTGCAGGCTTTAGCGGATAAAGGCGGTAATAATCCATATACTTTGGCACATGGGTATGGTAAGAAGCTAACAAAGGCAGGTTAAGCTTGTTGGCATAATAAACGCCGGAAGCTCCAACAAATGCCGGATTAACGACATGAACGATATCCGGTTCGTGTTTTGTCAGAAGTTCCTTTACTTTTCTTTGCGGCATGGAAAATTCCTTTGACCGGTAAAAAGGCAACCTGGTGGTCTTAACGCCTTCCACAATCGCACCTTCATACTCCTTGACGCCTAAATCGGGGGCAATAACTATGACTTCATTATTCTCTTTTCTCAGAAACTTAATGGCTTCCTTGAGCCTAGTTACTACTCCGTCGGTTGATGGCAGGAATGTTTCGGTTATGATTGCGATTTTCAAAGTAATAGCTCCTTACTTCCAGGTAGTGGATGGTAGTATGTTCTCTTGGATGACTCGATCTTTGTGTGCTAACACCGCTTGTAAAATATCACGTAGGACATCATCCGTCAATAAATGAGGTTCCAGTCCCAGGTCACGAAGCTTGGTATTTACAGCATGATAATAGTGGTCTTCAGCTTCCACTCTTGGATTTTCCAAATGAGCAATTTCAGCTTGGAGTCCTTCTTTTTCTGCCACTTTACTTACTTTATCCGCCAGATCCTGGACAGAGAAATATTCAGTAAACTGATTGAAGACTCGGAATTCACCACGATCCGCCGGGTTTTCTGCTGCGATTTCCACACAACGTACGGTATCTTCAATGTTCAAGAATGCTCTTGTCTGCCCCCCTGTGCCGTACACAGTTAACTCATGTCCAGTTGCAGCCTGTATCAAAAAGCGGTTCAAGGCAGTTCCGAAGACCCCGTCATAATCAATTCGATTGACGAGCATCGGATCCAGTTTGGTTTCTTCGGTATGTAAACCATATACAACTCCCTGATTCAGATCAGTTGCCCGAATCCCCCATATTTTACAAGCGAACATGATGTTATGGCTGTCATGTACTTTAGATAGATGATAAAAAGAACCAGGCTGTTTTGGATATGGCAGGACATCTTTTCTGCCTTTATGTTCAATTTCAATATATCCTTCTTCAATATCGATATTCGGTGTTCCATATTCGCCCATGGTGCCAAGCTTGATTAAATGGCATTCTGGTGCCAGTTCTTTAATAGCGTATAGGACGTTTAGATTTCCAATTACATTATTTTGCTGGGTAAATACAGCATGCTCACGATCAATCATAGAATATGGAGCAGAACGCTGCTCGGCAAAGTGTACGAAAGCTTCCGGTTTAACCTGTCGAAAAACTTCTCGCAGAAAATCATAATGATTCAAATCACCGATATAAGTCTTGATTTCTTTACCTGTGATTTCTTTCCATTTATTTACCCTATCTTCTAGGGGTGCTATAGGGGTTACAGAATTAGAGTGTAATTCATTATCCCATTTTCTACGTGATAAATTGTCGATAATTGTTACTTCATGTCCTTGTTTCGATAGGTATAATGCAGTTGGCCAACCGCAAAATCCATCTCCTCCTGCTACTACTATGCGCATAATTTCCCTCCTAAATACCTTCATCATAACAATTCTCCATATTAGGATAACATTCTTTGAGGGAGATATGGTAGCGATTTTATATAGTTATGAAAAATCGCCCCCAAATTTACATATCCTTTCCAAATCAAATCATTTTTAAGATATTCGCTTCTTTCTCCTTCTGCAGCTTCGCCTATTGATTGTCGATTCAATAAATAGCCTAAATAAGTTATAATTATAGTGGAACATTCTGAAAATTCATGTTGTTTTAAAAGGAGGAAATAAAACTTGACTAACAAACAGCCTGCTTGGACACCAACAGATGACCAAAAAAAATCAACACGTCTTTATCAATGGATGAACCAGCATGGGTTTGACTCCTATGATGATTTTTATGAAAAATCAATCGATGATATCGCCTGGTTTTGGGATGAAGCAGCCAAAGTATTGGATATAGAATGGTATGAACAATACGGGCAGACATTAGACCTTTCCAAAGGCATTAAATACCCGCACTGGTTCGTTGGAGGAAAAATGAATGTTGCCCATAATGCCGTCGACAAATGGGCACTTGATCCTAAAACACAAAACGATATTGCTCTATACTGGGAAGGTGATAATAGCGACAAAATCACCTATACGTATAAGGAGTTATATAAGAAAGTTAATGCTTGTGCCCATGGACTAGAAAACCTTGGGATTGAAGAAAAAGATGTCGTGACTATCTACATGCCGATGCTGCCGGAAACTTTGATTGCTATGCTTGCTATATCCAAAATTGGCGCTGTCTTCTCCCCTGCTTTTTCCGGATATAAAGCAGATGCTATTGCGACTAGAGTCAATGCAGCTGAAGCAAAAGCAGTCATTACAGCTGATGGTTTTTACCGTCGAGGTAAAATAGTTCCTATGAAAGAGGAAGTAGATGAAGCTGCGGAAAAGTGCCCTACTTTAGAACATATTATTGTAGTGGAACGTGCAAATAGCGATATTTCTTGGAATGCAGACAAGGATGTACGCTGGGATGCTGTCGTCAAAAATGAAAACGATTACAAAACGAAGGAAACGTATGCTCATGAGCCTTTTATGATTATCTACACCTCTGGTACAACCGGAAAACCAAAAGGCGCTTTGCATACTCACGGAGGGTTCCCCATAAAATCAGCGTTTGATGCGGGCATTTGTATGGACGTGAAAAAGAAGGATACGTTGTTCTGGTATACAGATATGGGATGGATGATGGGGCCGTTCCTTGTCTATGGGGGGTTATTGAATGGCTCCTCTATCGTAATGTTTGAGGGTACACCAGATTACCCGGAACCGGATCGTTTATGGCAGATGGTTGATGACTATACGGTGACTCATTTAGGCATCTCCCCTACTTTAGTAAGGGCATTAATGAAACATGGTGAAGATTGGATTGAAAAACATAACCTTTCTTCTTTGAAGATGATCGGTTCTACCGGTGAACCCTGGAATCCTGAACCATGGCGATGGCTATTCCAGCATGCAGGTAAATCAAAAGTGCCGATATTCAATTATTCCGGAGGCACAGAGATATCCGGAGGTATTTTCGGAAATGTCCTTGTAAAACCAATTGAACCAGTATCCTTCAACGCAGCGTTACCTGGAATGGATGTCGGCGTGTATAATAGTGATGGCAAACCTGTAAAGAACGATGTTGGAGAACTTGTGCTAAGACAGCCTTGGGTCGGGATGACCAATGGTTTTTACAAGGAAAACGAGCGTTATGAAAAGGCCTACTGGAGCAAATTTAAAGATACGTGGGTACATGGAGATTGGGTTATTCAGGACGAGAAAGGTTTTTATACAATTACTGGAAGATCTGATGATGTATTGAATGTTGCCGGAAAACGTCTCGGTCCGGCGGAAGTGGAATCGGTGCTCGTCGAACATCCAGCTGTCATCGAAGCGGGCGTCATCGGAATACCTCATGATGTAAAAGGAGAAGAAGCTATCGG
The DNA here is from genome assembly GCF_016908295.1 of Thalassobacillus pellis. GTDB lineage: Bacteria > Bacillota > Bacilli > Bacillales > Halobacillaceae > Thalassobacillus > Thalassobacillus pellis. The sequence goes on from NZ_JAFBDO010000002.1 coordinate 310,440, forward strand.
GTTCGTTGTATTACGCCCAGATTATCAAGAATTCGAAACTTTATTACAGGAAATTAAATCTCATCTCGTCGATAAATTAGGTAAAGCCTTAGCTCCAAAATCAGTCCACGTCGTATCAGATTTACCAAAAACGAGAAATGCAAAAGTTATGCGGAGAGCAATCAAATCTGCTTATCTGAATAAGGATTCCGGTGATCTTAGTGCGCTGGAGAATCCACAGGCCGTCGATGAAATAAGAGAGCTCGGTAAAGCAACATCTACAACCAAATAAATACCAAAAGGCTGCCCTGTAAGTCATTGATAGACTTCACGGAGCAGCCCTTTTTAAGTTATCCTGCAGCCTCTTCCTGTTGTTCTTTTAAAAGTTGTTGATAAATAAGTAAATCACGATTATAGAAAACAGTGTAAGTGAGCAAGCTGTTTTTTTTGACCTTTTCGAAACTGTCCCATTCAACGATATTATGTAATCGGTTCAGCTTCTCCGCATTTTCCCAGCCTGTTTCTTCGAAAGTGTAATCCATCTCATGAGCTTCCATGTCAATTTTGAAGAGATTTATATTTTTTCTCCTTTCGAACATCGGATGCTTTCTTTTTGCTTTCAGAATCTCAATCGTCCTAGGAATGGAAGCAAGTAGTGCTTCCCTATCCAGCTGGTGACCTAATTCGTGTAACGTCAATGTTTGTACATATATTTCTATAGGCACAATCTCAGTCATTTCTTTTCTTGCTTTTACTAACCTTCTAATATCAAAATAAATAGCATCTTCAATAAAATCGTAACTCATATTAATATTCGTCCGTTTGTGCCTGATTGGTAAATGAAGACCGGCCTGATCGACGGTTGTATGTATCAATTTTTTGATTTTCTTTTTTAATGCTCGTTTTTTCATGCAGTCCCTCTCTCTATATAGATGTCTAATATTCATGAAAGGTGGCTGGGTCCATTTCGGTGAGTTCTTTATTCGACAAAATAGGACTAGATACTATTATAGATGATTTTCTATATTTATCTATATGTATTATGAAATTTTTCATGCTTAACTATTACATCAATCCCCCTTATCTTTTGTAATGATATTTGTTATACTTATACAGAAAATTTAAGAAGGCTATGCATGTTGTGCATAGGAGAGGTTCTAGCAACACCCTCTATAAAAAACTAAGGATGGAACTGCACCTGGCCTTAGGTGTGGTTTTTTTAGTTACAGTGAATGTCCAATAGGGTGAAATAGAATTCTCTTGTTTGGAAAGGAGAATTTTTTTATGGATAAAAATAAGGCAATTGTTGTTTTCAGTGGCGGGCAGGATAGTACCACATGCTTGTTCTGGGCCCTCGATAAATTTGATGAGGTAGAGACAGTTACGTTTCACTATAACCAAAGGCATGCGAATGAAGTTGATGTTGCCAAAGCCATAGCTGCAAAAGCTGGAGTCAAAAACCATGTGCTTGATATGTCGTTACTTAGCCAACTCGCTCCAAATGCCTTGACTCGGAATGATATGGAGATAGCTGATGGCAAAGAAGGAGAACTCCCTTCTACCTTTGTACCAGGAAGGAATTTGATGTTTTTATCATTTGCATCTGCCCTTGCTTATCAAATCGGGGCAAAACACATCATTACCGGAGTCTGCGAAACGGATTTCAGCGGTTACCCTGACTGCAGGGATGAATTTGTAAAATCGCTGAATGTTACGGTAAATCTAGCTATGGATGAGAAATTTGTCATTCACACCCCTCTCATGTGGCTGAATAAAAAAGAAACATGGGAACTTGCAGATAAGCTCGGTGAATTTAATTTCATCAGAAAAAATACGCTTACATGCTATAACGGGATTATCGGAGATGGCTGTGGGGAATGTCCGGCCTGTAAGCTCCGAAGGAATGGACTGGAAGCATACCTGGCTCAACGAGAAAGGAATGAGCGCGAATGACAGTTGGTCAATACGGTTTTACTATCGTTGAAAAACTACAAAAAATTGATGAAGATATAAAACGCGAACAACTGAAATACCACAATAAGCGAGTAATGGTAAGCAAGGAATTCACATTTGATGCAGCTCATCACCTCCATTGTTATGACGGCAAATGCAAAAACCTTCACGGGCATACCTATAGAGTGATATTTGGTATCAGCGGTTTTGTTAACGACATTGGAATCGTAATCGATTTTGGGGACATTAAACAGATTTGGAAAGAGCAGATTGAAGTTCATCTCGATCACCGCTATCTCAATGATACCCTCCCTGATATGAATACGACTGCCGAAAACATGGTGGTATGGATTTATGAAAAGATGAATGAAGCAATTTCTGCCTCTTCTGCCAATGGATTAAGAGTAGAATTTGTTAAGCTTTATGAGACACCATCCAGCTTCGCCGAAGTTAGACGGGAGTGGATGGAAAATGTCTAAACTCCCTGTGATGGAAATTTTCGGTCCAACTATTCAGGGGGAAGGTATGGTCGTCGGAAGGAAAACGATGTTCGTACGGACTGCCGGATGTGATTATAGCTGTGCCTGGTGTGATTCTGCATTTACGTGGGATGGCAGTGCTAAGGAAGAAATCCGCAAAATGACCCCTGAGGAAGTGCGGGAAGAGCTATATAAAATCGGAGGCAGCCAATTTGATCATGTAACAATATCCGGAGGGAACCCTGCCTTGCTGGCAAACCTGCAGGAACTGATTAACCCTCTTCACGAGGACGGTGTTCAGGTTGCATTAGAGACACAAGGCAGTAAGTGGCAGGATTGGTTTCTTGATATTGATGATCTTACTATTTCCCCGAAACCCCCAAGCTCTAAAATGAAAACAGACTGGTCAAAATTAGATTTGATCATTGACCTCCTTGGAGAAAATGATCGAATTTCTCATACAAGCTTAAAGGTCGTAGTTTTTGATGAAGCAGATCTTGATTATGCCAAGAAAGTTCATAACCGTTATCCGCATATTCCGTTCTTTCTTCAGGTAGGGAATGATGATCTGAGGGAAACAGACAATGAAAAGCTCACCGGGAGAATGCTGCAAAAGTATGAATGGCTGATCAATCAAGTTGTTAATTCAGCTGATTTAAATAATGTTAGAGTTCTCCCCCAGGTCCATGCCCTCCTATGGGGTAATAAACGTGGAGTTTAATTTATTATGTTATTGACAAAAACGCTGGCATTTCACGTCGCCGGCGTTTTCTATGTTTTAATATTTTCTTATTAAAAGTTCACACTCCTCTCTTTCCTTCTATGTGATGTTTGTTTAAACTTTTGTTAAAGAATGTTTTTATTGTTATTGTTCGGAGTTGCTACTAAGTTTAAAACACGAACAGTAAAAGATATATGAAATTTGGGAGGCGGATATTTTTGTGGTCTAACAATGAACTTACCAATATATTGGATATTCAGTATCCAATTGTACAAGCTGGCATGGCTGGTGGCGTCACAACCCCTCAACTGGCTGCAGAAGTGTCTAATAACGGAGCACTTGGTACTATTGGAGCTGGTTATATGGAAGCGGCTGATTTAAAAAATACCATCCGAGAGACTAAAAAGATGACCGATCATCCATTTGCTGTAAATCTTTTTGTGCCGGAGAAGTATGAAATTGATGAGAGCTCTATAACAGAGTCAAAACGTCTTCTCGATCCAATTTGCAAAGAATTAGGGATTGAATCTTTAGATTACTCCCACGAATCTTCAAAACTGGAACAACATATTGACCTCCTTCTTCAAGAAGGCATATCCATATACAGTTTTACATTCGGCATCCCCTCTCCAAACATCATCGCACGTTTAAAGAATAAGAACTGTATATTAATTGGGACTGCTACAACAGTCGAAGAAGCTATTATGAATGAACATGCCGGGATGGATATCGTGGTTGCTCAAGGGAGTGAAGCTGGAGGACATCGCGGCACATTCAGCAAGCCGTTCTCTCAAGCGATGATAGGCACTTTATCCCTTGTACCTCAGATTGTCGATTATGTAAAAATCCCTGTAGTTGCGGCGGGAGGAATCATGGATGCCAGGGGTATTATGGCAGCCAGGATGTTAGGTGCCCATGGAGTACAGATGGGAACTGCTTTCCTGACGTGCGAAGAAAGTGGTGCAAAACCCCAGCATAAAAAAGCCATCCTTTCAAGTTCAGAAACGGATCCTATCCTTACCTCCGTTTTTAGTGGGAAGCCGGCTAGGGGAATTCGTAATACATTCATAAGTAAACTGACACCCTACGAAGATACCCTTCCTCCCTATCCGATTCAAAATGCACTGACCAAACCGATCAGAAAAGCCGCTTACGTACAAGATAAGCCTGAGTATATGTCGTTATGGTCCGGACAAAGCCCAAGGCTCAGTAAACATATAACTGCCCGAGAGCTTATCAATGGAATCATCACAGATACTGACAAATTGCTAAAAGATTTATGATGCCTGATTTATACTACTCTAAATGTCGCAATCTGTAAAACTGATAAAAGTTTTTTACCGTTACTTTTAATACAGAATAAACGGGTATGGCAATAACCATTCCGATGAAGCCGTACAATGCCCCTGCTACGATCAGCAAAAGAATAATGGTTAGAGGATGAACAGAAAGCCGATTACCGAGTACCACAGGGGCAACCAGGTTCCCTTCCAGCTGCTGAACTATAAGTAAAATAACCAGCACATAAAATGCCATCATAGGTTCCTGTGTCAAAGCGACTACAAGTGCAGGCAGAACTCCTATGATTGGACCAAAAAATGGCACAACTGCTGTTACCATTACAAACAGTGCGAGGATAAGCGCATAGTTTAGATCAATGATCAGATAACCGATATACATCAGGATCCCGTCTACAACGGCGACAGTTATTTGGCCCAGTATATACGCAGCGAGTGTCTGGTCAATGTTTTTTAATATCTTCCTTCCTTCTCCTTCATGTTTTTCGGGGATAAACCTGAGTAAAAATGGAGTGAGCCGATGATCATCTTTTAAAAAGTAGAAAAGTACAAACGGGACAATGATTAAGACGGTAGTAGCTCCAGTAAGCGTGGCAAGAACGTCAGTTATGTTATTTCCAAGGTTCTCTACTATATTGCCAAAATAGCTGGTAACTTCCTGTCTCACATTACTGAATGAAACCATTCCCATATCGTTGTTTTCGATCGTCTTTTCTGTTTTTTCTGCCGTTTTTTTTAATTCCTGAGGCAGATTTTTCGTAATATCTGCAATCTGCCCTTTTACCGTTTCAGCGAGAAAGGTGAAACCTAAGTACAAAATTCCAGCCACACTGGCATAAACGAGAAGTATTGCTGCTACCTTTGGAATATATCGAAATCTAGCAAGGAAACGGACAAATGGTTTTATGATATAATATAAAAATCCTGCTATAAGTATTGGATAAAACAGCGTTTTAATGATCACTTTCACCGGCTGAAAAAAATTCAGCTCAACCAGAAAGAATATACAAATTAAAATTAAAATCGCCGCTGTGATGTACTTATAAAATGGATGTCTGACCCACACCACAAACCTCTCCTTTTCTAATCACTATGGTCAATCTTCACTTATCTCACATACCATACCACTAAATGGATTGTTTATAACATTCCTTTTACTCTGCCTCATTTACTGTAAAATACTATAAACAACTGTATATTCGACAATTTTTATGTGATTGATTTGACTATCCTAAAAATTCTGATAATATAGTAAACCATGGTAATGCGTTCATTTTTACGCATCGACCAAGAAAATCAAAAAAATTTACTTAGGATGGTGAAAGCGTGACAACAAACACAACAACAAAAGATCATACTATACCCTTACGTCATGATGTGAATATGCTTGGTAATATGCTAGGTGAAATTCTCGTCCATCATGGCGGCGAAGAACTTTTAGAAAAAGTAGAATCAATCAGGCAATTGACAAAAGATCTCAGGAATCAGCCTGAGGAAGATACTTACAAACGGCTGAAACAGGAAATCAGCAACCTCCACCCCCCCATGCGTTCCCAAGTTATCCGCGCATTTTCAATCTATTTCCATCTTGTAAATATTGCTGAACAGAACCACCGTGTACGACGCCGCCGGGAATATCAGCTTCGGGAAGATCATGGGGCACAGCCTTTTTCACTGGAAAATGCAGTTGATTCCTTAAAAGAAAACGGGATTCCCAAAGAAGTTATTCAGGAAGTGCTCTATCAGTTATCATTGGAGCTGATTATCACAGCCCACCCGACAGAAGCTACAAAGCGTACGGTTCTAGAAATTCAGAAGCGGATAGCTACCATACTGAATCAGCTGGATCACCCTCTACTTACAAATGAAGAACGGGAAAGAATCCAGGAAAGCTTGATTAATGAGGTTACTGTGCTTTGGCAGACAGATGAATTGCGGGAGAGAAAGCCTACAGTAATGGATGAAGTCCGTAATGGTCTTTATTATTTTGATGAAACGTTATTTGATGTATTACCAGATATTCACCAGGAGTTGGAAGACAGACTCGCCAAAAGCTTTCCGGATGAAGATTGGACAGTCCCTAACTTTCTTCGGTTCGGGTCTTGGATTGGCGGTGACAGAGACGGCAACCCTAATGTCACTCCGGAAATCACCTGGGAAACATTGAAAAAACAAAGAAAGCTTGCTCTGGAAAAATATGAAGAAGTACTTATCGAACTTATGAAACGGTTCAGTCACTCTACCAATCGTGTCCGTGTCAGTGAAGAACTCCTTTCTTCAGTGAAGGAAGAGGAGAAACTGCTTCCTGAGGGCAAAGTATGGCGGGCTTCAACAGAAGTCTATCGCAGGAAATTTGCCATCATTCTTGAACGGCTTCGTCAAGTTGGCAAAAAGGAAGTTGGTTATAATACAGCTGAAGAATTGTTAGAGGACCTGAAAATGATCCAAACAAGTGTCAATGAACATCAGCCCAAGCAGCGCGATTTGAAATTGCTTAATAAGCTGATCCGTCAAGTCCAGTTATTCGGTTTCCACTTGGCTACCCTTGATATCCGTAACCATAGTGGCGAGCATGAAGCAGCAATCACCGAAATTCTTCATAAGGTCAATATTGAGGAAAATTACAGTGAATTACCTGAGGAGAAAAAACTGAAGGTGCTGCAGGAAGTATTAGAAGATCCTCGGCCTATTACATTATTGAACGAAGATTATACAGAAGAAACTCAGGAAATGCTGAAGGTTTTCCAAACGATAAAAGAAGCCCATCAAGTATTCGGAGAACGATCCATTGAAGTCTATCTAATCAGTATGACAGAGGCTGCCAGCGATTTACTGGAAGTGCTTGTACTGGCTAAAGAAGCAGGTATTTACCGTCTTCATCCTAACGGTGAGGTAGAAAGCGTCTTAAATATTGCACCTTTACTAGAGACTGTCGATGACCTGGTTGCCGGCCCGGAGATTTTGAAGACCCTTTTCAATATGGACGTCTATAGCAAGCATTTACAGAAATTGAACCAACACCAGGAAGTCATGCTTGGTTATTCGGACGGCAGTAAAGATGGTGGTACTTTAACAGCCAACTGGAAGCTTTACAAAGCCCAGCAGGAAATTCATGATATGGCCAAAGAGTATGGGATAGGGCTTAAATTTTTCCATGGACGCGGTGGTTCACTAGGACGTGGTGGCGGTCCATTGAATCGCAGTATCCTCTCCCAGCCTGCTGAAACACTGGGTGATGGAGTGAAAATTACAGAGCAGGGAGAAGTTCTTTCTTCCCGTTATCTGATCAGGGATATTGCTTATCGAAGCCTTGAACAGGCGGCCTCTACCCTGGTTGAGGGTGCAGCTCAAGTTTCTAAAGAATCTGAGCAGGCTCATCATCGGGAAGAAACATGGGAAAATGCTATGGAAGAAATCGCAGAAGTTTCCCTCAAAAAATATCAATCGCTCGTTTTCGGTGACGCTGATTTCCTTACTTATTTCAATGAAGCCACCCCATTACAGGAATTAAGCGAGCTGAATATTGGCTCAAGACCGATGAAGCGAAAAGACAGTTCCAAGTTTGAAAACCTCCGGGCAATCCCATGGGTCTTTGCGTGGACACAGAATAGACAGCTTATTCCCGCTTGGTATGCAGCAGGCACAGGACTTGCAAGTTATGTCGGCCAAAGTGAAAAACACCTTGAACATTTGCAGCAAATGTATCACAATTGGCCATTCTTCCGTTCTACTATTGACAATCTTCAGATGGCGCTGACAAAGGCTGATATTCAGACAGCGAAGGAATATATTGAGCTTGTCAATGACAGAGAACTCGGGGAACGAATCTTTAACAATGTCTTAGAGGAATACAACAAAACAAAGGATATCCTGCTTGAAATCACTGGAGCTCAAGAACTGCTTGACCATCAGCCGACAATCCAGGATTCTGTCAAATTAAGAAATCCGTATGTTGATCCTCTGAACTTTTTACAAGTGGAATTGATCAAGGAACTGCGCGATTCCAATGTATCCAGCGATGACTTAATGACAGAGGTCCTGTTGACCATCAGCGGGATTGCAGCCGGTCTCAGAAACACAGGCTGATACTTTGTATAAAAGTTAATGCGACATGAGTTATAGTATATGTTAAGATGTATAATCGAATATGTTTTGTTTCCAGTATAGTCAATACCCGAGAACCCAATGGGGATATTATAAACCGAAGCTTCTGGAAGATAGCCGGAAGCTGAGGATACTACTATCAACTCGAGAAGGCTGATCAAGCAGTACAATATTCTTGTTAAAAAGAACCCGAACAGTTAACATTGTTCGGGTTTACATTTGGCTTTTTTCTCAGAGTCTTTTTATTCTGCCCCTTATCAACAATGGGGAGATGAAAAGGCCGAAGGGTTCATATTAAAAGTTTGATGGGGCAAGTTAAGGGTATAGGCTAAACAGACCAGGACATATCACTAAAACCTGGTAAATAATTACCAGTAAACTATCATGGGAAGGAGAAAAATATGAAAAATCAAACATCAGTATTCTGGATTACATTTGCAATCACTTTATTCTCTGTATTTATCGGATCCATAGCACCAAAAGCTCTTGAAACGATCACTGGCAATATTCAAAGTTATATCTCCGTTCATTTCGGCTGGTATTACTTATTGATTGTCACCTTGTTTGTGGTTATATGCCTTTATATGATTTTTAGCCCATTTGGTAAAATAAAGTTAGGAAAACCGGATGATAAACCTGATTTCAGCTATTCCACATGGTTCGCCATGTTATTTAGTGCGGGAATGGGAATCGGCCTCGTTTTTTATGGAGCAGCAGCCCCACTATCTCAATTCGCTTCTACTCCCCCGCTTGCTGATCCGGGATCTGAAGAGGCGCTGAAAGATGCTATGAGAATCACTTTCTTCCATTATGGAATTCATGCCTGGGGAATATACGCGATAGTAGGTCTGATTCTTGCTTATTTTAAATTCAGACATGGTGCACCCGGCCTGATAAGTGCCACACTTATCCCTTTATTTGGCGACAAAATGAAAGGGCCCTGGGGGATTATTGTCGATGTAGTTGCTGTTTTCGCTACGATTGTAGGTGTTGCCACTACTCTCGGGTTCGGAGCAGCCCAAATAAATGGCGGTCTTACCTATCTTACCGGTATAGAAGAACAATTCTGGGTCCAGCTTGTTATTATAATTTTCGTCACTGTCCTGTTTATGATTTCCGCTTATACAGGATTAAGTAAAGGAATTAAATACTTAAGTAATGCAAACATGGTACTTGCCGCCATTCTGTTTGGGATTATGATGATTCTTGGACCCACTCTAAGTATCATGAATTCATTTACAGATTCATTAGGAGCATACATCCAACATCTTCCGGAAGAAAGCCTCAGGTTGGCTCCGCATGATTCACAAGCGCAGCAATGGGTCCTTGACTGGACAGTCTTTTTCTGGGCATGGTGGATTGCCTGGTCTCCTTTTGTCGGCATTTTTATAGCACGTGTTTCTAAGGGTAGATCGATCCGTGAATTTCTTTCAGGTGTATTGCTTGTTCCTTCCTTGGTAAGCTTTTTGTGGTTTGCCGCCTTTGGTATGTCAGCTATTGAATTACAGCAGGCAGGAACAGATATAGCCGGCCTTGCAGATGAGCAGATCTTATTTGGAGTATTCGATCATTATCCAATGAGCCTTCTGTTATCCATCATTGCTATGATGTTGATAGCGACTTTCTTTATCACTTCTGCAGATTCTGCTACCTTTGTGCTCGGGATGCAGACCACAGGAGGTTCTTTGAACCCTAATAAAAAAGTAAAATTCACCTGGGGAGTTGCCCAGTCAGCAACTGCTGCTGTACTGTTATATACAGGTGGTCTTCAGGCGTTACAAAATGCCTTGATTTCAGCAGCATTCCCTTTTTCCTTCATCATGGTTCTGATGGTGATATCTTTATTTAAAGCATTAAAAAAGGACCGGGCTGAAATAAAGAAACAAACATAAACCGGAAACATTCAAAAACCCGATTGCTCAATATCTGAGCAATCGGGTTTTTGATCGTTTAAACTGGATAAACACCATGTTTACGTTCTGTAAAAGTAACCTCTTTTGAGCTATACATTTCATACCGATGTATTAATTCCTGCCTTAAATTGTCGGGCTGGATGATGGCATCGACAACCATTTCAGAAGCGAGTCGGTAAATATCAATGTTTTCTTTATATTCTTCCTGTTTTTCTTTGATAAAGGCTGGACGTTCTTCTTCAGGAAGCTCTGCAATTTTATTTGCATAAACCGCGTTAACTGCAGCCTCCGGCCCCATTACAGCAATTTGAGCGCTTGGAAGTGCTAGACAGCAATCAGGTTCAAACGCTGGACCGGCCATTGCATAGAGGCCTGCACCATACGCTTTTCTCACAACCACAGAAATTTTCGGTACCGTCGCTTCACTCATTGCCGACAGCATTTTGGCTCCATGCCTGATGATTCCTGCCCGTTCCACTCTCGTCCCTATCATGAACCCAGGAATATCAGCAAGGAATAAAAGAGGGATGTTGAACGCATCGCATAATTGCATAAATTTAGCCGCCTTATCTGCAGAATCAGGAAATAATACTCCTCCTTTGGCTTTTGGCTGATTCGCAATGATACCGATGGAGCGTCCGTCAATCCGGGCAAGCCCCGTAACAATTTCAGGGGCAAATAATTTCTTTATTTCACAAAAAGAACCATCATCAATCAACCTGTCTATAAATTGATACATATCGAATGGAGCATTTTGATTTTGAGGAATCAGGTCATTAATGGACTTTTCTGCCTGCGCAGGTGCTATAGATTCCTTGTGTGGAGGAAGAGCCTTATAGTTCGCTGGAAAATAAGTAAGGTAATCACGGGTATAGGCGATTGCCTCTTCTTCTGTTTTCGCAAGGACATCGCCACATCCGGAAACGGAACAATGCATTTTAGCCCCACCCATTTCCTCGAGACTTACTTTTTCACCAATGACTTTTTCTGCCATTCGTGGAGATCCGAGATACATGGATGCATTACCATCGACCATGACGACTATATCGCAAAATGCCGGAATATAAGCGCCTCCAGCCGCCGAAGGTCCGAATAAAAGGCAGACCTGGGGAACCCGTCCTGATAGTTTGATTTGATTGTGAAAAATTCTCCCTGCTCCCCTTCTGCCAGGGAACATTTCCACCTGATCTGTAATTCTCGCTCCTGCTGAATCTACTAAATACAACATTGGAAGCTGCAGTTTCAGAGCTGTTTCCTGGATACGAATGATTTTCTCAACCGTTCTCGCTCCCCATGAACCTGCCTTTACTGTTGAGTCATTGGCCATCACACATACTTTTTGTCCATTCACCTTCCCAATGCCCGTAACAACTCCATCAGAAGGCAAGGCCCCATCCATGCAGTTGGCAAAAAAAGCATCCTCCAAATCTATACCATCATCGAATAATAACTCTAACCGTTTACGGACAAATAATTTACCTTTTTCTTCATTTTTAGCGTGGTATTTCTCCGAACCACCTTTAGCTATTTCCTCTACTCGTTTTTGTAATGTTTCATTGATTGACATAGGTAGTCCTCCTATTCTATTCCCCGCGATAGATGGGTTTCCTTTTCTCTTTAAATGCCTGAAGCCCCTCCAGCCTGTCTTTTGTAGGGATAGTAGCTTGATAGCACAGCTTTTCAATCTGCAATCCTGTTTCTATATCTGTCTGAAAACCGTTATGAATCGCTTTTTTAGCCTGCCGAAGAGCTATCGGAGCATTGCCTGCAATTCGCTTTGCTAAACTTAGGGACTTTTCCTGGAGTACATTTGACTCGTACATATATTCGACTAATCCTATTTCAAGTGCCTCCTGGCTGGCGACCGGACGGGCAGAGAAAATCAATTCCTTCGCTTTTCCGATACCGATCAACTTTGCCAGCCTCTGGGTTCCCCCTGCTCCCGGAATGATACCCAGCGATGTTTCAGTAAGTCCCATCTTAGATGTATCAGCACATACCCTGATATCACAGGCAAGAGCCATTTCCAATCCCCCGCCGAAAGCTACTCCGTTTATAGCGGCTATCGTGGGAAAAGGCATTCGTTCGAGGCGTTTTATGGTGTCGCCGATCAGGGACACGGTCTCAACAACCTGCTCTTCAGTCATACCTTTTCTTTCTTTTAAATCAGCCCCTGCACAGAAAGCTTTTTCTCCGCTTCCTGTTACAATAAGAGCCCGGATATCTTTATTTCTTTCTAATTCCCAAAGGACTTCATTCAATTCGTAAAGCAGCTGCTTGGAAAGTGCATTGGCCGCATCGGGACGGTCCAAAGTCAATTTCATAGTATGATCAGCTGCTTTTTCGAGTATTAATAGTTCCGACACACATGACCCTCCTCAACATTATGACCGATTCAACATCTGCATTTGATGACTTGGCAATGGCTTATTTATTTTTTCCTGAATAAATCGAGCTGCTTCTGTCAACTTCTCCAGCTGAATGCCAGTTCCGATCCCCATCTGGTGCAGCATATGGATAAGATCATCCGTCGCTAAATTACCAGAAGCCCCCTTGGCATACGGGCATCCGCCAAGACCGCCGACAGAGCCATCAAACGTAGTGACACCATGTTCCAAAGAAACAAGCACATTCGCAAGTGCCATCCCTCTTGTGTTATGAAAATGCATGGCGATTCGGTCAAATGAAAAGCGTTTCTTTATTTCTGTAAGTGTTTCATCGACCTGTTTTGGATCAGCTACTCCAATTGTATCCCCCAAAGACAATTCGTCTATCCCCATCTCAAATAAACGATCACATACACGGAGAATCTGATCAATAGGAACCTCCCCCTCATACGGACAGCCAAACACTGTGGAAACATATCCCCTTACACTCTTTCCGGCTGACTTAGCACCCTCTACTACTTCCTTTAAGACAGGATAGGTTTCTTCAAGTGATTTATTGATGTTTTTTTTATTATGTGTTTCACTGCTGGACATAAATATAGATGCTTCATCAATATCTGTCTCGATAGCACGCTCGAGGCCTTTTCTATTCGGTACCAGAGCAGCATATGTAATACCTGGATGCCTTTTGATTGCTGCTGCTACTTCTTTTGCGTCAGAAAGTTGAGGGATCCATTTAGGATGGACAAAAGAGCTGATTTCAATGTAAGAAAAGCCTGCTTCAGACAGCTTATCAATCCAGGCAACCTTATCAGCTGTATCCACATTAGCTGGTTCATTCTGCAAACCATCTCTTGGCCCTACTTCCTTTACGATTACATTTTCAGGCACGTGTAGCATTCCATACCGCTCCTATTCATTCAATGATTGCAATTACGTCTCCTTCGTTAACAAAATCCCCTTCGCCCACTTTTAATTCTTTGATCGTACCTTCTGCTTCAGCAGGTATCGGAATTTCCATTTTCATAGATTCTAGAATGACGATATCCTGTCCGTTTGTCACGGAATCTCCTTCCCCCGCAACTACCTTCCAAACGCTTCCTGCCATTGATGCTTTGATTTCTGTCATAATTGTTACCTCCTATTTTTCAGCTAAAGATGGTAAATAAAATTCCTCAACAAATGATGTCTTCGTGTCTCCTGCTTTAAACCGCTCATGGTTCACTACTTTTTTCAGCATCGGAATATTCGTCTTTATCCCTTCCGCCCGGTAGCGCTCAAGAGCATTGGATAATCGGTCAATCGCCTGGTGACGGTCCATCCCATATACAACCAGCTTTGCTATCATTGGGTCATAAAACGGAGTTACCTTCGAATTTCCATGAACAGCAAGTTCATTTCTTATACCATCTCCCTCTGGCACTTCAAACTTCGTTAAATTACCAGGAGAAGGGAAAAACCTTTCTGGGTCTTCTGCATATATCCTTACTTCTATCGCATGACCCTTTATACCAAGGTCATCTTGTGTAAAGGATAAAGGATCTCCATCAGCAATTTTAATCTGCTGTTCCACCAAATCCAGACCAGTGATTTCTTCAGTCACCGGATGTTCAACTTGAAGACGTGTATTCATTTCAAGAAAATAAAAATTCTCTTCTTCATCTACCAGAAATTCTATCGTTCCGGCATTTTTATAAGATAAGGCTTTAACAGCCTGTACAGCTTTATTTCCCATTTCATCTCGCGTTTTTTGAGAAATAAACGGGGATGGAGCTTCTTCTAGTACTTTTTGGTGTCGTCTCTGGATCGAGCATTCCCGCTCAAATAAATGTACCGCGTTACCAAAACCATCGCCCAGAACCTGAATTTCAATATGGCGGGGGTTAAGGATTTGCTTCTCAAGGAACATGGTGCCATCTCCGAAAAACGAAGCAGCCCGCTTAGAATTCCCTTCAAAAGCCTTTTCCAGTTCCTGATCATTTTTGACAGCCTGCATGCCGATTCCTCCGCCGCCTGCAGCAGCTTTCAGCATGACAGGATAGCCGAATTCATTGGCGTATGCTTTAGCCTCTTCCACATCTTTTAAAGCTTGATCCGTCCCAGGAACAATCGGTACACCAGCTTCCTTCATCGCTTGCCTGGCTGCCACTTTATCTCCCATTTTTGCTATGACATCACTGGAAGGTCCAATAAATGTCAACCCGGCTTCACGGCACTTTCTGGCAAAGCCTGCATTTTCACTCAATAGTCCATAGCCGGGATGTATGGCCTCTGCTCCCGACTTTCTAGCCGTATCAAGTATTTTTTCAATGTTCAAGTAGGATTCGTTCACACGAGGTTTGCCAATCAGAAAGCTTTCATCGGCTTGTTTAACATACGGAGCATCTTCGTCTGCCTCCGAGTAAACAGCGACAGTATTAATCCCCATTTTCTTACATGTGCGAATGATTCTTGCAGCAATCTCTCCGCGGTTTGCGATCAGAATTTTAGTGAACAATTTTCTGCCTCCTCCGGTTAAGATTTCGATTGCAGCATATCAAGGGCATTTTCACGCAATTTGAATTTTTGGATTTTGCCACTTGCTGTCATCGGGTATTCGTCTGTAAATTGAATGTATTTTGGTATTTTATGTTTCGAAATTTTCCCGTCGCAAAATTCCCGTATGTCCTTCTCCGTAACAGCTGATCCTTCCTTTGCAATAATCCAGGCCATAATTTCTTCGCCATACTTGCTGTCAGGTACACCGACTACCTGGACATCCAGGACACTCGGGTGCTGATAAAGAAACTCTTCTATTTCTCGTGGATATACATTTTCGCCTCCGCGGATAATCATGTCCTTAATCCGGCCAGTGATTTCAATGTAGCCCTGTTCATCCATCACAGCGATATCGCCAGTACGAAGCCACCCTTCTTCATCAATAGCCGTCTCTGTTGCCTCAGTGTTTTTATAATAGCCTTCCATGACGAGGTATCCTTTTGTACATAGTTCTCCCGGTACACCCGGTTCGACTTCTTCATTCGTACCTGGTTCGATAATCTTCACTTCCACATTCGGATGTGCTTTGCCAACAGTGCTTACTCGGCGTTCAACCGGGTCATCTGTTCGGGTTTGAGTGATAACAGGAGAGGATTCCGTCTGACCGTAAGCGATTGTAATTTCTTCCGCCCCCATTTTATGGATGACATCTTTCATTACTTCCATTGGGCAAGTGGATCCTGCCATTATTCCTGTACGTAATGTATCTGCTTTAAACGAAGCAAATCTCGGATGGTTCAATTCTGCTATGAACATCGTGGGAACCCCATGGAGGGCAGTACACTTTTCTTTTTCGACGGCATCAAGCACTTTTTCCGGATCAAATTGCTCTAATATCACCATCGTAGACCCTTTTGAAACGGCAGCCATTGTCCCTAACACACAGCCAAAACAATGGAAAAACGGGACAGGGATGCACAAACGATCCTCTTCTGTCAGCTTCATGGAATCCGCTACCTGATTCCCATTGTTTACGATATTATAGTGGCTTAGCATGACACCTTTCGGAAAGCCGGTCGTTCCGGAAGTATACTGCATATTAATGACATCTTGATAAGACAGACTTGCATGACGCTGCTCTAGTGAATCATCCGGCAATTCACGTCCCATCACAATCATTTCACTCCAGGTATAGCATCCGTCATATTCCCTGTCTCCCAGAGTGACAATGTTTTTCAGATGAGGGAACCGGCTGCTTTGAATCTCACCTTTTTCGGATATTTCTATCTCTGGGCAAACTTCTTTTAAAATATCGATGTAGGAGGCACCACGAAAGCTTTCAGCCAGAATCAATGTTGTTGCATCGGATTGTTTCAATAGATATTCCAGCTCCTGTGCACGATAGTTAGTATTTACCGTCACCAGGACCCCGCCCATTTTCCCAGTTGCAAATTGGGAAATCAGCCATTCCGGTTTATTGTCTGCCCAGATAGCTACATGATCCCCTTTTTCAATTCCTAGAGCCATGAATCCTTTAGCTGCTTCATTGACGAGATGGTCGAATTCAGCATAAGTTTTTCGCAAATTGAGTTCCGGGTAGACGAATGCCTCATGATCAGGGTGGTTTTTAACCTTTTCCTCCAGCAATTCACCGACAGTCAGTTTCAATAATGACATAGCGTTCCTCCTTAATATGAGATTAGCATCCAAGTTTCCTTGCAATGACGAGACGCTGGATTTCAGATGTTCCTTCACCAATTTCCAGAAGCTTCGCATCTCGCAAGTATCGTTCCACTTCATATTCCCTCATATAACCATAGCCGCCATGGATCTGGATCGCCTGATTCGCGGATCGGAAAGCGGTTTCAGAAGCGAACAGCTTGGCATAGGCGGATTCTTTAGTAAATGGCTTCCCTTGGTCCTTAAGCCATGCTGCTTTGAATACCATATTCCTGGCAAGCTCTACTTCCATGGCCATGTCAGCAAGCTTGAACTGAATGGCCTGGAAATTCGAAATCGGCTGTCCGAACTGCTTTCTTTCCTTGGCATAGGCTAGAGCCCTGTCTAATGAAGCCTGGGCAATCCCCACACCGAGTGCTGCAATGGAGATTCTGCCACCATCAAGCGTATATAAAAATTGTCCAAAACCTTTTTTTGGATCCCCTAATATGTTTTCCTTAGGTACCTTGACATCCTCCAGGATAATTTCCGAGGTATTGGAACCGCGTACACCCATTTTGTCATAATTGCTATTGATTTTAAGACCTGGGGTATCACGAGGCACGATAAAAGCAGATATGATATTCTTTCCGTCTTCTCGTTTTCCTGATACTGCTGTTACAGTAATCGAACGGGCATACTCTGCGTTAGTAATCCAGCATTTTTCCCCGTTGATTATATATTCATCTCCAATAAGTTCAGCACGTGTCTGGGTACCGCCTGCATCCGAACCCGCATTAGGTTCCGTTAAACCGAAGGATGCCAGTCCTTCTCCTTTTGCGAGTGGAACTAGGAATTCCTGTTTTTGCTCTTCGGTTCCGAAGTAGTAAATCGGACTTGCACCAAGGGATACTGCAGCTGCATAACTGAGGCCGGTAGACCCGCAAACCCGGCCAATTTCTTCTACAGCAAGGGCGTAAGTGATCGTGTCTCCCCCTGCCCCTCCGTACTCCTCAGGGAATGGAATGCCAAGCAGTCCCAGCTTCCCGATTTCCTTAAAAATGTCCTCAGGAAACTTGGAATTAATGTCGATATCAATAGCCCTTGGCTGAATGACGTTCTCCGCAAAATCACGGACCATTTTTCTCGTCATCTCTTGTTCTTTCGTTAATTCAAAGTTCATAATGCTCCCCCTTTAGATACCCTGCTTTAACAAGACCGACTGGTTGGTCTGTAACGGGCAAAAAATTATGTAAGCGGTTTCCTTTCTCAGTAAAAAAAAGGACGTTCAAGCAAGTGTGAATCGAATACTTGTTGTTGATGAGAAGAAGAAGGCAAAATCGCATGGAGGATAAAATCCACATAGACATCAGCGATTTGGTCTATGGAGTATTTTCCATCACGTTGATACCATTTATATATCCAGTTGACCATACCGAGTATCGCCATCCCGACGATTTCCATCGGAAGTTCTCTTCTGAAGTCACCGGATTCCTGTCCTTCCTTAATCACTTGAAAAACCATTTGCTTGAAAGCATCTCGCTTACGTTTCATTTGCTTTTCATACTCTGGCTTCAAATAGATACTTTCTTGATAAAAGACGGAAATATGAGGCTTATAAAGGTCAAATACTCTCACAAAAGCTTTGACGATCGCCTGAATTTTATTGATAGGTGATTGATGGATTTCATTGGCAGCCTTGGCTTCTTTCAACACATAGGTAATAAAGGTGTCATGGATGACAAACAGCAGTTCATCCTTTGATTGGAAATGATGATAGAATCCACCTTTGGATGTGTTAGAAGCGGCGACTATCTGGTTTACAGTCACCCCGTGGAAGCCGTGTTTTTCAAACAGCTCGAGAGAGGTACGCATGATGGACTCTCTTAACTCAGACATACATCATCCCCTTTCTCAATCACATCTGTCCATATTTTATCATAGTTTTCAGAAAATACAAATGAATCTGAGTTGAATGAATTGAAGTGATTTACTACTTTCATTTTAACTACCTGACTAGAAAAAGCGTCCAAGCCTATTCAGGCTGGACGCTCACATTTAGGAGTGATGATTATCTTCAAAAGGTTTTTCATAGGTCGGTTTCATCCAGATATCTACCACTTCTCCGCTTTGGTCAATATCCACGACGTATGAGCCATTACTGTAACGGTCATTTGTTTTGAACTGCATTGGATTTATAGTAAGTACTTGACCATTGGCGCTCTTCACCTGTAATTCATCCCCTGATTCGGTCAAAATCATGTTGATGAGCCGATGCGGATTCTTTTTCAACTCCCTAAGCATGATAACTCCCCGTTTTGCCCTGGACGTCTGTTCAAATTCTTTTAATCGCATCCGTTTGATTGCTCCTCTGTGAGTGACTATGACAATCGAAGGCTCTGCCAAATCGTCGAATACTTGTCCGGAAACAACATAATCCCCATCTTTCAGGTTGATTGCTTTCACACCTGCAGCCCTTTGGCCGACTGCCTTAACTTCACTCTCATGATACCAGAGGCCATATCCTTTATTCGTTGCAAGTAAGACATCCGAATGACCAGAGGTGAGGAAGACGTTGGTGACCTCGTCATCTTCTTTCAGGTTTATGGCAACAAGGGGTTTGGAATAACGCTGAGCCTGGTAAAGGGAAAGCTCACTTTTTTTCACCATGCCATTTTTTGTGAAGAACAATAAGAATTGATTATCCTTGAACTCACGGACAGGGTAAGCATCCACTATCTGCTCGTTATTGTTGATCGGAACGAGATTAGCAATATGCTGTCCGAGATCCTTCCATCTTATATCTGGAATTTCATGGACAGGAAGGTACAGGTAGTTCCCTTTATTCGTAAACAGCAGGAGCTTATCTGTCGTATTTATTTCAAGGAGCCGCAACAGATGGTCCCCTTCCTTGATTGCCAGATCCTCCCCGTTCGATGCTGCATAGGAACGAAGACTGGTACGTTTGACATATCCGTCACGTGTCACAGAAACAAGTATGTCTTCACTAGCTACCATGACCTCCAAATTGATTTTCAGTTCTTCGATCTCTTCTTCAATTTTCGTACGGCGTTCATCTTTGTATTGCTTTTTCAGAGCTTTCAGATCATTTTTGATGACTTGAAGAAGCTTCCGTTCGTTTGCCAGGATATCTTCCAGATATGCAATCCGGTCTCTAAGTTCGCCAGCTTCTTTTTCTAATGCTGTGATATCTGTGTTAGTCAGACGATATAACTGCAGGGTAACAATCGCTTCTGCTTGTTCTTCAGTGAAATCATAGGCATCAATCAAGCGATTTTTTGCATCTGCCTTATCCTTGGAAGCCCGTATCGTAGCAATCACTTCATCCAGAATAGAAATTGCTTTGATAAGACCTTCCACAATATGTGCACGTGCCTTCGCCTTTTTTAAGTCGTATTGAGCCTGTCTTGTCACTACATCTTTCTGGTGGGAAATATACGAATCAATGATTTGATGAAGATTAAGCAGTTGTGGTGTGCGATCCTTGATCGCTACCATATTAAAATGATAGGTTACCTGCAAATCTGTATTTTTGAACAGATAATTCAACACACCTTCACTATTGGCATCTTTTTTTAATTCCACTACGATTCGAAGTCCCGTCCGGTCAGTTTCATCCCGGACTTCCGCAATTCCTTCTACTTTTCGGTCAATCCGAAGTTCATCCATACGTTTAACGAGGTTTGCTTTATTCACTTCATAAGGAATTTCGTCAATGACAATTTGTTCTTTGCTGCCTTTTATTGACTCGATTTCGGTACGCCCACGGAGGACTATTTTGCCTTTACCTGTCTCGTACGCTTTCTTGATACCTTCTATACCCTGGATAATCCCCCCTGTAGGGAAATCAGGACCTTTCATCTTGGTCATTAACTCGTCAATAGAGACATCTTGTTTTTCAATTTTCATAATAACAGCATCGATGACTTCGCCTATATTATGGGGCGGAATATCCGTAGCATACCCAGCGGAGATTCCTGTCGACCCATTAACCAGAAGGTTAGGGAATTTCGCCGGCAGGACAACTGGCTCAAATATCGTATCATCAAAGTTAGGAATGAAATCCACTGTTTCCTTTTCTATATCACGTAATAACTCAGAGGAAATACTGGATAGGCGTGCTTCCGTATAACGCATGGCGGCTGGTGGATCCCCATCCACACTTCCGTTATTCCCGTGCATTTCGACAAGTCCTTTCCGTACCTTCCAATCCTGGCTTAACCGGACCATGGCATCATATACAGACGTATCCCCGTGCGGATGGTAATTACCAATTACGGTACCGACCGTTTTGGCCGATTTTCGGAAAGCTTTATCGTGCGTATTCTTTTCCTGATGCATAGCAAAAAGAATTCGCCGCTGAACCGGTTTCAAACCATCCCTTGCATCCGGAAGAGCGCGCTCCTGTATGATGTATTTACTGTATCTTCCGAATCGGTCGCCAATGACCTCTTCCAGTGGTAAATCTAAGTAGTTCTCAACTTCCGCCAAAAGAATATCCTCCTCTAGTTATGAAGTTTATCGTTTTCTAAAATATTGACTTCATCTTCTAATCCAAACGCTACATGGGATTCAATCCATTTACGTCTAGGTTCTACTTTGTCTCCCATAAGTGTCGTAACCCGTCGTTCTGCCCGGGCCAGATCATCAATGGTTACCCGGATCAATGTCCTTGTTGCAGGGTCCATCGTCGTTTCCCAGAGCTGGTCAGCATTCATTTCACCGAGACCTTTATAACGCTGGATGATATAACCATTTTTGAATTTTTTAACGGCTTTATCCATGCCTTCTTCGTCCCAGGCATACTCAATTTGCTCTTTTTTTCCTTTCCCTTTCGAAATCTTATAAAGAGGCGGCAAGGCGATAAACACTTTACCAGCTTCCACCAAAGGACGCATATAACGGTAAAAGAAAGTCAAAAGCAGCACCTGGATATGAGCGCCGTCCGTATCGGCATCGGTCATGATGACGATTTTATCATAATTACAGTCTTCGAGGTCAAAATCGCCTCCAACACCTGCGCCAATCGTATGAATAATAGTGGAGATTTCTTCATTCTTGAAAATGTCCGCTATTTTTGCTTTCTCCGTATTGATAACTTTCCCGCGGAGCGGCAGAATTGCTTGGAATTTTCTATCACGACCCTGTTTTGCCGAACCTCCGGCAGAGTCACCCTCCACTAGATACAACTCATTTTTCTTCGGATTACGAGACTGAGCAGGAGTAAGTTTTCCGCTCAGCATCGTTTCTTTACGCTTCTTTTTCTTTCCTGAACGAGCGTCTTCCCTGGCTTTCCGGGCAGCTTCCCTTGCTTCCTTTGCTCTGATTGCTTTTTTAATCAGAAGACTTGCAATATCAGGGTTCTCTTCCAAAAAGTACGAAAGTTTTGCAGAAACAACAGCGTCTACAGCTGATCTCGCCTCGGACGTGCCCAGTTTACTTTTCGTCTGCCCTTCAAATTGTAAAAGCTCCTCCGGTATACGAGCAGAAACTATCGCAGTAAAACCTTCCCTGATATCGTTTCCTTCCAAATTCTTATCCTTTTCCTTCAACTGCCCTGTTTTCCGTGCATGATCATTGAAAATTCTCGTTACTGCGGTTTTTGCCCCAGATTCATGGGTTCCCCCATCTTTGGTACGTACATTATTGACGAATGAAAGCATGCTTTCTGCGAATCCGTCATTGAATTGGAAAGCAAAGTCAATTTCGATGCCGTTCTGCTCTCCTTCGAATGAAACAACTGGATGCAGGGTGTCTTTTTCTTCATTGAGATAACTGACGAATGATTTCAGTCCGTCATCATATTGATAGCTTTCTTCCATATCCTTTCGTTGGTCGACCAGCTTGATTTCTACACCTTTCAATAGAAAAGCCGCTTCACGTAACCGTTCGGACAATGTTTCAAAATTAAAATTTGTTGTCGTAAAAACAGAGCTGTCAGGCTTGAAATGAATGATCGTTCCACTTTTCCTAGTTGTTCCTTTTCTCTCTAGAGATGTAACAGGGACACCACCATTCTCAAAACGCTGCATATACGTCTGCCCGTCACGATGGATGGTAACCTCCAGCCATTCTGAAAGGGCATTTACTACAGAAGCACCGACCCCATGAAGACCGCCACTGGTTTTATATCCTCCTTGACCGAATTTTCCTCCGGCATGCAGGACAGTTAAAATGACTTCAGGAGTTGGCTTCCCCATTTTATGCATTCCTGTAGGCATGCCCCGTCCCTCATCTTTCACAGACAAACTGCCATCTTTATGGACCGTGACCGTAATCGTTTCTCCATAGCCGGCTAACGCTTCATCTACGGCATTATCAACGATTTCATGGACGAGATGATGGAGTCCGCGATGGTCGGTGCTGCCAATATACATACCCGGGCGCTTCCGAACCGCTTCCAGTCCCTCCAGTACTTGTATCGAATCATCTGAGTATTGTTGTGCTTGTTTAACCAACTTGACAACGTCTCCTTTCTAGAACGAACCTATCTCTCTTTATAATAGAACAAACGTTCGAGCGTGTAAATATCTTCGAATAATGCTGCTTGTTCTATTTTAGCCTTTTTGGCGTAAGACGCAAATGTTTCTTTTATGTAAACCAGTAAAAAATCCCTGTATGAACAGGGATTTTTTACTTGAAAATACGTTTAAGGAAGGCTTATTACCTACCGACCAGAACAGCATGGGCTACTTTAATGCAAGTATCCATGATAACCGTAAAGCCTCGTTCTTTCAAATAATCATAAGCCGAACTATCTTGTACACCTTGCTGGGCCCAGAAAATCTTAGCATTTGTTTCGGCAGCATCTCTGGCAAGATCGGGTAGAAACTCAGAACGTCTGAAAACATTAATCATCTCAAAGTCTATATCGACATCTTGCAATGTATCATAAGCTTTTTCCCCCAAAACTTCTTCTACAGTAGGATTGACGGGAATTATACGATACCCTGCCTGCTGCATTGCTTTTGCTATCTGATAGGAAGTTCGATGTTCTTTATCTGATAATCCAACGACTGCTATGGTTTTCGTTTCTAATAAAGCCGTTTTTATCGTTTCCTGATCTGGATGCTGGTAACCCATAGTAACTCCTCCTTTACAATAATCCTTGTTCTTTTAGAAATTCACGAGCGACCTCTTCCGCGGATCTATCTTTTTGTTCCACTTGATAATTCATCTTTCTCATTTGATCCCCGGTTATTTTGCCTCCAAGCTGGTTTAAAATATCCTTAAGCTCTGGATATTTTTCAATCGTTTCCTGTCTCAATAGTGGGGCACCCTGATATGGAGGAAACAGATTCTTATTATCTTTTAGCACCTTCAAATTGAGTGCTTCGATATAACTTGCTGTAGAGTAAGCATCAATCACGTCTACTTCCTTGTTTTTTATCGCACCCTGCCTGAGACCAGGATCCATGGTTTTCACTTGTCCGAATTGGATGTTATAAAGCTGTTTAATGCCCTGATATCCATCCTGACGGTCTTTGAACTCAAGAGTGAACCCAGCTGTCATCTGATTATCTATCGGCTGCAGGTCTTCAATGGTTTCCAATCCATATCGATTCGCAAAATCCTCTCGGACGGCAAGTGCATAGGTATTATTGAACTGCATTGGCTGCAGATATGCCATATTAAACTTCTCCTGCATACCTTTTTTCGCAGCGTGATAAACTTCCTCCGGATTGTTACTTTCCGCTTGCTGTTCCAGTAATGTCACTAATGCAGTTCCCGTGAATTCTGGATATAAATCGATGCTGCCTTCCTGCAGAGCAGAAAATACCACATCCGTTTTCCCGAGGTTTGGAATAAGTTCAACTTCAAGATTTGACCCATCCTCAATTAATAGTTTGTACATGTTAATCAATATCCTAGGTTCAGCACCGAGCTTGGCTCCTATAGTAATGTCAGCTTTTTTCTCACCGGCAAATAGCAGTGGACCGACAGCGATCAATACAGCGACCACCAAAAGGGAAATCAGAGAACGGAAACCGGACTTTGCAGATGTCCGTTCAAACATTCGTAAAATCAAATCCATCATGATCGCTAATAGAGCGGCTGGAATGGCACCGAGCAAGATAAGGTTCAAATCACCGCCACGATCCAGCCCAAGTAGGATGATTTCTCCCAGCCCCCCGGCACCGATCAAAGCAGCAATAGTGGTCGTACCTACAATTAATACCATGGATGTTCGGATACCAGCCATGATTACCGGCATAGCAATCGGCAATTCTACACGGGACAAACGACGAAAAGAAGTCATCCCCATGCCAGTCGCCGCTTCTTTCAGTGCCGGGTCGACTTCTTTGATGCCTGTATACGTATTACGTAGAATCGGAAGTAACCCATAAGCGGATAATGCAATGATGGCAGGTGTCTGTCCAATCCCAAAGAACGGAATCAAAAATGCTAATACGGCAAGACTTGGTATTGTCTGTAAGATGGCTGTTAATCCGATGATCGGCTCTGCTACCTTATGGTTCCTCGTCAGAATAAGACCAAGAGGCAGGGATATTAATGTGGCAATGACAAGCGATATGATGGAAATTTGAAGATGCTCCCAAATTGTTGGCCATAGGACGTCTTGACGTTGTTGAAATACTTCGATGAACTCGCCCATCACTGCACCACCCCATTTTCCGTCTTAATATGTTTTTTAAGGTGGAGTACTATGTCCCTGTAACTTATCGTTCCAACCAATTGGGCACCCTTGACGACAGGCAGCAGTTCTTCATTGTGTTCTTCAAATTTTTCAGCTGCTTTCTTTAATGGTATATCATTTTTTAGTGTCGGAAGCTTTACCTCTTTCCCGTTCTTAACGGCACCAAAATAGGTACCGTCAATTCCCTTGATAATATATGTGCCCTGTTTCTCATATTCCCCATTGTCAAAGCTTGTCTTGGAAATTACCTGGTTTGCAGTCTGATCGACCATCACATCTACAGCTGTCTGCCACGGAGATTTACGGTTTCCGATAAAGTCTTTGACGAAATCGTTTTTAGGAGAAAGTATCATATTCTGCGGGGTATCAAGCTGAATGATTTCCCCTGCTTTCATTAGGCACACACGATCACCAAGTGCCAATGCCTCGTCCATATCATGGGTAACAAAAACGATTGTTTTTTGGATCTCCTGCTGCAGGTCCCGGATATCCTGCTGCAGTTTTTCACGGCTGATCGGGTCAAGCGCACTGAAAGGTTCATCCATTAGTATAAAATCCGGATCAGCCGCAAGCGCACGAATAACCCCGACGCGCTGCTGTTGCCCACCGGAGAGTTCATCAGGCTTTCTTTTACGGTGAGTTGCAGGGTCGAGCCCGACCATATCCATCAATTCATCGATGCGTTTGGAGACATCTTTTTTCTTCCATTTCTTCATCTCTGGAACTATGGATATATTTTCCTCTACTGTCATATGGGGAAACAAGGCGATTTGTTGGAGGACGTAGCCAATGTTCCACCGTAATTCATGGATGTTATATTCCCGGATATCCTGATTATGTATAAAAATAGATCCGGAAGTAGGCTGAATAAGCCGATTGATCATTTTCATGGTAGTAGTCTTTCCACATCCACTAGGACCAACCAAAGTCAACAATTCCCCTTCGTTGACTTTAAAGCTCATATTTTTGACGGCTGTCGTGCCATCAGAATAGGTTTTAGTAACATTATTAAATTCAATCATCATGGACCCCCTAGTACAACATATGACATATTTATTCCCCATTTTATTATTGAGAAAACATGTAGAAAAAACAAATGATATAGCAATGTTTTCTATAATAGTCTTGATAAGCTCCTTAAGCATGCTTATAATAGCAGAGGCCGGCTTACTGTTTCACGGGTACTGTGTTGTTACATAATGAACAGATTTGCTGAGTCAGCAGGAAATATCTGATGTATGGTTGGATACATGATAGAATAGACATATACGAACAGACGGTAAAGGAGATTTATAATGGAATATGTTATTTTTGCTATAATTGCTTATTTATTAGGTTCGATTCCTTTTGGTTTGCTCGTTGGAAAAATCGGTTACAATATCGACATTCGTGAGCATGGCAGTGGTAATCTTGGCGGAACCAATTCCTTCAGGGTGTTAGGAAAAAAACCAGGTCTGCTGGTTACGAGCGCCGACATTCTTAAGGGTACGCTTGCAACAGTGCTTCCGGTTTTATTCGCTGCTGATGTTTATCCCCTTATTATTGGGATATTTGCAGTCATTGGCCATATGTATCCGGTCTTTGCCAGTTTTAGAGGAGGAAAAGCAGTCGCTACATCCGGTGGTGTTATCCTTGGTGCCAATCCACTCGTATTTGTTATTATGATAGCCACTTTTTTCCTCATGCTGTATTTAACGAAATTCGTTTCCTTATCTTCCATGATTACAGGTATCATTTCCATGGCTGTAAGTTTTTTTATTGCTGATAATGGTCTTTTCATCGTAATTACATTTCTTACCTTGTTTGTGATTTACCGGCATCGGACCAATATCAAGCGAATCATCAACAAAACAGAACCAAAAATAACCTGGATGTAAGAGAGATTCAAATTTTTAGAAGCAAACGAGTTTTTTTCTGCATTCAAAATGAAGGAGCAGCAATAGCCGATTAAGGCAGGCTGCTCTTTTTGTTGGGCTTTTTATTTTGGGGTATGATAAAAAAGTATAGGGGAATCAAACGAAATTATGGTATGATTTGCTTGGTAATATCCTTTGCAGCAGGGGGATATGACGCACTTTCATTAAAGCAGAAAACTGTATAAAATGCCTTCCATCATGTATACTCGGAGGTATGAGAAACACTGCTGTGGCTTGAAAGGAGTCAATGTTATGCAAAAGACCAATTTGAAGAATAAAAAACTACTACCTTCTAAAGCAGCGCGTCATAAATTGTTTGGATCGATAGAGCCAGGACCTCGCACCAAACCAATGGAAAAAGAACAGATGGTCGACCTTCAAAATTCAAAACAAGATTTTTTATTTGAAATAGATACCGTAGGAATTGCTAATGTCAAGCACCCAATCAGAATTCCGAGTCAAATGGCGCCGGAAATCCAGACAACTATCGGGACCTTCTCCTTTGGTTCCTCTATTACCCAGGATAGTAAGGGGACAAACATGAGCCGGTTCACCCAGCAATTGGACCAGTACCACCAGGAAGGATTTGCTGTGGATATCAGTACGTTGAAGAAGTTCACCAGAGAACTGGCAGTCCGTTTGAAGCAGACGGATGCAGAAATTGAAGTGGCATTTCCATGGTTTTTTGAACGAAAAGGTCCTTCTTCTGGTCTAAGTGGCATGAACCATGCAGATGCCTATATGAAAGTCAGTTACCATGAAGACACCGGGCATGATTTGGAAGTTGGACTGACGGCTACCATTACTACATTATGCCCATGTTCGAAGGAAATCAGTGAATACAGTGCCCACAATCAACGCGGGAATGTATCCATCAACGTCAAACTCACGGACGATTTTGATGAGAATGCAACCGATTGGAAGCTGGCATTACTGGAAGCTGCTGAGAGTAATGCGAGTGCGCGGGTTCACCCTGTCCTAAAAAGACCTGATGAAAAAATGGTTACAGAGCAGGCATATGAAAATCCTCGTTTTGTGGAAGATGTTGTCAGACTTGTAGCAGCAGATCTTTATGAGTATGAATTTGTTGAAAGTTTTTCAGTTTCGTGCCGTAATGAAGAATCCATCCATCTTCACGATGCAGTTGCAAAACTAAGCTATGATAAAAACCAAGAACATGTTTAGGTGTTGATCCATGAAGCATATTTTCATTGGATTGATCAGGTTCTACCAGAAGTTTATCAGTCCATTAAAACCACCCACCTGTCGATTTTTTCCGACTTGCTCCCAATATAGCCTGGAAGCATTCCGCAGGTTCGGATTCTTCAGAGGAGCATATTTAACGGTTGTCAGAATTGCCAAGTGCCAGCCTTTTCACCGAGGTGGATTTGATCCAGTACCTGAGAAGAAAAGATGACAAAAAGCAGACTGACATTGACAGTCTGCTTTTCCTGTTGTAGCTCAGTGACGTGTAGTTTCAATTTAATATGATGTGGTATGGGTAGAGATAAGTATTCGCTGAGGAGATGATGTAATGATTATCGAAGTTACCGAGCAAGCAGCTAATTGGTACGAGGAAGAACTGGAAATTACCGGTAAAACTTTTATTCGCTTTTTTGTCAGGTATGGGG
Source organism: Thalassobacillus pellis (assembly GCF_016908295.1). Classification (GTDB taxonomy): domain Bacteria; phylum Bacillota; class Bacilli; order Bacillales; family Halobacillaceae; genus Thalassobacillus; species Thalassobacillus pellis. The sequence goes on from NZ_JAFBDO010000002.1 coordinate 339,638, forward strand.
GTTCAGGCGGTCTGCAACCGGGATTTTCACTAGGAATTAGACAAGAAGAACCTTTTGAACCGGTTGCTGAAACCGAAGTTAATGGGGTTCTCTTTTTCATTGAAGAATCTGATGAATGGTATTTTGATGATAAGTCTCTGAAAGTAGAATATAATGAAAAATGGGAAGAGCCAGAATACAAATACGAATAATCTATTATCACATTTCAAAAGGGCGGGATAAGTGTATTCCCGCCCTTTTTTCGTACTAAAGATGGAACTTTTCTATATGACCCCACAAACCTTCTTTTCTTAGTATCTTTGCTTGTGAATCACCGAAAAGATCGAAGTGGGGATAAGTTTTATCCATATGGATCCACGCACTATGAAGACCGTGCTTACTGCCCCACTTTGTTAATTTTTCAATATCGGAACAGCCCACTTTTGTGACGGTATCGCACCCTGGAAATCTATCATCTATCCAAAAGTGAGTTAAGAATGCGATTTCTCCATTACGAACTTTCCTCTTCCATTCCTTTAACTCTTTACGATCCACTCCAAATGCCATTTCACCCCTCCAATGCTTCCTGGTATGCCTTATGCCAGTTTGGAAACGAACGCCTGATTGACACTGGCCGGAAACTCCCTTCTTTTACAATTACATGCCTGGTATGCCCAGAAACGGAAAGCTCCCCATGCTGATTGAAAATCTGATATCCATATGTGATCCTCAAGCCATCATAATCCTCAAGCCAAGTTTTAACATGGGCTTCTTCCCCGTACCTAACCGGTTTTTTAAATTGGATATCCGCATCCACAACCGGTGAAACGACTCCCTGTTTCTCAATTTCATGATACTTAAAGCCAAGGGCTTCAATGAAGTCTGTTCTTCCTAACTCAAACCAGACAAGGTAATTGGCGTGATAGACGACACCCATCTGATCTGTTTCCTGATATCTAACTCGAATAGACGTATTTGTCTCTAACATATTATTGCTCCCCCTGTATGTCATTCCATGCCTGTTTCATATCACCTTTTGATAATACTGACATTTCTATCTGTTTTTCATTTTCCAATCGCAATGCCTGGTATTGGATTGCTTCATTGATCAGGTTGTTCACAAACCTGCCATTTCCACTTATATTCGTGGTTTGGAATTTTTCAAAAAGGAAGCTCTTCGCCTGTTCTTCTAGTTCATATTCATAAAGACCTGACTGGTATATGGTCATCTGCAGTAATGCATGGGGATCATAATCGGGAAAATGGATATATTTTTTAAAACGGCTCGCAAGGCCAGGGTTGCTGTCGATTAATTTATCCATCTCCTTATCGTACCCGGCCAGAATGACCACAAGGTTTTCGTCATGCTTCGTCATTTCATCAACCAATGTTTCTACGGCTTCCTTACCAAAATCATCTCGGCCGCCTTTATAAAGGGAGTAAGCTTCATCGATAAATAATACTCCACCCAGCGCTTCGCGTATTTTCTTCTTTGTTTTAATAGCAGTTTGTCCTACAAAACCAGCTACAAGATCACTTCTTGAAGAAGTAATGACATGTCCGCGTTTGAGTAAGCCGCATTGCTTTAATATACCTGCATAGATCTTTGCTACTGTTGATTTTCCTGTTCCGGGATTACCGGTAAAAACTGAATGAAGTTGAACTGGTACGTGAGGCAATCCGTTTTGCTTTCGTTTTTGTTGTATACGGACAAATGACGATAGTTTTTTCACTTCTTTTTTGACACTTTCCAAACCAATAAGTTCATCTAGTTCATTAAGTGGTGGGTGTTCTGAATCAGCGTACGCTTCGGTTCTCAGGTCCTCTTCACTGATACGCATATGATCGAGCCAATGCAGCTGCTCTTTGGAATCCTCTGCAGCTCCTTTTTGGAAAATAGTCTTTAAAACCAGGTTTCTGACTGTGCGCGCATTGCCGAACGATTCATCTACCCGTTGTTTATCTATCGCTTGTTCCAATCCTGTTAAAGCCTGATCGGTGAAAAAATAATCATTTTCCATTGCAGCATTCTCAGCGATCTGCAAAAGTTCATTCATATCATAATCAGGTAGTTCGATATGATTCTGCTCAGGAAATCTACTGCGTAACCCGGGATTTGACCAAAGGAATTGCCGCATTTCCTCCGGATAACCTGCCAGAATGACGGCAAATGTATCCCCATATTCTCTGCTCGTCATTGCTGAAACCAGCGTATCAATGACTGCCTGGCCATAATCATTTCCTGTTTGGCCTTCCCTGCTTAGACTGTAGGCTTCATCGATGAAAAGCACGCCACCCTTTGCCTGTTTGACATAGTTCATGGTATTTTCTTCGCTCTGGCCAACGTAAGAACCGACAAGGTGGGAACGATTCACTTCAATTACTTCTTTCGTTTTTAGTATTCCCAATTCATGATAAATATTGGCCAGAAGCCTTGCCAGCGTTGTTTTTCCTGTGCCAGGGTTTCCAGTCATGATCATATGGAGTCCAGGTTCATCCACCATGGTAAAGCCATAATCTTTTCTTTCCTGCTGATATTTTAAGAAATGATAATAACGATGGATGTATCCCTTAACTTCATTTAAGCCAATCATGCTATCCAGTTTTGCCAACGCTCCGATTTCAGATTGCCCGGTTAAGAAATCCGGAAGGCGTAATTGAAGTTGGTCACGATTTGCGGACAACGAACGAAGGTTTTCATTTATTTCTTTGACAGGAATATTAGTTTTCCTATTTTCGATCAATTCATATGCTGTAACTAAAAGATCAGAAAGCTCTCTGATTTGAACATGAATATCTTGGTACAATTGCAGTCTTTTCTCAGAAGCATTTACCAGATCTGCATTTACAAGCTCATCGTCAAAATCATCCAGCAAATTTTTTAACATTTCCTGTAAGCCTTGAGTTTTATTCATTTTAGTACCGTGATGATCGGTCTCATGGAAGATCCACTGGTCAAAATTTAATTTTTCCATTCCGTAATAGACTTTCATCAATTGCCTTGCTATATTAAGCTGGGAAATGAGTGGTAACTTCTGATCAAGCAACTTGGCTTGCTTAATGAAATAATCAGAAAGCTCATCGCCCCCAGGATGCCTTTTAATCCTATGGCATGCAAGTATTACATACAGGAGAGCACGCAGGTCATCGTTTTCCTCCTCAAGGTCATCCATCCACTTCAATGCTTCCATTTCGCTAATGGGAGGTGTATGATCGATAGTTTTCCATTGCTGTAATTTTTCGAGGTCTTTTTGTACCATTGCTTTTTATACCTCCTGTTCATTGCCTTATTTTATCACATGGAATAATGGATGTAGATGAACTTGCATAGCAAAATCAATGTTTTGAAATATAAAACGCCTTACCCCGGAGGGAAGGCGTCTAAAATTACTGTTGGTTACGAGCTTCATCCTTGATTTCATTACGCATAGCCTGGATGGATTCTTCTCGTTTACGGTTTTTGTTTTCTATATCGCGCTTATCTTTCTCACTGGCAAGCTCATAGTTTTCATGGGATTTCTCAATATTTTGAATGGTGTTTTGCACCATTTCCTGTAATTTCTCCATATTGTCACTTCTATCGTCAGGATTGGGGTGATTCTGTCTCATCTTCTTCCTCCTATTTCTTACCTTTTGTCTGTATGACTTTAGGTTCTTTATTCGTTTTAACTTCCATCTTCTTCCCATTATTTACGCCAGATTCCCTTGGCTGTGTGCCTAAATGACTTGGTGTGAAAGCTTGTGCATGTTTTCTCGGATTGCCCATAATGGTCCCTCCTTTTGCGGCGTTCACACATAATATTTGCTTGTATGTATTGCTTTATGCTTACAAAAAAAGCAAATCATTTCCCAAAGGGCGATTTGCTTCTTCTCTGTCAAGATGAACGAAGTTTCTGATGATGCCGTTCATCAATTTTTGTTTCAATTTTCATGATCATTTCCTGGTCGGATAAAATCTGCTGCCTATTTTCCTGAACAAGTTCCTGGAAGGTAGGTTTTCGCTTTTTAGCCATGGGAATCTCTCCTTTTATTACCATGATTCCCAATTGACTGAAAATTATACCCTATTTTAATTTTTCTTTCATTTCCACCATAAAATCATAGGTCATAGGGCCGACCTTCCGCTTCTGTTGAATTGTCCCATCTGTTCCGATAAAGTAGGTAGTCGGTATTGTGAATGCGTGGTACTGGTCTGTAACTTCATCTTCTTTATCTAGAGCAACGGTGAACGAATATCCTTTTTCCTCAATATACTTCTTCACTTTTTTTACAGAGGTCTCACTTCCTGTAACGTTAACTGCCAAAATGACCACCTCATCACCAAACTCTTCCTGGAATTTTTGCATTTCTGGCATTTCTTCCTTGCAAGGAGGACACCAAGTTGCCCAGAAATTCAGGAAGATTTTCTTCCCTTTTAAGTCGGAAAGTTTAACCGTTTCACCAGCCAATGTTTCGAGTTCAAAGTCAGGTGCTCTATCTCCGGGTTCCAAGCCTTCGGAAGAATTAGGAGGAACCATTGCAGTACCTTCCTGGCCAGTCTTGCCGGAAACATTATATTCTTCTGGACCTGTCTGCTCCTTCTCTGATGTTATCGTATATACAACTAGTCCAAATAAAATCAATAACACTGCTCCTGCCACCAGGCGCTTAACCATCTAGACTCACATCCTTAATAACTTCCTCATTTCTTAATTAATATGTAAACTGCTGTTGATTTATTTTTATTACTCCTTAAAAATCACTTCATTATTAGTTTATGGAGTGGTTGACATATTGTAAAGGCTTTTATGGTTACATTTTTGTCAAAAAACAAACAATCCGCATAGCCGGCGGCTATGCGGATTGAAAAGTTTACTTAGTTAAGTTTGTTACGCAGCACCATTTGAAGTATACCACCATGGCGGTAGTAATCAATTTCCACTTCACTGTCAAAGCGCGCGACAACTTTGAACTGTTTCTTGCTGCCATCTTCATCCACGGCTGTTACATTCAAGAGGTCATGTGGTTTCACGTCTTCTCCCACTTCTACATTGAAAGTTTCCCGTCCGGTAAGACCGAGGGATTCAATTGTATCGCCTTCCTGGAATTGAAGCGGCAATACACCCATCATGACAAGATTAGAACGATGGATACGCTCAAAGCTTTCTGCGATGACAGTTTTAATGCCTAGTAGATCCGTACCCTTGGCCGCCCAGTCACGAGAGCTTCCCATTCCATAATCTTTGCCGGCAATAACCAGAAGATCAGTATTGTCCTGCTGATATTTCATGGCAGCAGTATAGATAGGCATAACCTCTTCAGTCGGCCAGTAAGTGGTAAAGCCACCTTCAGTGCCAGGTGCCAGTTCGTTACGGATGCGGATATTAGCGAATGTACCTCTCATCATAACTTCATGGTTACCACGACGGGAACCGTAAGAGTTGAAGTCACGAGGAGTTACACCTTTCTCCTGCAAATATTCACCGGCAGGCATATCTTTAGGTATAGCCCCTGCTGGTGAAATGTGGTCGGTAGTTACAGAGTCACCGAATTTACCAATTGCACGCAGGTTTTCGAGAGGTTTCACTGTATCCGGTTCCTTTGATAATCCTTCAAAGAATGGAGGATTTTGAATATAAGTGGAATCACTGTTCCAATCATACAACGGCTCATCAGTTGTATCGATTTCGTTCCACTTTTCGTTGGAATCGAATACACGCTCATACTCTTTCCGGAAGATTTCAGGAGTTACAACCCGGGAGATTTCACCCTTGATTTCATCCATGGACGGCCAGATATCTTTAAAGAAAACATCGTTTCCATCGTTATCCTTACCAATCGGCTCATTATAAAGATCAATGTCTGTCGTTCCAGCCAATGCATAGGCTACAACAAGAGGTGGTGAAGCAAGATAATTTGCTTTCACTAATGGATGAATCCGTCCTTCGAAGTTACGGTTTCCGGACAACACGGAAGAAACAGTCAGATCGTTTCCGGCAATCGCTTCCTCGATTTCTGGAGATAGCGGACCGGAGTTACCAATACAAGTTGTACAGCCATATCCAACCAGGTTGAAGCCTAAGTTGTTCAAGTAATTCATTAGACCTGAGTCTTCAAGGTAACGGGTAACAACCTTGGAACCTGGTGCCAAAGACGTTTTAACGTAGGCAGGGACTTCCAAGCCTTTTTCGACTGCTTTTTTAGCTACCAGCCCAGCTCCAAGCATAACGTAAGGGTTGGATGTGTTCGTACAGGATGTGATTGCAGCGATTGCTACGGAACCAGTTTTCATTGTAGATGTCTTTCCGTTAGGATGCTCGATTTTAGCTTCTTTATCGATCTCTTTTTCATCCAGTCCGAAGCCTTGCGGACCAGTAGGTGCAGTCAGTGAATCGTTGAAAGACTTTTTCATTTGAGATAGTGGAATCAGGTCTTGTGGACGCTTAGGACCAGACAAGTTAGGCTCAAGTTCAGCAAGGTCAATTTCCACTAGCTCTGTGAATTCTGGATCCGGAAGCTCAGGAGAATACCAAAGCTGGTTCTCTTTGCAATATTTTTCCACTAGATCGATGTGCTCTTCACTGCGTCCTGTCAGGCGCAGGTATTCAAGGGATTCATTATCGACAGGGAAAAACCCGCAAGTAGCACCGTATTCAGGTGCCATGTTGGAAATGGTTGCCCGGTCCGCAAGCGGCATATCCTGCAAGCCAGGACCGAAGAACTCAACGAATTTGCCGACAACTTTCTTTTCACGTAGTTTTTGTGTCACTTTCAGTGCAAGGTCTGTAGCTGTTGTCCCTTCAGGGAAGCTACCTTTCAGCTTCACACCAACAACTTGTGGTGCAGGGAAATAAGATGGCTGGCCAAGCATTCCTGCTTCGGCTTCGATACCGCCGACTCCCCAGCCGAGTACGCCTAAACCATTAATCATGGTTGTATGGGAATCAGTACCAACTAATGTATCAGGATAAGTTTCGGTTTCTCCGTTTTCGTTATCCACGGTATGGACAACATTTGCAATGTATTCGAGGTTCACCTGATGGACGATACCTGTCGCAGGTGGGACGGCTCGGTAGTTATCAAACGCCTTTTGTGCCCAGTGCAAGAATTCATAACGTTCTTCGTTACGTTCGAATTCAAGTTCCATATTTACTTCAAGTGCTTTCTCCGTACCATAAGCATCAACCTGTACTGAGTGGTCAATGACTAGATCTACAGGTACTTCAGGATTGATTTTATCAGGGCTGCCCCCCATATCAACCATCGCTTTTCTTAGTGAAGCGAGGTCAACTACAGCAGGAACACCAGTGAAATCCTGGAGGATTACACGAGACGGCTTGAAAGGGACATCTTCCCCTTTTGCATCTTTGGTTCCCCATTTAGCAAGGCTTTCTACATGTTCATTTTTGATGACACGGCCATCATGTTGTCTAAGTAAAGATTCAAGCAAAATCCTAATGGAAAATGGAAGACGGGATATCTTGCCAAGTCCTGCATCTTCTAATGCTTTTAATTGATAATAATTGTAAGTTTTACCATTCAGTTCAAATTGTTTGCGTGATTGGTAAGTATTATTGTTTGCCATATTCTCCTATTACCCCCTCTGTTTAAATTAACGTAGAAACACTGCTGTTTCTACATCCCCAATGGTTCATTTGTTACTTTTTAAGTAAAAAGCCCACAAATATGCACCTATCATTGTAAATGAAAACATAGGAGAAGTAAAATAAATCGGTCGCATTTTGTCACACTATGGTTGAGGGGGTGAAAAGCCATGACAAAAGACAAAGCCAACCACGTCCGCCCAGGGATGAATGCTGCGAAAGCACAGGGAAACGGAGCAGGTTATAACGAGACTGCCGAGAATAGACCGTTGAGTTCCGAGGAAAGACATTTCAATAAAAAAAGAAAGAAGAATCAATAAATCAAAGTTACAAAAGCAAAAGACAGGCGCCCTTGAATGGACGTCTGTCTTATTGTATGTGGTTCATAATTTTATCAAGCTGATTTTTGTAGGATATCAACTGCTCTTCCTGATGTTCACTGGCCACCGTCAAGGCTTTTTCCACCTGCTGGTAAGCCTGGTTGATTTCTTCCTTCAGATGAGCAAGCTCGCGGCCGTAATCCGCTTCTCCAATGGATGACAGCACTCTTTCACTAGACCTTTCTGCTTCATTGACTTTATTGGAAGCGTGTTGAAAAGCTTCTTGTTTATTTTGATGATAACTCACATGTCCACCTCTTTTTTTGACTAGCATGTACATATCCAGTCAAATCCATACATAGAGAACATGGAATCGGCTGATGCTAATGAGGAAAGGAGTGTGAATGAAAAATGACTCATCAAAAGGAAAAAAAGCCTAACCAGCCATTAAAGGGTTCCAAAAAAGTAAAAAACAAAAATCACTCCCGGCAAAATAAACATGCTTCTCACGACATGTAATCGGAAATTTGTTGGAAAGCAGATATAGTTTCTTCGATTTCAGAATCACCGATTGTTCTAAAGTCGAGGTAAAACGTTTCGTCCATTATTCTTCCTATGATGGCTGGACGCTGTCTGCGTAAAGAGCGCTCCAGCTCTCCGGCTGTCATGTTTTCCGAATAGACGGCAACTCCATAACTAGCCAGCTCCACATCCGGCATAGTGCCCCCTCCTACTTTTGAAATGCATGGTCTTCCTTCGAAATGTATACCATGACAGGAATCCGCGCTATTCAGGAACTTATCCACCTTTGTCTTTATTTCCTCTTGAGTTTTTTTAATATCGCGCCATACAGGGTTGGTTTGCAATGCCTCCTCTCCCTTTAAATAATCTTTTAAAGTGGATTCTAAGGCAGCTAGCGTCATTTTATCTACTCTTAATACCCTTGCCAGCTGATGTTTTTTCAGAATATCAATCCATTGTTTTTTTCCGGCAATAATTCCAGCCTGGGGACCTCCTAATAATTTGTCACCACTGAAAGATACCAGGTCAGCACCATCATGAACCACTTCTTTTACGACAGGCTCAGTGCCGATCCCGCTCGCCCGGTAATCATAAAGGCTTCCGCTGCCCAGGTCTTCATAATAGATTAAATCGTTTTCTTTTGCTAAAGGAGCCAGCACTTTACTGGACTGTGATTCAGTGAATCCTTTAATAAAGAAATTACTGGTATGAACTTTCATTATCATTCTTGTTTCGTCATCAATTGCTTGCAAATAATCCGTGTAATGAGTTTTATTGGTAGTTCCTATTTCGGTAAGTATTGCATCACTTTCTTCCATTATACTCGACACTCGGAAACTGCCGCCGATTTCTACAAGCTCTCCCCGAGAAACAATTACTTTCCTATTTTTAGTGAAAGTCCTTAGAACAAAATAAACGGCTGCGGCATTATTATTAACAACAATTGCTGCTTCCGCACCTGTAACTTCCCTGATCAAATCCTCTATAATGGTATGCCTCGACCCTCTTGTGCTTTTTTCGAGGTCAAATTCCAGATTAGTAAAATGACGAGCTGCGGTGCTGACTTGTTTGACAGCCTGATCACTCAATCGGGCACGGCCTAAATTCGTATGTATTACTGTCCCTGTTCCATTGATTACCCTTTGAAGCCTGGGAGATGCCCAGGTTTCTGCGATTCCCTGTACACGACTTATTATTTCCATTTTCAATTCATGAGGGCCATTATAGCTTAATGATTGAATTTCCTTTCTTACCTCATCAACTGCCCGCTGGATCCAGGAAGTCCAAAGTTTTTTTGTAACAGCATGTTTATCAAGGATGGACAAAAGGGAACTTTCCCTTTGCAATTCGTGTACAGGTGGTAACTTCCTCAAAAGATCTTCCACGTCTTCATCATCCTTTAAATCATTTTCTCCAGTATATCCATTTGAAAGAAAAAGATAAACAGCCGCCTCTTTATCAGAAACGGCTGTTTATCTTAATTATCCTCTTCCATCTGACTTATCAACGTCTCCACCTCGGGAAACATGCCTGACTCTAGTTTGGAGTAGATCTTCTTCCCATTAACAGTGACTTCAAAAGCCCCGCCGGAACTAGGTACAAGGGTTAATTGGGTGACTCCCCCTCGGAAATGGTTGAATAACTGTTCTGCGCAACTCGCAGCTTTAGGAGCATAATTTCACTGCATACAAAATTCAATCGAAACCTTGTAGGACATCAGAATTCCTCCTCAAAATATGCTTTCCTTAACTATAAAAAAATTCTAAAAACAAAGCAACGAATCCAACCTGGCTGTAATAAGTTTCCCTTAGAGTTCCTGTTATATTATAATTTCTCTAAGGAGGTGGGAAAATGAGCCAGGAAGAAAAAATCCGTTTAACAGCTTTATCTACAAAAGCTGGCTGAGGCTGCAAAATAGGTCCAGAAGACCTGTCGCACGTGCTGCGACAAATCAATACAGCTAAAAGCAGCCCGAATGTACTTGTCGGTTCCTCTACTAATGACGACGCTGGAGTTTATCAGCTTACGGATGAAATTGCACTGATTCAATCCGTCGATTACTTTACACCAATCGTGGATGACCCTTATTGGTTTGGGCAGATTGCAGCAGCTAACGCCTTAAGCGATATTTATGCTATGGGTGGAATAGTCAAAACAGGCTTGAACATCGTCGGTTATCCGATTAAAAAGTTAGGTCCAGACATGTTAGGGAAAATCCTTCAGGGCGCATATGACAAAATGACCGAAGCAGGCGGAGACATTATTGGCGGTCATTCTATTGATGACCAAGAGCCGAAGTTCGGCATGGCTGTCACAGGTATTGCCCACCCCAAGAAAATTTTTCAAAATTCCACCGCTAAGCAAGGGGATGCCATCCTCCTGACAAAGCCTGTCGGTGTTGGGATTCAGACTACTGCTATTAAAAAAGAGCTATTACAGCCGGAGCAGATCCAAATCGTGACAAATGTGATGGCTCAGTTAAACAAGACTGCTTCTGAAATGCTTCATAACTATCACACCCACGCAGTAACCGATGTCACAGGATTTGGTTTGTTAGGTCATGCCTATGAAATGGCTGCCGGGAGTAAGGTTAGTATGAATATCCGGTATAGCGATGTACCCATATTAAAAGAAACAGAAAACCTTGCTGAATCAGGCGTAGTTCCAGGCGGCACAAAATCCAATCATGCATGGCTCTATGACAAAGTGAGTTATAAGAAAAGCATCACTTCTGTGCAACAGCTTATATTGTGCGACGCCATTACATCTGGCGGGCTATTGGTTGCCATGCCTTATGGGGAGGCAGAAGACTTTCTTAAAAATTTCCAAATGAGAAGTGATTTTGAAGCATCCATTATTGGTGAAGTTATCGAACAAAATGATAAATCCATTTATGTCTCATAAAATGGAACCCCTGCTGTTCATAAGCTTAAGAACATAGAAAACTACTCCGGTTTAAAACATGAAGTTTACCGGAGTAGTTTTTACCTTTGTTTTCTTTAATTAATAAGTTACAGCCTAATGGCAGACGATTCACATCTGAGCACATGGGCACCAGACCAGGTTAGTTTATATATCTTTAAAAAAAGCATCAGGGGATTTCAACCATTTTCTCATCCCGTCTTTTCTTATTGTCAGCCCATTTTCATCGCTTTTTTCAAGGAGTGGCACCAGGTATTTGCGTGAAACTGAAAATATTTCCTTTGCTTCTTTCAGGGAAAACAAATCCTCGCTGACTCCATATAAACTTTGGAACTTATCTCTAATAGGGATCATCGATATAAGATGTTTATCATCGATTTGCCATCCTCCCCCGGTCTGGCGGTAATAAACCGCCAATTCGTCCATCCACTTTTCAGGTATACCATGCTTGTTACCATAGGCTTTCCAAGTATCGACTTCGAGTCCGTCTTTCATCCATTCTTCCTCCAGCCGCTCCATACTGGTTTCCCATTCAGGAGGAAAATATGGCTGAAATCCTGGAACAGCAAGAAATTGTTTGGAGGCAATAATTTTACCTTCTTTTATCCATTTCTCGATCAGCTCCGCGGCGACTTCTTTACTAAACGGCAAGGCCTTTGCTGCTTCTGGTTTATTTTTACCCAACCGTAAAGGATAGGTTTTATGAAAGTTCTGCAACTCCGTACTAAACTGTGCATAACATTCTTCTTCGCTGCTGGTAAGTATATAACCGTTACGCACGAAAAGAAGTTTGCCTAGCTCCTGCTTTTTAGAAAGAATTTTTCGGAGGTATTCTTTGGTTATCGCCACTTCCGCGAGTAGATCTTTTTCATTCATCCCCCCATGCTCTGATAATAACGATTCGATAATTTCCTCTGGCGATTGCTTGCTTTTTTCTTTTAGTTTCTGAACTGTTTCATCCCCAAATTTATATTTCTGGCCTTTCGGATCAATGATTAGGCCTCCACCTACTGTTTCGGCCGGGGTCGGTCGTCTTAATATGAAACGGTCCCCCCGACGTACCACAACAGGAGCGGCAAGACGGAACTGGCAATAGATTTCCGTTTCCCCGTCTTTTATTTCATTACGGTCAAACAAAATAATTGTTCCCGTAACTTCACTTGTACCGGTATAAATATTCACCTGTGACCGTTGCTTAATGGGGTGACGAATACCTTGCAGGACTTGGAAGAAAACATCAATCGTTGTTGTCACCAGAAAATGATCACTCTTAACCATGACATTCCCTCGGTTTACTTCTTCCTTCTCCACATCAGCAAGATTAATGGCTGCACGCTGACCTGCATAAGCTTTAGTGACAGGTTCATGCTGTACCTGCATTTGTCTGATACGTGCTTTTTTCCCCTCGGGCAAAAGAGTGATAATCTCTTCAGTTGAAATGGTTCCTTCATAAATTGTCCCTCTTACAATTGTTCCCTGACCTTTAATTGTGAAAGATTGATCAACAGGCATTCGGAAAGAACCTTTACTGCTCCTCGGCTTCATGGAAGAAAGTTTTTGTTCAATCAGCTGTTCTAATTCTCTGATACCCTTCCCTGTGAGGCTGTCAACAAAAAGAATATCTGCCTTTCGATAGCTCTTATTTTTTATGTATGACAATACGTCCTCTTTAACGAAATGTTTCAGCTCTTCATCGATTAGATCTGTTTTTGTAATCACGATGATCGCTTCTTCAATACCTAATAATGACAGGATATCCATATGTTCTTTAGTCTGGGGCATGATACCTTCGTCGCCTGCAATGACGATAAGAACTAAGTCAATACCGGCGACACCAGAAATCATTTGCCGGATGAATTTTTCATGACCAGGCACATCGATGATTGAAATTCGTGTGGACTTGTTTTTCAGTTTGAGGGGTGCGAAGCCTGGCTCGATGGAGATGTTCCGTTCCTTTTCTTCCTTAAGCCTGTCCGTATCTACTTTCGTCAGCGCTTTCGTGAGTGCAGTTTTGCCGTGATCGATATGCCCTGCCATACCGATAGTGAAATAATTATGCTGCATGGTTTAACCTCCTGGTGACATTGAGGGTTAGAAAATAGAAAAGCAAGCGCTTCATGTCAGAAAAACTTGGCTTGTCACCAAGTACTTTTGGCGAAAGCCTAAGTTTTACTAATACTTTAATAAAGTTAAACCTTCGTATAGTATAAAAACACGCTTGCCAGGCAAACGTGTCACAGGTATCACTCTGCAGGCAATACCAGTCGAAAGGTGGTACCTATGTTTGGATTTGAATTGATTTTCATAAAACCGTTATGTTTATCAAGAATTTGATTGCTGATCATCAGGCCCAGTCCTGTACCATTTTTTTTGGTAGTGAAAAATGGTTCGGTGATTTTTTTCAATAAATCTTCCGGTATCCCAGGGCCTTCGTCTATGACATCAATCAGTGCCCGATTTCCATCTTTTCTTGTAGTGATTTCCAATAATCCACCCTCTTGCATTGCTTCAATGGCATTCTTAATAATATTAATAAATACTTGCTTGATTTGAGAACGGTCACAAAAAATATGGATACCTTCTTCTAATTTAGCCCGCATAGTAATACTTTGCATTTTTGCCTGGGTATCCATCAAGGTAATGACGTCCTCAAGCATCTCTTTCAAGGATTCACTTCCGCGTTCATCAGTCATAGGCTTGGAAACAAACAAAAGCTCAGAAGTCACTGCTTCCATTTTATCGATTTCTTCCAGCATGATTTTATAATACTCTTCTTCTTTTTGAATTCCTGCCTGTAATAATTGGAGAAAACCTTTCAGTGAGGTCAGTGGGTTGCGGATTTCATGCGCCACACTTGCGGCCAGCTGGCCTGCAACGGTCATTTTTTCGGAATGAAGGATTTGCTCCTGCATCATTTCATTGTCGGTGATATGGTGAGCGACGGAAAGGATATAATTCCGGTCGTCCTGAGGGTTATATTTTTTAGAAATCACCGCCCGCATGAGAATATACCTGCCTTCCCTGTCTTTAACGAGCAAGTTTGCATGGTGGGTCTGATCCGGTTTTTTCCCTATCAGTCCCCTCACTTTCTCATGATCTTTTATATGAATGATTTCTCTGGCAGGCGAACCAATAATCTCTTCAGCTTCATAACCTAACCAGCGCTGGACTGATTTGGATACAAACTTTATTTTTCCTTCGACATCAAAAACAGTAATTAAATCATTGCTATTATATTCAAACCACGACTGGAAACAATCGGGCAGAGAGGTTATATTATCAAATGGATGGTGATAGCCATCTCCATTTTTATCGGAAGCTGATCCAATATCATGGTTTCCCATCCTACCCGCCCCTTTCTATCTAAATATATCGTATCTCATTTTTAAAAGCCACTTCAAGAAGAAAAGGACACAACCTGTGATAGGTCAGTCATGAAAGGCTTGTCAATCTTCTCTTAAACTTTTATAATTGCTTATGTCAATAGTCTTAAATTGTGGGGCTGGATGCTATGCTGGTGCTGGCCACAGTCTTCAAAACTGCCTGTGAGGCGCGTGCCGTCTCAGGTGGGTTCGATTCCCACACAGTCCCGCCAATATTTCTTATTTTTCATCATACTATAAACGACAAAAAAGATAAAACTTTAGACCTAAGATGTGAAATAAATACATCTATTGATAATCTATGATGAAACAGGTGGTATTATGTCAGGAGGATTTGCGTTTTTTATCATTGGCTGGGCGTTCATAATGATCATTCTATTAGCCATAGGCGGATTTTTCATGTTCCGGAAATTCCTGAAGCGACTGCCGAAAGAAGACGGTAAATCGACAATGGATTGGGAAGAATATTACTTAGAAAAGACATGTCATATGTGGAATACTCAGGAAAAAAAACTGCTTGAAGAGCTGGTAGCTCCGGTCCCGGAATTGTTCCGTGATATAGCCCGCCAAAAGATAGCAAGTAAAATTGGTGAGGTAGCTCTCGAGAAAAAAAGAGAAAAAATCACGCAGGATGTCATTATCGAAGGTTATATTCTGGCAACCCCAAAACGGGATCATAAATTTCTTATTAAAACGCTAAATCAGAAAGAAATCGACTTAGCCCCTTATCAGTCTTTATTCGAACGATGAAAAGAAGCCTGTCTGATCACGAGGATCCAGACAGGCTTCTTTTCATGGTCTTTTCAATTTTTAAAAACTTATACAGCATAGCTAACCTCCAGGTGATGATCATACCGAAAGCAAGAAGGAAAAACATACCGCTCGTTTCGCCGAGGGAAATGTTTTGTCCGATTATCATCTTCAAGACGATACGTAAAGCAAGCAGACCAAACAGGATAAATACAAATGCGCGCGAAGGCTTCAGATATACTTCTCCTTCTTTTACTTCAAATGTTGATGTTTTGATAAGGAATAAGGAGAACAGAATACCAACACTTATTGCTTCAGCAACCTGTGCCCATTCTACCTGAAACATCGGAACGAAAAACATTAACGCACCTGTACTCATAAATAAAGGAGGCAAGATTATTTTTCTGACACTTGCCGGCCGTCTGGCTGCTCTCATCCGGATAAAAATCATCCCTGTTGCCATGCAGGCAGCCAGGACCGTACTTGCTACCAACCAAAACATTGCATTTCACTCATTTCCTACATCCATTTTCATTTAAAGTTAGTGCCTACTCCACATTGCTTGCTGGCTCTTCATCGTCTTCTGCAATTGTCAGGATGATAGTCATCGTGATACCGATAACTGTCAGATAAACGCCTAAATCAAATAAAATAGCCGTCGCCAGTTCTGTCTTCCCTACAAGAGGAAACTGGAAATAAGCAAAAGTATGACTCAAAAATGGCTGACCGAATAAAAAGGACCCTATGCCTGTGACCAAAGCGATCAACAGGCCTGCGGGAATAAAATAACGGAAGTTCCACGGCAGGATTTTCTTCATTGTCTCGAGCCCATATGCCATATACATCAGCACGATGGCAGCTGCAGTCATTAACCCCCCGATAAACCCGCCTCCAGGTTTGTTATGTCCTGCAAAGAAGAGATACAAAGAAAAACCCAGCAAAATAAAAGCGATGATCGAAGTGGTGGTTCTTAAAATCAAATCGTTCGTCCTAATTCTCATAAAAATACCCCTTTAATGCTGTTATTAATATGATAATATAACTTTTTGTCGAAATCCATCATTCCTGCTGAATCAGAATCCCTGGAAGCCGAACAGGCTTGCGAGATACGATGTTAACTTCGTCATCCAGTCAAAAAACAGCGCAACTCCAATGAGGATCATAACATATCCACCGATTTTGACAATTCTCGTACTGTTTTTTCTTATCCAGCGCATTTTCCCAATAAAAAACGATAAGATAAAAAATGGTATGGAAAAGCCCAGAGAATAAGAAATCATCATGATCATTCCTAGCTCAGGATTAGAGGCTGCCAAGCTTAAGACCACCATTAAAATCGGTCCTGTACAAGGTGTCCAACCCATTGAAAACGCCATTCCGATAAAAAAGGATCCAATAAAACCAGCAGGGCGGTTCTTGAAGGTGATTTTCCTGTCTTTCATTAAAAAGTCAAAATTGAATAATCCGACAATTACAAAACCAAAAAAGATGATTAGGATGGCACCAAGCTGTCGAATAATGTCCCTGTTTTCCATTAGTAATTCGGAAATAAACGAGGCAGTGAACCCTAGCATGACAAAAATGCTGGAAAACCCTAACAGGAACATCAAGGTATGAATCAGACTGGCGCGCTTCAGCATGGCGTTGTCTTCTTTTAATTCCTGGACACTCATACCTGTTATATAAGATAAAAAAGCTGGGTATAACGGGAGCACACAAGGTGAAATAAAAGATAAAAAACCTGCTCCGAAAGCGATAAAAATATTGATATCTGACATAGAACCCTACCTCTCTTCTACATTACCAACCTATTTTATCAAACCAAAAAGGAAAAAACGATTAAACAATCCAGATAATTCATGAACCCTTACCTGCTCTTCTTCATTCGTTCCTCCTAAAGCCTATTCCTATGTCAGCTGAAGAAAAAATTGAACACTTTGTGAAATTATATTATAGTAAATTTATTCCGGCGTTCTGTATTGCTTTTCGTTTTATAATGCTTTATTCAAAATCGTCTAAGGAGGGAATTCCGTAATGATAAGAGTAGCTGTATCGATAATGATGAGCTTCGTCCTTCTCGTCATCGAGTCAACTATAGTAATGGCAATAAAAGATTATGAAACAATCTATTTTGATGACTATTCACTCCTGGCTACGGTACTTGCCCTCAATTTCTTTTATACTTTTACACTATTGACGAACATAAAATTATGGATAAATAATAATTATGAAGAGTCTGACTCCCAATTCAATAAGCTATAAAAAAACCTTCTTTCTCATCATAGAAAGAAGGTTTTTGTATTTGTCATTTGGATTGTTGATTATTCATGGAGCGCATCATCTGATTGATTTTCTTCTGCGATGGTTTCTGTCCCATCTGCATCATCAATGTACGCAGCATTTGTTCATTGATTGGAGGGTTCTTCTTTAAATAATTCATCATATATTTTCGCGCAATGAAGAAACCCAGGGCGACACCACCTAGTAAAGTCAAAACAGCGATAGTGATTACCCATACGATACCCAAACTCATTCTAAGTCTTCCTCCTTCATGTTGTCTCCCATACAGTATAG
This sequence comes from Thalassobacillus pellis, assembly GCF_016908295.1. Taxonomy (GTDB): domain Bacteria; phylum Bacillota; class Bacilli; order Bacillales; family Halobacillaceae; genus Thalassobacillus; species Thalassobacillus pellis. Next base: position 357,671 of record NZ_JAFBDO010000002.1, read on the forward strand.
TAAAACAGCATTACAAAAACAATAGCCTGTCCATCATAATAGCATTTCTTTCCTTTGCGGGGAAACCCATCCATAATGATCAAGATGAAATTCGGCTATAAAGAAACATCCGTCAATATCTCTCAATTTTTGAAACAGCATCTGCTCTGCTTCCATGAAACTTTCACACTGAATGAGACACATATCGTTCGTTATTTCTATTATACCACGCTTTTCAACCCACTTCGTTAGTTTGCGTCCATGGATAAGGCTCATCCTTTCCCTGGGATACCGGGTGAGAATTCGGACTAAGTCTATCAAAGGAAATGGCTCAGTTATAAAATGGAACTGCAGTTTATATAATTCAAGTTGGGAGTTTCGGTGATATTCTTTTAAAAAACGGAACAACAGCTCCGTCTTATAGTAATATTCTTTGGATACTTCTTCTTTCATCGCATAAACATAATAAAGATGCATCAGGTCCACCCCTCCTGTATGAGGGATATTATAACGGGAATCGCCTGATTAATCTGTCGCATGCTGAAAAAGAAAACATCGAGTTTTGTCGAATTGTATGTATTCACATAAGAAGCATTAGTTCGACATTATTCATAAGTAGACAAGCGCCGCTAATATAAGACAGCGCTTGCCGGTTAATTATGTCAGTTACCAGGTATATTAGTTATTAAACAGTTTTTCTGCTTTGGCAACCACATTTTCCACAGTGAAACCGTATTTTTCCATTACCACATCTCCTGGTGCTGAAGCACCAAAGGTGTCAATACCAATTACTTCACCATCTATGCCTACATAACGTTCCCATCCGAACGGGGAAGCCATTTCGATAGCAAGCCTTTTGGTGACTGCTTTTGGAAGCACACTTTCTTTGTACGCTTCTGATTGAGTATTGAAGCGATCCCAGGAAGGCATGCTGATGACACTGACATCATAGCCTTTCTGTTTTAACTCATCCTGGGCTTTAACAGCAAGCTGTACTTCAGACCCTGTCGCAAGCAATAACCCATCTGGTGTTTCTTTATCTGAAGGGCTTAAGACATACGCGCCTTTTTTAACGCCTTCATATGCTTTTTCAGCAGTACCTTTAAGTGTCGGAAGCCCTTGGCGAGTCAGAACAAATGCCGTTGGTGTTGTTTTGGACTCAAGAGCTACTCTCCAGGCCGCACTGGATTCATTGCCATCTGCCGGGCGAATGACAGACAAGTTCGGCATAGCACGAAGTGATGGCAGCTGTTCAATCGGTTCATGTGTCGGACCGTCTTCACCGACAGCAATCGAGTCATGTGTAAATACATAGTTTACTGGCAGGTTCATAAGTGCAGAAAGACGAATGGCTGGACGCATATAGTCACTGAAAACAAAGAATGTTCCTACATAAGCTTTCAGGCCGCCGTGAAGTGCCATTCCATTCAGCGCAGTGGCCATGGCAAACTCACGGACACCAAACCAAACGTTTCGTCCCGCATAATTTTGTTTCGAGAAGTCATCTTCCCCTTTGACAGTTGTCTTATTGGAACCAGCCAAGTCAGCACTTCCACCGAAGAAATATGGAATTGCTTCAGATAAAGCATTTATTGCTTCCCCGGAAGAGGCACGGGTGGCTAATTTATCTTCTCCGGCCTTATAAACTGGAAGTGCTTTATGCCAGTCTTCCGGTAAATCACCGTTAATGGCTCGTTCAAGTTCCGCAGCTAATTCCGGATTGGCAGATTTATAGGCTTCGAACAATTCGTTCCATTCCTTCTCCGCCCGTTCACCGGAGTCAACAATTTTTCGTTTGAAATCCTGATAGACATCATCAGGCACATGAAATGCTTCTTCATGCTCCCATTTGTAATGCTGTTTAGCAGCTGTCGCTTCCTCTTCACCCAAAGGCGCTCCATGGGAAGCCGATTTACCCGATTTATTCGGTGAACCATAACCAATAATTGTTTTTACTTCAATCATTGTTGGCTGGTCAGTATTGCTTTTAGCTTCTTCAATTGCATTATGGATCGCTTCTACATCGTTTCCATCTTCCACACGGATGACCTGCCATCCATATGCTTTATAGCGATCCTCAACACTTTCGGAGAAAGCGCGATTCAAATCACCATCAAGGGAAATATCGTTGGAATCATACAGTACGATCAACTTCCCTAACCCTAAATGACCGGCAAGTGAAGCAGATTCCTGGGAGACACCTTCCATCAAATCACCATCACTGCATATGCAATACGTGTAATGATCAACCACTTTATGGTCTGCAGTATTATATTTCCCGGCAAGGTGTGCTTCAGCCATAGCCATACCTGTAGACATAGAAATTCCCTGACCTAGTGGACCAGTGGTCGCTTCCACACCATCTGTATGCCCGAACTCGGGATGTCCAGGCGTTTTTGAACCCCATTGCCTGAATTCTTTCAAGTCCTCTACAGAGACGTCGTAACCGGACAAATGAAGCAGGCTATAGATCAGCATAGAACCATGCCCTGCTGACAATACAAAACGATCCCGGTTAAACCAATCAGAGTTATTTGGGTTATGGCTCATATGTTCTGTCCATAAATTATAGGCCATTGGAGCGGCCCCCATTGGCATACCAGGGTGTCCTGAGTTTGCTTTCTCGACAGCATCAATCGTCAACGTACGAATTGTATTAATAGATTTTTGCTCGATACTATTTGACATGAAATACATTCCCCTTTCTAACAGCTGTATGTACCAATTATTATCCTATAATGAAAAAGACGCCGAGACAAGCATTGTCCACGCATTTTAAAAATTTCCATTAGTTAACCTGCCCCGAATAACCCTGAATAAACAAGGACTGCTTCCCCTCCCAATTTATAATGTCGAAGAAGCAGTCCTTTTAAGGTTTAATGCTTTTTTTCATTTTTCTGCATCCGTTTCAACTTATCAGGGGTAACGTCGTTTCCTTTCGGATCAATGACAGTCATCCCTTTCAGCTGATTCTTGAATGATTTTCTTACATTCTTTAAATATTCCTGTCGCAGTTGTTTCTGCTCTTTCTTTTCACTTTCTGTTAAATCCTGTTTTTTTGATTTATTGGCAAGCTCGTTGATTCGAGAAATTTTTTCTTTCGATAGCATAATGCCACACTCCTTTTTGCCTGGTAATCCAAGCAACTCTTACGGCTATTAATCTTAGTCCATGAAAAAGACAAGTGCCTGATGACCCTTGTCCTTTTACACATATTAACGTTATTTCTGCTGTTTTTCAAGCGCCACGTATTCCCTGTAGCGCCTGTGTACAGTCGCTTTGGATACGTCGTGTCCCAGCCCGCGAAGTGTAGCGGCAATTTCAGCGAAGGTGAGCTTATTATTACGCAACCTTACAACTTCCTCAACCGGGAATTCTTTACGCTCCCGCCCTTTAGCGAGGTTTTGATTACTAAGATTCGCGCCGGGATCAAACCCATCCTTGATAGCTTGTTTCATACCCCGTTTGATTTTCATATTGTGAATTTTCCTCTGATATTCTTCCACAATACTGACGATTTGGAGCACCATGGAATCCGATTCGGACAATTGGAGTTTCCCTTGATGAGTAAGAGATAGCACCTGTACCCCCATTTTTTGCAGCTGATGGAACAGGGCGATTTTCGTATTCCCTCTTCCAAGCCGTGTTTCATCCTGAATTAAGAGGGTGTCTGCTTGTCCTTCTGAAAATAGGTCAAGCATCCGGAAAACTCCTTCCCGTTCGATGTCATATCCGCTCATTTTCTCTTTAACGACATCGACGATTTCCACACCTTCATTTTTTGCCATGGCTGTAAGTTCTGATTCCTGACGGGCCAGTGAACTGACCTGTGTTTCTTTCTCTGTGCTGACGCGGCAATAGATGATTGCTTTCATTCCTGTTCCCTCATTTACTCGATGCATTATTGATAGGCTTTTATATTTAACTGCTGACGGCAATTGCAGCGTATAAAAAAACTAGACTCCCTACGAATAACAGTATATAAGTAATGTCTAATTTTGATAACTTTTCAAACATACTTACCCCTCCTTCAAGAACCTGTGTTCGTATTTTCTAACTCTAATTATATACGAACACTCGTTCCTGTCAAGTGATTATTCGAACGAATGTTTGTATTTTGATGTTTGTTCGTGGTACAATGTGATTAATAAAAACATATGTACGAGGTGGCCTTATATGAATAAATTATCGAAGCGTCAGCAGGAAATACTTGAATTTATAAAAGAGCAGGTACTTGATAAAGGTTATCCACCTTCTGTCCGTGAGATCGGTCAGGCTGTCGGACTGGCCTCCAGTTCTACGGTCCATGGGCATCTTGCCCGCTTGGAGAAAAAAGGTTTCATCCGTCGTGACCCCACTAAACCTCGGGCAATTGAAGTTTTAGAGCTTGAAGAAGATCAGAGTATCCCTCGAAGTGAAGCTGCCTATGCCCCTGTTATAGGTAAGGTTACTGCTGGTATCCCTATTACTGCGGTAGAGAACATAGAGGAATATGTACCACTGCCTGACAGTCTTGCCGGTGGCACAGAGAATACGTTTGTACTTGTCGTAGAAGGAGAAAGTATGATTGAAGCAGGTATACTGGATGGAGACATGGTAATTGTAAGGCAGCAGTCGACTGCTCAAAACGGGGAAATCGTCGTAGCGATGACAGAGGATGAAGAAGCGACCGTCAAGCGTTTTTTCAAGGAGAAAAACCATATCCGCCTGCAACCGGAAAATGCCACTATGGAACCGATTTTACTGAATGACGTTTATATACTCGGTAAAGTAGTTGGTCTATACCGTACCATCCACTAAACGAAGGCATTCATTAACCCGGTGATTGGACAAAAAAAGACCAAGCCAGCATTATGCTGACTTGGTCCTTTTCATCTGGAATTATTGTTTAAACTTTAAACTTTCGTACCAGGCCGTTTAATTCTTCTGCTAAGCGGGATAGTTCATCTGAGCTTCCCGCAACTTCTTCCATTGAACTGCTTGCCTGCTGGGCAGAAGCTGCTGTCTGTTCAACTCCCGCTGCAGCTTCTTCAGCTACAGAGGCAATTTCTTCAACAGAAGTACCCATTTCTTGACTGCTTGAGACCATTGCTGCTAAATTATTTGTTACTGTTTTTATGCGTTCTGCCATTTCTTTTACAGCCTTGTCAATTCCAGTGAAGGTTTCCCCGGTAGTCTTAATTTGTGCTGCACCTTTTTCTACTTCTTCATAACCACCTTCCAGTGACTCGACCACTCCCGTTGTCTCTATCTGTATGCTGTTTACAATACCTGTAATATCATTGACAGAGACGCCAACTTGTTCGGCGAGCTTTCTTACTTCATCAGCCACGACTGCGAACCCTTTTCCATGTTCTCCAGCGCGAGCAGCTTCAATGGCTGCATTTAATGCCAGCAGGTTGGTTTGATCCGCAATATCTTTGATGACAGAAACCAGTTTTGTAATTTCCTGTGACTGGGCATCCAACCCCTTCACCTTCTGGACAGCCTCTTGTACAATTTTATCGATGGCAGACATCTGCCGGACAGATCCCTCCATCAACTCAGCACCCTCGGATGTCCAATTTAGTACCTCTTTAGAAGATAGGTAAATACCTTCACCGTTTTCGTTCGCTTCCTGCATTTTAGTCATGAAGGATTCCATTACTACTGACAGGTCATTTGCATTGTTTGCCTGTGATTCCGTACCTGAAGCAAGTTCCTGCATAGTGGAAGCAATTTGTGTGGAACCATCTTTCACTTCTGTTGCTGACTGGGTCAATTCTTCACTATGACTAGATAAGTTTTCTGATGCATTTGATAAATTATTGATGACTTCTTTAAGGCTGTTCTGCATATCTGTTATACCTTGGGCAAGCTGTCCAATTTCATCTTTAGAAATCGTTTCAATAGGCTGTGATAGATCACCTTCCCGGATCTTTTTCACACTTGCCGTTAAGGAAGTTAGTGGCTGTGTGATAGACCTTACTATTATAAGAATTATCATGATGCCCGCTACTAAAGCTGCAGAAATAACAAGTAAAGTTGTCATCAGAATATCCGAAGATGCTGCAGTTATTTCATTTTTATACATAGTGCCCAGTATCTTCCAGCCTGTAATTTCATTGGTTGTGAAAGCTAACTCTTTTTCTTCCCCATCAAGCGTATAAGAGTATTTCCCACTATCCTTATTAAAAACGGCCTCTGTCCATTCTTCTTCTGGATCGGTTCCTATTTTATTGGTCGGATGCACGAGGTATCTATTTTGGGAATCAAGCAAAATCACATAGCCATTTTCCCCTATAGCAAAAGCATTGGTGTACTCGGCGATCTTAGTAATATTAATATCAATCCCGATAACCCCTGCTCCATCCGCCGTAGACTTCGCGATTGTTATCATCATCGCATCCGATGCTGCATCAGCATATGGGTCAGTAATGACGGCTTCACCTTCGCTCTCCATTGCCTTTTTATACCACTCACGTTCCCTCGGATCATAATCAGCCGGCAAGTCTAATGCGGGTTCAACTACCATATCTCCTGCATCAGTACCTAAATAAACAGCTGATACCCCAGGATGAAGTTCTAAGTATTGAGCAAATTGTTCATGAATTTGATCTGAAATTTCTTCATGGTTACTTACCTTTAGCTTACTGAAGAAAGTGACATCAACCAGTTTAGGTTCAAAGGTTTCGTTTATTTTCTTATTTACTAGATTTACGTCTTCTTTCGCACTTTCAAGAATTTCATCTCCTAAAACCGCCTGAGCTTTTTGATAAGAACTGAATCCGATTGCTACACTTGGAATTAGTAAAATAAATAAAAATGATATTATAAGTTTGGTACGTAACTTAGATTTTTTAAATGGAAATATTTTTTTCAATCTCTCTGACCTCCCCGTATTGTTCCCCTGCTCATTATGTATTTATTGTTGTACCTGCAGTTCTCCTGACCTCCTTACTACTGATATAAACTCCATCATACTCACCTTTAATTTCCCCTTCCTGATGATCTACATTTTATATCGGCAGCATATACGGAAAATCAATAAGATGTATCATTTTACCTATGATTTCCTGAGGTTACTTATAGGTATTTTGTAATATGCAAACCGCATTTTTCAGTGTCCTATCACCAGCAGGGCATGTTTTTAAACAAGCAGAAATTGTCTTAATTTTGCAAAATTGCTAGAATTACAGGATAGTATTTCTTTTTCAAGGGGGATGTATGGAAAAACTACTACGAGTATCTCTGCAGGTTAAGATTTTGGGTTTGGTCACTTTTCTATTACTGCTTGTGCTTAGTCTTGTAACAATTATGATCGTTTACATGGAATCAAAGGAAGATGTGCGCAACTCAGAAAACATTGCCGTGCAAACAGCAATTACGCTTTCTTACATGCCTGCCATTCAGGATGCATTCATCTCCGGAAATCCTACAGAGGAAATGAACGATTTAGCTGGACAGATCATGGAAGAAGTTGATGCGGCTACGATAAAAATCCTGAACAGGCAAGGAGAGATCTACGGATACGCAGGGGATGATGCCCCTGGAACAGCAGTCAGGGAAGATCATTATCGTGCCTTGGTTTTTGGCAGTGATTACTCCACGTATAATAACGAAAATGAACATGACCAGATTCTAAAGGGGATTTCCCCTATCATTATCGATTACGGCGATTATAAGAAGGTGGAAGGATCCGTAGCAGTCGAGTTTAAAATGAAGACCATATATCAGGAGATTTCCAATGATATTAAAAAAATCATCGCGGCATCAGCTGGAGTCTTCATACTTGGTATAGCTGGAAGCTTTTTGTTAGCGCGCAGCATTCGAAAAGATACACTTGGACTGGAGCCTTACGATATAGCAGCATTATACAGGGAAAGAAATGCTGTTCTTCAGTCAGTCAAAGAAGGGATGATCGCTTTTGATCACTGTGGGAGAATTACCATGGCAAATATGTCAGCAAGAGAAATACTGGACCTGCCTGAATTCGTGGAAGGAAGAAGTATTTTTGAGGTGATTTCCTCTCCGAAACTCTTGGAACTGGTAAACTCAGAACGCGGTCTTGTCAATAAAGAGTTACAGTATCACGATAAAACAGTCATTATCAACAGCAGCCCAATATTGGAAAATGACAAGAGAACAGGGACAGTGGTAAGCTTTCGCGATAAAACGGAGATCAAGCAAATGATCGATGCTATTTCTGAGGTACGACAGTATTCTGAAGATCTACGTGCACAGGCTCACGAATTCACCAGTAAATTATACGTCATTATGGGGCTAATCCAACTTGGTAAATATCAAGAAGCTATTACGTTGATACAGGAAGAAGCTGAAATACAGGGACAGGTTACGGAAATGTTCTTCAAAGAAATCCGAGATGAAAAAATCCAGGCGATATTGCTTGGTAAATTCGCCAAAGCATCCGAAAAGAAAATCAGTTTTATTATTGAAGAAGGCAGCTCCCTTCACAGGTTACCGGATCACATCGGCCTATCCCCTCTTCTTATTATTATCGGAAATCTGATCAACAACGCATTTGATGCCGTTTCGAATCAGCCAAATAAGAAGGTCAGTTTCTTCATAACTGACCTTGGAAATGATATCGTATTTGAGATTGCGGATGAGGGCTCAGGACTGAAAAATGGAATGGAAGAGAAAATCTTTCAAAAAGGATTTTCCTTAAAAGGTAAGAACAGAGGCTATGGCCTTTCCAATGTAATGGAAGAAATAAACTATCTCAATGGTTCCATTGAAGTCTCCAGTAATGAGCAGGAAGGGACCATATTTACGGTGATACTGCCCAAGATATCAAGTCAGGCTAAACTATTATAAAGAGGAGTGAGTGGAAATGTTTCGAGTAATCATCGCTGAAGATGACTTTCGGGTGGCCCAAATTCATGAAGAATTCATTGGAAAGATGGAAAATATGAGGCTTGTAGGCAAAGCACTAAACGCAGAAGAAACGTTAAACTTATTGGAGCAAAAGGATGCTGACTTGCTCCTTCTGGATGTATATATGCCCGATAAGCTGGGAACAGAAATGCTCCATAGTATTAGAGAAAAACACCCTGCTATTGATATTATTATGATCACAGCAGCAACAGATAAATCATTTTTAGAAAAAGCAATCCAATATGGTGTCCAGGATTATTTGATAAAACCGGTTACCATGGAAAAATTCCATTCTTCATTGAACGGGTATATAAAGAAGAAAAAAATGCTTCAAGCAACAGATGAAATTAACTCAGATATCCTTATTCAAGTTTTTGGATCATCTGAAAACCAGCCCGGAAATCAGTCTGCAACTTCCCTGCCCACTGGGATAGATTATCGGACCCTTGAAAAAATCAAACAATTATTAAAGGAAGAAGCTGAAGGGATAACTTCTGAAGAATCTGGTAAAAGAATTGGTGCTTCCAGAACTACTGCACGAAGATATTTGGAATATTTAGTCGGAGCGGGTGAAGCCCGGGTGGAACAGATTTATGGAATTGTCGGAAGACCAGAGCGGCGCTACTATATCAAATAAATCTTCCTTAAAACATTTTGTGAACAAAATGCACAAAATGTTTTTTAAATATTTAAAAAACATTATTTTGAAAACGTTTACACTCGTTCGTTAAGGAAGTTAGGATAAGTGTAATTAGTCATTCACATTTTCAACATGCAGTACTGCTTTGTGGATGCTAAAAAATACAAAGGAGCGAATGTTATGAAAAAACATGGATTAATCCCCTTCCTCTTACTGGTATTATTATTGGCAGCATGTTCAGGAAATGCCGCTGGTAATAAAGAATACCCTACTAACAATATTGAAATTGTTGCCCCTGCTTCGCCAGGCGGTGGCTGGGATCTTACTGCGCGATCATTGGAAAACGTCTTAACTGGCCAGGACTTAGTCAAACAAAATATCAATGTCGTCAATAAACCTGGCGGAGGCGGAGAAGTTGGCTGGCAATACTTAAAGTCACAAGATTCCCATACTCTGGCTGTTAATTCAAGCCTTGTTCTTACTAACAATCTTCTTGGCCAGAGTGAACTCACTTACAAAGACTTTACCCCGATAGCCACACTGGCAACCGAATGGCAAGCCCTGGCTGTTCCTGCTGATTCAAAGTTCAAGACAGCTTCTGAATTTCTGGAAGCAACTAAAAAAGATCCTTCCTCCATCAAAATTGGCGTGGGTCCGGGACTTGGTAATGATGATCACTTATCCTTGGTCCAGGCTGCCAGCGAATTCGGAATCAACCCATCAGAGTTAAATTTCCTAGTATATGAAGGCGGTGGAGATGTAGTAACTGCCCTTCTTGGCGGCCATGTGGATGCTGTAACCACTTCCCTGTCCGAAGTAAAAGACCAGCACCTTGCAGGCAAACTCAAAATCCTTGCTGTATCTTCTGAGAAACCAGTAAAAGGTATAGAAGATGTTCCTACATGGAAAGAAGCAGGAGTGGATATGGTCTTCCCCCACTGGAGAGGAATCATGGGACCTCCAGATATGACAGAAGAAGAGATTGCCTACTGGGACAAAAAACTCAGCAAACTGGTTGAAACGAAAGAATGGCAGAAAGTATTAGATAATAACGATTGGGAAGGGTTCTATAAAAATAGTAAAGAAACGAAAGCCTTTTTGGAAGAACAGCATGCATTATATCAAAAGCTTGTGAAAGATTCTGGATTAATTAACTGATTGACCAAAAACTTGCCTGTTGTCATGAATTGGCAGCAGGCAAATTCTTTCCTGGAATGAGGTGAATGACATTGAAAGGAATTAAGATAGGAGTTCCCATTTTGTTGATATTATATAGTATTACTTTCCTGATTGCATCCTTCAACCTGCCGAAAGCAAACCTGGGCAACCCCAATGCCCCTATGTATTTTCCAGCTGGACTAAGTATATTCATGCTACTATTCAGTTTGATTTATTTTATCCAGGAACTGAAAAATTTGGATAAGGACAATGAATATATCAGGCAGATCATAACTGGAAGAACTCCGAAATTGATCGGTTTTACAATTCTTTTTGGAGTTGTATATGCCTTTGTTTTTAATATACTCGGCTTTCTCGTATCAACTGTCCTATACTTAGGCGCCCTTCTATTCTATATAAATGGTAGGAAGAAATGGCTGGTTAACATCGTTGTAACACTTAGTTTTTCAATTATTTCCTGGTACGCATTCAGCGAGCTGCTTGGAGTTAGTTTACCTTAGGAGGTGACCTGTTTTGGATATTAATAGTTTTATGGACGGACTATCCATCGCTTTACAGCCGGTTAACATAATGTGGATTGTCATCGGAGGGTTTTTGGGAACGGTTGTCGGTATGCTTCCTGGCCTTGGTCCTGCAACAGCAGTAGCTGTTCTCATACCGATCACATTCAGTATGAATCCCGTCAGTGCCATTATATTAATGGCAGCTATCTATTATGGAGCTATGTATGGTGGTTCCAGGAGCTCCATCCTTTTGAATACACCTGGGGATGGTTCAGCAATCGCCGCGACCTTTGATGGTTATCCGATGGCGCAAAAAGGACAGGCAGGACCTGCTTTAGCCATATCTGCGGTTGCATCCTTTATCGGAGGAATCATGGCTGTTTTCGGATTCCTCTTCCTTGCTGAACCTCTGGCAAACTTCGCATTGAAGTTCGGTCCTGCCGAGTATTTCCTGCTTATGCTTTTGACTCTTTCAGCTATCGTAGCACTGTCTGTCGGAAAAATGGTCAAAGGCTTTCTTGCCATGATGATCGGTCTTGCATTGGCAACAGTCGGGATCGATACCCAGACAGGTGTTTACCGTTTCACGATGGGCATTCCCCATTTCAGTGATGGCATCGACTTTTTAATCGTCATCATCGGTGTATATGCAATCGGAGAAGTACTTTATAACTTTTTAAATATCGATCAGCAAAAGAAAGAAAAAAAGAAAGTCGGTAAAGTCTGGTTTTCTAAAGATCAGTGGAAAAGATCAAAATGGCCTATTATCAGAAGTGGTCCTATCGGCTTTCTTATTGGGGTCTTACCAGGAGCTGGTGGCACGATTGCATCAATGATTGGCTATACGACCCAAAAGCAGCTGGCAAAGAACCCGGAAGAATATGGGGAAGGGGCCGTAGAAGGGTTGGCCGCGCCAGAATCTTCCAACAATGCAGCTTCCGTCGGAGCAATGATTCCGCTTCTGACGATGGGAATACCAGGTTCAGGAACCACCGCTGTTATGTTAGGTGCCTTGATCATGCTCGGATTGCGGCCAGGCCCCTTGTTATTCGAACAACAGCCCGATACAGTATGGGCGTTGATTAACAGTATGTTTATAGGAAATATTGCTTTGGTGATCATCAATATCCTATTAGTAGGCTTATTGGTGAAAATTCTCGATACGCCTGCAAAAGTGCTTTACCCAATCATTGTACTGCTTGCCTTTATTGGAACGTACACCTTAAGTTATTCCACAATCGATTTCTTTTTATTGCTTATCTTTGGTGTTTTTGGACTATTTATGAAAGTGCTGGATTTTCCCATCGCCCCTCTTGTGCTTGCATTAATTGTTGGAGCTGACATGGAACAGAACTTTCGAATGGCAGTATTATCCTCAAGCGGCAGTTTAGGAATATTCTTTTCATCCGGAGTAAGTATTGCCTTGATGATTCTAACTATCCTTTCCCTTTGTTATCCATTGATCATCAAACTTGTAAATAAAAAAAGAAACAATAAAAATAGCGCTGAGGAAAAATTCACAAAAACTTCTTAAGGAGGTCCAAAAGTGTCTAAACCTGTTAAATATGATGTCGTTGTAGTTGGAGCCGGAAACGCTGCTTTATGTGCTGCTATCTCAGCAAAAGAAAAAGGGGCACAAGTCTTGGTATTAGAAAAAGGCCCAAAACATAAGCGAGGAGGAAACTCCTTTTTCACGGACGGAGCGATTCGTTTTGCTTACAATGATTTAGAGGATATACGGAAATTGATACCCGATTTGTCAGACGAGGAAGCAGAAAAGATAGTAATGCCTTCCTATAAAACAGAAGATTACTATGATGATCTTATGACCGTGACGAACGGGAAAACCACCCCGGAATTAGCTGGTCATTTAGTGGATAACTCTTACACTACAATTTCGTGGATGCAAGAACTAGGAGTAGAGTTCGTCTTAAACTACGATAATCAATCCTTTGAAAAGGATGGAATGTTCCATTTCTGGGGCGGACTTCCCGTTAAAACAAAAAATATCGGAATGGGCTTAATGGATACCCTTTTTACAAGAGCAAAAGAATCAGGAATTGACATTTGGTATGAGGCATGCGCCAAACAACTGGTAACCTACAATGGTCAAATTTCCTCCATTATGGTTGATAAAGACGGCCAATCGGTTCAGGTACCAACCTCGAATGTTATTCTTGCATGCGGAAGCTTTGAAGCTGATAAAAAAATGCGCGGAAAAGAAATTGGTAAAGAGTGGGAAGAAGCGATCGTCCGGGGAACAGAGTTTAACACTGGTGACGGCCTGGAAATGGCAATAGCCATTGGAGCACAAAAACATGGAGAATGGTCTGGCTGTCATTCAATAGGTACTGATTACAACGCACCAAAGGTGGGAGATTATACAAAACCGGGGGATATATTTAAAAAGCATTCTTATCCTCTAAGCATCATGGTGAATAAAGAAGGCGAAAGGTTCGTTGATGAAGGTGCTGACTTCAGAAATTATACCTATGCCAAATACGGGAGAGAAATATTAAAGCAGCCTGGTCACATCGCTTATCAAATATACGACCAGCAAGTCAGACCAATGCTGCGGAAAGAATATGATCTTACGGAGGCAACCTGTTATCATGCGGAAACACTGGAGGCATTAGTCAGTCAGCTTCCAGTAAATAAGGAAAGGTTTTTACAAACAATTGCCGAGTATAACGATGCCGTTCAAGAGGGCAACTATAACCCCACTATAAAAGATAATAAAGACACCAAAGGAATTACACCGCCAAAGAGCAACTGGTCTTTAAAAATAGAACAAGCACCTTTTTATGCTTACCCTGTTACCTGCGGAATCACCTTCTCTTTCGGCGGTTTACATGTTAATACGAATGGAGAAGTTCTCAACAAAAATACCGACCCAATTCCTGGCCTGTACGCTGCAGGAGAAATGGTCGGCGGAATATTTTATGAAAATTATCCCGGGGGTTCAGGTCTGATGTCAGGTGCTGTTTTTGGAAAAACAGCTGGTGAATCAGCAGCCGGAAGAGTCCAGAAAGAAACTAACATACTGTCGTAATAGTAAAAGCCACCAGATATTTCAATGGTGGCTTTTACACATAATAGGAGATTTTATATGATGAATAAAAAAACAATGATCCTGCTTATAACTGGAATACTCTATTTATTATTTTTCATGCCCATCTTTGATTGGGGTATCAAACTCCAGGCAATTGCTGCTTTAGTCATAATTCAGATTCTTTGGATCAGCCGTGTGTTTGCACTGGCTTACAGTTCATTATTATTCTTTTTACTACTATCCTTTCATTTTTTCACTTATCAGGAAACTCTGGCTTATTTCAGTTCTGAAGTTGTCTGGCTACTTTTCTCTACCTTTATCATTTCCCAGGCATTTATTGAATCGGGCCTTGCAAGCCGGGTTTCTTTTCAATTGTTAAAAATGTCGAGAGGATCGGGCCGGGCGCTGATATTCATATCATTCCTTCTATTGCTGATTCTCTCCATACTGATCCCTTCAAACGTAGGAAAAGCGAACCTGGTTTCATCTGTCTTTGACCGCTTATTAAAATATATAAATGGAATCAATAACGTAAATAACATAGGTGCCGCTCTATTTATTGGGATAAGCTATATGGCGGCTATTTCCGGGGCATTCGTCGCAACAGGGGCGAGCTCCACTATTTATACATTCGGTTTGTTCTCGAATATTGTTGCCGGGATTGATTATGTCACTTGGCTTATCTATTTCGTTCCGCCAATTGTTGTATACATTTTATTGCTCTGGCTTGTATTCATCTATGTTTTACCACCAGAAGCGATTGACAGAAAACGAATGCTGAAATTATTGGATGAACATCTTATCGAATTAGGAAAACTAAGCATTTCTGAAAAAAAAATGATGATAATCATGAGTATGGTACTTATATTATGGGCAACACAAACAATTCACGGTTTTTCGATTCCTCTCATCGGTTTACTGGGAGCTTCACTTACAGTCCTGCCAGGAATCGGCATTTGGGAATGGAAGTTGGCCAGAAAATCGATCGACTGGGATATGATGTTATTTTTTTCAAGTACGTTGATGGTATCTGGAATGCTAATCCAGACAGGTACGATAGCATGGATAGCTGACTTGGTTATTCGTACAATCAGTACCAGGTCGGAATTTGTAATGATAGTGATTCTTGTCTTATGTACAGCGATTCTCAGAATGATATTTGTAAATATTCTTGGTTATTTGACCATTATGCTTCCTTTGGCAATATCAATTGGTGAAGGTTTGCAAAATTTCTCCCCACTTATTGTTGCGATGGCTGTATTTTTAGCAGGAATTCCAGGTTTCTTTCTAATTACGCAGTCCCCTGTCCACTTGATAAGTTTTTCCTACGGTTATTTTACTGAAAGACAGTTGCTGAAAATCGGAGTCCCGTCCAGTTTATTATGGCTGATGTTAATTATTGGGGCCGTATTATTTTATTGGAGATTCGTTTTATGAAGAGCAGTTAAATTATAAAGCTCTTACAATCTATGTTTATCAAGTTTTGCTAAACTAGTGCATGTCTCCTGCAAGGCATCATCCAGGTAAAATCACTCTATGTCAGGAAAACATGAAAAGGACAGACAGCTTAAGAAGAAAACACCCTGCCTCTATTACGGCAGGGTGTTTTAATAAATGATATTAGTATACAGATAGGTATTGCTCTCGTTCCCAAGGATGTACTTGTGTACGGAACATATCCCATTCGATTTCTTTTGCTTCAATAAAATGTTCAAAGCAATGTTCACCCAGGGCTTTGACCAATATCTCATCTTTCTTTAGCAGTTCCAGAGCATCATACAAAGTTGCAGGCAAGTCTTGTACCCCGTTTTTCTCCCGCTCTTCTTTATCCATTACATAGATATTACGGTCCACGGGCTTAGGTGCTTCCAGGTTGTTTTCTATTCCATCAAGTCCAGAAGCCAGTAGTACAGCCATTGCCATATAAGGGTTTGCTGATGGATCAACGCTGCGTACTTCGATACGTGTGCTTAAGCCACGAGAGGTCGGAACGCGGATAAGCGGGCTGCGGTTTTGTCCGGACCATGCTACATAACAAGGTGCTTCATATCCAGGCACTAGACGCTTGTATGAGTTGACAGTCGGGTTTGTGACTGCTGTGAAATTCGTTGCATGTTTGATGATACCTGCGGTGAATTGGTAAGCGACTTTAGAAAGTTCAAGTTCCCCGCTCGTATCATAAAATGCATTTTCTTTACCTTTGAACAAGGACATGTTGGCATGCATCCCAGAACCGTTGACCCCGAACAGTGGCTTCGGCATGAATGTTGCATGCAGTCCGTGTTTACGTGCGATGGTTTTTACAACCAGCTTGAATGTCTGGATATCATCACAGTGTTTAACAGCATCAGAATATTTGAAATCTATTTCGTGTTGGCCAGGTGCAACCTCGTGGTGAGAAGCTTCGATTTCAAAGCCCATCTCTTCCAGTTCCAGCACGATATCACGACGGCAATTTTCTCCAAGATCAGTAGGCGCAAGGTCAAAATAGCCGCCTTTATCATTCAGTTCCATGGAAGGTTCTCCGCGCTCATCCAATTTGAATAGAAAGAATTCCGGCTCTGTACCGATATTGAAAGCAGAAAAGCCGAGTTCTTCCATTTTCTTCAGATTACGCTTAAGAATATTTCTCGGGTCACCCTCAAATGGAGTCATATCCGGATTATATATGTCACAAATGAAACGTGCTACCTTTCCTTTTTCAGAGGTCCAAGGAAAGACTACAAAAGTGTCAATATCAGGAATTAAGTACATGTCAGATTCTTCGATCCGGACGAAACCTTCAATGGAAGAACCATCGAACATCATCTCATTATCCAGTGCTTTGTCCAGCTGACTTAAAGGGATTTCCACATTTTTAATTGTCCCAAGCATGTCAGTGAATTGCAAACGGATGAATTTTACATTCTCTTCTTCAATTTTTTTGTAAACTTCTTTTCTGGTTATACCCATGGATTATTACTCCTCCTAATATTTAATGGAAGAATCGTGATAATTCTCCCTGTCTTAACGATGATTTGCCGTGTCTGCCTGCATTGAATAATTCCTGTTGCAGCATTCGGCGCAACTCTTTCTCTGATAGTTCATTGTGGATCTCTTCCACTTTACTCTGTTCCACTTCTCGATTCTCTGGAACTTCTTTCATCGAGAGAACCTGTTTGATTCCGGCTAGATTCACACCTTTTTCTATCAGGGATTTGATTTCAAGGAGACGGTCCACATCATTGAATGAGAACTGTCTACGATTGCCTTCCGACCGAGCCGGATTAATAAGGCCATGCTCTTCGTAGTATCTGATTTGTCTTGCGGAAAGGTCTGTCAAAGATTTGACAATCCCTATCGGGAATAACGGCATCGAACGTCTGATTTCATCATTCATCGCCTGCCACCTCCCTCAACGATTTATAAACCTATTATACGCATGTGAGATAATTGTTGTCAACGGATGTGAGGAAATATAACATGAAATTTTTAAAAAATTCTGTCACGGTGGTTATACGAATAGGGACTAAAAAAAGACTGAAGTGGTTTACCACCTCAGTCTTTACCCTTATCTTTCTTTTAAAAAACCAGCATTATGCATTTTTGCTACAGCATTTTTAACTGCAATCTTGACATGGGAATACGTCAATCCTCCCTGTACATATGCGGTATAAGGAGGTCTGATCGGGCCATCTGCTGTTAACTCCAAGCTAGCTCCCTGGATAAAAGTACCTGCCGCCATGATTACATCGCTTTCATATCCCGGCATGGGACTTGGATGCGGAGTGACGTGTGAATTTATCGGGGATGACTGCTGGATTGCCTGGCAAAAAGCAATCATTTGCTCGGCTGTTTCAAATGAAACCGACTGAATCAAATCTGTACGAGGAGCATCAAAGGAAGGAGTCGTCAAAAACCCAAGCATTTCAAGGTATTTCGCAGTAAATACAGCACCTTTCATCGCTTCTCCTACGACATGAGGCGCCAAGAATAACCCCTGATACATTTCCTGCAGCATGTTCAGACTTGCCCCCACTTCTTTACCAAGTCCAGGAGCAGTCAGCCGGTGGCTGCATAACTCTATTAAATCTTTATGACCAACGATATATCCGCCAGTTCTAGCTATACCACCGCCGGGATTCTTAATCAAAGATCCAGCAATTAAATCGGCCCCAGCATGAAGGGGCTCCCTTGTTTCGGCAAACTCTCCATAACAATTGTCGACAAAGATGACAGCACCTGGTTTTATTGCTTTAATGGAAGTTATCAGGCTTTCCAATTGGCTTATCGAAAATGAAGGTCTGTCAGCATATCCTTTCGAACGCTGGATAGCAATCATTTTCGTATTATCGGTAATCGCATTTGTTACTTCTTCGATATTGACCTCTCTGTTGGCGTGAAGGGGAATAGCTCGATAGTTGATTCCAAAATCCTTCAATGAACCGATATCACGTTCCTCCGTCTCCCCTATTACGCTTTCCAAAGTATCATACGGGGTACCTGTTATGTAAAGCAGCTCATCGCCAGGTCTTAATACACCAAACAAAGCAGTGGTAATCGCATGAGTCCCGGAAATAATCTGCGGTCTGACAAGGGCATCTTCTCCTCCAAAGACGTCAGCGTATAGTTCCTCCAACTTGTCACGACCAAAATCATCATACCCGTATCCTGTGGTGGGATTAAAATGACTATCACTGACTTTTAATTTCTGAAATGAGTCCAATACCCGCTTTTGATTGTCTTCTGCAATTTTATCGATATTTAAATGAATAGAGCGGATAGCTTCCTCAGTATCTATTGCGGTCTGTTCGATATTCATAAATATGTTTACTTCCTTTTCTCATAGTTGATTTTTCAAGGGATGTTCTTCATGGATTGCTCCTGTAATGAAATATCCTTCGCGATCTTCATCAAAATACATACTGCTCACAATGCTTGCACGTTTTACTTGTTGAAGCTTTTTCCCTTGAGAGGCTGGTATGAAAGCTTTATAATCTTCCCACTCTTCTTTCAGCATTTCTTCTACTTTATCCAGAACCCGTTTGATATCGATGGAATCGTGAACACTCACGGTCAGAGAAGGAAAAGCATGAGGAATAAAATCGTCTTGCAGCAAGTCCTTCTTATTATAAACAGTCAAAATCGGCAGATGATCTGCATCTAAATCAGATAGCAGCCGAAGCACTGTCTTTTCATGTTGTTCATGATCAGGGTGCGAGGCATCAACCATGTGGATTATGAAATCAGCCTCGGTCACTTCCTCCAATGTCGATCGGAAGGCCGCAATTAAAGTTGTCGGCAAATCCTGAATGAACCCTACCGTATCAGAGAGAAGCGCCGTAAACCCAGAAGCTAGCTGGATTTGCCTCGTTAACGGATCAAGCGTCGCAAAAAGTAAATTTTCCTCAAAAGAGTCACTTTCTGTTGCCCGATTAAAAAAAGTGGATTTCCCTGCGTTCGTATAGCCAACGATTGCTATTTGAAATGCACTGTTTTCCTTCCTCCGCTTACGGTACTGCTCTCTCTGTTTGACTACTGTCTTCAACCGGCTTTTGATATCGTCAATTCGCCTTCTGATGTGACGCCTGTCGCTTTCAAGCTTGGTTTCCCCGGGACCCCTTGTCCCAATTCCGCCCCCAAGACGGGAAAGCGCAGTCCCCTGCCCGATAAGCCTCGGGAGCAGATACTGTAACTGCGCAAGTTCTACTTGCAGCTTTCCCTCTTTGGTTTGTGCGCGCTGGGCAAAAATATCCAGAATCAGCTGACTGCGATCGATCACTCGAACTTCAAGCTTATCTGTAATGTTTTTGAGCTGACCTGGTGACAATTCTTCATTAAATATCACCAGGTCGATATCATATCCAGAGATATACTCCCTGATCTCATCTAGCTTTCCATCTCCGATATAAGTGGCAGGATGGATACGATCCCGTTTTTGTGTGAATATCTTGCTCACTTCTCCATCTGCAGTTTCTGTTAAAGATTGCAGCTCTTCAAGCGATGATTGAAACCTTTTTTCGTCCTGCATGGATTCACTGCGTGCAACAAGCACTACTTTTTCTTTATCTGCCATCATTTCTACCTCTTTCCGTAAGCATCTTACCTTATCATATCAAATGAGTCGATTCTTTTATAATCCCAGCTATTTTTCCTCAAAAACGATATCCCTAACATCCAGAGTCATTAACGTTTCTTTTGATGGGCTCCTAAGTTCAATTACCCTTGTGGCGTGTTTTCGGATCGCTTCTTCAATGAGATTTCTTACATACCTGCCATTTGAAAAATTATGAGGCAACCGTTGAAGCATTTGGTGAAAGTGATTCTTTAATTTCCATTGTGCCTCTTTTGAAAGCTTATAATCCTTTGTTTTTACCATGTCCATTGAAATCTCCAGTAACTCCTCAGATGTATAGTCCGGAAAATCAAGTGTGATCGGAAACCTTGATTTCAATCCGGGGTTAAGAGATAGGAAACGGGACATTTCTTTAGGATAACCCGCCAATATAAGAATGAACTCGCTGTGATGATCTTCCATACATTTAACGATCGTATCTACCGCTTCTTTCCCAAAATCCTTTTCGCCGCCCCTGGCAAGAGAATATGCTTCATCGATGAATAAGACACCACCCAGCGACTTTTTGATCAAGGCTTTTGTTTTCTGTGCGGTATGACCAATATATTCACCAACAAGGTCACCTCTGTCCGCCTCGACAAAATGCCCTTTTGAAAGAAGCTTCATATCATAGAAGATTTTCGCCAACGCCCTTGCAACTGTTGTCTTTCCAGTACCCGGATTCCCTCTGAACATCATATGAAGAACTTGATTATCTGTCGAAAGTCCAGCTTGTTTCCGTTTTTCCGCTATCAGAACCTGTGCATAAATTTCCTTTACTTTTCCCCGTAACCGATCCATTCCAACGAAAGAAGCCAAGTGGTCATCAACAATTTGAAATGGGTGGGGATTAGCTTCTGTTTCTGCGTGTACAGCAGTTCCCTCTGCGGCCTGTTTATTATGATCACGTAATATGATATTGATCTGGCCTTGTTGTTTGACTGACAAATGGGAATTCACCTGGATCACCCCTTATTCCCTAACACTATACGTCAGGACCGGCTTATTTGTGACAAACGCCCAGATTAATAATCCGTCATTTTAAGAGGGCAAGCGATAAAAAAACAGGCGTATATACGCCTGTTTTTTAAAGTATTCACTCTTTATCCAAGGTAATATTCTTAACTGGAGCGAATGTGGATATGGCATGCTTAAAAATCAGCTGTTGTTTCCCATCGGATTCCAGTAAAACTGTGAAATTATCAAATGCTTTGACAATCCCCCTCAATTGAAACCCATTGAGTAGAAAGACTGTTACCTGAATACGATCTTTTCTGAGTTGATTTAAGTAGTTGTCCTGAATATTAACGGATTGAGCCATGAATCTTCCTCCTCTTTTCTATCTATATTACTTTTATTTCTAGGTTGATTCCATCATTCCTGCTAAATCTTCTAAAATTGTTGCAAACTTTTCATGATAATTCTCCTCGGTAACCTCATACCATTGTACATCCAATTTATTTCGGAAATAAGTGTATTGCCTCTTTGCATATCTCCGGGAATTTCTTTTCAGCAGTTCTACAGCGCGGTCCAAATCATATTCACCGTTAAAATAAGGAATGAACTCTTTGTACCCGATAGCTTTCATGGACTGAGCATTTTCCAGCCCTTTTTCATACAAGTTCTTCACTTCTCCAAGGAGACCTTCTTTCATCATGTGGTCTACCCGTTGATTAATCCGTTGATATAATAATTCCCTGTCCATTTCCAGACCGATTATGATTGGCCGAACAGGCGACTCTCTTTCCTGCTCTTGTTTATATTCGCTCATTGTCTTTCCGGTGGTTTCATAAATCTCCAGCGCCCTGATCACTCTCCGTATATTGTTCGGATGGATTTTTTTTGCCTGGTTCGGATCAACTTCCTTAAGCTGGCGATATAATTCCATATTACCCTTATCAGCAACCGCGTCTTCAAGTGCTTTAGTAACATCTGGATTTCGTTTCTCCTCGGAAAAATGAAATCCATAAAGTACAGCCTGGACATACAATCCAGTACCCCCTACGATAATCGGAAGCTTCCCTCTTTTGGTGATGTCGTTAATATGTCTGGTAACACGTTCCTGGAATTCCGCTACAGAGAAAGGTTCTTCGGGATTTTTGATATCAATCATATGATGCGGCACGCCCTCAGCTTCTCCCTCCGATACTTTAGCAGTACCTATATCCATATGGCGATAAATCTGCATAGAATCTCCACTGATAACCTCACCATCAAATTTTTTTGCAATTTCAACACCTAATTTGGTTTTACCCACAGCTGTAGGTCCAACCACAGATATAACAAGTGGTTTCATAAATAAAATTACCTCAATTCTTCAATCTTCCTTAGCTATTATACATAAAATAACGCTTATTCACACCCTTATAACGAGTTTCGTTACAACCACACTAACGTTTTCCGTTAGGTGTTGGTAAAACCGGAAGTTATGCACAGCTAACGGATTTTGTTAGTTGTGCTGTAACGTAATGCGTTATTCGGTATTTTTGCCACTATCGTATTTCGTTAGCTGATGATAAACTACTGTCAAAGGAGGGTTTTGGGATGGTGATTTCTGAACGAATCAAATTTTTAAGAATGCACAATGAATGGACGCAAAAAACATTAGCTGAATATGTCGGTGAATCCTCCCAGGTCATTTCTAATTGGGAAAGAGGGTATACTTTCCCGGACCTGCAGAATGTCATCGACTTAGCTAATGTTTTAGATTGCACTACTGATTTTTTACTTGGCAGAAGCGATCAACCTTTTGATATCCTGAAAAAAATTGATAATGTATGGAAGGAAAAAGGGATTGAAGAGACCGATTTCTTCTATGTTCATGTATGGGAGGAATTAAGCAAAGAAGAAATCGACCAAATTTTAAACTTCTTTGATTTCATCCGGCAATCAAAGAAAACAGAACAAACGGAGGATTAACATAATGTCAGTTATGTAACCTTTTCCAGTGCCTGTACGTTAAGGAAGATTCAGTTTATCAAGAATTCTTTTAATCGTGTCTTGGACGTGTGGATGCCTGGATAAAACCAATGCACTTAAATATCGTTCGTAACGCGTGATTTCCTGTGCGAACCTGTCCTCATTATTTTCGTTAAGGAACTCATCAAACCTCACTACGTCATCCTGCTTTATTACAATACGGTTATTTAGTAAAGTTTCCTTATGATCTACCAGATAGTCGTAATCCTTGTTTTCTATCTTATAATGATCTGTAATGTAAATAATGAGGAGTTCCAAAGCAACATCAAGGGTTGCTTTTTCATGATTCTCCCCCTCCCCTACTTCCTTTTTTGCAATGTGGAATGCTTGTTTTATTAGATTCTCTAAGCCTTTCAGCCAATTATCCACTGCCTTTTCCTTATGATAGTCCTCAAACACATCTCGATAATAGTCATATGCTGCTTGGAAAAGACGATGGATTTCTGCTGTCCGATTCGTTTCATCAAACAAGTCGGCCGTTTCCCAAATTTTTTTATTATCCGTTTCCACTCTTACAGATAGTGACATCGTAATCCTCCAATTCCTTACAAATTTAAAAAGCTGAAGGGCAGCCCTCCGCCTCCTTCAGCCTTTTTCTGATCACATTACCCGCTTGAACATTTTTTCCATATCGTAGTCAGAAAAATGAACGATGATCGGCCGTCCATGGGGACAAGTGAACGGATCGGTCGACCTCCTTAAATCATCTAATAAATGTTTCATATCTTCATGATTTAAATAATGGTTCGCTTTGATAGATCGTTTACAAGACATCAATATAGCGGCTTCTTCTCTTATTTTCTTAATATCAATCTTGTTCTCATGCATGATTTGCTCTACCATATCATCAATAACTGCTTCTTCCTGCCCTTCAGGAAACCAGCTCGGATGGTTTCTAATAATGAAAGAAGTGTCTCCGAAGGGTTCGAAAAAGATACCAACTTTCTTCAATTCCTCCAGGTGCTCTTCAATTCGGAGTGCTTCTTTCTTGGAAAAATCAAATGTCATTGGAACGAGGAGTTCCTGCACCTCATTAGTTGTTTCGCCTAATTTGTCACGGAAAAATTCATACTTTATTCTCTCCTGGGCAGCATGCTGGTCTACGATGTACAATCCATTTTCGTTCTGCGCCAGAATATATGTCCCGTGAAGCTGACCAATCGGGTACAGGACAGGTACCCGGTTCCCATTCCCGTTATTGGTTTCTTGCCTGTCCTCTTTCTCCTGCGATTCATTATGATCTGTTTTTCCAACCAATGGTTCAGCTGCCATTTCCCTGACAGCTTCATCCTGCCGCTTTTGGTATTCAAAATTTTCCTCCTTGTTCCCATTATCTGTTTGCAACGAGGTTACAAACTGTTCAAAGGAGTTTTTATGCTCCAAATGGGCATCTTCTTTCTTGGTTTCCGCTTTCCTGTCTTCCATAAAATCAAACGATTTTTGGGTAGAATGTAACTTCTGTTTCTTACTCTTCCGGGAAGGTGCTTCAGGAATTAGCGACTCTTTTCTTAATTCTTTTTTTATCGATTGTTCAATTGTATCAAACAGCTCTTTCTCTTTGCTGAACCGAACCTCCAGTTTAGCAGGATGGACATTGACATCCACAAGGATTGGATCCATCTCTATATTAAGCACCACAAGGGGGTTTCTGCCGATAGGCAAAAGGGTATGATAACCCTTCATTATCGCTTTGTTCAAAGTGATATTACGAATATAACGTCCATTAATAACAGTGGACATATAGTTGCGAGAAGCCCTTGTCACTTCTGGTTTTGCAATATAGCCTTCAATTGTGAAATCAAGGCTCTCTGCCTTAATAGGTATCATTTTCCGCGCTACGCCCATCCCGTAAATCTGCGCGATTACCTGGAGAAGATCACCCCTTCCGGAAGTCTGAAAAAGCCTTTTCCCATTGTGAGAGCAGTCAAATTTCACCTCGGGATGGGACAATGCCATCCGGTTCAAAATATCCGTAATATGGCCAAGCTCAGTATGGATTGTTTTCATATATTTCAGCCTGGCGGGTGTATTAAAAAACAATTCTTCCACTGTTATTTCTGTGCCTTTTCTAGCATCGCTTTTCCCTCTTTGGAGAAGCTTTCCACCTTCTAGTTCGAGACGGGTTCCGGCCACTTGTCCTACGGAGCTCTGAATTGCCAGCCTGCTGACAGCAGCTATACTCGCCAAGGCTTCCCCCCGGAAACCGAGAGTGCGCACATGGAACAAATCATTTTCGTCTCTTATTTTGCTGGTGGCATGGCGGAAAAATGCATGCTCACAATCCTCTTCGGTCATGCCTTCCCCATCATCGATGATCTGGATTTTCTGGAGACCGGCTTCCATCAGATCGATTTTGATCCAGCTGCTCCCGGCATCAATACTATTTTCGACCAGCTCTTTTATGACGGATGCTGGACGCTCCACCACTTCTCCTGCAGCAATTTTATTCGCCAGTTGATCGGGCATCAATTGTATTTTCCCCATCGGTCTCCCTCCCTGCGTCATTTCTTAAGTCGTTTCTGCAATTTATACAGCTCATTCATCGCATCCATCGGAGTCATTTCCATGAGGTCTAGTTCTATAAGTTGTTTTTTCCATTCTTCATCACTGTAATTGCCTTTAAACGATGTTTTCGTAGCAGCTGCTTCTTCTTTGAACAGTGTCAATTGCTCTTCTGCTGTTTCATATTCCTGTTTAGAATGGTCGCCGCTTTCAAACTCATGAAGAAGGTGAGTGGCCCGATCGATCAGTGTCTCAGGCAGTTCCGCCAGCCTGGCAACATGAATGCCGTAGCTTTCATCTGCAGCACCTTCCCTGATTTGGTGAAGAAAGACAACATTTCCCTGGTATTCTTCCGCTCTTACGTGTACATTCATTAATCGTTCTAACGACTGATCAAGTTCAGTCAATTCATGATAATGCGTAGAGAATAATGTTTTTGCTTTTATTTCATGATGAATATGCTCCACAATCGCCTGAGCAAGTGCCATTCCATCATATGTGCTTGTTCCCCTGCCAATTTCATCAAGCAGAATCATACTGTTTTCCGTAGCGTTTGTTAAGGCATGCTTTGCTTCCAGCATTTCCACCATAAAGGTACTTTGACCAGAAACAAGATCATCTGCAGCACCAATCCGGGTGAATATTTGGTCAAAAATCGGCAAATTTGCTTCCTTACATGGGACATAGCAGCCAATTTGTGCCATGATGGAGGTTAAAGCAAGCTGGCGCATATACGTGCTTTTCCCTGACATGTTTGGTCCGGTTATGACTAGGACGTCAGTGTGATCATCCATATACACATCATTAGGGACAAACGTAGATTCCTTCATTACTTTTTCAACAACTGGATGCCGTCCGTCTTTAATATCTATCAGACGTTCCGTATTAAAGGAAGGACGTGTGTAGCCATTCTTCTCGGATATGGATGCAAACCCTTGCAGTACATCTATTTCACTGATTTGTTCAGCCAGTAATTGAAGCTTTTTAATGTAAGCTTTGGCTTTTTCACGCAGACTCAAAAACAATTCATATTCCAGCTCGACACTTTTTTCTTGAGCTTCCAGGATTAATGTTTCTTTTTCTTTTAGCTCCGGAGTGATATAACGTTCCGCATTGGTAAGCGTCTGCTTACGTTCATATTTTCCCTCTGGCAGCAGGTGCAGATTTGCTTTTGTTACTTCGATATAATAGCCAAATACACGATTATATCCCACTTTCAGGGATTTGATTTTCGTCTCTTCCCGTTCTTTTCGCTCCAGTTCAGCAATCCATTGCTTGCCATTTCTCGCAGCATCCCGGTATTTATCAAGCTTTGCATCAAAGCCATCTTTAATGATTCCGCCTTCCTTCAACGTTACAGGCGGATCTTCATGCAGGCTTTCATCAAGCAGCTCAAACAATTCCGGCAGCGAATCAATTCCTTTTTGAAGTTCATTGATTTCCTCATTTTCAAACCGTTCCAGTAATTGCACAATTTCGGGTATGTTTGCAAGCGATTGCTTTAATTGAATTAAATCCCTTGCATTCACATTGCCAAAGGAAACTCTACCGGATAATCGTTCCAAATCATACACCGACTTTAACTGCTCCCGTAGTTCCTCCCGTTCAAAATAATTATCTAAAAACCCCGACAGTTGTGCATGGCGCTTTTCGATTGCCTCTTTTTGCAATAGCGGCCTTTCCAGCCATTTTTTCAACATCCGGGCGCCCATGGAAGTTATCGTATCATCTATTACCCAGAGCAGACTGCCGGCTTTTCCTTGCTTTCGAATCGTTTCCATCAGCTCCAGGTTCCGCTTCGAATACATGTCCAACGACATAAATGTATTCAGCTCAATGGTTTCCACTGGCCGTAAATGATCAAGCGACCTTTTCTGGGTGTGTCGGATATAATTGAGCAGCCGTCCAAAGCCTTCTATGTATTTCTGTTGATTAATGTTAAGGAAAAGGTGGTCAAAGGCAGGATCGACTTTCGTATCATCCTGAAACGAAATTGTGTAATTTAAACGCTGCTGAAGTTCTTCCTGATACTTTTCAGGCAGTGAACTGGCAACAACCACTTCCTTGACCGGACGGTTATATAATTCACTGACTACGGATCC
Source organism: Thalassobacillus pellis (assembly GCF_016908295.1). Classification (GTDB taxonomy): domain Bacteria; phylum Bacillota; class Bacilli; order Bacillales; family Halobacillaceae; genus Thalassobacillus; species Thalassobacillus pellis. The sequence continues at coordinate 385,578 of NZ_JAFBDO010000002.1, forward strand.
CCAGCCTTCTCGGATCAGTGCAATGGTGTTTTCCCCGGTAGTCAGGTCATTATAAGCAACTGTAAAACTGCCGTCATCAAAGGTTGTAATACTCGCCAGGTAATTGTTTTCTTTATCATCAAGCATGTTTCCTTCCATTACCGTACCTGGCGTAATCAGTTGGACGACTTCCCGCTTTACTACACCTTTTGCTGCTTTAGGATCCTCTACCTGTTCACAAATAGCCACTTTATAACCTTTTTCGATCAAGCTTTTAATGTAATTAGCTGCTGAATGATATGGAACCCCGCACATGGGAATACGCTCATCCCCCCCGTCCCGGCTTGTGAGAGTGATTTCCAGTTCTCTTGAAGCTTTTAACGCATCATCGAAAAACATTTCATAAAAATCACCGAGACGAAAAAATAAAAAGGCATCCTTATGCTGTGCCTTTATCGATAAGTACTGCTGCATCATTGGTGTATATTTTGCCATTAAAGATCCCCCAAAACGTACATATTTTCGCTAGCATCATTATAGCACAGATAGAAAATGGGGTTGAATTAAGAAGAAATAAAAAAATAACCCTCGCAGCAAAAGCAAGGATTATTTGATAAACGTTATTCTTCTTCCTTCCTTCCAAGGAAATCAGGATTGATTTCTGAAAAGTCCTCATCGGAGAGATCCCCGAAGTCAAAATCATCATCATCGCAGACACAGCCGTCAGGGTTTACCTTGACACACAGCTTTGTTTCTCCAATGACATCTACAAAAAATTCTCTCTCTACTTCCACGGCAATCTTCTGGCCATTGCTGGTGATATTGCATTCCAAACAGTTTGGTTGCTGTGACACCCTTGCAATCACTTCAAGATCGTCATTGATACAGTTTTCATCCTTGATGTACAGGGGCACATGATCACAGTAGTTGACCCGTTCTGTCACCACTTCTGTCTTGGTATTATCGTTATATGAATACCAGACATTCGCGTCATAGCTGCCCGTCACTTCCACGTGATCCCCTTTTTTCTTGGCGTGATAAATATGATTGATCACCCAACAACCGAGAATGCTAGATGGACGATGGGACGGAGAAATGATGTGAGTTGATTGCGTGAATTTTTTCCCTTTTCCACAAACAGCCTTCGTGATGATTTCACGGTACTCTTGGTCAAAGAATGACATCTCACCTAAAACCTCCCTTTGTCATACACAACATCCTATGCTTGAATTGGGCGAAATGTGCACATGCCGTTTTGATCAAGCAGAATATTGTATAAGGTTTTAGTTCATTCTATGCAAGAGCCCAGACAATTGTACGTAAAAAAGCCATTGAAGGTATTTTTCCCTTTCAACGGCTTTTTTCTATCAATGCCCGCAGGCACTATTATTCACTTTTGAACCGGTTTCTCCCTTTAGAACATCTCCACCTGTCGAGCGGATGACTTCGTTGGAAACCTCACGAGCAATCGTAGTAGTTACCATTTGCAGGATATCGTTGATGATTGTTTGTGAATGCTTGAATTCTTCAACGATTGGAATAGAATCCAGTTCATCCTGAACCCTGTCAATTTCTTTTTCTACCTTTTGTAATGCTTCTGTTTTACCATAAGCCTGGAAATTGACTGCTTGCTTTTGCAATGCTTTAATACGAGAAATATATTCTTGAACTTTCTTATTCTCATTGATTTTTGCTTCAATTTGTTTAAAACGATCGATTTCTTCGATATTTGCCATCATTTTCGCGAGTTTTTCAGCTTCCTCAACCACTTGCTGACGTGTATACTCTGCCATTTAATTCACCTCTGCTGCTTCTTCGACCATTTCTCCATCTAAGGACCAGGTCTTAGCATTATTAATTTTCACTTTAACAATCTGTCCAATCGCTGATTTAGGACCCTTGAAATTGACGAGTTTATTTCTCTTTGTATAACCAGCTAATACATCTGGATTTTTCTTGCTTTCTCCTTCAACAAGGACATCGACAATTTCACCATCGTATTTTTCCATTGCTTCAGCAGACTGTTTATTCACTAGTTCATTCAATCGCTGCAATCGTTCTTTTTTCACTTCCATCGGAATATTATCTTTCATTCTCGCTGCAGGAGTCCCCTCCCGTGGTGAATAAATGAAGGTATATGCTGCTTCAAATCCTACTTCTTCCACCAAAGACAGCGTTTCTTCGAATTGTTCATCCGTTTCATTCGGGAAACCAACGATGATATCAGTCGTCAACGTTGCATTCGGCATCGCTGATCTAATTTTATCGACAAGCTCCAAGTAACTTTCACGCGTATATTTACGGGCCATGATTTTCAGCACACTGGAGCTGCCAGACTGGACCGGCAAGTGAATATGATCAAGTAGGTTTCCGCCTTTAGCCAGTACTTCAATCAGGCGGTCATCAAAGTCACGGGGGTGGGAGGTAGTGAACCGTACCCTAGGAATATCAATTTTATGAATCTCGTTCATCAAATCACCAAGCCCATACTCCATGTCCAGATCTTTACCATACGCATTGACATTTTGACCAAGCAAGGTGATTTCTTTGTATCCTTGTGCTGCCAGGTGGCGGACTTCCTGAATGATATCCTGTGGAAGCCTGCTCCTTTCTTTCCCTCTCGTGTATGGAACAATACAGTAGGTACAGAATTTATCACAGCCGTACATGATATTGACCCAGGCTTTGATTTTACCTTTTCTTGAACGCGGCAGGTTTTCGATAATGTCTCCTTCTTTAGACCAAACCTCGACAACCATTTCTTTCCCATACATCGCTTCCTTTACCAATTGTGGTAAACGATGTATATTGTGCGTTCCGAAAATAAGATCGATGAAATGATGTTTTTTCAAGATGCGGTTAACAACAGATTCCTCTTGGGACATGCAACCACACACACCGATGATCAGATCGGGGTTTTCCGTTTTCAATGGCTTCAGATGCCCAATTTCTCCGAATACTTTATTTTCGGCATTCTCGCGGATGGCACATGTATTTAATAGGATGATATCTGCTTCCTTCGTATCGTCAGTTGCAACATATCCCATCTCTTCCAGCATACCGGCCATTACTTCCGTGTCATGTTCATTCATCTGACAGCCGTAGGTGCGAATCATGAATTTCTTGCCTTTTCCTAAACCAGCCATTTCCTCCGGTATCGTAAAGTCATAATGAACTTGTACTTCTTCCTTACCACGCTTTTTGGCATCTTTTAAGGATGGAGGCTGATAGCTTGTTTCAAAGTACTTAATAAAATCTTCACTTTTTTTATTTTTAATCCGGTGAAGGTTATCCTGGTCGGATTTTACGTCCGCTGAATCAGCCTCTCGGATTTGGCTCATTTCTTTACGCTGTTGCTCGTTCATCAACAGGGCTCCTTTCCTATTGCATATCTAACTACAATATTATATCAATATTTGCACTAAAAATTAAGTGGGCAAAAAGAAATGGCCGACCTTAAAGTCAGGTCAGCCAAATAAGCTTAAATGATATTCAATTTTTTACCCGCCCGTTCAAAAGCGTCAAGAGCTTCCTGAAGTTCTTCCTGGGAATGTTCAGCAGTCACAATGGTACGGACTCTTCCTTTTCCTTTTTGGACTGTCGGGAAAACAATTCCTTGAGCAAATACGCCTTCATTGAATAGCTCATCGGAAAACTGATGTGTTTTTGAATCATCCCCAACCATAACAGGAGTTACCGGCGTTTCGCTGATCCCCGTATCAAAGCCGAGATTCTTCAAGCCATCCTTGAAGAACTTCGTGTTATCCCACAGTTTCTGAATAAGTTCAGGTTCCTCCAGAAGAACATCGATGGCTGCATCACATGCCGCTGTTACTGCCGGTGGATGGGAAGTACTGAAAAGGAATGGGCGCCCTTTATGGATCAGATATTCCTTTAAAGTCTGGCTGCTTGCTACATAACCGCCAAGCACACCGATTGCCTTACTTAATGTTCCGACCTGGATATGGACGCGGCCATCCAGTCCAAAATGATTGACCGTTCCACGGCCGTTTTTGCCAAGCACACCGCTTGCGTGTGCGTCATCGACCATTACAAGTGCATCATATTTTTCGGCGAGTTCAACAATTTCAGGAAGTGGAGCGATATTTCCGTCCATGGAAAAGACACCATCCGTGACGACAAGTTTCGTCCGGTAATCACCTGATTCCTTCAGCTTCTCTTCCAGTGATTTCATATCGACATGCTTATAAATTTTTCTTCCTGCTTTCGTAAGACGTATTCCATCAATAATGGAAGCATGGTTCAACTCATCGGAGATTACCACATCTTTATCAGTCAATATAGATGATAGAACACCCTGGTTTGTAGTAAAACCGGATTGGAATACCAGTGCCGCTTCTGTATGCTTAAATTTGGCAAGCTTCCGTTCGTATTCCTGGTGCATTTGCAATGTGCCCGCAATAGTCCTGACAGATCCTGTACCAACACCGTATTCTCTGTTGGCTTTTTCGGCAGCTTCCTTCATTTTTGGATGGGATGTAAGTCCGAGGTAGTTATTTGAGGATAACTGGATCACTTCCTTACCTTTAATGGTCACTCGGGATCCTTGAGCTGATTCTAGGGGAATCAATTCACGAAATGTCCCCTGGTCTTTCATTTCATCCAATTCTTTTTGTAAGTATTCAAATCCTTTCATACTTCCGCCTCCTTATTTACTAATTTTAAGTATTAGATCGACAGCCAAGGTTTCTGGCTGTCGATTCCTCCTACAGTTAGTTTCCCATAAACCTTTTATTTTTAACAAAAAACATTGGTAAGCCTTTAAATGGAAAGAAAGAGCAGACTTCCCAATCTTCCAATCGTTTATGGCTTCAATACTACTTTCCCACACTTTCCTTCGTTCATCAATTGGAATCCTTTTTCGAAATCCTCTAAAGGCAGATGGTGGGTAATCATCGGTGTTAAGTCTACCTGGTTTGAGTTTAACAGACGGGAAACCTGCTGCCAGGTTTCATACATTTTTCTTCCCGTGATCCCTTGCACTTCAATTCCTTTAAAAACAATATCATTTGTGATATCAACTTTTACCGGTTTAGTAGGCAGACTTAAGATGGACATTCTTCCGCCATTGGTAATCATTTTAAAGCCCTGATCAATTGCAGCAGGGTGGCCGCTCATTTCACAAACCACATCCACGCCATGACCGGATGTAAGGGATTTTGCTGTTTTAACTGGATCTTCTTCTCCGGAATTGACTAGAGTGGTCGCTCCCATCTGCTCTGCTAATCCAAGGCGGTAATTGTTCAAATCAAAGGCAAGAACCTGGGAGGCGCCTGCTGCTTTGGCTACTCCAACCGCCATTAGGCCGATAGGTCCGCATCCAATGATTGCAACAGACTTTCCAGCAACCTCTCCATTCAACACCGTATGGACGGCATTCCCCATCGGCTCCTGGACAGACGCAATATCACTCGGCATATTTTCAGGGTTTTTCCAAATGTTCTGTGCTGGCAATGCAACGTATTCTGCGAAGCATCCTTGTGTATCAACACCGATTATTTTTGTATTCTCACAAATATGGAATTTACCTGTAAGGCATTGTGGGCAATGACCACACACTAAATGTGTTTCAGCGCTTACATAGTCACCAGGAACAATCGTATTTACTTTATCTCCTACTTCGACTACTTCCCCGGAAAATTCATGTCCAAATACGTAGGGAGGATGTACTCGGCTTGCTGACCATTCATCCCAGTTATATATATGGACATCCGTACCACAAATTGAAGTCGCTTTCACTTTTATCAATACTTCATTTTCTTTTACATCCGGTATAGGTACTTCCTGCAATTCCGCTCCAACTCCACGTTGGTGTTTAACGATCGCTTTCATAGTTCCACTCACAACGAACACTCCTTTATTGACGAATCTAGTAGAAAACGTTTCTACCAACTATTCTAACATGCTATCAAATAATTTCAAAAGCGTCTGTGTTTATGAGATGGACAATTGACTACTGAACAAAAGCGGAGGCGTCTTACCAGTCACAGACAAGCTTAACTGAAGTCTCATCGGGAAGTTTTTTTTACATATAGGGTCTGTGTATGACCTCGAGGAGGGGGACTGGAGACAGCCGATATGAAAAAAAGCCTTGCCGGTAATGTCCTGGCAAGGCTTTTATTAAGATTAAAATTATAAATCTATGTTATCAATAATACTCTATCAATAAAAATCAGATGTGAGAGCTACGTTTTATTCCTGCTCTACATGAACTCAGCGATCAATTCATTAAACTTCTCTTCTTCAATCTTTAAATCGCTATCTTTCAATGGATTCTCGTCATAGCCATGAATTAGGTCCTGATAAGACTTCTGCGTTTTGTTTTGATAGATAAGTCCTTTTACCAGGCTATTATGCTCCATTAAAGTGGACATTGCTTTTGATCTGTTCGAATTATCGTAGCCTTCGATATCGTCGAGGCTGACCAGATTTTCTTTAAACCAGTCATACGTGTTGACTTTATTATAGGTCACACAAGGACTGAAAACATTGATTAAGGAAAATCCTTCATGCTCGATACCCTGTTCAATGAGGGAAGTCAATTCTTTCAGATCACTGGAAAAACTCTGTGCTACAAAAGTAGCCCCTGCAGACAAAGCCATCTCCATAACATTGACAGCCGACTCAATCGATCCTTCGGGAGTACTTTTCGTTTTGAAGCCCATTTCACTTCTCGGAGATGTCTGTCCTTTGGTAAGTCCATAAATCTGGTTATCCATAACAATATAAGTAATATCAAGGTTACGTCTGATTGCATGAATCGTATGACCCATGCCAATTGCAAATCCGTCGCCGTCGCCACCGGATGCGATAACCTTCAAGTTACGGTTGGCCATCTTTACTCCTTGGGCAATCGGTAAAACACGGCCATGAATACCGTGGAAGCCATATGAATTGATATACCCGGAAATACGGCCCGAACAGCCAATACCAGAAATAACTGCCAGATCCTCCGGTTCCAAGCCCACGTTTGCAGCTGCCCGCTGGATAGATGCCTGAACTGAAAAATCTCCACAACCAGGGCACCAATTCGGTTTTACTTTGTTACGGAAATCTTTAAACGTTGCCATTTATAACAACTCCTTGCTTCGTTCATGGATTTCGCCCGGAAGGAACGGGGTACCGTCGTATTTGAGAATACTCGTAATTTTATCATGGTTTCCTACGTTCATTTTAATAATATTTGCTAACTGGGCAGTGGCGTTATTCTCAACGACAATCACTTTTTTCGCTCGTTCTACTAATGGCTTTAACTCGTCGCCCGGGAAAGGGTGAATCAGCCTGACATGAGCATGGTTTACTTGAATCCCTTCTTCTTCCAAGCGAGCTTTCGCTTCTTCAATCGCCCCTCTTGTTGAAATGAACCCTACGAATAAAACATCGGGATGTTCATGTATTGCATCGGAGTAAACCGGTGTATCAAATACTTCTGGTAACTTCGCCAGTTTCCTTAAACGCTTATCCATTTGGGCTTTCCTATTGGAAGCAAGTTCACTAGGCTTTCCTGTTTCATCGTGTTCAACACCAGTTACATGGAAAATACCATTTTTAGTACCAGGTAAAATTCTAGGAGAAATTCCATCTTTGGTAACTTCATAGCGTTTGAAGTATTCACCTTTACCCAGTTCAGGGAGTTCCGGGTTTTCATCCAGTTTTCCTCTTCTTACCTGAATCTGTTCATAAGCAAGCGGCTCAACTGTCTGTTTTCCTAATGACAACTGTAAATCAGACAGCAGGATAACCGGTACTTGATATTCTTCAGCAATATTCAATGCTTCAATTGCGTCACTGAAGGCTTCCTGAACGGTACTAGGTGCGATGACCACTTTCGGTATCTCCCCGTGGGTCCCGTAAATCATTGCCATCAAATCTGATTGTTCTTGTTTCGTAGGGAGCCCTGTACTTGGACCGCCTCTTTGTGTATCCACGATGACGAGCGGTGTCTCCGTAATTCCTGCCAGCCCAATCGACTCCATCATAAGGGATAAGCCTGGTCCCGCTGATGCTGTGATCGTCCGGACTCCTGCATAGTTGGCACCAATGGCCATTGTGGCAGCAGCTATTTCATCTTCTGTCTGTATGACCGTTCCTCCTAAATCAGGGAGCTTCTTAATCATATATTCCATGATCTCAGAAGCTGGTGTAATCGGGTATGCTGCCATAAAACGGCATCCCCCTGCTAAAAAGCCCATAGCAATAGCATCATTCCCAATCATGAACATCCGTTTTTTTCCGTCAGCTTTTGCCAGTTCCATTTGCATCAGGCTGCCATTTGACTGGTTTTTCACATAGGCTGCCCCTTTTTCGATGGCTTGCATATTTTTATCCACAACCTGCTGGCCTTTTCGTGAAAAAATTTCTTCCACTACTTCCCGGAAAGCCTCCGGATCTAAATTCATGATGGCACTTGACGCTCCGACAGCAACCATGTTTTTCATCAAAGATGTACCCAGTTCAGTGGCTATTTCAGTAAAAGGCACTGCATAAAGGGTGACATCCTTATCTTCCGGCACCGTGGGATTGAATTTTGCATCTGCCAGCACAATTCCGTTACTATGTAATTCATGGACATTAATGTCAATGGTCTCCTGGTCAAAGGCGACCAGTATATCAAGATCATCTGAAATGGATCTGACTTGTGATGTGGAAACACGTATTTTATTGTTTGTATGCCCCCCTTTTATGCGTGAAGAAAAGTGACGGTATCCATACAAATAGTATCCGAGCCGGTTCAGTGTGATAGCGAAAATCTCACCTGTACTTTCAATACCTTCACCCTGTTGTCCGCCAACTTTCCATGAAAGTTGTTCAGCCATATACTACACCCCTTTTAATGGTTCCAAGTGTCATATGCCGCATCATAGACTGAAAATTCCGTTATTTGAAAATGCTCCCTGGTGCTAAATTCTATGAATCTACATTTTTCATCAATTAAGCAAATAGAAATTATGTACATTCAGGCTGCAAAGACAGAAAGCTATGAGCGAGATATATGTCCTAATCATATCCTTTCAATCATCAATTTTCAAGCAGACATTCCTAATGGTAAGACAGTTATAGTCATATTATTGAGGAAATTTATCTATAAAATTTCCATAGCTTAATCTTTTTACAAGATTGTCTGTTTGTCTATGGCAAAGTATTTTAATAATATTATCAAACTCAGTAACATCATATAGACCCTCAACGATATCCTCGATTCCATCAAAGTCTGAACCGAAACCAATATGAGCGGCTCCTCCCATTCTGATCATGTATTCAATATGAGGAATTAATTCAGTTAATGCAGCCCGATGTGTGAGATTAATAAATTCCGGGACGAAAGTAACGCCAATCCAGCCCCTTCTGTCAATCAGTGCAGCGATTTGCTCATCATGAAGATTTCTCCTGTGGGGAGCAATCTGGTAAACATTCGAATGGGATGCCATGGGATATCTACTAATAGAAATCGCATCCCAAAACCCTTTATAGGAAATATGAGACAAATCAGTCCATATCTTTTCCTGATTCAGATATTCTACTACTTCTTCACCAAATGAGCTTAGCCCTGCTCCTCTTTTCTCACCGATACCGTCACAAACAGCATTGGCCTGGTTCCATGTAAGGCCGACTATCCTCACGCCCAATCTGATTAATGTTTTCAGTTTGGTTATATCTGATCCGATCGCATGACAGCCTTCCAATGTCAAAATTGCCCCTTTTTCATGGGGTCTTAATTTTTTAATATCCTGTCTTTTCTTTATTACTTTTATTTCAGGGTACGGTTCGATTATTTGCCTGTAAAATATATCTATCATTTCAAGTGCGGCAGAATACTGTGATTCTTCCGGAACGTTATCAGGTACAAATACGGCAAAACATTGCACCTTAACAGGACTTTTTTTCCACTTTTCATAATTAACCTTCAATTCAGGGCTGTCATGGAAGTTGAGTTTTTTCCGCCATAGTTTGACTAATGCATCACAATGGGCGTCAATAATCACCTGCTACCCACACCTTCCCTTACTGAATAGGCATATTTTAAGCCGTGCTTAAATCAGCACGGCTGTGGTCTTGTCCGTAATGAAAATTTGGAAGAGCCTGTTTGCTTCAGCGGGGTTCGACAATCAATTTGATGGCAGTTCGCTCTTCATTATCAATCATGATATCGGTAAAAGCTGGAATACATATAAGATCTACGCCGCTTGGCGCTACAAATCCTCTGGCGATGGCAACTGCTTTCACAGCCTGGTTTAAAGCACCGGCACCAATCGCCTGTATCTCCGCTGAGCCGCGTTCTCTCAGAACGTTTGCTAGAGCTCCTGCTACTGAATTCGGACTGGATTTAGCTGAGACTTTTAATATTTCCATTACTAGCTCCTCCTTCATAAACTATAGTTATCCTATAACTACTATATTCTTGGAGATGAAGATTATTCCTTTTCATTATGAAGGAATTTTTTGAAAAGTTCAAATTATCAGCCGAAGAAGGGGTGGTCGTCATTAATAAGTATTCTTTGTAGTTTTACTGCCTTCCCTGACGCTTCATCTACATCTGCCAACAATGCGCTTAATTGTTTCCTTCCCTTTTTTGGAACTTCGAAACGTACAGGAAGATTAGTCAAAAAGCGTTTCATAACAGCCTCACGTTCCATACCAAGAATACCGTCATATGGTCCAGTCATACCGACATCAGTAATATAACCGGTACCACCAGGGAGGATACGATTATCTGCAGTCTGTACATGGGTGTGTGTCCCAACAGTGATGCTGACACGGCCGTCCACATACCAGCCCATCGCCTGCTTTTCACTGGTCGCTTCCGCATGAAAATCCAAAAAGATGATGTTCGTCCGTTTTTTCGCTGTTTCAATCATTTTATCAACTGTCCGGAAAGGGTCGTCATTCGGAGTAAGGAAAGTACGTCCTTGGAGATTAATGACTGCTATTTCCCCTTTATTAGTTTTAATGAATGTTATTCCTTTACCAGGTGTGTCTTCTGGATAATTTGCCGGTCGCACCATATATTCTGCATCATCTATAAAATCGAATATCTCTTTTTTATCCCATGCGTGGTTTCCTAATGTCACAGCATTTGCGCCCCACTCCAGAAAACTTCGGTAAATTTTTTCCGTAATACCTTTCCCGGACGCTGCATTTTCTCCATTAATAATGGTTGCTGTCGGCTGGTATTTAGCTTTCAGTTTTGGCAGGTATTCCTGAACCATTTCCCTGCCAGGGGAACCAACGACATCACCAATAAATAAAATTTTCATATTCCATATCCTTTCTTGTTCTGCACTTTTTCTCATTCAGTTTTACATAGTAAATAATCGATGTCAAAATAACCTAAGCTCTCTGCAGAAAAAAATAAAGTGGCCTTTTTGGCCACTTTATTTTGCGTATTCAACAGAACGTGTTTCACGAATTACAGTAACCTTGATATGACCTGGATAATCCAATTCATCCTCGATTCGTTTGCGAATGCTTCGTGCTACCTGAGTAGCCGTCACATCATCAATTTCATCAGGTTTAACCATAATACGAACTTCACGTCCGGCCTGGATAGCGAAAGATTTCTCTACCCCATCGTGGGATTCACAGATCTCTTCCAGTTTCTCCAGACGTTTAATATAGTTTTCAAGTGTTTCACTTCGTGCTCCCGGACGTGCAGCAGAAAGAGCATCAGCTGCGGCTACTAACACAGAAATGATAGAAGTCGGTTCCTCGTCCCCATGGTGGGAAGCGATCGAGTTGATGACTACTTCATTTTCCTTGTACTTAGTTGCCAGCTCCTTACCGATTTCCACGTGACTTCCTTCCACTTCATGGTCGATTGCTTTTCCGATATCATGAAGCAGACCGGCACGGCGGGCTAGTGTTTCATCTTCTCCCAATTCAGCTGCAAGCAAGCCTGAGAGATACGCAACTTCCATGGAATGCTTCAGTACATTTTGACCATAACTGGTACGGTACTTCAACCTGCCAAGTATCTTCACCAGATCAGGGTGCAAGCCGTGGACACCTACTTCAAAAGTAGTCTGTTCCCCGACCTCGCGGATATATTCATCAACCTCGCGGCGGGATTTGTCAACCATTTCCTCGATTCGCGCAGGGTGAATTCGTCCATCCTGTACCAGTTTTTCAAGAGCTATCCGCGCAGTTTCTCGTCGAATCGGATCAAATCCAGAAAGGATAACCGCCTCTGGAGTATCATCGATAATCAAATCGATTCCCGTCAATGTTTCCAGTGTACGGATGTTTCTTCCTTCCCGACCAATGATTCGTCCTTTCATCTCGTCGTTAGGCAGATTTACAACAGATACAGTAGTTTCTGCAACGTGATCGGCTGCGCAGCGCTGCATGGCAAGTGAAAGAATGCTTTTCGCCTTCTTATCAGCTTCTTCCTTGGCGCGGTTTTCTGCTTCCTTGATCATTAATGCGGACTCATGGGAAACTTCCTGCTCCACGCGTTCCAAAATGATCTGTTTCGCCTGGTCTGATGTCAAGCCGGAAATGCGTTCAAGCTCGGTTTGTTGCTCTTGCAGCATAGCTTTCACTTTGCTTTCCATTTCTTCAATTTGTTGTTGTCTTTCGGCAAGAGTCTCCTCTTTTTTCTCGAGCGAGAGCTCACGCTTGTCCTGCGTTTCACTCTTACGATCAAGACTTTCTTCTTTGTGCATCAAGCGGTTTTCTGTTTTTTGAAGCTCCATGCGGCGTTCACGAACTTCATTTTCTGCTTCTTGACGAAGCTTGTGATTTTCATCTTTAGCCTCAAGCAGAGCCTCTTTTTTAGCGGCATCTGCATTACGACGCCCTTCCTCAACAATCTGTTTCGCCAATTCTTCAGCACTAGAAATTTTCGCTTCCGCAATGGATTTCCGAATTAGATAACCAACAACAATACCGACGATCAGGGCAAGCAAAATGAAGATGAGCAGGGATACTATACTATCCATGATTTCACCTCCTCTTGCTATGAAATTGTACAATTTGTCGGCATGTACAAACGTTCATTTTCAGTCAAAAATTGTTAGATTTGTGTATAAAAAAATGAAAATGATACACGTTAATTTTAAGCTTGTGTAATGGTAATGTCAAGGAATCGTCAAATATATATTCCTAACTCTGGAATTATATTCCTTGAAGGTATGAAAACCTTTAAATCAAGGGAATAAATCCAAACAGAAAAAAATCGGTTTAATCTAATGAAGCTGATAGCTTGTTATATATTCTCGTGAATCGCTTACCGCGGGAACGGCCTCAAGCTTCATTGTTAAAATTTTTTATCTCTTCATAACTACTAATCAAGTTTTCTCGGCTTTTCCTTCCTGGTTTATAATAGAAAGTCACTCTTTTTCTTGTGCAATGGAATTACTACATAAAAGTAAATGATTCGCTGTAACGTCAATTATCCATGAAATTAAGCCTGTACAAAGGAAAGGCAACTATAATGATGGATTTCAGGGCATAGAATTCTTTGAAATTAAAGGCAAAACGGCCTGCAGGAGATAAAAGCTCCATACAGACCGTTATTAAAATTATACTGTGTGGTCTAAAAAAACCTCGGGAAGTTTTAATTCCGAGGTTTTTGAAGGATAGACCGAACTTCTTACACGTCGAGCGATTCCTGACTTTCTTCGCTGGACTCTTTTTCTTCTGTGGCGCCTTCATACATATCGTAATGCTTTCTGATCTGATCGTTAATTTCCTGGTAAACATCCCGGTTCTCTTTCAGGAACTGTTTGGCATTTTCACGTCCCTGGCCAAGCCGTTCATCATTATAGGAATACCAGGAACCGCTTTTTTGAACAATGTCAAGAGAGGCACCAATATCAATCAATTCACCCTCAGCAGAAATGCCTTCGCCGTACATAATATCAACTTCCGCCTGTTTAAATGGTGGGGCAACCTTATTTTTAACGACCTTAATCCGCGTACGGTTTCCGACCATATCATTTCCCTGCTTCAACGTTTCAGCACGTCGTACCTCGAGTCGCACGGAAGAATAGAATTTTAGTGCGCGTCCGCCTGGAGTAGTTTCCGGATTACCAAACATGACGCCGACTTTTTCACGAATTTGGTTAATGAATATAGCTGTGGTTTTTGACTTGTTGATCGCACCGGAAAGCTTACGCAAGGCCTGGGACATCAAACGTGCTTGAAGACCCACGTGTGCGTCACCCATTTCCCCTTCAATCTCTGCTTTTGGAACAAGGGCAGCAACAGAGTCGATAACGACCATATCCACAGCGCCACTACGAACTAAAGCTTCAGCGATCTCAAGCGCCTGTTCCCCTGTATCTGGCTGGGAAAGCAAGAGTTCATCGACATCGACACCCAATTTACGGGCATAAACCGGATCGAGAGCATGTTCAGCATCGATGAAAGCAGCCTGTCCGCCTTTTCTTTGTGCTTCTGCAATTGCATGTAATGCAACAGTTGTCTTACCGGAAGATTCCGGACCGTATATTTCTACAATCCGTCCACGGGGATAACCGCCGACCCCTAGTGCTACATCCAAGGAAAGCGATCCACTTGGCACAGTATTTATCTTTTGTTCAGCTTGTTCCCCCAATTTCATGACAGAACCTTTACCGAATTGTTTTTCAATTTGTCTAAGCGCCATATCTAACGCCTGTTTACGATCACTCATATTATTCCCCTTTCAACTTTTCTAATCTAATCATAACTTGTTTTAGACGATTTGCCAACTAAAAAGCGAATAAATGTTCCCGTTTTTTTCATAAACCTTATACCTTGAATTGGCTTTTTTATCCTGTAAAAAAGCTATTTTTGCTTGGAAACATTACACACTTATGCTTTTTTCAAGTTATGGAAAAGTAATTCAAAGCCTTTCTTAACCGCCCTTGTCCTCACGGTTTCTCTTCCTCCCGCAAACTGGAATTTTTTTGTAATCGGCTCTTGTTCCCCCATCTGCAGACTAATATAAACAGTACCAGGATCTTTGCCTTCACTGGTTTCTGGTCCGGCAACACCAGTGAAACTAATGGCAATATCTGAGTTTACTAGACTCTGGGCGTTCAAAGCCATAGCACTGGCACACTCTTCACTAACTGTTCCATATTTTTTGATAAGAAAACTTGGAACTTTTAACATTTCCTTTTTCATATCGGCAGAATAGGCAATAACCCCGCCGTGACAGATTTTTGAAGCTCCAGGTATAGAAACGATTTGTTCGATGAACCTTCCCCCTGTCAGACTTTCGGCTGCTGTAACTGTTTTATTGTTAGAGGTTAATAGCTCAACTACTTTCTCCTGAATTGTAATTTCATCAGAGCCATAGTAAAATTCACCGACCCTGCTCAAAATTCTGTTTTTTACTGTTTTAATCTTTTTTTCTGCTGTCCTTCTTGAATCAGCTTTTGCCGTAATACGCAGTCCCACTTCCCCTTCACTGGCAAGCGGGGCTAAAGTAGGGTTCGTTTGTTTTTGAATAATATCATAGAGTTCGTGTTCCAATTGGGACTCTCCGATACCGATGAAACGGAGCATTTCTGAAACAATTTCTGTTTCAAGACCAAACTGTTCACTGAAATGAGGCAGCACATGATTTTCCATCAGATGTTTCATTTCTCCAGGGACCCCCGGAAGGAAAACCCATACCACACCTTCATGATGAACAATCATACCAGGAGCCATCCCCTCATGGTTCTGTAACACAATCGAATCGCGAAAGACCAGTGACTGCCGGCGATTATTCGGGGACATGGTTCTGTTATTACGATCATAAAAACTCTCTATCCGTTCCATACTGGCTTTATCTTCCACCAATTCACGGCCAAACAACAGTTTAGCTGCATCTCTTGTCATATCATCTTCTGTAGGTCCAAGACCGCCAGTCACTATGATCACATCAGACCTGTGCTGGGACTCACGGAACTGAGCAGCACAGCGATCAAGGTTATCACCCACAACGCTATGGTAATAGACATTTATTCCTTGAGCAGCAAGCCTGGAAGAAATCCATTGTGCATTCGTGTTGGCGATTTGCCCAAGCAGCAACTCTGTTCCCACTCCGATGATCTCAGCCTTCACTGTTCGTTTCATTTAGAATCCCTCATCACATGCCAGTTTTTCGCAAAGTAGTCAAACCCGGAAACAACCGTAATGATCATGGCAGCATACAAAGTAATTATTCCAAGTGGAAAACCTACGAATGCAAAAGGCCAATTATGAAGCAGCAGCAAAGATATTGCAACGATTTGCAGAGTGGTTTTCAATTTACCCATCTGACTTGCTGCAAGTACCATCCCTTCTCCGGCAGCAACGAGACGCAGGCCAGTGACAGCAAATTCACGACTGATAATAATAATAACAATCCAGGCCGGAGCAAGCCCCTGTTCAACCAATAAAATCAATGCTGCTGATACTAGAAGTTTATCAGCCAGAGGATCTAAAAATTTCCCCAGATTGGTTACAAGATTATGTTTCCTTGCATAATAACCATCAATCCAGTCAGTTGTGGAAGCTATGATGAATAAAAGTGCTCCTGCCAAATGGGCATACGGTAAATCCCGCTCCCCCATTTCAATGGTGCCCCAGTTAAATGGGGCACTCATCAAAACAATAAAAATCGGTATAAGTAAAATGCGTGAAATGGTAATTCTGTTTGGTATGTTCAACTTTTCTCACTCCTATTTATTACTATGACAATAAAGGATTATTGCAATATATGCCTTAAAAAGAAAGAAAGCTGTTCCAAAATGGCATGATGTGTGACAGGAGGGATGTCCTCCTGTCTATACAAACTTTCGGAACAGCTTTTATTCAGTTACATTGAATAATAATTTCTGCGACATATTATCTTGTGGCGGCAGAGGATATTCAACTGCCTTTCCATTAATTTTAATTTTAGTAGCCGGGGTATAGCCGACTTTTAAATAAAACTGCTTTTTCCCGGAAAGGTCAACCTCTATCGGGGAATCTGATTTTCCGTAATTAGCACTTGGAATTATCGGTTCTCCATCAGCAGATTGTTTTACTTCGAGGTAAGATTCGCCTGCTAATTCAATTGACAGGTTGATTTTATCTGCATTAGAAACCTCGAGGGTGTGCTGTGGGAAGCTGCCACTTCCTGTCTCTGTTACCTTAATGGACATTTCTGGTTTCTCCTCTTCAGGAGATGTCTCTTTGTTATCCGATTTTTCATTTTTGTTTTGTTCTTCCTTATTATTCTTATCATCTGAGGCCTGTTCTTGTCCAGAATCAGAGGTTCCGCCTTGATTTTCCTCACCAACGGAATCGTCAATAATGAATTCATCTCCGCTGTCACCGTCATTTGGCTGATTGTTTTTTTCCGCCCCTGAATTAAGTTCCCTTAAGAAAAACCATAAAGCAAATAATATTACAATTACAAGGAAGATTGTGATGATCGTTGGAAACAGCTTCGAAAAACCGCCTCCACCTCCTGAAGATGATTGTTCTTTCGCACGCTGCATTCGACTATAAGTAATTGTACTATCTTCTGAGGAAGAAGGAAGTTCACTCTTATGTTCTTCCATGATAATATCAGGATCCAGCCCTACCGCAGCTGCATATTCCCGTATAAAAGCCCTGGCATAGAAAGTGCCTGGAAGTACACTGTGATCTCCATTTTCGATTGCCTGAAGATAGCGTTTTTGTATTTTCGTTACCTGTTGGACGTCTTCTAATGATAATTCTTTGGCGTCTCGCGCCTGTTTCAGGCGGTTACCAAGATCAAGCTCCATCTATAACACCATCCAATATTTTAAAAATCAAACATAGAAAAACCGTCGTTTGGAGACAGCTCCGGTTTTTCAACGGTATCATACTTTATTTCTTCATCCTCGTTATTTCGCAGTTCAATGATATAGTCGAAGTCTTCCATTTTATACTCCGATTCCTGAACGAATACATCCGGGTGTTCCACTACTTTTGTAGCAGGAAGACGCATGATTTCTCTAACCAATTGCCAATGCTTTTCGTTTGCTCTTCTGGTGGATACAATCCCATCAATGATATAGAGCGTGTCTTCACTGTATTCTTCTTCTATTAGCTGACTGCGAATGGTCTGCTTCAGTAAGGTACTAGATACAAAAAGCCACCGCTTATTGGCACAGACACTGGATGCTACGATTGATTCGGTTTTCCCAACGCGCGGCATTCCCCTGATGCCAACAAGCTTATGGCCTTCTTTCATAAACAATTCAGCCATAAAATCCACCAAAAGACCCAGATCCTCACGAATGAATCTGAACGTCTTACGGTCATCCACATCACTATGTATGTATCTTCCGTGTCTGACAGCAAGTGTATCCCTAAGCTTCGGCCTTCTAAGTTTTGTTATTTTAATGGTATCCATTGTTTTTAAAATCGATTTCAGTCGATCGATTTGTTCTTCATTTTTACACAATAACAGCATACCCCGGTGCGAATTTTCCACACCATTTATGGTGATGATATTGATTGCCAGCATTCCAAGCAGCGATGAAATGTCACCCAATAGTCCCGGGCGATTATATTGAATTTCGTATTCCAAATACCACTCTTTTTTTTCCATAATACAACTCCTCTGGAAAAATATTATGTAGAAAGTCGTATTCCCTCATTTTAAGCTCTTCTCTTATAATAAATGATTTTAATATATTAGAAAAGGAGGGAATGTATATTTCGACTAGTTCCGCATTTAGTCCCATTTAAAACGCAATTTATGGATAATTCGACAATAATTAACAAAAGTCGCGCAAACTAATGGCGCGACTTTTGTCTTATGAATGATTTTATTGTTGGGTGCCTTCGCTTTGAACAAGCTTAACCATCATGTTTGCAATAGCATGTTGTTCTTCTTTGTCTGCGACATTCCAAAGGTCACGGAGCATTGCTTCCTGATCGTTCTTCGCGTCTACTTGTTTAGCTAAGTAACCACCTATTTCATAAGCAACCTCAGAAACGGCGTTTTGATTCATCCCTTGTCCTTCTGCTTGATGAAGACGGTCACCTAAAAAGGACTTCCAGGAATCGAAATTATCCAGTACAGACATGTTTTTTCCTCCTTTAATTAAAATACACCCTTAGTTTGAGAAAAATGGCAAATATTATACACAAAAGAAGGATTAGGAGAAAAAATATCATGTCAGCACCAGGCTCCGTCTATTTTAATGATTTCACCACGTATATAACTGGCTTTTTCAGACATTAGGAAAGATGCCAAAGCTGCAATTTCTTCCGGCAATCCAGGACGCCCGCTTGGGATGCTCTCAATAATTGCAGCTTTCTCTTCCTCATTAAAAATGTTATTCATTTTTGTTTCAATATAGCCTGGACCTATGCCATTCACAGAAACGTTACTCGTGGCTGCTTCCTTTGCCAAGGCTTTGACAAAGCTGTCCTGTGCACCTTTAACCGAGCTGTATAAAACCTCCATGCTGGCACCGACACTTCCCCAGACAGAAGAGATTACCAGTATGTGGCCGCCTTTGCGCTGAATCATTCCAGGAAGAAGATGCCTGGTCACCAGCCAAGGGGTTTTTACATGAAGATGATACAGCC
Source organism: Thalassobacillus pellis (assembly GCF_016908295.1). Lineage (GTDB taxonomy): Bacteria > Bacillota > Bacilli > Bacillales > Halobacillaceae > Thalassobacillus > Thalassobacillus pellis. Next base: position 405,090 of record NZ_JAFBDO010000002.1, read on the forward strand.
TATCCATAACTTCTTCGTCCATATCTTGGAATAATCCATAAACACTTGCCCCGCCGGCAAACACAACGGCATCTATTTGGATAAAAAGTTCGCCAATAAAACCTGTGATGCCGGCAGAGGTGGTCAGGTCTGCCTGAATGGCGCCAAGCCACTGTTCATTGCTTATTTCTGTTTGCAGATCATTTACTGCTTTTCTATTATGGAAGTATTGTAAAAGAACCCTCTTTCCATCCTTTATCAATTGCCGGACGATCGCTTTTCCGATATCTCCACTGGCTCCTATTACAAGAACATTAGCTGTCACGTTACTTATCCTTGCTTAGATGGCTTGATTTGGAAAACGGCAATATGATCTTCCTGAATCCAGTTTTCCAGATATTCTTCCGCATCTTTTACAGTAAGGCTTTCAATTTCAGGAAGGACATCAAAAAGATCTACGCCTAGCAAATGATATTGGGTGAACTGGTTAGCAATAAACTCCATGGAATTCATCGCTCGAAGGAATTGCCCGATTTTTTTTCTTTTCATACGTTCGAAATCTTCTTCTGAAACCTTTTCTTCTCTCAATTGATGGAGCATTTCTTTAACTCTTTCAGCAAGTTTTTCAGGATTTCTGGAGTCCCCTCCAAGAATGGTGAAGCCGAACTCTTTGTCAAGGTCTGTTTCAAAATGGAAGCTGTCATCAATTAAATCGCTATTATAAAGCTCCTCGTAAAATTCACCGCTCTTGGAAAAGTAATGGCCAAGTATCATGCTGGATAGCAGCTCTGCGCGTAAAATCTCTTTTCCACTCAAGCCCGATACTTTTTCCTTGATTCCGACCATACATTTAGATGTTGTCACCGGCATTTCGATGGAATTGAATTTTTTCGCTACTTCTGCTGGTTCTTCCGGATAGGATCTTCCAATTTCTGGTGAAGGGGAGAAGCTTTTCTGTCCCTGATTTTTTCTGACAAGTTCCATCATTTCTGTCGGTTCAATATTGCCTGCTATGAACAATGTCATGTTAGATGGATGATAGAACGTTTCATAGCATGTATACAAATCTTCCTTGGTAATTTCCTGAATGGATTCTACCGTCCCGGCAATATCTACTCGAACCGGATGTTTATGATACAGACTTTGAATGGTACCAAAAAATGACCGCCAGTCCGCCTGGTCATCATACATGCGAATTTCCTGTGCGATAATACCTTTCTCTTTTTCTACTGACTGGTCAGAGAAGTATGGATCCTGAACAAAATCCAGCAAAGTGGTCACGTTTTTTTCAATTTGGTTTGTTGCAGAAAACAGATAAGCTGTTTTTGTAAAGGAAGTAAACGCATTTGCGGATGCACCTTGTTTAGTGAAGTCCTGAAATACATCCCTATCTTCCTTTTCAAACAGTTTATGTTCAAGAAAGTGAGCGATTCCCTCAGGTACTGTTACAGTTTCATTGCTGCCTATTGGAATGAATGTCTGGTCAATTGATCCGTAATTCGTTGCAAAAATGCCATAGGTTTTAGCCATTTCCGGTTTGGAAAGCAAAAACACCTTCAAACCATTATCAAGTGTTTCTGTATAAATTTTTTCTTTCATTTGTTCATATACTAATTCTTCCATTTATTGTTCTCCCCCTTCTTTCCTGCTGGTCAGGAAGTAAATGGTGTCAAGTTCCAGTTTGCTTGCCACATCGGCCACTTCTTTATGGGTTACTTTTCGGATGCGGTCAATCAATTCCTCTGCTTCAATCTGATGCTTAGAGAGCACCTGGTGGTAGAGAATTTCAATTAACCCTTGGGAATTATCCATGGTTTCTAATAGCTGGTTGACGACGAGTTCTTTCGTCTGTTCTACTTCCTCTTCAGTAAAATCGCCTTTTTTCATAGCATCCATCTGTTCCAGGATGATGGTCTTCGCCTGGTCATAATTGTTCGGGTCAATCCCGCTGAAAACCAGCAGCAGACCTTTATGGCTCTCAAAGCGGGAAGCCGCATAATAGGCAAGGCTGTGTTTTTCTCTGACATTCATGAATAGTTTTGAACTTGGGAATCCGCCAAACAATCCATTGAAAATCTGGAGTGCATAGTAGTCCTCATCCCCGAATGTGGTATGGGTACGGAAGCCTAAATGAAGTTTTCCCTGGTTCAAATCATCTTCCTCTATTATCTCTTTTGGCTCCTCTACATGCTTATGAGGGCTTTCTTGATCAACTGCTGTATTATCACCAGCTTCTCGAGTAAAGCAGCCATCAATCATTTCTTCTATCGCATCAGCTTCAAAATCTCCAATGACATAGACATCCAATAAGTCATTCGTGATGAAATGCTGGTAATATTCGTATAATTCTTTCGAATCCAGAGCTTTCAGGTCATCCAGATAACCATGGACATGCAGGGAATATGGCTCATCCTTACACATTTCATCGATCAAACGCATATTAGCATAGCTCATTTTTTCATCTTTAATGGAGGTGATTTTCTGTTCAAGTGTCTGTTTTTCCCTTGAGAAGATTTTTTCATCAAATGCGCCTTGCTCTACTTTTGGTTCAAAAATAACTTCATGAAAAAGCTCGAGTGCCTGCTTCAAAAGGGAAGTCTCCGTACGTAAATAAGCTTCGTTAGCAACTTCCATCCGAAAGCTGATCACATGATTTTCGCCTTTTTTAGTACTGTCACTGCTTAATACCGTTCCATATAAATTTTCAAGGGCAGATTGCAGCGATCGGGCGGAAGGATGATTTTTTGTGGCTTTTTGTAAAACCATCGGCAATAATGCCCGCTTAGTCATCCACTCCTTTTTTAAATCTGATTTGAATTTCGCTACTATATTAATTGTCTTGTATTTTTTGCTTGGAAGGATATGTAACCTGTACCCTTGCTTTTCAACCATTTGTTCCTTGTTGACTTTCATCTTCATACCTCCTAAGGGTTTTATCTGCATCACTTATTTTTTCTAACTTATCTATATTTATCCATCATGAATAGATGTTTCCATATCTTATCCTACGTGATAATAAAAGAAAAGTAAAAAAAATTCACCCGGGTTGTAAGTACCGGGTGAATAGCAGACGGGAGAAGAATCACCGGCTGCCCTTGACATATGGGGTACCGATAGCTTTTGGTGCTTCTGCCCGTCCGATGACCCCCGCCAATGCCAGGATAGTAAGCAGGTATGGTGCAATCATCAAAAATACCTGGGGAACATCCTGCAACAGCGGGATACCCGAGCTGACGATACTCAAGCTCTGGGCAAAACCGAAAAACAATGCAGCTCCCATTGCGCCAAGCGGATGCCACTTCCCAAAGATGACAGCTGCTAAGGAGATGAACCCCTGCCCGACTATCGTCGAATGGGAAAAGTTCAAGGCTATTGTCAAAGCGAAGACGGAACCTCCAAGTCCTCCCATCGCTCCAGAGATCATTACAGCTATATAACGTGTTCTTGCAACATTAATTCCGTTCGTATCAGCCGCCATTGGGTGCTCACCGACAGACCTTAAACGGAGACCGAACGGGGTTTTATATAATACAAACCAACCGACAAATGCCAGGAGAATGGCAAGATAGGATGTAAGATACATACCTGTGAAAAACAGCGGGCCGATAAACGGAATATCAGAAAGGATTGGAATATCCATCGTATAAAATGGCCTTTCCACCATATCTGTCTGCCCTTTATCGTACCATTGTTTTGTCAGAAACAATCCCAGTCCAAGGGCCAGAAAGTTAATCGCAACTCCACTGACGACCTGATCTGCACGAAAAGTTACCGACGCAATTGCATGGATAATGGAAAAGATTGACGACACAATCATCGCAACCAAAATGGATATCCATGGGGTCCAATCACCCAGCATGTCATGAAACGTCAGATTAAAAACGATTCCTACAAAAGCACCCATGACCATAAGCCCTTCAAGCCCGATATTAACAACTCCAGAGCGTTCACTGAATACTCCGCCTATGGCTGTGAAAATGAGAGGGGCTGAAAAAAATACTGCTGGTCCTATAACCGATTGCAATATATCAAAAAATCCCATGTTATTTCCCCTCCTTTTTCATTTTCAGAATAAACCAGCGGATCATGTAACTGGAGGCTACAAAAAATATAATCATAGCAATCACAATATCTACTAATTCAGATGGTACACCTGCACCAGTTGGCATATTCAGTGCTCCTACTTTCAAAGTACCGAACAGAATTGCTGCAAGTATGACCCCAATAGCAGCGTTTGCACCAAGCAAGGCAACTGCGATACCGTCAAATCCTATGTTTGTAAAACCGCCTTTAACAGATTGATATCCAAAAGTGCCGATACCTTCCATGGCGCCGGCAAGTCCCGCAAAAGCCCCAGAGATGACCATGGAAAGAATGATGTTCCTTCCCACATTCATCCCCGCATACCTGGAAGCATCCTGATTGAAGCCGACAGCACGTAATTCAAAGCCGCGGGTGGTTTTGTTCAGCATGAACCACATCACCGCTGCAGCAAACAATGCGATTAAAAGTCCATAGTGCAGTCTTGAATATTGTGTTAAGGAGGAAATCCATTCAGAGCTCAGGGAAGCAGTTTCCGGGATTCTTTCCGTCCGGTCTCTCCCATCAGTTATGACGTTACGTACAATGGCATTCGATGTGTATAAAGCTACATAATTCAGCATAATGGTGACAATTACCTCGTGAACACCAAGCTTCGCTTTCAAAAGCCCCGGAAGGAAGCCCCAGGCAGCACCAGCAACCCCTGCCGCAATTACTGCTAGAGGCAAATGGATGATCATCGGAGCATCGACTGCAAGACCGACCCACACCGAGGCAAGCCATCCCATGATCACCTGTCCCTCCACCCCGATATTAAAAAGTCCAGTCCGAAAAGCAAATGCTACCGCAAGCCCAGATAAAATGTACGGAGTAACCTGGCGCAAAGTTTCTCCGAAGAAGTAAGAATCTCCAAATGCACCTTCCCATAAAGCCAGATAACCATTAATAGGATTATAGCCGAAACCAAGCATGATAAATGCGCCGAATAAAAGGCCAAGAATTACAGAAATGACAGGGATAAGAATATTTACTAATCGATTGGTAAACATCACTTATCACCCGCCTTCTGCTGATTACTTCCAGCCATCAGAAGACCAAGTTCCTGTTCATTCGTCTCTTCCGGTTTCATATCAGCAACTATCTGGCCATCAAACATAACTGCTATCCGGTCACTTAAATTCATAATTTCATCCAGTTCAAATGATAACAATAAAACAGCACGTCCTTTATCCCGCTCTTCTATCAACTTTTTATGAATAAACTCTATGGCACCCACATCAAGACCGCGGGTCGGTTGAGCTGCAATGATCAGATCAGGTGACCTGTCAACTTCCCGGCCGATGATAGCTTTCTGCTGATTCCCCCCGGACAATGCACGGGCTTTTGTATAAACTGATGGCGTGCGGACATCATATTCTTCAATTAAAGCATTTGCTTTTTCATAAATATCCTTATATTTCAGCATGCCTTTATTTGCAAATGGTGCCTGATAATAGGTTTGGAGAACCATATTTTCCCCTACAGGAAAATCAAGCACAAGACCAAACCGATGCCGGTCCTGTGGAATATGCGAGACCCCAGATTCCGTCACCTTTCTAGGGTTCAGGTTTGTTATCGGTTTCCCATTCAATGAGATAGTGCCGCTATCAGCTTTCCTTAACCCTGTGATGGTTTCAATCAATTCAGACTGCCCATTTCCGTCAACCCCGGCAAGCCCTACTATTTCACCTGCACGAACATCCAGCTGTAAGTTGTTGACCATTTGTACGTTACGTGAATCTTTAACGGATAAATCACGGATGGATAATACCGTATCTTTAGGAACGGCAGCAGTCTTCTCTGTCGTAAAACTGACTTCCCGTCCAACCATTAAGGAAGCCAGTTCAGTTGGATTTGTTTCTGAGACTTCAACTGTTCCTATTCCTTTTCCCTTTCGTATGACAGTACATCTGTCACATACTTCAATGATTTCCTTTAACTTATGGGTGATTAGAATAATAGATTTACCCTCACGGATCAATGCGCGCATAATCTGAATCAGTTCTTTTATTTCCTGAGGGGTCAGAACCGCTGTCGGTTCATCAAAAATTAAAATTTCTGCTCCACGGTATAAGGTCTTCAAAATTTCTACGCGCTGCTGCATACCGACTGATATATCACGTATTTTCGCACGAGGGTCAACTTTTAACCCATATAACTCAGATAAGTGCGCAACTTCTTTTTCTGCTTTCTTGAGATCAACCGTAGCACCTTTTTTGGGTTCACTTCCCAAAATGATATTCTCTGTAACGGTGAATGTGTCAACCAGCATAAAGTGTTGGTGGACCATCCCGATTCCTAGTCTGTTCGCTACATTTGGATCAGTTACTTGGACTTCTTTGCCTTTTACCTTGATTTCTCCTTTTTCAGGCTGATACAATCCAAATAGCACATTCATGAGGGTGGATTTTCCTGCACCGTTTTCACCCAGCAGTGCATGAATCTCCCCTTTTTTCACCTGTAAAGTGATATCATCATTTGCAACAATACCCGGAAACTCTTTTCGGATGTTCAGCATTTCTATCACGTATTCCACGTTTTTCACTCCCTTTATAAACAGACAATAGCTGTCCCTGGCTGTTAAAGACGCCTGAGATGTTTTTAAAATGGTTTGCTCTTTAAAAACACCAAATGAAAAGAGGGGGGGCCCTTCATTTGGTGTTCTTCTCGATTATGAATGGAAGGACCGGATTTCCCGGCCCTTTGCCTTTTCAAACTGTTTACAATGATTCTTCGAATTGTTTGATTCCGTCTTTGGTACTAGGAACTTCAACTTCACCGTTGATGATTTTTTCTTTCCAGCTTTCGATTTCTGTGATGATTTCTTCTGTGAGTGCTTTTTCATTCGTACGGGCCACACTGATAGCTTCATCTTCCAATCCATACTCGATGACTTCACCGCCTGGGAATTCTCCATTCATGGCTTTGGTTGCCATATCCTGAACAGCGATATCTACGCGTTTAACCATGGAAGTAAGAGTTACGTTCATGTCGCCAATCTGACCTTCTTCGTATTGGTCACGGTCAACCCCGATCACCCACACGTTTTTGTCCGGATTGCTTTGCTTGATATCCTTAGCTTCTGCAAATACCCCGTTCCCAGTTCCTCCAGCAGCATGGTAGATGACATCCACGCCTTGGGAATACATTTGAGAAGCGATTGTTTTACCATCATCCGGTGCGTCGAATGCGCCGGCGTATTGTACTTTAACCTCGATATCCGGGTTTACAGATTTCACACCTGCACGGTACCCAGCTTCGAATTTATTAATGAGGTCACTGTCGACACCACCGATAAAGCCAACTGTGTTGGATTCCGTTTTCATAGCTGCTGCAACACCTACAAGGAATGAACCTTGATGCTCTTTGAACGTAATGCTTGATACGTTATCTGCTTCGACAACAGAGTCTACGATACTGAAGTTTGTTTCAGGGAATTGACCGGCAATTTCTTCAATTGCTGGGGCCAGTTTGTAACCGATTCCAAAAATCAGATCATAGTCACTCCGTACAAGACGATTTAGGTTCGTGCTGTAATCTGCGTCGCTGTTAGACTGGGCATAATCATAGTCCTCTTTTTCTTTTAGGCCATGTTCCTCACCAAATGCTTTTAATCCTTCCCATGCAGACTGGTTGAATGATTTATCATCAACACCGCCGACATCTGTTACCATGGCTACGGTAAAGTCACCTTTGCCCTCTCCTTCTCCGCCGCCTTCACCGCTTGTATTTCCTTCATTGCCGCCATCGGCATTATCTTTTCCACCGCCACAAGCACCAAGAATCATACCAACTGCCAGTAATAAGGCAAAAACTAATAGAAAACGATGTCTTTTCAAATTACTTACCCCCTTAAATTCTTAAACCATAAGCCAGTGACTATATGTTAAACCTTGAAGAGTCGAAATTCTGCCCATCACCTCCTAAAAGTTGTTCTGCAAGCAAGTCCAAATTACTTGGCTCCTACACCCTTTTTCTCAATACGTGAAAGCTGAACTTGTCTGCTCTGAAATAATTGGAGGAATATAGCACAGGTTCATCCTGTTCGGTATAATGCATTTGTTTCAGTAAGAGCATGGATTGTTCCGGTTCACACTCAAGTATTGGTGATATCTTTTCATGGTATCCGACAGGCTCAATGTAAGTCACTGCATAACTGACTCTTTTTTTACCGAACTCTTCCATCACTTTAAATATAGAATCCGTTTCCAACACGTCTCTGACGGGGATTAGCCGTTCCGGTATCTTATCGATACAATACACAACTGGCTGTCCATCTGCTGTCCGTACTCTTTCTATTTTTGCTAACGTATGTAATTCTATAGGATCAAACCTGTTTATATCATCCTCAGTTGGTTCGATGAATTCCGTTGATAAAAATTGCGTCCCTGGTGTCATGCCAGATTTGGAAATCATGGATGTCACACTTGTCAACTCCTCAATGCCGGAGGAAAATACAGGTTTCGGATTAACAAACGTACCTACTCCATGACGTCTTGTGACGATATTTTCTTCTTCTAATATCCGGAGTGCCTCACGCAATGTAGCCCGTGAGACTCCCAGTTTTTTCGATAACTGAAATTCAGAGGGAAGTTTTTCTTTTTCCTGATAGATACCGTTTTCTATGTCGCGTTTTACCTGATCGATCACCTGAAGGTACAAGTGTCGAGTATCTTGTCTAATTGACATGGGTGTCCCTCCATTTACCTAACGTAAGAGATCTGACATCTGACGTTAGACACATCTTGTTCGAAAATAATATACCACTATTCTAGACATAAATAAATAGGAGAATGATATTTTTTATGAATTAAGACATATTTTTTCTGGTTAGTATGTATCATTTCTTTTTGATTAAGTACAATAGCGAAAGCGCCTTAATCACCCCCGACAAGCTTAAGTCAAGCCTCGCGTGACGATTTTTTGTCACAGAGAGGATTGACTTAAGACCTCGAGGGGGTAGGCGCTGGAGCTGGATGAGACAAAAGCGAAAGCGCCTTGCTTACCCCCGACAAGCTTAAGCCAAACCTCGCGTGACGATTTTTTGTCACAGAGAGGATTAACTGGGGGAGGTGATGGAGTTGGACGTAGCCCGCAGTATAGGGCTATCCACAACCACCATTTTAATAATTTCTTAGACATTCAAAAAACCCATGAAGCACTAACAGATGCTTCATGGGTTTTTTGAATTATGAACTTTGTTCCTCAGTGGTCTGGGAGACTAAAACTGTTCTTGGTTTACTGCCTTCATATGGACCGACGATCCCGTTATCCTCCATGGCGTCAATCAGACGGGCGGCTCTTGTATAGCCGACGCGAAATCTGCGCTGCAGCATAGAAACACTTGCGCTTTGCATTTCGATCACTAATTGAACAGCCTCGGGATACAAATCATCGTCCACTTCCTGTTTCATTTCACTTTCTTCCTCTGGAATCATTTCTTCCTGATATTGGGCACGCTGTTGTTCTACACAATTATTAACAATTCTTTCCACTTCTTCATCCGAGAGGAAAGCACCCTGGACACGTGTCGGTTTGGAGGCTCCGACAGGCATAAACAGCATATCCCCTCGCCCAAGTAATTTCTCAGCACCGCCTGAATCCAGAATTGTCCGTGAATCTGTCTGAGATGAAACACTGAATGCAATCCTTGAAGGTATATTTGCTTTGATAATACCAGTAATAACATCCACGGAAGGGCGCTGAGTCGCAATAATTAAATGAATGCCTGCAGCTCTCGCCATCTGTGCTAAACGAGTAATTGCATCTTCTACATCATTCGATGCCACCATCATTAAGTCTGCGAGCTCATCTACTAAAACAACAATATACGGCAGCTGAGGCTGGTTTTCCCCTTGGTTCTGATTCTGTTTATGGATGTATTCATTATACCCTTCGATATTTCTAGTACCGGTATCTGAAAACAAATCGTACCGGCGTTCCATTTCCGAAACTACTTTCTTCAAGGCACGGGCTGCTTTTTTAGGGTCCGTTACAACCGGTGACAACAAGTGAGGTATTCCATTATAAACATTTAATTCTACTTTTTTCGGATCAATCATCATCATCTTTACTTCATGAGGTTTTGCCCTCATCAGAATGCTGGTGATAATTCCGTTGATACAGACACTTTTCCCGCTTCCGGTGGCACCTGCAACAAGGAGATGCGGCATTTTATTTAATTCACCAATGACAGCATCACCGGATATATCACGACCTAGTGCAAACCCAAGTTTGGAACCGTTTTTTGCATGGGTAGACTCAAGGACTTCCCGTAAAGACACCATTGCGACTTCCTGATTAGGCACTTCAATTCCTACCGCAGACTTTCCGGGAATTGGAGCTTCAATCCGGATATCTTTGGCAGCAAGGGCAAGTGCCAGGTCATCATGAAGATTAACTATTTTACTTACTTTCACCCCGACATCTGGGTATACTTCATATTTAGTGACGGCTGGTCCAACATGGACTTTTGTCACTTTCGCTTTTACGCCGAAGCTCTGAAATGTTTTTTCTAATTTTCTAACAGTTGCCTGGATTTGGGATCGCTCCTGGGATTGAGAGTTATGAGTCGGTTCTGCAAGAAGATCCATGCTTGGCAGCTGGTAGTCTATGTTCTCCACCTCAGTCATCGGCAATCTTTGAGCAAGGTCATCATCGTCCTTACTTTCCGCTTCTTTCGTTTCCTGTGCATCAGAAGCTTTCGGCTGCTGCTCGAGCATGTCTGTCGAGTATGCAATATCCGTAAAATCCTGGATGATCGGTTCCTGTACATCTGGAGGATTAGTTTCAGCTTCCTCCTCCTCGGTTTCCTCAACTTCTTTTTCTTTCTTCTTTTTACGTTTCCCTGAACGTGTTTCTTTCTGTTTTTCTTCCTTACCTGATTTCCTGTCAGCCCATTGTTTTTTTGCGAACCCTGACATTCTTCCAAACACTTTTTCAAGCCAGGATCCAATCGACCATTCAGTCAAAAATATGATACCTATAATAATGCCAAACACAGATACGATTTTTGCTCCTGCTGCAGAAAACAGAAAATACGTTAACGCAAATAGCACCGCACCGACCATTCCTCCCCCAAGCATGGAATAAGGAATTTCCCCATCCAAATAGGCAAAAAAATGGCCCCATGTTGTTTTTAATATTGAAGGTTTAACCACTCCTGCCAGGATACCTTCAAATGACTGGATGTGGGTGAAAAGTAAAGTTGAAAGGAAAATTATATAAAAGCCCACCATACGCTTATGTAAGAAAAACGGCCACCTTCTTTTGATCATCAAAAAGATACCAAGAACCAGCAGGAATACAGAAGCAACAAAATACCATACCCCAAAGAAAAATTGGAAAATATGCTCTAATCCCCCTGGTATGGCACCATCACTTATGGCACTTGCGCCGCTGCCAAAGACGGCAAGCAATAAGAACAGCAGTCCAAGTAATTCGACTTTCATTTGACTTTTCATCTTGGACTGCTTTTGTTTCTTTCGTTTTTTCGCCATGCTTTCACCTCAATACAAATAAGTTGGTTCTTTGGTGGATTTTACAGAATGATACCTTCAGAATGACTTGCGACGTTACCACATCAAATGGCAACGTCGTCGTCTTCGCTCACTTCTGTAATAACAAAAAAGCACCTTAAGAAAATAAAAACTGCATGCAGCAACGCCCGTTCAGCTGCGTACATGCATATCTTCTACCATTATATCACAGGCAAGCATTTGTTTGGTGTAAGTTTCAAGGCTTAAATTGAATTCCCGGCTGGTAATCAGGATGAAGATAGTCGGAAGGATCCGTCGATAACAGTTGCATGAGCTGATAATTACCATCAGGAAGCTTCATGGCTTTTACCTGACGAGAATTGTAATTGGTAATAACCATATTATCGTAGTCTTTTTGGTCTGCCGGAAAAATATCATTTTCACATAAAGGTGTATAGAGCACCATTACTGGATCACCTGCTGCTGTTCAGACTTTCTTTGTTCGATTTCCTCATTAAGTTTTGCCATCGCATCTTTTACTCCGCCTACTGCATCAATCAATCCATATTCTACAGCTTTATCGCCAACCACATTCGTACCTATATCCCTAGTTAAATTACCTTTGGCAAACATCAATTCTTTAAATTTTTCTTCTGTTACACTGGAATTACGTGTCACAAAGCTGACGACTCGCTCCTGCATTTTATCCATGTACTCAAAAGTTTGTGGAACTCCGATCACTAGTCCTGTCAGTCTGATCGGATGGATAGTCATGGTAGCTGTTTCTGTAATGAATGAATAATCCGTCGAAACTGCGATCGGCACCCCGATCGAATGTCCACCGCCAAGAACAATGGACACAGTCGGTTTAGAAAGCGAAGCTATCATTTCTGAAATCGCAAGTCCTGCTTCCACGTCCCCTCCTACAGTATTCAATAAAACAACCAGCCCTTCAATCTTAGGGTTTTGCTCAATTGCAATCAGTTGAGGAAGCAGATGTTCATACTTGGTAGTTTTATTTTGTGGAGGAAGTTGCACGTGTCCCTCTATTTGACCGACAATCGGCAGGACATGGATATTCGAATCTGGTGCCTGCGGGACATTTTGCTGGCCGAGCTGCTGAATTTTTTCTACTAACTCGGACTTTCCCTGCTGTTGATCCTTCTGTTTATCATTCGGTTGTTTCGTTTGATCATTATTTGGTGACATACTCATACCCCTTTCTTACGAATAGTATGAGCCAGTCCCAAACATACCATTCAGTTCTTAAGTATCTTTTCGTTTGTTTTCAATGATAGCTGCAAATAGATAGAGGATGATACAAAAAAATATGATGTCAGACAAAAGCTATATCCATTAAAAAACCTGAACAGTTATAATGTTCAGGTTTCTTAATTCAGCATCCGCTTCGTCAATTTCCTTCGCTTTCCGTGGGCACAGCCTCAGCTCCCTCAGAAAGCAGTTTTTCTCTCGGGATCTTCGGATGGTGCTATTCCCTCATGAGTCTGCGGATATTGACTACGCTTAAAATGCATATTTGAATGTTCGTCTTTTATGCTTTCACACAGGAGTTTTTCGTGTGTCACTGATGCAGCATAGCGGAAAGCCGCTTGCAGGCATCCACTGAAAGCGGCACCAGCGGTAATCTTACTCCCCCTGTATCTATACCTTTTAATTTTAAAGCTGCCTTTACTGGGGCAGGTGATGGGAAAAGGAACAATTCATTCATTAGCGGAACAAGTTGCCTATGAAGATTTGAAGCTGACTTTACTTCTCCCTGATCAAATTTATCAAGCATTTCCTGCATTTCCTTCCCAATGATGTGGGAAGCTACTGACACAATTCCATCCCCGCCTATCGCTCTGATTGGCAAGGTGAGACTGTCTTCCCCACTGTATACAGAGAAATCATCGGGAGAATCTTCAATTAACTTAGATATGGTATCCATATCCCCACTTGCATCTTTGATAGATACAATATTGTCAATCTCAGCTAATGCAAGAACAGTTTCTTTGGTGAGAGAAACCACTGATCTTCCTGGGATATTATAAAGCATGACGGGCAGGTTAGTTGCTGCGGCAATTGTTTTGAAGTGTTCAAAAAGCCCTCGTTGATCAGGCTTATTATAATATGGGGTGACCAGCATGACGGCATCGACACCTGAGGCTTCCGCTTCTTTTGTCAGCTCTACAGAAGAGTTTGTGTCATTACATCCAGTCCCTGCGATAACCGGGATACGTTTATTAACTACTTTGACGGTATGTTCCCACAGCTCTCTCTTCTCATTTCGGGTCAAAGTAGGCGATTCTCCTGTCGTCCCAGTGATCACAAGTCCATCCGTGCCGTTTGCGATCAAATACTCAATCAACTTTGTTGTTTTTTCTAAATCCAGGCTGCCTCGACTGTCAAACGGAGTGACCATTGCTGTCAATACTCTGCCGAAATCCATTTCTTTGGCCTTTCTCCTTTCCTATCCGCTGATTAAGCGATGTCGAGCTCAAAAATACCGTGTAATGCGTTGACAGCTTGCACCAGATCCTCCTGCGGAATCAAAACCCAAATGGTTGTATGCGAATCCGCTGACTGAAGTATTTGGACGCCAGACTCTGTCAACGTGTGAACTATTTTTGCAGTAACACCAGGTACACCTGTCATACCTGCTCCCACTGTTGAGACCTTGGCACAATTACGGGTGATTTCCGGCTCATATCCAAGCCCTTTTAATATTCCGACTGCCTGCTCAGTATACATGTCCTCAATAGTGTAAATGACGCCACTGGGAGATATATTGATGAAATCAACCGAGATTCCAGCCTCAGCCATTGATTTGAAAACTTCAGATTGTAATTGATAAGGTTCATCCCTGGCCATAACACGTATTTGGGTAATACCTGAAAGATGGGCGATACCAGTTACAAGACGGTCAGGAACGTCTTTACCTGTCTCTGTCCCTCTGGATGAAGTGACCAGCGTACCTAGATCCGGAGAAGCGTTAGACCTTACTCTGATGGGAACATCTGCCTGCATGGCAATTTCAACAGCTCTCGGATGTATAACCTTAGCGCCCTGATAAGCGAGGTTACAAATATCAGTGTACGTAACCTTCTCTAATGCTCGGGCGCTTTCCACTATTCGTGGATCCGCTGTCATGATCCCCTCTACATCCGTGAAAATATCGACATACTCGGCTTGGAGGGAAGCTCCTAACGCCGCAGCGGTCGTATCACTCCCGCCTCTTCCAATGGTAGTGATTTCGTGATCTTCCGACCTTCCCTGAAAGCCGGAAACCACGACAACATCATGGTTTGCAAGTTCATCCAGGATGCGTGTAGTATCCATTCGGATGATTTTTGCTTTTGTAAAATCACCATTGGTAATGAAACCAGCCTGCCCTCCAGTGAGAGCAATGGCATGAATACCGGAACGTTTTAATTCATTGGAAAAAACAACCGAAGAAATCGTTTCCCCGCAGGACATGAGTAAATCCCGTTCACGGGGTGATATGCTGGATGCAGGGAAATCCACAAGGCTTAGCAGTGTGTCTGTTGCGTATGGTTCTCCACTACGCCCCATGGCTGATACTGTCACGACTACTTTGTATCCCTGTTCCAATGCAGTTCGTACATGGCTGATTGCGTTCTTTCTACCTTCTTTATTCCGAACCGAAGTCCCCCCAAATTTTTGCACAAGTATTTTCATGGTGTTACACCTCATCAAATTGGAAGTTTACAACCAATCGTTCGCGATAAGACGTTCGGCGATCTGTACTGAATTCCAAGCTGCTCCTTTTAATAGATTGTCAGATACTATCCATAAATGAAAACCGTTTTTCTGATCAAGATCTTTTCTCACTCTGCCTACAAAAACTTCTCTTTTCTCTGCGGCGCTCAGTGGAGTTGGATAAGATTGTGTGGCTGGATCATCTTCCAGAACCACCCCTTCTGCGTTCTTCAGGGCTTCCTGAATATCATTTACACTGGCTCCATCCTTTTCGACTTCGATATAAACACTCTCCGCATGAGAAGTGAATATTGGCAGACGGACACAGGTTGCCGCCACTGGAAGGTCATTTGCATGCATGATTTTTTTCGTCTCATTGATCATTTTCATTTCTTCATAGGTGTAGCCATTCTCTTCAAAGGTGTCAATTTGTGGTAGCGCGTTAAAGGCTATCGGAAAATGTTTCTTATCTCCTTTGACTGGTAATATCTCTGATTTCATTTCATTACCATTCAAAAAGTCCTGAGACTGTTCCCGAAGCTCTTCAACTGCTTCCGTACCTGATCCGGAAACAGCCTGGTAAGTGGAAACAATAACGCGTGAAATCCCAAAATGTTTCTTAATCGGCTCAAGAGCAGCTACCATTTGGATAGTGGAGCAGTTCGGATTAGCAATGATACCCTGGTGGTTTTCTAAATCTGACTCATTTACTTCCGGTACCACAAGTGGTACTTGATCATCCATCCGGTATGCGCTCGTGTTATCAATGACTACTGCTCCCCGTTTTACTGCTTCAGGAGCAAGCTTCTTTGAAACAGAACCACCAGCTGAGAACAAAGCAATGTCGACTCCTTCAAAACTTTCTGGAGTCGCTTCTTCTACTGTAAGTTCTTCTCCTTTAAAAGTAACCTTTTTACCAGCTGAACGACTGGAGGATAACAATTTTAACGTGTCAATAGGAAAGTCCCTATCTTCAAGAGTTTCGATCATTTTTTGGCCAACAGCACCTGTTGCCCCTACAACTGCTACATGGAATGTTTTAGTTTGACTCATATCTAGATCCCCTTTCCTTATGATTGATTGAATATTTTAAATATAGAGTCACTAACATTGTATTTTATCATATTCATAAGGGAGTTGTTAGGGATAACCTATTCCTGTTCGAAATAGCGCTGGATGATTACGGGCTGTAATTGTCTGCCTTCCATGGCTGCAGACACCGTTTCGGGTAATAGATTCATTTCGGCGACCATCGAGTTTGGTTTCTTGAACGGATGATCCTGGCCATATGGGATGAAATAGATATTTTTCGTCGCCATCAATCGCATTAAATTAACTCCATTCAAACCAAGTGCATCATTCGTGGAGATTCCCAATACAACAGGACCACCGTTACGAAGTGTTGCTTTAGCTGCCATTAATACAGGAGAATCTGTCAAGGCATTAGCCATCTTACTCATGGAATTACCTGTTAACGGAGCAATGACCATGCAATCTAATGGCCGCTTTGGTCCGAGTGGTTCTGCTTCTGGAATAGTTGTGATGGGTTTCTCTCCTGTCAGCTGCTTCAATTTTTCTAAATGGTCGGAAGCATCACCAAATCTGGTATCCACTTTCTGGACTGTATAAGACAGGATTGGTATTACTTTCGCTTTTTCATCAATCAGTTTTTGGATTTCTGGAAAAACAGCATCATAGGTGCAATGAGAGCCAGTCAGGCCAAAGCCAATCGTTTTACCGGCTAAGTTCATGTTTGTTGTTCACCCTTTCTATGTTCCATTAGAATTTGGGAGATGACATTGGCAAGAATTTTCCCTGCCGATTTTGGTGCTACAATCCCTGGGAGACCTGGGGCCAGAATGGCTTTAATACCCCTTTTCTCTGCATACCTGAAATCTGTACCACCTGGCTTTGATGCAAGATCCAGAATAAACGTATGACCAGGCATCTTCTGGATAATAGAGGCAGTGACAATCGGAACTGGAATCGTGTTGATCAGAATATCGCATTCACCAGCCGCTTCTTTCAGGTCTTTCAAATAAAAAGGTGATAACCCCATCTCAAGAGCTCTTGCAAAATGAGAAGACTTCCTTACTCCGACATGCACTTTAGCCCCAAGACCATGAAAGGCTCTGGCTACACTCATTCCCACACGTCCAAGCCCCAGCACATGGACACGAGCGGAGTGAATAGTAAAATCAGTATTCTGGATTACCATCATAATTGTGCCTTCGACAGTTGGTACGGAATTATAAATAGCGACATCATCGCGGGAAAATAAAGGTATTAACGTGCGGTTCACCTTTTGGAATAATGAATTCAAGTAATCATTCGTTATCCCAGTGAAAAAAACACAACCCTCTGGAGTGCGTGCCACCCAATCTTCATCCAGTATCATTTGCTGGTTAGAAAATATGCTGTCGATTTTCCCGCTTTCATCTGTCCCTGGTACAGGCAGGATAACAGCATCGAATTTTTCAACCAGATCTTCATCCATATCAAAATGGTTTGCCCCGGTAAATCCATAGTCCAATTGATCGAAGCCTGCTAAATGGAGCGTGGCATCCCATTCATTCAATTTTCGGACCATTTCGATTTGCCGTGCATCTCCTCCTAAAATTGCCACGTTCAACCCGGTCAGCATACCGGACACCCCCTTCTTCACTTGCACTTTCCTTACTCCCTCTATCCTATGAAAGCTGATTTGGTTCGTTCCTGTATTACAACTCCCAAGCTGGTTAAAAGCAAAAAAAAAGTGCCCAATGGCACCTTTTTTCAGCAAGCTTTTTTTCTTACCGCCAGGAGCGAAGGACCCTTCCCTTTCCGATGACGAGCGCCCAAGCTTCCTCGTTCTTCTGCAGGAGTGGAAGTGTAATCGCTCCTTGGAATTTCTTATAAAACAGAGGTTGTCCTTAAGCTAGCTCACCCTAGCCAGATGGAGGACAACCTTTTTCATGTTCTGGCAGGCAGCCGTCATCAGCGACTGTACAATTACCGCCTCTAAAGATTTTCTGTGTCTAGAATAACAAACAAAGACACAGGAATTTGGAAAAAACACCAAAAAAATAAGGTTGTCGAGATTTTCTCGACAACCTTAAATAATAGGTATAGTATAGGACATCTCTAAGAGTCCAACACAGCTACAATCAAGTTTTTATAAGGATCCGATAAATACGCAGTTCTAAATCCAACTTTTTCCAATACATCTATCGCTTTATGGAAATTAGTTTTTTTTCGGCTGGATAAGAATCATATCCTCGCCAACCCTGATGATTTCCTGCCAGGTTATCCGATGGCCTTCTGCCCCTGATTTTACACCGAACCATTTATATTCAGGGATTACAAACGATTTTATCTGCCCGGTTGTCACATCAATTTCCATGTCGGTCTGGCCGAGGACACCCAGCTTGGTACCACTTGAAACATCCACAATTTCCTTGCCGCTCAGGCTTTTGAATCTCACGGTGCAGCCTCCTTTTTTAATTACCATGATTCACTGACTAACGCCTCAATTGTACCGATTCGGTAACCTTTTGCTTTAATACCCTTTATCATGTTTTCAAGCGCCTGATCAGTTACACTGGTCGGATGCATCAGTATAGTAGCACCCGGGTGTACCTTTGAAACCACACGATTGACCATCACCTGCTTTGTTGGTTTCTTCCAGTCAATGGTATCCACTGTCCATAATACAGTTTCCATGCCTAATTCATCCGCCGTTGTAATAACTGCTTGATTATAGCTGCCCGAAGGAGGGGCAAACCATTTTGGTTTTTCATTGATCAATGCTGAAAGAATGCGATTTGTACGTTCAATTTGCTCTCGTATGGCTTCTTCCCCCATCCTGCTCATATCAGGATGGTTATAGGCATGATTCCCAATAAGATGCCCTTCCTCGTTTATCATTTTGACTAAGTCAGGAAAATTCTCCCCGAATTGGCCATCCACAAAGAAGTTCGCTTTTACTTTCAATTCTTTCAAAGTTTTAAGCATAGACGGAATATACTCGTTGCCCCAGGAAACATTGATCAGCAGGGTCACCATGTTTTTCTCCGGATGCCCCCTATATATAGGAGCAGGGGGCAGATCATCCAAAGAAACAGACGGACTCAATTTGTCGTAAACAAGTAAATCCGGGTTAAACTTGCCGAGTTTTTTCATGTTTTTAAAGGATTTATCTACATTAACCTGTTTACCGTTTCTCCCGGGAGTTTTTTTCCATACTTTATCAATATAAGCAACCTCAGGAGGTTTATTATATTTTTCACTTTTTGATTTTATCTCATTATATAAGGAATTCGTTTCTGTATTCACTGTAGGTATATCAGGTGTTTGTAAATCCCTCAATAAATATAAAGTCACCAAAACAGCTGCTATAATGATAAATGATTTCTTATATCTGGACATACCTATTTCCCCCTTACCCCATTCTATGGGAAGAACGGACAAGGTAGAACAGGGAAAAAGACAAGAACAAAAGCTACAGTGCCTTGTTCACCCCCGACCAGCTTAAGACGAGCCTCGCCGTGACGATCTTTGTCACAGAGAGGATTGACTTAAGACCTCGAGGGGGTAGGCGCTGGAGCTGGATGAATCAAAAGCTACAGCGCCTTGTTCACCCCCGACCAGCTTAAGACGACAAATATTCTTAGACAATAAAAAAAGAAACTGGCTGGCCAGCTTCTTCCTTATTACCTAACGTTTTCATTTTTCTTAGCTTCGTTTTCTTTTTTCTCTTCCAGAAGAACTGCTTTACGGGAAAGATTGACACGACCCTGATTATCGATTTCTTTGACTTTCACCTTCAAAGTATCACCGATTTTCGCTACATCTTCCACTTTTCCGATCCGTTCTTCAGCCATTTCGGAAATGTGAACCAGACCATCTTTACCTTTGAATAATTCAACAAAAGCACCGAATTTCTCAATCCGCTTCACTTTACCTTCGTAAACTTCTCCAACTTCCACTTCACGGACGATATCTTCAATGATCTGCTTCGCTTTGGCATTCATTTCCGCATCGGTAGAAGAAATGAATACTTTGCCATCCTGTTCAATATCAATTTTCACGCCGGTATCTTCAATGATTTGATTGATCTGTTTTCCGCTTGGCCCGATGACATCACGGATTTTATCCGGCTTGATTTGCATAGTCAGAATTTTTGGTGCATACGGTGACAATTCACCACGTGTTTCCGGAATTGTCGCAAGCATGCTGTCAAGTATATGCATGCGGCCTTTTTTAGCCTGGGTCAATGCTTCTTCCAGAATTTCACGGGAAAGTCCTTCAATTTTAATATCCATCTGAAGAGCAGTTACACCTTTTGAGGTACCTGCAACTTTGAAGTCCATATCTCCCAGGAAGTCTTCCATCCCTTGAATATCACTTAAAATGGTATAATCTTCGCCTGATTTCACAAGTCCCATTGCAATTCCTGCAACTGGCGCTTTAATTGGAACACCGGCATCCATCATAGCAAGCGTACTTGCACAAATACTTGCCTGGGATGTGGAACCATTGGATTCCAGCACTTCGGATACTAGCCTGATTGTATAAGGAAAATCAGTTTCTGATGGAATAACTACTTCCAGTGCTCGTTCCCCTAAAGCACCATGACCGATCTCACGACGTCCAGGTCCGCGAATTGGACCAGTTTCCCCGACGGAAAAATGCGGGAAGTTATAGTGATGCATAAAACGCTTGGATTCCTCGAGATCAAGTCCATCAAGAATCTGTACATCACCTAAAGCCCCAAGTGTACATACGCTCAGCGCCTGAGTCTGTCCTCTTGTGAAAAGGCCGGATCCGTGTGTTCTTGGCAATACCCCTACCCGGGAAGATAATGGGCGGATTTCTTCTGGTGAACGGCCATCCGGTCGAATTTTTTCTTTGGTTATAAGTCTGCGTACTTCGGCTTTAACCATATCATCCAAAATAGCTTTGACTTCTTTAATCGTGTCTTCGTCTGCTTCATTTTCCTCATATTTTTCTACGTATTGTTTCTTAGCAGTATCAATGGCTTCCTCGCGGGCTTTTTTCTCGTGCGTCTGGATCGCTGAGATCATTGTTTCCTTAGCTTCTGCCACTACTCGCTCTTTCAATTCGGCATTAAGGTCAAATAGAGTAACCTCCATTTTTTCTTTTCCTACTGCCTCTATAATTTCTTCCTGGAAGGAAACAAGCTTCTTGATTTCTTCATGACCAAACATGATAGCTTCTAACATGTCTTCCTCTGGTACTTCAAGAGCTCCTGCTTCGACCATATTAACCGCATCTTTGGTGCCGGCAACTGTCAAATTTATGTCGCTTTTGTTCTGTTGTTCTGTAGTCGGGTTAATGATGAATTCTCCATCGATACGTCCAACTATCACTCCTGCGATAGGCCCTGCAAAAGGAATGTCTGAAATACCAAGCGCCAGGGATGATCCCAGCATCGCTGCCATTTCCGAAGAACAATCCTGATCGACACTCATTACAGTACTGATGACCTGCACATCGTTTCGGAACCCGTCCGGGAACATTGGGCGGATTGGTCGGTCAATCAAACGGGAGGCAAGAACAGCTTTTTCACTTGGCCGTCCTTCTCGTTTGATAAAACCTCCAGGGATTTTACCTACGGCATATAAGCGCTCTTCATAGTTGACAGTCAGTGGAAAGAAAGGAAGATCTTTCGGCTCCTTGGAACCTGTCGCAGTGGATAATACAGATGTATCCCCATAGCGTACCATACAGGCACCATTGGCTTGTTTAGCCAGTTCTCCAAGTTCAATGGAGAATGTGCGGCCACCGACTTCGATTGAAAAAATTTGTTTTTCATCTGCCATATAATTTCTTACTCCTCTCACTATCACTTTTTTCCAAAGTGATGGAACTTTCTCCAGTCAGGCTGGAATAATGCAGTCACTTATCCTTGCATACTCGATGCATTCATTGTGATCTGCTCGTTGTTTGCACCGCCTCTTGGCAGGGTCATTTCCTCCAGAAATGATAGTCCTGTCCATTATTGTGGTACAAAATGAAAAAAGAATGTAACAGAAAGGCTACACCCTTTTGGTACACGTGAGTTTTTTCAGTTTAGCAAAGTAGTGTTCCATATTTAAGATACCATTACATACAGAAAAAGCGGGAATACTCCCGCTTTTTGTCTTTACCATTAACGACGCAAGCCAAGACTTTTGATTAACTCGCGGTAACGTGTAATGTCATTTTTACGTAGGTAGTTAAGAAGATTACGGCGCTTACCTACCATTTTCAACAAACCACGGCGTGAATGGTGATCTTTCTTGTGTGTACGCAAGTGATCGTTCAAGCTTGTGATCTGTTCCGTGAGTACAGCAATTTGGACTTCTGGAGACCCAGTGTCATTTTCATGTGTCTTGTACTCATTGATGATTTCATTTTTACGTTCTTGTGTGATTGCCATAAGGCTACACCTCCTATAGTTCTATAAATATTCCCTTTCCCCTAGCAGACGCCGGAGTTACGTTCTGCCAAGCGAAGGTTCCGTATTTAAGGGTACAACTTTTATGCCTAAAATGCAAGGGTTTGTTCCCGTCAAATGGAAAAAAAACGTCTTATTTCCCGTTCATCCTGCTTCAACCGGCTTACGAGCTCGTCAATTCCATTGAACTTCACTTCCTGACGGATAAATGTGTACCAGTTCACTTCAATCGGTTCCCCGTATATATCGCCCTCAAAATCAAAAATATTAACTTCAATATTCGGACGTATGGCATCTTCCTGAAAAGTAGGCTTATAACCGAGGTTCGCCATACCATAGAATTCTCCTCCCTTTACACGGACTGTCACCGCGTACACCCCGATTCTAGGTAGCAGGTAATCGCTGCTCACCTCAATATTTGCAGTGGGGAATCCAATGGTATGACCCCGCTGGTCACCTTTAACTACGATGCCTGACATAGAATGGGGGCGGCCCAAAAGCCGGGTAACTTCCTGCATATTCCCCTCTTCCATATCTTTGCGGATTCGTGTCGAGCTTATTTTTTCACCTTCTGTTTCTACTTTTTCAATAATCGTCTGCTCAAATTCTCCACGAGAGTGAAAAGGCAATGTTTCCATGTTTCCTCTTCCTAGTCTTCCATAACTGAAATCAAAACCAGCAATGACATGGCGCACATTCAAGCCGATAAAAAAATGGTCGACAAACTCTTGAGGTAGCAACTCTGCAAGCTGTTCATTAAATGTCACAATGAATAGCTGATCAACTCCCAGGGATTCGAATATTTTTATTTTCTCAGGAAGAGGGGTGATATATTGGACATGCTGCACATCTTTTTTTAATACAACTGATGGATGAGGATAAAATGTCATCACTGCGGATTGCTGCTGTTTCTGTTCGGCTAAAGCAACCGCTGTTTCAATCAGTTTCTGATGGCCTTTATGCACTCCATCAAAAAAGCCGGCAGCGACCACCGTTGAGGGGAAATCCTCTTTACTATAGGAATGTGGGTATTCCAGTTCCGTTACTTGCATGTTCATCACCTACTTTTATAAGGCAGTACCGGTAAGCTTTTAAAAAACACGTACCGGCTTTATTTTTCCTGGCTTCTCCGGGTGGTATTGATAAATGGCGAGCACTTCTCCCTGGTGTGTGACACAAAATGGATTCCTTAAAGTATCAGTTGGTTCATTTAATACCTGTCCATGCTCGATTCGCCAGGCCGTTTCCTTATCAACATCCCAGCTATCCAGATGAGTTAAGCCTTTTTGAATTGGCAGAAGCAATTCTTCCGCTCGTCCCTGTTCTCCGAAGTTCTTGATCTGATCTAATGTATAACAGTCTTTGTCTGCAATCTCTCCTGTCTGCTTTCTGACCAGAAACGACATGTGGGCAGGGTAACCAAAAGCCTTCCCGATGTCCGTGCATAATGTACGGATATATGTCCCTTTTGAACAGATAACATGAATGGAAAACCGGAACGTCGATTCGGTCCATTGTTCAGAACCCTCTATGAAGTCTATATGATGAATATATACTTCCCTGGCCGGACGTTCAACCGAAATACCTTCCCGCGCGTATTCATATAATTTTTTTCCGTTGACTTTCACTGCTGAATACATAGGAGGGATCTGGGTGATGGCCCCTTTGAAATTTTCAAGCATCTGTTTGATGTCATTACCTTCAAGTGTAACAGGTTCTTTTCGTTCAATAACAGCCCCTGAAGCATCCTCTGTCTCTGTCGCAACTCCAATCGCAACTTGAGCTTCATAAACTTTGTTAGTGTCCGTCAAAAAAGGAACAATCTTAGTAGCCCTTCCTATACAAAGTGGCAGTACACCTTCCACGTCAGGATCCAGAGTACCTGTGTGGCCAACTTTTTTGGTATGTAACAACCTTCTCACTTTCATTACACAATCATGGGATGTCCATCCTTTTGGTTTCCAAAGTGGTAAAATGCCGTCCATACTTTCCCCCCCTTAATGCAAGGCAAACACTAGATTTACAAACTCAAAATAAAGAGACCCTCCACACTGAGGAGGGTCCGGAAAACCTCTTTAAATTCAATTGCTGTCGTCTTCGTTCAATCCACGTAAAATTGTTTCTATCCGGTTTCCTCGCTCAATTGCTTCATCAAACTCGAAAGCAATTTCAGGTGTTTTGCGCAGACGAATTCTTTTTCCGATTTCAGAACGGATAAAACCTTTAGCTTTTGCAAGACCAAGTAAAGAGTCCTGCTGTTTTTTGTCATCTCCGAGAACGGAAATATAAACTTTGGCTTGTTGAAGGTCGCCTGTCACATCCACGTCTGTTACAGTTACAAAACCGACTCGTGGATCTTTGATTTTCTTACTTATAATATCGCCCAACTCTTTTTTCATTTGTTCAGCGACACGGTTGGCACGTAGTTCGCTCATTTTCTTTCACCTCTTTACTAACGAAAGGCACTCAACACCATTCAACGCTGGTGTCGGTCCTTTCAATTTCAGGAAATGAATCAATAAAGGCAAGTGTTTGTTGAATAAGACGCTCAGCCTGAACTCGGTCATTGGATATGGTAACTATTCCAATGACTGTACGCTGCCAAAGATCATGATGATCCATCTCGCTTACTGAAATGTTATACTCGTTTTGCAATCGAGTGATAACACGCTTTAAGACCGAGCGTTTTTCTTTCAACGATTGGGCATTATAGATGAAGCATTCTACTTCTGCACTCAGAATCATGTGCGTTCAACTTCCTCCATAACATATGCCTCAATGACATCTCCTTCTTTGATATCATTATAATTCTTAATTGTAATACCACACTCATAGTTTTGTGCTACTTCTTTGACATCATCTTTGTAACGCTTCAGTGTATCAATCTCACCTTCAAAGATGACCACACCATCGCGAACAACACGAACACCGGAATTCCTGGTGATTTTCCCATCAGTGACATAACCGCCGGCAATGGTCCCGATCTTAGAAACCTTGAATGTTTCCCTTACCTCGACTTGGCCAATGATTTTCTCTTCAAATTCAGGGTCAAGCATCCCTTTCATCGCCGCTTCAATTTCTTCCATTACTTTGTAAATGACGCGGTGAAGACGAATTTCTACATCTTCGGACTCTGCTGCTTTTTTCGCATTCGCATCCGGTCGGACGTTAAATCCGATAACAATTGCATTTGATGCAGAAGCAAGGGAAATGTCGGATTCATTGATGGCCCCCACACCAGTGTGGATGATTTTAACCTTGACGCCTTCGACCTCGATTTTTTCAAGGGAAGAGGCTAGTGCTTCCACAGAACCTTGAACGTCTGCTTTCAAGATAAGATTAATATCTTTGACCTCACCCTGTTTGATTTGCTCGAACAAGTCATCAAGGCTGACTTTTGCTTTGTCACTGCGTTGAGCTTCAATTTGTTTCTGCTGACGTGCTTCCCCGATTGCACGTGCTTTTTTCTCATCTTCAAATGCAAGGAAACGGTCTCCTGCATGAGGTACATCATTCAGCCCAGTGATTTCAACAGGGGTAGAAGGACCGGCGGTTTTCACCCGGCGTCCAAGATCATTGACCATTGCCCGTACTCGGCCAAATGTATTACCAACTACAATCGGATCTCCGACATTTAAAGTACCATTTTGGACAAGTAGTGTCGCAACAGAACCTCTTCCTTTATCGAGTTCTGCTTCAATTACTGTTCCATAAGCAGAACGATTAGGGTTTGCTTTCAATTCTTCCATTTCAGAAACTAGAACAATCATTTCTAACAGATCATCGATACCTTCATGCTTAACCGCAGACATCTTAACAAAGATCGTATCTCCGCCAAAATCTTCCGATATCAATTCATATTCCATCAATTCCTGCATGACGCGGTCAGGGTTGGCACCTTCTTTATCCATTTTGTTTACAGCTACGATAATTGGTACCTCCGCTGCTTTTGCATGGTTGATTGCCTCTACGGTTTGAGGCATGACACCATCATCAGCAGCTACAACAAGAATAGCGATATCAGTTACCTGCGCCCCGCGAGATCGCATACTGGTAAATGCTGCGTGACCTGGTGTATCAAGGAAAGTGATTTTCTTTCCGTTTTCTTCTACCTGATAAGCGCCGATATGCTGGGTAATCCCGCCTGCTTCACCTTCCGTCACTTTTGTGTCACGGATGGAATCAAGCAAAGTGGTTTTACCATGATCGACATGGCCCATGATGGTAACTACTGCAGGACGCTCACTCAAGTCTTCCGGAGCGTCTTCAAACTGATAATTTTCGATATCTGTTTCGTCCACTTTCACTTCTTCTTCAACTTCTACACCAAACTCTCCGCAAATCAACTCAATGGAGTCGCTGTCTAAGTCCTGGTTCTTCGTCGCCATTACACCAAGCATCATCAGCTTCTTGATGATTTCAGAAGTTTCTTTATTTAATTTGTCAGCAAGTTCGGCAACAGTAAGTGTACCGGAGAAAAGAATCTTTTCTGGTGTTTCCTTTTTTGCTGCAGGTCTTTGAGCTTGTTGCTGCTGACGGTTTTTCTTTTGGTTATTCTGCTTTTTCTTGTTTTGATTTGATTTTTTCTTTTGCTGCTGGTTATTGGAAGGTTTGTTCTGTTGTTTAGGTTTGTTCATATTATTCCCTTTGCTTTGTTCCTTCTTATTATTGGCTTTAGTTTCAGGTTTTGGAGTTTCCTCTTTTTTACTGTTGAACTCACTATCAAGTTTGGAAACTGTTTCATCAGAAATAGTTGACATATGGTTGGTCACCACTATATCCATTTTCCCTAATTTATTAATAACTTGTTTGCTGGTTAAATCGTTCTTTTTGGCATATTCATAAACACGCATCTTGCTCATATGTTCACCCCCGAATAGATTCATCGAGCAGCGATTGCATCTTTTTCGCAAATCCTTGATCTAGAACTGCGATCGCGACTCTCCCCTCCTTACCTATAGCCTGGGATAATGTGTCCCTATCGGCCACGAGATAGTAGGGTATATTATAAAAGCTGCATTTGTCCACAAGCTTTTTTTTCGTTTGATAACCTGTATCATCGGCAATCAGCACAAGCTTTGCTTTTTTCTTTTGGATATCCTTAGTAATGGCTTCCTCTCCCAGCGTACATTTGCCCGCCCGGAACGCCAATCCAACCAGATTCAGGGCTTTCCGGTTCATACTTCTTCTCCGGCTAATGCTTTTAGCTCATCATAAATGCTGGCATCTACCTTAGTGTTGAGCTGGCGACTGAGGATATCCTGATCCTGTGCTGTTTCAATTACATTCAAATCCCTGGATACATATGCTCCCCGTCCATTTTTTTTACCAGTAGGATCGACGAACACTTCACCTTCCTTATTACGGACAATACGGATTAATTGCTTCTTAGGTTTCATTTCTTTAGTGACGACGCATTTTCTAAGTGGTATTTTTTTAGAACGTGTCATTTGACTCTCCCCTTATTCAAACCGATCTTCATCGACAGTAGAATAAGCACTATCTTCTTCATGTTCCTCGGTACCTTCATCTAACAGACCTTCTTCTTCTGCCTCAGACTCACTCTTGATATCAATCTTCCACCCAGTTAGTTTGGCTGCAAGACGAGCATTCTGTCCCCGCTTACCAATCGCAAGAGAGAGTTGATAATCAGGAACAATGACCGTAGTCGCTTTTTCATCTTCATCAACAAGTACTTTGACTACTTTAGAAGGGCTTAGAGCATTAGAAACATAGGTGACTGGATCTTCCGACCATTGGACAATATCAATTTTTTCACCTTTCAGTTCGTTAACAATTGCCTGAACCCGCTGGCCGCGTTGGCCGACACAGGAACCAACCGGATCGATTTCTTCGTCCTCTGCAAATACAGAGATTTTGGAGCGGTCACCTGCTTCACGGGCCACTGATTTTATTTCGACAATCCCATCGAAGATTTCGGGGACTTCCATCTCAAATAGCCTTTTCAGTAAACCAGGATGCGTACGAGAAACATAAATTTGTGGGCCCTTATTGGTGTTTTCCACTTTCGTAATATATACCTTCAGACGGTCATGTACCTCATATGTTTCTGTTGGCATCTGTTCTCCTTCAGGAAGCCGTGCTTCAATTTTCCCAAGGTTCACATAAATGAACCTTGGGTCCTTCCGCTGGATAATGCCTGTCATGACGTCCTCTTCACGATCACTGAATTCTCCATAAATGACACCGCGTTCCGCTTCTCGTACACGCTGTGTAACTACCTGTTTGGCCGCCTGCGCAGCTATACGGCCGAAGTCCCTTGGAGTCACTTCGACTTCAATGACATCTTCCTCTTCATAATTCGGATCAATTTGCTTGGCATCCTCTACGGAAACTTCCTGTTGAGGGTCTGTTACTTCCTCCACTACATTTTTTCTCGCATATACCCGCATGGATCCTTCTTCTTCATTGAGGTGGACGCGCACGTTCGTTGCAGAATTGAAGTTTTTCTTATAAGCAGAAATTAAAGCTGCCTCTAATGCATCTATCAATACATCCTTATCAATCCCTTTTTCCTTCTCCAAGTATTGGATCGCCTCAAAAAGTTCGTTGCTCAACTGTTTTCTCCCCCTTTAATTGAAACTTACTGCTAACCGCGCTTTAGCGATTTTATCATAAGGAATTTCAATTGATTTTGTTCTTGCTTTAATCTTGATATCAATTTTCACTATATCACCTTGAAAGGATTGCAGCTTACCTTCGTATTCTTTATCACCGGCAATTGGTTCATATAATTTGAGATGAACCTGGCGGCCGATGTTGTTTTCAAAATCGCTTCTCTGCTTCAGAGGTCGTTCTGCCCCCGGGGAAGCTACTTCTAAAAAATAAGGGAAGTCAATCGGATCGATGTCATCCAGCTTTTCACTAAGCTGTTCGGAGACATGCCCGCATTCTTCGATATCTACACCGCCCTCTTTATCAACAAATACACGAAGGAACCAATTCTTTCCTTCTTTTTTAAATTCAACGTCGACAAGATCAAGGTCCATATCCTTCAATACAGGCTGAACCAGCTCTTCTGTCAAGCGTATAACATTATCACCCATGTCTTTCCCTCCTTCTTGATAACCTTAGTATTTCTTTTGTAACCAATCCTTATCAGTACAGGCATGTAACGAATATTTCCGTTAAATAAATACGGCACTACAACTGGTGTAGTGCGCAACAAGTGCAAAAAACGCTTTGGTTGATTACAAAGAAACATTAATTGATGGAAAAGATAAACGAAAGAGTGGGTTGCCCCACTCTTTCATCGCTTCACGTATCAATCTTCTAACCAATAAAAATATACCATAGCTTCCTTTTAAATGCAAGAATGCCCTATTTTTGCCTCACTTTTTAAGAGAAACTTAAAACAAAGATAATTGGTTCTCTTCTGGCATTCCTTTTAGACAACCCTGTTCATCTAAATATTCAAGAACGGTTTTAGAAATCCTGCTTCGTTCCCTGAGGTCCTGTTTAGAGAGAAATTCTCCTTCTTCCCGTGCTTTCACTATACTGATTGCTGCGTTTGTCCCTAATCCATCCACAGCATTGAACGGTGGAATAAGAGTGTCCCCATCAACAAGAAAATCTGTAGCGCTGGAACGATATAAATCGACACTCTGGAAAGAATAACCCCGCTCACACATTTCCAGTGACAACTCGAGAACCGTAAGCAAACTTTTCTCTTTTGGTGTTGCATCGTTGCCTTTAGCAAGAATTTCTTCGATACGCATCCGGATGGCTTCCGAGCCTTTGATCATCGTTTCCAGTTCAAAGTCCCCTGCCCGGACCGTAAAATAAGCGGCATAAAAGTAAATCGGATAATGTACCTTGAAATAAGCTATCCGTACAGCCATCAATACATAAGCGGCAGCATGGGCTTTCGGGAACATATATTTGATTTTTTTACAGGATTCGATATACCAGTCCGGTACACCGTGTTCTTTCATTGCTTCAATCCATTCGTCCTGCAGCCCACGGCCTTTACGCACGAACTCCATGATTTTAAATGCAAGCGATGGTTCAAGA
This sequence comes from Thalassobacillus pellis, assembly GCF_016908295.1. Lineage (GTDB taxonomy): Bacteria > Bacillota > Bacilli > Bacillales > Halobacillaceae > Thalassobacillus > Thalassobacillus pellis. The sequence continues at coordinate 435,822 of NZ_JAFBDO010000002.1, forward strand.
CCTTTATGCATCAAATACACCATGATATCATCACGACAGCCGATTACTTCTGGCAGAGAGCATATCCCATCATTAATCAGTTCTTGTGCGTTCCCCAGCCAAACGTCCGTTCCGTGGGAAAGACCGGAAATGATGACCAGTTCAGCAAAGGTTTTCGGCTTTGTATCTTCAAGCATCTGACGGACAAACCGAGTACCGAACTCCGGGACACCAAGTGTACCCGTTTTACACAAGATTTGATCAGGCGTTACCCCGAGTGCTTCCGGACCGCTGAAGATTTTCATTACCTCCGGATCATCAACGGGTATTTCTTTCTGATCGATTCCACTTAAATCCTGCAACATACGAATGACTGTCGGGTCATCGTGCCCAAGTATATCCAGCTTTAGGAGATTATCATGGATGGAATGGAAATCAAAGTGAGTTGTTTTCCATTCTGATTTTGTATCATCGGCTGGGAATTGAATTGGTGTGAAATCGTAAATTTCCTTGTCATCCGGTACGACGATAATTCCCCCTGGGTGCTGACCTGTAGTCCGTTTTACTCCAGTACATCCCTGGACAAGCCGATCAACTTCTGCATTTTTATATTGCAGCTCATGATCGCCTGCATAACCTTTCACATAACCATAAGCCGTTTTTTCAGCGATAGTTCCGATTGTACCTGCTCGGAAGACTTTTTCTTCCCCGAACAGCACTTTTGTATAGTTATGGGCCTGTGGCTGGTATTCTCCTGAAAAGTTCAGATCAATATCCGGCACCTTATCCCCTTTAAACCCAAGAAACGTTTCAAACGGAATATCCTGGCCATCTTTATTCAAAGGCTCCCCGCAATCAGGACAGGCTTTTTCCGGCAGGTCAAATCCGCTGCCGACAGAACCATCCGTAAAGAACTCCGGATTTTTGCAATTCGGGCATACATAGTGCGGCGGCAAAGGATTAACCTCGGTAATTTCCGTCATTGTCGCAACAAAGGAAGAACCGACCGAGCCACGGGACCCTACAAGGTAACCGTCATCCAAGGATTTTTTTACAAGCTTTTGGGATATTAGATAAATGACTGCAAATCCGTGTCCAATAATGCTGTCCAGTTCTTTTTCCAGCCTTTTTTCTACGAGTTCAGGGAGCTGATCCCCGTATAAGCTTTTGGCACGATTGTAAGACATTTCCCTTATCTCCTGATCAGCGCCTTCAATGTTAGGAGTAAACAAGTCATCCTTAACAGGGGAGACTTCTTCAATATCCCCTGCAATCGCCTGTGAATTGTGCACCACCACTTCAAAAGCCTTCTCTTCTCCTAAAAATGAGAATTCTTCCAACAGTTCGTTAGTGGTTTTGAAATGAACTTCCGGGAGCGTCTGGCGATTGAGCGGATTCCCGTTTTGAGAGGAAATCAAAATCTGACGGTACATTTTTTCATGCGGTTCCACGTAATGTGTGTTTCCTGTAACGACTGCTTTTTTGCCAAGGCGTTCTGCCAAAGCAGTCAGTTTCTTCAAAATATCATAAATTTGTGCTTCATTTTGTACAAGCTCTTTCTCGATCAAGTGATGATAGTTTCCCGGGGGCTGAATTTCAATATAATCATAGAATTGAGCTGCTTGTTCAGCTTCATCCTCCGACTTCTGCATCATTGTCTCGAAAACTTCCCCTTTGTCGCAGCCGGAGCCTATTAATATCCCTTCTCTAAGTTTGGCGAGCCTAGAGCGAGGGATTCTTGGTACACGGTAAAAATAATCGACATGAGCATGGGACACAAGACGGTAAATGTTCTTTAGCCCTGTGAAATTTGCAGCGAGCAAAGTGCAATGATGCGGACGGGAGCGCTGATAAGCATTACCTTCCCCCATATAGTCATTTAAATGTTTATGGTTGGTGATTCCTTTGGCCAACGCTTTTTTAATAAGTTTCCACATCAGATAGCCGGTTGCTTCCGCATCATAAATGGCCCTGTGATGCTGCGTCAGCTCTACGTCGAAATACTTACACAATGTGTTCAGCCGGTGATTTTTCAATTCTGGTACGAGAAAACGCGCAAGTTCGAGTGTATCAATGACTGGAAGTTCTGATTTACCAATGCCGATAGTTTTGTAACCGGCGTTTAAAAAGCCCATATCAAAGCTTGCATTGTGGGCAACAAGAATAGAATCACCAGTCCATTCATGGAAACGTTTCAGGACATCGCCAATCTCCGGTGCATCTTTAACCATATCATCGGTAATTCCCGTCAAGTCGATAGTCGTCTGGGATAAAGGATGATGGGGATTTGCAAATGACTCAAACCGATCGATGATTTCGCCATCTTTGATTTTAACGGCGGCAAGCTCAATGATTTTATCGTAAACAGCTGAAAGTCCAGTAGTCTCGACGTCAAATACAACATATGTATCCGAATCCAGCTCCCGGTCCTGTTCTTCGTAGGCGATTGGCACCCCATCATCAACCAGATTAGCTTCCACACCATAAATGATTTTAATACCGTGTTTGCTGCCTGCAGCGTGTGCCTCCGGATATGCCTGAACCACCGCATGGTCGGTGATTGCAATTGCATCATGTCCCCATCGTGCGGCTGTTTCGATCAAACGGGAAGGAGAAACAGGAGCATCCATCTGGCTCATCGTCGTATGGGAGTGCAATTCCACGCGTTTTTTTCCTTCTTCGGCCTTGTCCATCCGCAGCACTGGTTTAATCTCATTAATATCATTTGCCATCATTGTCAATTCTGTAGTGAAATTGTCAGTCTGAATACTGCCTCTTGCTTTAATCCACATACCTTTCTTAATGGCCTGGAACTTTTCAGCATGGTCATCACCGCGGGAAAACATTTTGATCGAAAATGAATCAGTATAATCTGTCACTTTTAACAATAACAGATGCCTTCCAGATCGAAGTTCTTTCACTTCGGCATCGAAAACGTGGCCCTGTACAATTTTTCGGCGCTCTTCTTCCTGTATTTCGCCCATTTGTTCTGGCTCTTCCTGAATGTTGTAGCCGATCATGACTGGTCCTTGATGTTCGCTTTCTGCACTTTGTTTGGCACGTTCTTCTTTTTCCTTAACAGCCTGCTCTACAAAAAGGCGATCCTCTTTTTTCCTTTCCTCCTGGAATTTCTTGATTTCTTCCTCCTGACTTTTAACTCTTGTTGTTACCATGCAAGGAGAAATACCGACTTTTTTACAAAAATCAAGCAGGGGTTCATGCAAACGTTTTTGTACAGCGTGGCTTTCTGCTTCATTACGGCATGTCACCAGGATTTTGTTGCCATTGATTTCGGGCTGCTGTTGTTCGACCAGATCCTTATAGGCGGGGGAAAGTTTAGGTATTGATTCAATAAAGCACTTCCAATAAGCATTAAGGTCTCCGTCTTGCAACTCCTGGCTGGCAGTATGTATCGTCCAGTCCACTTCGGCTATGTGCCTGAAACCTTCTTGAAGTTTTGCTGTAAATAACTGATAAACAGAAGGGGGCATAGGGGCATCCATTTCAAAATGAAAATGCCATTTTTTTAATTGCTTATAAACCTCCAGTTTCTTTAAACTGCCGTTAACCAGATGTTCATCAGCGATTTCCTTTGGAAAATCTATCTGATCAATCAGCAGCTTCATTTTCTCCCTATTTGTTACATCCATGATGATTCCTCCCCATCCTCGGCAGCCTCCATGGCTGTATTTCTCTCTGTTGTACGACAATTCTATCCTGTAATGCGATTTATAGGCCCTTAGAGTGATTAGATCATAATTAACGTTTGATTTTCAAACAAGAAAATATACCCTTGTACTATTAAATGTAGCAAGGGTATATCCATTAAATCAAGTTTAATTTATCTGGTCATTCCTCAGGATAAATACTTCTTAATCTGCCCAATCACAGAAGCACTCTCCACTTCTGACTGCTCCCCTGTACTTCGTTCTTTCAATTCTACAATGCCTTCGCCTGCCCGTTTACCAACAGTAACACGTAATGGTATTCCAACCAAATCACTGTCAGTAAATTTGACACCAGGGCGCTCTTTCCTGTCATCAATCAGCACTTCAATTCCGGCAGCTTGCAATTTTTGATAGAGGTCTTCTCCCAGATTTAATTGTTCTTCTTTCTTCGGATTCAAAACCAGCAAATGAACATGGAAAGGAGTAACGGTACCAGGCCAAGTAATTCCCTTCTCATCATGATATTGTTCGACAATCGAAGCAAGAGTACGGGAAACCCCGATACCATAACAGCCCATAATCATCGTTTTTGCTTTACCTTGATCATCCAGAAAAGAGGCATTCATTTTTTCTGCATAGAATTCACCCAGTTTAAAAACATGTCCCACTTCAATGCCTCTGGCAAATTTGATGGTCCCTTCTCCATCTGGCGAGGGATCCCCTTCCTGTATGAACCGGAGGTCCGCATACTGAGAAACTTCAAAATCCGTACCAGGAGTAACATTTACATAGTGGCAGCCTTCCTCATTGGCACCGCACGAAGCGTTCACCATTTTTTCAACAGCGAGATCTGCGATCACTTCAACGCCTTCTGGGACATTGACAGGGCCAAGTGACCCAAAACCTGTTCCCATCAATGATTTTGTCTCTTCTTCGGAAGCTAAGTCAAGGAAACTTGCATCATACAAATTTTTCAACTTAACATCATTCACTTCATGGTCGCCTCTTGTAACGACCATTACAAACTGGTCATCTACCTTAAACATGATAGCTTTCAAACCTTTATCAAGGCTGTGACCCAGATAATCTGCTACCTCTTTCATCGTTCTCTGCCCAGGTGTTGATTCTTTCTTCATCTCTTTAGGTGCTTCAGCTGATTGTTCATAAGTAGTCACGACTGGGGCCATTTCAATATTCGCAGCATAACGTGACGTGTCTGAATAAGCGATTGTGTCTTCCCCTACATCAGAAAGCACCATAAATTCATGGGTATCTTTACCGCCCATTGCGCCTGAATCAGCGATTACTGCACGGAAATTCAAGCCACACCGGCGAAAGATGTTGGAATAGGCATCAAACATTTTTTGATAGGTACCATCCAGGCTTTCAAATGAATCATGAAAAGAATAGGCGTCCTTCATCAAAAATTCCCTGCCACGCAGCAGGCCAAATCTTGGACGCTTCTCGTCTCGGAATTTATTCTGAATCTGGAAGACAGTCAGCGGCAGTTTTTTATAACTGTTTACCGTATCGCGGATGATACTGGTGATGACTTCCTCGTGGGTTGCCCCAAGTGCGAATTCCCGCTCATGGCGATCATGCATTCGCATCAATTCAGGGCCGAATGTATTCCACCTTCCCGTTTCTTTCCATAACTCGGAAGGCTGTAGTGCAGCCATCAACATTTCATGTGCGCCTGCTTTTTCCATTTCCTCCCGTACGATTTCTTCCACTTTTCTAAGCACCCTTCTACCAATTGGAAGGAAACTGTATACTCCAGAAGCTACCTGGCGAATATAACCTGCCCTTACCAGGAGCTGATGGCTTTTAATTTCAGCATCAGCTGGATTTTCCCTTAGAGTAGGGAGTAACATTTCACTTTGTCTCATATATAAACACCTCTATTTAATACTCATGTTTAACTGGCTTCTTATATTGAATCATACCCCGGAATCGGATACCGGGTACCACATCTTAATTTAGAATAACTTGGCCTGTCGCCAAGTACTTATGCGAAAGCCTTAGTTTTACTTATACTTTAATACTTTAACAAAGTTAAACTTTCTTAAAGTATAAAAAAACTGGAAGTAAAGAAGCATATGGTGAAATTGCTTTACTTCCAGCTGTCTGTAAAAAGTATGGGCCTCTTCTGTATGGGGCAATAGCGGCTATTATAGGAATAATCGTTGGATATCATTCCAGGTTACTACCAGCATCAGCAGCATCAGTAAAGCAAAACCTATAAAATGCACGACCCCTTCTTTTTGAGGATCAATAGGTTTTCCCCTTACAGCCTCAATACCAACGAACAACAGTCTTCCGCCATCAAGGGCTGGTAATGGAAGCAAATTAACAATTCCCAGATTAATACTCAAAATCGCTGTCCACATCAGGTAATTAATAAACCCTGTCTGGACGACTCTGTCCGTAGCATCATAGATACCCACAGGTCCCGATAACATATCTAAAGAGAATTGCCCCGTTACGAGCTTTCCTAAATTGACCAGGATCAGCTTGGTCCATTCATATGTCTGGGTAAAACCAAATTGGATCGTCTTGATAAAAGAATCATCGAATGCCCTTTCTACACCAATCTGTCCAATCGTTACATCACGCTGCTTCAGACTGTCAGGAGTTACGGATACTTCCTGTCTTTCTCCATTTCGAAGGACTGTCATATCCAGTTCTTCACCTGGGTTGTCACGGACGATTTCAGTGAATTCTTCCCAAGTGGAAACCTGCTCTCCATCAATCGAGACGATTTCATCCCCTGCCTGCAGACCTGCCTGTTCAGCAGGAGTGTCAGCAATAATGTCACCCAGTTTGGCTTCGTTGACTGGAACTCCTTGAATAAATCCAAGAATGAAAAAGATGATCATAGCCAATACAAAATTCATTAATGGGCCAGCAAAGAGCTGCATGGCGCGTTGAAGTACTGATTTGGAAGCGAACTGTCGGTTGTATGGCGCAATCTGTGTTTCTTTTTCATCTAAAACAAACTGTGCTTTAGGATCTACTTCAAAATAAAGTTTTTCGTCTTCGTCTATTTCATATCCCTCTATCATTAACTTATGATCGAGATCGGCTTTTTCTACTTCAATCACCCTTGCATGAGGGTGCTTTGATTTATTATTCACGATGATCTTGCTGACTTTTCCCGACTCATTGAACTCAAGACCAACATGATGCCCGGCTTTAAGCTCTACTATTTCCGGGTCCTCTCCTGCCACACGGACATAACCGCCGATCGGCAGGAGTCGAATCGTGTAGAGGGTTTCGTTTTTCGTGAACGCGAATAGTTTCGGTCCCATCCCGATTGCAAACTCTCTGGCCAGCATCCCTGCCCGTTTGGCAAATATCAGATGCCCCCACTCATGTACAAAGACAAGCAGGCCGAACATGAGTACAAAAGCGATAACTGTAGTCAAAAGAAGCACCTTCCTTTATTTTGAGTACGAGCGCACCTGTCGTCTCGTCTCTTGATCGATTTGTAAAATCGTATCTAAATCCGGCTGTTGAATCGTCTGATGACGCTCCATTGCTTGCTCGATGAATGATTCAATATCAAGGAAAGATATCTGCCCATTTAAAAATAGGTCGACAGCCTCTTCATTAGCTGCGTTTAAGACTGTAGTCATTGAACCACCTTCTTTACCAGCATCAAATGCCATCTGAAGACAACGGAAGCGCTCGTAGTCCATTGCTTTAAAATGCAATTTGGCGATTTCCTCTAAGTTTAAACGTTTTGTCATGGGTAAATCAAGGCGATCAGGATAGGTAAGGGCATATTGGATAGGAACTTTCATATCCGGCGTTCCCAACTGAGCCACCACACTTCTATCCACAAATTCGACCATGGAATGGATAACGCTTTCCCTATGAAGAAGTACATCTATATCTTCATAAGGTACATCGAATAGCCAATGAGCTTCAATCACTTCCAGTCCTTTATTCATCATAGATGCCGAATCCACTGTGATTTTCGCCCCCATGCTCCAGTTGGGGTGGTTTAAGGCATCATCGACAGTTACACCTTCAAGTTCAGCTCTAGTCTTATCCCGGAAGCTTCCTCCTGAAGCGGTTAGGACCAGTCTCTTTATGTCTCTCTTTTTCTCTCCATTCAGACACTGATAAATAGCAGAATGTTCACTATCTACCGGGAGCAGGTCAACATGGTGTTTTTTTGCCTCCTCCATGACTAAATGACCCGCAGTAACAAGTGTTTCCTTGTTTGCGATCGCGATTTTCTTTTTCGCTTTAATCGCTTCAAGAGTTGCTGGAAGGCCAATGCTTCCCATTACAGCATTCAACAATATATCAACCTTGTCATCCGTACTTACTTCTATCATTCCCTCTGTACCTGATAAAACTGTTACATCAGGGAACTCTCTCTTAACTGATTCTCTTGCATGAGCATCCTGAACCACCACTTTACATGGCTTAAATTCACGAATCAGCGGAAATGCTTTTTTTACGTTTTTTCCAAATGCCAATGCATAAAGCTGAAAGTTGTCAGGGTGGTTCCGGATGACTTCCATTGTCTGAAGACCTATTGAACCTGTAGCCCCAAGTAACGTGATCTGCTTCATAAATAAATAACTCTCCTCACCTTGATGCCTAAAAAGAAGACAAAACTACTTATATATACAGTTACCCGTTTTACTACCCTACGAAATTGATAAAGTGCAATAATGGCAAAATAAATATCAAGCTGTCAAAACGGTCAAGGACACCTCCATGCCCGGGGAGGATATTGCCGGAATCCTTAACAGCATAATGTCGTTTAAAGGCAGATTCAACAAGATCTCCAATCTGGCCAAAGGCTGAAACGAGGGTTGTGACAAATAATACTATCAGCATGCCAGGCGGAAGTGGATATACAATCTGAAATACAAAAGCTACGATGCAAGCCAGAATTACTCCGCCTAACGCCCCTTCAATTGTCTTTTTAGGACTGATTTTCGGCCAAAGTTTGCGTTTTCCGAATGTACGGCCGAAGAAATAGGCACCTGTATCCGTAGCCCAAATGACGAACAGGGAATAGAAGACATATTCCAGACCCGCATCTTGAGTTTCAATCAGGTAATGGAACCCCATACCTACATAAATGGCAGAAAGCAGTAAAAAACCAGCATCATCAAACGTAAACCTGTTTTTCACCAGTACGGTATAGCTGAGAAGCAGCAGTACTGTAAATAATGTCAACTCGGATTTCGGAACGATTATTCCAAGCTCTGCGCTCCAATCAGTAGGGAACATCAGAGCCCATAAAAGCAGCAATGTAAGCAGAGAAGGTATCGAATACCTCGCAATCCTTTTCATTCTCATTAATTCGAATATACCAATGCTTGCGATGAGATATACAAATATCTGGAAAGGATACCCCCCAAGAATTACCAGAGGAAGGAAAATCAATACTCCGACTATTGCTGTGATAACTCGCTGTTTCATTATTAGTTCAACACCTTAGATACCGCCGTAACGACGTTTTCTGTTTTGATAATCGTAGAGGGCCTTCTCAAAATAGGATTCGTCGAAATCCGGCCAAAATACGTCCGTAAACCAGAACTCGCTATAAGCAAGCTGCCAAAGCAGGAAATTGCTCAGCCGCTGCTCGCCGCTTGTCCGTATCAACAGGTCAGGCTCTTTCAGATCAGCGGTGAAAAGATGATCTGTAAAACAGGATTCATCTATATCCTGTATATTAATTTCACCTTCCTGCACTTGTTTTGCAACCTGTTTAACTGCTTCAATCATTTCATTGCGACTGCCATAGTTTAATGCAAAATTTAATATAAGACCTGTGTTATCAGCTGTCCGGTCTTTCGCTTCCTGGACCGCTTTCTTTGTATGCTCCGGCAGCCGGTCAAAATCACCGATGGTTTCGACACGAACATTTTTCTCAATGAGTTCAGGAAGATATGTATTCAAAAATTCCATTGGGAGCTTCATTAAGAAATCGACTTCTTTCTTTGGACGCTTCCAGTTTTCCGTCGAAAATGCATAAAGCGTCAAGATATCTATGCCGAGATCAGAGGCGTATCTTACAATTCTTTTCACAACATTCATACCCTCTTTATGGCCCGCTATTCGTGGCATTCCTCTACTTTTTGCCCACCGGCCATTCCCATCCATGATGATTGCAACATGGCAGGGCAGAAGTTCTTTATCCAGACGGAGGTTCTGGATATTGGTATTGCTTTTATTTTTCAAGAATGGAAGTTTGATCGGCATAACTACATCCTCCAATAAGGATACTTATCTTATTATTATATACTATAATCCCATATCATGCTGCAAATGACATATTTAACTAATTAACAATATATCTACCTGAAAAAATAGAAAGCCGCGCTTACAAAAGTTGCAGCGCGGCTTATTTTTTAACACGGATAGATATCGTCGCCAGATGAGCTTATACTTCTAGAATTTCGGATTCCTTATTCTTAGATAGTTCGTCAACCTTGGAAACGTACTCATCAGTTACTTTTTGGACATCATCCTGATACCCGCGCAGTTCATCTTCAGTCAAGTCTCCGTCTTTTTCGGCTTTCTTCAGTTTATCATTGCTTTCGCGGCGGATATTCCTGATTTGTACTTTAGCTTCCTCCGCATATTTACCGACGACTTTGACAAGATCTTTCCTGCGCTCTTCTGTCAAAGCAGGAATATTAATGCGCACTACATTACCATCACTGGATGGCGAAAGACCAAGGTCGGCTTTCTGGATTGCTTTTTCGATTTCTGCAATCGCCGACTTATCATATGGTGTAATTACCAGAAGGCGGGCTTCAGGTGCAGAAACCTGCGCAAGCTGGTTCAGAGGGGTAGATGCTCCGTAATAGTCCACATTGACACTGTCCAGAAGGTTTGGGTTGGCGCGGCCTGCACGGACCGTAGCCAGTTGACGGGAATAGGCCTGGACCGCCTGCTCCATTTTTGTTTTCGTTTCATTGATTACTTCTTTACCCATGTTTATTTCCCCCTTACAATCGTTCCAATATTTTCACCAAGAACCGCTTTTTTAATGTTCCCTTCCTCTGTTATTGAGAATACCAGTAAAGGAATGTCGTTGTCCATACATAAGGAAGATGCCGTTGAATCCATGACACCCAATCCTTCATTCAAAACCTCAAGGTAGGAAAGCCGGTCGTATTTAGCAGCATTTTTATTGAGTTTAGGGTCAGAATCATAGACTCCATCGACATTATTTTTTGCCATCAAGATAACATCCGCTTCCACTTCCGCCGCACGCAGGGCTGCAGTGGTATCGGTAGAAAAGTATGGGTTCCCAGTTCCCGCAGCAAATATGACAACTCGCTTTTTCTCCAAGTGTCTGATCGCTTTCCGGCGGATATACGGTTCTGCCACTTGCCTCATTTCAATAGAGGTCTGGACACGTGTCGGGATTCCATTATTTTCTAAGCTGTCCTGGAGGGCGAGGGAATTCATTACTGTCGCCAGCATCCCCATATAATCAGCGTTTGCCCTGTCCATTCCCATTTCACTTCCGACTTTTCCTCTCCATATGTTACCGCCGCCAACGACAACGGCTACTTCCACGCCTAACTCGGCAACTTCCTTGACCTGTTTCGCTACAGATTGGATGACAGCAGGATCAATGCCGTATCCCTGCTCCCCACTTAAGGCTTCACCACTTAATTTCAATACGATTCGACGGTAACGCGCTGCAGTCATAGTAACCTCCGTATATCTCTTATTCTGTAATTATTATGAATTATTTTATTTGTAAAATTGCAATCTGCCACATTTATCTTGTTATGTAGCACGTTTGAAAATAGGGAACACGATGTGTCCCCCATTTTTCAAAAGGTTAATTATTTTTTTACCTGACTCATAACTTCTTCAGCAAAGTTATCTTCACGCTTTTCCATGCCTTCGCCCACACCATAACGGACAAAGCCTTTGACAGTAGCGCCTTTATCCTTCACATATTGCTTTACTTTCTGGTCCGGATCCTTAACAAAGCTTTGTTCAAGCAGGCAGATTTCTTCAAAGAACTTGCCAAGTCGTCCTTCTACCATTTTCTCGACAATATGCTCAGGCTTGCCTTCATTCAATGCTTGGGTTTTTAGCACTTCACGCTCTTTGTTGACTTCTTCTTCGGAGACTTGATCACGAGAAACGTAACGTGGGTTCACCGCTGCAATGTGCATGGCGACATCTTTTGCAGCAGCTTCGTCCGTAGTACCTTCAAGAAGAGTCAGAACTCCGATGCTGCCGCCCATATGAATGTACGCGCCGAAAGCGTCGTTATCTGTTTTCTCAAGCACTGTGAAACGGCGAAGGGAAATCTTTTCACCGATTTTCGCAATGGTTGATGTGATGTATTCGTTGACAGTATCGCCTTCTCCATGAAGCTTCTGCTCCAATGCTTCTTCTACGGTTGCAGGCTTTTGGTTCAGTAGGTGTTTTCCTAATTCTTCCAGAAGTGATTTGAATTGGTCGTTTTTTGTAACGAAATCTGTTTCACAGTTTACTTCAAGTAACACTGCTGTATTTCCGTCGGTGTGTACGTGAGCAGATCCTTCTGCTGCGATACGGTCCGCTTTCTTTTGGGCTTTAGAAATACCTTTTTCACGAAGCCATTCGATGGATTTATCCATGTCTCCATCGTTTTCTTGAAGAGCTTTCTTGCAGTCCATCATCCCTGCACCTGTTTTTTCACGTAATTCTTTTACCATTTTTGCAGTTACTGCCATACTATTTCCTCCTTAAATTGACAAATTATACTGTTCTGACATATCCCAAGTAATGGTTCTGTGTCAATCTTATTGTTTAAAAAAGGTGATAAAAGGTTCTCCCCTCTTATCACCTTTGAAACCTTCGTTACTCTGTTGCAGTTTGAGCATCTGCTTCTGATTCAGCAGCTTCTTCTTCTGCAACTTCAGTTTCTTCGCCTTGTTTAGCTTCTAAAACAGCATCTGCCATTTTGGAAGTAAGCAATTTGACAGCACGGATGGCATCGTCATTCGCCGGAATGACATAATCGATCTCATCCGGGTCACAGTTTGTATCAACAATTCCGACAATCGGAATGTTCAGTTTGTGTGCTTCTGCGATCGCAATGCGCTCTTTGCGTGGATCAATGACAAAGATTGCATCCGGCAGACTCTTCATTTCTTTAATACCGCCAAGGAATTTCACAAGACGATCTTTTTCCTTAAGAAGTCCGACTACCTCTTTTTTAGGCAGGACATCAAAAGTGCCGTCTTCTTCCATACGCTCAATGTCTTTAAGACGATTGATACGTTTGCGGATAGTTTGGAAGTTTGTTAGTGTTCCACCTAACCAGCGTTGGTTGATGTAGAACATTCCACAACGGGTAGCTTCATCACGCACTGTTTCCTGCGCTTGTTTTTTCGTTCCAACAAAAAGGATGTTGCCTCCATCGGCAGCGATATCCCTAACATAGTTGAACGCTTCATCTACTTTCTTAACCGTCTTTTGAAGGTCAATGATATAGATGCCGTTTCTTTCTGTGAAGATGTACTTTTTCATCTTCGGATTCCAGCGGCGAGTTTGGTGTCCGAAATGAACACCAGCTTCAAGTAGCTGTTTCATTGAAATTACAGACATTTTTCTTCCTCCTGTTTTGGTTTTTTAGTATCCTCCGCCTCTTTCATCTCCCTTTTAAAACTCTTTTTATAAAGAGCACCGTTAAAAGGAATCCACAGACGTGTGTATTGACACCAAAAGTAAATATATCACAAGCTTCTGCCGCAATCAAGTAGTAATCACATTTTTCGTTCGTTGAATTTGAGGAACAACTCAGTTTCCGTCTTGCCGAGGTTCAGCTGTTTCGCGATACTTTCGGTTGATTCCCCTATCTTCCGCAAGGCTATGATCTGAGTTTGAAGGGATGGTCGGTAGTCTATCGTATCTTCATCTGGAAGAGGGGGATGATAGCCTTCCTTTTCGGGAGATGATATTACCGGATTGCTCTTTTTTTCTTTTTCTGTCTTCGGCGGTTGAGATTCTTTTCCAGTGAAGGAATGTTGTTCACTGGAATCAAGCAAGTATTGTAATCTTTCGTTTTCTTCTTTAATTTCCATAAGATAAGCGGTAAATAGTTGCTCGATTTCCTCTGAAACGTTTTGTTGACGTTTTTCCAATTCTTCAGATGTTTTGAGGCGTTGTGCCATTGTTATGAGTACGAGGATGGTTACCCCATGTAACAAAAAGCTGAGAATTAATAAAAATGTTGTCATAATCTGCTGTCACCTACTGTAATCTAATATTCATCTTTATAGCTGTTAATCGTCATGCTTAGATGCTTCTTACCAGGAGTCGGTCTTTCCCCTTGATTCTCGGCACTATTATTCTCAAAATTTCTTCTGAATTTTACTGGTGTGAAATCACGGATGCTTGGACATGATGATTCCGGTCTTTCTATAGACATGAAAAGTTTTATCAAGTATGTATTTCTGTCTGCGACAAATAGATATCTATTTTTTAAAAAGGAGATGATTCCATTATAAAATCCCTTAACTTACTGTTTTGTAAACCACGTTTTTTTATCACTAGTGTACGAGTTCGGTAAGGTTATTTCTTAATTTGAACAAAGCTTTGGCGTGTATTTGAGAAATACGCGAAGTTGTCAAGCCCAGAACTTGACCGATTTCAGTAAGTGTCAATTCCTCATGGTAAAAAAGACTAATTACGAGCTGCTCTTTTTCTTTTAATTGTTTAATTCCTTCAGCCAGTTCTTGATAGTTTTCATTACGTACCATTCTGCTTTCTGGTGGTACAGTATTTCGATCCGGCAACGAATACCCGATCCCTTCTTTCTGATCGCTTTTCCCGTCTTTTGTGTGCTCTTCCATAGATAGTACATTTGAAAATAAGGAGTCTTTCATTACCTCTACTACTTCGCCTTCTTCGATTCCGAGGAAAGCTGCCACTTCTCCCGACGTAGGCTGTCTTTGCAGCTTTTGTTCCAGCTGCTCTGAAGCCTGTTCAATTTTTTTGGATTTGTCACGAATAGATCGTGGAAGCCAATCTTCTTTTCTGAGTCCATCAATGATAGAACCTCGAATACGGAAAGATGCATATGTATCAAACTTTAGATCCCTCTCAAGGTCAAATTTCTTTAAAGCGTCGTACAAGCCAAGTAAACCAAGGCTTTTTATATCCTCTTTACTGACACTTCCAGGCAAATGGGCAGAAATACGCTGTACGTGGAAGTTGACCAGGTGGACATATTTCCTGACTAATTCATCTGCTGCTTCGGCATCCTGATGACGCTGCCACAGACTCCATAACTCTAGTTCTTGTGGTGATAGCGAGTTAGCCATACAATCCCTCCTCGATGCTTTCTAAATTGCTGAATATGAATGTCTTACTCATTTAATAAGGATCTGATCGTTTCTGATGCTGCTTTAGCATTAGCTAGATCCTTATACTGATTACCTTCTGAAAAGTGATCGGTCTTTTCTTCAGTGTCTTCCTTTATTCTTTTAATTGGTCGTTGACTTTTTTTCACAAAACCTGCCAGCAAGCGGAACAAAAATGTGAATAAGAATAAGATAAAGAAAGCGGCAGCAGCTCTCACCATAGAAGTATTAAGCGTGTTAGAAATAATTGAAAAAGTAAAAGATAATAAAAAAGCAATTATTGAAAAGGTCAAATTCCAAAACAAGCTTCCTGCCATTAAATATCCGCTACCCCCTTATTCACACTCCTGATCGTTAGCATAGCCGTATCAGGATCGAATTCAATTGTTCTGCCGCTGTTCCCTCCCACATCCTCCCCTAACACAGGAATGCCATGCAGACTGAGCCTATCTTTAACCGCTTTGATATTCCTGGGACCAATACGCATTTTGTCATCTGCAGAGGTAAACTGGAACATCTGGGCACCCCCAGCCAGCTTCGCCTTAAGTGTGTATTTTTTCAAACCTGCCTGAAGCAGCATTTTTATAAGCTCATCGATGGCGCTGTCAGCGTACTTACCTTTATTGGGTGACCCGCTTTTCGCCATGCTGCTGTCAGGAAGCATGACATGACACATGCCTCCCATCTTTCTCGATTTATCGAAAACGACAACCCCTACACAAGAGCCTAGACCTGATGTCCTTATAATATCTGGAGCTTGAACTGTTTCCATTCCAGCTATGCCGACTTTTATGATGTGAGGAGCGTCATTCATCTGATTCCACTCCCAATGCAAGAAATATCCTGTGATAAGACTCTGGGTCCGGAAGAAGAAAAAAATGACCAGTGATTTGTCCGGTAGCAGAAGCTTCTGCAACAGTGGTTTCAATGACAATTCCATAATCACTCACTTGAGATATTTCAAGGAGTCCATGACTCATGACAGCTCCAAACATATCAATTGTCAAGGCTGGGACTGTTATATAGAGATCAAGGTTTGTAAAATCAGCCAATGATGATATGTAGGAGCCTGATAATATATTGCCAAGTTCATGTAATGCAGAAAGTCCAATTTCATCAAGCGGGGGCTTGTCTAGTTGAAAATCG
Organism: Thalassobacillus pellis; assembly: GCF_016908295.1. GTDB lineage: Bacteria > Bacillota > Bacilli > Bacillales > Halobacillaceae > Thalassobacillus > Thalassobacillus pellis. The sequence goes on from NZ_JAFBDO010000002.1 coordinate 451,972, forward strand.
TTGTTACCCGTCATTATTTTTATATACCTGGAAGCCTGCTCAGGTGGCAGGACGAAAAACATATTACCAGGGGCTTCCCCATGAATCCTTGAAAAAACGGCAACCACCTTTCTGTCCGAATCTCCTGCAATATCCATCATCTCATCGAAACTGGCAAGCTTGACCGATGGGACATGCATATTTATTTTCCTGTCAAGCAAATGTGATAGAGATGTTGCAGCATGCCCTGCCCCGATATTCCCAGCCTCCTTTAAAGCATCCAGATGGGAAATGGTGAATTTATCAATGAACGACATCAGTGACTACCCTTCCATGGACTTAATAGAGTTTGCTTCTTCTTCGTTAAGGACTTTATGAAGATTCAATAATATCAGCAAGCGATTTTCCAGTTTGGCAACACCGCGAATATATTCCGCTTCAACCGTTCCTACTACCTCTGGAGGTGGTTCAATAAAGTTTGCAGGAATATCAATGACATCATTGGCAGCGTCAACAATAATGCCGACCTCAAGCTCATCCATATAGACGATAATAATCCTTGTGCTTTCGGTATGCGCAGCTTCTTCCAAACCAAACCTGCTTCTCAAATCTATAATAGGAGTTACTACTCCTCTTAAGTTGATGACTCCCTTCACAAATTCCTTTGTGCTTGGCACCCTGGTAATATGCTGAGCCCTTTCAATCGAACCTACCTGGTTTACAGGGACGGCATACTCCTCATTGTTTAACTGAAAAACAATCACTTTCAAATCCTGGTTCTTGTAATCACTCATTTACTCGTCCTTCTTTCTCCTATTATTCTTTTAAAAACATCATTGCCTCATTTGATTAAATCATTACTGTCCATAATCAATGCCACTTGCCCATCCCCAAGGATAGTTGCTCCTGAAATAGCATAAGTTCCGGTTAGATAATCCCCAAGTGATTTCAACACAACTTCCTGTTGGCCGATGAAAGAATCGACAACTAATCCGGCCATCTTTTCCCCTTTTCTTACAATGACCAGAGAATAATAATCATTACTTTCTGGTGGACCAGGTATGTCAAAGATATCTTGTAAAAAAACTAATGGTACTACTTTTTCACGAAAATCAATCACTTTCTTATTGTGGGCATGCATGATGTCTTCTTTTTTCACAATGGCTGTTTCAATAATAGAGTTTAATGGAATCGCGTACTTTTCCTCTTGTATTTGGACAAGCATGACGGAAATGATTGATAGTGTCAGTGGAAGCTGAATGGAGAATGTACTTCCCTGGTCAAGTACAGAATCTATTTCAATCGTTCCGCCAATTGATTCGATCGTGCTCTTAACCACATCCAGTCCCACACCTCTGCCCGAAACTTCTGAGACAGCATCCGCTGTGGAAAACCCGCTTGCCATGATAAGTTCATAGACTTGTTTGTCGGTAAGCTTGTCTGCCTGTGCATGAGTGATAATTCCACTGTGGATCGCTTTCTGAACGACCTTCTCCCTCCTGATTCCTGCCCCATCATCGGATATTTCTATGAAGACATGATTGCCGCTATGGTAAGCTTTTAGCTCTACAGTCCCTTCTGGGGGCTTTCCTTTTTGGTTTCTTTCTGCAGGTGATTCTATACCATGATCAATTGCATTTCTGATGAGATGGACGAGGGGATCCCCAATTTCATCGATGACAGTTCTGTCCAGTTCAGTATCAGCACCACTCACATCAAGCTTAATTTGTTTTCCAAGGTCTCTGGCAAGCTGCCTGACCATTCGAGGGAACCTATTAAACACCTGATCGATCGGAACCATGCGCATATTCAATATAATAGATTGAAGATCACCAGAGATACGTGACATCCGTTCCACAGTTTCTTCCAATTCGTTATGTTCAAGACTTTTTGAAATTTGTTCTAATCTTCCGCGGTCAATCACTAATTCCTCGAAAAGATTCATTAAAACATCAAGCCGATCAATGTTAACCCGGATCGTTTTACTTGAGACAACACTTCTTCCTGCTTTAGGTTTGACCGCATTTGAAAGAGAACTTGCCTCTTGAGGATCTTCATGATCACCAGTTTCAATTGTCTCATTCTTAATTACATCAGATACCCTGTTATTCTTGTGATCAGCTTCCATATCAAAAGGAACGACAAGTACTTCTTCAATTTCAGAGACTTTTAGGACTCTCGCTTGGATATCCTCTCCTGCGGCTTTTGTTGCAATCAGAATGGTGAACGCTTGGTCAAACTGTTCATTTTCCAAATCTTCGACTGTAGGGATTGTTTTTATCACTTCTCCCACTTGTTCCAAAATCTCGAAAACCATAAAAACTCTCGCAGCTTTCAAGAGACAATCTTCCCTTAGCTTCACCTTTATTTCCTGGTGATGATAGCCGGTTTCCTTCGCTTCCTGCAGTACAGCTGTTTCAAATTCATCCAGAGTAAATATCCTGGCATTATCCAATTCGGATTCTGAATTGGTCTGAATGGAACCCGCCCATTCTCCCGCCTCTATGGTTCCTAATTTTTCTACTACTTCTGCCACATCATGATTTCCTTGACCGCCTTCTGCAATATCAACGACAATTGCCTCTAAAGCTTCGACTGCTTCAAAGACAACATCCAGCATTTCAGGGGTAACCAATATTATTTCGTTCCGGACAGCATCCAGAACATTTTCCATTTTATGAGTCAAATCAGCGAGATCCTGAAATCCCATGGTCGCTGACATCCCTTTAAGAGTATGTGCGGCTCGGAAAACTTCTCCAACAATCGAAAGATCATTCGGGGTCTCTTCAAGCCTCAGTAATTGGTCATTAACCATTTGCAGATTCTCTTTACTTTCTTCAATGAAAATATCCAGATACTCATTCACATCCATTAATAGAACCTCCTACACTCCTGCATGAACTTGCATTACTGCACCAATGTTTCCGACAGGAGCAATTTCATCAGCCAAATTTTCTTTTATCACAGCATTCGGCATACCGAAAACTACTGCCGTTTCCTTTGCTTCTATGATTGCCGTTGTTTCTGGATAGACATTCTTTAATATCTTCAGTCCTTTTGTTCCGTCTGCACCCATGCCTGTCATGATCACAACAATTGGTATGTAGGCCGACTGACTTCCGAGAGATTCCAACATGACATCTACAGATGGACGGTGACCTTTAACTCGTTCGGATTGATGTAATTTGACTGCAAGCCTGTCACCTGGTTTGTTATGTATAGTAAGGTGATAATCACCAGGTGCGATATATGCTGTACTATTTTCTATCCATTCACCATCTTCCGCTTCTTTTACCTTAATTGCAGATAACGTGTCCAGACGCCTGGCGAGTGATTGCGTGAATCCTGCAGGCATATGTTGGACTATTAAGATGGGAGCAGGGAAGTCTTTCGGAAGTGTAGTCAATACTTCCTGGAGTGCCCGTGGTCCTCCTGTAGATGTTCCAATAGCAACTATTTTCCTTCGCGGGGTTTTGTGTGCGCTCTTGTTAGGTTTTTTTAAGGGAATGTCTTCTTCCAGTAACGGGCTTCTAACTAATGGCTGGATATTTGCTTTGGAGGCCATTACCACTTTTTCGATAAATTCCCGTTTAATTGTCTCTATATTTAAAGAAATGGCGCCGGAAGGTTTTGACAAAAAATCCACTGCCCCAAGATTGATCGCTTTAATGGTACTGTCAGCACCGGCTGTTGTCTGACTTGATAACATGACTACAGGAACAGGATCAGCAGCCATAATTTCCTGGAGTGTACTCAATCCGTCCAGAACGGGCATTTCTACATCCAGTGTTATGACGTCTGGGTGGTGTACTTTTATTTTATCCAGTGCATCCTTCCCATTTCGCGCCGTGGCTGCTATCTCGATTCTTGGGTCATCTTCCAGCATGGCACTGATCATTTTCCGCATGAATGCTGAATCATCAACCACCATTACCTTAATTTTTGTCATGTTCTTCTACCTTTCTGCCAGAAGTCTTTTTAATTTGGACAAAAAACGGAAGGATGGTTTTCGATCCAAATCTATCGATTCGTCTAAATATTGTCTGGTTATCATCCTGATAGATTTTGCCGCCGGCGATTGTTCGTCATGAAGCAGAAATGGCACTTGTTCCTTCACTGCCTGAGGGACACCGCGATCATCCGGCAAAATACCAAGTGGGTGGACATCTTTATTTAAAAACTGTCTTACCACCTTCTCTAACCTGTCGATAGACCGTTTTCCATCTCCGCTAGTAAGTGCACGATTGACGAGAATGTAAATCTTCAAATTTTTTTGGACACGGTATATATGCTTGATCATGGCATAGGCATCTGTCATAGACGTCGGTTCAGGCGTTGTAATAATCATTGCTTCATCGACCGCCTGTATGAAATGAAGCCCTTCCTCTGTTGCACCAGCCCCCAGATCAAATACGATATAATCATATTCCGTTACCATTTGCTCAAATTGGTTCATAAAAATATTAAATTGCGGCTCATCCATATGGAAAATATCACTCATCCCTGACCCTCCGGCAATATAGGAAAGGGTTTTTGGTCCTAGTTCAATAATATCACGAATTGGCAAATTTCGACTGAAAATGTCAGTAAAATTATACGTAGAAGTCTTTCCAATGAGAATATCGATATTACCCATGCCAATATCTAAATCAATCAGCAGCACACGTTTCTTTTCTTCCGTTAATGCCAGACAGAAATTAAGTGCGATGTTTGATTTTCCTACACCCCCTTTACCACTGCTAATAGCAATTGTTTTAGCAGTAGCCGCTTGAGCTTTATTGTGGAGCCGATCGCGGAGAGCCTGTGCTTGATCATGCATGTTGAAGTTCACCAACTAAACGGGAAATGAACAACTCTGGAGTTGCAGATTTAATGTCGTCTGGCACATTCTGTCCATCTGTCAGGTAGGCGACTCCCACACTGTTATGAAACATCATTTGAATAGCAGCACCAATACTGGAAGTTTCATCAGCTTTAGTAAAGATTAGCTTTTCAATCGGAATGCTGGAGAACTGATCATAGATTTCCTGCATATCTCGCTGTCGTGAAGTTAAGGACAATACGAGATAGGTTGCTATATTAGATTTAAAGTCTATGATTTTTTTTAGTTCGTGTATATACTTAGAGTCGCGGAAATTTCGGCCCGCTGTATCTACTAATACTAAATCGTATTCCTTGAACTTATCCCTTGCATTCAAGTAGTCTTCGATCGAATAAGCGACTTCGACCGGGATATTCAATATTCTTGCGTACGTTTTCAGTTGGTCAATAGCCGCAATCCTGTAAGTATCAGTTGTAATGAAAGCCACCTGCTTTCCATGATTTAACACTGCTTCGGCGGCAATCTTTGCAATAGTAGTAGTTTTTCCTACTCCGGTTGGGCCGACAAGATGGATATATTGTTTTTCATAATCCAGCCCACCATAAGCATATTCTTTCATTTGGTAAGTTAAAGTTCTTGCTAATTCCTCTTTCGCTTCGAGAAGGGAACCAGGTTCTTTTTCCATAACAGGTAATGTTAATTCTTCTACTAATTTTTGATCCAGCTCCTGGGATAACAGGTATTCACAAAGCTCTTGTGTTGGACCTGTAATGGCCGAATCCAATTTTTGCTGATTAACCATCATTTTTTTCAGTGACTGGATTTCTTTCATAATTGCATTATTTTCACTCTGTATAGAAAATGGAGATGAAGTTGATTGCTTGGAATTAACTTCAACTTGGGATTTGCCTGGATTATCAGCGTAGGGATCAATTGCTGCTACGACTTCAATATTTTTTTTCTTGAACATACCCAGAAAACCGCCACGATGGACAACTTTTGAATTCAATATGACAGCATTTTCTCCCAGGTTTTTTTTCACTTGGAGCATGACTTCTGGCATTGTCTTAGCTTCAAACTTTTTCACTTTCATGCTACGTTCACCACTCCCACACTTTGTACTTCGATCGTCGGTTCTAATTCGTTATAAGACAGCACGATCACCTGGGGCAGGAAACGATCAAGCAGTTGTTTCATATACATTCTTACTGCCGGAGAACAAAGGACGACAGTTGTTTCCTCCTGTAATGACATTTTTTCTGCCTGCTCTGCAACCGATTGGATAATCGTCTGCTGTGTTTCCGGATCTAAAGCCAAATAACTGCCATGCTCTGTCTGCTGAATATGATCTGCCAGTAATTTTTCCACTTTTCCCGAAACGGTTAGTACGTTTAAAGATTGATTATCTTTTACAAACTGCCTTGTAATCTGCTGAGATAACGACTGTCTTGCATATTCGCCCAACAATTCCGTATCATTCGTCATTTTCCCGAAGTCAGCTAGTGTTTCAAATATAATCGGCAGGTTTTTCACAGAAATGTTTTCTCTAAGTAATTTAGCTAATACTTTTTGAACATCCCCAACAGATAGGGGATCAGGGGTAACTTCTTCCACTAAAATTGGGTAAGACTCCTTCAAATGGTCAATCAACTGCTGTGTCTCCTGTCTTCCAAGCAACTGATGGGAATGCTGCTTGATAACTTCCGTAATATGGGTGGAAACAACGGAAGGCGGGTCCACTACTGTATACCCCGACAGTTCTGCTTCATCCTTTACCTCTTCTGTTACCCATTTAGCCGGAAGCCCGAATGCCGGTTCCTGTGTGTCAATCCCTTCAATGCTCTCATCATCAACCCCAGGACTCATAGCAAGATAATGATCCAGTAAAAGCTCGCCCCTTGCTACTTCATTTCCTTTGATTTTTAAGCGGTATTCATTGGGTCCAAGCTGAATATTATCCCTGATTCGCACAACTGGAATCACAATGCCGAGCTCGATGGCGAGCTGGCGTCTGATCATTACAATCCTGTCAAGTAAGTCACCGCCTTGACTGGTATCGGCAATAGGTATAAGGGCATAGCCAAACTCAAATTCAATTGGATCCATGCTGATTAAACTTATGACATTTTCCGGTGACTTCATCTGAGTGCTTTCTTCAGCTTCTTCCTGCTCAGTTATTTCAAACTCTTCTTCCTTTCCAGTGCGTGACAGCCAGTAGCCGCCGAAAGCTAATACAGAAGCAATCATCGTAGTCAAGAAGAAATTAATGGGTGTCAACCCTAAAAAGAAAATCGTTCCTGCAGCGATATACAACAGTTTTGGGTCTTGGAGGAGCTGACCAGATACATCGGTCCCAAGGTTACCCTTAGAAGCTGTTCTGGTCACCACAATACCTGTGGCGGTTGAAATCAAAAGTGCTGGTATTTGACTTACGAGTCCATCACCTACAGTAAGCCTCATGTAAGTATCCACCGCTTCTGCAAAACCCATATCCATCTGTACAATACCAATAATCAAACCAAACATGATGTTCATCAATACTATGATGATACCTGCGATGGCATCCCCTTTGACGAATTTACTTCCACCGTCCATCGCTCCATAAAAATCTGCTTCCTGCTCCACTTTTTCCCTTCGCTCTTTTGCCTGCTGCTCTGAAATCATGCCTGCATTCAAATCAGCATCAATACTCATCTGCTTTCCAGGCATAGCATCAAGTGTAAACCGTGCCGCGACCTCAGATACCCTCTCGGCCCCTTTGGTGATCACCAGAAACTGGATGATAACCAGTATGACGAAAACAACAAACCCGACGAGAGGATTGTCCCCGATAACAAAAGAACCGAATGTATGAACAACGCCCCCTGCTTCCGCTTTTGATAATATGGACCGTGTTGTGGACACGTTTAAACCGAGACGGAACAAGGTGGTCAATAATAATAACGATGGGAATATGGAAAATTGCAAGGCTTCTTTCATATTCATTGCAACGAGTATGATGATTAGTGATAAAGAAATATTCACTAAAATCAAAAAGCTGAGAAGCCAGCCCGGCAAGGGTATGACTAACATGACAATGATTAATATAACTCCTAATAATACCGATAAATCCTTCGGTGCCATTTCTCTCTCCCCTTACTTCTGGACTTGCTTCTGGATTCGGTAGACGTATGCAAGGACTTCTGCAACAGCTTTGTAAAACTCTTCCCCAATCGGCTGTCCGATTTCCACCTGCTGGTACAATGCTCTTGCCAACGGACGATTTTCAACCATGATGACCTGATTCGCCTTGGCGACATCTTTGATTCGTTGTGCTACAAAATCGACACCTTTCGCAACAACATAAGGAGCATCTCCTTTTTCTTCCTTATATTGAATGGCAATCGCAAAGTGTGTTGGGTTCGTAATGACGACATCTGCATCGGGAATTTCGCTCATCATCCGCTGCATCGCCATCTGTCTTTGCTTTTCTTTAATTTTAGACTTGATCAATGGATCGCCTTCCATGTTTTTATGTTCATTTTTAATATCATGTTTTGACATCCGGATACTCTTTTCATAATCGAATTTCTGATAGCTGTAATCAAGGACAGAAATCAAAAGCAGACCTAAAGCAGATGTAACTCCCATGACTATGGTGGTACGGCCGAAGAACGCAAGCACACCATCAAGCGAATGGAGGGACATCATCATCATTTCACCCTTATTCATCCAGATGACAGCGAATGCGATAGAACCGACAATAGTTATTTTCAGCAAAGACTTCACCAGCTCGACAAGAGCCCGGGCGGAAAAAATTTTTTTCGCTCCTTGAATAGGATTGATTTTTTCCAGTTTGAACTTCAGTGGTTCTGCTGTAAAAAGAAAACCTAGCTGAAGCCAGTTGGAGGCAAGACCTGCCAGGATGGCAACACCCATGATCGGCCCAACCACTTTACTTAACTCAATCGTCATTTCCGAGAAAACCTGATGAACGGTATTTTCCGTTACCTCCCAATGGATATATTCCTGGAACGTATGCTGATACATTGTTGTAAATACTTCTTTTAAGAAACCACCCATTACAAAGAACAAAGAGAACATGAATAATAATAAAATTCCAGTGTTTACGTCCTGACTCTTAGCTACCTGACCTTTTTTCCGGGAATCTTCTTTTTTCTTCGGTGTAGCCTTTTCCGTTTTTTCCCCCGAAAAAAATTGCAGGTCCAGTTTCAATTTATCCATCTCAAGCCCCTCCAAAAAGCTGCATCAGGGATCTCATCGTTTCCAGCATCGTTTCGAATAAATTTTTGATCAACATCATATAAATGCTGATCGACAAAACCAAGATGATGAAAGCCACAAGAATTTTCAGCGGCAGTCCGACAACAAACACATTCAACTGCGGGACAGTTCTGGCTACGATACCGAGTGCCACATCGACCAGAAATAAACATCCGACTACGGGTACTGCCATCAAAAAGGCGATAATGAACATCTGATTGAACGTCTGGATGACATAATCGACAATGCCATCCTCCCCAAAAGGGATCCAGCCATCCATGGGTATGAGCTGATAGCTGTAAAAAATCCCGTCGAGCATAAGATGGTGGCCATTGACTGTAAGCAGAAATAGCAATGCGAATGTATATAGGTACTGCCCCATTAATGGGCTCTGTGCTCCCGTCTGCGGGTCGATTACATTGGCTATCGCAAATCCCATCTGGAAATCGATAAAGCCCCCCGCAATCTGGATAGCTGCGAGGATGATGTAGGCGATCAAACCAATGGCAAGACCGACAGCAGCTTCTTTGAGTAGCAGCAGAACAAATGTTCCATTTGGCAATATAAATGGTACATCAATCGTAAAGTACATAAACAAAGCAATAAAAAAACTGAATCCGATTTTATGTTGTGTCGGGACGTTACGGTAGGAAAAGAGCGGCAAGGTCACAAAAAATGCAGTGACTCGTATCATGATGAGTATAAATGCCGGTATACTTGCCAGGTTGATTGTTTCTAACATGTTTTACCCTACCATTACATTCAAATTATTGAAGATATCTGCAGCAAACTGAACCATTTGCGACAGCATCCACGGACCGAAGAAGACCAGACCAAGCAGTACGGCGACAATTTTGGGGATAAACGCAAGCGTCTGTTCCTGTATCTGTGTCGTGGCCTGAAAAATACTGACTACAAGACCGATGACTAAAGCAAGTATCAATAACGGTCCACTGATTAACAAAGTTGTATAAATGCCTCTTTCAGCAAGTGATATGACCATTTCACTGTTCATCTATTTTACCTCCCATCCTCATTGAAAACCTTCAAGCAAAGAATGTGCAATCATATACCATCCATCTACAAGGACAAACAATAAAATCTTGAATGGGAGTGAAATCATAACGGGTGGTAACATCATCATACCCATCGACATCAGGACACTGGCGACCGCCATATCAATAACCAAGAAAGGAACGAATATCATGAATCCCATCTGGAAAGCGGTTTTCAATTCACTGATAGCAAATGCAGGAACGAGCGTAGTCAGTGGTATGTCCTGCACACTTTCCGGCCGTTCCATTTTCGCGTAATTCATGAACAAGGCAAGATCTTTCTGTCTTGTATGCTTCGCCATGAATTCTTTCATTGGATTTGCAGCTTCCTCATAAGCTTCTTCCAGGGAAATTTCTTCATTGAACAACGGCTGTAAAGCTTGCTCATTCACTTCCTGGAGAGTTGGCGCCATGATAAAAAAGGTTAAGAACAAGGCAATCCCGATTAAGACCTGATTTGGAGGCATCTGTTGGGTTGCAAGAGAAGTCCGTACAAAGGACAAAACAATCAATATCCTGGTAAAACAAGTCATTAAAATAAGAATGCTCGGAGCCAGAGACAATACTGTTAACAGTAGAAGCAGCTTTACGGATGTCGATATGTTTTCTGGATCAGTACTGGAGAACATTTCTACGAATTCATTCATCACGCTTGTCCTCCCGCTGCCCTGTTTTATGTAATTTTTCTCTTTTCTCCTTCAGACTGGCAAGTTCTTTCTCGAAAAGATGCTGGAACTGTACTTTTGACTGGCCGCTGTGTCCTTCGAAATTCTGCTTCTTTTCCTTTTTTTTGAACAAGTCAGACAGGAACTGCCTCTCAAGGAATTCTTCTTCCCCATTATCCACCAAAGCTTTTTTAGTCGCTTCATCGGTTATTTCAGTTACCATTTCGACATTTTCGCCGACGCCGATCACCATCACACGATCAGCCACCTTGACAAGCTGCAGAGATCTGTTCGGACCTAAAGACAAACCACCAAGATTCTCAAGCTTCTGGGTCTTGCCAAACATTTTATTTTTACGGTTAAAAAATTTGAGCAAGCCATAAATCAAACCAAGTACAAGTAACAGGGCAAAAAACAGCTGAACTAAATTGAGCAAGAGGGAATCATCATTCTGAACAAGTTCCTTCTGTTTTTCAGCAGGGCCTTTATCCCCGCATCCTTCCAGGCCAGGATTATCTGAACAGTCGCTGACAGAAGGACTGGCATATACGGAAAATCCAGTCTGCCAAATAGAAACGGTTATTAACATGAGTAAAAACAAGACTAATTTTTTTCTCATTTATAAAATCAGCCAATCAACTTAAAGCTTTTTGGATAGCTTCAATTACCCGGTCTGCCTGGAAGGGTTTGACGATAAAATCTTTGGCACCTGCCTGGATGGCGTCGATAACCATAGCCTGCTGACCCATCGCAGAACACATAATGATTTTGGCATCAGGGTGAGACTTTTTAATTTCTTTTAAGGCAGAAATACCATCCATTTCCGGCATCGTTATATCCATGGTCACTAAATCAGGATTAGTCTCCTCAAATTTTTCTATTGCCTGTTGACCATCCTGGGCTTCTCCTACGACTTCAAAACCATTTTTTGTAAGAATATCCTTAATCATCATTCGCATGAAAGCTGCATCATCTACAATCAAAACCTTATTAGCCATAATAAAAACTCCTCTTCTCTGCCATTTATTTTATTTTTCTCAGCCGGTCTTTCGGGCTAAGAATATCGGTGACCCGTACTCCGAAATTTTCATCAATAACAACTACTTCACCCTGTGCAATCAGCTTATTGTTTACATGTATATCCACAGGTTCGCCTGCAAGTTTATCTAATTCGACGACAGAACCGGATGATAATTCCAATATGTCCTTAATGGTTCTTTGCGTCCTGCCCAGCTCCACCGTAACCTTTAGTGGAATATCAAGAAGCATGTCGAGATTTCTTTGTTCCTTGGAAACAGGTGCAGCTCCTCCAAAGCTTGAAAACTGTGCTGTTTCCACGTTTGGTTTTGCTTGCCCGTGCTGAGACATACTCCCAATATATTGGGGGGGGCTGGAATCCTGGTTAGAAGTGTGTAACTGTCCCTCACTGCCGGCAGTGTTGTGGGAGTTACTTTTCCGTTGAACAGAGGGCTCTGGGTCAGAAGGTAGTGAATCTTCCTCATTGGCGGTATGTTCTTCTTCCTGACCAGGCGGGTTCAATAGCTGGTCAACCAATTCTTTCGCGAAATGGCAGGGAAGCAGCTGCATGATATTTGAATCAATTAACTCCCCAACCTTTAGATTAAAAGAAACTTTAATAAGTATATCTTCATCTGGTATCTGCTCGCTCCCATTATTCTCTTCCGGATCCATCACATCAATATTTGGCGGGGAGATATCCACCCGCTTATTGAATACAGCTGACATACTGGTCGCTGCTGATCCCATCATTTGATTCATTGCTTCCTGGACGGCGCTCAAATGTATTTCATTCAACTCTTCTGCAGGAGAGGTGCCATCCCCGCCAAGCATCAAGTCTGCGATAATTGCTGCATCCTTCGATCGGATCACCAGAATGTTTTCCCCTGAAAAACCTTCCGTATAAGTCACTTTTACTGCTACATGAGGCTGTGGGAATTCTTCGGTAAGCTTCTCTCGTTCTATCAAAGAGGTCGTTGGAGTCGTAATGTCCACCTTTTGATTCAATAGAGACGATAAAGCTGTTGCCGAGCTGCCAAAAGAAATGTTGCCGATTTCCCCAAGCGCATCCTTTTCCAGTGGAAGCAGATAATCATCGATATTTCTGTCATTTTTTTCACTACCCGCTTGCAGTTCGTCATCATTACTACTATCAATCTCGTCGTCACTGCCTCTAAGCAAGGCGTCAATTTCTTCTTGTGACAACATATCGTCATTCATCATCGTTTTGTTTCCCCCCCTTGGATTTCATCGAGGACCTGTACAGCCATTTTTTTACCCTTTTTGCCTGCCTGTACCAAGAACTTTGGTTCCTCATCGATGCATAGACGCAGTGGCTCTCCAATTGGCTGGTTAAGCTGTATTACGTCACCCTGCGCTAATTGCAGGAATTCTTCGATTGAAATACTAGAATCACCAAGTAATGCTTTTGCTTCCACAGATGCTTTCTGGATGGATTCATTCAGAGCTTCATATTCCTCTGGCTTGCTCTCTTTTGTTTGCTGGGTCTGCATCCAGTAGTGGACAGACAGCTTCGGAATTACAGGCTCTAAAACAACATGTGGAATACAGATATTTATCATGCCGCTTGATTCCCCGATTGTCGTATTTAGAGAAATGACGACAACTGTTTCATTCGGGGAAACCATTTGCAAAAACTGAGGATTTACTTCGAATTCCTCCAGTATTGGGTCAATATCTTCAATAGAGGTCCAGGCATCGCGTAGGTTTTCCACCGCTTGTTCAAATAACTGGGACATAATGGTCGTTTCAATTTCTGTTAAGTTTTCAACCTTATTGAAACTTGTCCCTCTGCCCCCAAGAACACGATCCATCATCGCATAGGCGATATTAGGGTTTATTTCAAAAAGAATGCGACCTTGTAATGGCTCTAAACTATATATGTTCAATATTGTCATTTTTGGTATAGACCGGATAAATTCTTCATAAGGTACCTGGTCCACTGTCGCAACCGATATATGTACATATGTACGAAGCTTTGCTGAAAAATACGTTGTCAAAAGCCTTGCAAAATTTTCGTGTATCCTTGCCAGACTTCTGATCTGATCTTTGGAAAAACGGAGGGCGCGTTTGAAATCATATACCCTGACCTTCTTTTCTTTTTCTTCCTTTTTTAGCTCATTAGCATCCATCTCACCAGTTGACAACGCTGATAAAAGTGCATCAATTTCATTTTGTGAGAGAACTTCTTCCGGCAAAACGCCACCTCCGTCCTGGTGTCTATATATTAATAGATTAGAATCATTGTAATATCTTGCTTGTTGTATATACTTTTGTGATCTTGCCTTCAGTCATCGTTTCGTTCAGCTTTTCCTTAATGGCAGCTTCCAGTTTACTTAAATCTTGCTTAAACATTTCAGCATCCATTTGTGCGAGTTCCTTAATGAGGACGTTTTTCAGCTGAAAATCTCTTTTCTGTAATTCCTCATTCGCTTCAACACTGTCTGAAACAATATGGAATTGCACGCGTACAAAATGGTCATCTTTCAAATCGGTTGTAATTTCCTCCGTACGAAAAGATGCCTCCAGAATCTCATCGATACTTCTTTTTCCTGATGCTTTTTCTTTTCCACCTATATTCAATACGAATATGACTGCGGCTGCTCCTAATACACATAAGCTGATAAAGGAAATGACCATTGTCTTGATTAACTTCGGCGTCATTCCTTTTCACCTGCCTCGGGCTTATTGCCGAGCAGGCCAATTTCTTTATAGAACCCTGTGATTTTACCAATTATTTCTCGCTCGGTTTCCTTAACGACAATTTTCCTCCCGGTTGTAGTAGTAATCGTACAATCAGGAAAAGATTGTACTTGTTCAATATACAAAGCATTCAGATGAAAGGTTTCTCCTGTCAACCTAGTCAATTGGATCATTATCAGGAAGCTTGTCCTTGAAGGGCTATGCCTGCATACAAGATATGAGCAAAGCCCTTCCGCACAGCTTCTACCTCCCTTGCTTTATCGTTTCAAGTTTACTAGTTCTTGTAATATTTCATCGGAAGTTGTGATAATTCTAGTGTTAGCCTGAAAACCGCGCTGGGCAGTGATCATCTCCGTGAATTCTTCTGCCAGATCAACGTTGGACATTTCTAAAGCACCTGCTACTGTCTGTCCAGTTCCTCCCTGTCCTGGCGGCATAAGGTTGTTGATATCAGTGAAGTTGCCGCCAGAGTTATTGGTAGCACGGAACATGTTTCCTCCAATTTTCTCCAACCCACCCGGGTTTGAAAATCTCGCCAGACGGATCTGCCCTGCATTTATGGCATTATTGTTATCATCCACATAGGTGACTGTTCCATTGCTCTGGATACTGAAGCTTTGAGCCTCCGGTGGAATAGCAATCCTGTTAGCGGCACCTGTAGAGTCTGCCCCGACAAGGTACTGGCCGTTACTGTTTACGATGTAGCCATTATTATCTAAATAGAAGTTTCCTGCCCTTGTAAAACTTAGAGTGGAATCCAAAACATTGCCAGCGCCAATGTCCTCTGCAAGTACAAACATTCCGTCTCCTTCAATCGCTAAATCAAGCGGACGGTTCGTCGTCTGGCGGTTTCCTTGTGTATGGATCGTATCTATGGAGCCAAGCTGTGCTCCCAGGCCGACCTGCGAGGCGTTTTTTCCTCCTAAGAATTGAGTCGGTCCTTGTGCACCTGAAATAGTCTGGCTCATCATATCCTGAAAAGTAGTTCGTCCTTTTTTATAACCGTATGTGTTGACGTTTGCGATGTTATTGGCAATTGTATCTAATTTAGTCTGAAAACCTTTCATTCCTGAAATTCCGGCATACATTGAACGTAGCATACAGCTGACATTCCTTTCTGTTCCTGTTTATTTTGTTAAGCCTCTGTCAATCGGCTCAAGTTCAAGGCCTCCCTATCTGGGTCCAGCCTAATCTTCTAACAATATCGTTCCATTTATGTTTGTGAAAATGTGGTCTGTTGCCTCTTTCCTGTCCATTGCGGTCACCACAGTATTATTTTTAGTGCTGACTACCAGTGCCGCATCCTTCAGTACAACAAGTGAATCCGTGATTCCCTTTTGTCGTGCTTCGGTCATTTTTGTCTGTATGTTATTCCACTGTACTTCATCAATAGCGATGTTCCGCTCTGACAAACGCTGGTTTGCATGCTTGCTTACCTTAAGCCCCTGGATGCCATCTAGAACATTTTTGAACGATATATCCGTACTCGTCAGTTGTTTGGCAGTAGACCTGGGTAAGGGCATGGCCTGATGAAGCTGATGAATTCTCGGATCCATGACATCCCCTTCCTTCTATGATTAGTATTATAGTTGCTCACTCACTTTGATAATGGCATTGACATTAATTGTTTCACCATTATGGAGCTCCATTTGTACTTGCCCTTCTTTTTGGCTTACAGCTTTCACTTCTGCGGAAGCTTCTTCCTGTATTTCACCGGTTTCTGCATCTGTTATTTGATATGTCACTTCCTTACCGATCAAGGAGCTGTATTTAACCATAGGGGCAAACGATTGTGACTGACTAAGTTTGTCCATTGCTTCTGCAACATTCATCATTTGCTCCAGACTGGAAAAGCTGGTCATCTGAGAGATGAATTCTTTATCCTGCATTGGATTCATTGGATCCTGGTTTTGCAATTGAGTCATCAAGATTTTCAGGAAGTCATTTTTGTCCAGCTTAGAGTCAACGGACCCTCTTGTCTGGCTGTTATTCAAATATAATGTTGAATCGATTTTTGGCATGGCCATCACCTACACTTTCTCGTTCATTAACATGTCGTGGAAGCTTAGTTCTTTTTCTTCCTCATCAGTTCCAGAATCATCATTTTTATGAGGCGGTTGTTGTTCCTCCCGATTATCTGGTGAATCCTCGAGGAAGTTTCGGGTGGTTAGCTGCTGCATTAGCGGATCCACCTTTTCGATCAACACCTGCTGTGGTGAAAACATGTGTCGCAGCTGATGTAAATTCCCTTCCAACATTTCTTTGGATGCCTGGGCAGTAACTATTATTTTTACAGCCATTTCGCCGTTTACGCTTGTCATTTTTACAAGCATCTCACCTAAATGCGCCGGTTTCAGCTTCATTTGTATTTCCATTGTTCCATTTTTTTGAAGCTGGAAATTGCTTGTTTTAATCACTTTTTCCATTTCAGTCAGCAGCTGTTTCTGTGTAGCTTCCTGGGAATGATTCGTATTCACATGAATGACAAACTGTTCCACTTTTGAAAGAGCTGTACCAGCTTGCAGCATATTACCTGCCTGGTAAGTGTTATTCTCAACTTTTTGGTTAGTCAACGCTTGGTTAAGCCATCTGGCCATATCCTTGCTGGTGATGGACGTCTGTGTACTGTAGCCTTTCATTGTTTGAGATATTTGCGATCTGCCTGTGTATAGAGCAAATAGTTCTTTAAAAACAGCAAAATCTTTTTTTCCACTCATCCCTTCCATTTCAGCAAGTATCCGTTGAGGATTCACTTTTCCTCCCTGAACGAGGTCGTTCAGGTGTCCAAGCAGCTGTCGAGCTATTTTTTTCATGTTGCCATCAGCAGCAGACTGCGCAGGTAATTTTCCAGCTTCTTTCAGCAAGACTTGTATTGCCGTAAGCACCCCTGCAGGATTGAAAGCCTCCTGCCGATCACCGGGTTCTTCCGCTCTGATCCATTCAACTTGCAAAGGAATCATTTCCGTTGCAGTTTCGTTGGACATGTTATAAATTTTCTGCAAAAGATTATCAGCGCTTGCAATTTCTTTACTGGAAAGGCTAGCTAAGATATTATTTAGTTCCGTTGTATGAGCTTCTTCGATCCAGTTCCGTAATGGGGATGGCAATTTTTCATACAGTTTCACAAGTACGGGGTCATCCTTAATCAATTTCCAAATATCGGTGTTTCCATCTTCCAATTTGGAGATCAGCTGCTTTACATTGTTTGCTCGGGCTTTCCATTCAGATGGAATTGTTCCAGAAAACGGATTGTCTCCGTAACCAAGCTTTAACATCAACTGTCTAAATTCCTCTGTGGATGGACTGGCGTCTTTGGCAGCAGTTTTCATTGGAATACCGCTGATTTGTCCCGAAGAAACTCCCGTTAATGTTCCGTTAACCATTGATTCACCTCCTTTCAAAGTGTTCTATCTTAATTCTTTTCGATAATCAGGCTGGTCAGCTCAGCTGCAAGTTCCGGCTCCATCGCTGCAAACACCGCTCCCCGTTCTCCAGGAGGCATATTCCCAAGCACCTTTACTGCTATCTGCTTATCGAGCTTTGCAAAGATCGGTGCAGCCTCCTCTGGGTCAATATCCTTAAAGGAGGAAGAAATCATCTGAAGGGATTCTTCCTTGTTTTCTTCTTCGGTATTTTTTGCAGCCTCGAGCTTTGCTTCAAGATCTTTGACCTGCTGCTCTAAATCTTCAACCATGGCTGTTTTTCCAGAAAGTGTTTCCTCAAGCTGCATAATCACCTGCTCTTTTTGTTCAAGTTCACGACTTTTTCCCGTGGATTGTTCGATAGCCGGTTTCTCTTCCTCAGAAAATATCGAGGAAATACCCGGTATATTTTTCGTATATTTACTGACTTGATCACCAACATTTATGCCGGCTATGGTCATGACGATAATCGCCAGCAGAATAGCAAATGCCACGGGTATGATAACTGCAAAAGTGAACCAAAGCAGCTTGTTTGTAGATTTCGTATCTTCGTAGCTCGACTTGGCCATACAATCACCTGTTTCCTTGTGCTGAAAATTGCCTGATGGAAAGAGCATCCATTTCCTTGTTTTCTTCCAAACGCTGTTGTTCTTCCCACCGCTTTACTTTCCTATCAATTAAATTCTCATATTTTTTTACTTCAATGTGTGCTTCAGACAATAATGAATGTTGCCATGTCATATCACTTCGTGCCTGTTGCACCTTGGGCTGAAGAGTCTTGACCTCTAAATCCAAACGATTCAGAAAATCACGGTAGTGAGCGATATATTGGGCAGGTAAACTCCCAATCCTCAACTTTTGTTCCAGAAATGCTTCTGCATTTTCTTTCTTTTTCAAAGTTTCATATAGTTTGGTTGCAATCTGCTCGAATGTTTCTACAGATTGCTGATATTGCTTTTGTGCTGCTTTTTTATCCCGCTCATGAATATCCAGGATTTTATGGAACGTCTGTAAAGTTGCCACTAGCGGTCACTCCCATTATTAAGTCCTGCCAAGCGTTTGATGGACTCCTCATACGTTGACTGTTCATACATACCTTGTTTCAAAAATTGGACGATGGCTGGATTTGCTCGAATAGAAGCATCAATATTGCTGTCTGTCCCTTTTTTATAGGCACCTATCTGGATCAACTCGCGGTTTTCCTCGTAGGTTGCCAGTAAAGAGCGGACATTGTCTGCGGCTTCTCTGTGTCTGGAATCAACCACCTGGTTCATTACCCTGCTGATGGAGCGCAGGACGTTTATTGCTGGAAATTGATTCTGCTCAGCTAATTTCCGATCAAGTACAAAGTGTCCATCCAGAATCCCTCTTACCGTATCAGCTATCGGCTCGTTCATATCATCTCCATCAACAAGGACGGTGTAAAATGCCGTTACTGTACCGAATTTACTGGTTCCGGTCCGTTCCAGAAGCTTGGGCAAGATAGCAAAAACGGAAGGTGTGTACCCCTTAGTAGTAGGAGGCTCTCCTACAGCAAGTCCGATTTCACGCTGTGCCATAGCTACTCTGGTGACGGAATCCATCATCAGGTTTACCTGGAAGCCCATATCCCGAAAATACTCACTGATTGCAGTTGCTGTATAAGCTCCTTTAATACGCATCAACGCAGGCTGGTCAGAAGTAGCGACTATTACTACTGACTTTCTGAGTCCTTCCTCACCAAGATCGTTTTCAATAAACTCGCGTACCTCTCTGCCCCTTTCACCTATCAGAGCTATGACATTGATGCTGGCTGAGCTATTTCTGGCAATCATCCCCATCAGCGTACTTTTACCAACACCACTTCCGGCAAAGATACCAACCCGCTGCCCTTTTCCCATAGTTAGAAGGGAGTCTATCGCCTTAACACCGACTTGCAAAGGTTCTTTTATTGTCGGGCGTGACATCGGATTCGGCGGCTGTTGATCGGTTGGATAGCTTTTCAGACCTTTAGGTAATGGCTGGTTATCCAGTGGGGATCCCATTGCATCAAGAACTTTGCCAATCAAGCCCATACCTACTTTCACCTTCAAGGATGTTCCAGTTGCTTCTACCAGACTCCCGGGACTGATCTCCCTCACTTCTTTAAATGGCATGAGGATGACATTTTCGTTATTGAAACCTACTACCTCTGCCTTAATGGTTTTTCCATTCTGAGAAGGAGTATGGATGAGGCATACATCCCCTATGGATACTTCCGGCCCTTTTGATTCAATCATTAATCCGACCACACGATGAATTTTTCCAAAGCGTTTATATGTATCCGTTTGAGCTATTGCATTCTGGTAAAGCTGTTTATTCATTTCCATCGCCTTCCTGATATAGCTCAAATAATTTCCTGCGAATCTCGAGGAGCTGTTCATCAACGGAAGCATTCATACTTCCAAATGGTGTTTCAATCATACAATGTAGAGGGTCGACATCATCCTTCGCATAGATTAAAAGCTCTGATTTGGCTGTAATACAATTTTCAAGCTCTTCTTTTTGTGTTAACAGCAGATCGTACTTATCTGGATGAACATATATCATTATTTCAGGCTGCTGTTGGACTTCTTTAAGTACAGCTTTAACCAGGAAAAGGAAATTCTCTTTTTTTTCATTTATGTAGTGCTTCAGAATTTTTCTGGCGGCCTCTATACTCAAATCCAATATCATTTCTTCACTCGAAGCCACTATTTGTCTATAATCCTCTTTTGCTTTATCAATGATGGTTCTGGATTTGCTTATATTTTCCCTATACTCCTCAAAACCTTGCTTTTGACCATTTTTCAGACCTTCAGAGAATCCTGTTTCCTCAGCTTGTCTCACTAATGCTTTTTTTTCAGATTCCCAGGTTTCTTTTTCCTTTTGAATTTCTCTTTTCGCATGTTGAATGATGCGGTCAGCCTCTTTATGCGCCCAATCCAGTTGCTTCTCCGCATCTATTAATTTTTGATTTGCACGCTGGTGAGTATTTGTATAGTCTTCCTGTTCCTTCTCCGGTGATTGATTGTTTCGAAATGCCACCGGGCGAAGCTTGATTACTCGTGTATTTGGACCATGAAATTCACTGGAATCAGACAATGATATCATCTCCTCCACCACGCGCAATGACTATCTCTCCTACATCCTCCAGTCTGCGGATGACAGACACGATTCTCGTTTGTGCTTCCTCTACGTCCTTCAATCGGACAGGACCCATGAATTCCATTTCTTCTTTGAATGTATCTGCCATACGCTGCGACATGTTATTAAAGACAATATCTTTAACTTCTTCGCTTGCAACTTTAAGGGCAAGGCGTAAATCATCATTTTCTACTTCGCGAATCACACGCTGGATAGCGCGATTGTCCAGTGTGACAATGTCCTCAAATACGAACATCCGCTTTTTGATTTCTTCTGCGAGGTCTGGATCTTGAATTTCAAGTGCATCAAGAATGGTGCGCTCCGTGCTCCTATCTACACCGTTCAGTACTTCCACTACAGCAGGAATTCCTCCAGTTTGGGTGTAGTCCTGTGTAACTGTAGCTGAAAGCTGCCGTTCAAGTATTTGTTCAACCTGATTAATGATTTCAGGTGAGGTTGAATCCATCACTGCAATTCTTTTGGCAATGTCTGCCTGCATCTCCTGGGGAAGCTCTGATAAGATTTGCGCTGATTGAGCAGAATCCAGGTAAGTAAGCACCAGTGCAATCGTCTGTGGGTGTTCATTCTGGATGAAATTAAGTATCTGCCCAGGATCTGCCTTTCGGGCGAAATCAAACGGTCTAACCTGGAGAGAGTTAGTCAGTCTGTTAATGATATGGGCTGCTTCATTTTCACCAAGGGCCTTTTCCAGGACCGTTTTGGCATAGCCGATACCTCCCTGGGTGATATAATCCTGCGCCAATGCAATTTGATGAAATTGCTCCAGGATAGCTTCCTTCTGTCTGGAATCTACTTTTTGTACAGAGGATATTTCAAGGGTAAGCTTCTCAATTTCCTCTTCTGTCAGGTGCTTATAAATTTGAGCGGATACATCCGGCCCCATAGAAATAAGTAGAATGGCAGCTTTTTGTCTTCCGGTCAATTTATGTTTTTTTGCCATCCATATACCTCCTTAATCCTCGGCAATCCAGGACCTTAACAGTTTGGCAAAGTCCTCGGGCTTATCTTTTGCCATTCGTTCTAACTGCTTCCTCCTGACAGTTTCTTCTGTCTCTTTGTTATCCTCTAATTCCGGGATATCCATAGGAGGCTTCTCCTGATGATAGACTTCCTCAAAAATTTCCTCGTCTTCATATCTATCTTTCTTTCTGAACAGCATCCAAGCCAGCAGCAGAACGATGAACAGAACCAGACCTCCTGCGATATAGACCCACATTGGAATGCCAGGACTGGAAGGGGCTTGTTCATTTCCTTGATTCGCGAATTCCTGGAAGACGATGGATACCTTTTCAGCTGACTCCACATCCCCATACGGCTTGGCAATTGATGTGGTGATGATCGAGTCAAGAATCGACTGAACACTCTCCTGAACAGTAGCCTGCTCAGCTTCTGACAAATACTGTACTTCCCCTGCTTCATTGATGCCTTTCGAATTATCAATCGCTACCTGAATTCCAATATCTCTAATTTTATAAGGACTTTCGACAATGTCTCTGGTTATTCGGTTAAATTCATTGTTGATTGTTTCTTTTACCATTTCATAATTTCCGCCATCGCCTTCTGCCTGGCCCTCATATCCAGGAATGTCACCTTCTCCGGCAGGCTCACCTCCGACTGGAGGGTTTCCGCTGTAGGTTTCTGTTATCCGCTCGACACTGACTGGAAGTCCTTCCATGGTTTCAGGGTCAGCAGGTTCGATGAGCTCTTCGACACGGTTCTCTTTCGTGAAATCAATATCCGTTGTAACAGAAGCTATAACATTTTCCATCCCTACCATTGCCCCTAAGAGCTGTTGGACTCTTCTCTGGATATCACGTTCAATGTCCTCTTTTATCTTTTGCTGTTGGGTATATGTATCGCTGCCTGCTAATGTATCATTATTTATTTGATCAAAATACTCAAAATTCTGATTCATGATGACGATATTCTCAGTAGGAAGGTTCGGTACAGATTTAGAGACAAGATGG
Organism: Thalassobacillus pellis; assembly: GCF_016908295.1. Lineage (GTDB taxonomy): Bacteria > Bacillota > Bacilli > Bacillales > Halobacillaceae > Thalassobacillus > Thalassobacillus pellis. The sequence goes on from NZ_JAFBDO010000002.1 coordinate 475,051, forward strand.
TAGAGAGCCTGGATCTGCTTCCCCTCAAATTGATATCCCGGTTCGGTGTTCACTACGATCGAAGCTGTGGCTTCCTGCTTTTCATCCCCGATAAATACCGGCTCCGGTGGTTTGTTTATCATCACCTTCGCATCTTTTATTCCCTCGATTCTCATCATCATATTAGCCAGTTCTGTCTGCATGGTATCGAGTTTTATCATATTAAACTCGTTATCTGTCATCCCCCATGAAGCATTTTCACTGAAAAAGGAATAATCTATGTTGCCACTGTCCGGAAGACCTAATGCAGCTAAATCAACCAGCAGACTCTCCACCTCTGTTTCAGGCACCATTAACGTTGTGCCTCCATCAGAAAGTTCATAAGGGACCGCTCTTGAATCCAGCTCAGCTTTGATCTGTCCGATCTCCTGCAAACTCAGGTCTCTGTATAAAGGGACCATATTGCTTCCAGCCGAGAAAACGCTGACCAAGACTAGAAGTGCCGTGATCCCTATAACCCCCCCGATCATGACACCTTTCTGGACAATGCTTCTACTCTTCCAGAAATCAAATGTTTTTTCTTTAAAATTCATTATTTTTTTTCTCATAATTGCCCCCATAAAAAACGCGCTTCACAAGAATACATATAATGACGAAGATGATTGGAGTATTGTTTTATACTTGCATACGCATAATTTCCCGATATGCTTCTATTGCCTTGTTTTGCATTTCTACCGAAAGCTGCATGGTGATGCTTGCTTTTTTAGCCGTCACCATCACGTCATGCAAATCAGTGATTTCTCCCCTTGCCAGCGCCTCTGTTTTTTGATCGGACGCTACTTGGGCCTGGTTAACCTTGTCAATGGCATTTTTAAGACTGGATGCAAATTGTTCATGTGCTTCTCCGGGTGTCACGTTGTTATTATTTTGCACCTGCTGTAACAGGGAAGAAGGTTGATTGATTTGAAAAATGTTGTTCATATTCGATCACCTCTCAGGTTATTTGCCGATTTCTAATGCTTTTAACAATATGGATTTTGTAGCGTTCATTGCAGTTACATTTGCTTCATATGACCGAGTTGCACTCATTAGGTCGACCATTTCACGCAATGGGTCAACATTCGGCATGGCAACATATCCGTTCTCATCCGCATCTGGATGGTTGGGATTATATTCCATTCTGAATGGTGCATCATCCTCTCGAATTTCCGTCACTCTGACGCCTTTATCAGGAGAAGCGGAGTTCCCTCTTGCCTGCTGAAGATAGGAGTGGAAGCTGCTGCCGCGAGGTTCGAACACTACAGATTTCCTTCGGTAAGGAAGCCATTCCCCGTCCGCTCCAATAGTTGCCCTCGTCGTTTCAGCATTGGCAATATTAGAGGAAATCGTGTCCATTCTCATTCGCTGAGCAGTCAGAGCACTTGCACTGACATTCATGGAGTGGAAAATCGTCATCCTATCTGCCTCCTTTAATCACTGTTTCTAACCCACGTAGTTTACCATTCATTCGATCCACAACAGCCTGGTAATACAATTGATTTTTAGCAAGTTCACTCATTTCTTTATCGATATCAACGCTGTTGCCATTATGATTATAAGTTGCATTTCTATCTGTTACCACACGAAATGGACTTCTGCCAGAAGAATCAAATTCTATGTGCCTGGGATGAGTCCGTTTTGCCTGGAAGGAACCCGACAGTTCATTATGTAATATATCTTTAAAAACAGCTTGTTTTGCTTTATAACCAGGTGTGTCGACATTTGCGATATTATTCGCTATGACTTTATTCTTTTGAGTGGCATAATCTAAGGAATTACCGAGCGTCTGAATTGTTCCCCCAAATAAGTTCATGGTTAATCACCCCTATTTTCGACAATATTTTCCTTACTACAAAAACATTGTAAGTAAATCAAATGAAAGTGTCTATGTGAATTCGTGATAATTTTAGAAAACCTTACAAAAAAGGACTTTCGTAATGGTCATATATGTCTTATTTTGTTACATAATATTACTATTTTATCTTAATTTTGGTATTTATGTTGGTTTATGTCGAAAAATGAATTGCTCGCTTCTATTATTACATACAAATATTCCAAAGGAAATGGCTTTTTGAAATGATTCTGAAAATTATCATTTTTGTATAGGTAAAAAGATCTGTCCATAACTAATGGACAGATCTTTTCAGCTTGTGGAGAAACCTCTGCTTTTCCGCAAGCTTTTTTCTTCCCGCCCAGGAGCGAAGGACCATTCCTTTTCGGCGGACGAGCGCCCTAGCTTCCTCGCGAAACCCACGCTCGGCGATCTCGCCTCCCTCGTTCTTCCGCAGGAGTGGAAGTGCTCTCGCTCTTTGGAATTTCCTTAAAACAGAAAAAGACACGGGACTTACACTTTGAACTTCAGGAAAACGACAAAAAAAGGCTGACGAGAGATTCTCTCGTCAGCCTTAAGCATCTTTCACAAGGTCGCTTTTTACAAATCAATTGGTGCGTAATTTTTGTAATTCTAATAGAAAGTTGTTGTTCAGTACTTTTATATAAGTACCCTTCATGCCAAGGGAACGAGATTCAATGACTCCAGCACTTTCTAATTTACGCAGGGCATTTACGATCACTGACCTTGTTATCCCTACTCTGTCAGCGATTTTACTGGCAACTAGTAATCCTTCGTTACCCTCTAATTCCTCAAATATATGCTCGATTGCTTCGAGCTCACTATAAGACAAGGAACTTATCGCCATCTGGACTACCGCTTTGCTGCGGGCTTCCTGCTCGATCTCTTCCGTTTTTTCATGTAAGATTTCCATACCTACAACTGTCGCCCCGTATTCTGCAAGGAGAAGATCATCTTCTTCAAAGCTGTCGCTGATTCTGCTTAAGATTAATGTTCCTAAACGTTCTCCTCCGCCAATGATTGGTACAATGGTTGTTAAACCATTCTCAAACAGGTCCCTGTTTTCAACAGGAAATGCAGTAAATTCACTGTTGATATCAATATTTGCCGTCGTTTCCTGGATAGTGAAAAGATTTTGTGTGTACGCTTCCGGGAATTGACGTTCAGACAACATCGCTTTCATTCGCTCATTTTCAATTTCCTGTTTAATAGCGAAACCTAAAAGCTTACCCCTCCGGCTTAAAATGAAAATATTTGCTCCAATGACGTCTCTTAAGGTTGCAGACATATCATTGAAGTTGACAGACTTTCCTGTCGTTTTTTGCAACATCGAATTGATTTTTCTTGCACGCTCTAATAATTGCATGATGTTTTCCTCCTAACTTTGCCTCTTAAAGAATATATCGGCTTAAATCTCTATTCTTAACAATACTGCTCAGCTTCTCTTCTACATATTGAGGTGTGATTTGTATTGTCTCCATCGTTACATCCGGAGCTTCGAATGATAGATCTTCAAGTAATTTCTCAAGAATCGTATGCAATCTTCTGGCTCCAATATTATCTGTTTCCTGATTTACCTCAAAAGCAATTTCCGCGAGCTTTGTAACAGCATCGTCAGAAAATTCAACCTTTATACCTTCTGTTTCTAATAAAGCTGTATATTGTTTCAATAATGCATTAGATGGCTCTGTCAAAATATTACGGAAATCATCGACGGTCAGCTTTTCCAGTTCTACCCGGATCGGAAATCTTCCTTGCAGTTCTGGTATCAAATCAGAAGGTTTTGCCATATGGAACGCACCGGCAGCAACAAAAAGTATATGATCGGTTTTGATTGGGCCATGTTTTGTCACAACGGTTGAGCCTTCCACGATCGGCAGAATGTCCCGCTGTACCCCTTCTCTTGATACATTAGCCTGATTATCACTTTTTGCTGCCACTTTATCGATTTCATCTATGAAAATGATCCCCGACTGTTCAACTTTATGAACAGCCTGGTGTGTCACTTCATCCATATCAATCAACTTCTGGGCTTCTTCCTGAGTCAGGACTTTCCGTGCTTCTGAAACAGGAAGGCGGCGCTTTTTCTTTTTCTTAGGCATGAACTGGTTCATGGCATCCTGCATGTTCATACCCATTTGTTCCATTCCTGAACCTTGCAGCATGTCAAACATCGAAGGCTGTTGTTCTTCAACTTCAATGGTAACCATATGGTCTTCGAGTTCACCTAATGCCAGCTGTTTGGAGATACGGCTGCGTTTACTTTCTATTTCTGCTTCTTCCTGCCGCCCATTATCATCGGTATTTTGTTCCGGTTGCTGGTTGAAAAGCATTTCCAAAGGGTTCTTAAAATTATTCTGTTTCTTTTTCGATGGAACCAAAAGTTTCACAAGTCGCTTATTTGCCTGCTCTTTGGCTTTTTCCTGCACTTCTTCCATTTTCTCTTCCTTCACCATTCGTACGGCTGTTTCCACAAGATCACGTACCATGGACTCGACATCTCTGCCCACATAGCCGACTTCTGTGAACTTGGTAGCTTCTACTTTAACAAACGGTGCACCGACCAATCTAGCCAGGCGACGGGCGATTTCTGTTTTACCAACCCCTGTGGGGCCAATCATCAATATATTTTTCGGAACAATCTCCTCACGAAGCTGGTCATCCAGCTGCATGCGACGGTACCGGTTTCGCAATGCAACCGCCACAGCCTTCTTGGCGTCACGTTGACCTATGATATACTGGTCGAGCTTGGTGACAATCTGTCTTGGAGTCAATTCAAATGACATCTGTTAGCGCCCTCCTCATTCAATAACCTCAAGGGTTACTTGATCATTGGTAAAGACACATATTTCACCTGCAATTTGCAAGGCGGCTTCAGCAATTTCTTTTGCACTTTTATCAGGAGAATAACGTTTCAGAGCCCTTCCGGCACTGAGAGCATAATTACCCCCTGATCCAATCGCCAGAATACCGTCATCCGGTTCAATCACTTCACCGGTTCCTGATACAAGGAACATTTCTTCTTTATTCATGACGATCAGCATTGCCTCTAATTTTCTAAGTACACGGTCGCTCCGCCACTCCTTGGCGAGTTCAACAGCTGCTCTTGCGAGATTACCATTATAGGTTTCCAGCTTCGCTTCAAATTTTTCAAACAGGGTAAAGGCATCTGCCACAGAGCCTGCGAACCCTGCAACGACCTGGCCTTTGAATAACCGCCTGACCTTCGTTGCCTTATGTTTCATGACAACTTGGTTGCCCAGCGTTACTTGGCCATCACCGGTCATAGCACATTTACCTTGATGCTGGATAGCAAAAATGGTTGTTGCATGAAATTGTTGACTCATTTCCCATCACCTCTACTTATTTGCTCGTGGATGACTGTTATTGTATATGTTACGTAAATGATCCTTTGTCACATGTGTATAAATCTGGGTTGATGAAAGATGTTCATGGCCAAGCAGCTCCTGGACAGCCCGGAGATCAGCTCCCTGATTCAGCATGTGAGTTGCAAAACTGTGCCGTAGCTTGTGGGGATGGATCCTGACTGTCAGTGCAGCTTTATCCACCATTTTATTCAGGATGAGGCGAATTCCCCGATCTGTAAGAGGGCCGCCTTTTGCATTCAAAAACAATTTACATGTTTCTGTCCCTTTTTTTCCGATCAAATGGTTCCTTCCATCAGAAAGATAGCGCTTTAATGCTGTCTCGGCGAACTGGCCGAATGGAACATATCTTTCCTTCCGGCCTTTCCCGGTAACAAGGAGGGTTCCGATCTGGAAATCAACATCTTCCACTTGCACACCGACACACTCGGCTACACGTATTCCCGTGGCATACATAAGTTCAAGTAACGCCTGATCTCTCTGCCCAAGAGGGGTTGTTAAATCGTTCACAGAAAACAATTTATCCAGTTCTTCCTGATAGAAAAACTCAGGGATCGGTTTTCCATCCTTCGGTAATGATACGTTCAGAAAAGGGTTTTGTTTCACCTTTTCCTCTCTTTCAAGAAATCGGTAAAAAGACCTCAGGCAGGAAAGCTTACGGGAAACGCTTCTTCGGGACAGTTTCTGTTCATACAGACGAGTCAAATAAATACGAATGAGAGGATAATCGACATCCTCTATCCTTGTGTTTCCTTCTGATTGCATAAAAAGAAAAAATGCCTCTACATCTTTTTCATAACAATGAATCGTTAATGAAGATGCATTTTTTTCGATTTGCATATATTCCAGAAATTGATTTTTAGCATCTTGTAAAATATCCATAGCCCACCTCTTTCAAGGCGTTTAAATTTTATCACAATTCAATCAGCTTTAGCAATCGTTTTAACTAAATTGTAACAAAATTCTGAATAGTTTCCAACGCTCGATGAGCATAAGCTTCATTTCGTTCTTTTTTATTTTTGATTTTTTCATCAAGCGGCTTGATAAGCCCGAAGTTTGCATTCATCGGTTGGAAATGTTTTGGATTGGTTGTAGTGATATATCGGGCCATACTTCCCATCATTGTCTCATGAGGCATGACCAGCAGTTCCTGTCCTTGTACTAGTCGTGCAGCATTGATTCCAGCGATCAATCCTGCAGCAGCTGATTCGACATAACCTTCTACTCCAGTCATTTGACCTGCGAAAAACAAGTCTTCCCTGTCTTTATACTGGTATGTCGGCTTTAACAGGTTGGGAGAATTGATGAATGTATTCCTGTGCATCACACCATAACGGACTATTTCAGCATTTTCAAGGCCTGGTATCAGACGGAATACTTCTTTTTGCGGCCCCCATTTCAAATGTGTCTGAAAGCCTACCATATTGTAAAGTGTTCCCGCTGAATCATCCTGTCGAAGTTGTACCACTGCATAAGGAGTCTTTCCTGTTTTCGGATCTTCTAAACCTACCGGCTTCAATGGACCGAACAACATTGTCTTTTTGCCTCGTTCTGCCATCATTTCGATCGGCATACAGCCTTCAAAGAAAATTTCCTTTTCAAACTCCTTGAGCGGGACTGTTTCTGCAGCCGTCAGTGCTTGATAAAAACGTTCAAATTCTTCTTCAGACATCGGACAGTTAAGGTAAGCTGCTTCTCCTTTATCATAACGGGATTTCAGGTATACCTTATCCATATCGATCGAGTCTTTTTCAATAATCGGGGCTGCCGCATCGTAGAAATACAGATACTCCTCCCCGGTCATATCTCTTAACTGATTTGACAAAGACTCTGAGGTCAACGGTCCGGTAGCTACAATAACCGGTCCATCCGGAATCTTTTCAATCTCTTCATTAAATACTGTTACGTTAGGGTGGTCTTTCACATGTTCCGTCACATATCCTGCAAACTCATGCCTGTCAACAGCAAGTGCTCCCCCTGCAGGAACCTGGCACTGATCTGCTGCCTTGATAATGATGGAATCAAGTGTCCGCATTTCTTCCTTAATGACTCCGACTGCATTCGTAAGGGCATTCGCCCTTAAGGAATTGCTGCAAACCAGCTCTGCAAATTTATCCGTGTGGTGAGCTGGCGTTTGTTTCGTCGGCCTCATTTCATATAAGTGGACGTGTAGGCCTCGTTTCGCCAGCTGCCATGCTGCTTCACTACCTGCTAGACCTGCTCCTATCACAGTAACAACTTGTGTATTCATAGGATAACTCCTTTCATTCACTGTCAAGTAAATCCCCTTACCATCCGGTAATTATAACCGTACTCTTTCTGCGTGTCAATCGTTATGAAAGATTTTTCGACTTCTTTCTCCATTGTGGAGGATGGAATAGAAAATAGCAAAAAAAGTGAGCGCACATATGCGCTCACTTTTGTGCTTCTTCTTTATAATCACAGCTGGTACATTGTATCTGTACACCCTTTTTCGATTTCTTCTCTACCAGAAGAGAATCACATTTCGGGCATGGTCTGCTGACCGGTTTATCCCAGGAAATGAAGTCGCAGTCCGGATACTGGTCACATCCATAAAAAACACGCCGTTTTTTACTTTTACGTTCCACTACTTCCCCTTTTTTACATTTAGGGCAAGTAACTCCGATTTTTTTCAATATAGGTTTCGTATTTCGGCAGTCCGGAAAATTGGAGCATGCCAGAAATTTGCCATAACGTCCCATCTTATACACCATTTCATGACCGCAGTTTTCACAGTCAATCCCTGCTGGTTCATCTTTTATTTCGACTTTTTCCATTTCTTTTTCTGCTTTTTCCAACCGTGGTTCAAATCCTTGATAAAAATCTTTAATGAGCGTGACCCATTCGATCTTTCCTTCTTCAATGGCATCAAGGTCATGTTCCAGTTGTGCAGTGAAATCAACATTTATGATTTCCGGAAAGTACTCTTTCACGAGTTCGAGTACGATTTGCCCTAACTCAGTTGGAACAAATCGTTTATTATCAAGAGCTACATAACCGCGGCGTTGGATTGTATCCAATGTCGGTGCATAGGTAGATGGACGGCCAATTCCTAATTCTTCCAGAGTTTTGACAAGCCTTGCTTCCGTATACCGTGGTGGCGGCTGGGTAAAATGCTGGTTCGGATCGATTGCTTCCGCTTTCACGGTCATTCCTTCTTGCAGATCCGGGAGCATTTTGTCCTCTTCTTTTTTGTTGTCATCTCTTCCCTCAATATAGACTTTCATGAAACCTTTGAACTTGACCTTAGATCCAGTAGAACGAAATTCGACACCCTGGTTAGACATATGCACCGTCATTGTGTCAAGTACAGCCGGCGCCATCTGGCTCGCTATAAAACGATCCCAGATCAGTTTATACAGACGGTATTGATCACGGGAAAGAATGCTCTTCATCGCTTTCGGATCTCGCATTGCAGAAGTGGGCCTGATTGCTTCATGGGCATCCTGGGCGCCTTCTTTCTGTTTCTTTTTTTTGTTTCCACCCAGATATTCTTTTCCGAATTGATCGGTGATATAATCCTGTGCCTCTGCCTGTGCTGTATTGGAAAGCCGGGTCGAGTCAGTACGCATATAAGTAATTAGCCCGACAGTTCCTTCCTTCTTACCAAGATCGATACCTTCATAAAGCTGCTGTGCGATCATCATTGTTTTCTTCGCGCGGAAATTCAATTTCCGTGCTGCTTCCTGTTGAAGGGAGGACGTGGTAAAAGGAACGGACGGATTTCGGCGGCGTTCGCGTTTATTCACTTTATCTACGTTAAAATTCTTCCCTTTCAGCGCTGAAAGAACTTTATCGACATCTTCTTTGTTCTTTAAGTCTTGTTTTTTTCCATCGATTCCATAAAAGGACCCCTGGAATTTTTCCTTATCTTTCAAAAAGTCTGCCTCAATAGACCAGTATTCTTCTGGCTTGAAATTATTGATTTCTTCTTCACGGTCAATGATCAGCTTTACCGCTACTGATTGTACTCGTCCTGCGCTCAACCCTTTTTTCACTTTCTTCCATAATATAGGGCTGATATTATAACCGACTAACCGGTCCAAAATACGTCTCGCCTGTTGGGCATCAACTCTGTCCATATCAATGGTGCGAGGATTCTTGAATGATTCTTTCACAGCATCCTTCGTAATCTCGTTGAAGACAACCCGGCAGTCCGATTTCTCATCTATATCGAGACTGTGGGCTAAATGCCAGGCAATCGCTTCCCCTTCTCTGTCGGGGTCGGCAGCCAGAAATACACGTTTGGCCTTTTTAGCTGCTGATTTAAGTTCCTTCAGCACAGGCCCTTTTCCGCGGATGGTTATATATTTCGGTTCAAATCCATTATCGACATCCACGCCCATCTGACTTTTAGGCAAGTCCCTGATATGACCTACTGAAGCCTTTACTTTATATTTTTTCCCTAGATATTTTTCAATTGTTTTTGCTTTTGCTGGTGATTCTACTATTACCAGATAATCTGCCATAACTGTTCCTCCCATAGAGGTGTGTGCACCTTATGCATATTTCAATGATAAATCTTCCCTATTATTAAATACTTCCAATTGGTTTGTCAAACGTAAATGGTCAGAATTTTTTTCAATTTATAGTAATTTTAATTGCAAAATAGCTATAATAACCATTATTTCCCATCAATATTCAGGCCAATTTCTAAGGATATCCTGGGTATTCCGCACCAATTTTGCACCCTCCTGGATGATTTGATGACACCCCTCACTATTCGGGTTTAATATCGATCCCGGGACAGCGAATACCTCTTTTCCTTGTTCTAGGGCTTGTTCTACCGTAATCAGCGAACCGCTCCTTGCTTTTGCCTCAATGACCAATGTGGCATCAGTCAGACCACTGATCAATCTGTTTCTTTCGGGGAAATGAAACTTTTGTGGCCGCGTATCCGGATGATATTCTGTTATCACTAAATTTTTTTGCAGCATTTGTTGAAATAAAGATATGTTAGCTTTTGGATAAATATGATGGAATCCGGAACCTAGAATGCCAATTGTTGTACCATGATAGCGTAAAGCAATTTCATGTGCAAACCGATCAATACCGACAGCAAGCCCGCTCACAATCGTAAAACCTGCCGTGATAAGCGGAGTCAGCAGGCTTTCCATACATGAATAAGCATTGACTGAAGGCTTTCTCGTTCCCACCACACTTAAGGCAGGCACCTTTTTCAATAAAGAAATATCACCGGCCGCATAAAGTACCAGCGGGGGATCGGGAATCGTTTTGTATATTTCCGGGTATTCTTCATCGAAGATAGTGACTGTAGCATATTCTTTCATTAAATTGTCATTTTTATAAGCAATGGAACGCAAGTGTTCCGCCAATGAGATAGCACGAGGCATTGGGATGTGAAAAATAGAGGTGATATCAGAAGGGGAAAGTTTCATGATTGAAGCTAAAGAGGAATCAAACTTCAGGATTTTTCGGAGCAAGCCCCTTGTCATGTGGGGACTGGCATGTAAGTGGAGCAGCAAACTTCTTCTATTATACATATAGGATACACTTCCTTTTTAAGGTATGTGAGAAAGGGGATTCGATAACTACAACTTTACGGGGCAGTTAAATTTCCAGCATTCATCGGGGGCTGTTCTTCTAGTTTCTTTTCCTATCATTATAATTGCAGAAGGGGCAATTAAGGGGTGGAACAGAAGTACAAGAGGAGCAGGGATTAATATTGTTTAAAAAAACGTGCATGGGCTTGCTCCCATGCACGAATTTTTTCTCCTTAATGAGTTTTACATTTGTCGAAAAGATTATTATCTTTTAATACTTCGATTAATGTTTCACCCATTACGGATGGTGTTTCAGCAACTTTAATACCGCACTCATTCATGACACGGATTTTCTCATCAGCTGTGCCTTTTCCACCGGAAATGATGGCACCTGCATGTCCCATGCGTTTTCCAGGAGGAGCCGTACGTCCGCCAATGAAGCCTACGACAGGCTTTTTCATGTTAGCTTTTACCCACTCTGCAGCTTCTTCCTCGGCTGTACCACCGATTTCACCAATCATGATGACAGCTTCTGTGTCATCGTCCTGATTGAATGCATCCAGAACGTCGATGAAATCTGTCCCGTTGACAGGGTCACCGCCGATTCCGACAGCTGTAGACTGACCGATGCCGGATTCTGATAATTGATGAACTGCTTCATATGTCAATGTACCAGAACGGGAAACTACACCTACATGACCTTTTTTATGGATATAACCAGGCATAATTCCGATTTTACATTGTTCAGGAGTGATCACACCAGGACAGTTCGGTCCGACCAGGCGCGTCTTTTTGCCTTCCATATATCTTTTCACTTTGACCATATCAATGACCGGGATATGTTCTGTGATGCAGATAGCTAGATCAAGTTCTGCGTCGGTCGCTTCCATGATCGCATCTGCTGCGAATGGAGCAGGCACATAGATGACAGAGGCATTGGCACCAGTTTCTTTCACAGCGTCTTCCACAGTATTGAATACCGGAACGCCTTCTACTTCTGTTCCGCCTTTACCTGGTGTGACACCACCGACAATCTTCGTTCCGTAATCCAGCATTTGTTTTGTATGGAAAAGGGCTGTAGACCCAGTTATACCCTGAACGATTACTTTCGTATCTTGATTGATATATACACTCATCTATTTTCCCCGCCTTTCTACTTCACTAGTTCTACGATTTTTTGTGCACCATCAGCCATGGAATCGGCAGATGTAATATTCAGTCCGGACTCATCCAGGATTTGCTTCCCTTTTTCCACATTTGTTCCTTCTAAACGTACGACTAGCGGAAGAGTCAGACCAATCTGTTTCGTAGCTTCCACTACACCTTCAGCGATAACATCGCATTTCATGATTCCACCGAAAATATTTACAAAAATACCTTTAACTTGTTCGTCGGAAAGGATAATTTTGAATGCTTCAGTTACTTTTTCAGTAGTTGCCCCGCCACCTACATCAAGGAAGTTAGCCGGGTCTCCACCGTAGTGCTTGATAGTATCCATTGTTGCCATGGCAAGTCCTGCACCATTTACCATGCAGCCGATGTTTCCATCTAATGCAATATAGCTAAGATCATATTTAGAAGCCTCAACCTCTTTTGGATCCTCTTCATCTAAATCACGTAATTCCATAACATCCTTTTGACGATACATGGCGTTATCATCGAAATTCAATTTCGCATCAAGTGCCATTACTCCGCCATCGCCTGTAGTGACAAGCGGGTTGATTTCTGCGATGGAGCAATCTTTTTCTACGAAAACCTTGTAAAGTCCAAGCATGAATTTAGCTGCTTTTCCGACAGATTCCTTAGGGATGTTGATATTAAAAGCAAGACGACGGGCCTGGAAAGGTGTCAGTCCGACAACCGGGTCGATCACTTCCTTGAAGATTTTTTCAGGTGTTTTTTCTGCCACCTCTTCTATTTCCGTTCCACCTTCTTCAGAAGCCATCATGGTTACGCGGCTGGTAGCGCGATCCAGTACAAGACCGACATAGTATTCGCTCTTGATGTCGCATCCTTCCTCGATCAGTAAGCGCTTTACCTCCTTCCCTTCTGGTCCGGTCTGATGTGTGACAAGCGTTTTGCCCAGGATTTCATTGGCATATGTACGCACATCATCAAGATTTTTAGCTATTTTAACCCCGCCGGCTTTGCCTCGTCCTCCGGCATGGATTTGGGCTTTTACAACTGTGACATCAGAACCTAATTTCTCCGCTGCTTCGACAGCTTCATTTACGGTATATGCCACAAGTCCATTTGGCACGGAAACGCCAAAGTCGCGTAAAATTTCTTTCCCTTGATACTCGTGAATGTTCATGTTCCATCCTCCCATCATTTTAACTGCATTACCATTGTATAAAAAAACGCTGGGAATTGTCCACAGTAAGCCCTGTCATCTTGTCGAAAAAATGCGCATGAAAACAAGTAGACTTCCATTCTGTTATGTAAACAATAAATGTGAAAGACTTATTTATTATTTACTGGCTTCCTGATCGGTCCGATAAATGAACGCAAACACTTCCGCAACCACCTGGTACAATTCTTCGGGAATCTGGTCATTAACATTTAAATGGGATAAGATTTCGACGAGCGAGGTATCTTCCTGTACCGGAACCCCATTTTCCTTCGCTTTTTCGATGATATTATCTGCAATGATCCCCTTGCCTTTAGCCAGGAGCTGTGGAGCTCTGTCTGTTTCGGAATCGTAACCTAGCGCCATAGCCTCCCTGCGGCTTTCCTTTTTCATATTCGCACGTCTACTCCTTTGTCAGAAAGCTGGTCAAATGGAGTACCTGCTTTCTTTTCTAGTTGCCTGTCATTCAGCCCTCGAAGCTTTACAGACAGTAATTCGTACCCTAATTTGTCAAGTCCGTCGGCAAGCATGGATTGATAGTTTTCCGTTATTTTAATAATTTTATGGGGATTCTCATTAAAAACGGTCAACTGGACTCTCCGGTCATTTATCGACATATCTACGACCGTTTCTTGGAGATTTTCTAAATTGAGGTAAAATAAGACATGGCAAAAAGCCGGATCAACTTCACCCGCTTCATTTTTTCTCCCTTCGAAATCCATCTGGACATCTTCTGCGCTCTTTAAAATCGACCCAGGGAAAACCATATTCATTTGAAGGGAGTGGTTCGTTTCCTGAATAGCAGTCAATTGCAGGCCATTAAGAAACTGCAGCAGTTTCATGGCAGGCTCTGGTTTTACTGGAGTGTCACTATCCCTTTGCAGTAGGTGAAGAAGCATTGTCTTGAGACTGCCCTGTGACTGCACATCTCCTGATTTTATATCAGCCTTCATATTCGCTTCCGAATCGATCCCTGAGAAAAGAAGCATGGATTTCAAGGAGAGTAAAAGCTCCTTATTTAAAGGCAGGGGAGATTTTGCGTGTTTTCCAACTGGAGCATCAAGCAGCAGGTTTACGAGGAACTTACCTGACTGATCTGTCACTTGTTTAGCGAGGACTTCTTCCAGTGAAGCTCTGATGCGGTCGAAAGCTTGCTTCTGAGCAGGAGACAAAACTTGTTTACTATCAATATTACCTGAGAGAGAGTTAACAAAATTGACCCACTCATCTTTGACTGATGCATGGATTGTCTGCTTTATAAGATGGTGCATATTGTGCTTTTTCAGCTGGTTGTGAGTATCCAGGAGACGTTGGCCGTTAACAACACTTGGTTCATTTTTATATAGTTCGGCCTCATTGAGCCAGACTTTCATATGGGATACTGCTTTTTTTGGCAACTGATCTTGGAACAGATGAATGAAGTCATTGATGATTTTTCCGGAATTCAGCCCATATGGAAGAGGTTTGGCGTGTGACAGCGGATTATTTCTGTCTGTTTGAGCTGCAGGTATTTTAGTGCTTTCAGGAGTGAGTCCTTGATTTTTTCCCCATTGCAGCCATACCCGTTGAAACTCTGAAAATGGTACCTCCTTATTTACAATCCCGGCTGTCTGCAGCAGATGAAAGCCCGTTTTTTCTCCGTGCACCACTTGTTTTAATAGGGAAGAAACAAGTGTTTGAAGAAAAGATGGTGCGCTGCCGTTCCCCTTCAACCTTGAAAGGCTTGCAATCACATCCTCATCGGTTCGGGACAAACTGTCTTTCCCCGAAAAATACTGTTCCATCTGCCCAATAAGGATTGTCAAACTACTTTCCCTACGGGTAAGCAGTGACTGGAAAACAGATTCTTTTATCGGTAACTGTTTATGAAGCATTTCCTCCAAAACCTCACGAGCGATATTGCTTTCTCCGAACTGGGTGAAGAGTGTCATAGCCTGTTTAAGTGCTTGTTTATGAAAAGGGATTTTCCTATGTATTAATGACTGGAATAAAGCAAGATTTCCACTAGTCTTTTTGGTTCCTAAATTTTCCAGAGTTTCTTCAAGTCCCTGTCTGGTGTGGTGAAAAGCATTCTCCGAAAGCATCTTTAAACGCAAGGTATCACCAGCTGTATGGACTCTGAACCAATAACTTTTTCCTGTTGTAAGGGAAGCTTCCAGCTGGGCATGAAGCTGTCTGGTGCCAAGTCGTACAATAGCTCGGTTATCCGGAAGCAGCTTTTCAATTTTACCAGTAACCATCTGCCCTTCCTTTAAAGGAGAACGTGTATCTGCAGCTGATAAACGATGGAGTTTTGCAAATAGTTGTAATGCTTCCGATTTCATCCATACGCCTCCTCTTATACATTCATCCATTCTTGAACAGGGGCAAAGCTTTTACGATGATAGGGAGAGGGTCCATATTCCTCCAGTGCCTTTCGATGAGCAGCAGTAGCGTATCCTTGATTGGAACGGAAGGCATACATTGGATAAGCTTCATGTACTTCTCTCATGAGTTCATCCCGTTTAACCTTTGCCAGAATGCTGGCTGCTGCGATGGACACGCTTCGCTGGTCCCCTTTTATCAACGATTGCTGAGAGCAGGGTAAACCATCCAGCGTCATGGCGTCTATAAGGATGTGATCAGGGATCAAACCAAGACACTCCACCGATCTCCTCATCGCAAGCTTTGTAGCCTGATAGATATTATAGTGATCAATTTCATTACTTGACGCCATACCAATGCCATAGGCAAAGGCATCCTGACAGATTTGCTCGTAAAATAATTCCCGTTTATCTTTTGAAAGCTGTTTTGAATCATTCAAGCCAGGAAGGTAATAGTCTTTATGTAATATGACACAGGCAGCAACCACAGGACCTGCCAGTGGTCCGCGACCGGCTTCATCAATACCAGCTACGAGTGTATGGCCTTTTTTATACTGCAACTGTTCAAACGCCATCATTTCACGGTAATTATGTTCTTCATCTATTAATCTCTGTCTGTTACGATTATAAGTTTTGAGCAGCTTTTGAATTCCTTTTCTCTCGTCCTGCTGCAGTTCCATGAGGAAACTTTCTGTTATTTCTCCTGCATCCAGAAGCTCTTTTACTTTTGCGATCGTAATCTTATTAACCATTCATTTGTGCCTCCGCTATCACTATTTTTATCGGCTAAACTGTTTGATTCTTAACCTGACTCTTGGAAAATTCTACTCCCCTGAGTGTCAATAGGTATGAAAGGTATGTGTATGAGTGTTTGTAATCAATTGAATTTGCCGTATCTGGTTTATTTAAAATATAAATTCTATGTTAGAAAAAAATGGCTTTTGACCAAGTGATCATGGTGAAAGCCTTAGTTTTACTTATACTTTAATCCTTTAACGAAGTTACACTTTTTTAAAGTGTAAAAAAACGCATTTCGGAGATTTCCAAAATGCGCCGGTGTGATCAGATATCCTGCGGAACTTCCAGGCTTATCCTGCCGATTTTACCACCTCTTAAGTCCTGAATGATGACATCGGCAGTTTTTTCATAATTGATTCGGCCACCACTTTCCAGACAGCCTCTCTTCTGACCAATTTTTTCAAATGCTTCTATCATATCATTGAATCCTGAGAAGCCGAAGCGTTGCTCCAGGAGTTCCGGATAGAAATTTTTCATATAATCCAGGATATAGGCAGCGACATCTTCCGTCGGCAGGATTTGGTCTTTAATGGTGCCGATAGAAGCAAGACGGTAACCTACTTCTTCATCTTCGAATTTCGGCCAGAGGATTCCTGGTGTATCGAGTAATTCAAAGTCTTTCTTAACTTTTATCCATTGCTGACTTGTAGTAACCCCGGGCCGATCTCCGGTTTTTGCAATTTTTTTATTGGCAAGCCGGTTGATGAGTGTGGACTTTCCGACATTCGGTATTCCCAGGATCATAGCACGTGCAGGCCTGGGTCTGACACCTTTGGCTTTTAGCTTTTCCATTTTATGCTGGGCCATTTCCTTCGCCTGCTGGATTAACGATTGGATATCCTTCTTATCCTGCGCATTTAAGGCAATGGCAGGAGAACCCTGCCGTTTAAAGAATTCCATCCATTGATCAGTTATTTTCGGATCAGCAAGGTCTTTTTTCATCAAAACAACCAGTCGGGGTTTATCCTGAAGCATTTGACGCAGCATTGGATTCTGGGAAGATTCAGGGGCTCTTGCGTCCACCAGCTCAATCACAAAATCGACAAGCTTTAATTTTTCTCCTACTTCCCTTTTCGCTTTAGCCATATGGCCAGGGAACCATTGTATTGTCATAACATCACCTTATTCTACGATTCGGATTCGGTCAATCGGCCAGTAGATGAGCACAGCTTCTCCTACGATAGCTTCATATGGAATGAAACCGAGGATCCGACTGTCCGTTGAATTGTTGCGGTTATCACCAAGCACAAAAACATGCCCCTCTGGAACAGTCTTTTGGCCAGTAACCCCTTCAAGGGTAAAATCCTGAGTAAGCTTTTGGCCATCAGGCATGCTTTCCTTCCGTTCCTCTAAATAAGGTTCTTCCACTTTTTTACCATTAATATACAACTGGTCATCTTTAACGGCGACCGTATCGCCTGGCAGACCGATCACCCGCTTCACATAGTCTTTTTTCTCAGTGGCATGAAAAACAATGATGTCAAACCGTTCGGGATTCCCGATTGTATAATTGATCTTACTGACAATCATATGGTCTGAGTCTTTTAATGTCG
This sequence comes from Thalassobacillus pellis, assembly GCF_016908295.1. GTDB lineage: Bacteria > Bacillota > Bacilli > Bacillales > Halobacillaceae > Thalassobacillus > Thalassobacillus pellis. The sequence goes on from NZ_JAFBDO010000002.1 coordinate 492,896, forward strand.
GAAGCATTGATGGCCCTTCAACCACAACCGGAGCAAATAATACCATTCGTACAATAATCGCTAATACTGCCGCGATGACGAAGGCTTTTCCCCATTCCAACCATGCTTTCTTCATGAAGGCCATCCCTTTCTTAACCAGTTTCCATTATAGGTTTGATTACTAGAAAAAGGAGCTTGACAGGTGCAAGCTCCTTTTTTAGCTCTAGTTTAGATGATTTCTTTGATACGCGCTGCTTTACCACGCAGATTGCGTAGATAATAAAGCTTGGCACGGCGTACTTTACCACGACGAGTACGCTCAATTTTCTCGATACGAGGAGAATGTAGCGGGAATGTACGCTCAACTCCAACGCCGTAAGAAATTTTACGAACAGTGAAAGTTTCACTGATTCCGCCGTTTTGGCGTTTGATGATAACGCCTTCGAATACCTGGATACGCTCACGGGTACCTTCCACAACTTTTACGTGGACTTTAACCGTGTCACCAGGACGGAAATCAGGATGGTCTGTACGAAGTTGATCTTTCGTGATTTCTCTGATAAGTTCTTGCATCCTAGTTCACTCCTTCCAAACTAATGCTCTTGCCTTCTATGAGACAGCGGAACATCGTTTTCCGCCTAAACCGTTGTTTAAGCACAAAATTAAATATACCATAAAAATATAGGGATATCAACAAGCTGTCAGCTATTTTCCCATTCATTCAGCCATGATTTTTCTTTGTCAGTCAGCTCTTTTACCTTAAGCAAATCAGGTCGACGTTCCCAGGTGCGATATAATGACTGTTTATGCCGCCATTCTTCAATATTGGCATGGTTCCCGGAAAGCAATACATCCGGCACTTTCATTCCTCGGAAATCAGCAGGCCGTGTGTAATGGGGATGCTCAAGCAATCCATTGGAAAAGGAATCTGCAGGTGCGGACTCCTCATTTCCAAGCACACCGGGAAGCAGCCGGACGACAGAATCGATGACAACCATTGCACCGAGCTCTCCGCCTGTCAGTACATAATCCCCGATGGAAATTTCATCCGTAACCAGATGCTGCCTGACACGTTCATCATACCCTTCATAGTGACCGCATAAGAAAATGAGGTGGTCCTCTTCAGCCAATTCCTCTGCTTTTTCCTGAGAATGGACTTCCCCTTGAGGACAAAGCATGACAACTCTTGGCTTCGTGTCGGTATCTTCTGTAAGGGAGGTTACTGCATCGAAAATCGGCTGCGGGGATAAGACCATTCCGGCACCTCCACCATATGGATAATCATCGACCTTATTATGCTTATTAGATGAAAAATCCCGGAAGTTGGTAAAGTGGTAATCAAAAGCTTTACGGTCATATGCTTTTTTCAGAATGGAGGAATCGAACACCCCACGGAACATTTCCGGAAAAAGTGTAAGTATATCAATACGCATCAATCGAGCAGCCCCTCTATTGGATCGATGATGATCCTTTGTTTTCCAATATCCACACTGACAACAACATCATCGATATACGGAATCAGGACATCAGATTTACCTTCTCTGTCAATCACCCAGACATCATTAGCGCCCGGGGTAAGGATTTCTTTCACTCTTCCGATTTTCGCTCCATTGTCCAAAACGACATCACAGCCAATGATCTCATGGAAGTAATATTCATCTTCCTCGAGTTCTGTCAGCTGCTCTTCCCTGATTTGCAGGATACCGCCTTTTAGATGTTCGACTTCATTGATGGAAGGAAGACCTTCAAAGCTGATCAGGTCAAAGCCTTTATGTTGTCTGTGACTGGCGATAATCAGCTTTTCCGGTTTCCCTTCTCCGCTGACCCAATACAAGGGCTCTCCAGGCTCAAAGCGCTCATCAAAATCGGTGATTCTCAGCACTTTCACTTCTCCCCTGATTCCATGTGTATTTACAATTTTACCTACATTAAACATTTTTTGCTCCATACTTTACCATTACCTCGCTTGAATGACGATTCCATCTTTGATAACGATGGTCTGGTCTTCATAAATCTCATTCCATACTGCACCTTCATGAACATCTACAATCGCTTCTACTTCCTCAATGAACAACTCGCTGCCTTCAGGAAGGATATCCAATTGCTGCAGCTTATATTCCACCCAGTTAATTTGTTCTTTCCTTAAATTTATTTCATGAGTGAAGCGTTTATCAATTTCACTTTGGGAAATATCGCTTTTTTTCTCGAGCTTACGCTGTTCAAAACGAAGCTGTTGAATTTCGCGTTCATATCGCTGGTGGCGTTTCTGGAATTGCTTGGCCAGCTCTTGTTTGCTGTCTTTTGTTAAAACTTGTTTTACAGGAATTTTTTTGATTATCTTCATGGTTCCTGCCCCTTTGCCAAGAAGCCGCTGACTTCTGCGATTTTCACTTTTCCGTGTCAGAAAAACTTGTCGTTGTCGCCAAGTCCTATGGCGAAAGTCTTAGTTTCATTTATACTTTAATCCTTTAACAAAGTTAAATTTTCTTAAAGTGTAAAAAAGGGAAAGGTACATTGGCCCTCTCCCTTCTTACATGATATCCAGATAAATTCTTTTCTTCGAATCTGAGCCAGCCGCATAAACGACTGTCCGGATGGCTTTCGCAATCCTTCCGTTTTTTCCGATTACCTTTCCGACATCTTCCTGATTCACAGTCAAATGGTAAACAACCTTGCGTTCCTCTTCTTTGGCTGAAATCTCGATATCTTCCGGATGATCGACCAACGGAGTAACAATTGTTTCAATCAAGGCTTTCATGGTATCACCACTACTTTATTTTTGATTTTTAGAATCGTGGAATTTCTTCATGATGCCTTCTTTTGAGAATAGGTTACGGACCGTGTCACTTGGCTTTGCGCCGTTAGTCATCCAAGTCATTGCTTTTTCTTCATCGATGTCAACCTCAACTGGGTTAGCGACTGGATTATATGTGCCAATCTGTTCAATAAAACGTCCGTCACGAGGAGAACGTGAATCAGCTACAACTACACGGTAGAATGGGTTACGTTTTGATCCCATGCGCTTTAGGCGAATTTTAACTGCCATGTTTAAGCACCTCCAAATTAATAATGTTTCGCACAAGTTTAGATTTTAGCAGATGTTTTCCTGTGTGTAAAGGATTTTTCCATTACATAAAGGGAAATTTCATTCCTTTGCCTTTTTTCCCTTTTTGCATGTTGCTCATTTGCTTCATCATTTTCTTCATTTCTTCAAACTGTTTCAATAAGCGGTTCACTTCAGAAACGTTGGTACCGGAACCTTTTGCAATCCGTCGTTTACGGCTGGCGTTCATCAGGGATGGATCCTGACGTTCTCTTTTTGTCATTGACTGGATGATAGCTTCCACATGGGAAATTTGCTTCTCGTCAATCTGGGCGTTTTTCAGACCCTTCATCTTGTTTGCGCCTGGAATCATATCGAGAAGCTCATCAAGCGGCCCCATGTTTCGCACCTGCCCCATTTGTTCCAGAAAGTCATCAAATGTGAAGGAGGCTGAGCGCATTTTTTCTTCCAGTTCTTTCGCCCGCTTTTCATCCACATTTTCCTGAGCTTTCTCAATCAATGTAAGCACATCACCCATTCCAAGAATACGAGAAGCCATTCGTTCCGGATGGAAAGGCTCGAGCTGGTCAAGTTTTTCTCCCATACCGGCAAACTTAATTGGTTTGTCGGTTACAGCTTTGATGGATAATGCAGCACCACCACGAGTGTCACCATCCAGCTTGGTCAAGACTACTCCGCTGATCTCCAGCTGTTCATTGAAGCTCTCTGCCACATTGACGGCATCCTGCCCTGTCATCGCATCGACGACAAGAAAGATTTCATCGGGCTTTACATTTTCTTTAATCTGCTTAAGCTCGTCCATCAGCTCACCATCAACGTGAAGACGTCCTGCTGTATCAATAATGACGTAATCGTGATGATCTTCTTTTGCCTTAGCGATAGCTTCATCAGCAATATCCACCGGGCTTGCATCCGTCCCCTTGGAAAAAACAGGGAGATCGAGCTGTTTCCCTAATGTTTCAAGTTGATTGATTGCAGCAGGACGATAGACGTCAGCAGCTACAAGCATCGGCTTACGATTGTTTTTCTTTCTTAGATGATTGGCAAGCTTACCAGTGGTGGTGGTTTTACCGGCACCTTGAAGACCGACCATCATAATGACGGTTGGCGGGCGCTGGGCGACAGCAATTTTGCTTTCATCCCCGCCCATCAAATCCGTCAATTCTTCTTTAACGACTTTGATGACCTGCTGACCGGGTGTCAAGCTTTCCATCACTTCCTGGCCGATTGCACGCTCTTTCACGCGCTTGACAAAGTCTTTGACAACCTTGAAGTTGACGTCTGCCTCAAGGAGGGCAAGACGTACTTCGCGGGTCATTTCTTTTACATCTTGTTCGGTTACCTTCCCTTTACCTTTGATTCTTTGAATCGTCCCCTGTAAACGGTCGGCTAAACCTTCAAATGCCATAGAAGGAGCCCTCCTAATCCAATTCTTTTAATCTTTCGAGCAGCTTCAGAGCCTGTTCGTGATCTGTAAGGCTGTCATGCAGCTGGGCAATCAATTGCTGCCTTTCCTGAAACCGTTCGTATAAGCGTAATTTACTCTCATAATCTTCCAGCATGGCTTCTGTGCGCCTGATATTATCATAAACAGCCTGCCGTGAAACCTCAAATGTCTCAGATATTTCTCCTAAGGAGTAGTCCTCGAGATAATACAGATCCATATAATTGCGCTGCTTCGGCGTCAAGAGCATCTGGTAAAAGTCAAACAAATAATTGACACGTGTGGTTTTTTCAAGCATGGCAACCACTCCTTGTTAAGTGAAATGCCTTTACATATATGAATACTAACGAATTATCCGTACCACTGTCAAGTTTTTATTCCTCATCCTCTTCATAAGCTTCCACCATGTCGGCAAAAAGTCCGTAAACGAAGGCATGGGCATCGAATTCCTGGAGATCGGTCATTTTTTCTCCCAGGCCGACCATTTTCACAGGGATTTCCAACTCATTACGAATAGCTAGGACGATACCGCCTTTTGCCGTACCATCCAGTTTTGTCAGGACGATACCCGACACATCGGTAGCTTCTGAAAAAGTTTTCGCCTGACTCATCGCATTTTGTCCTGTGGTCGCATCGAGAACAAGCAGGACTTCATGTGGGGCGGTAGGGATTTCCCTTGAGATGACGCGTTTTACTTTTGAAAGTTCATTCATCAGATTGACTTTGTTCTGTAGGCGGCCTGCTGTATCACACAACAGCACATCTGCATTCCGTGATTTTGCAGCCTGGATAGCATCAAAAATAACTGCCGCAGGATCACTTCCGGCACTATGTTTGACGACATTCACTCCTACACGTTCTCCCCATGCATCAAGTTGCTCAATCGCACCTGCACGGAAAGTGTCACCAGCTGCCAAGAGAACATTTTTACCTTCTTGTTTTAATTGGTAAGCAAGCTTTCCGATAGTGGTTGTCTTACCTACTCCGTTAACACCAACGAATAATATGACAGACAAACCATCATGATTGATGTTAAGGCCCTGGATTTCTGCGCTGTCATCATCACCATAATAGATTTCGACCAGTTTCTCAGAGATGACTTCCCTAACCTTTCTCGTATCTTTGATGTTCCTTCGTTTTACTTCCATTTTCAACTCATCGATCATATCCATTACAGTTGTAACACCGACATCCGCTGAAATCAATATTTCCTCCAGGTCTTCGAAAAAGTCTTCATCTACCGTCCGGTAACGCGCAACAAGATCATTGATTTTTCCAGAAAAGGAGTCCCTGGTTTTTGTAAGTCCCAGTTTAAATTTGGAAGCGATCGTACCCTCTTCTGGTTCTTCCTTAGGTAAAGTGTCAACTGATTCTGGCTGTAAAGTCTCTTCTTCTTCTTCTTCGACTTCAAGATCATCTTCTTCCAGAATCGCACTAGTGTCTTCTGCGGGTTCCTGGGAAGAGGTGTCTTCCTCCGCCTGGAATGCATCATCACTACTCTTTTCCTGCGCTTCATCGAAAAATGTTTCATCTTCTTCAAGCGATGCTTCCTGTTCTTTTTTGTATTCTTCCAGATCCTGCTCAAACGGATCTGTTATGAATTTCTCCTTCAGTTTCTTAAAAAAACTCATGTCATCCACCTCTCGTCGGTTTCCTTTTTCCATTAATACTAAAGTCTATTTTAGTCCTACCAGATCAGCTGATTCTTCCAGTCGGACAGAAACAAGTTTTGATACGCCTGACTCTTGCATGGTCACACCGTATAATACGTCTGACTCCTCCATCGTCCCTTTTCTATGGGTGATGACGATAAACTGCGTCTTTTCACTGAAAATTTTCAGATAACGGGCAAACCGTTCGACATTCGCTTCATCCAATGCCGCTTCTACTTCATCAAGTACACAGAATGGCACAGGACGAACTCTTAAAATGGAGAACAATAAAGCAATTGCAGTAAGCGCCCTTTCCCCGCCTGATAGAAGCCCAAGGTTCTGAAGTTTTTTTCCAGGAGGCTGAGCCACAATGTCCACGCCTGTCTCCAAAAGATTTTCCGGATCGGTAAGGCATAAATCTGCTTTACCGCCTCCGAAAAGTTCTTTAAATACTTCTCCGAATTCATTTTTGATTTGTGTGAAAGTCTCCTCAAAACGACGATGCATTTCCCCGTCCATTTCCGAAATAACCGAATATAGTGTTTCTTTTGCTTCATTCAAGTCATCCTGCTGATCAGAAAGGAACTCATACCTTTCCTGAATCCGGTCATATTCATCAATAGCTCCAAGGTTGACCGTGCCCAGCTCATCAATAGCCCGCTTGATAAGCTTGACGCGTGTTTTACTGGACTGAATATCTTCAGTCGGAGGGTATTCCTGCTTAGCTCGTTCAAATGTTAAGAAATATTCCTTCTGGAGATAGTCAAGAATGTTTTCCAGTTCTACATCCAATCGATTCACTTTGACTTCTTTGTCCTGAATTTCCTGGACGAAGTGATGGTGGTTACGGTTTTGTTCCTTCAGCTGTCGCTCTTGCTCCTGGATCAAATCCGCTCGTTCGGCCCGCTCGTGTCGCCGCTCCTGGATCAATTCGCTGGTCTTATTCTTTGTAGCTTTTTTAGTGCTGATCTCCTCGGCCAGCTCTTCTTCGGTCTGCTTCGTTGTAACGACATCCATTAATTCTTGGAATCTCTGACGATTTTCTGAGATGGAAGCTTCCAATTCCTCTTTTTGCACTTCATAACCGTTAATCTTCTCCTGAAGGCTTTTCACTTCTGAATCTTGTTCTGCAAGCTTTACTTGTAATTCATAATGACTGGACTTCAGCGTTTCTGCATTTTCTTTCTGTTCTTTTTGGAGTTTTGTCAATTCGTCTATCTGCTTTTGGGTGGCAGAAGCTTGTTCATCAAGGCTGTCAAGTTTCTTTTGCAGTTCGGCATGCCGTTTTTCCAGCTGGTCCCGGTCTCTATCATATTGGGCTTGATCCTGATCATAGAGCTGCAGATGGTCATTGAGATTTTGCAGCTTTACCTCCCACTCTCTAAGGGAAGTTCGCTTTTCCTGTTCCTCATCCTTCCATTGTTCCAGCTCTTTCCGAGTTTGCTTTAAGGTATGCTCCTGTTCCTCCATATCTTTTTTGAGCTTGGCAAGCTTACCTTCTACCTCCAGTGTCTTCTGTTCATAGTCCGCTAGCTTATCCGTAAGCTCCTGCAATTCTTTTTCTCTCGTAAACAGTGACTGATTGGTATTCTTCCTGGCTCCGCCGGACATGGCTCCCCCAGGGTTGACAACATCTCCCTCAAGAGTGACGATCCGGTATCTTCGCTTTAAGACCCTTGCCACTTCATTAGCAGATTTTAAGTTATCTACAATAGCTATGTGTCCCAAAAGGTGTTTCAGCGCTTTTTGATAAATGGGATCAAATGAAACGAGGTCAGCTGCTATACCGACAAAGCCATCCATATCTTTCACACGGGAAATCACTTCATTCGGAATGAACCGCGGCTGAATGGTCTCTAATGGCAGTAAGGTTGCCCGTCCCTTGTTATGCTGCTTTAGCCAGTGGATCGCCTGACGTGCTGCCTGTTCATTCTTTACAATGACATGCTGTGCCTGGGCACCAAGGGCTGTCTCGATCGCTGTCAGATAATCCCTTGGGATATCTGCTACTTCCAGTACCGCCCCTTCTATTCCAGTAAGGGTTCCTTGTTCCCTGGCTTTCAATATTTCTTTTACTCCCTGAAAATAACCGGAAAAATCCTCTTTCATTTCCTCCAGCATTTCTTTTTTGGAATTCACCTTTTCCACATATTGATAACCCTTGTACAAATTGTTCTGCAGCTCTTGATAATACTGCTGATTTTTGCGAAGACTTTTTTCTTGCTCGTCAAATTCCTTTTCTATTTGTACCCTTTTGTCATGAATCAATGCTGCTTCTTTCTCGGCTTCTTCTTTTTGCAAGTGAAGTTGCTCGCGTTCCTTACGCATCCCTTCGAACTTATCGTTCTGGGTGTCCGATTTTGTTTCCAGCTGCTCCAGCTGACGCAATATTGATTGTTTTTCATTACGTTTGGCAGCCTGCTCATTAAGGCACTCAATATAATCACTTTTGAGTTCTTCTACCCGCTCTTCAATATCCTGACTTGCTGTTTCGAGAAGCCCGGAAGTTTTTTTCAGTTCCGCCTTTGTCTTGTTGCGTTTGGTTTTCCATTCTTTTAACTGGTCTTTTTGCTTACTGCAAAGCGTTTCAGTCTGTTTGAGACGATCGGTAAGCTGGGAATACTCCTGTTCAAGCTTATCCCTGTTCTCTTCGAAATGCTTGTGACGTTCTTTCATCAGCTCTTTCCGACCTTCAAGATTCTCGAGTTCCTGTGTTAAAACAAGCAGTGTTTCCTGAAGGTCTTCGATCGATTCATCCAAGGCAGCAATCTGGTCGCGTTCTTCTTCCACAATTGCTTCTTTTTCCTGGATGGCGGCCTTTAGTTCATGTTCCTTCTTCTTCATTGTGTCCAGATGCTTAAGAAGCTCCTGCCACTCTACATTCAATTGTTCAATCTGAGAGACAAGCAGAGAAATCTCAACCAGCTTCAGCTCTTCTTTCTTATCAAGATAGTCTTTGGCAATTGCCGCCTGTTCTTTTAATGGCTCAAGCTGCCCTTCGATTTCATGGATAATATCTTCAACACGGTAAAGATTCTCCTGCGTTTCCGCTAATTTATGCTCTGCTTTTTTCTTCCTTTGTTTATATTTCAATACACCTGCTGCTTCTTCAAAAATAGAACGTCTTTCTTCTGCCTTGGAACTGAGGATTTCTTCGACCTTTCCTTGACTGATTATGGAAAATGCTTCCCTTCCAAGACCAGAGTCCATGAACAGGTCGATAATATCCTTCAGCCGGCAAGGCTGCTTATTGATATAAAAAGCACTTTCACCAGAACGAAAAACACGCCGTGTGACGCTGACTTCCTGGTAATCTATCGGAAGTGCCTCGTCTTCATTATCTAAAGTAAGTGTCACTTCAGCCATGTTCAGTGCACTTCTCGTGTCACTCCCTGCAAAAATTATATCTTCCATCTTGGTTCCTCTGAGTGAACGTGCAGACTGCTCCCCGAGCACCCAGCGGATGGCATCGGTGATATTGCTTTTACCACTACCATTGGGGCCGACTACGGAAGTCACACCAGGTACAAAATCTACTGTCACCCGCTCAGCGAATGACTTGAATCCTACGGTATCTAATTGTTTGAGGAACATCTCCATCCTCCTATGTATCTGACGAAATCTATCAATGCTTTTGAATTTTATCGTGAGAATATTTTGCATTTCAACTGTTTTATTTTATCATAGAATAAGGCAATAGAAGAAGAGCCACTCATCCCATTGTTTTAAGGAGGTATCATCGCTTTGAGTCTGAATGAACCAACCCAAGAAAATTTAGAAACTATCATCAATGATATGGCAGACCGTCTGCAGGTAGTAAACCGTTCCATCATGGATCCCAAAGATTATGATTTGAAAAATTATGATGAGATAAAATCCCTGCACGATATGGTGAAAACGAAAGGACAGCTCAGCGTTTCGGAAACCCAGGCCTTTGTCCAAGAGCTTGGCGCATACCGAAAATAAATACAAAAGCTAAAAGCGCCTTGCTTACCCCCGACCAGCTTAAGCCAAGCCACGTCGTGACGGGCTTTGTCACAGAGAGGATCGGCTTAAGACCTCGAGGGGGTAGGCGCTTGAGCTGGATGAAACAAAAGCTAAAAGCGCCTTGCTCACCCCCGACCAGCTTAAGCCAAGCCTCGTTGTGACGGGCTTTGTCACAGAGAGGATCGGCTTAAGACCTGCATTTTCATAATCTAAAATACAGTGAAAAAAGCCGTGCTGGCATTTGCAGCGCGGCTTTTGCATGTCGGCAATAAAATTAAATATTATTGCTGGCTCTCCTTGAATGTAATTTCAAGCTATTAAGTCCTTTAATCAATGGCACCTATTTTTTTTAATGCCTCTTCAGCAGCTCGTTGCTCGGACTCTTTTTTTGTCCTGCCAATCCCTATGCCAGTTGTTTCCCCCTGTATTCGTACATGGGCAACAAACTCGCGGTTATGTGCGGGGCCGATCTCTTCCACGATTTCATATTCAATGAGCCTGTTTTTCTCCCGCTGGACAACTTCTTGAAGCTGGCTTTTATAATCCATCGCATGAGAAAAAGCACCTTTTTTAATTTTTGGATAGACATACTTTTCCAAAAAAGTAATGACTGCATCAAAGCCCTGATCGAGGTATAATGCCCCGATAAAAGCTTCAAAAACATCCGCAAGTAGGGCTGGTCGGTTTCTGCCGCCGGTCATTTCTTCCCCTTTGCCGAGCTGGATCAATTCGCTGAAATTCAACTCATCCGAAAAGCGGACCAGTGAAATTTCACATACGATTGATGCCCTGAACTTGGTCAGCTCCCCTTCACTCATTTCAGGGAATTGACGGTAAAGGTATTGGGAAACTCCGAGCTCAAGCACAGCGTCACCAAGGAATTCCAGACGTTCATTATCTTCCCGGTCTGTCTTGCGATGCTCATTCACATAAGATGAATGGGTAAATGCCTGCTTCAATAATTCCACATTTTTAAAATGGATATCAACTTTTTCTTGAAAGGTAGAAAAGTCTTCCATCATTCACCCATACCTTTCCAAATGGTAATAGTAATACAGCAAGGGCTGTCCATCACATGGACAGCTCCTTACCCTGCATTATTGGATGCTGTTTATGTAATTCACAGCGTCACCAACAGTATTGATTTTTTCTGCTTCTTCATCAGCGATCTCAGTGTCGAATTCATCTTCAAGCTCCATTACAAGCTCAACAACATCCAATGAATCGGCTTCTAGATCATCTTTGAAGGAAGCCTCCATTGTCACTTTGGATTCATCTACATCTAGACGATCAACAATGATTTGTTTGACGCGATCAAAAGTATCTGCCATAAGACTTCACCTCCCTTCAGCTATTATATTAGATATTGACGTGAAAAACTAGATGATTTCTATATTCTAACCGTCCTGTTGCAAATCAATCATCAAACAGACGAGAAGAACCTATTTTCACATTACCATACCGCCGTCGACATGTAATGTCTGACCGGTCATGTAATTGCCGTCTTCAGAGGCCAAAAATCTCACGACCCGGGCTACATCTTGTGCTTCGCCCAGACGGTTCAATGGAATCATTTTCAGCATTTCTTCCCGTTGTTCCTCAGTAAGCTGGTCGGTCATATCCGTAGTGATAAAACCTGGTGCGACTGCATTGACAAGAATATTACGGGCTGCAAGTTCTTTTGCATTCGATTTCGTCAGACCAATCACCCCTGCTTTGGCTGCAACATAGTTTGCCTGTCCCGGGTTTCCTGTGACCCCTACAATGGAAGCAATGTTGATGATGCGACCACTCTTCTGCTTCATCATTTGCCGTGTGACAGCTTTAGTCGTGAGGAAAACCCCTTTTAAGTTAGTATCAATCACACTATCAAATTCTTCTTCCTTCATACGCATCAATAAATTATCTTTCGTAATACCGGCATTGTTCACGAGGATATCAAGACGACCGAACTCTTCTATCGTCGCTTTGATCATATCTTTGACCTGGGCATCATTAGAAACATCTGCCTGGATTTTGAACGCTCTGCCGCCATTGCTCAGGATTTCGTCGACGACTTCCTGTGCTTTTGATTCACTTCCGGCATAGTTTACGGCGACAGCAGCTCCTTTATCAGCAAGCTCCAAAGCGATTGCCCTGCCAATTCCTCGTGAAGCACCAGTTACGAGTGCTACTTTTTCTGTAAGCATTATGACTCCTCCTTGTACCATTCGATAAATGTCTGAAGCGATTCAGGATCTTGTATATTGAAAGTTTTCATGCGGCGCTTCACTTTTCTGACCAGCCCACTTAAGACTTTCCCCTCACCAACCTCTACAATGGCGTCCAGATCTTCTTCCACAAACTTTTCTAAAATTTCCTGGAAACGCACCGGGGAATACAATTGTTCCACAAGCAGCTCTTTGATTTTATCCTGGTCCTGAACAGGCTCTGCGGTCACGTTAGCATAAACTGGAACTTCCGCATCTTTCAAGTCGGCTTCATTTAACGCAACCGCAAATTCTTCACTAGCCGGTCTCATAAGAGACGAATGAAATGGTCCGCTCACATTCAATGGAAGTACGCGTTTTGCTCCTGCTTCCTTCAACAGTTCAGATGCTTTTTCCACACCTTCCTTTCTGCCTGATATCACAATCTGACCAGGGCAATTGATATTAGCAATATCGACCACTTCTTTTTCATCCATATCATCAAGTACAGTTGAGATTTGTTCTTTATCCAGGCCGAGAACGGCAGCCATCGCCCCTAGACCTGTCGGGAAAGCGTGTTCCATCAACTGGCCGCGCTTTTGTACCAGTCGGGCAGCAGTCAATGGTTCAAGAGCACCGGAAGCAACCAAGGCGCTGTATTCCCCAAGGCTATGTCCTGCTGTCATTACGGGTCTGATGTCTTCCTTTTTAAGCACCTCAAGAATGCTCGCGCTGTTGACCAATAATGCCGGCTGGGCGTTCTCCGTTTTCGTCAGCTCTTCTTGAGGGCCTTCAAACATAAGTCCGGTCAAGGAGATACCTAATTCAGCATCCGCTCTGTCCAAAAGATCTTTTACCTCTGGGTATTCTTCATATAAAGCTTTTCCCATTCCCGCTTCCTGGGACCCTTGTCCGGGAAAAATAAATGCGATTCGTTTCATGACTTCTCCTCCTCTGCAACCTTCATTCCTTTGATAGTTTCTGCTATTTTACCTGTAACATTTTCTTCAACCATATGTGTTGCTTGATTGATAGCATTGTAGATTGCCCTGGCATTGGATGAACCATGGGCTTTAATGACAGGAGCAGCCAGACCGAATAATCCTGCCCCTCCATATTCCGAATAATCAAGTTTATCTTTGAGCTGCCTCATATCATTTTTGACAAGACTTGCTGCAAGCTTTGATTTGAAGCTTGATAAGAAGGTTTCTTTAATCATAGAAAACATGGTCATAGCTGTTCCTTCAATCGACTTCAGCGCAATATTACCGCTGAATCCGTCAGTCACTACGACATCCGCAACCCCCTCGAGTAAATCCCTTGCTTCTACATTACCGATGAATTCTATCGGCGCATTCTGTAACTCCTGAAACGCTTTTTTGGATAATTCACTGCCCTTTCCATCTTCTGTTCCTACATTCAGAAGTCCTACTCGCGGCCGGCTCACTCCTCTTACCTGTTCCACATAGACAGAACCCATAATCGCATATTGAAGAAGGTGTGCAGCTTTGGCATCCACGTTGGCTCCTACATCCAGTAAAAGGAAGCCTTTCCCGTCAATAGTAGGAAGGGTTGGACTTAGCGCCGGACGTTCAATGCCTGGGATACGGCCGACAATAAACAACCCTGCACTCATCAGGGCGCCGGTGTTACCGGCAGATATACAGGCATCCGCCCTGCCTTCTTTTACTTCTTTCGCCATCAGCACCATAGAGGCTTCCTTTTTTCGCCTCACTGCCCTGACCGGTTCGTCTTCACTGGTAATCTTTTCAGTTGTATGTATAATCGTTATATTTTCACTATCATTGATGAGCGGTTTTATCTGTTTTTCATCACCAATTAGGGTGATTTCCAGTTCTTTACTACTGGTTACAGCCTCGACTGCTCCTTTGACAATTTCTTCTGGGGCATGATCGCCGCCCATAGCGTCAATGGCTATCCTCATCAGCGCTCCAGCTCCTTTTCTTCGTTCGAACGGTACATTTCAAAGCTTCCGGAAAATACTTGTTCCATTCCGACATAACTGATTACTTCGACGACTGTGCGTCCTTTGTTGTCATTACCCGTCACCCTTGCTTTGGCAACAACTCTCTCTCCTTTGACAACTTGCCTGGTGAAATGGATTTCGGCTTTTGCAGTCAAGGCAAGCTCATCATTGATTACTGCCACGGCTAGTGAGTTAGCCTGTGCGAATAAATGGTGACCACGAGCAATTGCATTACGGGAAAATACATGCTCCATACCAATATCCATGATCGATATTGCTCGTCTATCCAGTTCCAGATCTACGACTTCCCCAATTACTTCTTCTATCGGAAGGGCCTTTACAGTCTCATTCCATTCATTTCTTGCGACCGATTTGATACGCTCTCTCAGTTCCGGGATAGATAGCTCCATCCGGTCAAGACGGATGGTCTGTATACTGACACCAAAACGTTTCGCCAGTTCTTCATCAGTAATAAAAGGTGCAGCTTCGATCGTTTCCTTCAATTCTTTTTGTCTGGTCACTTTATTCCGCTTCATATCTATTCCACCGTCCGAATTATGACTAGGTACTAATAGTAATATATAATACCACTATGGTCAATGCAAGCAACAGCTGGGATGAGACAAAAGCGGAAGCGCCTTGTTCACCCCCGACAAGCTTAAGACAAGCCTCGCCGTGACGGGCTTTGTCACAGAGAGGATTGTCTTAAGACCTCGAGGGGGTAGGCGCTGCAGCTGGATGAGACAAAAGCGGAAGCGTCTTGTTCACCCCCGACAAGCTTAAGACAAGCCTCGCCGTTTCCATACAAACAAAAAAACGGAACAGGTTGTCGAGAAAGTCTCGACAACCTGATTTTTTTGGGTGTTTTCCCCAAATCCCTGTGTCTTTGTTTGTTATTCCTGAGACAGAAAACCTATAGAAGCGGTGATTTGTTTGTTTCAATCAAGGAAAGGGCTGTATGTCACCTCGGGTCGTGAGGGGTACCGTCATTACACATCATATCCCGCCTGGTGTATGGAATGTCTTCTGCTCGCTCCGTGCACGCAAAATCAAAAGCATTAAAAAACCATCAAGCGCCATGTCTGGGAGGACGACAAAGAACAGGTTCGCTTGAGCCGGCTTTTCAATGAAGGAAAGTGGATCTACCGCATGAGAAAAGAGAAAGTGAAGGAACAGGCGCTGATGACGGCTGTCTGCCAGTACATGAAAAAGATTGCCCTCCATCTAGCTAGGGTGAGTTAGGTGAAGGGGAGTCTTTTTCTGTTTTAAAGAAAATTCAAGGAGCGAGGACCCTTCCACTCCTGCGGAAGAACGAGGGAGGCGAGATCGCCGAGCGTGGGTTTCGCGAGGAAGCTCGGGCGCTCGTCCGCGGAAAGGGAAGGGTCCTTCGCTCCTGGCGTTAAGAAAAAAACTTGCGGAAAGAACAAGGGCTTCTCCACAAGCTGCGGAAGAATCATTCTTCCGCGTGTAATAATTAATAATGCTGTTTTTCTTTAATTTTTAAGGATGGGCTATCTTGCCGCTTTTCCTCAAACAGATGACAAGCTACATAATGATTCTCTTCAATTTCCTGCCAGGCTGGCGTTTTCTCTGCACAGACGTCCATTGCAGCTGGACACCTGGTCCGAAATACACAGCCGCTTGGCGGATTTATTGGACTTGGAAGCTCACCTGTGAGGATTGTTCGTTCACGTTTCTCCTCTATATCTGGGTCAGGAATTGGGATCGCAGATAGCAACGCTTTGGTATATGGATGCTTCGGGTTGCTGTACAACTCTGGACTGCTGGTCAACTCGACCATGTGTCCCAAATACATCACACCGATCCGGTCTGAGATATGCTGCACCATCGATAAGTCGTGTGCAATGAATAAATAAGTCAGTCCCTTCTCCTCCTGAAGCATATCCAGTAAATTCACTACCTGTGCCTGAACAGACACATCAAGCGCAGAAATCGGCTCATCCGCAATGATAAACTCCGGATCAAGAGCAAGCGCTCTTGCAATACCAATCCTCTGCCGCTGTCCACCGCTGAATTCGTGTGGATACCTGTTGGCATGGTCTCTGTTCAGGCCAACTTCCTCAAGAAGGTGGTAGACTTTTTCCAGCCGTTCTCGTTTATTTTTATATAACCCATGGACAATCATGGGCTCAGAAATGATTTCACTAACCGTCGACCTCGGATTGAGGGAAGCGTAAGGATCCTGAAAAATCATCTGGATTTGACTGTACAGAGAAAACCTGCCCTTTTCATCAAGTTTATGGACATCCTTTCCTTGATAAATGACTTTACCATCCGTCCGGTTATACAACCCCATAATTGTTCTTCCGATGGTGGATTTACCGCAGCCGGATTCTCCGACCAGTCCAAATGTCTCTCCCTTAAAAATGGTAAAGGTAACACCATTAACTGCTTTTAGACTTTTATTTTTTCCAAGGTCGAAATGTTTTTTCAGATCTTTGATTTGCAACAAGACTCGTTCGCTCATGCTGGCTCCTCCGTATCATGCCAATACCTCCTGGCATTACATAATTCTTTTTCATATACCGTACCGTCCAGAGTAAGAATTTCTATGTTTTTCCCAGTATGAGGAGAGTGCAGCATTTTTCCTTGGCCGTAATAGATACCAACATGGTGTAGTTTTCCTTTTCCTTCTTCATAAGCAAAGAAAAGCAGATCCCCAGGCATAAGGAGGTCGAAAGGTATCTCCTGTCCCTGTTTAGCCTGATCGCCTGCATCACGGGGAATCTGGTAACCTGCAGCTTTATGCATGCTATAGCTGAAACCCGAACAGTCATACCCGAAGGCACTCAATCCTCCCCAAAGATAGGGAAGTCCCACAAACCCTTTTCCGATTTTGATGATATTTTCTCCATTTTCCTTCGGTCTGCCAAGAGAAACGGGATGTACGTCTGCATCCTCCCATGGGAGATACGCAGTCCCGTGAGGTGATAACACATGGATATGCGTGTCGTCCTTACCCTGAACAGGCAGTTCAGTCAAATAACTTAAATCAGTTATTTTCGTTCCTTTTTCATTCAACAGATGTGTGATTTTGCTGGTTACCACGGCTGTTTTGTCTTTGTTCCACATTTCTGTGTCAATCTGCTGAAGCTGACAGGATGGAATCCAACCTGGATAACCCTCTTTGTTTTTACTTGATGGCTGAGAGGGTATCACAACCTCTGCCCACTCTCCGGATGTATTTATTACCACTACTCTTTCCCCATAAAGGACTTGTGTCTGTATTAAATTGTCATCACATAAGGAACTGCGCTCCGAGGTGGTCATTCCTTTGAGCCATTTTTCTATATTCACCGGGTTTTTAAGGCTTGGTTCGTCCAATACCCTCTTTGGTCCTGGCGATGTCCAAACGGTGGCTACACTGACATTGACGATATATTCTTTCGGCATATAATTTCCTTCCCCCCTACTGTCTACCTGGCTGTTCTGGCGAAGAATTTCTCCTTCACTTTATTTATACCAAGTCCTGGCGCATCTGAAAAAGTGATCTTTTTACCCTGATAATGAATTCCGCCTGTAAGGACATCTTCCTGAAGCATCAGTGGTGCATCAAAATCGATGCGGGTCACATTTTTTTCACTGGCAGCAAAATGGGCGGCTGCTGTCAGTCCAAGCTTGGTTTCGATCATACTTCCGACCATGCATTCGACCCCATAGCTTTCAGCAAGATGGCACAATTTCCTGGCATGGTGGATACCGCCTGTTTTCATGAGTTTAATATTAATCAGATCTGCACTGTTCGTTTCCAAAACTTTTCTCGCATCATGTACAGAAAAAACACTTTCATCTGCCATAATCAGTGTATCCACATGTTCCGTGACAAATTTGAGACCTGAGAGATCGTGCGCTGCAACTGGTTGTTCGACCAGTTCTATATTAAAATCCGATTCTTCCATTCTTCTGATGACGGAAACCGCTTCTTTTGGTTTCCAACCCTGATTAGCATCAAGCCGCAGCAGAATTTTGTCCCCAACGGCTGTCCTTACAGCCTGCACACGCTTGAAATCAGTTTGGATATCAGCGTTACCAACTTTTATCTTTAAAGTATCAAAACCTGCGTCCTTATATCTGATTGCATCCGCTGCCATTTCTTCAGGAGAATTGACACCAACCGTATAATCGGTTTCCATTACGTGTCGGTATCCTCCAAGAAATTGAAAAAGCGGCATGCTGCAATATTGAGCAAGACAGTCATGGATAGCCATATCAACCGCTGCCTTAGCACTTGTATTTCTTACTAACGCCTTTTCTACCATCTCGAACAAAGCATTCCGATCGTATAAAGATTGACCAAGAAGCAGTGGTTTGATTACTTTCTCAATAGAATAAGATATGCTTTCTAACGTTTCCCCGGTGATGACGTGGGTCGGCGGTGCTTCTCCCCATCCTCTAATATCTTTTCCGCAATGGATTTCAACAAAAATGGAAGTTGCGGTAGTGACAGTCCGTAATGCTGTCTTGAAAGGTGTATGCAAAGGTACTTCCACAAGATAAGTTTTTATATCGGTTATGTTCAATATAGTCACCTTCCATCCTGCATTTTAGGTGATATCAATTCACACCAGACTGAATCGTCAGGGCCATTGCAGTTGTCGAAAGCTTCGCATGCACACCAAGAGGAACAGCGAAATGCGGCTGACAGTGGCCAATTTTAAATCCTTTTATGACAGGCTTATTCACTCCCTTTAAATAATGATCCAGCACCTCAGACAATTCCAGGGAAGGCTTGTTATTTGCAGGGACAGCATTATGGAAATCACCAACCACCACCCCCGCGGCCTCCTCAAGCTTCCCGGCGGCTTTCAGCTGATTGAGCATGGAATCGATGCGGTAAGGTGCTTCATCAATGTCTTCCAAGAGAAGCAGTTTTCCTTTCGTTTTTAATTCAAAAGGTGTGCCCAGGGAACTGATCAGTAAGGAAAGGTTACCGCCGACAAGTTCACCGGAAGCGACCCCTTCCGAGATGACTGCCAATTCAGATAACCTTGACGAATAGTGTAGATCTTTGGGATAGAATAACTGTAGAAAAGACTGTTTAGATAGGGCATGACAGCTTTCCTTTCCGATATCAGAGCTAAGCATCGGCCCATGGAAGGTCACAAGCCCTGTCTCCTGCCTGATTGCAGTATGTAAATAAGTGATATCGCTATATCCCCAAAAGATTTTCGGATTTTTCCGGATCACCTCATAATCTATCAACCCAGCAATTCTCGCTGTCCCATATCCTCCTCCTGCACAGATGACTGCTTTGATGTCCTGATCGGAAAACATCTGATGGATATCGTCTAACCTATCCGTATCTTTTCCAGCTAGATAGCCGTGAACCAAATCAACACTTTCCCCGACTTTCACCCGTAACCCTAATTCTTCAAGGAAAATAATTGCCTGTTGCAGGTTTTTAAGGTCAGGTGGACTAGCCGGAGCGATAACCCCAACGGTATCACCCGGTAATAACCTATTCGGTATAACCATCTTTTTCCCCTTCTGACAATAAAAAAGCTACAGCGGGCGATGGGGACAGAAGGCGGGTTTCCACCGCCTATCCCTGTATCTATACCCACTGCACCTCAAAGATTGTCTGTTTATTTTTTATCCGCCCATTTCAACTCAAGATAACCGACTGGGTGCCGAACAATGTTTTTGACGTCCTCCTGCTGCAGTACCACCTGGTTATAGAAGTGAACAGGGAATATCGGCATCTCCTCAAATAATACTTTTTCAGCTTGATACATATACTCCCAGCGTTTCTTTTCATCCGATTCATTTTTTGCTTTTTTAATCAGATCATCGTACTTTCCATTGGACCAGCCAGTACGGTTCATAGATGAGCCAGTAGTGAAGCTTTCCAGGAAGTTGATCGGATCAGCGTAATCGGCCAGGAATGAACTGCGGGATAATTGATGTTTCAAATCCTTCTGATCTTGCAGGAATACGTTCCATTCTGTATTTTCCAACTCAATTTCAACGCCCAGATTTTCCTTATACATTCTCTGAATCGTTTCTGCGATAGCCTTATGGTCGTCACTCGTATTATAAGTCAACGTTACTGGGGGAAGTTTATCGTATCCCTCTTCTTTCATACCTTCTTCCAGAAGCTGCTTTGCTTTATCAGGATTAAACTCAACCAATGCTCCATTTTTTTCACGGAAATCATTACCGGAGGGGTCTGTGAACCCGTAGGAGACAAATCCGTGTGCCGCTTTTTCTCCATTTTTAGTGACATATTCAACAATATCTTCCTGATTGACTGCCATGGAAAAGGCTTTGCGGATTTTTTCATTCTGGAAAGGTTCTTCATTGACATTAAAGCGATAGAAATAGGTTCCTGCCTGAGCTTCAATCACCACGTTTTCATTATCCATCAACTCTTCAGCCATTTCACTCGGGATTCCGGAAGTGTCTAAATCACCACTTTGAAACATCTGATACTCTGTATTGGTATCATTGACCATCGACCATTCGACCCGGTCCAGGCTCACTGTTTCAGCATCCCAGTACTGATCATTCTTCTCCATGACAAGCTTGCTGTCATGCTTCCATTCTGCCAATTGGAACGGTCCATTACCGACAAATGTTTCTGCATCTGCAAACCACTCAGGATTTTCTTTCGCAACCTCTTTGTTGACAGGGAAGAATGCAGGGTTGGAAATGATATTAAGAAAGTATCCTGTCGGAGCTTTCAATGTCACTTTCAACGTTTTGTCGTCGACCGCCTCTACCATCACATCATCTGCAGAGCCTTTACCTGTGTTAAAAGCTTCTCCTCCTTCAATGAAATAACCAAGAAATGCGGCCGGTGAGGCAGTTTCCGGATCCAGTAACCTTTTCCAGGCAAATTCAAAGTCACCAGCTGTTACCGGATCGCCATTCGACCATTTAGCATCGTCGCGGAGATGGAAAGTATAAACTTTTCCATTATCTGAAATCTCCCATTTTTCCGCTGCAGCGGCCTTAGGTTCATGAGACTGATCGAGGCGAGTCAGCCCTTCCATCAGGTTGTTTAGAATATTCCAGGAGTAGGAATCAAATCCGATCGGAGGGTCCAAAGAAGTAGGTTCACTGCCATTATTCAGCTTCAGAACTTTCTCTTCGCTTTCCCCCTGTGTTGTATTTCCGCTAGTGGTACAGGCAGTAAGTACGATGACCATACAGACAGCTGCAAATACAGGCAACCACTTTTTCATTTCGTTTGCTCCTTCCATATATATGTATTTAATTAATAACTTAACTACAATACAGCTGGTTTACGTGCCTTTTCATCTTGGAGCCAGCACTCCACCTGATGTGTGTCACTTAAAGCGGTTTGGTATGGATAGACTTTTTCGCATACTTCCATCGCCTGTGGGCACCTTGCAGTAAACGGGCACCCGACAGGAGGTGAAAACAAATCAGGAGGTGTACCATCGATCGGAATAAGCTTCTCTTCAGGCCGATCAAGCCGGGGAACTGACAGCAAGAGACCTTTAGTATATGGATGGCTGGCGTGATAAAAAATTTCCCTTTTATCGCCAACTTCAATGATCTTCCCAGCGTACATGACAGCAATCCGGTCAGCTATTTTTGCAACAACACCAAGGTCATGAGTGATTAAAATGATAGCTATGCCAGTTTCCTTCTGTATTTTTTCAAATAATTCCAGTATTTGGGCCTGAATAGTTACATCCAGAGCTGTAGTTGGTTCATCAGCAATCAATAGTTCCGGCTCGCAAATCAATGCCATGGCGATTACGATTCTTTGGCGCATACCTCCACTGAATTGATGAGGATATTGGCGCAGGCGTTCTTTCGGGTTCGGAATTCCTACTAGGTCCAAAATATCCATAGCCTGTTGGTTTGCTGCCTGCCTTGATATCTGCTGATGCTGTCTAAGACCTTCTGTCAATTGTTCTCCGATGGTTAGCGTAGGATTTAAAGCGGTCATGGGATCCTGGAAAATCATCGAAATATCAACGCCCCGGATATGACGCATTTCCTTTTCTTCCTTTGTCACCAGTTCCTGTCCATTATAGATAATCTTACCTGCGGTGATTTTTCCTGGCGGTGACGGAATAAGCTTCATAATGCTGTTTGCGGTGACACTTTTTCCACAGCCAGACTCTCCGACGATGGCAAGCGTTTCTCCTTTATGTAAATCGAAGCTCACTCCTCTTACCGCTTGTACTTCCCCTCCATACGTCACAAAAGAAACGTGCAGGTCTTTCACTTGTAATAATTTTTCCAAAGTCAATCACCTCCTCAGCTTCGGATCCAGGGCATCCTGCAGCCCGTCTCCTAACACATTGAACGCAAACATCGTAGCCGAAATAAAAAATGCCGGGAAAAACAGCCTCCACCAATGACCGGATAAAATAGTTCCAAGTGACTCATCAGCCATAACTCCCCAGCTGGCATAAGGGGACTGGATACCCAGTCCGAGAAAACTCAGGAATGCTTCGGCAAAAATTGCAGTAGGAACAGTCAATGTCATTTGGACGATAATCGGTCCCATCGTATTGGGTAAAAGGTTCTTTCGAATGATCCGGAATGGTTTCGTGCCAAATGATTTCGAGGCCAGGACAAATTCATAATTTTTGATCTGGAGGACCTGGCCTCTCACTATCCTAGCCATACCAACCCAACCGGTGACTGTGAGGGCAATGATAATCGTCAAAAGACTCGGTCCCATCACAACTAACAGCAGGATGACTACCAAAAGATAAGGAAGTCCATATAGAATTTCGATGACCCGCATCATAACATTGTCTACTTTGCCGCCACGATAACCTGCGATACCACCATAAATGACACCAATGAAGAAATCGATAAGCGCAGCCATCAACCCGACAAATAAAGAAATTCTTGCCCCGTACCATGTTCGTGTGAATACGTCTCGTCCAAGATGGTCCGTACCAAACCAGTGGTTGAGGGAAGGGGGCTGGTTTTGAGTCGCAAGAGGTCCATCCTGTACTGTATACGGGGACAATACTGGACCAAATATCGCCATAATACTAAGAAAAATCAGGAAAAGCAGTCCTCCCATTGCAAGTTTGTTCTTAGACAATCGCTGCCACGCATCCTGCCAATAAGAGAGGGATGGCCTGACAACCTGCTCAGCAGATTTTATATCCTTTGCCTTTGGCCTGAACCACTCGTCTGGAATATTCCTGGTATCTGGAGAATGATCTGTTTTTGTTTTCTCTTGCAAGTGTTCCATCGTCAATCACTCTCCTTTTTATGTAATTTGATACGAGGGTCGAGGACACCATAAGCAATATCGACAAGGAAAAGCATAAATACGAGAAAAAAGCTGTAAAACACGGTCGTCCCCATTATCAATGGATAATCACGCTGATTGATCGCTTCAATAAAATACCTGCCCATACCGGGAATCGCGAAAATTTTCTCGATTACGAAAGTCCCTGTCAAAATTCCGGCTAGCAATGTTCCCAGAATCGTAACAACCGGCATCAACGCGTTTTTCAATGCATGTTTGATGACGATTTTATAAGGCTTGAGCCCTTTTGCTTTCGCTGTTTTGATATAGTCCTGTGTCAATACTTCCAGCATGCTTGACCTTGTGAGTCTCGCGATTATCGCCATCGGACCTGTAGCTAACGCCATCGTCGGCAGAATCATATGCATCGGGCTCGACCATGTCGCTGGCGGGAGCAATTCCCAATCGACAGCCATCTTTTGAATTAACAATGTAGCGAGGACAAAGTTGGGAATAGAAATTCCCAGTACGGCGCATGCCATGGCCAAGTAATCAATAAATCCATTGTGTTTAAGTGCAGCAAGCACTCCTAACACAATCCCGGATAATACTGCCACGATTATAGTGACCATCCCTAATTCAAAAGAAATCGGGAATCCTCTTCCAAGCAATTCATTGACAGACTCTGTCGGATGTTTGATCGAAGGGCCAAAGTCGAGAGTTGCGATCGATTTCAAATAAATGAAATATTGAATATAAATCGGTTCATTCAAATGGTAATGTGCTTCAAGATTAGCCTGGACAACATCATTTGTTCCTCTCTCTTCATTAAACGGTGATCCGGGAATAGCGTGCATCAAGAAAAAAGTCAATGTAGCTATCACCAGGACGGTCATAATCATAATTAAAAACCTTTTAATGATGTAACTGGCCATTTCCGTCACCCCTTAACAAAAAGACGTCCGTGATGCGAGTTCAGTCATCACAATCATTGCCCGGTAAGCGTCTATGATATTTTTCGCTTTATATGTCACTATCGTCGTTCCCTCTTCCAATTCGGTTCCTGGTATGAGGTTTGCCCACTCTGCCTGTCCAAAATTAGTAAATTCGATGCGGAGCACTGGCCTTTCCGGCGGTATTAGCGGTTCTGCACTTCCCGCCCGGGACATTGCCTCTCTGACTTTATTCCGAAGCAGTCTTCCGGATGCTGCCGGGGTAAGACTTTTCACAGAGGATCTGGAAATTGTTTCTTTTACAGCTGCAGTCGTCACACTTGGGAGCAATTGTTCCGCTTCCCTTGCAGCACAATCATCTCCTGCAACCATCAGGACCGGCACACGGTAATAACCTGCCACATAGGCATTAAAACCAAGCTCTCCTACCGGCTTGTCGTTTATGAAAAAATTTCTTACCCCAAATGACATCGAATGGGACATCACACCTGGCTGACCTGCCCTGGCATGATAGCCGAGGAAAACTGCTCCCGCATAGCTTCCATCCAGATGCTGGACCATTGACATCGGCTTAACTCCTCCAGTAATCAAAACAGCATCAGGATGAAGGCAGTCAATCAATATGTTATTCATTTTCGAATGACTATCATTTACGAGTACTTCCGTGCAGCCATTCTCAAGGGCGGCTTCAATGACATGGTTGGTTTCCTCCGTCATTATTCTTCTCGCACGCTCATAATTATGCTTGGACGATTCTACATATGTATGATCTGGCAAGCCTGTAATACCTTCCATATCCACCGAAATAAATAGCTTCATTTGGCTGAACGCCCTTTCTATTTGTAATATATGGTATTATTTTCATGAATTTTCATAAAATTCTATCAAATTTTCCCTTAATTAGCAATAATGACTATTATCCCGGGCTATCTATCCTTTTTTTATTAAGATTTTGATATGTGAAGTATTACTTCCCCTTGAGTAAATGATCTCTCTTTACCATTACTGCCAAGAAAAACGTTTAAAGAAGTTGCTTAAGCTTGCTGTGGATTCCACGATGGGAGGGAGGTGGTGACGCATGCACGCGTTTCGCGAGAATCAACTATTATATAACATTATGCCGCTAATACATCAGGGGGCTAAATTAGTGACAAAACGGTCTGTATGGACATAAAACTCCATACAGACCTTTTTTATGAATACTATCTTTTCTCTTAGTTTTTCAGTGGCCTATATTGTTTTCCGGTCAGTTTTTTTCAGTATCAACATAAAGAAAAGGCTGTACCCATTTAGTCTATTACAGACTTATGGGACAGCCCCTTCAGAAAAATTCAAGTTAAAAAATGTTCGATCTGAATATCAAAATTTTAAGTGTAAATTAATCCAGAATTTCTCCTTGAAGTATTTCATCTTTATATAATAAGTTGCAAAGGTCTTTCCACTCGCTGTCTGTTTCAAATTTGTCTGACTCAATGATGGCGGCAGCGTCTTTTCTTGCTGTTTCCAGCGCCCGATAGTCATGGACCATATCTCCTACTTTGAATTCTGGAATACCGCTTTGTTTTTTTCCAAAAAAATCACCAGGGCCACGCAATTGGAGATCTTGTTCAGACAGCTCGAATCCATCCGTCGTTTCGGTCATTATCCGCATACGCTCTTTGCCAACTTCCCCTTTTGGGTCAGCAAGCAAAATACAATAACTTTGAGCGTCACTACGTCCAACACGTCCACGCAGCTGGTGGAGTTGGCTAAGACCAAAACGCTCGGCGTCATAAATAACCATTACGGTTGCGTTCGGCACATTGACACCGACTTCGACAACGGTCGTAGAAACGAGTACCTGGATATTATTTTCTACAAAATCCTGCATCACTTGCTCTTTCTCTTCCTGATGAAGGCGGCCGTGCATCAGGCCTACATTCATGGACGACTCATAGTAAGTCGTTAGCTGGTGATGAAGCTCTACTGCGTTTTGGATGTCAAGCTTATCGGATTCCTCGATTAACGGGCAGATAACATATGCCTGATGTCCATGATCTACTTCTTTCTGGATAAATTGAAGAACACGATCCATCATTTCCCCTTTTACCCAATAGGTTTCCACCGGTTTCCTCCCGGATGGCATTTCATCGATGACCGAAACATCCATGTCGCCAAAGGCTGTAATGGCAAGGGTTCTGGGAATCGGTGTGGCAGTCATGAAAAGAACATCAGGAGAAAGTCCTTTATCCCGTAACGTCCTACGCTGATTCACACCAAAACGGTGCTGCTCATCGACAATAGCAAGTCCGAGCTTCGCAAATTCAACCTCGTCCTGAATTAAGGCATGTGTGCCAACAATGATATCTGCCGTATGTTCCTTCACTTGCTCGAGCAACTCCCGGCGCTTTTTCCCTTTAATTGAACCTGTCAGCAATACAATGGATACCTTATCTCCAAACAACTCCGTTAACGACTCATAATGCTGTTCGGCCAATATCTCTGTGGGTACCATAATGGCACCCTGGTTGCCCACGGTGATGGCTGCATACAAAGCGATCGCAGCGACAGCGGTTTTACCGGAACCGACATCCCCCTGGAGGAGACGGTTCATCCGGTACGGTGATTTCATATCTTTCAGAATTTCTGCGAGGGAACGCTTTTGGGCATCAGTAAGTTCAAAAGGGAATGACTGCACGAAGCCCGTAAGCTGGTCATTATCATAATTCTGGGCATTGCCAGAAGTAGCTTCCCTTTTCAGTTTACGGAAAAGCTGCATTTTTAACTGGAAAATCAAAAACTCTTCATAGATGAATCTTCTTCTGGCATGCTTCAACTGCTCTCTAGACTCCGGGTAGTGCATTTGGTTCAAGGCATGGAGCCGGCCAGGAAGTTTGTAGTCAATGACCAGCTTTTCAGGAAGAATTTCATTCACTTGATCCCCATAAGCTTCCATGGCATTCATGATCAGTTTACGCATTTTTTGGAGTGTAATATTCTCTTTTAAAGAATAGACAGGCTGAATGGGATTCTGCGCTTCCGCCCGGCCTTTTTTGTACTGACTCACGGTAATCTGAAGGCGGCGCTGATCCCATTTTCCCGTAACAGTAATGATATCATCTGGCTTGATCTGCTTCTTGGCAAATGGCCGGTTAAACATGACAGCTTTGATGGCAAACTGCTCTACTTGCAGGGTCATCATCAACCGTGATTTTTTTCGTCCATAATAGGTAAGGGAAGGCTCTCCGACTACCTTCCCTTCAATCGTTGCTTTTTCATCATGAACGAGTTCTGTGATTGGTTTAACTTCATACGTATCATAGCGATAAGGGAAATAAAACAGCAGATCCTCGACTGTATGGATACCCATTTCCTGGAGAGTCTCCTGGACTTTTTCCCCAACACCGTTCACATTGGCCACTGATTCCATCAACAACAGCTCTCACTCTTTCTTTAAAGATATTCCATAAACTTTAGCCTCTAACTCCCTGCCGGTTGGAGTGGCAGCAAGGCCGCCCTGTGCAGTTTCACGTAATGCGACAGGCATCGTCTGTCCGATTTTATACATCGCATCAATTACTTCATCACAAGGAATCCTGCTTGTAACGCCGGCAAGGGCCATATCAGCTGCCACGACAGCATTGGAGGCTCCCATGGCATTTCTTTTTACACAAGGCACTTCGACAAGTCCTGCAACAGGGTCGCAGACAAGGCCAAGCATATTTTTTAAAGTGATCGCCATCGCTTCCGCTGATTGAGAAGGTGTACCACCAGCCATTTCAACAATGGCTGCAGCCGCCATACCTGCTGCTGACCCAACTTCTGCCTGACAGCCGCCTGCCGCACCAGAGATAGAGGCATTATTCGCTACTACGAATCCGAATGCCCCCGAGGTGAACAGGTAGCGGACCATCTGCTCCCGTGTTGGATTCAGCTTATTTTTGACTGCAAATAACGTTCCAGGGACACATCCGGCACTTCCAGCGGTAGGCGTTGCACAGATTGTACCCATGGCAGCGTTCACTTCATTAGTCGCTACTGCTTTACTCACAGCATCCATCAGTATTGGACCGGACAGAGGCTCTTTTTCCTGCATATATTTTTGGATGAGCACTGCATCTCCACCAGTCAGCCCGCTGTGGGAACGAACACCTTTTAAGCCATCCTCAACTGCTTTTTCCATGACATCCAGGTTACGTTCCATTTGGCCGACAACTTCTTCTCTTGTCTTTTCTTTCACTTCCATTTCCTGGCGAATCATCACTTCAGATATTTGAATGCCTTCACTTTCGGCAAGCTCTACGAGTTCAGCAACATTACGAAACATACGACCCGCTCCTTTCCAGTTGTAAAATTACATGCTAGTTATTGTTATTAATCTACTATTTTAGCTACTTGCAATATATGGTCACCTTGTTCAAGCTCTTTCAATATAGTGTCATCAAGGTTTTGGTCCACTTCTATCACCATCAAAGCCCGTTTTCCTTCTTCTTTTCTGGAAACCTCCATATGCCCAATATTGATTTCATGCTTGGCCAGAATTGAAGTAACGGAAGCAATCGCTCCGTATCGATCATTATGGATCAACAGCACAGCTGGGTGATTGCCGGACAAGCGAAGTTCAAATCCATTAAGCTCTACAATCTCTGCCATTCCGCCACCGATGGAAATACCGACCAGTTCTAAGTCACCGTCATCATCCCCGATTCTCACTTTAGCAGTATTCGGATGATCCGTGTGAGCTTCTTCCTCATGGAATTTCACTCTGATTCCTTTTTGTTTTGCTGTCTCGAGGGCACTGCTGATACGTGTATCATATGTGTCATAGTCGAGTATACCACCGACTATGGCGACATCCGTACCATGTCCTTTATAGGTTTTTGCAAAAGAACCATACAGATGGATATCTGCCCATTTCGGTTCCCTGCCGAATAAATTGCGGGCGGCTCGCCCGATTCGTGCCGCTCCTGCTGTATGAGAACTGGAAGGACCGATCATTACTGGTCCAATAATATCAAAAACAGATTTATACTTCATCGTAACACCTTCTCTTTCTGCAGGTTGTAAAAATTGTAGTAGTACATATGAAAAGGAGGCATACCTGGTTCCTATTATATCTTAAACGGAAAACGCTTTCCGGAACAAGTGTTTTCCACATTTTTCGCTGGTCTATTAAATAAACCGCAGGCATACTTGCCTTTCATAGACTTCGATACTATAATGTACTTTTGTGGGTTGCGTGATCAACCGGGTGGGAGAGGGCTAAAACTATATAG
This sequence comes from Thalassobacillus pellis, assembly GCF_016908295.1. Lineage (GTDB taxonomy): Bacteria > Bacillota > Bacilli > Bacillales > Halobacillaceae > Thalassobacillus > Thalassobacillus pellis. The sequence goes on from NZ_JAFBDO010000002.1 coordinate 522,623, forward strand.
AGGGATACACATGCTTTCAAAGCATATGACATTACGAAAGTCATCTGGTTGGAAAAATGATGTGGTGGCAGGTTTCATCGGCTATTTCACTACCGTATATATCGTGGCGGTCAATAGTTCGATCCTTAACGATGCAGGAATTCCTGTAGGGAGTGGTATGATTGCCACTATTTTGGCCAGCTTCGCAGGATGTCTTTTAATGGGAATTTATGCAAACGCCCCGATGGTACTTATTCCTGGAATGGGTGTAAATGCTTTATTTGCCTATACTATCGTACAAGGAACTGAGATGGATGTCCACCAGGGACTAGCTGTAGTCGTTACAGCTTCTGTGATTTTTCTGCTGACTGCATTTACTCGTCTTGGAAATTGGCTGAAAAATGCTATTCCTGATTCGTTAAAGCATGCCATTACGGTAGGGCTTGGGTTGTTTCTGACATTGATCGGCCTGGAAAAAGGCGGTCTGGTTGTCAGAGGGGAGCATTCACTTATTACTCTAGGCAACCCTTCATCTGAATTAGTTATTACCAGCCTGCTGACGATGTTTATTGGTGTGTTTTTATTCACCAGAAATGTTCCTGGAAATTTTCTGATTACCATGGTTATTGGAACTTTAATTGCTTATAGCTTTGGGCTTACAGGAGAAACAGGGCAAGCTGTGGCAGTTACTGACAGACCATTCCTGTGGATGCCTGATTTTAGCGGTGCTGGTACTTTGACATTCTGGATGGCTGTCTTTCCGCTCAGCATTGTTCTGATATTTGAAAATATGGGGCTTGTCCACGGTCAGCTTGGCATGCTGGGCAAGGAAGAAAAATTCCCGAAAGCCTATCAGGCTACCGCTTTTTCTGTTCTGGTAAGCGGGTTTCTCGGAACTTCTCCAACTGTTTCGTCCGCGGAAAGTGCGGCAGTCATCGCTTCTAAAGGGAAAACAGGAAGAGCGGCCATAACGATGGCAATACTTTTCCTTGCAACATTGTTTTTCATTCCTTGGCTGACACTTGTCCCTGGAACCGCAATAAGTCCAATCTTGATCATTGTTGGCGCGTTAATGGTACAGAATATAAAGCATATCAAGCTTGATCAGGTATCCGAAATGATGCCGGCATTCCTGATCATCGTTATGATTCCTTTCACTTACTCGATTGCAGACGGTATGGCATTTGGGTTTATCGCCTACCCGCTCGTAAAACTTGCGATTGGGAAGCAACGGGATCTGTCTCTTCCTATTGTGTGCATAGCCATGCTTTTCTTGGCAGATTTTGTCCTTCGAGCGTTAGGACATTAAAGTTTTCCGCAGGCTTTTCTTGCCGCCAGGAGCAAAAGACCCTTCCCTTTCCGCGGACGAGCACCCGAGCTTCCTCGCGAAGCCCGCGATCGGCGATCTCGGCCTACACGTTCTTCCGCTGGAGTGGAAGGGTCCTTGCTCCTTGGAATTTCCTTGAGACAAAAAAAGCTCTCCTTCACCTAGCTCACACTTGGCTAGATGGAGGAGAGTATTATTATGTTCAGACAGGCAGCCCTTGTCAATGCTAGATCTTTGTCTCTTTCCCATTTGTACACATTGTTCGGTATTTTTGTTCAGCAATCAGCTACACTATAAACCTTCAATTAGAACCTCTTTCATTATTCTACCGAGAAAATGAACGAATAGATAGGCTGGCCGCCTTTATGAACTTCGACTTCCATATCTTCGAATGCCTCTTCCATATATGATTCAATGGCAGCGACTTCATCTTCCGAAGCTTCTTCTCCGGCAAGTACCGTCAAAATTTCATCTTCATCTTCGTCAATCATCTGTTTCAGCAACTCACGTACTGTTTCTATTTTATCTATGTTAGTAGCTTTGATTGATCCATCAAGAATTCCCATGAAATTGCCTTTTTCAATCGTCATTCCTTCAATCTGTGTATCCCGCACTGCATAGGTGATTTGACCCGTTTTGACCGTTTCCATCATAGCAGCCATTTCCTCTTTATTTGTAGATAAGTCGTTATCGGGATTAAAGGCCAACAATGCGCTCATTCCTTGTGGTATCGACCTGGTTGGAACTACAGCTATCTTTTCATCGGCCAGTTCCGCTGCCTGTTCAGCAGCCATAACGATATTTTTATTGTTTGGAAGGATGATGATTTGTCTCGCATGGGCCTCTTTAATGGCATCCGAAATATCTTTTGTACTTGGGTTCATCGTCTGGCCGCCCTGAATAATCACACTTGCACCAAGGCTTTCAAACATCCTTCTCAGCCCATCTCCCATCGATACGGCAATGATGCCATAGTCAGCTTTTTCTTTCGGTGGCTGGGAGACATTTTTCTTCTTGTCACCAACGATTGCGGTGTGTTGTTCACGCATATTTTCAATCTTCATATTGATAAGACTGCCGTATCGCTGACCTAACGTCATAGCTTTGCCCGGATACTCCGCATGCACGTGTACCTTAATCAGTTCCTCATCAGAAACGACTAATAAAGAATCACCTAATTCACTGAGTTCATTGCGGAACTTCTCTTCGTCATAAGGATTATCCTTTAGCTTGTCTTCCTCAAACTTAACCATGAACTCTGTACAGTAACCAAATTCGATATCCTCTGTATTCATGAAATCCTGGGCAAGTTTGTGATGTTCGGCACTAACCAGGTCGTCCATCGTCACTGTGTCTTCGGTTTCAGGCAGGGCTTCCCCTTTTAAGTTAGCCAAAAACCCTTCATAGATGGTTAATAGACCCTGACCACCACTATCAACTACTCCGACCTCTTTTAAAACAGGAAGAAGGTCCGGTGTCCGCTTCAAAGAAGCCTTTGCTTCTGCAACGACTTTTTCCATAAAAATGATAAGGTCATCTTCTGTTTTGGCGATTTTAACTGCTTCCTTAGCTGTATCCTTTGCCACTGTAAGAATTGTTCCTTCCACAGGCTTCATAACAGCCTTGTAGGCAGTACCCACACCTGCATCGAGAGCTTTCGCAAAATCTTTGGCAGTCAACTCTTCCAGCGGAGCAGCTTCTCTTCCGAAACCACGGAAAAGTTGTGACAGAATGACACCGGAATTTCCCCGCGCACCCATAAGGAGGCCTTTAGCCAGTGCCTGTGCCACCTTTCCTGCATGATTCTCTTCTACATTATTGACCTCATTCGCACCTGAGGTCATCGATAAATTCATATTCGTGCCAGTATCCCCGTCTGGAACTGGAAATACATTAAGCGCATCGATCATTTGGGCATTGTTCGTTAAATGTTTCGCCCCCGCAAGGACCATTTCTGCGAACGTCTTGCCGTCCAATTTGTTTACCGTCACGCCTGCTTCCTCCTCTGTCTCTACTAGTTAATCTATGGTGGCGTCATTATCCTTCGTTGGAAACACGTACTCCTTGAATATAAATGTTCACAGAGTTGACGGATAATCCAACCGTTTTATTTAGCGTATATTTCACTTGAGATTGTACGTTATGAGCTACTTCAGAAATTTTTGTGCCATAACTGACGATAATGTACATGTCGATATGCAAGTAATCTTCTTCCTGGCGTACAACGACCCCTTTGGAAAAATTCTCTTTCCGAAGAATTTCTGCAATCCCGTCACGGAGCTGGTTTTTTGATGCCATTCCAACGATGCCGTAGCATTCGACAGCTGCCCCTCCTGCGATTGTGGATATGACCTCATTGCTGATGGTTACATGACCATATTTCGTATTCAAATCTACGGACATGGTGATCCCCCTTCGCCCATTACTTTAGTCATTACAGTATAACACATTTCCATTTATCCATGCCTATCAAGAAGAGCTGTCCAACTTACCTGGGCAGCAATCTGTTACTACTTTCCTTATAATACTTTGGGGGAATTCCATTGATCTGTCAAGTGAAAATTCTTGATATAATTTTTCTGGATATATTGCAAACATACGGGTGATATGGTACATTGGATAAGTATTTCAAGATATACATGTCTGCATTAGGAGGGATTACCATGGGACGTAAATGTGTCGTAACTGGACGCAAAACTACTTCAGGTAACAATCGTTCACACGCGATGAACGCCAATAAACGTAAATTCAAATCAAATGTACAGAAAGTACGTATTTTGGTCGATGGAAAACCTAAAAAGGTTTATGTATCTGCCCGAGCACTTAAATCTGGTAAAGTAGAACGCGTTTAATTTGAACGAATTTACACATTATAATTTAAGTGCAAAAAAAGCACCCTGGAGCGGGGTGCTTTTTTTGTCAGCCTTTTTTGAAAGTTCCAATGACAGCTCGGACAAAGCCACCAAGGAATTTTGGGAGTTTAATCGTATAAAATTTCAATGAGTCCCCCTCCTCTTTCCCTAATCCCATATGAAACTACTACTGGACGTACTATTTCAAATATCACGACTCCTTATTAACAATAGTATGCCCTGAGTGTATGAAAAAGTACCAATATCTTTTACAAGCTTATTAGACATACACAATGTTGACCCTATAGGTAAATCGTTATTTTCCAAAGGATAATAAAATCCCTCTAAGTGCAGTCCAGTGACCTCCATCGTTAACGGAAGGAAGGAAATATAGGGATAGTCGGTGTTCCTTGTAACAGCATGTGTACCAGGGGATGTCAGTTCCATCTGATTTTGAGTGTCGATAATTGTACAGGGAATCTCTGCTTTTAAGAGGGTGTACAATAACTGAATGTTCGCCAGTGTATGATCAATCCTTCCTCCTGTTACACCAAACAGCAGTATTTTGTCAGGTTTCATCTTCATGGCTTCCATTACAGCTATTTCCAGGTCTGTGTCATCCTTTTCTTCAGGATAAACGTCCACCTCAGCAGCCTTGGCCTTTATCTGTTTTAGGGTAGCGGATGTGACAGAATCAAAGTCCCCTAGAGCTTTTGTAATTGGCACTCCCCGTTCCAGAAGGACTTCTGCCCCTCGGTCGGCTCCGATCCAATGGACTGTTTCTTCATAATAAGGCTGTAAATCAGGGATATAGCGTTTCGGCCCTCCCCCTATGATAGCGATGATGTTCATATTTAATTCCTCCATTTAGAAAGGTATGCGCCTCTCCCGCACTTGACAAGCATTAAATGCCCGCGTCAGGAGGGGGTGGTGAACTGGATGCCATTTATAACCTCATCCTGATTAGAAAAATTTGGCTTATCGCCAAGTCCTTATGGCGAAAGCCTTAGTTTCACTTATACTTTAATCCTTTAACAAACTTAAATATTCTTAAAGTACAAGAAAGAAAAGCCGCACAACAATGGCGTGCGGCTACTTGATCATTTAGAATGCTTGATTTGGCTGATTGCCTGTTTCCGATCATCTTTTTTGAAAACAGCACTTCCTGCAACTAACACATCTGCGCCTGCTTCTTTACATATCACTGCTGTTTCTTCATTGACACCGCCATCTACTTCAATTTCATAAGACAATCCCATTTCATTTTTCCAGTCAGCAAGCTGTCTTATTTTAGGAACGGTCGAGTTAATGAAAGACTGTCCGCCAAACCCCGGGTTGACTGTCATCACCAGTACAAGGTCGACGTCTGGTAGAATCGGCTTAACCGCTTCCGCAGGTGTGGCTGGATTCAGAACGACTCCAGCTTTCACACCGTGACTTTTAATCAGCTGAATGGTTCGGTGGAGATGCGGACATGCTTCCTGATGCACAGAAAGATAATCCGCACCTGCCTTGGCAAACGCTTCAATGTACTGATCGGGATTTTCAATCATTAAATGAACATCAAGTGGCAAATCAGTGAACGGCCGAATGGCGTCTACGATCAAGGGGCCAATTGTGATATTAGGAACGAAATGTCCATCCATCACGTCTACATGGATATAATCCGCTCCGCCTTTCACTACGTCATTAATTTCTTCACCGAGCCTGGAAAAATCGGCAGATAGTATGGAGGGTGCAATTTTTGTCATGTTAATACCTCGGCTTTCTGTTTTGTATTTCTTCAAGAAATTGCAGGTAGTGATCGTACCTGGTCTGAGAGATTTCACCGGCAGCTACACTTTCTTTCACTGCGCACTTTGGTTCTTTGTTATGCAGACATCCCCGGAACTTACAAAGATGCTGTACTTCCCGAAATTCGGGCAGACATTCCGGCAGTTGTTCTACTTCTATAGTCTGGAAATCAAGCGAACTGAAACCAGGTGTATCTGCGACAAGGCCACCAGCAACTTCAAAAAGTTCGACATGCCTGGTTGTATGCTTACCTCTGCCCAAACTGGCAGAAATATCATTCGTCTCAATATCAAGTTCCGGAGAAAGTACATTCAGAATGGTGGATTTTCCTACTCCCGACTGGCCTGCGATAACTGTCACCTGGTCTTTCAAGTATGGCTTAATCTTTTCTATATGTGCTTCGTCTTCTACAGTAGTCATTACTACCGAGTAGCCAGCTTTCTCATAAACACTTAAATAATCATCTATCTCCTTACTCTCCGCTGTGGTCAGAGAATCCATTTTTGAAATGACGATCAATGGCTTGATATGATTGGATTCTACAAGAACCAAAAACCTGTCCAAAAGTAGGGAGTTAAAGGCAGGTTGTTTTGCAGAAGTGACGATTATCGCCTGATCGATATTAGCGATCGGCGGCCGGACCAATTCATTTTTTCGCTCACTGATAGATAGGACGTATCCCTCTTCATAATTTTCAGCTTCAAAGGTCACTTCATCTCCCACCAGAGGGGTGATTTTTTGTTTTCGGAAGACACCTCTTCCTCTGCATTGAAAAATTTCTCCCCCTGAGTAGACATAATAAAACCCACTCAAAGCTTTCATTATTTTTCCTGCCGGCATACCTTCACCATCCTAGTAAGGGATTGTAGCTTCTTCAACAACCTCTTCACCTCTTAATACTTTATAACTTGCTTCGGTCCCTGGTGCAATCGTTAACGGAAACTCGAATGTAGTATCCTCTGTTATTGTTTCTTTTCTGTATACCTCGGATATATCGTGTTCCATATCTTCTATATAAATGATCACTTCTTGAGCAGGCGGACTTTCATTAGGATCTTGTTTATTTTTGTTTTCGTTGTTCTCGTTTCCTTCTCCGTTTTTGTTCCCATTTTCATTGTTATTTCCTTCGCCGTTATTTTCATCCTGAGGTTCTTCCTCGGGCTGAGCCGTATAAGGAACGGTTACACTGACATTTTCAGTCCGCGGCGGCTGTTCCTTCTGGCCTTTAGATACAACGACTTCAATCGTCGATCCCTGTTCAACTTCCGTATAGGGAGCTGGTGATTGAGAAATGATCATTCCTTCTTCAACAGAATCAGAATAATCTTCACTGACTTTCATATTCAGTTCGTTTTCCGTCAGATAAGACTCTGCCTCCTGCTGGGATAAATTTTTCAAAGGCTTCAACATGACAGTCGGCGGTCCCGAGCTTACTTTGAAGATCACACGCGCTTCTTCAGGAACAACTTGCTCATCTGGCTGTGGCTGAATCTGCTCTATGATCTCTCCAGCAGGCTGATCGGAGTTCTCCCTGATCGGCAGGATATTTTTATACCCCTTCGCTTCCAGTTCTGCTTTAATTTTTTCAAACTCCTCACCCACATAGTCGCCAAATTCCATTTTTTCCTTGCCACGGCTTGAAAAAACTGTGACTGTCGCTCCTTCTTTCGTCACCATCCCCGCGTTCGGGTCCGTTTTTACCACAAAGCCCTCTTCCACGGTGTCCGAATAAACGGTTTCCCGTTCTACCTTCAAATTCAAATTGCGGAGTTTGCTGTAGGCTTCTTCGTATTCCATTCCGGTCACATCAATCATTTCGACGTCTTTTGGCTGCATTAATTCAGGCAGGAAAATAATAGCAGCAATACCGGCAGCTACAAGGAACAGCAAGATGCCAAGCAGCCACCCCCAAACTTTTTTCTTCTTTTTTTTCGTTTTATTCTTGTCTTTTTTCTCATCCTTTTTGACTTCATCTGTTATTGGGACGTTCTTCGTATTTCCACCGTTTGTATGGATAATCGTTTCATCGTGCTGTTGATCTTTAAAAGCTTCTTGAGTAATGACTGGAATCGCTTTTGTCTTCTCCCCGTCATCATCTTCCTCTGGTACAAATGGAGGTTCGTCATACCTTTCCGGGTCTAACGCAGTATCCAAATCCTCCTCCATTTCCTGAACGTAGGCATACCGATGAAATGGATCCTTCGCTGTAGCTTTTAATACGACATTTTCCACGCTTTGGGGCAGATCAGGGTTCCACCTTTTTAGGGATGGTGTATCATTTTGCAGATGCTTCAATGCGACTGAAACTGCTGATTCACCAGAAAAAGGAAGCCTTCCGGTCAATAGCTCGAAAAATACGATACCAATAGAATAGATATCCGACTTCTTCGTTGCTACGCCTCCTCTAGCCTGTTCGGGTGACAAGTAATGAACAGAGCCCAGGATTGAATTTGTCTGCGTAAGTGCTGTTGCACTAAGCGCCATCGCTATCCCGAAGTCAGTCACTTTTACTTGCCCATAATGATCGATAAGAATATTCTCTGGTTTAATATCCCTGTGGACAATTCCGTTATCATGGGCATGTCCAATCGCGGACGTTACCTGATGCATGATATCAATAGCATCATTCACGTCAACTGGGCTATTGGTTTGTATGTATTTTTTCAAAGTCATCCCATCTATATGTTCCATCACCATATAATAAATATCTTCTTCTTCCCCAACATCATAAATATTGACAATATTAGGGTGCGAAAGACTAGTGGCTGATTGAGCTTCCCTATGAAAACGAGCGATAAATTCTTCATCATTGCCGTATTCAAGACGCAATACTTTGATTGCCACTTCTCTTTCCAGAATTGTATCCTGAGCTAAATAAACGTTCGCCATTCCGCCTCCGCCAATCATCTCTTTAAGCAAATAACGTTCGTTCAATAGCCGATTATTCAGCATTATGATCCACCACTTTCCCGCCAGGAGAATCATAATGAACTAATACCAATGTGATATTATCTTCGCCTCCGCGATCATTAGCTACGTGGACGAGTTTTTCTGCAACATTTTCCGGTTCCTGAGAGTTTTTGACAAGTTCATACAGCTCGTTATCATCAAGTTTATTCGTCAGCCCATCGGAACATAGGAGTAATATATCTCCTTTTTCCCATTCAAGGGAGTGTGTATCAACGGTTACGTTCCTTTCTGTGCCTAACGCTTTCAAAAGGACATTTTTTCTTGGATGCTGTTCTGCATCTTCCCGGGTGATTTGGCCAGACCGTACCAGTTCATTAACAAGGGAGTGATCCTCCGTTACCTGCTTGAAGCCATATTGATTGGCCAGATAGCATCGGCTGTCGCCTATATGAGCGATGGAAACGAATTCACTTGTACAAATTGCAGCCACTACAGTAGTTCCCATCCCTTTACAATCGTCATTTTGCTCGGAATGGGAAAATATCGTTTCGTTCACTTGGGCAATCGCTTGTTGCAGCCATTCTTCCGCTTTATCAGGGGAATCCATTCGTGTAGCTGTCTGCCACGTTTTATGTAAGTTGGATGTCGCCATTTCACTCGCCACATCCCCGGCACGATGCCCGCCCATGCCATCAGCGACAACGGCTAATGTCTGCTGATTGTTATTGATGAACAGTCCTCCAGCATCTTCATTATGGTTTCTGACCTGCCCTTTGTCCGTCAAAAAATAACCATTCATTATCTCACCTCGTATCCCATTTCGTGCAAAGATTATAGATCGCATACTGTTGCGAGCTTTCACAAAGTCAGTATGCGATCCAAAATTGTTTTTTTAATCAGTCTTGACCAATCTTGTTAAGAAAAAACCATCCGTGTCAAAATGCTGGGGAAACAACTGCAGCCCACTCTTACTGATTCCGGCAGATTCAGCCAGGACATTAGGGAGATCCTTCTCAAAAGACGGGTCGACTTTAAAAGAATTATGTTTCTCCAGGAATCGTTCAACTACTCGCTCGTTTTCTTCTCTGTCCACAGTACAGGTACTATAAATCATTTTTCCACCCGACTTTAGTAATGGTGCTACACTTTCCAATAATTCCTCTTGAATCGAAGAAAGTGCAACTATGTCTTTTTCCTGTTTATGGTATTTGATGTCGGGTTTTCCTCTCAATACCCCAAGGCCTGAACAAGGAGCATCGAGTAATATTCGATCAAATGATTCCTCCGAATGTTTTTCACAGAGATTTCGACTGTCCGCCTGCCCTGCTTCGATGATATGAAGGTCAAGCTGTGCTGCTTTCTCTGTGACTAGCTTTGCTTTTTTGGCATGCAGATCATAAGCAATAATTTGCCCTTCATTTTCCATTTTTTCTGCAATATGGGTTGTTTTTCCTCCCGGTGCACTACAGGCATCAAGCACTTTCATCCCAGGGGTCACATCCATCATTTCTCCTACAAGCATTGAGCTTTGATCCTGAATAGTCACTTTTCCAGAAAGGAAGAGATCATGCTTTAGAATGTTACCAGATTCGATAATGATCCCCTGTGGTGAAAGCAAGGAAGCAGTCACTTCATAGCCATCAGCCTTTAATAGTTCAATGGCATCCTGACGTGAAATTTTCAATGTCTGGACTCTGACACTCATCGGCTTATATGTCAAATTGGAAAAACACATTTCCTTGGTTACTTCAAAGCCATACATATCAACCCAGCGTTTCACCATCCATTCAGGATGACTCGTTTCAATGGCCAGACGATTAATCGGTTCTTTTAATTCACTCAGGTCGGAAACACCGCTGCGCTGAATATTTCTAAGCATGCCGTTTACAAGGGAGGCGATACCTTTGTGTCCACGTTTCTTTGCTATTTCCACGGCTTCATGGATGATGGCGTGATCAGGAATTTTATCCAGGAAAGTCATTTGGTAAATTGACATGTATAACAACCATTTCACCCATGGCTGTAATTTCTTTTTTCCTTTTACTCTGTCTTTTACATAATAAGCAAGAAGGTCTCTGCGCTGCAGCGTCCCATAAACGATTTCTGTCAGTAAAGCTCCATCCCTTTGAGACAATCCTTCCTGCTTCATAGCCCGATCGATTAGTACATGGCTGAAACCGCCCTGTTCACCTATCCGAGTCAACAATTCAAGAGCTGTTTCACGCACAGCAAATTTCTTCATTCCGAATCTCCTAACTGTTCCCCACGTTCCATATCACTGCCTGCCCCATTCAAAAAATCCTGTGCTGACATACGTTTTTTTCCTGAAGGCTGCAATTCGGTTACTTTTATTCCTTTATTATCGCCTGTAGCAACAATGAAGCCATCATCGGCAATAGAAATAATTTCACCAGGTTTTCCACCAGTATTCTTTTCGATTTTTTCTCCCCACCACACCTTCATTGGCTTACCGCGCCAGGTAGTGAATGCCACCGGCCATGGATGTAATCCTCTGATATGGTTGTAAACTGTTTCTTGATCATTGGTCCAATCAATCTTTTCCTGTTCCCTTTTAATGTTGCCTGCAAAGGTCACTTTTGATTCATCTTGCCTGGTCGCTTCAAGCTTGCCATCTAATAGTTCAGGCAAGGTAATGCTAAGCAGGTTCGCTCCTGCCTCGGCCAGTTTATCGTGGAGGGTGCCGACATGGTCTTTATCTGTAATCGGGACTTTGACTTGTGACAGCATGTCGCCGGCATCCAGTTTTTCCACCATATACATGATTGTAACGCCTGTTTCCTTTTTTCCTTCGAGAATAGAATAATGAATTGGCGCACCTCCCCTAAACTCGGGAAGCAAGGATGCATGTACATTTATACAGCCATATTTCGGAGCTTCCAGCAATTCTTTTGGGAGAATCTGGCCGAATGCTGCTGTGATAATCAAATCCGGATCATACTCCAGTACGTGTGCGTATTCTGTTTTAATTTTTTCAGGCTGGAAGACTGGAATGCCATGTTTCTCAGCCGCTTCTTTAACAGGGGGCGGCGTCATGACCCTTTTTCTCCCTTTCGGCCTATCGGGTTGTGTGACGGCACATACAATATCGTAGCCTTCTTCAATCAATTTCTCTAATACGGGTACGGCAAAATCCGGAGTTCCCATAAATGCAATTTTCGTCATGGGTGCATACTCCTTTCTACATTAACTGGTATGGCTGGAAGTCGATTGAAATCTGTAAATCATCCTGTCTTATTTCATCGTCATAATAATGAAGGATCCGTTTCAATAATTTCCGCTGCTCTGGTTCCTGTTTGTATTTTATCATGCATTGAAAGCGATATCTATCTTTGATCCGGGTAAGGGCTGATGGTGTCGGTCCAAGAACTGTCGCTTCTTCGGATAATTTGGTTTTCATAAATTTGCAGATTTTCTGCGTAACCTCTTGAACTTTCAACTGATTCGGATGCGAGACGGTAATCAGTGTCAAGAAAAAATAAGGCGGATACTGAAAAGCTTTTCTGAGCTTCATTTCATGGTTGAAAAACCGTTCGTAATCATATTCACTGGCCATTTCTACGCTGTAATGCTCAGGGGTATACGTCTGTACGACAACTTCTCCAGGTTTAAGATGGCGCCCGGCCCTCCCGCTTACCTGGGTTAGCAGCTGAAACGTTTTCTCAGCAGCCCGGAAATCCGGCAGGTTCAATAAAGAATCCGCTGTCAACACGCCTACCAGGGTGACGTTTTCGAAATCAAGGCCTTTCGCAATCATTTGGGTACCCAGCAGAATGTCTGCCTCCCCTGCGCCGAATTGAGAGAGTAGTTTTTCATGAGCTCCCTTCCGCCTGGTCGTATCGACATCCATCCGAATCACTCGTGCTTCTGGCAGGTGCTGCTGCAAGTTCTCCTCTACTTTTTGTGTACCCGTTCCAAAATAGCGGATGGTTTCACTATCACATTCCGGACACCTTGATGGCATGGGCTCCTCATAAGAGCAATAGTGACATTTCAGTTTTTCCTGCCTGCGATGGTAGGTAAGTGCAATATCACAGTGGGGACATTCGATCACATGGCCGCAGTCCCGGCACATGACAAACGTCGAATAACCTCTTCTGTTTAAAAATAAAACAACTTGTTCCTTGCGCTTCAACCGGTCCGTTATTTTTTCCATTAAGGCACGTGAAAACATGGAGCGATTTCCAGCATGCAGTTCATCCCTCATATCAACGACCTCCACTTCCGGCATGGTCGCATCATTCATCCTTTTTGAAAGTGTCAGCAGCTGATAATTCCCCTTTTTCGCACGGGCGAAAGACTCTAGTGTTGGTGTGGCACTGCCTAAAACGACAGGGCAATTATGCTTTATCCCACGCTGAATTGCAATATCCCTCGCATGGTAGCGGGGGTGGTCTTCCTGTTTATAGCTGGTTTCATGCTCTTCATCGATAATAATGATACCCAGTTTTGTAAACGGAGCAAATATGGCAGAACGGGCACCAACAACGACCTGTACCTCTTTACGCTGAATTTTTCGCCATTCGTCATATTTTTCGCCTGCTGATAAAGCACTGTGCATAACCGCCACACGAGAACCGAACCTGCCTTTAAAACGCTCAACCATTTGTGGTGTTAAAGCTATTTCAGGTACCAGCATGATCGCTTCCATCCCCTTGTCCATTACTTGCTGGATCGATTGGAGATAGATTTCGGTTTTACCACTGCCGGTTACTCCATGGAGCAGCATCACTTCATGTTTGCCATCCTCCATACATCGAAGAATCGGTGTGATTGCCTCCTGTTGCTCGTCCGTAAGTTCAAATGCTTCTGTCCGTTCGAATTCCTTGTTCTCATAGGGATCCCGGTAGATTTCCTGTTTGAATTCTTTTAACAGTCCCTTATCAAGTAACGACTTGAGGGAAGCTCTGGTAGTACCTAGTTGGCCAAGAAGAAACTTTTGGGAGACGGGCTCTGGGGCTTCAATAAAATATTGCACGATTTCTTTTTGTTTTTTTGCCTGCGCAGGCAAATCAACGAAAGCTTCTTCCAGGCTGACTGGATCTTTCTCCGGCTGAATCATAGTTGTGGTCTTTTTCGTTTCCCTGCTTTTCACTTCATAATGGACATCGATGATGCCTTCCTGGATTGTTTTTTGCAGCTGATGATAACTTATCCCGGATTGTTCGAATTCCTCAAATTCAATGACCTCCCTGCCTCCGAACAGGCTTTCGAGATTCTCAGGAAGCAACTCTTCCTCCTGCCGCCAAAGCTCTTTCTTGTATTTCGCTTTCAATACTTGTGGAAGCATTACCTGAAAAGAAGAAATATAAAAGCTTAATGTCTGTTCCGTAAGCCAGTTTCCAAGATCCAGTAATTCCTCGGTGAGAATCGGGGTCAAATCAAGTACATCTTCAATCGGCTTCAGCCTGTCGAATTCACTTTTATTTGTCATGGCCACAACGTAACCCATGATTTTGCGCGGACCAAATGGGACGATCACCCTCACACCCTTCTCCACGATCCCCCGGAATTTGTCTGGTACTCTATAATCAAAGGGACGGTTTGTCTGGGAGGAGGGTACATCGACTACTACACGTGCAATATCCAATTCACTCACCCTCTATGTCTTTCTTAATCTGCTGAAAAATATGCCCGGCTATCTCCGTTTTTTGCATTAATGGAAGGCTGATTTCCTCCAAGGCCCGATTGATGTATACGACAGTATTGGTGTCATGAGCAAATCCAGTGCCAGGCTGTTTGATATTGTTGACAACAATCGCATCGAGCCGCTTATTTTCGAGCTTTTGTTTGGCATATGCTATTGGATTAGTCGTTTCTGCCGCAAACCCTAATAAAAATTGGTGCTGTTTGTTTTCCCCTAGATATTTTAAAATATCCTTTGTCCGCTCCATTTCCACAGCGTAATCTCCTGGTTCCTTTTTCATCTTCTCTTCATGAACCACTTTAGGGCGATAATCAGCCACGGCTGCTGATTTAATGACGATATCCTGTGTTGGAAAATGAGTGGTTACAGCCCCAAACATTTCCTCCGCTGTCGTCACATCCACACGATGAACTCCAGCTGGCGTATCTAGCTGCACAGGACCGGCGATAAGTGTCACTTCCGCCCCAAGCCTTGCTGCTTCAGCAGCTAAGGAAAATCCCATTTTTCCAGTCGAAGGATTGGTAAAATACCGGACAGGGTCAATTTTTTCTTGTGTTGGCCCCGCGGTTACGAGTACCTTTTTGCCTTGCAGCCAGCCAGTATTCTTATATTGCTCTTCCAGTACATGCACAATGGTTTCAGGCTCTTCCAGCCTTCCTTTCCCAACATAACCGCACGCAAGATAACCTTCCCCAGGCTCAATGAATCGGTATCCCCACTTTTCGAGCGTCACCATATTCTCCTTAACGGCAGGGTGGGCATACATATGTACATTCATCGCAGGCGCGATATAGACCGGAGCTTCCGTTGCAAGCAAGGTTGTTGAGAGCATATCATCAGCAATACCATTTGCCATTTTTCCAAGAATATTTGCTGTTGCAGGGGCGATCAAAAACATATCCGCCCAGTCAGCAAGGTCAATATGAGCTATGTAACGGGGGTCTTTTTCATCGAAGGTGTCGGTATATACTGGATTTCTTGATAACGCCTGGAAGGTAAGCGGTGTGACAAAGTTCTGCGCGCTATCGGTCATAATCACTTTGACTTCAGCTCCTGCTTGTACCAGCTTGCTGGTAAGAGCGCTTGCTTTATAGACCGCAATGCCTCCAGAAACGCCAAGAACTATCTTTTTTCCCTTAAGCATGTGATCGTCTCCTTAAGATTAAACAAATTAATTGAGAGATTTTGGTGATGCGGCAATTAATTTATACGATAATGGTAATCTGTGAACCCTGAAGGCAGACTACTAACCGAACAGCTTGATTCATACAGCTCAGGTTTCCTTAGAAAAAATTATATATCTTCTAAAAGTATTAGAAAAACTTAGCTTGTCGCCAAGTTCTTATGGCGAAAGCCTTAGTTCTACTTATGCTTTAATCCCTTAACAAAGTTAAACTTTCTTAAAGTATAAAGAAAACCGCGCTAGATACAAACGGTCAGCGCGGCTTTTATCATACAATTTGACATGATACCTGTGAAGGTTTCTTTCCATTTCGCGACTTAAAACTGTCGTTCCTGAATTTCGCTCGCAAAGGAATACGTCAACTTACCATCACGGATTTCTTCTAGCGCTACTCCAACATATTTGTGGGACGTAGGCTTCTCGATCATCGGCACCCCATCTTGCTGGAGATCACGCGCGCGGCGTGCAGATAAAGTGACTAACGTGTATTTGGATTTGATTTGCTTTTGCAGGGAATCGATTGATGGTTCTAACATCATGATTGACCAGCCTCCAATGCTTTCTTGTATTGTTTTGCGACACGTTCCCGTTTGCAATGTTCACTAACGACAATAGATTTGACTTTCGAAACAGCGTTATCAACTTGATCGTTGACCACCACATAATCGTAAGCGTCCATCATCTCAATTTCTTCTCTTGCCGTATGAAGCCGGTTTTTTACTTTCTCCTCGGTTTCTGTGCCTCGGCTTACTATCCGGTCCTTCAGTTCTTCGAGACTTGGCGGGATAAGGAAGATAAATACCCCCTGAGGGAAATTTTCTTTGACCTGTAGTGCTCCTTGAACTTCTATTTCAAGGAAGACATCTTTTCCTTGCTCGAGTGTCTCTTCGACATATTCCCTCGGAGTGCCGTAATAGTTACCGACATATTCCGCATGTTCAAGCAATTTACCTTCGGCGATCAATTTTTCGAACTCATCCCGGCTTTTGAAAAAGTAATCTACTCCATCCGTTTCACCTTCCCGGGGACCTCTGGTAGTCATCGATATAGAGTAGCTAAGATCTGTTGATTGTTCAAACAATGATTTTCTGACCGTGCCTTTTCCGACACCGGAAGGCCCGGATAAAACAAATAAAATACCTTTTTCCTCAATCAATTCATGCCCTCCTAGTTTTCATCAGAAATATCATCATGACTCAAGACCCGTTGGCCGACTGTTTCCGGCTGGACCGCAGATAGCACAACATGATCACTGTCGGTGATGATGACCGCGCGGGTGCGCCGGCCGTATGTAGCATCTACTAATTTATTATTATCCCTGGCTACCGTAATAATCCGTTTAATTGGTGCAGACTCCGGGGATACAATGGAAATGATCCTGTTTGCGGATACGACATTTCCAAAACCGATATTGATTAACTTAAGACTCAAAATGGTTCCTCCTTCATGGCACGTACTATAACATCAATTCTATTATAAGAAAAAAGTGCAGGAATGTGAAACTTGTACTGCTGACTGATCCTCAAGTCCAGTATAGCCAGTCTGACATTTCTTCAATCCTCTTTATAAACCGGCTTACTCCACATTTTGCACTTGTTCTTTCATTTTTTCGATTTCACTCTTTAATGATACCACCCATTCACTAATTTTAGCATCATTAGATTTAGAGCCGATCGTATTTACCTCCCGGTGCATTTCCTGAACGATAAAATCAAGCTGACGTCCAATTGACTGCTGTTTTCCGAGAGTTGAGCTAAATTGATCGATATGAGAATGAAGCCTTGTTATTTCCTCTGTGATATCCCCTTTTTCAGCAAGCAGGGCTACTTCCTGCATGATCCGGGAATCCTCTATCTGAAATGATTCCCTTACATATTCCTGGATTCTGCTCTTTATCCGATTTTTATAAGTATCGATGACAAGTTCCCGTCTATCTTCCAGCTGATTTACGAAATTCCTAACTTCACCAAGACGTGCCTTCAGATCGTCCCTCAGTGCATCTCCTTCATCCTTGCGCATGTCCACAAGTTTACCTACGGCTTTTTGAAGGCTGTCAAGAAGCATCTGCTGAAGTTCATCCTGGTGCTGATCTGTCTCCTGCACAGTAAATAAGTCTTCCAACTTTGTTACGATATCAACCGACACATCTCCCGTCAAGCCGTAATGGCCCTTGACTACCTTCAATTGATTGATATACTGCTCCAATAAGTCCCAGTCGACCTTCAGGCTTCTTTCGGTAATTCCTTCCCCTTCCATGGTGACATAAACATCTACCCTTCCCCTGGAGATGTCGTTCTTGATCAACTTTTTCATTTTATCCTCAAGAAATAGAAAGGTACGAGGCATCTTTGCTGAAATATCCAAGAAACGATGGTTCACGGACCTGACTTCTATCGTCAGCCTTGTCCCCTCGATTTCTGCTGTTTCTCTTCCGTAACCTGTCATACTTCTAACCACTGTCTATCACACCCGTTTTCTTATTTACGACCAACCTGTACTCTATCTTATCAAAAAGTATTTTTGTAAGCTAGAATAATTAAGAAAGACTTATATTACTGGCAGATTCGAATAATACAGTCTTTCGGCACTTTCTAAGAATGTCAGTGCAGTTTTTTCCATGCCGGTAATAGTTAACTGGCTGGTTTACATGCTATACTAGGCACATTGAGAGGTGAATCACCATGTCATTTGATGGTATTGTGACCAGAGCGGTCACACATGAACTTAATCAGACATTGACAACAGGAAGAGTCATGAAAATCTATCAGCCTACGGATACGGAACTGGTGTTTACAATAAGGGCCCAGCGAAAAAACCATTCGCTGCTGCTTTCCGCTCATCCGAGCTATGCCAGGTTCCATCTTACTGAAGATAATTACCATAATCCAAAGGAACCCCCTATGCTGTGCATGCTTCTCCGCAAGCATCTTGTCGGCGGGTTCATTATAAGCATCGAACAGGTTGAAATGGAGAGGATAGTAAAGTTTCATATTAAATCCCGTAATGAACTAGGGGATGAGACTACGAAAACTTTGATTATGGAAGTAATGGGGAAACACAGCAACATTATTCTCATCGACCAGGAAAAGGGGCACATCCTGGACAGTATCAAACATCTTCCACCTTCCCAAAACAGGCATCGCACTGTCATGCCTGGTCAACTATACAAGCTGCCTCCCGAACAGGGTAAAACTAACCCTGTGGATCTGGAGCCGGAGGAATTCGTAAAGAAACTGGATTTTAATGCTGGCAAAATGGATCGACAAATTCTCGGTATATTAATGGGGTGTTCTCCATTAATTACGAAGGAAATTGCCCACGAAGCCTTCCTCGGATCGAAAAACACTTATGAAAGCGTATATCGGACTTTTAGAGAACGGTTGTCCTTCCATGATTATGCTCCCCGTATTTATCATGGGGATAAAGAAATATTCTATGTCCTCCCCCTTGATACTGCCGGTGATTCATTCACAACATTCCGGACGGTAAGCAGTATGCTGGATGCTTACTACTCCGGCAAAGCGGAACGGGATCGAGTAAAACAGCAGGCCGGAGATCTTCATCGTTTGCTGAAAAATGAACGCGATAAAAATATCAGGAAAATAAAGAAACATGAAGAGACATTGAGAAAAGCAGAAAATGCAGACAAATACCAAAGAGAAGGCGAACTCCTGACCGCCCACCTCCATCTCGTACAGCATGGAGATGAAACTGTAGAGGTCATCGATTATTATGATCCTGACCAGAAAACCATTATGATTAACCTGAATCCGAATAAATCACCAAGCGAAAATGCACAGGCCTTGTTTCAGCAATATCAAAAGATGAAAAAATCGAAACAAGTCGTCCAGGAAGAAATAAAAAAGGCCCGTGGAGAAATCGATTACCTGGATCAGCTGCTTCAGCAAGTCGAGAGTGCCAGGGAACAGGACATTGAAGAAATAAGGGAAGAATTGCGGGAAGAAGGCTACCTGAAAAAGAAAAGACAGCAGTCCAAACGTAAAAATAAAGCCAACAAGCCAGAGCCGGATAAATTCTTATCAAGTGATGGAACTCCTATTTATGTAGGCAGGAATAACAAGCAGAACGAATACTTGACAAACCGACTGGCTGGAAAAAATGATACCTGGCTTCATACGAAGGATATCCCCGGCTCACACGTGGTAATCAAATCTACGGAACCGACCGAGGATACGCTTTTAGAAGCAGCCCAGCTTGCTGCTAACTATAGCAAGAGCCAGCATTCCTCATCGGTACCTGTCGATTATACTCTCATCAGGCATGTAAAAAAGCCATCAGGTGCAAAACCAGGCTTTGTCATATACGATCATCAGCAGACATTATTTGTGACACCTGATGCTTCTATTGTAAAGCAGTTAAAAGAAAACTCTCATCAGGGAAAAGGGACTGACTCCTGACAATCAGGAATCAAACTTGACCAAGGGGACCTTCGACTCGCGCTGTTCCCGCAGGCGTCCCCACCGAACGCCCATCGCGGAACCATGATATAACTGTATGTCGAAACTTTTATATCGGCCAATTTAAAGGGGCTGTCCTATAAGTCTGTAATAGACTAATTGGGGCAGCCCTTTTCGTTATTGTTGATATCGCAGCAGGAGGGCAGGGAAACGATTCCCTTTCCGCGGGGAAGACGGTTTATGTGTAAGATTTACTTCAATCAACCCTTTTTTCACAGTTTAAGAAAATAGATGAATACCAGTATGGTTGCAATGTAAGAAAACACTGCCTGTAGCCAATATTTTTTTCGTTCCTTCCGCAGCATCCATTTATTCCACACATAAAATACACCTAAAAATACTATAAATGCGATTACCGGCGGGAAAGCAAGCATGCTATCCATGAAAGAAAATGTCAGCCAAGTGTATAAATAACCAAAACAACTTGCAACCCCTAATATAGCGTTCACTACTATGAATAAGGAATGTTTGCGAGATTTCATGTCAACATCACCTTTTCTCCTCACTCTCATGGTACAGAGAAAGGTGGCCAGTTACAATCCCTATCCTTTGAAAGAGGCAGGATCCCTCTGCCATTCCCATATTTTCGCTTCCGTCTGTTCATCAAATGACTGCTGCTTTTTCATATGGTCTAATAGTGCGGAGAAGTCTGTCAATGTGTTGTAAGTAAACCCTTCAGCACCAAATGCTTCTTCTGCAGCAGGTAAACCGTAACTGAATATCGCAAGAATTTGCACTACTTCAGCCCCTGCACCCTCTAGAGCTTTGGCAGCATTTATGGATGATTTACCTGTGGAAATCAAGTCTTCGATCACGACTACTCTGTCGCCTTCCTTAACCAAGCCTTCGATCTGATTTCCTTTTCCATGCTTTTTTGAAGAGGACCTTACATAGACCATTGGCAGCCCCATGGATTCTGCAATGAATGCAGCATGCGGAATACCTGCTGTTGCGCATCCGGCAATAATGTCGATCTTCTCTGGCAGTTCCTTTATATGACTGACAAAAGCATCTCTTATTCGTCCCCTGATATCTGGATATGACATCGTCAGTCTGTTATCGCAATAAATTGGGGACTTAATTCCAGATGTCCAGGTAAATGGGTCATCTGGCCGGATCTGGACAGCTTCAATAGCCAGTAAATCACTTGAAATGCGTTCTCTTTCACTCATATTCCCACTCCTTCTCAACTTGACGATAGGCCTCTTTAGGGGATGGATGCTGCGTTATACCCCGACCTACCACTATAGCGTCCGTTGTTTGCCTTTTTGCTTCTTTTGGTGTTGCAACCCGCTTTTGGTCATGCTGCTCACTACTAACAAGCCTGATTCCCGGGGTTACTGTCTTAAATTCCTCTCCACACGAGGCTTTAATACCGGCAACCTCATGGACCGAGCAAACGACACCATCAGCACCAGATTCCTTTGCCAGCTTAGCCAGATGAATGACTGAATCCTCCACCTTGCTTATCACTTGCAATTCTTCTGAAAGCATCTGCTCATCAGTTGAGGTCAACTGGGTGACCGCCAATAACATCGGGCGTTTGCCGTTTCCTGCACCTTCATCCAATCCTTCTCTTGCTGCTTTCATCATTTCAGAACCGCCCTGAGCGTGGACATTAACTACATCAACGCCAAGTGAGGCAAGATTCTTCATTGCTTTTTTTACCGTATTCGGGATGTCATGGAGCTTCAGATCAAGGAAAACCGGATGGCCTCTTTTTTGTAATTGTTTGATGATCCAAGGTCCTTCACGATAAAACAATTCCATTCCTACTTTTACAGCAACTCCGGTAAGGCTGTGTTCATCCAGGAAGGCGAGTGCCTTTTCCCCGCTTTCAAAATCGAGTGCGATATAAATCTGGCTGTTAATCATCATCGATGTGCCCCCCCGATAATTTCCTCTAAGGAGGAAAACCCATATTTATTCATCGTTTCCGGAAGAGCATCAATGATGTCCTTACAGGCAAAAGGATTTTTGAAATTAACACTTCCTACCGCTACAGCACTTGCACCTGCAAGCAAATACTCCATGACGTCTTCTGCCGTCTCTATACCGCCCATTCCGATTATCGGTATGTTGACTTGCTGATACACATGATAAATCATACGTATGGCCACAGGTTTAATTGCAGGACCGGATAAACCTCCAGTTCCGTTGGCAATAATCGGTTTTCTGCTGTTAAGATCCAGTCTCATTCCAGTCAGGGTATTGATCATAGACAAGCCATCGGCTCCTGCTTGTTCCACTGCCTTTGCCATGCTGACGATATCGCTGACATTAGGAGACAGCTTCACGTAAACTGGCACATCGCTCACAGCTTTAACCTGCCTGGTCACTTCTGCGGCCAAATCCGGTTCAGTACCAAACTGGACACCGCCTTCTTTGACATTCGGACAGGAAATATTGAGCTCGATGGCTGAAATTTGTTCTGAACGGGAAATTTTTCTCGCGACTTCGATATACTCCTCCACCGTACTTCCAGCAACATTTGCAATGATCGGAGTATCAAATTCTCCTAAGAATGGCAGTTCATCCGTGATGATTTGATCTACCCCTGGATTTTGCAGACCGATAGCATTCAACATACCGGATGAGGTCTCTGCAACTCTCGGAGTCGGATTGCCGTAACGTTGCTCTCCAGTTGCTGCTTTGATGATGATTCCGCCAAGTTCAGACAAATCGTAAAAATCACTGAACTCTTTTCCGAAACCGAAACAACCAGACGCTGGCATCACTGGGTTTTTCAACTTTAATCCTGGAAGATTAATAGACAGATTACTCATAATACTACCTCCTCCGGTTTAAAGACTGGCCCATCCCGGCAAATTTTCCTATAACCTTTCGCATCACTTTCAGGGGTTGGGACGACACAGGCAAAACAGGCACCAACTCCGCATCCCATCCGTTCTTCAATGGACAAGTATCCATCATAGCCAGTTAATTCTTTCGACACTGCTTTTAGCATCACTGCTGGACCACAGGAAAAATAAGTGTCAAACCTGCCTTCAAGTCCCGGTAAAATATCCGTGACAAAGCCATGATGGCCATAAGAACCATCATTGGTAGCAACATATACTTCACCAAGTTCGTTGAATTGCTTTTCAAAGAAAATGTATTCTTTACTCTGAAAGCCGAGGACCGAAATGACTTCGATCCCCTGCTCCACCAGCTGCCGCCCAAGATAATGAAGGGGTGGTACGCCGATTCCTCCGCCTATCAGCAAAGCACGTTTTGTCTTCAATTCTTCCATTGGAAACCCGTTTCCCCCAGGTCCCAATACGTCAAGTTTATCCCCCTGCTGCTTTGCGGTTAACGACTTCGTACCTTTTCCCAGTACCTTATATAGGATAGTTAGCGTTCCTGCCTGTTCATCCACATCAGCGATCGATATTGGCCGCCTTAAGAAAAAGTTATCATCCACCAGGATATGGACGAACTGGCCAGGCCTGATTCCGCTCCCTGGTATATCCCCGTTCAGAACCATTTGGTAGGTATCTGTCGCCACTTTCTCGTGGTGAAGGATATCCATCCATTCACGCTTCATCATCAGAGGATAACCTCCTTTTGCCCGATTGCTCTTGCTGTAAAGGACATTGAATCAATGACATCTACAATCGCCCTTGCCGTATCGAGGCTGGTAAGGCAGGCAATACCATGTTCGACAGCTTCCCTTCTGATCCGGAATCCATCACTGCGCGATTGAAGGCCCTTCGTCAGTGTGTTCACCACGAATTGCACTTTTCCGGATTGGATGATATCGATGACATTCATATCTTCTGCACCTACTTTGCTGACTGTGGTAACGGGAATAGCTGCCTTAGCAATCGCATTAGCTGTTCCTTCCGTCGCGTACAGCTGGAAGCCTAACTGATGGAATGTACGGGCGATCTGCAGCATTTCCTGTTTGTCTTTATCAGCAACAGTAAGAAGGACAGATCCTTCTGTCGGTATTTTCAGCCCTGAAGCCGTCATACCTTTATAGAGCGCTTTTTCAAGTGTCTGATCATAACCGATAACTTCACCAGTCGATTTCATCTCAGGTCCAAGCGTCGTATCCACACTACGCAGCTTTTCAAACGAGAAGACAGGGACTTTCACATAGACACCTTCCGGCTTCCCTACGATGCCAGAATGGTATCCATGTTCGCTTAGCTTCTCTCCCATGATCACCTTGGTCGCCAAATTCGCCATTGTTACCCCGGTTATTTTACTCAAGAAAGGCACCGTTCGGCTGGCCCTTGGATTAACTTCAAGTACATACGCTGTATCCCCATGAACCACAAACTGAATATTGATTAATCCCTGCATATTGAGTTCCCGAGCGATTTTCACCGTTGCGTCAATGCATTGCTGTTCTAATTCCTTACTTAAGCGCTGTGTCGGATAAACAGCCATGGAATCTCCAGAGTGCACCCCTGCGCGCTCGATGTGTTCCATGACACCAGGGATAACCACGGTCTCCCCGTCACTGATCGCATCGACTTCGATTTCCATGCCAGTCAAGTACTTATCGACAAGTATCGGATGGTCGCTGTAATCCCTGACAGCTTCCTCCATATACGTAAGCAGTTCATCTTCCCCATAGACAATCTCCATTGCCCGTCCGCCAAGTACATAAGATGGACGTACCACAACAGGATATCCGATTTTATCGGCTATTTTCACTGCTTCTCCAACGCTGGTTACACTTTCCCCGCCTGGCTTCGCAATATCAAGGCGGTTTAACAATTGTTCAAATAAATCCCTATCCTCTGTTTCATTGATCGCTTCCATTGTGGTCCCGAGAATTTTTACCCCTCTTCGGTTAAGACCATCGACAAGGTTGATTGCTGTCTGCCCCCCAAATTGAACAATGACTCCCTCGGGTTTTTCTAGTTCGATGACATGCATGACATCTTCTAAAGAAAGAGGCTCGAAGTACAATTTGTCTGATACACTGAAATCAGTCGATACCGTTTCTGGATTGTTATTCATAATGATCGCTTCATAACCAAGTTCCTTCAGGGCAAGTACGGAATGGACGGTTGCATAGTCGAATTCTACACCTTGACCAATCCGAATTGGTCCGGACCCGATGACGAGGACTTTCTTCGTTTCACTCACCACTGATTCGTTCTCTTCTTCATAACTGCTGTAGAAATAAGGTGTTTCCGAAGCAAACTCTCCCGCACAAGTGTCTACCATTTTATATACCGGCATAATGCCATGGTCAAGACGGAATTGATAAACTTTATCAACATCGCTTTCCAGCAGACGGGCGAGATGGGCATCTGCAAATCCGAGCTGTTTAGCCAGTCTAATATCAGTAAGGTCCCATGGATTTTCTTCTATTGCTTTTTCAAGATCAATAATCCGCTTCAATTTATTCAGGAAAAACAAATCGATTCCCGTCAGGTCATGCAATTCTTCTATCGTACGATTACGGCGCAATGCTTCGGCCAACACGAAAATTCGTTCGTCATCCGCTTTTACGAGACGATGATTGATAGACTCGTCATCAAGATCGATAAGAGTTTTCAGGTACAGCTCTTCCGTTTTCCCTTCTAAAGAACGCACTCCTTTTAAAAGGGATTCTTCGAAATTACGCCCTATTGACATGATTTCTCCGGTTGCCTTCATTTGCGTACCCAGGATTCGGTTACCTTTGGCAAATTTATCGAACGGCCACCTAGGTATTTTAGTGACAACGTAATCGAGTGCCGGTTCAAAACAGGCATAGGTTGTCCCGGTTACAGGATTAGGTATTTCATCAAGTGTCAAGCCAATTGCAATTTTTGCTGCCAATTTAGCAATTGGATAGCCGGTCGCTTTAGAGGCGAGGGCAGATGAACGGCTGACACGTGGGTTTACCTCGATGACATAGTACTGGAAGCTGTCAGGATCAAGAGCCAGCTGGACATTACACCCTCCTTCAATACCAAGTGAACGGATGATTGTGAGGGATGCGTTCCGAAGCATCTGATATTCCCGGTCGCTTAACGTCTGGGAAGGAGCGACAACAATGGAATCTCCCGTATGGATACCGACGGGGTCGAAGTTTTCCATGTTACAGACAACAATGGCGTGATCACTTTTGTCCCGCATGACTTCGTATTCGACTTCCTTGAAGCCTGCGATATTCTTTTCGATAAGACACTGATTGACCGGAGAAAGAGAAAGACCATTCCGTGCAATTTCACGTAGTTCCGCTTCGTTATTGCACATTCCCCCGCCTGTTCCCCCCATCGTATAGGCAGGGCGGACGATAACGGGGTAACCGATCTCCGATGCAAAATCAGCCGCTGCATCCACAGTGCTGACAATGGTACTTTCAGGCACAGGCTGTCCCAGTTCATACATTAAGTCACGGAACATGGCGCGGTCTTCCGCTTGCTCGATCGCTTCCATACGTGTACCAAGAAGCTCGACGCTATATTCCTCAAGAATGCCTGTTTTGCTCAATTCCATTGCCAAATTCAGACCAGTCTGACCGCCAAGGGTCGGAAGGATGGCGTCAGGCTGTTCTTTACGGATAATTTTTGTCATGAATTCAACTGTAAGTGGTTCCATATATACTTCATCGGCAAATGTATAATCGGTCATGATCGTTGCAGGATTAGAGTTGGCCAGTATGACTTCATACCCTTCTTCCTTCAACGCCTGGCATGCCTGGGTACCTGAATAATCGAACTCTGCTGCCTGGCCGATAATGATCGGACCGGATCCGATGACAAGGATTTTGTTTAGGTCAGTACGTTTAGGCATGTTGCTTCCTCCTTTTGTTTCAATTGGCTGCTGCGGATAAGTTCTAGAAATTCATCAAACAAATTATCGGTGTCTTCCGGACCCGGAGAGCTCTCCGGATGGTACTGAACAGAAAAGACTGGGTGAATAGTGTGTTTCAGGCCTTCTACGGATGCATCATTTAACGATACTTGTGTAAGTTCTAGTTCTGTTCCGCTCAGGGATCCTGCACTTACTGCATATCCGTGGTTTTGAGAAGTGATATAAGTTCTTCCTGTGTGCTTGTCTTTGACAGGCTGATTTAGCCCTCTGTGTCCAAATTTCATTTTTTCGGTATCAGCACCTGAAGCAAGGGCAATCAACTGATGGCCGAGACAAATCCCGAAAATCGGAATTCTGCCAATCAGCTCATGGATCGTTTCAATCGCTTCGGGTACATCCTTCGGGTCTCCTGGCCCATTGGTCAGCATGATGCCGTCCGGTTTTAACCGTTCAATTTCCTGTGCTGTGGTGTTGTAAGGCACAACTGTCACGTGACACTTACGTTTGGTAAATTCACGTAGAATGCCATGCTTCATTCCAAAATCAACAAGTACGATGCGACAGCCCCGGCCAGGGACTACATAAGGCTTAACGGTGGAAACCTGTCTTACCTGATCTCTTTTCAGCTGAGTCAACTTCAGGCTCTCTACTACGCTGTCTACTGATCTATCAAGAGAAGTAATCGTCGCCTTCATCGTCCCGTGTCTCCGGATGATTTTTGTCAGCTTCCGTGTATCAATTCCGGCAATCCCCGGTATCCCCTTGGCTTTCAAAAATGAATCCAATGTTTCTTCATTACGGAAGTTGGAAGGGTGTTCGCAGTGTTCCTTTACCACAATTCCCAGAATAGCAGGGTCGACGGTTTCAAAATCATCGCGATTGATACCATAGTTTCCGATCAATGGGTAGGTGAATGTCACAATCTGTCCGCAATAGGATGGATCCGAAATGGTTTCCTGATATCCTGTCATTCCTGTATTAAAGACAATTTCTCCGACCGTCTCACGGTCACTGCCGAAACCATGACCGATAAATTGTGTTCCATCTTCCAGTACGAGTTGTTTCTGTGTCATATTATTCCGCCTCCCAGACTATTTTTCCTTCAGCTATGGTCATTGCTGGAAATCCAATGACATCCCAGCCATGAAATGGAGTATTTTTTCCTTTGGAGTAAAAGTTGTGCCTGTCAATTGTCTGTTTATGTTCTATATCCAGCAGCGTCAAATCAGCAGGGGCACCTTCGACGATCTTTCCATACGGCAGTCCAAAAACGTTTGCCGGTTTTACCGTCAGCATGTCAATCAGTTGTTCCAAGGTAAGAATATCTTTTTTCACCAGATGTGAGTAAAGGAGTGGGAATGCCGTTTCCAGCCCGACGATTCCGAACGGAGCAGTCAAAATATCCTCCTGTTTATCTGCTTCTGTATGAGGAGCATGATCAGTCGCGATGCAATCGATCGTACCATCCAATAAACCGTCGATCAGCGCTTGCTGGTCTTCCTTGCTCCTAAGTGGTGGGTTCATCTTGAACATCGTGTCATCCTGTCTGATATCTTCCTCGTTCAGTAATAGATGGTGAGGTGTGACTTCAGCTGTAACATTTATGCCTGCCCGCTTTGCATCACGGATCACACGCACCGATTCTTTTGTACTGACGTGGCAGACATGGTAATGGCATCCTGCCGCTTCTGCCAGTAAAACATCCCTGGCAATGTGGACCGATTCACAAACAGATGGTATTCCAGGTATGCCGAGTTTTTCACTCGTTTTCCCTTTATGGATAGCCCCGCCCTGCTTTAAGCTGTTGTCTTCGCAATGAGCGACGATGCTGTGGTTATCCTGCGCTGCCTGCTCCATGGCACGCAGCATCTGCCCTGCTTCCTGCACACCGACCCCATCATCGGTGAAAGCGACTGCTCCAGCATGTTTCAAAGCTTTCATATCGACCAGTTCTTTGCCTAACTGCCTCTTGGTGATGGCAGCATAAGGCAGCACTCGAACAGTTGCATCCGACTCGATCCGTTCCATGAGTTTTCCCATCGTCTCAGCATCATCTGGAACAGGCTGTGTGTTTGGCATGGAACATACAGTTGTGAAACCGCCTCTTGCAGCCGCTCTTGTTCCTGTAGCAATAGTTTCTTTTTTCTCGCCGCCTGGTTCCCTGAGATGGATGTGGATATCGACAAATCCAGGTGCTAGAAGGTTACCATTGCCATCGATGATCTGGTCCGGTTCTGTTTCGATGCTTTCGGCAATCTGAACGATCGCTTTATCTTCCATTAAAAGCTCCCTGTCCACCCATTCTTCGTTCACATGTAACTTCACGTTTTTCAGCAAGGTTTTCATTATTACAGCTCCTCCTTAAGTAATGCGTTGATCATTGCCATGCGGATTGTTACGCCATTTTTCATCTGTGTAAAAATTCGTGATCTGGGAGCTTCAACTAGACTGCCCGCAATTTCCACACCTCTATTAACCGGAGCAGGATGCATAATAATTGCATTTTTATTCATTTTCTTCTCTCGTTCTTCAGTTAAGCCAAATGCTTCCAGATAGCTGTCCGACTCCGCTTTTTGTTCGTGTCGTTCATGCTGGATTCTGAGCAGCATGACAACATCTGCAAGCTCTACTGCTTGATCGATAGATAGATAGTTTGTAGAAATGCTATCATCCTGCCATTCAGGTTTGGAAGCATAGAATACCTCGGCTCCTAGCCGCTCGAGGGCTTTGCCATTGGAACGAGCAACACGGCTGTGTTTAATATCGCCGACTATCGCCACCTTGATGCCTGTAAATCCCCCGAATTCCTGGTAGATGGTATATAGGTCAAGCAGACTCTGGGAGGGATGCTGCCCTGTGCCGTCGCCTGCATTGATGATTGGTACATCGACCTCGTTTGCAATCTCTCTCAGAATACCATTCTGCGATTGTCTGATAATGCATAAACTTGCACCTATAGTGTATAATGTTTTAACAGTATCATATAAAGACTCCCCTTTTGTCAAACTCGAATCCGAGCCTGAAACATCCATTACCTCCATTCCGAGGCGTCGTTCGGCGATAAAAAAACTATTTTTTGTCCTTGTGCTTGGCTCTAAAAAAAGATTGGCAGCGTATTTTTGATCATGAAATGGAAAACTGCCTTCACTTTCAATTTTCTCTGCTGTTTCCAGTAGTTGATATATTTGAGCATCAGTCAGATCTTCCATGGATAAAATATCTTTCATCGTTCTTACCTCCAAACGATTATTTTTTCAGGGGCGAACAAAAGCGGAAGCGCCTTGCTCATCCCCGACCAGCTTAAGTCGATCCTCGCCGTGGCGGTCTTTGTCACAGAGAGGATTGACTTAAGACCTCGAGGGGATAGGCGCTGCAGCTGGATGAAACAAAAGCGGAAGCGCCTTGCTCATCCCCGACCAGCTTAAGCCGATCCTCGCCGTGGCGGTCTTTGTCACAGAGAGGATTGACTTAAGACCTCGAGGGGATAGGCGCTGCAGCTGGATGAAACAAAAGCGGAAGCGCCTTGCTTAGTCAGGGCAAAGAAAAAAGCACCCCCGGGTGTGGGGATGCTTTTCGGCAGCCATGATAAAACACGGCAAACTGAATCGCTCTCCTACACCCTTTAAAATCTCACAGGATTTTATTAAAAAGTGTCAAGCTTTCATTTGTTTACGCTGCATGTGGATCATTTGAATTTTTGTTTGTTTCCGTTTCTGCTTTAAACATATTTCCATTACCGTGTCCTTTTTCTTTACCCGGAAGAATTAAGTTCAGGAAAACACCGATGATCGCAGACAATGCCATTCCGGCAATTTGCAACTGATCACTAATCTGGATAAATGCTCCGCCAATTCCGATTACCAGGATGACAGAAGCGATGATAAGATTCCGTTTTTCTCCTAAATCCACCTGGTTATCAATCAGCATCCGAAGTCCGCTGGAAGCAATGATACCGAACAATAGGATGGAAACTCCGCCCATGACAGCAGATGGTATCGACCCGATGACAGCTGTACTCATTCCGATAAACCCGAACAATAAAGCGAATACTGCAGCCCCTCCGATGACGAATACGCTGAACACGCGAGTGATGGCCAGCACACCTATATTTTCGCCATAAGTTGTATTCGGTGGACCTCCCAGGAAAGAAGCGATGATGGTTGCTGTACCGTCACCGAGAATAGAACGGTTCAAGCCTGGCTCCTTCAGGAAGTTACGACCAACTACTTTGGAAAGGACCATTTGGTCACCGATATGTTCTGTGATAGTAACAAGTGCGACTGGAACCATAATCAGGACGATTTCCCAGCTGAATACACTGAGTGGAGAGTAGTCAACGAATGGCACGACAAAGTCCGGCATTTCAAAAATCGCTGTGAAAAATGCTCCGATAGAATCGGCTGCAGTTATTGCAGCCCATTCCGCTTTGATTTTCGCAGTATCAACGATTCCCTGATACAGGGCGAATGAATAGCCGCCTACGATACCAACGAGTATCGGAATCAGACTGAAAAACCCTTTGAAAAACACTGAAGCTAAGATGGTGATTGCCAGTGTAACCAGTGCTACACTAAAATGCGTCATGCTGTAAACTTCCTTATCAATTCCAGGTACATACATCGCCATGTCGATTGCAGTCGTAGCAAGACCAAGCCCAATAACGATGATCACCGGTCCGACAACTACAGGAGGGAGGAGCTTGATGAGCCAGTCCATACCGAAGATTCCGATCAGCATAGCAACCACACCGTAGACGAGCCCGGCGAGAAAGCTTCCAATCATAGCACCCGGAACTCCTGCAGCAGTACTTGCCGCAATCACCGGGGCGATGAATGCAAAACTTGATCCTAGATATGCCGGAATTCTTCCTTTTGTAATTATCAGATAGGCAAGTGTCCCCAGTCCACTTGATATTAAAGCTACGGATGGCGACAGCCCTGTCAAAAACGGCACTAGAATAGTCGCGCCAAACATCGCAAACAAGTGCTGGATACTTAATGTAATCCATTTATGCATTTTAGGTACTTCTCTGATACCTAATGCCACATTTTTAGAATCCATTTATAATTCCTCCCAGGTAAAAATTTTCTAAACAAAAGCGGAAGCGCCTTGCTTACCCCCGACCAGCTTAATGCGAGCCTCGCCGTGACGTTTCTTGTCACAGAGAGGATCGACTTAAGACCTCGAGGGGGTAGGCGCTGCAGCTGGATGATACAAAAGCGGAAGCGCCTTGCTTACCCCCGACCAGCTTCTTTGCAATTCTCAGGGTATAAAAAAACCTCTTTGCCTGAAAAACCGCAAAGAGGTAGTCGTATCCTGAAATATCAGGGTACGAGCATGTTTGCGACCTTTCAAGCCTCACTGGACTTATTTAAAGGTGCGAGCATTATTCTTTTTCAAATATCGTAACTGCGTCTGCCTCATCTGTTTCAGAGACATTTACTTCTACAATTTCATCTAAGGAGGTAGGTACATTTTTTCCTACGAAATCAGCCCGGATCGGAAGCTCGCGGTGACCTCGGTCAATCAGGACAGCCAGTTGTATTTGGGTCGGCCTTCCATGATCCATCAAGGCGTCCATCGCCGCTCTTACCGTTCGACCAGTGTATAGAACGTCATCGACCAAAACAACTTTCTTTCCATCAATATCCGTATCTATATTGGTCTCTTTCAGTTCAGGCTCAGCCTTATTCGTGGTAAGGTCATCTCTGTAAAGGGTGATATCGAGTTCCCCGCTTGGCAAATGGATACCTTCAATGTCATTGATTTTTTCCTTCAGGCGGCTTGCCAGTGGCACGCCTCTTGTCTTTATGCCAACAAGTATAAGATCCTCTACCCCTTTGTTCTTTTCAATGATTTCGTGGGAGATTCTTGTTAAAGCCCGCCTGATGGCAGCTTCATCCATTACTGTTTTTTTGGGAATCATAGCTATCCACCTCCACTTCCATATAAAAACCCTTTTTCTGCAGAAGGACAGAAAAAGGGTATGAGTAGTCAACTTGACATCCGTAATCCTTTTCAGCCTCGCAGGACTGTCTTTAAAGGGCTTATTCAATTCTTCTATTGATTATCACAGAGATAAACTGGTTTGTCAACGGCGCTTCTGCAAAAATTCTAGCATTTCTATGAAATCCCCTGGTGGTTCGACACTAAACTCCATTTTTTCCCCTGTAACAGGATGGATAAACCCTAATGTACGGGCATGCAAGGCTTGGCCATCAATCGGTAATGATTTACGTGGTCCATATTTAGGGTCTCCTGCCAGAGGATGATTGATGTACTTCATGTGGACACGGATCTGATGTGTCCTTCCTGTTTCCAATACACATTCCACATGTGTGAAGTCCTTATACAATTTCAAAACTTTAAAGTGTGTAACAGCAGGCTTCCCGTTTTCCACTACCGCTCTGGATTGCCTGTCTTTCGGATCGCGCCCGATCGGTGCCTCGATAGTCCCATACTCATGCTGGATTTCTCCATGAACAATTGCCTCATACTTCCTGTCTATTGTCTTCTCTGCTAATTGCCCTGCTAAAGATTGATGGGCATGGTCATTCTTTGCCACCATCAATAACCCGCTGGTGTCTTTGTCAATCCGATGAACGATACCTGGCCTGTAAGCACCATTAATCCCGGAAAGGTCATCACAGTGATGCAGCAAGGCATTGACAAGCGTCCCGGCTGGATGCCCTGCGGATGGATGGACGACCATTCCACGCTGTTTATTGACAACAATTACATCTTTATCTTCATATACAATATCAATCGGGATATTTTCAGCTTTTACATCTAAAACTTCAGGCTCTGGAATCACCCATTCCACCTTTTCATTTCCCTGGATCTTATAGTTGCTTTTCACTGATGAGCCGTCTACCTTAACGAGACCATCTTTTATCCAGCTTTGTACCTGTGTTCTTGATGCGGATGGTTCTACTTCCGTCATCAGTTTATCAATTCTTTTCCCTTGATCCTGGTCGTTCACTTGATAATGTTCACTCACTTCTTTTTACTCCCTTTCTTCCGTTCATCCAGTAAAGTTGCTATAAAAACTAGCCCAACACCCACTACCAGCGAAGAATCGGCTATATTGAAAATGGGGAAATCGTATCCGAAAATGAGTGTATCAACAAAATCGACGACTTCCTTCCTGAATAACCGGTCAATAAAGTTGCCGATTGCCCCTGCCAGAATGAAAGACAGAGCAATACCAGCAAGCACGTTCTCTTTTCCGTACTGGTGCAGGTAATAAATTATGAAGCCGATTACGATTACTGTCACTATGTAGAAAAACATCATCTGACCCTGTAAAATTCCCCAGGCCGCTCCACGATTCCGATGGGAAGTTAAATATAAGAAGTTTTCGATCAGTGTGATGCTTTCTCCAATAAACATGTTTTTGACTACGAGCATCTTCGTCCATTGGTCAAGCAGGATTATGACTGCAGCAACTAAGTAATACCAAACCATAAGCGTCCTCCAAAGATTAATTTTCCATTTTTTAATTGTACCATAGTTCCCTCTATGGCAACACATACGTTTGTTTGTTAACATAATAATATTATATTTGACGTAAATATAATATGGACTACTATGCATTTTTTTAATAACCCATATCCGCGATGAAGACCCTTTGGTGTGTATGGAAGAGAAAAAGCTGTCGATAATTTCTCGACAGCTTGAAAACCCGCGGGGAAAACTTTCCGCGGGTTTAACTTACATTAGTTTATCCTTCATAATGTTCCTTTACGACATTGGCACATCTGACACATAAACTCGGATGATCAGAATCTTCTCCCACGTCATCGGCTGCTACCCAGCAGCGTTCACATTTTTCCCCGT
This sequence comes from Thalassobacillus pellis, assembly GCF_016908295.1. Lineage (GTDB taxonomy): Bacteria > Bacillota > Bacilli > Bacillales > Halobacillaceae > Thalassobacillus > Thalassobacillus pellis. The sequence goes on from NZ_JAFBDO010000002.1 coordinate 557,418, forward strand.
TATGTTTTTCTACATAAACGTCAACGTGATCATAGGCTTTTGCATCCGGGTGGGACAAGGCAACTTCAGCTTCAGAAACAATCAATAGCTGATGAAGGTGTCCAATATTTTTCAGAACACTTTGGGTATTTTCATCCTTAGGTACGATTGTGACACGTGCTTCCAATGATTTACCGATGACTTTTTCATTGCGTGCATCTTCCAGTGCCTTCAAAACATCGTCACGGATTTCCATGAAATGGTCCCATTTATTTTTCAAATCTTCGCTCTCGATGACAGCAATCTCATCTGGCATATCAGTCAGTTGGACACTTTCCTCATCTACGCCTTGAATGAACCCCCATACTTCATCTGTTGTATGCGGAATGATCGGAGACAACAGTTTGAGCAAAGTAGTCAGGGTTTCATAGTATACTGTCTGAATACTTCTTCTCCTTGGATGATCCGGTGCTTCAATATAAAGGATATCTTTTGCGAAATCAAGGTAGAAAGAGCTTAAATCGATCGTACAGAAATTGTGCACCTGATGATAGATGACATTGAACTCGTAATTGTCATAAGCTTTCCTCACCTTTTTAACTAAAGTATCCAGGCGCATTTTCATATAACGGTCCACTTCTTCCAGCTGGTCATCAGCTACCGTGTGGACAGCAGGATCAAAGTCATGGAGGTTACCGAGCAGGAAACGGAATGTGTTCCTGATTTTACGATAAACCTCTGACACCTGCTTCAGAATGTCGTCTGATACCCGGACATCTGCCTGGTAATCTGAGCTTGCTACCCATAGGCGGATAATTTCTGCACCAAGCTGTTTGATGACTTTATCCGGAAGAATGACGTTACCGATGGATTTACTCATTTTACGTCCTTTACCATCCAGCGCAAAGCCATGGCTCAAAATGCCTTTGAAAGGCGCCTTGCCTGTAACTGCAACTGAAGTGGACAATGAAGAGTTGAACCAACCGCGGTATTGGTCTGAGCCTTCCAAGTAAAGATCAGCAGGACGCTGGAGCTCTGGACGCTGATGGAGAACAGATTGATGGGAAGAGCCTGAATCGAACCATACATCCATGATGTCTTCTTCCTTGGTAAATTCTCCATTCGGGCTATGATCAGAAGTGAAACCTTCTGGCAGCAAATCCTTCGCTTCCCGCTCGAACCATACATTGGAACCATGGTCGCGGAATAAACCAGCCACATGATCAATCGTCTCATCCGTAATGATCGGTGTCCCATCTTCTCCGTAGAAGACAGGGATTGGCACACCCCATGTCCGCTGTCTGGAAATACACCAGTCTTCCCGGTCGCGTACCATGTTGTAAAGACGTGTTTCCCCCCAGCGTGGCACCCACTTGACCTGATTGATTTCCTCTAGCAGGGTATCACGGAAATCTTTGATGGATGCAAACCACTGATCCGTCGCACGGAAGATCGTCGGCTTTTTCGTACGCCAGTCATGTGGATAGGAGTGCGTGATGAAATCAAGCTTCTCCAGAGCACCCGCTTCTTTCAGTTTTTCCGTGATATCTTTGTTAGCTTTGTCATAAAATTGCCCTTCAAATCCCGGAGCTTCATCGGTAAAGACACCTTTTTCATCTACAGGGCATAGCACATCCAGACCATATTGTTTTCCAATCCAGAAGTCATCCTCCCCGTGACCTGGCGCAGTATGGACACAACCAGTACCTCCGTCGACAGTGACGTGGTCACCAAGAATGACGAGTGATTCTCGATCATAAAACGGGTGCTGGGTAGTGATACGTTCTGCTTCTTTTCCTTTGAATGTCTTCAGGATTTCTGGGTTTTCCCATTCTAAAGCTTTCGTTACTTCTTCGAGCAGATCTTCTGCGATGACAAATTTGTCAGCATTTACTTGAACCACTACATAATTATATTCAGGGTTCAATGCGATACCAAGGTTTGAAGGAATCGTCCAAGGGGTAGTCGTCCAGATGATGAATTTCTCACCACCGTCAAGCAAATCTTTCCCATCTTTGACTTTAAATGAGACATAAATGGACGGGGAACGCTTATCCTGGTATTCGATTTCCGCTTCAGCAAGTGCTGACTCGGAAGAAGGGGACCAATAGACAGGCTTTAATCCTTTATAGATATAACCCTTCTTTGCCATTTCCCCGAACACTTTAATCTGTTCTGCTTCATAATCTTTATTCAACGTTACATATGGGTTATCCCAATCACCGCGGACGCCCATGCGCTTGAATTCCTTACGCTGATTATCCAGTTGTCCCATTGCATACTCCGCGCATTTTTGACGGAATTCCGCCACAGACATTTTCTTACGGTCCACTTTTTTCTTTTTGGTCAAAGCAGTTTCGATTGGCAGACCATGGGTATCCCAGCCGGGTACATATGGAGCATGGTAGCCTGACATGGACTTGTAGCGGACGATGAAGTCCTTCAAAGTCTTATTTAATGCATGACCCATGTGCAGGTCACCGTTGGCATATGGAGGGCCGTCATGAAGGACAAACAAGGGACGGCCTTCTGTCCTTTTCTGAACCTTCTCGTAGATATTAAGCTCCTCCCATTGTTCTTGAAGCTTCGGCTCACGATTTGGTAAGTTACCACGCATCGGAAAATCCGTTTTCGGCATCAGCAGCGTTTCTTTATAGTTCATTCTAATTCCTCCTTCATCGGTGTCTCCATTAGGAAAACTCCCATTGACTCTCTTTTGTGAGTTTTCCTTTCCAGGACGTTAAAGTGTGTTCAAGGATTTTATACTTCGAAAAAATCTGTCTTATCGCCAAGTCCATATGGCGAAAGCCTTAGTTTTACCTTATACTTTAATCCTTTAACAAAGGTAAACTTTCTAAAAGTATAAAAAAAGCCTCCTCATCCCTAAAAAGGGACGAGAAGGTCTCGCGGTACCACCCTTGTAGAATCATCATGCGATGATTCCCCTCAGAACATCCGTAACGTGGATAAAGCGTCCATTTCTACTCATTCCTTTTCGAATGGAAAACTCCAGGGTGATTTTCCTCTAAGGGCGTGTTCCAGGCTTTCACCCTCCCTGGATCGCTGCTAGACATTGGCCCTCAAGTACTTTCCCTATCATCGTTCGCATTATATATTGTATCCTGACATCTTTTCATGTTAATGAATTATATGTAAAATTGCTGGATTCGTCAAGAATTATTTTCGATCATCTGTTTTTCTGCTTCCGTTTCCTCATCCATTTCCATATCAAAAAGGTGATCCCAATCTTCATTTTCAATCATCTCAAGCTGCGTCTCTACAAGCATTCTAAGACGGGTTTTAAATACTTTTGCCTGCTTTTTGAGCTCTTCTACCTCCACTGATATCCTGTGGGATTTCTGCAATGCCTCATTGATGATCCGATCCGCATTTTTTTCTGCTTCCTTCACGATCAGTTTTGATTCTTTGTTGGCGTTGCTTCGTACCTCTTCTGCTGATTCCTGTGCGACAAGGATCGATTTATTCAAAGTGCTTTCAATATTATTGAAATGACCAAGCCGTTCATTCATGTGATCCACTTTTTCCTCCAGGGCCTTTTTATCCCTGATGATCCGTTCATAATCTTTGATGACCTGATCAAGGAATTCATTCACTTCATCTTCATCATAGCCCCTGAATCCCCTGGTGAATTCTTTATTATGAATATCCAATGGTGTTAATGGCACACCAGCCACCTCCTAGTCATACGTCCAAAAAGTTTTGGTAATATTTCCTTTTCGACAAAAATGATTGGATTCCTGCCGTCTGAACAGATTATTTGAGTTGGGAAGTGGAAATTTTATACTTCTCTTTTTTTGTCTTGCCCAGAATTTCGGTCAATTTACTTCTTCCTTTTCCGCGGATAGAAATCATATCTCCAGACTCCAGTTGAAAAGAGCTGTCTTCCACAACACGAAAGTTGACCTTGACTTCGCCTTTTTCAATCAGTAATGATGCTTTTTGCCGGGACATTCCATAAATTTCTTTCACGATAACATCGAGGCGCAAAGACGATACAGTAGCATCTGTATGCTGCCAGTGCTCTTTATTTTCCACTAACTGATCCAGAGGAATTTCATCGAATTGGACACTAGCCTTTTTAATACCGGTAAGGTTCATCCGGACGTAATCAGTGATTTCAGCTGCCACAACTAGTTGGATGGTGCCATCCTTTACAATAAGATCGCCAACCTTTTTCCTTTTTATACCTAGAGACATAAAGGCACCAAGAACATCCGGGTGGCTGACAGTTACGAACTTCTCAGGGAAGGTTGCCTGCAGCAAGGTTATCTGGAAGCTTTCCTGATCAATATGTTCGTAATAGGGGGCAAGAACCCCCCTTTTACGTTCTGCTCCCTCACTTCCTCCATAAAGTTCCCAACGGAAATCAGGATGATTCCCTAGAATAGTCTGGAAGATATGCTGTTCGCGAGGGTCGAGAAAATCGGTCAATTTACTCTGGTAACTCCTGCTTACCTCCTCTTGCCAGGAGAGCACCTGGTCGATAAAGGGTCTTTCTTCAGGCCTGAAATGCTGATAAATATCCATCGCTTACTCCTCTAATCTAAAAATATCAGTATATAAACAGAAATAGTAAAGCCGTGCCTTTAGGGCGTGCAGCTTTACTAGGTATGGATTTGCTTATAGTAACATCATGTACAGCTGGCTAAGTCCCATATTGGCAAAATTCAATACTAGAATTGCTACAATAGGGGATATATCGATCATTCCAAGCGGAGGAATGATCTTCCTGAATGGCTCGAGAAAAGGTTCACAGATTTTAGCCAGAAAGGAACCAATCGCCGATTCCCTGGCTCCCGGAAACCATGACATCAAAATATAAATGATCAGTGCATAGCTGTAAAATTCTAACGCACGTGAAACGATATAAAAAATTTGATCCATTTGACTACCACCTTCTATCTAAATCATCTTCCTGTGCAAGTATTTCAGAGATCGACCCAGAAATCTCTACATTATCGGGCGTGCACAGAAACGTCTGCATGCCCAGCTTCTGGATGTCTCCCCCTATAGCATAAACGGTTCCACTTAAAAAATCTACAATCCGCTTTGCCTGTTGATGATCCACTCGCTGGAGGTTAATGACAACGGCACGGCGGTTAACAAGGTGGTCAGCGATATCCTGGGCTTCGTTATAGTTCCTCGGTTCACAAAGCATCATTCGGGCGGATGATTGGGCACTTTTCAGGCTGACGACGTTGGGAGCTTTCTGTTCGCTGCTTTTATGCTGTTGTCTTGACGCAAATTCATTTTCTTCCGTATCTTCCACTGTCTCTTCGACGTATTCATATTCATCATCCAATGTGAAAAAAGATTTGAATTTATTTTTCATACTCATTCCTACCACCTCTATATTATATTATTGGCCGACCAGACTGGATCCAATGCGAACGAAGGTCGAGCCTTCTTCAATAGCGATCCTGTAATCGTTGCTCATCCCCATAGACAGTTCTTTACATGGAGCATGCAGATATTGTTTATCCCTGATCTTGTCCCTAAGTGCCCGCAATTTACGGAAAATTCCTCTTAGAAGCTCTTCATCATCGACATGTGGAGCCATTGTCATGAGGCCGATAACTTTAATATTCGGATAATCCTTCAATGTTTCGATGAAATCTTCTACTTCTTCCATGACAAGGCCATGCTTCGACTCTTCTCCGCTTACATTCACCTGTACAAAGCATTGGACGGGCTGTTTGGCCCGTTTATTGATCTCTTTCGCTAATGATTTCCGGTCAAGGGAATGGATATAATCGACATGGTCAATGATGTCTTTCACTTTTCTGGATTGCAAGGAGCCGATGAAATGCCAGACAGCATCATCGCCAATCGCTTCGTATTTTTCCAGAAATCCTTTCATCCTATTTTCACCTAAATTGCTGACACCCGCGGCCAGAGCTTCCCTGGCACGTTCAATGGTTACATATTTTGTTACTGCTACTACTTTTATCTCTTCGAGGTCTCGCCCGCAGTTTTCGCAGGCTTGTCCGATTGTTTTCCGGATCTCTTGCCAATTGTCCATTACACTCATACAACACGTCTCCTTTTCAGTCAGCCCAGCCGATAAATCCAAGCATTCGGCCGGTCTTTCCCTGATCTCGACGGTGGGAATAAAATCTGTTGCTATCTTGGTATGTACAATGTCCGGTGACTTCCAGAGCAGATTTTCTTATACCTGCTTCAAGTAAAAGTAACCGATTCAATTCTCTCAAATTCAACACGAATTTTCCATTGTTAAGGGGTGTTACTACTTGATCTTTTAAATATCCATCAATTTTTCCAACAACATTCTGATCAACTTCATACGCTTGCTTCCCAATACAAGGACCTACGGCTGCAAAAAGTTCATCTGGATGGATCCCTTGTTTGTTAAATGCTTCCACCATTTCCGCAGCCATATTCCCGACCGTCCCTTTCCATCCTGCATGAGCAATGCCGATCCAGCCACGGTCAGGGGCAATGAAGAACAATGGGACACAGTCAGCAAAAAATGCAGTGAGCAGCAGGTTCCGCTCGTTAGTGATAAGTCCGTCGATTCCTTTTAATGCAGTCTGATGGCTGTGGGTGCCCATCCCTGCAGCTTTGTCAGAAACTACTGCTGCTTCCGTCCCGTGTACCTGTTCACCGACAACCCATCGCTTTAATGGTATACCGACATGATCTGCCAGGATGTTCCGGTTCGTAAGGACATCCTTCGGTTCATCCGGTATGTGAAGGCCTAAATTCAGTGTATCATACGGGATCTTGCTTACTCCGCCATTCCTGGTAGATATCCCTGCTACAAGATTAGGAGCTATAGTTAACCACGGAGAAAGCGATAAATACGCTTCGTTTGATTGTTGAAATGGTTCTGTCATTATAACACCTCAGTTGCCATTTATTTTACCACAGAAATAGTCATATTTCTCCTTTTATCCAACATTATTCGTTCTCTTTTGTCGATGGTGGTGGGAATGCAAATGGTTTTTTGACTAAAATGACATCAGCACCGATATTGATAATTTGTTCCCAGGGTATGACCACTTCTTCCTCTTTCCCAAACAGCCCCATCATTTTCCCTTTTAAGGTTATAATGATCGCTTTTACGTTCCCATTGTCGACATCTATGTCCAAATCAGTTATCTGCCCAAGACGTTCTCCTGTTTCCAGGGCGATGATATCCTTTAATTGTAATTCTGAAATCATCATATCCATCACCATCCTTTATTCCATTCTATGCAGGAAAGTGGCCGGACATGGACAAAAAATTAAGGTTACGAATCCGCGTTGAAATTTTGATTAGAAAAACTTGGCTTGTCGCCAAGTCCTTATGGCGAAAGCCTTAGTTAAAGTGTTAGAAAATCAGCATTCACTCGACCACACGTGATTGGTTTAGTTTTACTTATACTCAAAATTTCACCACTGCACCGAGCTCCCTTCTGAAAAAGCACAAAAGAAAAAGCCCGCCTTTGACAGGCGAGCCTTGAATAGCTTAGTTTTTACACTTATTCGAACATGGTTGCATTCATTTCTTTGATAGCGGCTTTTTCCAATCTCGACACTTGTGCCTGGGAAATACCGATCTCTTCGGCAACTTCCATCTGGGTTTTTCCCTGGAAAAATCGTTTCGTAAGTATCATTTTTTCCCGGTCGTTCAGGCGTTTCATTCCTTCCCTCAAAGAAAGTTCATCAAGCCAGACTGAATCTTTATGTTTCTCATCTTTCAGCTGATCCATGACAAATATCGGATCTCCGCCATCATTGTAAATAGGCTCAAATAGGGAAACAGGGTCTTGTATGGCATCCATTGCGAAAACGACATCTTCGTGTGGCACACCCATTTCTTTAGCAATCTCAGCAGGAGCTGGATCTTTAGAACGCTCACTGATCAGCTTCTCTCTGACCTGAAGCGCCTTATAGGCTGTATCTCTGAGTGATCGCGATACACGGATAGGGTTATTATCCCGTAGATAACGGCGAATTTCCCCGATGATCATCGGAACCGCATAGGTGGAGAATTTCACATTATGGCTCAAGTCAAAGTTATCAATGGATTTCATCAAGCCAATGCATCCAACCTGGAACAAGTCATCTACGTATTCCCCTCGGTTGTTGAAACGTTGGATGACGCTTAATACCAGCCTTAAATTGCCATTTACAAGTTCTTCCCTGGCGGAGAGGTCTCCCTCCTGCATCCGTTTGAATAGGATTCGCATTTTATCGTTTTTCAGTACTGGAAGCTTGGATGTATCAACACCACAAATTTCAACTTTATGTCTTGTCACGAATTTTACCCTCCCAGGAAGCTATTCAAAATTCAGTATCTCCCTGGGCTGGGAATTTATGCATGAAGTTTCCTTGCACACATGCGAATATACGTTCGAAAACAACCTCTGAAAACTTATACCATCTTGTTAAATTCCCTTTTCAAACGCTTAATAATTTTTTTCTCAAGCCGTGAAATATAGGACTGTGATATCCCGAGCATGTCCGCAACATCCTTTTGTGTCTTTTCTTGCTTATCTACTAAACCGAACCTCAATTCCATGATCTGTTTCTCGCGGTCATTCAGCTGCTCTAGTGCTTTTTTCAAAAGCCTCTTGTCCACACGGTCTTCTAAATCCTTGGTGATAATATCATCATCGGTACCAAGGATGTCAGACAGGAGTAGTTCATTACCGTCCCAATCAATGTTCAAGGGTTCATCGAAGGAAACTTCAGATTTGAGTTTGTTACTTTTACGGAGATGCATAAGAATTTCGTTTTCGATACATCTCGAAGCATAGGTGGCTAGTTTGATCTTCTTTTCTGGATTGAATGTATTGACCGCTTTAATCAGCCCGATGGTACCGATACTGATCAAATCTTCTATGTTGACCCCCGTGTTTTCAAATTTACGTGCAATATAGACAACCAGTCGCAAATTTCGCTCGATCAGCATTGCCCTCGCTGCCTTATCCCCTACAGGCAAGCGTTTTAATAATTCGGCTTCCTCCTCCCTGGATAAGGGGGGTGGCAATGCTTCACTACCGCCAATATAGTAAATCTCGTTGCTTTTTAATCCAAGCTTCATTAACACACGGTAGTACCAGAGTTTCAGTTTTAATTTCCACTTGCTCATAGCAGCATCCCTTCCTTGTTAAGCTACTTTTCCTTTTTGCATCATCAAAGGATGCAGCAGTACATGATAACTGTCATCCTCGGTCATATTTCCAAATTGCAGGCCAAGAAGCACCTTTTGAAGAAGAATGGTATTCTCTTTCGTGTGAACTGTAATTGCATCGACCTGCAATGCCAGCATGAATTGACTTCCCCCGCTAGCCCCCTGATAAGGGATGAACCTTATATCTTTTTGAAGTCGCTCAGGAATTTTGCCGATATCAAAGCTTTCTCCAACTTCTTTTAGTAACGACCATTCATCCCCATTAAAAAACGATTCAAAAACTACCTGATCCCCTAAAAATACCAACTTATTCGTAATTGGATCACGCAAATGATTGCCACTGTCCACTAATCCGCGCGAGGAAACTGTCTTTCCCTTCCACTCGATAGAGACATCATATATTTCCTCGTATTTCATTTTCAGGACAGCGATTCCTTCCAGACGTTTTTTTGTGAAATACCAGGCGACAGGAAACCCGATGAGCACAAACAGCCAACTGACTGGATCACCATAACCACCTGAGAAAGTTACCATACCGTCTGAAGAAAGATGGATATTGGACTGGATGAAAAAGTGACCTGCCATCAGTGCACCGCCTAGGGCGAAAGTGATGAAATAAAAAGTGACCAAGTTACGAAGAAAAATTTTTAACGACTTGAAAGAAAAAGCAACAGAAATGATAGCAATAGAATAGATGAATTTACCTGCCGGAGATGTGAGAAAAGAATCCGGGAAGTAAATCGTTAGCGGAACAATCAACGAGGCGACAAAGGCAGCAGTCATGACTCTGCCTTTTGGTGCATACGATTTGGTAACTGCCAGTGTCAAAGTGAGAATCATTCCATCGAGCAAAAAGTTCAACAGCCAGACGGCATCTAAATAGATCATCACCTCTTTCGTCCTTCCTGAACAAATGATGCTTCCAAGTATAAGACATGCATGGTCAGAAGTCTGTCACAATGTGAGAGCAGGTGCGGACTATTTTTAGCGGGTTTTGTCAGAAGAAAAATAATGGAAAGTCCTTTATTATCGCTAGGGTCTGTTAAAGCTAGTAGTAGTTTCTGACGAACCGCTTACCGGCGGATGCTTGCCGCTGGAACGGCCTCAAGCCTTCTAGGTCAAGAAGATCACTTGAACAAGTGGATCTTCGGCTCGCGCTGTTCCCGCAGGCGTCACCACCTCTCGCTCATCGTGAAATAAAAGTCACGTAATCCCTTAAAATGAATAATAAAACGGCCAGTATGGACATTAATACATCATACAGACCGTTTTTTAAATCGACCTTTTCTAAACTTTCCGCTAATCATTGTTTTAGCAGTATCTCCTTCCAGCGGACGTGTGACCGAGCTTCTTCACTAAGCCAATACATTTTTAATTAGGAACAAAAGCTGAAGCGCCTTACTCACCCTAATACAAACTTAAGCCAAGCTTCGACGTGACGTTCTCTGTCACAGAAAGGATCAGCTTATGACCTCGAGGGGGGTAGTCGCTGAATCTGGATGAAAACCTTTTTAAAAGGGTTACCCACAAACATCCATGATGATAAATTTCTGGACAGTAAAAAAGCTGCCCCTGAAAGTCTCGCTTGAGACTTGTGGGCAGCTTTTTTTTATTTATCTTCTGCGATTTCTGTTTCGTAGGAATGTTGGAATATCAAGTGTGTCTTCTTCTTGATTCGTTTTTTGCTGAGAAGGCATTTCGTGTTGACGAGCAGGCTCTTCCCTTCTTCTCTCCATACGCTCAGGTTGCTGCTGCTGACCGCCGCTGCCCATCTGTCCAAGTGCAGGGCGTTGTTTTGGCTGATTCTGACTTAGTTGAGCCTCATCAAAACCAGTAGCAATGACAGTAACAACAATTTCGTCTTTCAGGTTTTCATTGATGACAGAACCGAAAATGACGTTAACTTCCTGATCAGCTGCGCTTGTTACAATATCAGCAGCTTCTTGTACTTCATAAAGGCTGAGATTGGCGCCACCTGTGATATTCATCAGCACACCATGCGCACCATCAATAGACGTTTCAAGCAATGGTGAGGAAATAGCTTTTTTCGCGGCTTCCACAGCACGGCTTTCACCTGTCGCAATACCAATCCCCATCAATGCAGACCCTTTATCCATCATGATCGTCTTGACGTCAGCAAAGTCGACATTGATCAGACCTGGAACTGCAATCAAATCGGAAATACCTTGTACACCTTGACGAAGTACATTATCGGCTTCACGGAACGCTTCCAGCATTGGGGTATTCTTATCTACAATTTCCAAAAGCCGGTCATTCGGAATGACGATAAGTGTGTCGACCGCACTCTTCAATCCATCAATTCCGCCAGTTGCCTGAGTGGAACGTTTTCGGCCTTCAAATGTAAATGGGCGTGTGACTACACCTACTGTCAAGGCGCCTAATTCCTTGGCTACCTGAGCGATGACTGGTGCAGCACCGGTACCTGTACCTCCGCCCATTCCAGCAGTGACAAATACCATGTCAGCTCCTTGAAGAGCTTCTTCCAGCTGCTCTTTACTTTCTTCTGCAGCTTTTTTACCGACTTCCGGATTTGCACCGGCACCAAGTCCCCTGGTCAGCTTGCCGCCGATTTGCATTTTTACCTCTGCTTTTGACAGGTTAAGTGCCTGAGCATCCGTATTAACAGCGATGAACTCTACTCCTTGTACCCCGTGCTCAATCATTCGGTTGACGGCGTTGCTTCCGCCACCTCCGACACCGATAACTTTTATCGTTGCCAATTGATCCATACTTGTATCAAAATCTAACATGATTCGTTCCTCCCACTTCAAAGATTACTAGACTTATATTGAGCTTCCGTTCGTTTACATGAAGGAAACGCGTTTTAATCGAAAAAGTACTTCAACAGATTAGAGAAGCCTTTTTCCTTTTTCTCTTCTTTTTCTTTCGGCTGGCTTTCACTTACTTCCTGCTGTTTCGTGCTTCTTTTTTGTTTTTTCGGCCTAGGAGTGAATTCGTCCATCGATACAGAAGGAAAAATTTCTTTTCCTTGTATTTTCGCATTACGATAAGCGAATTGCAAGATACCTACTCCGCTCGTGAACTGAGGTTCCCGCACGCCGATATAGTCCGGTATGGCAAGCCTGACATTGGCATGGAAAATGTCCTGTGCTAACTCCATTACGCCGGGCATGCTCATTGTACCACCAGTCAATACAAATCCGCCTGGAAGATCCTTAACTCCCATATGATGAATTTCCTGGGCTGCGAATATATAGATTTCTTCTAGCCTAGCTTCAATCATATCAGAGATTTGCAATTGATTGAATGCTTGTTTTCGATTACTTCCAATAATCGTCACATCAAACTGTTCTTCTTCCCGGGCATCATCAAAAAAAGCATGGCCATGCTCAAGTTTAATTTCCTCCGCTTCTTCTGTTGATGTCCGCAGTCCGATCGACAGATCTTTCGTGATATTGTCCCCGCCTAAAGAAGTCATGCTAGTACCCTTCATGTGGCCATCCTCAAATACGGAAACCGTCGTACTGCCGCCACCGATATCAATCAAGGCGACACCAAGATTCCGCTCATCATCGGAAAGCGCTACGGTACCTGCTGCAAGTGGTTGTAGACAAATATCAAGAACTTGTAACCCAGCTTTTTCTACACACTTCAGAATGTTATGTAGTACGGTTTTGGAACAAGTGATGATGGTTCCTTCCATTTCAAGTCGGACACCAATCATACCACGCGGGTCTGTAATTTCATCTTGTCCATCCACAATAAATTGTTTAGGAATGACATCGACAATCTCTCTTTCCGGAGGTATAGATACTACCTGCGCGGCATCGATGACCCGTTTGATATCTTCATTGCCGATTTCACGATCCTCACTTGATACGGCAACGACACCATGACATGGCTGTAACTGGATATGGTTGCCGTTAACACCGACAACTACCCTGTCTATTTTTATATCGACCATTCGTTCTGCTTGTTCTACTGCGGAGCGGATCGACTGCACTGTCTGGTCGATATCAACGATCGCTCCTTTTTTCATCCCATTTGATTTAGCTGTCCCCACCCCGATGATGTTCAAGGAATCATTCAATACTTCACCAATGATCACTTTGGTCCGGGTGGTTCCTATATCTAAACTTACTAATACTTCATTTTGGTTCAAAAGCGATGCACCTCCTGCACTAAAGGCATATGAATAGTTCAAATATTATCGAATATAAGAAGAAATTACAACGGATTTCAGCTTTCGTAAATAGATTGATATATTGTGTGGTCCTTTTCACTCACACAACTGGTAAAAAACATCAATCTATGTTTGTTTTTCCACAGAAGGAAAGGATAATCCTCTTATTTCTGACTAATTTTTTTCTGTTTACGGGAAATGATTTTTTCATCGAGTAAATAGCGTCTGATAATTGCTATGTTCTGGAAAATCCGTACCCCGAAAGCAAACACCGCCGCAAGGTAAAGGTCAATTCCCAGTTGGACACCTAAGAAAGCCAGGAATGCGGCAAGAATGACGTTGGAAAAGAAACCAGTGAGAAATACAACATCATCAAACTTCTTTTCCAATTGGGCACGTATACCCCCAAATAAGGTATCGAATGCAGCCAGAACAGCAATGGATAAATAATTAGCATATTCATCCGGTATACGGAAATCTGTAAGCAGCCCGATGGTAACTCCAACTATCAGAAAAATGACTGGCAGCCACATTATGCTTCACCTGTTTCTTGAGATGTATGAACTCGAATCTCTTCCAGATTCAATGGGTCATCGTATTTCGGCAGGGTGATGCTCCTTGACAGTTCTGCAGTAAGCCCGATACTTTCCATTGCAAAGAAATCCCTCGTGGGGCTCGCCTGAACATAGTCCAGCAATTTCTTCGGATTATGAGCAATAACGTAAATCTCGACGGGAAGTGATTTCAATGGCCGGTTATTCACATATACTTGACCATTGACATTCCGAATCGGCGATAAGCTTATAAGCCGCTCATTTTCAATCGCAATCCCCTCTGCCCCATATGTGTTAAGCTCATTGATCAACCGAGCCAAAAGCTCCGGGGATAAAGCCGGATATACTGCTGCTGAATCCTCGAGTTCCTGAAATATCGGTTCAAGGGTTATCTTAATTCCACTGCCTGCCAGGTCGGTCAGCCCTGCTTTTTTTTCTAGCTGCTCGATCGTATTCTGCAGTGTCTTTTTCTTCTTCACGTCGGAAGTTTCTTTATAATCTTCAAGTGTACGATCAGTTTTAGAAATCTTTTGTAAGAGCTCCTGTTGTATTTTTTGTTGTTTTTGAAGCTCCTGTCTAATTTCCCATTGGTCACGGGTGTCACGGAGCTCCGGCTCTGAATTGGCTGTTTGAAATTGAATCGCAATCATAAAACCGACAACCCCGAAAATGACAGAAATAATCCACTTTGTCTGATTTTTCATTACTTTCATCCTTCACTGGAAAGCCTGGCATCCATCAGGACGGTATCAGACTTCTCCAGCTCAACTTCAATATTATCCTGTACCAGCTGGTCGATGACGCCATTGGTAAGGGATAGACTTGAAAACAAAACTGCAGGATCCCCGATCGCGGAAATGACGAACGGCGCCGGATGCTGCGTACCATCCACAGTGATCACAGGGCCTGTACACGAGATGTAACTGTTGCTCAGAAAACGCTGGCCATTGATAGCAATGGCTTTTGCCCCTGCACTCCTTAATTCATTGATCACTTTATGGACATGTGGTTCATGGACGATATAATTATTGACATTTTCCTCGTCCGGAATGTAGTCGGCATCACTAAGGGTTACTTTTACTCCTGGACCTTCAACCGGCAACTCCCCAGTGAGAATCTGAAGCTTTTCTTTCCGTTCGACAAAATCTGCTATCTGCTGTTCGGATTCAGCCAGCTTATTTTCAAACTGCTGTACCTTCTCCCTCTTCTCTTCAAGTTTTTCACGGAGCTGTCTGTTTAGCTCTTCGATTTCTAACAATTGTTTACGATAGAAATATTCCTTTTCCCATTTCCGATCGGATAATTTTACAAGCTCCGGTTCTTTGTCTGTCTGCGCATAACTATACGAAATCAGAAAACCAGATACAAGCAGGACCAGGGCAAGGATTACATGCTTACCCTTGATCTTCATTCTCGGAATCCTCTTTTTCTTTGTCTTGTTCTGCATCTTTGTCACTGGTATCCGGATAAGCTTCGAAATAAGCTCCTACACCGATATGGATGATCCCCTTATCCTCCGGCCCCAACTGAGCAACTATGGAGGGATAAGCCCTGATTTTCTTGGAAAAGTTCCTGATTGTTCCCTGTACTTCGAACCCATCATTCATATACAACTTGATCTGATATGGATTATCATCTGTAGGAGTCCAATGTATTTCGGAAATGAGCGCCGCTATACTCTTCGGTAATTGAAGCAACTCTTTGGACATCTCTTCCAAATAAGTGGCCTTCGTAAAACCAATCAGCAGCGGGGCGTCTCCATTAGTTGCATTAAGCTGATAAGAGTCCAGGCGCTTGCCATTCTCCAGAATCGGATAAAAGTTACCTTCATCTTTGACGTATCCGACCCGGTTGTACTCGGACACCTGGACATTAACGGTGCTCGGCAGCTTACGAGTCACCTCGGCACTTTTTATTTCCGGGTGCGCCTCCACTCTCTGTTCGATTTTCCGGTTATCAACCTGCCAGATGTTCTGGTTATCTGGAATCTGGCTCATTTCCTTGATTACTTTCGTTGCGACATGTTTATTTTCAGAGACTGTGACCTGTCTAACATGACTGAGGGGAGATTGCAAATAAACAACTGCCGCAATCAGAATGAACAGAATAGTCAGGTAAAATATCAGACGCCTGTTGGTTTTTTTCTTTCGAGCCTGTTTCAGCTTCGGGATGCGATCCTCAATGGATACAATATTTTTCTTCTCCATAATGGTGATTTCCCCTTAATAATGTGTTCTGTTGGAGTCCTGGTGTGATGCTAGCTGCATAACCATCAAGTGTACTGGCTTGTCCTGCCAGGTACCATGTGCTCATATAAAAATTCTGCAAACATGCCTGGATCGTCCCTATCAGAAAAAACCCTTTGAAGTATTCCCGGGCGAGCAGTTCCATAAACCTGTTTCCATTTCTCATTTTATCATGTTAACCGGGAATTTGTGACCATTGTTATAAAAATACAAATCTTTTTTTCAGAAATTTTTAAATCAGTTTATTAAAAGGTAAAAGATAAGCATATCCTGAACTGCCTTGTCCACCACGGCAAAGCTTAAGGAGAGCTCAGACAATGGACGCTGGTATCGAATCTCCCATATCCTTCCATAAAAATGATTTGACCACAAAAAGCATCGAAACTATGGCCAATTACATAGCTTCGATGCTGTGTTGTTCCTTATTGAGGTCGTTCACAAATTTGTTAAAGAATCGACTGTCTATAATTTTGAGTATCTGCTTACACTGAGCAGGATTCCGACAGAGCACAGCGTCAGAGTCAAAGAAGATCCGCCATAACTCAAAAATGGCAATGTGATACCTGTTACCGGGATTAAACCGGTTACTACACTGATATTGATCATTACCTGGATGGAAATCATGGATACTATACCCAGGGCAAGCAAACTGCCATACAAATCAGGGGCATAGATGGAAACGCGGATACCGCGCCATAAAACTAGTAAAAATAATAACAGGACAAAAGTACCACCGATGAATCCAAGTTCTTCTGCCAAAATGGCAAAAATGAAGTCTGTCTGCGGTTCAGGTAAATAAAAGAACTTCTGAAGGCTCTGCCCGAGTCCCAGCCCCATCAAACCACCGGGACCTATGGCATAAAGGGACTGAATGATTTGAAAGCCACTGCCCAGTGGATCTTCCCAGGGGTTCAAGAAAGCCGTTATCCGCTTGATCCGGTAAGGTGCAGAAGCAATTAAACTGACAAAACCAGCAAGTCCAAGCATTCCAAGCCCAATGAAGTGCGCAATCCGTGCACCCGAAACAAAAATCATCAGCATACAAGTACCTACAAGGACCACTCCTGTACCAAGATCGGGCTGAAGCATAATCAATCCGAAAGCCATCAAAACAATCGACAAAGCCGGCAGAAAACCATTTTGAAATGAAGTAATGTATTTCTGGCGTTCGGACAGGAATTTTGCCAGGAACATAATCAGCCCGAGCTTCATGAACTCAGAAGGCTGAATGCTGAATGCACCGACCCCGATCCAGCTCTGGGCACCACCCCGGACCATCCCGACTCCTGGAATGAGTACAGCTACCAAAAAAATGAAACAGATGATCAATATGGTTTTGGCATGATTTCGCCAGGTCATGTAAGGAATGCGTGCTAATACAAACATAGCAATGATGCCGACAACTGCAAAAAGTATCTGCCGTTTAGCAAAAAAGAATGAATCATCAAACTTATAAGCAGCCCAGACGCTTGAAGAGCTGTAAACCATTATGACTCCAATTATCAGCAAGGAAAAGATCCCCGTCACTAAAAGGATGTCCGGCATTGCTTTTGGTTTACTATTTTTGCGCAACGAAAAACCCCTCCTCCAACTACCTTGGAAACGGGGCTTTTTGCGTGGAACAAGCCCCTACTTCAGCTTATGCACCGCTTGGACGAACTTATGACCTCTTTCTTCAAAAGTCCGGTACTGATCCCAGCTGGCACACGCCGGGGACAAAAGAATCACGTCCATCGGATCGGAAAGCTCATAAGCTTTCCTAGCTGCCTGTTCCACATTATCGACTTGTTTAATTGTACTTATACCCGCCTGGTGACCTGCCTTAGTTAACTTTTCGGCTGTTTCCCCAAAGACAATAAGCGACTTGACATTTTCAAGAAAAGGGATGAGCTCATCGAATTCATTCCCACGATCCAATCCGCCTGCAAGTAAATGGACCGGCTGACTGAATGCTTCCAGGGCTTTCGATGTCGCTAAAATGTTTGTAGCTTTTGAGTCATTATAAAAAAAGCGGTCGTGCAAATTCTTCACAAACTGGAGGCGATGCTCGACACCGCTGAAGGTTGTCAGCACTTCCCGAATGCCCTCGTTGGTGGCACCAGTCAGCTTTGCGGCAGACACCGCGGCAAGAATATTTTCTAAATTATGTTCACCGACAAGCACTACTTCGTCCAGGTCGATTATTTTTTCTCCCTGGAAAAAAATAGATCCATCTTCTAAATAGCCGCCATGCTCCACCTTTCTTTTAGTTGAAAATGGAACTTTCTTTCCTTCCGCCTGATCAAGGAAAGCCTGTATCGTTTCATTTTCCGCATTGTAGACAAGATGATCCTCAGCAGTCTGATTTTTGAAAATGTTCGCTTTTGCCTG
The DNA here is from genome assembly GCF_016908295.1 of Thalassobacillus pellis. Classification (GTDB taxonomy): domain Bacteria; phylum Bacillota; class Bacilli; order Bacillales; family Halobacillaceae; genus Thalassobacillus; species Thalassobacillus pellis. Next base: position 575,895 of record NZ_JAFBDO010000002.1, read on the forward strand.
TTGATAATTTTCCAATGTTTTATGATAATCCAAATGGGCTTCATATATATTCAACAGGACAGCTACAGAGGGTTTAAATTCATCAATGCCCATCAGTTGAAAAGATGACAGCTCAATAACAAGGCGATCCTCTTCTGAGGTTTCTCTTGCTACCTCACAGGATACCTCACCGATATTGCCAGCTACCCTGGCTGGTCTGTTACTTTTTGCAAGCATATTGTAGGTTAAAGTCGTTGTGGTAGTTTTACCGTTTGATCCGGTAATGGCAATCATCGGCCCTTCATGGAGAAGTCCTGCCAGCTCCACTTCGGTAATTATCGGCAAACCACTTTCCGATGCAGCAGCTGCAATCGGGTTGTCATAACGGATCCCTGGATTTTTAATGACTATTTCAACCCCATCCAAAACGGATAAAGGGTGGCTGCCAAGTACCACTTCTGCTCCTGCTTCCTTCAGTCCTTGGACATTTTCATCTTCATGACTTGCATTCCAATCATTGACCCTGACAGAAACCCCACTATCAAGAAGAAGCCTTGCAGCTGCCGTCCCGCTTTTAGCCAATCCGAGAATTAACACTTGTTTATATGGATAATTCTTTAATAATTTCAACCTAACCACACCTCAATATAGATTCCCAAAACAGCAAAAATAAGTCCGAGCATCCAGAAGGAAGTTACAACCCGCCATTCCGACCATCCTTTTAATTCATAGTGATGATGAAGCGGACTCATTTTAAATACCCGTTTTCCCGTTGTTTTAAAAGAAATGACCTGAATGATAACGGATAATGTTTCAATGACAAAGACGCCGCCAATGATGACCAGCAGAATTTCGAGCTTAGTAAGAATTGCGACAATAGCAATTGCACCACCAAGAGCCAAAGACCCTGTATCTCCCATGAACACTTTGGCAGGATGGGCATTGAAAACAAGAAAACCGAGCAGTGCACCGACAATCGCTAATGCGAACACTGCTATTTCAAATTGTATATTCCCTTCCCATGCAATAATGGCAAATGCACCGAATGCGACTGCAGCTGTTCCAGCCAGAAGGCCATCAAGTCCGTCTGTCAGGTTAACAGCATTAGACGCCCCTACGAGCATGACCAGAATCAAAACAGCATACCCAATTCCAAGATCAAACCTGATATCTGTCAGCGGAATATCCACGTAAGTCGGGAAGCCATGCTGGCGTAAAATAATATATACAACAATAGCGATGATCAACTGTGCAAGCATCTTTTGTTTAGAGGTAAGACCGAGATTGCGTTTCATCACTACTTTGATGAAATCGTCCAAAAATCCAATCAATCCATATCCGATTAAAACGAATAATAGCAAAAACACCTCAAAAGTCATTGGATCAGGATTGAATTTCGATGCGACAATCAATGTCGTGATACTCACGGAAAATAAAACCATCAGGCCACCCATAGTAGGAGTGCCTGATTTCTTTTGGTGGCTTTGTGGCCCTTCTTCCCGAATGCTCTGTCCAAACTTCAATCTGCGAAGAAAAGGAATGAATACAGGCGAGATAAGGACGGTGATTAGAAAAGCGATTGCCATAGTTATAAATAAAACGTAGTCGTTCATTGATTACTCCTCCTTTGCTGCACATTCCCGTCCATTAAGCTTCTGTCAAATGCTCGATAAGTGTTTCCAGTTTGACACCACGTGATGCTTTCAATAGCACAACAGTATCGTTGTCAAGTTCATTTACAAGGACTTCCTGCAGCTTATGCTTATCCGTGTAATGCCCGGTGGTTACGGATGGGTTCCTGGAAGCAACTGCTTTACTGATTTCCTCAGCATCCTCCCCACAGGTATAGACAGCATGGATGTGTTCGTCAATCGCATCAGCAACACTTCGGTGCATTTCTTTGGAAAGTTCCCCTAGTTCATAGACATCACCGAGCACTAATACCTTCTTCTGTTTACTCTTCATGTTCTTGATAATTTCGATTGTTGCTCTCATAGACGTCGGTGAAGCATTATAAGCATCGTTAATGATCAGGGAGCCATTTTTCCCTTCGATCCGTTCAAATCTCATTCCACTTACCTGTATATCATCTAATCCCTCTTGAATCCGGTCTTTAGGAATATTTAGCAAGCGCGCTAAGGCAATAGCAAAGCTTGCGTTTTTTATATTATGCTTTCCAGGTATTGGAACTTCATACGATTCACCATCAATGGTGAACCTCCCCGATTCGTCAGATATCTCGATGTCTTTAATGACCACCCGGTTATCTTCGCCCATGCCGCACGGCCAATTTCCCGGATAATCCTTTTCTGCTTCCAGCAGCGGTTCATCCCCATCGAAAATCAACCCGCCTTGCTTTTTCAATCCGGCTTTGATTTCAAGCTTTGCTTTGGCAATGCCTTCCCTGCTTCCCAAAAATTCAATATGTGATTCACCGATATTTGTAATGATCGCATAATCTGGTCTTGCCAAATTGCTTAATACCTCAATTTCACCATATTGGCTCATTCCCATTTCAAGCACGGCTGCCTCTGTTTCCATAGGCATTTCAAAAATTGTCAAAGGAAGACCAATGTGATTATTGAAGTTTCCTGCTGTCTTATGCGTACGGTATCTAGTGCCAACTACGGAAGAAACAAGGTCTTTCGTTGTTGTCTTTCCATTCGATCCTGTAATGCCGATGACAACCGGGTCCACTTTCCCCAGATAATACTTCGCCATAACTTGCAATGCTTTGGTGGTATCTTCAACAAAAAATACTGGAAAATCTGTCGGCACATATTTAGGCAGTTCCCGGTCCGATTGCCATAAAGCTGCGACGGCACCATTTTCAATTGCCTGTTTCATAAATTGATGAGCATCAAATTTCTCACCGACAACCGGGACAAATATGCTCTGTTTCATTTCTTTACGGGAATCGGTCATGACGGAATGAATGGTGATTTCCTCATGGCTCGCCCCTTGAGAAATGGAAAATATATCATTTAGTTCATTAACTGCAAAAAGCATTACTTACTCCCCTTTAACCTTGTTAAAAATTCTTCCGCTACTTTGCGATCATCAAATTCAAACCGTTTCCCATTGACTTCCTGGTATGTTTCATGTCCTTTTCCGGCAATCAGAACCATATCTCCAGGCAGGGATTTCTTTAGGGCTGTCTGAATCGCGTCTTTCCGATCTACAATCCGTTCAAAACCACCAGACAAATGGCCTACCATGTCATCCAGAATCTGTTCAGGAGGTTCTGTCCTGGGATTATCTGATGTGAATATCTGAAAATCACTGTATTCCATTGCCACATCAGCCATTAAAGGACGTTTTGTGCGGTCACGGTCCCCACCACAGCCCACCACCGTCCTGATCTTTCCTTTGCAAAACTCCCTCATGGTCGTAAGGACATTTTTTAAAGAATCTGGCGTATGGGCATAATCGATGACAACACCAAACGGCTGCCCGGCAAGCAAAGGCTCAAACCGCCCTCTTACACCTGTTGTTTCCTCCAATGCCGCTTTTATGGTGGATAACTCTACTCCAGAGACAATCGCTGAAGCTGAGGCGGCAAGCATGTTATATACATTGAATTTTCCCATCAGCTTGCTGTTTACAAATAACTTCCCATTGGGTGTTTCCAGCCAAAACGACGTCCCTTTTGCATGAAGGTCAATCCTATTCGCTGTTACATCAGCTTCCTGTTCAATTCCATATGTAATGACCGGTTGAGCGGCACTTCTTATTAACCTGTCAGCAACCGGGTCATCCTCATTGATTACTGCAAATTTTTTCTTACCCGGAATAAAGTTGTTTCCTAACTGGGAAAACAGCAAAGATTTGGCATGGAAGTAATCTTCCATGCTCTCATGGTAATCCAGGTGATCCTGGGAGAGATTCGTAAACACAGCTACGTCCATGTCTGTTCCGTGAACCCGCCCTATATCAAGGGCATGGGAAGATACTTCCATGATCACCGTATCTACTTGGGCTGATTTCATATCATGGAAACTTTTTTGAAGGAACAAGGAATCTGGCGTAGTGTTTTTGACTTCAAACTCCTTATTGCCGATTTTCATTTTGATAGTACCAATCAAACCGGTACGCTGTTTGTGTTTATTAAAAATCGCTTCCAGTAAATAACTGACGGAGGTTTTACCATTTGTGCCGGTAATGCCGATAACACGCAAATCCTGAGTCGGGTATCCATAAAAAACAGTTGCCACCGCAGCCATCGCCCGACTGGAGTCGGGAACGATTATTACTGGTACAGACACATCAAGGCTCTTTTCAGCAACGATAGCAGAAGCCCCTTTACGGATTGCCTCCTCAGCGAAGTCGTGGCCATCAAATTGTTCCCCTGGCTGGCAGATGAATAAATCACCTTTTTTCACTGAACGTGAATCCATACTTATGCCTGTCACTTCCAAGTTTTCGATGTCTTTACTCCCTTGATAAAAAGGGACATGTGTCATCAATTTTTTTAGCTTCATTCTGTTCATCCTATCTATGGACACATTCTTATCTATTATAGCAAAAGTTGTTCACCGTAACGATGCAAGAATATAAATTATTTTTTCCTTCCTGTCAAAGATTTACCTTCCTGCTCTTAAAACCATTTTATAAAAGATCCCTCTTCATGATTCCATCATCACCTGAAAAGACACAAAAGAACTTTATCCTCATACATTAGTTTATTCTCCCAAATAAATGCGGACAGTTGATCCCATTTCTACTTTCACTCCAGGAGCTGGCGCCTGCTGAATTATTTTATCTCCGGACCCGCTAACCTCCAATTCAAGATCGACTAGATAAGTTTGCAGTTTCTCCTTCGACATCCCAACCATATCAGGAACTTTGACAAGCGGTTGTTCAGGCCATGCGTATTTCTTTTCCAGGCCATTTTCACGTGGCTTTACTCCCATTGCACGCAGACTGTCGCCCATGATATTTCCGACGATTGGTGCGGCTACCACTCCACCGAACTGAACTGTGTTTTTAGGGTTATCAATAGCGAGGTAAACGACTAGCTCCGGATCGTCAGCAGGGGCAAATCCGATAAAGGAGACAATGTGATTATCACTCATGTATTTTCCGTCTTTTCCTACCTTCTGTGCCGTACCGGTTTTTCCCCCGACCCGGTAGCCTTCCACATATGCCCCACGTCCCGTGCCTTTAGCTACCACGCTTTCCAGCGCCTGCCTGACTTGCTTAGACGTTTCTTCTGAAATGATGCGCCGTTTAAGGTTCGGTTCATTTTGCTCAACAACCTCCCCAGTGACTGGGTCAAGCCATCCCTTCTGGATATAAGGTTCGTAGAGGTAACCGCCATTTACGGCTGCCGCAACGGCCATGACCTGTTGTATCGGCGTAACAGAAACACCTTGGCCGAAAGCGGTCGTGGCAAGTTCCACAGGACCGACATTCTCAGGCTTGAACAATATCCCTTTCCCTTCTCCTTGCAAATCTATTCCTGTTTTTTGCCCGAATCCGAAATCTTCAATGTATCCGAATAATTTTTCTTTTCCTAAACGTTCGCCGAGATTGACAAAACCCGGGTTGCAGGAATTCTGGACAACTTCCAGGTAAGTCTGGCTGCCATGTCCTCCTCTTTTCCAGCACCTTAATGTAGCTCCGCCTACTTTTACAGAGCCCGAATCGTGGAAATGGTCATCATGCAAGTCAACAAGTCCTTCCTCTAAAGCAGCGGCAAGTGTGATGATTTTAAACGTTGAACCAGGTTCATAGGTGCTCCATACAGGAAGATTTCTGTTATAAACGGACTGATCGACCTTCTGGTAATTTTCCGGGTGAAAATTAGGTCTGGAAGCCATTCCTGCCACCTCGCCGGTATCCGGATACAATGCTATGGCTATTGCTCCATCGGGTTCGTATTTAGAAACAGCAATATCAAGCTCCCTCTCGATAATCGTCTGGACACGATGATCTATCGTCAACTGCAGATCCATCCCATCCTCCGGAGGTTCGTAGACATCGGCTTTATCCGGCATACGTTTTCCTTTGGCATCTGAATAAAAGGATAGATAACCAGGATCTCCACTTAACCTTTCATCATAAAAAGCCTCCAACCCCATCAGACCCTGGCTGTCGATCCCCGTAAAACCTAAAACATGAGAAAGAAACGCACCATTGGGATAATAGCGCTTCGAGTCCTGTGCTATATAGACCCCATCCATACGCAAGCTTTGGATCTTTTTCGCCTGTTCTACGGAAATTTTGATACCTTCCGGAAAGATACGTTCAATCGAAGCATTCTTGGTTACATGAGTATAGGATTTTTCAAGCGGCATATCCAATATTTCGGCCAGATGTCTCGCAACCTCTTTCGGCTTTTTCACCTGTCTTGGTACAACCATGACAGAGGGGGCAGATACATTCCCCACCAATACCTCTCCGGTAGTATCAAGGATTTTTCCTCTCTCTGGCTCGAAGATGATATCCCTGCTCCAGGATTCCTCAGCATCGGCTACGAGGAAGTCACTAAGGAAGAATTGGACATATCCTAATCTTATAATAATAATGCTGAAAATGATTGCTGACAAAAGAAAAACAGCGACTAACCGTTTACGGACTGTTACTAATGATACTCGCTTCATCTTTTCGCTCCTTTATGCAGAGACTTAGCTTGTATCACTATATGTCAGTCCAAAAACGATTAGAACACTGCTTGTTCGATAGAGGCAAGGCTTCTCAGGCACCAGAAGCGTCTTCGCCACCTTGTCCGGTGCCTTCGGATGGTTCGGCGCCTTCTTCTGCACCTTCGCTCCCCTCGGCTCCGGATTCTTTATTCTTTTCTTGTTGTCCTGGCGGCTGGAACTCTACCACCAGATAACTATCTTCTTTCAGCTTCGCCCCCGGCTTGATGCTTTGTTTCGTTACATAGCCGTTGCCCATCTGCTCGACTTTCAGGTTGAACAGATCAGCAAGATTGAAAACGTCCCGCACAGACCAACCTGTAATATCAGGCATTTTAGGCTGGTCAGTCACCAGGTAAATTCTTTGTGTCGGAAGTGTCTTACTTCCCGGCTTCGGGAACATACGGACTACCTCTTCCCCATCACCGATGACTGTAATGCGTTGATGCTGTTTGGAAAGCTTTTCTTTAGCCTGCTTTGGATCCTCGCCTGTTACATCTTCCAGTTCAGTACTATTCACATCGACATCTTTTTCCTGATCTGGCTGGATGTCAAGATAGTGCAGGCTATTTTCCAGCACCGTCTTCACAATATAGGCTGAAGGCTCCGCCCCATATTCAGTTGGAGCAAGTTCCGGCTGTTTAACTGCCACATAAATTAACAGTTCTGGGTCTTCCTTAGGAGCCATGCCCATAAACGAATAAATGTAATTCCCTTTCCCAGTCATATATCCCCCAGTTTCCGGGTCTGGAATCTGGGAAGTACCTGTTTTACCTGCCAAAGAATAATCGTCCAACTCATATATTCCGCCCGTTGCTTCCTCACCTGTAATAACTGTCCCAAGCAGATCACGGACCTTCTTAGCTGTTTCTGCTGAAACCGGTTTGCCGATCTGTTCCGGCTCTTTTTTCTTGATAACTTCTCCGCTTTCGCTGTCTACAATAGAGGAGAGCACATAGGGCCTCATCATTTTGCCTTTATTTGCGATGGCAGTTGCTGCCGTCATCAGCTGAATTGGTGTTGCGGTTGTACCTTGTCCATAAGATGTGGTCAGCTTTTCACTTAAGTAATTATAAAGGATTTTTCCCTTCTTCTCCCCGGGTAAATCAATTCCGGTTTTCTGCCCGAAACCAAAATCCTTGAGATATTTCAGGAAAGTTTCTGGGCCAAGTTTTTCTTTTACCAATTTAGCAGCAGCTACGTTAGAGGATACCCGAAGCCCCTGGTCATAGGTGATTTTCCCCCAGCCTTCACGGTTATGGTCGCGGATTGGCCGCTCCCCTTCCAGATATTCATAACTCCCGGACATGAATTTTTCCTTACCGTTATAGACACCGGCTTCCATGGCAGCTGCCCATGTAAAAATCTTCATGGTGGATCCCGGTTCAATCGGATAAGAAATCACATCATTGTACCAGTTATCCACGTCTTCAATATCATTCGGATTGTAGCTGGGACGATTGCTTAAAGCCAATATTTCCCCAGTATCAGGATCCATGACTGCAGCCATGATTTTTTCTGGTTTGTACTGTTTGTTGACCTGGGTCATGGCATCTTCTAAAAATGTCTGGATTTTCTGGTCAAGTGTCAAGACGACATTTTCTCCATCATCAGGCTGTTTGATAACTTCGTTCGGGTTAAGCAGCTCTGTTCCATATTTATCCCGCTGGTAGGAAATTCTTCCTGGCTCACCATGCAGGTATTCCTGCATTTGTTTCTCGATACCAGTAACCCCTGTCATTTTCCCGTCTTTGTTTCTGGCAAATCCAAGAATATGGGAGGCAAACTTCCCATTTGGATAGTAGCGCTTTGATTCTTCCTTGAAATTAATTCCGGGAATATCCTGTTTTTTTATTTTTTCCATTGTCTGTTGGGATAAATCCCGCCCTGCTGCTCCGAATTCCACCTGGAACCTTTCATCCTCGATTCCTTCCTCGAGTGTCGCTTCGATTTTTTCCTCTGGCATATCCAAGAAAGGAGCCAGCATTTCCGCCGTTTTACCGGGATCGGATACATGCATTGGCTCCTCCATGTTTTCGGAATAAGCGGGGTCGACGATAGCATATAAACGGTAAGTAGGTCTGTCATAAGCGAGTACCATGCCATTCTGGTCAAGAATCCGACCCCGGTTTGCATCTAGCTGATAAGAGCTCGTCCGCTTCTCCGCTGCGTATTCGTTAAGGTCGACACCCTGTACTTCACCAGTGGTTTCGATGTATAGAAAACGCCCCATCACCGTCATGAACATCAAGATGAACAGCATCATCCATACCTTTGCCATCCGGTGAGTATTTCTGCTCTTTCTCATAAAATAATCACCACAATCTCTAGTTAGTTTCCAATCGTTGCTGCTTGTTTAACCTTGGCGTTTTGGATTTTCAACCCATTCTCTTTGGCGATTTTTAAAATACGATCAGGATTACTTAATTCCTTTACCTGGTATTGCAGGTTCTGGTTCTCCGTTTTTTGTGCTTGCACCTGGTGCTCCAACTTCTGTACATCACGGTTCAAGGCATCGGTTGTAGCTGAGAACTGGACAACAAACACAGCGGATACAATGACAATACCGCTCATAATGCTGTAAAGCGCCTTTTCTCCTCGTGATATCCACCTTTTTTTATGTACTTTCACTTTTACTTGTGATTTTTGTTCACGTTCCGGTTGTCTTACGTGTTTTATCTGCTCTGCGTTCATTTGCTCTTCCACCCTTCTCCAAATTGAAATTCTTCTTTCCAATAGGTAACTTTTTCTACAATTCTCAGTTTCGCTGAACGCGATCTCCGGTTATCATCCAGTTCTTCTTCCCCTGCTATAATCGGCTTGCGTGTCACCAGTTTAAACGGCGGTTGTTTTTCCTCAGGGATCACGGGAATGTTTTTCGGCAATGGTGGGCTTTTGCTCCACTTCTTGAATGCCTGCTTACAGATTCTGTCTTCAAGGGAATGGAAAGTAATGACGGCCACCCTGCCTCCTATGGAGACTATTCTTGCCGCCTGATCCAACGCATCCTGGAAGACTCCCAGCTCATCATTTACAGCTATTCGGATTGCCTGGAAGATACGTTTCCCCGGGTGTCCCCCTTTACGCCTGGCTGGTGCGGGAATCGCATCTTTAATGATGTCAACGAGCTCGTAAGTTGTTTCAATCGGTTTTTCTTCCCGTCTGGCTTCTATTTTCCTAGCTATCTGCTTTGAAAATTTTTCTTCTCCATACTTGAAAAATATCCTGACAAGCTCTTCATATTTCCATTCGTTTACCACTTGATATGCGGACAAATCAGACTGTTGATTCATACGCATATCAAGCGGGGCATCGTGCTGATAGCTGAATCCACGCTCTTTCACGTCAAGCTGTGGACTGGATACACCTAAATCAAACAAAATACCGTCAATGCGTTCGACACGAAGCTCATGCAGCCGATCCTCTAACTCTTGGAAATTAGCATGGACAAAAGTGATTTTATCTTCATAAGGGGCAAGTCTCTCTTTTGCAGCAGCGAGCGCAGCCTGATCCTGGTCAAAAGCGATTAATCTTCCACCCTCGCCTAGCATCCTGCAAATTTCTTCCGAGTGGCCACCCCCGCCAAGTGTACAGTCTATATATGTACCATCGGCTTTAATATTCAAACCCTTAACAGTTTCCTCTTTCAGCACACTAAAATGTTCAAACATTTACTCACCCGCTTCTTTTCAAATCATCAAATATCAAAATCCATCATGTTTTCTGCAATTTCAGCGAAGGATTCTTCAGATTCTTCAAAATAGTCTTCCCATTTATCCTTCGCCCAGAATTCGATCCGGTTGGAAACACCGATTACAACACATTCTTTCTCAAGCTTGGCATAGTTTCTGAGGGGCTGGGCAATATTGACTCTTCCCTGCTTGTCCACTTCGCATTCTACGGCTCCAGAAAAGAAAAAACGTGTGAAGGCACGGGCATCCTTCTTCGTAAGTGGGAGTTTCTTCAGCTTCTCTTCCAGCTGCTGCCACTCTTGTTTGGGGTAGGCAAACAAACACTGATCAAGTCCTCGGGTCAGCACAAATGTGTCACCGAGTCCCTCTCTGAATTTTGCAGGAACGATGATTCGGCCCTTCATATCAATGTTGTGCTGAAATTCGCCCATGAACATAGAGTGTACCCCACTTTCTTCATCCAGTGTACCACATTCCCCCACTTTCCTCCACATTAATCATATTATTCGCCCACAATCAAAAAAATCCTGCTCGGCTGAGCAGGATTTAAAAATATTTTTACTGGTGCAGTAGCGTTTGTATAGGAGGTTATCTCTTTTACGAAAACTTGTTACGTATCGGTAACACGGCTATCCTTTAACGCTTTTATACTGGGACTGTAAAGAAACTACACCATTATAACACCATTGTTTATTTACAGTTGAGTAATATTGGTGGTGGATAGTGGAGGTTTATTAAAGCCAGACCCCATAATGACCGCAGATGCCATCTGCCTTTTTTTCGGATATCCGCTTAAACACATCCAAGCCATGGGTATTGGCCCATGGAAGAATGCCCCAGGTTCGTTCTTGCAGCCCACCTTCCGGGTGCAGGTGGATGTCAATGTAATCAAACTTCACCAGTTCACGTTCATGCTTTTCCTCGAGTGCTCTTGCTACTCTTTTTTCCAGAAATTCCACTTCACGCATCAGATGGAATAAGTTTTTTTCTGCCAGATCGCCTAAATCATTCCGAACGGCCTTTGCCTTATGACGAAGCGGTTCGTGAATACGTTCGATATCAAGTTTCACTTGATCGGTAATTTCTTCGAGTGGTGGATGACTTTGGGCATTAAGCCAAAACATCCTTGCCCTGGCTGCGCCTGATTCAATCACGTCTTTGTAACCTAGTTCAAAATGATCCATGTATTTGGCTGTCTTGCGGTCGATGAGTGTATAGGAAATTCTAGGAACCACTGGAGGCATATGAATTCCTGCTGCCTCAAATGCCGGTTTCAAAACAGACCAGTAACGGACTTCCCCCGGCCCTCCTATAAAGGCAAGTGACGGAAAGAGCAATTCCTGCATCAAAGGCCTGGTAATAACATTGTTGCTGAGTTGTTCCGGATGTTCATACGCTATACTCTCCAGTTCTTCTTGCGTCAACTCGACCTCGTATTGCTTTCCATAGAACTTACCATCTTCGTCTCGCGAAAGGAGGATTCGCTCTCCTTGATGATGATAGAACAAGTGGGCATCATCCAGGGTGCATTCCAATGGTGTTGCGTAACCTTCCCGGTAATTTTCCTGCAGTGCCCCATAAACACCCTTTGCAATCTGTGGCTGATTTTCAATCAACATCTGAAAATGAGAACTTTCCAGCTTACGTAATGCCGGGTGATGGGAATCTACCAGCACGACACCGGAATCCTCAAACAGCTCAAAAATCAGTCGCGAGAAGAAATCAACGTAACTTTGCGAATGTTGAAGGATAGAATGAAGCTTATTCTGAATAGCATTGGTATATGCTGTTTCTTCAAGCTCATGAAACAATCTGTCTATCCACTTCCTTACAGCAACTCGATCCAGTTCCAAATCACTGACAGATGGCTTCCCATCTGGGTATTGACCAACCTGGAATTTTTTCATCCGTTTCCCCTGTGGAAGGAAAACATGATTGATTTCATCAAAATCATGATCCTCTCCGGCTATCCAGAAGACGGGAACAACATTTACCCCGTGCTTCTGTTTTGCCTGTACTGCAAATTGGATAATAGAAATAAGTTTATGAACAGAATATAAGGGACCTGTCAACAAACCAGCCTGCTGTCCGCCAATGACAACAACACTTTCAGGGTCCCTTAAGGCATTGATATTTTCCATTGTCCTCTCTGGTGCTTCCCATTCCCTATTCATATGTTCAAGAACATCAGCAAGTCCGTCCCTGTCAAACGTACGTGATTGTAGATCATCCAGCCTCTTTGCATATTCCTCTTCCCGAAAAGGGTTATAATCAAATTTATGTGCTACCTTGTGGTAATTATATAAATAATCTTTCATGAATGGTACTTTAGTGGATATATTGATCGGATCAATTCGCATCGGTGAATATCTCCCTTTCTTTTCTGGCATCGACTATTATATGTATTCTTAAGTATTGTACAAAAAAGAGTAGGAGAATTCACATATTATGTTTATAACTCCAATAGTTTTGCAGTTAATCCATACAATGTAAGGCCAATATAAGCAAAACCAAAAAGCAGGCAGCTAAATCGCCAAAACCCTTTGATTACTCTTTTGATGACGATTTCCTCATGAAGTCGGTATTGAACAAGAACGGCTCCCACGAGAATAAACAAAAGAGTGAGAATGATCCAGCCAAAAAAAGAATGATCGAATAATACGAGCAACAGTAAATCCACTGCTACTATAAAAAGAAAAGTAGCTATATTGGTTGTTTTGTGTATTGCCTTCCATTTATACTTGTAAAATTTCCTGGTGAAAAAATAGATTATCGCAATTACCGGAAGGGGCATGGTCACTATCCCAGCGTATAGGTAAATCAAAAACTCCCCCAACTATTTTTCCTCCCCATATATTAATTCTTTCGCTTTTACTGCGTGATAAACAAAATGCTGGTATGGCAGCTGGACCTTGCTGCTGGAAAGCAAATACCCTGAAATGGCATCTATTTCCGTCGGTCTTTTTTCCTGTAGGTCCTTTAACATGGAGGATTGATTAACCGAGGTATGGCTGGCAACTTCTTTAACCCTTTTCCAAGCGTTTTCTGCGGGTAGCCCAAGCACCATACAGGCTTCCCGGCATAACTCATAAGCAAGCTTTTCAAAGTGAGGATTGGAGATCACCTGCCCATTCTCGACTTCCATAATTGCAGTCAATGGATTGATGACCCCATTAATAACCAGCTTTTCAGCTAACATGCTGTAATAATCTTTGGAAAACACAAATGGAAACGAATCACGATTCAATATAGTTGAAATCTCAGCAGCCTTTTTGTCGCCGTGGAAATCTGCAAGGCGTATGACCCCTTTACCAGTGTGAGTGACAACATTTTCATTCACGCGGATAGCTCCGTGTTCCATGACACCGACCAGAACGGTGGTTTTCAGATGTTTGATGAGATCCAAGTGGCCCATGCCATTTTGCAGGAAGACAACCGGTACATTTTCACTTACACCCTGCAATAAAGGCATCAGGATTTTCAGGTGATATTGTTTTACACATATAAATAACAAATCATCCTTACCGACCTCCTCCAGCATTTTAAAGCGTGGAAAGTGTGGAATTCCATTATTTTTCATAGTTATACCTTTTTCCCTGAGCTTCCCTAGCTGATCTCTGTTCCTGATATACAAAGTGACAGAGTGATTTTCCTCCAAATAAAAGGCGAGCAGCATTCCCATCGCCCCTCCGCCAATAATTCCGATTTTCATGTCTCCTCCTCCGCCCCATTTCCTATCTAATTATTTATTGTAGCAAAAAAGTCACCTGAAGAGGAGATGGATATTCCCTGATTTGCCTATGCTGTTACTTGTTCGTTTCATTCTTAAAATTTTTATATTATAATGTAATAAGATAGAGAATAGACAGAAAGGGGAATTCGCTTTGATGGAAACTTTAAAGGTAGAACGCCTATTAGTGAATTACAAAACACTTGAGGAATTTAAACGATTTAAAGAATATGGCAACCAGGAGCTTTCCATGCTGGATGACTTGCAAAACAATATTGTAGAAAATGACAGTGAGTCTCCATTTTTCGGCATTTACTATGGAAGCGCTTTAGTTGCCAGGATGAGTTTATATCGCGTCCACGCAAAATATGACCAGTATTTTGAGCCGCCACAGGATTATCTGGAGCTTTGGAAACTGGAAGTCCTGCCAGATTATCGCGGTAAAGGATACGGAAAAGCATTGGTCGACTTTGCTAAGAGCTACAAACTGCCAATCAAAACAAACCCAAGAATCAAGTCCCATGCATTTTGGGAAAAGATGGGATTCCAAAAAGCTCAGTACGATGTCGAACGTGACCTCGGCGAAAATCCATTAATCTGGATGCCGCCTGGTGTACAGGAAAAAGAGCTGACAGATAAATAAGTCGCATAATCACCGATCAGCGATTTTTATCATTTCGCAGACAAAGATAAAAAGGTGCTTCATGGGATCGAAGAATTCCCTTTGAAGCACCTTTTTTATGTAAATGTTGCTGTCTAAAGAACACTACGTGAGAAAACACGGAAATATTCAAGTACACTATTTATGTTTTCTCACCTAGAATCCTTCCTCTTCAGCAATTACTGAAGAGGAGTTATTTTTTCATTTCTCCAGTCAATTCCGTCAATTGGTCAGTTTATGATCCTTCTGAACCCACGCCATCAACTTTTCTATTTCTTTCCATGCTGATTGATACCTGTCGATGGCGGCTTTCAGCGTCTGATTCTCATCAGTTAAGGACTTCAGTTTTTCCTGGATAATCGGTAAATCCTCTGCAGCTGCCTGCTTTTCTTTCATCTCCGTTAACAGGGAAATAGCATCATCAAGAGACATGTTGCCATTAACCTCACCATTTGATCGATGATGTAGGCTCGATTGCTTATTCTTACGTTCTGACTTAGCAGCTTCTATTGCCCGCTGGTAGTTCTTACGGACATTTGCATTCCATCTGAACCCGCATGCCGCTGGAGTTCTCGATAGTTTGTCGGCAACTTCCTTGAACCCCTCCAACTGAGTCTTCCCCTGCCGGATACAGCGCAAAACAGTTTCGGCTAACAGAAGATCTTCATCCTCTTTCCATGCATCCTGGCGATTAACGTCCATTCCACCCCTCCTCTATCGTTTGCTATATAATTATGCAAGAAAAAGGTTTGGTAGAATAACATCTTCTATATTTCTAACACTGTAAAGGTAATGGGAGATTTGTGATATCTTATTTTCTACTCTTAAGGAACAGTTCGACCGCTTGTTTGTGTTCCTCAGATTCCCATAAACGGGCACAGACACGGACTTCTTCGTCCATCATGGAAGATAAGGAAAGCATCGATAGTTTCTTCTCGTATTGTTGTTTAAGATGAGATAATTGTAAAAGTGACTTATTGAGGAATTGTTGTAGCAGCGATTCAATATTCTCCAGTTCCGATTTTGTGATAATATGATGGAGCCACCCTATGTCATAGGCTTTCTTATAATCGTACATGGTGGCTTCTGTCAGCCACAGATAAGCTCGTTCCGGACGAATTTTTTCATATAAAAGTGCTCCGCCTCCCCAACCGGGAATGATACCCAGCTGCCCCTGGACGAATCCAAACTCGGCTCCTTCAACACCTATTCTGAAATCACAGGCTGTAGCAATTTCACAGCCTCCCCCTCTTGCCTGTCCATTCAATAGTGCGATAGTGGGCATAGGAAAGGAAGCGAGCTCATAAAGTACTTCTTTCATAGGATATAGCAGCTGGAATGCCTCGCCAGCATCCATTTCTCCATGAAAGTCTTTTAGATCCCCGCCGGCACAAAAAGCTCGGTTCCCTGCGCCAGTGATAACCAGACATTTTAACTTTTCGTTTTCTTTAGCCTGCCGGAGAGCAGCGCGTAATTCCTCCGCCATTTTTTTTGATACAGCATTTAATTTATCTGGGCGATTCAGCTTTATAATGGCATAGCCTGGGTCAAATTCTTCATATGTAATGGAATGGAACATAAATACAACCTCCAATGATCAAGTATGTTCAGTATAACCTATCTGACTAGCAGAGAATCAGTTAAGCACAAGCGCAGATGCTTATAATAATGTACGGCCGGAAAAAAACAGGTCAGGCTAAAATAAAGCCTCGTTCGCGCTTCTATTGCCCAGGCAAAACTCCCCCCTACCCTGCTAGTAATGCAATTACCTGGTGTACAGTCCCTTTGCCAACAAAAATAGAACGAAAAAAAGATGCCTGAAATACATCAGACATCCGAGCTTGCTGTTTATTGTTCGACTACTTGCTTCCCATCATAATGTCCACAAGATTTGCAAACATGGTGTGGCTTCGTGTACTCTCCGCAATTGGAGCATTCTACCATGCCAGGTACGTGAAGCTTTTTATGCGTACGACGTTGGTTTTTCACCTTTTTAGAAGTTCTTCTTTTTGGTACTGCCATGTTCAACACCTCCTTCAATCAATCGAAAATCTCTATTTGGATTTTCTCATTCTTCTTTTTGATCATCATTGAGTAATGATTGTAGCTTAGCCATTCGAGGATCAACTTTCTTCTCTTCCGGCTGCTCGGTAAGAAGTTGCCATCCTTGACCTTCCTGTGGTGCTTTTTCATATGCTTCCTGTTTGTCAGAAAACACACGAAAAGGAACCTCCAAAAGTATATTTTCCTTGATATAAGGCGTCAAGTCAAGCACTTCTCCATTAACTGGATGAATTTCTGATTCATCTTCTTCGTTATAGAAAGGAGAAGACGAAAATACCTCGAGTGCTTCCACATGAAATGGATATTCGACATCCACTAAGGTTCGGGCGCAAGGAAGAATCATTTCTCCATCTATAGTAAATTGGAAAGTGATTTCCTCTCCCTGCATTACAGCCTGTCCTTTCACGTGGACCGGCGGAATCCGGCGAATATCATTATTCATTTCTTCTAATTCTTGCACGTTTACATCCTCTTCAAACTCCAAGGGCTCCTGCCCTGCCTGTTTGATTTTTTGTAGAGGAAATTTCATATTAATCACCTCATGGCAACAAGAGTTATTGTAAATATATTTTAGGCGTTTGTCAACATTTTTTCTTTACACCTTAGAACAGAAAAGCTGATGATTTTTTACTAAGATAACACACCTGCAGGAATTTATGCGAATTTTCCGAGTCTGGGGGACTCTTTCTTTGCTACAATGACCATAATGAATACATATTGCCAGAACGGAAAGGAGAATATTAATGAAAACCTGTGGTCTAATAGTTGAATATAATCCCTTTCATAACGGACACCTTCATCACTTGGAACAATCCAAATATACTTCCGGGGCTGATTGTATGGTTGCTGTCATGAGCGGCCAGTTCCTGCAAAGAGGAGAGCCTGCCATAATGGATAAATGGCACCGTACAGAGGCAGCGCTTCTAGCCGGAGCAGATCTGGTCGTAGAGCTTCCGCACCTGTTTGCGGTTGAACACAGCGACCTCTTCAGCAAGGGGGCTATCCTTACTTTGAAGGAGCTGGGTGTAGATCATGTCTGTTTCGGAAGTGAACATGGGAATATCGACAGTTTTATAAAAGCTGCTGAAACTTATAACCTAAATAAAGAAGCCTTTGACGAAAAGTTAAAACAAGAACTTTCTGAAGGCTTATCATTCCCGGAGGCTGCGCGATCTGCTTACCGTATGATCGGACTTACAGAAGGTGAGGTCGACCTGTCCCAGCCAAATAATATACTTGGTTTTGGATACGTAAAACAAGTGCTGAAATACGCACCATCCATCCAGCCACTCACAATTCAGCGCGTGAAAAATGCATACCACGATGAAGAGATAACAGGTAAAATCGCCAGTGCCACCAGTATCAGGAAAGAGCTGCTTCATCATAATACTATTTCAGAGCCAGCCGGTCTGTCTTTCCCGGACACAACGAGGCAAATCCTGAATAATTATCGTCACCAGACTGGCCTCTGGCATTCCTGGGAAAAGTATTTTCCATTCCTTCAGTACAAAGTACTTACCATGACACACGAGGAACTAGCCGCTATTCATTCCGTTGATGAAGGACTTCAGTATCGTCTGAAAAATGTCATTAAGGATGTCGAAGATTTTCATAGTTTAATGGAAGCGATGAAGACCAAACGCTACACGTGGACTCGCTTGCAGCGGATGTTTGTGCATATACTATGCAACACAAAAAAAGACACTGCACGAGGGCTTCTGGAGAAGGATCGTCTGCCTTATGTGCGGATCCTGGGGATGAGCAAAACAGGTCAGAAGTATTTAAGAAAAATAAAAAAGCATATGGAAGTACCAATGATTAATCAGGCTCAGCAGCTTGACAATCCTCTGCTGGCATTGGATGAGCGGTCTTCTGATGCTTACTATAGTGTTCTGCCGTCTGGAGTGAAGCACAAATTCCTCCATCAGGAGCTTCAGCCGCCGATCCAGCTTCCGTCCCTGCAAACATAGCAGAAAAAAGGCTTTTACTGCCGCATGGATCCCGGACCATTCCCCATTTCGCGAACGGACACACAAGCATCGGCGTGAAACCCACACTAACAGTATCAGCTTGTGGCGAAACTATTCGTTTTTCCTCAAGCTGTTTTTGTTCTTGCTGGCCGGGGAGAGGTTACTTTCCCTGATCGAGTGCCACTATACATTCTAAATAAAACCATACTCTGCGATTCCGGCTTCTTTCCGCTATTCCGTTACCGACTATATAGAAAAGGCTGCCCGATTAGTCTATTACAGACTTATAGGACAGCCTCTTAGTATTATTCTTTTGGCTCTAATTCCTTTAAATAATCCAATGCATCCTGGAATGTATCTACAGGGACGACCTTCATATCTGTCCCAATCTTTTCAGCAGTTTTTTTCGCCACCTCATAGTTGGAACCTTTTTTACCACCTTCATTCGGTGCAAAAAAGATATCGCATCCATCGTCGTCGGCAGCAACTACTTTTTTATCGATGCCGCCTATTCTGCCAACTTCCCCTTCGTAAGATATTTCCCCGGTGCCGGCAATTTGATAACCTTTTGTTATATCATTTTCTGTCAATTGATCGTAAATTTCCAAGGAGAACATCAATCCAGCACTAGGACCACCGATTTCACCACTTTTAAATTTAACATCCGGTGCCACTTCGATGCTCCGATCGGTCACCAAGGTGATCCCAATCCCAACTTTATCTTTTTGCTTAGGAAATGGTGCTAGTTCAACTTGTTTCGTTATTTTTTCCCCATCCCGCTGGATGGTAAGGGTAATCGAATCATCCGCTCCCATACCTTCTACATATTCCACTAATTTGTCGGATTTATGGATTTCCATTTCATCCACTTTAATGATTCGATCACCAGGCTTGAGTACTTCTTCCGCAGGCATACCCTTCAGTATGTTCATCACATAGACACCTTCATACTGAATATCAATTTTTTTGCCGGCACTTTCATAAGCAACCACAACAGCTGCTTCCTGAGATGACTCCATCATATGGAGCTGGGCATTATAATACTCGCTTTCCGAAATGCCTTTGGGGCGAATATCTTCAAGGGGATAAACTTCATGGAAGGGTCTGATTTTTGCTAACAAGTACTGAATGGGGGTGGCCTGTCCTCCCCTCACCGTCACTAGGTGCATCTGCCCATCGCTAGCATACCCGTTTTCCACTTCCACGACCGGATCCAGTTCATCGGCTCCTCCAGGCTTATAAATATAAAATGGGAGCCTGTATCCTCCTAAAAATGCTGCTATTAATACGGTTATAAGTGCTGTAATGACAAAACGTCTATTCAATCTCATGTTAAGGCTCCTTCCAATCGGACAATCGCTGTTTGATCTGAGGAATTAATTTAGATGCTGCTTTTTCTCCTTCAGCAACAATCTCTTCGATATCGGTAAACGCTCTGGCGCTGAATTGGGAAACATCAGGCTGGATCATAATATCAGCCGATACCCCAAGATAGCTTACCAACTCATTCTGCATGATATCAATGCTTTGTATGATGACATCATAAATAGAATTGATGTTAGGGTCTCCAATAAAATGGGCACAATCTACGGCAATGACGAGGTCTGCCCCCATATCTTTGGCAACGGTGACCGGTACCCTGTCTATCACTCCTCCGTCGATATACAGTCGGTCCCCAATCTGTTCAGGGACAAAAATCCCCGGAATTCCTATACTTGCCCGGACAGCATCACTCGCATTGCCCGAGCGGAAAATTTTTTTCTTTCCGGAATAGAGGTCTGTCGCTACAATTCCTATCGGTATATCAAAATCCTCAATATTTTTGTTGAATGTAAATAGGCGAACATATTCTTTGATCCGCTTCCCTTGGACAAAACCCATTTTCGGCACAGTAAAGTCAAGGTAATATTTTCGCTTGAAGGTTGTTGCAAGCTTATACATATCTTCAATGCGCTGCCCTGCGGCATAGAGAGAACCAACTAAAGCTCCCATACTGCTTCCGGCAATCAAGTCGACTGGTATGCCATTATCACTCAGCGCTTTCATGACACCAAGGTGAGAGAATCCTCTCGCACCACCTGAACCTAATGCTAAACCTATTTTTGGACGCTTCACTATCCACCGCTCCCTGGCTCATGATCATACATTATTTTATGGCATATCCATATCGACTATGTGCATATCTTTAAAAGACGAACGTATGCTTGTCTTAATAAAAATCATTCTACTATGGATGCAAATAGAAGTACAGGATTCCGTACCTGTTGATAAGGAGGCTCCTATGAAGTCACAATTAAAATCCTTCTTTCTTGCGCTATTCACTATCCTGTTTGCCTTGCTGTTGATCCAGTACCCTGACCAGGCTCTATCAGCCAGTATCCGCGGTCTGGATATGTGGTGGGAAATCGTATTCCCCTCCTTATTGCCTTTTTTCATCATATCAGAGTTGATGATCGGCTTCGGTGTCGTTACCTTTATCGGCGTTTTATTTGAGCCGATTATGCGCCCTTTATTCAATGTGCCTGGAGCAGGAAGTTTCGTTTGGGCAATGGGAATGGCAAGCGGATATCCGTCAGGAGCAAAAATAACCGCCAGACTCAGGCAGGAAAAACAACTGAGCCGGACTGAAGCAGAAAGGCTTGTATCCTTTACGAATGCATCCAACCCCTTGTTTATTTTCGGAGCTGTTGCAGTAGGTTTTTTCAATGACCCTGCTTTAGGAATACTCCTCGCTTCCAGTCATTACATCGGCAACACACTGGTCGGACTTTCCATGCGTTTTTATAAAAAAAAGGATAAAAACATGCGGAGAAAGGAAAAAACAAGCTTTTCCTTAAAGCGTGCATTCCATGAACTCCACCTGACACGCATTCAACAGGAACGCCCATTCGGTAAATTGTTTGGTGACGCAGTGTTATCCTCTATCCAGACATTACTGATGATCGGAGGTTTCATTATCATTTTTTCCGTTATGAACAAGTTGATGTTCGTAACCGGAATCACTGCAGTAGCTGCGACAGGTTTCGAATATGTTCTGCACATATTTCATTTGCCGGCATCCCTCAGTATTCCCATATTTTCTGGATTGATGGAAATTACCATGGGTTCACAAATGTTGTCCCAGTCAGGCGCAGATATGCTCTATGCCGCAATAGGAGTCAGCTTCATTCTCGGATTCAATGGTTTATCCGTGCAAGCCCAGGTCGCGAGCATTCTTGCCGAAACGGATGTAAGTTTTGTGCCTTATTTTATTGGAAGACTCATGCACGGTTTGTTCGCAAGCATATTGTGCATATTCCTTTACGAACCATTATATCTTTCCCAAACGAACGGCGACGTCGATGCACTTCCCGTTTTGTCAGAGAGCGGTCATAGCTGGATAATTTATGTGTTAGAAAAAATGGAACAATTCGGACCGTTACTTACTATCGCAACCCTTTTCATTGGCTGTAACCTGCTTCTAAAAAGAATAAACTCTAAAAACAGCAATCGTTAAAAACCTGTCCTTTGACAAATTCGGACAGGTTTTCATCGTACGTTATGTAAGATAAGAATCAGGCTTTGTATTTTTCTTTCAGAGCTTCCTCAACAGGCGGAGGTACAAGGTCTGAAACAGATGCCTGGTATTTGGCAACTTCCTTCACGATACTCGAGCTTAAAAAGGAATATTGGTTGTTCGTCATTACAAAAAAAGTTTCCACTTCCTCATTTAGTTTTCGGTTCATGGAAGTGATCTGCATTTCATATTCAAAATCACTGACTGCACGCAGTCCGCGAAGTATTGCATTGGCGTTTTTTTCCTGAGCGTACTCCATTAATAATCCACCACAGGAGTCGACGGAAACATTATCCATATCTTTAGTCACTTCTTTGATTAAAGCCAGCCGTTCCTCAACATTGAACAAAGGTGCTTTTGACTGGTTATTGAAAACAGCTACAATCACATGGTCAAACACTTTTGCCCCACGCTGGATAATATCGAGATGACCGTATGTAATCGGGTCGAAGCTCCCGGGACATATAGCAAGGCGTGTCATTGTCTTCCTCCTTATCGATACATACTTATTCCAATAGAACTTCCATATATATCATGTTTGTATAGTTGAAAATCTGCTGCTTGATCTGGCAGCACTTCCTTCGCATCATGCTCACAGATTACAAATCCTCCGTTTTGAAGGAGGCTTTCTTCCTGAATCTTTTCAAGAAGCTTTACGTAGGAAACCTTTTTGTAAGGGGGATCGAGAAAAATGAGGTCAAACTTCAACCCCCGTTTACCTGCTGCCTTCATCGCACGAAAGGCATCTGTCCGGAACACTTCCGCATTTTCCGACAGTTTTAATGTCTCCAGGTTTTCATGGATAGTCTGGATAGCTTTTGGATGTTTATCGACAAATATACATTTCTCGATTCCACGGCTGATTGCTTCTATTCCTAGCCCGCCGCTGCCGGCAAATAGATCCAATGCCTGTCCACCTTCAAAAAAAGGCCCGATTATTTGGAACAGTGCTTCCTTCACTTTGTCGGTGGTCGGCCGAGTCAGTTTATTCGGAACCGGACGCAGCTGTCTGCCCTTATGTTCTCCTGCAATCACTCTCATTCAGAGCCCCCCTTTCACGCATCATTCTACATTATCCTACCATAAAAACATCAGGGCGGGAAACTTCCCCGTACAAGGATCAAATTTGTCCCTGATAAGTATATTTCCTTTATAAAACGACAATAATAGTCAATGAAGCAGCAAGCGATTGCATGCTGCTTTAGAAGACGGAGAAGGCTTACATCCCCATAAGCTCTTCCTCCGGTTTCTCCTCTCCCTTTGCTTTTTGTTTCTTGTGTAAGAGGCAAAAAGGAGGGCTGTTCCCATCCGCTATACTGATCTGTTTTCCGGCAATTATATTGACGGGGTTAACGGATACAGTAACAGCGTTTGGTGGACAGCCCTATTTTATTCCCCTCTGTTTACATAATTAAGTTATAGTAAATATATTCTCGCATTGAACCTATCTTCCCCTTCATGCTAAAGTAAGAATTGAAGTCACGCTATAAATAGAAAGCAGGAATGATACCATGATACAAAAATTTATCGAATTAGGCGAAGGGACAGCGGATCTTTATGAATTGCTCGAAATTGGGGACCAGATGTCCAGCCGTGTAAAGCATCTTATGGTTTTTCATACCGTAAAGAACCATAAACCTATTGCATCCCTGGTAATCGTTATGGAACCCTCAGGTGGAGATAAATTCCAGCCAATATACATCTGCCGGGAAGGCATTCCTGACCCAGAGGACAAACAAACGAAACGGTACGAAATGTTTGTGCAGCTGGCCGAGCGACTGGATAAAAACATAATCGATCTGACGGTGAAGCCATCAGACGCTTTTTATGAATCAGACTTATATTATCAGCATCTGATCGGCATATTACGGATGAACAAATACATCCCACCTATGCAGTAACAAAAGCGTAAGCGCCTGTTTACCCCCGACCAGCTTAAGCCAAGCCTCGCCGTGACGCTCTTTGTCACAGAGAGGATCGGCTTAAGACCTCGAGGGGGTAGGCGCTGAAGCTGGATGAATCAAAAGCGGAAGCGCCTCGCTTACCCCCGACCAACTTAAGACAAGATTTCTCAGAAAAAAAGCCAGCCCTCTTCGCGCGAGGTCTGGCTATATCCGTTCATATTCCCATTTTATAATCGTATTGCTTTGCCTTATCTGGTTTTGCATTCTCATAATCCGTTTTAATGTCAGGTTTGTGGGAAGGCAGGACTCTGGATACGAAAGGCATCCTGTCCATTCTTTCCATGATTTCCTCGTACCTTTCTCTATCGACATAAAGAACGGCGTATTTACTCTTTTTAGAGGCATAGATCAAATGCCCATGTTTTTTGATTTGCCGTAAGTTTTTCATATGCTGAAAATATATAATCATTCCTTGACGGTTTACAGTCATCATTTTATCCTCGCTTTAATTGGCATTTACAGTCAGTTTATCAGAATTCAAATTTTCAGGCAATTGTATGATAATAAATTCACACCTATGTATAATGTTAAACAAAGCTTTACTGAACCAATTATAGGGAAAACCTGTAATGGAATTGGTTCATTGGCTCTCAAAAAGGAGGACTGGTGTATGACGGATCATGAACGAGCCTGGCAATCTTTCGAAAAACTATTAACTGAATCTGAAGAAATTGAGAAGTATCAAATTAAAAAAATAACTGGTCTTCCTTTTCTCTACTTAACTCCAGAGTCAGGGAGAAGCCGAGCTGATTTGGATGAACTGTTGAAACGGACAGCAGCTTCCGCCATGAAAGGAAAACGCCTGACCCTTGCGATGAGTTTTGTCCGCAAAGATCAGGCGTCCTATGTTTATCGGGTTCGTTTTCTAGTTCCCCAGCGTAAAATGTTTTGCTGCGGTAATCTATGCGATGATTGCATCCGCTTCACGAACCCGATGTAATCAAGAAGCGCAGCCGCATCCGCCGCCGGAACCACAACCGCAGCCACTGTCGGTCAGGGCCATGCCGTCCTTTGGCACTTTAATGGTCGTAGAAATACTATGAGCTACCACATGACTTACTTCATCAAGTAATTTTTGCAGCTCCCTTTCTTTCATTTTGAACGATGCAACTTTTTCGTTCATATCCATTTCCCGCTTAGCTGTACGTACTTGTTTCATTATATCGTTATAATCAGGATGATAGCGTCCGAAACGCTGGACATCCTCATAATGGTCTTTGATTCGTTGGAATTCCTGGATCAACTTTTGTGCCTGTTCATCCTCTTCCAATGCTTTTTTTGCAGACTGGTAATCAGCCATTGGCTCAGACTGCAAAATCATTTGCCCTACCTGCTCAGAATGATCCAGCAGATCGACAATTTCCATTGTGGCAAGCATCACATCCACCTCCACTCCCATCATACCAAATATCAGGTATGAAAGGAAAGATGCTGGAATTATTTATCCATCCTTCATCGCTTTAGCCATATGGATTAACATATTCATCATTTGCAGCTGATTACCGATTCGTTCAATTCTCTGGATAGAAGTTTTACCGAAGAAATATTTCATCTCCTTATCAAACTTCATATATTGGGTAGGATCCCTGGTAAGTTTTCGGTACCACTCAGGATTAAGGCGTATGAAAGCAATTCGTTCTTCATTATTTTTTAAGAATTGATATACCTCTGGCTGCATGATTCATCAGTCCTTTATAAAAGGGAACGAATTAGATTTTGGTCCCTGGGATTTCTGCTTCATCTCCTGAAACTGCTGAACGAGATTCTGAAGGTTTCCAAGAGCCCCATTCAATTGATGGATATGGCCATTGATATTATTCCAGTTGACCTGGTCTACCATTTGTACAAACTGAGACATCCATTCTTTTTTCCCTGTATCTTTTTCCGCTGATTTTTCCGTCTTTGTTTCACTGAAAGATTCCCAAAATGGATCTTCTTCGCCTAACAGCAGCCATTTTTCGTAGTAGTCCTGCATAACTTTTTTGTTATTTCGAAGCTCGTGCTTCACTTTAGGATGCCTGTTGACAAACTCGCGAAATTGTTCGACATTTGGATGAAGCGATTTTCCTTCCATCGAAAACACCCCACTATTTCTGATTTACCTTATATTAGCCTATGCACCTCTTTATGAATCGTGCTGGTAAACCAGTTCCTTACACATGTGCAGCTTAGAAAAATCGTATGCACTCATCCTTACACGAATGCGTTAATGCTATTACTTGGAACTTTAAATATGTCACTAATTCTAAAAGCTAATTTTGTTTTAGTCTATTAAAAAAGACTTCACCCTATTCGGGCAAAGTCCTCAGACATATTTCACGGCAAGGCTAAGAAGTTCTGTGTATAATAATCCTGATATACCCCAACCCCGAGATGAGTGTAACCTTCATGTAACAGGGCCTCTCTATGCCCTTTGCTGTTCAGCCAGCCCTCCACAGCCGCTGCAGCGTCGGGATACTGGGCAGCGATGTTTTCACCGGCCCTAACATACGTCACTTTTCCTTCCTCTAACCTTTCTTTCAGACCGGTTCCATCCTGGCCGTAATGCGAAAAGTAATTATTGATACTCATATCCTTGCTGTGCAAAAATGCCACCTCAGCAACCGGCTCGTACCATTTCACCGGCTCCTTGCCAAAGCGCAGACGAATGCGGTTTGTGATATCAAATATTTGTTTTTCCCTTCCATTTTCTATTGCCGCCCATTCTTTTTTTAAAATGGCAGGGTTGTCAGGCAATTCGCCACGATAAGTTACACGATAAGGCTGCTGCTTCAGCAATACCTCTGCATTCATCACCCTGATGGATGATAATTTTTGTGTAAAAGTATCAAAATATAGCTGGGCATAAACACTGTCGCTCAGCTTAACGAGTGGTCTGCTTTTCATATCTTCTTCCGTCAACTGGAAGGTAAACTGCTCAATCCCATCGGTATAAGTCACTTCCTGTTTAAATTCATGTATAGACTGGACAGAAGCATAATCCTGGCCGATTGAGAGAGGTTCAGCTTCCAGATCCTTCCCTGTTACGAACCAAGTGACAATATTTCCTTTTTGAACGCCGAACTGCAGGTATTTCTCAGGATCCTTATTATAAATCCACCATTCAAAGCCGTAGGCGCTCGCATCTTTTCTTGCCGGCTCTCCAAAAGCTTCTATCAGACTTTGCTCATCCTTGCCAATCCACTGGTATAGCGAGCCTTTAAATTCCAGTGTCTCCTTGTTCTCTGAAGAATTGGAATCTGGCTGGCTTTCTTCCAGCATTTCTGCTACTTCAAGAGCAGCTTCCTTCCCCTTTTCTATCCCTTGCTCTATTTTTTTATCGGCGATTCCCCCATCAACGATGAGATAGACTCCGCCAGCCAAGAGCAACAGCACCAGTAATCGCAGTAAATTCAAGGTGCATTTCCCCTATCTATTATTAATAATAGTGCTTCTATTAAATCATCTATCTCCATTATAATCCTTTTGGCAAATAAATATGTATAATCGGCCTGTTCATGTCCTTTACATAAACTAAAACATAGAGAAACATCCTTTGATTTTTGCAGGTAAGACAGTAAGCCGCCTCAAGCTTAGCCGTCGCTTAGACAGCAAAAAAGCTGTCTCTAAAAAGCCTGTGATAGACTTTAGAGACAGCCTTCCTTATTAATGTAGTTCAGGTCTTTCAGAAATCCGCTCCAACGCTTCACCAGCAGCCTGGTCGGACATATGTTCAACGGACAAGTCGCCAAGCGCAAGAATTCCAACCAGCTTTCCCTGGTCAACGACAGGCAGACGACGAACTTTGTGTTCTGCCATAGTATCACTTGCTTCCTGCAGGGAAGCATCTGGTGATACATGATATAGCTTTTCACTCATGACTTCCTGAATCGATGTGGAGCCAGGCTTTTTTTCTGCATATCCTCGGATTACAAGGTCACGGTCAGTTACCATCCCCAATAATTCGTGGTTACTGTTGCAAATTGGAACAGCTCCTACATTTTTTTCTTTCATCAAAGTAGCTGCATCAAACAAATGATCCTCCGGACTGCAGCATGAAACCTCATCTGTCATAATATCACGGACAACTTTCATTTTCTTTTCCTCCTTATCATCACGGTTTCAGACAGGAAATCCTGCCCAATCATGGTTTAGTGTTTCCAAAACGTCTTAAAAATTACATGCAACTCCAATTTTTTTATAGTATAATAAATTGCATCATGCCCAATTTCATACTATGATTGTCATAGATACATACAATTTGCGAGGTGGAAATAATGAGACTAGAAGGTACTGGGATTGAAGAAGTAATCGTTGAACAAAAACCGATGCATCATATTTTGAATAAAGCCGGATTCATTCGCGGAGGACAATGGGATTATGAGCGGATCACCTATGATTACAAAATAGGTTCACCGGAAAAAAATATCACCTATTATGTCCGGATTCAGGGATATGCCATCGAAGGTGATGTAGACACAGGAAATGCAGTCTTTAAAATGCTAACCCCACTCCTTGGGCGTCATTATTACCCGCACGGGGTAGAGTACGGAGAACAAGAGGAATTTTCCAAAGACTTAATTGAACGGGCGAAGAAACTTGTGCATAAAGCTGCGGATGAATTGAAAGCACACCACACAGAATGAGAGCATACATTTATATGAACCGCTTTCCTTAATATCAGGGAAGCGGTTTTTCACATTATTAACTGTTCAAAATTTGTTATTTTTGCTATATTTTGAAGTAGAGTTGCAATAATGAAGGGAGATACATAACTAAATTGTTCAAATACGTTACGAAACGCCAATGGATATTACTACTAACCGCAGTTGTTATCATCATCGCCAGCTACTACCTGCTTCCTGTCTCAGTGCCATTGATAGTCGCTTTGATTACGGCTTTGTTCCTTAACCCAGCCGTCCGATGGATGCAGCTCCGCTTCCGGTTCAAACGTAAAGTTGCGGTCATAATCGTATTTTTATTGTTTTTGTTAATGATCAGTATAATAGGTACATACGCAGTGACAAAAATGGTAACACAAGTGGTCCATTTCACAGATAATGCACCGTACTATGTAAAACAAATTAACCAGGTGGTAAACGACTGGGAAACTTCCATGGACCGTTATGCGGAAGATCTACCTGATGAACTTGTCGCAGAAGTTACTTCTGGTATCCAGAATAATGTCCGAAAGCTGACAGAAACAATTACGAACAACCTGACGATAGACAAAATTGCCATTGCATTTGCGAAAATACCAGAGTACATCGTGAGCCTGCTTGTATATCTGATTGCTTTGTTCCTGTTTATGCTTGAGATACCACGGCTAAAAAGCAATGCTTATGCCCATATGACGGAAGAAACCTCTGAAAAAGTCAAATTTATGAATGCACGTCTTTCATATGTGGTTTTTGGTTTTTTAAAAGCTCAATTTCTCGTCAGTATCATTATTTTTATTGTTTCTTTGTTAGGATTGTTGATAATTACGCCTGAAGTCGCTGTTGTAATGTCCTTAATCATCTGGATGATTGATTTTATACCGATAATCGGCTCAATCGTCATTCTTGGACCATGGTCGGTCTATATGTTCCTTACAGGCGACTTTGTAACAGGCACCCAGCTTGCCATTCTTGCTCTGGTACTTCTTGCGATCAGACGGACGGTAGAGCCAAAAGTGATGGGCAGACATATCGGCCTGTCACCGCTTGCGACATTGATTGCGATGTTTCTGGGATTGCAATTGATGGGCCTGATGGGGTTCATTCTAGGACCGTTATTATTAATTGCTTTCAACTCTGCTAAAGAGGCAGGAATCATCAAGTGGAATTTTAAAATTTGACAGAAGAAATGCTGCCCGCCGTGGAACGGTCCGGGCAGCATTTACGTTAGAAGGAATAGGAATACCCAATGCAGCTTTTTAGAAAAAATCGAGAAATGCAGCGGTCTGTGGACGTATGGTTTTCTCAAAAGCAGTTATTTTCTCGGCATCGCCTTTCATTCTTTCCATAAATACGGCTGACTTCACATCCATATTCCCACACATGATGGCCGTCAATGACTGTATGTCCGTATAAATATCAGCCTGATTAAAGCCATTAACCTTCCTGACTTCAACAGCTTTACCGCCATTCACCCTCCACACCCAGGTCCCATCATTCCAGCCAGCTTGCTCATCTCTTATATGTAATCGGAGGTCGAATGATTCTTCCGCAGAATAGAAAGGATATTCTTTAAAAAACGTTTCTACGTCCACAATTCTGGCCATGAAATAAGCCTTTTTCATTTCTTTGATGCCAGGATTCTCAAAGTAGATAGCGTCCAGATTGTTCGGAAGCAGCATCATTTCCACTTGGTTTGTCATAGAGTCATGATTTTTCACCCATTGTAAAAGGGAATAAAAAGCGTCGGCAGAATGATAGATGAATTCTTCAATGACCAGCTTGTCGGATTTCATTGTGCTGATGATATAACCTGCTGGGTCACCAATATTATCGTAATGCAGGATGATTACAGATTCCGAATCGATTACCCTTCGCGTCCACCACCAATCTTTACGGACGAGCATTAGCGTATATTGAGAGGCTGCTTTTTCATATAAATGGTTCAGTTCATCCCGTGCTTCCTGATATGTTTTCCGCTTTAATTTGCCTTTTGCCTGGTACTTTTCAGATAATAAATCTGAAGGGCTGGATTGATAAGTATGTGTGTACTGGGTAAGTTCATAACCGAATTTACGGTAAAAAGGAACAGAAAAAGGATGAAGTAATGACAGGGAAATACCCTTATCTTTCATTATGGAGAGACTATCTTTGATCATCTGAGATACATAACCTGCGCGGCGATACTCTGGATAGGTAGCAACCCCAGCAATTCCACCCATACGTACCCGCTTTTCTCCTAAATATACTTCTAATGGCAGTAAGTGGAGCTTTGCTGCAAGCTTCTCGTCTTCGAAAACAGCTAAGATATCCTGCTTATCCATCTGCCATCGTCTGTCTTCTTTTTGTTCTTCTGTCAGTCTATAGTTGAATGCTGCTTCACCCAGCTTCATAATTTCTTCATATTCCTCTTTTCCTGCTTTCCTGATAATAGCCAAATACTTCCCTCTCCTTTCGAAACACTAATATATCACGTTTACTGGCAATTTGTTCAAAATAATTGTGCTTTAACACCCTTTGGGATGCTTCGTTCCTTTTATCACATTGGGCTTTCACTTCATCCGCACCATTGTAAAAAGCCCAACCCACCATTGCCTCAACCGCTTCCGTTGCAAAACCTGTATTTCGTTCCGAGGGAAGAATGTAGTAACTAAGTTCCACAGCACCCTCTCGGTCGGGAGGATTATGGAATCCGATATCCCCGATAATCCTTTGGTCTATTTTTGAAACGATAAACCATGGGCCGAAGCCTACCACCTGGGTACCGTTTGCCAGATTCTCGGTATATAAAGGAAGTCTGGCCAGTAAACCATTGTGCGGCCAGTTTTCGTTCCAGGCGATTTGATATGTAAAATAAAATGCGAGCGGATGTTTGATCAGCTTCTGCCCACTTTCCTCTGTTATCGGCTTAATCAACAGGCGAGAAGTTTCCACAATCATATCTATCTCCTCCAGATATCATCAGATGATTAAAAGAAACCATTACTATATACCTTTTCCCACATACAGCTAAACAAAAAATCGCATCGAATCACCTGATCCCATGCGATGCACAAGTTTACATTCCGAATATGGCGCGGAACACATTCGTCGTTTCCCCGCTCTCATAGATAATATACAAAAGAAGATAGACCACTACTCCTGTAACAGCCGAACCAAACCAGATAATACTTGTTACAGGACCGAGTTTTCGATGCTTCTGAATTTTCCTTTTCAATGCCAGCCTTAGTGTGACAAGACCGAACACTGCTCCAGTTGTCGCTAAAATAATATGGAAAATCAAATAAATCGTATAATAAATCTCTATCTTTTCCGGCCCCCCAAAACTGGTATTACCTACCAGAATCGTTCTGGACAAATAAATGAGAAAGAATAGCAGCGCACTGATGGCAGCCGCAACCATAACCCGCTTATGCTCAATCCGCTTATTTTTCGCAATCAGCACCCAGCCGATTGCAACCAGAATTGCACTAAGCGCGATAAAAAAAGTACTGATGGTAGGTAACAAAGGCATTTATTTCCATCCTTTCACTGAAACTACTAATATAATATCACAGACTTCAAAAAAATAGCTTTCCCAAACAGCCAGGAAAGCTAGATATAACTATCACGAATCTTGTGGAGCATTGGCAGGAAGTGGATCTATCGAATATCTTTCCTTGTTGAACCAGCCAAAGAATATTTTGGCAATCATTACACCGAAAATAATTTCCTGAGCTACCTTCATCATGATTCCTCCAAGTTGCTGATCTTCAAGCAAAGGAAGTGGGGAAAACAGTTCGGGACCACTCATTTTCAGACTGCTAAGCCCGCTTAATACATCACCTGGGACGCAAAGACTCATCGCCTGGAACCATGCACCATTTTCCGTGTACGTACTATAAATAGTCGTGTCCGCGAAAATGATCAATGCACATGCAGGAGTAATCAATACACCATTTGCGAAAATGTATCCGATTTTCAAAATCGGACTTAGTTTGTGCAATTGTTCAATCGGAGGAAAAACAACGAGCCACATACAAAATGCAGCGAATAAAAGAACAGTTACGATAGCCGCATGCGCGATTTCATTTGCCTTCACATAATCAAAAACTACTGGTAAATGGTATAACGAGAATAATCCATTAAATAACAACAGAGCAATTAAAGGTTTTGTCAAAAGCTTTAATACCGAACGTATTATTGGAGCATCAAAAACCTTTTTCCACATCCATGCCGGTATCCCTTTGATAAATAAAATCGGCAGCAAATAACAGTATAATGCCATCTGAACCATGTGGGACGTAAAAATGATATGAGTCAATAAGTCAATCGGTGACCCTTTTATGATATAAAGAAGCAGCAATCCTCCATAAAAGTAAACTTGCTGACTCACATCCGGTCGCTCAGAATCTGTAAAACGGTGCCTGCCTGGACCGGTGAGAAAATAATATATACCTGCTAAAACCAGCATGAAAATAAAATAATATGGACTCCACAAGGCTCGAAAGCCGAAAATCTGTAACTCTAACCACATAATATTTCACTCCAGATAGGTCATGATATACCTTATTTTAAACGATTCTCCTGCAAAACTCGAGCCTTTCTCCTTTATAAAGTCAATTTCACAAAATTGACACACATTCTATTAAATTGAAGAAAGAGACCGGTGCTAAGCAACCGATCTCTCTTCAATATTACCACCAAATGATTGTTGTAAATGTAAGGATGGTCATAACAGCGACAGAAATGCCTCCGTAGATCATCAAAGCAGGCATTTCATGGCCCTTATTTTTCATGTGCATGAAATAATAAAGCTGGAAAATGACCTGGACAAGAGCCAGTAATAATATAATTGGAATGATGAAATAACGATCGATGACATCAGAAACGACAAGAGCGAATGCAGCTATCGTGAAGATGATCATCAAAGCAAATGTAACGACTTGCTGTTTCATCTCTTCCTTATGCGCTTCTTTCTTGAAATCAGTAGTGCTCTTCGTTTTAGTATCCTTTGCCATTCGTTAACCCACCTTTCCCATCAGATAGACAACTGTAAAAATAAATACCCAGACAACGTCAATGAAGTGCCAGTAAAGACTTGCTACATAGAACTTCGGTGCGTTGTACAGGTTGATTCCACGCTTGGCATTTCTGATTATCAGTGACAGAATCCACAGAAGACCGAATAATACGTGTCCTCCATGAAAACCAACCAGCGTGTAGAACGCAGAACCAAAGGCCGATGAACGGAATGTGAAATGCTCCCCATGTATATAATGGTAGAACTCATAAATTTCACAACCAAGAAATGCGAAACCGAGAGCGACGGTAACACCGAGCCAAACCAGCATTTTTCCAAGGTCATTGTTTTTCATATGGTAGATCGCATAGACACTTGTCAATGAACTGGTCAAAAGCAGCATTGTCATGATAAAGACAAGCTCAAGCCCGAATAATTCATCTGCACTTGGGCCGCCGGCAGTTGAATCATTCAAAGCAAGATAAGTCCCAAATAAACTTGCAAACAGTACAGTTTCTCCCCCAAGGAAAAACCAGAAGCCGAGGAATTTGTTCTTACCTTCCAGGGTGGCTTTCTCAGGCTCATGGGGCATACGTTTTGGATTTAATACATCTTCATTACTCATTAATGGCCACCCTCCTCTTCTAAATCTTCTTTATGGACATGGTAGCCAAGATCATCCTTCACAGAGCGGATAAGCATACAGCCTAGCGTAATGCCCATTCCGATAAATACAAGTGATAACCAGGCAATATTATCAACCTGATAAATGAAACCAAATCCGGCAATGAAAAGACCAAGTGACATAACAAAAGGCAGGATGGAACTGTTCGGCATATGAATATCGCCTAACGGTTCAGCCGGTGTCATACCTTTCTTGCCTTCAGACTTTTCCACCCAAAGTGGATCGAGACCACGAACAAGCGGTGTCTGTTTGAAGTTATAAAATGGAGGTGGTGATGGAATCGACCACTCTAGCGTACGGCCGTCATATGGATCAGCTGGCGCTTTTTCTTCTTTCACCGCTGTATAAACGACATTTATTAGGAAAACGATTGTACCAAAAGCCATGAAAAACGCACCAATGGAACTGATCATGTTTCCAGTTTCAAGTCCTTGTCCTTCAAGAAACTTCCAATAACGACGCGGCATCCCCATCAAGCCAAGGAAATGCTGGATGAAGAAGGTCAAATGGAAACCGATGAAAAATGGCCAGAAAGTAAGCTTTCCAAGTTTCTCATTCAATACTTTACCAAACATTTTCGGCCACCAGTAGTGAAGACTGGCGAAAATACCGAAAACAACCCCGCCCACAATGACGTAGTGGAAATGGGCAACAACGAAATAAGTATCGTGGTACTGATAGTCGGCCGCAGCTGATGCCAGCATGACACCCGTCATTCCACCGATAGTAAATGTCGGGATGAATGCAATGGACCAAAGCATGGCAGTAGTCATCCTGATAGCTCCGCCCCACATAGTAAACAGCCAGTTGAAGATCTTAATACCCGTCGGTACGGCAATCGCCATGGTGGTTACTGCGAAAATGGAGTTAGCCACTGGCCCCATACCTGTTGTGAACATATGGTGAGCCCAAACCATGAAACCAAGGAAACCGATCAAAACGGTTGCAAATACCATGGCAGAATATCCAAATAGTCGTTTTTTCGAAAATGTAGAAAAAATATCGCTGAATGCACCAAATAGAGGAAGAATCAAGATGTATACTTCCGGGTGCCCGAAAATCCAGAATAAATGCTCCCAAATGATGACGTTACCGCCGGCATTAACGTCAAAGAACGCAGAACCGAACATGCGGTCGAACATCATCAGGAACAAACCGACTGTCAATGCCGGGAATGCAAATAGAATCAACGTGCTTGTTACGAAAACAGCCCATGTGAAAAGCGGCATCCTCATATAGCTCATCCCTGGAGCCCTCATATTGACAATTGTTACAAGGAAGTTGATCCCGCCAATCAAGGTACCGGCCCCAGCAATCTGAAGTCCGATGACATAGAAATCGACTCCGTGTCCCGGTGAAGTAGTGGACAGTGGTGCGTATGCTGTCCATCCGGCATCTGGCGCTCCTCCCATGAACCAGGAGCAGTTAAGGATAACTCCCCCGGCTAAAAACAGCCAAAACCCTAAGGAATTAAGAAATGGGAAAGCGACATCCCTTGCGCCTATCTGTAAAGGCACCACGGCATTCATCAGAGCGAATATCAATGGCATAGCTGCAAGGAAAATCATGGTTGTCCCATGCATTGTCAACATTTCATTATAAAGACCTGCACTGATGAATTCATTATCTGGTTTCATCAGCTGAATACGTATAATCATAGCTTCTAATCCGCCTAACAGGAAAAACAGACCTCCGGAAACCAGGTAAAGATGTGCAATCTTTTTATGGTCAACGGTTGTCAAGTAGTCCCATAGAAAGGCGCCGAAGCCTTTCTTTTGCGCTACTGCAGTACTCACGCTTTAACCTCCCTTTAAACCTCTCTTATATCATTAGTTTATCTTATTCTTTTGCAGATTCCGGTGTTATTTTTGATGGTTGAAGCTGCATCAAATATTCGGCAATTTTAGATGCTTCTTCTTCACTCACCAAGTTAGATGGCATGTTATTTCCTGGTTTGAATTCATCAGGGTTAACTATCCAATCCACCAGATTTTCTTTTGTTGGTTCCAGTATACCGGCAATCTTAGTACGGTCTCCGAAGTTCGTCAGATTTGGTCCGACACCTTTTGGAGCGGAACCGATTGCGTGACAGCTCAGACAATTGTTTTGGAATAACTCTTGTCCTTCCTGAGCAACGGTTGTTTCTGGCTCAGCTTTAGGATCGACATTTTTCATATCATTGACCCATTGCTCAAATTCTTCAGGACTTACGACAACAACACGGAAATCCATCAGAGAGTGTGCGGGTCCGCAAAGCTCGGCACAATGTCCCCAGTAAACCCCTTCTTCATAAGCTTCCAGGTACATGGAGTTTTCATTGTCTCCCGGATTTGTATCCACTTTACCTGCAATGGAAGGTACCCAGAAGGAGTGGATAACATCGCTTGATTTCATAGTTAAGTATACGCGTTCGCCTTCAGGAATATAAAGGTCCTGGCTGGTGGAGATTTCCTGTCCCTTATATTCGAAATGCCACCAGAATTGGGAACCAGTGACTTCCACTTGTATGTCTGATTTCTTAGTTGATTCTTCGGCTAAATCAAAAGTAGCCTGAACTGTTGGTACAGCTAATACCAATAGCAGGATGATCGGTATGACTGTCCAAATGATTTCTAATGCTTTGTTACCTTCTGTTTGTTTTGGAATGTAGTTTTCCTGTCCTTTTTTTGCACGATAACGGACCAGTACGAATGTATAAATGGCCATTACGACAATAAATACAAATACCATTATGGCAATACTTAGAATCATTAGATCTAGTATTACTTCCGCTCCGTAACCTTCAGGCTTGAGAGCGCTTAAATTTTCCTTTCCACAACCCGATAAGACCAGGGCAAGTGAACTGAAAAGGAACAGAGCACGGAATTTTCCCATCCATCCTTTCATGAATTATACCTCTCTTTCTCTTTATGAACTTATATTTTATAACCAAGCCCCGGGGCAGCCCGGGGACCTGGCTTGGTTAATAAGGAATAGTAACAATGACCATTAGTGGGAAAATGACAGTCAGGTACAGCAAGGAATAAAGGAACATCCAGTTCGCCCATTTCAAATCATTCTTCATCACAAAACCTGCGATTCCAAGGGCTAGCCATCCAAAGGTCATTATAAGGCTGATTGTAAGAAAGACAGTGCCTAATGAAGCTAAATAGATTGGCAAAGGCAGGAGGCATGCAATATAGACGACAATCTGCCGCTTGGTTATTTCAAAGCCATGTACTACAGGCAGCATCGGAATATTTGCAGCCTTATATTCGTCTTTCTTTTTCATTGCCAGCGCCAGGAAGTGAGGCGGCTGCCATATGAACATTATTAAAAACATAATCAATGCTTCCAATTGCAGTCCGGGATCAATAGCAGCCCATCCAATCAGAGGCGGGACGGCACCTGAAAAGCTGCCGATGACAGTATTAATCGTGTATCTTCTTTTTGACCACATTGTATATAGCACTACATATACAAACCAACCGAATGCCCCGAGAAGGGCAGCTTCAATTGTAGTAAACAGTAAGAATACAAAACCTAAAACAGATACTACTATTCCCATAGTTTTAATGTGGGATAATGCTATAGTTCCAGTTACGGTTGGGCGTGTCTTTGTCCGAGACATGACATGGTCAATGTCTCTATCGTACCAGTTATTTAGAATGCATCCACCCGCTATGATAAAAGCGGTTCCGACCATTGTCATAATGAACGTCTGCCAATGATCAAGGAAGGATGTATCTGTAAAGTACAATGCCAACCAGAAACCAGCGAAGGTCGTAATCAAATTAGAGTTGATGATACCGACTTTGATCAGACGCTTGATGTCAGCCAAAAGCGATGACTCGCTGACAGCCGAATGATTGATGACTGGTGAAGATGTTGATTCGACTGTTCTCGGATTGTTCATCGTATTATCTCCCTCCCTTTTA
The DNA here is from genome assembly GCF_016908295.1 of Thalassobacillus pellis. Taxonomy (GTDB): domain Bacteria; phylum Bacillota; class Bacilli; order Bacillales; family Halobacillaceae; genus Thalassobacillus; species Thalassobacillus pellis. The sequence continues at coordinate 614,396 of NZ_JAFBDO010000002.1, forward strand.
CATCCCTCACAAAACGTTTTACTGCTCGGACAATTCCATCGGAAACCACCGTTTTAAAGAGGGGTGTTAAAAAGTTAATAAATGTGTGAAACCCCTGCAAAAGTCCGCGGGGCAACATCCTCATTGTATCATGGAATCATGTTTCTATCTATTTAATCACAAGGATTATATTTGTGACAACTTTGTGAATTCGGACTTCACTAACTCAACATGTTCTTCCACATACATTTACCATTCAGCTTTCATATAAATGAAATTAGCGGGTTGGAAATGGAGCAGGAAAATTTGTCCTGCTTGATAACCCCCTATATATTTCTAGCAAACAACAGCCGACAATGCAAGGTTTTTTAGTGTAACTAAAGATTATCAATGCTTTTATGATGGCTTCACAAAAAACAAGGGTGCTCCGAAGTACCCTCATACTTCCGGAGCCCCTTACTATTATTATGGACAATTATACAAATTCAATTAATAAATCTCCTACATGGATAGCTTCATTATTGCCAACATACACGTCTTTTATCTCCCCATCAAAAGGAGCCTGGACAGTGGTCTCCATTTTCATTGCTTCTGTGATCATCAGATGGTCACCTTTTTTGACTCTTTCCCCTTTTTCCGCGAGGACTTTTATGACAGTACCTGGCATACTGGCACCGATATGTTTTTCATTAGATTTATCGGCTTTCGGTCGTTCTTCCACGATCGACTTGACATTGGAATCTTTGATGACGACTTCCCGCGGCTGCCCGTTCAATTCGAAATAGACAGTCCGTGTCCCATCAAGCTGTGCTTCTCCAATGGAGACAAGCTTTACAATCAATGTCTTTCCTTGCTCGATCTCTACTTCAATTTCTTCTCCGAGCCGCATGCCATAGAAAAACGTAAGTGTATCCAGCATTGACATATCTCCATATTGTTCATAGAAACGATGATAATCCATGAACACTTTCGGATATAAGGCATACGTGATCATATCAAAGCTGGTCACCTGGCGATCCAATGAATGGAAAAGAGTTTTTCTTAAATCATTGAAGTCTACCGGTTCAAGCAATTCCCCCGGCCTTTGCGTGATCGGATTCCTTCCTTTCAGGATGATCCGTTGCAGTTCTGATGGAAAACCTTGATAAGGCTGACCAAGGTAGCCCTGGAAGAATTCCACCACGGAATCCGGAAACGCAAGCGACTCCCCTTTTTCATAAATATCATCTTCGGAAAGGTCGTTCTGTACCATAAACAAGGCCATGTCGCCTACCACTTTGGATGAAGGAGTCACTTTGACGATATCGCCGAAGAGATCATTGACACGGCGATACATTTTTTTCACTTCATCCCAGCGTTCTGCTAATCCGACAGCTTTTGCCTGCTGCTGAAGGTTGCTGTACTGACCTCCTGGCATTTCATGCTCGTAGACCTCTGAATGAGGGGCTTTCATGCCACTCTCAAAATCAAAATAGTATGCTCTGACATCCTCCCAATAGTGTCCGAGCTGTTCATAGGATTTAATGTTAACGTCAGGCTTACGTTCATTGCCCTCCAGTGCATAGTACAAACTGTTGGCACTCGGCTGTGAAGTCAGCCCTGCCATTGAACCTGCGGCAACGTCCACTGCATCGACTCCAGCCTCTACTGCCCGTGCATACGTAAAGATTCCATTTCCGCTTGTATCATGAGTGTGGAGGTGGATCGGTATATCTACTGTTTCCTTCAGGCTAGAAATCAATTGATACGAAGCTTCAGGCTTTAACAGACCTGCCATATCTTTGATGCCTAGAATGTGGGCGCCTGCTGCTTCAAGTTCCTTTGCCATCTTTTTATAATACTCCAGATCATATTTCGGACGGGCGGAATCTAATATGTCACCTGTATAACAGATAGCTGCTTCAGCAACCTTATTATTCTCCCGTACAGCCTCGATTGTAAACTTCATTCCTTCGATCCAATTCAGGCTGTCGAAGATACGGAATACATCGATACCGGCTTGCGAACTTTTTTCAACAAATTCCTGGATCAAATTGTCTGGATAATTCTTATAACCAACAGCATTGCTGGCACGCAGGAGCATTTGGAACAATACATTCGGCATCTTTTGACGGAGTTTCAATAACCGCTGCCAAGGATCCTCTTTTAAGAAACGATAGGAGACATCAAATGTCGCCCCTCCCCACATCTCCAGGGAAAATAAATTCGGAAGCATGCGGGCAGTAGGCTCGGCAATCGTTTCAAGATCCTTCGTCCTGATTCTAGTCGCAAGCAGTGACTGGTGGGCATCACGGAAGGTTGTATCAGTCAACAAAACTTCTTTTTGTTCCTTCAGCCAATTTGCAAGACCCTCCGGACCCTGCTTGTCAAGAATCTGTTTTGTGCCTTCTGGTACCGGTTCTGAAGATTTCACCTTCGGAATCCGAGGTTTCGTGAAAGCCGGCTTTTTCTTTTGTTCCATCCCATCAAAACCATTGATCGTTCGATCGGCGATGTAGTTGAGCATCTTAGTACCCCTGTCTTTACGTTTAGGAAAAACAAACAGCTCAGGGGAACTGTCAATAAACATCGTGTTGTATTCTCCTGACAGGAACTGCTTATGCTGTATGACATTTTCGAGGAAAGGAATATTGGTCTTTATGCCACGTATCCTGAACTCACGCAGGTTCCGTACCATTTTATTTGCAGCCTGCTCAAAGGAAAGAGCCCAGGTGGAAACCTTGACGAGTAAGGAATCATAAAACGGGGAAATAACAGCTCCCTGAAACCCATTGCCAGCATCAAGACGGACACCGAATCCGCCACCTGACCTGTAAGCCATGATTTTGCCTGTATCGGGCATGAAATTGTTCAGTGGGTCTTCAGTGGTTACACGGGATTGGATGGCATACCCATGAGTTCTGATATCATTCTGCTTAGGAATGGCGATAGGATTATCGTGAAGCTTATATCCTTCTGCGATCATGATTTGTGATTGGACGATATCAACACCAGTAATCAGTTCAGTGATGGTGTGTTCCACCTGCACACGGGGGTTTACTTCAATGAAGTAAAATTCATCTTTGGTTACGAGGAATTCTACAGTGCCCGCATTTACATAATCGACATTCTTCATTAGCTTGACTGCAGCATCACAGATAGCTTCCCGTAAGTGATCAGACAATGAAACACTAGGTGCTATTTCGACAACCTTCTGGTGACGGCGCTGGACAGAGCAGTCCCGTTCATATAAATGAACAATATCCCCATGGAAGTCACCTAATATTTGAACTTCGATATGTTTTGGTTCTTCTATCAATTTTTCTACATAAACCTCATCACTTCCAAAAGCTGCTTTCGCTTCAGACTTGGCACGTTGGTACGCCTCTTCCACGTTACCGGCAGTTCGCACAATACGCATGCCACGTCCACCACCGCCAAGAGATGCTTTGATGATGATCGGGTACCCATGTTTTTCACCGAAAGCTGCCACTTCCTCAAAGGTTGAAACTGGCCCGTCACTTCCTGGTATGACAGGAATATCAGCCTTTATCGCCTGTTCCCTGGCCTTTACCTTATCACCGAATATATCAAGATGATGACTGGTCGGCCCTATAAAAGTGATGCCTTCTTCTTCACATCGACGGGCAAAATGGATGTTCTCTGACAAAAAACCGTATCCGGGATGGATCGCATCTACACCGACGGTTTTAGCAATTTCGATGATACCCTCTATATCCAGATAAGCATCAATCGGCTTTTTACCTTCTCCCACCAGGTATGCCTCATCTGCTTTATAGCGATGATAGGAACCGGTATCTTCCTTGGAGTACACTGCCACTGTTCGAATGTTGAGCTCCGTACATGCACGAAACACCCTAATCGCGATTTCCCCGCGGTTAGCGACGAGAACTTTGTTGATTTTCTTCAATTCTGTCATGATTTCACTCCTTGTCTTTCTAGCTGTTTCCTTTGGAAACTGGTCTGGTTCTCCTGTGGCGGCTGTTGTTCATCCTGTGTTTCCTGATCTTCTTTGGCTTTAACTTTGCGGGCAATGTTATTCAGGATTCCGACTGAGAGCATCATGATTAAAAGCGATGAACCTCCATAACTGACAAAAGGAAGTGGCACACCTGTAATCGGAAGCATACCACTCATCGCTCCAAGATTAATAAAGGACTGGATGGCAATCATGCTGGAAATTCCCAGGGCAAGCAGTGCCCCGAACGTATCCTTGCATTTTCTCGAGATGTACAGACCACGTAATACAATGGTACTTAATGAACCTACAACAATCAGTACACCTATGAACCCTAATTCTTCTGCAATAACAGCCATAATAAAGTCGGTATGTGGTTCTGGGAGGTAGCCAAGCTTTTGTACTCCCTGTCCGAGCCCTTCACCAAGAATTCCGCCTGTCCCAATTGCAACGTACGATTGGATCAGGTGATAACCATCGCCCTCTGGGGTCTCAAATGGCTGATAAGCTCCAGTAAAACGGGCCAGCCGTTCATCTGTTACCATTTGAGGAGCAATCAACAGGACAAAAGCAAGGGTAACTCCCACCAGCAATCCTATGTGCTTCCCTTTAATCCCTGAACTTGCAATCACAAAGCTTGCTATCAATCCAATGATAGCAGCTGTACCAAGATCCGGCTGCAATACGATCAGACCGAGAATCAAGCTGGTTAAAACTAACGGAGGAACCACTGCTTTTCCGAATTGGTCAATATAACGCTGTTTTTTGGCATAAACAGAGGATAAATATATAATTATGCCAACTTTAACGATTTCCGCGGGCTGCAGACTCATGAACCCTAAGTTGTACCAGGAAAGAGAGTTATTGACTTCATTACCAAAAACAAACAAGCCTGCTAAGGATAGTATCATTACCAGAACGATCAATTTAGTAAGTCTTTGCAGATGACGGTATGGGAATACAGCAAAGAACAGCATCAGTAAAATTCCTAATGCAGCCCAAATCATTTGCTTTTTCATGAAATAATCACTGGATACCCCTAATACCACCGGGCCATAGACCATACTGGCGCTGTAAATCATTACGACACCGAAAGCACATAAAATAATCGGGGTGAACATCAGAGTAAAGTCGAAACTCTTAAATTTTTGTCGCATCTCGTTCCATCCTTCTATGTAGTGTTACTAGACAAGTATCTGAAATTCCTGCTTATCCGTAAAGACCAATCGTATATTTTCTTTAAATATGTAAAAGTTCTTGCAGAATATCCGTGCACCTATATATTCTTCGGGTAATCGTTGGATTTTCTGACAAGTCTCTTTTGTAACCGCTTAAGGTATAAAAAAACTCAAATCACAACAAGTATGGTTGTCGTAATTTGAGTTTGTATATCAAGACTTCTGGGCCGCTTCATGCAAAACATTCAGTTGTTGTTCAAGGTTATCGAGTAACGCTTTGCCTTCTTCTTCACTGATCAAATCAAGGCGGACAGCAAAATCTATTTCCCGTGATAAACCGAACATTTGTGTATCTAATACCTCTTCATATAAAGGGCACTGCGGCATCGTCAGGTTGTCCATTTGCACTTTGATCAACTTTAAGATCTTATCTGCATCAGCCTTAAGAAGGGCATAGGCCTTTTCGCGATGATCCACAGCCAGATCAGATAACATCAAAATCCCCTCCATTAACAGACTTCTTCTTATAATATTATCGCCTGTCCCGGAAAATTGCAAGATAAGTTATTAGTCTGCTTAAAAAAACACCAGCATCATTGCGAGGGTGCTGAAAAAAGTCCTTTCTAATCTAAACAAACTTTTAAAGTTTGTTGTTGATTCTCACGAATGGCTTAGCGGTGGGTGCTTGCCGCGGGCACGGCCTCAAGCCTTCTTGGTCAAGAAAATCACTTGACCAAGTTGATCTTCGGCTCGCACTGTTCCCGCAGGCGTCACCACCTAGCGCTCATAATGGAATCCACAGAGGTAAAACGGAAAAGAATTCTAAGACCTTCAGTTATTCAATAGCCTCCATCATCACCAACCTCTCCCTTATCCTGCTTGATTATTTACTCAGAAGATGGAAAGGTCATAACGGTTTGATAAGAGTTCCAATAATTTCAAACCGACAACGCTGTTCCCTTTTCCATCAAGGGCTGGTCCGTATACAGCGATTCCACCATAGCCGTTTACCGTTCCCACAACCGCTCCGGAAACACCACTTTTTGCTGGTATTCCTACCTTAATTGCAAATTCTCCTGAGGCGTCATACATACCGCAAGTTACCATAAAGGTCTTGCAAATACGGGCAAGGTGCATCGGGAGAATCCGCCTTCCTGAATCCAGATCCTTTCCTTCATTAGCAAAAATGGCACCAATTCTTGCAAGCTGCCTGATATTTACTTCGATCGCACATTGTTTCGTATAGGCATCAAGGGTTTCTTCTACGCTTCCTTTGATGACGCCATGCTGTTTCATATAATAGCAAAGCGAACGATTCAGATGGGCTGATTCATACTCCGAACTCGCCACTTCTGTATTGTAAGTGATCGAGCGATCGTCGGTCATCTCATGGATAAAACTTAGCAGACGTCCTACTTTTTCGTCAGGAGTGATTCCATGTATCATATTTGTCACAGCAAGGGCACCCGCGTTAATCATTGGATTCAGGGGTCTGGAAGGATTATGTGTTTCTAACCGGTAAATCGAATGGAAAGGGTCGCCGCTTGGCTCCATACCCACCCTCTCAAACACATACTCTTCTCCATGATCCATCAATGCGAGCGCAAGGGATAGAACTTTGGAAATACTTTGCAGGGTAAAGCAGCATACCTCGTTTCCTGCACTGACACTATCGCCATCCAAATCACATATGGCTACTGCCAGATCATCCGGATTCTGTTTGGCAAGTGCCGGAATATAATCCGCTACCTTCCCATCTCTTGCGTAAGGGCGGACATTTTTCAGCCAATCTTCTAATATCTCCCTTGTTATGCCTTTTGACATGATACAGCCTCCTTGTGTGCATTCAGTCGTGATATTTGCTATTCTTGGTTCAGGTGATTATTCTATCGAAAGGTGGCCGCAGCCATGATTGTCCAAATTAAAGGAAATGTAAAATACCCGATTACCCTTGACCCAACGGTATGGATCTTTGATGATCGAAAAATATCTTTTGAAGAAGCCTTCGGAAATGCTGATGAAAAGGATTCTTCAGAAAATGATTTAGAAAAAGCCTCCATGCGCTGGGATAGAGAAATTTATCAGCAAAAAATTAATCCGCCTGTTAATAAAAGCATATCCCGTTTTGAAAAAGAAAAAATCCTAAAAGGTACATACCTGATTCCATTAAAGCCGTTCGTTGCTACCAGTGAACCTGATAGAAACAGTGACTCCATTACGTTAGTGACGAACGAAGGGGATGTCGAAATTACGATTTCTCAAATGCAGCAAAGTCTTGCGCTTTTTTCAGAAGCAGGTAAGCCACTGAAGGAAAATGGTCCGATTCATATTTATTTTGAAGACGAATCCAACAAAGACAAGCCGATTAAAGGTGTACAACAAATTATTTTTCATTAACAGCCAGACTAACCCACGAGACTTCGTTCTCGTGGGTTAGTCTCTTTAGTTTCAAGCTGGATTATGCTGGCTGACTCTTTGAGCATTCCTTAGGAAAACATGCTATTAGCCCCATCATTGCTTGCTAGAGGTAATCAGCTGCAAGCTGTGCCAAAGGTGACCTTTCCCCTTTGATCAATTTAACATGCCCGCTTATCGGGTGCTCCTTGAATTTCTCTACAACGTGTATTAAACCATTATTGTATTCATCCAAATAAGGATGGTCGATCTGCTGGGTGTCCCCGAGCAAAATGATCTTACTTCCTTCCCCGATTCTCGTTAAGATCGTCTTAACTTCATGACGAGTTAGGTTTTGTGCTTCATCGATCAAAATAAGCTGGTCCGGTATGCTCCTCCCTCTGATATAGGTCAGTGCTTCAACTTGGATAGATCCAAGTCCCGACAGGATTCCATCAAGTTCTCCCGGTTTTTTAACATTGAAAAGGTGTTCCAGATTATCATATATCGGCTGCACCCACGGCCTGAGTTTTTCTTCCTTTTCCCCTGGCAGATAGCCGATGTCCTTACCTACCGGAACGATAGGTCTTGCGACTAACATTTTTTTATACAGTCCTAGATCTTCAATCTGCATCAATCCTGCTGCAAGTGCCATCAATGTTTTACCCGTTCCCGCTTTTCCCACCATGGTGACCAAAGGAATATCTTTCCTTAGCAGTAATTCAAGCGCCATCGTCTGCTGGGCATTTCTTGGTTTAATCCCCCATACATGGTCGCTTGAAAAATTGCAGGGCTTCAGGATTCCTGAAGAATTTACAATACCCATGGCTGACTGGGAAGGATTCGCCCTATTTTTCAAAATGAAAAATTCATTGGCATAATAGGATCCTGCCAAATCCTTGATAGGTACGTCACCACTTTTATAAAACCGATCCAGAACCTCTTTGTCGGTATAAATCTCCCTGAAGCCTGTATAGACTTCATCTTTATGGATGGCACGTTCATTCAAGAAGTCTTCTGCTGTTATTCCGAGAGCATCCGCCTTGACCCTCATCAGCATATCCTTGGAAACAAGGATTACCTGCCTTCCATTCGCTTTCTTCTTTTCTTCCTCATGTAAATTCAAGGCAACTGCCAAAATACGGTTATCATTGGTTTTTTCAATGAAAATATCTTCCATTTTCTGATAAGAACGGTGATTCAATTCTATTTTTAACTTTCCGCCCCGCGGTAGAGGGATTCCTTTGTGTAATTTACCTTGAAGTCTCAGTTTGTCAATGATCCTTGATACCTGCCTGGCATTACGGCCAATTTCTTCCATGTGTCGTTTCTTCGTATCCACCTCTTCTAGTACCACTGCCGGAATAACAACATCGTTATCTTCAAAAGTATATATCGAGTTCGGTTCCTGTAATAAGACATTGGTATCCAAGACATAGATTTTTTTCAAAAGGTACGCCTCCTACGTGGATATGTGGTATCGATTATTCTTACCTCATTTATATGTTTGAATGCATAAGGTTAGACGATTGAGAAACCCTAGTATAAAAAGAAGGTGAAATTGAATGCGTAAATGGATGATATTAGCGACTTTCGTTCTCCCGTTAATTTTGATCAGCGCCTGCCAGGGCAATGAACCAGAAACACTAAGACAGGATCGCGAAGGCTCCGGGCCGTTATTAGTAAAGGACTCAGACCCAGTGGAAAGAAAACGGCTTACTAATCAGGAAGAAGCAGAGCATCTTAGCCGTCTCGCAACAGAGGTACCAAACGTAAAGGATGCAACAGCAATTGTCTTTGGTCCTTATGTCATCATCGGGATTGACGTAGATAAAGATCTGGACCGTTCACGTGTCGGCACTATTAAATATTCCGTAGCGGAAACGATGAAACATGATCCTTATGGAAAACAGGCATTAGTCGTTGCGGACGCTGATGGTACTGAACGAATCAGACAGCTCAGCCAAAAAATCCAGCAAGGGCACCCTCTCCAGGCAATCACAAGCGAGCTTAGTGCTATTGTCGGCAGGTATATGCCGGAAATGCCTATTGATGAAGAACAACCTGCTGAACCGGACCAGAATAAAAAGACCATCCCGGAAAATGAACGTAAGCAATTGGAAGATATCGAAAATGATCAATCGAATGATCATCTGAAACAAAAAAATAACAGCTAAATCCTGAGGGATTTAGCTGTTTGTCTTTTCTAGAATTTCACGTTCCTTATCCGTCAGTTCATTATAGTAATTCACACCGAATTGGGAACCTTCAGATACCATTTTTGTGTTTTCAAAATTATCCACTTCCGGTTTCCCTGCTGCATCCACAGGAAAATCACCGGATTCTGACTGTGTCCACTTTTCCTGTAAGGATTTTGCTTTTTGTTTCAACTGATCCCTTTTTGTTTCATCTCTCCAAACGTAAGCTAATGCGCCAGCACCTATCGCACCGACTGCTGAATAAATCCACCTTTTCTTCAAGTCCATCATCCTTTCTGAAACTTCTCACAGATACATTTCCCAAAACAGAGTGGAATGAAACAAATTCCTTCTTATTCTTTCAGTGATTCCATAACTTGGGCATCTAACTTAGCTGCTGCTTCTTCATCATACGTTTTATCATAATCAGGTCCCTTGGATATTTGCGCCCCATAGAACATGACGTCCCTCACTTCTGATATGGCAACTTTTATTTTTGCAAGGTGGACAGGAATAGATGTAATGCGTTCAGTCAATATCTCTGCTTTCCCTTTGATAGAATAAGTGGAGTAGTCATCGATCATTGTCAGAACAACTCCCGGGGAGGTCCGTATGTTATCTACAATGATGGATCGATTGTCAACTGCGAAGACCAGTGCTTTCCTATCTGGGGCAAATACCCAGCTGATGGCATTTACCATCGGGCTTTCACAGGTATGGCTGTAGGTCGACAGCAACATGAATGTTTCCTTCTGTAAAAGTTCAAACTGCGATTGGTTCAGCTGCTCTTCTACTTGATTGGCCATCTTTCATCCTCCTTATATATTGTTAGTCAGGGTGGTAAGCAAATGCTGTTGTATTGTATTTATGTTATAATAACCTTAAACCAAGTGGATAGTTTGAGGTGATTATAATGCGTGTCCAATGTGTGATATGTGATGAGATAGAAAAAATTGACAGTGATTCTCTTCAGGCCAAGCGGTTAAGAAATCGGAGAATCCACACTTATATGTGTCCAAGCTGCCACGACAGAATTGGCGAAAAAACTGAAAAACGTCTGGCCACAGGTAATTTCAGGATATATAAAGAGCGTAAAAAGGAAAAATATTTATCATGATTTATTAAAACCCGAGATAATCCTATCTCGGGTTTTTACGTGTAGTTTCTGAACTTGTGAGGCTCCTTCTTAATCTGATTATGCATGATGTCAATCAGCTCGGAAGGAAAGCGGAAGGTACGTACTTCATCTGCTTTATGGCAAGTTACTGTGTACATCTCTTCGTCCCTGTTTACTACAGCTTTTTCCACGCCATGATCTTCCTGAAGCATCTCATAAAAGAAGGCTGTCGTGTCCACAGCAGAACGATCATCAGGGCGATTGTCAGCGACAACTTTAATGGTCAGCCAATTATAGACCGCATCTTGCAGGGAGTGCATAAAGTCCACCTCATTTTTAATTGGATTCCTGCTTTCTCTGCCTTTCCTGGTGAAGCCTGAAACGGTAGACGGCCAAAACAATCGATGAGGCAAGCAGGCTTTCCGCAATCGGCAGGTTGAGGCCGAGCAGCAATGTTAGAATAAACGTCCCTATCAGCAACACACCATATACGACAACAGATTGCAACAAAGGCAGCTTTCTGGCAAAGCCAAGCTTAAATGTAATAATCGCCAGAATGACAGTAGTCAAATACAATAAAAAGAAGCCGCGGAATAGTAAAGCCACTTCTTCTTGGTTGTTCAAATTCACTTCCGCTCCTAAACCCTGGAAATACATATCTGCAATCGGCCACAGATCGTTAGGAACGTTCAGTATATTATTCTCTCTCATGGTGTTCCCCCTTGCTTTCTCTTGCCTTAATCATACTAGAACATTTCTGTCTGCGCCACCCTAAAATCATTCGATAATTCTCTGTCCAATATGACAAAATACGGCTCAGTTTTCAAACCGTAGAAAGTCAGATATACTTGAAAAGTAATATTAACGAGGTGATATAGCATGCAACATATCCAATGGGACAAAGCATTCATCGCATTTATCGTCATTCTTTGCTTTGTGTTCGTCGGATTTGCCATTGGTATGCGGAACTTTTGGCTTGCCGGTTTATTCTTCCTGCTCGGTCTAGGAACGATGGGGTACGGAATCGCAAAAACAAGGCGAAAAGACGGACAAACTTAAAACAAAAGAGGAAGCGCCTGTTCACCCCCGACCAGCTTAAGGCAGGTCTCGACGTGACGGGCTTTGTCACAGAGGGGTTCGGCTTAAGACCTCGAGGGGGTAGGCGCTGGAGCAGACAAAAAAGCTGCAATCCACTTATCCATCTAAAAAAGCGTTCCTGGCTCGTGCAGCCGGAACGCTTTTTTGTAATCAGACTTTTAACTCTACATAATCCCTGATAATTTCTTGATGAATTTGCTTATTGCATGCCAGCACGGTTGTCTTATCAAGCATGTTTACCGGTTGTCCATCCGCCTGTGTGGTAATGCCTCCGACCTCTTCTAATAGAACCACTCCTGCAGCTATGTCCCAAGGCATCAGACTCATCGTAAGGTAACCGTCTAATATGCCTTCTGCCACATAAGCAAATTCGAGAGCAGCAGAACCAAAGGAGCGAGTGCCTCTTACTTTTTCAACCAGACGGTGGATCCCTTCTTCCGCGACACGTCTATTTTTCAATGCCCAAAAAGCATTGACTGCCAAGATCGATTTATCTAATGTCTGCTCTTTGTTAAGCGGATGGAGCTGTTCATTATTCTTATATGCCCCTTCCCCTTTTTTAGCGGTATAGAGTTGATCTCCCATTACATCATAAATAATCCCAATTTCACCAATTCCATTGTTGTAGATGCCCACAGAAATGGCGAAGTTCCTTTTTTGGTGGACAAAATTCATTGTTCCGTCAATGGGATCAACTATCCAGACGGTGCCATCCAGAGTTTTGATATCATCGCCAAATCCTTCCTCCCCAAACAATTGATGTTCAGGATATTTATCACGGATATTCTTTGCAAAAAATTTCTCAACATCTTTGTCTATTTCCGTCACCAGGTCATTAGGGGAAGATTTCGTGTCAATTGCGAAAGGCTGATTCATTCGTTCCCTTATCCTTCCCCCTGCTTCTTTGACCCAGGCTGATGCTTGCTCAAATAATGATTGTCTAATTTGTTTGTCCATACCTGTAGGTCTCCTTCACTTCAATATCTTTCTATTAATAGCCTATCAAAAAGCCAGAACATGATGCACTTGAAAAAGGTTATTGCGAAAGCGGAAGCGCCTTGCTCACCCCCGACCAGCTTAAGACAAGCCTCGCCGTGACGCTCTTTGTCACAGAGAGGATTGTCTTAAGACCTCGAGGGGGTAGGCGCTGCAGCTGGATGATGCAAAAGCGGAAGCGCCTTGCTCACCCCCGACCAGTTTAAGACAAGCCTTGTTCTATACAGCAAAGAAAAAAGCGAGCAACTTGTTCAGCTGCCCACTTCTGCTATAGCCACTGGAAAAGTTCTGCTCTTAGTTCATTCAGACGTTTTTTGCTCGTTTCAATCTGCGCCTTATCATCCGCCATCATTGCATCATGCAGTGTGACCAGCTCGTAATCTATTTCCATGCGGATAACTGGAAGTTTTTCTTCTGCTTCTCTTCGTCTCAATGCCTCCATAACACGCTTCACGAGATCTCCCTCCCTTTGGAGCCTTCCTTTAATTCTATTTATATGAGGTATGAGCTTGTTCAGTTTGTGTTTTATTTACTTTTATTTAACCAATTTTACGATGATTTAAACCACCTAATCGTTTCACTTATAAGAAAAGCAGTGTTGTGATAAACTTTCGAATAGGAAAGAGCTTATAGGAGTTGATGTTATGACAAATTTCCAAGGTTTCGAGGAAAAGGACTTTAATGTATTTTCCATAGAAGGTCTCGATGAAAGGATGGACGCATTAAAAACGTATGTCTCCCCAAAACTGGAGCAGGTAGCTGAAGAACTTGCCCCTGAACTGACCGCCATGACTGAAGATGAAATGTTTGTCCATGTGGCAAGGCATGCAAGAAGAACAAAAAATCCGCCAGATGATTCCTGGGCAGCTCTTGCAAATAGTAAACGGGGATATAAAAAACTCCCCCACTTCCAAATCGGCCTGTGGGAGACGCATTTATTCCTATGGTTCGCCGTCATTTACGAGAGCCCGATTAAACAGGATTTTGCTAAAAAGCTAAAAAAACGCAAGAAAAAAATTCTAAAAGAAATTCCTGATAATTTTGTCTGGTCTGTTGACCATACTAAACCTGATACCATTCCCCATAAGAATTTAAGACAGAAGGATTTTGATGAAATGGTAGACCGGCTCGGGAATGTGAAAAAAGCGGAAATTCTATGTGGTATTACCATCGACCGCAAGGATTCCATTGTCAGTGACGGTGAAGCCTTTTTAAAAACCTGTCAGGAAACGTTTCAACAATTGGAGCCCTTGTACCAATTGGCGAAGGAATAACCAAATACAAGCTTTAATTAATGGGTCTGTTCCATAAGTCTGTAATAGACTAATTGGGGCAGCCTTTTCTGTATTGTTGATACCGGAAAAGTATGGCTGGGAAACGATTCCCTTTCCGCAGGGAAGACGACAAGTCTCCTCGGGCTTCGCCCTGCGGGGCCTCGTCAGCCTTGCCTCTCCTGCAGGAGTCTCATCGTTTCCCCGCCCAAATTGGCAATCAACAATGCAAAGATCTCCTTTTTTACTTATTAGAAAAAACTTAGCTTGACGCCAAGTCTTTATGGCGAAATCCTTAGTTTTACTTATACTTTAATTCTTTAACAAAGTTAAACTTTCTACCCTGAAAATAATAATCAATCGGTTCATTTTTATTCCCCTGCTGATGCATTGTTGGTGCATGTTTGTCTTACGAAAAAACCACAAAGAAAGATCAACTTCTTCGTGGTTTTTCATTTCAACTAGACCTTTTGAGACTGCCCCTTCATTTATTATAATGTAATCTTTCTTGAAAAGAAGAGGCTTCGTCTATTGGCGCATCGAAACCTTTGCGCCATTTTCCAGTTCTTTAGCTTTTTTAACTGCATGATAACCAGAGTATCCGGATTCTTTTTCAAATTTCTTAAAAAGCTGCTTCTCTTCGCTTTTCGATGGCACAATTTGTTTAAAGCGAGTATAGGCCATCATTAAATCTTCTCGTTTGACTGATTGTTCATAGGCTTTTTCCACCAGTGAGTAAAAATTTACGACATCGACGATTTCCTCTTTCGTCCAGATTTCATCGATTGGATAACTGTAACTCATTTATACCAACTCCTTTAACACCATTTTGACCGGATATCTTCTGCTTCTTTAAGCATTCGTGAAAATAATTCCGAGACAGAAGGAACATCTTTTATTCGGGATGCAATTTGCCCTGCCCATCCGAATCCGTCCTCATATTTTCCTTCATAAATGTAGCGTTTATTAGCCTCCCCGCTAATGTATTCCCGTAACCCTTCATAGCCAGGGTTTTCTTTTTCGAGCAGCAGTATTTTTTCTGTCCATTTATTTTTCAAAGCTCTGGCAGGTGCATTTAATGAACGCTTAATGACCGTGGTTCCCAATTCATCTGCCTCAATCAACGCCTTCTTATAATTTTCGTGAGCATGGAGGCATTCTTTTGTTGCTATAAAACGCGTCCCCATTTCAATTCCCTCTGCTCCAAGACTGAGAGCTGCCATCAGTCCTCTGCCGTCTCCGATTCCTCCTGAAGCTATGACTGGAATGGACACGGCATCCACTACCTGTGGCGTCAGGACAAATGTTCCTATGTCATCCCTTCCGATATGACCCCCGCCTTCCTGTCCGACAACCATTACTGCATCTGCTCCGAGTTGCTCCGCTTTTTCTGCCTGTCTTCTCGCAGCCACAAGAACCAGTTTCTTGATGTTTGTACCTTTAAGACGATCCAGCACCGGCTTCGGATTACCTCCCGTCACTGAAATAACCGGGACGTTCTCCTCTACTGCAGCTGTTACCATATGCTCGTATGGTCTCCCGTGCTGGCCAATGGCAAAATTCACGCCAAATGGTTTATCAGTCATGCTTCTTACTTTATTGATTTCTTCTTTTAACTGCTCAGGAGTTTCCAGACTCATGGCTGTGATTTGGCCAAGTCCTCCTGCATTAGATACAGCTGCAGCGAGGTCGGCATAAGCGAGATGGGCCAATCCTCCCTGAACGATAGGGTATGTAATTCCTAACAGTCTGCTCACTTCCGTTTCCCACTTCATATAACCCCTCCAGTCAAGTATGTGCTCGTAAATGCGGATATAAGCCTGCATTTTCAGCTAGCCACATCTACTTACTTCTGCTATAATTCTCTTGTTTTATGATATCAGTTATGAAGAGGTGTAGCTATTGTTTCAAGACAGAACTCCGCTATTTTCCGGACTGCTCGAACATGTCCGTAGAAATCCTGTCCAATTCCATATACCAGGACATAAAAAAGGAAAAGGAATGGATGAAAGTTTCCGGAATTTTATTGGAGAAAAGGCTTTATCCATAGATTTGATCAATATTGAACCATTGGATGATTTACATCACCCACATGGGATGATTAAAGAAGCTCAGGAGTTGGCCGCAAATGCATTTGGCGCAGATTACACCTTTTTTTCTGTCCAAGGAACCAGCGGAGCCATTATGACGATGGTAATGAGCGTATGTAAACCGGGCGATAAAATAATCGTACCTCGAAACATCCATAAATCCGTTACGTCTGCGATTATTTTTTCAGGTGCCACACCGATATTCATACATCCGGAAATAGATGAACGGCTTGGGATATCCCACGGGATTACCCCAAGAGCAGTTGAAAAAGCACTGGAAGCAAACCCTGACGCGAAGGCTGTCCTTGTCATTAATCCCACTTACTTTGGTATCTCGGCCGATCTGAAGCATATTGTCGACATCGCTCATTCTTTCCTCGTACCTGTACTTGTTGATGAGGCACACGGGGTTCATATTCATTTTCACGATGATCTGCCTGTTTCAGCTATGCAGGCCGGTGCCGATTTGGCTGCAACGAGCGTCCATAAGCTTGGCGGCTCGCTGACCCAGAGTTCCGTATTGAATTTGAAGGAAGGATTCGTGTCCCACGAGCGTGTCCAGGCTGTCTTATCTATGCTTACGACTACATCGACTTCTTATATCCTGCTAGCTTCTTTGGATACTGCAAGAAGACATCTTGCCATTCACGGGAAAGCAATGATAGAGCAGGCTATTGCATTAGCTGCATACGCACGCAAGGAGCTTAAAAATGTCGAGGGATTATACTGTGTCGGCGAAGAAATAATCGGAAGCGATGCCACATATCACTACGATCCGACGAAACTGATTATTTCTGTCAAAGATCTTGGAGTAACCGGTTATGATGTTGAAGTATGGTTAAGAACGCATTATAACATCGAAGTAGAACTCTCTGACCTCTATAATATCCTGTGTATCGTAACACCCGGGGACACAGAAGAAACAGTCAATACCCTTCTGCACGCCTTAAAAGTATTATCTTCGGAAAAAACAAAGTCAGCAACTCAAAAAGAAGTGGTTGTCCAGGTACCTGAAATCCCAATTTTAGCTCTTTCACCCCGGGATGCATTTTATGCTGAAACAGAGGTTATCCCGTTCAAAGATGCTATAGGTAGAATCAGTGCCGAATCAATCATGATTTATCCACCAGGTATTCCAATTTTTATCCCGGGGGAAATCATCACAGAAGATAATATCCATTATATCTTGACCAATTTATCAGCAGGGCTGCCGGTACAGGGGCCGGAGGATGAGACCCTGGAAACCATACGCGTTATTAAAGAACACCGGGCATTCAAATAAATATTTAAATAGACAATTAAAAGTTACCAATGAGAAAACCCACGGAATATACTCCGTGGGTTTTTCTAATGGTGGCTTATATTAATCAGCCGGACATAAAACAATTATTCTTCTTCTGAATTGCAAGATGGACACTTACTGTATAGCGTGGATACCTTCTCATCATCATAATGCTCAATAATCTGCTGGCAATCCTGACAAACAATTGTACCCATAGATCTTCCATCTCCTTTAAGGTTAGTGTAATCGTTTTCAAGTTATGTGTTTATTTTAATATGTCACATTTAAAAAATCAAGCCCAAATAGTATGACATTTTTATTTCATTGCCAACCATTTTGTTACCTTATTAGAAGATAGAAGGGATTATACTTATTCGTAAGAGGCTTCAATTAACTCGGAAGGCGGCACAACCTCATCCAGAAAATCGGCAAGATCCATGGCAACTCGATAATTTGGAAGCTTGAATTTTGTTAAGAGGTAATCCAGATCCCTGATATCTGCACCATCAATCAATGCTGATTGGCCTGTCTGCATACAGATGATGAGCGGCTTACCGAAGAATTGGCTTGTATATACGATTCCAAAATCATACCTTCCCTCCATAGTCGTAAAACCGATGAACCTTACATTTGACTGTTCCATCTCATCATACAATTTTTCCATTTCCATAATGCGCCCTCCTTTATTATTTTCAGCCTAAAAAGGCTTTTTTCTGATTTGTGTGACAAATTTAATTGAGTAAACCATATATATAGTGCTAACATAATATTATATTACGCTATGGGAGATGGGATGATGGGAAAAAGTGCGTACATATACTTACTGGATGACAGTATCCAGCAGCAGATTACATTAGGTGAAGTACACAAGCTTTTGGAATATTATCAGGAAATTACGGCGAAGACAGGCTCACAATTGGATTGGAATTACAACGGACACGCTTTTCCATACATGATCAGTGAAAGCAAGCATGAAAACGGAAGTTATTTGACGCTTAGGGGACAGGAATCCGATTATGGGTATATCCTTATTGGAGTAGGTTCTAAGAATGATGGTAAAGGAAATGACGTCATACAGGTGACATTGCCGGAAGCATCCACACATGGAGACAAGAATAAGGGAGTGGAACTGGCTAAATTCATTGCGAAGAAATTAGAAGGTCAACTGCATTTATTCAATGGCAGGGTTATGTATTATTATAAACGAAAATTATCATAAATAGAATAAATATGCATTATTTTGGTAAAAAATAAAAACGGAAGCATTGAGGTTCTATGTCACAGAGCGGATCGCCTTATAAAGAAAAGGCTGTTCCGGAAGATTCCGGAACAGCCTTTTCTATTACTACTCCATAGTACTTAAATTAGTTTCTTTCTCAGATGTTATCTCCACACTTTTTGGAGTAATCACGGCGTTTTTATTAAATCGGGATTTAGGAGTTCGAAACCCTTCTCGCGCAGACCGGATACAATATCATCCAGAGCATTTGCTGTCCATTCGCGGTCATGCATCAGCAGGTTGGCACCATTGGCCAGTAAAGGTGTGTTTACCATGATGTCAGCAATCGCTTTTTCGGTCATATACTCTTTATCCCAATCATAGCCGTACGTCCAATTCATTACAAGCATACCCTCTTCCTTTGCCAGATGCTTGGAATACTCCGTGTTTTGTCCAAATGGCGCCCGGAAAAATTTCGGCCGTTCACCGATGATAGCTTCAATTCTATCGTTCAAGCCGACAATTTCTTCATGTTGTTCCTGCTTTGTCAGATCAGGTAAAGATGAGTGGGATGCTGTATGGTTTCCAATAGCAAAGCCCAGTTCATGGATTTTTTTTAATTGGGCCGCTTCCTCCGGCGTATCGATAAAATGCCCATTCACAAAAAATATCGCAGGGGCTTCCAGTGATTTTAAGGTTTTCGCCATTTCAAGGCCGTGTTTATCCGGAGCATCGTCAATGGTAAGTAGAGCCACTTTTGCATTCCCTTCCGAAGTTATCGGTTGAAAAGACCAATTATTTGAGAGTTCATACATTGGTTCTGTTTTTTTTAGTTCTTCTTTTTCCTTCTTCTGCTGATCTGCATGCTTTTGGCTCTCTGTTTCTTCTTTCATACTATCTCCTTTTGATTCACTGGCTTTATCTTTCTTTGTCTCTTCAGCCTTTACTACTTCTTCTGTTGGTTGTGCTGTTTGCTCACTTCCACACGCTCCAAGAAGGATCATACACAGAATTAAACCTAGTACTTGCTTCATTTGATTACCCCCGCTGTTATGTATTTCCAGTTTAATACTTTATATTATAAAGGAAAATAAATAGTTTTTACTATGGTTTTTGGGAGATTTATATTAGAATGTGTAATGGGAAAAACAAACCAAGGAGAAGTCCAATGCTGAATCAACTGAGATCATTTAAATTATTCGGCAGCCGTACATTAAAGACAGGCATTGCTGTTTTTTTTACCGCATTGATATGCGGTTATTTTGATTGGCCGGTTATTTTTGCCGTCATTACCGCCATTGTTACCATTGAGCATACGGCAGCGGACTCTATTCGCAAAGCAGCTGTCCGGTTCCCTGCTTCTGCGATCGGAGCCGTTCTAGCCACTACTTTTTATGGTCTATTAGGAAAAGGAGCTATTACTTTTGCGCTGGCAGCTATGCTGACTATTGCCGTATGTCACCGGCTCGGTCTTAATGATGGCATACTTGTTGCTACGATAACAGCGATTGCCATGATTCCTACTTTCCAGGAACATTATGTTGTTTCGTTCCTGATCAGATTGGGTACTACTTCTATTGGTATAGTTATTTCTACCCTGGTCAATTTTTTTCTTTTGCCGCCGAATTATTTTCCCAGCATCCATCAGAATATCCCGCGCTTATACAGCCAATCATCTGCTCTGATGGCACAAATATTACAACCGTTGATCAGCGGCAATCGTAGAAATTATCGATCACTTGAGCGCAGTTACCGTCAATTGACTTCCTTATTGGAGGAAACTCTCCAGCTTGCCAAATTCCAAAGAGAAGAATGGAAATACCATAAACATTCGAGCAAAGAAGTGCGGGCGATTCATTTTTCTCAGAAACAATTGACGTTGTTGCAGCAAATTACCTATCATTTAGGAAATCTCCGCTATATCAGGACAACACAGGAGGACTTCAGTGAGCGGGAACTCGAAGTCTTGAAGCGAATGATTCTTTCATTTGTGGCTATATTAAAAAAGCCGGGTGATGGTATGCCGCCAGAACATATAAAAGGTATTCAGGAGCTAGATGAAATGTTCTGGAAATGGAAAGAAGAACATGTCAAACAAGAAACCGAGCAAAAGCACCATCTCCCCCCACAAACTGTCTTGATATATGAATTACTTTGTTTGCATGAAGTACTGGAAGAGTTAGAGAAATTATATCTATCTAAATTTGCAGACAAACTTTCCGGAGAAAACAATCCAGAAACTTAAGAAAGGATGATGAGATTGAAGCAAGTCAGCAAAGTGTTTTACATTTCCGTTGCAATTGCATTCCTTTTCATAATCTGGGGTGTTATTCCAAAGGAAGTATTACCTACTTGGAACCTGAATAACATTACCACAAACGTACAAGGGTTCATTACTGAAAAATTCGGATGGTTCTATCTGCTTTCTGCTACAGGCTTCCTGGCATTCGCCATTTTCTTGATCTTTTCCAAATATGGAAACTTGAAGCTCGGAAAGCCGGACGATGAACCAGAATACTCCTACATTACCTGGTTCGCCATGTTGTTCAGTGCAGGTATGGGTATTGGACTAGTCTTCTGGGGGGCAGCTGAACCTTTGTCCCACTTCCATACACCGCCTTACGGTGAGGGCGGCACAGAGGATGCAGCCAAAGTAGCGATGCGTTATAGCTTTTTCCACTGGGGATTACATCCATGGGCTATTTATGCAGTCATCGCTTTAGCACTAGCTTACTTTAAATTTAGAAAAAATGCGCCAGGGGTAGTCAGTGCAGCACTTGTTCCGTTGCTCGGAGAGGACAGAATTAAAGGACCACTTGGAACGACAATTGATGTCATTGCTGTTTTTGCAACAATTTTTGGTGTCGCCACTTCCCTAGGTTTTGGCGCTTTGCAGATTTCCAGTGGAATGTCTTACCTGATACCTGGATTAGAAGACACATTCACACTACAGCTTATCATTATTATTGTCGTTACGTTCTTGTTTATGATTTCAGCTATGACAGGATTGAATAAAGGGATCAAATACTTGAGTAATACGAATATCGTATTGGCTATCGGCCTAATGGTATTCCTTTTATTCGCTGGTCCGACTAATTTCATCATGGATCTCTTTACAACGACATTCGGTTCATATATTCAGCACCTGCCACAAATGAGTTTCCGAATGACACCATTTGCAGAAAACAGTTCCTGGGTAAATGGCTGGACGATTTTCTACTGGGCATGGTGGATTTCCTGGGCACCATTTGTGGGTACGTTCATAGCCCGTGTTTCCAAAGGACGTACGATTCGAGAATTCATTCTGGGCGTACTATTAGTTCCGACTATTTTCGGTGCACTATGGTTCTCCATTTTCGGTGGAACTGCAATCAATCTGGAGTACTTCCAGAATACGAATCTTCAGTCGCTTGTTTCTGATCTAGGACCAGAAGTTGCCCTATTTGGGATGCTGGAACAAATTCCACTTGGTATGGTCATGTCTATTATCGGCCTTTGCCTGATCAGTACTTTCTTTGTCACATCTGCAGACTCTGCAACATTCGTGCTTGGTATGCAAACGACAGGAGGAAGCCTGAACCCACGTAACCAGGTGAAATTCGTTTGGGGAATAATCCAGGCGGGAGCAGCTGCCGTCCTATTATGGCAAGGCGGCCTGACAGCCCTTCAGACGGCAGCCATTATCGCAGCATTTCCGTTCACTTTTATAATGATTATGCTTTGCTTCTCCTTGGTAAAAACTTTCTCTGCAGAAGCGAAGAAAGTAAATTTGAAAAAAGAAAAATAATATAACTGCGTTACAAAAAAACTGCCCCTGACAGGTCTATCATGACTTAAAGGGGCAGTTCTTTTTTTTACCTTTTCTACAAGAAGCTAATCATTGATATTGTACTAAATGACTGTTTTCATTTATGTTCCAATCATAAGTCCACAGTTAAACAGATATCTCACATTTTAAGCCTACACTCCTCCTATCAACATCAAGTAAAGGAAGTCCCCCACACATACAAATCCCCCCGCAATAAAAGAATGAAGGAGACGCCGTGTACTATCCGCTCCCCATTTTTTCATAATTACTGCGCCAGTATATGCCCAACACAAGAAAAGAATCCCTCTGAACAGTTCATGGTCTTTATGAGATAAATGGAGAGCTATCAGGTAACTGCTCCACCATATGATTAACAGTTGGTATAAAATCCATGTGCGCATCTATGTAACCCTTTCTATATCATTTTTTTCATAGATAAAACGGAAGCATTTCACTTCCATGACATTTCAATAACATCCGAAAATTAAGGTGTTTCCTCTGTTAAAATTTAAGCAAACATCTTCTCCATAGAAAGAGAGTGGATCAACATGGCCAAGGTAGTTTTTCCTTTAGTAACGATGCTTCTAATGGTTGCAGGTTGTACACCCGGACAGAAAAATATAGAAGTAATCAGTACCGCCCCAGAAGGCTATGAGGTTTATCTCTTTACAGATAAGCAAGCGTCAGAAAAACAAGCTGCCTACTTGAATGCTTTTTTGGAATTCCGAAATGAATATTATGGTGGCTCCCTCGATTTTAAAAAGCGTTCACCCGAATTGGTAAAACTACATGAAGAAGTTTCCCAATACCCTACTCTTATCATATTAAAAAATGGTAAAACAATTACACAGATTTCCGGACATGCGGAGCAGGGAGAAGTCTTTCAGCAACTATCATCACTTGTGGAATAATAAGGTATTTATTTAAACACAAATAGAGGCTGGGAGGAACTTTTTATAAAACAAACATTCACTTCCCCTTTTTCATTTCCACTCAGGAGTCATCTCAAGCCTTGCAGTTATATTCAATTAGTACCCACACTTATAACTACCAATTCTTAATAAGGAATTTGATTTTTCCTCGATAATCAAAAAATCCTGGACCAATAGTGGTCCAGGATTTTCTATTATAGCTATTATTTGATATGAATTGGAGTACCTAGTGCAACTTCTGCTGTTTCCATTGTAATTTCACCAAGAGATGGGTGAGCATGGATAGTCAGTGCCAAGTCTTCAGCTGTCATGCCAGTTTCGATGGCAAGTCCAAGCTCAGCGATCATATCACTGGCGTTTGCACCAGCAACCTGTGCGCCGATGACTAGTCCATCGTCTTTGCGGGTGATCATTTTTACAAAACCGTCTGTATCATTCAACGAAAGCGCACGTCCATTAGCCGCAAACGGGAACTTGGATGCTTTGACATCATATCCAGCTTCTTTGGCTTCACTTTCCGTGTAACCGACAGACGCAAGTTCCGGATCGGAGAAGACTACCATCGGAATTCCAAGGTAATCGATCTCTGATTTTTCACCACTTATAACTTCTGCTGCAATTTTTCCTTCATAGGAAGCTTTGTGTGCAAGTGGCGGTCCTTCTACGATATCACCGATTGCGAAAATGTTGTCGACATTAGTACGGCACTGCTTATCAATTTTGATAAGACCCTCGTCTGTCATGTCCACACCGACCTGCTCCAGGCCGATTTCATCAGTGTTTGGACGACGGCCAACAGTGACAAGCAGGTAGTCCGCTTCAATCGTTTTTTCTTCGCCTTTGACTTCATAAGTCACTTTGACACCGTCTTTGGTTTCTTCGACGCCTTGTGCCATTGCATTGGTTACCACATCTACGCCTTTCTTCTTAAGACGTTTCTTCACGAGCTGGGTCATTTGCTTTTCAAAACCGCCAAGAATATCTTTGGTACCTTCAAGAATAGTGACTTCTGTATCAAAATCAGCATAAGCAGTACCAAGCTCTGTTCCTATATAACCGCCGCCGATAACTACCATTTTTTTAGGAATCTCTTCCAGGTTCAATGCACCTGTAGAGTCAAGTACACGATCGGAATATTTGAAATTTGGAAGCTCGATCGGACGGGAGCCCGTCGCAATTATACAGTTATTAAAAGTGTAAGTCTGGGAATTCTTATCATCCATGATGCGTACAGTATTTTTGTCGACAAAATATACTTCGCCTTTGACGATATCTACTTTATTGCCTTTAAGTAGACCTTCTACACCGCCTGTGAGCTTATCAACAACTTTACCCTTCCATTCTTGCACCTTGGAAAAGTCTACAGTCGTATTTTCAGACTTGATTCCCATATCGTCTTCGCCCTTAGCGTGAGCAAAACGGTGCCCTGCCTGGATAAGAGCCTTGGAAGGGATACAGCCGACATTCAGGCAAACCCCGCCAAGAGTTCCTTTATCAACAATGGTTACTTTTTGCCCTGTTTGGGCAGCACGGATAGCGGCTACATAACCGCCAGGACCCGCGCCAACTACTAACGTATCTAGTTCAATTGGAAAATCTCCTACTACCATACTTTACGCCTCCATCATAATTAGTTGTGGATCGTTCAGTAAACGCTTGATGTGGTTCATTGCCAATTGCGCTGTGGCACCGTCGATAATCCGGTGGTCAAAGCTCAAGGACAATGCAAGGACTGGTGCAACTACTACTTCACCGTCCCGGACAACAGGTTTTTCTGCAATACGTCCGATTCCAAGGATCGCCACTTCCGGATGGTTGATGACCGGAGTAAACCATTGGCCGCCGGCAGATCCGATATTTGTAATTGTAGTTGAACCGCCTTTCATTTCTTCAGAAGACAGTTTACCATCACGAGCTTTTACAGCAAGTTCGTTGATTTCGCTTGAAATCGAGAATACAGATTTGCGGTCTGCGTCTTTTACGACTGGAACGAGCAATCCTTTATCTGTATCTGCTGCAATACCAATATTATAGTAGTGTTTGTGGATGATTTCATCCGTTTCGTCATCAACTTGTGTATTCAAGGAAGGATATTTCTTCAGCGCAGACACAAGTGCTTTAACGACATATGGAAGATATGTCAGCTTAATATCCTGCTCTGCAGCTACAGCCTTGAATTTCTTACGGTGGTCAACAAGTGCAGTTACATCTACTTCATCCATCAATGTAACATGGGGAGCCGTATGCTTGGAATTGACCATCGCTTTGGAGATAGCTTTTCTGATACCGCTCATTTTCTCACGGGTTTCTGGATATTGTCCTTCAAGCTGTGGCGCTTGTTTCTCTTGAGATGCTGCAGCACTTTGATCTTTTGCTTCCTCTTTTGCTTCGGTGCTTTCTGCTTCTTTCTGGTCGCCGCTCAAGTATGCATCAACATCTTCTTTCGTCACACGGCCGTTCTTTCCAGTGCCTTTAACTTTGCGGATATCGACATCATTATCGCGGGCATGTTTACGGACAGAAGGCATAGCAATGACACGCTTACTCTCATCGACATCTTCTTCTTCTTCAGATGCTTTAGCAGCAGGCTTGTCTTCTTCTTTCTCACCTTTTTCTTCCGTTGCAGCCTGTTTATCTTCTTTCTTTTCTTCTTCTTTGCTTTCTTCCTTCGGTGCTTCTTCCTCACTATCGTCGGATTCATAGCCTTCCGCATCGAAAGTGATAATCGTTTCACCTACCGTTGTGGTGGTACCTTCATCAACCAAAACATCTTTGACCGTACCTTCCACTGGCGATGGGATTTCTACGACTGCTTTATCATTTTGCACTTCGCAAAGTACATCATCTTCTTTTACATCGTCTCCGGCTTTGACAAACCATTTGACGATTTCACCTTCATGGATACCTTCACCGATATCCGGCAGTTTAAATTCGTAAGCCACGTAAAATGCCTCCTTTATTTTAGGTTTCTTTTAGAAGTTCATGACACGGTTTACTTTTTCCACAATATCGTTGTGGTTAGGCAGCCATACCTGTTCTGCCTGGGAGAAAGGGTATACTGTATCTGGAGCTGTCACACGAAGGACAGGCGCTTCCAAATGAAGAATCGCTTTCTCCTGGATTTCAGAAACGATCTGGGCAGCTACACCTGCTTGTTTCTGCGCTTCTTGAAGAACGACCGCTCTGTTCGTTTTCTGGACAGATTCGATAATTGTTTCATAATCGATTGGAGCTACTGTACGAAGGTCGATGACTTCCGCTTCAATTCCATCTTTTTCAAGTTCTTCAGAAGCTTTAAGAGCAGTATGCACCATCGCACCATAAGCGACTAAAGTTACATCTTTACCCTCACGCTTCACTTCGGCTTTGCCGAGTTCAATTGTATATTCTTCTTCCGGAACTTCTTCACGGAAGGAACGGTAAAGCTTCATATGCTCAAGGAAAATAACAGGATCATTGTCCCTGATTGATTGGATCAGCAATCCTTTTGCATCATAAGGATTGGAAGGAATGACTACTTTCAGTCCAGGCTGCTGTGTCATGAGACCTTCCAGGCTGTCTGCGTGAAGTTCTGGCGTATGAACCCCGCCGCCAAATGGAGAACGGACAGTGATCGGCATTGGACGGGTACCGCCTGAACGGTAACGGTAGCGTGCCATTTGTCCATTGATTGCATCCATGGTTTCGTAAACAAAACCGAAGAACTGGATTTCTGGCACTGGACGGAAGCCTGTCAGAGCAAGTCCGATTGACATGCCGCCTATTCCGGATTCAGCTAGTGGTGTATCAAAGACGCGATCTTCACCGAACTCTTTCTGCAGTCCTTCCGTCGCACGGAAAACCCCGCCATTTAAACCGACGTCTTCACCGTAGACAAGCACGTTTTCATCATTTTTCAGTTCTGTGCGCATCGCATCAGTGATAGCTTGGATCATTGTCATTTGTGCCATGATTTATTTCGACTCCTTTTCCTGATATTCTTCCCGTTGTTCTTTCAAGAAGGCAGGAAGTTCTTCGTACATGATATCCATCAAGTCAGTGACCTTCTGCTTCGGCTGTTCGTCTGCTTTTTTGATGGCAGCTTTGACTTCTTCTTTAGCCTTGTCGATCACTTCGTTTTCCTCTTCTTCAGACCATAGTCCTTTGTTTTCAAGGAAAGTACGGAAGCGGACGATCGGATCCTTCGCCTCCCATTCGTTATCAGTTTCTTCTGTACGGTAGCGAGTCGGGTCGTCACCTGCCATCGTATGAGGACCATAACGATAAGTCATTGTTTCGATCAATGTCGGTCCGTCGCCACTGATTGCACGTTCACGAGCTTCTTTTGTGGCAGCATAAACAGCAAGCACGTCCATTCCATCAACCTGAATGCCTTCAATACCAGCAGCAACTGCTTTCTGAGCGATTGTTCTTGCTGCAGATTGTTGTTCTACCGGTACAGAAATAGCGAATTGGTTGTTCTGTACGACAAAGATGGTTTGCGCTCCAAAGGCACCAGCAAAGTTAATCCCTTCATAGAAATCACCCTGCGAAGCACCGCCATCACCTGTATAAGTAATTGCAACTGCTTCCTGGCCGCGTTTCTTATAGCCTAGGCCTACGCCGGCAGCCTGAGTAATTTGAGCACCGATGATGATTTGCGGGCTGACCGCATTCACGCCTTCTGGCATCTGGTTACCATGGAAGTGTCCACGGGAGAACAAGAATGCCTGGTAAAGTGGCAGTCCGTGCCAGATCAATTGTGGTACATCACGATATCCCGGAAGAATAAAATCTTCTTTCTCCAATGCAAAATGACTTCCCAGCTGAGATGCTTCCTGTCCTGCTGTAGGAGCATAGAATCCCAAGCGTCCTTGTCTATTAAGTGCAATGGAACGCTGATCCAAAATTCGTGTGTATACCATGCGGCGCATGATTTCTTTCAGATCTTCATCTGAAAGGTCAGGCATGGCATCTTCGTTGACTACTTCGCCTTTTTCGTTCAAAATCTGAAACATTTCGAACTGACTTTCAATGTTTTCAAGTATGCGTTTCAAAGTGAGTCACCTCTTCCTTCCTTATAAAAAAATAGTTACTTACAATAGCTTTCCCAAAAGCTTAGAAATTCTGTACCTATTTGCTCTTATTCTTTTTACCCTGTAGCGTTTTATATTAATCATTGTGGCTAAACCGCCTAAACTGTTACATTGAAAAAGGAAATTGCAATGGTACAATTTATGTTCTTTCTGTAGTTTAGCTTAATTTCATACAGGTCGTCAAACACTTTGTGTTACTTTATCAATGAATACAGTGGGTGCCAGCTCAATGAAACAGTCCGGAAGCACGGGTGGTGCACATACTGTTTCAATTGAATTTCAAAACTGTATTATAAGAAATTGTACAATCGAATCGCTTGCCGGCGGATAATTGTCTCCAAAAGCCCAGACCATCAAAGTCACTATCTTATGATCTAAACAAACTGCAATTATTATGTTGATTCTCTTGAACCGCTTGTCGAAGGCTTTAGGCCGCGGGCACAGTCTAAAGCCTTCTTGGTTAAAAAGGTCACTTGGCCAGTTGGTTCTTCGGCTCATGCTGTTCCCACTAGCCTCAGAAGTAACCAATCTAGAAAGACAAAACGGTCTGTATGGATTTAAATCCATACAGACCGTTTTTTAAATATTTCCTTCCATAGATCATCAGGTTTTTAAGTAGCCTCCCTATTTTAAGGGGGATTTTAGTTCTTATTTTCTGAAGTGTTGCCTTCTTTCTCGTTTGTACTATCAGAATCGGATTGTTCTGCTTCGCCGTTATTCTGTTCCTCATACTCCACATTTAAACCTGCAGCCTTATAAAATTCCTTTTTTAACTGGTTGTAAGTGTTCGTATGTTCATTAAATTTCTTGTTAGCTTCAATCACTTTACTATAACTTTGATTTACTTTTTCAATGTGCTTCTGCAGTTCTTCCTGAGTCAAATCTTTCTGCTGCAGCATCTTGTACAATTCCTTATCGAGCTTGATGGCTTCCTGGTAACTTTTAAAAAGCTCATCATAAGCTTCATATCGTTTAATCATCGTGTCGTAAAGCTTCTGAGCGATTTCTTTAGCTTTTGCCTGTTCTTCTCCAAGTTCATCAATCAGCGGTTTTATTTTTTCAAACTCTTCCTGTGCTGCTTCAATGCTTTCTTTTTCGAGCTTAAGTTTTTCCTGTCTTTTCTCGACTAATTCCATAGCCTGTTGGGATAACTTCTTGATTTGGTCGAACTCTTCCATACTCAAATCAATAATCTTATTATATAATTCCTGTTCTTGCTTCTCTAATTCTACAATTGGCTGCTGCTGGTTACGAAATTCCTCTTCCAGTTCGACTGCCTTCTCCAGATGATTATAAATTTGCACCTCGGCAGCTGGACTGTTGCTGCAGCCTGCCATTGCGATAAAGATAATCAAAAACGGTATGAATACCTTCCTTACATGCACGTGGTTTCCTCCTTAAACATTACAACTATGTAACTTTTTCATCATATTTCCAATACTATAATAAATAATTTTAAATTGAAAGCACATTTTATTTCAATTATTTTACGAACCCCCTATAAAGACTATGGGCCGTTCGCTCCCAAAAATGGTTTTATGTGTTAAACTATATGGAGAAATTTGCACATAGAGAGAAAGGGTGTTAAGAAATTGATTACGATGAATGATATCATTCGTGAAGGGGATCCAATTTTACGGGAAGTCGCCACAGAAGTACCTATGCCACCTTCAGAAGAAGATCGAAATACATTAAATGAAATGCTGCAATATTTAAAGAACAGCCAGGATGATACCATCTGTGAGAAATACGGACTCAGGCCAGGTGTCGGCCTTGCAGCTCCACAGATCGGTCTTACTAAGCGTATGCTTGCTGTCCATTTCACCGATTTTAACGATAAGTTGTACAGTTATGGATTATTTAATCCGAAAATAGTCAGTCATTCTGTGGAAAAGGCATATTTGACGAGTGGCGAAGGCTGTCTTTCTGTGGACCGTGAAGTTCCTGGATATGTACCACGATACGCACGGGTTACTATTAAGGGGACTGACCTGGAGGGAAATGAAGTGAAATTACGGCTGAGAGATTTTGCAGCCATCGTTTTCCAGCACGAGGTTGATCATTTGAATGGAATCATGTTCTACGATCACATTGACCAGGATAATCCATTCAAAGAGCCAGAGAACGCTAAACCTGTTGACCGTTGACTAACAAAAGCGGAAGCGCCTTGCTCACCCCCGACCAGCTTAAGCCAAGACTCGCCGTGACGTTCTTTGCCACAGAGAGGTTCGGCTTAAGACCTCCAGGGGGCCATCTATTTTTATAATATCCTGATATCAAAAAACACTCTCCTCCACCTTGCTTGAAAAGGAGAGTGTTTTTTATATTCAGAAAGACTGCCTTCAAAAAAATGTTTGTATGAAGTTTTATGTCCATGCAGACCGTTTTGACTTTAACGTTGAGGGATTCCATGCCTCTATTTCTTCATAAGTTTACCCTCTGTTTTCACATAAGCCGGTCCCTCGTAGTGACTTAAATTCATGGATAATTGACGGTCTAATATCGAATCCCGCTTATATAG
Organism: Thalassobacillus pellis; assembly: GCF_016908295.1. Lineage (GTDB taxonomy): Bacteria > Bacillota > Bacilli > Bacillales > Halobacillaceae > Thalassobacillus > Thalassobacillus pellis. Next base: position 645,512 of record NZ_JAFBDO010000002.1, read on the forward strand.
TGATCTTATTGTACAAGAAAAAAGAGTGGATTCCTTATCAAAGAAAATCACTCTTTTTATATTGGGCACTTTTAAAGTATTATAATGCCATACTGTACTGTTATATCATGGTTGATTCCAGAATCAGCGAGAGGTGGTGACGCCTGCGGGAACAGCACGAGCCGAAGATCCATTTGATCAAGCGGTCTTCATGACCAAGTTAGCTGAGACCGTGCCCGCGGCAAGCCTCCGCCGGCAAGCGTTTCGTGAGAATCAGCAACAAGATTTCACCAGTCCTTTGGGTTATATAAAACTTTTTTTAGTGGCCGCCTGCAAGGCATGTGACTTTTAATATGGTCTTTTTCATCTTCTATCATCAAGGGTTATTTTAACAACCCTACCTCATAAATGGCTTTGACAAGCCCTCCCTCATCGACATCTTCGGTAATATGATCAGCAGCGGCTTTTGTTTCCGGCAGTGCATTACCCATGGCCACAGACGTACCAACCAACTCCATCATTTCGATATCATTCGGGCCATCACCAAAAGCGTAGGCATCTTCCGTCTCGAGTCCGGCAGCTTGGATGAGTGCTTTGATTCCTTCCGCTTTTGAACCTCCCCCCGGAAGTACATCGCAAGCTAACGGATGCCAACGGATAAAATCAAAACCATTATGCTCTCCGCGATAGGAATTAATTATATCTCCTTCACAGAATAACAAAGATTGATAAATTTCATTATCCTGATAAAAGTCCTTATCAATTGCCGGGTAGTCAAAATGCAGACTGCCAAGACTTTCAGCAATATGACGATGATTCGGTTCTGTCGCTTTCATCTTCTTATTATTCATAAAGACCATCGGATGTCCGCTTTCCTGAGCCTTTTCGTACAAGAACTGAAGCTTCTCAGTTGATAGAGGATTCTTGTAGACAACCTCCCCTTCAAACACGACATATTGACCGTTGAAGCTGATAAAGGAGTCAATCCCGAGGGTTCTCCTGATATCTTCGAACATGAACGGCGCTCTGCCAGTCGCGATGGCACAATAAACGTCATTTTTCTGTAGGTCTTTGATAGCCTGGATGGTTTCCACAGGCAGTTCCTTATTGTGATTTAATAAAGTGCCGTCAATATCAAAAAATGCGATTTTTTTACCCATGCTTCCTCAACCTCCATCACGTTAATCCTTGAAGTATAGTTCATTCTCATTTTGTCAAACATGTAATAGTATGATTTCGAACACACACATTTGGCAATAATAAGCATTATAAACCATTCAAATTAAAAACATGAATAAACCTTAGCATGACTTGAACAGAATGAGAAGGGATACGCCGTTAACTTTTAAGTATGCTTTAATAGGGATGCCTTCTATACAGATTAGTGAAAATATCGTGTTTTGGTGGTTCTTTGTTTCAATATTAGCTCAACAGTATTATACTAAGAGTAATAGGGATAGGATCGGTTTTACGTTTTTGGCTGTTTTCTTCATCTGAAAGGAGATGGGCACCATGCTCAAACGCTTAAGAAGGAAGCTGAGAAAACGTTGGAAAGATTTTTGGAAACGAAGAAAGTTAGCCTGACGCGGTATTCTCCTAATGGCTGGAGAAGATGCAAATTATTTTATTATTACCATCCGATAAAAAAACGTGCTATCATTGATGCTAGGACAAGAATGTGGAAATAACTAGTAGTTAGGAGAGATATTAGTAATGATATTTAAGGTATTATACCAGGAGCTTCCTCACGAAGTTCCTGTACGAGAGCGTACAAAATCGCTGTACGTCGAAGCAGAAACAGAGCGAAGAGTACGGGAAAAGCTCTCCGATCGTGGAATCAACATCGAATTTATTCAAGTGCTGGATGAGGAACACTTGAATTATGAAAAACAGTCAGAAGACTTTGAATTGGAGAATGTCTGAACATGAAATTTGTAAAAAATGACCAAACCGCTGTTTTTGCACTAGGCGGATTGGGTGAAATCGGTAAAAATACGTACGGTGTCCAGTTTCAGGATGAAATCATTCTGATTGATGCCGGAATTAAATTCCCAGAAGACGAACTTCTCGGAATCGATTACGTCATTCCCGATTACACCTACCTGGTGCAGAACCAAGATAAAATAAAAGGACTGTTCATTACCCATGGACACGAAGACCACATCGGAGGCATTCCTTATCTATTGCGTGAAATCAATGTGCCTATTTATGCTGGTAAATTAGCGATCGGACTCATCAAAAATAAACTGGACGAACACGGACTGCTTCGGAATGCAAAGTTGAACACCATTCAAGAGGATGATGTGATTAAATTCCGTAAGACTGCCGTAACTTTTTTCCGCACGACACACAGTATTCCTGACTCCTATGGTATCGTCGTCAAAACACCGCCAGGAAACGTCGTCCATACGGGGGATTTCAAGTTTGACTTCACTCCTGTAGGCGAGCCTGCGAATTTGGCGAAAATGGCAGAAATCGGGAGCGAAGGTGTTTTAGCCTTATTATCGGATAGTACAAACAGTGAGGTGCCTGGCTTTACCAAATCAGAGCGCGTAGTTGGCCAAAGTATCCAGGACATCTTCAGCCGCGTCAATGGCAGGTTGATTTTTGCTACATTCGCATCGAATATTCACCGTTTACAGCAAGTTGTCGAGGCAGCTGTCAAACATAATCGTAAAGTAGCAGTATTCGGCCGCAGTATGGAATCATCAATGAGGATTGGACAAGAACTGGGCTATATACAGGCACCCAAGGATACATTCATTGATGCGCATCAGATTAACCGTCTGCCGGCACACGAAGTGACAATACTTTGCACCGGCTCGCAAGGTGAACCGATGGCCGCCCTATCCCGGATTGCTAACGGTACACACCGTCAAATTCAAACTATGCCAGGAGACACTGTCGTTTTCTCTTCTTCACCGATCCCGGGGAATACCATCAGTGTATCAAGGACAATCAACATGCTTTATCGGAATGGAGCGGATGTCATTCATGGTCCATTAAATGACATTCACACCTCCGGTCACGGCAGTCAGGAAGAAATGAAGCTGATGCTTCGGTTAATTCAGCCTAAGTACTTCATGCCTATTCACGGGGAATATCGCATGCTCAAAGAACACACCAAGATTGCGCAGGAATGTAATTTAGATCCCAGCGACTGCTTTGTGATGGATAATGGTGATGTCCTTGCATTAGGAAAAGACAATGCGATGATCGCCGGCAAAATCCCATCCGGTTCTGTCTATGTAGATGGAAGTGGTATTGGCGATATCGGTAATATCGTATTACGTGACCGTCGAATCCTTTCCGAAGAAGGACTTGTTATTGTGGTCGTAAGCATTAACATGAAAGAATTCAAGATTGCATCTGGTCCTGACATCATTTCCCGCGGATTTGTTTATATGCGTGAATCCGAAGACTTGATCAAAGAGGCACAGAAGCTAGTCGCCTCCCACGTGGAAAAAGTGATGGAACGACGTACTACACAATGGTCTGAAATTAAAAATGAGATCACTGATACGATCGCCCCATTCCTATTTGACAAAACCAAACGACGTCCAATGATTTTACCGATCATTATGGAAGTCTGATTTTAAAAAATAAGGGCTGTCTCCAATGTCTAACTTAGACTTCTGGAGATAGCCCTTTTTGAGTTGTCCGGGAGTTAAAGGTATCTTCTTTTCATTTGCATCGGTTCTTATGATGAAAAAATAGCTCGGAGTATTTTTATATTCTCCGAGCTACTCATGCTTTTTTCTGTTATTTTGATAAACGGCGGAGTGATTTTCTCATGTCTGGAAGATTTACTTCACCGCTTTCGAAAAACTCTTTGATCAGATATTTGCTATAGCTGATTGCCTGTTCGTAACCGATATGGCCAGGAAGTGGTGCCTGCGATTCAACCGCGACATCAATGATCGCTGGTTTATCTGACAGGAACGCCTGCTTTAAGCTTACATCCAGGTCTTCATGTTTTTCGACGCGATAACCTTCACCTCCGCAAGCTTCCGCGAATTTGGCAAAGTCCATTTCTCCAAGCTCCGTCTGATAATCGAGATGTCCCATTTCCTGCTGTTCGAATTTGATCATACCGATGGAACTATTGTTCAGAATAATTACTTTGATTGGCAGGTCGTATTTGACGGCTGTTACAAAATCCTGGGAAACCATGGTAAAACCGCCATCTCCACAGACAGCCACCACTTGCCTGTCGGGATATGCTATCTGACTGGCGATAGCCCCGGGCAGTCCGCAGCCCATTGTTGCCAAATATCCTGAAATTAAAAAGTCCTGCTGTAATAATGGGAGAAACCTAGTCACCCAGACGGTAACGTTTCCGACATCACAGGAAATAATGGCATCTTTTTTCATAACCTGCTCAAGATGGTGCATCACTTGTGGGGCTTGTAAAGGATTTTCTTCACTCCTCTTTTCTTCCTGTAAGTGCACACGCCACTGGTGCATCTCGTCCTGGCAGTTTTTCAGGTAAGCATCATTACTCTTTTCTGTTAAATGGGAAGTCAGGTATTGTAAGGTTTCTTTTGCATCCCCTGCCAGTCCGGTTGTTATCGGATAGATTTTCCCTAAGTTTTCTGGTTTGTTATCAATCTGGATCGCATTTGCATCATCAGGAAGGAAGTCCCGATAAGGGAACTGTGTTCCGATCAGGATTAGCAAATCCGTTTCCTTCATTGCTTTGTATGCAGGTTTCGTTCCGATTTGGCCATGCTGCCCCAGGCAATATGGGTGGTTATCTGGAAGAACCCCTTTCCCCAGCAGACTTAATATCACTGGGGCCTTCATATGCTCCGCAAAAGCAATCAGTTCCTTCGAGGCATGTTTTGCTCCTTTTCCTGCAAGTATCAGCGGTTTTTCGGCCTGTTCAAGAAGTTCTCTGGCATCTTCCAGTGCATTTTCAGCAGGGAAAATTTCCGGCTTATAGTATTCGCCTGAAACCAGGCGTTGCCCGAGCTTTTGTTTTTTCGCAAATAAATCATCAGGCACTATCAGAACCGCTACACCTTTTTTCGCGTATGCTTCTTTTATCGCCTGGTCAAGCATATCAGGCAGCTGGACTTCGGTTTCTGCCCGTCTGTTGTAAACAGCCACATCGTCAAATAAACGCTCCAGGTTAATCTCCTGAAACGCATCCGTGCCGACAGCTTCGCTCTGTACCTGCCCAACAATAGCCAAAACTGGTGCATTATCTGCCTTGGCGTCATAAAGACCGTTCAGCAGGTGTACGGCTCCTGGACCGGCTATCGATAAGCAGACACCAAGTTTTCCAGTAAGCTTTGCATAGGATGAAGCCGCGAGGGCACCTACTTCTTCATGACGGATTTGGATAAATCTTATTTCATCTTCGTGTTTTCTGAGATCATCGACAAATTCATTGATGGAATCACCTGGCATACCGTATAAGTGGTCTACTCCCCATTCCCTAAGTATATTGGTCATGATTTCCCCTGTACGTTGTTCTGCCATAACAATCATCCTTTCCCTACTGGCAATATTTCAATTTTTCAACATAGTTTTGTATTACCTTTTTCAGGGAGGAGGAAACATGAGGCGTTAATAGGCTTTTTAAGCTGAAACTTTGACGTACAACAAAAAAACTAGCAGGAAGCTATGCCTCCGGCTAGTTATTAATCTTCCTCTACTACGAGGTTCTTTTCGAATCTGGAGATATCTTTATCAGCACCTATGACAATCAGCACGTCATTTTCATGAATCACTTCCGTTGCCCGCGGGGACACAAAAATTTCTTTTCCGCGTTTGATGGCTACCACGTTACAGCCGTACTGGGCGCGGATATCCAGGTCTACAAGGGTTTTATCCCTCATTTTCGCACCTGCTTTCACCTCCACGACACTATGGTCGTCAGAAAGCTCGATATAGTCAAGGATGTTGTTGGAAATGATATTATGGGCTATACGTTTTCCCATATCCCGTTCCGGGTGGACGACATGGTCGGCACCGATTTTGCTTAAAATTTTCTCGTGGTAGTCATTTTGCGCTTTGACTGTTATCTTTTTTACACCGAGTTCTTCCAGCATCAAAGTCGTCAACAGGCTTGCCTGAATGTTATCCCCAATGGCGACGATGACATGATCAATATTACGGATGCCGAGTTCACGCAGCACCGTTTCGTCAGTCGAATCGGCAATCACTGCATGAGAAGCAATTTCTTTATATTCGTTTACTTTATCTTCATCAATGTCGATGGCGAGCACTTCCATCCCTTCACTACTTAGCTCCCGGCAAATGCTGCCACCAAATCGTCCTAAACCGATTACTGCATATTCCTTCTTCATGTCGATCCCCCATTACTGCTTCAGATAGCAGTATTTTACCATACTTTTTCTATGAAAACACATCACGTTGGGAAGCTGCCCATCACTTCTTCCCTTTTATATAGTCTGCGTCGAATAAAAACATGCGCATCAGCATGAACAACGAAGGAAGTAACAGGCAAAGCCCGGCAATAAAGGCAATGACTAAGGCAAGGCCCATAGAATCATTCACTACACCCTCTGAAATCGTAATATAAGGGTATAAGAGATATGGTAAATGGGAAGCTCCATAACCGAAAAATGCGAACAGGAATTGAAGCATGACTGCTATAAATGCCCAACCATAATACTTTCCCTGGTAAATAAAGAATAGCGCGACTAAAAAGAAAGCAACTGAACCTCCAAAGACCCACCAGTATTCCATCATCCGGTTGAAATGAGCTTCATTGTGCTGGCTCATGGCGATGAATGTGGTAAGACTGGCAATGATTGTCGGTGAACTCCAGAACAGTGCGTATTTCCGTATTAACTCGAGGGCGTCCTGATCATCAGCCCGGTAAGCATAAAAAGTGAGGAAACATGCACTGATATAAAGTACGGAAACAATGGCAAGGAAGACAACACTCCACGAGTAAGGACTTGTAAGCAATGCAGTTGTCTCCAAATGAACCCCAGTTTCTGTTTCTTTGATGAATCCCCCTTCAGAAATCGTCAAAGCCGTCGACAAGGCAGCAGGAATCAAAAGCCCTGTAGCACCATAAAGAAATAAATACACATTACTTTCTTTTGAACCATAATTTTCAAATGCGTAAAAAGATCCTCGAATGGCAATAAGAACGATGGCAATACTTCCGGGGATTAACAATGTCTGGCCATAATAATAGGCGGCATCCGGAAAAAAACCGATAAGGCCGACAAAGAAAAAGACAAAAAAGACATTGGTAACTTCCCAAACTGGAGATAAATAGCGGGAAATGAGCTTGTTGATGACATGATCCCGCTTAGTGATTTTAGCGTAATAAGCAAAAAATCCGGCACCAAAATCGATCGATGCAACAATAAGATAACCATAAAGGAATATCCAAAGGACAGTGATTCCGATCATTTCATAGGCCATTAGTGCTCATCCCCTTCCTGCCTGGAGATTTCCGGGTACCTCTGTTCTAGCTCAAGCTCCGCCGGATTGTTTTTGAACAGTTTCCGGAGGACGACCACAACGCCGACACCAAGCACAAAATAAAGAGCAAGGAATAGGACAAACATCCAATCTACATGTGGTGAGGTTGTCGCCCCCTCAGCTACTTTCATATAGCCTCGCAGTATCCACGGCTGACGGCCGACTTCTGCAAATATCCAGCCAAATTCAATGGCAAGCATAGCAAGCGGTCCATTGATGACGATCAGCCATAACAGCCAGCGGTTATATTCGTTCCACTTTTTAAACCTTGCAAGAATAAGGAAAAGCAGCGACACTCCCAGGGAATAAAAGCCGATCATCACCATCAGGTCGAACATGTAATGGATCCAAAGCGGCGGCTGTTCGTCGTCCGGAATTTCTTCGAGACCTGTCACCTTCGCGTCAAATTCCCCTTTTGCCAGGAAACTGAGCACATTCGGTAATCTTATCTCATTTTCAACCTCCATATCCTCAGATAAGGTTCCAAAGACGATTAAATCAGCACCTTTTTCGGTTTCAAAATGCCACTCACCTGCCGCCAGTTTTTCCGGTTGATGTTCAGCAAGAAATTTTGCCGATAAATCACCTGCAACCGCAGTCAGCAAAGCAAAGATGAAAATCGATCCAACAGTCAGCTTCAATGCTTTCTTATGATAATCCGAACCTTTCTTTTTAAGTATATAGAAAGCGGTTATTGCAGCAAGCACAGCTGCGGAAGTCAAATAAGCTGTTGACAGGACATGGAACACTTTCGTAGGGGTAGCCGGATTGAACATCGCATCAATCGGATCAATCGAGGTCAAAGTCCTTCCTTCCAGCTCAAAACCTTGCGGCGTATTCATAAACGCGTTAACTGTCGTTATGAAAAAAGCAGACATACTTGCTCCAATCACTACCGGAATAGACAGGAGCCAGTGGTACAAGGGTTTCCTGAACCGGTCCCATGTATATAAATAGGCACCAAGAAATATCGCTTCAAAGAAAAATGCGAAAGTTTCGAGAAACAATGGCAGGCTGATGACGTTTCCAGCAACCTGCATAAAGCTTGGCCACAGCAAAGATAACTGTAAACCGATAGCTGTACCTGTCACGACTCCGACAGCAACGGTAATGACGAACCCTCTTGTCCAACGCCTTGCCAATAAGATATAGTGTGGGTCTTTCTTTTTGATTCCCATGAATTCTGCAATCGAAATCATCAACGGGACACCCACCCCAATAGTTGCAAAAATGATATGGAAAGTAAGTGTCAATGACGTAAGCAATCTGCTCATTATCACGCTATCGTATTCAAACATTCGTAAAACCCCCAACAATTCCATATTCTGAAATATCGCTTCATACGAAAACGCTGATACAGTCTGGCAAAGCTTGATAGTCAATTTCTATGAAAGTTCCTATCGGCTTTTCGCCTTAATCAAACAGTAAATTATTGAAAATGCACATATAGTTATGTTTTTACTAAATTTCCTCTATCAAACCTAAAATTACATATGGGTGAATTTAAATTGTATGTGAATACTTTCACAATTATAACTTTCTTTCATTGTAAAATACTTATCCTGGTGAAGCAATTAAAAACTCTCTATCCTTTAACAGGACAGAGAGTTAGCTTATCTTATATCGCATCGAGCATCTGGAATTGTGTTTTAACAAGGTCAAAATACTCGCCTTTTTTATCCATCAATTCCTCATGACTTCCTTGTTCAAGGATACGTCCATGCTCGAGTACGATGATATTATCAGCTTCACGGATGGTGGAAAGTCTGTGCGCGATGATGATCGCCGTTCTTCCTTTCAACAGCTTACGTAAAGCATTTTGGATTTTCACTTCTGTTTCTGTATCAATACTTGCTGTTGCTTCATCGAGAATAAGGATACGGGGATTTGCTAAAAGCGCCCGTGCAAAGGATAATAGCTGTCTTTCGCCTGCAGACAGCACATTTCCCCGTTCTTCCACTTCTGTTTGATACCCGTTTGATAGACGTTTAATAAAATCATCTGCGCCGACTACTTTTGCTGCTTCCATTACTTCATCATCGGTAGCATCCGGACGACCGAAGCGAATGTTCTCCATGATCGTTCCTGAAAAAATGAATGTATCCTGCAAAACCACGCTAATCTGCTGCCGCACGCTTTCAATGGTGAGGTCCCTGAGGTCATGGCCATCTATTTTGACAGAACCTTTGGTTGGATCATAGAAGCGGCTGATGAGATTGGCTATCGTCGATTTTCCTGAACCGGTATGGCCGACAAGAGCAACGGTCTGCCCCTGCTTCATTTCAAGGGAAATTTCATGTAACGCAGTCCGTTTTTCATCATACGAAAACTCGACGCGGTCGAACTCGATACGTCCCTGCATGTCATCAAGACGCTTTGCATCTGATTTCTCTTCCACATTCGGTTCCTCATCGAGGAACTCAAAAATCCTTTCAGAAGCTGCCATCGCCATTAGCAGTTGATTGTACATCTGGCCAAGACGGGAAATCGGTTCCCAGAACATCCCCAGGAAAAAGGCAAAAGATACAAATGTACCTACTTCGATTCCCCCGTTAATGATAAGAATCGCACCGTAGGAAATCAATATTACTGTTCCGACAGCATTACTCATTTCTACAAAAGGGCGGAACATGGCACTTTTTTTGGTGGCATTTCTCCACGCTTCAAAATTTTCCGTATTCACGCCATCAAAGAACTCTGCGTTTTCCCTTTCCTGGGAAAAAGACTGGGTGATTCTAATCCCCTGAAGACTTTCATTCAAATGGGAATTCAGACGAGATTGCTGAATCCTAACTCGCTGCCACGACCGTCGGATATTTCTTCTGAGTTTCGTAGAGATATAAAACATGATCGGCAAAATGACCATGATTGCTAGTGCCAGTTTCGGGCTGAGCACGAACAGGATGACGACAATTCCAACAAGAGTGACGACGTCCATTAAGAGGTTGATGATCCCGTTTGTAAATAGCTCCTGCAGCGAGTTGATATCGTTCATGATCCGAACGAGGATAGACCCCGCTGATCTGGAATCAAAAAAACGATGGGATAGCCGCTGCACATGAGAAAACAGATGTTTCCGAATATCATAGATAACATTTTGACCGAGAATGTTTACCCACTTAATTCGGAACACATTTCCCAAATAACTGAAAAGATATAATATGGCAATCCCGACTACCAACTGGATTAATAACGGGATATTCCCATCTGTAATTGCCACGTCAATTGCAACTTTACCGATCAGGATCGGAACGACGAGTCGGATGATTGTTGAAACCAGCATCGCAATAATAGCTGCAGGCAGCAATCTTTTGGAATAAGGCTTCAAATATTGCAGCAGGCGAACCATCTGCTCCCAGTTGAATGGTTTTTCAATCGCCTGGTCCTGGGTGTATTGGAATCGGTTCAAATGCTTGTTCTGACGCTTTTCCACCTTAGCTTTTTTGGCCAATGGGCTTCCCTCCCTTATTAGAGATTTGATGAATTGAGAATTTTTTCTTTGTCCTGATATTGGATATCATATATCCGCTGGTATGGACCGCCATTCGACAGTAAGTAATCATGAGTACCGCGTTCTTTAACACTGCCATCTTCCAGCACAAGAATTTCATCGGCATGCTTCAAGGAGGAAATACGATGGGCAATGATGAATGTCGTCCTTCCGTGCATGACTTCCTTCAAAGCTTTTTGGATTTCAAATTCCGTCTCCATATCTACCGCGGATGTAGCATCGTCCAAAACTAAAATGCTCGGATCGATCAGGATAGCTCTGGCAATCGCTATCCGCTGTTTCTGTCCGCCCGAAAGTCCCATACCGCGCTCTCCAAGGAGGGTATCATAGCCGTCAGGCATTTCAAGGATGAACTCATGGGCCTGAGCCCGTTTCGCTGCATCGATGATTTCCTCCATGGATGCATCTGGATTACCATAGGCGATATTTTCTTTAATAGTTGTTGAAAATAAGAAGGACTCCTGGAGGACAAACCCGATATTTCTGCGCAAAGTTTTCAACGCGTATTGATCGACCGGTCTTCCATCGACCAGCACTTCCCCTTCCTCCGGTTCATAAAAGCGGGTGATCAGCTGGGTGATGCTTGTTTTTCCAGACCCGGTCGCTCCAATCAGACCAATCACCTTTCCTGGAGGCGCATCGAAGGTGATGTTTTTCAATGCAGAGTCGTCATCTTTTGTGTACGTAAGAGTGACATTATTAAATGTTACATGGCCATCCAGACGTTGATTTGTGATCGGATCGTCTACTTCCTGGATATCTTCTTTTGCTTCTAAAATTTCCAAAAGACGTTCCCCAGATGCCTTGGACTGAGAAAATAAATTTATGACAAATCCAAGGTTCATCAATGGTCCAAGAATGTACCAGACGAGGCTGAAAAAAGCGACAAGCTCCCCTAAAGCTAACTGATTATTGACAACCAGGTACCCTCCATAGGCTAATAAAGCTACTACAGAGACATTACCGACAAACTCCATTAAAGGAAAATACTTCGCCCAAATGTTGGCTGTCGTAATATAATTCTGTCGGTAGTTATCATTCCTATTGGAAAACCGGCCAATCTCAAATCCTTCCCTCGACAGGGATTTGACTGTATTCATTCCACTGATATTTTCCTGAACGCGTGTATTCAGCTTCCCAAACGATTTCCTGATACTGCGGAACGCCGGGTGAACCTTCCTGTCGAACTGATAGACAACAATGGCAAGGAACGGCATCGCCGCCATCGTAACAAGGGCAAGTGGAACAGAATAATAGAACATGACACTCAAGCTGATTAAAATCAAGGTTGTAATGCGTACCATTTCAGAAAAACCGAAAGATAGGAAGAAACGGAAACCTTCTACATCAGCTGTCAGACGTGACATGATATCTCCCGTTTTGGCATTGTCATAATACTTAAATGGGAGACGCTGCAATTTTTTATACAGCTCATCCCTCAGCTTATACACAGAAGTGATTCCGAACAAATCACCGAGGTATTGATGGAAATAAGTCGCAAATCCTTTTATAAGCATCAGCATAATAAATGCACCGGCAAGATAAGGAATCATGCTGTACCTTTCCTGTGCCACAACATCATCAATCGTTTTCTGGAGGATTACTGGATAAACTACTGTTATCGCAGTGACCAACATTAAGAAGACAAGTGAGCTCAGAAGAAATTTCTTATATGGCCAATAAAACTCCTTAAGTTTTTTAAAGGTTTCCATTGTCTCCCTCCTTAATCTAATTTTAACGTAATTATAAATATATCGGGTTCCGAAATAAATATCTACCCTTTTGCATCATTTTTTCAAAAAATTATGAAAGCAGTAGTATTGCTTCGAGATAAGGGGTTTTTAAGAATTTAGATACCTGTACACTCTCAATCGGCAAGCCTGTTTTACTATACGAACGCTAACTTATTCAGCCAGGTGCTGAATTATTACTTGGCCATCCATTTATGTAATAAAAGTAAATGCTTTGAACTGAATTGTCGCCTGCGTTTATATTTACGTCGTCCAAGAATTCTTTACCTGCTTCCGCTGATTTCTTCCGCCCGTCCGCGGATGCTTCCACTGATTTTATCCACTCATTCATGAGCCGTTCACCGTTCAGAAACGCACAGTATTATTCCCCCAACTAATATAGACTTTGCTGGTGTTCTTCCCCAGATTAGTTGCCCTTATACTTCCCACCTTAAAATTTTCCCGGCGTCGATGTACTTCCCTGAAAATTTTATAGACGAACTGTAGTATTAGGAAGACTTTGCTGGCGTTCTTTGCCGGCTTAGTCGCCCTTATACTTCCCACCTTAAAATTTTCTCAGCGCCGATGTACTTCCCTGAAAATTTTATAGACGAACTGTAGTATATTCATCGGATAAAAAAAAGATTCTTTCATAATAGAAAACGAAAAAACCATCAGTGCTGTACTGATGGTTTTTATTTTTCACTATTTTTCTGTAGCACCAAGGACACGATTGACACGCTTACGAAGCATCTTCATGCCGCCACCGCCTGCCTGGAAATGGCGAAGGTTTCCTTCTGCATCGAATACATAATAGGCCGGTACATATTGATTCTCGAAAGCATCCGTCAGAGCATGCTTGTTATCAACGAAAATTGGCTGAGTAATACCATGTTCTTCTGCGACTTCTTTAATTTTATCAAGATCCAGGTCTTTTTCCGAGCGAGGCATATGAACGGCAACAACATTCAATTCATCTTTGTATTCATCCCGGAATTCATTTACATTGGGCATTGCTTCCTTACAGAGACCGCAGCTGACGGACCAGAAATGGATGAGTGTCGGCTTGTCACCTACGAGATCACTTTTTGACAATTCACCGTTCAGCCACTCAGTCGCGCCTTGCAGTTCTGGCATTGGTTCTCTTAAACGCATTATATTTCCTCCTTTATAAATAGAAAAGGTTCGATACAAAAGGGCCTAACGTGATGTTAGACCCTTTCCTTCTATCTTGTCCTGATTATGCTTAATTATAGAGTCTCTTGACCAGGCTTCCAGTTAGCTGGGCAAAGACCGCCAGTTTGAAGTGCTTGAAGCACGCGTAGTGTTTCGTCCACATCACGGCCAATGTTGTTATGGTTTACAACTTGGTACATTAGTTCACCTTCAGGGCTGATGATGAACAAGCCGCGAAGTGCTACACCTTCATCTTCAATTAATACGCCGTAGTCTTTCGCTACCTGGTGGTTGGTGTCAGCAGCTAGAGAGTAAGCTAGATCACCTAGTCCGTTTTCGTCGCGGGAAGTATTGATCCATGCCAAGTGAGTATGAATGGTATCTGTAGAAACACCCACAACTTCTGCATCCAGGTCTTCGAATTCATCAAAGCGGTCAGAAAGCGCTGTGATTTCAGTTGGACATACAAAAGTGAAGTCCATTGGATAGAAGAAAAGTACTGTCCATTTGTCGTTCTTCATGTTTTCTTCTAGAGATACTTTACCGAATTCTTTGTTCGGCAGCACCGCGTCCATTTCAAAGCGTGGTGCTTGTTTTGCTACCATACGTTCTGCCATGAAAAATCCCTCCAAAAATTGATTAAAATATTTACAACTACAGTTGTCAATCTCGGTTACTATTATAACGAGCTTGTTTTTTAAAGTCAATATTAAATGATAATTAATTTAATCTAGACGCAAAACCTTTAAAATCAAAGCCCGCTTCTATAATATAACCTTCACACATTCTCATTAAACAATAACGTCTAGATAAAGTAAAATGATATGTTTCATGATTCCCTAACATAGGACATTTTAAAGAAATTCTTCGTTTCAGCACCTTATAATTTGATAGTATTTGACAAAATCCGCTATGGTTAGTAAAGAAATAGTGGTAGAAAGGAGAAAAGTTACATGAATTTATTTGAAGAAGGGTTTACCTTCAATGCAGCGGAATTGAGCGAAATTGTCATATCTGTTGCACTTAAGATTGGCTTATTGATTCTTGTTTTTGCAATTATCGCGCCCATCGGAAAGAAAGCGATCCAAGGTGCGATTAATAAAATCAGTAAAAGCCGGAAGCTTCCGGAGTCAAGGACATTGACACTGAGCAGGTTGAGCGTAAACATATTTTCTTATGTATTAATGTTTGTGTTTTCTGTCATGCTTCTTGAAATGCTCGGCATTCCAATTGGACCGCTGCTAGCCGGAGCAGGGATTGTCGGACTTGCCATTGGCTTTGGTGCTCAAGGTTTGGTCAGTGATATTGTCACTGGATTTTTCATCCTGATTGAACGCCAAGTAGATGTCGGGGATTATGTCACGACTGCAGGATATGATGGGGTAGTTGAAGAGGTCGGTCTACGCACCACCAAACTCCGGGGCTTCAACGGAACTCTCCATTATATACCCAATAGGGAAATTTCCGGGGTCAGCAATCATTCTCGTGGAAATATGCAGGCAATCGTTGATATCGGTATTGCCTATGATGAAAACATCGATCAGGCCATTACCATCCTCCAACGTGTCTGTGAGGATTTTGAGGCGAATGATGAGCGGATGAGAGAAGGACCAAGCGTGCTTGGTGTCCAGGCGCTCGGTTCATCGGATATTGTACTGCGTGTTCTTGGTAAAACAGAAAACATGGAACAATGGGGTGTAGAACGAGATTTGAAAAAAGCAATGAAAGAAGCGCTTGACGAAGCAGGTATTGAAATTCCGTTCCCTCACCAGGTAAATATCACTAAAAAGGATGCTTGATTCTTTTTACAAATCCTTTTAAGTTACAAAACCCTCACGGAACAGATTGCGGCCACTGAAAAACTGAAGTTTATAAAAAAGGTCTGTATGGAGTTCTATGTCCATACAGACTTTTTTGTCTTTGATGTTGATAGATGACCCTTTAGAGTGGTCTTCCTCCAGCGCCTACGTCCTCGAAGGAGTTTAACTTTCAATGTTTAATGTATAAGAAAATGAACTTTTTAGATTATGCTAGTAGTTTGTAAACGGTTATATCCTAATGATTCCCCGATGAGCGGTAGGTGGTGACGCCTGCGAAGGACTCTCTCAATGGAATCGAGCAGATTCCGTGAAAGTTTTCGTTATACCCATACTTCTACTTTTTTAATTTGGCCATCATCCATATCGACTACCTTGAAGTTGTAGCCATGCTGAACCACAATCGTTCCTTCCTCAGCATCGATTTCATTGGTATAAATGAAACCGGCGATTGTATCATAGTCTTCATTATCCAAATTAATATTGAAATATTCGTTGATATCCTGTATGGATACTTTCCCTTCGACAAGGAAGTGACCATTTTTCAGACGCTTGATGGCACGTTCTTCTTCCTGGTCAAATTCATCACGAATTTCCCCGACGATTTCTTCAATGATATCTTCAATAGTCACAATGCCGGAAGTGCCCCCATACTCATCAATCAACACTGCTAAATGTGTACGTTCCTTCTGCATTCTTACGAGCAAATCATGGATTGGAATATTTTCAAATACTTTGACGACAGGACGGATAAACGGCTCAATGCTCTCCAGCTCATCAAAATCATTATAAAAAAGTTCCTTCATATGAATTACACCAAGTACGTGGTCCTTGTCATCATCGATAACCGGATAGCGTGTATAGCGTTCATGATGGATGAAACGTTTGATAGAATTAATTGAGTCATTGATATCAATAACTGAAACTTCTGTCCTTGGAATCATGATCTCCTTTGCTGTACGGTTATCAAATTCAAAAATTCTGTCCACATACCGGAATTCGGAACGGTTGATTTCTCCTTGCTCATAGCTTTGTGACAGAATATAGCGCAGTTCTTCCTCGGAATGTACTTCATCGGATTCCCTGACAGTTTGGAAACCGAGCATCCGTACAAGTATATTTGCTGATCCGTTCAAAAGCCAAATGAGTGGGTACATCATTTTACTATATAATATGAGCGGTCGGGACAATGCCAGCGTAATGCCTTCTGCCTTCTGGATGGCAAGTGTTTTTGGAGCAAGTTCTCCGAGTACCACATGAAGAAAAGTGATAATAAAAAAGGCAAGCCCGAAAGAAATGGCATGACTGACCGCTTCAGGTAAATCGAATTGATGCAGCACAGGACGTAGCAGCACTTCAAGAGTCGGCTCCCCAAGCCAGCCGAGTCCTAATGCAGTTATCGTGATACCCAGCTGGCAAGCGGACAGATAATAATCCAGGTTATTGGAAAGCCGCAGTACATTTTCCGCTTTTCTATCCCCTTCTGCAGCCCGTGATTCCATTTTTGACTTCCTCACTTTGACAATCGCAAATTCACTGGCGACAAAAAATGCCGTCAATATAATCAGAATAGCGACCGCCAATAGCTTCAGCGTGACTTCCATCCAATCTCTCCTCTTAAAAAAACAGCTATGTACAGGAGCGAAATACCGCTCCTTGTTTCTTGTTTAGCAAATGATGTGGATAGACTTCTACAGCGGGCTATACTTGGCTCCAGCGTCTACCCCCTCGTGGTCTTAAGCCCATCCTCTCTGTGACAAAAATCGTCACGGCGAGGCTTGGCTTAAGCTGGTCGGGGGGACCAAGGCGCTTCCGCTTTTGTTTCATCCAGCTCAGCGTCTACCCCCTCGTGGTCTTAAGCCCATCCTCTCTGTGACAAAAATCGTCACGGCGAGGCTTGGCTTAAGCTGGTCGGGGGACCAAGGCGCTTCCGCTTTTGTTTCTACCCTAGCCGTTGTTCCACCTGGCTGCAAACTTCTTCTGCCGTGCAGCCATGAGCGTTAATGACTGATTTTTCTGTTACTGTATCCTGCATGCCCATGGTGTCTTTGTCCTGCCCTGAAATAACACAGCAGTCACAGCCATCAGCATCCTGTTCATTTCTCATGGTAACAATATCATACCCTTTTTCTTTTAATGCGGAACTTATGTCTGCAAGACTTTCTTCTACTGCGATTTTTTTCATGGTACCTTCCTCCTTTGGTTTTGTACATACTATATTGTTACCTTGAGGAAAGAAGGTATGCAGCAAGCATTGTCACTTCCAGTTGCGGATGGTTTTTTCAACCACATCTACACCTATTGGCAGCGCTTTTTCATCTGGAGAAAGCCGTGCATGATGCAAACCATTTTCGGAATCTACACCGAGCCAGAACATGAAACCGGGAATTTCTCTTAACATGAAACCAAAATCTTCCCCAGTCATCGCAGCAGGAGCCTCAATAATATTCACATCTGCAAGCGAAGCTACCTGTTTAAATTGAGCGACGGCCGTTGAGTCATTGGAAACTTGATAATAATTGGACCCGTAATCAATGTGAATAAGACAGTCATGTCCTGTCTCGATACCTTTTGAAAGGAGTTCAATTTGTTTCTTCACTTGATTCATCGCTTCTGGGGACATCGTACGGATTGTACCTTCAAGACGGGCAGTTTCAGCGATGATATTTTGTACGGTTCCCCCCACAATTTTTCCGACTGTGATGACAGCACTGTCTAGCGGGTCGACCCCGCGTGAGACAATTTGCTGAAGGCGAGTGACAAAATCACTTGCAGCAACAACCATGTCCCGTGTCAAATGAGGATAGGCTGCGTGTCCTCCCTTTCCTTTCAAATCGATGAAAAGTTCACTTGTATTTGCAAAGAGGATCCCTTCCTTAGTCGAAAGCGTGCCGACAGGAAGCTCAGGGGCAATATGCTGTGCGAAAATGACATCCGGCCGCCATTGCTGGAATTCCTCGCTTTCTAATAAAGGAAGTGCTCCTCCCGGCCCCTCTTCTGCCGGCTGGAAAATCATGACCACATTATGTTCTGGTGGTTTTTCTGCCAGCCTGTGCAGCACCCCGAGAGCTATCGTCATATGGAAATCATGTCCACAGGCATGCATCCTGCCTTCATGACGGGAATGAAAAGAATAACCTGTCTCCTCCTTAATTGGAAGTCCATCGATATCCGCACGGTAACCAATCGTTTTACCTGGTCTGATTCCTTTTATATAAACAAGAACCCCAGTCCGCCATGTTTTTACGGTTAGATGTTTCTGTGGAAAGGAGCTGATCTGATCAAGTAAATATTGCTGCGTTTTGTATTCTTGAAAGCCTAACTCCGGAATCTGGTGCAGCTGTCTCCGTATGGTTGTCAATTGTTCCGATTCCATGCTAATCCGTCCTTTCGCTTATAGAAATGGCCCTGCAATCAGCAAGGCCACTCTTTTACAGTCAATTATCCAGTTTACGCAATTCCTGTTTGATTTCGGTTTTCGATTTGGTCTGATCGTCGATATCTTTTATTTTCTTAGCAGGTGTACCTGCTACAAGTGTATTGGGAGGAACGTCTTCAGTTACAATCGCACCTGCTGCAACTACAGAACCTTGCCCTACGGTAACACCCTCCAATACAACTGCATTTGCGCCAATAATGACGCCGTCTTCAATGACTACAGGGCTGGCGGATGGCGGTTCAATGACACCAGCGAGTACTGCTCCGGCACCGATGTGACAGTTTTTTCCTACAGTCGCTCTTCCACCTAATACGACATTCATATCAATCATCGTTCCGTCCCCTACCACGGAACCGATATTAATCATGGCACCCATCATAATGATACAGCCGTCGCCGATTTCCACTTGGTCGCGAATGACTGCTCCCGGCTCAATCCGTGCGTTTACCTCTTTCAAATCAAGCAGCGGAATGGCAGAGTTTCTACGGTCATTTTCCAGGACATAATCTTCAATATTATTTTTATTCGTCTCAAGCGCTTGTTTGATCGCTTTCCATTCTCCGAATAATACGCCAGTTTTTTCATCAACAAAATCCTGTATCTCTTCACCAAAATCGATGTCGGTGAGGTTTTCTCCTTTTACGTAAACTTTTACTGGTGTGGATTTGGTACTATTTGAGATAAAAGAAATAATTTCGTTAGCATCCATCTGTTTCAATGTCTATTCCTCCTCTGTTATGTATCCTTACTGTTTCATTTTACTGTATCAAAGTGCCATAGCTGTGACAAGAATTTTCATTTTGCATCCCCTTTTGGGAGTAAAGTGATTAATAAGAAGCTGAGGACCGCCAGCACCAGTATTCCGATATAAACGTAATGAAGGCCAGTGGTAAGGGAATCCCGCAAAACATCGAGTGCTTCCTGTGACAGTGACCCTCTTCGTTCGGGATCCAGGAGCACGTTTGCTGAATCGACGGACAACTTGTCTTGCAGGCCTGCTTTTTCAATGGTCGACTGGATATGGCTGTTCAACAGGCCACCCAGTAAGGCAGCACCAACTGCACTGCCTAATGAACGCATAAACATGTTGGAAGCAGTCGCTATCCCCCTTGTTTTCCAGTCCACTGTGCTCTGGATGGAAACTATGAAAGAAGTGGTGGAGAGCCCCATCCCGACGCCGATGAAAAAGGAACCGGCAGCAGCCCATACGGGGCCTTTATCAGGTGATAACAGGAAGAAAAATATCCCCCCTATAATCAAGGAGATACCACCGATCATGGAGGTTGTCCGAAACCCGATTCTAAGCAGCAGCCTTCCTGCAAGTGCAGAGGATATCGGCCAGCCGATTGACATCGTTGTCAAAGTAAAGCCTGCAACGGTTGCGGACCGTTCCATTACACCCTGCACGAAAGCGGGTAGATAACTGGATACGCCGATTAAAATCATCCCGGTAGTAAGCGAGGTCAAGTTCGCAACGGAAATCGATCGATATTTCCAGATGTGAAATGGCATCATCGGTGACTTTGCCCGTTTTTCCTGGAAAAAAAACAAGGTGAATCCGACTGTGGTTACGGAGAGGAGCAGGAACATCAAAGGGGAATCCCAGGAAATCCTGACTCCCCCTTCCACCAGGATGAGCATCAGGGCACTGACAGCTAAAAACATGTAAACAGCACCAGCATAGTCTATGGTTCGGTTCGATTTGTCGGGTTCTTCATGGAAGAATACGAGAATGCCGACCATGGCAAGAATACCTAACGGAATGTTCATCCAAAAGACAAACGGCCAGCTGATCGTCTCGACAAAAAAACCTCCCAACGCCGGACCAGTGACAGCAGAAATTCCCCAGACACTGGAGAGATACCCCTGAATATTCGCTCTCTCTTCTTTGGTGTAAATATCCCCCACTATTGTTGTGGCTATCGGCATCAAAGCCCCCGCGCCCAGACCCTGGACTAAGCGAAAGACGATCAGCATTTTCATCGACCCAGCAAACCCACATAAAGTCGAACCTATCAGGAACAGAGAAATGCCTAACAAGAAAATAGGTTTCCTTCCGAATATATCAGAAAGTTTCCCAAAAATGAGCACAGTGGCTGCGTTGGTAAGCAAATACGCGGAAAATACCCAGCTATAAAGACTGAAACCTCCCAAATCTGCAACAATACTCGGCATAGCCGTGGATACAATGGTCGCTTCAATCGCTGCCAGAAACATGGCAAGCATAATCGAAGCAAGGATAAGTGGACGCTTCAATTTCTTTTTATGTACGTGGCTAGTGGTTGTCATGGTCATCTTTTTTCCTCTCTGATTTAAAGAAGAGGCCCGCTCTATTGCAGCTTCCTCCCGCTTTCCAATCCGCGGTTTGAGAAACTACCCTTGAGCAAGCCCCTTGTTAGAAAATATTTAAGTATCTGTTTTCCATTGTTATATCTGCGATGTAGTTATTCTTGGAGAATTAAGCGTGCAAATGGCGGTTCAACTGCTTTAAAATTGCCCTTCGTGTCAGAATCCCGTCAAATGAACCATCTTCGTTCGCTACACATACGAACGGATGGTCGATGACTGACTTCAGAGCAGTTTCAAAATCGTCTTCTTTATTAAGGCAAGGAATATCCGTTTCCATCACATCACCGACACACTTTTCCGATAGTGCGTTCAATTCGAATTGTTCAATGCCAAGTGTTTCCTCAAGAATCATAGCTTTACTGATTACTCCTTGAAGACGAAAGGTAGGATCGAGAACAGGAACGGCTGAATAGCCTGACTTCACAAGGACTAACAACGCGTGTTCCAATGGGTTTCCTAGTTGGACATGAGCTACTTTTTCTGCTGGAATCATTAATTCCATTACTGAGATTTGAGCTAATTCATTGTACTCTACACTTATCATCTTACACACTCCCTTTTTAATCGAGCAGTTGAAGGAGTTTAGATACACGCAACTTGCCTACATTTAACATTTTAACATAAACCACATGGCATAACTATTCTGCCTGGAAACAAAAAAGAACAAATTGGAACAATTTAGTAATTGCTTCCGACTACTCTCTCATACCCCGATTCTTTATTACGGTAAACCTGTTTGACTTTTTGTTTTTATTTTCAGAATTTATCACTAATTCGGTCAATTTATGCTTCTTACAGCTGGTACATATGCCTGGCTGTTTGAAAATCAGGCAGCAATGGGGACATTTGTAAAACATTCCGTTCATCCTTTTTGATACTATATGTTCGTGGATATACTGCTGTGCTTGAATAAACGAGCATTGAAACTTAAGCGTATCCCTTGTTCAGAACGGAAACTGATTCAACCATTGTCCGCCATCAAGCGTTACGACCTCTCCATTCATATAGGAAGCTTTCTCAGATAGGATAAAATGGGCCAGGTCGGCGATTTCTTCTGGTGTACCTAAACGTTTTAATGGCACCGAATTTAACGTCCTCTTAGCAGCTGCCTCCGATTCAAACAGTTTTTCAGCCCCGCCTGTCCGTTCAATTGGACCGGGAGCTATCGCATTTGCCCTAATGCCGTATCGATATCCCCATTCAACCGCAAGCGTCCGCGTCATAGCAAGTACCCCTGCTTTTGCCGAAGCAGAATGTATCACCCCTGCCCCGGCATTCCAGGCATATGTGGCAACAATGTTGAGAATCGATCCTTTTCTATTATTTGCAATCCAATAATTACCGACCGCATGACTACAATAAAATGTTCCATTCAACACGATATCAATAACAGATTTCCATCCATTAGGTGTCAACTTCTCAGCGGGCGAAATGAAATTTCCTGCTGCATTATTCACAAGATGATCGATGCCGCCAAAAGTTTCGACGGTTTCGTTCACCATTCGCTCTACGTCCCTTATTTCCCTTACATCCATTATGACTGTTTTTATTTTTGACAGGTCCTCCCCGCTTATCTCGTGTTTAGCCTTTATGAGCCTCTCTTCATTTCTTCCGGTAATGACGACGCTGGCTCCTTCTTGTACAAACTTTTTTGCCATATACTTTCCCATACCGTTCGACCCGCCAGTTACGATTACTACCTGACCATTCATTCTGTCTTCCCCCTTCACTATTGTTAGTTATTCCAGAAAAGGGGAGAAATTCCTGTTCCTTTTCGAAATTTATCATTTTATTATCAAAGTGTTTTCACAACAGCTACTAAACTATCAGCGTGCTATAATTACATAATGGAATGAAGTTGTTTGATAGAGAGAGGTTATTTCTATGAAAATGAAACGCCGCACCTTTTTGAAAAAGATGTTTGGCAGCCTCCTTGCCTTCTTTGGACTCGGGGGAGGAACCTATTATTATGCCCGCTACATGGAACCGGATATGCTGACTATTCAAACGGAAACAATCAAGAATACATCAATCCCGGAAAGCTTCCAGGATTTTAAAATCGTCCAATTCACCGACACACACGTGGGTTTTCACTATTCCCTTGATCAATTAAAAAATGTCGTAGACACCATAAATCAACAACAGCCTGACCTTATATTGTTTACGGGGGATCTGGTTGATAAACCACATGAATATACGTGGGATGAAGATATCGTGTCCGTATTGGAGCAGCTTCAAGCCCCGCACGGTAAATACTGGATTTACGGAAACCACGACCATGGCGGCTATGGAACAGAAGTTGTTAAAAAAACGATGGCCGACTCTGGCTTTACAGTACTACAGAACAGCAGCACCGCCATCCAAAAAGGGAATGGACTTTTCTATCTCGCAGGGTTAGACGATGTCATGCTTGGACGCCCGAACCTTGAAAAAGCGCTGCAAGGAGTAGATCCCAGTGTGTTCACAATCATGATGGTCCATGAACCCGATTACGCCGATTATGTAAAACGTTTCCCGGTAGACGTGCAACTGTCCGGCCACAGCCACGGCGGCCAAATTCAGGTACCATTGTTCGGTTATCTGGTTACACCACCCCATGCCGAAAAATATGTTGAAGGATTTCATGAACTTGGGGATTACCCACTTCAGCTTTACGTCAGCCGAGGCCTTGGAACGACACGACTTCCATACCGCTTCCTGTGCAAACCGGAGCTGACTGTTTTTAAATTGTCGAACAAATAATGCGGGTAAATCGACTTTTTTGTGAAAAAATGTGGAATAATAGTTAAAGAGGAGTATTTCATGGTAAAATGGACCCTGGATTCCTAATGGAAAAAAGAAAACAAATGCCCTGCAGCAAAGACTGCAGGTTTATCATTACAGGGGGATTAGCATGAAGCAATTACTCAAAATAGCGACATTCTCTTTTGTCCTTTTACTCCTTAGTGCCTGCGGACAAGAGATAGAGGGAAATATGTCCAGGGATGTAGCTAAGTTTACTGCAACGAACCAACATGGAGAAAAAGTCAGTTTATCGGATTACAAAGGTAAGTACTGGGTCGCCAATTTTATTTTCACGAGCTGTGACACTGTCTGCCCTTCCATGACAGGAAACATGGCCAGATTACAAAAAATGATTAAGGACGAAGGCATCAAAGATGTACAGCTAGTTTCTTTCTCGGTTGACCCTGAAACCGACACACCAGAAAAACTGAAATCATTCGCCGATAAATACAACCCTGACTACAAGATGTGGGACTTCCTGACAGGATATAAGTTCTCAGAAATCAGGGAGTTGTCCATCAAATCCTTTGCTTCGTTACTCGAAGATATTCCCGATTCCGATCAAATGACTCATGGAACCAGCTTTTTTCTTGTGACACCTGAAGGGAAAGTCATTAAAAGCTACAAAGGTATCAAAGCTTCCGAGATGGAAGTCATTTTAGAAGATTTGAAAAAAACCCAATAGCAGCGAGTGCCAGGCGCTTCACTTTTTCAGTGCCTGGTTACGCTGTCCTGGTTAAATAGCCTGTGAAAGGAGTTCATCCAATGAAAGAAAATAAACCGCTTTCTTCCCAGGAAATAGCTGAGGCCCTGTTCATTGTCAATCGACACGCAAAAACAGCTCCTGAGCCGAAGGAGTTATACGACTTAAAAAAACACACGATCCAACAGCTTCTTCGTGAAAACAAAGCAGAGAAAATCGGCCTCCACTACTCCGACCACCCCAAACTAAGCCGACAGCACTCCACCCTGTTGATTCAAGTCGGCAACTACTACTTCCATGTACCTGCCGAAAAACAAGACTTTCACAACCTAAAACACCTTGGAAAGCTAGATCAGAATTATCGTAATCCGAAACCTAGATTATCCTTGTCACGTGCCAAAAAAATGCTTTACCGCTATTTGAATTGGAAGAAGCCCGTCACCAGGACTGCACCTTCCCCTGTCAGAAACACCCGGCGGCAATCCCCTTCCTATCTCGGCACGATGCATATTGCACCATGGAATCAACGCGGAAAACGCTCCTGATCAAAATTTCTTCTATATTCAACAACCACATGCTTACCACTTCATAAATGTCATAGAATTGTCAAAAATCCCTGTTACCTGACAGGGATTTTTTTAGCATATAGAGAAACATTGGCTCAATCTTTTTGTCTGCAGTGCGTGCGAAACCACTCGCTTATTCGCGAACAAACGCCTCCCGCGTGATAAAAAAAGAGATCACTGAAAAAGATGTAAAAAGCTGTACATCGTTGTTTTAATTTATGCAAATCGCTTGTCGGTGGATGCTTGCCGTGGGCACGGCCTCAAGCATTCTTGGTCAAGAAATTCACTTGACTAAGTGGATCTTCGGCTCGCGCTGTTCCCGCGGGTGTCACCACATTTGTGGATTCAAACGATGTCCTTCCAGAAAGAGTCCTTTTTCTCTCTTCTGCAGGCAACCGTCAATAATGCTTGTTCACACACTTTCTCCTTTTTGCTCAATCGAAATTAACCTAGCCAATGAAGTTTCTTTACATCAGTGAAAGTATGTTCTACTTCCTCTTCACTCATCCGAAAAATCTTTTTCAAAAACCCCTTCAGGTTTCGTTCACAAAAAAGCATGCAAAATTTTTCAAGAAATTTTTTTCACACCCAGTTTGTTGACATGACAAAGATGTAAGCGTTTTCTACTTATCTGACTTATCTAAAATGTCTGAAAACTTTCTTTTTACCTGTTGACCTTCTCAAAATAAGGGAGTATAGTAATCGTCAACTTCAAAAAAACTTCGCAGGGTCATCTCATAAAGCAGGTGCCTAGGCACTGAGTTGGACGCTTTTTAGCAGATGTTGGCGAATTGGAATTTTAGAAGCCATTTAATTCAGAATCTTTTCAAAAAAACAATAACTGACAGAGAGGAGTGCAGGTAATGAGTAACCAATGGATTTATCTCAACGGCGAATATGTTACAAAAGACAACGCAGTCGTATCGGTATACGACCACGGTTTTCTATATGGAGATGGGGTGTTCGAAGGTATTCGTGTCTACAGCGGAAACATCTTCAAGCTTGATGAACATCTTGACCGTTTATATGACTCGGCGAAATCAGTCATGATCGATATCCCATTCACCAAGGAAGAATTCCAGGAAGTAATTGCGGAAACTGTCCGCAAAAACCATTTGGAGACCGCTTATATTCGCGTTGTTGTTTCCAGAGGTCCTGGAGATCTGGGACTTGACCCGACGAAATGTCCGGAACCTCGCATTGTTGTCATTGCGGAAGCACTCGCTCTCTTTCCAAAGGAATTGTACGAACGAGGTGTCCGCCTTGCATCGGTAGCAAGCCGCAGGAACCGGCCGGATGTCCTTCCGCCTCAAGTAAAATCATTGAATTACATGAATAATATACTTGTCAAAATGGAAGCCAACCAGGCAGGAGTCGATGAAGCCCTGATGTTGAACGATCAAGGTTATGTCACAGAAGGCTCTGCCGATAATATTTTCATCGTCAAAAATGGCGTTATCACCACACCTCCTACCTACTTAGGAGCACTGGAAGGAATTACGAGGAATACAATCATGGCCCTAGCCAAGAACTTAGGCTATGAAATGCGGGAACAACCATTCACGAGACATGATGTGTATGTAGCGGATGAAGTCTTCTTGACTGGTACTGCTGCGGAAGTTATCGGCGTAAACGAAGTGGATTCACGCCCGATCAATAACAGAAGACCTGGTAAAGTTACCGGACATTTGCTTTCTGAATTCCGCAAACTTACCACAACTGACGGCTACAAAGTTTATGAATCAAAAGATAAAGCTCAGGTAAGCTGAGCTGACATAAAGATCCATTGTCAATCGAATGATAAGAAATCCATGACGGGAATAAAGGGATAAGAGCCTGTATTCACAGAGAGCCGGGGTTGCTGGAAGCCCGGAAATACACCTTATCCCGACATCCTCCCCGAGTGTCGCGCTGAACTGCGAACAGTAGGCGTGACCAGGTGTCGCCTGGCACCTGTTATCAAAAGGAGCTGATAATAGTCATGCAGCTCCCTAAGGCAGCATTTGCAAAAATGCTGTAAACGAGGGTGGTACCGTGAAAAGACTTTAAAAGCCTTTTCTCCCCTCTTCACCTACAACATCGATGTGTAGTTGAGGAGGGGTTGAAAAGGCTTTTTTCATTGTCCTCAAATCAATTCATTCATCAATACATTTTAGGAGGGATTTAAAAATGAAGGTAGAAGCGAAGCCGCACTACGAGAGGAATACTGATACTAAGCCAAAAACAGGTGCGGACTTGTTAGTGGATGCACTGATCCAGCAGGAAGTAAAAACGATTTTTGGTTATCCGGGAGGTGCAGTATTACCGATTTACGACGCTCTGCACCGTGCCGGAGATTCCTTCCACCATGTGCTTGCCAGGCATGAACAAGGATCCATCCATGCGGCAGAAGGCTATGCCCGTGTTACAGGAAAACCTGGAGTCGTCATTGCGACTTCCGGACCGGGAGCGACGAACCTGATTACTGGTATAGCTGATGCCATGATGGACTCCCTTCCCATCGTCGTATTCACCGGCCAGGTCGCCCGAGGAGTGATCGGAACCGACGCTTTTCAGGAAGCGGACGTCATGGGCATTACAACACCGATTACAAAGCACAATTACCAGGTACAATCCCTTGCCGACCTTCCACGGACTGTCAAAGAAGCTTTTCATATCGCTTCTACCGGAAGGCCTGGCCCTGTGGTTGTCGATATTCCAAAAGATATATCGTCGGAAGTGGAAGAGAATCCTCCTAGCGTCGACTTTTCTCTTCCTGGCTATCAGCCGAACCTGAAGCCGAATCCACTCCAGGTCAAAAAGTTGACTGATGCTCTTGCACATGCCAAGAGGCCAGTCATCCTGGCAGGTGCTGGAGTGATCCATGGAAAGGCAGCCGAGGAACTGAAAACATTCGCAGAATCGCACTCCCTTCCAGTCGTAAACACGCTGCTTGGGCTTGGCTCCTTTCCTGGCAGCCATCCATTATCACTCGGTATGGGAGGCATGCATGGTACCTATACCGCCAACATGGCTTTATATGAATGCGACTTGCTCATCAACATTGGGGCAAGATTCGATGACAGGCTGACCGGTAAGTTAGAGCATTTTGCACCACAGGCGACCGTAGCTCATATCGATATCGACCCGGCGGAAATCGGCAAAAATGTTCCGACACAGATTCCGATTGTTTCTGATTCCAAAGCAGCGCTGGAAGAGCTGATCAGACAGTCGAAGGAGATACCACATGTGGAAGAATGGCTGGAAACCTTAAAAGGTTACCAAAAGGAATATCCACTTTGGTACAACAACCCGGAGTCAAAATTGGTACCTCAATGGCTACTGGAAAAAGTGCATGACTATACCGGCGGGAATGCGATTATCACGACAGATGTCGGACAGCATCAAATGTGGGCAGCCCAATATTACAAGCTCGAGAAACCGAACCGCTGGGTTACCTCAGGAGGTCTTGGCACAATGGGATTCGGCTTCCCTGCTGCTATCGGAGCGCAAATCGCCTCCCCTGATGACACCGTTGTTGCCGTCGTCGGTGACGGAGGATTCCAAATGACACTGCAGGAACTATCCCTTCTCCAGGAACTGGACCTTCCGGTTAAAGTGCTGATCGTCAACAACGAAGCCCTTGGTATGGTCCGGCAGTGGCAGGAAAAGTTCTATGAAGAACGTTATTCCCAATCATTGCTTAATACTCAGCCTGATTTCGTTAAACTTGCTGAAAGTTATAATCTGAAAGGAATGAAAATAACTTCCCAGCAAGACATTGAAGAAAAACTTCCAGATGCTTTGAAAACAAGAGAACCGATGGTCATCGACTGTCGTGTCCTCCGGGAAGAAAACGTCTATCCTATGATTGCTCCTGGAAAAGGGCTTCATGAAATGATAGGAGTGAAACCATGCGAAGAATCGTGACAGCGACCGTACAAAATCGAAGCGGCGTTTTAAACAGGGTCACTGGCCTTCTCGCTAAACGGCAGTTCAATATCGAAAGTATATCAGTTGGCAGAACCGAAACAGAGGGCATCTCAAAAATGACAATAGTCGTAGACGTGCCTGACACCCAGAAGCTCGAGCAGTTGACTAAACAGCTGAATAAGCAGATCGATGTACTGAAGGTTTCTGACATCACCGATAAAGCAATTGTCGCAAGCGAACTTGCTTTGATCCGCGTCGGAAGCAACGCGCAGCTTCGAAGTGAAATCCAGGGAATCATCGAACCATTCCGCGCCTCTGTTATCGATATCAGCAGAGATAGTCTGACCGTTCAGGTGACAGGTAAACATGAAAAGATCGAGGCGCTGATCGACCTCCTTCGGCCGTATGGCATCAAGGAGCTCGCCCGGACTGGGTTAACCGCATTCCTACGCGGACACCAGCCGCAAGTTACAGAAATGAAGAATTATTCCATTTTAAAATAAAAACTTTTTGAGAGGATGAATAATTATGGCAAAAGTACTTTATCACAACGACATTAATGAACAGGTGCTGACAAACAAAAAAGTGGCGGTGATCGGATATGGATCACAGGGCCACGCTCACGCTTTGAATTTGAAAGAAAGCGGCAACCAGGTTGTTGTCGGGCTAAGAAAAGGAAAATCCTGGGATAAAGCCGAGGAGGACGGTTTAGAAGTGAAAACTGTTCCGGAAGCTGTCGAAGAAGCAGACGTCGTGATGGTCCTTCTTCCAGATGAACATCAGCCGAAAGTTTTTGAGGAACAAATCAAACCTCATCTGCAGGCAGGAAATGCATTGGCATTCGCCCATGGCTTCAATGTCCATTTCAACCAGGTCGTCCCTCCTGCTGATGTCGATGTTTTCCTTGTCGCCCCGAAAGGCCCAGGACATCTCGTTAGAAGGACTTATGAAGAAGGCGCAGGTGTACCTGCCTTGATCGGTGTCGAACAGGATTACTCCGGGGAAGCGAAAGAAATTGCCCTTGCTTATGCAAAAGGAATCGGTGCCGGTCGTGCCGGTGTACTGGAGACAACATTCCAGGAAGAAACCGAAACAGACTTGTTCGGTGAGCAGGCAGTCCTTTGCGGCGGGCTATCCAATCTGGTCAAATCCGGATTCGAAACGCTGACAGAAGCCGGCTACCAGCCAGAAGTCGCTTACTTCGAGTGCATGCACGAACTGAAGCTGATCGTCGATCTTATGTATGAAGGCGGACTGGAGTACATGCGCTACTCTATTTCTGATACTGCCCAGTGGGGTGACTTTGTATCAGGACCACGCGTCATCAACGAAGAAACCAAAGCACGGATGAAAGAAGTACTCAGTGATATCCAGACAGGTAAATTCGCTAAAGGCTGGATCACAGAAAACCAGGTCAACAGACCAGAATTCAACGCTACCAATAATTTAGAAAACAACCATCAAATCGAAAAAGTCGGCCGGGAACTTCGCGAACTGATGCCTTTCGTCAAACAGCAGAAAAAACAAAAACAGGAGGTGTAAGCTGATGAGTCACGTGAATGTGTTCGATACAACGCTTCGGGATGGTGAGCAGTCAGCAGGAGTAAATTTAAATAAACTGGAAAAGATTGAGATCGCCAGACAATTAGAACGCTTCGGCGTTGATGTCATGGAGGCCGGTTTTCCGGCTTCCTCTCAAGGGGAGTTCGAAGCGGTACAACACATTGCCCGGACCATCAAAGGCGTTTCCGTAGCCGGTCTGGCACGTGCGAAGAAAAGCGATATCGATACAGCCTGGGAAGCCTTGAAGGATGGCGTGGAGCCCCGCCTCCACATCTTCCTGGCCACCTCCCCTATCCACATGACCTATAAATTGAAAAAGACACCAGAAGAAGTACTTCAAATTGCAGTCGAAACGGTAGCATATGCCAAACAGAAATTCCCTCACGTGGAATGGTCGGCCGAGGATGCAACACGGACAGATGTCGACTTTCTGGTTAAAGTCGTTGAAGCCGTCATTGATGCCGGGGCAACCGTCATCAACATACCTGATACAGTCGGTTACACGACGCCTGAAGAATATGGCAAATTGTTCCGTCATTTGAGAGAGAATGTGCCGAACATTGATAAAGTAACGCTTTCCGCCCATTGTCATGATGATTTGGGCATGGCGGTCGCGAATTCTATTGCAGCCATTGAAAACGGTGCTACTCAGGTGGAAGGAACGATCAATGGCATCGGTGAACGTGCGGGAAATGCTTCCCTTGAAGAAATTGCGGTCGCTTTGAAGATACGGCAAGATCAATATCCGTTCACCACCAATTTAAACTTGAAAGAAATCAAGCGTACCAGTGACATCGTATCTAAGCTTACGGGCATGGCTATACCCGGAAATAAAGCTGTTGTTGGAAAGAATGCCTTTGCTCACGAATCAGGCATCCATCAGGATGGTGTCCTGAAAGAAGCAAGCACCTATGAAATCATCACCCCGGAGATGGTTGGTGTAACTTCCAACAGCATGGTATTAGGAAAACACTCCGGCAGCCACGCTTTCCGCGAGAAAGTCCAGGAGCTGGGCTACAGGTTCAGTGAGGCAAAAATGAAAGAAGTATTCGAGACCTTTAAACAGCTGACTGCACGTAAGAAAGAAGTGACAGATGAAGACTTGTTCACAATATTGATGGAAGCACAGCTTGAAAATGTCACTGTTAAAAAATATGAGCTTCAAGCCTTTCAGGTTCACTATGGTTCTGCCAACTTGCCGACAGCTACTGTGGCATTGACTACACCGGAAGGCAGCCGGAAAGAACATGCCGGTATGGGCCAAGGAAGTGTAGAAGCGATCTACAATACGCTTGAAAGCCTTGTTCATGAAGAAATCCACTTGCAGGATTACCAGCTGAGTTCAATTGGTAAAGGCAGAGATGCCCTTGCAGAAGTCCACGTCAAAATGACCGTCAATGGTACGGAAACGAGTGGCCGAGGAACTGCACAGGACGTTTTGGAAGCATCCGCAAATGCTTTCTTGAATGCAGTCAATCGGATTTTTCTGACTCAACAGGTTGACCAACAAAAAAAGGCACAAGTATAAGGGGGATTTTACATGGAAAAGCATATCGTTTTACTTCCTGGAGACGGGATCGGCCAAGAAATAATCGGTTCTGCTAAAGCTGTTCTTGAAGAAGTTGCCTGTCTGTTCGATCACAAGTTTACGTTTGAATCCCATGATATCGGCGGGACTGCCGTGGATAAACATGACACCCCCCTTCCTGCTGAGACAGTGAAGGCATGTAAACAGGCAGATGCTATCTTACTCGGAGCGGTTGGCGGTCCTAAATGGGATCAGAATCCTTCCCATCTCCGCCCGGAAAAAGGACTCCTTGGCATCCGGAAAGAACTTGAGCTGTTTGCCAATCTGCGACCGGTTAAGGGCTTCAAAAAGCTCTTGTCTGCTTCTCCATTGAAGGAGGAAGTCGTTGAAAACAGTGATCTCCTGATTGTTCGCGAGCTGACTGGCGGCCTCTATTTCGGGACACCAAGCGAACGTCAGGAAAACGGCCAGGCGGTGGTCGACACGCTATATTACCAGCGTCATGAAATTGAACGAATTGTCGATAAAGCCTTTCAGAGCGCAAAGCTTCGCAGGAAGCACCTGACTTCCGTTGATAAAGCGAATGTACTCGAATCCAGTAAGCTGTGGCGGGAAATTGTGGAAGAGAAAAAGCAGGAATATCCTGAAGTGACTGTTGAGCATATGCTTGTGGACGCAGCAGCTATGAAACTGATACAGAATCCGGCCCAATTTGATGTCATAGTGACCGAGAATATGTTCGGAGATATTTTAAGTGATGAGGCATCCGTCTTGACCGGGTCCCTCGGAATGCTTCCTTCTGCAAGCCTTCGATCGGATCAACTGGGTCTGTATGAACCTGTTCACGGTTCAGCCCCTGATATCGCAGGACAAAATATCGCTAATCCGCTTGCGATGATCCTGTCAGCTGCATTGATGCTCCGCCACTCTTTCAAGCTGGAAGATGAAGCGGCACTGGTAGAGACAGCTGTAGAGGAAGTAATCAATGCAGGCTACCACACTGGTGACTTGAATGTCGCAGGAGGATCCCGGGTGAACACTGTGCAAATGACCGACAAAGTCATCGACCATTTGTCACCAAGCGATGCCATGAGCTGCATCATGCGGGCTTATGCCTGATTTACCAAAATGCAAGGAGTGAAATAGATGGCCCAGCCAAAAACGATTATCGACAAAATTTGGGAAAATCATATCGTCCATCAGGAAAAAGGAAAGCCGGACCTCCTGTATATCGACCTTCATCTCATTCATGAAGTGACTTCTCCACAGGCATTTGAAGGACTTCGGATGAAAGACAGAAAGGTCCGCCGCCCGGACTTGACCTTTGCAACCATGGACCATAACGTCCCTACCCGCAACAGGCATGTCATTAAAGATCAGGTGTCTAAAAAACAGATGCATACCCTTAAAGAAAATTGTGAAGAATTCGGCGTACCTCTTGCTGATATCGATCACCCTGACCAGGGGATCGTCCATGTAATCGGTCCGGAACTTGGTCTTACCCATCCAGGTAAAACTATTGTGTGCGGGGACAGCCATACATCGACACATGGCGCATTCGGTGCACTTGCGTTCGGAATCGGCACAAGTGAAGTCGAACACGTCCTCTCCACCCAGACGCTTGGCCAGGCTCCACCGAAGACGCTTCAGGTCAAGGTGGAAGGCAAGCTTGGAACCGGCGTTACAGCAAAGGATTTGATATTAGCTGTAATTGCAAAATACGGCGTCCGTTTTGGTACTGGCTATGTCATCGAATACACCGGAGAAACCATCCGGGAAATGTCGATGGAACAGCGGATGACAGTGTGTAATATGTCGATCGAAGCAGGCGCACGTGCCGGCTTGATCAGTCCCGATGAAACTACGATCGACTATTTGCGAGGAAAACGGCATGTTCCAGAAGGAGAAGCCTTTGAGGAAGCAGCCGACCATTGGCGGTCCCTTGCGACTGACCCTGGGGCAGCCTATGATGCAACGGTTACGATTGACGCATCCAAAGTCGAACCGCAGGTCACCTGGGGAACCAATCCATCCATGTGTGTACCTGTCGGCGGTTCTGTACCAAATCCGGACGACAAAGAAAAAGACTATGAAAAAGACGAAATACAGCGTGCACTTCAGTATATGGGCTTAGAAGCCGATCAGCCGATGACATCCGTGACTATCGACCATGTGTTCATCGGTTCCTGTACCAACTCTAGGTTAAGTGACCTGCGAAAGGCTGCAGAAATCGTCCGCGGCAAAAAGGTACACGAACAAGTGACAGCACTTGTCGTCCCTGGTTCAAAAACAGTCAAAGAAGCAGCTGAAAAAGAGGGCCTGGATGTTATTTTCACTACGGCAGGATTCGAATGGCGCGATGCCGGTTGCAGCATGTGTCTTGCGATGAATGACGATATTATCCCATCAGGAGAGCGTTGTGCATCGACATCGAATCGTAATTTTGAGGGGAGACAAGGGAATGGCGCACGCACCCATCTCGTCAGCCCTGAAATGGCTGCAGCAGCTGCAGTGGAAGGACATTTCGTCGATGTCCGGGCATTTAGTAAAAATTCACAGTTTGCCGATAAGGAGGTGTAGGCCATGGAACCGATTCGCGTCCATACGGGTCTTGTTTACCCAATGAACCGTGCCAACGTCGATACCGACCAGATTATCCCGAAGCAATTTCTGAAACGGATCGAACGCCAAGGGTTTGGCCAGTTCCTCTTTTACCACTGGCGATTTGATGATGATGGCAACAGACGCAGTGATTTTTCCCTGAATGAAGAAAAGTATAACAATGCTACGATTCTGGTAGCAGGTGAGAACTTCGGCTGTGGATCCTCACGGGAGCATGCCCCGTGGGCGATCCAGGACTATGGATTCAAAGTCGTCATCGCCCCGAGCTTTGCTGATATTTTTTATAACAATTCCGTTAAAAATGGTATCCTGCCAGTGAAATTAGGATCCGAGGAAACACAGGAAATTTTGAGAAAAGCCGAACAAGAGTCTCTCAAGCTGACCGTAGATTTAGAGAATCAGCTGGTCTGCGATGAGGAAAACCTCGAGTTTCGCTTCGATATCGCTGAGTATCATAAAGAAATGCTGTTAAACGGCTGGGATGAAATCGCAGTGACCTTGACCCACGCTGATAAAATAACGGCTTTTGAAAAAAATCATGCCTATTAAGCAAAAAGATTAATTTATCAAGGAGTGTGAAGACATTGGGAATTCGTTATTATTAAATAAGGTGGCTGATGCAGCAGAACAGCTGAAATCAGTTGTCCATCATACCTCGTTGGCTACTTCGTCCACCCTGAATGAGATGACAGGTAAAGAAGTTTATATGAAAATGGAAAACCAGCAAAAAACAGGGGCCTTCAAAATCAGAGGGGCTTTCTATAAAATTTCACAGCTGACGAAACAGGAGATGAAACGCGGAGTGATAGCTGCTTCTGCCGGGAATCATGCCCAAGGCGTTGCCATGGCAGCGGCACAGCGCGGAATTAAAGCCAAAATATTCATGCCAGCTCATACACCACAAGCTAAAACAAAAGCAACAGAAAGCTATGGAGCAAGTATTGTATTAACCGGGGAGTCCTTTCAAGAAGCATACGAAGCGGCCGTAGAGGAACAAAAACGATCCCAGGCTGTATTCATCCACCCTTTCGATGACCCCGATGTCATGGCGGGTCAAGGAACTATCGCGTTAGAGATGCTGCATGATGAGCCCTCTCTTGACACACTGATTGTGCCAGTCGGGGGCGGCGGGCTGATCAGCGGAATTGCAGTTGCCGCCAAAAGCATCAATCCAGACATCAAGATTATCGGTGTTCAATCGGATGGAGCGTCTGCCACCTACAATAATTATTATGCCTGTGGCAGCACTGCCCTTTCCTCAGTATCGACGATTGCGGACGGCATCGCCGTGAAACGCCCGGGAGAGCTGACTCTCCCGCTTATCCGAAAATACGTCGATCAAATGCTTACTGTTTCTGACAAAGAAATTGCAGCAACGATCGTTCACCTGCTAGAACGGGAAAAAGCTCTGGTCGAAGGCGCAGGAGCAGCTGCCATGGCTGCCCTGCTCTTCCGCGGAGAAAAAATAGCATCCAACAAATGCGGTGTCATTGTCAGCGGAGGCAACATGGATATCACCCGTCTCCCCTCCATCGATAAAATGTCCCGTAAACAGAAGTATAATGTAGTTTGAGGTAGAATAAGGAAATCCCATCATGTATGTTCACGATGGGATTTTTCCTTTTTGTCTTGACATTATCAGGTAAATCTACCGTAAAACGCGTTTAAGCAAAACGGACACGCGTTTTAGGCTGCGAACACGCGTGTTCCGGGCTGTGAGCATGCGTTTGAATGTGCGTTTTCAGCCTGAATACGCGTTTTCTTGCTTCGAACACGCGTTTCTTGGCTTTGAACACGCGTTTTCTGGATGTATACACGCGTTTCCTTTGCGTTAACACGCGCCTTTCCACTACGAATACGCGTGTCCTGCATCTAAATACTTTTTTCGCTACCTATACTCTGGCATAAACATACCTTACATCAAATAAAGCACAATACTAATTTTCCTTACATCGACCCATTTTTCTCTTTATTATGTTTTAGATACTGTGCAGGTGGAATAGGGTGTCTAAGGAGGCTGATTGAAATGTTGAAATATATATTAGCCGTACTCCTGCCGCCACTGGCAGTGTTGATGACTGGCAAAACTTTTAAAGCTTTGCTGAACCTTATTCTGACAGCCATATTCTGGCTGCCAGGTGCCATTCACGCGGTACTGGTCGTACGGAATTCAGAGACGCAAACCGTATAATGAGTAAGAAACGGACGGCTCGCGCAGCAGCGGGTCGTTTTCTTTTACACTTTAAGAAAGTTTAAACTTTGTTAAAGGATGAAAGTATAAGTAAAACGAAGGCTTTCGCCATAAGGACTTGGCGGCAAGCCAAGTTTTTCAAACATAGTTATGCCTGTATAATCATAGTTTATTAACATTACTAATGTAATAGGAGGAAAAATCATGCGGACAGCAAACCCTGCCTTGCACGGTAAAACTTTTTCGCGCTATCAGGGAAATGCAGACAAACGTGCTATGACCCTGCAGGGAACAGTGAACAAAGTATTTCTACTTTTGATTATCCTGGCTGCAACAGCGTTTTATACTTGGAATTTATATTTTAATGGCCAGCCTGTCGAGCTCTATTTAGTAGTTGGCCTTATCGGTTCGCTGATTTTTGCTTTAATTACGGCCTTCATCCCACGAATAGCACCGATAACGGCTCCTGTTTATGCCGCTTTGGAAGGATTATTTATTGGGGCCATATCTGCTTATTATGAAAATCTTTATGAAGGAATTGTCATGCAGGCGGCGTTATTGACCATCATGACTCTGTTCGGGCTTCTGATCATTTATAAACTGCGAATCATCAAGGTGACGAAAAATTTCCGCCTCGGTGTTGTGGCGGCGACACTTGGTATACTGCTCGTTTATTTAGCAGATATTATCCTGCGTACTTTTACAAATATGCAGGTGCCGCTGTTACATGAATCAAGCCTTCTCGGCATCGGGATCAGTCTGCTGATCGTTGTAGTAGCTGCCCTGAACCTGGTCCTTGACTTCGATTTTATCGAGCATGCTTCTAAACGAAATGTCCCAAAGCATATGGAATGGTACGGGGCTTTTGGATTGATTGTCACATTGGTATGGCTTTATGTGGAAATGCTCCGTCTGCTAGCAAAGTTGAGAAACCGCTGATTCCCATAAACAGCACATTGTAAGGTTTTATCAACAAGTGAATGAGGTAATTGATTGATAGAGGAGGTAGATTTAAATGGATGAGCTCGATAATTTTCTACACAAACTAAGCAGTTATACAAAAGAAGTGACAGAATTGCGTACATCCTATGAACACATGACAACAGAGCAGCAGGAGATCGTCAGGAACGCTGCCCCTAATGGAGAATCACCTGAGACTTTGTCAAAAATTGCTTACAAGTGGCATGACGCCCTATATGAACAAGTAAAAAACCAAAAATAAAACACAGGATTTTCCTGCAAAAAAAAGCGGATGACCTTCTATGGTCATCCGCTTTTTTTAAGAATCATTTCTGATTACAAGGTAAACAATCAAGCCCACAATCGGAAAAATGATTGTAGCCACCAGAACGATCAGTGCATACTCCTGGCTTTTCCCCTTTCTCCTGCTGTCCCGATAAGCCCAGATACTTGTTATAATATTTAAAAATAACAGCAGCAAACCAAATAATATAAATATCAAAAAAATCGAACCGACTTCAATCATCTAGTTTCCACCTTTCTGAAAAATCACCCTTATTATCGGGTACCGGCAGCCATAAATTTAGAAAAACTCGCACTCAACCGTCTTTTCGTGAATGTGATAGTTTTTCTTATACTTCGGAATAAACATTTTCGCTACGTCGAAAAGCTTCTTCGCAAACATTTTATATATTCTGAATGTATTAGAAAAGTAAATTTCTTTCAACTTTCCTCCCTGTCAAACCATCGATCAGTATACAGCTTATCTTCCCATCGTCTGACCATCCCCAAAGCTTCATGGAAAGTAAGCGTTCCTGTTTCGTTGATGGGTCTTGCACAAGCATCGTAACAGCCATTTTCTTTTGCTGTCAGCAGCATCACTTTCCAGGAAAGTTTATTCTCCCACATCTCTTTTCCCTTCACAACAACTACCCAATGGGTATCCAATACATGCTGCCCTCGCCAGAACTTGGAATGGAGTACATTTTTATCTTTCGTACCTATTAAAATATGTCTCCGCGGATAGAATTCTACATAATCAGTTGTCTCCTTCATCCTGTTCCTCCCTGCTTTCCACTCATGGTTATTATCTGTTTTATGCGGAAAAGAAGAATTTAAGCACGCAAAAAAACCCTTCATATGGCAAGAGACAGCTGAAAAAGTTTTTCTAACCTAAAAGAGCTGTTAAAGTTTGTTGTTGATTATCACGAATAGACGCTGTAATTACTACTTAAAAACTCATAAATAAATAGAAGCATAGAAACTTTCAAAATTAAATAGAAAACAGTCTGTATGGTGTCTTATGAACCATACAGACTGTTTTTTTGTCATACATTTTCTATACCACCAGCGCACTTACAGTGGCCTTCACATGGCAAAAGGGCTTTTTAAAATAAATTATGATTGTCGTCTGCGTCTTGTACTTAAACGGTAAATCTGCCTGCCAAGGCCGTAAAGTGTATAGCAGACACCAAATGTGACCACAGCCAAAATCTCTATGCCTAAGACATTTTCGGCAACGGTCTGGTCATAATTCATCACCTGATATAATTGAATGCTCAGAAAGAGATTAATAGCTGAAAGACAAATGACCAAAAATACAAGCAGCCGCTTCCAATTGGCACTGATCAGCCATTCCATGAGTGGCTCAAACAACCAGACACCGCCAGCTACCAGCAAAAAGGCTAATGCAAAATGTACAATCAATGGATCGATACCCAATATTGCAAACCCGTCCATTCTTCCTTCCACCCACTCGGCTATCGACTTTGCCCACTGAGAAAATTGCTCCATACTGCCCCGACCTCCTTTTTTGCTACCAGTTTAGGCAGTTATGTACCAGTTTATACGGCACCTTTATGTAAATCACAGCCAGGGTGTGATTTATATCAACGTCTTAACAAAAAATGAAAGGTATCATAAAGGTATTCACAAAGGAGGCTGTACTTATGACAACATTCACTAGAGAACATACACCTGCGGATATCGTAAACATTTATCCGAAAGCAAGTGACCTATTTAAAAAGAATCGGATTGATTTCTGCTGTGGTGGAGACCGGCCGCTGGGCGAGGTATTTGATAAACAGAAAATAGATGAAGATATGATTTTGACAAAGCTGAATGAGAATTATACAGAGTGGGTTTCGAAGGGCAATCAGGCTGCCGACTGGGATGCAGTTTCCAATACGGAATTAGTAGATCATATCGTATATACCCACCATGCGTTTTTGAATGAGGAATTGCCGGCATTAGGTCAGTTTGTGTCGAAGATCTTCCGTGTCCATGGGGATCACCATCCACATCTGAGAGAGCTCCATAAACTGTACAATGAATTGAAGACAGAACTGGAAGCCCATCTCATCAAAGAAGAAACAGAAGTATTCCCGCTTGTTAAAGAATATGACGAGAACCCGAGTGAAGAATTAAGAAATCGTATTCATGCTGCCAATGGGACCCTTGAAAATGAGCATGACCATGCAGGTGATATTTTGAAACAAATCCATACGATTACGGGAGGATTTGAGCCGCCGCAGGATGCCTGTAACTCTTACCGGATCACCTATAAACGATTGGCAGAGCTTGAGGAAGACACGTTCCAGCACATTCATCTTGAAAACAATATTCTGTTTAAGCGTATCTGACCTTAACAAAACGGAGCAATGGCTCCAAACTTAAAACCCGAACTAGAATGGTTCGGGTTTTCCTATTGATAAAATTTAATTCCAATTCCAAGAATCGTTCTCGCTCCGTCAGGATTTCAAGAAGTCCTCCAGGGCTTTTTCCCGATACTTCATTTCTTCATATCCTTGCATGTAAAGCTCATGAAGTTTTTTACGGTTACGTTCGATACGGCTTACGGATAAAGGTGTCTCTGGCCGGATAATAAATGCTCGTCCTTCTTTTTCCAGCTGCCATAATTTTTCTGTTAGACCGTTATAAGCAACATGACGGTTCAACATAGTTTTTACGAACGCCGGATGCTGCCTGAATTTGCGCTGGATAAGCCATCCGCCTTTCATCCTTCCTTTCGTGTACCCTTCATTTCTTGTCAGTACTACCACATGCTTTTCATTTCCATACTGTATGGATTGATCGATCGGCACCGGGGCTGCGATTCCTCCATCCATTAATGTTTTTCCCTCGTAAGTGATGCTCGGAGCGATCAATGGTATCGAGCAGGAAGCCCGCATGATCGTCATCAGGCTGTTACGGTCCGGAAAATCATGATAATGCACAGCATCCCCAGTCATTAAATCCGTTGTTGCCACGGAAAAATGTGTCTGGCGGTTTTCGAATGCTTCAAAGTCGAATGGCACAAGTTCATTCGGAAGTTTATCGAAAATGAAGTCCATGCCAAACAGCTCTTTTTTCCTAAGGGCCCGGAGATAGGATATGTATTCAGGATGATCGCCGTAGCCAACTAGGACATTGTAGTTTCTCCCCCGCTGTCTGGCGACATATGAACTGCCATTAGAAGCTCCCGCGGATGCTCCTGCGACGAAAGGAAAGTGCAGATTCATATCCAGAAAATAGTCGAGTACCCCCGCCGTGTAGGTTCCTCGCATACCTCCCCCCTCTAAAACAAGACCTGTCTGCTTCATTTCCGAACCTCCTTTTTCCTCTATAGGAATTGTATCAATCTTTTTGGTTTTAAAAAAACAGTAAAAACAGCCGGCTCCTTAGGCCAGCTGTTTCTTTGTATGTTATCATCAGTTTACGTATGGTTTGCCCTTATTCGCCTTACTATGCTTTTCATCGAGCTGTCTCTCGATTTCCTGCATCGCTTCCGGGTCCTTTAATAGTTCTTCCTTTTTCTGATTAACTAATTCATCAAATGTCGGTAAATTCGGACGCATCAAGCTCTACTCCTTTCTTCGAAGTATATCCCTATTATAACAGGGGATATGTATGTATTTATTTAAATTGTTTGAACATTTTGTTAACTTTTATCATACTTGGGGGTACCTCATGGAACATTTAGTGAACGACAACGTAAAAAATATAGAAATATCTGGTATACGTAAATTTTTCAATATGGTCAGCGACTATAAAGACGTCGTCTCCTTATCGATTGGACAGCCTGACTTTCCTACTCCAGAACATGTGAAACAGGCAGGGATCCATGCGATCAGCCGCAATCAGACTATCTATACACCGAATGCAGGCATCTTCGAATTACGGGAGGCAATCAGCAATCATGTCCAGCGAAAATACCAATTGGAATACGATCCTTCGGCGGAAGTCATCGTCACAGTCGGAGCGTCCCAGGCAATCGATATTAGCCTCCGCACCATTTTGTCACAGGGGGATGAAGTCATACTGCCGGGTCCTGTGTATCCTGGGTACGAACCGCTGATCAGGCTTGCCGGTGGTAAGCCGGTCTATGTCGATACCAGACCGACAGGATTTAAAATGACGGCAGAAGCGATTACTGCCGCTATCACACCTGCTACAAAATGTATCATTCTGCCCTATCCATCCAACCCGACGGGAGTAACCTTATCAAGAGCAGAACTGGAAGAAATCAGCGCCATAATCAAAGAACGGGATTTGTTTGTGCTGTGCGACGAAATTTATAGTGAATTGGTGTATGACCAGGAACATGTCTCTCTTGCATCATTTCCTGAAATCAGGGACAAAGTACTCGTCGTGAATGGCGTATCGAAGTCCCATTCCATGACGGGATGGCGGATTGGATATTTGCTTGGACCTGCTGAAATTACCAGACATATATTAAAGGTCCACCAGTATAACGTTTCCTGTGCTACTTCCATCAGCCAGTATGCCGCCCTTGAAGCCATTCATAACGGTGGTAATGACCCGGAAGATATGAAAAAGGAATACGATAAAAGAAGGAAATATATCATGGGAAGACTGGATGCCATGGGGCTTCGGTATGAACGGCCAGGAGGAGCGTTCTATATCCTTCCAGAAATCAGAGTTGAAGGTCTTTCTTCATTTGAACTTGGGGTGCAGCTCGTCAAAAATGCTGGTCTCGCTATTGTCCCAGGCGACGCTTTTTCCCAATATGGCCAGGGTTACATGCGGATCTCCTACGCGTATGATATGAAAACTTTGGCACAAGGACTGGATCGTTTGGAAAACTTCCTTGAAATTTTTTAAATGAATCGTGTAAGAAAAGAAAAATACCATGAGAAAAATAGCTATTTCTCGTGGCTTTTCGTTCCAAAAATCTATCATTGGAGTAACGGGCACGGGCTGAAATTCCACTCGGTCAGGTTACCTTTTTGACCAGAAATTTTTTAAGCCGTGCCCGCAGAATGAGACTCAACAAATAGATTACCAACTTTATTAGATTAGAATGGACATAACCAGTGGCTTTAATCGTTTACCAGCCCCCCTTTTCCGGTATCAACAATAAAAAAAATGCTCCAGTGAGTTTTAATCCAGACAGATGTGGCCATATCCCTTATTTAAAAAGTTTCGACAGAATACTGCTGATAGCTTTACCACTTGTGAATCCTCACCTTATAATAGAGAGGCCGCTGTCTTATAAACCAGCAAGCATACATAGGTCTTTTGATCTGAAAGGAAGCGGCAAGGAGTGAAAGGTACCTTGCAAATGAAAAAAGCTTTACCGATATTATTCGCTGTAATGTTTTTCGTCATGGTCGGATTCGGCATTATCATTCCTGTCCTGCCCTTTTATGCGGAGGAAATAGGGGCCTCCCCGACGCAATTAGGTTTACTGATGGCTGTTTATTCTTTTATGCAGCTGATTTTTGCACCTATGTGGGGACGGATATCTGACAGGATCGGTCGGAAACCGGTCATCGCACTCGGCATCGCCGGTCTGGCATTGTCATTCTTTTTAATGGCTTTATCTACGCAGCTTTGGATGCTGTTTGCCGCAAGAATTATTGGTGGATTCTTATCATCTGCCAACATGCCGA
Organism: Thalassobacillus pellis; assembly: GCF_016908295.1. Classification (GTDB taxonomy): domain Bacteria; phylum Bacillota; class Bacilli; order Bacillales; family Halobacillaceae; genus Thalassobacillus; species Thalassobacillus pellis. The sequence goes on from NZ_JAFBDO010000002.1 coordinate 689,730, forward strand.
CCATCATGGCATATGTTGCCGACATCACATCGGAAGAGGATAGAGGAAAAGGTATGGGGATCATCGGAGCAGCGATCGGTCTGGGTTTTGTATTTGGACCGGCCATTGGCGGTGTTTTCTCCAAAACAAGTCTCGAGATGCCGTTTTATGTCGCGGGTATTTCCTCGCTGATCACGCTGCTGCTTGTTTTGTTCCTGCTGAAGGAATCTTTGTCTAAGGAATCACGAGGGCAGCATTCAGCAAAAAGAGAGCCATTAAGATCGGCACTCGGAAAACCAGTATCCCTTTTGTTTTTCCTGCAATTATTCGTTTCTTTATCCCTGTCAGGTCTCGAAGCCACTTTTGCTTACTTTGCAGCAGAAAAGGCTGGACTCGGGGCAGTGAGGTTAGGCTATATCTTTATGATCATGGGCCTTGCAGGCGCACTTGTCCAAGGTGGGCTAGTCGGACGTTTGACAAGAAAATTCGGGGAGCCTTTCGTTATCCAGCTCGGCATTTTTATTTCTGCTATCGGATTTGGTCTTATTCTATTTGTCGATGACTTCCTTACCGCCACAATCTTTCTATCGGTCTTCGGTATCGGCAACGGGGTCATCAGGCCGAGCGTTTCATCGCTGCTTACCAAAAAGTCGAAAACCGGGTATGGCAGCGCTACGGGGCTTCTCTCTTCGTTCGATTCCCTTGGCAGGATAATCGGTCCACCCCTTGGGGGATGGCTGTTTTCCATTGCCATTGGGCTGCCATTTATATCAGGAATCTTTTTGTCCATCATCGCCTGGTTCATATTCCGGTTTTATGCTGCAAAAGTAAAAAAGAGCCAATCTGCTGCTTATTAGAAAAACTAAGCCCGCAGGAATCACGAGGTCACTGAAAAAGTCCTTTCTAATCTAGAAGAGCTATTAATATTATTGTGATTCTCAAGAATCGCTTAGCGGTGGATGCTTGCCTCGAGCACGGCCTCAAGCCTTCTTCGTCAAGAAGAATACTTGACCAAGTGGATCTTAGGCTCGCGTTGTTTCCGCAGGCGTCACCACGGAACGCTCTTTGTGGAATCAACAGAAGTAAAATGAAAATAACAAAAGTAGCATGATTGAACGATAAAATAATTCAATCAGGCTACTTTTTTAGTCCATAGCTCAAAAAATCAGCAGTTCTTCAGTACCCTCGGAACCACCTGTGAACTATCAGCTGTAAAAATCAGCGGTAATGCATCTGAACAGCTTGTGTTCCTTTATCACCATAACCCAGATCAATGAGCTGGCTGTATATGCCTTTTGACAATTTCAGTCCCGGCAGTTCCAGCCCCATCCTCTCCGCTTCTTCTATGGCAATTTTCAAATCTTTGACAAAGTGTTTTATATAAAACCCTGGCTCAAAATCACCCTTGATGATTCTTGGAGCCAACTGGCTTAAAGACCAGCTTCCGGCAGCTCCTGTCGTTATGCTCTCAAGGACTCTTTCCGGAGATAAGCCGGCGTGTTCTGCATAGGCTATCGCTTCTGCAACGCCAAGCATATTAGAGGCTATGGCAATCTGATTGCACATTTTCGTATGCTGTCCTGCTCCGGATTCACCTTGATAGACAAGATTAGTCCCCATCGCCTCAATAATTGGTTTTACTGCATCAAATTTATCTTTATCTCCTCCGACCATGATAGAGAGTTTTCCTTCCCTTGCACCTATATCACCGCCTGATACAGGAGCATCCAGCACAAATGCTCCTTTTTCACTCCCTGCATCTGCAATACGTTTGGCAAGGGTTGGAGTGGAAGTGGTCATGTCAATGAGGTATGTACCAGGCTTTACACTGGTAAGTAAACCGGTATCACCGAAATACACTTCTTCCACATCATCGGGATACCCCACAATCGTAATGACAGCATCCCTATCGTCGGTCAATTGGTTAAGGCTGTCCGCCCATTTTGCTCCAGCCTCGAGCAAGGGATTTGCTTTTGTTTTCGTCCTCGTATGGATTTTCACATCGTATCCGGCAGCTAGCAGCCGGTTTACCATACCGTTCCCCATCACTCCCACACCTACGAAACCTATTTTCATTTGTGATCATCTCCCCTTTGATGAAATATAGAAAAGCTGCCCTATTGTTTCCATCAGGACAGCGCATTCATAATTTTTTATATTTTTTTACCTGTATATCATACATATTTAACAATTCATCCAATTCCTGACTGATTCGAACCGACTCTGGGCTTGTAAACCCTTCCAGTAAGGCAACCGTCGTCATCTTTTTCCGTAAGTTTTCTATTCGACCGAGTAATTGATCAGCATTTTCTGCTTTTTTCAACAGGTTACCTCCAATCCCCTCATACTACTCCTATTTTACCATAGCATAAGGGAATTGACATGTAACCAGTTGCAACTAGCTAATATTAATTTTTTGTTTCATATACTGAATAATCAATTGATCAAGCTGCTGACTCTCTTTGATGGTATTACGGCTTTCCCTTCCATATTCGTCTGCAATGGAAAACATTCTTCTCTGCATAAAATTGATTTGTTCTTCTAAACCTTCCAAGTCCATATCTTTGTTATAAACTTCCATTGAAACCTAACCTCCATGAATCTACTTTTTTCCACTTTTTAAATTATGACTTGTACTAACAACTTTGTAAACTGTATCGTAAAAACTAGACATGATTCGTCAAAAATAGTGTTTGCCAGACAAGTGAATGATGACTTTTCCATCTTTTTTTATGTTAAAATGGGGATGTATGGGTTATGGGCCTTGTACAATTTCTTCATATTACGTACTTCAGAAGGGAAGATCATTTTGACAGAAGAAACTAAAAAAGAATGGATGGAATGGATCAAGGCAATTATCATAGCAGTGCTGCTTGCATTCATCCTGAGAACATTCTTTTTCTCAACTTCCATTGTAGAAGGTGTCAGTATGGACCCGACCTTAGAGAATGGCGAGCGCGTCATGTTCAACAAGATTATTTATTACGTGGATGAACCTTCTTATGGAGATATCGTCATCATCAACCGGCCGGTTAGAAGTTATGTAAAGCGTGTAATCGGCATGCCGGGAGATGTCGTCGAAATCCGCGATCATAAATTATATATCAACGGTAAACAAAAAGACCAGTCTTATCTCGAAAAGACTGCCAAACAAAGCACATATGATTATGGTCCAATCAAAGTACCTGAAGATCACTATTTCGTTATGGGGGATAACCGCTCGATAAGTAAAGATAGTCGTAATGGACTTGGTTTTATCAAAGAAAGCGAGATTATCGGAAGGACAGAGTTAGTGGTCTACCCCTTTAATGAATGGGGACTGACAAGGTAATAATAAAGACAGAAAAAACAGCTGTGAGCAATATTTCACAGCTGTTTTTTTCAGTTATATCAGGATCCCCACTTCTCCGGTAGATGATGCAATGCATTGATCATCACATCCAGCTTCCCTTCAATCCGGTGCAGCAAATAAAAAGTCACCGCAATAGGAAAACCGAGCTCTGTCACATATGGCATCCATGCTTCCATTTATTCTTCCTCCTTTCTGACTGAATATAGAGAAAGAGGCTGCCCAAAGGACAACCTCATCATGGGTTATAGCTGGATTTCCTGCACGTTCCGTTCAACGATACGTGCTTCTTTCTTAGCGACCAAATCTCCGCCGGAAGAAATGAAGCAATTTTGTGTGATGATTGTATCCATCGCTGTATTTACCAACGCAGCGTCTACTGGTTCAACCGGTGCATCCAGTGCAATAGTTACAACCTTCCCATCCTGGTTGAGAAATTTCAATTCTAACTTTTTCATACTACCCCTCCTTTCTAATTTACTTTGTTACGGACTAGGCGTTCAGAAGATTGCTGCTGTCCCTGCGTTCAATACGCTGAAGGGCATAAGACTGAAGCGGTTTTAACGCGTTTGCTACCGTGAATAGCTGATCATCTGTTGCATCCGTTTTGACATTGTGGAAGCTCTTCACTTTGTAAATACCGTTACCATCTTGATCAAGCCCGGTTTCAAGCACCATCTGCAATGTCGAATCTACTCTTACGCTTGTTACTGCCATGTCGATCACCTCCTTTCACTCCTATAATCGATCAAAGCAAAAGAAAGGTGTCATGGGATTAAACAAAAGCGCAAGCGCCTGTCCACCCCCGACAAGCTTAAGCCAAGCCTCGCCGTGACGTTCTTTGTCACAGAGAGGATCGGCTTAAGACCTCGAGGGGGTAGGCGCTGGAGCTGGATGAAACAAAAGCGCAAGCGCCTGTTCACCCCCGACAAGCTTAAGACAAGCTTCGCCGTGACGTTCTTTGTCACAGAGAGGATCGGCTTAAGACCTCGAGGGGGTAGGCGCTGGAGCTGGATGAAACAAAAGCGCAAGCGCCTGTCCACCCCCGACAAGCTTAAGCCAAGCCTCGCCGTGACGTTCTTTGTCACAGAGAGGATCCCAAAATGGTTATTTCCAACCATCCATTTATATAATTTCCTGACAGTAAAAAAAAGCAGCTGTGAAAGGGACATTTCACAACTGCCTTTAAAACCTTCAATTGTTTGGGGGAGTGGTCTTGTGCACCCACGGCCAGCCTCCTATGTAACGCGTATCAAAGTGAATCTTCCTACGGCCTCAATGATGCATATCTTGGATGCAGTATGTTTCATTTAACAGAAGACAAAAAAGAGAGGGAAGCCCCTCTCTTTGGTATGTAGAGTAATCCCTACATGGATAGATGACAGCATTTAACCGCTGCCATTCCTATTGTCCTTATCCGTTATCAAAGATACAATAGCCGATATTTAAAAGAATGATCAAAAATGATATAAGAAAAAAGGTCACGTCCCACATGCCTTCCACCTCCTCATCATTATTATTTTAGCAAAGATGCCAGTTATTCGCCTATACTAAAATTAAAAAAATACTATTTATTCTTCTTAAGGGATAAAAAGGCGGCACTAACCGGTTTACGTGACTTATCTGACAGCCTATTTTCCAGCTTATTATATCCATCGTTCCCTTTTTACTCCTACCCATAACATGATGTCATTAGTCGTTCACAAGAAAGCCATAACTTTGTTGCTAAATTGTGAAATAGTGAGCAATGTCGTTCCTCTTCTATAAAAAAGTGATATGATGTAAGTGTAGAAGATGATCTCAGGTTTATCCGAACCAGCGGGGTTACTTTTACAACATCTTGTGAAATAGTGAGCATATTAAAAAGGGAGATGGAACTTATGATTAATACTTTCTTAAGGGAAAACAATGTGGTTGCTGCACTGCTGACTGTCTTACGCGTTTATCTTGGTTATACTTGGCTGACTGCCGGGCTTGGAAAATTAGCTGGCGGCTTTGATGCTGGAGGATTTATCCAGGGGGCGATTGGCAAAGCTGCTGGTGATCATCCAGCTGTACAAGGCTGGTGGGCAGCTTTCCTGGAAGGTGTTGCTCTTCCGAATGCTGAACTGTTCACGTTTATGGTAATGTGGGGAGAAATTCTTGTCGGTGCAGCTCTCATCTTAGGAGTCTTTACTAATTTCGCAGTACTTATGGGACTCGCCATGAACTTTGCCTTCTTATTCAGTGGCACAACAAGCACAAACCCACAAATGGTACTGATCGGTGTCCTGATTGCTGCAGCTGGCTATAACGCTGCCAGATTTGGTCTCGACCGCTGGGTGCTTCCATTCCTTCGCCACACTACCGGTAAAAAAATGAATCCTAAGGAAGAACGCACAGAAACAGCCATCGCTTAGTGAAAGTCTACGAATATGGAACCTTCCGAAGAAGTGGAGGGTTCCTTTTTTATTCTTATTCAAATCACTTAAAGTACGACTGAACGAAATTTTTTTACAGCTAAATAAATGGTTATAGCGACGAGAAACCAATACATAAGAGTATCAAAAGAAAACGGCGTTTCCTTATTGATATTCATTACATTAAGAATAGTATAGAAAACAACAAGGGGCAGTATGAACACCCTGTTAGGCAGTTTCTCTCCTCTTTCCATCCCCCCATGTTTCCTTCTTATAATAAAAGTTAAAGCCACCGCTATCGTCAAAGAGCCAAAGAAGAAGAACCCCGTTGATATGTTCTTAAGTACCATATCAGGGTAATATTCCTCCACACTGATAACAAAAATGATGAGTAGAAAAAATATGGAAGGAATACTTGGAACAAATTTTTTCATATGTTAACTTCCTTTCCTATGTTTTCTTTTTAGATTCCTATTTTACCACAGAGGATGGATGACAGAACATCCCGGGTAACCGTCATCATGGTCGCAGCTTCGTTAAATTTGCTATAATAACACCATACTTTTTTAAGGAAGAAAGGGTCACTTATGGAACTGTTATCACTGATTTATGTATTTGCTGTAGGATTAGCTGCAGGGTTCATCAACGTAATGGCGGGTGGCGGATCACTCCTCACCCTTCCTATGCTCATTTTTATTGGACTCCCCTCCCCTGTGGCAAACGGAACGAACCGGATCGCAATCATGGCACAAAACTTGACGGCCATCCAGTCTTTCCGTGCGAAAGGTATTTTCCACTGGAAACAAGGGCTTTACCTCGCCATCCCTGCTGTTATTGGCTCTATAATTGGAGCAAACCTTGCAGTTGATATCTCAGAGGAAAGCTTCAACAAAACCTTATCGATTGTCATGTTAGTCGTACTGGTCATTATCCTTTTTAAACCACATCAATACTTGACTAAGAAAAAACAACTCCCGAAATTTCTTCATCAATGTATCCTGCTTGCAGCATTCTTTCTCGTGGGATTGTATGGCGGTTTCATTCAAGCGGGGGTTGGTTTTGTGATTATTGCAGCCCTCAGTATTATGACCAGTCATAATCTGGTGCATATCAACAGTTTAAAATTGCTGATTGTTGCTGTTTATACGGTCGCTTCGCTGATCGTTTTTATCATCCATGACCAGGTTGCCTGGGGATATGGTATTTCGCTTGCACTTGGCATGAGCCTTGGTGCATATATCGGTGCCCAGACAGCTATGAAAAAAGGAGAGGGCTTTATCCGGGTTATTTTGGTGCTTGCGGTCATCGCTATGAGTATTAAATTGTGGTTCGATGGTACGTGATCATCAGGAAATAACTTACTGTTTCTGCGACAAGTAAGATGCCTGCCTGGTTTGGCTGGGAAACATAATGCAAGGTCATGTTGATTTTTTCGCCATCGTCAGCATCAATGACAACATCCATTGGCACAAAAAGATTGATGGGCTCTGTTGCAGCTCCAGCTTCCAGTGCAGGATAGGCATCTCCATAGCGGGCTTTCACGAAGATTTTTCTATCATCAAACGTGTTCAAAATCTGGAAGGATGCTTCCCCATCAGGCGGGATAGACAAATTAATTTCTTTCCAAGCCGGCTTATTCTCCTCCCCATAATAAATGGTCAGTCTATTTTTTACGGGTGTAAGTATTCTTCCCCTGTAAACGGTACTTTTCGTTATAACTGCAAATTCTCCCGGGACAATTGTACTTTTGTTTAGTAAGAGTTTTTCTTTCCCGGCGTTAAACAGCAGACTTCCTTCTTGATATGTTACCGGCTTATGGATAATCACATGCATCATCCTCCTCTTACCAAATATATTACTTCAATTTCAACTTTCATACCTATAAGCTTAGAAAGCAGGTGCATAAATGGAACTGAAAGAAATACATACGCCAAGTGAGGAAGTATGGAAGCTTCTTTTACTGGCTGATCCTTCCCGGGAAATGGTAAAGAAGTATTTAAGTATGGGAAAACTATATGGCTTTTATCTTAATAACACGTTGGTCGGGGTACTGGTTTGGAAGGCGATAAAAGACCATGAAGCAGAAATTGTGAACATTGCCATCCGCGAAGAGGAACAAGGAAAAGGATACGGAAGAGTTTTACTTAATCATTCCTTTACCTTACTTAAACAATGTGGCTGTCGTTTGGTATGGATAGGTACTGGAAATTCCAGCATCAGCCAGTTATATTTATACCAATCCTGTGGTTTTGAGATGAAATATATAAAGAAAGACTTTTTCACCGATCATTACCCCGAACTATTATATGAAAATGGCATTCCATGCCGCGATATGATCATGCTGCGGAAAGAGCTATGAATTCTGGTATAATGAATTGGCAGCTATGTTAAAATTTAGAAAAGCTTACATATAGGAGTGACCAGATGAAGACGATTGTATCGACCCTGAATGCTAAATACATTCACACCAGTCTTGCTTTGCGTTATTTGAAAGCCTATGCACGCCCAAAATATGACCTGGACATCAAGGAATTCACTATTCATGAACCACCAATTGATATAGCCTCTGCCATCTATGCTGAAAAACCAGATGTGATCGGTTTCAGCTGTTATATATGGAACATTGAAGAAACCATTCCTGTCATCTCCATCTTAAAAAAAACGCTGCCTGATACATTGATTGTCCTTGGCGGCCCTGAGGTGAGCTATGACAGTAATTACTGGATGGATCGCCTTCCCGATGTTGATATCATCGTTCAGGGCGAAGGGGAAGCTACATTTCAAAAGCTTCTTGGTGCCATTGAAAATAACACGAACCTGAATGATATCCCGGGTTTGATGTATCGTAAGAATGGTAAAGTGATGCAAACGGTCCCTGCTCCAAAAATTTCGTTAGATGAGATTCCATCCCCGTTCCGGTTTGAAGAAGACTTGCCTTACTTATCCCAGCGCATCAGCTACGTCGAGACAAGCAGAGGATGCCCGTTTACCTGTCAATTCTGCCTGTCAAGCATCGAATTCGGTGTCCGTTACTTTGATATCGTTAGAATGAAGGAAGAATTGACATTCCTGATGGATCACGGGGCAAAAACCATCAAATTTTTGGATCGTACTTTTAATATTAACCGGAAGTACGCGCTCGAAATGTTTGATTTCATTATTAAAAATCATCGGCCGGGAACAGTTTTCCAATTCGAGATTACCGCAGACATTATGCGGCCGGAAGTGTTGGAATTCATCAATGAACATGCCCCGGAAGGTTTATTCCGCTTTGAAGTAGGTGTCCAGTCAACGAATGACCATACGAATAAACTGATCAAACGCCGGCAGAATTTCAATAAGCTGACAAGAACGGTGACTATGGTGAAGGACGGCGGAAAGGTCATTCAGCATCTTGATTTGATCGCCGGCCTGCCGGAAGAGGATTATCAGTCCTTCCGCAAAACCTTTAACGATGTATTTGCCCTCCGTCCGGAAGAGCTTCAGCTCGGCTTTTTGAAAATGCTGCGCGGAACCGGGCTTCGGATCGAAGCCGATAAATGGGGGTATAAATACATGGACCATGCCCCTTACGAAATGCTGGAGAACAATGTTCTGTCCTTTGAAGAAGTGACACGGATCAAACAAGTGGAAGATATATTGGAAAAGTTCTGGAACAAGCATTTCATGGACCATACTATCGAATACCTGATGGAACATGTTTTTGATTCTCCGTTCGACTTTTTCCAAGACTTCGGAAGTTACTGGCATGAGCAGCAATGGAATAAAATTGGTCATCAGCTCACTGATCTGTTCCGCCGCCTCCATCAGTACATATTGGAGGTTAAGCCGGAACATGCTGCCATGACAGAAGGTTTCATGCATCTCGATTACTACCAGAATTTCAAGCAGAAACCACGTAAAGGCTGGAATCGTGAGGCATTTTCGCTCGACAGAAAGAAAACGATTTACAATGAATTATGGGATGGAATGGATTTCAGCACGTTTGACTTTACTAAAAAAGACCTGTTTAAGCATACCATGCTCGAACACCTGCCATTCCAAATCGAAACGTATTTAAGTACAGGTGACGTGGAACCTACTCCTTCTCTGATGATCGCTGTGTATCCTCCGGGTGCTAACCATGTTCAATTCTTACAAGGGATGCATGCTGCTTATTCATAAATCGTAACCACCTGGAAATGCTATGGGTAAGGAGGAATGCATCATGCAGAGACAAAATGATGATTATCAAACCAATGAACTCGACTCATTCCCTCATCAGATCAATGCTCCCGTAATGGATGGAAATAAGCGGCAAAGTACTTTTGTCAATCCTTATGGAGTGACGATCGGTGACAGCTATTACGATTCCATGAATTCGCCGTTGAATCATTGGAGTGAAGAAATTGATCCAGCTGTGATGGCAGGACCGGAATGGGTTCACGAGACGAACGATATCGGCTGGAATACATCCTTCAATCGAAAATTAATGGAAGAAAATTATGTTGCCAAAAGAAAAAATTTCAGCCACCCAACCCATGACAGTGCTTATAGGACGGATTAAAACTTTTCCATCTGGGTGAATGACCATACACGAAACCCCCGGTCGCATATAGTGTAATGTACCGACCGAGGAGGTGAGCTTGTATGTACGGATATAGTCCTTACGGCTACGGTGGATGTAGATACCGAGGAGGCGCTTATGGCAATAACTTCGCCTTGATCGTCGTGTTGTTTATTTTGCTCATCATCGTAGGTGCTGCATTCTACTGCTAATATTGATTGTGGGCCACCAAAAAAAAGCGCTACTCTTTAACGGAGTGCGCTTTTTTTGATTTGCGTGGTTTTTATCCCTCTCAACCAATGATAATTCGTTCTTTAGGGTATTCGTAGTTACCTGTCTTTTTCTTTTCTTTTTTCAATGTAAATAGAAATGTAAGGATACCGATTCTTCCAATGAACATCAATATCATGATGATCAATTTGCCTATCGTAGACAGATCTGAGGTTATCCCTGTCGACAAACCGACTGTGCCGAAAGCAGAAGTGACTTCAAATAACAACTGGTTCAATGTGAAGGGCTCTGTAATGGTCAATATCAACACAGCAGAAAAGCAGGTCATTACAGCCATTATAGTCACAACCACCGCTTTGATAAGGTCATCGTCATGAATTTGTCTTCCAAAAATTCTGATATGGTTCTGGCCTCTTGCATAAGTGAGTACGAAAATCACCACTAGTGCGAATGTGGTCGTCCGAATCCCACCCCCAACACTGCTGGGAGAAGCACCAATGAACATTAAAGATGACATGAATAACCGCGTCTGTTCGGTAAGCTGAGTGACATCCATAGTGGCAAGCCCGCCACTTCTTGTCGTCACCGACTGGAATAGCGCGTAGAAGAATATTTCATGCCATGACTTGTCTGCGAAAAAATTATTGATTTCAAAAATAAAAATGAAGACCATCCCTAAAATAACAAGAGCAAAGAAGGTAAAGCTCGTCAATTTAGCAAATAGAGAAAAACGTTTGACCCTGTTTTCATAGGAAGGCGCGAATAAATATTCTTTTACTTCAATCAATACCGGGAATCCAATCGCCCCGGCGATGATTAATAGCATATTGATAAACTGGACGAAATAATCATCCTTATAAGGGATAAGAGACTGACCTGTAATGTCGAACCCGCCGTTAGTCATCGCACTGATTGCCCCGAAGAAACCTTGCAGATATGCTTCTCCCGCAGGGAAGTACTGGAGAAAGTACGTACCTAATACAAGAAAACCGATAAATTCGATGAGCAAAACGACCAGAATGATTTCACGGATCAGTTTGACTACCCCCTGGAAGGAAGTCTGGTTTTGATCAGTCATGATAAGCCGGCGTTCCTTCAAGCCGATTTTTTTTCCAAGAAGGAGCCATACAGCTGTACCAAGACTCATGACACCAATCCCGCCCAGCTGGAGAACAAAGGCTAATAATATAATTCCTGTCGTACTGAATGTATCTGATATGTTAATGACAGACAAACCTGTAACACTGACAGCGCTGACTGCCGTGAATAATATATTTATAAATGAAAGATCCACTCCCGCCTGGTGAGCAACTGGAAGTCCCAGCAGAATCGATGCTATCGTGACTGCCCCCAGATAAAAAAGAGCAATCAACTTAAACGGGGATAATTTATCCACCCATCTTAAGCTTCGGTTTCTCATATACATGTTTTTTTCTCCTTCTTACGGCAAATTACCTGGTTTTATACGAGATTTAGGGAGAACTCGACATATTTTTCCCAAATAGACCTTCATCCATTATAGCAGTGTAAACGCTGATATCCCATTCTTGTTTAAAAAAAGTGAGGAAATAGCAAAAGCTTAAGAAGCGCCGACATAGTTATGCCGGGGAACGGATTGACGTTTTTTCCCACATTGAGGATCAGTGGTAGGCGCTGAAGCTGGATGTGACAAAAGGTAAGCGTTTTGCGGGACAACATAAAAAGCCGCCATCCAGTCAGTCATCTGGATGGACAGCTTATTTACGGAAATCATTTTTCTGAGGAACTGCCTCTTTTCTTGAATTCTTCCAGAAGCTCATCTCCCTGGTAGCCTTCTTCAATCAGAAGCTTCAATGTTTTTTCTATTTGATCCTGCCTTCTGTCTACAATCGTTCCCATGAAAATGACATTCATATTATCGCCGATCAGATTGGTGTCAATTGTTTTGACCATCAGTGTTGCCGGCTGATTACTCTGTTTGGTGATTTTAACCTGGATAAGAAGGTCATCCTCATTGTTCATGTAATTCTCAAAAAATTCCTGATAACTTTTATCCACATATGCTTCTACTACCCATCTTCCTTTATCATCTTCCCTATTAATGATCAGGCCATCAATCAGTTTTATCCTTCGCTGAGTAATGTCCTCCTTTTTTTCTTCGACGAGATCCAAGGAAACGAGTTTGAACGTTTTCATGCCATTCACTCCCGACTTATGTATATAGGTTCATTATAGAGGAGAGTTGCTCTTTCGGCAAAAGTAAACGGAACTGCTCCCAAAACGTATTTGATTATAAAAACCAGGAAGAAAAATCAATTTCTTCCTGGCTTTTTGCTGTCACACAGTCTTTTTCGAAAGCTCGTTACTAGCCACCGATATAGGACATTTCAATTTTTTCTTTCTTCAGCGGCTTACCCTCTGCCCGTTCATCGGAGTAACGGTCCTTTCTACCGCTCCACAGCTTAATCAGTTCCAGTGTCAGTTCATGGTCACTGGCATGCTGGCGCAGGTGTGTTTTAATATCAAAGCCAGAAGTGGCAAATAAACATGTATACAATTTCCCGTCGGCTGACAGCCTGATTCTGGTACAGCTGCTGCAAAAGGACTCTGTCACGGAAGAAATGACGCCGATTTCACCTTCGCCATCCAGGTAACGGAACCGGTCAGCAACTTCTCCGTAATAGTTATGGTCAGCAGGCTCAAGCGGCATTTCTGCATGAATCCTATCAATAATCTCCTGTTTGGAAATGACGGTATCCATGTTCCAGCCGTTATGGTTCCCGACATCCATGAACTCAATGAACCGCAAAATGACGCCTGTCCCTTTGAAATGCCGCGCCATTGGAAGGATCTGACTGTCATTCATTCCTTTTTTGACAACCATATTAATCTTCACTTTAAGACCGGCATCAAGAGCAGCTTCGATACCTTTCAATACCGGCTTTGTATTTACGTTTCGGCCGTTAATTTCCTTGAAAACTTCGTCTTCAATTGCGTCCAGGCTCAAATTAACACGATCTAAGCCGGCTGCTTTCAATTTTTTTGCCTGTTTCACTAAAAATACACCATTGGTTGTAATCGCAATATCGTTGATACCATCTATCTCGTAAAGGCGGGCGATCAGCTGATCAAGGTTTTTCCTCATGAGCGGCTCGCCGCCAGTAATTCGAATCTTTTCCGTTCCAAGCTTCGCAAAAATTTCTGCCAGGCGGACAATTTCATCAAAGCTCAATAATTCGTTGAATGGAAGAAAACGATAATCTTCTCCGAAAATCTCTGCCGGCATGCAGTAAGTACAGCGGAAATTACATTGGTCGATAACGGAAATCCGTAAATCCTTCATCGGACGCTTATACTGATCTTTGATATATTGTGTTTCTGTCATTTAAAACCAACTCCTTGACTCTCCACAGAGAGCGATTAAAACAATGCCTGACCTTTTGGATCTTCAAGCAATATTGCTGTGACCGGGTCACCTTTTTCAAACCCTCTTGTTCCTCCCGGAAGCATGATCAGTGCATCTGACGCAGCAAGAGAGGTTACGACAGCCGATTTATCCATTCCGGCAGGACTAACATACACGTTCCCATCCCCATAATGGACAAAACCTCTAACAAACCGGGTGAACGGGTTTGGTTTAGGAAAATCAGCTCCGAGTGTGGCATCAATTTTCTTATGGAAAGGGTGTGCAGCTCCGGAAAATCCGCGAATGATCGGAAAAGCGAACAATTCAAAGCCGACATAGCAAGCAGAAGGGTTTCCGGATAGTCCAAATAAAAGCTTGCCTTCTTTTTCAGCAACCGTTGTCACGCTTCCTGGCCGCATTGCTATTTTATTAAACAGGACTTCTGCCTGCAGTTTCTCATATATCTCTGGCATAAGGTCAAAGTCCCCAACCGAAACGCCACCTGTAGTAATCAAGGCATCGACTTCTTCCAGGGCACTTGAGACTGCCTGATAACATGTATCAAAGTCATCTTCCAATTTTCCATAATATCGGACGATGCCTCCGGCGCGCTTAATCTGGGCCGCAATCATATAAGCATTCGAATTGCGGATTTTACCCGGCTGCAGCTCTTCCTCGACTTCCAAGAGTTCAGTACCGGTTGCAAACAGTCCGATAATCGGTTTCTTACCAACTTTCACTGTTGGATAGCCGAAAGTAGCAAGTAACGCCTTAACACCCGGATTGATAGGTGTTCCTTTTTCAACCAGGACTTCACCTTGGGAAGTTTCCGAACTTTTCTTGATGATATTCTGGTCTTCTTTCATCTGTCGCTTGATCGTCATCCATTCGCCCCCATCACGCTCTTCAGTCTGACAAACTTCAAACATCGCGACACAGTCGGCACCTTCAGGGATTTCCGCTCCGGTCATCAACCGGACCGCTTCCCCCTCTTTGACAGCCCGACTTGCCTGATGGCCAGCACCGACCTGCTCAATCACTCGGAAGGTGACAGGATTATCGGTTCCAGCCTCCCGCGTATCTTGAGACCTGAAAGCAAATCCATCGTAAGGGGACTTATCAAAGGGAGGAATGGGATGAGATGCTGTGAGGTTCTCTGCCAATATTCGCTCCTCGCAGTCATCAATCGATATCTCCTCTACCCCGCCTGGGTACTTACAGGACATTACCTTATCGACTGCTTCGGTTACTGGTATTGGTTTCCGGTCAAATTTCAACGATCAACTTCCTTTCTGCATTTGTTTTTAAGAATCGGTCATTATTTAATGTAAAAGTTTTCTATCTTCTACAAGAATTATAACAAACATACACGGTTCGACACGTCCAATACGGGTCAAATCCGTGAACTTTTTTGCATATTAAGTTTAAAATTTTTACTAATAAGCTATTTAACAATTTTATAGTTCAAAGGACACATTCACAGGAAGCTGAGTGAATGCGAGCTGTTCTAAGGACGGTATGACTGTTTTTCAAGTATGCTGATAGGGTATGATGAAGGAAAGATACATGTAAGGAGGCAAAAAAGAAGTGAATACTACATATGATTTGATAGTGATTGGAACAGGAGTAGCCGGAAGTACGGTAGCAACAAAAGCACAGAAGGAAGGCCTGGAAGTAGCCATCGTAGACGAACGGTCCTTTGGCGGTACCTGTCCGCAGCGTGGCTGTGATCCAAAAAAAGTCATGACAGGAATCAGTGCTATTTATGACGATGCCAAAAGAGTGAGAGGCCAGGGGATCAATGGAAATTTGATGCTTAGCTGGACGGATCTGAAGGAATTTACCAAATCATTTACTGACCCCATCCCGGAAGCGACCGAGAAGAAATTCAGAGATCAAGGCATCCACACGTTTCATGGACAAGCTTCTTTCACTGATCCACATACACTCCAGATTGGAGAAGAAAATATTACTGCAAGACATTTCGTTATTGCCACTGGTGCCAAACCCGCTGACCTTCCTATTGAAGGGGCAGAGCATTTAGTAACAAGTGACCAATTTTTCGAATTATATCAACTTCCTGATCGGATCTTGTTTGTAGGCGGAGGGTATATCAGCTTCGAATTCGCTCATCTTGCAGCAAGACTCGGTAAAAAAGTGATCATTGTCCATCGGGGCAGATATGTGCTGGAAGGATATGATTACGAAATGGCCAACAAGCTTGCTGAGCACACTAAAGATCTGGGTGTCGATATCCATAACGATACGGAAGTGACTAAGATAACAAAATTGGACAACGGCTACAAGATAGATGTGAAAAAATTCAACCATAGCCACGAACTGAAAGCAGATATGGTCGTGCATGGCGCCGGAAGATCTCCTAACCTGGAAGGACTAAGGCTTGATGAGGCAGGAATTGAATATTCAAAAAAAGGGGTTCGTGTCAACGACAACCATCAGTCCGTTTCCCAGCCCCATATTTATGCTGCAGGAGATTGTTCCGATAGCGGCCTGCCTGCACTCACACCCACTGCAGGAGAAGAAGCCGGACGGCTCCTTGATCATATGCTTCACGGAAAAAACCAGGAGCCGTTCCGTAAAGCTGTCCCATCTGTCGTGTTCACCTATCCGAAGCTGGCATCGGTTGGTCTGACCCAGCGGCAGGCAAAGGACCAGGAAATCCCTTATGAAACTTCATCAAAATCCATTACGGAATACTTCACTTACAAACGGACAAAGGAACCTGGCGCTTACGTAAAATTGATACTTAAACCATATACAGAGGAAATTCTCGGCGCGCATTTTATCTCCAGTAAAGCGGATCACCTGGTCAACGTGTTCACTCTTGCTATTGAGCATGGCTTGACTAAAAGCGACCTGAAACGGGTTTTATGGGCTTATCCCACAGCTGAAAGTGATATACCGAGCTTTTTTTAAGATAGCCACAAAAAATAAAGACCGGAACTTCCTATCGTGGGAGATTCCGGTCTTTTTCTGCTGCCAATAATCTTAATTTTCAGGAAGAAACATACTTAGTATTCTTTACTGCGGCGTATTACGGTGGCTCCCAGCTCATTAATGATGATAGCTGCCACAATCAACATAATCCCAAACCACTGCAAAAAGGTGACCGATTCAGAAAGAATGAGCATAGCAGATACGATGGCTACGGGTAATTCAACCGAACTTAATACATTGGCAAGTCTCCCCGAGATTAACGGAGCACCGATTGCAAAGAACAATGGTGGAATGACCGCCCCCACCAGGGCAAGACTTGCACCGAACAACCAGAGAGAAAGTTCAAATGGAAACAGAGTTTGAACATCTCTCGAGAATACGATCAGCACAAGGACCAACGAGCCGGATACCATCCAAAAGCTGCGCACGATCGGATGGGTTGTTACCGCTACCTGACCACTAAAAAATATGAAACCCGCATAAGTTACACCAGCTAACAGCCCAAGCAGGAGCCCTAGGGCAGGAAGATCAACAATTTTTTCTTCCATAATATTAGATGCAAACAAAACCCCTGTTAATGTTACTACCATGGAGACGATATTTATGCCTGAAGGTCGAATTTTATGGAAAATCCATTCATATATCATTCCAATCCAAACGAATTGAAATAACAGAATGATTGCCAGGGAAGCTGATAAATACTGCATGGCACCGTAATAAAAGATGCTCGTCAACCCTACTGTAGTACCTGTTGCTATGATCTTGACAAGATTACTTTTGGTCAATTCCCTTATATGTAACCCTTTCGCTAAGTACATTATCCCTAATAAAACAAGCGCAATGAGCATTTGAGTGATATTAATCTGTCCAAGTGAATATCCAGAATGAAAAGCGCTTTTTACGAATATAGGTGTGAACCCAAAACTCGCAGCACCCAATAAGACCATAATCACTCCTTTTAATTTCATAAGTATCACCTATTCATTTCCGATTGATGTTATCGCAGCTTTTTATAAACTGTCGGCTTTGCTTACAGACCAATTATTGCAAAGCACGGTTGCTTTCTCAAGATTTTCACATTTAAATAACCTCATTGATCAATATAAAGTTGCTCCTCTGAGAAAAAGAAAAAACACCTTTAAGAAAATTAATTTCCTTAAAGGTGTTTTTCCATGAATGAGGCGATAAATGAAATCCACCAAATTCTATACGATTAAAGCTGGGAATGCTTCAAACGTATACTTTCAATATGTTTTTTTACTTGTTGATATTTTAATGACTGCTTTGTGCGTACTTCTTCTGATTGTTTTTCGATAGATATATGAAATAACAGTACATTCAGTTTCATCCCAGAATCCTCCTTCGCTCCAAAAATTCCGCTAAGCGCTATCTTTCTCCATATTTAACCAAGCCAATAATTTTGTCATTTTCAACATTGCCCATCATTCCTTTCCTTATACTTTTATTAAAATCAAAGATTTATATGTTTCAACTTTACTTCTTCCAGACGCTTTTGGATCGCTTTATGCTTCATCGCCTGTTTATGACGTTCTTCCCTTGATAGCTTTTCAATATGAATGGTAAAAATAAGCAGGTTCAGTCTCAATTTTCTTCCTCCTTCCTGCTTGGAGCATTGCTAATCGGTATCTTTCTCCACGGTCATCCATTCGACAATCATCGCTTTTATCATCATTGATCCTCATCCTTTCTTATTTATAATTGATGGTGTTTCCATTTCGATTCATTGATAAGCTGTTTTATCTTACGATACTTCCTTGATTGTTGATTACGCTCTTTCTGTGACCGCTTTTCAATGGTCATAATAAAAAACAACATGTTCAGTTTCATGTAAACTCCCCCCTTCCCACGAAGGTTTCAAATCCAATGTTCTTTTGTGATTCTCCACGCTGCCTGAGAAATGATTATCATTCTGCTCTCATCCTTTCTTACATTTTTTACATTCTTGACAGATACATCATTTTCCGGTCGAACCACTCTTCCTCTGGTGTCCGAATGTATTTCCGATTTTTATTCGATATTGACTTTTCGCGTCTGCTGATATGGATGGTAAAAATAAAAAACTGCAGCGTCATGAGCTCACCTCCTTAACGTATGATGTATTTGCAAAAAGGATACGACGATCCTCTTAAACACGAACAAAATAGACAGCCGCCTAAATCAAAAGCGCAAGCGCCTTGTTCACCCCCGACCAGCTTAAGACAAGCCTCGCCGTGACGGGCTGTGTCACAGAGAGGATTGTCTTAAGACCTCGAGGGGGTAGGCGCTGGAGCTGGATGATCAAAAGCGCAAGCGCCTTGTTCACCCCCCGACCAGCTTAAGACAAGCCTCGCCGTGACGGGCTGTGTAAATTCACAGGCATGAAAAAAAACCACAGTGTGTTTGACTGTGGTTTTTTCCTCACTTCCTACAGGCATACCTCTCCCTTTAATGGGTACACGAGTGGTGCTATGGAAGTAATCATTAAAAAAACCACAAATCAATCCTATGATTGACCTGTGGTTTATATGCGCAATATGAAAAATGTCAGAATATTAACTCTCTAGTTGGCAGCACAAGCACAGGTCGAATCGTTATAGCTATTTAGTTGATAGGCTTTAGTCATTGCGTATTTCATATTTATTCGACCTCGCTTTCTGAATTATTTTACTTTCAAAGCAAAGTATATCCAATTGTGAACAGAATGTAAAGCATTTTTTGGAATTTCAGGATAAAATACCCTTGAGAAATTTCTTAAGCTATTAATATACAGGCTTTTTTACCTGTGTTTACGTAGCTTAACTGCTGATTTTTTCATCCTCGTCAATTGAATCCAATGCTGCTATTTTTTTATCAAGCTTTCGCAATAGTTTAATTGCTTCTGATTTTTCCATTTCTTTATAATGATGAAGACCTTTCGGCTGTTCATCCATATTATCTGCTTCAGTAACAACTCGCTGGAGCGCTGTCCGCTTACCTTTTAAGTCAAAAGGCAGGTAACTGTCCGTGTGAAGCAGAATAGCTAAGGAGACTTCTTTAGCTGCCAGTCGGTCTTCTCCCAACCTGATCAACAGTTTATGCGCACGTTCTGCTCCTTTAATGGCATGGATGTCATGACGACGATATTCGTCATAATCCCACTTTCCATCCCTGTACCATTCATAATGTCCCATATCATGCAGCAATGCCGCCTTGACTGCTAAATTGACATCCACGTTCTGCTCAACGGCAAGGTCAAATGCATTATATGCGACTGTAACAGCATGATTGACACCAGAACGCTGTAAATATTTCTGTGTCACTCGATGCTTGAATATATCTACTAATTTTACCTTTGACATATGCTTCCCTCCGTTGATTTTTTAACACCTAATATACCATTTTGCCCAAATCACAGCAACCGAAACCCCCTCCTCCTTCATACCAGGAATAACCAATTCCCTTAAGGAAAATGATCCGGCAGACTGCTTGTTTCATTCTATGCTTTTTAAAAAAGATGGTGTGGGAATAAATCACCTGGATAGAGAAACCCTCTCACATAGGCACATTGGACTAATTAGCAGGAATTAGGTTTCATAGAGATGAGGCCGGGGTATTTTTTTATCAACAACTACTTACTTTTGAGGTGATGAATTTGAGGGAATTGACATCTTATCACATACAGCTTAACCAATCATTAACTACTTCTGAAATTATCGCTATTAATAAATTTGTTTCTAAAAATGATTACGAGGTCTATTTAAATCAAGATCATCTGATTGCTGATTCCAGCAACCTTCCGAAGCTATTATCCTTTTTTCTATTAGCTGATACAACCAAACCTATGAAAATGATCATAGACGGAGAAAATGTCGAGTACGCCTATCAAAAGCTTGAACATATCTGGAACAAGCGAGTTGAACAATCGGCTCAGAGGATTAAATATACCGCTTCCCACGAAGATAATATTTCTATCGTAGTCTAAAGGAGGAGGTGGCGTACATGGCAGACAATCGTGAAGTCGAAGTGGAGAGAAAAGAGAAGAAATCGGACTCCAGCAAAGTTGGGGTCGCAGCAATCAAGTATATTACTTATTTGATTATCTTTTTCGGAATTTTATGGTTTTTAATTAATTATGTTGTAGGTCCGTTATTATAAAAAGATAATTCCTCTTTTGGAGGATTATCATATAAATCATCCTTTTCTCCATCTTTACCTGGCGAAACCCGCTCTAATCAATTAGAGCGGGTTTCGCTATTTTTATCCATACATTTGATTGGCAAGCTGCTTTTTTTGTCTTCTTTTTTTGTAGAATATATGAAACTGGATAAAAGAGAGCAAAATGATGATGCTGAAACCGAGAAAAACATTGCTGTACACCGATGTCTCACCTTCATAAGCGATTGGATTCACCGGATGGACAGGATGATAGACATCGAGAATCTTACCGATGACTGCCCCGCTCAACGCACCGGAAACAAAGTTCATCAAATTGAAAACACCCATTCCCACGCCTGTCTCGCTGTTATCCAGAAGATTTGCCAATATATCCGCTGTCGAGGCCTGTACCAGCGGGAAACTCATATAGGCAACAATGACTGCAGCACTCAATAGGATGACGCTGGTACCGATGACACCTGATAATAAAAAGAACCCTGCGGCTAGCAAAACCATCGCCAAATACAAAACAAATACATTCCCTTTTGTATCGACCAGGGATCCGCCTTTCTGGCCGATAATCGCAGCACTTAGAGCACCGGGAAACAGGACAAATCCAATCGCCATCGTGCTTAGCCCATAAACATCACGAAGCATGATCGGCAGCATGAACATCATTCCGAACAAGCATGTAATGCCGAGAAAGCTTGTAATGATGGTTGTCCGATATTTTCTATCTTTGAAAAGGTGTGGTGGAATGAATGGCTTTTCGACCATTTTCATCCGATAGAAATTAAGAACCAAAAACAGACCTGTCACAAGAAATAGCCAAGGTTTACCGAGGGTTATTCCGAGAAGGAGCGTTGCAATAACACCAGCGATGAATACGGCACCTGGATAATCAATATACCCTTCTCTTTTTGTTTCTTGCGGCAGATTATGCCTGAGAAATGGAAGTGTGACGATAATCAATGCAGAGGATAGAAACAGATAACGCCAATCGAGAAAGCCAGCAATGAAGCCTCCCGCTATTGGACCGACTCCGGAGGCGAAAGCCATCACAGATGAGATGATCCCGAGTACTTTCCCCCTCGTTTTCGGAAAATAACGCATCGGTGCCAGGAAAACTAACGCAGGAATCATTGATCCGCCGAGCGCCTGAATGACTCTTGCAACTAGTACCATTGCATAATTTTGGGCGAAAAAGCCGAACAAAGACCCTAATGTGAAAATTGTCATGCCAAACGTGATGAGCGTTTTATAAGGATAATAGTCTGCGAGCTTTCCATACATCAAAGCTCCGACTGAATATACCATGATATAGCCGGTCATTACCCAGCTCACCTCAGAGGGCATCAATTGATAGGTCGCCGCTATATCAGGAATAGCGATATTAAACATCGTTCCATTCATGACGGAAAACATCAATACCATACACAATGAAGCGAGCAGTCCCTTCGGATTCGGGATCTCGAGCTGTTTTTCTTCCGTTTCCATCACATCGCCCCCTTTAACTATTTCGCTTTGCGAAATAAATCGTACTCCTTTTTCTGATAGATTGCAATCTATAAATCTCATAAGCGTGATAATTTTCTTTAAGTACCTCGATTGGGTATAATTGTTAGTGAGTTATTTTTTATAAAGGAGAGATGTTGATGTACGATATTGCGATCATTGGAGCTGGACCTGCAGGAGCAAGCGCGGGAATATTCGCAGCAAAAGCAGGTAAAAGCACTCTGTTGTTCGATCACGGCAAAAGCATCACGGCAAAGGCATGGGTTGAAAATCATTATGGTGTAAAAGAAATCGAAGGGCCAGAACTCTTGAAAAAAGGACAACAGCAAGCTGTCGATTTCGGTGCTGAGTTAAAGGACGAGGAAGTGACAAGCATCGAGGAAGCTGGCGATCATTTTGTTTTACAGACGGAAAATGGCAGCTTTGAGGCAAAACACGTGCTGTTTGCTACAGGCATGTCCGTCAAACTCGCGGAAGAAATCGGTCTGAAGACGAAAGAAGGAAGCGAACCACGCGTTGCAAAAGTGATTGAAACAGATGAGAACGGCCGTACAGATAAGAAGAGTATCTGGGCTGCCGGAACCGTTGCCGGAGTAAGTGTCCATACGATCATCACAGCAGGTCATGGCGCAAGCATTGCCATCAATATCATCAGTGAATTGGAAGGAAAACGTTATGTAGACCACGACATCTTAAAAAAATAATGATAGACCCACGGAAAAATATATTCCGTGGGTTTTCTATTTCCCTTTATTTACATCGGCCAGGTTATATACGTCAGAAATTGATAAAATAATGTAACCAGAAAAGCATATAGAAACAGCCTTTTATAGTAAGGACTACGTTTCGGCTGCGTATAGAATATCCAGCCAAGCACCCAGAGAAAAGTTATGAGTGATAAAACGTCCATAAATTGAGCCGTTTCCTCCACCCCAAGCATAGGCACGATCATGACTGCCATCAAGGATGCCATCAACCCATGGACGATCGCCGGCCACTGGAGATCATCCCGGAAACCTACCAATACACTGATCAAAGCAGCAGTTATGAGACCTGCCAGCACACTCAATAGCAAAGAAGACTGAAGCAGGTAGACAAGTGTGCTTATATAAAGAGAAGCGAGCATCACTGCTGCCATGGAAAGATCATGGCTCTGCTTTTCAGCGTTCGCTTTTCTTAAGGAGATGGACATACTGACGAATAAGACCATTATGATGAGAATGACAATATAGAACCAGCTATTCATGGCTTTCCCCCCTAAGAAATTTTATGCGACAGGGTATCTGAATGATACTAACCTAAGTGGAGAAGAACCTTAGAAAAATTTGGCTTTTCGCCAAGTCCTTATGGCGAAAGCCTTCGTTTTACTTATACTTTAATCCTTTAACAAATTTAAATTTTCTTAAGGTAAAAAAATACCCATGGCCTTTTCGCCATGGGCATCCATCACTATTTACTATCTGGGACGTCTGGATTCCACTTCTTTTGCCTGTTCGAATTCGTTAAAGTCCATGAATATTCACCCTCGATTCGTTGGTTTTAGTAATACCTTTTTTGCATTTCAAGCCATGCGTTCCGATGTGGATTTTCCTTAAGCTGACCGAGCCATTTTCTAAGTCGAAGCATCCTTGTTCCCTCCGTTTGTTTATCATGTTTTCATTATAGGAAGAATCCATGTTTTCCATAACAGTCATAGGAGTGATTAGGCTTCAGTCTTTGGTCTGAATGGTTACTCCATCTATAGATAGCCGGGGGCCGCCCATTAGAAAAACTTGGCTTGTCGCCAAGTTCTTATAGCGAATGCCCTGGTTTTTCTTATACTTTAATCCTTTAACAAAGTTGAACTTTCATAAAGTGAAAAATGGCTGACCTCCAAGATGAAAAATAAGGGTGCGAGGAAACGAGCATAAAAAAGCTGCCGAGACTTTCTCGACAGCCTGGTCTTACTATAGTTTTTGAGGTGTTCCATAATATCTTTTTTTGCCAGCTAACAGCCACGTATCAATCGAACCAGCCTTTTCGCTTGAACCAGAAAAACATGGACACTGCTATAATTACCATCACAGTCCAAACTACGAAATATGCGTAACGTTCATCGAGTTCGGGCATATAGTTAAAATTCATTCCGTACACGCCGACAATGAATGTTAAAGGCATGAAAATAACGGAGATGACTGTCAATATCTGCATTGTCCGGTTCGTTTCGTGTGAATTCAACGACATATAACTGTCGCGGATGTCCTGGGTCATTTCCCGGTTAGAGGCAATGATTTCGGCCACTTTTATCAAATGGTCATGAATATCTGCGAAATACTCTTTCTGCTCCTTCACTCCATCTAAATGGTGAGAATTGAGAATACGATACAGCAGATCACGCATTGGATGGACGGTTTGCCGCATCAGGAGCAGTTCGCTCCGGCGGTCGAATAATTGCTCAAGCAGTCTGTCCATCGATAAATTCTGTGTGTTGTCCTCAATTTCATTGATATGGTCTTCAATTTCATACACGATTGGAAAATAGTTATCAACAACAGAATCCAGTATTTGATGAAGGACGTAATATTCTTCCCATGCATTAAGCTCCTTGCTCCGCTTCAGAAGTTGTCTTACGTGCTCCATCGAACGCATTTGCTGTTTGTGAAAGGTGACAATAAAGTCCTCACCGAGAAAAATGTCTATTTCCAGCTTGTGAAGAGTATTTGCATCAATCGAGTGGATGACAAAAAAGGTGTGATCTTCATAATAATCGAGCTTTGGCCGCTGCAGGTCATGGATACAGTCCTCGATTGCAAGCGGATGGAACTGGAAATAACTGTCCAACAGATCAATTTCATTTTCATCTGGATTTTCAAAATCCACCCAATACCATTGGATTTCGTGGGCTTGCAGCTGCTCGAGCGGGATATCTGTAAGTATTTCATTTGCTTTTGTCACTGCGGTGACCCTGTACATAATTATCCTTCCTTACTTTGAGCGCTAGTTATGTAAGACTTCTTTTATATTACCCAAAGCCGGTCTGCAAAAAACATACTACTCCCCTTCTCCAACCGGTAATTAGAGTTCCTTTTGTGATACCATATTAGTAAGGACCACCATATTAAGGGGGATGACTGTGATAAAACTGAACAGGATGACCTATATACCCGGGGAAAAAGTGATTTTACGGAGTATCAAGGAAGAAGACCATCCATATTTATGGAAGCTTATTTATGGGGAACAGGAACCAGAATGGAAAAAATGGGATGCCCCCTATTACCCGTTAGAACCCCATACGCTGGAAAGCTATCGCAGTTATGAGCGGGCGAGAATAGAACGCCTTCCGGAGAATGAACCGGACTCTCGCCTGATTATTGAAGTGGACGATGTAATCATTGGAACCGTCAGTTACTATTGGGAACATAAACCGTCTTTATGGTTGGAAGTAGGCATCGGTATCTATCGTCCGGAATATTGGAGCGGTGGCTACGGCACAGAAGCACTATCCTTATGGATTACGCATTTATTCCAACAGCTTCCCCTGGCAAGAGTCGGACTGACAACGTGGTCAAGAAATCAACGGATGATGCGTGTTGCGGAAAAATTAGGTATGAAGCTTGAAGGCAGAATGCGTAAATGCCGGATTTATGAAGGAAAGCATTATGATTCGATCCGCATGGGTATTTTACGGGAGGAATGGGAAGCTTAGCCGGGTTTCCTGTAAAAAGTCAACATAAGACGGGCTGGGAATAATCCCCAGCCCGTCTTATTGTTATTCATCTGATTCCTTTTGGCCCATACAACATACGGTTTGTTTTATGAGCTCCATATTTTTCTTTTAAGTCCAGCCGCTCAACTTCCCGAAGCATCTTCCGGTAATTTTTCAGCCGCTCTGAGGTAAGTACCCCTTTTTCAATCGCTTCGTTTACTGCACAACCTGGCTCACTGCCATGCTTACAGTCCCTGAATTTACAGTTTTCGCTTAAAGCATCAATATCAGAAAAAGCCATATCGACTGTATCGGAATCTCCCCACAGCTGCAATTCACGCATTCCCGGTGTATCAATGATAGCTGGTCCCTCGGGCAACAAAAACATTTCCCGATGGGTAGTCGTATGTTTCCCTTTCTGATCGGACGCCCTGACTTCCTGTGTTTTTTGCAGCTCTCTTCCGGTAAGAAGATTGATCAGAGTTGATTTTCCTGCTCCGGATGAACCTATCAGGGAAATCGTTTGTCCTTCTATCAATTCTTTTTTGATTTCATCCACTCCGCTACCACTGAGTGAATCGATGGCATATACGGCTACCCCTGGCGCTATCGCTTCCACCAGTTTCACTTTATCCTGTACTTCTTCAGCCAAGTCAGCTTTAGTAAGGATAAAAACAGGTTTTGCACCGCTTTCATAAACTTGCATCAAATAGCGTTCCATCCGTCTTAAATTGAAATCCTTATCAAGTGCGTTGACAAGAAACACAACATCAACATTGGCAGCCATCAGCTGTTCTTTCGTATTATCACCTGCGGCATGTCTCATAAGAATCGTTTTCCGATCGAGAATTCGGTTAATAACTGCCTTGTCTTCTCCTGTAAGTGGTGTGAATATTACCCAGTCACCGACGCAAGGATAATCCCGGGGGTCTGCCGAATGGAAGTGAAACTTTCCAGATACTTGCCCGTCATACAGTTTTTCAGGAGTCTGAATCAAATAATGCCCGCTCCCTGCCTTGATCACCCGACCGTAAATTTCGTCTACGGCTGTCTGGTTTGCAAAAAAATCCTGCAAGCCCAGGCTGTTCCATGTCCAATTTTCCAATAAAATTCCTCCAATTCATCAGGAGGTATTCAGCTATTATATCCTCCTGTATGCTCTCCAAAAACTAAGTTGACAAGACTGCTGATTGTGTGAAATTTGCTCATAAAACATCACGCTCCTTTTTAGTTACTCTTATTATAGCAAAAAGCGCTTTCAATGATATGGATTTTTTCCACTTACACGCTTGTTATCAGCAATAATGAATTTTCTACGGCTAAAGTGGAGTTACACGATGTTAATAATCTTTCACAAAACTTTTCTGAAGAAAAGCAGGAGGGTTAAGGTAGAGTTTTAACCTATAACTGAATCAGTAGGAGTAATTAAATGAAGAGCAATACATTAGCAGCATATAATATTCGTTTGTTATTCAGGGGAAACATTTTCGGCAATATAAAGGCTTTATATCGGTTTTCTAATATATTCATCTCCGGATCGGTCATTGCCATGAAAAACATTACTTTTCCAGCAATGCAAATAAAAACAGGGCATCCCGATTGAGGATGCCCTGTCTTGGAGTCCAAAGAATTTAGTAAAATGGTGAAGGTTTATTATATCACTCATTCGGTATAAAACACATAGGCAAATTGACCCACCCTTGTTTACAGACGGATAACAAAGAACACGTCTTTGTCACTAAACCCCCTTCCATCTCCCTCTCTTTTGTCACAAAGGATTATCCATTGAATAAAGCGGGAATTTGAATACCAAACTAAAGCAAGGAGGGTTGGATATGATTTGGTTATATTTTTTAGTTCCCCTTGCCATCCTCATCGCCATCGCGTTATATGTAGAGAAAAGAAGCAATAAAGATATGGATGATGCGACGATGAACAGAAAGGACAAAGAAACCCTGGAACAGGATTACCTGGAACGAGGTGCCCAGCACGAAACGGATCACCCGAAAAACTTGTAATAAACAAAAGCGTCCATCCTAATGGGCGCTTTTTTAATTTCAACGAGATTAAAAATGGAAGGCTGAGGTGCTTTTAGCTTCTGTCGCATCCAGTTCTAGCGCCTCTCCCCTCGATGTCTTAAGCCAGACCTCTCTGTGACAAAAAGCGTCACGACGACGCAAGGCTTAAGCTGGTCGGGGGTGAACAAGGTGCTTTAGTTTTTTCATGTACAAGCCTCTTATTTCAATGGAAAGTCCCTAATATGGTAGGGTAATATTATGTATTGAAGCATTGATTTTAAAGGAGATATGGATAATGAACCCTATAATTGAATTGTTGCAGAACCACCGCTCCATCCGAAAATTCACTTCTGAAAAATTGACCAGGGAAGAAATTGAGACCATCATACAAAGCGCCCAGCAGGCAGCGACGTCCAGCTATATGATGGCCTACACCATCTTTGGCATTACGGATGAAAAGAAAAAAGCTGAACTCAGTGAGATTACCGGCCAAAGCTATGTAAAAGAAAACGGGCACTTTCTGATTTTCTGTGCAGATTTCCATCGTGTCACAGAAAAAGCTACCCAGGAAGAATATGAGAACATGCTCGATAACCTTGAAAATAGTGAGCATTTCCTCGTCTCAGCGATCGATGCTTCCCTTGCTGCCCAGAATGCTGCTGTCGCTGCAGAGTCTATGGGGCTTGGCATTTGTTATATCGGAAGTATCCGCAATCAAATAGCCCGGGTGGATGAGCTGTTGAATCTGCCTCGCCACGTCATTCCGCTGTTTGGCATGGCAATCGGTCATCCTGCCCATAAATCAGAAAAGAAACCTAGACTCCCGCTTGATGCTGTTTATATGGAGAACGAATATAAATTGGACAGAGATGTGCTCGATAAATTTGATGATCAAATTCAGGAATATTATGCCCGTCGGTCTGAAAACAGCCGTCAGGATACATGGACTGACCAGATGAAACGTCGTTTTCAGAATACGATCCGTATGGATGTCACCGATCATGTCAGGAATAAAGGCTTTAATAAAAAGTAATCTGTCAGCTACCTGATGCAGGGAGGGAAATTTATGGAATCTATCGAACAAATTGCCCGAGCAGTCCTAAAAGCGGACTCGATCGCTGTTCTTACAGGCGCAGGAGTTTCTACTGCAAGCGGTATCCCTGATTTCCGTTCGAGTGAAGGGTTATGGACAGAAGACCACTCGCGGGAATATTACATGTCCAGCAATTATTTCTACCACGATCCTGAGGATTTCTGGAAAAAATACAAAGCGATTTTCCGGTTGAAGCTGTTGAAAAACTACCAGCCCAATGCAGTACATTCCTTTTTCAGGGAACTTGAGGATAAAGGAAAGGACATGGCAGTGATTACCCAAAACGTCGATGGCCTCCACACACTTGCCGGGAGCAGCAGAGTTCTTGAATATCACGGAACGCTGAATACTGCAACGTGCACGTCTTGCGGGAACAGCTACGATTTGGATTATGTAATGGGCCATGAAATTCCACACTGCAGCAAACATGGGTGCGGAGGTATCCTGAAGCCAGATGTTGTGCTGTTTGGAGATATGATTTCTGCCCATGACGAAGCGGAGGCAATCATCGACAGGGCTGACCTGCTGCTTGTTATGGGCACTTCCCTGTTCGTTACCCCGTTTAATCTGCTGCCGGAATACGCTTGTTATCAAAAAGGCGTGGAAAGCGTATTGATAAACGGGGAACCAACCGTAAAGGATTATTTGTTCGACCATGTCATCCATGACGATTTGGCGAAAACAGTTAAAAAAATCAAAAAAGCTATCGAGAAATAAAGGCCTGCCATATCAAGGCAGGTTTTTTTGCTGGAATAAAAGCAACATTTAATTCCTTCATTTTAAAATCGGCGACTTTTTGCTTCCCTTTATCAGCTGACGATTACTTGCCGGAAATAGCGGGAACAAGTTTAATGTGGAATTATTTTGGAGGTGAATCAATGGAACAAATCCAACTTGATAATATTGATATTAACGCAAGCCGCATCGGTCTTGGCACATGGGCTATTGGAGGCTGGATGTGGGGTGGTACGGATGAAAAGGAATCAATCCGTACCATTCATACCGCATTTGATAAAGGCATAAACCTGATCGATACCGCGCCTGTTTACGGATTCGGGAAAGCTGAGGAAATCATCGGAAAAGCAATGAAAGAACACGGTAAAAGAGATGATATCCTGCTTGCGACGAAGACAGGAATCGACTGGATAGATGATGAACCTTTCCGTAACGGCAGCAGGAAAAAAATCCAGGAGGATATCGATAATTCCCTAAGACGCATGCAGACTGATTACATTGATATTCTTCAAATTCACTGGCCAGATCCACAGGTTCCCATTTATGAAACAGCAGAAACAATGGATTACCTTTTAAAGCAAGGAAAAATCCGCGCAATCGGCGTAAGCAATTTCACACCGGAAGAGATGGATATCTTTCGGGAAGCAGCACCGCTTCACACCATACAGCCCCCTTATAATTTGTTCGAGCGAGAGATTGAAAAGGATCTGCTGCCTTATGTGCAGAAACATGAGCTCTCTTCTCTTACTTACGGTTCTTTATGCCGAGGACTGCTTTCTGGGAAAATGACAGCTGATTGGGAATTCAACGGAGATGATCTACGCAAGCTCGATCCCAAATTCCAACAGCCTCGTTACGGTCAATATTTAAAGGCTGTAAAGGAACTCGACGAACTTGCCCAGGATCGTTTCAGTAAACGCGTCATCCACCTGGCACTGAAATGGGTGATTCAGCAGCCAGGCGCAAGTATTGCTTTAATGGGCGCCCGAAAGCCCGAGCAATTAGATCCGATTGATGGCTTGGATTTTCACATCGATGACAAGACTATGCACGAAATAGATGAAATACTATTAAAGCATATCCAAGACCCGGTCGGACCTGGCTTTATGGCACCTCCGGATCGGCAACAGCTTAATTTGAAATAGAAACGAAGCAGGGAGCCACGCTAGTTCCCTGCTTTTTACTTTTCGTAAAATAAATGTTTCGCTCACCCTTTCGCCTTCCGAAAATGCTGCTCGACTTTTAACTTCGCAAGTATTCCCCGGAACTCTCTTTGAGCAGTATTATCATGGATTGAAGGCACAGCAACTAAAAATTCATGTGTTGCAAAGCTTGATACATTACATTCTCCTTAAGCAATATTTACTATTTTTTTATTCCTTTTACTTATTTAGATATTTTTTGTTGTTATGTTCTTTAAATTATACTAATATGACTTAGACTTTATTAATTGGTCTAATTTGTTACTATTTCCTTTTATTAGTAATAAGCATTTTTCCAAACATATTTGCATCGTAAAAGGAGAATGGCATTGTACAAACTTATTTTATTCAGCATTGCAGCTGTATTTATTACCGGGTGTTCGGCAGACAGCAGCCAGCAAGAAGCAAGCACGGGTGCTAAGCAGGAAGCTGTCCAGGCTGCTTCCATGGTAAAAAACAGCAAGAAAATTGATTCACCATCATCCAAAAATCAAGGGGTAACAAATAATAAAGCCCCTGTTAATAATAAAGATGTGGTGGAACTTACATTTGCGGGTGATGTCATGTTCGCGAATTCTTTGATACATACAACAGAGCAAGAAGGATTTGATTATCCTTTCCAATATGTGAAGGAGCATTTCCAAAACGATGATTTTACATTCGTGAATTTAGAGACTTCGGTCACAGAGCGGGGCATCAAGGAAGAAAAAATCTACAATTACCGGACTAAACCTGAAGCGATGGATGCCTTGAAAAGTGTGGGCATTGACGGCCTCGCCCTCGGAAACAACCATACGCTTGATTACGGAACCCAGGGCTTGCTTGATACAATCAGCTATGTCGAAAAAGCCGGCTTAGCTACAATCGGTGCCGGGAAGAATAAAAAAGAAGCCTACAGCTCCTTTACAAAAACTTTTAACGGAAAAAAGATTGCTTTCCTGAGTTTTTCAAAGGTACTGCCAAAAGTGGAATGGTATGCACTTGAAAACAGGCCTGGCATTGCAAGCGGCTATCAGCTCGACCGAATGACAGAAATCATCAGAAAAGCTGAAACCATGCATGATTATGTTTTTGTCCAAATCCACTGGGGAGAAATGGGTGATACGATGTTCAACGAAACAGAGCAGACTTACGCCCATGAGATGATCGATGCTGGAGCAGATGCCATTATCGGAAGCCATCCTCATGTGCTGCAAGGTTTTGAATATTACGAGGGGAAATTGATCGCTTATTCGCTTGGTAACTTGTTATTCCCTGATTTTGTTCATGGAGAAGAAGCGCAGACCGGGCTTTTGGAAGTTAAGATCCTTGAGTCCGGGAAGCTGGAATACAGCTTTCTCCCGCATTTGATTCAGGATGATGTCATTACGATTCACCCAAATGAAAAGGAATTGCTAAACAGGCTTGAAGCACGGTCACTTGGAGTCACTATCACTAAAAATCACGAAATTATAAATCAAAACTAATGGAGGGGCTTCGAGCTCCTCTTATTTTCATCTACAAGAACCAATTACATGTTCCGCATATACAAACCATATGCCCATAGCAAGTCATACCCCAGCCAAAAAAGGTACGGTAAAAGGATTCTATATGATAATCGATCGACTTTTCTCAAGACAAATGCTAATAAGCCCACGACTATTGAAAAAGGAATTAAACTTATAAAACCTAAGAAAATGCTTTCCAATCCAAAAAATAAATAATTCCACATTTCATTTCCTGCCAGCATCACCAATATCAGACCAAGCGCAATTTTACGAAACTTCGATTCTTTAAAGCTACGGAGCTGTCTATATAAAATAACTCCACTCATCAGGTAATAAAGAATACCAACCATAATAAAGAACCACAGGGGTACCAGGTACCAAGGTTTATTTAATCCTGCATACCATACCGTTAAAGCATCTCCTACAAACACGTTGCCTCCAGCAGCAAACATAACAATCAGGGATATACTTAAAAATAACGACTTTATACAATCCCCTCCATTTCCATACCTGTTTTTATCTTATACCATAAAAAGTTCGCGCCACCTTTAACGTCCTTGCCAATCCTTCACATTGGAATCAGGGGCCTTGTCTTCCACTACATTTAGCATCACTCCATGCTCCAGAAGGGCCTTCAAAGCGCATAATACCATCGTAAATCCCCCCATAGCGTCGATTGCCTGGTCAACTAAACTTTCCTCATCACCTTTAAATCCTTTATTTATAATAGAGACAAATGTTTCCTTATCTCCTCGGGAGGTAAACACCCACTCCACTGTGGTACGATTGTCAGCCTCCCCCCATTCAAGAAGGATTCGCTTATTCTTCTCGACCTCTTTCACCTCTACAGTGGCAGATACACTGTACATTTCCCACTCCCATTCAACAGTCTTCCCGGCTTCTAGTTGTCCACTGCTTCTAGTAAACCAGAATTTTGAGGTTATCTCAGGGTTGATAAAAGCTTCAAAAACCTCTCCGACTGGTCTTCGGATAAGCATATCTGTCTGAACAATCGGTGATTGATTTAAAGTTGTCATCCTATGATTCTCCTTTTCTTATACCAGTTTTTTAAACATAACAATATGCGGTCCTATCGGCGGGTAATCAAAAACGTTGCCATGCGTACGGAAGCCAAGCTTCTTGTAATATTCCTGGACACTGGTTCTGCCTTTACACCATAAGAGATTAACACCCTGGTCTATTATTATATTTTCAGCGAATCGTATCACACGGCTTCCTGCACCTTTATTACGAAATTCCGGTATTGTTGCCATTGCCCTTAACCGATATTGTTTATTAGCTGAGAAATCGGTATGATTTTCTAAATAAAAAGAAGCGATGCTTATTAATTTACCCTGCATAAATGCTCCAATATGGAAAGTAAAGTCGTCTTTATCTGTTTTGTAGATACACGCTTTATAATCCTGGTGCGGGCGCAGGATACGATGTCTGAGTGGATATGTCATTTCTGGTTCAATTCGCCGAACTACAACCATGATTTTCACACCTGACCTTTTTTATTACTAACTTTGCGTCCTTAATACTCCTTGAAGGGACAGTGCACCTTTTAAAAATTCCTCCATATCGATGTTGTTTCCACAGAGTAGAATTTCCTTCTAAAAGCTCCAGGGACAGCATTTAAGTATTCATTCGAAAAATTCCATATGAGGCTTGTCTTCCATATAATAATTGATTCGCTCCTGTAGTGTCCCCGTATGCAGCTCGAATTTATGTCCATCCGGATCAGTGAAATAGATAGATTTCTTATCACGTTCGTCTCTTGAGCGACCGGAAAGAATATTAACATTCAGACTTTCCATTTTTTTATACACACTGGTAATCTCTGTTTCGTCAATCGAAAAAGCGATATGGGTATAAGAATGAGAGATTTCATTCCTGGGAATATCAGCTTCCTCATTTAATGCAAGCCAGATTCCATTTAAATCAAAGTAGGCAGTAGTCTTCCCTTTTATTAGCAGCCTTGCCCCAAACACATCTTGATAGAAGGCGATAGAATGATCCAAATCGGATACCGAGAAGAGTAAATGATTTATTCCTTTGATATTTATCCTAAGCACCTCCCTTATGAAGAGAATCTTCTAAAAGTTCATTCCTGATTATTATTATAAATGAAATAGTCAGGTGCATATATACCATAGCGTGCTTCTATTTCAGGAGGAACATGGAACCCAGATCTTTTCCTTGAAAAAATTTCATTTTTCTATCCGCGACATCCAGATTAAGCTACAATGAAACATATGCTTGATTAATTGGAGGTTTTGTTTTTTTATGGAAATAGCTATTTGGGTTATAATTATCGCATTATTCGTGCTTAGCTTTGTTGGAATTGTTTTTCCGGTAATCCCTTCCCCGCTCGTCCTGTGGGTAGGATTTCTGTTGTATTTCTTCTTTATCGAAGGCGCAGATCTGTCCGCATTCTTCTGGATAGCCATGGCACTGCTCACCATCGTGCTCATCGTTTCCGATATTATTGCAAACAGTTACTTCGTAAAACGGTACGGCGGCAGTAAATGGGGAGAGCGAATTGCCGGGATAGCCGTCATCATCGGCTCGTTCATCATTCCGCCATTCGGTATCATTATTCTTCCGTTCATTGCCGTGTTGATTACAGAAATGGTTCAAAAGCGGACGACAAAAGAAGCGTTTCGGGCTAGCATCGGCTCCCTGATCGGCTTTTTAAGCGGTTCTGTTGCCAAAGTTGTCATTCAACTGATTATGATCATCTGGTTTTTCCTTGTCATATAAACAGCAAAAAGACTCCCCTTCTTCTAGCTTATCACGGCTAGATGGAGAGGAGTCTTTTTACATGTTCTGGATACAACTTTGGTGTACGCGTGTTTAAGACGTCAAAAAGCGTGCCAGAGTTGAGTACACGCGTGCTCCGAATACCAAAACGCGTACCAGATCTGCTTACACGCGTGCTCCGATTACAAAAACGCGTACCAGATCTGCTTACACGCGTGTTCCGATTACAAAAACGCGTACCAGATCTGCTTACACGCGTGCTCCGATTACAAAAACGCGTACCAGACCTGTTTACACGCGTGCTCCGATTACAAAAACGCGTACCAGACCTGCTTACACGCGTGCTCCGATTACAAAAACGCGTACCAGATCTGCTTACACGCGTGCTCCGACCATGAAAACGCGCGCGCTATTCCAACCTGGTAAGCGGTATTGTCCATAATCGTTAAAAAAATCCCACGGTTCGTAAACCGTGGGTTTCTTTTTATGATTCTTTCCCCATACCTTTAAAGAATTGCAGCATCATCGTTACACTGCGATTAATATCCGGATCTTTCAGTGCTTTTGCCAGGTCTAGATAACTTGTTTTTTCCTGAGAAACATCTTCCTGTTCTGCTGCTTCCAGCCCTCGATTGATCCGGCCGGTCATATCACGGACAGCATCGACGTCAATGTCTCCGAGCAGAAATGCAAATCCTGACAGGTTTTCAAGAAGTTTTGCGTATTGAGGCTTATTCAGTTCTTTAACAAGATAGCCCATGGCGTCTTTCCGATGATTGGTCAGCGCTGTCAAAGCCTGAAGGGTATCGGCGTCATCGAGTGCCCGCAGAAGCTTGATTCCCTTCAAAATCGCTTCTTTGTTTTCGGAAATGGCTTCCTTTACTTCTTCGACATCTTTTTCAACCTGGACTTCCTTGGGTACTTCCATCCTCTTTACGGTTGTTAACGATTTAGCCATTATGCTTCACCTTCGTTCCTGGAAATTCGTAATCATCCCGCTGCCACTTCTCTTCCACCTTGACACTAACCTGTGGCTGGCGGTTACCACGCCTGTGGTTGTTCGGTGGGATAGGAGATTTTTCTCCCTTCTTCCTGACAATTTCCATGCGCGCAGCTATCTCTTTATAGGCTGGTGTATCTGTATCCTTGTCCACGCTGTTATCAGTCAGGAAGTTGACGGCGGATTTTCCATTTGCGCTCATTGGGATGAACAACTCTTTTCCTTTTACGCGATCGGTAATGGTGACAATACCGGTAGCTTCACCAGCATCAGAGATCAGCTTAATTTCTGCTCCTTCCTTCAATCCGCGTTCCTCGGCGAGTTCTGGTGAAACTTCTACAAAGGCATTCGGTGTCTTCCTTACAATGCCAGGTACCTCGTAAGTCATGTTGCCTTCATGGAAATGCTCGAGGAGACGGCCATTATTGATATGAAGGTCGTATTCTTCGGTCACGTCGTATTGTTTTTCAAAATCAATCGGGAATAAGCGTGCTTTCCCATCATCAAATGGAAAACCTTCCTGATAAAGCAGCGGCTCATCGCTGCCATCCTCATGCACTGGCCATTGCAGGGAATTGTACCCCTCGAGGCGTTCATACGTGACGCCGGCGAAGAGTGGTGACAGGCTTGCTGCTTCGGCCATGATTTCCTGTGGATGGGTGTAGCCCCAGTCGAAACCTAATTCTTTCGCCAGTAGTGTAATGATTTCCCAGTCCGGTTTCGTACCTTCCAATGGTTCCATTGCCTTGTACAGGCGCTGGATTCTGCGTTCGGTATTCACGAAGGTTCCATCTTTTTCAAGACTTGCAACTGCAGGGAATACGACATCCGCGTATTCTGCCGTTTTGGTCAGGAACAAGTCCTGGACTACCATGAATTCCAATTTTTCAAAGGCAGAGGTGACATAGTTGATATTCGCATCAACAATGCTCGTGTCTTCCCCTTTTACATAAAAGGATTTTAACTTCCCTTCATGCATGGCTTTGATCTGTTCATGGTTGTCCATGCCGTCATCTTCCGGCATTTTGCAGTCCCAGGCTTTTTCATAACGCTCGCGCACTTCTTCCTCGTGCGGGGATTCATAGCCTGGCATGAAGTTAGGCATACTTCCGAAATCACTGCAGCCCTGCACGTTATTGTGCCCGCGGAGCGGGTACGCCCCAGTGCCAGGACGGCGATAGTTCCCTGTTACAAGCAGCAGATTGGAAATTGTAGTACTCGTATCGCTTCCAAGGGAATGCTGTGTCACACCCATTGCCCAGCAGATCGCCACTTTATCCTTGCTTACAATTTCTTTCGCCAGGTCTTTCAAATCTTGCTGCGGGATACCGGTCATTTCTTCGGCATATTCTAATGTGAACTTATCAAGGCACTTCTTATATTCTTCCAGGCCATTGACCCACTCATCGAGAAACTCTTTATTTTCCCATCCTTGATCCAGGATATATTTAGTCACAGCGGAAAGCCAGACGAGGTCTGTCCCTGATTTTGGCTGGAAAAATTTATCCGCACGTTCTGCCATTTCGTGCTTGCGCAAATCAAACACATATAGCTTCTGCCCGTTCAATTTATGAGCACGTTTTATTCTGGAGGCGAGAACAGGGTGGGACTCTGCGGTGTTGGAGCCAATCGTAATCACCATATCCGCTTTTGCGATATCTTCGATGGAACCGGAATCCCCTCCATGACCAACGGTTCGGAACAGCCCTTTCGTAGCAGGAGACTGGCAATACCTGGAGCAATTGTCCACGTTATTCGTACCGATCACCTGACGGGAAAATTTCTGCATCAGATAGGACTCTTCGTTAGTCGCTTTGGAAGAGGCGATAAATCCAAGCGCTTCCGGACCGTGTTCATCTTTGATTTCCGTAAAACGTTTTGCGACATAAGCAATCGCTTCGTCCCATTCTACTTCTTCAAAGGATTCTCCGCGGCGGATCAATGGTCTGGTCAGGCGCTTATCACTGTTGACGTAATCCCAGCCGAACCTGCCTTTGACACAAGTAGCGATTCCATTTGCCGGCGATTGGGCGTGAGGCTCCACTTTCAGCACCTGACGATCCTTCGTCCAGACATCAAAGCTGCAGCCGACCCCGCAATACGTACAAACGGTTTTCGTCTTCTTGATTCGGTCCTCCCGTAATTTTGCTTCAGTATCAGAAACCGCGAATAACGGCCCATACCCTGCTTCGGCTTTTTTCGTCAGGTCAATCATGGAGCGGAGCAAACCTGGCTCCTGATCCGTCATATAGCCTGCTTCTCCCTCCATGCCTTTTTCCAGTAAGGCGTTACACGGGCAGGCAGTGACACAAAGACCGCAATTGACACAGGAAGATTGGTCAATGCCGACATCATTATCCCAGATAACGCGCGGCTCTTTTCGATCCCAGTCGATGGTCAGCGTTTCATTGACCACCACATCCTGACACGCTTCCACACAGCGCCCGCACAAAATACACTGGTTCGGGTCATATCGGTAAAAGGATCCGCTGCGGTCGACTTCGTACGTCGATGGCTTGAATTCCCGGGACTGGTGCTCGAGACCAAAATCAGCCACAGCATTATGGATTTCGCAATCACCATTATTGTAATCACAGACGGTGCAGTAAAGCTCATGTTTTTCCAAAATGGAATCGAGCGCGTCCTTCTGGGCCATATGTACTTCGGGTCGATTGGTCATCACGCTCATGCCCGGCTCCACCTTCATCCCACAAGCCCGCTTCAATTCCCCGTCTACCTGAACGACACAAGTATCACACGTTTCCAACGGTCCCAAGGATTCGTTATAACAAATCTGCGGGACATTTTCACCGGTTGTATTGATTAAGTCCAGTAAGTTCTGACCAGGGTCAGCTAAATATTCCTGTCCGTTTATGGTCACTACTGTATGTTGGCGCTCTAGCAAAATGAATTCCTCCTTCTTCTAAGATTCTCGTTTATGCAAATCTTGCGAATGCACTCTTGATTCATGCGTATAGACATTCATCCTGCCGTTACGGATAAATCCGATAGCAGTAATATTCAAGTCCTCCGCCAAATCCAATGCCAGATTGGTAGGAGCAGATTTAGACAATAGAATGCCTATATTCATTTTTGATACTTTAAGTAAGACTTCAGAAGAAATTCTTCCACTGAAAATGATCAGCTTATCCTTCAATGAAATTTTATCTATTAAAATTTTTCCGTAAATTTTATCAAGGGCGTTATGCCTTCCAATATCGGCATACGAAAGCTGTACACCCTGCGCGGTCGCTAACGCAGCCTGGTGCACCCCACCTGTCTGATGAAACATATCCGCTGTTGACTGGAATTCCTCCATCAAATCCAGACATTCCTTCACGGCGATTTTGTGGGTGCTGGTCACTGTCCTGGCGGTTTTGGCATCGCTTTGAAAATAAAAAGCCCGACTTTTCCCGCAGCAGGATCCAAGCCACCTTTTATCCGTATTTCTCGCGTCCGGTAAATTCCTGTGCAGCTCCACATAGGCAAAGCCACACTCCTCATCCATGGTGATGGAATGGATGTCTTCGTATTTGAAAATGATGCCTTCCGTCGCTAAAAAGCCAACGACAAGTTCCCTCATATCAATGGGACTGCATACCATCGTCGCGATTTCTTCACCATTGACAACGATGGTAAGCGGAAACTCTTCAGCGACATCATCATCCTCATACGTAAACAAATGCCCCTGATAGCGCATCACTTTACGTTTTTCTGTACCTCTTTCCATCTTTCCCCCCTCTTTTCTACTAAAAAGCTTTATTATATAGACTTCTTTCCTATTATCAGATGATTCAAACATATATTGCTAGATTTTTTCCTTACCAGTTCAACAGGTCATTCATTAAAAGTGACTGGCCACATTTCGACAGGATTCAATTCATAGCGGTTATTTTCCCTGTACATGAATTGCTGCATGATCCACTCGCGGCGAATGGTCGCATAATCTTCATGAAACGACTTAATATATTCATTCACTTCTTTTTCGTCATATACCTTCCCGATTTCAAAATTTCGGACAAAATAAGCCAGGATGACCAGCTTTTTCTTTAATTGACTCGGAATTTGTTTCAATTTCCCGTCTTTTGCCACAAAATTATTGACGATCGTCTGTTTTTCCTTTTCAGTAAGACTGAATTCTTTCTCCGTCATTTCACTTACCTCCCCTAAACGCATAATCGCAGAAGCCATAAACGATAGCTTCCGTTCGTCCAAATGAAAATAAATGGTATTTTTCTCTCTTCTTGCATACACCATCCCTGTATCCCTTAATTTACTGATATGGTGGGTAATCGTTGGTGGCCGGAGTCCCAGGCGGTCAGCAATCGCCAGGCCGTGCAGTGGGCCATTTTTCAGTAAAATGATGATTCGGATTCTTGTCGCATCTCCCAACGCTTTATGAAAATGGACAAGTTTGTCTAACTGCATGTGCGTACCTCCTCAGCAATTAATTAGATATACATCTAATTAGATGATATGCTAATCGCGTTAAGTAGTCAACACATTGTAAGGTTTTCCCGTCCGTATATCGGGTAAAGGATTAGAGAATTCTTAAAAGGAGTGTGTAAGCTTGAAACCATTTATTAAAGAATATACCAATGATGAAAAACTGATTGATGATGTGAAAAAACTGAAAGACGAAGGAGTTGACGGCGACAACGTCTACTTACTTTCCCATGATGACGATCGGACGGATCGTCTGGCAGGAAATGCCCACGCCAATACGATAGGTTTCTCTGAACAGGATTTTAAGAGCGCAGTCGGTAATATGTTCAACAAAAAAGGCGACGAACTCCGTACCAAGCTGCAGGAAATGGGATTTTCTGAAGGTGAAGCCGACGAATATGAAGAAGATATGGACGAAGGAAAAGTGCTGCTGATTGTAACAGAAACTCAAAACGTCGAGCAGCTGCTTGCATAAATTACTATTTGGAAAGAGGCTGTCCCAAAAAGGTCTCTTTGAAAGGAAAACCACGAAGAAGTTGACTTTTCTTCGTGGTTTTTTCGTACTTTAAGAAAGATTAACCTTTGTTAAAGGATTAAAGTATAAGTAAAACTAAGGCTTTCGCCAGCAGGACTCGGCGACAAGCCAAGTTTTTCTAATATGTAAAAAGAAGAGTTTTGCATGGTTGATTGTCAATTTGGGCAGGGAAACGTTTCCCTGCCCCACTGTTCCGGTATCAACAATACAGAAAAGA
Organism: Thalassobacillus pellis; assembly: GCF_016908295.1. GTDB lineage: Bacteria > Bacillota > Bacilli > Bacillales > Halobacillaceae > Thalassobacillus > Thalassobacillus pellis. The sequence goes on from NZ_JAFBDO010000002.1 coordinate 731,410, forward strand.
CTGCCCCAATCAGTCTATTAAAGACTTGTGGGACAGCCCATTTTTTAGAAGCTTCTATAGTATCTAAAAGCAGCCGATGGCCCAGGCAGTTTCTTCCATGTTAATAAGTTGTAAACCATAATATTTTCTGTAATCTGTACGTGAGGTATAACAAAAAGTCCAGTTCACTCTCGTATTCTTCGTAGTTCACCGTATACTTACCGTCCCGGTTATTCCAGATACGCTCAAAATAGCCCCTGACTTCCTTGATGACCTTCTCTTCCTTACTTCCTGTGATTCGTACATCAGCCTCCAGATTAAGGTTTGCCAGATTCCGGCGTGTGTAGTTGGCCGAGCCTCCGATGATGATATCTTTTTTCTGCGCTTTATCAATGAATAATAGCTTCGTATGAAACTGCTCCTTGTTTACGTCATACCAGCGGATAGTGATATTTTCACTTCCGAACTCCACTAATTCAGCCGCAACAGGGAGATTCGGCAGCCCGGTTTTTTTGGTTCCGAATGCCGTTTTATTAGGATCAAGGACGATATTGACGGTGGTTCCACTTTTAGCTGCTTCCTTGATTCTCTCTAAAATTTTTCGGTCAGCTAAGTAATACATTCCCATCCAAATGGTATCATCAGCTTTCACATTTTCCAGATCAGATAGAATTGCCTTGTAAATCTTTCCTTCTGTCAGAAATTGCGCAGTCAACTTGCCTTTATTATTTTCAAAGTCATAGTTATCTAGATTGGGATAAGCGATCTCGTCCTCTGTAGAATAATCGATGACTGCTTTTTCCGCTTCCAAAATATCCTTCTGGATGGCCCCAGTTAATTTGAATGCGACATTTTCATGAAAACCACTAGCATCATGAGGATTAGCTGTTGCCACCATGGCAGCGTCCTCTGTAACCAATAATTTTCGGTGATTGGCTTTGATATTCAGCATTTTCAAATAAGAACGGAGTGTTACTTCAGGAGCCTCAGCGGCCAACGGGTTTGGAATCCAGCCATTCCCTTTTTGGCCGAACCATTGGACAAAGGTGCGCCACAGCGAGGAATATAGGGGATTCGAATCGCGAAGCTCCTGCAAACTTGTTATCACAACATCGACACCATTAGCCCGAAGTCGTTCAATAGTGCCGGCTTGGTAAGAATTATAAGCCGTATTGATTTGATCGGTGATAAACACTGCTTTCAAATCAGGATGCTTTTTCTTTTGATCGATGATGGCATCGACTAACTTCCAGGATATAGGAGGAAATTCACGTTTCCCATCCGTATATCCGTTAAACAGGAACATATCAGCGACAATGAATTCATCCGCCTCGCTAATCAAGCGATAGTACTCCTGGAAGATTTCTCTTTCGTGGACCGTTTTTCCCTGTTTATTTGTATAAGTCAAATCGTGGTAAAAACCGATATCACTGACTTGATGAACATCTCCTTGATACGATATACCTTCCGGAAGTGCTTTCCAGGAAGTGTGATAAGCGGTCATGACTGTAATGATGATAAATAGAACAGCAATTGTCCAGATTCGTTTCTTTTTATGAAGCGGTGTTTTGTTTGATATTTTCTTTTTACCCATGTTCCTTCCTCCGTTTGTGCAATATAACAATATTTACACTAATGCGAAGGACTTTAAACATGGGTATTTATTCCTTTTCGGCAGCGCAATCGAAACAGTATAATTCATTATCCAGATGCTCCCCATTCAAAAAACCATCTTCACAATAAATTTCTTTTCCGCAGACCGTGCATGTACCGACCAATTCGCGCATGAAAAAACCTCCTACCCTTTTTGTCAATAACTTATAACCTTTACTATACTTTCATTTTACACTTCTTTAGCAGACTGTAAATTATTGCTTGGTTTTGATTAAGTCTGGCAAATGAACATCGAATGAGGAAGAAGGGAACCTTTAATATGGATGCAGGTAACATGTGCATACGAAAAAACCACAAAGAATTTGATGTTTCTTCGTGGTTTTCTCATTAACCGTCAGGACGGACTCTTTAGTTATGATAAAATTTCTGATTTTAGTAGGCTTTTGCCTGTTTATAGGTTTTTCCTTCATCGTTATTCAGAAGAATGCGTGGCTGTTTATAAAATAGGAAACCCAGTCCAGCCATGGAAATGATCGCTGCCGGCACCATATAAGATGCATTATAAATGATTGAATATATCCACACGTTCTGATCGCCTGCATACTCCGCAAAGAAGAACACACCTGCTAAAACGTGTGCAAAAAACCTAAGGCCACTGCCAAGCAGCACACCAAACGCCACGTACAAAGCAAATTTTTTCTTATTATCATTGGCCAGCGCACGTTTAACAGCTACGGCGAATATACCGGTAAAGCCAAGAACCGTAAAGGCAATTCCATAGTCGATAAGTGCTTGCACTGGTGTCGCTATAATAGCCATCCCAGTCAGGATTTGAAAAACACCGTACAGAAATCCAGCAGCCAGGCCGCCTTTCAGTCCCCAGCGGAATGCGATCAGGAAAACTGGAATCATCGCCAGAGAAACGGAACCTCCCTGTGGCAGTTTGAACGCCGGGATGAAGTCCAGCAAGGTTGCAAGCGCGGCAAAAATAGCAACTTCGACCATGAATAATACTTTTTTATTTCTCATGTTTGTTCACTCCCCTTATTTTTGGCAACAAAAAAAGCAATGCCAAGGGGAAGCTTCCTGATGGACGGGTTTTCCGTCTTGCATTGCCATCAAAAAAGCCACCATTCCTACGCTAGTACTAACTAACAGGTTCAAAGGGTAAGGGCATTGCCCACTCTCAGCCAGCATTCGGCTCCCCTTGGAAGGCTTTTACATCTATGCTTTTTTCGTCAATTCAATTATAAAAAAAGTTTCTCTATTTATCAACTTTTCGCGACAAGAAGCGGAAAGCCTTTAACGGATATCCTGAAATACCCCTGCCGCCTGTTCGACGACTTCGCTGCTTCCTTCTTCCACATTTTCGACCATCATGGCTACCAGAAGCTCAGGATTGTCTGTTGGATAAGTGACGAACCAGCCGTTTTCTTCCCCTTTTTCATCCAGGGTCCGTTTCAACTCAGCTGTTCCCGTTTTTCCGGAAAGTTTTACGTCGTCGATATCCGCTGCACGGGCTGTTCCTTTAGGGTTCACAACAACTTCCCGAAGGGCATTTTTGATCAAATCATTATATTGCGGATCGGTCGCATTTTCTTTCCAGACTGCCTTCGCCTCTTCTGTCTTGACCAGGCTTGGGTCAAGCAGGTTTCCTTCATTGAAAAGGGGGGTGTAGCTGATTGCCAGATGAAGCAGCGACATTTCCAGCTCGCCCTGCCCATAGGCAGTGTTCGCGACCAAAAGGTCATCCCTGAAGGTATCTTCATTGGAGATTTGGGACGCTTGAATTGGATATTCAAACGGAATTTCCTGGCTGAAACCGAAGTTCGCCAATCCGTTTCTGAATTCCTCTGGTTTCATACGGATCGCTGCACGGGCAAAAAAGATATTATCGGACCGGATCATGGCATTCGTTATATCAACAGGACCTTCTGATTCACTGACACGAGTGATTTTATAATTGCCCCACGAACCATCTTCCTTCGCCCATTGCAGGCCATCGATTTTCATTGTTTCCTGTGGATCGATGGTTCCTGACGTCAACAAAATGCCTGCAGTGACCGGTTTGATGACTGATCCCGGTGCATACGTTTTACTGAACCTGTTCAATAGTGGCTGCAATGTGTTCTCCTGTAACTTCTTATGAAGCTCAGGGTCGAATCCATAAGTGTAATTGTTGGGGTCATAGGCCGGGTAACTGACAAGCGCCAGTGCCTCACCGGTTTTCGGGTTTATTGCTGTAGCTGTACCGGCTTTCTTCTGATAGCTTTCGTGAAGCTTTTTTTGAAGCTCGGCGTCAATGGTCAAGTTTACATCTTCACCATGTACGACTTCTTTTTGGGCTATCAGCGTATTTTCTCCATTCTCATTTTTTGCATAGATTTTCGCCCCAGGCGTTCCGCTAAGCTTTTTCTCAAATACCAGTTCCAGCCCTTTCCTCCCGATCATACTATTCGCATTATATTTCTCTGCATCCATTTCCTCTAAGTCTTCTGCAGTAATTTTATCTATATGTCCTGTTAAGTGGGCTGCCGCTTTTCCATAAGGGTAGTACCTTCCTGTAGTCTCCTTGGTCGTCACAGGAGGAAGCGATGTCAGTTTGCTGATCTTTTCTTCCTCTTTCGCAGGGATCTTCTTTAAAGGAACATAGGAATCCGGCTTGACCCAGCCGGCGCTTAATGCATTGTCGATTTGCTCGACGGTCATGTTAAGGAGCTCGGCGATCTGTTTTTTCGTTTCGGCTTCTTTTTCACCGAATCCTTGGGGCACGACACCAATTTCCCGGAACTCTGCATTGATTGCGAGTCCTTTGCCATTACGGTCAAAAATTTCGCCTCTTTCCGGTTTTGTCGTCGCGACACCGATTCCCTGCCCATCCTTAATCTGTGGAAAAATAAAACCCTGGTTCCAATCCACATACCAGTTCGCGCCTTCTTCCTCTCTTTCTTCCTTTAGTAATTTTGCTTCATAATTAAAGGATATTTCCCCTGCGATGGAATCCATGGTCACTTTAAATGGAATAGTCGTTTCTTTCTTATTCTGATTCTTCTCTTCTTCCTCTTTTTTAGCAAAAGATACTTTTACATTTTCGATTCCAAGGTCATCATAAATATTCTTGAAGCGCTGTACCGCTTCTTCCTTCCCGAACTCTTCCTTCGAAGGCTCAGCCAGCATGGCATACATCTGTTCAAATTTCTTTTCTTCCCATAGCTTTGTATAGTCGGCAAACCGTTCTTCTGCTGTTGGCTCGTTTTCCTGCTGGCATGCGCTAAGCATGAATAGAAGCAGCAAAACCAGGGTGCTTATGTATTTTTTCATCATATCCTCCTCCAAAAAGTCTTTCCTATCAGATGATATGCAAAGGAAGGAGTCGGATGTCTATCTCCAACTCCTTTCTCTGTCCAACTATTCTTAATATACCACATGTGCTCCAGGATAGTAGATTTATATGACTCTGACATACTTTGGACTGGCGGTGATATAGTAAATATCCCCTTTACTATTAGCAACCTTGTATTGGTGACCGCTTCCGACCGTGACTTTTTCCAGAATGTCCGGAAAACCATATCCATTTGGAATGACTCCGGCCACGTCCTTATCCTCCCAGGAAGGCTTGTCGTAAAACCGCAGATGCCCGTGGTGTACCGATTCCACACGCCTTCCCAATATGCCAGCCAAGGGGCTCGCTCTCCTTTCCGTATGCCGGATAAAATCCTTCCACCTTGGTAAGAGCTTCTTCGGACACTGTTTGCCATTCCATCGCTGGTGAGGAGACACATTGTAGGAAGGAATATCATAACAATCCTGCAGATAGCGAATAAGTGTAATTGCCCTGCTCACAGCCTTCTTAAAATCGCCGTCACGATTTTCACAAATTTCAATGCCGATCGAGCTCCTGTTTCCTGGTCCATTTCCATCACCAGCATGCCAGGCACTTTCGTTGTCAGGGATGTGCTGGACGATTAGCTCTTCATCGACAGTATAATGCCAGCTTACCTTTCTGGTGCCATCAAGGCTTTGTAAATAGCGGCCATGCATGAAGGCATTAGCGCCTTTCTTGTCATTTCCTGTCGTATGAATCGTTAAATACAGCGGTACCATGTCATACCCGGGACGACAGGGATGCCCTTTCGGTAACATCATCTTTTTGATTAGCGGTTTCACTTGCAGCCACTCCTTTCACTCCTATATTCGATAACCCAGGCGTGAAAGGTGTCAAAAAAGAGTGAACTATCTAATTTCCCCGGAAAACTTCCGTCTTGAAACGATACCTGTCGCCGCGGTAAGATGTGTGGACGTATTCGAGGGGCCGTCCATCAGCAAGGTAAGCTACCCGTTCAAACCTAAGAAGTGCAGAACCAGGTTCGACTTCCAGCCAAGAAGCGGTCTGTTCTTCTGCCGTAACTGCTTCGATTTCCTGTTCCGCACGGACAATTTTGTTACCGAGCTCCTTTTCGACATACTGGTAGAGGGATTTCTGTACGATGGACTCTGTCAGCCCAGGGGTGAGTTCGCACGGAAAGTAGCCTTGTTCAAAAGCCATCGGCAGCTCATCTGCTAATCGGATCCTGCTGACCTTAAAGACCGCAGTATCAGGGTTGACCTGTAACTTTTTCGCCGCTTGTGTACCTGCATTCGTTTGTTCAAAGCGGACTACTTTCGTAGCGGGTGTGAGCCCTCGTTTGCGCATTTCTTCCGAAAAGCTTGTCAGCCCTGCTAACTGCTGCTCGATTTTTTCCTCGGTCACGTAAGTGCCTTTCCCTTTCTCTCGATATAGAATTCCTTCCTGGACTAAATTGTTCACGGCCTGACGTACGGTCATCCGGCTGACATCATACATATCCGTAAGAGCGCGCTCGGAAGGAATCACCTCACCGGCCTTGAATTCACCTGTATTGATCCTTCTTTTTATATCTTCCTCGATCTGATAATACATCGGCAGGGGAGAGTTTTTATTCAGCATCGTTTTCCTCCTCTGTGGCCGGATATGCTAGCTCGTCAACAATCAGTGTTACATCAGGATGATTCAACAAGGCTGAGGCAGGAAACTTCTCACCGATATCCCCAGTTAATAAATGTTTGATGGCCGGCATCTTTTCTTCTCCTGACGCAAGAAGGATAATTTTTTTGCTTTTTAGAATAGATGTGATTCCCATCGTGATCGCATGTGTAGGAACTTTTTCTTTACTTTGAAAAAAGCGTGCATTTGCTTCCCGGGTAGAATCAGCAAGCTTGACTAGATGCGTCGTGGATGCAAACGATGTACCTGGCTCGTTGAAACCGATATGACCATTCCTTCCGATACCTAGTACCTGCAAATCAGGAGGGCCGATCTCATCGATCAGGTTTTCATAACGGCGGCATTCCTTATTCCTGTCTTCTGCCATACCATTTGGAATAAACGTCTGATCGGGGTTAATATCAATACGCTTGAACAAATTTTCTTCCATGAACGTATGGTAGCTTTGTGGGTGGGACTGTGGAAGACCAACGTACTCATCCAGATTCAAGGTTCGTACACCGGAAAAGCTCAATCTGCTTTTGTTGTAGGCACGAATCAATTCGTTATACGTGCCAAGCGGCGTGCTCCCTGTAGCAAGTCCAAGCACAGCATCCGGTTTATCCATAATTTGGGCGGCGATCATGTCTGCTGCTGTTGCACTCATATGCTGATAATTCTCTGTCACTCTCACCTTCATGCTTGCCAGTCCTCCTTTTCAAATGCAATCTCACCACGGCAAATCGTCATGACGACATCCCGGTTCTTGTCAATTAGGACGAGGTCCGCATCCTTGCCTATGCGAATGCTTCCTTTCCGGTCGAAAATGCCTAATTGCCTGGCAGCATTTTCAGAAGTCATTTTGATCAGCTCCGCGATGGAGATATCCGCTATTTCTGTCATATTCTTTGCTGCCTCCTGGAGTGTAAGGATGCTTCCGGCAAGCGTCCCATCAGGCAGGCGTACTTCATTGCCGGTAACCTCTACCGCCTGGCCGCCCAGTTCATAGCTTCCATTTGGAAGGCACTTAGCGCGCATGGCGTCGGTAATCAACATCAGCTTACCCGCACCCTTCGATCTATATGCGAGATGGACCGCTTCCGGGTGAACATGCACGTTGTCGGCAATCACTTCCAGGGACAGCTCATCGCGGATCAGTGCTGCTCCTGCCACTCCTGGTTCCCGGTGATGAAGCCCGCTCATTTGGTTGAACAGATGAGTAACATGTTTGGCCCCATGGTTTACAGCTTCCATGGCTTCTTGATAAGTGGCATTCGTATGACCGATCGAAGCTACGACACCATGTTTATCCAGATAAGCGATCAATGCAAGCGCCCCAGTTTCTTCAGGGGCAAGCGTCACCAGCCTTATGTTGTTGTTACTTGCAGCTTGCCATTTCTCAAACAGCGATATATCTGGTTTACGGATAAATTCCTCCGGCTGGGCGCCCGCTTTTTCCCGGGAAATAAATGGCCCCTCCAAGTGGATCCCAAGCACCTCTGCGCCGTTTCCAGCTTGGTTTTCCTTCATATAGTCGGCTATATTTTCAAGTGCAGCCGTAATCGCATCGGGGTGCTGAGTCATTGTGGTTGGCAAAAAGCTTGTCGTCCCTTCACGCGGAAGCACAGTGGCAATTCCATTCAAAGCCTTTCTGCTCGCATCCATTGTGTCATGTCCATCCGCTCCATGGATATGGACATCGATAAAACCAGGAATAGCCATCAATCCTTGCCCATCAATAACTGGTATAGTTTGTTTAGTATGAAGATCACCAGTGCTGATTTCTGCTATTGTATCGTTCTCTATTCGCAGTGATCCGCGTACGTGCTCATAGTTTTCCGTGATGATTTCAATATTTTTAATAATCACTGTCTTCCCACCTTGTATGCTAATTATCTCTTTCTCCATTATACGGTTTATTTATATAGTCGTCTATACCAGTTAAAAGCATTCATGCCTGGCGAAGCTTTTCTTAGCTTGCCAGGCATAGGGGGCTTCTTATCCTTTTACTTCTGTATATTGTTGGAAAAATTCCAATGTCCGCTCCACAATCAGATCGATATCATGATCCAAAGTGGCAACATGGTAACTGTTTTCCAGATGTACCAGTTCCTTATGCTCGGAAAATACCGTTTCAAAAATAAATTCGGAATTATCCGGTGGTACTACGTGGTCTTCATCGGAAACAAATAACAGTGCTGGGCAATGGATATTATCCAGAGCAGGCCGCACTTCATTCATTAACTTGAGTAATTCCTGGACAGAAACTAACGGAACCTGATCATATGCCAGTTCACTCACTCCCTGCCGCTTGATATCTGAGTGAATTGCATCAAGGAACCTAGGCTGGTCGTCCCCTTCCAATTTTTCAAAGTCAGGAAGTTCAATTGCTGCATTAATTAACGCAATTCCCGTCACATCCCTGTTACGTTCAGCAAGATGCAAGGCAAGCGTCCCACCCATCGACAAGCCGATAATGAACAGGACTTTGCAATCTTTTTTCCGAAGCCACTCCAATGCTTCCTCTGCAGAAGCAATCCAATCCTGATAAGTCTTTTTTTCCATTTCTTCAAAATGGGTTCCGTGCCCCTCCAAACACGGCATTGCGACAGAATAACCTGCTTTATCATATACCTCAGCTAGCGGACGGACACTTTGCGTTGTGCCGGTAAAGCCATGAAGGACGAGTATACCAACCTCATTCCCATGCTTATACAGCGGTTCAGCGCCTTCGATTATCGTTGCTTTATCCATCTATTATTCCTCCTTCATACTGGAAATCTTCAACTGTTTATGTACCATTCGCTCCCACAACTTCCAAGGGACCAGCTTTTTAAAAAGGAGCATCGTCCTGACCCCTTTTCCAACTGGATAACGCAGAGCCGACAGTTTTTCTTTGTCTGAAAACCGAACCAATTGATCGGCAATATGAACAGGATCTTCGTAATTCGGCCGACTGGCTGCCATCTTCTCCTTCATCCGTTCCATGTACCGTTTATATGGAGAATTATTTCTTGCTGCCTGCTCAGGAATGGTTGTCCCTGTGGTCCAAATATCCGTTTGAAAAGAACCTGGCTCAATCAGGGCGACATCGATACCAAATGGCACGACCTCCAGCCGCAGGCTTTCCGTAAAACCTTCCACTGCATGTTTGGATGCTGCGTACGGGGACAGACCAGGAAACCCAATCACTCCACTTACACTGCTAATGTTCAAGATTTTACCTGCACCCTGCCTGCGCATAAGAGGTAACACGGCCTGCGTGACCGCAACGAGTCCGAAAAAGTTTGTTTCCAATTGTTGACGATAGGCATCAAGTGGCAGCTCTTCCACAAAGCCGCCTACTGCCATCCCGGCGTTGTTGATCAGGATGTCTACACGTTCTCCTTTAGACAGCCAGGTTTTAAAAGAAGCGATCGATGTTTCATCTGTAACATCCAGCTGCCGGATGATTATTCTATCCCTTGCCGCTTTATCTTTTATTTGTACATCAAGTTTCTGTGCTTTATCGATGTTTCTCATGGTTGCAATGACCCGGAAACCTTTTTCTGCACATTTCACAGCCGTTAAAAAGCCGATTCCATTGGAAGCCCCAGTGATAAGCACCGTTTTTTCTCCCATACATTTCTCCCTTTTTCCTTTGAAGTGATTATCGTACGATACCACCAATTTATACTATTTAAACAGTTAACATATGCAACCTCCATCACCTTCTTACGGATCTAATACATACGAATATAAAGAAGTTTCTCCATGCAGCCTGCAGAAAAACATCATGCTTCCTGGAGGTTACTGAAAAAAGCTTTTTCTAACCTATTTATTATAAGAGACTTTCTATCCTCTAACCATTTTACTCATTATATTGAAATCGAATTGGTGCATGCAGCAGCCTTCTGTACTCTTTTCTTAGCTTACGAGGTGCTCTTCCTTGTAAAAAGACAAGCGTAAATGCCTCCCATAAAAATACCCATCCACCTAACTGAACAGCTTGTAAAATGATTTTGAACACGATTTCTACATCCAATACTTCAGGTAAATAAAGAGAGAAAAACGTCAACACCAGAGAAACTGCAACATACACCACTACTTTCTTTAGGTCATGGTCCATTTCCTTTTTAATAAAATGCAGTCGATAGTTAAAAAAGTTGCGCAAACTCGTTATCACTGTATTCTCAACCTTTGGATCTCCCTTTTCATTCTGCATATGAAACCTTAAAACAATGTCATTATGTAAATCAATGTCATACGAACACTCTTCAAGAAAAGATTTCAGGCTCGAGTCCAGATCTCGAAGGTTGTAAACCGATGAATCCCAGCTATTGAAAATATCATCATAAGAATTCAGGCCAATTTCAATAATGTATTCGCCTGTATTTCTATCAATAGTATAGAATTGATCTAAAAAATTCCGCTTCATTCTGTCCTCCCCTTCCGAATCTTTCATTTTTTTACGTTTTTAAATGTTCGTTTCCGTACCATTGTTTTAGTTATGTCCCAGCCTCCTAATGCGAGATTGGAATCATAAACATCCTCCAGCTAAATGGAGGGTACGTATTTTTTTGATATACATGGAGGATTAGATGAATTTATTCAACTTGATTATTGAATATTATTCGCTACCTGCATAGGACGTTTATAAAGAATTGCCAGAACATATGGACGGACCCACTGGATTATAACCCCTGTGATTAATGCATTTAGCAACGTTCCAACACCAATGGCTCCATTGAAAAAGAAAGCAATAATTACTAATACTATACTAATGATGGCCCGTGACTTACTGAAAGACCAATTCGTTTTATCTGTTAAAATAACCATTGACCGGTCCATTGGATTAGGTGCAAAGTTTGATTCTAAATAAATCGCAATTCCCGTTCCGCCTAGAAAAATGCCGAGCAATACTAATAAAGTTTGTCCTAATAAATGATTAGGTATTAACCAGTCTCCTAATAAGAATAGCCATAAATCAATCCCGATCCCTGTAATAATGGAAGTTAATATAGCCGAAAATTCTGGTCTCGCTTTTAATGCTGCCGCATTAAGCAAAACCATAGCTGAACCAACAACTATTTCCCAACTTCCTATAGTCAATCCAAATGTGCGATATAAACCAACGAGTAATGCATCAAAAGGCGAAGTGCCTAATCGGGATTGAATGGTGAGAGCAATTCCTAAAGTCAGTACGGAAATCCCCAAAAAATAGATTAGAAAAGACTTTCCAATTCTTCGCATATAATTCTCCTTAATCGTGAAACCATATAGTCTGTTTATTATTCATCACCCCTGCCTCAAGCTGGATCAAGTGTCAATAAACAATGAATGAGGGGGATCGTTTAAAGATAGTGTTTTTTAACAGTTTATTAAGAAAACCTGGCTTGTCGGCAAGTCCTTATGACAATAGCCTAACTTATACTTTAATCCTTTCACAAAGTAAAACTAGCTTAAAGTTGAATATTAACTACTGCCTTTCCACAGTTCCGTTTTTTCTATTCCCGAAGCTATACCGATAACAACTAAGTCAAAACCTCACTGGTTAATTTCCAATCAAACCAGCGGCCATGACCGTCTGTTTCCCCTATAGTTCTATGCTTAGCTTTTCCGTTTAAAATCGAATCTGCATGCAGCATTCTGTCCTCCATATTATTGTAAATGTGAAAAAGGTCCCTTTGTTTCCCTATTTCATGTACTCTTTGCAGCAAAATTTCTTTAAGACTATTTGGCATCTGATTAGCTACATGAGTATGGAATATGCAAAGCGTTGTATCAGCAGATATTTCTTCTGCTGCTTCTGTTAATAGAGCCACCCCATCCCCTTCAATGAGGTGAGGAGGATTTAACCTCAGTTGCTTAACGGAGTCTTCAAAGTTTACAAGACGGTCCTTATGTTCTGGCCATATAAGGGCTTTTAGCCATAAGAAATCTTCCTTTTTGGTAAGGTCACTAACATGTAAGTCAAAACCGCGTCGATCATTAACAGGTGGATTTAGGGATAATAAATGATGAGGTAGTTCTCCTTCACGCACATTCGAGGTTAAATGAACAAAAGAATCATTTTTGCCATAAATATTTTCTGTTCCGTATGAATAGGAATAATGATCCCATAGTAGTTGGAGACCTGCACTTGTTCCGATTTCTATAAGAGAAAGCGGCTTATTGGTTTGTTGATAGATGTAGCAAAATACAGGGTATAAATAAGCACAACGACGGACTTCATTTGTTTGCACAAGCTTATTTTTCAGAATAGACTTTATTTCCTTTCCGTTCTCCAGGCAGAAATCTTTAAATGCCTCGAACAGATGGCTATTTTTCTTGGGTTTATCGACTAAACTGGGATAGTATTCTTTGAGTTGGTGATCAGTACCCTGGAGAAGTAAATAATGTACCGCACCGAAGAGCAAATTTGGAATAGGCTGTCCTTCTCGAGCATTAAGACATAATTTCAATAATTCTTTGTCTGTTGCAATACTTAATGACAGACTTTTATAAAGTTCACTGGATCCTTCACATTCTAAAATCGCAAAATCATTAAATCTTGCACCAACAATGGCAGTATCCATCATTCTCCCCCTTTGATGATAACGAAGCTCATATTTATAACGTTGGATTATTTTTAATATTATGTGAATTTTGTAAATAAAATAGAGAACAATTCTGTAGAAGAATTGCCCCTAAATCAGTAAGACTCAAAACCAAGATACCTCTCCTGAACGTTTTTTTACATTTAAACAAATGGAATTATTCTTCAGGTAGTAATAAGACTTTTCCTAATTTCCCTTTATTCTTGAAATACAATTGAGCTTCTTTGGTCTTTTCTAAGGGAAAGCTTTTGTCTATGACTGGATTTATTTTCCCTTCAGATATCGCCTGAAGCATATCTTTAAACTCTGATCTTGTCCCTAACACGGATCCATACATTGTAATATGTTTTAGATACAATGTTCTAAAATCAAGATTCGTCATTTGGCCTCCAGCAGAACCTGAGATACAGAACTTTCCACCTTTTTTCAATACGTGAAGAGATGTGGGAAACAAAGCATCCCCTACAACGTCTAAAACGGTATCGATCGGTCCTCCATTCACCTTTAAAATCTCTTCTTCAAGATTATCGGATTTATAGGATAATACATGTGTGGCTCCTAATTCCTTCATTACCTCCTCAGCATTTAAATCACCAATTATCGCAATGACTTTAGCACCAAACACTTTAGAGGCAATTTGCACATTTAATGATCCAACTCCTCCATTTGCCCCTGTTACCATAACAGTCTCTCCGGGTTGAACCTGAACTTGATTGACCATATGCCAAGCTGTTAACCCGCTTACTGAAAAAACAGCACTTTTTGAATAAGTGGGAAGAGGCATATCAAAACATAGGTCAGCAGGCCACACCACATATTCAGCATAACCTCCATCGTATTCCGAGCCTATAAAGGACATATCCTCAGAGATATGTTCGCTCCCCTCTTCTCCACTAGAAGTAAAAGGAAATAAAACTACATTTTTATCTACCATGCCTTCATCTACCTGACCACCAACTTTAACAATTTTTCCAGTTATATCTGATCCAGGTATACGTGGGAATTGCACCCCTTCTGGTCGCCAGCCAGACTTAGCACCAGTACCATAGGCACCTTCTCTCATCCAGATTTCCGTATTATTGATGGCACAAGCCTTTACTTTCACAAGAACTTCATTTTCTTTTGGTTCAGGTATCGGTATGTCGACAACCTTTAACTTATCTACTTCCCCATATCCTGTTACTTGTACCGCTTTCATAAAATATCACCTTTTCCTGATTTCTTAACGTATTATTTACCATAGGTTTTTACTCGATTTATAAAAAGCGTTATATACCACTTATTATTCTTCTTTTTTACGCAACAATCAATTCTTTTGGCTTACGCAGTACTCGCCCTCCTGTAATCGAAAAAAGCCTTCCACTAATTGAATCCGGCAAGGAAAGGGTCAGCTTTTCATATTCTCATCCGTCAGTACGATAATGCTCGGTTATCGGACTTTTTCTTTTCAGCAGCTAATTTAAAAAATAAATAGACTGCCGAGAAGACTATCTCGACAGCCCTTAAACACATATATCAGATGAATAACAACAGGCTCAACGCCATGATCATCATGCCGCTGATGACCCCGTATATGGAAAGGTGCGCTTCATCATATTTTTTCGATGCTGGCAGCAACTCATCAAGAGAAATGAATACCATGATGCCGGCAACAGCTGCAAAAATCACCCCGAACATGATGTCATTCAGAAATGGCATTAAGATAAGATATGCTACAAAAGCGCCAATCGGTTCCGACAGACCGGATAAAAATGAAAGCTTGAAAGCTTTTTTACGGTCTCCTGTTGCAAAATATACTGGAACAGACACCGCTATACCTTCTGGAATGTTATGGATCGCGATTGCTACGGCGATCGCAATTCCAAGGCTTGGATCCTGTAATGCCGAAGTGAATGTTGCTATTCCTTCAGGAAAGTTATGGATCGCAATCGCCAGTGCTGCGAATGTTCCCATTTTCAAAAGTTCAGGATCTTTTACCCCATTATTGCTCTTATTCATATCTTCTACTTTTTTAACTTCATGAGGATTCGTTTTCTTCGGAATAAATTTATCGATTAAGGCAATGAAAATCATGCCTCCAAAGAATGCTCCAACTGTTGCCCAGCTTCCCGCCTGCGTCCCAAGGGCGTTTCTTAGGGCGTCCTGTGCCTTGAAGAAAATCTCCACCATCGATACGTAAATCATGACGCCGGCTGAAAAACCTAATGCAAATGATAGAAACCTGGTATTGGTGGTCTTCGTAAAAAACGCCAAGATGCTGCCGATCCCTGTGGCAAGCCCTGCCATCAGAGTCAATGAGAACGCCAGCAATAAACCTTCCCCCATCATCTGTTCCTCCTCTCTCTTCGCTATCTTAGATTCATTCTAACGACTTTTTTGACTTAGGGCAACTTTTTTTGTATAAGTAACCTTTTGTTCGTGAACGAAATTTAGCTGAGACCATGCAAGCATCTTAGAAAAACCTGGCTTGTCGCCAAGTCATTATGGCGAAAGCATTAGTTTTACTTATACATTAACCCTTTAACAAAGTTAAACTTTCTTAAAGTGTAAAAAACCTTTGCCACATGTGTATGTAGCAAAGGCTGGTCAGGTGACTATTATTTGGGCTCATCAGAAATAAATTACTTAGTTTTTTATTTTGGCATAAATACAAGTGTCCCGTAAACCACCTGACATACCTACATCCTCGTTTTTAAGTATTCCTTCCAGTTCGAAACCAAGCCTGACGGGAATCTTCCTGCTTTTCTGATTGCGGGTATCACAACGGATTTCCACGCGGTTTGCCTTAAGCTCGTTGAAAGCAAATGCAGTGATACCTTCTACTGCCTCTGTCATAAACCCCTGCCCGGAGAAACGAGTGTCCAGCCAGTATCCGATTTCAAACCGGCGCACTTCCCAGTCCATTCGGTGAAGTCCAGAGGAGCCGATTAAACGCCCCGACTTCTTTTCAAAGATTAACAGGCGGAGATCTTCCCGCTTCAGAAATTTAACGTGTGATTCCCTGGTATTCCGTTCCGTTTCTTCCAGTGTCTGTCTTTCCTGCGCAAATGGAAGCCACTCTTTCAATTCTTCCCGTGAAGCTTCAATCGCTTCATGGATCACTATCCCATCACCAGGTTTAGGCATCCGGATTTTCAGCCTGTCTGTTTCAAAAGAAGATGGAAAATCTATAAGTATCGGATTCAATGGCTTCACCATCCTTACCATAAGAAATTGAAACATATTTTACCATACTCCTAGAATGGAAGCATCACTTTTTGCTGTTTCCAATCAGGAAATATTCTTTATCTTATGGGTGGGATAGATGAATTCGGGTAGTTGGTTTTGGAATTAAGATGGGCAGGGGCTTAAGTGGTTCGTCTTGGTCTTTTAAAATGGCCATAATCAACCACAGTAAGTTCACCGCCCTTTGCATATGCGAGATTACTGCTTTTCAGGTCCCTGGCACCAATTCCATGTTTCAGGAACTTTGCTTTCAACTCAAGAATCTTTTTTTGATTTCTTTTATTGATAGGGATACCTGGCACCATCTTTCTCATAATGATCCAGCCTTTTCCGAATGATTTTACCATGCAAAGATGCCTGCTCAATCCCGGAGGAGCCTTAGAATAAAGATTATATTCATTTTTATTACACGTTAACCCCCGCGAGGTAATCGCTACCTTCAATACATAGTTATTATTAAGGTCATAAACCACCCTATGGGTTCCATTGCCAATCCTTTTATATTTCAGTCTTAGCACTCGGGAAGCTTTTTTAACCTTTTGCTGTGTACTCAAATTCTCATATTGACTCATGATGGAAATCCATAGATCAATAGATTTTTTATCATATCTTGTTAACATTGCACCTTGTCCTCCCTTCCCACATAGTTGTCCCTTTTCAATCAGGATATGCATAGGAGGACCGGCTTGATTGGGTGGTTCATTCCATTGCTTCGTTCCATTTACAAGAAAAACCAACCGGTACAAGATAGAAAGCAGAAAGGCTTTTGTGCTTCGGTAAAAGTTGTTCGTTTACTACACTGTCTTTAAAACCGCCTATCGGTGCAACTGCGTGATGTAGCGCATTAGCGACCAGCATGATATTTTGTACCATGTGTCCTGCTTCTAAAAGGCAGAACCGATAGGACCTTTCCCCGTAATGACTAGCTGCATTTCCTATGTTGGCAGCTATTATAAGACAGAAATTGCAATCGATATCAGACTGGACTAATGCATCCTTAATCTGGACAGCACCTTTCTCATGCTGCAATGCATGTTCATCAGGCAGATAGGAATAAACCCCTTCTGTGATTCCGTCCACTTCGTTTGCCACGATAAAAACCTGGTTCGTATATAGCCCTCCAGCTGATGGATAAGTTCTGCGGTTTGAACTTCCTATACCTACCGACCATTTTAAAAAGGTTCCGAGTTCATCCTTTGATAATTCCCCTTTTTTAATGGCTTTAGCACTTTTCCTTCCAATGAGACTATTGACTAGCTCTTGGTTCAGTTTTTGATAATTTAACTTCACTAATTCTGCCGTATCATGCTTTTTCTTCTTATGTATTCCATCGGGTTTTCTAATCGGCGGCCAAGAAGACACTTGATGGTAATTCTTGAATATTTCCTCCATTGTAACCTCTCCCTCTCCCAACATATTCTTGTTCCTACATAATACTACAAATCCCAAATCACCTCGATTTCGGCTACCTATTAAAAAAGCAGTCCAATTATGGCGTACAGGCTGTAATCTATACACCACAACGGGACCGCTAATGATATCTACTGTTTACTTGATAATGGTAGAGCCTTGTAAAAGTTCTGGCTTTGCTCCAAGTGTCAGTAAAAACAGCTTTGAATCAGTTATTTTCTGATGTTTTCTCATGACTTCTTTCAATTTATTTACCTCTGGGTTATTTTTCAGCTTCTGGACTTCTTTTTGATAGAGATGGAGAATCGATCCTCTTACGAACTTCGGCTCATACTCCGGGAGGTCTTTGTCCATCAATAATGACCCCATATATCCATACTTCAACTGCAGCTGCCTTGTCAGACTGACGACATGAATTAGCTGTTCGGCAAGATCCGGAGAGTTTTGCTTTAGTTCCTCCAGATCTTTTTTTGCATCATACAGATCATTCAAACCCGCTAACATGTAGGACATCACACTTCCACTCCTTCTTCCCATGGTTTTTCTAAGCTGATAATTTCGGTCAATTTTTTACTGTGTTTTCTGCGAATCCTGCGGGTTTCGGCACGTTCTTTTCCGGATTCATAAAGAAATTTCTCTTCCTCTGTTTCCGGAGCGATGTCTGGTACCTGGATCGGCTTTTTGTCTTCATCGAGTGCTACGAAAGTGAGAAAAGCGGTAGCTGCCATTCGTCGTTCCCCGGTAATCATATCTTCTGCGATTACTTTACAGAAAATTTCCATTGATTTGTTTCCTGTGTAGGAGACAAAAGATTCCACACATACGGAGTCTGTCTGGTGAATCGGGTATAAAAAATCGATGGAATCAGTGGAGGCTGTCACGCATTCCTTCACCCTTGCATGCCTTCTTGCTGAAAGGGTAGCGTTGTTATCCAGCTTTTTCATCAGCACTCCCCCGAACAAAGTATTGTAGTTATTCAGGTCATTAATCATTACCTGGTCGGTGTTTACAATCAGGCTCTCTTTTGGACTTTTTGTTTCTGGCATAAGAATGAGTTCCTTTCTGGGTTGTGTCATTTCAAACGTTTGATATTCCAAGTGTAAGCCTGTACTTCTGATAAGTGAAATGGATGTTTACCATCCAAACCATAGACACTGTCTATGGAAATGCTTTCATTTATGCTGGTAAAGCATGATAGATGAAAAATCACATAGTAAAAAGAGCACCTCTTAATTTGAGGTGCTCTCCATCAACCGCGCCTGGGTAAACTTCAGCCATTCCTTGGTGGCATAAGATAGATAATGATTTTTTCTCCAGATTATCGCAAGATCCCATTCAATGGTTGGCTTGACGACTTTTATGACTCTGACATCTTCTTTCAGCAGCTTGGAAACACTGTAAGGCAATATGGAAATTCCCAGTTCGGAGGCGATCATTTTCCCAATAAAATCCCATTGGGAGCTTTCGGAGACAACCTGCGGGAGAAATCCGGCTTGTTTGCAGGATTCCCTGATGCGGTCATTCAATGCGAAATCCTTATTAAAGAGAATGAACAATTCCTCCTCGAGTTCTTCCACTCTGATTTGCTTTCTATCGGCAAACCTATGAGCCGGGGGCACAACTACCCGTAATTCTTCTTTCATAAAAGAAAAATGATCAAATTCTTCCCCCTCTGTCGGCAGGACGGCAATACCAACATCAAGATGATCGGCAATGATATCTTCTTCTATTTTTCTTGTCCCATTTTCCATCAGCTGAAAAGTGATGCCAGGATAAAGCTGATGGAAATCTCCTAAAATCCGGATAAAATGATCGGCATCCATAATCGGTGGCAGTCCAATGCGGATATGCCCCTTCTGCAAGCCGACCAACTCATCAATCTCGGTCTTGAGATTATCAAATGCGCGGTCAATGGTCTGGGCCTGGTCTAAAATCGCGCGGCCCGCATCGGTCAGCACAAGCTGTTTTCTGGACCTGTCAAACAGCTCTACCCCTAGTTCTGTTTCTAAATTTTTGATCATCTTGCTGATCGTGGGCTGGGTAACAAATAGGTGGTCAGCCGCACGGGTAAAGCTGTTGAACCTGGTAACCTCGATAAAATATTTCAAATGTCTGATGTCCATGTCCATTCACCTATTTCTTTCTGGATTTCATTAGGCTGATATTTTCTATTTTAAAAAAACTTACTCAGTAAAGCTCTGTTGTATCCTATCATACTGCTCCCAATCTTCTATCGTCCTTCGGATTATTCTGGTTATATCTTGCCTTCTTCTCTCCCCGCAATGCTCTTTATTCAATAAATCAAAAAGAGCCATGAAATCCAGTAGTTTTGCTTTTTGAAGCCATTGCTCAGGCAAGTGGCCGCCATTATGAAGATATCCTTCCACAAACGGTTCCAATAAAGTAGAGTCCAGGCTTTCATAACGGACCATGTTTCCGATATCTAAGAGTGGAGAGCTACTGAGGGCGTACTCCCAATCCAACACAGCTGAAAGGGTACTTCCGTTCACGAAGATATTCAATGGATTAAAATCACTATGAACTAATTTGTTTTGAACACCGATATTCTCCAACAAGGAAAATCGCAGGACTTCAGCGCTCATACCTGTGCCTATATGCTTTTCTCCAAACCCCTTTTCCATACTTTCTTTTATAAATATTACAAACATTTCTGCATCCAGTTTTATTTTTTCCTTTATATTCAAATCTTCATCCAGGAAACCGGAATCAGAAAAGGTAATGTGGTGAATGTTCGCTAAAGTTTCCCCAATGGCAGCTGCCAATGTTGTCGTACACGCTATATCCTTTTTTGTAAGCATTTCTGAAAAAGGAAGGCCGGGAATCCAGCTCAATACCATGAATGGTTTAGAGAAAACAAAACAGGAACGATCAGAATATAATACGCTTGGAACAGGTACTTTTTCGGATAACAGATTCAATATGGCTGTCTCTTTGCCCGGGCTATCATTTCTTTTACTATAAATGCGCAGCACAAAACATTCTTTCGTGTCGGTTGTAATTTTAATGTTGGAGTTATTCAGCCCGCCGCTTAAAGGCTCCATATCTGTAACGCGCTTACCTTTTAAAAACGGAGTAAGGATCTTTCTTACAGTGTCGATATCCGGCATGATAAAATCGTGCGTTCGTTCCCATCCAGCTTTCATTCCCTGATCCTCCTATTGTTTTTTGTGTGTTGTATCTACTATAAAGACCACTTGGCCTTATCGGCAAGTGGTCTTCACAAAAACGCTTATGATTCCTTTTCTTCTGGTTCGAAATCAGGAGCTATCGCTTTTTTAACGAAAAGTGCGATGACAAAGGTACTGACACACAAAGCGATAGCGAACCAGTACGCGTGATGGACGCCTGCAGTCATTGCTTTATTCAAGAGGTCATTCGTGATTGCTCCAGAATGATCATCGAGGTAGTTTTCCTGGCCCTGGCTCATGATACTTACGAAAATGGATACGCCAAGGGCTCCTCCAATCGGCTGCAGTGTATTGGCAATCGCAGTCCCATGCGGATACAAGTGCTTTGGCAGTTCATTCAGGGCATTGGTCTGTGCGGGCATAAGGATTGCAGACACGGAAAGCATCAAAATGATGTAAGCAAAGATGAAATACCAGATGGGAATCGATGGATTGATATAACTGAAGAAAACCATGACAGCGACCAGGACAAGCGATGCCGGAATGATCAGTTTTCTTGGTCCGAATTTATCAAATAACGTTCCCATAACAGGAGACATCAACCCATTCAACAAAGCACCAGGGAGCAGCAGCAGTCCGGCTGCCTTCGCTGAAAAACCAAGCGGACCCTGGAGGTACATCGGCATGACAATCTCCGAGGCAAACATTGCCATGATCACGATCACAAAAATGATAATGCCTCGTGCATAATTTTTATAAGCAAATACCCTTACATCCAGCAGTGGGTCTTCTATTTTCAATTGGCGAAATACAAAAAAGATCAAGCTGGCGATACTGACTCCAATAATTGCGATGATTTCCATGGAAGCAAATCCTCCTCCGCCCTCACCAGCACTGCTGAAGCCGTAAACGATTCCCCCAATTCCGATCGAGGACAGTATGATTGACAGGACATCTGCTTTTGGACGGGTCACTTCCCCGACATTCTGCAGGTATTTCACGGCAAAAAGTATCGAAAAAACGGCAAACGGAATGACAGTGATAAATAACCAACGCCATCCCAGCCAGTCAACAATCACACCGGAGAGAGTCGGTCCGATTGCGGGAGCGAACATGATGACGAGTCCAAATGTCCCCATGATTCTGCCCCGGACCTCCGGTTCATACAGCAATAAGAGCGCATTCATTATAACAGGAATCAACAGTCCGGTCCCAACTGCCTGAATCATTCTGCCAGTCAAAAGCATCGGGAAATTGACAGCAGAAGCGGCAATCACTGTCCCTGCCAAAAATACCGACATGACTCCAATAAACATTTGTCTTGTCGTAAACCATTGGATAAGTAAGGCTGAAATCGGCATCAGGACACCCATCACCAGCATGAATCCAGTTGCCATCCACTGAACCGTCGGTGCACTTAAGCCAAAAACATCCATCAATTCGGTCAATGCTATATTCAGAAGCGTTTCATTCAAAACAGCAAAAAAGGCTCCAATCATAAAAGTAGCAAGTATGATTTTTCTATTAAGTTTTATTTCCATAACATCCTCCAAAGCTATTACCAAAATATAAGACTAATCTATCATCCATGAATGTTGACGGTTTTTCAACCCATTTTCACTGAATCAATAGAAAAACATCCAACCATTATAATCAAATGTAAAATAGGCAATTATGCCGCCTATTAAAACAGCTTTTACGACAGGGAATCTTCTTTTCTTCAGTTTTTCCCCTCCTTTCGGGTTTTTTCAAATTACCACCGCTCTTTGGCTTTCTCCAAATTTTCCTTGCTGACCAGATATTTTTGCAACTGCGTTGGACACAGCCTATTATATTTTCTTATTTTATCATTAATTATCTCTATATCATTTTCCGTCTTGCAGGTATGAATAAGTCGCGATATTTCTTTTTGCAACTTCAGCCAAGGAGGCAGAAAACCAGCATCCTTGGCGGTCTTTTGGAAATTTTGATACAGATCTCTTTTCGTATAATCTAAAGGAAGCGGCGCTCCCTTTCCTTTCCCCTGATAGTTATCCTTCTCCCCCGATTGTTCCAGAATATCACCGATCAGATCATTATATTTTTTATCCACGGATCTCACCCTGCCTTTCTACTGAATAACTTACTTTTTCCATTGAAGTGTGGCTAAATCCTTCTTAGTTTCATGAAACGTATTACTAAACTATATGCCTAATTACGTAAGGCTTTTTGTCCGTTAATCGACTTATTTTTTCGGAATTTTCGCAATTATATTGCAATGTAAGCGCTGTTCTTCTATAATACACAATCATCTAAATGACCTTTACAGAAAAAGGTTCATTAGTAAAAGGAGGATGAGGAGATATGGAAGCCGAAAAGCTAGAACCTCATGAAAGTACAAACACACCACCGACTTCGTTCAAAGGAAAGCTGAAAACGGTCGGACCAGGTTTTGTGACAGCTGCAACCGGAGTGGGAACCGGTGATTTAATTGCCGCTTTAGTGGCAGGCGTTAGTTTTGGGACCACGCTGATTTGGGCGATTGTCGTCGGTGCAATTTTTAAATTCTTTTTTACAGAAGGTATGGGACGCTGGCAGCTTGCCACTGGCAAAACGATATTGGAAGGGTTTCACTCCCTTGGAAAATGGGCGACTGGATACTTCGGAGTCTATTCGGTTCTTTGGGGGTTAAGCTACGGGGCTGCCGCCATGTCGACTAGCGCTATTATGATGGTGACCATGGTGCCGATCATGCCTTTGTGGGCATGGGCGATCCTGCATGGACTTGCCGGAATGGCCCTCGTATTAACAGGCAGATACAAACTTTTTGAGCGAGTGATGACGGTGATGATCGGAATCATGTTCATTACTGTAGTGGGCTCAGCTATCCTTATATTGCCTGACATTGGAAACATTCTGAGCGGATTTGTTCCACGGACAGGAGACGGTTCTCTGTTACTGGTGATGGGTCTATTAGGTGGAGTCGGCGGTACGATTACGATGGCATCTTATGGTTACTGGATACGGGAAAACAAATGGGAAGGCAAGAAATGGGTACCGATGATGAAGCTCGATTCTGCCGTCGGCTACGTCATCACCTCCATATTTACAGTCTCCTTGCTGGTCATTGGAGCAGAATTTTTGTTTGGGACAGGGATAGAGATCAATGGAGAGGAAGGTTTAGTCACCCTTTCATCAATGTTCAGTGAAGAATTCGGTGAAGTGGCACGTTGGATGTTTCTGATCGGCGCCTGGTGTGCAGCGTTTTCTTCTTTATTAGGCGTATGGAACGGGGTTCCTTACCTTTTTGCCGATTTCATCCGCATCGTACGCAGTAAAGGGAAGCCGACAACGAAAGTTTCTGAAAAAGATCCTGCTTATCGTGCCTATCTCTTATGGCTTACATTCCCGCCCATGTTGCTTTTGTTTTTCGGTAAACCAGTATTGCTCGTAATTTTGTATGGAGCACTTGGAGCGCTCTTTATGCCTTTCTTAGCATTAGCCTTGTTATGGCTATTGAACTCGAAAAGGGTAGAAAAACCGCTTCAAAATGGGTGGATCGCAAACATCGTTCTGACATGCTGTGTGCTACTGTTCGGATATCTTGGGGTCATTAAATTAATCGATATGTTTTAACTTAAGGCGGAAGCGCCTTACTTACCCCCGAAATGCTTAAGCCGAGCCTCGCTGAGACAATAGTGTCCCAGCGGGGCTCGGCTTTTTTAAAAACTATTTGTTTAAAACTTTACTCTAAGAAGACGCTATCTTTCCTTAAGCCTTCAATATGGAGTACATCTTTAAATCCCTATGTTCTCCTTTAACATTCATTACTTTTCTATTTATCCCTTCAAAATCCATACCTAATTTTTTCATCACACGTTCTGAACCTTTGTTTTCTAAAAAACACCTCGCCTGTATACGAACTAAATCAAGATTTTCAAACCCAAAAGAGATGATCGCCCTTGCTGCTTCGGTAATTAAACCTTGCCCCCAGTATTCTTTAGACAGAACATACCCCAGTTCAGCGCTATTGTGTTTTGGCTGCCACCAAACAAAGTGGACAGTCCCAATAAATCTACCATTCTCTTTAAGCTCAATCCCCCAAGGAGCATCATATTTAGATAAAAATGTATTTATGAATCTAAAAGTATCAGACAAAGTAAAATGAGTATTCCACGTTACATTTTTCGTTACTTCTTCATCCGAAGCATATAAATACATATCTTTTGCATCATCTAACGTTATTTTTCTCAGGATGAGACGCTCTGTCTCTATTTTAGGTATATCCTCATATTTCTCTAGTATGTTCATATAACTACCCCGCTTTTTTACATTTTTGCGGCACAAAAATTAGCATATCTCACAAGTATTTTTTCAATAATGCTGGATGGTGAGCTTGTTTAATCAAACTTTTTCTCGTTGTTAAATCATTATGATTGGTTTGTGCCAATAGTTTAATAGTCAACGTTTCACAGCATCGATAATCAGTGATGGAAAAGCTAACTCTTCCCCCTGGTTTCTTGGGTCAAATTTTTTCGAACGAAAGATTACTCCATCATTTCCATCCCAGTCATTTGTATAAAATTGGCCTTCCTCATCACAATATTCTAGTAGTTTAACTTCAAACCCAACCATCTCAAACATTTTCGAAATAGAATTATAATTATGTACAATTTTATGGCTTGCTGCCGGATGATCATCTGGACCTGGCCCTCCAATTTGTACGATTTCCTGATATTTTTCATCTGGGAAGTATCCATCTGGAACCGCACAACGCACATATCCACCTTTTCGTAGATACTTAAAACATATCCGTGCAGCCTTTACACCCTCTGAAAATGTCAGATGCTCCCAGACGTGTTCTGCTAATATTGCTTCAATTGTACCCACCTTAAAATTAGCTTCCCAGGTAGCCGCATCAAGTAAATTCACTTCGTCTTCCTGGGTATGAATCCAACCTGGATTATTATTATGTTCTCCTGCTCCGATCACAAGCTTAATCTTTTGTTCTTGCATTTATACCGAACTCCTTAAGTCAGTTTTTAATGACTCGTGATTGCACCTGGTTAGCTTCTCTCCTTTATCAACGCCCGTTAAGCTTTCGTAAACTCCTTTTTGTAAGCTAGTGGGGTCATATGCATTCTGTTTCGAAACTTGCTAATGAAATAACTTGTACTATTAAACCCGACTGCATACCCAACTTCGGTCATGTTAGAATCAGGTTGCTGTATAAGGACTAAACTTTGCTGGATCCGATATTCTGTAACGTAAGTTATTGGTGTTTTCCTTAACATTGTTTTGAAATACCTGCAGCATTCAGCTCGACTTAATTGTCCGGCTCTTGCAATTTCGTCTAACATGATATTATCTCTGTAGTGCTGATGTATATAATTTAACATTTCCTTCATCCGACTCTGTTTTACTGCCTGTACTTCGTCATACTCTAATGGCAGTCCATTGATAATAAGTTCTTTCCACATTTGGTTTATCAGCATAAACGTATCAAGTTCAAAGTGTGGGGCTTCTTCTTGAATTAACATCTGAACCTTAAGAATAGAATCTATTATGATATTCTCCCAGGAATTTTTCCTTCCAATAAATAGATAAGGCAAATTCGTGGCATCAATATATGGATAGACATACCTGGGATAAAGTTCATGTGGCAGTACATAATGGGGGGAAACATTTAAGCAAATATAGTCACAGCCTGACTGGAGGTTTTCTTCAGCCATGTGCAGCCTCCCACTATTTATGAACAGACCCTCTCCCTCTCTTATTAGAATTTTTTCTTCATTAATCTGAAAAATTCCTTCTCCTCTTGTCACAAGCACAAACTGTACTTCCTCATGCCAATGAAGGGGTATATAACCATTTACATTTTTGGAAATTGTCGTTTCATAACAGGCGATCGGTAACTCTATGGTACGGTGTTTTGTCAGTTCTTTTAACTCCTTATCTAACTTAAAGTCTTTTATCTGCAAATGAACACCTCAATATAGTGATATTTTTTCATCCGATATATGTATTTTCATCTATAATATCTAACTATTATAACACTATAGTTTTATTATTGAGGTGACAGGAAATGCTACGAAGTCATAAAAGAAGCAGAGGGTTAGTTCTCGTTATAACAGGAGCTATTTTTTGGGGGATAGGAGGGACCGTATCACAAAAACTTTTCCAGGAGTATGCTATCGATGTCAATTGGCTGGTAACCGTTCGCTTGCTCTTAGCCGGCGTCTTACTATTGGCAATCCAATTTTTCAGACAAGAAAACTTTCGCATTATCAGGATCTGGAAGAATAAGCACACAGCTAAGCAGATGGTCATTTTTGGACTATTTGGAATGCTGGCAGTGCAGTATACCTACATGGCTTCCATTAATTTTGGGAATGCCGCGGTTGCTACCCTTTTGCAATATCTCGCTCCTCTTATGATCATCGTTTACTTGCTTTTTCGTAAACAGACTACTTTTGAAAAACAGGATGGGATGACTGTTACTCTTGCTTTACTAGGTACCTTTTTATTACTTACCAATGGCTCCATTTCAGAATTATCAGTGCCTGGTATCTCAATCTTTTGGGGCATACTATCAGGGGCAGCTCTTGCCTTTTACACCTTATATGCCATTCCTTTACTCAGAGAATTTGATTCCCTGATTGTTGTTGGATGGGCAATGGTGATTGGAGGAATTTTCTTAGGGTTTATACATCCCCCCTGGCAAGCGGAATTTTCAACTTTTACAGCCGAAATTTATATTTACCTCATTTTTGTCGTCCTATTTGGGACGATGCTTGCGTTCTGGTTTTACATTGAGAGCCTCCAATATCTATTACCTAAAGAGACAAGTCTAATTGGCAACTTGGAACCCCTTTCTGCAGTATTAACGATGGTTATCTGGTTAAAGGAACCATTTGGATTATTTCAATGGTTGGGCATGGCTTGTATCATCGGTATGACGCTATTACTAGCCTTTAACAAAAAAGCGGCACCTGCAGAGGACTAGAGGTGTAACTCCCTCTTAGCCTGCACTTACTGTAAAAAATCATAGAAATACAAAAAAGAGGCAAAGGCTGCCTCTTTTTTATTTAACTCTCAAACTACCTTCCCACGTACACTTAACAACTTTAATTAATGCCTACTTTGTTACTTCTTCTTTCTACCAAGTTAACGTCACGCCATATCCCATCCATTTTACCAATACGCTCTCGAAGACCAACTTCACGAAAGCCAAATTTATGATGTAATTTAAGACTTGATGTATTTTCAGGGAAAATCCCAGCTTGTAATGTCCAAATTCCGTTCTGTTCACTAATTTTAATTAAAGATTTTAGTAGTGAACTGCCAATTCCTTTTCCTAGACTACACTGGCTAACGTAAACACTTACTTCTGCAACACCTGCATAAACACAGCGATTTGAGATGGGGCTTAAAGCAGCCCATCCTAAAACTTTGCCTTCTGAACGAGCAACAATTCTAGATTCTATTATATGGCCGTTATCCCACGTTTCCCAAGAAGGGGCATCTTTTTCAAAGGTTGCATTTCCACTAGCAATTCCTTCAAGGTAGATTTTCCGAACTTCATCCCAGTCATCGGGGAGCATTTTATCAATATCTATCGTTCTATCCATTCGAACACCAGCTTTACTGTTATTTACTATTTATTTCTAGATAGAAACCCTGCTTCCTGTTAATATCTTATATTGTTCTGTCATCCTTCGCATAATAAAAACCGAACTTATAGAATTCATGAGCCCGATAAGCTAGATGTATCCATTATTGTTTATGTTTTTCGATTTGACGGATAATCTCATCGGCGACGCGCTCAATCGGTGCGGTAGCGTCGATTATAATGCCATTTTTCGGAATGTCCTCTTTGGTTCGGTGCAATCGTGCAATGAATTCCCGTTCCATTTTCTTTCCGCCCCACTCATCTTCTGGTCGCTTGTCTAGCCGCCGGTTCAATGTGTCAAGGTCTACCTCGAGTATAAACACGCCGTCAAATAGATCTATAAATTTCGAAAAATTCCTGGAACCTCCACAGAAAAATGTTACTGTCTCATCATGACTGGCGACCAAGGCTTTCACTTTGTCGACATGCCAAATGTGATGTTCGTGCATGACGCCATCCGTACGTTCACCAGTTTCCGGATCGCCTTGATAAGCTAATTCGCGGTCACCATTAATGGCATGGTAACCGCGCTGCTGTAATTCTTTACAGACAGAAGTTTTGCCGGTGCCGGAAACGCCTTCAATCAGATAATTCTTAATCCCCATAGCTGAGTTTCTCCTTTCCATTCGATGAGCACGATAGATTGATATAGCAGTCCCAAGTGCGTCTTACAAATAACCTTCTAATTTACTGTACATTTCGTATACCCTTTGACCTGCACCTTGGATAAATAACACTCTCTTTTTCATCTAATGTACCTCCTTATGTTATCTTCATTCAACGTACAGAGTGAGATACTCTACTATTGAACCTAGGACATAGTCTTCCTTTCAAATTCTTCACTTTAAGTTCCTCCTACTTACTCTACTTTAAGAATTCAAGGTTAATTGTCTAAGTCCTTTATGTATTTATACTCAAAACGATCTGTAAATGATTAGAAAAAAACAAAAAACCACAAACGTAAATGTTGACATTTACGTTTGTGGGATTTCAGTTTAACCTTACATCGACATCTTTTACCGCTGGTTCTAAAGGAATTTGGTCTCAGGAATTAATAAATGATGCATCAAATATTTCCCATGAAAACCGCGCCATAAATAAGTGATCCCAAAATAACAAAAGCCGGATGTATCTTCATTTTTTCAAGGAAAATAAAACTAGCCACAATTAAAAAGCCTGTCTGTAACAACCCGATAGCCTCATAGGAAGTACTGAAAAATTGAAAAGCCATAATTCCAAGCAGTACAGCAATTGCAGGACGAATCAAATTAGTCATTGTTTTGACTCGTGGGGAGTTTTTAAATTTAGCTAGAAGACTCAACAATAAAATCATCAATATTAAGGATGGAGCAACAGTTGCGAAGACACCTGTGACAGCTCCCCAAACCCCCGCTTGCTGGTAACCAATGAAGCCTGCCATTTTTGTTGCGATCGGTCCAGGCAAGGCATTCGCCATTGCTAACATTTCACTGAATTCCGGGACGTTCATCCAGCCAAATCGATCGACCACTTCATTTTCTACCAGTGGGATGGACGCGGGTCCGCCCCCGTACCCTACGATGCCTGGAATGAAAAAGGCTACAAATATATCCCACAGTTTCATGATGATTGCTCCTGTCTATTGAGGGTCATATCTTTCTTTTTCTTTGGGCGCAGCAGGGCGTACAGAAGCAAAGCGAAAATAATAATGCCAGGGTGAATTCCCGCCCATACAATTAACGCTAAGGAACCTGACCCTAAAAGAATGGAAACGGTCCATCCCATGCTCACCTTTGCTTTGTTGAAAAAGTCATACGTAAGTTTTGCCAGCATCACACCAACAACTGGGATAACAGCATTAGTCATACCAGCCACCCAGGGCTGATTTCGAAAGCTGTTGAGTGAAGTTATTAATACAATCATGATAACTATTGTTGGAAGGATGGTTGCGATGACAGCATTTAACATGCCAAAAATGCCGGATACCCGGTATCCGATATAGCCCGCCATTTTTGTTGCGATCGGTCCCGGAAGCGAGTTCCCAAGTGCAAGTACATCTCCAAAGTCATCATCAGTCAACCACTTGTATTTTTCCACCACCTCTTTGTGGACAAGAGGAATGGAAGAAGGTCCTCCACCATAACCAAGCATTCCGACGCGAAAAAAGGCTATAAAGAGATTCCATTGCTTCATTCCCTCATCTCCTTTCTCAAATATCTCTTTATAACCTAGTAAGCGGCAATTGTTCCATCTGTTCGAGACTCTGTCCCCCCATACAAAATACCCGTCTGAGAATCACGCCAGATAATTTGACCTCTTCCAAATGCTCCTGTCTCTAACTGAACTTCAATAGTATGTCCTTTTCTTGCCAAAGCTTCAGCCACATGATTAGGGAAATTGGGTTCTACCCAGACAGTACGTTCTTTCATCCATTGCCACCTTGGAGAATCCAGTGCAGCCTGTGGATTCAAGTGAAAGTCAATCGTGTTCATGGCAACTTGAACATGACCTTGAGGCTGCATAAATCCGCCCATGACCCCAAATGGTCCGACCGGGTCGCTACCTTTTGTCAGGAATCCAGGGATGATCGTATGGTAGGATTTTTTGTTTCCATGTAACGAATTTGCATGGTCAGGGTCCAATGAAAAATTATGGCCTCGATTTTGCAAAGCAATCCCAGTTCCTGGTACAACCAATCCTGAACCGAAACCCATGTAGTTGCTTTGAATAAATGACACCATATTCCCCTCATTATCAGCTGCAGCGAGATAAACGGTTCCACCTTTAGGAGGTGTTCCGGATTCAGGTAAACGTGCTGTGTCGCCTATTAAGCCTCTTCTTTCTTCTGCATAGCTTTCGTTAAGCAAAGCCTTCGTGCTTACATCCATAAACGATTCGTCTGCAATATACTTTTCTCCGTCAGCAAATGCCAGCTTCATTGCCTCGATTTGTTTATGATACGTCTCAACGGATTCTTTTTCACTAATATCAAAGCCTTTTAGAATGTTAAGAGCAGATAAAGCTACTATACCTTGTCCGTTCGGAGGAATTTCCCAAACCTGATAACCTTTGTAATCGACAGAAATCGGATCTACCCATTTCGGCTCGTAGTTGGCCAGATCTTCTTTCGTTATGTACCCACCATACTGCTTAGAGAATTGATCAATCTCCTCTGCCAACTCTCCTTGATAAAAGGCTTCTCCTTTGGTCTCTGCAATCTTTCTCAGGGTAGCAGCGTGTCCCTTTGATTTCCAGATCTCTCCGATTTGAGGTGCCTTGCCATTAGGCGCGAAGGTATGAAACCAATGAGAAAATTCTTCGCCCTCAAGCGTATTTTTGAATTTTTCAGCGGCCATCGACCAAAATTTACCGAGTACAGGTGAGACAGGATAGCCTTCTTCTGCGTATTGGATCGCAGGAGCTAGAACTTCTTCAAATGGAAGTTTGCCAAACCGGTCGGATAACTCCACCCACGCTCCTGGTGCCCCTGGTACTGTGACAGGAACGAAACCGTATTTAGGTATTTCATCATAACCACGACTCTTTAATTTATCAATAGAAATCGATGCTGGGGCATGTCCGCTTCCGTTCAAACCGTAAAGTTTATCTTTCACCCAAACGAGCGCAAAAGCATCACTTCCAATGCCATTTGATGTCGGTTCTACCACAGTTAAAGCAGCCGCAGCAGCAATGGCCGCATCTATGGCATTTCCTCCTTTTTGCAGCATAGTCAGTCCGGCCTGAGCGGCTAGAGGTTGAGAGGTTGCAACCATGCCGTTTTTGGCGATCGTCGTATGTCTGGGTGTTTTGTATGGATTATAGAGATTATCAAAGTGCTTCATTGATATGCTCCTTTCGTATCAAATTCATTCTATTTAAGTCCCTTTGGTATACTAGCTCCTATGCTTACACCTTCCATATATTCCATTGATTACCTTAATGAAGGAAGGCGTTTTATTTAGCTAGTTGGCAAGAGCTCCTTGGTGTCCTACAAACGCTTGTAACTGGGTTAATCATACCTCATGACACGCTACAAAATGACCATTCTCTACTTGTCGCCATACAGGTTTTTCCTCACGACAGCGTGTATGAGCAAGCGGGCAGCGTGTATGAAAAGGACAACCACTCGGATAATTGGCGGCGTTAGGCAGTTCTCCTTTCAAATGAATGCGTTCCTTTTTACGTCCTACCACAGGTCTAGGAATGGCAGACAAGAGTGCTTGTGTATAAGGGTGGAGTGGGTTCGAAAACAATTGCTCAGCTGGAGCAAGCTCAGCAGTTGCGCCTAAATACATGACTAAGACGCGGTCTGATATATGTTTTACCACGCCAAGGTCATGGGATATAAATAAATAGGTAAGCTGATGAGATTGTTGAAGTTCTTTCAAGAGCTGAATGATTTGTGCTTGTACTGACACATCCAATGCTGATACGGCCTCATCACACACTATTAATGACGGATTCAAAGAAACTGCTCGAGCAATTCCTATTCGCTGTCTTTGGCCTCCACTGAATTCGTGCGGATAGCGTTCAGCGTGCTCTTCCTTTAATCCGACTTCAACGAGGAGTTCTTTCACTCTTTGTTTTCGTTCGGTTTTGCTTAAATTTGTATGAATAATAAAAGCTTCCTCCAGAGCATCTCCAATCCGCTGCCTAGGATTCAAAGAAGCGTATGGGTCCTGGAAAATCATTTGCATTTCTTTTTTATATTTTTTCAATTGGCGTTCAGACAAACCACCTATTTCTACTCCCCGGAATTTGATAGAGCCATCTGTCAGGCTCTCCAGGCCAAGAATGGTACGCCCAAATGTAGACTTCCCACAACCGGACTCTCCAACGATTCCTAATGTTTCTCCTTCCATTACATCTACAGAAACATTTTCAACTGCCTGAACGTTAGCAACAGTCCGTTTTAGAAAGCCGCTTTTAACTGGAAAATATTTCTTCACTTGATCGACTTCAAGAATAGGCTTTGTGTTTGGAATCATTTAACGGTACCTCCTCATGCAGCCAGCATTTCGATTGATGTTGATCTGTAATAGGAAAAGGAGGAGGGTCTTCCTTCCTGCATTTATCCATGGCATAGGGGCATCTTGGATGGAAACGACAGCCAGCAATCATCTCATTCAAGTTCGGTAGTGTGCCAGGAATTGCTTCCAGACTTTGATTTTCATCATCAACATTTGGAACCGAAGCAAGCAGACCCTTGGTGTACGGATGTTTAGGATTTTCAAAGATTTCTTCTACGTTACCTGTTTCCACGACATTCCCCGCATACATGACCATTACACGATCAGCGACTTCTGCAACAACACCCATATCATGGGTAACCATGATAACGCCCATCCCCATTTTTTCTTTTAAGTCATCGATTAAATCCAATATTTGTGCTTGGATTGTGACATCGAGTGCTGTCGTTGGCTCATCAGCAATTAATAAGGAGGGGTTACAAGCAAGGCTAATCGCAATCATAACCCGCTGTCTCATCCCACCGCTCAGCTCATGGGGATATTTTTTCAATGTTTTTTCTGGATTGGATAATCCGACTTGTGTAAGAAGTTCAATCGCGCGCTTTCTTTTTTCATTTTTTGCTAGATTTGTATGAAGGTTTAAGGGTTCCATAATTTGATAACCTACCGTGAAAACAGGGTTCAACGCTGTCATCGGCTCCTGAAAAATCATAGAAATATCATTGCCTCGATGCTTTCTCATCTCTTCTTCATTTTTCTTTGTTAATTCTTGACCTTGAAACGTAATGGATCCTTGCGATATTTCGCCATTATCAGGAAGCAATCGCATGATAGACAGGGTGGTGATACTTTTTCCACACCCCGATTCACCCACGATACATAATGTTTCTCCTTTATCCACGGAAAATGACACTCCCCGTACAGCCTGGATTTTCTCCTTGGCTGTACGGAAGGAAGTCACTAAGTTGTTGACGTTCAATAGTGTTTCCATAACTCAACCTACTCTCTGCTTACGTTGTAAAGGGACCATTGGCCAGTTGGATCAAGTTCCAATCCTTTGACTGATTTGTCATATGCTGCAGTGACAATACCGTGATGCATAGGAATCCAGACAGCATCATTAATGGCCATGATGTTTGCTTCATGCAGCTTCTGTTTACGAACTTCTTGGTCAACGGTCACACGGGATGCATCAACCAATTTGTCGAACTCAGGATTATCATAAGCCATCCGGTTAGAGGAACCAATGTTATCAGAGTGTAAATTTGGATAAAGCAACTCACTGCCATCAGCTGTACTGTTTGACCATCCAAGGAAAGTCATTTCAAAATTACCTTCTGCCGTTGTATCCAGGAACGTACCCCATTCCATCGTCTCGATGCTTACCTTAAACCCAGCTTCTGTCAGTTGAGCCTGTACGATTTCCGCCATCTTCATATAACTTTCACGGTTGGCTGCCAGCAATGTGATCTCTTGCCCTTCGAAACCATGTTCCTCAATCAATTGCTTCGCTTTTTCAGGGTCGTAGGAGTAGCCTTCTTCGGAAGCTGCTTCATCATATCCAAAAACTTTTGGCCCGATAATGCTATTGTTCTTTACCCCAAGACCATTTAATTGCTTCACGTAAGCTTCCCTATCAATCGCATACGATACAGCTTTACGGAAATTGATGTCATTGAATGGTTCTTTGTTCATATTGAAGCCTAAGTAGTAAACCGGCGTTCCTTCTTTCTTTTGAACCTCTACATTTTTCATCGATTTTATCCGTGGAAGTTGCGCGGAAGGAATGGCATCAATAAATTGAACTTCCCCAGTTTGAAGCATCGATACAGCCGTTGAATATTCTGGCACGACTTTCATGGTGACGCTCTCTAATTCAGGAGCACCTTTCCAGTAATCCTCGTTTTTCTTAAGGGAAACGTGATCCCCTTGCACCCATTCTTCAAAAACAAAAGGCCCGGTACCCACTGGGTTTTGGTTCAAATCACCAGCTTTATCCGCTTTAGGACTTACAATAGAAGCGTTGGTATGAGACAGTGCTGCAAGTAATGGACCATAGGGTTCTTTTGTTTTAATGACGACCGTATATTCATCTTTTACTTCAATCGATTCGACTGGTTCCAGCAGCGAAGCACGGGGAGCAGCTCGTTCTTCATCCATAAACTGTTCAAACGTATATTTCACTGCTTCAGCGTTAAAAGGAGTTCCATCATGAAACGTAATATCTTCTTTTAACTTAATAACCCATGTACGGTCATCAGGGTTTTCATATGACTCAGCTAAATGAGGCTTTATTTCCATCGTATTTGGGTCACGAATGAAAAGCGTTTCATAGATTTGTTCAATCACGGCAGAGGAAACAGAATCATTGGTATCAATCGGGGACAGTCCGACTGCATCAGAGGTAGTCGCATAAGTCAGTTCCTGCGGAGCATTGGAATCATTTCCACCACTATTAGAATTGCCACTTGATTCACTGCTGCAACCTGCTAAAGCAACCAAAATCAATACGAACAATGAAATTCCGAGCAAGCGATATTTTTTCAATGTCATTCCTCCTAATTAATAATCTAAATCCATATTGGGATCAAGCGCATCTCTCAAACCATCTCCCACTACGTTAAAAGCAAATACGACCAGCATAATGGCAATTCCAGGTACGATCGTAAGGTGAGGAGATGTGAACATATAAACTTGTCCAGCTGCAATCATGGCTCCCCACTCCGCTGTAGGTGGCTGTGCACCTAAACCTAAGAAACTCAGGGCAGCTGTCGAAAGGATAGCCGTAGCCATACGCATCGTAGCAAAAACAATAATTGGTGCGGTGCAATTCGGAAGGATGTGTTTGACAAGTATCCTGAAGTTGCTCGCACCGAGTGACTTCATCGCCATTATGTACTCTTGTTTTTTAATCGATAGAACGCTCCCCCGCACGATTCTTGCACATGTTGGAATTGACCAGATACTGATTGCAATAACGACATTGACCAAACTTGTCCCTAACATTGCAATAATCAGCATAGCGAGTAAGATTCCGGGAAAAGCAAAAAGTAAATCGACTAACCTCATAATGATTCCATCGAGCTTTTTAAAATACCCGGAGATTAATCCAAGCGTAATGCCGCCGATGAGACCCAAACTTACAGAGCCAATCCCTACCAGCAAGGAGATGCGTGCTCCGAACACCAGTCGCGACCAAACATCTCGGCCGTAATTATCAGTTCCTAACCAGTGGCCTTCCGCTCCTATCCCAAGTTCAGCATTTGTTAAATCTTGCTTTATCGGATCATAGGGTGCAAATAAAGGTGCGAATACAGCAAGAATAATTTGAACAAAAATAATAATTAAACCAAACAAAGCTAACTTATTTTTTACCAATCGCTTCATCGTTTTGACCGCTATCTTTTCTTTTTTACTTTGCTTCTTTTGTGTAACGACTTGTTGACGCGCTAAATTACTTGAACCTGCCAAAGTATTCCCTCCCTTCTCTTTAGTCGTAACTGATTCTCGGATCTATAAAAGCGTAAATAATATCTACTAACAAATTGACTACCACAAACAGGGTGGCCACCAACAAGACAGTACCTTGTACGACGGGGAAATCCCTGGCAGCAATTGCATCAATCATCAGACGCCCTACACCATTAATAGCGAAGACCTGCTCCGTGATGATTGTGCCTCCTAGAAGAAAGCCAAAGTTTAACCCGATGACCGTAATGACAGGAATCATCGCGTTTCTTAGCGCATGGATCCATACCACAGCATTTCTCTTTACTCCTTTTGCTTTTGCTGTTCTGATGTAGTCCGCTCGTATGACTTCCAGCATCGCCGACCGGCTCATCCTTGCAATCATCGCAGCTGATGCTGTTCCAAGCGTAATTGCCGGGAGTATTAATTGTTTCATCCCTTCCATTGTCCAAAACGGAGCATTGAGCCCTCCGACAGGCAGCCATTGAAGCTGCACAGAAAAAATAAGTATCAGCATCGCACCTAGCCAGAAGTTCGGAATCGAAATGCCTGCAAGTGCAATCGTTGTACTGGAAACATCAAACCAGGAATTCTGTTTGATCGCTGATATGATTCCAGCAGGTACGCCGATTAATATAGCTACCACCATGCTTGCTATGGCCAGATTTAACGTCTGGGGAAAACGAATTGCAATGGCTTCTGATACAGATTGATTATTTTGGAAAGAGTAACCAAGATCTCCTTGGACTACTCCTCGTATGTAATCAAAGTATTGGATCAGTACCGGATCATTCAATCCTAATTCAGCCCTTATCGCCGCTAAGTCTGATTCTGTTGCTGTTGGTCCACCTATGATTGTAGCTGGGTCACCAGGAGCCAAGTGCATACTCATAAACACAAGAAATGATATTCCAAACAAAAGCAATACCAACTGCAATAGCCTGTTAACAATTAAACCAACCATTTCTTCCCTCCTTAACAAAAGAAAACACTTCATCATGTTTTCTCGAAATTTTAAGTCGAAAACACAACTATCTCCCAAGAATAAATTTCGAAAGTTAACCATAATCAACTTTTTAATTAACAAAAGATATTGTGTTGCAGATAATTATATTGTACAATTCAGAAAATTAAAACCCTTAAGTGACAAAAAGTTCAAATTTTCTTTCTTTTCTATCAATAATGCTGTCGTTGTTTGATTAACGGAATGTAATAGTGATAAAATTTTGAAAAGCATCATCTAAAATTATAGTAGGTAGAAAGTCGGGTGGCTTAATTATGAAAGATCCTTTAACAAAAATTGATGATTTAGATAAAAAAATATTGGAATTACTAATCGATGATGGAAGATTATCCTATACGGATATTGGAAAACAGCTAGATCTTTCGAGGGTGGCGGTACGCGCAAGAGTGAATCAGTTGATCGAATGTGGGGTAATTGAAAAATTTACGGCAGTTGTCAACAGTGAAAAAGTAGGAAAGCAGGTTTCCGCATTTTTTGAAGTCGACTGTGAACCGAGATCGCTGGTAGAAGTAGCAGAAAACCTTGCAAACAATCCATACGTCGCAAGCTGCTATCAAATGACTGGGCCTAGTACTCTCCACATGCATGTTTTAGTCAAAGATTTTAAAGAGCTGGAATCCTTTATCAATAATGAACTATACGCGCTGGAGGGGATTACGAGGGTAGAAAGTCACACCTTGTTACGAAGATTCAAGAGCAGAAGTGGATTAAAGTTATAAAAGAAGATACTAGGCGAATTGAGTGCAAGAGAATCAATCAAGAATTATGACAAATGAGGAAATGAATCTATGACAAAAATCAGATTCAAAGAAAAGCCGAACAAACTGTACCCTTTACAATTTTGTTCGGCTCTTTTTATTCAGCAATCAGCATCATAACCGCATCCTTCGCTCTATACGGGCATGGATGTTTATCCCTCAAACTTAGACAACATATTAGCAATGCTTTCCCGTAAAACCCTTATCTATCTTATTCCAAAAAGAAAAAGCTAAAGACCACATGGTGATCTTTAACTTTTTTCTTTCTAATATTTTTAAAACAGTATCTCCGATTTTCTCTCCATAATCATTTACCACCATCGATATATTACAGAAATTTTCTCATTAGGGAAGTTCTCCACTCCCTGGATATAGAGATTCCCACACACTATGATTTAGTCCATAATCTTCCAGTAAGCAGGTTTTACCTGGTAATCCGGATCAAATACAAACGGTGCATCTTTCCCTAATCCATCGTCACTATGTTCCGAAGCTCGATCATCTAACCACGTATGGTTGTCCGCAATCCCCCAAAACGTGACACTGCTGATCTGATCATCCAGCTCCTCGTACAACTCAAACAGCTGATCATAGCGCTCTCCTTGAGCCTGTAATACCTCATCCGGAATTTCTTCATATGTGTTATATTCTCCACTTGGCGGCCAGCCATAAATACTTACATCCAATTCAGTCACCTGGTTATCCAGCCCTAACTCTGAGAACATGTTAAATGATTGTCTCATATCTTCTATCGAAGGCCATCCGATCTGGATATGTGCCTGATGCCCTACGCCGTCAATAGGTACCCCTTCCGCTAACAAGTCCTGAACCAAATCATATAAGTAATCTCTTTTTGGCTGGACTTCTGTATTGTAATCATTAATGTAGAGCTTGGCATCTTCCCCTGCATATTTTCTTGCTGTTTCAAAGGCCGTTTTGATATAGTCCGTTCCTGTGATTTGATACCATTTCGATTCGCGAAGGCCGCGATCATTGGAGGCATAAGGATCAATGACTTCATTGACTACATCCCACGAATCGACTTCATCTCGATAACGTTTCACAATGGTTTTTATATGCTTCTCAAGCCGCTTCAATAATAATTTTTTGTTTTTCTCTTGCTGTTTTGGATCGGTTTCCTCAACCATCGGATTCCCTTTCCGATCTAAAAAGAACCATTCAGGGACCTGACTATGCCACACGAGCGTGTGAAAACGCAATTCCATATCATTTTCCTCCGCAAACTCGACGATTTTATCTGCTTTGGTAAAATCAAACTTCCCCTCTTCCGGCTGAATATTGATCGGCTTCATCACATTTTCGGCAACAATACTGCTGTAATGACGCTTTAAAATTTCCGCTTGGACTGGATCTTCTAGCTGATAAGGTTCTACAGCAGCTCCAATGTCAAAAGAATTTTCATACCTTTCCTCCATCGAAGGTACCTGCAAAGCTTCTACTGTGCCGTTCTCCTGGGCATGAACCTGCTGATTACCGAATGGCAGCAGCAATGACAACGCTAAACCGGAAGTGATTAACTTGGGAGACTTCATAGATTACCAAACTCCTTTTCATTTTTTTACTTTCAACTAGAAGTAAATCCAAAAAATGTAAGTGCTTACATTATAAATGTTGGATGTTTGTTAATCTATAGAACAAACAAAGTTTTTAAAAATAGCTATTATGGACTGAATACAAAGGAGTGCCTTCTGATAATTTTTGACTACCTTCCATAGAGATTCTTCTAAACTATTTACTACCAAATGACCGTTCAGGCGCAAACCTATACGAAAGCAGTATGTTGACTTTTCTATGAGGCCGTATCCATGTGATACATAAAAAGGGATTATTTTTCGCAAAGGTGGCAGTTAATATGTAAAAAAAGAGTAACCAGTTAATTTTGGTTACTCTTTATTAATTTTTCAAGCTGGGTCACCTTTTCCTGAAGATTATCGATTTCTGATTGCATCTTATCTTTCTCCTGATCAGATTTGAAATTATCTAATTGTGTTTGAAAGTCGTCAGCAATACTTTGATTTAAATCAATAATTCCTCCAATAGTTGCCAAAGCGTCACCTGCAGTACTCAATATGCTTCCTATTATAGCTAGTATAACTCCTGTATTGTTAGGTGGCTTATATTCAAAATCAACTGAATTAGTTTCCGGATTATTATTGATATAGTCAGCTGCAGGAGCTATAATGTCGATGATTCTTTGGTCTTTATTCATGAACTCCCCCCATAACTATTAAAAAAGCTCTTGATCTATATAGTTATCTCCAGGGTTACTCTACAATTAAACAGTAACCTGAACCGCTTTTTTTTCGTACACATTTTTATTATATTCATGAGAAATAAGGGTGTTCTTTATTTGGAGGGAAGTGGATACATCTATAGACAGCTGACTGACTTGGGTGTTTTTATTGCGTTATCGCAGAATGACGATTGCTCCTGAAACGGAGTTTTTACTATGCCCGTACAGGTAATTCCATTACAGCACAAATATACGCTCGGTATTGCCAAATAAGGAAGCCTGCCCCAAAGAATTGAGGTTTGGTCGGGAGTTGGAAATTCATAAA
This sequence comes from Thalassobacillus pellis, assembly GCF_016908295.1. Classification (GTDB taxonomy): domain Bacteria; phylum Bacillota; class Bacilli; order Bacillales; family Halobacillaceae; genus Thalassobacillus; species Thalassobacillus pellis. Next base: position 772,796 of record NZ_JAFBDO010000002.1, read on the forward strand.
AGTGTATGTTGCAGGTTAGTTTGTTCATATATCTATTAATGTGAGATTCTGAATTGTTGAGAACGGCCGGCCAAATCGTTGGTAATTTCCAACGGTAGTTTACCAGTTGTATCATACAGATAGGGCTTATTGGCATTCATATTTTCCAATTTATTTAATAAAAATAAAGAACGCTCAATTAAATCGGTACTCCCTCTCTTCTGTAAACGGCTGACCAGAGTATCTCTTTCCGCTCGCAGGACTACATAATAGATGGATGCATCAAAGTTTTCCAGCTGCCGGCAAAACCAATCCAGTTCATCTTCTACCACATAATCGATGATTACATGAAGATCATTATTAATAAAATTCTTAACGATGGCGAGGAGATTTTCCCAGACAATCGTTAATTGCCCCTCCCATTCCGGTTGTTTTGTTCCAACAAACATGGAATGAATGAGATCGCCTTCTACTAGCACAACTTGCTCCATACCATTTGCCAGTTGCCTTGCAATTGTTGATTTTCCTACCCCGCACGGCCCGGATATAATGTAAATCGATGTGTCCTTATTTGCTTTCATGTATGAGAATCTCCCCCCCATAAACATATTAAAATTCGATCAAAAACGGGTGTAATGCTTCATTTAAACTATACTCTATTCTTTGCCTGAAATTTGTCCAGGTTACCATCTCATAAGCTTTTTCCAGTGGGAAATAACCAACCTCCAGAGCTTCCGACGTGATGGTCAATTCTCCTCCTACCGGTTTTGCCAAGAAGAGAGTATTACAAATTGAGGACTCCACATTTTGAAAAATACCGCAAAACTTCGTGATCTCCACATCTACACCGCACTCTTCTTTCGCTTCCCGGATAGCCGCTTCCCTCAACGACTCCCCTTCTTCAATCTGGCCACCGGGCATTTCCCAACCGCGTCTCGGCCCTTTAATTAATAGAATTTCATTTGCTTCATTTAGTATAATCGTAGCTGCAGACACGACATGTTTTGGTGGTGTCATCCTATATCTCCCTCTCTATTAACCATTTGTTTTTAAGATTTTTCTTCTGTAAGGGTCCCCTGATGGAATACCATCTGCCATCTTCCATCATTCCACTTCCATACCGAGCTTCGTAAGGAATATGTATTTTTACTCTGGATGAAAATTTTGAAAGTAGTTAGGGCAGTTGTAGGCGAAAGTATTTTTGCTTCGAAGTTACTCCAAACAATCCCAGGATCGTCTTCTTTTGGGAGACGGGTCAATATATTTTCCTTATCGTAGATCTTTCCATCACTGGCAAACTCCATAAAATCTTCTGCCAACATTTTGTTTAATTTTTCAACCGATTTGCGGACTTCTCCTTTAAGGAGCGATGTTTCCAGTACATATAAACGCTCCATAATCTGCTCTTCCATTGTATCTCCCCATTTCCTTGCTTATTTCTATTAAAGCTCTTTTGTCATAAACAAGCTGTTCGTGTCTTCTTTGTAATTGGAAAAAGGTGGACAGTATTTAAATCCAAATGTTTCATACATTCTTCTGGCAGGTGCGAAAGCTTCCATGGAACCCGTTTCTAAGCTTAATCTGTTATAGCCGCGTTCCCTGGCCGCTTCGATAATATGTAGAAGCATTCGTTTTCCTACTCCTTTTCTCAAATGTGCGAAGGAAGTTCGCATCGACTTGATTTCCCCATGCTCCTCATCGAGTTCCTTAAGGGCACCAAAGCCGGCTAAATCCTTATTTTCCCATGCACTCCAAAACGTTATCTCCGGGTTTTTTAACGCCTCCAAATCCAACGCATGCTTGCTTTCCGGTGGAGAATGCCTTCTCATACTCTTCAAATGCTCGTCAATTAAACAAGTCACTTCAGGACTTGATAAATCATCAATTTTTATTTCAATCGTCCCGTCCTCCCCACGGCTTCCAACAATTTCAGAATAGAAAATTTCCAACCAATGCCACTAAGATCATAATTACAATGCCTCCACAAATGAAATAACCGATCAGCCTTATTGGCAATGGAAGCCTTCCTTTACCTGGCCCAGGGTATCCTTCAAATTTCCGCTGATGTTCCATGGCATCATTGAATGGTGTTCCCTGATCATGATTATTAGTCAAATAACTCTCTCCTTTTGCAGGTCACTTCTTACAACTACGATATAGAATATAAAATGTTTCAGCAAGCTACTATAAACTTTTCCCCTGAACTTTTAGTAGTGTAAACACGCGTTTTTACTATTTTGACACGCGTGTTGCTCCTTTGTACACGCGAAGTTCTTGCGCTTATACGCGTAATGCCATGGTGAACACGCATATTGCCAAGGTAAACACGCGAATATGTTAGTCTGGCACGCGTTTTCTACAACCTGAACGAGCGTAAATTGGCATCCGGCGAGCGTAAAAGGAAGCAGTGCGATCGTATTCTGGCAGCGGAAGTGCATATTTATCTCTGGGCGAGCATATTCCGCGGTTGCGCGATCGTAAATACGGCATTGTGGCCTATCAAGCCGCCTTTAGTAATCATAATTCAATCAATTACTCACTACACGGCTCGCTTTATAAACAAAAAGCTGTCCGGAAAGACTATGTTCAGTCTCTTCGGACAGCCCTGTAAAAAGATTTAAGCGGTATAATTTTCAGCTGTATAATGTGGGTGTTTTGCCTGATGTAAGCTGAATATTGCTATTACTGCCAATACGATTACTGCGCTTATTATATATAGCTGCTGGTATCCTGCTTTTGCTGCGACAAGCCCCCAGATGACGGATCCGAGGGCAATACCGCTGTCATACAGCATGAAAAAGGTTGCGGTGGAATGACCGCTTCTTTTGATTGGTGCTGATTGGATGGCCATGGTCTGGAAGCTTGGAAGGAGCGTGCCGTAGCCTAGGCCGATGATGGCTGCGGAAACAAGCAGCATCCAGGCGGAGTTTGTAAAGCTGATGACCAAAAGCCCTATGGAAAATAGGAACAGGCAAGGCAGGATGACGAATTTCGGTCCTTTTGTGTCATAAGCTCTTCCTAAATAGGGACGGGAGAGCAGCATGGCAACAGCGAATACAAGAAAGAAATAACTCGCAGCCGCCGATAGTCCGATTGCGTTGGCATAGACAGATATAAAGGAAAGAATACTAGAATAGGATAAGGAAACGAGACTTGCAATCAGAGCGATCGGTAATGCTTTCAACTCTATCAAATCGCTCAGGGAGAGTTTGATTTTAACTGGCTCATCTAACGTATCTGCTGTTTTTGGCACTTGTACATTAAAAGCAGTCAGGGCACCCCCAACCATAAATATACTAATCACGATAAAAAGAATATGGAATGGTGCATATTGCAGAAGCAACAAGCCGATGAACGGTCCTACTACTACGGCGAGGTTCATGGCCATCGCAAAATAGCCGAGTCCTTCTCCTCGTCGGGAAGCCGGGATTACATCTGCTGCAATTGCCCCGCTTACGGTGGTGAACAATCCGAATGACAGTCCGTGGAATAGCCTTAAGCCTAAAAGTGGCAGGAATGATTCTATGAAAATGTACAAGAATGTGGTCGCTGTAAACACCGCAATGCTCACAATTAATGTTTTTCGCTTACCCATCAGGTCTATCAATTTCCCCGAAAATGGCCGGATGATAATCGCAGCCAGCAGCATGGCTGTAACCGTTAATCCTCCTTGCGCTTCTGTACCATTCATATCCTCGATGACAAATATCGGCAGTGTCGTCAATAATGTATAGAAAGCCAAAAAGACCGTAAATTGTGTCAACGAAATGCTGATGAAACTCCTGGTCCAAATCGGCTGTTTTTTATTTTTGCTCATTGGTTTATTCCTCTCCTTTTGGACCTATCTTTTTCAGTAAATGATAGAATTGTTTCAATTCCTCGCTGGACATTCCTTTTACCATATCCTGCTCGAATTCATATACGGCGCGATTTACTTCTTTAAATTTCTCATGCGCACTTTCTGTCAATTCGATGAGACGCTCCCGCCTGTCTTCTCCTTGTGTACGGATGACCCAGCCATTCTTTTCCATACGGGTAAGTGTGCGGGTGATGGTTGGTGCCTCCACATTCAAATATTTCCAAATATCTGTCTGTGTCATGGAGCCAAACTTCTCCAGACAAAAAATAATGGACCATTGGGAGTGGTACAACCCATGGTCACTCAGCTGATTGTTGAATTCTTTTGTAATCATACGGACTTGCTGATGCAGTAAATGGAACACGCTGTGTGTATCAAAATTTTGCAATACCTTCACCTCAATTATTTACCTAGGTAAATAAAATTCACTAGACCATCTTATCGTTTTTTACTGATTATGTAAACAGATAAGATTCTCTCCTCGTAAGCCTCCAGTGAAAAAGTCATTTATACTGTTAAAGCTGTTGTTGATTCTCAGGTGGTCGCTTGCCGGTGGATTCTTGCTGGGTGCATCGTCTCAACTAAATGGGTCAGAAGGAATCGCATAACAGATTGGATCTTCGCGTCGTCCTGTTCCCGCAGGCGTCAAGGTCTGTATGAACATTGGACTCCATATAGGCCGTTTATTTTAAAATCATACCTTTTCAAAACCTTCAAATTTTCAGTGCCTTCCTCTGAATTTACCATTTTTTCACATTCGATTCATGGGGCCTTTACAAACATTCGTTACCTTTAAGGTGAACCTTTATTAAGAGAGGAGCTTTTCTTATGTTGAAAAAATGGATGATTGCACTAGGAATGACTTCTGTACTGGCCCTTGCTGCATGCAGTGGCGGGGAAGATACAGAAACAAATGGCAACCAGACGGAAGAAACAGAAGAAAACACCGGTACGGAAGAAGGAACTGATAAGGCTCAGAAAGAAAAAGAGGATGACAAAGCGTCCAAGGAAGATACCGAAGAAGGTAAAGATGATACAAAAGAAGACGCAGCAGACGATACAAAAGAATAACAAGAAACACGAAAAAATCCCAGGGCTATCCGCTCTGGGATTTTTTTGCCTATTAATATTTTTAGAACTTTCGTAAAATTAGGGTTTATGTTACCAAGTAAATATTGATAGAATGGTTGATATGTATTAATAAAAAGTAGGTGTTGAAAAATGAACGAACTAGAAATCGAACTGTTAAAACTAATTGAAAGAAATGCGAACCTCGAAGCTGATAAGATTGCAAAACTTATGGGAAAAGATATAGAAGAAATCCGGGAACTGATCAAAGAGCTTGAGAAAAAGAAAGCGATCCTTGGCTATTCCACCCTCATCGACTGGGCAAAGGTGTTGGATAAAGAGGAAGTTACCGCTATGGTCGATGTAAAAGTGACACCTGCCCGAGGTGTCGGGTTTGATAAAGTGGCGGAGCGTATTTATCGTTTTCCAGAGGTGAAAGCCGTTTATTTAATGTCAGGTTCCTATGATTTGTCCGTGTCTATCAAAGGAAACACCATGACTGAGATCGGCCGCTTCATCTCGGAAAAACTGTCTACGCTGGAGTCCGTATTATCAACCACGACTCACTTCGTCCTGAAGCGATATAAGCATGATGGCATCATCCTCGAAGATAATGATGAAGAAGATAAACGAATTGTGGTATCGCCATGAACAAGGTGTCCTATATCTCCAGGAATGTAGCAGAATTAAAACCATCTGGCATCAGGCGATTCTTTGATTTAGCAGCCCAAATGGACGATGTGATTTCCCTAGGTGTCGGAGAGCCTGATTTCGTAACGCCGTGGAACTTTATCGAACAGAGCTTTCATGCCCTGGAACAGGGATACACATCTTACACAGAAAATGCCGGGATGATAGAGCTGCGTAAAGAGATAAGCTCTTACTTACAGAAAAGTTTTCGGTTAGACTATAGCCCGGACGATCAGGTGATCGTTTCTGTCGGGGCAAGTCAGGCAATTGATCTTGCTCTGAGAACCATCGTTGACCAGGGAGATGAAGTCATTGTGGCAGAGCCGAGTTTTGTTGCTTATGCCCCAGCTGTGAGGCTGGCAGGAGGAACGCCTGTTACGATTCAGACCCAGCCGGAATATGAATTTAAACTTCAGGCCCACCAAATTGAAGAAGCTATTACTCCAAGAACAAAAGCGATTATGCTTTGTAACCCGAACAACCCGACAGGCACCTTTTTATCGGGAGATGAATTAGCGCAGCTGGCAGCCGTGATTGAACGTCATGACCTGCTTGTCTTGTCAGATGAAATATACGCCGAGCTCACCTATGACGAGACTTACACCAGTTTTCCTTCTATCGACGGTATGAAGGAACGTACGATATTAATCAGCGGTTTTTCGAAGGCTTTTGCGATGACTGGATGGCGGCTCGGATACGCAGCAGGGCCTTCAGAAATCATTGCTGCCATGGTAAAAATACACCAGTATACGATGATGTGTGCCCCGACCATGGCCCAGCATGCCGCCTTAGAAGCATTGAAAAACGGGAAGCCGAGCGTCCAGGAAATGATTGAGAGCTATAAGCAAAGAAGAAATTTTATCGTTAGCAGCCTGAATGAATTGGGGCTTTACTGTCCAAACCCCGGTGGTGCATTCTATGCCTTCCCATCCATCAAGGCCACGGGCTTGACCTCTGCCGAATTTGCAGAACAGCTGCTACAGGAAGAACATGTCGCCGTGATTCCTGGCGATGTTTTCGGAGAGAGTGGAGAAGGCTATATCCGCTGCTCTTACGCCACTTCCTTAAAACAGCTGGATGAAGCAATGAACAGGATGAAGCGGTTTATGGAAAAAAGGGTATAAGAAACTAATGCGGAAGCGCCTTGCTCATCCGAGTTAAGCGTTAGCCAATCCTCCCCGTCACCGGGCTTTGTCAGAGAGGATCGGCTTAGACCTCGAGGGGACGCTGAATGGCTCACTGCAATGTCCGAAAAAAGGGAATTCCAAACGTTGGAATTCCCTTTTTTTGTATTAATTATTCTTTTCAGGGGGATCGTGGGTGACATAGGTGCCGGCAATAAAATCGTGTATGGCGCGTTTATCATCCCGGAGGCTGACCATAAATGCGCTGACAATCAGTCCGATTCCTAATGTGACAGCATAAACAATCGCTCCTACTACATCTCTTAATAACATCGTGCCAATCCCAAGCTTTCCCCCGTCTGTTCGTACGATTCGATTTCCAGTAATTTTTCGGCCAATGGTATATCCGTACCAGACGACAGGCAGCACAATACCGTAAACCAGCCCAATTAAATCGACACTATTGTAGGTCTCGTCTACGAATTCTCCAAATATGATCGTGGAGATACCCCCTATTACGAGCGAAATCAGGATCCCATCTATTAATCTGGCACCGAATCTATTCCAAAAACCTGCAGGGTTATGTACATCCATCTGAACCCTCCTCTTTTATGTTATGTATATAAATTTCAGTCATCATAATACCTATTCCTTACAAAAATGCCGTATGTGATATCTTTAACAAACACTTACAGAAAATCTCACTATCCGAAGTTGCTATCTATGAGTACTTTTTTGGTGCAATACTCGTCAGGATTGTTTCATTTTCCAGACCAATAGCCACAGCCGGTTGGATACCTCATTTCGTTATGCTTAACAGCCTCTTCATATAATTTCGTCGGCTCTTACCTCCATCTTTTTCTACTCAAACAGGATAAGTCTGTAAAGAAATATCTTTCAGCTTTTTGTATTTATTGTGTTCATCTTCCTGGTAAACCCTTATAAAATTCACTTCAAAAGTTGGATAAGGGCTCAATTTTTATTCAGCTGAATTTGCCATGTCTTTTAATTCTTGTTTTGTTAACCCATATGTTGTCTTACCTAACGTCATGTGAGGAACAAAATCATCCATTTCAAAATACTGTTTGATTAATGCCTTGGAAGGAGAAACGGATTTAACAAGTTTTTGATGCAGGTCATACAGCTCCTTTGAATGAGCACTTAAATAAACAATATCCTCTCCGAATAACTTTGGCTGGCTAATGGAAATTGTAAAAGCTTTGAAAGCATGACAGAGTTCTTCTATTTTAGGAAGCCATTGCTGATCAGAAGTCAGGCCTCCTTGTGCTTTCAATGTAATATGAGGTTCGACTACATCACCGATCCGATTATTTTTCCATTTCTGCTGGAATTCTATCACTCTCTGTTTATAAGGCTCAGGGGGGACAATTCCAATGAAATACTGCAAACAATCACCTCCATTTTCAGCTGGCAGCTAAGACTTTGACTGCGGTAATTTTCATACCACATACGATATCATAATTAATAACAGTCTATCCTTTTATCCAAGTGGCTTCCTAACCTCAATGAGTAATTGATAGAAAGCGCTCTATCAGCTATACTTCTATGTAATCATACATAATACGAGAAAAGGTGAAGCATATGAAAATACATTTAGTGCTATTTCTATCCTCTGTTAACGAACCGAACGTTCAGGAAGTTATGATGAAAACCGTTGAATCTCCTTTTCGGCCAGTTCAAGGTGATATCCTCGACGATCCAGGGTTTCATTCAAAATTCCATAATGGATACGAAGTCGCAAAAGTGACGATCAATTATGCGGCTGATGAATGCTGGGTTTCTTTATCACCATTGGCAATAGAAGTCCAGGAATGGAGAATAGAAACTTATATAAATAATTTGAGAGAACATGGATGGCGAATTGTTTCAAAGGAAGAACTGCAAGCGAACTAAGTTATGCAGTATGTGATTGAAGAATACTGGTAAATTGATTCAAAACAATAACGGAAACGACAAAATCACGAATGCAGCTGCAAAGACAGCTGTTGCTATATTTACTTCTTTTTTAGGGAAGCCTGCCTTCTTTTCCGTATATCTCATATATTGAATAGCGAATAAAAAACCAACCAGTCCCATGGCATGTCCTAAACCGTCATCTGCCCTATTTTGAAGGCGCAATACTGCCAGAGCTATAAATAAAAATCCTGAACGGCCTATTGCCATTTGAAAATATCTTTGTTGTTTCTCTTTACTCATTCTCCTCCCCCTTGTAAAAAGACTACTAATTTAATGCTTGCCATTCTTTCCGCAAAATTCCCATTTTAATGGCATCGTAATATTCTCCTTTAACCATTCTTGCCTGGCGTATTCTTGCTTCTTCCTTCATTCCTAGTTTTTCTGCTACTTTTATCATTCTGGTGTTCCCGGACCATGTCGACATTCCTAATCGATGTAGATCGGTTGCTTCGAACAGGTATTGGATCCACCTTCCAAAAGCTTCTGTTCCATAACCGCCGTTCCAATACTGTTTATCGTAGATAACAATGCCTGTTTCCAGCCAATTCGTATTTTTATCGACCCAATAAGCTCCAACGTAACCAATCAGCTTTTCATTCACCGTTATGATGAGAGTGGAAGGAATGCCAGGGATTATTTCGCTATCACGGATCCAGATCTTCCGATATTCTTGTTTTGTCAATTTCTCTTCCGGTATGTATGGTCCGTTCCATTGCTTAGCTGCTTGTTCTTTTTCTTCATACTTCCAATAATAAAGCTCTTCGATTTCTGATTCTGTCGCTTCCTTTAATTTTATTTTTTCTCCGATAATTTTAATCAAAACATCTGACTCCCCCTCCTATTTCTATTCTACCGATGCTGCCAGTTCAACTTTGATTCGGTCAGGATCTTCGAAATAGGCAGCATAATAATTTTCCCCTCCCGCAAATGGATGCAGATCTGGATAAAGCATTGGAACACCTTTCTTTTCAAGCTTTGCTGCCAATTCATCGACATGCTGACGGGACCCACCGTGAAAAGCAAGATGATTCAATCCAGTTCTGCACCTGTGATAAGGGATATCCAAAAAACGCTCTTCTGTCTGTACAAAAACCAGATATGTCTCCCCAAGTTTAAAGCTCTGGCCACTGTCCCATTTTTGATAAAGCGTATATCCTAGTTCCTCAAGAAACCAGCCCCAAAAATCGATGGACTTTTGTAAATCAGATACATAGATTTCCAAGTGATGAATGATTCCAACAGACACAGCGTATCTCCTCCTATCAAAAATAGAATGTGTTGCCAGAGACCAGCCGTAAGCATCCATAAACCAAGGTTGATCTTCTAATTATAGCTGGTCCTGTAATTATAAAAATTGATACTCTTTTGCCCTCAAAGTAATTTTCCCATCCGGATATCTGCCCACATTTTACCTTGCCAAAAGGTGAATTCCGGGATACGGCCGATTTCTTTGTACCCCATTTTCTTATATAGGCTGTGCGCCTTCTCGTTAAATTCGAATACGCCTATTTCAATCCGCTTGAGGTCCTTTTCTTTTATCTGTTCCTCTAAATAGTTTATAGCCTGATAGCCTATTCCCTTGCCCTGTCCTTCTTTTTCGCCAATAGTAATACCGATCCAGGCCGTCCCTGGTATTTTCCTGTACAAATGGCCGGGATCGACCATATAATTCATTTCACCAACCAATTGGTCGTCCATATATATCAGATAGTTGGGATGTTGCTGTAGACGTTTGTTCAAAACATCCCATGTCACTGCCTCTTGTCGTTCTAATTCTTCCTTATTTTTATTTGGACGGGTTAACGGAACCAGAACAGGATCGTTTTCCCATCGGTTAAAAATGTCTACCAGTGTTTGACTAGGTCCAGTCAATCGTGCGAAACGAATATCCATGGATCTCCCCCTTCATAACGGACGGTATTATCAGTATACATTCTAACTATAGGTTTGTGGGAAGTCGTTTTTTATTGATTATGTTCCAGCTGCATCGTTTAATCAATTATTTTTGATTTATCAGTTGCTTTTTCTGAAAGATCAGCATATACTTTAATTAATCAAATTTATTTGATTTATGGAGGTGCCATAGATAGCTGCAAATCCAGTAGCTTTAAGAAAAGCTGCGCTGAAGAACAATCGTTATAAATTTTTAACTTATACATCAAAAATAATTGATTTAAGGAGTGTTTTGACTTTATGAGAACCCATATTGGTTTAAATGTAACGGATCTAACCTCCTCCATTGCTTTTTATACGAAGCTTTTTAATAAGGAACCGGTCAAAACGGAGAAGGACTATGCCAAGTTTTTACCGGATCATCTGGCTTTGAATTTTACGTTGAATCTTAAAATTACTGTCAAAGGTAACCAGGTGGGACACTTTGGTATCCAGGTCGAAGAAGAGCAGGATTTACTGAATCAAAAAGAGCGATTGAAGAAACTTGGCTTTTTTGCCAGAGATGAAATGGACACGAATTGCTGTTATGCCCTGCAGGATAAGTTTTGGATTACGGACCCTGACGGAAATGAGTGGGAATTTTTCCTGACTAAACAAGATAACCTTACGGAACACGGTGCATGCTGCGCCTCAGGAAAAGGAGGAAGTGAACAATGAATCACACCTATATGGACGCTGTCGTTTCTGAACATAAACGTCGTGTCGACCAAGTGAACAACCACGCCTGGAAACGGCCAGTTCCTGACTCGAAACATAATCTCATCCATTCAATAAAACAATACTTTTCAAGAAAAGAAATTGCGTCAACTTCCCTTGCCTGTTGTTCATCATGCTGCTAAACTTTTCCGGCAGAAAAAAAGCTGAAGGATATTCCCTCAGCTTTTTCCTGTGAACGAGCATATTCAGTGGGTGGGCGAGCGTATTTTGGTGCTGCACGGGCGTATTCAGTGGGCGGACGAGCGTATTTTGATGCTGCACGAGCTATTTATTGGGCGGGCGAGCATAAAGTCTAAGGTTACTTCTTCTCTTCTGCAAATTGCTTGATGCGTTCGCTAATCTGGTTGCGAACACGCTGGAATACTGCCCATTTTTCTACATCTGTACCTTCTGCTTTCGCTGGGTCATCAAATCCCCAGTGGTATCGATTAACATGTGGCGGGGTCATTGGACATTTATCGTTGGCATCGCCACAGAGGGTGATCGCATAAGCAGCATTATGAAGCACATTTGGGTCGATGATATCTGAGGTCTGGTCACTGATATCAATGCCAGCTTCCTTCATGGCTTTTACAGCATTCGGGTTCAACCCATGTGCTTCTATCCCGGCGGAACGGACATCAAATTCGTCTCCGAGATATTTTTTACCAAAGCCTTCTGCCATCTGGCTGCGGCAGGAGTTTCCTGTACAAAGAAAATAAATAACTGGTTTTTTAGACATAGTGTATTCTCCTTTAAATAGCAAGTTATTGGATTAACAGCAGCCATACGTATAGACCGGCTAATGTAATGAACAGTGTTGGTATAGTCAGGAGTATCCCGATTTTAAAGTAGTAGCCCCAGGATATTTTGACTCCTTTGGTGGAAAGGACATGCAGCCATAACAAGGTAGCCAGGGAACCGATCGGTGTTATTTTCGGTCCTAAATCGGAGCCGATGACGTTGGCATAAATTAAGGCTTCCCTCATCGTTCCTGTGGTGTTTGTTTCTGCAATGGCCAGCGCGTCAATCATGACTGTCGGCATATTATTCATGATCGACGACAGGATGGCTGCAATGAAGCCCATGGATATGGTAGCGGCAAACAGGCCTTGATCGACAGTGGCCTGGATGACGTTTGCCAGTACATCCGTGAGGCCCACGTTACGGAGTCCGTAAACGACTACATACATACCGATAGAAAAAAACACAATTGCCCATGGAGCACCTTTTATGACGGTCATCGTCTCCACAGCTGCACTCCTTCTCGCCATCAACAGGAAGAAAATTGCAATGATACCTGCAATGATCGATACAGGAATTCCCAATGGTTCACTTGCGAAATATCCAATCAGCAGCACTGCAAGAACTCCCCAGGACAAACGGAACATTTTATGATCTTTGATTGCCTCGTTCGGTTTTTTGAGCTGAGTCAGGTCATAGTTTTCCGGAATGCTCTTTCTGAAGAATAGATAGAGAACCAGAATGCTTGCGCCGATGGAAAAGAAATTCGGAATAATCATGCGTGATGCATATTCAATGAATCCAATGCCGAAGAAATCTGCCGATACGATATTGACCAGGTTACTGACGATCAATGGAAGCGAAGCGGTATCTGCGATAAATCCACTTGCCATGATAAACGGCAGAATCATTGCTTCTTTAAAATTCAAATTCCTCACCATCGCAAGAACGATTGGCGTAAGAATCAGCGCTGCCCCGTCATTGGCAAATAATGCCGCCACTACAGCACCTAGTAAAATCACATAAATAAACATTTTGGTGCCGTTACCCTTGGCGACACGGGCCATATGTAAAGCTGCCCACTCAAAAAATCCAATTTCATCAAGGATAAGAGATATGATGATGATCGCAATAAAAGCTAACGTGGCGTTCCAGACAATTTCCGTAACAGTGACCACGTCCTGGAAATTAACGACACCAACCATCAGCGCTATGACTGCTCCACCGCACGCCGACCAGCCAATCCCAAGGTTTTTCGGCTGCCAAATCACTAACAAAAGTGTAAGTAAAAAAATCAGAGTTGCTACAATCGCTAAATTCACTTAAATCCCCCTACAAATCACATTGGATACGTAAGCCCGCTTCCTCCAATGCCTGTAATTTCTCTCTTTGATCCGGTATTTGTTCTAAAACTTGTTGAACAATCGGATATGTCGGATGGTTTCTGTTAACAGAATAAAAGATCCACTGTCCTCTCCGACGTTCTTTGACGAGTCCTGCATCCCGGAGTTTTCTTAAATGCTGGCTGACGGAAGGCTGGCTCATTTGCAACACTTCGACAAACTCACAGACGCAACTCTCCCCATCTTTAATAAGCCCCATTATCGTTAAGCGTGTTTTATCACCTAACAGCTTGAGCATTTGTGCTGCACTTTCTAATTCGATTACTGTTTTTTCCATGAACCTCACCTCGCAATGATCAGTATATTAGCATATGCTTATATTTGCAATAAAAAGGCAACTTTCTTTTTATTGCATCGAACATAAAAATACCCTATAGGGCAGCCATTACAACGACTGTCCTATAGGGTAACGCATTATTTTTATAAACGTTTTACATAACTACTTCATTAAATTAGGGTTTTCTTCTTTGGCTTCTTTTACTCTTGGTTTGCGGTAACCACCGGCAATATCTGCGCGTTTGAATTCTTTTGCATAAATGACTTCCTGCGCGTCTGTCAGTTCGACTCCATTCCCTTTGATCGGTTGATATTGTGTGTTTCTAGCCATGATGAACATCCTTTCTATGGAATTGAGTTATAAAATTTTTTCCCACTATAGAAAATCACTAAACATAACTAAAAAGATTTACATACATATTTGATCTGTCACCAATCCTGGTACAGGAAAGTAACGATAACTGAAAAGGACTGAATCGTAGACGATTCAGCCCTGCTCATTTTTTATTTGAATAGAAGCTTCATTCCCCATTTTTGTTGGGAAGAAGCTCTTCTCCGCTTCCGGAAATAAGTTTTGCACGTTCATTTTCTTTTCCGACTACGTAAGTTACTTTGTATTTCTTCGGTTTCACTTCGCCGTTCACCGTTTCTTCAACCGTAATATAGGCGGTTACGGTGACATTTTTTCCGTTATCTTCCGGTATCAGCTCATCCACCGTGACAGACAAGGTGTTGGAATAACCATCCCGGAATTCTTCATACGAAGTGGAACTTTGCCTGCTGCTGCCAAGCAAGGAGTAGGCGGTAACAAAATCTCCTTTACTGATACTGTCATAAAAATACTCTACTACATAGGTTGCCTGGTCGATCGGCACCTCGGCCGAATCTGCGTTTCCTCCGTCGGCCATATGTGGAAATTCCGGCAGGCTTTTCATTGGTGATTCAGACCAACGCTTGACGAGCGGGAGAACATCGGTAATTGGAATACTGAACCCGATTGATTCTTTATCCAATTTAGCAGAATTGATCCCAATCACTTTTCCCGTCTCACTGTCAATCAGCGGACCGCCACTGTTACCCGCTGAAATCGGTGCTGAAATCTGGTAAAGCCCCTCATATTTGAAGGTGTCGATTTCAAAATTCCGATCAAGCCCCGAGATTTCTCCTCTTGTCACCGTGTTTTGTAATCCGAGCGGGCTCCCTAAAGCTAGTACAGGATCCAGCACTTGGACGTTATCTTCCGTGGCAATTTCCAATGGTTCTTTTCCTTCAAGGCCTGGAACTCGAATTACCGCTACATCTGTTTCTGTACTGATGCCGATCACCTTACCTTCCAATTCCTTTGAATCGGAGGTAATGACGGTCACTTCTTTTGCATTTGCGACCACATGGGCATTGGTGAGCACATCACCTTTATCGTTATAAAGAAAGCCTGACCCCTGGGTCCCATTGGCCAGCTTGATTTGAACCACTTTTTTCTGCGATTCCGATATGATATCCTTCAATGCCTTTGATTGCGGCTTTTCCTCTTTCTGATCATTCCCAGTCTGCACCAGGGCAGATGCTTCAGACAGTTGGGCTGGTATGGAATCTTTGATATAAAAATAACCCGATACACCTGCTGCCACAAGGATGATGGATGTGACAATGCTGATAATCCAGTTGCGTTTCATGTTCCATCCCCCCTATTCGACATACCATTCCATATTGATGACTTCCACGTTGACTTCTTCATTGATATCAAAAAATTTCTTTTCAAATTTTCCGGTGTCGCCTGGATTCATATACATCGGATAAACGGTGGTTTTCTCCTTTGCGACAACTTTTCCTTCTTTATTTTTCACTTCGAGCTCCAAGGTTACAGAGCTGATGATTTTTGTAGCGACACTTTTTACTTTACCGGTTACTGTCAGGTCACCGAGGTCATCCAGTTTTGCTTTCAGTTCCGTCACTTCGATCGCCGAAGTCCGGTTCTTGATGTCTTCCTGTGCGGCTTTCTCCAAAGCACGCTTGATTCTTTCCTGCTGCGCTTGTTCGAAGGCTGCTTTTTCCTGTTTGATCCGTTCTTTCAACTGTAAGAGCTTCTCATTGTTGACCGCGAACTGCAGGGCATCATCAACGACAGCAATGGCTTTGTTAAATTCTTTTCCGGCAATATGCTCTTCCGCATTGCGGGAAGCGATGCTGACAATCTTTTCAAGGATCTTCCCTTTCACCTGGACAGCTTCCTGAACCTCATAGGAGGACACCGTGGACAATTTCGCTGCCAGTTCATCTACGGTCTTCAATTCGGCAAGCTCATTATTGATACGCTTGATTTCTACCTGGGTAGCTAATGTGTCGAGAGAACCATTGAAAGAAAGCATGAGCTTACTTTCGCTTTCCTCTACCCTTTTCCGGATCTGATCGATTTTAGCATTTGCTTTCTCAAGCTGATTACTTTGAATGTGTTCACTGATATTATCCAGTTCTTTCTCTACCTCGATCGCATTCTGGACAAATTCCCGGTCTTGCTTTAACGCGGGAAAGTCATCGCGCATCTGAATCGCTTGATCCAGGAGCTTCTTCGCCTTTTCATATTTTCCATCAATGGCAAGAGCTTCAGCGTCATTTTTCAGCTGCAGTACTTCTTCATTGATGTCCTGTTCCTTAGCATATGTATAGCCGACCCATCCGGCAGCAATTAAAAAAACCACGACCGGAATAAATATTGCAAACCAGTTGGCTCTCTTTTTTGGAGTTTTATGCTTATTTGTCTTGCGGGAATCCTGACCCGCTCCGGTTTCCCGGATTGCAGCCATTTCTTCCTTCTGCCCGCCGGCACCATCTTCTATTCGGGCACCACAGTTCGGACAAAATCGAGAGCCCTCATTTATTTCGCTGTTACAATTCGGGCATGTTTTCATGGGCTCACCCTTTCTGACTTTTTTCCCTTTCATCTATGAACCTGCCTTCTTTTACATGCATTTTGTAGACTGTTTGGCAAATGAAGGAACAACATACTTTGTCAATTATAGCATGATTTGACTCGAAATTCTCAAGTAGATTCATAGGATTTTCGAACGAATTACCTAGGATAATTTCATGGGACTGATTAAATACAAAAGCTTTAAAGCACGCTGTGGCATTCTTTGTTACAGAGAGGATGGCTTAAGACCTCGAGGGGGTAGGCGCTGAAGCTGGATGAAACAAAAGCGGAAGCGCCTCGTTCACCCCCGACAAGCTTAAGAAGAGCCTCGCCGTGACGTTCTTTGTCACAGAGGGGGTTGGCTTAAGACCTCGAAGGGGTAGGCGCTGAAGCTGGATGAAACAAAAGCGGAAGCGCCTCGTCCACCCCCGAAAAGCTTAAGAAAAGCCTCGACGTGACGGTCTTTGTCACAGAGGGGATTGGCTTAAGACCTCGAGGGGGTAGGCGCTGAAGCTGGATGAAACAAAAGCGGAAGCGCCTCGTCCACCCCCGAAAAGCTTAAGAAAAGCCTCGACGTGACGGTCTTTGTCACAGAGGGGATTGGCTTAAGACCTCGAGGGGGTAGGCGCTGAAGCTGGATGAAGCCCACTTTATAGGTTTATCCACAACCATTCACTTTTAGAATTTCCTAGATAGTAAAAAAATCCTGCGGAGGATTTGTAAAACTCCGCAGGATCACTTGGGACCAGCTTTGTTAGCTGATGAGGGAATCCAGTCGTTTGAATTCCAGCTCCTTGAATTTTTTGATCATCATTTCCTGATTGATTTGATAAGCCGCTTCCTCTAGTGAACAGTCCACGCCTACCTCACAGTTTATTTCTGCAAGCTTGCGGGATAAGTGCAGCATATCCAGGTCACTCTCGATTTTTGTACGCTGTCCTTTTGTCAGGCTGGAGAGATTTTCTAAAATGCCTTCAATACTGCCATAAGTGCTGAGCAGTTTCAGTGCTGTCTTCTCGCCAATACCTTTTACCCCCGGATAATTGTCACTGCTGTCGCCCATCAATGCTTTCAAGTCGATCATCTGTTTCGGGGTAATCCCTTTCTCTTCATAAAAAGTATCCATCTGGTATTCTGCATAATTGCCATATCCTTTTTTCAATAGGGAAACGGTGACATTTTCCTTTAGAAGCTGCAGAATATCCTGGTCCCCGGTAAGGATGATGACTTCCGAATGTTTACTGTATTCCTTGCTGAGCGTACCAATGCAGTCATCAGCCTCGAACCCGGCAAGGCCAACATTCGGAATATCCAATGCTTCCACGACTTCCTTTACCAAATCAAATTGTGGGACAAGTTCTACCGGTGGTTCACCGCGATTGGCTTTATATTCCGGAAAAATTTCCGTCCGGAATGTCCGGCTTCCCATGTCCCAGCAGCATATGACATGGCTGGGGTCGTACTTTTTAGTAGCTGTAAACAAATGCTTCACAAATCCATAGACAGCATTCGTGGGCATCCCTTTACTATTGATCATATAATAGCCGCTCATGGCAGTCGCATAGAAGGCGCGGAATAACAGTGCCATTCCATCGACAAGCATTACTTTATCTTTTTCCATCCTAGTTCCTCCCCAAAATTACAGTTATCCCTATTATAACAAAAATTGTCCATCTGATTTTTCAATTTTTTTGGGATGGTTCCAGACATTTTAATCTATGGATGGGTCAGGTTAACAACTGTTGTTAAATGGGAAAGAAGCTAAGTCTTAAAAGCGGGATAGGCAAAAATTACACATAAAAAATAACCCGCGGGCTCGCCACGGATTATCCTTATGATCTTTATCAGTTCGCATCCTTGGTCAGGAAATCGGCTGCATTTTTTGCTTCACCTAAGTAGAATGTTTCGACTCTGTCCGTCCGGATGACGAGATCGTCGTCCAATGACCACCAAAGTCCGCGCTCCAATTGTTTCATAATGAAATCGCACGCTTCCCGTTCATTATGTGGTTCACTTAATTCTACTTCTTTACTGATTGTCCTCCCACTTTCCATGAGAAAATTGAATTGCCAATTTTGCTTTTGTTCTTCAGCCAAAATAGTTCATCCTTTCCGATTGAATTGTTTGTCATTTTAGTATACCCGATCGAATACTTGCAAATCATATGAGGCTCAGTGTGTTCCATTCACCTTTTAGTCAAAACAGCAGATGAGCGAAAATGACGATGATCGGGAGCGTAACTACCGTACGCTGCAGAAAAATCACAAGCAGTTCCCAAAGACTTAAAGGAATTTTGGATTTTAATATCAATACCCCGATTTCGGACATGTAAATCAATTGTGTAATTGAAATCCCAGCGATTACAAATCGGGTCAATTCACTTTCAATACCGGCACCAATGACCGCCGGAAGAAACATGTCTGCAAATCCGACCACCAGTGCAGGCGCTGCAGCACTCGCTTCCGGAAGCTGCATCCACTCAAGTACTGGTACCAGTGGATAAGAAAGCCAGACGAACACGGGCGTATACTCGGCGAGAATAAGGGCAGCGGATCCTAAAGCGAGCACAATCGGAATCAATCCAAGCCATATGTCCAGTACATTGGCAAGCCCTTGCTTGATCACACCACGATAGGATTTGATTTTGCCTGCTTGTTCCACTGCTTGTTGGAGACCCGTCTGGAAACTTGATTGATTCGTAGAAACATCCTCTTCAATTTGTTTCCCCGCTATTTCATCGTATTCATCCTTTTTCCTGGATAGAGGCGGAATTCTAGGAATGATAATAGCAGCCACCACGACGGCAAGCGTTACGACAAGATAGAAAGGAACAAAATATTGTTCCAGACCAATGAAGCTGATGACAACAAGGCTGAAAGCAATGGATGCAATCGAAAAATTCGTTGCGATGACAGAAGCTTCCCTCTTGGTATAATACCCCTGCTCAAATTGCTGGGTGGTAATCAATACACCTACAGGGCCTGCTCCCATCCAGGAAGCGGTGGCATCAATAGCAGATCTCCCTGGCAGCTTGAATAATGGCTGCATCACTTTCCGAAGTAATGTACCTATAAATTCCATCAAACCAAAAGATAATAGAAACGGCATGAGTAAGGCTGCAAATAAAAACCATGTCGTCAATACGGGGACGAGCGAATACAGCACCGTTCCCCCTGTAGCATCCGACCAGACGAATTCAGGCCCAGCCTTTGTGAGAGTTAGAAAAGCAATAATGGCTCCTGCCAACCTTGTCACTGTCCAAAAATAAGAAATGTCGAACAAGCTGGTCATAAGTGCGGAGTTTTTTACCCAGTCAGGATTGAACAACCTGACCCATAGTGCTCCCAGGGCGGAGATGGCAACAAGGATGGTCATGAACAAGGGAATTTGACTGCTGAAGTATCCCTGTAACGATTCGGCCAGGATTCCCACACCAATGGTCACTTTCCCCTGGAAAGGAATCGGTACAAGAAATAGAAGTATTCCAATCAATGAAGGAATGAGGAATCTCATAAGCTGTTTACGATCCAGTTCCTTCACCGGTGATTGTTGTTTTGTCGTTGTTTGTTTTCTTGCTTCCATTATGCGGGCCACCCTTCTGATAGATTCAATGTTAATAAATATACATCATAAAGTTTTTTTATACAATAGGGTGTCATTAACTTTTCTAAGTTTCCTAGAATTTCTTCGGGCTTGGCTTGAACATGATCATCTAGCATTCCCATTTTATGGTTCTCATTTGGTTCTCACGGGGATAGTGCTTATCACTTCCATTTCCTGGTTCTCCTGGGGTGGAAAGTTCTGGTTCTCCTGGGGAGAGGGTTATATGCAAAAGACTTTACAAATGATAGTTTGGCCCTTATTATGATAGGCGAATTAAACCTGATTATTTTTATCGGAATTAGGAGGCATTAAATCTATGGCACAAACTGCTACTGAAAATAGAAGCCTGCCAAAGAGTAACAGGCAGGCTACGACTGAAGTATCTCCTTTGAACCCTATACAGAAGCCATACCTGTTAGCGGGGGTGGCGGCTACTATCATTCTGTTTATAGCGACAGTCGCTGTCGCTGGGTGGGTTCAAGGATTGTTGTTTGTCATTGGCTTAGGGCTTGGACTGGCATTGCTTTATGCACGCTTTGGTTTCACCTCGGCTTTCCGGAGGTTATTGTCGGTCGGTAATGTCCAGGGTCTGCAGGCGCACATGGTCATGCTTGCAGTGGCAACCACTTTGTTTGCTATAATTTTCGCAACCAATTTCAGTTTCACAGGCGTTGACCCTACGGGCTATGTATCCCCGGTAGGCATCAGCGTCGTGTTCGGTTCGTTCCTGTTCGGAATGGGTATGCAGATGGGATCCGGTTGTGCGTCCGGTACTTTATACAGTGTCGGTGGGGGTAAATCCTCCATGGTACTGACATTGTTAGGCTTCATTGCCGGGTCTGTCATTGGTGCATATCACTTCATCTTTTGGACACAGGAAACACCTTCCCTGCCCCCAATTTCATTGGCAGAATCAACTGGTTTCGGTTATTTCGGAGGCTGGATCTTCCAGTTGCTCATTTTCCTGGGAATCTATGGCCTTACTGTTAAATACGCACAGAAAAAGAATCCGCCGCAGATGAAACCTCTGCCGACGACGACCGGTCTCAAAAGACTGTGGAGAGGATCATGGCCGCTGCTCATGGCGGCAGTCGTTCTTGCCGGCCTGAATGCACTTACTTTGACCGTGCGCGGCAACCCTTGGGGTATCACTTCCGCGTTTGCCCTATGGGGATCAAAAGTGTTGATGGCCTTTGGTATCGATGTTTCCAGTTGGGGCTACTGGCAAGGAAACACGGAAGCATTGCAGACAACTGTGCTTGCCGATTCCACCAGTGTGATGAACTTCGGAATCATCCTTGGTGCATTTATGGCAGCAGCCGCACAAGGGAACTTTAAACCAGGTAAAATCAAGCCAGGTATCGCTGCTTCCTCGATCATCGGCGGTTTGATGATGGGATATGGGGCACGCCTTGCTTTCGGCTGTAATATCGGGGCTTACTTCGGCGGGATTGCTTCCTTCAGCTTACATGGCTGGGTATGGATGATTATGGCTCTTGCCGGCAGTTATTTGGCATTGTTTATTCGACCACTTTTCGGATTGAAAAACCCAAACCCAAAAGACTCCATGTGTTAGAGCAACAAAACTAAATCTACCCCGGGAGAACCAGATTCTGGTTCTCCCGGGGTAGATTTTTTTGTTATACGAGCTGTTTTGATTTTTCTTTTTTCATAAATAGAGATATGACGAACATAGCGGCAAGGAATACGATGATCAGACTGAATCCGCCTGCCTGGCCGAACCAGTCAGAAACATAACCGATAAGGAGACCTGCCAGTCCGCCACCGATTCCAGAAGCAATATAAATCAGGCCAAGTGCCGTACCTGGATTTTTTGAAATGGTCGTTCCAAAAGCGGTGCCTGTCGGAAAGAGTGTGGAGAAAAACAGTCCAGCTCCAGCAAACAAGTAAGGGAATTGTTCAGCGAATAAAAAGCTGATTCCCACCATCACTGTAGATCCGGCAGAAAAGATGATCATGATTTTCCGCTCATTAATTTTGTTAGACAGATACGCAACCCCTAGACGGCCAATCATAAAGAAGACCGAGAATAATGACAATATAGTTGCTATCATGTCTTCTACAGCTTTCTTGGACATGCCGCCCAGGTCCAATGACTTCAGATAAGTCGGGAAGAAGTTCGTGAAGGAAACCTCCGCTGATACTTCAAACAGTAAGAAAAACATGACGAATACCATCTGGGCATCCTTCAGCATCGGAATAAACGCCTTCAGGTTGATTTTTTCCACTTTTCCCGTCGGGAAGTTTACGAACGTAATATACGCGATTACCGCTATATGCAGGGCTGCAATTCCGATATAAAACGCACGCCACGATGCGAACTGGAATAAAAAGTTCAGGATTTGTGGAAATAATACCATCCCGAGGCCATAAATACCCATAGCCAGGTTGAACATCTGGTTTTGTTTTTTCGGATAAGCTACCGGGATAATCGCATTGGAGGCAACACCGAGCGCTCCCAAACCAAAACCGATCAGCATATAGAAACCGAGGAAAAACATGATGGTGCCGGCTAAACCGGTTCCAAGGAAGCCGATACCCATGATAATAGCTGCTGCTATAGTCATGATCCGCAACCCGTTTTTATCAGTCAAGTAACCGAATATCATACTTGCTAACGTAAATCCTACCTGGAATATGAAAACAATTAATCCAAATTGGCTCATATCAAGACCGATATCTTTTTCGACCTGATCAAGCACGATTCCTTTTGTATTTGTCACACCACCGGATATGAACTGTGTAAACAGCAGTATGACTAATGCGTGAATACTCTTTCCTTTTGACATGTGAATGACCTCCAACTGTTGAACTATTTGGAACATTCCACATGAATATTTAACTAAAACATTTTAATTAATTGACAGACTATAAACCGTTTTCAAAGGAATATGTAGGACGATTAAGAGAAAATGGAATGGCAGAAGCAAATAATTGCAATGAAAAATTATGGTGGTTATTACCCATAGGAAAACCCGAACATGGATCTTCTCTGTTCAGCTATCTGCATAATTAGCGCTTATCTACTCCCTATAAAAATTAATATAGAAAGGCATCGCGAGCAGGGAAGCAAGCAAAGTTACATAAAACCCGTAATGCGTGTTCTCATAACTAATTCTGAAGCTGAGTTCTCCTGTAATTGTTGGTACATGCCAGGAAAAAAACAGATAAACACAAGAGAGTGGTACCATGGATAATGCCGCGAAACTGACCCAACGTGACTTCCAGATAAACATCAATGCTCCCACCAGGCCAATGAAAATGGTGGGTGCCGCTGCAACCCAATGCCAGCCGCTGGTATAATCTATCTCAGGACTAAAGTAAAACCAAGGACAAAACAAACCTATACAGCTTATAATTAATAAGATGCTTATAGGCCATTTCCTAGTCTGGGTAAAAAACATGGAACCTCTTTCCTTCTTACTTTTCATTAAGATTAAGTTGAATTTTTATTCCTCTAATAGAATAATAGCGAGAATTATCCCTATAAGCAAAATACGTTTTGCCCTTCATTGCCACTCGGATAATGAACTGCCTGACACTGCTGGCATTAGGATGGTACTATAAATATAACTAGGATAGACCACCAGCATAGCTACTGTCTGATGTAAAACTGTGAATCCTAAGATAAGGAGGAAAATGACGTGTTAACTGTGAAGGAAATTTCAGCGGAAGCTACATATGAGCTACGCCACAAGGCGCTGCATCTAAACAAGCCTGTAAAAGCGTACCAATACCCTGGAGATGACCTGGATACGACCTTTCATTTAGGTGCATTTGAAAATCGGAAACTGACAGGGGTTGCATCTTTTTATATGGAAGGAACAGATGCCATCCATTCCCATAAACAACTCCGAATGAGAGGGATGGCTGTGGACGAACCAGATCAAGATTTGAGAATTGGAACAACTGTATTACATAAAGCAAACCGAATCTTATATCATGGTAATGCCGAATACCTCTGGTGCCATGCAAAAACATCCGCCCAGCCCTTCTATGAAAGAATTGGTTTTTCTCAAATTGGGGACGCTTTTGCAACCAAAACGAATGATGCATACGTAATTCTATATAAAAAAATTGAAAAACCTTAACAGAATTACCGGTTGCTATAAAACAATTTGCTGCTTTTATATTTAGCAGAAACATTTGTCACTGCGGAATGAAGCTAGGTTCTGATACTAGCTACACCAACAATCGTCCAGCCTCCTATGCACAGGCTGGACTTCTTTAGTGAAATATACTTTTATTCCAGCGGGATTTTCTTTTTCACCTGCTTTAACGTAGCTACGATTAGAAAGCTGACGATCACTAATAAGAGCCAGGAACTTACCTTCCCTACATGCACAAGACTCCATGCATCTCTTTGGTTCGGATATTCCCATGCTCCAAAGAACGTTGCGATATTTTCAGCCACCCATATAAAAAAACCGATAAGAAAGAAAGAGAGTACCAGCGGCATACGGTAACGCGTTCCACTTACCTCATAGGCGACCGATGATTGCCAAAAGACAATAATCACAAGGCCAGATAACCACCAGCGAACGTCAATCCAGTAATGATGGGTGAAAAAATTCAAATAAATCGCAGCGGCCAGCGGTACAACAATCACAAACGGCGGCCACTTAATCAGTTCAACTTCTAACCTTCTCCACGCCTGACAAAGATAACTCGCTACGCTTGCGTACATGAACCCACTAAACAAAGGCACCCCAAAAACTTTGGAGTATGCTTCTCCCGGATAAGACCAGGACCCCATATGCACTTTGAAAAGTTCAAGTCCAAGCCCGATAATGTGGAATAAGGTAATCACCTTCAGTTCATCCCGGGTTTCCAGCCCCGAACGAAGCATCCACCACTGCATCAGAATGCAGATAAGGAGAAGCCAGTCGTATCGTGGCAGAATCGGAAGCGGCATGATTTGCGTTAAAGCTAACGAGGCAAAAATAACGACAGGAAACAAGCAGGAAAGCGCCTGCTCCCACCCAAAGCGAACGAGTTGTTTCAACGCTCTCATGATTTGTGCCTTAAAAAGTTTTTCCTGAATCCGGCTATAACAGCTATATAAATATAAAATGAAATACATAGGAACACCGCCGATACCAGTTAATTAATCCTCGCTATCTTCATCACTTCTGTATTCTAAAATATCCCCAGGCTGACAATCCAAAGCCTTACAAATCGCCTCTAAAGTGGAGAATCGGATTGCCTTCGCCTTTCCATTTTTCAATATGGATAGGTTCGCCATCGTTATTCCCACTCTTTCGGAAAGTTCCGTGACGCTCATTTTCCTTTTGGCCAGCATGACATCAATATTGATTATGATTGACATATTATTCACCTCAGACCGTTAGATCATTTTCTGATTTGATATCAATGGCATCTTTTAAAAGCTTTTGGAGAACAGCGGCAAAAACTGCGACCACCATAGGCGCAAATACAAATGCCATACCGACTAGCACCACACCCGGAGCATCGTCTAATTCCGCAAAAATATAGAAAAATGGCAGGCTGGCAACGTATAAACCAGTAATTGTGATTGCAAAGACTTTGATATTCCGCAAAGCTTTTACAGACAACTCCGAGAAAGCATTGTTTTTGTCAATATAACTCAGCAGCCGGAACGCCTGATACAAAGCACCGAAAAATGGTATCGCTGAAATATACATGAGAACGATAATGATATATATGGCATAATCGTACGGCGGATCTCCTTCTGCAACATCCCTCGCTAACGACGGAAGTCCAAATATGCACAGCGCAAGAATTGGAACACCCAATAGAAAAACAGCCAGCTTTAAAAACAGTGTTGAACCTCGTTTCATAAAAAGCACCTCACCTATTTATTGTAAAATGATTGTAGCATAACATTTATCGTTTTACAATAAATAATTATCTAATTTCATTTTATATTTATTGCTTTAGAATGTTATTCCCGCCTTTATGCAGAAATAAAAAAGCATCCCTTTTTATGAAGAGATGCTCTTACCATTGAATGAATAACTTGTTTACTCCACTTGTCATTTTCTGCTGCAAGAAAATGATTAGTTCTGTAATGCAAATCACTCTAGTAAAGATTGGGGAATGCTTTCTATTTATCTAAACAATATCGATTATTCTCTCCTTTTTCCACCTAAAGCTCAGTACTGCCCCGCCGATCAGCAGTAACCCTATATATGTACCAATGGTCAGATAGACGGGATATTGCATGCCGAACATTCTTGTAATCAAGTATTCCTTGATTAAGAGTATTAAAACAACTGCTATTGGTATTTGCGAACCTATCAAGGAAATGTAACTCCACACAACCCTAGATAAGTAGGTTGAAATGGCTGCTGTAACAAAGCTGAGTAAATACACCCCCACAACCGAAGCTATGATGTATTGAAAAAAGGTTATGTCCAGCCAATAATGACCGTTGAATTCAAATGAAAAGAGACTTGAGGCAAAGAACTCACTCGTTTCATTTTGGGCATAAAGCTGAAAGAAGATTCCCAGATATACAGTCGTAATCATGGTGGCCGTAACCATGGCGGCGACCAGCTTTTTCTTGAATAAATTACGTCCTTCCATAGTCGTGTACTGAAGCGTGATCGCATTATTTTGATATTCAATGATATGGATGCGACTCACGACAATGATTACACTAAGTACAATGAGGATACCGACCATGGAAATCAGATTTGAAAAGTTAGCAATAACGTAATCTGGAAGAATGGAATGTCTCGATTCGCTATTTAAATACTCTTTTTTCCATTCTTCATTATCGATGTAACGATTGGTTAAAGTTCTTTCCTCAAAATGCTCATACCTCTCCATGATACTCTCTCTTGCTTGTAATTCCCAGAAGATATCAATCTCTTTTTTGAAGATGATTTCGGCTTTTAAATTATCCAATTCGGGATTGGATGGACGGTCGAATTTTTTAAAACCTTCATAGGTGGTTATCCCCGCATTGGCGAACTCTTCTTGGGAAGCTACGTATTTATCTGCTTTGTTCACTTCTTTTTCATAAGTTTTTTTGAAATTTTCATATTCCTTCTTATTCATTTCCGGACCATACTTTGCAATCATTTGTTTGGTAATTTTAAAGTGATCTCCAGCCGGGCGGCCATTTGGAAAATATTCGAAGTGAAAGCTTAAAAACAGTTGGTAAAACAGGAAGCTTAGCAGGAATAGTAATCCAATCACTTTCCAATTAAACAACTTGCCTATTTCATATAAGATAATCCGCATAGACTTCTCTCCTCTAATGTAATTGCATTCGTTTGAAGCGTCGGATACTCAATGCACATAGTGACCCTGTTACGAGTGTCCAGACAACGATCGTTACAGCTTCGTAAGTTTTATAGATTGTAAACGGACCGTTTCCCATCAACCATTCATGAGGATTCATAACCATTACGTAAGGCGTGTATTGCAAGTAGAAAATGAAATTACTGCCATGTGGGGCTATTTCCGGGAGAAGCACACCGGCTCCTGCAATAATTAAGAAACAGAAAAATACGAGATACGTGTTTTTCATGAAGATAGACAGGAAAAAAGTGATTCCCATAAATAAGTATTGAATAATGATTACAAATAAAACAAAGAAACCTAAGTATTCTAAGAACGATAGATTCCACCAAGTGATATATGGCAGAGGCATTTCCGCATTAAAATAAGTACTGATCGGCACATTCCAGAGACCGGAATAGTCATACGTCAAAAAGTACGTGGTGAAGGTAACCCCAATTAACACTAATATGACGAAAAAACCCGCAATGGATGCAGCGGCAAGCTTAGCCAAGGCAAGCTTACGGCCTCTTTTCGCTGTATAGCTGACCGCTGCTGTTTTATTTTCAAATTCATAATTTGTGACTGCTGCGGTAATAAGGACAAAGAGCAGCATCAATTCAAAGATCAGCGCTCGTCCAATCTTTTCAAATAACAATTCATGCATCTCATAAACCTTGTTGTGAAAGAACAGATGCTTGTGCTCCCCATTCTCGATCAATTCCTCCAAACGCCGGTCAAGCTTTTGGAACTGGTCACGGACAGTGTCTGCTGCAGCGTCCTTCATTCCATACATACCGATGATTGCACTTGCACTATCTTTAAGATCTAATTTTTGATAAAATTCATCGATATCCTGGGAGACCCGGTAATATGTTTCTATTGAACGATACTGCCAGAGTTTTTGCATTTCGTCCTCGTTAAATGGTTTTTCAGATATATATGTATCCAACAATTCGGAAGGATGCTCATACGTTTTTCCATCATGCTTAGCGATATGATTTACCCAGGCGACCTTCTCTTCATAGTCATCGCCTAAATCCGTCATCATTTCTACGTTTATATCATGACCATAGTTTCTGACAAGGTCTTTTAATACGGCCATATCTTCTTTGAAATCGGTATTAGTCAAACTAATCAATACATTTAAGCCGATAAAAAAGAGAAGAAGAAACCAGATAATCGGCATTTTGGCGATTTTCCACAATTCATGTTTTATAATCATACAGTACTGCCTGCTAGTGTGGCATCATCCTGATAGATATATAAAAATACATCCTCCAAGCTGGGACGAACATTTCTCCATGCCGGATCTATCGCCTTCTCCTCCGTGATAAAACGGAAAGTCATTTGATCTCTTTCCTGTCGCTCCCCAATCGAGAAATACTTAGCTCGAAAAGATTCTGCATTTGCTATCTCCACCTCTGTTTCATATATTTTCCCTTCTAAAATTTCACAAATATTTGTGATGGAGTCTTTATAGAGAACTTTCTTATCTTTGATCATGATGATCTGGTTTGCAATGGACTCCACGTCAGAAACAATATGGGTGGAAAGAATTATGATCCTGTCCTGAGCAAGTACGTTCAAAAGTTTACGGAAGCGTGCCCGTTCCTTTGGATCAAGTCCTGATGTAGGTTCATCAAGAATCAGGATTTTTGGGTCATTTAACATAGCCTGGGCAATCCCGACCCGCTGAATCATACCCCCTGAAAACTTTTTCAGCTTCTTATTGGTAACGTTTTCCAGCCCAACCAGCTTCAGAAGTTCAGTGATTTTTTGTTTAGCTGTATTCTTTTCCATCCCTTTTAGAGCAGCTAAATACATCAGATACTTTTCTGGAGTGTAATTTTTGTAATACCCAAATTCCTGAGGCAGGTAGCCTAGCACATTTCGGTACTCTTCATCCAGAGTTGTTATATCCGTTCCATCGTAAAGTATTTCACCATTTGTCGGAAACAATAGAGTGACCAGCATTTTAATCATAGTCGTCTTTCCTGCTCCATTTGGTGCCAGCAAGCCGTATATACCATTATCAAACTCTAGCGTGACATCTTTTAATGCTGTGAAGTTACCGAATTTTTTACTTACTTGATTCATTACAAGCATCTAGACCAATCCTTTCATTCGTATAGCGAATAATAAGCCTTTTAAAGAACGGATGTATAAACCTGCTGCAACGATCCCAATCAGGCCGTAAATATAAAATGGAATTTGCTGGAGAAAGGCTTCATAAAATTCCACACTATGAATGGACACCAAGATGTTCCCCAAGACCCACATGCCCGTAACTGTCAATTTTGCCTGGAAAGATTTCATATGGAGTTGCACATATAAAAACGCTAAAGCAAATAGAAAAAGAGCTGAACTTGACAGTAAAAAGGCGTGCAGGATATCCAAGCTTTTATGCAGTGAAATAGATAGGATGATAACACTATTGATCAGCATACTGAGTACACTGAACACGAGCATTCGGAATGCAGCCAGCTGATGTAAGTTGTACTTGCACGTCATCTCCACCTCATACGTCGCTTTCTGTTTCTGATTTACAAAAAATACATAGGCAAAGACAAAATACGTAATTGGTGACCCGATGAAGATAAAAGTATAAATGTTCAGCTTCTCTACAGGTATCCATTCCATCACACTCATACTGGTCACTGCCAAGACAAAGAGAGTGATGAATAGGGTATAAAGGATTTCAGTCCAGTCGTGGAACAGATGCCTGAAGCCTACACTCCTATATATGGCAGCCAGATAAGAACCAAACGAGGCTTTCGGATTCAGCCCTTTGGCGATGATTGTGTTGATCTCCATTTGGATGGAGTCCTCGTCGGGGTATGGGATATCAATTCTTTCCTTATTCATCATCATCCTCCTTTAACCGTTGCTCCAGCTTCCGGATTGTCGCATAATACTTTGTCTTAACCGTTGACTCTTTCATACTTGTAGTAGCTGCTATCTCGGAAAAAGTATATTCTCCGAGAATTTTCAGCCTAATGATTCTCTGTGTCTCATATTCAAATTGGGAAAGTGCAGCGAGCACACTTTCTGCCTTTTCCTTAGCCTCCAATGAGTCCGTAAATTCATGCGGATCATGGATGACCTTTCCTTCGATTGCTTCAGTCTGTTTGTATTGTTTATATGCCTTTGAGCGATAAAAATCGATAATTCGGGAATTTGCCACTTTGTATAACCATGTCCGGAATGATGCCCGGCCGTCATAACCGTGAATGGAACGCAACATACTGATAAAAATTTCTTGCGTGAGGTCTTTTGCAAGCTCCTGATCCATTGTTTTCTTAAATACAAAAGCAAATATCTCCCGATAATATTTATGAATGAGCTTATCCGCAGCCCGCTCATCTGATTTCTTCTTAATCGCTTTTATCCATTTTATGTCCTGGTTCATATCGTCAGCGATCACATCCGTTTCAAGCTGTCTATTTCTTGAGCTACCCGTATATTCGTAACAAAAGAGGAAATAGTTTTAGATTTTTTAAAAAGATTCATCTTCAATAATTGCACAAAAAAAAAGAGCAACCTTGGTACAAGATCGCAATAAAGCCTTACTTTCTTAATACAAACTATCAAAGTTTTTCTCCTTAGCTATACGCCGCTTTTAATAAACTTCGGTCCTCTATTCATAACAGCTCTTTACCATATGAGGTCGCTTTTCAGTGAATTCATTTACAAAAAAATTTGGTCTTTTCTCATATTCACACATTTGAACGATCTTCTCTTCTCCCCTTAATTCAATATACCGATACTTATGTTCTAAATCATCTTTAAATACTACTACAGCTATAATTGGTTTGGTTCTTTCCGTATTAAGCTTACCATTATAATGTGTGGCGATAGATTCAATTTCATGCTTTTTATATCCATTTTCCTCCAGGTGATTTCTTACTTCTGCTTCCATTATTTTTGCATTAATAGGTTTTGCCAGGGCTACACCTAACCCGATAGCCACTGCTAATATTGTTACTATAGTTATTACCTTATTCAACCTTATATTTACTTTAATTACTTTGTTAGTTATTAGCTTGGTTAGCAGCCCTCCAAGGTAAGCAAGAAGCGTATACATACATACCCAGAGGAAAAAAGAAGAATTAAAATAAGTGAAATGAGCAATAAGAGAAATCACGAACACAAGGGTAGGCGCGACAATCGCCCTTTTTAAAAAAACAGCCCCAAGGGCACCTGCCAAAAATGAATAGATTGGAAAAAACAATACTACAAAAATAATCAGATACATATATACCTTCCTTTTAAAAGTGCGTTAGTGTAATATTACACCAACACTTATTACGTTACAATACTTCAAAACGTAAAAGTAGTCCTGAATATTTTTGTAAGGGAAGAACAAAGGCACGTATATATGTGTTCACTAATGCAAAGGAATTCACGATAAGGAAGTAACGGTTTCCTTAAATTTTATTGTTTAAGCAGGCAGAATGAACGATAGTACTATAAGAATAACCGGGAAGATGACTAGGGAAATTTTCATTGTCTTGTTGGGATCTTTATAAAAATGCCTTATGTAAAATGGTATTCCAAAAGTTATGACGTCAGAAATCAGGCATAAATAGAACTTTTTAACAGTAGGTATTTGCTCATCTCCCAATAATGGTTGCCAATTATCCTATAAGGACTTTTGGTCGTATTCTACCACGAATTTTGAAATTATCTCCTTTCCAACTGCAATAAAAGCACTCCAATTCCTACATAGGATTAGAGTGCTTGAAATGTTTTGAAGAGTTTTTCATGTCATTATTTTGACAGAATACTTACGATTTCTCGGCCCGTCGAATTCACAGAAATAGACTCCCTGCCATGTTCCCAATACTAATTTTCCTTCATTAATAATCAAGGTTTGGGCATGACCGACGGTACTCGTTTTCATATGAGAAGCGGTATTCCCTTCCCCGTGCCTGTCTTTCGGATGGTTCCATGGATATAACTCATCAAACCGCATCAGCATGTCCGTTTTTACATCAGGGTCGGCATTTTCATTGACGGTGACCCCCGCTGTAGTATGCATGGATGATACGACCATGAGGCCTTCTTCAATACCTTTTTCTGCGATAAAACGCTGCAGTTCCTCGGTAATGTCAATCATCTGGGAATGATGATCTGTTTTCAGCTGAAATTGCTTGTACATATACAACACCCTTTTTTCATTCCTATTCCAATTTAACAGCAGACTCAAACCTATCCGTTACTATCTTCCATATTTTTTTGCCAAGTATGCACGGAATGCTGTTACTTCTTTTTGTAGTCGGTGAATTTCCTCAAGTGACGAAACCTTTTTCACATTCTTCCTTATTCTCCAATAGGTGGCCAGCTCATCGTCCGTCAGCTTTATGCTAGCATGTGGAAAGAAAATCAGTTCGCCCACATCGCCTCACTCCTCCGTGGCACCTGAAAAAGGTGTTTCTATTAGTGATTGTATGATGGGACAGCCATTATCATAAGTTTTTCTTTAAAAATTATAGGAAAGGATTTTATGAAAAAGTGAATACTAATTACTGATTACGTTCTCATTGGATTACCACCTGACCTTAGTACCAGGTAATAAATTTCCATTGACACGATACTTAGGCATTGTTACGCTTAACCCCATCAACCGAAGCACGACTGGTGTTTCGAAAGGAGCTGCGCTTTGAAAGACCTTCACTCATTCGGCTGGTATGCAAAACGCATCAAGCCTGACCTACCGAAAGAAGCATTCAAGCCTGTGCCTGCCCGCTTGTTCGGTGGGTTGGCATATGTATGTGTGACGGTTGCTGGACTTCTGGCAATCAGTATCTTTGACCTGCACATAATCGTAAATATAATGATATCGCTCGTAATCGGGTTCAGTTTTGCCGGAATGGGATTTCTCGGACACGAAATCCTGCACGGTACCGTAATTCGTAACCCGCTTGCCCGTGATATTCTTGGAGCGATCGCTTTTTTCCCGTTAAGCACCGGGCCGAAGCTGTGGCGAAAATGGCATAACCTGACCCATCATCGCCATACCCAGCATGACGAAATGGACCCGGATGCATGGCCGACATTGGAAAAATTGTTTAAGAAAAAAATATTCCAGTGGATCTATAAACTGCCTCATCCGGTTCGTGCTACATTCAGCTTTGCATCGCTTGCTGTCCAGTTCTCGTTGCATTCGATCAAAATGTTTACGGCTTACATCAAGGAATTCAAACCAAAAAAGCAGCCGGAAGTATGGCTGCAGGCTATACTGCCATGGGTAACCTGGATCGGATTATTATTTGTGATCGGGTTTACCAAGTGGGTGTTTGCATTTCTGATTCCGCTATTGATTGCCAACTTGATTGTTATGGGATATATTTCGACTAACCATCGGCTGAACCCGCTCACACCGGTCAACGACCCGCTCGCGAACAGCCTGACGGTAACCGTGCCTAAATGGGTCGATGTGCTGCATTTCAATTTTTCCTATCACACCGAGCATCACCTGTTTCCAGGCATGAATCCGAAATATTACCCGCTTGTAAAAGAAGAAATCAAAAAGAGATGGCCGGAGCGGTATCACGAAATGCCTCTTTCTCAGGCATTGAAAGCTTTATGGAGAACGCCCCGTGTTTACTTCAAAAACAACGAACTGGCTGATCCTCAATACGGGAAAGTTTACGGGTCACTGGGAAACGGTCTGGATCCGAAGAACATCCGCTTCCGCGTCAAACGTCTCCATTGGAAAAAGTGATATCAATACTTTCACCATGTACAAAAAATGTCCTCCTTCTGTAATACAGAAAGAGGACATTTTTTTAATAGCTATTCATTCATTAACCTTTTTCCTTCCGCGATGAACTGCTTTGCTTCTTGTTCTGGTACGAGACGTCCGCCCGTCGCCCAGACCACATGGGTCGCCCGGCCATTACTTTTACGTAATGTTTCTTTAAGTTTTTGACCATTTCCTGTGAGCTGATAAGGGCCATACATGCCGGCAAGTGCTGACGGCTCGAGAGTGATCCCTTCACTTCTGTTCAACAGATACAATAGTTTATATAATTCATCGTCCCCAATCGTATAGATGGCTGATAACAAATGCTCCACCATTGGACCGGCGAATCCTGACGGTCGGCCTACTGCCAGTCCGTCTGCAGCTGTCAGGTTGTCGATGCCGAAATCCTGGACAGAAACTTTGTCGTGCATTCCCGTCATCATGCCAACCAACATGGCAGGAGAATGGGTCGGTTCGGCAAATATACAGTGGGCATGATCTCCGAAGATCTGTTTCAGTCCATATGTGACGCCGCCAGGACCACCACCGACTCCGCATGGCAGATAAACGATGAGTGGATGCTGTTCATCCACCTGGATATTGTTTTCCTTCAGCTGCTTTTCAAGTTCCCGTGCTGCAACAGAATAACCTAGAAATAGTGCCTTGGAGTCCTCATCGTCGACGAAATAGCATGCTGGATCCGCTGCACATTCCTCTCTTCCTTTTTCCACTGCCACACTGAAATCAGCCGGGTGTTCGACCACCTGTACACCATAGCTGCGAAGCTTTTCCTTTTTCCAATCCTTGGCATCTCTGGACATATGGACAGTGACACGAAAACCGAGTTTTGCACTGATGATACCGATGCTTAATCCAAGGTTTCCTGTTGATCCAACGGCTATGGAATACTTGGCAAAAAATGATTGGAACTTTTCCGAATGAAAGGCGGCGTAGTTCCCATCTTTTTCGATCATCCCATGATCGATTGCCAGTTTTTCCGCGTGCTGCAGAATTTCATAAAAGCCACCCCTGGCTTTGATTGAACCGGCCACGGGCAATTCATTGTCACACTTCAGCCAAAGATCGCCATTAAAGTCCATTCCGTAAAAGGCTTCCAGTTCTTTTTTCATTTCAGAAATCCCTTTTAATGGCGATATAATCTTACCGCCTGGAAGCTCTGCTTCTGAGAATGCTTCTGTAAAAAATGGAATGAACCGCTGGAATAACGCCGCTGCTTCGTCAATTTCTCCCTGCTTGATGGGAAGTGCATCTGCTACAGTCTGATACGGCCTCCAGGATGGGTTCTCCCAGTAGACTTCTTCTGTTTGGACGACTTTCTTCAATAACGGATATTCCTCCAGCCATTTACTTTCCAGCTTCCCTGCAATCATTCGGTCCATCATCCTTTACCTCCTTCCAGTCTTTACATCATTCAAACGTCCTTTATAAAGCACTTTTTCCACAGGCTCTATGGCAAGTTCTTTTGCAAATTTGCGCAGCCTCTTTTCCTCCTGTTCATTAACTATCGACACTACAGTCCCTGAAGCTGCGCCGAAGCGCCCTGTACGTCCGGCACGATGGACATAGCTGTTGACTTCCTTCGGGATATCGTAGTTGACGACAAAAGGAAGGTCCTTGATATCGATGCCGCGTGCAGCGACGTCCGTCGCAAGGAGGAGCGGAACCTCCTCTTTCTTGAAGGCTTTCAAGGCTTTTTCCCGTTCGTCTTTTCTTGAATCACCGTGGATGACTGCTGCATCGACTCCCATGTAAGCAAGTTTTTCCGCTGCGACATTCAGGGTTCCGATATCTTTTACAAAAACAAGACCGCGGAACTCCGGTATGCCTGATAGCTTTTTCAATATATCTGTCTTCTTCCTGCTTTCTGCGGTCAGATAAACATGCGCGACATCTGGCTTTCCCTGTTCCTTATCAAGCTTGATGACCACAGGAGTATTCATCATCTCCAATGCCTCGGCTTTACTTTTTTCCGGCAACGTAGCGGAAAATAACAGCAGCTGGCGATCGGCCAATGTGCTTTTGATGATGTTTTCCACTGTCGCCTTGTGCTCCGGCAGTAACAGCTGGTCACCTTCATCCATGACTACTGTTTTCACTTCATGCATTTTCAGTTTCTTCTTTTGAATCAATTCGTATACCCTGCCTGGTGTCCCGATTACAATCCGGGGGTGTTTCTTCATTTTCTCGAGCTGGCGTTTGATATTCGCCCCTCCTATCAAAGTTGTGCTCGAAATGCCGCTTCCTTCCCCAAAAGTCTGGAGCTGTTCATGAATTTGCATCACCAGCTCACGGGAGGACGCCAAAATCACGGCCTGGGTATTTTTTTGCTCACTATCTATTTTATTAAGAATCGGGAGCAAGTAGGCCAGCGTCTTGCCACTGCCTGTCGGGGCTGTCGCAAGAACATCCTTACCTGCCATTACGGGAGGAACTGCTTCCCGCTGTATATCAGTCACCCTGTCGAACCCGGCCTTGTCCCAGGCAGTTTTTATAAACGGTTTCATTTCCTCTGGTAAATGCATTCTATTATCGCTCATATAATGATATCCTTTCCTGGTTCGTAACGTTTACTCATATCGTTATTCCATAACCATTCTAACCGACTTTTAACCAGGAACAAAAGCTTAAGCGCCTTGCTCACCCCCGATTAGAAAAACTTGGCTTGTCGCCAAGTCCCTATGGCGAAAGCCTCAGATTTACTTATACTTTAATCCTTTAAAAAGTTTATATTTTTTTAAAGTACAAGTTTAAGACTAGCCTCGCCGTAGAAATCACTGCACTATAGTTGCGATAATCTCTGCCAAACGGCCAAAAATACACTAATGTCCAGCTACACTAGTCCATCCTTTATATACACAGGAAGCATATACAATAGTAAGTCGAAAAAATAGAAGTGGTGTAAACTTCTGTTTTTTGACAACTAGTTAAAGGAGTGAAATTATCAATGAAAAGAAACACACGAGCTCATGGCAAACATAAATGCCCGCCACAACCATCAAGTGACAAAGCTAAAACGAAGTCTGTATTTTGTGAGGTGCAGGATACATCCCTTGACTTGGCAGGGGATATCCCTACAGCTGTCGATGTTCCAGTACCACTTTCCGATGTTGTGCTGCAGGTTGATGTGGAAGCGGATATCCATCTTCCTACCCACGCACGGGAGATCAAATGGGTACGCAAAAACGTTTCATTGAAACAATGCAAGGCTATTCCTTCCGTATTGGATCCGGATAACCTGCGAGTGAAAATTTATGTAACCGGGACAATTCATAAAAACATCCAGTATATCGAGGATGCCAGCGGTTTAATCAGAGACCACAGCGTTGATGTACCTTTTACATGTATCGAGTCCGTGGAATTGGATAATCCGATCCAATACCCTCTTTTCGACTTCCCGTTCAGTGTCAAAAGCTCTGTATTGGAAAGAAGAGAGCTTGCTAAAGATGGGCATGGTGCTGATCGCTGCATAGATGGATCTCTATCCTTCGAAATCTACAATGAGCCGATCTCCTGTAAATTGATTGCTTCTGCAGTCAACGACTTCGACATTCACAAAGATTTCGATAACTGGGGTCGTTTCAGCCGCATTACGGAAAAAGCGGAAGTCGTCCTTGTATTCAAGCTTCTACAAACCCAGCAAATTTCCACTGAATTACCAGATGATGGCGATAAACACGGTAAGAAGCCGACAGCCAGCCAGCGTTTCAAACACGTTGTCCGTAAACCTTATTAGGATTTCATTAGCAAGGGTGACCCGGATACCCGGATCACCCTTATTTTTTATGGCAGTTCTGTTACTACATGGACAAATTGCTTTTGATATACATCGACACCAGCAATAACTCTTCCTTGAACATAAATGACGGTATCGCCGCTGTCTGACTTCACTGCCTCTTCATGAGACACAATATTGATGACCTTCGCTTCAAAATATGGCTTATGCGTAAGTTCTGTACATGACGCTCGCTGCGTGATCACATCCGTGCTTCCCGGCGTACGGAAAGTGTATTCCGCATCATACTGGCTCGGGATATCAGGAGCATTTATCCATTCAAGTGATACTGTTTTTTCGAGTGGTATTTCCATTTTCAAGGACTTCATTTCACCCTCAGCATCTGCATATTGCACGTCAGCAAGCAAGACGAGACATAAAAACAGTACATTGGACGGCAGGACAACCTTTCCATTGTATGATTTAAGCGACCAGTCAATGGCGATAAACCGAGCAATTGGAAATCCTATATCAAGCCGTTCGAGTATATCAATAGTGACTGGCTCGGATGCCAGGTTAACCGGCAATTGTACTTCCGTCGTTTTGCAAATTATCGGTGGATCCGGTTTCTTGTCACACACCGGTTCAGGGCAAGGTTTTTTGTGCTCACAGTCAGGAACATGGGGAGGACATTCATGGATGCAGGGGACTGGAAGACATGGTTCTTTATCTTTGCACTTCTTTTTATCATCTTCATCATCCGCCCCCCATGGATAATCGTCCTCATCACAAAATTCCTCTTCACATTCTTCCTCATCACAAAATTCTTCCTCATCCGCTTCTTCTTCAGATTCGTGGTATGCTACGAATTCCTGGACGTCCTCCTGATCTTCCTCATGCTCGTGTTCCTGGTACTGCTGGTCTTCCTCCTCTTCATGCTCAAGTTCATCCTCTAACTCATCTGCTGCGATAGCCAGGCGAATCTCATCCCATTCACTATCGGGATCATGCTTCTTTTCTTTGTCTTCCAGGTCATCAATCTGCCTGCCCTTCGTTTTCGGAGGTGGAAAAATCACCGGATTCGCGAGTGACTTTTGTTTATTATGCTTGAAAACGTCTGGTTCTGCGGCAGCCTCCTCCGAATGCACGGGGTGATTCATTTGTTTACCCGAAAAGAACATATTCGTGGGAAATAGCTGCTATCTAGCGCCGTTCCCCGTTCACCTCCTCCAACTCTGGTACAAACGGATTAATTCATTCGGTCAAAACAAGTCATCATCATTTGTCGTAGAAGCTACCCGTAACTGCTGTTCCTGAAGTACCTTGACGGTGAAATCAAGCACCATCTTTTCGACCATCGTGGTAAAGTAGCCTTCATCAATTGGGGACTGCCCCGGTAATGGCTGCCTGTCGATTGCTTCATCCCATTCAATGATTTTACTGGAAATCAATTCGCAATAAGGAAGCTCATTATAAAATTGCTTGCTTTCCTGATGGAACTGAGAGAGATCACTCGTCAGCACCTCATCCTTTTCCGGGAATCCTGACGGCAACGGCCTTGAAACGAAAAAGTCGAATTCTTCCCGGTTGTTCACTTTCGGCATGACAGGCTTCGAAATATACTTTTTGATTTCTGTTACCGTTTCAAATGGTATGTCTACCGTGTAGGAATGCAAATCTGAAGCTATCGAGGAAGATGTGTTGTTTTCTATGTCCGTACTCGGGCTCGCGTATTGAATGTTTTTACGAACGAAACCTTTTATGAACAATTTGTTGGTCGGCAGCAACAAGCGGCATTGGGTGATTTTCACCCGTTTTTTAATATCTTTTATCTCCAGTACCGGCTCCGGGAAATTTATTTCTGCATCCATATCGACCTGGATGCTTAATTCTGCCAGCACCACCGGCACCTTGGTGACAATTTTTCCGATACAGACATGGGGCTTGTGTTCGCACACCTTGTGGTGATCATGGTGATCTTTACATTCATGGTGGTCATGGTGGTCATGGTGGTCATGGTGGTCATGGCATTTTTTAAAATCTGACATTCGTGGCCCTCCCAAATTCAAGATGTTCCATCCTATGTAGGCTTCTCTCCTATGTATAGGCAAACGCCCAGATACAAGCATGCAATTTTCAAGGTGCTTCCTTCTGCAAACCTTCTGTGTCACCATTCTAAGCCATGTAGAATAATTTATTACATAGAAAAAGCACTACCTCCACTTACACTAACGGCAGTGGAAGAGATAGTGCCCTGTAGATGCTTCATCAGCAATAAGAGTTGGATGAAGTATTGACAGCTTATAAAGCTGCGATTCGTACTTGCTGGTTTTGCAATATTTTGATGGTAAACTGCAGGAAAGTCTTTTGGATAATTTCCTCGAAGTAACCTTCTTCAAAAGGTGCGTTGCCTGGTAGCGGCTGACGATCAATAGCTTCATCATATTCCGTCATATCACTGGAAATGATTTCACAATACGGGAATTGATTATAGAACTGTGTACTGTCTTGATGGAACTGGGAAAGGTCGCTTGAGAGCAGCTGGTCTTTTTCCGGGAATCCATGCCCTAAGTTCTGTGCACGAAAGAAGTCGAATTCATTACGTGAATTGGTGACTGGTAATTGAGGCGGCTGGATGAAGCTTCCTTCCAAAACAGTTGTCACACATTCGAAAGGTACATCAACAGTCAGCGAGCGTAATTTAGAAGATACGCAGCTTCCCGATGAGTCATATGTCGGTGTAGCATACTGGATGTTTTTACGGATGAACCCTTTCAGGAAGAGCTGATAGTCACCCGCAACGAAAGGATCTTCTCCTTCTGCTACCCCAGGAAGCAACAGCCGGCACTGAACGATTTTCACCCGTTTTTTGATGTCCTTGATTTCCAACACCGGATCAGGAAAATGAATGTTCACTGACGTGCTGCTAT
Source organism: Thalassobacillus pellis (assembly GCF_016908295.1). Lineage (GTDB taxonomy): Bacteria > Bacillota > Bacilli > Bacillales > Halobacillaceae > Thalassobacillus > Thalassobacillus pellis. The sequence goes on from NZ_JAFBDO010000002.1 coordinate 813,783, forward strand.
TGACTGTCAACTCAGCCAATGTAACTGGAAGCCTTGCAATCAGTTCTGGGTTCGCCGGAGTCAACACCGGATCTGCGTCGACGTTTGTACATTGTTCCACCGAAGCGGACTGGTTCACATCTACGCATTTATTGTCTTTTTTCATTGAATAATCCTCCTTTATATTTCAGGTACACTTTATCCTATGCACAGGAACATAGATGGAATAGATGAATGAGGCAGTACATACGTGGATTTTGGTACGAGAATGGACCAGCATAGCCAGGCAAAAAAAATAGACTGGGTACTTGCACAGGTCTGCCTCCCTGTTGCATAGGATTCTACAGAGGAGGCAGATAAAATGGGTAGACAAAATTATCTGGCGGTTGATATCGGCAATAGTTGGTATAAAGTGCTTGCCTCGGACGATGGGGTTCTGAGCGAATACCAGATGCCGAACGCTATTGCGCTGTTTGACGAAGAATTTTACGAATTGCCTTATGAGGAAGAAGATGTGGAACTGGAAGAAAATTTGATTGTGGAAGTAAAAAGCCAGGCAATTGTAGACAAACGGGAGATCTATTATGCCGGAAAAGCAGCTGCCCGGCAGCGGAATGTCAGTCTGACTTCGTTCAATAACCAAAAAGTCGATGAAGACCGGACTTACATCCTGTTATTTGGAATCGCCGCTTACCACGCGATGTTAGGTAATCCGGACGACACGGAAATAAACTACGAAATTGATCAGCTGGCGGTTTCCCTTCCGACCACCCAGTTCAAACGGAGAAAGGGGCGTTTGAGGGACTGTCTTACAGGTACCCACACAATCATTTTCCATAAAGTACCAGGCCATGCTGAACCGAAGGAAGTCACCATCAAGCTGAAAATACACGATGTCATTATCGGAGCTGAAGGAGCCTGTGCGTATCTTGGTATGACACGTGATATCGATACATTAGAAATTAAGGATGACGCCTTAGTCAAAGACACAAAAAAAGGGATCATCATCGGCGACCTGGGCGGCGATTCGGTCGATTTCGTAGGGATCAAAAACAATAAACCAGTCGCTTCTGTCGAGGGAGAGCCTTTTGGCATCAACCAATTTCTCGACATCATCATTCAGAAGGTCAGCAAAAATGAACTGTACAAATTCGATTCCCGCTCAGAGCTTGAAGAAAAATTAGCCGCTGGGCAATCAGAATGGTATGTGGAACCTTTCGCTGGAGTTCGAAAAGACATCAGCAAATATGTCACACCACAGCTGCGATCGATGGCGATCAAATACTTGGAGCTTTTTGACCGGGTCCGCAGCAGTTCGAACGAAATCAAAGGGGCTGCACGGTATATCGCTGTCGGAGGCGCAGCCAAGCTGGCCCAAAAACAAATCCAGGAAGCTGCTGTGAAATGGCGGGAACGAGGGCGTCCTATCGAGCTCACCTTCCCGGAAAATTTAGAGAAATTGAACGTCATCGGCCTATTGATTCTTGCAAAAATGAACCAGATAAAAAGACAGCATGAAGAAGAAGCAAATGGCCTTGTCGCTTCCGAAGGGTGAACATGATGGAAGAGACCTACACCGATTATGTAAATAAAGTGGCTATCACACTCCCTGAGGAATATATCGATATCAAAACCGGCGATGCCAGAGTCGTTTCTGAGAAAATACAGGAACAACTAGCCTACCACGCGGAAAACAACACACTCATCCATCTGCTATTATCAGCATTAGAGCACTATTTCAAGCCTGGCAGTACATCGGGCGTCAACCAGGCAGTTTTACAAGAGTTGAGCGCCATCAAATGGATGCTGCAAAACGGTAATGTTACTGTCGGGCATTCTGGAAGACAGTCCTTCCAGGTTGGAGAACGTAAACAAGTAAAAGGAGTCGATCTTGAGGAAGTGGCAGAAGTTATCGAGGCTTATGGTGGGTAATTAAATGAGAACCCGCGGCTTATTGAAGCCGTGGGATTTTTGTTCCTCACGGTTTACGTGGGGAATTCTCTTTGCTGGGATGCGGGTTTTCTGTCTCGGTAGGCACGCGAGTTCTGCTCATGTGTACGCGAGTTTATCTGGCTGGCACGCGTGTGGGCTATTGATGTACGCGTGCATCTTTGGCTGGCACGCGTGTGGGCTATTGATGTACGCATATTTAGGGGTTTCAATAATATTACAATAATGTAAATATATAACTTAAATGTTTATTTCTGTTTCTCCCGGGGAAGCGTACCTTTGAGAAAAGAGAGAGTATCTTTTCTCAATATTATATGGAGGTGGAGTAACATGGCTGATAAAACTTATAAGACAGGTGAAAAGGCACCAGAAACCGGTACGTATAAGGTAGATAGTCTTGTCAACGGTGGAGATTCCAGTAACGACAACACGGAAGTACGTGTGGAAAAAGACGAATCGTTCCCACCATCCCCTTCCAGCAACGAAGCGGCATATTGGGTAAAAGTATCGTAATAAGTACAAGCTAAAAAAGAACGGATGGCCTCAGATGAAATCTGGGGTCATTCTTTTTGTCTGGATAAGGAGGCACACTTCCATGTACAAAGAAATCCTGCAAACAACAAATCACCGGACAACTCCGCTACCCAAAGGTTCTTGGGTAATGACCCAGGAGTGGAAGCATCTTTTGTTTATGCACGTTCCTGTATCAAAGGAATGGTTATCCGCTTATGTACCGGACGGACTTGAAATTGATACTTATCACAAGCAGGCCTGGGTTACCATCATTCCTTTCCAGGTCAGTGATATGCGTTTACGAATGCTTCCTTCGATACCGGGGCTGAAATCTTATCTCGAATTGAATGTCAGGACGTACGTGATTAAAAATGGTATCCCCGGGATCTATTTTTTCAGCCTGGATGCAGATAAGCTGATGGCAGTCATCGGTGCCAGGTTTGCTACTTTGCCTTACTTTCCTGCGAAAATGACAATGAAAAACCAAGGTGGAGCTTTCACTTTTAAAAGTGACAGGTGGTCGAAGGAAGAGGCAGTTTTCCAAGGAAGCTATCAACCTTCTTCAAAACCTTTTTCACCTGAACAGGACAGTCTTCCATTCTGGCTTTTGGAAAGATACTATTTATACTCAAGGATTAAAGGAAGGTTGTTTTATGGAGGGATCCACCACCTTCCCTGGAAAATCACGGAAGCCCGTGCTGAAATTCATGCCTGTCAACTTTTTCCGATTAGTCAACATCAACTAACGCCAGCAGATATATTGTTTCATTATGCTCCATCTTGTCGAGCACTCTTTTGGCCGATAAAAACCATAAGCATGGGCTAGCTCATTCACTGAGCCAGCTCCATGCTTTGTCGATTTCGTCTTTATGAAAGTGCCTCATCTGGATTCCGGGCAGCTTGTCACCTGCTTTAGCAGCGGTGTCCATCCAGTCATGTTCACTGATAACTGCAAATTTATCAAATTGTTCCCAGCGTTTCGCATCAAATTTCGTCCCGTCAATCAATCCCCTGACAGTCGTTCCTTCTATGTCGTTATAATGGGCAAGTAAATTGAATTTTTCGTCGGAGTGAAAATTGTTTTTCACATGTTCATCAAGTCTAGCTGCATCTTCCCCGGTAATTTTCCCTGTCACTTCCAATGCAATGGTAGATGTGTACTGGCTTGGTATGAATCGAAACATGGTTATCTCCTCCTTTTTCTTGTTCCATTCCTTTTTTTAACTGGAAGCAAACGGAAAATCGTAAGAACAAGAGAGCAAGCACCTTGCTCACCCCGACAAGCTTAAGCCAAGCCTCGGCGTGACGGAGCTGAAGGGGACCTCTGTAGAAGGATTTCATTTTTATAATTTCCAGACACAAAAAAGCCCCTTCTGCAAAGGGGGCTTTCACTTTAGGATTCGTCATTCTTATCGTTTTCATCGTAAGGGAATAATTCTTCAGAGGTTTCCGTACTGACTTCCATATTACGGGCGCCTCTCTCTACATGTTCATCATCAAATGTAGAAGCAACTTTCTTATGGAAGAAATATTCTGCAATCGTGACAGCCGCAGAAGAAATAATTGTTGCGGTGAACAGATCTCCTCCAAATGTCAGCGCATCTCCCATAAAGTAAATCACTACGAACGCAAGACCAAAGTCTGCCACGCTCGCCATTGTATTGTTGGTTCTTGGCAATATCATTCTGTCCCCGATTACGTATGATAAGAGCCCCAGTACAACAGTGATGAGAAACACGTTTCTGAATGCCATGTCGTAACCCAGTCCTAAAATTACAAGAAGGACAGCGAGCGTCATGACAAACTTGATTGCCAATAATTTCATATGCTCCATGAAAAACACCTCCTGTACTTACTTATCTTTTGTAACGGAAGACAAACTATACATAAGATAAATATTTCCTTTTCTTAAAGCTGTGTATGGTCAAGCACATGACATCGCAAAATAATAAAGATCGTATGAAGCAGCTTAAAAGGAGTGAACATACGAATGGCAAAGAAAAACCAGAAGTATACCGACTTTTCCAACGTTGAAACACAGCGTAATTTTCTGACGGCAGAAGAGTTCCCAGAAGGACCGTTCGGAGCAGAAAAAGGAAAGGAAGTCCCGGTTGAAAATAAAGATACCCCATGGAAAGATGGCCAGCAATATTACAGCAACAGCACATTTGAAAACCGCAACCTTCATGAAGGAATGCCGAGGCAGTTTCCTCAGGCCCACGTGCCTCATGATGACAAAACGGAAGGTAGCGAAGACCCTTACAACGATGCGCCAAATAAAAATAACGGGCAGATGTCCTAACTCTTTTCCCCCTTAGGGTATTTAAGGGGGATGTTTATTTTTATTTATTTTCCAAAATGCGAGAAGTAATAAGCAAACACTTAAAAGGAAAAGAGATTCCACGAGCCTGTGGGAATTTTTGAATTAAGGTGCTGGATGAACACGCGTTTATGCTCACGCGTGTTCATGGTAAGTGCAAAAACGCAGTTTCTCACTATGGCAACGTTTTTGCTGCTGTACACACATAGTTTCTGCTGCGGAATCCATGTACATTAATTATGGTAAATTTGAACGAACATAAAGCATGGCTTGGCGATCATAAAATAAGGACCGGCGAGCATAAACTGTCGCTCCGAGATCGCAAATTGCTTCTTGGCGAGCATAAACAACCATTGAACGAGCATATTTCTTTTTCCATAAAAAAATCTGCCCTAAACAGGATTAGGGCAGGCTCATATTACTCTACTGTGTTTTTCAATTTGGAGTCGCGCTCGTGTCGTTCAATGCCGAGACTGATTAGGCGATGAATTAACTCAGGATAGGAAATACCGCTGATTTCCCACAGCTTTGGATACATGCTGATTTTCGTAAAGCCCGGTAATGTGTTCACTTCGTTGACGACCAGGGAACCATCTTTTTTCATAAAGAAATCGACCCTTGCCATCCCTTCACACTCCAGTTCTTTGAAAACCTGGACGGCGGTGCGCTGAATAAGGTCCACTTCTTCTTCCGAAACTTTGGCAGGAATTTCTAAAATCGCTCCGCTTTCATCGATGTACTTGGTTTCATAGGAATAAAAATCACCTTGGGGCAGGATTTCTCCTGGCATGGAAGCGATCGGATCTTCATTGCCAAGCACGGAACATTCAATTTCACGCCCATCGATATTTTCTTCAATCAGCACTTTATTGTCGTAGGCAAACGCATCGGATAGTGCTTTTTCAAAATCGCTTTCTTCATAAACCTTGCTAACACCGACAGAAGAACCCTGGCTCGCTGGTTTGATGAAAAATGGAATTCCAAGCTTATTTTTCACATCGTGAAAAGATACAGTATCACCGGACTTACAGGTCAGCGATTTCGCCACATTCAAACCGGCTGCCTTCAACAGCTTTTTGGCAATGTCTTTATCCATACAGACAGCGGATCCAAGCACGTTCGCGCCGACATACGGGATGTTGGCGAGTCGAAGCATACCTTGCATGCTCCCATCCTCGCCGAGGGTGCCGTGAAGAATCGGAAAAATGACGTCGAGCTGTTCCAGTGCCTGTGCCTGATCAAGCTTCACCAGCTGATCTTCCTCCGTACCAGGAACAACTGCAATGTGCTGATTGGTTTTATTTAAAGCAATCAGCTTAGGATCTTCCTCATTTATCAGGTATTGAGAAGTATTGTTCAAATGCCACTTCCCTTGTTTATCGATTCCAATTAAGGTGACCTCATATGTATCCTTATCAATGGCATCGACAATATTTTTTGCTGATTGCAGCGAAACCTCGTGCTCTGCTGACTTTCCACCGAATATAATACCAACTCTAATCTTTTTATTGCTCATCTGGATCACTCCTACAAAAATTCATTTATTCTTAAAGGTATTCTTCAGCCACCGTTTGATGCAGCAGCAACTGCTAATATCTGGTTCTCCTGGGGTGCGCGTAGGAACCGTGTCACCAGTTAATATCTGGTTCTCCTGGGGTGTAGAAGATAACTGTCAATAACTGGTTCTCCCGGGGAGGAGTTGATTATCTCCTAAAATCTGGTTCTCCCGGGATGAAGGTTGATTTATGCAAGCTCATTACCGGGGGAGGTTGGTTAATTTTACGAAGGCGACTAAATCGCCTTGATCGCAGGATTTGAAGTCGTGTTTTTCATAGAAAGCGCGGACGGATTCGGAATCATCCGTAAGCAGGACAATCTGGCGGACGCCGTTGTATATGCTGAGTACTTCATCGAGCAGCAAGGAGCCGATTCCATTATTCTGGTATTTCTCCTGCACCAGGATATCCTGAATGTAAATGATCGTTTCACCGTCCCCAATCACCCTGATCAAGCCGATCAGATCCTGGTTGTGCCAGGCGGACAGTACTTTCAGGGAATTGTTTATTCCTCTTTCTAACCTTGGCATGTCTTCTGTATAAGCCGACCAGCCGACGTCTTCGTACAGCTTTTTCAGTTGGATGACGTTGATGACATGGGTATCTCTGATTCGAATGTCCATTAACCACGCCTCCTCCATAATTTTAAAAGTTATCCTACATTTCCTCCGGCGCAGCGATTCCCAATAGGCGCAGCCCCTCTTCCAGTACTGTTTTCACTGTTGCAACCAAAGTTAAACGGGATTGTTTACAAGGGTCATCTGCTAAAATGCGAACCTCAGCGTAATATTTGTTGAACTTTTTCGCCAGCTCGAGGACATATTTGGCGACCTGGGAAGGGTCATTTTTTTCAAACGCATGTGTGATGACTTCCGGGAATGCCGCCAAGCTTTTAATCAGTGGCCAGTTGGCATCTTCACCGTTCACAAATGGTTCCGGAGTATGGGTGAAATTTCCTTTTTTGAGCAGCGAGGAAGCACGTGCATGGGTATACTGCACGTACGGTCCTGTCTCGCCTTCAAAACGAAGCATATCCGTTAAGGAAAATTCGATATCGTTCATACGATAATTCTTTAAATCATGAAAAATGACCGCGCCAGTTCCGACTTGGCGGGCAACCTCCTTTTTATTTGCGAGATCAGGGTTCTTCTCAGTTATGTTTTCCTCAGCAAGCATAATCGCCTCTTTAATCACTTCTTCCAAAAGGACCACTTTTCCTTTACGGGTCGACATTTTTTTATTACCTTTTAGCATCATCCCAAACGGCACATGAGTCATCCCCTTATGCCACGGGTAACCCATTTTTTCCAGCACGGCAAACAGCTGCTTGAAATGGACCGTCTGCTCTGCACCCACCACATATAAAGATTTCGTAAAACCGTACGTTTTCTGTCGGTAGATTGCTGCTGCTAAATCCCTTGTCGCGTATAATGTCGTACCATCCTTTTTTTTGATCAGGCATGGCGGCATATCCTCGCCAAGTGGGACAATTTGTGCTCCCTCCGATTCCTGAAGTAGCCCTTTTTCCTTCAATTCATCGGCGACCTGCTCCATTTTATCGTTATAAAAAGCTTCTCCATGATTGGAATTAAACGAAATGCCAAGGAGTTCATAGACTTTAGCAAACTCTTTCAAGGATTCCTCTTTGAACCAATGCCATAACTCTAGTGCTTCTTCCTCACCATTTTCGAGCTTCTTGAACCACTCCCTGCCCTCATCATTGAGTTCAGGATGTATTTCTGCTTCTTTGTGAAAACGGACATACAGGTTAAGCAGTTCCTTGATCGGATTTGCTCTGACTTTCTCCTCTTCTCCCCATTTTTTATAGGCTACAATCAATTTACCAAACTGTGTTCCCCAATCGCCGATATGATTGATCTTAACCGTGCGATAACCGCACTTTTCAGCTATCAAAGATAGAGAATTGCCGATGACCGTGGAGCGAAGATGCCCCATCGAAAAAGGCTTGGCGATGTTCGGGGAGGAAAGATCAATCGTTATGACACTTCCTTTAGCTATATCCGATTTTCCGTATTCGCCTCCTTCTCTAAGAATCGCAGCGATAACATTAGCAGCTGCTTCTGTTTTATTGATAAAAACGTTGATATAGCCGTTTACAGCTTCTGCTTTTACAAAGTGGGAAGATTGGATTCTTCCAGCGAGCCCTTCCGCTATTGCTGCAGGCGATTTCCGGTATATTTTAGCAAGCGTAAAACACGGAAAAGCAAGATCTCCCTGTTGATCATAACGGGGTTTTTCGATCATTTTTGAGATGTCCTGCTGAGAGTGTTCATGAAGTTCCTTTTCCAATAAAGCTGCAAATTCCATTTGATAATCCATACTATCCCTCCATTTAGAAAAACTTGGGTTGTCGCCAAGTCCTTCTGGCGAAAGCCTTAGTTTTACTTATACTTAAAGTTAAACTTTCTTAAAGTATGAAAAAACTCCCGCCTCTTTAGGAAAAGAGACGAGAGTTCGATTTTCTCGCGGTACCACTCTAATTGTTTATCGTAAAACCACTCAAACATTGCTAACGAGGTCACCCCCGGCTTTTCCTACTCTATTCGGAAAAGCATCTCCAAAGTCCGGTTCATCTCTTGCTCGGCATCAGGCTTCCACCACCCCTGACTCGCTTCTGCTTCCGCAAGAAATTACTCTCTTTATCATCGATTTTCAAGTATTTCAAACTATTATACCCCTATTTAATAAAACATCAATACCTTTTTTGCAAATATGTTATTTTCTGGTTCTCCTGGGGTGCTCTTTATTTTCCCATTATCTGGTTCTCACGGGGTGATCAGCCGTGGATGTCTCGTTTGTTATATCCGATGAAGCCAATGGTAGTTACTACGACTGCTATTGCCGTAAGGGCAGCTAGCACTGGCCAGGAAACATCTTCGACAGGCATATCTGGGATATGGCCGAATGGAGTCAGTTTTTCCACCCATTCTTCAAACTGGAACAAACTGCCCAGATAAACAACGATGAAAGAATAGATGAGATACAGCCAGGCAAGACCGGATAAACGCGGAGCCCAACCGATGATTAGCACGCAGACACTGAGCATCACCCACATCGCTGGCAAATAAACCACGGCGGAATTGTAGAAGGTGCTGAAACTAAGGCCGTCTTCCATAACGGAAATTCCAGCGCCTCCAAGTCCGATGGCGGAAAGGGAAACCATCAGGAAGCTGAAGAAAACGGCTAACACTAAATAGCTTCCTAAAAGACGATTCCGGGAAATTGCCCGGCCAAGCACATGCTCCGTCCGCCCCTTATTTTCTTCCCCTTTAAGCTTCAACACCGCCATCATTGGGAAGATCGTGCTGATCATGGCTAGTACAGCCATCAGCATGGTTAAAAATTGCTCCGTCATGGATACGCCTTTAACTTGAGCAAGCATTTCCTGCATGATTTCGATTTCCGAGAAATAGGATTCTAAATCTCCGAGAACTGATCCATAGGATGCCCCAAGCACCAGCATGCCGACCGCCCATGAAATAAGCGCCGTACGCTGAAGTCTGAAAGGCAATCCTATCCGGCTAAGCAGAAGCGGGGATGCCTTCTTCCGACCCGGTTTGGAAGGTAAGAAACCAGCCTCTACATCACGGATACTATTCAAATAAAAGGTAAGACCGATCAGGACTACTCCGGCTCCAAATGTGAGCAGGACCGGTCCCCATATATTATTGACAAACGTTTCTGTACGGACAATCCAGCCAAACGGAGAAGTCCAGGATAATGCTTCACTGCTGACATCTCCAATCGCGCGAGTCATGTAGGCGATAAGCAGGACCGCCATCGACCAGCCGATGGCACTGCGAGCAGTCTCACACAACTGTGCAAAAACAGCAGTCAATCCGGCAAAAAAGATCCCTGTTGCACTAAGGGACAGACCGTATAAAAACGACCCTTCCACTCCGATACTGTCTACACCCATCGCAATCAGTCCTAATGCAGTCAGCAGCCCTAACAGCACATTCGCTCCGGAAATTACCGTTATGGCTGCAGTCACATTGGAAAGCTTACCTGAGGGAAGTGCCCGGACGAGCTCCACCCGGCCATCCTCTTCTTCCGCCCGGGTATGCCTCGTGATGAGCAATATATTCATTATGCCGACAACCACTGCTGTAAACAGCAGCATTTGGTGGGCAAGCATGGCACCGATTGTATAATTTTCTATTCCATAGGCAGGTCCAACCATAGCCGTCATGGCTGGATTCATCATCGTATCTGCCATTGACTGACGTTTGGGCTGGGAAGAATATAACGTTGCGAATGCATTAACAACCAGAAGTGTTGCACCGATCAAGGCTAACAGCCAGATTGGCAGTCTCACCCGGTCCTGACGGAGCACCAGCCTGGACAGCAGTCCTGTATTGGCATACAAATGTCTAATCATCAGACGACACCTCCCGCTCCTGTTCCTTCATAATGGCGCATGAACAAGTCTTCCAATGTCGGCGGTGCACTTTCTATTTTTACGACCCCGAAGCTGCTGATATAGGCAATGACCTCATCCAATTTTTCCGAATCGACTTGAAATACGTAGGCACCTTCTTTTTCTTCAACGTTATGGACTCCATCATGCCCAGTAAGGTCTGGCATAGGTTCTTTCGTTTCCACATTTAAAGTAGTCCGGGTCAAATGCCGCATTTCCGCTAACGAGCCTGTTTCAATGATTTTTCCTTCACGGATGATCGCCACCCTGTCACAAAGCCGCTCCACTTCCGATAAAATATGACTCGATAGGAGCACGCTTTTCCCTTCCTGTTTTACTTCCATGACACATTCCTGGAAAACGCGCTCCATTAATGGATCCAGCCCTGATGTCGGTTCATCGAGGATATACAGGTCAGCATCCGATGAGAAAGCAGCAATCAACGCGACTTTCTGCCTGTTCCCTTTTGAATAGGAACGGCATTTTTTGGAGGGATCAAATTGGAACTTGTGAATCAATTCCTCCCGCTTCTTTGTCCGGCTGCCCCCGCGCATCTTCACAAACAAGTCGATGACCTCACCGCCTGTCAGATTCGGCCAAAGGTTAACGTCCCCAGGGACATAAGCGATTCGCTTATGAAGCTCCACTGCATCATGCCAGACGTCTTTGCCAAAAATTTGCGCATCCCCTTTAGTAGCCTTCAAGATGCCTAAGAGAATCCGGAGCGTCGTCGATTTACCGGCACCATTCGGTCCTATAAAGCCGAATACTTCCCCTTTCCTGACCTCAATATCGACCCCATTCAGCGCCTTCACTTTTCCATAATGTTTCGTCAGATTGGATGTTCTTAATACAGTCATGCTCAATCCCTCCCCTGGGCATAAAACGTTTTTTTCAAAATCTCCAAATACTCGTGGAACTCCTCCCAAATCGGATCCAAGTCAATAGTGGCGAAATTCTGATCTTTTAAACGTGCTTTCATTTCATTCTGGTACCCATCCATCGACCAGCGAATGAGGTTGAATGCTTTTTTCACATCAATATCATCTCGGAACAAGGAGTAATCAATATTTTCATAAATAAGCTCATAGCCCAAGCGCTGAATTTGCGCAAGTCTTTCTTTGAATTTGTCCGGGATTTCTTTTTCATCAAACAGCATGAACGCACCGACGAATCGAAACAAATTAGGATGAGCAAGAAAAGTTTCCATCTTTATCTTCGCTGCCTTGTTCAACCTTTCGATAAAATCCCCTTCATCTGCATCAATACGCTGAAAGTATTCATCAATAACAACATCAAGGCTGTGGTCAATCAGGTAATAGAACAAACCCTGTTTGTTTTTAAAATAATAAAACAGCATCCCTTTCCCGATCCCCGCTTCCTTGACAATCGCATTCGTTGACGCCTGCTCGAAACCATTCTCGGCGAATTCACGAAACGCCGCATTCAATATTTTCTGCTTTTTTTCTTCTTCTAGATTTTCAAATTTCTTCGTGATGGCAGCTCACCCTTTCTCCATGGAACAAGCATTAGACCACCCTGGTCGATTTCATTATATTCCAATCGACCAATGTGGTCAACACCAATTTTTACAAATTTTATCACCCCGCGAGAAACATTTTTTACCACCCCAGGAGAAACAGATATTGGAAACTTACGTCCGTACACAGTCATTCTGGCCATTAAAAAAGACCCCTGAAATAAGGGGTCTGTGCACTAAATTTATTTTACTTCTACGGTCCAGCCGTTGGTATCTTCCAGCTTACCTGTCTGGATGCCGGTGATTGTATCGTACAGCTTCTGGGATAGTTCTCCGATCTCATGGTTGTTGATGACCATCTTTTTCCCGAGCCAATTCAGCTCACCCACCGGTGAAATGACTGCTGCAGTCCCTGTGCCGAAAGCTTCCTCAAGACTGCCTTCTTCGTAAAACTGATATAGCTCTTCGATGGAAATCTGGCGTTCGGTGACTGTTACGCCCCATTTTTCCAGCAGCTCAATAACAGACATCCGCGTTATTCCTTGCAGGATACTCCCGGACAAGGACGGGGTCACAACTTCGCCGTTGATTTTGAAAAAAATGTTCATGCTGCCGACTTCCTCAATGAATCTTTTTTCGATGCCATCCAGCCAGAGCACATCCGCATTTCCTTGTTCATAGGCTTTTGCCTGTGCCTGATAAGCCGAGGAATAATTTCCGGCTGTTTTTGCCATTCCTGTTCCACCTTTGACGGCACGGGTGTATTTATCTTCGACATTAATTTTGACAGGGGTAAGACCACCGGAAAAATAAGAGCCGACAGGAGACAGAATAATCATCAACTTATATGTAGCGGACGGTGCTACAGACAGATTCGGTTCTGTTGAAATGATGAACGGACGGATATACAAGGAAGTTCCTGGAGTGGACGGAACCCAGTCTTTTTCCAGTCGGATCAATTCTTTCAGATATTCCATCACTTCCTCTTCATCAATCGGCGGGATGCTCAAACGGTCGCTCGACCTGTTCAGACGCTCCAAATTTTTCTCCGGGCGGAACAAAAGAATCCGATCATCCGCACGATAAGCTTTCAATCCTTCAAAAACCGTCTGGCCGTAATGGAAAATCATTGCCGCAGGATCAAGTGTCAAGGGTTCGTATGGCACAATTCTCGGCTCATGCCATCCTGTTCCTTTTTCATAATCCATGACAAACATGTGATCTGTAAACGTCCGGCCGAATGGAATCTGATCCGTGTCGGGCTTTGGCTGCTGGTGGGTGCTTTTTTCAATCGTTAACTGGTTGCTCATAATCATGACTCCTTCTTTGCTAGATAATGTATGTGGGGTAAAAAAAACCGACCCTCCAAGTAGAGGGCAGGAAAGATTATTACTCATTGTACGCTTTTTTTCTGACAATTTAAAGCTTTCGCAACTGAAAAATTATATCTTCTCTCTCGTACTTTATAAAACATCATTCAGCTCTGTTTCCGTATAAATGGATATCAACACAAGCGCTTTATCTTCTCCGACATTTTTGACGTAATGAGGGACACTCGCATTCCAGCTGAACGAGTCGCCTTCCTCTACAATTACCGAGTCCTCTCCCTGCTCAGCAAGAACCTTTCCTTGCAGCACCAGATGACACTCTTCCCCTTCATGAGCGTGGGGTTCACCAATCGATGCTTCGGGTGGAAATTCTACGATCATCATTCTCAACCCGCCTTTGGAAGTGAGATGGGCCACCTTGAGCTGATCCATGGAGGAAATGACTCTTTCCTTCTTTTTCACGACGCGCATATGCTGCTTCTTTTCTAATAACAAGTACGGCAAAGGCACCCCCAAAAATTCAGCAATCGTGCCGAGTGTATTGATCGATGGGGATGTATTATTGTTTTCGACGTTGCTGATAAACCCTTTCGAGAGTCCTGTTCCCTCAGACATTTGGGCAATCGTCAGCTTTTTTCTGTTTCGGATCGCGCGTATTTTCATACCGATTTCCATTTCCTTCACCCTTTGTAGTTTTCTTATAGAAAATATATATCTATATTACCAAATAAAACGTTGACAGACTAGCTCCTAATTTACTCTATAGATAATTAATATTCATATTATGAAACTATATTTGTTGTGTGCGGAATGGAAATAAATGTTTCTCCTGGGGTGTTGAGATATACAGATGGAAATAAATGTTTCTCGCGGGGAGTTTGAGTTGGCACCCCGAGAGAACCAGAAAATCCCAGATGATCGGGTTCGCTGATTTTCGTTTAAATGTTCAAAATAAGTGTACAAGTAAAATAAGGAAGGGGAATTTTAATGATAAAGACTGGTATTGACGCAAACGCCTTTGCGGTATTAAAGGAAAAAATCCAATTAATTGAAACGGATGAAAGTGCGATTTACCTGGTCGGACCGATTCGTCTGCCTGTCCAGCTGTTTGATGAAACAGTGGTTTTCCAATGGTATTGCTGGCTGAATTGCGAGGAAGTTACCGAGGATTATGAACGGATCATAGAAAAATTATCAGCCGCTAATTTAGCGGAATTTCAGCAATCAAGTGTCCTGGTATATGGCGATTTTGAAAATAGTGAGGACGCATTGATCCGCATGCATTCGATTTGCCATACGGGAGATATTTTCGGAAGCAAACGTTGTGACTGTGGTTATCAATTGAAGCAGTCGATGAAAATGATCATGGAACACGGATCAGGTGCTTTATTTTATCTGGCAAATCATGAAGGACGCGGTATTGGCTTGTTCAGTAAGGCTATGGCCTATGTACTGCAGGAAAACGGCTATGACACCGTGGATGCCAACGAAAGTCTCGGGTTTGTCGATGACGCACGCGACTATAGTGATGCGATTCGTGTCCTGAAAAGACTGCGCACAAACCCGGTGACTCTGTTGACGAATAATCCTAAGAAACTCACCGCTTTAGAAGAATCAGGATTAGCCGTATCTGGCAGAAAGTCACTTTGGGGAGATATTTCCAATTATAACGCCAATTACCTTCAAACTAAGATTGATCGTTCCGGGCATTTGAAAGAGGATACGACTTGTCCGAATGATTGAACCGAGGGGATTGGGCATTTTAAAAATTCAACCAGAGAAAAACCCGAACATAAATTTGTTCGGGTTTTCTGTCTCCGAAAGTTACTTCACAGTCAGGGAATCAGCATGGCTTTTATAAACAACATCACCTTCAACCATCGTCCACACAACCTGGAAATTTTCATCTAATAGCACTAAATCAGCATCGCATCCAGCAGCAACCCTGCCTTTTTCCGTCATTCCGAGAATATCTGCCGGAGTCTGTGTCGCCATTTGGATAGCATCATGCAGCGGAATACCCGCGTCGACTGCATTTTTCAGCGCTTCATTCATTGTCACGGTGCTTGAAGCTAGCGTTCCATCGGCTAATGTCGCTACTCCGTTCTTGACCTGAACCTGATGGCCGCCGAACGTGTAAGTGCCGTCCCCAAGCCCCATCGCCTGGAGAGCATCTGTGATCAACACCGTCTTATCTGCTCCTTTTTCGCGGTGGATCAATCGGACCATCGCCGGATGAAGATGGATATTGTCAACAATTGCCTGTACGCTTACCTTTTCTTGTTCAAAAGCGGCCATGACAAGTCCTGGATCACGATGATGCATCGGCCTCATTCCATTACAGCAATGGGTCACATGGGTGGCCCCTTCGTGGAAAGCTTCTAACGCCTGTTCATAGGTAGCGTCAGAATGAGCTATTGCCGGGATAATCTCCCTTGTTTTCAGAAAATGAATCATCTCTATACCACCTGGAAGTTCTGGCGCTAGCGTCACCATTCGGATCAGCCCTTCCGCTTCGTTAAGAATCGTTTCCATTTCTTCTAAATCCGGATGACGGAGGTGCCCTTCCTTCTGCATCCCTTTTCGTTTCACATTTAAATACGGCCCTTCAATATGCATCCCCGCAATGCGTGCGCCTGGTTCTCTTCCTTGTGAGTGCTTAACTTTGTTAACCATCGTAAGCAAGTCCTGTAACGAGGAAGACACGGAGGTCGCAAGAAAGGATGTACACCCCGTCCGGGCGCACGCTTTCGAAACGGCACCTACGCTTTCAGTTTTCCCATCCATCATGTCGTATCCATCTGCACCATGGATATGGACATCGATCATTCCTGGAATCAGCAACTGGCCATTTCCGTCGATTTTGCTGTCCACGCTTGGCCACTGTGACATTTCTTCCCTTGGCTGCACACTTATAATACGCTTATTATGTATGGAAACGAGTGCATCCTTAGGCACATCACCAAAGAACACTTTTACATTATGTATGATTGTTGATGACAACAGTATAAACCCCATTTCTATTAACACTATTTATGGATAACATTTTCGATAAAGTTTTATATTTTCCTGCAAATTTTCACTTTCACATGAAAACGCACCCGAATTTCCCCTTAAATTGTTAATTCACCCGAAAGAAAGTGTCTATTAACCACTAATTTTCGCAAAGGGGTATTAAATAGACTACATTCTTGTTACGCTGATTATAGTCGCATTATTATAAGATAGTAAATTGCTTCGGTAAGAGTTATCTTATAAATTTAAAATGTGACACTGAGGCTATATTTAATGAAATTCAGAGTCGTAAGTAATATGGAAAAAGGGTGTCAGGTGGTTTTCTGTTCTAACAACCAGGAACGCATCTTCTCGACTCGTCAAAAAGCCCAACAGTTTCTCCAGCACATTAAATCGACAAATCTATTTCCCGATAACTATACTCTACAAATCGAATCCATTACATCTATAAACAAACAAATTTTTGCAGGTAAAGTAGAAAAGAACCCTAGGGCGCATGCCTAGGGTTTTTTTTCTATCTTATTTTAATTTCAGTTAGCATGATATCAATTCAATACGCTCTTTTATTATAAACGCCTAACATAAATCACTTTGACAAAGCCAAGCAAATACGGTAAATTACCTATGTACGAACATTAATATTTAAACCTAATAAATCATTCGTATTTAGGAGTGTAAAACATGGATAATGTGTTTGATTATGAAGATATTCAACTGATTCCTGCAAAATGTGTCGTTAACAGTCGGTCAGAATGCGATACCAAAGTCAAGCTTGGAGGGTATACCTTTAAGCTTCCTGTCGTCCCGGCCAACATGCAGACGATCATTGATGAAAATATCGCTACCTCCCTGGCTGAAAAAGGTTATTTCTATATCATGCATCGATTCGAGCCAGAAACACGAGCTGCCTTTATTAAAAAAATGCATGAGCGTGGTTTCATCGCTTCGATCAGTGTCGGGGTCAAGCCTGAAGAATATGATTTCGTGCGTCAGCTGGCAGATGAGAACCTGACTCCCGAATTCATTACGATCGACATTGCCCACGGCCATTCGAATTCTGTCATCGAAATGATCCGCTACATCAAAGAAAACTTGCCGGACAGCTTCGTCATCGCCGGTAATGTCGGTACACCGGAAGCCGTTCGGGAGCTGGAGCATGCCGGCGCTGACGCAACGAAAGTCGGCATCGGGCCAGGCAAGGTATGCATCACCAAAATCAAAACTGGTTTTGGAACCGGCGGCTGGCAGCTGGCTGCCCTGCGCTGGTGCGCGAAAGCAGCAACCAAACCGATTATTGCAGATGGCGGAATCCGTACCCACGGCGATATCGCAAAATCCATCCGCTTCGGTGCAACCATGGTCATGATCGGCTCTCTATTTGCCGGCCATGAGGAATCTCCAGGGGAAACCGTTGAGAAAGATGGCAAACTTTATAAAGAATACTTTGGCTCAGCCTCTGAATTCCAAAAAGGGGAAAAGAAAAACGTCGAAGGCAAGAGAATGTACGTGGAGCACAAAGGCTCCCTGGATGAAACCCTGCTCGAAATGGAACAGGATCTCCAGTCAGCCATTTCCTATGCAGGCGGAAATAAGCTCGACGCCATCCGGACTGTCGATTATGTCGTAGTAAAGAATTCCATTTTCAATGGTGATAAAGTTTATTAAACAGGAACACAGAAACCTTCCAACCGGAGAGTTTCTGTGTTTTTTGATTTCAGCAGCCTCGCCTCTATTAGATATTATAAATTCTTCGCTTAAATCAATGGAATACCCCTGTTGCATAATACATTTCAATAGGAGACACATCATTGTTATTTAATAGCTTCAGACCGGTATATCGTTCGCGGAGTGTATGCGCCTCATAGAGAGATTTGGTCAGCAGCTCATCTGATATACCCAGCTCTTTAGCTGTTACAGGGCCATTAACCGACCGAAGCCACTTCTGCAGCTGTTCTTGTTCAGGCAATGTTGCATAAATATTCCGCACCTGCTCCCAATGTTCCATTTCCGTCAAACCATGTTTCCCATCAGCCATTTGCCGGTAAATAGACGACATGATTATCGTAGCTACGCCAACTTTCGCTCCGTGGAGCAAAGCAGCCTTACCTCGGCGAAGATACTCCATTTCCCAGTAATGGGAAAGATGGTGTTCTGCTCCGGAAGCAGGTTTCGAGTGGCCGAGCATTACCATCACAATTCCAGAGGTTATTAAGGCTTCCATCAAAATTTTAATGCCGTTCAGATCAGAACGACTGATTGCTTCTATATTTTCCACACAGCCTTCTAAGGCCTCTTTTGTGACTTCAGCAGCGTGTGAACAGTAAGGTTCGTTCCCGAGCAAATTGGATATTTTCCAATCTGCAAGCGAAGTAAATTTTCCAAGCATATCCCCCAGTCCCGCTGCTGTCATACTCTGTTGAGCTTGAAGGAGGACATCAAGATCGGCAAAAACAGCTATGGGACATACTGTCTGAATCGTTTGCTTAAACCCTCTTATGATTAACGGGGCACCGGCAGAAGTAAAACCATCGACGGAAGCGGCTGTTGGTACGGAAATCATCGGCAGCTTACGCTGATAGCAGACAAACCTGGTGATGTCATGGAGCGTCCCTGCTCCTACTGCAAGGATGGCGTCTGTTTCCTCCGGAGTTTCTAATAATACCTGGACCAAAGACCTCTCATCCGCTGCAACTTCTCCCCGATCATTCGGCTTCACGCAGCAGACATATGTGTTGAATCCAGCTTCTTCGAGCAGATTGTTCACGTGTTTCCCCGCTGCAAGATACGTGTTGGCATCACATACCACCGTTATCGCCCGATAGTTTTTTGCTTCAAGATAGCCAGGGACTAGTTCCAGTACGTTCTGATCAAGTTCAATGACTTCGATCGGTATATCTTTATGCTGGTGGCCGCAGTGACAATTTTTCATTTTTTCCCTGATGGAGGCCAGTAAATGATTCACCCGTCACCTCTCCTTTCCTTCTGTATGGAACATTTTCCTGCTATCAGGAACAGGAGCTCCGAAGTCTGGAAAACCTGCTTCATCCCAGCCAAACACTTGCGCTCTCGTATGCCTGTTAGGGTCATATAAAGGATCTTCATCGATTTCTTTATAATTTCTCGCATGATAAATAAGCACATCCTGCTTACCGTCTTCTGAAATAGTAAAGCTGTTGTGGCCGGGGCCGTACTGGCCCGCCGCCTCATCCGTCCGAAAAACAGGATCAGGATGTTTCACCCATGCTCCCGGGTCTAACAGGTGATTATCTTCCGATGTATGTAACAACCCCATGCAATAATTATGGTCGGTAGCACTGGCAGAATAAGTGATGAATATTCTTCCATTCCGTTTAATGACAGCTGGACCCTCATTCACCAGAAATCCGATTTTCTCCCATTCGTATGCCGGGGCGGCGATCATCACCTGCTCGCCTGTCAGTGTCCATGGATTTGCCATAGCCGACAGATACAAATTAGAATTTCCTGGGATATCCGGGTCTTTTTGCGGCCACACCAGGTATCTCGTGCCATTATGTTCAAAAGTTGTCGCATCCAATGCGAAAGATTCCCACTTGGTTCTGATCTGCCCTTTTTCCTCCCAATCGCCTTCTAAAGGATTTTCAGAAGTGTTTTCAAGCACATACATCCGGTGGTCAAATAATCCATCTTTCGTTTCAGTAGTTCTTGCTGCAGCAAAATAGATATACCACTTCCCCCCGATATAATGAATTTCCGGCGCCCAGATGTTAGCGCTTAGGGGGCCGGCATATTTTCTCCAAGCGGTGATAGGAGTTGCTTCCCTGAGCCCTTCAATCGTCTTTGACCTTCGTAGTTCAATCAGGTCATAGGCCGGTACAGATGCTGTAAAATAATAATATCCATCCGTATGCTTATATACCCAGGGGTCTGCCCGCTGCTCTACAATTGGATTATTATACTGATTAATCATGGTTATCCTCCCTTTAAAAATATTACTTTTTCATATTTTGGAGAATCCGTACAACAGGAGACTGGAAACGCAGCTTAGCGGTCCATTAGAGAGGACGATAAAGGTGCGAAAAAACTTAGCAAAGGCTTCCACTCAAACCTTTGCTTTTCCAATCATTTTTTCCTGTGTGACGATTTCTTTGGTAGATTGATTGATGACAACCTCCGGCTCATAGATGACTGATTCACTTTTCGCCCAATTGTTTTTAGGAGATAGAGGCCTCCCATCAATCAAATTCACGATCATCTTCGCTGCATCTTCTCCCATCGCATACTTTGGATGGGTTACCGTAGTTAATTTCACCTCGGAAACCTGTGTTAAAAAGGAATCATCAAAACCAATTACGGAAATGTCATTTGGGACGTGTAAGTTCTTTTGACGAAACACGTCCAGCAGTCTGATCGCCAGCTCATCATTGTAACAAACAACTGCGCTGAAAGTCCGATGGAAAGAAATGATGCTTTCTAATTTTTTCACAGGGGTGCTCGCTTTTTCCTCAGAATCATAGGTAATAATGAAATTAGGATCAACTGGAATTCCATAATTCCGATGGGCTTTGATATACCCTTTCATACGTTTGACACCTTGCACATCATCGGTCTTAAAGAAGCCCAGAATTTGCTGGTGACCGTGTTCAATCAGATGCTCTGTTTGCAGATAACCGCCTTTTTCATCATCTACAATCAAGCTTGGAGGTTCCAGCTCATTATAGAAGGCGTTTATCATAATGTAAGGAATGTTCAAACGTTCCAGATTAAAGTAGTATTTCAAATTGGGATTGGAAAAAGCACTTTTCGTAGGTTCAATAATGACCCCATCCACCTTCTGAGTCAGAATATTTTCCAGAATTCTCCTTTCACTTTCCACACTATTATTAGTGCTGTAAACACTTACCTGGTAATCGTGCTGGCTTAAATAATATTCCGCCCCGCGGATGATCGACGGAAAAATGTAGTCAGAAAGATACGTCGTGATAATCGCGATTTTTTTCTCGTGGTTACGAAGGGAGCTGTGAACCTTGGTACGTTCCGCACAAAAAGTACCTGCCCCTTGCTCCCGGTATAACCATCCTTCTTCCACTAAGCTGCCAATCGCAAGACGGATGGTATGCCGGCTTACGCCAAAAATTTTCATTAATTCGTTTTCTGAACTGATTTTCTGATGTGGGGTATAAGTACCATTTACTATTTTCGATTTTAGTGTCTGTTTTACCCTATTATATTTCGTTTGCAATCAATCAACCCGCTTCCCGGTTTTAATAGACATATCAGCAAATAGAAAGCTAGGTTATCCCTGGACCTTTCAGTCTTAAGGGATAACCTCTGAGAGCTAACTATTTAATTTAAATGCAATATCATTCCATTTCAGCTCATTTTGGAAGGGAATGCTTTTTGTTTCCTCATTGATCATCACACATTCGATACCTGCCATGACAGACCAGTCATATAACTGCTCTGGCGTGACCTGGAAGGAGAAAACGGTATGGTGAGCGCCTCCCGCATGGATCCATGCTTCCGCAGATTCGCTTAAAGAAGGCTTCGGTTTCCATAAAACTTTTGCTACGGGTAAATTCGGCATCTCAACAGATGGTTTTACCGCCTCTACTTCATTGATCACAAGCCGGAAACGATCGCCTAAATCTACCAGACTTGCATTGATAGCCTCCCCTTCATCACCATCAAAAACCATCCTCGCCGGATCTTCCTTCCCCCCCATAGACAACGGATGAACTTTAATTTCAGGTCGTGTCGCCGCAACGGTAGGACAGATTTCCAGCATATGGGACCCGAGAACAAGTTCATTTTCCGGATCCAAGTGGTAGGTGTAATCCTCCATGAAAGAAGTCCTTCGATTTCTGGCCATTATTTTTACCATGCGCAGCAAGGCAGCTGTCTTCCAATCGCCCTCCCCGCCAAAGCCATATCCTTGCTCCATCAGCCTTTGGACAGCCAGCCCTGGCAATTGTGTCATGCCGTGCAGGTCCTCAAAGGTGGTGGTAAATGCAGAAAAGTTCCCTTCCGTTAAAAAATCTTTCATCCCTAATTCAATCCTGGCCTGATTTTGGATGGAGCGACGAATTTCCGGTGTACGATGGGCTTCATCACTTATCGTGTAATGGTCGTTGTACTCTTCATAAAGGCGGCTGACTTCACCATCGGAAACTGCCTCTATATGTTCTACAAGATCCCCTACCCCATATCCATAGACAGACCAGCCAAACTTTATTTGTGCTTCAACTTTATCGCCTTCCGTAACAGCAACATCCCGCATATTGTCGCCAAAACGGGCAACTTTTAAATTTTTTCCGCTTGTGAAAGCTGCTGCTGTATCCATCCAATTAGAAATCTTAGTGTTGACTGTAGGATCCTGCCAATGGCCAACCACGACTTTTCGGGCTATATTCATTCTCGCTCCAATAAATCCGTATTCACGGTCTCCGTGAGCCGATTGGTTTAAATTCATAAAATCCATGTCGATGCTTTCCCATGGGATGTCACGGTTGAATTGTGTATGAAGATGAAGGAGAGGTTTTTTATTTTCCGAAAGCCCGGGAATCCACATTTTTGCCGGAGAAAAGGTATGCATCCAGGTAATGATGCCAGCGCAATGTTCATTGGAATTAGCTTCGATGCATAACCTTCTTATGGCATCTGAAGTTGTCAAAACTGGTTTTAATACGACCTTAAACGGGAGGTCCTCCTGTTCCTTCCATGTTTCTACAATTTCCCGCGAATGCTCCTCCACTTGCCGGATTGCCTCATCTCCATATAAATGCTGGCTTCCTGTCACAAACCAAAATTCAAAATCCTGCGTTTTTAACATGCAATGTTCCCCCTATCCCTAAATAATGATTAATAAAGGCTTGTAAAGACTTCTTGTTTATTTTCCTTTATCGTCTTCAGCCGTTTCATTACATCGTTCTCTCCTCGGCCGAAGTAGTCATGTAACTTCGTATATTCTTGATAGAGTTTGTCATAGATTGCCACGTTTTCCTGAATAGGTCTGTACGTTTCTTCTCTTACATGCCCCATCTGCTTTGCCGCTGCTGTAATCGAATCGTACCCGCCTTTTTCACTACCTGCGGCAACGGCTCCGAACATAGCTGCCCCAAGAGCAGGAGTTTGCTTGGAAGCTGCTACTTTGATTTCACGGTTTGTTACATCGGCATAGATTTGCATAAGCAGTTTATTTTTTTGCGGCAATCCTCCACATGCGTATAATTCATCGACGGAAACACCGTTTTGATGAAAGGATTCTACGATTTTCCTGGTGCCAAAAGCAGTCGCTTCCAGCAACGCACGATAAACTTCTTCCGGCTTAGTCTGCAGAGTATACCCCAACATCATGCCGGCCAGGTCCGTATCGACCAGGACAGAACGATTCCCGTTCCACCAATCCAATGCGAGCAACCCTGACTCTCCCGGCCTTAGGGCTGTCGCTTTTCTTTCCAGCCATTCATGGATATGTAATCCCTCTCTGTCTGCCTCCTCTTTCACATAGGCAGGGACAGAACGATCGACGAACCAGGCAAAGATATCTCCCACGGCTGATTGTCCTGCTTCATAACCAAGGTAGCCAGGGATGATACCGTCCTCAACCACTCCGCACATTCCTTCTACTGTTTTTTCTTCTGTTCCTAACAGCATGTGGCAGATCGACGTCCCCATTGCCATCACCAACTTTCCTGGTGTCACCACGCCCACTCCAGGAACTGCAGCATGGGCATCAACATTTCCTACAGCAACGGCAATTCCCGGATTCAAGCCCATAAGCCCAGCCATTTTTTCTGTAAGCTCCCCGGCTTTAGTTCCAATGGGAGCGATCTCTCCCCGAAGCTTGGTATCTGTCAGGTTTTCGAGTCTCGGATCAAGTGCTTTGAAAAATTCCCTGGAAGGATATCCGTTCGTTTTATGCCATAAGGCCTTATATCCCGCGGTACAGCTGTTTTTTCTCACATTACCGGTCATTTGCATGACGACCCAGTCTGTTGCTTCCAGAAATTGATCGGTCCTTTCATAGATTTCCGAGTCTTCGTTTAATACCTGCCATATTTTTGCGATCATCCATTCAGACGAAATTTTGCCCCCGTACCTCGCAAGAAAATCCTCCCCTCTCTTTTCGGCAATTTCATTTAATAGATTTGCCTCCTTCTGAGCGGCATGATGCTTCCACAATTTCAGCCAGCTATGGGGCCGTTCCTTTAACTCTTCTTTTAAACAAAGCGGGGTTCCGGTTTCATCCACTGGAAGCATTGTACAGGCGGTAAAATCAATACCAATACCGATGACATCCTCTTTATGGACCCCCCCTTGTGCTAGCACTTCCGGCACCGAAACCTTCAATACTTCTATATAGTCCAGCGGGTGCTGCAATGCCCATTCGGCTCCTAATTCCACTTGCGATCCTGGCAGCTTTTCATCAATCACTCCGTGGCTATATTCAGTTACATGATCGGCAACCTCTGCCCCATCTGTTAGATCTATCAGTACAGCACGGCCGGATTCTGTTCCGTAATCGACTCCAATTGCATATTTTGTCGCCATTCACCTATCTCCTTTCATTCTTTATTTCTGGCCATAGTAAGCGTTTACACCATGCTTGCGCAAAAAGTGACGATCCAATAAGGTCCTGTCCATCGGTACGGCATATGGATCTAATTGAAGTGTCCGTGATGCCATTTTTGCCACTTCTTCTAATACAACCGCATTGTATACGGCGTTGGCTGGATCTTTTCCCCAGACAAAGGGTGCGTGAGAATCGACAAGGACCCCCGGAACCTGTGCAGGATCTAACGATTGAAAACGTTCAACAATGACATTACCTGTTTCCAATTCATATGCCCCATTGATTTCCTTTTCCGTCATTTTACGTGTACAAGGAATTTCTCCATAAAAATAATCCGCATGGGTTGTGCCATAAGCCGGAATCGCTTTTCCAGCCTGTGCCCAGCTGGTCGCCCACGGAGAATGGGTGTGGACAACACCGCCGATGTATTTAAATGCTTTATAGAGAATCAGGTGCGTAGGCGTATCAGAAGAAGGCTTTAATTTCCCTTCTATCACTTTTCCATCCAGATCAACCACTACCATATCCTCGCTTTTCATATCTGTGTAGTCTACTCCACTTGGTTTGATAACGACCAACCCTTGCTCGCGGTCAATTCCACTGACATTTCCCCATGTAAGCGTAATCAATCCATGTTGAGGAAGTGCTAGATTTGCTTTTAAAACGGACTCTTTCAAACTTTCCAGCATCTCATCATCTCCCTTCAATCAACTTATATAACTATTATATACTTGTACGTACATAATTTCATTATTTTTAATTAAAATTAGTACGTATTTTATTTGTTATTTATAGATATATTGTATGCACACAGTACGACAACAGCTTAGCTTCCCTGCCAATAGCTCTCATTCCTATAAACTATTATATGTAAAAATAAGTAATAACAACTGTTCTACGGACGAGGTAATCCCTTTTTCCCCAGTTGAAAGTTTTCCTGCCAAAATACCATAACTTATACGTATATTTAGTGATTTATTAGAGTTATTGAATTGCAATAGTTTTTATGGAATCAACTGGTAAAGTTCTTTATAGTTGCGAACGATGGCATAGGGTTTATGTTTTGTTTCTGGTAATTTGTTACGGTGGTTCATCCATATAGTTTTCCAGCCAGCTTCGATAGAAGGTACAACATCATTCCCCCACGCATCCCCAATATAATAGCAAGTACCGGCTTTCTTGCCTGTCTTCTCGTTTACGTACTTAAAAATCTTTGCGTCCGGTTTTGCATAGCCTGTTCCGTCTGAAATAAAAACCCACTCTCTGGAAATTAATTTATCCAGGCCAAGTCTGTTGATTTTTTTCCATTGATGATCGATAGGTCCATTGGTTATAATCCCGATTTCGTGTCCGTTTTCTCTTATGTTTTCCAGGCATTCCGTTACCCCATCAAATAATTCAATCGCGCTTTGATTGTTCCCATACTCGTTTTGAATGAAAGCAGCTTCTTTTTCACCCAAATCAAATGAAAAATCCCCTAGCGCCATGGTCAGCCTTTTGATGCGAAGTTGCTTGAGGGTAATTTCTCCAGCTTTATATATAGGCCAAAGCATGTCACTATAACGTCTTACTTCTTTAAAAATATTATTTACCGTCCGATCAGTTAATGAGCCGAACTGTTTTAGTAAAGCGTCGCGGAAAGGCTGTAATTGATCATACAATGTATCATCAAGGTCAAAGAAGTAAGCTTTCTCTCCAGTACGACTTATTGGATTCATGTTCCTTCATCCCCTTTTGAACCATCTTCACCTTATCGTTCACCTTAGCTGACTATATTTCATTTCAAAAAGGCAAGGCGCAAAAGCACCTTGCCTCATGCTTACTTCATGCTGCTCTTAATCGTTTCTTGTGCCTGCTTCAGTGCTTCCTCAGGAGTCTGGGTTTGCTGTCGGATGACACTGTTGAATACATTTGTATTAATTTCCGTCGCTACATCCGGGGTATACTGCGTGATATTTACCGCATTGATTTCATCTTTGACATCTAGCAAGGTATCGAATATATTGTCGCCGAAATACTGGTAATATTTATTGTCTTCCTTGATTGCTTCACTATCCCAAACATCCCAGCGAGGAGGGTCAAAGCCTAGTACTTTCCATAATTGGATATTAGCTTCTTTGGTAAGCTTGGCGAACGCTAAGAATTCCTTTGCTAGTTCAGGATGTTCTGTCTGATTCGTCACAACCGTTCCTGTTCCACCCATACCAGCCGAACGATTTCCGCCTTCTTCCCAGGCAGGCATTGGACGGATGGCCATTTTACCTTTCAAATCAGGCATATAGTCAAGGAATCGTCCCATATACCACATTGGCATGGTAATAGCTGCAGCCCCACCATCATTCATAAATGCATAGAACTCTTCGGCATGTTTCTCTCCGCCTGGTGTCAGCTCGGCAATTTTACTTTTGTACACCTGGTCCTGCAAGAATTGCAGCGTTTTCACATTTGTCTCGTTGTAAACCGTCAATTCCCCTTCTTTATTGAAAAAATCAGATCCCTGCTGGGAAATCATCGACCAAAGATTGATATAATCTCCTGTATCAACAGTGGTCATGACCGCGTCTGTATTTTCGACTACTTTTTTACCGGCTTCATTGAAATCTTCCCATGTTTTAATAGAATCGATATCTACACCTGCTTTTTCCATGATTTCTGTGTTGTAATACATGACAGAGGCGCCAACATGGGTAGGCATACCGTAGTAGTTTCCTTCTTTCGCATAAATTTCAAAGCGAGAACTGACAAACTTATCTTTGACTGGCTCTACATGCTCATTCATTGGAAGCATTTGCGGCTCCCCTTGCAGATAGTTCGGGAAACGACTGATTTCAATGTCCGCAATATCAGGCGCCCCTGTCCCGGATTGAAGTGCCAGCAACAGGTTGTTATGCATTTGATCATAAGGATACGTTTCTGCAACTAACTTGATCGGTCTGTCTGGATATTTCTTGTTCCAACGCTCGACAGCATCTTTGAAAAAGTCCATGTGCAGTTCAACAAATGTCCAATACTTCAGTTCTGTCGCATTTTCTTCATCAGACCCAATCACTTGTGACTCGGATGCTTCTCCTTCTCCTGAACCCGAAGCTCCGCCACTACAAGCCATCAACAGTGTTGATAGGATTCCAAATACTAAAATTAGTAAACTCGACTTTTTCATTGTTCTCCCCCTTTATGATTTTAGAAGTAAAAACCTATCGGAACGAAACCAGCAACATTTCACCCCCTAATTTTTTGTTGACTTTATCAAAATACTTACGCCCGGCTTTATAAGAGCGTGTCAGGCACAATTACTGTAGTAGACGGAGGATTCTTTCTGGTCAAGCTGCCGAAACACCAACATCGACAGCCACATACTTCCCGTTGCCATTAAACTTATGGTAAAAAACGGTATCATCCCCGGGTATTCTAAAGAATAATAAAGTACCGCAAAAACTACGACCGCAATGGCGAGGGTATAATGGAGTTTTGTCACACCGATAATAAGAGCATTTTTCAAATATTGTCTCCAGCCAGTTTTGTAATGAACCATTAACGGAAACACCCATAAGGCCACAATCGTGTAAAAGAATAACAAAAGATAAAAAGCAAATGGTACGATAAACAGGACTTCCCCGCCAGAACCAGCAATCACCTTGTAGTTCAAATAAAGCAGACCGCCAAAAATGGTTAATATCCAGCCGATCGTGTTGGCGATCACAAACTCCTGGCGGTATATTTGCTTAAAGGTTTTCCAAAGCTTGACTTCCTCCTGTCCCATCAGCCACTTACGAGCCAAACCCAGCACTGCTGCTGTTGCCGGAAAAATGCCTCCGATTAAGAGACCACGAAGCGAGAAAAGAAACCACAACCCATTCACTACAGCAAGACGCATAATCCAATGAAGAACCAAATCAAGCGTTGTCACAATCTGCTTCCCATTCATGGCAGCCATCTCCCCCTTTTCTTATTGACTTAGTAAAACGTGAATCACCCTTTGACACCGCCGACCGTAAGGCCCGCAACGAAATATCGCTGGAAGAAAATAAACAAAATGATAATTGGCACAATAGTCATGACCGAACCAGCAATCAATAGATCATAGTTATTCCCATAAGGCGTCAACAAGGTAGCCAACCCGATAGGTAATGTGAACATATCATTGGAACGAAGCACGACTAATGGCCATAAAAAGTTATTCCAGCTGCCAAGCCCTTGCAAAATCGCCATGGCTGCCAGGGACGGGGTCATCAATGGCAGCATGATTCTGAAGAAAATCCCATATTCTGTAGATCCGTCTATTCTGGCAGCATCCATCAGCTCCTTCGGCAGACCAAGCGCATATTGCCTAAAGAAAAATACAGCAATCGGTGCAACTACTGCCGGCAGTATTACTGCTGTGTAGGTATTCACGAGCTGCATCGTGATCATCAACTGGAACAATGGGAGCATCAGGATTTCAAAAGGAACCATCAATATAAACAGAACGAGCGTAAAGAAAAACGTCCTCCCCTTAAAGTCGTAGAGTGCCAGGGCATAACCGACCATAGAGGAAAAAAACAAGGAAAGCACGATCGTAATTGCAGATATTGCCAAACTGTTCCAATACCAGCCCCAATAATCCCCTGCCTGTGTAAAGATAAATGTGTAGTTATCGAGATTCAGACTGGCAGGATCGAACGTCAGACTGATACCGTTACGCATCAATTCTGAAGAGGGTCGGAATGATGAAAGCAATAAGCTCAGGATTGGAAACAAAGCTATAAAGGAAATAACAACAAAGGCAAGGTTAATGATCCATTTCAACGCCGTATGGTTTTTCTGCTTCATCAGGCATCCCCCTTCTTAAAGGCTCCGGTAAGGATTAATTGGATAAAACTGATTATGAAAATGATCAGCATTAAAATGACCCCGATTGCAGCACCAAATCCCATATCATTTTGCTGGATCCCTTGTTGATAGAGATAACCGACAACGGTCAACCCGATATTCCCAGGCGAACCCGCTTCCCAGAAGACAAAGCTCTCTTCAAACATCCGGAAGCCATTGATAATGGATATCGTCGTGACAAATATAGTAACAGGCTTTAAAAATGGAAGTGTAACAAACCGGAATTTCTGAAAAATCGTCGCACCATCCATTTCTGCTGCTTCATATAACTCTTTTGGAATGTTCTGTAAACCGGCAAGGAAGTATAATATATTGACCCCCATCCATTTCCACGAACATAAAAGCACCATCAAAAACATCCCAGACCACGCATTGTATCGCCATTCCACCGGACTAATCCCGAACCAGCCAAGAAACTGGTTGGCTGCAGCGGTATCTGTTTCTCCAAACATGAGCCTAAAGACCATACCTGCGACAATCGTAGACGCCAGTGCAGGTACAAACAAAGACGCTCGGAAAATCGTTTTGAATTTGACAAATTTAGAATCCAGGAGGACAGATAATATAATTGGGCATATCACTAAAATCACTACCGTCAAAAGGACATAAATGCTTGTGTTATATAGCGCCCTCATAAATGTAGGATTAAAAACACGTGAATAATTTTCTAACCCGATGAAAGTGACCTGGCCTGGCAAAACACTTTGGAAACTCATAATGATTGCTTTTACCGTTGGATAAAGTGACAGAAGCAAAAACGAAAGAATAAAAGGGGTGACAAAAACATAAGGTACTACCTTCTTTGAATTCAGGAAATTTATGATTTTGTTTGGTTTCTTTGCAGAATCATGTTGGGGGCGTTTTCCGGGCTGATTTTTCCTATTCATACGTGGATGCTTATAGTGATCCTGACTTTCATTTTTAGACGCTGGTAACATGTGAACCTCCTCCAATTATGTGGATTTCTCAAGGAACAAAGGGAGGTACCCATGTCCCTTGAGATAATATTGCCGATAGACATTTATGCCTTTTTAAGACGAATGACGTTCCAGGATGTTTTCGGCAGTCTGGCTTCCAGTATGCCGTTGTCTAAAGTGGATGTTCCTTCCTTGTGCGGTTGGACCGCCTGTTCGGCAGCTGTATTCACCGCTTTCAAATCGTCATGTTCAAGGACGGTATGTTCCAGCAGTCTGTATTCTTCAAAGCTTCTTACATCACTCGTCACCGTAATCGATTCTTCCAGGTGTTTGTTCACCATGAATAATGTCACTTCATCCTTTTCTTCATTGTAAACAGCTGCACTATCGATATAAGGGACATCAGTGAACTCCTTACTGTCATATTTCGGTGAGGAGAGAATCGGTTTCAGCGCAATTCCTCTTCCATAAACTGATGCATGCATATAAGGGTAGAAAATCGTCTGTTTCCAGGATCGTCCGTTATTTTCAGTCATGATCGGCGCTATAACATTCACCAATTGAGCCATACAAGCCATTTTCACTCGATCGGCATGCTGTAAAAATGTTATCAGCATACTTCCGACTAAAAGGGCATCTTCGAAGTTATAATGATCCTCAAGCTGTGGAGGGGCTACTTGCCATGGTTCGATTTGTTTGTCTGACTCTTTGGAATGATACCAGACATTCCATTCATCAAAACTAAGGTTTATTGTCTTCTTGCTGCGGTGTTTTGCTTTTATGTAATCGCAGGTGGAGATAACCGTTTTAATAAAGTGGTCCATATCCATATTTTTCGCCAAATAGTTTGCAGGATCATTTTCATAATTTCCATAGTATTGATGGAGTGAGATGTAATCGACCTGGTCATAGGCGATATCGAGTGTTGTCGCCTCGTATTCCGGAAATGTCGGCATCCCTGTATTGGAGCTTCCACATGCCACCAATTCAATTGTCGGGTCGACCAGCTTCATAGCTTTTCCGGTCTCCTGCGCAATTCTTCCATATTCATAGGCGGTCTTATGTCCGACCTGCCACGGGCCATCCATCTCATTGCCAAGGCACCAGGTTTTGATGTTATGCGGCTGTTCATATCCGTGGGATCTTCGAAGTTCACTCCAGTAAGTTCCTTCAGGATGGTTGGTATATTCCAGCAGGTTTCTCGCTGCATCAATGCCCCTTGTTCCTAAATTCACAGCCATCATGACATCAGCGCCTGCTTTTTTTGCCCATTCAGCAAACTCATTCGTGCCTACTTCATTTGTTTCTATTGTCCGCCAGGCAAGTTCTAACCTCTTCGGCCGTTCTTTTTTAGGTCCAACACCATCCTCCCAATTATAAGCAGAAACCATATTGCCACCGGGGTACCTTACGATAGGAACCCGCAATTCTTTCACAAGGTCGATAACGTCTTTTCGAAACCCTTGCTCGTCTGCTTCCGGATGTTCTGGTTCATAAATACCTCCATAAACCGCTCGGCCTAAATGTTCGATGAACGATCCATAGATTCGGTCATCAACTTTGGCAATCTGATAGTTTTTGTCCAAGATCATGTTGGCCTTCAACTGTTCAGCCACAAAACCACTCCTTTATTAATAGCTTTTTCAATAACTTCCCATTTAACTAATCTACAACTTTTCATATGTTCCCTTCTTCATCTGACCCTTGACAATCGTTAATGTAGACGCTTTCAAAAAGAAATAATGAAAAGATTTGCTGATTACATAAACACAACGAGTTACCATTATCCCCTATGTACGAACATATAACTTAACCATTTAAATAAAAATGGTACGTATAAGTTGTATAATTTGATTATATATAAGTAATTTCGATATTTCAATCGTTTTTTGAATATTTAATATATTTGATCTATTAAAATATGGTCTGCTATTTGATAGGTAATGATTCATCTTTAAAGAGTTTTCACGCATAAGAAAAAGGGCTATCCCACAAGTCTGCAATAGACTAATTGGGTTAGCCTTTTCTGTCACGAATCGCTCGTCGGCGGATGCTTGCCGCGGGCACGGCCTCAAGCCTTCTTGGTCAAGAAAATCACTTGACCAAGTGGATCTTCGGCTCGCGCTGTTCCCGCAGGCGTCACCGCCACTCGCTCATCGTGAAATCAACCATGATATAACCATATATAGTTATAAACTTTAACTGCAGCCAATTTTAAAAAGGTGATTACCCTTTGCAATACTAATACAAAAAACCTCAGGAAGGTATAGAGGGCATAGAATCCTTAAAAATAAAACCAAAAGCGGAATCGCCTGTTTTCATAGTGGAAATAAGCTGCGCTATTGCCGCTTGCGTGGAAAAGAGAAAGTGAAGGAACAGCCGCTGATGACGGCTGCCTGCCAAAACATGAAAAAGATTATCCTCCATCTAGCCAGGGTGAGCTAGGTGAAGGAGAGTCTTTTTCTATCTTAAAGAAATTCCAAGGAGCGAGGCCCCTTCCACTCCTGCGGAAGAACGAGTGAGCCGAGATCGCCGAGCGTGGGTTTCGCGAGGAAGCTCGGGCGCACGTCCGCGGAAAGGGAAGGGGCTTTATCTCCTGTCGGCAAGAAAAAAACTTGCGGAGAAACAGGAGTTTCCCCACAAAAAAACCACGAAGAAAAATCAATTTCTACGTGGTTTTTTATTTCAAAGCGGACTTTTGGGGCAGCCCTTTTTCTATTCTTTCAGTTCTTTTGTCGAATTCCTTACGATAAGTTTAGGTTCATAGACAATCGATTCAATTTTCCCTTCGGCTTTGTTCTTGTCCTTGATTAAATCTATGATAACTTTGCCTGCTGCTTTTCCCATCTCGCTTTTCGGATGCTCCACAGTCGTCAGCTTCACTTCCGATACATTGGATAAAAAGGAGTCATCATAGCCTACAATAGAAATGTTATCCGGTACTTTCAGGCCCATACCCCTAATTACATCCAATAAATTGATGGCCAGTTCATCATTGTAGCAGACAATAGCTGTTGGTGTGTCCTGATTGTTTTTCGCCAATAGTTTTCTTAGTTCTTCTGTTGGCTTGTCCTTCTTTTCAGCGGTGTTATAAGTGATAATATGATTAGGATTCAGTGGAACTTCATAAGTCCGGTGTGCCTTCAAATAGCCTTTCATCCGTTTTGTCCCTTGAATATCATCGGTCTTAAAAAAGCCGACAATATTACGATGACCCTGTTTAATTAGATGTTCTGTCTGCAGAAAGCCGCCTTTTTCATCATCCATTGTCAGGCTGATTGGTTCCAGTTCATCATAATAGGCATTAATCATGAGATATGGGATCTTTAAGCGCTCCAGGTTCAAGTAGTATTTAATATTCGGGTTGGAAAAAGCACTTCGTGTCGGCTCTACAATAACGCCGTCAAATTGACGGGAGATGACTTTTTCAAGAAACTTCCTTTCATCATCATGATTATTATTAGTGCTGAAGAGGGTGACATGATAGCCATTTTCACTCAAATATGCTTCTGCTCCCCTGATGATTGATGGAAAAATATAATCGGATATATAGGTGGTAATAATCGCAATCGTTTTGGCGCTGTCACTGTTTGTGTTACTTTCGTTATGTAATCGATCGGCACAAAACGTCCCTGCTCCCTGCGTCCGGTAAAGCCACCCCCTGGTCACGAGGTCTCCAATGGCTAAGCGGACCGTATGCCGGCTTACATTGAATTCATTCATTAATTCTGTTTCTGAACTAATCTTTTGGTTTGGGCGTATAGTTCCGTCTAATATTTTTGACATGATCGCTTGTTTTACAATATTGTATTTCGTTTCCATGTAATCCCCCAGTAGAAAGTATGGTCAACTTATCCGTACAAAAAATACGATACACTCCTCCATTATAGCATCTTGGCTGATCACTTTTCCATTCCTCCTCCCTACAGGTATCCCAAGTCTGAGTCTATTGTATAAATCAAAAAACCCAGTATGTACCGTAAGTCTGCGGTACACACTGGTTTGGGGGGACGATCATCAGGCTAGATCGAGTATCCTGTTTCCTGGTGCTTTACCATTTAGCTTCCCCGGGGTAAGGGCAGCTTTTATTTTTAAATTTAGCACGATAGCGAACTAGACAGCCGCAATGCATACATGTGGTTCCATATTGAAGGGAAGAACAAGTATTGCATTTGCTTAATCTCTCCTGATACACATGTTCAGAAACAGTCTGTGATTTTTTTATTTGTATATCTGACAAAGATTGCTGGATGCTTTCTTCTGTTACCTTGACGCTTTCTGAGCAGCCTTTACAAGGACTTTTGACTGTCATTGTGACTCGCCTCTATTTTCTATTTTCAACACGGCTACTGACATTGGCGGCAATTCAGCCTTTACTTTATTTCCTTGGACGGTTAAGTTTTCAAACATTGTCGGTTGGACAGCATTTGGCTGTTCAAAGGTATTATGGGCACTCATTTCATCGGCATATAAGATCTTTCCTGCTATCTCAGCAATTTCCTTGCTCCAGCCGCGCAGCTCCATTTCTATTTCAGCTTCTCTTTTGTTATCCACGTTGCATAGGCTGATATGGATGTTATTGTCGCTATCTCTGGAAGCGGAAATGCTGACTTGTGGTATTTTTTCGCCGTCATTTG
This sequence comes from Thalassobacillus pellis, assembly GCF_016908295.1. Taxonomy (GTDB): domain Bacteria; phylum Bacillota; class Bacilli; order Bacillales; family Halobacillaceae; genus Thalassobacillus; species Thalassobacillus pellis. Next base: position 849,342 of record NZ_JAFBDO010000002.1, read on the forward strand.
CAAAAGTGTCCGTATTCGTTTCAACAGATAATAGATCGGCATCCTGATGGACTTTATACATATCAAATACGTGATACGTAGGGGTAAGCAGCATCTTTTCCCCTTCTGTCAAAATCATCGATTGCAGGACATTCACTGTTTGGGCGATGTTCGCCATTTGGACACGGTTACAGTGATTATGGAAAATATTAAAATGCAGACCTGCAACAAGTGCATCCCGAATCGTGTTTTGCTGATAAAGGAAACCTGGGTTCGTCCCTTCCTCCACATCAAACCAGGTACCCCATTCATCAATGATCAATCCGACCCGCTGTTCTGGGTCATACTTGTCCATAATCGTGCTGTGCTTTGTAATAAGCGTATCCATATGAAGCGACTTTTTCATAGTCGTGAACCATTCATCTTCGGAAAAATCAGTAGCTGAACCTTTCTCTTCCCAAAAGTCACCGGGGATTGTGTAATAATGAAGACTGAGACCGTCCATGTATCGTGCAGCTTCTTTCATTAGTACCTCGGTCCAATGATAATTATCTACGTTTGGTCCACCGGCAATTTTATAAATCTTATTATCTCCATAATTACGTACATAGGTTTGGTAGCGGCGGTATAGATCGGCATAATATTCCGGCCGCATATTCCCCCCACAGCCCCAGTTCTCATTTCCAACGCCAAAATAGGTTAAGTTCCATGGATCCTTTCTGCCATTTTCCTGCCGCCAGCCGGCCATAGGAGACTCGCCATCAAAGGTCATATACTCGACCCATTCTGACATCTCCTGGACGGTCCCGCTTCCAACATTTCCGCATATATAAGGTTCACAGCCGAGCATTTCACACAGCATCATGAATTCATGCGTTCCAAAGTGGTTATTTTCCACCACGCCTCCCCAATGTGTATTGACCATTCTTTTCCGGTCTTCCCTTGGTCCTACTCCGTCTTTCCAATGATATTCATCGGCAAAACATCCTCCAGGCCACCGTAAGACAGGCACCTGTATTTGCTTCAATGCGTTTAAGACATCTGTCCGTATTCCGTTTTCATTTGGAATAGGAGAATCCTCTCCGACCCAAATACCTTCATATATACATCGCCCTAAGTGTTCTGAGAAATGTCCATAAATGTTTTTGTTTATTTTCCCTTTACGGATATCCGTATTAATATAAACCGTATTTTTCATTTTTCTCCTCCATATTCACAAAGTTTATATTTTTAAAACTTATAATTCACCGGTGGTGCATGTGTTTTACTTTCATGGATGTCTTCGGACGAACAGCGGCACGGTAGTGAAAGACAATTAATATAACAGCTCCAAAGGTCACCAATGCCATCAGCTGATACAACACCGAAGAGCCGAAATGATCGAAAATGCTTCCACCGACTGTTCCACCCAGTGCCCCTCCAAGTCCAAAACAGACGGAAGTCAGAATAGCCTGGCCGGTACTTCTCAGGTGATCCGGGATGTAACTGACAGTCGTCTGCAGAGCCACCAGCCAAAAAAGTCCGAACGTGATTCCCTGGGAGAACTGGAGCAGTGTAATGATAGCCGGGGAATCGATCAAACCATACAGGAGCCAGCGTATCGTGTAGAGAGAAGCAATGACTCCAAGTAAAAGGAGAGGATGGTAATCCATGACCCTTTTGGACAAAAAGTAAAAAACGGGTACCTCACTGATTGCTGCAAATCCCCATGCCATACCTATCATCGTGGCTGCAGCACCTAAATGTTCCAAATGCAATACAAGCATCGTATCATTGGTACGATGCGGAATGATGATCAACAAACACAATAGTAAAAACGTAAGGAACGGAGCGTTTCGCAGTATTTCACCAATTCCTCTCAGACTGACCTTATTCGATGACTGTCTGGTATTTTTTAAAAATAAGACTAAAAAAACAGTCAATAACGTGCTCGCCCATAACAGCAAATAGAGATTACCGATACCTGCCAACATCAGAATCGGACCGGATGTGATCGCCGTTAATGCAAACCCAATGGAACCCCACAACCTGATTTTTCCATATTGCTTCCGATCAGGACCTAGTGTTTTTATCGTCATGCTGTCAATTAACGGGGTACAAGGAGACAAAGCAAAATGAAACAAGAGGAAGGAAAGAAATACGATCCAGAAATTCTCCTGAAAGAAAACGCCAAAGCTGGCGGCTATCACGCCCATATACATAATAATGAGCAAGTATTTTATGGTTTTGTATTTGTCACTGACAAAGCCGACAAATGGCTGGGCTACGATACTGATCAGCGGCGCGACCCCCATAATTGTTCCTATTTCCACGGAAGAGAAACTTTGCTCACGTAAAAATAGAGGAAGATAAGGCAGGATGACTGCCTTTCCCCCAAAATGCATAAATTGCAATGCCTTGAGAAAGGCAATTTGTTTATTCCCTTTCATCTGATTCCATCCTTTGCTCACCAGAAAACAATCCAGGTGGCCTTTTTCCGCTTATACATTCATTTGGTAAGCAAACACACTATATTCATATGGTTTCGTTCATCCAAACCAGCATTTCTCCAGGCTCCCTGTTACACCACGAGTAATACGGGATTGCCTTTATGGGGGCGGGTATGGTGGAAGCATGTGTGTTACTGTAAAGATCCTCACCCCAGGATGCCTCATCACGCCTTTCCGCTTCTCCATGGATGACCGTAATCCCTCCTAAAAGATCCGGATCAAAAGAAGTTGAAAGCTTTGCGTTCTTAGGAAGAAAAAGATTGTGCAGATTGGCGCCATTATCCACTTCTTCCACACAGTAAACCAACGGGCCACGCTGCAGGGCGATTTTCCCGACATTTTCCCTTACGTTTGGATGAGCTTGGATACGCTCGATTGGCATGGCCAGCTTCAGGTGGACATGATCTCCTCTTTTCCACTCCCTGCGAAGATAGAAATAACCTTTTTCAAGGACAGCATCCTGCCTGATTTCTTCCCCGTTCACCGTAAGGCTTGCATCGTTACACCAGCCAGGGAGTCGTAATGCCAGCGTAAACACTTCTTCTTGTTCCGGATTTACAGTGAGATTAATCTCCCCATCCCATGGATAGTTGGTTTCCTGGACAATATCTACTTTCTGACCCTGAACATCTACCTGCTGCTTACTTCCGATATACAAATGAACATAGACAATGTCATTCTTTTGCGAGTAGATATAATGGCCAAGGGAAGAGATTAATCTGGCCAAATTTGGCGGGCAGCAAGCGCAGCCAAACCACTTTTGCCTGACAGGCTTTATATGCCGTTTATCTTTTCTTCGACTCATCTCAGGCGTCACTTCAAGTGGGTTGACATAGAAGAATCTTTTGCCGTCCAGATCCATGCCACTGATGGTCCCGTTATACAAGGCTCTTTCCATCACATCCGCATATTGGGCATCGGCTTCCACGCCAAGCATCCGCTTAGCCCAGAATACTAACCCGATGGACGCACAGGTTTCGGTATAAGAGGCATCATTGGGCAAGTCATAGTCAGACGAAAATGCTTCGCCGAACTCCATGGAACCTATACCAGCAGTAATGTACATCTGTTTCTGCACAACATTTTTCCATAAGGTTTTGCAAGCGTCCGTAAGTTCACTGCTGCCTGTAATCGCAGCCAAGTCAGCCATTGCGGAATACATATATACAGCTCTTACGGCATGTCCTACTGCAGACTGCTGTTCAGTTACAGGCAGGTGGGCCTGATGGTATCCATAGCTGTTGTCCCAGAAAAATCGGCTGGTATCTCCCCGTGCTTCTTTTTCTATGTCAAAATAATGCGGTGTCTTCCCTCTTTCTTCAATAAAAAACTGGCTCAGCTTCAAATATTTATCCTTCCCGGTAGCTTGATATAACCTTATCAGAGCAAGTTCAATTTCCTGGTGCCCAGGATAACCCGGTATTTTATCCCCTTCTCTCCCGAAAACGGAATCGATATAATCGGCGTACTTGGACATGATGTCTAAAAACTTCCGCTTACCTGTTGCATGGTAATACGCAACCGCAGCTTCCATTAAATGGCCGGCGCAATATAGTTCATGGTTATCGCGCAAATTTGTCCATCTTTTCTCCGGCTCTTTGATCGTATAATACGTATTCAAATATCCGTCTTCCCCCTGGGCTTTCTCCAGCAAATCGATCACTTCATCCGCCGTTTCCTCCAAGGAAGGATCGGGATGGTTTTCTAAGCTGTAGGCAACCGCCTCCAGCCACTTGGCGACATCACTATCCTGAAAGACCATTCCATAAAATTCACCGCTTGCTTCCCCTGCAGCAATTCGAAAATTCTCGATAGCATGGCTTGGAGAAGCATCTGGGACATCGTCATTTAACGCTTTCCATTGGTAGGGGATAACCTCTTCACGAACAATTTCCATATACTTCTGCCAAAATGGATCGGTAACTTCGGCAGCCTTCATTTTGTAAGTGCTGACGTTTTGCAATTGAATTCCTCCACCCTCCATTTGTTTTGATAAATATCCATAAAACGAACTGCAAGACTTTAAAGCTATCATCCTCCTATTTTCCGGAGCCTAAAACCAACAACATATACGTACATTTAATTATTTTACCACAAATTTTCGTTAATTTATTGATAATTTTGAATATTTATAGTAGTTTGATTCTATCGTTATATCCCTATAAGCCAATGGTTACAATGAAGGAAAGGAGGATAGCGCAGGAAATAAATTAAATTTCTCTAACTTTATTATTCTAAGAATTGGTACGGTCGTATTCTGTTTCAGGTATGGAAACAAACCCTGTTTAACCGTAGAAAGGGGAAAATAGAATAATATGAAACGAAACAACTTACAAGTGTGCATGAGTTACTTTTCCGCTGTTTTCGTAATCGCTTCATTGGTAATGTTTACAAACTTTCCTGGTACTTTTGTTTATGCAGCCGATAACCATCAAGATCCCCCCGGCAAGAAACCACAACCATCCCAAGAAGAACCTCCGCCCGTATTTAAAGATGCGTCCGTGCACGATCCATCTGTCATTAAAGTAGAAGATACCTTTTATGTTTTCGGATCTCACCTTGCCGCAGCAAAAACAAAAGACTTTATGCAATGGGAGCTTGTCGCTACGGGAGCAGATAAGGAGAATCCCCTGTTTGAAGATGTTACCAAGTCATTAGAGGAGACATTTGACTGGGCTCAGACAGATACACTGTGGGCAGCAGATGTCACACAGCTGGAGAACGGTAAGTTTTATATGTATTACAATGCTTGTAAAGGAGATTCCCCGAGATCGGCGTTAGGAGTGGCTGTCGCCGATAACATTGAAGGGCCATATAAAGATCTGGGGATCATTCTGAAATCCGGGATGTGGGGAGAAACCAGTCCTGATGGCACCATCTATGATGCCAAAGTGCATCCCAATACAGTAGATCCGCACGTTTTTTATGATGAAGAAGGTGTCCTGTGGATGGTATACGGTTCTTACTCCGGAGGTATCTTCATTTTAGAAATGGATCCGAAGACAGGAAAGCCCCTTCCCGGGCAAGGATATGGCAAAAAGCTTATCGGGGGAAACCACAGCAGGATCGAGGGCCCGTACATTCAATATAACCCAGAAACAGACTATTATTATATGTATCTGTCATTCGGTGGACTTGATGCCCATGGTGGATATAACATGAGAGTCGTCCGTTCGAAAAACCCTGATGGGCCATATTATGATGCCGAAGGAAATGCGATGATAAATGTGAAAGCTGACCCTTCCCTGCCGCTGTTTGATGACCGTTCCATCGAACCATACGGGGTGAAACTGATGGGCAACTATCTGTTCGAACGAAAAGTAGGCGAGCCAGGAACGGGTATCGGATCCGGAAAAGTTTCCCCAGGACATAACTCCGTATATTATGATTCCGAGACAGATCAGCAATTTCTGATATTTCATTCTCGTTTCCCTCAAAAAGGCGAAATGCATGAGATTCGTGTGCATCAGATGTTCATGAATGAAGAAGGCTGGCCTGTGGCAGCTCCTTATCGCTATGCCGGTGAAAGTCTGGATAAAGTATACAGGAAAGACTTAATTGGCGACTATAAATACATCAACCATGGCAAAGATATTTCTGCCGCTATTAAAAAAGATGAAACCATACGACTGACAAAAAACAATAAAATTACCGGTGCAGTGAACGGCACCTGGAAAAAAACCGGCCATAACAAAGCCGAACTGTTTTACGGCGGCGAACGATATACGGGGGTGTTCCTCCGGCAATGGAATCCGACCTCCAAATCTTTTGTCATGACGTTCACAGCACAATCAAAAAAAGGAGTGTCCATCTGGGGCAGCAGAATGAAAGAGAAAACTCCAGAAGAAATCGTAGCGGCAGTTAAGGAGGACTTAACTCTCGAAGATACAGATGAGGTTGTTAACGACCTTTCCCTGCCTACAGAAGGCATGAGACAAACACAAATTTCCTGGGAAACTTCTGATCCAAGTGTGATTACTGAAGATGGGATTGTTACTCGCCCGGAGGCTGGTGAGGAAAAAGCTTCTGCGACACTGACAGCTACCATCACAAACGGAGAGGTCACCGCAACGAAGAGCTTTTCCATCGTCGTATTACCTAGAAAACCCGTTGGATTAACCGCTCATTTTCCTTTCGATGGTAACCTGGCAGATATCACTGGTAATACTGGAACAGGCTCTGTTATTGGGGAACGGATTGATCAGAAAGGCGGGAATATCACCTACGTGAACGGAACAGCCGGACAGGCCGCTATGTTCGATGGTTCATCTGGTGTACAGCTACCCGATGGATTGATTTCTAGCGGCAGCTACTCCGTGGCTTTATGGTTAAAACCGGAACAATTTTCAACGTATACCACTACGTTCTTTGGGGCATCGGATCGTAATAACTGGATAAGCCTGCTACCACAAGGACATAGTGGTGTTAACGGCAATACCATGGTCTGGGCAGCCTCTGCCAATGGATGGTATGATGCGAATGCTGGACTTAAAATACCTGCAGATAAATGGACCCACGTAGCCTTTACGGTTGATAACGGGGATATAACCATCTATATCAATGGCGACGCAGCTTTTTCCGGAAGTGGATTCCCTGATGTCTTTACTACTTCTGATGGAATTTTCACTCTCGGGGTAAACTGGTGGGATTCCCCTTATCAAGGCTTAATGGATGAAGTACGTGTGTATAATGGTGCGCTTTCTCAGAAACAAGTTAACGAGCTGGCTGGGGAAGAATAAACTAAATCTCCGTCTAAAGTCGTAACAAATCCCCTTCGTTTGTTGGAAGAAATCAAGTTTGAAAAATGATAAATTATTAACTATAAGAAGTAATGAATTATAAGAGGGAGATATTTTATCCTTCAATTGTGCCCTCCCCAAGGAATCATTGGAATAAATCTCCCTCTTATTCTTCTTATATTATTATCCTCGTTTCCCCTTAACGGGAATGCTCTCCCAAATGTCTATTTAAAAATGCCAAGATTGCCTGGTTTGCTTCCAATTGGCTCTTTTTCTTGTTCAGCCCATGCCCTTCTCCTTCAAACACCTTATATTCTACCGGGATATTATTTTCCCTTGCCACCTTCACTATTTCATCTGATTCAATTTGTAATACCCGCGGATCGTTCTCTCCCTGTAAAACGAGTAGCGGCTTGCAGATATTTTCCGCATGAAAAAGTGGAGAAATACTTCGCAAATAAGCTTCATCCGTATAAGGATTACCTACTTTCCTGTAAAATGCTTCTTTGATTACTTCAAACCATGGCGGCAGACTTTTCAAAGTCCGGACCCAGTTCGAAACTCCGCAAATATCGATTCCGACTTGAAAAGCATTCGGCTGAAAAGCGAGAGCTGCTAACACGATATACCCGCCATAACTGTGTCCCATGATGCCAATTTTCTGTTCATCGATGATGCCGGTATCTGCGAGGAAGCGTTTGGCATCGATACAATCCGCCACGTCCAAATCCCCGTGTCTTAAGTCTGCAGCTTTGAAAAATGTCTTGCCGTAACCGGAGCTTCCTCTGTGATTGACAGCCAACACTGCATAGCCGTGTAAAGCCAAATACTGGAACTGTGCATTGTAATCCACTCGCGTCTGGTCGCCAGGCCCCCCATGCACCCAAATGATTGCAGGGGCTTTTTGTTAGATGTCATACGATTTTGGGCGATAGAAAATCGCTGGTATGTCCACCCCATCTCTGGATGGGTAGCGGATAACTTCTGCCTCGATTAGATCGGTGGAAGCCACAGCGTGATGAAGCGTATCCACCATTTTTTTCGTTTGCCCATCAGCGAGCATCACCATATATAAATGGTTAGGCGAAGTGGAGCCGTTAAGTAAAAAGCTGAAATATTTTTCTGATGGGGAGATTTTGACATTGGTCATTTGGGCGCTTGGAAAGTCCGGCAGCTCCACCCAGTCCCCCGTCACGGTATTCCATAGTCTCACTGCAGTTTGTGCATCTTCATTGATTCCCATATACATATACCTGCTTTTGGAAGAGTACTGGACATACCAAATATCCCATACTTCCTGGTGAAACTGTTCTGCCTGCCCGGTAATCAAATCGTATTTGTTGAGATAAGTGAATTCCGAGTTTTCGTCCGTTCGGTAAAAGAGATACCGTTTATCAGGAGAAAATGTCTTCGCATCAAAAAAGACGTCACCCTGATGGGGACTGAGGCAGGTTTCCGTTTCTGACTGACGATCAAACAAAAAGATATTCGTATCACTGACGGAATACAGTTTATTAAAAGCAAGATATTGGAAATCATCCGACGCACAGCCAAATTGGTAAGCCTGGTCATTTTCATAGATTCGCTTAGATTGAAAGTTCTCGATATCCATTTCATAGATATCCATGAATTTGGCGTTTCTGCGATTGGAACCATATAGAAACTTGGTTCCATCCTTGTTCCAGTCATAAAATTCCGCTGTCTCCGTTTCACAAGGCGTGAGATCCGTAATGGTACCATCCGACTCCCACATGTAAATATGGCTCCGCTCATTTCCGCCTAAATCACTGTGGAACAAGAACCGATAATCGTTAGGAAAAGATGCAGCGATTTGTACAGCATTATCTGTTTGGAATGTTAATTGCTTCTTTTCTCCAGTGGCGACATCTATCCGGTAAGCATTCAGACATCCCGACTTATCACTCGAATAAAGCACATAGCGATCATCATATGACCAGACATGATTCGTAATTTTTTCTGTATCCATTAAATGATCAAGCGTGATTTCATTAAACTGGTTATTCATGTTTTCCCCTCTTTCCGGTACTTTTTTATGCTAATTCTGATTCGAAAGAGGAGTGTCGAAAATAGATGGAAACAATTTTTTGATAATGCGTGATTTTATGTAAACGCAGCAGATAATTATACTTTTTAAGATTTAATAACAGAAACATGATTAGTAAGCCTCCTTTCCCATGAAGGTATTCAGCACAAAGATGATAACTTCCGAAATTTCTGAATTATTTCTGAGATAATTGTACCATAAGCCTTACTTCCTTACAGATAATCAGGGGTGAAGCTAACCACAATGGTGAGTATAATAAGCGGACGGGCGAGCGTATTTTGTGGCTGGGCGAGCGTATTCGGCTTACTGGCAAACATAAATTGCGGCTTGGGGAACGTATTCGGCTTACCGGCGAGCATATTTGGCGGTTGTGCGAGCATATTCGGCTTTCCAGCGAGTAAGTCCCGCACAGTAGAGCAATCCCCCTGCAAGCACTATGTTTCTTAACACAAAAAAGCGAAGCCCATCACAGACTTCACTCCTTCCTTACTATTGAAGTTAAATTGTTTCCAAGCAATAAGCTATACACGATATACTTCATGACTAGGCAGCTCAAGCATGGACAGCTTACCGCCATATGCGGCACCTGTATCGATGTCGATCTGGTCATTGTAATAAGCGACCTCTTCCACTGGCGTATGGCCGTGAACGACTGTTTTGCCAAGCCCGATTGGCTCCATATGTCTCGTCCACAGCATCGTATCCTCCTTTTGGTCTTCCACTGCTATCTTCGGTTCGAGACCAGCATGGACAAAGATATAATCATCCGACTCATAGTATAGTCTTAAATTTTGCTTCATCCACTGCCGGTGCTCCTCCAGTTTTTCAGGAGAATCTTCATAAGATTTCCATGTCCTTGCTGCCCCGTTCATTTTCCATAACTCCAAAGCTTCCCCATCTTCTCGTGAGCGAATGAACAGGTCGTCATGGTTCCCTTTTATGGCAATCGCTCCATCGTTCTCAACGAGCTCTTTCACTTTTTCGACCACTTCTTTTGAATGGGGGCCGCGGTCCACATAATCGCCAAGTAAAACCAGGCAATCTTCTTCCGGATTATAATCGGCCTGACCCAGTACCTTTTCGAGCTTGCCGATTTCCCCGTGGATATCGGATACGATTAAATGTCTCATTGATGCTCCCCCCTATTGAAGTCTTCCTATATACTATTTCTTTTTTAATAGGTGTTAAAACATCAATAGCATGTCTGGAAAATATATCCGTGATTTATCCTTCGTGCTTTGTTTCACTGGTGCTTGTTATTTCAGTTCCTTCCAATGCCTGCGTCGCCAGCCGGTCAGCTTCTCTGTTCTTCTTTCTTGAAACAACTTTATATTCAGGTTCGATACCAAGCTGGTCAAGCTTTGTCTCCACTCGATCAGCCCAATTGGACAGTTCTTCTTCCAGACAAGGCCATTCTCCGTTCAGCTGGTTGATGACCACCTGGGAATCACCGACTATCCGGACAGGGAGATGATGGACGCCAAGATCCTCCAGCTCCTGCAGGGCAAGGAGAAGAGCAGCATACTCTGCTTCATTGTTGGAACCGAGCTGCTCGACCAGTGCATTCTTCCTCAGACGCAGGGACTTTCCGTTTTGCGTATAATAAATCGCACAGCCAAGCCCTGACTCCCTTGTTTTCAAATCATAGCCGCCATCAAAATAAACCGTGATATCGTGAGGCTCGGTTTCTATTCCTTTGATATATTCATTTAGATCTTTAAGCGTCCACGTTGTATCATACTTATCAAGAAAGACCACATTCTTGATCCGACCTGTTCGTTCAAAATCCTCCGCCAACAGGACTGCTTCCCCGGCACGTATATCTTCTGATTTGAAATACGCTTCTGTGCCTTTCGGCGTTTTATATGTCATCTCTATTCTCACTTTCATTCCACTTGCACCCCTTTTCCTTTCGTTGTCTAAAGCCTACCATAATATGTATTATTCACATTTTCTGAAACATAAAAACAGGGCTGTCCCATAAATCTAAATAGACTTATGGGCAGCCCTTTGTTTTTCACACTTCTAAAAAGTTTAACTTTGTTAAAGGATTAAAGTATAAGTAAAACTAAGGCTTTCGCCATAAGAAATTGGCTATAAGCCAAGTTTTTTCTAATTGTTGATACCGGAAAAGTATGGCTGGGAAACGATTCCCTTTCCGCAGGGAAGACGACAAGTCTCCTCGGGCCTCGTCAGCCTTGTCTCTCATGCAGGAGTCTCATCGTTTCCCTGCCCAAGCTAGCAAACAACAATGCAAAAATTCTTCTTTATCATATACGAAAAAAACTTCAATCAACTCTTCGTGGTATTTCATTCAAAGAGGTCTTTGGGACAGCCTCAAAAAAACTTACTTAAATAATAAACCCTGCAATCAAGAAACAAACTGCCGCAATACCAGCCGAAGTCAATGCGTAAGGTAACTGCGTATTGATGTGATCCATATGCTTTACATCTGCACCAATCGACGACATCAGGCTAGTATCAGAAATTGGGCTGGAATGGTCTCCAAACGCCCCGCCGGATAATACCGCCGCAGCAGCCAGGATCGGATCCCCACCTGTTGCGAGCATCAGGGAGACAGCAATAGGCATCATGATTGCCCAAGTACCGAAAGAAGTACCGATGGAGAATGAAACGAAAGCAGAGATCAGGAACACGGAGACCGGGATGATCGCATTAGGGATAACACCCTGAGCCACTTGTTCAATATATAGTGCTGCACCCGTCCCTTCTGGAGCGGCGGCACGCATCAAGTCTCCAATGGTTACGGCAAGTATGATGATAACAGCGCCGAATATAACCGACTTGGCTCCTTCAAATAGATCATCTGAAAATTCTTTTGCGCTCATCAAATTCTTTTTCGTATATTTGAAAAAGGCGATGATGATACCGATACTGAAGCTGATAATCAGCATCATATTACCGCCGAATTTCAGCGTCGGTACCTCCGTAAACATCGGCAGCGTGTAATTCCATAATCCGAGGATAACCAAAATGAATACCGAAATTCCCAGCGGCACCAGCATATCTGAGACACTGCCGCTTTTGGTATTGGATTCCTCTTTTGTAGCGGCCACTTCATTTGAAAAGTCATCCTGATGATAGTGCCGCATTTCCTGCGCACGCTTTTCCGCTTGTTTCATAGGTCCATAATCTTTTAATTTCCCTGATGCAAATAAGAAGACCATTATAAGAATGATAATGTTATAGAAATTATACGGAATCGTCTGTGCCAAACCCACAATCGGATCCTCGACACTAGGGATGTTATCTACCATCAACGCTCCCATAAAAGCTACCCAGCCAGAGATCGGGATAAGAACGTTGATGGGAGCAGATGTCGAATCAAGATAAAATGCAAGCTTCTCCCTCGAAATTTTCATCTGATCATAGATCGGACGGAATACTGTACCTGTTGCTAGAGAGCTGAAATAAGCACTCGTGAACAAGGAGCTTCCCATGGCAGCCGTGGAAATCTGCGCCCCTTCTTTCGTACGTACTTTCTTTGCAAGCCACTGCCCGAACGCAAAAGCACCTCCGGACTTATTTAATACGCCAATAAATGCACCTAATAGAAGGACGACAATGACAAGCTCCGCCCGACCGGCATCTTTCACCAGTCCCATTCCTCTCATCCCCGCATCCGGATCAGCAGGGTGGCCGGCAATAGCACCGAAAAGATTTACGATCGAATAAAGAATGGCATGGATGATACCGTTGACTCGCGCATCAATCATCATTGTTCCGACCAGTATCCCTGCCAACAGGGATGGCACGACCCGCTTCGTTCCAATGGCCAGGGACAATGCGACAACTGATGGCAAAAGCGACCATATCCCAAAGTGTTCCATAACATATTTCTCCTTTCTGTATGACTTCCGGACTACCCATCTATTATTTTTGAAATATTACAATAGTCCGAATACTGTAACTTGCATTATAAGCAACAAAGTTTTTTAAACAAACAGAAAAAAAAGAAAAAAATATACCTTTTGATTTCCTATCCATAAAGACAGCAGCAGCCGTCCTTCCCTTAATAGGACCTATTCCATGCTTTTTCTATCTATTTTCCTAAAATTCCAATAACTTATCCAGAATGGAAAAATGTATGCTAGAATGATAGTTACAGTTTAGTGAAAACGTTTGCACAATGAAAAGGAGCGAAAAAGTTATGTATCAAAATAAGTTGCTGGCTTTAACAGGCGGTTTCATGTTTTTTCTGGCTTTCACAGCCATGGCTCCCTTATCTTTTTCCGGGGGAGTAATCAGTCATGCGGAAGAAATAGAAGAACCAGCAATTCCTGAGGAGCACGTCCGTATTCACTATAAGCGGATGGATGCCAACTATGAAGGGTGGGGACTGCACTTATGGAATCAACAAGAAGACAATCCTGCCATCGATTTTACTGTCGATTGGGGAAATCCGATTCTTTTTGACATGCATTCTGACTGGGGAATGTATGTCGATATACCAGTCATTGATATTACAAACGGGTTGAATTTCATCGTACATAAAGGTGATACAAAAGATACGCCAAATGACCGCAGTTTCCCCTCTACTGGGGAGCGCGAATTCTGGCTGGTACAAGGAGATGAACATATCTACTTGGAAAAACCGGCCATTACCACGGATCTAACTTATGCCGAAATGACTACCGAAACAGAAATCAACGCCCGTATCAGCCAGGTAGTTGAGAATTTTTCACCGGAAAATGTGACGTTGACGAATCAAAGCGGCCAGGAAGTTACGCTAAAAAACATCGATCTCGCAGGACAAAACCTGACGATCACTACTGCTAAACCAATGGATATTTTGTCACGCTACACACTTTCCTATAAAGGAAACGAGACCGAAGTTGATGTTGCCTGGGAACTTCTTGACAGAAATTATTCATATGAAGGAGACGACCTCGGTGCAACGCTGCATGAAGATGGCACCGCAACCCTGAAACTGTGGTCCCCGATTGCCCAGCATGTCTCCGTCGTTCTATATGATAAACATAACCAATACGAGGTCATTGGCGAGGAAATTCCGATGAATAAGGATAGGAATGGGGTGTGGAGCGTCACCCTCGATTCCTCCAATTCCGGTCTGAAGAATTTAAAAGGATTCTATTATCAATATAAAGTGACCACAGAAGTAGAACAGCACCTTACGCTCGACCCCTATGCGAAATCGATGGCTGCCTCTTCCGACAATGACCTTGATACCGTCGGGAAAGCTGCTATTGTCGACCCGTCTTCCATTGGACCGAAGCTGCATTTTGCTAAAATCAAGGATTATGAAAAACGAGAAGATGCTGTCATCTGGGAAGTCCACGTCCGGGATTTCACTTCCGACCCCTCTATTGCAGATGAATTGGACGCACAATTCGGTACGTTCTCGGCATTCATTGAAAAACTGGATTATTTAAAAGAACTTGGGGTCACCCACATCCAGCTCCTTCCTGTCATGAAATACTATTTTGGAGATGAACTGGAAAATGACGAGCGTGAAATGGACTACTCTTCTTCAGGTAATAATTACAACTGGGGATATGATCCACACAGTTACTTCGCTTTATCTGGAATGTATTCCGAACGACCGGAAGATCCGGAAGCCAGAATTGCGGAATTTAAGCAATTGATCAAAGAGATCCATAAAAGAAAAATGGGCGTCATTTTAGATGTAGTCTATAACCATACGGCGAAAGTCAGTATCCTGGAAAACATTATGCCGGATTATTACCATTTCATGAATGAAAAAGGCGAAACAAAAACCGGGTACGGTGGAGGTAAGGTTGGAACCACCCATCAAATGTCCCGTAAGCTTATGGTCGATTCTGTGAAATATTGGGTGAAAGAATTCAAAGTGGATGGCTTCCGATTTGATTTAATGGGTGATTTGGATGCCGAAAGTGTGCAGACAGCTTATAACGAAGCAAGGAAAATCAATCCAGATATCTTAATGATTGGGGAAGGCTGGCGTACTTTTGTCGGAGATGGCGGTCCAAAAAACGAAGTCACCCCAGCTGATCAGGATTGGATGGACGAAACCGATAGCGCAGGTGTCTTTTCAGATGAAATCCGTAATGAATTGAAATCAGGTTTTGGCAGCGAAGGGGAACCTCGCTTTCTTACTGGCGGTCCACGAGATATCGCTACGATTTTCGAGAATATTAAAGGTCAGCCAGGAAACGTCAGTGAGGATGACCCTGGAGACATCGTCCAATATATTGCGGCCCATGATAACCTTACACTTCATGATGTCATTGCCTTATCGATCAAAAAAGATCCCGCAGAGCATGAAGAAGAAATACAAAGGAGAATCCGGCTCGGGAATGCAATGATTCTCACAAGCCAAGGAGTTTCTTTCCTTCATGCCGGTCAGGAATACGGAAGGACCAAACAGTGGCTCGGTGAAGGTGTACCAGAAGCTAAAGCGACTTATATGGTCGATGAAAACGGGAATCCATTCAAGAATCCTTACTTCATCCATGACTCTTATGATTCCACGGATGCCATCAATCATTTCGATTGGAAAAAAGTGACCGAAGATGGTCTACAAAAACAGACCATGCAGTATACCAAAGGACTGATAGATTTGAGAAGGTCCAGTGATGCCTTCCGGCTAGCTACTGAAGAAACAGTCAATCAGAATGTAACTTTAATAGAAGCTCCTGAAATTCAGCCGACCGATTTGTTAATCGGATATAAGAATGTATCAACGGATAACACCGGTACCTATTATGTGTTTATCAATGCAGATAATAAAAAGCGTTCCCTTTCCCTCGACGTAGATTTAAGGAAAGGAAAAGTGTTAGTGGATCGGGACGAAGCTGGCACGCAAAAAATAAAGGAACCCACCGGTTTTATGCTTACAAAAGATCAATTGACACTGGATCCCCTGACAACCGTAGTAATAAAAGTTAAATGAACTTTCTTTAACCTATTGCCCTATCGAGCTGATGCTTGATAGGGTGTTTCTCATTCAAGGAAAAGAACTCCCTCTACTTTGTGAACCATTGGTATAACTTTTTAGGTCGTCCGATTTTCTGATGGCTGACAGTCTGTTTCACTTTTCCGATTTCCAGTAGATGCATTAGATAGCGATAAACTGTCGGATAGGCAAGACCGACTCGTTTTGAAATTTGATCAACCGGAATAGCGTCCTGCTGCTGTTGCAGGTATTCAGAAATGTGGTTCATTGTCTGCTTGCTGATGCCTTTGGTTGTATATACGTCTACCTCGTTATTTTGGAACTCTTGGATGTTGGCAAGACGAATGTGCAGCTGAATCCTGGCTATGATATCCGGCGCTTTCACCGGCTTCAACGCGAAATCAGATGCTCCCGCCTGCAAAAATTGATCGGCAATTTCCTGACGCTCATCCACAGTAAGTACAATGATCGGCGTGTGAATATCCTCTTCCCTTAATTTCTTCACAGTCTTCAGCCCATCCATTTCAGGCATATGGTAATCAACAAGGGCCAGATCTGGCTTGATTTCCCTGAATTTATCCAGGCCCTCCACCCCATTTTCTGCTACAACTGAGTCCCAGCCTGCGTATTTGCAGATTTCCCGCAGCATATATCTTAATGATTGATCATCATCAATGATCAGTATATTCATACCTTAAAACCTCCTCAGGAAAAATCATCCAAAAAGCAGTTCCATTCCCCTGCCTATTCTCAATCTTCATCCTTGCCTGGTGAACCTCTATAACATTATTAACGAAGGTCAAACCGACACCAGGGTGGGATTTCGTACTGAATCCCGGCTGATAGATTTTCTTCAGGTCCTTCTTAGAAATCCCCTTCCCATTATCCAACACACCAAGCCATAGCTCATTATCGATCAGCGCTGTTCGAATAATCACTGTAGGGTTATTTGTTTCACTGACCGCATCACAGGCGTTATCAATCAGGTTGACGACTGCTCTTGTTATCCTGATTTTGTTTATGAAAAGTTCAAGCTGCTCGTCTGCTTCCAATTCAAATGTAAAAGTGATCGCATGATCGTCTATTTTGTTTGCCCGTATATATTCAATCAGACGCTTCAGTGAGCACCAGTTCTTTTTTTCCTGGTAAAGAATTTCCGATACCATATTGCTGGTGGAAGTGATGGATTCCGATATGTTTTCTGTATACTCTTTGATTTCCTTATCCTTCGTCTTCAACTCGATCAGAGAATTCAAGCCCTCAATCAAAGCAAGCGGTGTCTTTAAATCATGGACAAGGTGAAGGACCTCACGCCCCGATCGGGATGCGATGACCTCGCCGCGTACGATATCAAGATCACGGCTGATTTTCCATTTTTGCTCTGAAACAGTCAAATAAACGGCAAGGACGACTGCATTGACCACAAAGATACTGCAAAGCATAAGACTATATAATGATAGCGTAAATCCATAATCAATATTAATGGCAATCGATTTCAATTCACTGGAAATCGGGCCGCCTCCAAAGCCGTAAGCAGATAAAAGGGTTACCGTATCGAGCCACTGGATGCCGAATAAAATTTGTACTAACACAAATGATTTCAAAATTGGACGGAGACGCCCTTTTCCCAAAATATGCAGTAGAAGAATTGACAAGAGGAGCAGCAGCGCAGGTCCGCCAAAATGATAGTTGAGCGGACTGTAGGAATTGATCGACAGGTAAACGGCTGGAATGATGAATACTGGGATAATTACTTTCAGCCAAGGTTTATGGAACCGGTAGCCCAGTTCATCTCCTAAAAGCAGCGCGCCAAGATAATGCGGAAGCGCACGTATGGTATTCAGCATCACCAATACAAACGCTGCAAGCATCAGCGTATTCCCGTCCGGATCAACACGGAGTTCCCCCATAAGTCTGTAAAGCCCGACTTCCTCTACCCCTAACCATAAGGGCATACTAATTCCTAGAAGAATCAAAAACACTTTAAACAAGATACTTTTTCTCATCCAGACAGCGCGCATGATTGTCCCCCCTTTCTCTCCGGTTTAAGAAAAAAATGAAAATAAATTGCCACTGTAATTGGAATGTGAAACACTTAACGTTAAATTCTATTATACAGCAATATATAATGCAATATGGATTGGAGCGATCACCATGACACTGTTAAAGAAAGCTGAATCACATCTCCCCCATTGGATAGATTGGAGGCGCCATCTCCATAAGAATCCTGAACTGGGACTTGAAGAATATGAAACTTGCAAATTTGTTGTAGAGCGATTAAAAGAAATGGGTTACACCAATATTGATATAGTTGCCAACACCGGGGTAACGGTTTTAGTCGAAGGCAGAGAGCCGGGGAAAACCGTGGCACTCCGAGGTGACATGGACGCTTTACCAATAGAAGATGAGAAGGATGTTCCCTATAAATCGAAAAATCAAGGAACCGCCCACCTGTGCGGACACGATGCCCACACGACCATGCTGTTGGGTGCAGCACAACTATTGAAAGATAATCCCCCACAAAAAGGGAATGTCAAACTGATTTTCCAGCCCGCCGAAGAAGGTCGGTTTGGAGCACAAAAAATGATCGAAGACAACGTACTCGAAAATCCAAAAGTCGATGCTATTGCAGGTTTGCACGTGAACCCGGATGTGCCGACAGGCTATGTGACATGTACACGAAAAGAAGCATGCGCTGCAGCTGACTTTTTTAATCTTGAAATTATCGGAGAAGGCGGACACGCCGCTCATCCTCACCGTGCCATAGACTCTATCACGGTAGCAGCGGAAGTCATCAGCTCGCTCCAACAGCTGGTCAGCAGGCAAATCGATCCCCTGGCTCCCACTGTTTTTACGATGGGACAAATTCATGGAGGGTCTGCGGATAACGCTATCGCATCTAAAGTAAAGGTAGGAGGAACGGTTCGGACGTTGGACCCTGATGTCCGTTATCAAATCGAAGAGAAGATGGAACGAGTGGTAAAAGGCGTCACAGAAGCATTCGGTGCTTCTTACAATCTAAAATATGATTACTTTTATCCGCCGCTTATCAACGACACCTCCCTTGTTCCATCAGTCGAGGAAGCGGTTGAACAGGAACTCGGGGAAGACAAATTTTCCATCATTAAACCTTCTATGGGCGGGGAGGACTTTTCTTTTTATGCCAACAAAATTCCAGCCGTATTTTTCCGGCTGGGAGTGAGAAATGAGGATAAAAATGCCTCATACCCGCTCCATCACCCTAAATTTGATCTGGATGAGGACGCCATGCCATATGGAGCTTCCATCCTTGCTACGTGGGCACTAAATCAACTGGATAAATCGTGAATCCATGGACACCTCCGGCCGAACTTAGGCTGGGGGTGAATTCGTTTCTATAGAAAAATTAGCACTATCCACTTATTGATAATAAGAAAATTTAAATCAGTGCAGGGGCATGCTTTTACTAGGTTTTATGCGGAAAAAAAGAACGGAAGATTGCAAGATTTCATAATTTATTTATAACCTTACTTTTTATGAAAGAGGGGAGGATAAAGTGGAAATCAACCCATTAACAGCGGAATCAGAAAGCTATTGCATAGTAACTAATCGAGTATACGACTGGGTAGTAAAACAAATGGATACAACGGAGCGTTTCAAAGGACATGAGGGATTAAAAACTCTTGATTTTCATTGCGGAATTTTAAGTGGTTTAGAAGAAGAAGGATCTTTAACAGGAGAGTGTTATCTGACTGACGCTGATGGGAATCCCGTCTCCCCTACTGAAGGTCTGGTATGCAGTGAATTACCTATCATTAACGGACGTAAAGAAGCACAGATTCAAACAGATGATGGGAGTCTCATCACGTTACAGGTAGTAAAATTGCTCACTCAAGGCTTTTTTGTTGTACGACTCTCCAATAATTTAGGCGAATATTGCTTATCGCTTCCTCAGCCATTCGCTGTTACAGGAAGTGTACTTTTATGTAAACCTGAAGAGTCGGAGATTGTTTGCACTATTTCGGATTTTACCTGTGATGTTTATGTAATATGTAATAGTGACAGCCAAGGAAATTCATTTTTTCAACAAATCAACGTAGACCTTGCAATAAGCCAAAGTATTCAAGCAATTAAGGAAGAAACTCTTCTTTTGCAAGCTAAAGAATGCGCACCCAGAAATATACCCTTCAAGTAAATATTCACTACGACATTAAAAATCAAATTCCTCAATAGTCATATAGTCCAACACCTCCCTAGTATATTATTAAGAAATGGATATTCACCATTTCCTAAATTTAACCTCCCTCTTTAAGTTGGCGTAATATGTCAAGAACCTTCAAATATCACTACTCCATTTCAAGAAATATAGGGAGTGATACATATGAGTCCGAAAGGCTCCGATAACCCCAATTCTAATAAGAAAAATCATAATAAAATAGACTGCTCTTTAGAGGGTATCGCCAATGCAAAATGCGATACCTCATGCTGCTGCACTGTTGATGTTGTGAAAAATGTATTGGCTGCAACTGTAGTCGGGGGAACGCTGGACACGATCGACAGTCTTCTCGGAGGTACAATTAATACGGTTGAACACATTTTGGGAGCTACTATACTCGGAGGAACGATTAATGCTATTACTGGTACGATTACTACTGAAATCCCCTCTGTAACAATTACCGGCGGAACAATCAATAACGTCGAAGAAATACAGGCTGCTACCATCGTTGGCGGAACGCTCGATACCATCGACAGTGTCCTAGGTGCTACAATTACCAATGGATTCATCAACGCTACCATTCTCGGCGGGACAGTAACTGCCGAAGTGGCTGCTGTCACTGTAACTGGCGGGACCCTCAATACTATCGAAGAAGTCCTCGCTTCTACGG
This sequence comes from Thalassobacillus pellis, assembly GCF_016908295.1. Classification (GTDB taxonomy): domain Bacteria; phylum Bacillota; class Bacilli; order Bacillales; family Halobacillaceae; genus Thalassobacillus; species Thalassobacillus pellis. Next base: position 870,398 of record NZ_JAFBDO010000002.1, read on the forward strand.
TGGTCGGTGGTACCTTGAATACGGTGGACAGTGTGCTTGGGGCTACAATTTCTGCGGGTACCATCAATACTGTCGAGGAAATACAGGCTGCTACCATCGTTGGCGGAACGCTGGATACTATCGATAGCGTTCTGGGTGCGACGATCACTAATGGGTTCATCAACGCTACCATTCTCGGAGGTACTGTCACTGCAGAAATTGCTTCCGTGACCGTAACCGGCGGGACGCTTAATGTCATCGAAGAAGTGCTGGCTTCCACTGTAGTCGGGGGCACCTTGGATACGGTGGACAGTGTGCTTGGGGCTACGGTTTCTGCCGGCACGATCAATACTGTCGAGGAAGTCCTGGCCGCTACCATCGTTGGCGGAACGCTGGATACCATAGAAAGCATCTTGGGTGTTACTATTACGAATGGATTTATCAATGCCACGATTCTCGGGGGGACAGTGACTGCTGAAGTTGCTTCCGTCACTGTGACCGGCGGGACGCTTAATGTCATCGAAGAAGTGCTGGCTTCCACGGTGGTTGGAGGTACTATTGATACCATCGACAGTGTCCTGGGAGCCACCATTACCAATGGATTCATTAATGCAACGATCCTTGGAGGCACGGTTACTGCCGAAATTGCTTCCGTCACTGTGACTGGCGGCACGATCAATGTCATTGAAGAAGTGCTGGCTTCCACGGTGGTCGGCGGTACCTTGGATACGGTGGACAGTGTGCTTGGGGCTACCATCTCTGGTGGCACCCTTAATACCGTCGAGGAAGTTCTGGCCTCCACCATCGTTGGCGGAACACTGGATACCATCGACAGCGTCCTGGGAGCTACGATCACCAATGGGTTCATCAACGCCACGATTCTTGGAGGTACTGTCACTGCCGAAGTGGCTTCCGTCACTGTGACCGGTGGGACCATCAACACTATTGAAGAAGTGCTCGCTGCTACGGTGGTCGGAGGTACTATTGATACCATTGACAGCGTACTAGGGGCTACCATCTCTGCTGGCACCATCAATACCGTCGAAGAAGTTTTGGCCGCTACCATCATTGGCGGAACGCTGGATACCATCGACAGCGTTCTGGGCGCGACCATTACCAATGGTTTCATTAATGCCACCATCCTTGGGGGCACGGTCACTGCCGAAGTTGCTTCCGTTACTGTCACAGGCGGGACGCTTAATGTCATTGAAGAAGTCCTCGCTGCCACGGTGGTTGGAGGTACTATTGATACCATCGACAGCGTCTTGGGCGCTACTATTACCAATGGATTCATCAACGCCACGATTCTCGGAGGCACGGTCACTGCCGAATTGGCTGCTGTCACTGTAACTGGCGGGACTATTAATATCATCGAAGAAGTGCTCGCTGCTACGGTGATCGGGGGCACCTTGGATACGGTGGAGAGTGTGCTTGGGGCTACCATCTCTGCTGGCACCATCAATACCATCGAAGGAGTATTGGCCGCTACCATCGTTGGCGGAACGCTCGATACCATCGATAGTGTCTTAGGCGCTACTATTACCAATGGTTTCATTAATGCCACCATCCTTGGGGGCACGGTCACTGCCGAAGTTGCTTCCGTCACTGTGACCGGTGGGACCATCAACACTATTGAAGAAGTGCTCGCTGCCACGGTGGTTGGAGGTACTATTGATACCATCGACAGCGTCTTGGGCGCTACTATTACCAATGGTTTCATCAACGCCACGATTCTCGGAGGCACGGTCACTGCCGAATTGGCTGCTGTCACTGTAACTGGCGGGACTATTAATATCATCGAAGAAGTGCTCGCTGCCACGATAGTTGGTGGAACTTTAGATACGGTGGACAGTGTGCTTGGGGCTACCATCTCTGCTGGCACCATCAATACCGTCGAAGAAGTTTTGGCAGCTACCATCGTTGGCGGAACGCTCGATACCATCGACAGCGTCTTGGGCGCTACCATCACCAATGGATTTATTAACGCCACCATTCTCGGGGGGACAGTGACTGCCGAAGTTGCTTCCGTCACTGTGACCGGCGGCACGCTTAATGTCATTGAAGAAGTGCTGGCTTCCACGTTGGTTGGAGGTACTATTGATACCATCGACAGCGTCTTGGGCGCGACCATCACCAATGGGTTCATCAACGCCACCATCCTTGGAGGCACGGTCACTGCCGAAGTCACCTCCGTTACCGTAACCGGTGGGACGCTTAATGTCATTGAAGAAGTGCTCGCTGCCACGGTAGTCGGGGGCACCTTGGATACCATTGAAAGTGTACTTGGGGCTACCATCTCTGGAGGCACCATTAATACCGTCGAAGAATTACAGGCTGCTACTATCGTTGGCGGAACGCTCGATACCATCGATAGCATCTTGGGCGGGACCATCAATACTATTGAAGAAGTGCTCGCTGCTACGGTGGTCGGTGGTACCTTGGATACGGTGGACAGTGTACTTGGGGCAACTATCTCTGGTGGCACCATTAATACCGTCGAGGAAGTTCTAGCCTCCACCATCGTTGGCGGAACGCTCGATACCATCGATAGTGTCTTAGGCGCTACCATCACCAATGGATTCATCAACGCCACCATCCTTGGAGGCACGGTTACTGCCGAAATTGCTTCCGTGACTGTGACTGGCGGCACGATCAATGTCATTGAAGAAGTGCTGGCTTCCACGGTGGTCGGAGGTACTATTGATACCATTGACAGCGTCCTGGGAGCTACGATTACTAATGGATTCATCAACGCCACCATTCTCGGGGGGACAGTGACTGCCGAAGTGGCTTCCGTCACTGTGACCGGTGGGACGCTTAATGTCATCGAAGAAGTGCTGGCTTCTACGGTGGTCGGAGGTACTATTGATACCATCGACAGCGTCCTGGGAGCTACGATCACCAATGGATTTATTAACGCAACCATTCTCGGGGGGACAGTGACTGCCGAAGTGGCTTCCGTCACTGTGACCGGTGGGACGCTTAATGTCATTGAAGAAGTGCTGGCTTCCACGGTAGTCGGGGGCACCTTGGATACGGTGGAGAGTGTGCTTGGGGCTACCATTTCTGCTGGCACCATCAATACCGTCGAAGAAGTTTTGGCCTCCACCATCATTGGAGGAACGCTGGATACTATCGATAGTGTCTTAGGCGCTACTATTACCAATGGGTTCATCAACGCCACCATCCTTGGAGGCACGGTCACTGCCGTAGTGGCTGCTGTCACTGTAACTGGCGGGACTATTAATATCATCGAAGAAGTCCTCGCTGCCACGATAGTTGGTGGAACTTTAGATACGGTGGACAGTGTACTTGGGGCAACTATCTCTGGTGGCACCATTAATACCGTCGAGGAAGTTCTAGCCTCCACCATCGTTGGCGGAACGCTCGATACCATCGATAGTGTCTTAGGTGCTACCATCACCAATGGATTCATCAACGCCACCATCCTTGGAGGCACGGTTACTGCTGAAGTTGCTTCCGTAACTGTGACCGGCGGGACGCTTAATGTCATTGAAGAAGTACTCGCTGCCACGATAGTTGGTGGAACTTTAGATACGGTGGAGAGTGTGCTTGGGGCTACCATTTCTGCTGGCACCATCAATACCGTCGAAGAAGTTTTGGCCTCCACCATCATTGGAGGAACGCTGGATACTATCGATAGTGTCTTAGGCGCTACTATTACCAATGGTTTCATTAATGCCACCATCCTTGGGGGCACGGTCACTGCCGAAGTTGCTTCCGTCACTGTGACTGGCGGGACGCTTAATGTCATCGAAGAAGTGCTCGCTGCCACGATAGTTGGTGGAACTTTAGATACGGTGGACAGTGTGCTTGGGGCTACCATTTCTGCCGGGACCATCAATACTGTCGAGGAAGTTTTGGCCGCGACCATCACCAATGGGTTCATCAACGCCACCATCCTTGGAGGCACGGTCACTGCTGAAGTGGCTTCCGTCACTGTGACTGGCGGGACGCTTAATGTCATTGAAGAAGTCCTCGCTGCCACGGTGGTTGGAGGTACTATTGATACCATCGACAGCGTCCTGGGAGCTACTATTACTAATGGATTCATCAACGCCACGATTCTCGGGGGGACAGTGACTGCCGAAGTTGCTTCCGTAACTGTGACCGGCGGGACGCTTAATGTCATTGAAGAAGTACTCGCTGCCACGATAGTTGGTGGAACTTTAGATACGGTGGAGAGTGTGCTTGGGGCTACCATTTCTGCCGGGACCATCAATACCGTCGAAGAAGTGCTGGCCGCTACCATAATTGGCGGAACGCTGGATACTATCGATAGCGTTCTGGGCGCGACCATTACCAATGGATTCATTAATGCCACCATCCTTGGGGGAACGGTCACTGCCGAAATTACTTCCGTGACTGTGTCAGGCGGAACATTAACAGCTATTTCGCAAAACAATTTTGTTGAACAAAGCTTTCTGAATATAGGTGTCGGTACAGCATCGTCAACATTCACCCCATTGGCCGCTATCACAACATCCATACTGGAAGATTATTCGTTTTTTGTTTATAATTCCAGCCCGTCAGGTACAGTAGATACCATCGTTCAAATCAGTGCTAATGGTGTCAACTGGTTTACGGATATCACTTCCATAGATCTTAGAGCAGGTTCAGTAGATGTGCTTGTTCCGCAACGTTTTTTAAAGTACACAAGGCTTGCTTACCGTTCTTCTACAACCCTTGCGACTGGAACGATCTCAGTCATATTTAATGGTCAAGGCTCATAAATTCTTATTGAAACCATTGTATTCCCTCTGTTCAAGCAGAGGGATGCTTCTTGTTAGGGGGCGATTTTGTTGTTGCTTGGCCTTCATATGATTGTAAAGAATGAGGCGGAGAATATACGGACATGCTTGGACAGCATCAAGTCACTAGTTGATGAAATAATTGTAGTTGATACTGGTTCAGACGATAATACTGTTTCTATTGCAGAAGAAGCGGGTGCCAAAGTATTGCATAAAAAATGGGATGATCATTTTTCCAATGCACGAAATTACTCACTCTCTGAGGCAAACACGAAATGGATTCTATATATGGATGCTGATGAGGTTTTTGCCGGGTCATTTCAAAAAATCAGGGCTGATCTTGAAAATACTGATAAAGAAGCGTTTTTTATGGACATTGAAAGCGTAACAGGCGAAAAGCCTTATGAAAAGGTGGTCCACCCATCGATACGTATTTTTAGAAATAACCAGGACTATTGTTTCACTGGTGTCATTCATGAAGATATTCTCCCATCAATTTTAAAAAAACACACTTCCATGAGTGTGATAGGAAAAACACAAGGGAAGCTCCTGCATAGAGGCTATTCTCCGGCACAAGCAAGGGTGGAAAAGGCTTACCGTAATCGTCGGATATTGGAAAAGTCCCTGAGAGAGTGTCCGGATGATCCCTATCTTCAATATCATTTAGGCATTACTTATGAACAGCTCTCTTTAGATAACCAAGCGATAGAACATGTGAAGCAATCTTTAGAACGTACTGATACTAACCAATCTTATCGTCCAACTTTGGTGAAAGATCTTGCCAAACTTTATATGAAAGGAGGGCAATACGATTCAGCCATAGACCTTCTTAAGAGAGAGATTAACAATTATCAAGATTATCCAGACCTTCATTATTATTTAGGTTATGGATTTCGACAAAAAAAAGAAATGGATAAAGCTATTCGGGTTTTGGAGAAAGCCACTAAAACTACTCCATCACGTCCTTATGCAATGGAAACTGGCAAAGGAACTTATCTTTCCTGGACATTAATGGGAGACATCGCTTTAGAGTGGAATGCATGTAATGATGCCCTTCAATTTTACATAAAGGCTCTCCAGCATTGTCCTTATCACTATGAAGCATTATATGGAATAGCAGACCTGCTGATTGCTTCCGGAAGACAATGTTCAGACATCAAAAAAGAGTTGACTCATATTTTGACGCCTTCCCTGAGAATGGAATCACCCTTAAGACAACTGTGCCTTCAGGAAGTTGCGAATGTTCTTTTTGCCACAGGCTGCGATAAAGAATTTTTAGATTTCTGCAAGGATATCGATGGGAATCCGGAAAAAGAAATCTTCAGTTTACTCCATTTAAATCACTTGCATGAGGCGTCAGAGCGATTGGATTCTTTACAGAAACCCGTTTCCGCCACACTCTTACAAGCAATCATTGTTACTTTTAATGAACACAGTTATCCATATCCTGAAAAAATGTACGAAGAGATCAAAAATAATCCTGACGCACACTTTTATAACGAAATCATCCAAATGCTTTTAAATGGAGAGCAAAAAAACAGCAACCCTCCACTCTCCTTTCTTGTGTTCGCTAAACAATTTCTCCATCAATCAATTCTCTTCCAGGCACCTAATGTAAGGAATAAATTAATTAGTTTACACCCTGTCTTTCAACTTTTTGCTGCAAAGACATCCTATTATGAAGGATATGTCAAAGAAGCCAGCGAAACTTTTCATTCCCTTCTCGATGAAAACAAGCTCGACTTGGAGGGAACCTTTCTTCTAGGGGAATATTATTTCCATCAAAAGGATTGGGAGCGAGCCTCCATTTTATTTGAAAAAATTGTTGATGCGAAAGAAAATTATGAAAGTGCCCGAATTGGGGCATCCCTCTGCTATAACCAGCAATCCAAATCTCTTTTAATCGATTCTATTAAAGAGTTGCCGGATTACCCATTGTTTACTGCATATTTAAAAAAAGTAGAGCTTGCGATTCAACTTTCTTCCAAACATGGTTGGCAGACTAATTGGAGAGGGAGACAAAGGAGGGTTCGATTACAAAATGAGCAGCATATCGCTGTGCATGATCGTTAAAGATGAGGAAGAACTTCTCGGTAATTGCTTGATGAGCATTAAAGATGTGGTTTCAGAAATCATTATCGTAGATACTGGTTCTACAGACAATACCACCTCCATCGCTGAAAGCTTTGGAGCTAGCCTTATCCATCACCCGTGGCAAAATGACTTTTCCGCTGCCAGGAATGCAGGGCTTGTCCATGCCACTGGAGACTGGATTTTGTTTCTTGACGCCGATGAAGAACTGAACCCCGATTCCGTCGATGAGATAAAAAGATTGTCGGAATATAAAGACGCAGACGGCTTCTTCTTAAAGGTGTATAACCATTTTGGCCAAAAAGGAAAAGAAGCGAGTATTAATCCAGCCATTCGTATGTTTAAAAACAGGGAAGAGTATCGATTTTCCGGTGCAATTCATGAACAAATCGCAGAAGATATCCAGAAAAATAAACCCGAAGCTCGTTTTGTCATGACAGATGTGATTATTGACCATTATGGGTACCAAGAGGAAATTCGCGCTAAGAAAAATAAAATTGAGCGTAACATCACCCTTTTGAAAAAGGAATTGGAAAAAAACCCGGATAATCCCTTTCACCTTTACAATATTGGAATTGAATATATGCAGCTAAATGATTATGATAAAGCTCTTCAGTCCTTTCGCATGTCCAGGAAGCGTGTCGGTCCTAAAGTTAATTATGCTCACCTTCTTTATAAATGCGAATCAAGGGCACTGGGGGCACTCCATCGTTTAGAGGAAGCAATTACTATTTGTAATGAAGGAATAAAGCTATATCCCGATTACACTGACCTGCACCATTACAAAGGTACGTACCTTATTACATTGGGAGACAGTGCAGGTGCTGAAAAATGCTTCCAAAGAGCCATCCAGCTTCAACCCGCCACTAAATACCATACGGAATCAGGAATTGGATCATTCGCCACTTATTATTTATTGGCGCTCGTATATGAAAGTCAAGGAAAAGATGACTATGCCATTGACCATTACTTTAAATCATTTCAATTGCAACATGAGAAACGTCCGCTTTATCGAATATTCCAGCTGTTACGAAATACAGACAGAGAAGCTGAGATTCCTTCCCTTTTGAACAAAAGATTTAACATGCATACTGAAAAGCAAAAAGAAAACCTTATGAACATTCTTTTAAGATCCCATTGTTACCAGAGTGTTAGTATGCTCATAGATGAGTGGCTGCAAGAAACCCCTTCACTTCCTTTGCAGGAAAAATGGAAAAGAATTAAGGACGACTGTTTACTTTTACATTCAGATAGGTTCGGAAAGAGGAAAGAAATAAAGGGTCTCCCTCCGTATATGAACGAGACGGAACGCTGGCAGGCAGACTTGCCCGAGAGTATTCATCCTATTGTTGATCGTGATTCGCTCACCTCTATTCTAAAGATAGAACACAAGGGGAGAATTTTGTATAACCAGGGATTTTATGCTGCATTTCAACAATACCTAAGTAAATGGAAAGACATGCATCCTCAAATGGATAAGGATTATAAAGCCCACTCCATTATCCAGCTTGTCCAGACGCTGTCGTATAATGCGGAAAAGCATTTTGACAATGTACTTAAGGAAGGGGATTTTGACTTGATACGCTCAGCAAAGACTACTTTACCGTTTGAGGAAGGCTGGATTGAATAACCAGGGTTTAAGTGTGTGTATGATTGTTTTTAATGAAGAAAATAATTTGGCACGTTGTCTCTCATCTATTACCCACATCGCGGATGAAGTTGTGATTGTGGATACGGGCTCGACTGACAACACAGTCCAGATAGCGAACGCATTTCAAGCGAAAGTGATTCCTTATGTTTGGGAAGGGGATTTCAGTGCTGCTCGTAACTTCGCTTTGGATCATGCAACAAAGGAATGGATTTTAGTATTAGATGCCGATGAAATCTTGCAGGGGATCGACATTACACCCTATATGGAAAATAATGATGTGGGCGGATATATGGTACGTTTCCTTAATTACTACGGTCATTATGACAAAAACAGTTACTTTACCGATTTCAGCTGCCGTCTGTTCCGGAACCACCCCTCCATTCGTTTTCAGGGAGCTATTCATGAAGAGATTTCAACCTCGCTAAAAACGAATGGATGGAATATAAAGAATAGTGAAATTACCCTTCATCATTTCGGTTATATCCACAATAATGAAAAAAAGCAAAGGAAACATGAACGTAATGTTTCCATTATAAATAAATCAATGATAGCCACCCCAAAGGATCCACGTCTGACATATGCTTTAGGAGTGGAATACCTGCAAGCTGAAAAATACAAAAAAGCATATGATATATTTATGCAGCTGTTGAGGGGAATTTCCCCCTCTGCAGATTACGCGCCAGATATCGTGTTAAAATCCGTCCACCTGCTGAGATCTTTTCAGAAGAACGAAGAAGCCTTGGAACTGGCAGAGCAAGGTTTGGAGCATTATTCGGATTTTGCAGACTTGTACGATGCCAAAGCAGCCATTCTCATGGACCTACACCATTATCCTGCTGCTATTCATTCACTTGAACAGTCATGCTCCTGTCCTGCTCACACTTTCTATTCCTCTCAGGCAGGAACAGGATCTTTTCGCACGTTATACACGCTTGGTGAGGCTAACGAAAAACTTTTCAACTTCGAAACAGCTGTAGAGCATTACCGGGCATCATTGAATACCTGCCCTGCCTACCAACCAGCATGGGGAAGGTATCTCCTTTGGTCAACTGCACCGTTTGTAAGTACCTCCACTTTCATAAATGACATCAAAAACTGGAAGGATTCCTTGCAGACTGGTCAATGGCTCACGATGATGAAAATACTTGTCGCCTCGAGTCAGCGGGATAAATGGGAGACGGCTAAACAACATATACCTGAACCCATTCTTAAAGAATTACATGTATGGCATCCCCTTGCTGAAGCTCTTACGTTATCAATAAAAGGACAAAAAAAGTCGGCTGCCAGCCACTTGATAAGACAAAAAAAGACGTTCCATCTGGAGGAAGTCTTATTTATTTGGTGTGTTTATTATGAAGAAAGCCTAGATCATCAGAAATGGCTCGAGACTTACGTGCATGACTTTTCTCTTATAAAGGATTTATATACGTGTATGATGCAAGGTTATAACGATGAATATAAAGGGGCTGTCACTTTGGCCAAGTGGATGTTCCTGGAAGGCAGGATGGTAAACGGCTATATTCGATTTACTAGGTCACTGGATAGCTGCAACTCTCTCCCCTTGATACACCTGTATTTGTTTCCCAATTTTCCCGCTCAGGATTTGGAAAAAATCACTGATCACCTATCCGTGAATACAGAAAAACAATCTGTAGAGGAATGTTTAGCAATCTCCCTCCTCCAATTAAAATGCGGAAAACATAGACAATCTCAAAAATTACTCAAAAAATTGATGGAAAGAGCCCCTTCTTCGCCCTTACCCAGATTAGTAACACTTTTAAGTTATCAATCTAAGACAGCATCCCCACCCATAATAGATATAAACAATCTTCTGACTCATTTAACCTGTCTGAACAATGGTATTTGATTATCTTAGGGCTTCTTCTCGAGGCCAATGAAAAGCATACTCCCGCAGGCTTCAGCCATACCTCTCCATGACGCTTTTTATCACACACGATGGACTTAAGATCTCGAAGGGGCAGGAACTGCCGTTGGATAAAGATCGATCTATAGAGTGTGTTTACACAGACCTCTTATAGATATGCGCCAAAGACAAAACGGTCTGTATGGACATAAAACTCCATAGGGACCGTTTTTTTAAAATCATGTCGTTTCTATACCTTCAGCTTTTTGAGTAGACATTTTAGGATATTGGACTCACTTCCGCCCAACCTAATGTTAGTGTGAGCGTATTGGTCTGGTTCGTTAAATTGAGAAGGTCAACGATAAGCCGGTTTCCAGGAGGAATGATAATTTTTCCAAGTTCATCATTAAATACAGGTCCGCCTGTTTGAATCATCGTACTAAAGGTAGCCCCTCCGACAGCGGGATTCGTGAGACTTGTAGAAAAGCTCGGGATTAACTGGCTATTATTGGGATAGCCAAAATTTGTATTAATGGGGGTAAGCGTTGTACCGCCAGCAACAGTTCCATCCCGAATTAAAAAAATCGATGTATTGGTAATAGCCCCTCCAAAGATACGGCCGATTCGTGCTGTATAACGGGAGGTTGTAGGATTTGACAACTGAACGGCCATGTACGCATTCGCCGCTACAGATACCACCCCCGTTGTCACCCTGTAGTTAGCACCATTCTCGGCACTTGAAGCGGCAATATCAACAGTCGTCAGAGGGTTCCGCAAATTCGTGAAAACATTATAGTTTGGCATCGTTATTCCCCCTTAATCAAGGTAAGCGCACAATACCCTTTCCCATTTCTGCTGCCAAATCCCCAGGTCAAACGCTTTAGCTGTATCCCTTGCCCGTTCTCCCATCTCTTCACATTTTCTTTGGTCAATTATAAAATTTCCGACAGCTTCGACCAACTGATCTACGGCAGGCATGATTAACCGTCCATTATACTTATCTATCAGCAGATCGTTCAGGCCGCCAACGGTTGTTGCGATAACCGGGAGGCCGCTGCTCATCGCCTCTAAGCAGGATAAGGAGGTACCTTCGGAAAATATAGTCGGAATCACTGCTATATCAGCACCTTGATAAACTTCGGGCATTTCTTCAAAACGATGAATTTGATGACAGATTCTTTCCTTTTGTGGATGCTTTTCTAGCCAGTATTCAAATACACGAGCAATTTCCGTCCCGTGAATCACTTCGCCTGTAAAATACACTTCGATGTCTTCATATTCTTTCAACCATATATCGGTTGCTGCCATCATCAGGAGGATGCCACGCTCATGGCTGATTCTCCTGGGATACAGCACTCGAGACATACTCTTATTTTTTTTAATTGCTGACGGTGTAAACCGTGCAGTATCAACGAAGTTGGGAATAAGTTCAATTTTTTCGGGATCTGAATACCGGCAAGTTGAACGGCAATAAGTTAAAAAATGAGAGTCAACAGACACAATTTTTGATAAAGCGTTTACAGCATGTTGGACATTTTTCTTAACCTCGTTTTTCGCCTCTTCAGTCAAATCTATACGATCCCAATTGATCCCATGACAGATGCCTAAACTCCCTTCCCTATACGGTATCGGATGCCAGATACAACTTGCATAAATGATGGAACCTTCTGCTTTCTGTTCCATTTCCTGAAATAATTCACCGATACTGTCCAAGTCATGGCAATAGTACCCAAACACAGCTGTTCCCGCTATCTCCGTTTTTTCTAACTGGGTATGGAAGGGCTTATGATAAGAGAGTTGATGGACGTCCACATCCACTTCTAAGCGATGCAGGATCTTAATCAGCTCAAACAAATACCGTTCGAGTCCTCCACCGTAGATTCTGTGAATCTGATTATTGTAGGCATCTAAAAAGCTATGCGTCAATATAGAAACTTTCTTCACTCCCTTTCCTCCTTCCATTCAATAAGGTTTGGAGAAGGGTCAAGAATAGACGTGTACTGATCCTGATGCCCCCACTGCCCATCAGGATCCATCTTCCTATAACGTTCGTACTTTTCCAGCCGCTCCGCTTCATCTCCTGACCATCCATAATGTTTTACCCGTATATCCGTTAAACAACCTCTTAATGCCTGATAGGACAAAGACAGCCTATGGGCGTGATGATTCATTTTTAAATAATAATAGGGGAAACCTGGCAGATATCGGACTAGCATCATCGTATGACGTTTGTGAAGGTTCCAGTGCTCATCTTCTCGGTAATGGGTTCTGCCTCCCCACAAATCATAAATACGGAAACTCACCCAATCATAGCTATCCTGATTGATCAAGGTACGTGCTTTTTCCTTAAAAGAATGTTCAAATACCTCGTCTGCATCAATGGATAACAACCAATCAGGCTCATACTTGCATGCTTCCTGCCATAATCGGCTTCTCAGCTCCCACTCTTTGCTGAAATGAGAATTTTCGAGCTCGATGACTTCTTTGACTTTTGGAAAAGACCGGCAAATCTCTACGGTTCGGTCTGTGCTTGCATCATCGATAATAACGATATCGTCCACATACACACTAATGTCACCAAGCACTTCTTCTAAGTACCTGTTTTCCTCATTTCTAACTTGCATGATAGCCGTCAGCCTATTGCCTTCCTTTTTCCTGACTGGATGCATCCTCTACTCCCCCCCATCCATAAAACGATCCACCGCTTCCAATCGAAGAATGTTTTCTATTGCTTTTTCTTCGTAAATCGATGCCTGCAGGTAATGATGCAAGGCTCGTTGAGGTTCACCGAACAACTCTTCTTTCTCTCCTTGCAACAGCCAATGCTCTTTGGCAGAAGCAACACCATCTCCCCTTTTACGAAGGATTTCTTCACAACCTTTATAATCCAACATATCTCTATAAAAAAGATATCGACTTCCATCCGCTTCGGGGGAAGCAGTTTGATCTATTAAGTCTCTGGCATAGCGTATATCCCCTAGAAGTCTGCTGATTTCTGCCTGTAACCACTCATATTCCTCTTTGTTGTATAAGGGAAGAAGCTGATGATAGTGCTGTTTCATGTCATCCGTCTGGGCAAGGATCCCATATGAATTCAAGGCTTCTTTCGTCTTACCCTGCCTTAATTGCGCCAGACAAATTCCAGGGTAATACCTGTTCAGACCATCCATTTTGTGAACGAGTACATTTCTTAAAAAAGCTTGAAAAAAATAGTTTTCCGCTTCTTCATACTGCTGAGTAATATAATAATACTTAGCCAGTAAGGAGAGGTTTACTTCGTTATGCGGCTCCCATTCCAGAATATCTTGTAAACCCCGGATTCTTTCCTGTCTTTGTTTATTAATCATACCTTGCCAGGTTTCTGTTCGATCCCCGTCTTCGAAGGAGGACTCGATGATTTCTTTTAAATAATAATCACTATCAGAATAAATCCCCCATTCATCCTCGTTTAGCAGATGCGATTTTTTATTTAATGATGGACAAAGCAGGATAAACGGATGGGATAACGCCAATTGCCAATGGATTTCTTCTGAGTCTGTCAGAATTATGTCAGCTACTGCACAAATCCCCTTCCTATATAAAGCACTCGTAGGGTTCCACACATGTTCAGTAATTCGGGCAATTGTTAGCTGAGGACAGATTTTTGAAACAGAATTCAGCCAATAAGGATGATCCACCACTGCGATATTTTTGACATTTCCATCACTGGCTTTTTCCTGTTCAAATTGATCCAGACTTCTTTCCTTAGATATTTGCGAGTGAATGATATAAGGGTTGACTCCTCGGATAAAAGGCACATCTTTATCACTAGATGTACCAAAAAAGTAAATGCTTCCCCGAATATTTTCCTTTTTCTTCACGGAATGTATATGTTGTAAATCCATAATTCCTTGTGTACCAAATCGTTTCAACAACCCCTGTAAGTTTTTGTTCGACTCTTCTTCCATATTGGAAAAATCTGCTCGTTGTGCCATAGTACGATGAAACACATAGATGGATAATAGCGCTTTTGGTTTCCAATTTTCAGGTAATCGCAACCTATGATAATAAGAAAGCAGTAAATAATCATCTTCATACCCTTGCATTCCCGGCAAGTCTTCCACTATGTAGCCACCTGCTTTCTTTAAGCAGCTGGCACGGTGCATAACTGGATGAACAAACCCCTCCACCACTTTTTCTTCTTGTTTTTCTACTAACAGGTCAACAAGTTCATCGGTCCGAGAGGGAATCTGTGCACCAAATATCCCTTTGCCATGGGGATGCCATTGCCCTTCTTTAGTTAGAATACCAGGAGAAATGCAAGGTTCTTCTTTATTGTCCTCAAGAAATTCCACAAGCTTTTGGGGCCAATCCTTCGGGAATAACATGTCCGGATGAATTTCAGTAATATACTGCATCGCCGGCAAGTTAACCCATATGTATTGAAAACACGATTGCCTGGCAAAAGGAATGCCATCATTCGTGCCCTTTCCCAAAACGGTGAAATCCTTGAGATAAGCATCAATCAGACTGGAAAGGTCATAATTAGACAGCCCACCCTGATTATAAAAAACAAAGTGATCCATACTGCCCTTCAGGCTGTCAAGACACTCTCTCAACATGGCCATATCTTCATCATTGCGAATTAATACTGGCATGGTATGAGCGATTTCCGGCATCACTACTCACTCTCCTGGAAAGGCGTTTAACTGATTTCTTTATCATATTTATGCTTACAGAAAGCTAACATTACCAACATAATTAAACTCCAAATTTTATGAGGATTTTTTTAAACAACTGCCAAAATCACCATTTCCAGCACATAAAAAACCAGTCAACCCTTTGATTGACTGGTTTAATACCATCTACAAACCAATTACTTTTTCTGCTTCTTCTTCCTCGGCGACTGAAACTGTCATGACCAGGCTGCCAACAATACAGATTAACAGGTTGGCTAAAAGCCCCCATAACCCACTGAAAATCCCTAATGGAGTAATGTCAGCAAAAGTCATATAAGAAGCGATGATTGTACCTGCAAGCATTCCGACAAACACAGCTTTCTGATGAAGACGATTCCAGTAAAGACCGAGAATCATGGCAGGTGCTACCTGGATGAGCAGCTCGAATTTAAGGACGAAAATTTGAAAAAGCGTTCCTGGCGGAAACCAGGCAATTAATACGAGGACGACCACCGCGGCTACTCCCACAAGTTTTCCCACCAGAATTTTCTTTTTTTCTGTTGCTTCCGGGTTTATGTATCTCCCATACAAGTCTTTCGAGACGATCGATGAAAATGTGAGCAGAACAGAATCCGCCGTTGACACAATCGCCGCAATGACACCCCCGAACAACAGCACCATCGCCCAATAAAAAATGACGTGCTGACCTGCAATGGCACTGGCCATCATCCCTACCAGCTGCTCCGATTCTGCCATATTCAGATCAGGAAACGCAGCAATACCAATAATTCCTACAACAAATACGACACCTGCGGTCAGAAATGGCATCCACGCCATTCTGGTAAAAGACCGTTTCAACGTTCGTTCACTTTTCGCTGAAAATATCCGCTGGACAGCGTGTGGGTAGACGGCAGCTCCAATACCGACAAGGACCAATAAACTGAACCAGCTGACGACACCCGGCCCTTCCGGAACTCCTAACTTTTCCGGCGAATAGGCTTGCATGTAGTCGGCAGCTTTTGGCAACCCGCCGAAGTAAATGATAGAACCGATCAACAGCATAAAAACCCCAAACAAAAGAGCGATTCCCTGCATCATATCGGTGTAGGCGACAGAACGCATTCCTCCGAGCCAGCCGTAAATCAACATGATTACAATGAAAAACACCACTCCAACATGATACGGAATTGTCCCGCCGGTAAGTCCCGAAACTCCCTGCCCGATAGCGACAAACTGTTCCAATAAATAGTTGCCAAGTGCATAAAGCATCAGAATGGCAGCGAGAATAGAGACCGGTTTCGATTTAAACCTTTTCTCCAGCCAATCGACCGGTGTAAGAAGGTTGTAC
The DNA here is from genome assembly GCF_016908295.1 of Thalassobacillus pellis. Taxonomy (GTDB): domain Bacteria; phylum Bacillota; class Bacilli; order Bacillales; family Halobacillaceae; genus Thalassobacillus; species Thalassobacillus pellis. The sequence continues at coordinate 886,761 of NZ_JAFBDO010000002.1, forward strand.
TTCTTTCCCACTATGTACATCCGAGGAGCAAACATCAAATAGACCACGATGATCATGATGAAATAAGGAACAGATACAAGGTATTCAAAGCCCATCCGGTAAGCTGCCGGCGGATAACCGACCACGGTGTTACCGCTGTACTGTGTGGCAAAAAATGTGAAAAATAAAACCATCACACCCAGGCCTCGTCCACCAAGATAATATTCATCCATGCTCTGGTGGACATTTCTATTATTCCAATAAGTGACGATACCGACAGCAAGCATGACTGCGCCGTACATCAATAAAATCAAGACTCCGGACCAACCTGAAAAAGCTAAATCCATCGATTACTCGGCCCCCTTCTTTTCTTCCTCTTCTTCTGCCAAATCCCAATGATACTTCAAAATATAGGATAAAAATGCGGATAATAACAAGGATGCACCAATGATAATAAACGCCCAGTAAGGTATTCCCCAGAATAACGGCTGATAAGAGCCTGCCGGAAAATACCAAGGGTTAATCAAGACAAATAGTATTCCCATCACTATCCATAGTTTCCCGTTTTTAATCGGCTCTTTTTTTGGCTTGCTCACACTTGATTCCTCCTTTTTCGACCACCTGATAGAATATGTTGCATGATTTAGTCATAATTTTCAAAATGTTGTGTATTATCCTAGTCTTTTATAAATAAAAAATCAACCAGACTATTGACGCGGTAATTTCGGAGCAGTTCCTACCAATGTATCTGAAGGCTAAAATCCCCCTCTCAGCCTTCAAATTTTTCTTTTAGTAAAAGGATATTTGTAAGAAGTGTTTAACTATATACAGGGAGAGGTATTTGTTTTCCGTACCTTTTTGTAATCGAAATAACGATTTAGAGAAAGGCACTACCTAAAACATGGAGGGAAAATGATGGCACTAGAACCTATTAACTCGAAGGAGCTTGCTCAAAAAATATTAGCGAGCGAGAACGTTTTCTTATTAGATATTCGCAAAGAAGAAGATTACCAGGATTGGTCTATCGAAGGTCGGAATGTCAGCAGTTTGAACATTCCCTATAAACAACTGGAAAAGAACCCGGAAGCAATAAAAGCACAGCTCCCTGAAGATCAAACGGTTTACGTGATTTGTGCCAGGGGCATTTCTTCTCAAAAAGGCGTAGAACTCCTTGAAAAGGAAGGGATAAAGAATGTTACGTACCTGGAAGGGGGAATGACTGCATGGAGCGAGCACCTGGAACCGGTGAAGATCGGGGACTTATCCAGTGGCGGGGAGCTGTATCAATTTCTCCGTATCGGAAAAGGGTGTCTCTCCTATATGGCAATTGCGGATGGGGAAGCGGCCGTTATCGACCCGACGAGAATGACAGAGACGTTTGAACGCTTCGCTGAAGAAAAAAATGCAACTATAAAATATGTTTTCGATACCCACCTTCATGCCGATCATATTTCAGGCGGAAAGAAATTGGCAGAACAAACGGATGCAGATTATTATTTTCCGCCACAGGATGATGAAGGCCTGACATTTGGTTATAAAAAGCTGGAGGATGGAACCAGAATTTCCATTGGTGGTACCACGGATATCTCTGCCTTTTATTCTCCGGGACACACAATTGGCAGCACCAGCCTTATTGTCGATGGCAAGTACCTGATGACCGGGGATATTTTATTTATTGAATCGATTGGTCGCCCCGATTTGGCCGGGCAGGCTGATAAGTGGGTAAATGACCTTCGTTCCACGCTTTATGATCGCTACCAGAGCTTATCGCAAGAATTGATCGTTCTGCCTTCCCACTTTGGAGATATGAAAGAATTCAAGGAAGATGGGACCGTTCAAGCAAAGCTGGAAAACCTGTATCAGAAAAACGATCGGTTGAATGTGGATGATGCAGAAGAGTTCCGTCATATGGTCACCGATAATCTCCCGCCTCAGCCAAACAGTCATGAAGAAATTCGGAAAATTAACATGGGGCAGACAGATCCCGATGAGAAAGAAAAACGCGAAATGGAAGTCGGTCCGAATCGCTGCGCTGTATAAATTTCCAAAAGAGGTCCATACCTGATCGGTTGGACCTCTTTCTTATGCTTTTGCGGAACATCCCTATCTCAAATCTCCAGTGTAGTACTTACAGGATAATGGTCTGATGGGTAAGCCTCCCCGTATTTATTTCGATCGACCTCCGTTTTTAAAACTTTAAAATCAGAAGTACAGAAAATATAATCGATCGGTTCCCCTGTAATCCCCCCTTCAAAGTCATGGAAAGTGCGACCGACATCAGCATCTGTCACAGAAAAGGTATCCTGTAAATGGGCAGTTACTCCATCTATTGGTGAAACTCCTCGTAAAAATTGAATAACATTATTGTCAGGGTTACTATTTAAATCCCCGGTTAAAATTGATGGGATATTTTTATTGATGAAATGGAGCAGGTTCTCCCAAATTAAAACGATGCCTTTTTCCCGTGCTGATTGACTTACATGATCGAGATGCGTGTTAAAAACTACAAACTCTTGATTTGGTTCATGCTTATATCGAAAATGTCCCCAGGTACATATTCTCGGAAAATCACTATTCCAGCTTATACTGTTTGGCACCTTGGGCTGTTCTGACAGCCAGAATTGTCCATTTTTTACCTTGTCCAGTATACGGGCATTGTAAAAAACGGGGCAGAATTCATCCTCCATTCCACCTCTTCTTCCTTCCCCGACCCATTGATATTCTGGCAAATATTCATCTAAATCCCTAATCATCCCTAATAGCATTTCTTGAGTGCCGAAAACTAGCGGTTTATGCTTTTGGATAGTTTTTGCTGCGTTTTCTATTCTATATGGCCAGGCATTTAATCCATCCTGTGGGAGATCCACCCGTAAATTGAACGTTAGAACTTTCATTTCCATTCTTACTCTCCCCCTCCAATTAAGCAAGGACCAACATACGATGCTGGTCCTTGCCTTTTATACATTAACGAATAGCCCGGTGGCTGACGCGCTCTGTAAAAAACGCCATTCCGTGTTTAAAAGCAGTCAACCCAAACAACATCGAACTCCAATCAATCAGGGTGACTTTGGTTGGGTACCATCTGTCCGGCTTCTCCAAATGCCACCACGAATATCGATGCAGCCCATAACGATAGGAGGCTCGAAATTTGCGTTCATCTTCGCTATCTTGCTGGTTTGTATACGTATCAAAAGGGAGATGAACCTGGTATAAGGCATATAAGTCAAAGATTCCAGCGGGATAAACCGGCAAAAATCCTGCAACGATATAAGCAGATGCCACATCCCCTGGTGCATTATTGATTTGATCAGCGTGATACCCACCGTGTAATCCATCATTTGGACCTGCACCATACCCCCATACATAGGAAGGGACATCCTCCAGTTCCTTCCACTTTAACCGGTCAGCCATACAAGCGTTTTTGTAGAACTCCTGATAAACTGCACTTTCCGTATATTCCGGGACCAGGTAATAAGGAAACTGGTGGACAAAGGAGGATAAAAAGGAATCAGTACCTCCATTAGGATCTGTCAACACAGGAATATCGCGATAGTGAACCTGTGGTAACTCACTGATTTTTTCTTCTGCGAAGTTGGCATACCATAAATCCTGGATCGCTTCATTTTCAGGCTGGCCTAACCTGGCAAGGTGGGATACTAACACATACTCATTATAGGCTGGCAGCGGCATGATTCCTTCTCCATCTTTGACAACCATATTAATGGAACCTTTATCTATATCTGCTACGATTACACTCCAGTCTATGTTGCTCAGCAGTTCATTCGCCATTGCATCAATTTCAGAATCAGTATCTTTGAAATGCTGTCCTGCAAATAGGGCACCAGCAACTAATAAGGAAGTATCAATGGTTGAAATTTCCGAATTTAAGTTCTCTCCTGTTTTCATATCAACAAAGTGAGCGAAAAAGCCTGTTTTCGAATCACGAGCCGGCAGACAGCCATCGGTTTTCCCCATCACCGTGTTTAAAGTAAGTATTGCTTTTTCTGCGGCATCTTGTTCCCAGCCTTCCATATCTGCTACACATAGGCCAATTAAACCAACTCCTGTTGCAGCAATGGAACATTTTTGTTCCGGATTTTCCTCAAATGTCCGATAACTGTCACCGTATAAACCCGTTTCAGGCTGACGTGATGCGTCAAGTAAGCGATAGGCATCCTCATATTGCCGGTCGAAAAACGCCTTTACATTGCTTGGCAATTTTTCATAAAACTCAGTCGTATTAGTCAAAGCTCAACTTCTCCCTTACCATTATTGGTTATAAAATTTTTGAAACTTTTGATGACGTTGTTCTAAACGGTCTGCCGCTTGCTTCCTGCCGTCATCCCGCAGTTTTTTAACATAATTATGATAGTCACCCCTGGTATGGAAAGGACCGCCTTCGTGAATGACATTCCACATCGGGTCCGTCGGGGAATCGGAAGAAGCCAGCTGCTCTGTGACCCATTCATCCAAGAGCCATAATCCTTTTCCGACAATCTCAGGCCTGTCTTCAACGAGATTGTTCGTTTCATGGGGGTCTTTTTCAATATCAAACAACATCAGCTCGGGGAAATCTTTCAAACCATCATGATAAGTACGGATTAACATCCAATTATCAAAACGAACACCGCGCTGGCAACTCCATGCTGCCTGGCTTACGACCAGATATGGCCGACCTGCCGATTCTCCCTTAGTGATGGCAGGTAGAAAGCTTGTCCCATCCCATCGCTCACGCTGTTCCCCACCGATCAAATCTATCAATGTCGGCCCGACATCTATTTGATAATGAAAATCCTGATCTACATGCGCTTGTTTAAAATCAGGACCAGACATGATCAGCGGGATACGGCTTGTAATATGGTCAGCAGTCTGGTGATCTCCGTAAATATTCAGTTCTCCTTGATTTTCCCCATGATCAGCAGAGATGATGATGGTCGTTTCTTCTAATATCCCTTCTTCTTCCAATGCCTGAAGCAGCTTACCGATATGGTCATCCACATGGCGGATCGCCGTATCATACCCATCAATCCATCGTTTAAAATCATCTACGGAAGCTATTTCTTCTGGAAGATTCGGCATTTGGTGCCTGGATGGAATCTCTCGTGCACTCATCGGTCCGAAGCTTTCCCGGTGCTTCGCAATGATATCATCTGTCAGCCAATCAGGGGCTGGGTCATCCTCAAACGGGTTCCCGTATTCTTCTGGTGTGCGATACGGGGTGTGGGGATCCCAGAAATTCAGATACAGGAACCAGTCATCCTTTTCTGTCCCCCTGCCCTTGATCCAACGCAATGCCTCAGAGGATACATCACCAGCAGTTTCTCCTGCATGTTTGCCTGTATCATGCATTTCGAGAAAACCTTCCAGTACATTCCACTTAGCATGCCGTCCAGGAAACGGGCTGATCATCGCCGTGTGATGCCCCTTGAACCGCAGTTCCTCTACCCACGCCTGATATGGGCTATGATGATGGTTAAACGGGCGATCTGCTCCAATTGGTCTTACATCCGCTTCTAATCCGCCATGATTAATCGAACCGGTATGAATACCAAACCTGGAGTTGAACAAAGCATTCCGCGATGGAGCACAAGGTGCATCAGAAGCATAATAATTGGTGAATGTCACACCTTTTTCAGCAATCCTGTCAATATTGGGTGACGTATTGCGGTGGTAACCATAGGTTCCGAGGTGGTCTGGACGTAAGGAGTCAATATCAATATAAAGAATCTTCATATGCCTCTTCCTTTCATTAATAGAGAATTTTAGATAACTTCGAATGCATCATTCCCTGGAATCTTTATTGGGGGGAAGTTATCATTCGAAAGCCTTGATAAATTATCTGGTACCATTGCCAAACAAACGAATTCCTTTATAAAAATCACCCCTTTTGACATGTGATAATCTACTGGAAGTTAACAACTAAATGATCATCCACCTGTGCATGCTTTTGTGATACAACATAAGTTAACTCTCCTTTTCTTTGCACAGTATAATCCTTACTCGGGACAATTTGACGATCTGTCCTCAATACAATCACATCCTCTGACTGAGTGAGGCGAAATGCCATTGCATGCTCAGATATTTCCCTGATTTCTGCCGTCGCATAAGCAATCGTTACGTCACCGCTTACGATATTAATAGGCAGCATCAGGCCATCTTTAGATTGGACCTCCAGCTTTCGGCCATCAAACAGCTTGTTGCCATCCTCCAAAATGTGCAGCTCTTTATCAAATCCATCTAAATTAAGAAGATGAAGGAATCTTTCCCCTTTTTCTGTAGCTGTAGAAGTCATGAAAATTCCATGATACGCACTATCATTCGTTAAACCTGCCTTAGCGCCAAGCTTTTCTATTGCCTGATTAAAAAAACGGATATCACAGGTATAAGGTGTCGCGATTACTATAGCTCTTCCTCGGCCAGCTTTGGTATCAAATCCGCACGTTTCATCTGTTCCATAGACACGGAAAATGGGCTCTGCCTGCTGATCCATTTCAAATACTTGTGCTTTGTGCACACGTAATTCAGCTCTTCCCTTTGCCCAACCATCAGCATAAACCGATAACTCATGACCCGGACCTGCCAGATGCATTCTGCCTGGTTTTACATGCATGGCATCAGCCAGTATATGACATGGATCCCCGACCATGTCGTGTGTCGGAAGCTCTCCATATAAAAGTAAAGACCCTCCATTTACCATGTAATCAGTCAATTTAGTTTGTATCCCTTTATCCATATAGCGGGCGGATGGTACTGCCAGTACTGGATTATCCTCTACATTAATCGGTTTATTTTGAATATCTATCGAACCAAACCGATAGCCTGATAGAAGCATAGCTCGAGCCATATTTTCCCATGCAGCAGTAGATCGATTTGCCTCCAGGTTTTGATAAATTTCCCGCATCCTCGTACTGTTCGGATAGCATGATTCAGTCATATAATAGTCAGGGATGAAAGCGAAAGCAACGTTATCTCGTTCTTCATCCATGATTGCAAGTTTATCTGATACGGCCATCATTGCTTTAATAGCACGTGCCATACGCGGAAACGTATAATTCAGCTCTCCTTCGGGATTGATTGGTGCCGCAAAACCATGACGCTCCCCAGTAGAAGCAATTCTGTCATTACCGTCACCCGGCTTTTTCTTCAAGCGATAATTTCTCCCACCTGTCATCAAATAATAATTAATCAGCCGGTTTCCTTGCGCAATGCACATCCGGGTTTTAAAATCAGCGGCAGACGGATCCAGACGACCACTGAAATTATTGCCGAAATTACCATCTCCACAATTGAATTCGACGGAAGTCAATGGCTGATCCGGGTTATGCACAGCATCCATAAACCCATTGATCAAATAGAGATCCTGAAAGCTTTCCATATTCAAATCGCCAAAGTAAATGTCCGATCCAGATAAGTAACCGGCGGACTGGGTATACGATTCATACAACTGGCTGATTCCGATCGGAAACGTGAACCCACGCCCACCGCCTGTTCCATGGATATTAACGACAAATGGAACATCCTTGATTCCGAATTCTTCCGCATATTCTCTTAATCTGGCAATATAATCCGCAAACCGTTTCCGCATGAAATAACCAAGGTCAAAATGAAGACTCGTCACATAGTCTTCTTCTGGTGATCGAATGGCAGCGTAACACTCTGCTGAATGATCAAGTTTAAACGGATAAGTTTCCTTCAATGTCCTTTCGTCGTACCTTTTTTTTAACCAGTCGACAAAATCATGAAGGACATTTTCGGTCAAATCTGGACAGTTACTCACCCAGGAAAGCATGCCCACTTCATTATCCAGCTGGACGCCGATGATGTTCCCGCCATTGGTATGTAATCTTGGGGCCACCAAAGTCATTACAGCAGCATACCATTTATATGTTTCTTTCAAGAAATTGGGAGCCATATAATCCAGAGTTTTCGCTAAAGTTTCCTTCCCATCCCATGTAACCGGTACGATTTCCGGATGCTTGTCGATGACCCAGTAAGGGATGCCTTCATTTTTCATTTCCGCCATAATAAACGGTCCCGGCCGTAAAAAGAAGTAAAGATCATTTTCTGCACACAAATCGATGAATCCAGCCAAATCCAATTCGGGTCTTGTTTTCCCCTCTAAGTCCACCTCCCCTTCCATTTCCTCATGACACAGCCAGGGGACATAAGCAGCCACAGCATTGCATCCTGCATCTTTCAACTTATTGATCCGATCCTGCCATTCAGAGCGATCGAGTCGATAATAGTGAATTTCTCCGCACATAATAATCTGAGGTTTTCCATCAATGACGATTTGTTTGTTTTTTATCTCAATCATTGCCGTTACTCCTCTCGAAAAATCTGTTTATCTATGTTCTTCTTTTATATATAAAGGTCCCCTACCCTGCTTAAAATAGGGGATCTATTATTCCTATCACGTTAATTCTTATCAAAGATAAACATCCATTACATTCTTTTCACGCGTACACCTATTTTCTACTTCTTCTTCACTGATGCTGAGCCCTCCTTGACGATAGCTGTTGTAAACAGGTTGGGCTTCAGTGATGGGATGGCCATTGATCAGGAGGCGTTTTTCACCATGACCCAGATGGTAGACGAATGAAACAGCTTTATTGTTCACCTGAAAGTCAAAGGTCAGGCCATCAAATTTCTCAGGAAGCACCGGGTCGATCACCAATCTTCCCCCTTCTTGACGAATACCTAAGCAATTAGAAATTAACTGATTCATGTAGATTCCTGGACCGCTGGAATAAATACGCCACCCTCCTTTGACTGCAACCGTACCTTCTCGTAATTTGTCAAAATGTTCCTCAGCTTCATACCGTGTATTAAATTTCCCGTCAGAACTGCTGAAGTAGGCATTGCTTTGTCTTATTTCAGTGTTGGGTACAACATTTTGGATCCCGATTGGATTAATCATTTGTAATCCTTGCCATACTTCCTTATCTTTTCCCAGCTTTGCCATCGCTTCGACGAAACGGATATGGGCATGGACATATTGCAAGCCTATTTCCCGGCCAAAATTAGATGCTTGTTCGGCACGCTTAAAATGTTTGCTGATACCGCCTGCATAGTTGGCCGGCCGGTTCATCAATCGCACACCATCCGGGCAATACAGCTTTTCTTTGATTAATTGGTAATGTTTTTCTGCCTGTTCCGAGTTCAATAGTTCACTGATGATACTGCGTTGCATAGGCAGTAAACGATAACTGATCCCAGTTCTTGTATCATCGGGGTGCAGCATCATTTCAGATTTCCCTGGTTGCTCCATATAAATAAAGCCAGGGATTACTTCCGCTTGCAGCATATACTTTTTAAAGTCTTGTTTAATACCGGAGGCCAATAATGCCAACTCATCTGCGTCCTGTTGGTTGTCCTCTTGCAGGACTTCAGATAACGCAGCCACCACCTGATAAGTCAAGGCGACCGTCCAACTACTTACCATATATTGTTTCAATTGGGTATTTGCCGGTTGTAAGGTATCATCCCAATCCCCGTCTCCATAGGAGGATAAATAAGTATCATGTAAAAAATGATGCTTCATATAATTAATTTCTTTTTGGACATGATCCTGAATCGTGGCTTTCTCTTCCGTAAGCGCAAAGTTATCATCCCGTTTGGTGTACGGAACTTTTTCCTGAAGAATCTGATAATCTCTAGTAGCAGTTAAATAATCACTTAACAGCTTCAATGGCCAGACGATGATGTCCCCATGGCTCTCACCGGCTTGAATATGCGCATATTTGTCAAACATGAACCATTGAGGCCAGTTACCATCCTCTTCAAATTGGTGAGTATATACCGTTTTAATAATTTCTTTTACAGATTCGTATTTTTGGGTTGCCAGGAAATACTCCGCTGGTCCTTGACATACGTCCCGCGTTCCCCAGGCAGCCCCGCTGTACTGTTCCAGACCATGTGGTACAGAGAAGTGAACAAGCATATTATGTGTGTACCACCACGCAAGGGCATTCATTTTTTTCATCTCACTAGCCCATTTTTCCTGGTGAGATAAATGAAATCCGTTCATGACAGACCGATAATACCTGCGATACTGTTCTATTTCTGTCTCTGCATTCCGATTCTCGACCGGTAATTCTTCCCCGTGAAGAAGGCCTTGCATTGTCAATTCCCATTCATTTGAAGCATCTACTTCCATGACCATCAAGGAAGCGGATCCAGCTTTGACATTTGTGGCAAGTTTCTGTTCATCTCTTAAATCAAACGTAGTGCCTTCCATATGGAATTTATATGTTAAATCAGGATACACTTCGTTACTCATGGACTTATCATCCGCTGTCACCGTGATAACCTGGCCTTTTTTCTCCACATGGTACGGCACTTCATATTCATTCCCGTGCATCACTATTTGATTAGTCACTAAGCAGCGATATTCTTTACCGCTTGTTGTTTGCACGTGTAACCGTACCTCTGGTGTGTCTATGGTTGTGTAGCTTGTAATGATGAATGTCTCCGCCTGTGTTTTGTAATACCAGCGGGCGTAATTAAAGCCCATCTCATAAAATGAGGGCAGCGTCAGCAATTGGTAAATCCCGTCTATTTCTACATAGATGCGCTGTCCTGAAGTCTTCAGCACATTTAGCGGATTACGTGCATTGGTAAGCAATTTATTAAAATTCGTATTTCCTACAACCAGTTGTGCATGGAAGATCCCGTACATCCAGGAAGTGGAGGTTAACGTATTTTCCTGTAATTGGTGATTTTGTCCAGACATAATAATATGACCGTGTGGACGTTCCACCAGCTTTTCTTTTTCTCTTAAAACCACGTGTTCATAGCTGTCGGTGAAGAAAGAAAGCAGTTCCTCCCCTTCCCACTCTTCCTGATGACGGTTCGGAAAGTATTGATCAAGCTCCTCTTTCGTGATCGGATCCCCACACAACGGATCGCCAATTTCATCCACAATTTTAACTTTGTCCATAGACTCTGATGAAATATGATCGTAAGCTTTAATTTGATTCCAGGCATCTGTAATAATAGATTCATATTCTAATTCGGTAACGGCTGTTTCATGGTTTTCCCGAAATAAACCATAAAATATAAATTGTTCTCTTCCGGATAGCTTTATTTTTTCTGATTGCAAGGCTGTATAAGCAAACTCATACTGATACACCTCATTGGCGAGAGAGTGATCTGATAAAGCAGCGGGAAGATTCGTTTCCTTATAAGACTTATTAAAGAATTGGAACCCATCGGTGGAATAGCCTGCTGACTTTGTCAGAGAACCTTGCTGTAAATATGGAAACCCTGTCGATTGCTGCTGGTTTTGGCGTGAGCAGATGACATAACCTCTTTGGTCATCCTCGAAAACCTGGTGGTCAATATATTGGGATATGTAGGCTTCATTATTCCTGAGGGCGCCTTTATCCGCCAGTCCCATATCCTGTCCATAAATGACATCCACTTCAGGGCCATGGCCATCCAATGTAACCTCCCAAAACCAAACCCCTTGCTCCGTTAAATGAAATATAACGCTATAGTGTATGTCTCCGATTGCCCCCTTCCAAGTTACATGATTCTCCCCAAACCCTACTTCACTTTGCGAATTTATGCCTATTAATGGAAAGGACTCCATAGCACCTTCTTGATGAATACGCAAGTAGAGGTTATTCAGCGAACCATCTATTGGATTAGACATGAGCTGGTTGATCATGATTGACTGGTTGTTAGCTTCGAAAATATCCCCGCTAGGAAAAAAGGAAAAACTATGATCACCTGCGGTCAGCTTAATTGTTGCATCCTTCGTTATCATCACATCACATTCCCTTGTTAGTAATTGTCATACATGTAAACTTAGTTACCAAAAATTGAAACGTTTCAACTCATACAAAAACTATTACAACTCATCCTTTGCCTGAAAAAACCATGTGAATTACTTTCAAAAAGCGCACGTCAACGTGGAAATCAATGCTGTATGGAAATCTATTCCCCAGTGATCCCTGATCTGTCTACGCCTTCTACAAACCAACGTTGTGTAAAAAAATAAACAATGAGCAAAGGCAGGATGGATAGCATTGTCCCGGCCATACTGATCCCTTCGTTGATGTTTTGGGTAGTCGTATCCCCCGTGTATAATTTTTCGAATGTTGCATTGAATTTTCCTAACTGAATCGGTAAGGTTGTCAACTCGTTTCCAAAATACAGACTGGCGAGGGCCGTCTCGTTCCAGTACCACACGAATGAAAACAGAAAAGAAATGATGATAGCCGGAACAGCCATCGGAATAGCGATTGTCATAAATATACGGAAATTTCCTGCGCCGTCCAGGTGGGCTGCTTCTTCTAATGCTTTAGGAATCATTCTGAAAAATTGATAGAATATCAAAATGAAAATGGCACTATTCAACCCCTGGCCAAACATTGCCGGAAGTAAAAAAGATAGAATACTTCCGATCAACTCCAATTCATTAAAGAAGACATATCTCGGAATCATAACTACCTGGGGCGGTATGATAAATGTAATTAACACCAGCACCAATAAAGTTTTTTTAAGAGGAAAATCGTACCTTGCAAAACCATAACCGATGATGGCTGCGACGGCAGTTTGAGCAATCGAAGGAATTACGGTTACATACAATGTTTCTACCAGTGTTGGAATCAAGTCCAGCACCTGATAAGCAACTTGATAGTTTTCCACATAAAAGGTTGATGGTATCCAGCTGATCAATGGATTCAATAAATCTTCTAATGACTTGAAACTATACGAATCCATATAAATAATCGGATATAGATAAACAAACCCAATTACAATCAATAAACTGTACACGCAAAGTTTGAATAAAAAACCATTATTCCCTTGTACCCCAAGCAGGTACCTCTTGGTTTTGGTCGTATACTTGTCTATTCTTTTTCTTTGATCCTGCGATAATTTAGTCTCCAGCATAATTTTTCCACCTTTATTTAACGGTACTTTTTATTACCTCTCACAGCCATAATCCCCACACTCACGGCTAATAAAGCAGTGATGACTAGAAAGTATACCCAGGAAAGTGCAGAAGCGTAACCATAGCCAGTTGAAAGTTCGAACATATTACTTTGAATGTGCTCAACTACTGGATTCAGTGCGAATACAGAATAAGTGACAATCGTATAAATCAAATTTACAATGATCATCGGAAACAGCGTAGGCAGTGTCACTTTCCAAAAACATTCCCAATTGGATGCACCGTCTATCTTAGCTGCTTCGTAAATTTGCCGGTCCGTTTTCTGCAGTGCGGCTAAAAAGATTAATATCTGCACCCCTGAATACCATAAAATAATAATCAAATTATTCATGAGATAAAGCAGGATCGTATTCCAAATGCCATCACTATTCGCTAAAAAAGTTTCAAAGATGGCGTAATTTTCAATAGATGGAATCGATGTAACATCCTGCTCCATTAAATCAGTGATGACCGGACCGCTGGCTATAATGACAGGGAGAAAGAATACCGTCCGAAAAAAACCTTTCATCCGAATCGGCTGATTCAATAACAAAGCAATGATTAAAGAAAAGACAATAATTATCGGGGTGGAAATGACTAATTCGCGTACAAATTTGAGCAGTATTTGTGTAAATTCGGCATCCACCGTAAAGGCATAAGCATAATTTTCAAATTTAATATATTCCGTCAAAATACCGTTCGGGGTTATTTTGACCTTTTGAAAACTGAGGTAAAGGGAATACACTAACGGAAAAGCAGTGAAGACTAAGAAACCAACAATCCAGGGTGATAAAAAAGAGATTCCTATCAAACTTTTTTTCCTTTTTAACGATAGCTGCTTCATGATTGATTCCCCCGCTCAATAACCTTAAATCCATCTGCTTCTATCTTTACTCCTGCGGCATGAACGTCCTCGCTCGTATAATTGACAAAAATAGATATCCCATTCGAATACCCGACTTCTACGACACCGGTATCATGCACAGTGCGAAAACGGATGGTTTCACCTTCTACCTGCCCAAGGCTTTCTTTCACCATTTCATATTGTTCAATAATTTCATCTTCCCAATCGTCGAATTGTGAAGTGTACAAATCTTCGGATGGGGTATGCATCAGCTTATGAGAAGGTTCAGATGTCAAATAGAAAGATGGATAGGCACCAAATTCAATCATACGTAGAACCTCGTCTACAGGATTATGATGGTAGTTGGAAAAGGATGCGTAATAAGGTATATATCCTTTCAATACTATTTGTATAAAAGGCACTGTGTCTGTTACAAAAATATAATTGGAGGAATACATCGGAATATCAAGGTAACGATCCGTTTCAGACAGCATATAGTCATTCGGCCTATATAAAGCAATAGAATCGATGCTTGACTGTAAAACACCAAACATTTCTTGATACATATCAATGGCTTCTGGCCTAAGAGTATGATGGTTGAAGTCCGAAAACAGCGCGTTGGCACTCGTATCGACTGCAAGATTCGCTATATCATTTTCCTCATATTTCTTCCTGTCTTGCTTGGCAATTTCCAATGCCTTCTGGGGACTTAGATAGTAGTACTCAGTTTCTCCACTGCTCCCTTTGATCGGCTCAGAATTGATTTTCCTTGCTACATCCGTTCTTCCGGAGAAACCGGAAGCTCCCTCGAAAGCTTTGGTATAATCTGTGTAATAATACAAGGGAATGCCCTTTTCCTTGAAGAAATCATGTACTTCTTCAAAATCGTCTTTACTGCCCAGCTTTTCCTCACGTGGAAACTTATCCGGTAAGGTTCCAGTCAGTCCACCTTCTGCCCAGCCACGATAGACGACATGCATATTATCAACATTCTCCTTCTTTAAGCGAGATACAAATCCAGGCAGGTCTTTGACTGGTGTCATCGGGTACACAGAGTCCCACAACAAGCCATCTTTCACTTCTCCGCCTAAAAATTCCAGCCGGATATCCACCTGATCCTTTTTAGCTGAGAGCATATCATTATCAATCAAATATTGCTGGTACGTGTGTGCCATCCCGACATAATCAGCTTCCTCATCGCTCAGGAATGAGATACGTTTTTTGATATCAAATTCATTCATCTCCTTCTGGAAAGTATTAAAGCCTTCCATATCCTGACTCGTTGGCTGAAAGTATTGGTAGCGATAATTATACTTGGCCGTTATCCAATGGAAATCAGTGGCGACCCCAGAAGGGTAAGCAATGATTTCAGCGAAATTTTTCCCTTCGTCAAGGATGGTGACAAATCCGTTGTGATCGACTCCATGGGTAACTCCATACACGGGAATCGTTACCTTATAGGGAGGTTTTACTCTTTCTTTTTTTACTTCCTTTTTGCTTCGTTGGAACCCTTTATCTTCTCCATAGATTGCTGCCCGGTAGGGAGATATAGAGGCTACCTGTTTTTCATCGAAACGCATGAGTGCACCGCTGCCATCTGGTATGAACATATAACCATTCTTATCCTTGCCCTCTACTGCGCCTAGAAATGGATAGATACGCATAGCAACCAATCTATTCTCTCCCTCTTCTATACCGCTATGCGGCACAGAAAGCACAAGCGAACTTCCTTCAATCGTCACTTCCAATGGAATGGTGATACCGGCTTCCTTAAAATCAACAGAGGCTGTAAAACCGTTTTTGACTTTCGTCAAAGTTACATCCGATTGATTCGTGAGAATACTTTCTGAAGAAGTTTTATCTTCTTCCTTGATATAGTCGATGGTTATGGCAGAATGAGCCATGCTCCTCCATGTTTTGTTCAAGTCATATTCTTTGTTGGCATCGAGTCCTGAACTCCATATATAACCCGTTTGTTTATTTTCTATTTTCAGAGCCAAGGATTCTTCTTCGACATAAAGCGCCAGTTCTTCATTTTCGGCCATTAGTTCGTACCCATCCAGCGAGGTCTCCGCTTTTACTGCATTGCCATTTCTTTCAGGTTGTGTGTACTGATTCGATTTATATCGAAGCATGTCATTCGAGCGTCTTGATTCCTTTTCGGAAACTTCTGTTTCTGGTTCATTAGTAGTAAGGGTATTGGCAATTACCTGAATCGGAAAAAACACTATTAGTATCAGCACAAGCCATTTCCATCGTTTAAACACGTAAAAGCACCTCCTCTATAACTGAAGTAACGAACTGATAGAGTTGATCAACTAACACATAGAGCACGAAAAACACCAATACTGTCAGGAACATACCGAATAATGTGATGAGAATATTCCTGACTGTTCCCCAAAAGGAAAAGTCATGGATTTCTTTGATCGTAGTGAATAAAATGATGACCGACCACGCAATCATCACCTGCATGGAAAATGTATAAATGAACGCTTCGTTATAGGTGAGTATGTTGGAAACCAATGTGATTGGCAGCAAGAATAAAAGTGTCGGTGCAAGCGAATATATCGTGCCAATATATACATCCCTGAACTTTCCTTCCCCGTCTGTGATGGTACTGACGAGATAATTCACAGTAATAAACAGGAAGAGGGGAAGCAGCACAGTCCCGATTTCCATGAAGATGTTCACATTCTCTGTCATTCGATTGGTGAAAAGAAAGCCCGTCCAATAAATCGTCAATACGTATTCCACTACTAAAACGAGATACAATATGGTAGCTGATAGAATCGATACACGTTCATAGGATTTCAAATAATAGACACTGTCTATCGGACGTTTGATAAATCTAGGTAAAAAGAGAAGTTCTTGAATCAGACCTTGTCGTTTCATACCGGAGGAAATGTCTTTTGCAGGCTGCAGAAAATTTCTTCTTCTGTCGACGAACTTAACTGCAGATCCGGTAATAAAGAAAGCGAAGACAATGAGAAACGTGCCTGCCAGGTGCTCTTCCATCCAGCGGTATCGCAGTTCCCAGAAAGCATTGGAATAACCTTCTTTATCATGGGCCAATTTGAATTCCTTTAATGCCTCCTCGTATTTCTGTTGTTTATATAGCGCCTCTCCTTTCGCCATATGTGCAAGGCCAAAAGATGAGTTCAACCTAAGTATTTCATCCCAATATTTTTCGCTTTCGACATAGAACCCTTCTTCAAAAAGTGCTAAACCCTGATGTAGGGTGGTAGTAAATTCCGTTGGTTCAAAAACCTGAATCTTCCCCTGTTCCCGGTCTGTCACATAAAGCCTGCCTAAATCATCCACTGCAATACTCGATGGCTGCATGGTCAGACCAAGCCGGTTTGTTTCATTGGTTTTTCCCCCAAAAGAAAACAGCAGGTTCCCGGAGCTGTCATACTCATAAATAATGCCATCATTACCAACGGCATAAATATTTCCGAGTGCTCCTGTCGCAATATCTACTAAATTAGTCTCTTCGGTTATATCGGGTGGTAATAAGTTTCCACCTGCAATATTAAGTTTCCGTATAGCCTCCCAGGCGGTACCCGAAGTGACCGTATATACTAATCCTTGTTCATCTATTGATATATTACTGGGAGCTGGAGGTTTTTTCATAAACAGTCTTGCTTGCTGCTGTTCTGTAGTGATCAATTCCTGCAGAAATTTCCCTACCGATGGTTTCAACGTATTAGCTCCATAATAGCCTAGAAATGTGCCGTCCTGACTCAATTGAATAATACCGTTGTTTGCGCTTTCTCCAATGATGTAGATATTACCGCGTTTGTCTACAGCTACCTTTTCTGGTTTAAATGGGGCATCTTTCCCGAACAACGGAGAATCAGGCTTTCCATATTCCTGGACTAGTTCTCCATTTCCCTTGAATTTGTATACTTTCTGGTTACCATAATCCGCTACGTATACGTTGTTGTTTCTATCTGAGTACACACCCAGTGGTTCCTTTAATAGATTTTTTCCATAGACTTGCAGGACGTTTCCATTTTCGTCAAACTTAGTGACGGTTTTTGTACCGGAATCAGCAATGTATACATTATTATTTTCGTCGATATAGATATCCTCTGGGTTCAGGATATTTTCCCCTTTGGCGAACAATCCAATAGGAACATAGGCTGTTTGTGTTTCAATAACATTTCCATCAGCTGTTAATGTTTCTGTTTCGTATGGAACAGAAACGGAAGCAGAGGAAAGTTCGGGAAACAATATGATGGACCATAAGCAAAAAACGGCAATTAATAATTCGCTCATTTCCCTTCCTCCTCATAGTTACTTGATTCCAGAGTGTGCCATTGTATTCATGACTTTACTTTGTAAAAAGATGAATATTATCAAGTTGGGAACAAACATGATCAAAGCAGCTGCGGCAGCCATCCCCTGGCCGGCTACCGTGTTTCCTCCTGTATCACCAGCTAAGGTTGACATGAAGAAGGCAAACGTTTTCAAGTTTTCATCATCTATAAATAATGTCGATGTTTCTGCATTGTTCCAAACTGCCTGGAAAGAAAGTATCGATATCGTCGCAATTGCTGGTTTTACTAACGGAACAATGATTTTTCCAAAAATTTGAAAATCATTCGCTCCATCTATCTTCGCTGCTTCTATCAATTCATTGGGAATCTGGTCAATGAACTGTTTTACAAGAAACAGTCCTACCGGCATGGCTAATAACGGGAAAATGTGGGCGGAAAAAGTATTCAATAAACCTGCCTCGTCAATCAATAAATAACGCGGAATAACAACGGCTGCTGGTACAAACATCAATGCAATGGTATTGATTTCAAAGATGGTTTTCTTGAACTTGAATTGTTTCTTTGACAGGACATAACCTGCCATGGTGCTGATCAGTGCAGTTAAAAATACTACAATGACAGTTACGACAATGCTGTTGAATAGATATCGTGACATGGGCACTCCCGTGGCCGTGGTATTACTCGC
Organism: Thalassobacillus pellis; assembly: GCF_016908295.1. GTDB lineage: Bacteria > Bacillota > Bacilli > Bacillales > Halobacillaceae > Thalassobacillus > Thalassobacillus pellis. The sequence goes on from NZ_JAFBDO010000002.1 coordinate 905,495, forward strand.
AAGATCCTGGAAATTCTGCAACGTTGGTTTCTGGACAAAGAATCTGGGTGGGTAAGCAAACAGCTCATCAATGGGTTTAAACGCGTGTGAAAAAATATAAACTATCGGCATGATCATTAACAGCGCTATAGGTATAAGAATGAAGTAAAACTTCAGTTGGCTTTTATGAAATCTGTCTGGATTTATTTTCGTACCATGAAATGACGCCATTATTCATCCCTCCTTACAGAATGAGTAAAAACTTAATCCTTTTCCCCGAATAATTTCACAGCCACCCTTGAAAAAGAGTAGATAAACAACAGTAATAATACAGATAAAGCAGCAGCATATCCCATTTCATACCTAATGAATCCGTAATCTTCCAAATGGTTTACAATCAATTGACCGGAATATTGGGGAGTAGGGTTTTGGCCGGAGAGTTCCACCCCGATCGCTCCTGCCTGGAAAGTTGTTACGACAGCCATGACGGCACCGAACAGCATCTGAGGCTTCATCGATGGAATGGTAATATAGATGATTTCCTGGAAGCGGTTTCTGATCCCGTCGATATAGGCGGCTTCATATATTTCTCTATCAATGTTCAACACACCCGAGAGCATCGCCAGAAACCCTACTCCCATACTTCCCCATAACGTTACTAGAATCATAATGGTCATCAAATAGTCAGGTGACTGAAGAAATTGAATGGGTTCGTTGATAAACCCCGTCGAGATCAACAAATTATTCAAATATCCTGTTTGATCCCCACTGAAAATGATTTTCCACACAACCGCCATCGCAACCCCAGCTGTCATCGAAGGTGAAAAAAGTATTAAAGCAAGGACAGTGCGCGGGCCTTTAGAAATCTGCGCTAACATCCAGGCCAGCAGAAAGGCTAATATGTATCCGCCCGGCCCTACAATGAGCGAGAATATGAGAGTATTAGGTAAAACGTAACGCATAAATATATTGTCCTGTGTAATGATGTTGACGTAGTTATCCAATCCGATGAACGTTGGTGTCTCGATGGTATTAAAGTACGTAAATGATAAACCGACAGCGATAGCCACCGGGATAATGATAAATGTAGTGAACAAAATTAAATAAGGCGCCAGAAATACGGAAGTACTAAAATAATTTTTGCTATTCATTTCCTCCTAGCCACCTTTCAATCGTTTCGATGGTTGGAATTTTATATGGTTTGACCACTTTGCCATTTTCCATATAACCAAACTCCTCTAGCTTCCTCCGCATTTCCCGGTTGATGCGTATTACACTGTCATCTACGGCAGCACGGACATTCTCCCCTTCGAAAACCACCCTATTCCACACATTGCTTATCTCTCTTTCTACCATATAAGCATATGGGGTCTTTGGCACTTCTCTTAAATACTTCCATTGTTCCAACACAACTTGTTTATGTTCTTCTGGCAGTGGCAACTGTGCAAAAGCATCCAGATTCGCCGTATTCCACATATATTCAGGTCCGAATAACGTTTGTAACGATGTAGCAAATTCCGTCTGTGTTTCTTTGGACATCCACCATTTCAACAGTTCCCATGCTTTTTGCTTTTTATCTGTTCCTTTAAATATCATGGAAGCCTGTCCAGAACCAGGTGACCATCGTACAACTGTGCCATCGTCTTGTTTTACGCCAGGCTGCGGGGTAATGTCCCACCACCCGGAGATTTCAGGAGCAGCTGTTGTCAGTTCAACATAAGTACTAAAAGGAGCTACACCAATTGGCAGGGTAGAATATCGGAAATGGTTATAAAATCGAGGAACTTGAAGCGGCATACTATAAATGGTGCTTAAATCCGCCATGAATTGAATTCCTCTTAAAGCGTTTTCTTCATCGATCGCCGTACCAATCCCATCTTCTTCATATAGTTTTCCGCCGAACTGATAAATAAATGGTGCTGTCGTTTGGAAAGCCTTAAACGCAGACTCCCCAGCCAATGGTATATAATAGTTCATTCCATATCGTTGTAGTTCAGGAAGTATTTCAATGACTTCTTCCCATGTACCAGGTATGGGGATATCTAATTTTTGCATAATATCCTTTCGATAAAATTGCACAAAGAAGTCTTGGGTTTCAGGCAAAGCATAAATGCCGTCTTCCACAACTAAAGGTAAAAAAGCACCAGGTGAAAATTGCCTTCCAACCTTCTCAAAATCCTCAAATTGCCGTAAATCTACTGCCGCTCCACGAATGGCCAGCTCGTAAGGCACCCAGTTACTGATCCCTAATGCTACATCCGGCTGAGTGTCCGCAGCGCTTGCCAATACTAGTTTTTGTTCATCCGGCATGAGAGAATATTTGACTTTGATACCCGTTTCCTGTGTAAAATTCTGATCTGTCATATTCTGCAGCAATTCCACGTACTGCCTCGGACGGTTCACCCATACTTCAAGGGTATCTTCGGACACTTCAGCTGTCGCCAGATTATCTTCTGAAAAGGATTGAAAAAAATTGACCACAGAATCTTTCGCCTTGGTAAAAAATCCAGCCTCCGCGTCAGGTATGGATGTATCTCCGTGAAGATAGATCCGGTCGAGTAATAGTGGTTGTGCAGTCAGGTCCGTTGCCACCTTCCCCAACAATTGGGCAGCAGAATTCGATCCTGTAGATAGCTGGGTAAGGCTGTTCGGTATTTCATCCGGTTGCTCAGCTAAAGCTTCTAATCTATCAATCGCTATTTGTAATGAAGCAATCTCCGTTGATTCCTGTCCGTTACTCAAAGAAAGAAGATAGTCCACTTCTTCCTTTAGCCTGTCCGCCCAGTCAAGTAATTTCTTTTCAATACCGGGAATGTATTCTTCGATGTTCCAGTCACGGGATCCCTGTTGATTACCCACTAATTTTCTTATCGATAAAGACAGTTCATCAATGCCCTGCATCACTTCATCAATTTCAAATAATACACGGGCATGGATAGAAGGGTCTGCCTTAAGGCTGATCTTGTTTATTCCTTCATGGAAATAAAAGTAATAAGGCTTTCCATCTTCTTTACTCAATGTTTCGTTATACCAATTTTCACTATATTTGAACTGGTACTGTTCCATATCTTTAAAGGGAACTCGATCATTGATTAATACTGTACGATATACAGGTGACCTTGATTCTTTATTTTGATTAGCCTTAAAGGTCAACTTGTAGAATCCTGCTTTATCGATGTCAACTTTCCAGCTGACTTTCTGACCTGGCTTACTCCAGGAGTCGCCACCGATTGTATTGAGCAGAAGATTGTTTTCATCATAGGGAGAAACAGACGGATTTTCTTTTGCAACCGGTCTGATATAGGAGCTATTTTTCTCCGATGGATGCTCAGCCTCATAAACCTTAAGTCCCTTTCGCTTCTCTGCATCAGGATAACTGTCTATATAGTCATCATAAGCAGGAACGGGATCAGGAGAAGTCACATACACCTCCCCTACTAACATCTCCCCCCTTAGATTTATTAAGGTAATTGTGTTTTTTCCTTTTTTTAAATGGAATTTAAGAGGACGCTTGTACATATATGTAGAATCTTCTGCTTTCACATGCAGCCATCTGCGGACTGGCTGCTGGTCCGGGATGATTTCGTTTCCTGAGCTATCTTTTTGAAAATCCTCGCTTGCGTTCTTCCATTTGGCTGGAAAGTTAATTTGCCTGCTCTCTGAGAATGGATATTCACCATTAACCTGGATAGCACCCTCTATTGGCATAATCAAATTACCTTTGGGGAAATAATCAAACCCAATCTCATATAAACCTTCTCTTTCCACCTCGACTTCAACCGTTAATGAATTTTGGTTACGCCAATAGAATACACGATCCCCATACCCCTGACTTTCTGAAGCTGGTAATAATGCATCATCCTCCATATTTGAAAATGAAGAAGGGGGGATAGCACGCTCCAATGAAGCGGTGCTATCCAAACCTTTTTTCTTCCATTCGTTGAGTAAGAGGTGATAACTTTGTTCACGGATTTGATCGGCAGAATCAGCAGCATCCTTATCACCTTGTTCACCTTCCGCTTGAACAAAGGTTAATGGGATTAAATATAAAACCAATAGCGACCAAAACAACACTTTTGACTTCATGTTGTTACCTCCTCAACATTTCTTTCGTTACTGACCCATTGCTTCCAGTGCTTCTTGATATTTCTTATTTGCCAGCTCATTTATTTGCTTAGCGTAATTTTCAAATTTCACTTTACCCTGCGTACTTGCATTGATCAATTCACCAATTGTTGCATTAGCCTTATCCCCTACCGATACGCCTGTAGGAGCTTCCCAGCGTGATTGGCCATAGCCAGGAGTCGTTTTAAATGGTTCAACAACTGCATTTTCGATATTTTTATAAGCTTCAACGAGGCCTGGCACGTCTACATTTTCAAAATAGGTGTCAAGCACTTCCTGGTCGGTGATCAATGGAACACCTGATAAACTTACAGCTTCTTCTTTTTCAGCAATTTCCATTCGTTTCATGTACCCATCTTTGCCAAAGCCCATCCACTTGGCTAACTTATACGCAGCTTCTGGATGCTCCGTGGAACTGGAAATGCCAAAGTAATCATGAGTGACTACCGTCCTGTCCCCTGGAATTCCGATGAAATCCCATTCGAAATCTGCATTTTGTTCATAGCCGCCTATGGCCCAAGTCCCATCCCATTTGATGCCGACACCACTGTTGAACCAGACTTCATTACCGTTTTTTCCATTAAAATTAGCCTTATCATCTTCTGTCAGCGTGGCATACGAATAACCATTAGTATTAATTCTTTTCGCCAGCTCGATTCCGTTGATAAATTCTTTACTATCTAAAGAGTAGCCATCATGGAATGTATACCAGCCCAGGTCTTTGCTGACAGCAGCTGGATACCATTCCGGAATAGCGTTAGCTTCATTTAAACCGATGACACCTTGATTGATATTTGTAATATTGCTTACTGCCGACTCAAACTCCTCTACGCTCATGCCAAGATAGGGTACATCTAGGTTCGCTTGTGCGAAAAGATCTTTGTTTACGAAGTAGCCTAATATGTGCTGAGAAGAGGGAACGGAATAAACTTTCCCATTATACGTAATAGCTTCCCTAACTGATTTTGGAAGTAATTTGTAATCTTCATCTGCCTCCACATATTTCGTGACATCCAGTGTCCAATCATTTGCAATGGCAGTTGGGACATTTGTTAAGGAAAAGACGTCCGGCATTTCACCTGCACTTGCTGCAGAAGCTAACGATTCCTGCCAAGGATCAGCAATTGATTCATCAATTTTCACATTGATGTCCGGATGTTCTTTCATAAAGGCTTCCACCAGCATTCGATTCAGGTTCGGCTCTCCTTCTGTACCGAATGACCAGCTAGCAATCGATAATGTGATTTCTCCTTCTCCACTATCGGATGATTCTTTACTTTCCGATGAAGAATCACTGGAGCAAGCAGCTAGAAGAGTAAAGACTGTTAACAATGTTACGAGAGAAAACCATTTTTTCATTCCATACACCTCTTATATTTTTTTTGAAAATCTCACTTGAATCACAAACAGCTTCCATACCTTCCAACTAATGATTTCTGTATCAGAGATCAGGGCGATGCAGTAAAAGTTATATTCATTTCCTCTTTTAATGATGGGTGCAATGTTATTTCATACAGACCCTGCGACCTTCTTTTTACATCCATACCAGGATTTTCGTGAGGTTCCCACTTGTCAGAATTGATTACGAGCAATTCCTCTGCCTGCTTCAAACGCACTTTAATGGTTAGAGAATTGACAGATTCCGCTGAATCAAACACTTCTGCCGTTCCATATAGCAAGGTCAAATTTTCCTTTATCGGGACATTAACCGGAAGCATCAAGCCGCTTTTTGGTGGAATCGTAACAGCTGCTCCGCCAAACAAGGCTTGATTCTTCATATGGACAGTAGTTTTCTTCTTGTATCCATCAAAGTTATGGAGAAAGACGAAATAACTGTCCTTTGTCATTGATCGAATGGAAATATCTACTTCCTGCTCCAAAGAGAAATCACTTCTGACATTCACCCGTTCAGCAAGTTGTCTGATTACCTCTTTTTTGTAATCAAAATCTATATCCATTCCAATTCCAAATACAACGGCCTTCCCTTTACCTGCCCTTTTCTCAAAAGCTACAACTTCTTTTGCTTCATCTTCAGACCAGGCAAACGCCCCTTCTTCCACATCAAACGCTTCCATATATTGGACTTGAACACTATCAAGCTCACCTACTTTGGCAAATCCAGTCTTTCTGCCTTTCGGACTTGCTCCAAGGTAATCCTTTAACACGGTACATTCCATGCCTTGTAGATCTTTCGTTGGAATAGATGGAAACAGGATCAACTGACCACCATCCTCTATATAATCCACCAGTTTCTGCTGAACTTCCTTCCCCATCCAATTCATGGAGAACATCCACAAGGTCGGTGTTTTTTCTACATTTATCCGACCGTTATTTTGAATATTCAGACTTTCAAAAACAATATTATTTACACGCAACCCCTTCGCCATACCATTAAAAATATTCAAGTCTCGCTCACGTTGAAACGTTTCAATTATGGGTGAAGAAAAATGATTACTATACTCCGTCATGTAGTAATCAGGATAAAAAGCAAAACATGTATTAGTTACTTGCCTGGCGTTTAATAATGGCTTTTCATAGGTGTGGAACATTTTTCCTAAGTGGCGAATGACATGGAAATGGGGGCGTTTTTCTCCGGAAGCTGACAGTGGTGCCTGCCATTCATGCCTTCTTCCATTCAGACCGATATTTTCGTAGTTTTCTCCACCGACAAACATGTAATAATTGACGGCATTCATTCCATTTGCAAAGCAAAGGCGGGTGGTCAAGTCGAAGGTTTCAGGCTGCAGTCTGGGCTTATCCGATGCAGACCCGCCCTGAAATTCGGCTGAGAACAGCGGCTGATCCGAAGGCTGGATAGCTTTGGTAAATGCGTTAGCCAGTACTACATCTACATAATTGTCGTATTCAATATTTCCAATATAATAGTCACCTGCAAGCATGGTGTCCTTCATCTTGGATGTTTCTAGTAATTGCGATATTCCTACTGGATACCTTGTGCCCCTTTTCAAAAAGTCGATTGTATGGAAACCGTGAATATTGATCAGGAAAGGGACGGTTATCCCTTCTTTTTGGGCTGTTTCTTTTAAGAATTCCAGATAAGTACGGTAATGCTCCCTCATAAATAAGTAGTAATCCTGATTTCTTTCTTCTCTATCTACTGGAAAATCTGAGGCAATGTTTTCTTGTGTCTCATGATTGCTCGATGCAACATTTGGTTTTTCTTCTAAGTATTGTTCGTAATGTTTTCTTGTCACTTCGTTATAATCCCCTTCATTGGTCACCCAATGAAACATACCGACTTCATTATCAAGCTGGAACATGATTACAGGGCCGTCCTGTGCTGCCTGAAATGGTTTAATGACAGAGCATACAGCGTGATACCAGGTTTCGACTTTTCTTAAATAGGCAGGATGCATGTAACTGACTACACGGGTCGGGTGCTGGTTTCCATCTTCTGTCTGCGCCATCGCATCCGGATAATTTTCCAGGAACCAGGTAGGCACACCATGATCAACAATTTCGGCCATGACGTAAGGTCCTGGGCGAACAAGACAGTACATGTCTTCTTCGGATATAAGTTGTAAAAATGCCCGGAAGTCCCGCTCTGCCCTCGTCTCCCCTGTCAAATCTATGTAACCTTCTTCGTATTCATGGAAGATCCAAGGAACATAGGTGCTGATCATATTGATCCCCGCTTCTTTCACTTGCCGGATACGGTCTTTCCATTCTTCTTTAGGGATTCGGAAATAATGTAGCTCCCCTCCAAAAACAATAGTTTCTTTGCCATTAATGATGATCTTTTCACTTTCAACCCGAATCTCTTTCACCCCCTTTCAAGCTTGAAGAACGCGGAATAAATTCAATTGGAATATCTTCCACTTCAAAACCGGTTTCTTTATCCAGCATTTTGAATAACGTTTCTGCCGCGGTTATTCCCCACAGTTTTTTTTGAACACGGACAGTAGACAACGGGGGATGAAAATGCTTGGACAAATCAATGTCATCATACCCTACAAATGCAATATCATCCGGAACCTGAAGACCTTTTTGCTGTACAGCCTTGATCGCCCCCATTGCCATTTCGTCATTGGCAGAAATGAATGCCGTGGGATACTCCTCATGTTCATCTAAATATGTTTTCATACTTAACAAACCACTAGTTTCCGTAAAATCAGCTCTGATTAAGTCTATTTCTCTATAGATTAACCCTCTTTGGGACAGGGTCTTTTTAAATCCCTTCAAACGCATTTCACCATCATAAGATTCTTCAGAACCAGTGATAAATCCAATACGCTTATGTCCCAGTTCTACTAGATGATTTACCGAATGCTCTACCCCAAGTGAATTCGGCAGTGTTATTTGTTTTATGAATGGATTTTCTATCTCTCGGTCTAATACTACGATCGGAAACTTATCACTTGCTAAATAATTCAGCAATTCGTCCTTAATATGATAGTTTAAGATGATTGCCCCATCCACATATCGTTCCATCAACAGCCGATGTTTATCATCCGAAGCGCATACTACCATCTCATAACCTTTCTCTATAACAGTATCCTGGATACCTTCCAGCAATTCACCAAAAAACGGTCCGGTAAATCCACTTAAGAAGAGGCCGATGATCTCATTCTTGTTTTTCTTTAAGTTTTTAGCATTTCCGTTTGGACGGTAACCGAGTTCTTTTGCCGCAAACAGTACTTTATCTTTGGTTGGTTGAGATATTAAGTCACTGCCATTGATAACATAAGATGCAGTGGCTAAACTTACCTTCGCTTTTCTCGCAACATCTTTTAACGTAGTCACGTTTTTCCCTCTTCTCTTACCTTACGGCTACTATTAATAGTTTAATTGAAACGTTTCAATTGAAAGTATAACGAATTAAGAAAGCGATTACAATATTGTTTTCTGAATTTTATCACAATTAATTGCTATTCAGTAATTTTTTACTATTACTCATGGGAGAAATTACACAGGAGTGCTTGAAATATTTCTATACCAGCATATCGGCTAGCGAGTGGAATTTATTTTTCATACTTTCAAAAGGGGAGGAACCTTCATGTGTCGAATATGGAGATGAAGCGAGCGGTTGGAAGTTGTTAGGAAAAATGAAATATTTATGACGAAATGACAAATAAAGAGATACTTAGTAAAAAGTAAGGTACTATAAAGTGTAGAAAATAAACTTCTTACAAAATTTAGGGGTTGAAACTATTGCTCAGTTATCTCAAAAAACAGGCAGAACACCTATTTCCGGGATATTTCGCCCTAGTTATGGCTTCAGGTGCACTGTCGATCGGTACGTACCTGCTTGATATGATTTTCATTGCTGAACTCCTGCTATACATAAATGTTGCTGCCTATCTCACCCTTTGGCTGCTTACCATTATCCGGATACTATTTTATTTCCGGAATCTGAAAGCTGACCTGACAAGCCATGCCCGCGGGCCAGGTTTCTTTACGTTGATTGCTGCCACGAATGTTTTCGGCAGTCAGTTAATCATTGTCGCCGGCAATCATACATTCCCTGTGTATTTATGGTTACTTGCCATTTTCCTATGGCTGATCATAATGTACACCTTTTTTACAGCAGTAACGGTACGGCGGGATAAACCTACGATTGCCGAGGGAGTCAACGGCGCGTGGCTGATTGCATCCGTGGCCACCCAATCGATTTCGATTCTCGGCACACTTCTCAGCCCTTATGTTGAAAATGGGCAGACTATTATATTATTCATCACTTTATGTATGTATTTTTTGGGCTGTATGCTTTACTTGAACATCATGACGCTTATCTTTTACCGGTTCACCTTCGTCAATTTCAAATTTGATGCCCTCACCCCTCCCTACTGGATCAACATGGGTGCGGTCGCTATTGCGACATTGGCGGGATCCACCTTGATTTTGCACGCGGAAGAGTGGTCGCTGCTTGGTGAAATCACACCATTCATCAAAGGATTCACCTTGTTTTTCTGGATTGCCGGAACGTGGTGGATTCCTTTATTAATCATCCTTATGTTTTGGCGTCATATATACAACCGCTACCCGCTTGGATACGATCCTCAATTCTGGGGGATGGTGTTCCCGTTGTCCATGTACACATCAAGCACTTATCAGCTATCCAAGGCATTGGAACTCCCCTTTTTAACCGTGATTCCAAAATTCATGGTTTTTGTCGCCCTGGCGGCATGGATACCGGGATTTATCGGACTTGTTCATCGTATATTTTTCACTTTACTGAACCACTATCAATCAAAGAATGCCTAAAGAAAAGCTGACCCGTGACAAGGTCAGCTTTTTTACACGTTAAGAAAGTTGAACGTTGTTGAAGGATTAAAGTATAAGTAAAACAAAGGCTTTCGCCATACGGACTTTGTGACAAGGCCAAGTTTTTCTGTTAATCATCACAGATAACGCACATCCGTAGTGGAAAAGTAAGGAAAATGTACAGCCATGTAATAGGCGAGCATCGTCACGCCCAGCAGATAAATCAGAAACAGTCCATCGTATTTAGAAAAGCCTAACCGGTAATAGTAAGTCCGGCTTTTTGCTTCTGAAAAACGCTTCGCTTCCATGGCAACGGCGATCCGGTGGGCACGCCGGATACTTTGGGACAGGAGAGGAATCGAATAAGATTTAAGCTTGTGATAAAAACCTGTGATCCCCTTTTTCCTTTGGACACCACGGACTTTTAAGGCATGGTTCAATGTCTGCATCTCTTCTGCCATCAGTGGCAGTAATCTGACAGCAGCCATAAAGCTGTATGCGAATTTCGGCTTCAGCTTCAGCTGCTGCATCAGGGAGTAAAACAGAAATACCGGCCTTGTCGTCAAGGCAAAGACAACGCCTAACACAGCGAAGACAATTCCCCTAAACCCGAGGTGCAGCCCTCTGGTGAAACTTTCCTCCGTGATGTGCACCAGCCCCCAATGCAGCCAGGTCGTTTCCCCTTTCCCGAAAAAAATCATCGACGTAGAGGAAGTGAGGAAAATCAACAGGAATGGCAGGGAAATCAGGACTAGCCGCTTCGATGGATGGCCGGTAAAGAATAGGTAAAGAATGAGCATACCGATCAGTTCATTAAGAAGAAAGTTGATATTGTGAATCATCAGTATCTGGATGAACAGGACTACAAGGATAAGCAATTTCAGACTCGGATTAATGTGATGGAGCCAGGTTTCCTGGTGTGAAAAATCCATTCCTTTCCCTCCTAGGCATGTACCGGCTCTTGAGGATACTCTGAAGCTGGCACATTTTTAATAAGTTTTCCATCTTCCAGCTGCCAGACTCTGGTGGCAAAATGCTCTACAACCTTGGTGTCGTGAGTCACCATGAGAATAGCCGCTCCTCTTTTCCGCACTTGTTCAAGCTGCTCCAGGATGGCGAAAGTGTTCTTCGCATCCTGGCCGAATGTCGGTTCATCCAATAACAGGATCGGCTGGTCCTTTATGAGGGAAGCAGCGACACTCAGCCGCCGTTTTTGACCGATGGATAGCTGATAAGGATGGTTGTCCTGTTCCTCTTCCAGCTGATAAAAGTGAAGGGAATCGCTCACTCGTGAAGAAATCTCCGCCTCCTCCCTTTTTTCCAGCCGGAGTGTAAACGCCACCTCATCATAGACGGAATTCGTCACAAATTGGTATTCGGGGTTTTGAAAAACAAACGCCATCTCCTCAGCGAAGTTTGTGACTTTTTTATGGTCACGACCATTGATATCGTACGTACCTGCTGACTGCACCAGGTTCATCAACGCAAGCAGAAGTGTGCTTTTTCCTGCTCCATTTTCACCGATTACCGTTATCCACTCCCCAAGCCGGGCTTCTGCGTAATCTATATGAACGATTTCCTTTTTTCCGCGATAGCCGGAAAAATCAGACAGGGTAATCGCAGGTGGTTGGTTATTGACTGGCTCTATTGTTCTGTCTGGCTGGTTCTCCTCCAAATAATCATCCCAGACACCGGGATACCAAATCCCCGCTTCTTTTAATTTCTGCTTGTACCCTTCAAAAATGACCTGCTTCGGTCCTTCGGCAATGATGTTTCCATTTTTTCCAAGCAGAATAATCCGGTCGACAACATCGACGATCTGATCGATTTTGTGCTCGATAATGATGAGCGTTTTGTCATCACCGATTTGTTTTATCGTATCCCATACTTGTGTAGTTCCATCCGGGTCGAGCATCGCAGTCGGTTCATCGAGGAAAATCACCTCAGGCTCCAGGGCGAGTACAGAAGCAAGTGCCAGCCGCTGCTTCATCCCACCAGATAAGGTGCTGATTTTCGTATGGTTATTTTCAAAAGCAAGGCCGACCTGACGCAAATAAGAGGTGATGCAGTCCGGCATTTTCTCACGAGGAACCTCGAGATTTTCCAGTACAAAAGCAATTTCCTCATCTACATATGGCATGCAAAACTGCGCATCCGGATCTTGAAATAGGTATCCCCACGAATGTGGCACCGTGATTTCATCTGCCTTCATCGGCACATCCACTGTCTTAGGAATCAGTCCGGATAACACCTGCAGCAATGTCGATTTCCCGCAGCCTGACGGACCGAGTATTAACACTTTCTCCCCCTCTTTGATAGAGAGGGAGAAATCGCTGAACAGTAGAGATTCCTTTCCGGGAAATTTCAATCTCATATTCGTCACACTGGCAATATTCATTTCATCACCCTACCCTAATGCCCGATAATCTTCTTCAGAAGCGGGGCGTACAAGGTTTGTGACACCGGTTTTCTCTAACGCCTGGACAAGCAGATAAGCGAATACTCCAGAAATGAGAACAGCACCAAGCAGCCTCGTTCCAATCAGAATAAGCAAATTCCAAAGGGCGAGATCACCGATATAGCCGTAATAAAAATCGATTCCAATTGAAGCAATGGCAGAAGCAACACCTGCTAAAGATGCAGCCAGCATATCGAATCGCTTGTAGCGGAAGGCGGCGAACAGCAATTCCGCAGCCAAACCTTGGCCAAGCCCGAATATTAACGTAGCTACTCCCCATTCCCCGCCGAAAATGAACTCTCCCTGGGCTGCCGCTACTTCCGCAAGCAGAGCTACACCAGGTTTTCGAATAATCAAATAGGCAACCACAGCCGCAATGAACCACATGCCATAGATCAGCTGCTCGATATGAAGACCGAGCGTTGCCACGACACCGTACAACGGCCCCCACAGCTTATAAATCACCCCAAAAATCAAAGAGATGACAATTGTCACCAGAATGTCTGTCAGTTTCAGCCCTTTTTCCATACATCTTCTCTCCCTTTTGTTAAAAATTTGTGATTTGGACTTTCCTAACGGTACAAAAGCGGAAGCGCCTCGTTCACCCCCGACAAGCTTAAGCCAAGCCTCGCCGTGACGTTCTTTGTCACAGAGAGGATCGGCTTAAGACCTCGAGGGGGTAGGCGCTGGAGCTGGATGAAGCCCTCCGTAAAAGGGTTATCCACAACCATCCATTTTTGTAATTTCCTAGACAATAAAAAAACCACTTTCCTTACCAGCGTAAGAAAAGTGGTCAAATTGGAATTTTAAATAGAAAAAAAGATACTTCCATCCAAGGTTTCCCAATCCACTTCCCTACGCTGGTCTAAACCAGATCAGGTTCCAAGGGTCTTAAAGTATCACTTTAATCTCAACCTTTGACTCAACGATGGCACACCGTCCGAGGAAAGGTCCCCCTAGCGGAAAAAACAGTATAGTATTTTCATTTCATACTATCAATTTATTTCTATTTGTCAAATAGAATCGTAAGCCTCCTGGAATATAAAACTGCTGCACTTGCTCGTATGCTGTAATCTTTGGTTTCTACCTCTATTCTGTGGACGAGCAGTACTTTTGGTCATTTTCATAGAGTACTTCGACTTTGGTTGGCGCATAGCCGGCACCTTCATGCAGGAACTTGCTGGAAACAAGATAACGTGAAAAAATGTTAAAAACATGCTACAGAGAAAGGGGAAAACGATTCAGATTCTGTAATATAGCTTTATTAAGACTGCTTATCTAGTAAACTAATAACTAACTTCAGGAAAGAGGTGGATGAATTGACTACAAATGTAAAAATCGAAGAATTGGCTAAACAGGGAGAAAACGCTTGGGGAGACAGGGATGTTACCATAAACGGCTATCTCGCTGCTACACCTGAAGAACCGCTCGAGGATGGCTATAACTATCCACTGATCGATCATAACCTGAATAGCATGCTCGTCAAATCGAAGAACAAACTGGAAGGTCTTGAAGCAGGTAAATGGTATGATGTGGAAGGTAGGCTTGATGCCAGTAAGCTACAGGAAATGAATGTAGATTCGAAAGCTGCTGTAAAAGAAAGTGACAAGCAGCCAGAAGCGCCGAAAGATATCCGCGAATTCGAGTCAACGGTAAAGGATGTGGTGGATGGAGATACGATTCACTTACAAAAGCCTGTGCTTGGTACAACTAAAATCAGGTTGGTTTCCATTGACACCCCGGAGACGAACTACCAGGGTGATTCCCAAGGTTATTATGCAGAAGAAGCCAAACGCCAGCTGCAGGAACTGCTGCAACAGGGTGAAAAGGTGACCGTCCGTGTCGGGGAAGAGCCTTTTGATGCCTATGACCGATTGCTGGCTATCGTATGGCAGGAAGATACAAACATGAACAAAGAACTCATTTTAAAGGGAATGGCTGTCCCTTACTTCATCTATCCGAATTTATATAATTTTGAAGAATACGGAAAAGCTGTCGTCACAGCGAAGGAAGCTGGCCGTGGTTTATGGAATCCGGAACGTCCCATTGATGAACTGCCTTACGAATTCCGTTTTAACAAACGCGGCGGTCCCGATAAGTATGTTGGAAACCATGAAACGAAAGAATACGTAGAGCCGGAAAAATGGGAAAGTGTCCCGATTGAAGAGCGCGTATTCTTCTTTGAAGAAAGCGATGCGAAGAAAGCTGGTTATTCACCACAAAACGAAGAATGAGGGAAAGTTCAACAGGAATAATATATAGACGAACAAAAGGACAGACGAACGAATCGTCTGTCCTCTGTTTGTGGGAAAACTAACGGTTACTAAAGTTTTGTCTTGTCGCCAGGAGCGAAAGCCCCCTCTCTTTCCGCGGACGAGCGCCCGAGCTTCCTTGCGACACCCACGCTCGGCGATCTCAGCTCACTCGTTCTTCCGCAGGAGAGGAAGGTGCCTCGCTCCTCGGCAATCATTTTGGCGTAATTTATTGCATAAAGGGATCCTCCTTAATCATTTACTTATTTCCGTTTTGATAAGGTTGAGATCGATAGAGAGTAATTTCAGTGGTTATCGGGAGATGATCGGATGCCAGAGTATTAATTACCTGCGCCTGTTTAGTTTCTAAATCGTTGGAGGTAAAAATGTAATTGATTCGTTTAGTCGGATTCGTGGCTGAATAGGTGTAAGCATCTTCATGACCTTCGAAAGCATCGCTATAATGACTGTATAAAGGCTTCATTGCCTCACTCGAAGGCAGTGCATTTAAGTCACCCATAATAATTTGCGGTCCTTGTGCACCGCCAGCTATATCAACTATTTCGCGAATTTGTATCTTCCGTTCTTCAGGAGTCAGTGCAAGATGAGTATTATAGAGGTGAAGTTGTGTACCTTTTACATTAATGACAGCCTCAAAGAGCCCTCTTTGTTCGGTATCGCCGATCTTTGGAAGAAGATGATTAAAGCCATCGAGAAAGGGATATTCACTTAAAATTGCTGTCCCATATTGTCTGTTGGGAACGCCTTCTTCAGATGATTCATAGTTCAGATTTGCTGCGTAAATATAAAACATGTCGAGGCGTTCTGCCAACAATTTTGCCTGATCTTGAAAATCACTGCGTGAGGACCAGTGGTTATCTACCTCCTGCAAACCGATAATATCAGAGTCAGTGTTTTTGATCACCTCGGCTATTCTATCTAAGTTCAATTCCCCATCTTCCCCAACAGCATGATGGATATTGTAGGACATCACCTTAATATTTACCGGTTCTCCACTGGAGAGATTTTTGTTTTTTTCTAAAGCACTGCTTCCTATGCCCGGCAAAGTAACAAATAACACCAACATGGTAACCAAGATACTCACATACTTTTTCATTTCACCACTCCTCCTCTTTTCGATTCGATTTCAGTGTAATCGCAGATTATAAATCTCAAGTGGAGGGAGTTTTACTTTTATGTAAATATTTTCCCACGAAAAAAGAGCTTGGACTTCCAAGCTCTTTTCAGATTTCTCTTATTTATCTTCTATCATCGAAATGTATTGTTTTACGACTTCATATACATATGCCTGGTTGGCAGCAGCCGTATCGGGGTTGTATTCGCCGCCGTTCGTTTTGTTGTTGGACAGGATACGAATACCTAGGAAAGGCACGTCATAAGCTTTGGCAATCTGCGCTCCGGCAGCCGTTTCCATTTCCTCTACAGAAGTTCCGTATTTTTCATGGAACCATTGAATGCGGTCGACTTCATTATTCCATACATCCGCAGAGCCGATTGTACCCTCGACGACCTTCCCTTTTTCATGTGTGTCTTTTACAGCATTGGCAGCTTTAAGGAGTTGTTCATCCCCTTTGTAATAACGGATATTCTCCGCATCCGGATCTTCGCCGGCACTTCCTTCAGACGCCATCAGATCCATCGGAATCCATTCCTTCGGGTGAATACCCTCGCCGTCTTTTTTATGCGGGGTTTTCAATGAACCTATGTTGGTTGATCTTTTCCCGATGACGATATCAAACACATGCAGATCTGGATCATGGCCACCGGAAGTTCCCTGGTTGATGATGGCGATTGGGTCGTATTTTTCGATCGCAACAGCAGTTGCCGCTGCAGTATTTTCCATCCCTTTTCCTGTCTGAGAAACGATGACAGGGTAGTCGTTCACTGTACCGATATAAAAATCAAACGTACCTGATTTTTCTTTAGACACATCTTCAAGCTTATCTGCGAAATTTTCCGCTTCAATCGGCATTGGACCCTGTACAAGGATCGGGCGCGGTTCTTCCTCTTTGGCAGCTTCTGTCTGACTGCTGGAATTGCACCCGGCAAGAACAGATAATAATAAAACAGTGATAAGTGCGATCGGTGCGAATTTCTTCCTCATTTGTTGCATCTTCTCTCTCCCCTTCTGTGATGTCAACTCGCATACTCTTTCATAGTCTATGTACACAAAAAATGCCTGGCCGGATAGAAAGTTCTACCTGCCAGACATACGAAGTCAAAGTACAGATAATAGACGAAAGGCATTATACATCCACTATCTAAAAAGCTGGTTTACGACAGACCAGCAATGCTACTTCAACTCGTAGTCCAGTTCTTTAAGGGAACCGGGTAGAGACACTCAGACCATATTACCGAGGATATACGAGTTATTCTATTTAGTTACTGTGCAAGTCTATCAAAAAGCTGCGCAGGCATCAACCCTAAATCAGAACAATAATGCATGTAAACGTTTTATCGTTCGGTTTTAGAGAATTTTAGCCACCCATCCATCCGGCAACCTCAAAAAGGCTTCCGTTACATTCATCCTTCATTTAGCGTTCGAATTCCATTTTTAAACTTTAACTGTTCTAACATTTGTATTCATATGTTCCTGAGCAACTATTCCAATATGCTTGAACAACTTCCGGCCCTCTCCGCAACCCTCTTTACGATTATTTTTTCCTGCGAAATACAAATAGGTATTTCTTACCATTCTGATAAAAACGCAAAATATTCCTTGACTGGAATATTCCTAATGAGGAATAATTGATGTAACACCAAGTATCGAACTGGATTAAAGTTGAAAATCTTGGAGGTGATCCGTAATGTGATACCCTAAGGTACTTGTAAAAAATACGTATGACAGGAGAAAATTCACCATGAACGTACAGACATTTAGTGCACTGGCAGAACCACATCGTCTTGCTATAGTCGAACTTCTACTTGACGAACCCCTTCCAGTAGGCGAGATTGCAGAGAAGTTAAATCTAAACCAGCCCCAAGCTTCCAAACACCTTCGTATTTTGAACGAAGCTGGTCTTGTCGAGGTTCATCCGCTTGCTAATCGTCGGATCTATAAGCTAAGACCAGAACCGCTTCAAGAGATGGATATGTGGCTGGACTCCTACCGTAGAATGTGGGAAATGCGGATGGATCGGCTTGAAGATTATCTTAATGATTTACAGAAAAAAAACTGATTAGAAGCAAGCGAACACATTTAAGTTTGACGATGAGGAAGATAATGACTTTCCCGTATAAAAGTAAAGTAAACATTTGAAGGGAGTTATTCATATGTCAACTAATGAATTAAAATCCAGAGTAGACGGTCACGTGCTAATACTGGAGCGCAACTTTAATGCCCCACGCGATCTCGTGTTTAAAATGTTTAAAGAACCTGATCATCTTAAGCATTGGTGGGGTCCTAACGGCTGGGAACTTCCAGTTTGCCACGTTGATTTCCGACCAGGCGGCACATGGCATTACTGCATGAAGTGTATGGATCAGAATCAAGGAGAATATTATGGGATGGAGTCCTGGGGGAAAGTTATTTACAGGGAGATCATTGAACCAGAGATGATTGCTTACACCGATTATTTTTCTGATGCTGACGGAAATATTGACGAAACGATGCCTTCTTCCGAGAACAGTTTGGAATTCATCGATATGAATGGAAAGACGAAGCTAGTTAACCGTACAGAATATGAGTCTGTGGAAGCTCTCCATAAAGTCATGGACATGGGAATGCTGCAGGGCATCACAGAAACTTGGAACCGCCTCGAAGAGCATTTGAACAAAGTTAATATTAAATAAACAAGGTAACATTCATGATGAAAAGGAGGAATTTAAATCACTAATCAAAAGATTGTCCCTCATTTGTGGTTTGATCAGGAAGCCAATGAAGCAGCACAATTTTACACATCTATTTTCCCCGATTCAAAAGTCACCAGTAATACAACGATTCATAACACGCCATCTGGAGACAGTGACTTTGTATCTTTTCATATTGCGGGGTATTCATTCATGGCCATTAATGGAGGGCCGCATTTCCAGTTTAATCCTTCTATTTCTTTTTTTATCAATTTTGACCCTTCAAAAGATGCCAACGCGAGGAACAATTTAGATCAGCTCTGGGATAAACTGTCCGATGGTGGTACACCACTTATGCCACTTCAAGAATATCCATTCAGTAAACGCTACGGATGGATACAGGATAAGTATGGGCTGACATGGCAGTTGATACTCACGAATCCAGATGGTGAAGACCGACCATTTATTGTACCTTCCTTGATGTATGTTCAGGACTTGTCAGGGAAGGCAGAAGAAGCCAGTGACTTTTATATTTCTGTATTCAGTGATTCCAAAAGAGAGGAAATCGCCCGTTACCCCGCAGGCATGGAACCAGATGAAGAAGGAACCTTGATGTTTACGGATTTTATGCTTGAAAAGCAATGGTTTGCTGCGATGGATAGTGCTCAGTCACATGATTTCAAATTTAATGAAGCCATTTCACTATTAGTTCGATGCAAAAATCAAGAAGAGATTGATTACTATTGGGAAAAGCTATCCTCAGAACCAAAAGCCGAACAATGTGGCTGGTTAAAAGATAAGTATGGCGCCTCCTGGCAAATCTGGCCTGAAGTAATGGGAGAAATGATGGCAAATGGAACGTCAGAGCAATTGGACCGATTAACAAAAGCATTTCTCCAAATGAAAAAATTCAACATAGAGAAATTAATAGAAGCCTATCAAGGCAAGTAATAATTATCTTGCTTTCCATTGATAAAAAGCTGGTTAGCGCCAGCTTTTTTTATGTCACAATGTCATCCCAAACGTTCATTTGAAGGTCCGTTTTTTACTCCTAAGCGCGGATAGTATAAATAAAACTCCCCCAATCATAAAAAATGGCTCCCAAAAAATAAGCCTCCATTTAAGAGCAAGGCTGTCTATTTGTAAAGAAAGCAGACCTATACTTGATAATGCTAAGGTAAGCATGTTTGCAAAGCCGTAAAAAAATAAAAAGACACCGCTGATTAAAGTTAAAAGGACTACTATACGCTTTGTTATTTTTGACCATTCTCTAAGATTTAACAATAACAAAATACCTCCACACACCTTAGCAACCCCAGTTAACCAAACAATAGTAATAAAAGAGGGATCTCTTTCCACAGCTTTTTGATAGATTAGTCCTCCCAAGGATTTTACTCCTATCATCCCTCCACTTGCCCAATAAAAACTCATTAATGCAAATAGAAGACACCAAATGAACCCGCTATAAATATAAAACGTTTTGTTTTGGATTACTTTCATCTCCCTTTTCAGGTATTAAATTTTCGTGAATTGAAGTCTTCCAGGTGCTGCACTTAGTAAAAAAACGATCGTCCATCTTGGACAATTGCCCCCCTGTTTAGAAAATACGAACTTGAGAATTCCCTTAGAGTATCTTATGATTTAGCTGAATTGTTTTTATTTTGCAAATATTTTTCCTGAAAAATCGCTAAGTAAGTAATCCCATGCCAATTACCGTTTCTGAATATTTGGTCTTTCAATTCTCCTTCTTTTTCAAATCCCAAACGCTCATATAAATGAATCGCCCTTTGGTTAAAGGAAAATACCCTTAAATAAACCTTATGTAAGTTTAATTCATAAAAACTATAATTCAATAGCAGTGTCATGGCCTGTGTCCCATAGCCTTTACCCCAGTAATCCTTATTACCAATATCAATGATACATTCAGCATTCCGATTCTTGTAATCGATATGGACAAGAGATACAATTCCTATCGGCATATTGTTTTCGTTTAATTCAATGATGTAACTTTTAGATGAACTCGATTGGCAAATACTTTGTATGAAGGTCTCTGTTTCTTTAAAGGTATGAACGTCCAGCTCTGGATTTGTGTTTTCCATGACCTCCATATTATTTCTCCAGTCATGATAGATAACTGCGTCACTTTCTGTTACCTTTCTTAAATGAATACGATCTGCAGTAAACATAGTTTCCCTCCAGGTTATTAAATGGTTCAAAATATCCCACTGTTTCTCATTATCTCAGCTTCTCGAAAAATTACACTATGATTTCTTAAAAGTGGATGAACAATTCTTTTAAGGCGATCTTAAACTCTCGTCTCTTCTCATATAATAATGGGCGCGATTCCCTAACTAAGAATTGCGCCCGATAGCTCTGATGACTGGTTATAATGAATTTATGTAATACACGAGGTTATCGGTCCATTCATTAAATTCGTAAATAAAACCCTTCCTTGTACATTCATAATTCATTCCTGCCGCCTCCGCTAAACGAATCGAAGGAGTATTATCTAAATTAATATGAGCTTCTATACGGTGGTAGCCAAGATTTTTAAAGGCAATGCTTAGCCCTTCCTTGACTGCCTCTTTACCATAACCATTATTCCAAAATTGGTTGTGCATACGATATCCCAATAGCCCCCATTGGAATTCTTCTCTCATTATCGTACAAAACTCCACCTTGCCGATATGTTTCTGATCCGATTTTCTAAAAACCCCGAAAACATATGCCTCATCATGGTCAGCTAATCCCTGATATTTTGCAACTACATCATGGAACTCCTCCTTCGTCCATCCATTCAAATCTATGCCGTCTCCGTCATATTTGTACTGGGAAGGAAGCCTGTCCCTAAATCCCTCTAGCCAACGTTCATAGTCCTCTTTCTGTAACGGTCTTAAAACTAATCTTTCTGTTTCTGATTGCAGTTTCAGTTCGTTCATTTTCAATGTGATATCTCCTCTTAATTAATATATTCCTGTAATGCATAAGCTGCTTGACTAGATTCATCTAGTATATTTGCCATAAGACATCACACCTTCCAATATGTATTAAAAATATAATAACATAAGCAAAAAAAATAAACTTGAATCTTTCAGAAACCATCCAAGTCTATGAAATCAATTTTTCCCTTCATAACTTAAGAGGTAAGGCGGCGATCAAATTCATTAACTTTAAAGAATTGAACTCGTCATAACACAGGTTAATCCTTTAATTAACACCCTCTCACCAGAAAAAGGAGGTTTTTTATTCTGTAAGTATCGTTTCTGCCCCGGTCTAATTGTTGGGAATAATAGACTGCAAATGAGATAACTAACCCCTAATATTACTTGTGTTCTATGTATGAAAAGACGAGCAACTCTTTGAGGAGAGTTCCGCCTTTAGGTGCGCTTGGAGAGGGAGATTTCTTTCGGGATATATTAAAAGCCCGCATTGTGTGGGCTTTTTAAATTTTTAATATTTTCCATACCACCTGTTTTAATCGTTAAGATGGTTTCTCTTATTATAGCGTTCACTATCGGAAAATCCGCTATCGGAAAGTGTGTGGCTATGTTTGTTCGTCTTTCGTTTTTGTTTCAAGTCATAGAAAATGGCAATGCCAATAATAAGAGCCAAAGCCCCACCCAAAAACAGCCATAGCATCATGATTTGTTCCTCCTCTCGCATAACCTTATAAAAAGTCGTAACAGCAACCATCGCCTTTTATGAAGTATACGTTTTTCTTTCGTTGACCATTTCTTTGAAAATGAAGGAGTTAGAAAAATTGTTACTTGGCAAATAAAACACGTTAGGATGGGGGTGTGATATTTCCAATAATACTTTCCTTTCACTATGGTTAGAGGTTTGCATTACAATCCAATAATGGAGTATATGTATTTTGCAGAAAAAAAGAAGGGAAAAACTTTTTCATGATTATATCCTTTTTTGCTAAAACTGATTTCATCTATGGCAAAAGACAGAGATCAAAACAAAATAAATGTTTTATTTATTTGTATGATCTGTGCACCATTTGAAACCAGAGATGGGTCGCCCGTTAAGTTGTTATATTTAAATAGGCTGCTCCTTAAATTCCCCTTCGTAAGCCATCAATCTTCCTACTAGTTTATTTTGTATATCAACATTTATAGTAAAAGTATCTTTGGCATCATCATATCCTTCCTCAACGGTAACATCTGCTTGTAAAAAAGAAGGAATTGGAATTTCCACCTTTCCAAAAATGATGCGTTGAGAATCAGATCGAATGCACATACGCCCTTCACGTGTTACTTCAAATTTTAAATCGGAATAGAATAAGTTAGGCTCACCAAGGTAATCCTTAACGAATTCATATTTTTCATCAATGGTCATAAAAGCATTGAAATGACGGGTAACCTTATTAAAATAGAAAGACCGCTCCCAATAGATTTCTACACCTCCCCCTGGTAGTATTCTGCTTGTATTTTTTATTGTAAACGGGACATCTTTTCCATTTTCCGGAAATAGTAATTGCCACCGTGTGGCTAACCTTAAGAAGGGGGTTTGCCAGGAAGAGCCTGTTTCTATTTTCGACATCGTCCCCCTCCCATAAAACGGCTGCCCGATTGGCAACGCATAACGCTCTTGAAGCTTCGGATGAAGTTTTTGAAAATCTTCTTTTAAGAGATCTTGGAAAATGGTCACTTAGAATCAACCTTCCTAGTACGCTTGCATCTAGCAGCCTTGGGCAAACCTTTCGTAACGATGAACCCAATAATGGTAAGGACCCATAGGCTAGCGTTGAAAGTAACAGGATTAAATGGATGAAGGGAAATGGAAGGTACAGCTATTAAGGAACTGATTGTTAGTACCGGAAATACAACGATTTGTAAAGCATGCAAATGTCTTTTCTCACGATAAAGTAGCCACATTAACCCAAATAAAACTTCAAGCACACCTACGATTCCCACCCCGGTTACAGCAGCTTCCCCCTTCAAGGAAGATAACATGGAAAGCATATATATTTCTTCAGAATGTTTGGCAATTATCTTGGGAACTAACCCCTGATAAAGCCAGACGAAGAAAAAGAGAAGCGTAATGAAATAACTAGTAGAAAGACGTAAATACTGACTTTTGGGAGATTCTCCCGTTTCTATCCATTGTTTCAGCACGTCGAAGCTAAGAGCAGTCGCCCATCCCATCAACGGACGGAACCATAGGTCTATAAGTCTCCCAATTAATCCAAAGCGGACAGAATAATCATATTGAGTCAGAAAAGTCGTTCCGCCATTTGTAGGTATGTATTTCCAGTACCCTCTCCCCTCATGGATAGGAGAGATCTTTTGATCGGTACCAAAATGAAGGGAGGAGGTCTTTGAGCCATGTTTGTTATTGTGTGTGCCGACACTTTTCCCCCAGCCGGCAACTTTTATAACTCCGAACTTAGTTTCATATAAAAACGATTGTGGATCATCCTCTGACTCTTTAGGCAGATAATTTATAGAAGAAAACCGCAAATCCCACTGCTCATGCAGCTTAGGATTCTGTGACATTTCCCACACTTTTTCTACAGGGGCCTGGATAGGTAATTCTACGTAAATTGGTTTGGATTTCATAAGAATGTCCCCTCTATTATTAAATAACCTTTCTATTTTAAATCACTCAGGTAACATCACTTTAGTAAACTCTTCTAAGAAAGCTTCATAATGAAGATTCATAGCAATCCCTGTACTCCCCTTTTTGCTGGTTGGACGAAGGTCAATATAGGACTGGCCTCTTGCCTCAATTCCCTCAACTACGTTGGCATCATAATATATGTAATCCACTACTTCCGGATTTTTAATAACGATTATTGTCAGTAAATCATGAATAGGCGCACCGCTAATCCCAGGTATTTTTTCCTTATAAAATTTGTAATAATACTCAAAAATAGGAGCCATCATGAAAGCATAGAAGTTTTTCTTGTTTCTGGAAATCTTCTCTACAACATTGGGGGTTATGATAGCGAATTGAGTTACATTCAATGGAGTTATCGTTAGATTATGAGCAAATTTCAGAACAAAATTAGAGGAAGTCGGATCTCCATAAAAATTTGCTTCCGCTAGTGCTGTTACGTTTCCTGGAACGAAGAAAGCACCACCCATTACGTAAAAAGAATTAACCATTTTTATATAATCCGGAAATAAGATAAAGGCAGTTGCAAGGGTCGTCGAACGGCCAGTGTCTACAATAATAAGTTCATTCTTAAACCTCTCTATCAGGAGACGAATCGTGTCAAAAGGGTAAGTCTGATATTGCATATAACCAGGGGGCTGTATTGGGCCAATCCCCTCTTCACCGTGAATTTCCGGATAAAAGGTAACTTCCTCCTGTTGAACTGGTTTGGAAGCTCCGGGGATAATCGGAATATCCTTTCGACCCGCCAATTGTACCAAATAAGCAGCATTTGCTGTAGCTTGTTGTTTAGTAACATTACCATAACTCGTGACGATACCTACGACTTCAATGTCAGGATCCATTAAAGCATACATAATTGCTAAAGAATCATCGATTCCAGGGTCACAAAAGAAAAGAATTTTTTTCGTCATAGGGTCCCCCCTCCTTTTATAACTATATATTCCAAGGTTAAACTAATCATGATTGATTAATTTTGGGAGGATTTAATAGAAGTAAACACTTAAGACTCCACATCCTGGGTTAACAGCCCTTGCCTTTCCAATGCTTCAAATACGTTAGTGGAAGAGATAAAAATACTTAATTTAATAATTTCTGAACAATTTTTGTTTTCCAAATAGTAAAACCTAACAAAGCTCCAATCATATTAAGAATGAAATCATCAATATCAAAACTTCCTCTTCTTGTTATTACTTGTATTACTTCGATAACAAACAATAATATAATCATAGAAATAGCAAATAAACCTACTGTGTTTATTTTTTTCATAACAAAAGGCAGGTAAACACCCATTGGGAAAAACATAACGAAGTTACCAATAAGGTTTTTTACAGGTATATCCAAATTCATACTTCCATCAACTATTGCTGAAATATATGTACTTATAGTCTTAAATGGAACAAAATTAGACGAGCGCTTGATATATTCTATTAAAGATAGGTCTGACCATACATTCCCTCTTGAACCTAAGAATAATAGCGCCATCAATGCGAATAAATAAAACACGAAACTAATACTAAGAACTACTTTATATCCTTTCTTCATTTTATCCTCCATTACTTGCTATGTTTCTTAAATATAGTCTTTCTTCAACAATTGCACCTATTAACTTCATAACACCAGGTGCAAGGTTTGTTCATTTTATATGTTCTTAATGAGCTTGAAAGCTGTCGGGGATGGATCATCTTCTTGTCTCTTGTAAATTAATTCAGCACACTCTTCAGGACTTAGAACAGATGTATCAACTTCCAAATCGTAAATCCCAGGTATATGAACAAGTTTCTGCCATAAAGAAACTGGCTTTGGTATTTCATGATCATCGTTGTAGCCAACATTCCATGTCTTGATTCGTCGTTCCATGATAACTTCAATTGGACAACGAACTCCTACGAACAAAACTGGAAACCCCTCCAATATTCTGGCACACTCAGGTAGAATTCTTAACGGTACTGAATAACCGTCATGATGCCCCACATCCACAACGACGTTCAGTCCTTGGCGACTGAATTGTGCGATTGCCTCATACATAGCTCGATACATGATTTTTATAGTCGGTTCTAGCTCGGGATGTTCACCTCCAGGTCTTAAACCAATCCCAGGCTGGAACTGTTCAGGAGTCATCTGCATGACCTGATCAACTCCTAAGTTCATCCACACACCTTCAAATGTTTTCTGGATTATTGAAGCAATACTGGACTTTCCAGATCTGGGGGTACCGTTTAAAATAATTATCTTTCCAGGCTTATCTACACTTAACAATATTAGTTTCCTCCTGAATATTCGTTATTGAATTAACCTGATCCGTCAGTTATACAATTAAGATCCCAAATACCCCTGGTAATGTAATAAGGCTGGTCACCCTTCCAGGCTAACTAATGCTATCCATCTGAATAGCTCAGGAAAATCTGACGGACACAGCCTAACATGGAGATTGAGCTATTAGATTTACAAGAAAATGAGGACTTATTGGAAGTAGGCTGTGGTGCAGGATATGCTTTAAAATGTATAGCAAAAAAGTCGCCAGTTAGAAAAGTAACAGGCCTAGATACATCTAAAACATTATTACGATCTTCTACCTTTAGAAATAAGCGTGAAAACCAATGTTTCCAAATAAAGATGGATATCCGTATCCTCAAAAAAAGCCAACATGATATGTTGACTCTCTAAAGATTATTCAGTTTCAAACTGTTTACGGATCCAATTTTTCAAAGGCAATGGTACTATTTTTAGTATCATAGGTAGAAATAAAAGAAGCAAGCCGGAAATCCCCAAAATTATACTGGAAACAAAGAATCCTTGAGCGTGTTTTGGAATATTAGCTTCTGGAACTCTTTCAGCTGTTTGAATTCCTAAGAAACTAATTCCTATTCCGTCTCCATCAGCATTTGTACCCATCGCTCTTAACTCAACTCCTTTTTCATAGGCCATGTAGGATAAATAACCAATAAAAATCACAGTCATTATTCTAAAGAATTTCAAATCACCGCCCCCAAATGTAAAATTGTTACTTTAAGCGTAACATACATATTTTGAAACTTTTAGAAACAACTGTTTTTCTTCTTGAGCGTGGTTCAAATTAACAATCGAGAAAAAAACAACACAACACTTTGTTCGTATGCTAAGTGGGAAGGTAATCGGTCCATTGGAGGAAACCTCCTTCAACCCTGCTCAAGGCTATGTAATGGACAAGTTCGGGATAACCTTCAATATAATTACTGAAACTCAAAAATAATTTAGCGTTAAATCCATTACACTTTTTATCTAAAACTGGGTTAACAACCCTTGCGTCCAATTCTTGAATAAAGAGAGGATTACGCTTATTAAAGAATCGCCCCTATAATAGAATAATAAGCGCAATCTGAAAATAAAAGAATTACACCCTATAACAGAAAAAATTAACATTTAAAAAAGAACAAGACTCGTATAAATAACAGACACTCTGTAATGCAAATAATCTTTAGTCAAGTATTAGAACAAATTCCTCCACTTCTTCACCACGAGCGTTAGAAAACACTCTGTCTTCACCAGATATTGTAAAACCACAGTTCTCCAGTACTTTGAGTGATCTAATGTTGTCCTTGGCAGCACGAGCATACAGTGGACGAACTGTAACGTATTTTAAAAATTCCCTTAAAGCATTGGTAGCGATTCCTTTGCCCCAATATTCTTTTCCTATCCAGTAGCTAACTCCTGGTACGCCTAACTGCTCGAAACATAAAATATTTCCAGCAACATTATTTTGAACAGTGATCGTTTGCTTGATGATGTTTTTATCCGCCAGAATTTTATTCCAGTGTGTTAAGAAGCTGTTCCAATCTCCCGGTTCCTTACTTGTAAATGCCGCCATATGATTTGCATCCGGATCCTGTTGGTGTTTGAAGAACACAGGAAGATCATCTTCAATTACGTTTCGAAGGATGATAATGCTCACCAATATTTCCCCTTTGTAGTTTACTAATTTTAGTAAACTTATTTCGCGTTATCCATAAAATTAAGTGGCCATTATAATGAAAAGCGAACACTTCTTACTCTTGAAAAGTCCCTAATTTTTCTCCAGTATAACAAGTGTAGATATGAGGGGTACGAAACCAACTGGACTCTGAGAAACAACCTTCCATCCCTCTTGAAGAAGTTGATTTAACTCACTTACGTTATTCTTTTTATCAGATTGATAACTAACTATAATAGCCTTTTGCATAATACACCTCCCGCTAAGCGTACTTAAATCCTATCTAATACATAACGATTTTAAAATACATCCAGAAACTCCCCCAATATTACCCTTCATTTAACGTACTATATCTTGTATACGAACCAGTGTTTATAGAGTTTCACATACTTACTTCATCTTGGAAATACGTCTATGTTTATATACTAAGCAGGGTCCGTGGAAGTGAATTTTACGGATTGCTCAATTCGTTTATCTGGATCTAACTCCAATAATATTTTCTTCTATATAACCAGTGATTCCACCTTCTTACTACCGTTAGTTTAAATTAATTTCAGATCACATCTTCTATGCTTACAGAAAAAATAGCCCCTGCCCATTCAGTCAATAGGGGGCTATTTTTTTCGTAAAAAAAACTTTATTTCGATATAAAAGGCTTCAATACATGGCTGAGTCCTTTCAACACACTCATGTTCGGCTGGGTGACAACTTTCTTTACCATCGAATTGTGAAGTGATCTAGTCACTAAATCCAGTTGATGATTGCTCAGTTTTTCAACCCCTCTGCGGAGTACCAGGGAATCATCATAATCCTTAAAGAGTGGTTTACACAGTGCTTCATAATCCCCAAGACCGCAAATATCCTGAGCTGCATAAATGCCGCTAAGTATGGATCCCGTCTGTCCAAAACCCAAGAATGGAGTAATGGCACCGAAGCAGTTACCAACAAAGAACGTGTTTCCGATCCGTGGATATCTGCATTTTCCTACCATGTAATCGGTAATCGTAAACTCTTTTTCAATCACAACTTCCTGGTTCAGTGTATGGGAGGCTTGCTTCACAAATGCTTCCCAGAACCCCTTTCTATTTTGTATCCAATCGTCTTCATATTGCGGATAGACGATTACGAGGGTGGCCTGTGTTTTGGAGTGAGGCAGCAAGTAGCCCATACCTTTTGGAGCAAACTGGCTGTTGAACCAGGTATGTACCTCATTACGGACGAAATCCCCTTTAACGATAGCACCAGCGAAAGTAGAAGGAAAAGCTATATCATATGGCTGGATCTGCTGTGTATCCTGTGGATCGCCTGTAGCTAATACTACATGGGTATATTCTTTTGAGATGGCTTCATAACTCGCGTGGCTGTCATATTGGATTTTGCTATGCACCAGCTGTTGGGCTATTTGCTTTTCGTAGGACTCCCTGTATTGGCCCCGCATATTGATAAAACCGATATTTCCTTCTACATAGGCAGATTCGTTTTCTGAATGGACAAATATTTTCTGTACATTGCTGGTAGGTTTTAAGTGGATATCATAGGTTTCCGAAAAGAATTTTACCGAGTCATCGATGGGGGCATGAAGAATAGGCGTCATCAATTCCGCAATGTCATAGCGAAAACCTATTTCCTTTCGTTGTTCAAATATATCAGCAGTATGCCCGTGTTTTTCCAATGTCAATGCGCAGGAAAGACCGGCCAGTCCTGCTCCGATGATCGCTGTTTTCACAAGGTTCCCTCCTTTTTACATAGTGTTCGTAAGGAGGCCCGTTTTATTCTAACCGGCTTGATGGTACTTTTAAATTCAGTCTTACTTCTTTGCAAGCCTTGATTGAATAATCATCCCTTTTTGTTGAAAATTCAAGATCAAAAGTAACTCATTGCACACACCCATCATTTGATCTTCCCCAGACGTTGGCGTGCGGTTTTTGATGATTGGGTAACAGGTTTATGGCCGAGAGCTTTTGCTAATCCGAATCTTGGCATATTCCCATAGATTGACTCATATTGGTTAGGTTTAATTAAATATGTTTCATGGTAGATACCCACTGCATCAGTGTTACTGGCTTTTTTATTAAACTCTCGCCATGCTTTCAGATGTTTCTCTCCTTTTGCATATTTCATTAAATCATCCTCAGATTCCCAATATTGGACCATGAGAGTGGAACGTAAATTGAAAAAATTTTCCATAGCAAGAAATCCTAAACCTTTGTTGCTGAAAAGCTCTTTGATCATAGGAGGCATGGCTAGAAATACAGGAACCCATTTGTGCAGCGCCCACCACTTATTTATACGCATACCGATAAGGAAAACCACAAATTCGTCTTCTTCCCTATTTTCAACTGTAAACCTGCCATTGAAAATTTCTGCTCCCATCATTATTCCTCCTTAAGATTAAGTAATGTATCCTTTGTTCTTATACACCAATCCATCGCAGCATGGGTCGTACTAAGTCCATAGTCCAGAGTAATAATCCAGAAAGGCGCATCCTTATGTTCAGAAGACTCTGTGAGGATCATTTTCTTAATACATTCATAAGTGTTAGATCTTTCAACCAATTTTTCATAGTAGTTTTCAATTTGTGCAATAGTAGTGGATTTATCTTGCTGACGACTAAAAAACAGCTTTAGGAGGAGCTCGTTCTTTTCTATAGGAAGTTCCTGGACAGGTTGTTGTAACCATTGTTTGAGAAAATCTTTTCCAGATGAAGTGATATAATATTCTTTCTTATCAGGCTTTCCTTGCTGAGATGTAATCTTCACTTCGGCATATCCTTTATCCACTAGCTGCTTCAAAGCAGGGTAAATTTGACCGTAGCTGATTTTCCAAAAGTGATTTAAACTGCCGTCAATCATTTGCTTCATTGAATAACCAGTGTGGTATCCCGTCACCAGAAGACCTAGCAAAGCGTATTGTGTATAATTTTTCTGAGCCATTGCAGCACTCCTTTGTATCTTCTTGATATATATCTTTTTGATATATTCAATTTATCAAATATTCACACAAATGTAAACAAAAAAAGATAAAACCCCTAAAGAAATACCTTTAGGGGTTACGCTTAAAATCATAACGGCGATAACTGCCTTGCTAGTTAAAAATAATAGGAAAAGTGAATGTAACAAAAGCGGCCCAAAGTCCGTAGACCGGCAAATACTTAGTAACGGAATCCTGGACAGCGGTCAGTTCGGATTTGTTTTGCAGAAAACGCATATAGGAGAGCATAATCCATATCAGATTTGCCCAGATAAGCACGTTTACTCCTAACACAGCAAGTCTATTTGGTGTAATTCCATATGAAGAAAGCCTGAACACGATGGCTGACAACGCCACACTGTCGATGATGAGCGCAAGAGCAATCAAGGCGACATTGATATAATCTGAAATGTGTTTTTTCTCGTCTGTGTCGCGTTCGGTAATCGAAAATATGGTGACGGCCAATACACCAAGGAGGATTCCGTTGAAGGCTATCAGGAAATTGCGGTCCAGGAATGGATTTTTACCGAGCCATATAACCGTTACAAGATAGACCAACAATGTGATCAGGACAAGAGGGCTGAAAATCTTCGCTATATAAGGGGTGATATTCTTGGCAAGATTAAGATTCATCGATACCAGATATGTTGCCACAATAGCGAGAGCGGCAGCACCAAATAACACAATATTACTAAAATAGAAATCTTCTATATCGAGACCGACAAAACTGAATAACTGCATGGTCAATGCTGCCAGCACCATTCCGCTGACTGCCATGCTGGCGTAGAGGATGCCGTATTCGAGATTAAATTTTATATAGTCTATTCTTCTGTTGCCTTTTGAATAATCGTTTCCTGTAAAGGCAAGCCCCAGCAGCACCCATAAGAAAATAGGAAGGTGTAAATAGGCAAGGATAATACTGTCTTTTTCATTTAATGGCAGCATATTAAGATAAACACCTGAAATGATGAACAACGCTGCCAAGGTATAAATGATGTTTCTTTTTGGCCGATTATTGTAAACAAAGTAGGCAGCTATAAAGGGAATTATTCCAAAAGCAAGGTTAATCGGAGCAATCGCTTCCTGTTCGACAAAATGGAAAATGATCCTGGTGCTTATCCCGGCCAGAATAGCTAACAGGCCCATCAATAAGAAACCTTTTTGAAACAAGGAAGGTCTAATTGTATTTGCTGTCTCCCTGAAATGCAATCTCTCATACCAGACATTAAGAACTGGAGAATCAGGATGCTGTTCCCATGCGTGTAAGAATGACTTCTTAAAGGCTTTCGGGTCTTTACGATACATTCTCTCCAGTTCATGTGGGTTACCTATATTTTCAAGAACCACATTGTGACTATCCATCGTCATGCCTCCCCATTTTTATTGAAATTAACTTTCCTCATCACTTCGGTATTCCAAAATATCTCCGGGCTGACACTCCAAAGCCTTACATATGGCATCTAATGTAGATAACCGAACCGCTTTTGCCTTCCCATTTTTCAATATCGAAAGGTTCGCCATCGTTATTCCAACCTTCTCAGAAAGTTCCGTTACACTCATTTTCCTTTTAGCCAGCATCACATCGATATTAATGATAATCATAATTTCACCTCAGACCGTTAAATCATTTTCTGATTTGATAGCAATCGCTTCTTGTAAAAGTTTTTGGAGAACAGCAGCAAAAACTGCTATGACCAGGGAAGCAAAAGGGACAGCTAAACCGACAAAGACAACGCCTGGTGCATCGTCTGCTTCCGCAAAAAGATAGAACAACGGCAAGGCCAGTACATGCAAAACACTGATGGAGATCGCACAGTATTTGATCTTCTTCAAAGCTTTTACAGATAAATCGGAGAAAGCTTTATTTTTGTCAATGTATCGTAAGAGCATGAAGGCCTGATACAAAGCAAAGTAGAAAGGTATCGCCGATCCTTCGAAAACGATGTAGACGAGAACACTAATAAAACCGAACTCCGGAAGCAATTCTGCGGCAAGATCCGCTAACTCAGGCACCAAAAAAATGCACAGACCAAGAACCGGAACTCCGAGAAGAACCACAGCTATTTTTAAAAACAATGTTGTTACTTTTTTCATGAAAAGCACCTCACTTCTTTATCGTCACATTTATTTTAAATAAATATTTATCGTTTTGCAATAAATAATTATTCAAAAGGGATAATTACTTTGTCGAAAAACCTAAAAAAACATTTCTCCTTCAAAGAAATGCTCGCACTTATGACACTCTATCCCACTCACTCTCCTGTTAAAGGAAATATACAAAATGCGACCGAATTATTAGAGGATGTTAATTATTGATGCTCACAGCAGGGAATGCTTGTTGAACAGAATACGCTCGATCAAAGGTGAAATATGCTCGTCCGCTGCCTGAATACGATCGCCCAGCGATGTAATATGCTCGCCAGTATGTTTACCGGCTAATGCTTTTCCCGCAAGCTGAAGCCAGGCTCGTTTTGACACCCCTGCTTGACATGGCAAATGACACCCTATCAACAGCCCTACATGCCATGTGGGAGTAAGCACCATTCCATATTAAACATGTCGGAAACAGAGCATAAACTAAATTGATATAAAAACCATATGTAAATAACGTAGGAAAAACTGAAATTATATTTCACCCATGACACCTGAATTATTTTTCATTCGATTATAGAATAAACGAACATATAAGGTGAGGAACAAATGGATATTTCAGAAATTCGCAGCCTGCAAGCTTTTCCCAGTAAAAAAGAAATGGATCTCCGGGTCCGTGCCTTCTTATACCATCACAAAGCCGAACTTTCTTCGGGCACACTCGATGTTCTCCGCTTCATATGGAGGCATTCCGTAAAATATCCTGGTGTGTCATTCGCTAAAATTGAAACAATTATGCTGAAAACCCTGCGGAGCAGAAGTACCGTCATCCGTGCCATCAATACACTTGAAGAAAAAGGATTATTGACGCGTATCCCGAATACCCGCCCGAATGGGAAACGCGGGGTGAATATTTTGGTGATCAACGCCAGTACGGAAGAACAGCTTCCATCAGAAGACGCAGGTGTATCTACGACAAATGAAAAAGCTTCCTCTCCAATTAAAATTCCTCAAGAGAAAGCTTCAGCTATTAAGTCAACGAAGCAAGTGATCGATGCCGACTATCTGCCATCTTACATTCCAGACGCATTCATTGCTCTGACCCAGTCATTTCTGAACGTAAACGAAATACTTTCTGCCTGGAATAGCGTCCGACGTGTTTATGAAGTATACAACTTGAACTACCCCGTCGAGCATTATTTACAAGCGATTATCCGAACCTTCAAACAGGCGGTTTTCGCCAAGCAAAACGGCTGGATCAAGAAGACATTCCTCGGTTATTTCTATGGCGGCATGAAGGCAACCTTTACGCAGCTGGTGCGTAAAGAGGTTATGAGTGACCCAGCGAATCTTTATTTTGACTGGCTGGATTCATCTTCTTGAGCCTGACTTCGGATGGATCGAGAAGTGTCTGGCGTTCTTCGACTATGGATTCATAAATTTCATCGAGGGACCATACTTTGCCCCGGGCATCGTTGTAGACAATATGTTCCCGTTTAAAATGGACGGGAGAATCAAGGCCTGCTGCTGCAGCGACGCGGAATAAACCTTTGCGCATGGTGATGACGTAATTCGCCGTACGCCATTTCTTTTCATCAATGACAAGGCCTTGTTGCTTTTCAGGATCCGTTGTTGCGACACCAACCGGACAGGCATTGGAAGAACACTGGAGGGCTTGAATACAGCCGACCGTAATCATGAAAGCACGGGCAATGTTAATCAGGTCAGCTCCCATCGCAAGCGCAATAGCAATTCTGTCGGGAGAGATCAGCTTGCCTGCTGCGATAATTTTCAACTGCTCCCTGACACCGTATTTTTTTAATGCGTTATCGAGTAATGGCAGCGCAGAACGGATCGGCAGGCCGACACTGTCCGCGAGCTCCTGATAGGAAGCTCCTGTGCCTCCTTCTCCCCCATCAACTGTGATGAAGTCAGGACTTCTCCCGGTGTCCCGGATGCTTTTTGCGAGTTCTTCTGCTTCCTGCTTACTGCCGATAACGACTTTCATTCCTACTGGCAAACCGGAATGTTCACGGATTTTATCCATAAATTCAAATAAAGATGGGAAATCACTGAACTCCTTGAAGCGGTTCGGACTATCAATTGACTTGAAAGGCTCCACCATGCGGATGCGCGCGATTTCCTCTGTCACCTTTTCCGCATCGATATGGCCGCCCCGTGTTTTTGCACCCTGAGCCAGTTTGATTTCAAAGGCTTTCACTTCTGGGATTTCACTTTTTTCCTTTAAGGCTTCCCAGCTGAAATTTCCTTCTTTATCGCGGACACCAAAAAGCCCAGGGCCAATTTGCATGATGATATCTACGCCGCCCTTTAAATGATAATCAGACAGCCCGCCTTCCCCGGTGTTCATCCAGGTTCCTTTAGCGATGCCCAGCCCCTTTGATATAGCAGTTATCGCATGGTCTCCCAGGGAACCATAACTCATCGCAGACATGCCGATTTGGCCCCTTACGATAAATGGGTTCCTCGCTCTT
Source organism: Thalassobacillus pellis (assembly GCF_016908295.1). Lineage (GTDB taxonomy): Bacteria > Bacillota > Bacilli > Bacillales > Halobacillaceae > Thalassobacillus > Thalassobacillus pellis. The sequence goes on from NZ_JAFBDO010000002.1 coordinate 941,474, forward strand.
TCCCCAATTACAATTGCGTCATTCTCATCGAGCAGGTAAACAGGGGACTCATCCTGTTCCAGTTTTTCTATTTTATCCCCAAATAATGGCTCCTTCAGCAGTAGATAGCGATCGGTCGTTACCTTCGTGTCGCGGTCCATCTTCATCTCTTCTGTCAGCTTCGGAAACATGGAATTACGGATATAATATCCTTCTTTTTCAAAATCACGCTGCGAACCAAATCCGAACACGTCCCGTTTATATTTAGCCTTGTGTTCGATATGCTCATATTCATTCCGCGAAAAAGGCTTCCCTTCCCGGTCATTATTAAATAGATAGGACCTGAGCTCCGGTCCGATCGATTGCAGGAAGTATCTCATCCGGCCGATTACCGGATAATTTCGTAAGACCGGGTATTTTTTTTGCGTTCGGTCTACCTTGAACAAATATATCCCAATTGCAAGTAGTATCATTATGATTAATGCACAAGTCACAAAGCCGATGACAATCATGATGTCCGCTAAATTCATGCATGTTCCCTCCTTATGTAATCCCTTTTAGGATTGACAGAAGAAGTGAATGTCATCCGCAGAAATTAAATTTATTCGCATTAGAAAAACCTGACTTATCGCCAAGTCCTTATGGCGAAAACCTTAGTTATTTTACTTATACTTTAAACCTTTAACAAAGTTGAGCTTTCTTAAAATGAAAAAAGACCAGAGAATAATTCTCTGATCTCTTCCTGTAATCTTCTCACAAATACATGGTAATCTTTATCAGCAGCAGTCTTCTTCATCATCTACATCAAATTCAGATGCAGGGCGAGGTGTCAGTGGATCCAGGCAAACAATGCCGCAGAAACAATCCAAATCCACCGTTATACATATCCCAGTTGCCTGCAGGTTCCGGATGCTATTTCCCGGGAAGAAATCGCAAATTCTATTTCCTTTACCGCTTGGGCCAGGAGTTGAACCACCCATCGTAATTGGAAGCAGTAATTCCAATTGTACACAGCATTCATCTTCATCGACGAATTTCTTCGCACGGAAGATTGGCGTTTCTACACATCGTAAAGCAGTCATACCTGATCCACCAACGGGAGACCTGAAGATACCGCTTCCGATAAACGGATCACAATCACCCTTACAGAAAAGGGCGAATGGAATAGTAGTGGGACCATTCCCATTAGCAACTGGGGAAACCAAATCCCTGATGGATTGATCACACCCTGTGGAACAGCAATTACCTGTACCAGCTACTTCATCCTGTGCCTTCACAATTCTACGAACAGTTTCACATACACATGCATCAAAATCATTTCTATTACCACAACTCATTATTAATAAATCTCTCCTTCTTGAAAAGTTATTCATTAATAATGTATGGAAATAGTTGATTTAAGCGTGTACCTTCGTCCTGCTTTTACAAAGAGATGTTATTTATCACTCCAGCGGAAAAAACGTGAGGCCAGTATCGTGGAAACGACAGCAATCCCAATCAGAACACCCGCTTCAAAGCCATATTCTGTAATCGGAGCTTCTGTCCATGTTCCCCGCATTAGCTGAATCACATAATAAAGCGGAAGCACTTTTGCTACATATTGAAGCACCGTCGGCATCATTTCGAGGGGGAAAGTTGCTCCTGACAAAAATAACATCAGATTTAAGAACAGCGTGCTGATTGCTGCTGCCGTCTGCGTATTTTTGGCAAGGGAGGTCAAAAATAAAGCAAACGGGAAAAACGCCAGAATACTGATGAGCAGGACAAGGAGCGTACTGCCAATGAATTCCGGCAGGCGCAGATCATACATCATCATTCCAAACACCATGAGCAGCACCGCGGAAATTCCAAAGATGACCGTCCCTTGAAAAGCGTGGGCAGCGAGAATCTTCCATGGTTGAAGCGGGGTCGATTGATAGCGCCTCAATACGCCTGTTTCCCGGTATCCTGTCAATACGGTACCTAAGGTGAAAAAGGAAGTCGTCACGATATTGACGCCGATCCACGATGGGACAAACATTTCTGCGAATGTCTGCCCATTCATCGTTTCGCCTACAAACATGGAGCCGAACAGCCAAATCATGGTAACCGGAAACAGAAACGTCCAAAAAGTACTGAGCCGGTCCCTGAAAAACATTTTCGTCTCTAACCCTGCCAGCTGAATGACTGCATTCATACAATTTTCTCCTTTTCTAAGTAATGGACAAACAAATCATCAAGCGATCCTGTTTCAAACCGGAAATTGGAAAGGCTTAACCCTTTACTTTCACAAGAGCTGAAGATGTGATATGCAGTCTTTTGCTGATTGTCGCTATAAACCTTATAAACACCCTCCTCGATTTCAACCCGAATGACGCCTGGCAGCCCAATCAGCTGCTCATATCCTAAACCGTCGCTTTCGAATGTCAGGTAGTGAGCAGCGACTTCATTCAGTAAGTCTCGGGGAGAGTTCAGGGCTTTCAATTCCCCGCTGTAAATCATCGCCACACGGTCACAAAGCTTTTCAGCCTCTTCCATATAATGTGTGGTCAGGACCACGGTGCATCCCTGTTCCCGCAGCAGACGGATCAGGGACCACATTTCCCTTCTGGCATGTGGATCGAGTCCCATACTCGGCTCATCGAGGAATAGAATTTCCGGTCTATGAAGCGTCGCAAGGGCCAGGGTCAATCGCTGCTTCCAGCCTCCGGAAAGGTCATCAAATTTGACCTCCATTTTATCCTCCAACCCAAGCAGCTCAACCAGGTAATCCTTCTGGTTCTCCTGTTTGTAAAAGGAAGAAAACAGAGCCAGAGCTTCTTTGACTTTCATCTTTTTTTGAATGGATGTCGCCTGGAACTGGACCCCGATCCTTTTATTCAGCTCCCTTAAACTCTGGCATGGAATGAGACCAAGCACATTGACATTCCCTTTATCAGGTTTGATGATACCTTCAAGCATTTCGAGAGTGGTCGTTTTACCAGCTCCATTCGGGCCGATCACTCCAAATATTTCCCCTTCGTGAACGGAAAAAGATACATCCTTCACAGCCTTGATATCTCCGTAAGACTTCGATAAGTTTTCCACTTTGATTACGTTTTTCATCCTTTTCTCCTCTCAGGAAATGAGTCCGTCGTTTATTTTACTTATTTACGTACTAAGGAGGATAAAGTTTCAAAAAACTTGTTCAGCTTGCAGAAAAACCGGTAAATCTCTGGAACATCTTTAATAAGTACACGTGCGGGCGAAACCACTCGCTTTCCGCGGACGAACGCCCGAGCCTCCTCGTGAAAACCCTCACTGCAGGGTCTCGGATCGCCCGTTTTTCCGCAGGAGCCTCACGGTTTTCGCCCTCCCGTAACCGAATTACTTATTCCTTTTACAACATTATTAAAGCTGGCGAGAATATCTCGACAGCTTCCTTGTTTTAGTATTTTTTGAAAGGTGCATTTCCATTTATTAGTACCAGTCTAATCTTGCTGTTTTTTTAAATGCCCTAAACCTTCTATCAACCTTTCCAAGTCATTATGTTTTGCCATTCCATTAATTGCAAATTCACCTTTATCATCGAATTGTATTTCGATTCTATTGGGAATACAGTCTAATTTCCCTTCTAATTCAATATACCTGTCGGTCAAAAAGTGATACTTTTGATTAGATGAACCTTTCCAAGGCATACTGAGATCTAATTTAGATTCGATAAAAGGTCCGTCAATAAGTAAATCAGTTAAATTTAATAATTTACTCCAACTACTTCTATTATTACTTTTGATTTTTTCTATCGTGTACCCGCTAAATGTCATAATGGATAAACCTAATGATCTTATTTTTTCACTTAATTTAGCTAGACCTTCAGCTTGTTCGAATGGCTCTCCTCCTAAATATGTAACACCCTCTATATTATTTATTTCTACACTTCTTTTAATTTTATTAAATAATTCATCTATTGAAATAGAAGTGCCCCCGTCTTTAGACCAAGTCCAGGGAACACCACATCCTTTACATTGGATAGGACAACCTTGAACCCAGATACATGCTCGCTTCCCAGGACCCTCGACATTTGAAATAGGTATATAGCGATGAATTCTTATATCCATTAATAGTCGACTATCCTTCCTGTAGACTTTTCCTTTTTGTTTATCTTATTTTCAGATATTAATATGTGGGGTAACACTTTATTTGCTATATGCGGTTTAAGTTTCATTTGGTCAATAAATTGTTCTTTAGATGTAAAATTGCCATTAACGCTTCTCAACTCCACTATTTTTTTTGCAAAAATGCCATCTAAGTACGGTATTTTTGCTAACTCTTCCACAGTCGCTTTATTTATATCAATACATGTAACAGTATTTTTATTTTCAAATTTATTTAAAGTGTTGCCCACGTTATATTCTTGGACTGGTTTGGAAACTTTAGGAATAGTTTCATTCATTTGATAATCATGTTGTATTTCCTTTTTTAGAGTTTCGTATTTATAGTCGGATAATTTCTTAACTGCCTCTAATCTCAATAGATATTCAGGTCGAACTTTAAAAACATGTATTATTGAGGCAACATAACCCGCTATAAATAAAATAGCAAAAATATTGTAAACCCAATGGTTCGATGGGAAAACTTCAGTGATTACAATAAACAAAATAAATATAAGACTATACACAATCCCTGAGATGGTCCATTTCTTTTGTTTAACTCTGTAGGCAATATAGAAGAAAGAAATATAATTTAAAAATCCAAATGTCAACAAAGACCAAAGCATCCAAATAGAGTTTCTTAGTTCCCACACTTTTCCTTTATTAGTAATCTGTTTATACATTAATCTTCTCTCCTATAATTCAGATGTTCGATCGAGACATTTATTTCGGATTGTTTTTGGTAAAATTCCTCTTTATAATCGGAGTCAATAATTTCTGCTTCTAATAATTCTTCAAGCATTTCCATGTATTTGAGACATTCTTTCCCAAAAACATTTATTGTATCAGCGGAAATTGTGCCATCTTTATTAATAACGAGTCTTATTCGCTTATCCATTGAAGTCCTCCTTATTGGTTTACTTTAAAAGTTAATACCACACCTCTATCTTCCAGTTCTTCTTCAAGCTCCAACTCCATGCCATACTCCTCTGCCCGATTTAACAGCTTTGCATAAGTGTCCCTTTGTACAATAGAAATATATTCCTTTTGTATGTTATTTATAAATCTTTCTGCATCATCTGCATTAATCTTTCCATCAAATAAAGCTATGTATTGACTGTTGGCTCCTTTTTCAAAAATGATATCTATATCGGAAATTGTAGTTTTTAAATTGTTTTTTTCACTTTCCAAGTCTGTTCCATAATTATCTAAAGCTCTTTTTAGTATAGATTCATCTTTTATTAGAGTTGGAATTGAATAAGACTTAAGATGTCTTGAAGTTTCATTAGATTTATCACTAATTACCTGTACAACCCCAATTGCCAGTGGAATTAAAACCATTTCAAGACTCACTACTGTTCACTCCTATTCTAGAAATCTATTGTTCTTCCGCCCCTGGTAGACTTAATATCATCTAATGGGCTGTCATTAAAATTCGAAGCAGACTTGGAGACGGTTTCAGTATATTCAGAACGGTCTTCTTGCAAAGTAGCTGCTACTGCACGCATATTTGCCCATTCTCTAATTTCTCTAATTTGTTCAGATTGTGTAACAGATAAAGCTACTGTGTTATTAATCACTCTCATTAAGTCATCTAATTCCAGACTACGATCATTTGAATAGGCTTCAAATAAGGCTGAAATAACAACTTGTTCAATTTCTGCACCTATAAATCCTTCCGTTTGATCTGCTAATTGGTCTAATGTACTCTCATTCAAATTAAAAGAACCTTTAACATCAGGATGTATTAACCTCTTTTTTAAATGTATTTTGAAGATAATCTTCCTCTCTTTTCTTGTAGGAAGATCAACAAAAAATATTTCATCAAATCTCCCTTTGCGTAAAAGCTCTGGGGGAAGGTTTTCAATGTTATTAGCTGTTGCTATTACAAACACTGGTTTCGTTTTCTCTTGTAACCAAGTAAGGAAAGTACCGAAAATTCTTGTGGTAGTTCCACTATCTCCGCTAGTATTAGTGTTTCCTAGACCTTTCTCAATTTCATCTATCCATAGAATGGATGGAGAAAGTGTTTCAGCAGTTTCAATTGCCTTTCTCATGTTTTCTTCACTACTACCTACAATTCCGCTAAAGATTTTTCCCATATCCAGTCTTAATAAAGGTAGATGCCACATTGAACTTATAGTTTTAGCTATTAAACTTTTTCCGCAACCAGGTACTCCAGTAATTAAAACTCCTTTAGGGGAAGGTAATCCATATTTTTCAGCAGATTGTAACCAAGATTTGTCTCTTTTCATAAGCCAGCGTTTAATATTTTCAAGACCCCCTACTTCCTCCAGTTTTGGCTGATCTTGTATAAATTCTAAAATACCCGTCTTTTTGATCGTCTGTTTCTTTTCTGCCAAAATGTCTTTAACACTTTCAACATCTAATTTCCCACGACCTACCATAGATAAAGCAAAAGCATTTTCTGCTTCTTGTAAGGTTAAACCAAGCGCTGCTTTAGCCAATCTTTCTGCTTCTTCTTCACTTAAATTAATATTTATTCTCTCATTATTTTTATTTGCATAAATAATATCATTTAGAACTTCTTTAATTTCATGAAAAGTTGGCAAGCCAAAATCAACGATAGTTATCTCTTTCTGTAACTCTGTAGGTATACATAAAATCGGGGAAGTAAACACAACATTTTTTGGATTTAAACTTTTTTCTAGATTGGGGACAAGATCCCTTAGTTTCCTTATTACACTCATATCTGCTGAACGATTTTCCGCACCAAAATAAATATGGAAGTCTTTCATAATAAAAATAGCAGGCTCCTTATAATTTTCTATAAAATCTAGCGCTTTATGAGGAGACTTAGTGTCCTTGCTTTTATGTATGCCATTTTCAATAATGCCTTCAGTCTGACTCCATGTAATTAATTTACGAGGAGTTTTAATTATTTCTACAGCTTGACTAAGGTAACTTAGCTGATCTATTACTCTATCTTCTTCCCAGGTTGATATATAAGCGAATGGAAATCTAGCTCTAAATAAATTTGCCATTTGTACAATGAAATTAGAATCATAACCCATATAAATATACTTCCTTCCATACTATATTGATCTATGAATATTATATCAAAAATGCTTCTAATAAATTACTAATTTTAACAATATTAGGATATTTAAAGAGTCAATCTTCCGTACAATAAAGCTCAAATAAAAGTAATTATCTTTATTAAAATAATTTTTTCAATAAAAAAGAAAGTCTCTGTTATAATCAGAGACTTCCCTTTACTATTCACAACCTATCCCATCACCGTCTCGATCTAAATGCTTGTCATAACCAGGGTCTCCCCTTTTGATCGGGTCAGCACCAGCTTCTCTGACGGCAGTACAATTTTTATAATAAACGGAATCACTGGTTCCAGTATCATCGGTTGTTCCAGAATCAGAAGAGTTATCCGCTTCATCAGTTGATCCGCTTTCCTCTTTATAATGATAACCATGGTTATGGTCCTTATGGGCATATCCCGGAATTGACCAGACTCCAATCCCTTTTTCGATCGCCTTCGCCTGAACCTTATGAAACTCATCAAGCATCGTCAAATCGTTATATAAATAAGCAGTTCGGGCGAGCCCTTTTCGGAGCAGCTTCTCTTGAATCGTTTCGCCGTCTATAAATACGTAAGCAAGGAGGCGACCATATTTATCCCGTTTTTCTTTTCCGATATCTATTCGCACTTCCTCATTCGCAAGCGTTTCCTTCACAAACTGTGATGCTTCCTTCCCAAAAGGCTCCACCGGTTTATCAGGATGGACAGTTTCTGGTGTATCAATCAACAGCAGGCGAACGTCTTCTTTTTCTCCGTTCATGGAAACTTCCAGGGTATCTCCATCCACCACTCTTGTAACTGTCGCGTTGGTGGTTTTATTTTCACTGGCAGCCTTTGGATCGTTATTATTTTCCTCATTTGTCCCGCCAGCAGAATCAGTCATTTCCATGGAGCAGCCACTTGTAAGCAGTAGTATCAGCAGGATAACCACCTGCATTTTCGATTTCATCATGTAATTCCTCCCGGCCGCTGAAATATATGTAAATACGAGGGCATCATTTCTTCCATTTTCACATGATTCCACTCCCATTGATAGTAAAAAGGAATTTTTGAAATTAAAAACCCGGCCTAAATAGGGCCAGGTCGTTAATGGTTATTGTCTTTGGAAAGAGGGATTAGTACTTAAACATGAAACACACGATTCAGGGATACTAATCTGCTAAGCTCGCCTGAATAATGTAACGTTTAGGAGCGTCACCGATATAATCAAACGGGTAACACGTAGTCAGTGTCAGTGTAGGTTTCTCTTTTTTGACGATGACTGTACGATCTTCCGCTTTTGTAACCCACGTTTTTTGAATCACGTATTTATACGTTTTCCCATCAAAATGAACTTTGAGTATGTCGCTTTTTTCTAGCTTACCGAGACCTGTAAATACGGTATCCCGGTGACCGGAAAGCACCGTATGGCCGCTATGAGAATTAGGGACTGTCGTCCATTTGCTCACATACATACCGACACCTTGGCTAAGTGTGTCTTCACCTGTGCCCCAATAAATCTTATAGCGCTTCCCCAAAGCCGGGATATCCAGAAATGCAACTTTGTCCCCTTTGGAAAAAGGAAAGTCTAATGTGGAAACTTTCTCTTTTTTTTGTAAAGATTCCTTAGACTTTGCGGGTATATTTTTTGTTGTGGCAGACAGCTTTTCGGGCGGGTCGGTTTGCTTTTGAACTGGAATAGCCTCCACCGACTGCATCACCTGGTAATATTGCCATCCGCTGTAAGCAAAAATGGTAAATCCGATAGCAAAAATCATGATGGATATTTTCCTGATCATTCTCAACACTCCAAAAGGATTAGCCGTTATTCTCTGAATGGAATATTACTGGCGCTTACGAATGCCAAGCGCACCTAGTGCCATGGCACCCAGTCCTCCAAGAATTCCAAGTGGAAGCGGGCTTGCCGTATCTGGCATTTGTCCGCCTTGCTCATTTCCGCTATCTTCCGTAGTTTCGTTTTCCGTTGCAGATTGATCGCTGTTTTCCGAGGATGAATTATTAGAGTCATCACTGCTATTAGTATCACCAACTGGTAAACTCTCGCAAGGTTTGCCATCATTTTCTCGATCTAATCCATCTGGATCATTCGGATGTTCTTTTAAGTGTGCCTGAGCCTCAGCTTGGGTTGAAAAATCTTCACAATTTAAATTCTCTCCATGGCTTGCAAAACCTGTTTGTGCTCCTAATAATGTTAAAGGTGTTAGTAGTACCGCGCTTAAGAACATTTTTTTCAGTTTTTTCATGGTACATCGCCTCCAAAAATTATTTTTAGTGGTGTCGTACCCCCTGTAAAAAAACTGACTAACCATGAAACTCCAGCTCCTGCCCCTCTTTCTCAAAAAATATAAGCTTCTTAGAGTAGTAGTCTCTAGGAAGCTTATATTACAAATAATACCATTTTATTACATTTTTGCAAATATTTAGATAATATTCACTCAATTAATGTCTATTCGTATAGGAAAACTTTCGTTAGTACCTTCTTCTGTAAGATCTTCCTGCCTTATCTTTGTTTAATATTCCGGAAGGCCATTTGGATAAACCATCACTTTGATACTGCCTTGTTTATCCGTTCTTGCTTTTTCCATGGCTTCCCAGGTTCTTTCCAGTGGAAAACGATCTGTGATGAGTTCATGCATATCGACCAGCTTCGAGGACAAAAATTCAATTCCCTGCGGATATGTATTGACATAGCGGAAGATTCCACAAATATCAATTTCATTATCTGCAATAAGGGGAACGTTCACAGCTATCTCGTTAATCGGTGGCAAACCTACAATTGCCAACTTTCCGCCGCGCTTTACAGCTGCAAGGGCTGATTGTAAGGCTTTAGGATTCCCGGCTGTTTCAAAAGCCGTATCTACTCCTTTACCTCCGGTTATTTCCTGTATTTTTTCATCTACGTTTTCCTCTGTTGCATGGATGATATGGTCTGCCCCCATTTTTTTAGCTGCTTCTAAACGGACCGGCGACAAATCTGTCACGATCACTTTCTTGGCACCGAACGCTTTGACAGCAGCGACCGCCGTTAATCCCACTGGCCCCATGCCCATGATGGCCACCGTAGAACCCGGCTGTAATTGCGTGCGCTTCGCCGCATGAATCCCGACGGAAAATGGCTCGATAAAAGCACCTTCCTCAAAAGATAAGTCATCCGGAATTGGATGGACAAAGTCATCGCGATGTTTAAAATATTGCACAAATGCGCCATCCACCGGTGGAGTGGCTAAGAATTCTACCTCCGGACACAAATTGTATCGGCCAGCTTTACAATACTCACACGTTCCGCAGGTGATGCCAGGTTCTACTGCCACCCGGTCCCCGACTTTATGCCTCGTTACCTCTTCCCCGATCTTAACGACAACTCCTGCACATTCGTGTCCCAGAATAATGGGGCTTTCCACCACATACGGCCCTATTTTGCCGTGCTCATAATAATGGATATCCGAACCGCATATACCCACTGCCATCACTTTGATCAACACTTCGTCCGGATTTAATTCCGGAACAGCAAGCTCTTTGACCTCTATATCAAACGTATCGTTCATCACAGCCGCTTTCATCGTTTTCGGTATAACTTCCTGTAACACTTGCTCTTTTTCAACCATCCTTTTCCCTCCAATTAAATCAACTCTTCTAAATCCCATTACCGAATTAAGAATTTTCTGATTAAGTGTCATTTTAGCATGATTGAGGGAGGAAATCATGTTATTTCATCGATGATGTCTTGTGAATACCTGTCTCCAAGAACTTCACAACACCTGAGTAATGATTTAATGCCGGTTTTTTCACTGAAAAAAATAGAAAGCAGACCTTTTTCAAAATGTCTGCTTTCTAAGACTATACTGACTGTATTAGAGTAATTTTATCCTCTTAATTGATTCTTAAAGAAAAGTACTGTTTCTAGTTCATCTTCCCTGTCCTCAAATATATTCAACTCTTTTCCAACAGCGATAGCAAATTCAATGTATGCATTTCCTTCTGCGGTAATTAGATTTTCGCATACCGTTACATCAGCTTCACTCATATACTTTTCATTAAAGTAGTGAGCATATTCAGGATTATCATCAATGGAAGTAGAATACTTTCTTTCCCTCAGGACGTCTGCCGCTGCAAGAAATGTAGGTCCCCCACATATGGCCGCTATCCCTTTACCTTGTTCATCAAATCCTTTAAGCAGATTCAATAAACGTTCATCCTTGTCAAACGGGGAAGGTTCTCCTCCCGGGATGATGATCATCTCATAATCAGCAGGGTCGACTGCCTCGATATTCCTATCCACCTTTACTTTAAAGTTTCCTGCGTGAGTAACTACCTCGCTAATTCCAATTGTGTGAACTTCGATGTCTGAAACATTCAGCATGTAGGTAAGCGGACTGATTTCCCAATCTACATATCCATCGTAAAGAAAAAATAATGCTTTCAACTGGTCAGCCCCTTTACATTTAGTTTTGAGGAACATCGTATTAATTGTAACACAATATTCTGACTTTAATTTCTTTTATTTCTCCTGTTTATAAAAGCCAACAGTGGCTTCAGCCATCGCCAGAATCTTATCGTGCAGCTCGGTTGGCTCTATTACCCTGATCTGATCAGCAAATCCTAATATGAATCCTTTTGCTTCTTCTTCCGTATCAAAGGACAGCTTTACAGGTGTCCAGCCATCCCGATTCATCTCTTCGGCCTCGACATTTTTTACAAACCTGTCGGTAAACAGTAACCTCGGCATAATGGATGGCGCCGCCTTTACCGACACCTCATAACGTGGCAAATTATTTATAAACGCTTCTGTCGACGATTTCCAGTATTCGGCCAAATCAAAGTCATGGGGTCTTTCAAACGTTTCATCGATTGGTTCTGCAGATTTAATTCGTGAGGCCCTGTAGCTTCGAATTTCATGATTATCTTTGGCTGCGATGAAATACCAGCGGCTCCCCTTAGCAACGAGCCCCAGCGGTTTTACCACCCTATCAGTTCTCGACCCGTCTGCACGTTGATAAACGATTGCTAATTTATTTTCCATCCATATAGCGTTTTTAAGAACTTCAAAAGCTTCTATTTTTTCGTTACGTTTTTTCCATGCACTTGTATCAATATGAATCCGGTTCCAGATATCTTTAACATTTTTGTGATATTCAGATGGAATGGCTGCCATAAGTTTATTCCTGGCTTCCTCAGAGGGTCGGGCTAATCCTAAATCATCAAGCAATTGAGAGGAAGGAGAAATGAACAAAGAACGAATTTCAGATTCCTTCAAACCAGTTAAATTCGTCCGATATCCCTCTAATAAGGACCAACCGCCGTTTTTTCCACGTTCTGCAACAACAGGAATACCGGATCCGCTTAACGCTTCCATATCTCGATAAATCGTTCGCTCGGATACCTCCAGCCTTTCCGCTAATTCTTTGGCCGTCATCTGCCCATGTGCTTGCAACTGTAACAAAATAGATATCAGACGATCCCCTCTCATCCCATTCACTCCTTAAATTGACTAATTATATCTAGTCAATAAAAGATGACACAAGTTGTCAAGTATTACCCTGTATGATAGAAAATAGCTTACTCATGAAAGGAATGAGAGGAATGAATTCGTTACATGGAAAAGTAGCCCTCGTAACAGGGGCAAGCAGAGGAGCAGGAAAAGGTATTGCAATCGAATTGGGTAAAGCTGGAGCTACGGTCTATGTCACGGGGCGGAGTACGAAAGGGAATTCCACTAATGATTGGCCAGGCACAATCGACGATACCGCTTCCGAAGTGGAAGCCTCCGGGGGAACAGGAATAGCGATCAAATGTGATCATACCATTGATTCAGAAACGGAAGCAGTAATTACTCAAATTCGCAAGGAACAAGGAAAACTAGATATACTGGTCAATAATGTCTGGGGAGCACACGATCTTGGTATGGAAGCCAAGCCTTTTTGGGAATTGCCATTGAATCATTGGGATACCATGTTCACGGCTGGGGTACGTGCCCAATTGGCCACTAATCACTTTGCCATTCCATTGCTTCGCGAAAACAAACAAGCAATTCTTGTTCACACCACTTTTTGGGATGACGGCAAATACACCGGCCACTTTTATTATGATTTAGCCAAACATGCTTTAATACGCATGGCTTATGGACTGTCCAAAGAATTAACACACGACAATATTGCTGTTCTTGCCGTATCACCCGGATTTATGAGAACCGAACTTGTGTTAAAGCACCATAATGCAGCTGAGGAAAATTGGCAGGAATCTGATGAGTTAATCAGAACGGAGACCCCTTATTATGTGGGACGTGCGATAAAGGCTTTGGCAAGTGATCCTGATGTGATGAAGAAAAGTGGACAGGTGCTTAAAACAGGCGATTTAGCCAAAGAATATCAGTTTACGGATATTGATGGCCGATTGGTTCCTCCCTTTACATTATAGAATTCATCATCGCACTATTTATTAATAAACCAAGGGCAACTATTTGCCAGCCATTAAAATAAGACGTCGCCCAGCTTCTTATTTTTTCTTTTCTAATTTTCTGTAACTTTCTTCCGCTTTCTTTCGACATATTTTATAAGAGCATGAAGGAAAGGACTGTGATAGATGGAGGAAACGAATTTACTGAGGCGTAAGGTCGGGATAAAATCATTAATTATAATACTTATTGGCTTGTTCCTGTTTTTCCTGATCGGATGTTCGGACCAGGCAGCCATGCAACAGGATAACCAAAAGCAAGTGGAAGCTTCCCACGACGAAAGTACAGAAGATGAACAGGATAAAGTTGCCCCAGATAAGTCACAAAAAGAAGAAGGAAACCAGCCCGAAAAAGAAGCACAACTGGTTGAGTACACAGGTCCGGTCGAGCACATTTTCTTTCACCCTGTGATTGCCTATCCGGAACTGGCATTTGATCAGGATCCAATCTCCAAAGGGTATAACGATTACTTTGTGACCGTGAAAGAGTTTAAGAGAACGTTAGAAGAACTCTATAAAAATGACTATATATTAATAGATATAAACCTGTTAATTAACAAAGCGGGCAGTAAGGTTACTGCCAACCGAACATTAATGCTGCCGGAAGGGAAAAAGCCCCTCGTCCTATCCATTGATGATATGAATTACTATGATTACATGAGAAAAAACGGCAATGTGTACAAACTCATACTTAATGACGAAGGCGAAGTCTGCTCCTATACAATAGCGCCAGATGGCAAGGAAGTTATTTCACAGGATAACGCCATCGTTCCTATTTTAGATCAGTTCGTAAAAGAACACCCTGACTTTTCCTTCCAGGGAGCAAAAGGACTGATTGCCCTCACTGGATATCAAGGTGTACTCGGGTATCGCACAAATCAACGAAACAGCGAAGATTTTAACCAGAAAAAAAGAAATGCCCTCAAAGTAATTGAGCGTCTTAAAGAAACCGGCTGGACATTTGCCTCTCACGGTTATGGACATTTGGATGCCAGGAAAGTGAGTTATGATCGTCTCGTGAAAGACACGAAACGCTGGAAAAAAGAAGTAGAGTCATTGATCGGCCCTACTGCTGTTTATGTGTATCCCTATGGAAGCAGAGTGGTCACAGGAAGTAAAAAATTTAAAATGCTGGTTGACTCAGGCTTTACATTACTCGCATCCGTCGGTCCTTCTCCTTATCTGAAAGGTTACAACCACAACGCCATTATGATGGATCGCAGACATATCGACGGCATATCCCTGCAGACCCAACAGGATCGCTTATCCCCGCTTATGGATGCCGACTACGTATTGCAAGAAAAAGTCCGGCCATAACAGAATGCAAGTAACAGACACCACTAGAGGTCACTGAAAAATGATAGGTTTAGAATATCCGGAAAAACGGTCTGTATGAAGTTTTATGCTCATGCAGACCGTTTTTTTGTTTATGGAAACGGGCAAGCGTTCTTACGAGCATATTCTGACAATGAACAAGCATATTTCCTGCTGGGCGAGTGTATTTGACAACGAACGAGCATAATTTTCCTGCTGGGCGAGCATATTCTGGATAGCGAGCATTTGCCTGCAGCGGTATGGGAAAATCAACAAACAGCTCCTTTAGATAACAAAGGAATTCTTCAGTTTACGTTACAGGTTGTATTTTGTGATAAATCAGCGGAGTATGAGTTGATATCAGCGGAAGACTGCCTAGAAATCAGCGGAACGGGACCGGTATCAGGCGTTTGCGGCTTAGAATCAGCGGACGGGGCAAGAAAATCAGCGGAGTGTCAACTGGAATCAGCGGAGTACGGCGGATCCGACCTTATTCAGAATAAAGATAGTCTCTTTTACGGAGCAAACATAGTCTCCCCCTTTATATCACCCTGAAATCATTGAGGTGTTTTTATTAGAAGAAAGCTGCCGAGATTTTTCTCAACAGCCTGAAGCAAGAACCTTACGTTTATATTGTTTGAGTTAGTCAGCGTTCGTTCCCTCTCTTGAAGTTACCTGTTATTTTCGCCATCACCAGCTGTCTTGCTTTTTCATCTTTGGCAGTGTCCATTTTCTGCAAAAACTTATCTGCTTCTTTTCCTTTTAAAATTTTCACTTGTTTACCGTGATAGTCCAGAAAAACAGTATTCTTTTTGTTGACGCGGTAACTGAAAGGAGTTTCATCTAACCGATTTCTTTTATCAATATTACTCATCTGATTCCTCCGCATTTATTTTTTTTGCTCCGTCAGAACTTTAGAACGTTACCCATTTATTTCCACTAGGTCAGCATTTAACCTTATGCTGTTATTTAATGGATTTCTGGTGGGTATAACAGTAGATCTTCCCCTCGAACTTTTTATGAGATAAACAATATTTTCGAACTTTATCACTTACTGTATCTTTGCAAATCACACATGCAGCCTCACCTTTAAATGCCCGCTTGTGCTTCTCTCGTTGTACAGGATCATCCACATTTAACTCCGTTAACGTGTTATACATCGTAATGATTTCCTCATCCGAAAATCTTGGTTTAGAGTTTTGCAGCTTTATGACATGAATCTTACGGTTTATGTATTCTGTGAGCTCGGTATCATATACACATAAATCATCCGATTGAATTTTTCTTAATTCGGGACTGATGTTAAATACCGCTCTTTTGGTAAAGGATATCATCGAAATGAAAGAATTATCGTCACAGTTTTCTAAACAAGCTTTAATCGATTCGATATGTCCATAATTTTGGCGAAAAGGATTCATCATTTTGAATTTACCGTTTACAGTCCATTGTTTATTTTCTTTACCTCCATAGATCTTTCCTGCATAATTTTTTGTTTCGATAACAAAAATCCCGTAAGGACAAATGAAAATGTGATCTATTTGAGAATAGCCTGATTTAGCTTTTGGGTTCTTTAACATCAAGTCACTGATATGTTTATGATTGGGTGGAAATTGTTCTAATTGAAGATTGATTTTGTACTCCCCTAACTCTCCTATACGTTCGGGGGTTATCTCCCTCTTCTTTTTCTTTGGTACCTGCCTCGTTGCTGCTGGTGATTTTTCCTTTTTCCTAAAAAAATTCATTAATAATTTCATTAATAATCTCCTCTATTTTAGACTTCCATTATTTATAATCGGTACATATGCTCATCCCCTTTAGAAATACTTCTAATACCCTCAAATGATGAAACAAGCCTGCTCCAGTAACATAATCAGAGCAGGCTTGTTCTTATTTTATAATGATTTTCCATTTAATGGTATATATTCCCATTTAATTTCCTACACTCGTATGAGAGGTGAAATAAATGAAGTTTTTTGATGATTGGCTCCAGGCAGTTAGTTTCCTAATCGTTGTAGTAATCTATTTTGTTTTCTCCAGATGGGTTGCCCCGTTTGTATTTTGATTATCTTCTTGTCAGCATGGATCGCAGCGAGTCCTATGAAAATTTTTACATATCAGGTGCCGCAAAAAGTTTGATAAGGGCGGTCACACTTTTCAGGAAGCGTGGTGTATGCTTCCTGATCGGCTGTATAGGCATAAGGATCAGATAATACTTTAAGCAGCCGCTCCATCACACTATAATCTTCTTTACTGACAGCTGCTTCAATCGCCTCTTCTACCCTGTGGTTCCGCGGAATCACGGATGGATTCGATTTTTTCATCAACTCATAGACATCAGTTTTGGACTTATTCTGTCTATCAAGCCTTGCCTGCCATCTCTTATACCATCCAGAGAAACCTTCATCCTTATCCATCGTCGTTTCTTCCGGCTTATCCAAAGTCAATGCACGGAACGTATTCGTAAAGTCAGCTTCATGCTCTTTCATGATAGTAAGCAGCTCTTCGATTAATGTTTCGTCATCTGCCTCTTCGTTGTGGATGCCGAGTTTTTCTCTCATTCCAGCAAGCCAGTAGCTACGATACATTTTCGCAAATTTGCCGTTTACCTCCTGGGCGAGTTCGACAGCCTGATCCTGATCGGTATGGAATAAAGACAATAGTGCTTCCGCAAACCGGGCAAGGTTCCACTGGCCAATCGCCGGCTGGTTCTGGTAAGCGTAGCGGCCCTGGACATCAATCGAGCTGAAGACGGTCGCCGGGTCATACTCATCCATGAACGCGCACGGACCATAATCGATGGTCTCCCCGCTGATCGTCATATTATCGGTGTTCATTACGCCATGAATAAAGCCGACAAGCTGCCACTTGGCAATTAAGCTAGCCTGACGCTCGACCACTTTTTCATAAAATGCCAGATAACGATTTTCTTGTTGCTCCATTTCCGGAAAGTGACGCTGAATCGCATAATCAGCTAGAGCTTTCAAGTCTTCTTTCGTACCCCAATTGGCTACATACTCAAATGTCCCGACCCGCAAATGACTGGCAGCGACACGGGTCAATACAGCCCCAGGAAGCGCTGTTTCCCTATAGACGGGTTCTCCTGTTTTCACGACAGCAAGGCTGCGGCTGGTTGGTATTCCGAGTCCATGCATGGCTTCACTGATAATATATTCGCGCAGCATCGGTCCAAACGGCGCACGACCATCCCCGCCCCGGGAAAACGGCGTCCGGCCGGAACCCTTCAGCTGGATATCAAACCGCTCCCCGGAAGGTGTCACCTGCTCGCCGAGGAGGACGGCCCTGCCATCCCCAAGCATCGTAAAGTTTCCGAACTGGTGGCCGGCATAAGCCTGGGCAATCGGCAATGCACCTTCTGGAATCCTGTTTCCCCCAAAAACCTCCATGCCTTCCGCATTCTCAAGGTTCTCGGCATTCAGTCCTAAAGATGCTGCAAGTGTTTTGTTGAAAAAGACCGATTCGGGTGCGCGAACCTGCACAGGGTCTGTTATTTCATAAAGCATTTCCGGCAGTCTGGCATAACTGTTATCAAAATTCCAGCCAAACTCGTTATGTTGTGTCATTATATCCCCTCAATTTGGTGTGTCATATTTTTCATCTCTTACTATTATTGTACAAAAAACTGAAAATCATTTTAAACGATTGATATGCAAGTGAAAAGCAAATGTCAAAAACACTCTATATTTTCCCCCGGAACAGATTGACAGCTGATTTTCATCATGCTAGTATGCATGTATTCAATTACATATATCTCTTATTCAGAGTGGTGGAGGGACTGGCCCGATGAAACCCGGCAACCTGTCAGCCTTAGCTGATGGTGGTGCTAATTCCAGCAAAGCATATGCTTTGAAAAATAAGAGAGGTATTGACGAAAAGCCTCTCTTACACAGAGAGGTTTTTTTATGTGTGAAACTGAATACTTGGATTAATCAGGTGCTGGTTAAGGTAAAACTTAATCGGCTTAAAAGGGAAGTCCGGTGCGAATCCGGCACGGTCCCGCCACTGTAATAGGAAGCAGCAAGCAAGTTTGTCACTGTCACTTATAGATGGGAAGACGCTTGTCTGTGGTGATCTTAAGTCAGGAGACCTGCCTGTTAATCATACACGACGACCTACGCGGAATAGGGAGGTGTGAAGCGCAGAACAGGACAAGTCTATCTAATTTGTCTCATTGTTCAAACAGTCTTGACAATCTCTCTTTTCACCAAGAGAGATTTTTTTAATGCTAAAAAAATTTACTGGGAGGTATGGCAATGACTAAGAGTTCGATCATCGGTTATCCAAGAATCGGAGAAAAACGGGAGTGGAAAAAAGCGCTCGAGAAATACTGGAAAGGGGAACTGTCTGAACATGAGCTGCGGACTGAGGTTGGAAAAATCAGACTTCAAAACCTTATAAAACAAAAAGACAGCGGAATTGACTTGATTCCAATTGGCGATTTCAGTCTGTACGATCATGTCCTCGACACGGCTAATCTATTCGGACTCATCCCTGAACGATTCCAACAGCAAAATCAGGACAGCCTGCAGACGTACTTTGATGTCGCGCGAGGCAATAAAGACGCCGTTGCTGCCGAGATGACGAAATGGTTTAACACCAATTATCACTATATTGTCCCAGAAATTACGGCTGATGCTGAACCAAAGCTGAAGGAAAATCATTTACTGCAGCTTTTCCTGGAAGCAAAAGAAGAGCTCGGTATTAGCGGGAAGCCTGTTCTTCTTGGACCGATCACCTTTTTGAAATTATCCAAAGGCTATAAAAGTGAGGATTTCAATCAACTCCTGGAAAAGCTTGTCCCTCAGTACATCCAGGTGCTGCGGGAACTTGAGAGCGCTGGTGCCGAGTGGGTCCAAATCGATGAGCCGATTTTGAGTACTACTATTACGGAGGAAGATATTCGCTCATTTAGATGGGTCTATCATGCCATCAAAGAACAGCTTCCCGACTTGAACATTCTGCTGCAGACGTATTTCGAAGCTGTCGATCACTATGAGGAAGTCGTCTCCCTTCCTGTGGACGGAATCGGGCTTGATTTTGTCCATGATAATGGTGAGAACCTGAAATCTCTGCAGACATACGGCTTCCCGGAAGATAAAGTGCTTGCTGCAGGCGTTATCAATGGGCGTAACATTTGGCGAGAGGATTTGGATGCTGCTTTTGACCAGCTGGAAACAATAATTTCAAAGGTCGAGAATAATCGCTTGATCATCCAGCCATCATGCAGCTTGTTACATGTGCCAGTCACCGTTGAAACGGAAAGCGACCTGGATCCATTGATTAAAAACGCCCTTTCTTTTGCCGATCAAAAGCTTGAAGAAATAAACATTCTAACCAAGGGCTTGAATCATGGGAGAAATTCCGTCAAGGATCAAGTGGAAGCCTTCCAAACTTATCGGGATAAGCTCCTTCATTCTAATTCCCGGAATAATGGCAATGTCCAAAAAGAAGTGGAATCCTGGAGAGGAATCGAGCCAAAGCGTGAATCACCATACTCCATTCGCCAGGAAATTCAAAAAGACTTTTTCCAATTGCCGGTGCTGCCGACAACAACCATTGGGAGTCTCCCCCAAACGAAGGAAGTCCGCCAGACAAGGCTGAAATGGCGGCGAGGAGAATGGTCGGACCAGGATTATCAGGCTTTTGTGAAAGATAATATCCGGGAATGGATCGACCGCCAGGAGGATATCGGCCTTGACGTCCTCGTCCACGGAGAGTTTGAACGGAACGATATGGTCGAATTTTTTGGTGAAAAACTGGCCGGTTTCACTTTTACCAGATATGCCTGGGTGCAATCTTATGGCTCCCGGTGTGTTAAGCCGCCAATCATTTATGGAGATGTCGATTTGCATCAGCCCATGACAGTAGAGGAAATCACCTATGCCCAGTCGTTGACAGAAAAGCCGGTAAAAGGAATGCTGACCGGGCCGATCACCATACTGAATTGGTCGTTTGTCCGGGAAGACATCAGTAAATTTGATGTTACCACACAAATCGCCTTAGCCCTGCAAAAAGAAATCAGCTTCCTTGAAGAAAGCGGCATTTCCATGATTCAGGTGGATGAACCGGCATTACGTGAAGGGCTGCCGTTAAAAGTTAAAAGGCAAATAGCGTATTTGACGGAAGCGGTCTACGCGTTTAGACTGGCTACTTCCCAGGTGAAAAAGGAAACGCAAATCCACACCCATATGTGTTATTCCGAATTCGGGGAAATCATGGAGGCTATTGATCAGCTGGATGCCGATGTCATCTCCATTGAAGCTGCCAGGAGTCATGGAGAAATAATTGCTGATTTCGAGAAGAATTCCTACGAGAAAGGAATCGGTCTCGGTGTCTATGATATCCATAGTCCGCGGATACCTCCAGTAGAAGAGATGGAGCGGAATATCGAACGCGCATTAAAAGTGCTTGATCCGCGCCAGTTCTGGGTCAACCCTGATTGCGGCCTAAAAACAAGAGGGATAAGCGAGACAACAGAATCACTTGCAAATATGGTAACAGCAACCCAACATATACGGGAACAGATCAAAAAAGAAGTGAACCAATTTCAGAAATAACAAAAGCGGAAGCGCGTTGCTCACCCCCGACAAGCTTAAGACGAACCTCGCCGTGGCGGTCTTTGCCACAGAGAGGGTTGGCTTAAGACCTCGAGGGGGTAGGCGCTGGAGCTGGATGAAACAAAAGCGGAAGCGCCTTGCTCACCCCCGACAAGCTTAAGACGAACCTCGCCGTGGCGGTCTTTGCCACAGAGA